>JABMLG010000003.1 GCA_013204985.1 Microbacteriaceae bacterium VKM Ac-2855
GACGCACCCGGATCAGCAGAATCGTGGGTCGCCAGCCGAGCGGTTCATGAGCGAGACGCCGCGTGACCGTGTCACGCACAGAACCTTCAGAGCCGCACACTGTGCACCACCGATCGGCGTCGACGACGCGGCACTCCACAACGGCCCGGTCGGGGGCGAGATGCTGACCAACGGCGCAGAGACCGAGCTCGTCAAGGCGGCAGAAGGTCGTGAGATCAGGCTCAGCAAAGGTAGCGTGGGGCATGTCGAGGTCTTCCCGATGGGCAGTGTGAGAACTTCCATCTTGGGAAGACCTCGACCTCTTTCATGGCTCCGACGCGCCAACCTCACACCCGTACGGCTACACCGTCTTTTGCGATGAGCCTCTTCAGGTGAGCCTGGAGAAGGACGGGTTCGACGATTCGTGTCTGGACGTGATCGCACGCTATGTCGACGCGAGCGAGACCGAGACGGGGATCACCGTCGATTACGCGCTCATGCCTGGAGAGATCAGCTTTCGGGACGCGATCGACCGCGCACAGACGCGTCTTGATCGGCTGCTGTTGGCACAGGGTCTGGTGGCGTGTGCGCGTTATCGGGATGGTTTCACGGTGCCGTTGATCCACCCGGACAACATGTATCTGACCGGCGGGCTGCTTCGAGTGGTGCATGTCGGGTTGCAGGGCGTACTCGCCCCGATGGTGTTCGAGGAGGCACGGTTCCTCGCATCGTTGCAGGCGATGGTGCTGCAGGTGTTCCGCCCGAAGCTCCCGTTCGAGCAACTCCTCGACGGGATGGCGGCGTTCAGAGACACGGTTTCGACCTCGGTCCGGCAGACGACCACGACGGATGAACTGTTCGCGTACATCGACGCGGAGGTGCGGGCGGAGCAATCGGTGGTCGCGGTGACGCGGAAGAGCGTCTCCAAACGTCGATACGGGTGGTACCGCGCGCTCGGCGTGGTCGGTGTCGCGGCCTCGCTGACTGCCGGTGTGTTCGTGTGGCAGACGGGCAACGAGAACCGTGTGCAGACCGCGGTGATTGCGGCGCAGGCGCGTTTTCTCGCAAACGACTACGCAGGAACGTTGATGGCGTTGAACGGGCAGGCAGCGTCATCGCTGCCGCCGTCCGCGAAGTACGTACTGGCGGTGTCCAGCGTCAGTCTGCACGATCTCACGGCGACGCAGAAGCAAACGATTCTGAACACGATCTCGGAAAAATCCGACGATGTGACGTTGAACTATTGGATCGCGACGGGTCGCGGTGAGTTCGAGCAGGCTCTCGACTATGCCAAGAATCTCGGCGACGATCAGCTCACGCTGTTGGCCTACACCGACCTCTATCAGGCGACGAAGCTGGATACCCGGATGGCCGGTGGTGAGAAGCAGGAGCTCCTCTCGGAATATACGAAATCCATCGACGAGCTGACCGCGAAGCTCGATGGCACGGCCGATGCGGCGGCGTCCCAATGAGTATGTCGCGTACGGAGCAGCCTGTGGGTGTTCGACCGGCGGGGGTCGATTCCCGGCTCGATCAGGCCGAACTCCTGTTCTTGGTCTATCTGCTCGACGGACGGCAGGCGGTCACGCTGTCGCTGACCGAGGAGTCCCCTCTTGTGCAGCATCAGGGGCATACCTTCAGCGTGATCAACGAATTGCTGTACGTGGACGGCGAGCGGCTCGGTGCCGGGCTGCAGGCGGTCGGCGCACTGGAATGCATCGTCGTCCCGGCCGCACACGCTCGCACCGTCACGTTCGTCACCGACGGTCGCGGTGATTTCGTGATCGGCGAAAACCCGGATGCCGGGATCCGCGTGACGGATTCACCGCTGCTGGTCGTGCATCATGACTCTCTGATCGTTGACGCGCGCGATCACCTGGTCTGCGTCGACGGCCTTCCCATCGTCGGGAGGCAGGTCTGCGGTTTCGACGTCGGCACAGTAGTGCTGACGGCGGGGTACCTCGTCGAGAGGCGTCCGGCGCAGCTGAAGATCACCGTCTTCAACGCCGATGCGGTCTTCGATCATTCGAAGATGCTGGTGCAGCCTCCGGCGCGGGAGTTTCCCGAGGGGTTCCCCGACTACCGGAGGTCCCCGAAGCTGAACTTGGACGTCGATGAGGGCGAGTTCCGGTTGCAGGGGCCCGACAAGCCGCCGGCGAAGCCGAAGAATCGGTTGCTGCGGATGGTGTTGCCGCCACTGTTTCTGGTCGTAGCGTCCGGTGTGACGGTGGTCATCACCGGCAGTAATCCCACGATGATGCTCGGGTTGGGGCTCGCGACCCTGTTGACGGCGTCATTCACGGTTTCGCAGTTTGCGACCGAGAAGAGAGAGACGAAGGATGCGGCTCTCACGGCGGAGGAGGAGTACGACCGCTATCTCGTGAGAGCCGTCTCTCAGGCCGCCCGCGCCCACGCGGTTGAGGGCGACGTGCTGCGGTATCAACAGCCGAGCCCGCAGGAGCTCGCCGAGATGATCGAGGTCTACGACCGGAGGATCTACGAGCGTCAACGCTTCAACAAGGACTTCCTGAACGTCTCGCTGGGGCTGTCCGATCGCCCGTCCGCGTTGAAGGTGTCCTCCGATGTGAGCGACAAGGATGCCAGGGATCAGGCACAGCAGGTCGCGGAGCTTGCGACCGGGTTCCAGACGCAGCGGGATGCCCCGACACCGGTCGGACTGGCGGGTCAGACGCTCGGGTTCGTCGGCCCGCCGGACGTCGTGCAGCTGCAGCTGCAGTCGCTGCTGTTTCAGACGGCGTTCTTCCATTCGTATCGTGACGTGAATCTCGTGAGTTTGATCTCCCGGGAGGCGTATCAGCAGGCGTGGAGCGCGTGGCGGCTGTTGCCGCATTTCACCTTGCAGGAGCTGAACCTGCGCGGGCTCGTGTACAACGACAGGCTGCGCGACATCGTGTTGAACAGCTTCTACCAGGTGCTGCAGAAGCGGAAGCAGGCGGTGAAGGACGCGGGCGCGCAGCCGCCCCAGTTCGCCCCGCACTACGTGTTCACGATCAGCGACGACCGGTACCTCGCCGGTCACGGCATCAACGAACTGCTCGCCGAAGACATGAGCGAGCTGGGTGTGACGGTGATCTGGTGCAGCGAAGACGCGAAGCTCCTGCCCGAGACCGTCACCGCGCTGATCCAGGCACCGAACCTTGTGAAAGGCGAACTCGTCACCGACAACGGTGTGTACCTGGCGACACCGTTCACGCCCTACCCGCTTCCGGAACACCTCGAGCAGGCGCTGCGGAGGCTGTCGAACCTGAACCACCTCGAGGTGGAGAAGAACACGGTGCCGGAGGCGTTGAGCCTGCTGGAGCAATACGAGGTCAGGACCGTCGAGGAGCTGCACATCGCGCAGCGGTGGGCCCAGGCCGAACCGAACAAGTCGATCGCGTCGCTCATCGGGTGGCGCGGCAGATCCGACTACGTCTTCTGGGATCTGCACGAGCGCGCGCACGGTCCGCACGCGCTTGTCGGCGGCACCACCGGTTCGGGGAAATCCGAGTTCCTCACCACTTACCTGATCGGTCTGGCGATCAACTTCTCTCCGGAGGACGTGGGCATGCTCATCATCGACTGGAAGGGCGGTGGCATCGCCAACACCCTGGACGGACTGCCCCATTTCATGGGCGCCATCACGAACCTCGATGGTGCGGGTACGGCGAGGGCGCTGGCGAGTATCACCGCGGAACTGAACAAGCGGCAGCGCGAGTTCGCCTTCTACGGGGTGAACAGCATCAACGCCTACATGAGCCTGTACAAGCAGCGGCACACTCCGAAACCCGACGTGACCTACCCCTCGAAGCCGCTGCCGCACCTGGTGCTCGTGTCCGACGAGTTCGCGGAGCTGAAGGCGAACGTGCCCGAGTTCCTCGACGAACTGACCTCGGTCGCGCGTATCGGCCGCAGCCTGGGCGTGCATCTGATCCTCGCGACGCAGAAGCCCAGCGGAGTGGTGAACGACCAGATCGAGGCGAACTCGACGTCGAAGATCGCGCTGAAAATGGCGAGTGAGCAGGACTCGAACGAGCTGCTGAAGACGACCGACGCGGCCCACATCACGAACCCCGGCCGCGGGTACCTGAGGGTCGGTCAGAACGAGGTCTACGAGCTGTTCCAGAGCGGCTACGCCGGGGTGCCGTACGACCCGGACGCGGTCGTCGCCGAGCAACGGGATGAGCGGATCTACACGATCAACGAGCTCGGTCAGTACGAACTGTTCTACGACCCCGACGAAGACGTCGAACAGGGTCGGGACACCAGCGATCTGCCCTCGCAACTCGAAGCCGTGATCGACGCCATCGTGACCACGTTCCAGAGCGACGCCGGGCTATTGCTGCCGGATAAGCCGTGGGTGCCGAACCTCGCCGAGAGCATCGCCACCCCGGACCCTGCCGGGGCCGGTCTCAGCGTGCCGATGGGAATGCTCGACGTCCCATCCCGGCAGGCGCAGGAGAACTACGACTTCGACCTGGCGCGAGCCGGGCACACCGCACTGTTCGGCAGCCCCGGTTACGGCAAGTCGACCGTGTTGCAGACCCTCGTGCTGAACCTCGCGAAGACCAGTACGCCCGAACGGGTCCACGTGAACCTGATCGATTTCGGGAACAACGGCCTGCTGCCGGTGAAGGACGTTCCCAACGTGGCGGATCTGGCCACGCTGGAGGAGGCCGAGAAGCTCGGCAAGATGCTCGACGGGGTGGCGAGCCTGCTCGCAGCCCGAAAGCAGGAGTTCAAGCAGGCAGGGGTCGCGAACCTGGCGCAGTTCGCTGCGAAGACGAGGCAGATGCTGCCCGTGGTGCTGAACGTGCTCGACGGGTACGACAACCTCACCGCCAACGACCGCCGCAAAGACCAGATCGACAACCTGCTGCTCCAGGTCCTCCGCGAGGGCGCAGGGCTCGGCGTGTATCTGATCATGAGCGCGTCCCGGGTCGGCGGAGTCCGGATGAACATGCTCAGCAACATCTCCACGAAGCTGTGCCTGTACCTGAACGACGAGGGAGAGCTGGCCCAGATCATGGGCCGCGAACGACTGCTGCAAGTCGACCGGCCAGGAAGGGGCCAGGTGCTCACCGACGCGCCGACCGCGATCCAGTTCTACCAGCCGGCCCAGGGCGAAACCAGCGCGGAGACCCTCGCCGCACTCGAACAGCAGGTCACCGCCCTGAACGAGGCCTGGGCGGGGGCGCGGCCGGCGAGGATCCCGATGGTGCCGCAGGAACTCACCCCGGACGTATTCACCGAGAGCGTCTCGGTGCGTGACCTCGAGGCGGTGGGCGGCGTGCCGTTCGGGCTGTCGAAGGCCACCACCGAGGCGCGAGGGTTCCTGCCCCGCTCGCAGCCCTACTTCGTGTTCGCGGCCAAGGACGACGAGCAAGAACTCCTCTTCCAGGAGACCCTGCTCACGCAGGGCGCACGGGCGCAGACGGAGTTTCTGATCGTCGACTTCGACGAGACGTTCGACGAAGCGCTCGAACGCACCCCGCTCCCGGCGAACTTCGGCCGCATTACGAGCAGGAGCGACGCGAACCAGATCGTCGCGGGCATCGTCGCGTACCTGAACCTGAACAAGCAGAAAGACCAGGGCATCCCCACGGTGCTCGTGATCGCGAACCTGCCGGACTTCATCGCGGGGACCGGGCTGAAACCCGAAGACTTCGTCCTCGCGCTCAAGAACACCTACAAGGCGGGCCTGGATCTCGTGATCTTCAGCCGGCACGACTATCTCGCGAAATCTTTCGACCCGGTCCCGAAGCTCCTCCGCGAGCTCTCGTTCACCGGCCTCATCGGTGCGCGCGCCTACGACAGTCCTTTGGTGAAGAGCATGGGCTCCTCGACCGAAGCTGAGCCCGGTATTGACGAACCGTTCTTCGTGCTCCGGGGTGGTCGCACCGTCGAGACGATCAAACTTCCCCAGGCGAAGGGAGCTCAAGCATGACGCAGGCACCGCCGCTTCTGCCGCTCGGTAGCGCCGTCCAGATCGAGGACGTCGAGGGCACATACGTCGTGATCGCCCGCGGTTTCCAGAAGGACGATGACGGGTTCATCGCCGGCTACAAGGCCGTGCCACACCCCCAGGGCGCGGCGGCGGGGGTGCGGGAGATCGTGATCCGGGGCACGCAGATCACGAAAGTGCTGCATCGGGGCCACGAGAGCGAGCAAGACGTCGTGTTCGCGAAGGAGCAGCTTGCGAACGCGATGACGCCGCCGAAGAGACGACCGACTCCCGCTGCGGAGCCGGACCTGACCGTCGACCTGACCACCCCAGCGACGACCACACCGTCCACATCCGCACCCCGGCCCGAGGCGGCCCCAGGCGAAGCCTTCGCTGCGATGACAAGAGATTCGAAAGACCCGTTCAGTGAGCTACGACGCAAAGGAAGACAGCAATGACCGATGAGCAGTCCGAGACGGTGCAGCCGAGGAGCCGGTCGTTTCTTGCACTCGGAAGCGTCGTCATTCTTAACGGCTCCGTGAAGAAGCTTTTGATCGTCAGCCGCGGATCGATCGTCGAGGGTCAGTTCTTCGATTACGGCGCATTCCTCTATCCGGAGGGAATGATCGATACGAACATCGCCTATTTCAACCACGACGACATCGTGAAGGCCGTGCACGAAGGCTACCGAGACGCCGACGACGAACTCGCCGTCGAGATCCTGAACACCGCCCACGCCCGATACCGGCACGAACACGCCGCAGCCACGCGCATACCCGTCTCCGCCACGTCCATCACTACCGCCCCCGCTTCTAGGGCGATCGATAGTGACCCGTTCGCCGGCGTCCGCGATCTGGGAGATGACGATGAGTGACGAGCAGGCGTTGGCGCAGGTTCGCGAACTCGAAGGCATCATCAACAAGCTGAACAATGTGCGTGGCGACGTGGAGGGATTCCGTGTCGATGGCTATAGAGATGCAGGCGGGGCGCTGTGGGCCGGACAGGAACGCACCAGCTTCACCACCGCGCTGGATTCCGCGAAGTCCGACCACGCGCAGATCAGTGAACAGATCGGGCAGGCCATTAGCGACTGCAAGAACAAGCAACGTTCGCTCGCGTTCTCGATCAACCCGATCGAGCACCCGATTCTTTCCATGCAGGCTGTCACGATAGCCCTGAATTAAGAGGCACCAGGGAGATATCAGATGTTGGATGCAGGCACGCGGGGTGTTCGTGATGGGTTTCATGAGGAGACCCGGAACGTACTCGCGCTCACTTCCCGCGTGGCGGAGACGACCGATGGTTGGAGTCGGGGAGACAACTTGAATGTTCCCGGCGCTACGGCCGTCTCGGAGATCTATGCCGATCTGTCGGCGTTGATCGCGTCTTATGGTGCTCTGGCGCAGAAAGACACGGACGAGTTCGACCAGCTCGGAGTGAACATCGAAGTGCAGGACGCGCAAGATGCGCAGGTGTGCGAGGTGCCCCAGTGAGTGTGGTCGAGTTCTCCGCTGATTCGTGGCAGGCATCTTCTCCGGGGTTGCAGAAGGGCCTCTCGGCTCGGATCGAGGCGTTGTCCGAGTTATCGCAGGGTCTGGAGTCTCTTGCCGGGTCGGGAAATATCAGTGGCGTGGGTGCGGACGCGATGCGCGCCTACATCCGCGAAGTGCACATCCCGATCGTGCAATCGCTGCTGGTGAGCTTGTACACGTTCCAGACCGCGATCGGCGTGTATTGGAACGGCTACTCCCAGGTCGATGGTGGCGGGAATTTCCGGCTCGTGAACGACGAGTTCAACACTCACCTCACTCAACTCGACACCGGCATGGAACAACTGCAGGGTTTCGCGACCGATCTGCGGGCCATCGCTGCGAACGCATCCCATCTGATGTCACTGGGCGGTGCAGGCGCGGGCGCGGCCGAACGCGCTGCTGAGGGTTTCGAGCGGATGCGTTCGGTCGCGAAGACGCAGCAGGAGACGTGGGCGGCGTATGAGGCCACGGATCCCGGGTTCGCGCAGGTGAAGAGCCTGCTCACGGAACTGAACCGGACCGTGCACAACGTGGGGAGTCTCACTGTCGGGCAGCGACGCTCCTACCAGTCCGGGAGCTTCACCCTCACCCTAGGCCGGCTCGGTGAGCTCACCAGCGGGATGCGGGACTACTGCGAACAGAACCAGCAGGCCGCCTCAACCGGCTGGGAAACCCTCTTCTCCGGCTACGTCGACGATATGCAGGCGGAAGAGGAGCGCAAGCGGACGGAGGATGCTGCGTGGGGGCTGCTCTGGGACAGCCTGCAGATCGCCGCCGGCGTCGTGGTCACCACGATCGGTGTCGGACTGACCCCGTTCACCGGCGGCGTCTCCCTGGGCTTGACGGTGTTGGGCGGGTCGCTTCTCGTGGGTGGGGTCAACAGTGCGGTCAACCACACCTCGATCGTGACGACCGGCAACGACCTGAACCTGATCGGGATGGCCGCCGGCTCGGCCGCCCAGTGGTACGACGTGAACGTCGCACAACCCGCGATCACATCCGGCGACACGGGGCTTCAGTTCCTCGCCGGGGCCGGTTCGGGCGTGCTGCAGGTCGCTAGCGACGCCGTGCAGGTGAACGTGCAGCAGATCGGTACCGGCATGTACGCCCTCGCGACCAGCGACGAAGCACGCTCGGGCCTGTGGAACCAGCTGACCACCATCGCCGGGCAGGTTGCGGACGGGGACGCGTTCGTGATCGGCCAGATCGCCGGGAACCTCGTCCCGTTCGGCGCCGCCGCGAAACTCGGCACACCCGGCAGCCTCCTCAGCAAAGTCGACAACCTCGCCGGTGGCGGGAAACTCCCCGACTTCACGCCCGTCACGATCTCCACCCCCAACGCCGCCACCAGCGCCCTCGACTGGCTCAAAAGCCAACACGGCGGCACAGGGGTCAAAGTCAGCGACGAATTCACCCCGACGTTACAGACCTTCACGCCTATGGTGCGGACACCGGACGGCCTTGATCCGAAGCAAGCGGTGTTATCTGGCGTGGATCTCCGGAAGGCTGAGGCCGAGCGCCTCGACGATGCCGGCTTGCGTGGCAATCGGCGCTTCGAGATTGCGTTGGAGAACCGAAACAACTCCCTCGCGGATCTTGATCGGGCAACAACAGAACGCAACCGGGCACTTATCAAACTCCGAGAACTCGGCATCGACATCGATCCAAAGGCGCTCAAAAAGAACGACATCGAAGGTGTGGTCGATAGCCATCGTACGAATATACGTTCGCAAACTGATCTTTCGAATACTGTGAAGGACACCCGGCTCGAAGTCCTCGATGAGCTGGAAGAACGCTCTTTTGCGGAGCGCGAGGCTTGGACTGCACGCAACAATGCCTCGAGAAACCTTGGCGAAACGGCCGCTACGGTCCACCGCGAAGCACTTGGTGAAACCGACGTCTCTTACAGGCCGAACGCTGTGCGTGACACTTTCGATCTAATCACTCGATCTCGCGACGGGAACCGGCTAATTTTTACCGAGGCGAAGGGCGGGGACGCGTACCTGAGCAGCAAAGGCCGCAAAGTCGACGGGCAATCAGCTGGCCAAGGTTCCACGACCTATTTCAACGACCTATTTCGGAAAGACGTCGAGCTTCGTTCCTGGCTCGACAAAAACCCGGATGTACTACAGAAATTGCAGAACGGTGAAATGACAGTCGAGTATCGGATGGTGAGGGCGCGAGGTGACGGGACGGTTGAAATCTACAATCTGGTACTATATCAAAATGCCCTGGTTCTGGAGTAGCAAACTCTGCAAACGAGCACACGAATGCGTTTAGAAGGGACGGTATGAGCAATTTTAAGCGACTGACTTTCGAGGAACTGCGCCCAATAGTTGGAACGTTCCACGAATTGACCTGGCCGGTCTCAAGAATGGATATCAAGGCCCTGGCCGAAAAACTTGACTGGGAGATAACCTCGGATCGCAGGAAGGGTATTGATCTTCGCGCTGCGCTGCCTCTCAACGAGAACTGGGTCGATGTACTCCTGAGTGATGAAAATGTGTTGAAAATAAACATCCCGGTCTCGGATAGTGTGCGAAGTCAGGATAGCGACCGGGAACGTGATCTGCAGTCAAGTCTCCGCACAATTGCCGACGACGTCAATCGTATTGTCGGCGGCGGCATGTTCAAGAATGTTGCTATGCGTCGATATCACTGGGACTTCAACGATTCGAGCCGCCTCGCAGTGCAGAATATTGGTGCAAAGATCATTCTCCAAGCGTTGTCGCCGCGTTGGGCGAATGTCGAGCGCGCGGAGGAGCGTCAGGAGCTTGATCCATCGCGTCCGTTCGATGATCATCAGGAGGCCAACGGCTAGTGGGAGCTCGCGTCCTCGCGAGGTGACGTTTGTTGGCTCATCGCATTTCGGGGTGTGGGTGAGGGTTTAAGCCGCAGATTTCCAGGGGGCTGCAGGCGATGTAATCGGTGAGGTTCCGGAAGCCGAAGCGGAACCGCGGAGGTGCTCGGTCGGGACTGTTCAGGATAACCTAGTCTATGAGGAACGCACAAACCATTCTGCCCTCAACGGATCTGTCGAGTCCGTTTCGGTGGAAGACCTGGCCGGAGGTTCATTTGGAGGGGGGAACGACCGAGATCGTTCTCGTCCTTGTTTGCAAGGCGAAACAGTAGGAAGGGAAATGATGACCGCAACGCATGTCATAGCGAAAAATGGCTCATCTCAGACGGAAATTCCCAATGATATGCGGACCGAGTTTGTGATTCGGCGTGCCCCGACCTTAATGACTGGTTCTGAGCGTTTTGCGATCTCCCTCTCCCGGCTCCCGGAGGGCAAGCGTCTGTGGGATGACTTGTCCGGTTCGTGGCCGCGCTTCTTTCTGCAGGCGGCGGGAAGTGCTGACGGCATGATGGTTGAAGTGCGGAAAGAGAACGCGGACGGTTCGGACAGCCTTTACAAGGTCGCTCGCCCACTGCCTGAGGGGAAGTTCTCCGCGAAGGTAGTTGACGTGACCTGGAACGGCCGAGTTAGCAGGGTGCCTGAAGGGGAGGTGTTCGATGCGTCGGAAGCGGGTGACGTTTTCTGGTACTACTACCACCATGATGCTGTGCCGGATAAGTATGAGCTTCGATTTTTTGGATGAGTGTTCTGTTTTCTGATTCGCGTGGCAAGCGCCTCGTCGAGGCATCGAACTATATATATTGCGACAAAGTGGGCGCGGGACCCGCGCACCCCAGTAAGCGGTGAGGTCTTTTCTCGACGGAACTTACGGAAAATGAGGCGCGTGCGCGGTACGAGTTGAATGCCGCCAATCGTGGTAAGTGGTTCGGTATTGTGCGGCTCAATGAGGCCGGGCAGCCGGTGAGCTATTTGCAGATGTATCCACGTGCGAACGGAGTCGTGCTCCACAAGATCAACCTTCACAGTACGGTAGAAGTTGGATATCTTTGGAGTGGCTATTTTCATCCAAAAGATGAATCAGTCCCCTACGAGGGCGATAACGAGTCTCTTTTCCTCGATCAGGTCACTTGGTATTCGTACCCGCATGAAGACAAACACCTACGCCGAAACCATTCAATGGGGCATGTGACTATGCGGTTTAGAGAGGATGGATATGTGAAAGAGGAAGTCGTGACCAGTGGCGACGTCGAGAATCCTGACGACGTCGAGTTCCGAGAATTTAGAGGCGTAGATGTGTCTAAAAATTGGTTCACGATACCCGAGTTCGGCGACTGGGGTCATTTGTTCCATCCCGACGGCACTGTAAGTGAGCATTTGCTGGGTTGAGATGTAGGTCGTCGCTGGCGCCGTGGACACCGAGATCGGTGCCGGACTGACTCCGATCACATCGGTGTCTCCCTCGGCTCGGCGGAGGTGGATGGTCGCTTCTAGTGGGTGGGATCAACAGTGCGGTGAACCACACCTCGGTCGTGGCCAGCGGTCGCGACTTGAACCTGATCGGTATGGCCAGCGACGCGTCCGCCCGGTGGTGAAAGGCCTGACGCGCTTCTATGAAGCCGGACCGTTGTGCTGCGGGTCGCCAGCGAGGCCGGTCAGATAGAGGTGCAAGGGAGAGGTGTGGGCATCAGAACCCTGGCCACAAGGGAGGACGCGCGCTCCCGCATCTAGAACCAATTCGCCATTGTTTCTGATCTAGAGAAAGATTTTGTCAAGAAGGGGCTCGACTGGGTGCAGTCGAAGTTTTGGTGATCAGTGTGAGCAAGAGCGCGAGTAGGGCCGAGCGTGAGCGGAACGAGGCGAACTACCAGTACTTTGTGAGTTTGGCGAACACTCGGGCTTCGCTGACCAGTTTGCCGCTGATGGCTTTCGTTACCGCGTTCGTGCTGGGCATCACCCTGCCGTGGCTTGGTTCAATGATATTCGACGATGGATACGACGACCTTTGGCTGCTCTTTCATCTGCAGATTGCATTCATCGCGTTCAGCGTTGTGATGCTCGTATTGTCGCTGTTTCAGCGGTGGGTGTTCCGGTGCCAGGTGCTCACCTCAAGCTTTATGGTGTTGTTTGTTCTCGCGGGTTGGGTATACGGGCCGTGCCTTATCGCGACATGTTTGGCTACAGTCGAGATCGGGATGGACGGTGTCGCCAGGTTCGTTGATATGCGCCTTGCTGTCGCTGCGATTATTGGGCCGTCCTACGTTGCCGGTGCCACTGTCGTGCATGTTCTGCTTCTCAAGAAGCGTCTCCGCGAGGGGCACTCGGAGAAGCGGACTCTGCGGAACTACTTGGCGACGTCGAGCGCATACAGCCCGAAAAGCCTCTGGATCATATTCGCGGCAGCGATCGTCGGGCCGAACTTGCTCACGGGAGGGCGCTATGTGCTCGTTACGGTCGGTACGGTGATGTTCCTGTTCCTCGCTTCGGTGACGCCGAGCCTCCTGGTCGAGTTCGGGTATTTGACCTATCTGAAGTCGCGGGACAAAAAATATTGGGAGCGGCAGCCTTCTCGGGCCGTTGTGTCCAGGGCGCAGAAGAAGATAGTGCTGAAGAGGGTCGTGAAGTGGGCACTTATCGTATTCGCTGCAACCGCGGGGGTCGCAGTGCTGAACGAGGTCCTACCCAAGATCTTGTAGGAACCGAACACTGGAGGTTCGAGTCCGCGGGGCCGGTCGCCGTCCTTCCCCTCGGCCGCATGATCACATCGTGAGAGTCGTCGACCTGCCCGGTGTCGGGAAATCGGCTCACCGCACCGGTCCGCTGTCGACCGTGTACCCGATCTCAGATCCGCCGAATGGCCACCCATCGAGCCCGTCGTCGAGCCGCGGGATTCCGCGCGTCACTGAGGTGTCTCGGGGGGTGGCCTTCGGCTCTATCTGAGATCCGGTACATGGAGGGAGCGGCACGACGTCCCTCATCAGAGCTCGTCGGCCGGTTGTCACCGCATCCGGCCGTGACTCAGTCGCGACGACGACGAAGACCGGAGCCACCCGGCCGCTCACCCGCCGCCCCGCCTACTCCAGCAGCTTCCCCGCCACGGACACGTCGCGCATCAGCGCCGCGATCTCCTCCGGGATCGCGGGGATGCTCTCGCGGACGATGCCCGTTGTCTTCGACCAGACCAGGTTCACCTGCAATGCGGGATCGATGTCGGGGTAGTCGCTGCGGTTGTGGCAGCCGCGGGTCTCGCGCCGTTCGAGCGCGGCTTCGAGGGTCGCGCGGGCGGCGAGGGCGGCCGACTTCAGGTCGAAGGCGTGCGCGAGGTCCTGGTAGCCGGCGATGTCAGGATGCACGCCCACATCGGCGATCCGTGCCTCTATCGCGTCGAGTTCCGCGAGCCCAGCACGCAGCCCCTGCTCGTCGCGGACGACCCCGGCGTGCTCGGTCATCGTGTTGCGGATCGCTCGCTGCAACGCGCGCACGTTCTCGGGGCCGTCGGATGCCAGCAGCGCGTCGATCTCGCCACGCGCCACCTCGACCGCCGCGGTGGAGCGCACCTGCGCGGGCAGTCCGGCGGAGTAGGCCGCGGCCGCCTGTCCCACGATGCGGCCGAACACGAGCAATTCGATCAGCGAGTTCCCGCCGAGACGATTCGCTCCGTGCAGGCCGCTGGAAGCTTCTCCGATCGCGTACAGTCCGGGTACATCCGTGCCATGGTCCTCGGAGCGCACCCACACGCCGCCCATCGAGTAGTGCGCCGTGGGCGCGATCTCGATCGGATCCGTTGTGATGTCGAGCATCTGCAGCTCGAGCATGGTCTGGTAGACCCGCGGCAGCCGAGTCATGATCGTCTCGCGGGGGAGGTGCGAGACATCGAGCCAGACGCCGCCGTTGGGGGTGCCACGTCCCTCTTTGATCTCGGTGTAGCAGGCCAGCGCGACGCGGTCGCGGGTGGAGAGCTCGAGACGCTCCGGGTCGTACTTGTGCATAAAACGCTCGCCGAGACCGTTGCGGAGGACGCCGCCCTCCCCGCGCGCGGCCTCGCTGATCAGCGTGCCGGCCGCGCTCTCGGGTTCGATGATCCCCGAAGGATGGAACTGCACGAGCTCGGGATCGCGGAGGCGCCCACCGGCCTCGACCGCCAGTCGGAACGAATCGCCG
This sequence comes from Microbacteriaceae bacterium VKM Ac-2855, assembly GCA_013204985.1. Classification (GTDB taxonomy): domain Bacteria; phylum Actinomycetota; class Actinomycetes; order Actinomycetales; family Microbacteriaceae; genus Rathayibacter. Next base: position 14,474 of record JABMLG010000003.1, read on the forward strand.
GTGTTCTCGTCGCGGCGCGAGGAGGTGCGTCGCCAGATGCGATTGTGTCCACCGGCGGCGAGGATGACAGCGTCCGCGTGGATGAGGTAGCGGGTGCCGGTCTCGAGATCGAAGCCGTAGGCGCCGAACACCGCGCCGTCGTCGTTGACCAGGATGCGGGTCACGTAGACCGTGTCGAGGATCGGCACGTTCAGCTGGGCTGCCCGGTTGACCAGCGTGCGCTGGATCTCGAGCCCGGTGTAGTCGCCGGCGAACGCGGTGCGGCGGTAGGTGTGCGCGCCGAAGAAGCGCTGCGAGATGCGCCCGTCGTCCTCCCGGGCGAACGGCATGCCGTAGCGCTGCAGGTCGTCGATGCCCTGGGCGGCGCCGGAGGTGACGATCTCGACCGTGTGCGGGTTCGCGAGGAGGTACGACTCCTTCAGCGTATCGGCGGCGTGCTGCTGCCAGCTGTCCTCCGCATCCATCGTGCCCAGTGCCGCGTTGATCCCGCCGGCGGCCAGCGAGGTGTGCGCATCCGATTTCGAACGCTTGCCCAACGCGAGGACATCGACGCCCGCCTCGGCCAGCTCGATGGCCGCTCGAAGGCCCGAGCCGCCCGTGCCGATGACGAGGACGGTGGTGGAGATCTGCTTCTCGGAGGAGGTCATGCTTCGACGCTACGGATGAGCCGTCCATTACTCCAATGCATCTTTCGGCGGGTGTCAATGCGGATACGCTATCGACCATGAACCTGGAGCAACTGCGCGCGTTCGTCTCCGTCGCCGAGCTCGGCAACTTCACGCGGGCGGCCGAGCAGCTGCACCTCGCCCAACCCTCGCTGAGCCGACAGATCTCTTCGCTCGAGCAGAGCCTCGGAGCCGACCTTCTTCACCGGGCGAGGGGCGGGTCGACGCTGACAGAGGCGGGGGAGTCGCTGCTCCCTCTCGCCAAGCGGATGCTCGCGGATGCCGAGTCGGTTCGGCTCGAGCTCGCCCGACTCGCCGGGCTCGAACGCGGCAGGGTCCGCCTCGGTGCAACGCCGACGCTGTGCATCAGCCTCGTCCCCGAGGTGCTCAACGCCTTCCACACCGCGCATCCGGCCATCGATCTGCACCTGTCGGAGCACGGCTCACGGAGACTCCTCGACGACCTCGGCAACGGCGGGATCGACGTGGCGCTCGTTACCGGATCCGACTCGGCCTCCTATCCGAACGTCGACATCACCCCGCTGCTGGTCGAAGAACTCGTGCTGATCTCCTCCGCTGCACGACCGGCGGTGACCACACGAGACGCCGTCGCTCTCGACGAGGTCGCCGCCCTGCCTCTGATCATGTTCAGCACCAGCTACGACCTGCGCGAGACGACCGAGGCCGCCTTCCGTGCAGCCGGCCTGCGTCCCGACATCGTGCTCCAGGGCGCGGAGATGGATGCGGTCCTCCGCTTCGTCGAGCGGGGGCTCGGCGTCGCCATCGTGCCGGCGATGGTCCTCATCGATCGACCCGGCCTGCGGATGACCCGCCTCGCGGGGCAGTCCCTGCATCGGACCATCAGCCTGGCCCGACCGCTGGGGTTCCCGCCCTCCGACGCCGTCGACGTCATGCAGCGGACGATCGCCGCCACGGCCACCCGCTTCGCGGCGCAGGAGCGCACGACGATGCGGATCCCGTGATGGTGGTTCAACACCGCGGATGCTCGGGAACGGTCTCCACGCGAATCCGCCGTGTTCGCCATCGAGCCGCGAAAGCGGACACGCCAGGCGCGAAAGCGTGCAGGCTTGACCTCTACGCCAAGCTCGCAGCACGCCCGCGACCGGTGACGGATCCCGGCCCGCATCGTGGAGTGATCGAGGCGGGCACGGTCAGGGACTGATCCGGGATGGCCCGGATCCGTCGGGTGCGGTGACCGCGCGAGGATGAGACGATGCAGCAGAGCACCGAGCACGCGCAGCAGAGCACCGAGCACGCGCAGCAGAGCACCGAGCACGCGCCGATGGGTCGACTCCCGCGCGCGATCGCGCTCGTCCTGGTCGGCGGCCTGCTCATCGGAGGCGCGACGAGTTTCCTGCAGTCCGGCTTGCCTGCTTCGGTGAACTCGTTCGCGAACTCATCCGGTGGATGGTCGATGCTCGTGTTCGCTCTCGTTCGAATCGGTGGCGCGCGGCCGATCGCATCCGCCGTGCTCGGATTACTGGCGTTCTGGCTAATGCTCGAGGGCTACGACATCGTCACCGTGTGGCGAGGTTTCGGGTATTCCCCGCCGTTCTCGGATCCGTTCTGGCTGCTGGCGGTCCCCGCCGGGCCGCTTCTCGGGGCAGCCGCAGCGCTCACCCGCGATGGTTCGGGGCTCTGGCGGGTCTTCGCGGTCACGCCTCTCGCGGGCGTCCTGATCGGCGAAGGCGTGTGGTCGTTGGGAGCCGTCGCCGGATCGACGAGTCCCGTCTACTGGTGGATCGAGATCGGCGCGGGTCTCGTCTTCCTCGCCCTAGCCGTGACGCGACGGCGCGCACGTCCGCTGGTCGTCCTGGCGGCGGTGGCGCTCACGGCGTGCGCGGCGGGCGCCTTCGTCGCCGTCTACTCCCTTGCCTAGGACCGGCCGCTCACGTCGTTCTCGGCGAGCCAACCCGCGGCCACGGCAGCGGCGGACGCCTGCTCGTCGACACTCTGCGCGTTCAGCGCGACCAGGCCCTCGGGGGTCATCGCCGCGCTTACGCGGTTGATGATCGCCGCAGCATCATCGTCGATCCTGTCGCTCGCCAGCGGCACGACGTTCGAGGCGAGGAAGTAACCGTCGGGGTCTTCCAGCGTCGCCAGACCGGCGCCCTGGATGAGCGGGCTGGCGGTCCGGGGGCCCCGGCGGCCCGGGAGGCCCGGGTGGTCACGAATCGCCGGATAACGGCCGAATTCGGACGATTCGTGGCCACCCGGGGCTGGCACGTATCGGCCGAGAAAGCGCCCTGGCACGATGAAGCAATGGACCCTGTTTCCGCGCGCGATCGCGCTGTCCCGAATCTGCCGTCGCGAGATCTCGACGCGACGGAAGCCTTCTACGCCGGGTTCGGCTTCGAGCGACGGTTCCGTGATCTCGGCTGGATGATCCTGGCCCGGGGCGAGCTCGAGCTGGAGTTCTTCCCGCTACCGGATCTCGATCCTCGTTCGAGCGATTTCATGTGCTCCGTGCGTGTCGTGGATGTCGACGAGTTGTTCGAGGCGATCCGCGCCTCCGGTGTGCCGATCTCGTCGACCGGGATGCCGCGACTCCACGAGGTGCGGATGCAGGACTGGGGTCTGCGGGCGGGCTACCTGGTCGACCCGGACGGGACGCAGCTCGCTCTGATCGAGCGGCTCGCCCGATGAACCCCTCCGGGCGCTGAGGCTGGTTCGCCACCCACGAATCCTGTGCCGGCCCGGCCGCGCTGTCGTTTTCACCGCGCGCGCATGGCATGCCACCCGCGCGCGGCGAAAACGACAGCGCAGACGGGCCATGGCGTGCGGTCGACGTCTAGGTCGACGATGTTCACTGAGTTCTTCACGATCACGCACGGAGGACGGAAGGCGATCGGATGGGTCGGAACCGGAGCCAGGAAGCCGCATCAGGTGCTGTGCCCGCATCGAAGGCGTGCGCGTACTGCGGTCGCGACTTCGACGACCGCAAGCGATGGCGGGGCCGCGGTCAGTGGGAAGAAGTGAAGTACTGCTCCCGCGGATGCAGTGCCGACGCCGCGCGAGCACGACGACGCCAGCGCACGTCGTGAGCCGGTCGTAACTCCGCGGGTCAGGTTCTCGCAGTCGCGGACGTAGACCGTCCGACTCGTCGAGGTCAGAGGCTCGATGGCGCCGATCTGCTGATCGCCGTGCTCGAGAAGCCTCGCCAGGGTCGCGTCGAGATCGTCGACGGAGACGGTGATCGTGGGATGCGCCACCTCGCCTCGGAGGTGCAGATCGCCGTCGATGCCGCCGCCTGTGCGGAGCATCCCGCGCGACTCGTCCCACGCTTCATGCTCGAACGGGAAGACACGAGGATAGAAGGCGCGCGCTCGCTCGATGTCACCGACGGGGATGCTGACGTGCTCGACAGAGGCCATGGCTCAGTGTTGTGGCGGGATTGCGGCGGTCAAGGATCTCTCCGACGCCCGGTGTGAACGAGGAGGGTGCGGGGGCATCCCGGGGGGTGGAATACTCACCTCATGACCGCGCAGAAGCCGAACGCTCGACGGTCGGGGCGCTCCGTGGTGCGACTCGTTGGAGCGGCGATCGTGGTCATCGGCATAGCAACCGTGGTCGTTGTGCAGACGGTCGTCCTGCCCGCGGTAGTCCAGGGGATATCTCCGGCTGTACCGGCTCGCGGCCCCGGGATCGCGGTCTCAGGCGGCGAAGCACCGATGTTCGTGCTGACGGAGGGCGTCGAGGGGACCAACTGGAGACCACTTTCCGACGAGATGCTCATGGACGATGCCAGCGGATGCTCCGTTACATCGTCGCGCGCGGCCAACAATGAGCAGATCGATGGTGACGACGCCGCTTCCGCGTGGTCGGCTGATCAGCTCGCCCGTCGCTTCGGTGAATCCGAGTCGCTGGACATCGCAACACTCGCGCCAACCGGACTCGTCCTCGCCGGGCGCCGTGTCACCTCGGTTACCCTGCCCGAATACGAAAGTCCCTCGGATGTCACGATCGTGACCCGAAGCTCGTCCTCGGCGGGCGCCACCGCGGCGATGACCTTCGTCTGCCCCGAGGACCGTTCGGACACTGAGCAGAATGCGGCGGTCGCCGGCCTGCTCATGGTGAGCGCGACGGTGGCCACTGTGGACGGCGACGAATGCTCGCCGTGCCGATGGGCGCTGATGCCAGCCGACCCGACGGCGGGATAACACGGGGGAGGCCTGCCGACGGCCGTCAACGCCGCGTTCGCGAGGTCGGCTCGGGTGACCGTCCTCCGGGCGGGCTGGCTGATCGACTGATGCGGACGAGGTCCGCGGGTCGAGCGAGCGTCGAAGAGGAATTCGAGAGAGACGCGCATCATCTGCGTTCAGTGTCGGAGGTGTCCCCTAACGTGGGGGTATGACTTGTTCGACGCTCGCCAGCCGCATCACCGCCCTCGCGGCGACCGTGCGCGCCGAGGTGTCGGATGCGCAGTGGCGGCGGATGACGGAGACCGAACTCGTCGAGACCGCGGTCGCATTCGCCGAACTCGAGCGTGCCGTGACGGGTGGTGGGGTGCGGTTGGCGGGGCTGATCGAGGCGGCGTCGGGGCGTGAGCGCGGGATGGATGCGCTGGCGCGGAAGTACGGTCAGCGCACCGGGAAGCTGTTCCTGGCCATGCTGACGGGTGCGTCGGAGGCGACGGTGGCGCGGCGGATCCGGCTGGCGCAGGGCGTATACGACCGGCCCGGGTTCGTGGGGCAGGACGTGCCGGCACTGTTCCCGTCGGTGGGGCGGGCGGTGCAGGAGGGGCGGTTGCATCCGGATGCGGCGGAGGTCATCGTGTCGACCCTGGGGCCGTCCGCCGCGCGGATCCACCCCGACGACCTGGCGGTGGCGGAGGCGTCGATCCTCGCCGCCGCGACCGATCCCGAGAGTGAGGCGGTGGCTGTCGGCGGTGTGACCGGGATCGGGATCGCGGCCGATCTGGTGAAGGTGCAGGCGCTTGTGTGGCGGGCACGGCTGGATCCGGATGGGTTGGAGCCGACCGAGGAGGAGGCGTTCGAGCGGCGCAACGCGGTCTGGCGCAGAGGGAAGAACGGGCTCGAGACGTTCGTGCTCACGTTGACCACGGAGCAGGCTGCCGCGGTGAAGGCGTCGCTGTCGCCGCACACCAGCCCGCGCAAGCCGCGGTTCACGGATGCGGACTGCGAAGCGGCCCAGAGCGGTGAGGTCGATGACGCGGCGATCTTCGCGGATACGCGAACGTCGGGGCAGAAGACGGCGGATGCGGCGGTGTCGTTGATCGTCGCGGGCGGCGCCTCCGAGTCACCGGTCGGCGCGACGCCGCAGATCACCGCATACGTCAACGCGGCCGACCTGGCGGATGAGGACGCGACCGGCCCCGCGTATCTCGACCACGTCGACGAGCCGGTACCCGCGTCGACGGTGCGGCGGATGCGGTGCTTCGGGGAGGTGCGCATCGCGATCACCGGCGACAGGGAGCAGACCGACGCGCTCGGCCGCGCCGTGCGGGACTTCACCGAGAACCAGAAGCGCCTACTGGCCGCGCGCGACGGCGGCTGCGCCTGGCACGGCTGCAGCGCAGCACCCGCGTGGACGGAAGCGCACCACGTCACCTGGTGGAGCCGAGGCGGCGCGACCTCCGTCGAGAACGGGGTCTTGCTATGCAGCTTCCACCACCACGTGATCCACGGGAACCTCGGCTGGCGTATCCAGATGCAGGCTACGGAGGACGGCATCCGCCCGCACCTGATCGCACCACCCCACGTCGACCCGAGGCAGACACCACGACGGATGGGCAAGCAACGCGCCACCATCGCCGGCGTGAGACGGCACGGGCCGCCACGGGAGCGAGATCCCGACCCCGATCCACCGCCGCGGCTCGGCGAACCGGGCCCAGACATCGGGTGACGTGACGCACCTCGCACGGTGCGTCGCTCGGCCCGCGGCTGTCCACGGCGCTGTCGTTTTCGCCACGCGCGGGTGGCGTGCCACCCGCGCGCGGCGAAAACGACAGCGCGGGGCGTGGGATCGTCGATGTGCTTCTAACCTCGAGACATGAGAAGGTTCAGCCGCAACAACGGCATCGGATTCGGCGCGGCGACGAAGCACGGCGCTCTCGTCGCGATCGCGGACGAGCTCGAGGCGATCGGCATTCCGCGGCACGACCTTCTGCTGCACGTGATCGAGGTGCCGGCCGGCGACTGGTACTCACCCGGATTCGCGGGCGTCGCGTGACCGGGGTGCCTCCGTGGCAGAACGCCGCGACGCGCACGAACCGCGTCACCGCGCCTCCTGCGACGCGCTTCGCGGTGATCGGTTCGGGCTGGCGTTCGGGGTTCTACCTCGATCTCGCCGCAGCCCGCCCCGATCTGTTCTCGGTCACGGGAGTGCTGGCGCGCACTCCGGCCCGGGCGACGGCGGCTCGCGAGCGCGGCATCCCCGTGGTGTCGAGCGTGGACGAACTTCTCGCCGGGCGCCCCGAGTTCGTGGTGCTCTCGGTGCCGTGGCCCGTGACTCCGGAGCTGACCCGCGAGCTCGTCGCGCGCGGGGTCTTCGTGCTCGCGGAGACCCCGCCGGCTCCCGACCTCGACGGCCTGAGGTCGCTCTGGGCCGACGTCGGCGCAAGCGGACGCGTCGCGGTCGCCGAGCAGTATCCCCGCTACCCGCTCACCGCGGCAGCCTCGGCCCTCATCGGCGAGGGCGTGATCGGCACGCCGACCTTCGCGCACGTCAGCTCGACCCACGAATACCACGCCGTGGCGGTACTGAGAGCCCTGCTGCACACGGGGCGCGGATCCGTGACCGTCGAGGCGCAGGCCGTGACGGCGCCGCTTCTGGATCCGATCGATCCCTCGGGGTGGACCGGTGCAGCCGAACCGGCCCCCGCTGTGCACACCCTTGCAACGCTCGTCTTCGAGAACGGAGCTCGCGGCCTGTACGACTTCACCGACAACCAGTGGTGGAACCCGCTGCGGCGTGACCTGCTCACCGTGCGCGGCAGCCGCGGTGAGATCCACAACGACGAGGTCGTGCGAATGCTCGACGCGACCATCCCGGCCACGTCGCGGCTCGAACGATCGGTCACCGGACACGGGCTGAACCTCGAGGGCGCCGACACCACCGCGATCACGTTCGACGGGCGCGTCCTCTACCGCAACGCGTTCGAGGGTGGCCGGTTCTCGGACGACGAGCTCGCCGTCGCCGAACTCGTGGCGGCTGCCGGAGCGTGGTCGCGGGGCGAAGGCGACTCGCCGTATCCGCTGGCCGAGGCGTGCCACGACCACGCCATCGCGCTGGCAATCCGCCGCGCTGCCGTCGACGGCCCGCAGCGCGTCGAGCGTGAGGCCTGGGTCTGAAACGTCCGACGATCTGTCCGTGTGCCCCGCCCGACGGGTCCCGCTCGCTGTACGTAATGCGGATAGAAACGGGAACCCGCTATTCCCTTCCGGATACCGTCGATTTCACGGGATGAACAACTCCCGGCCGCTCAGTGAAGCGGCGATCTCGATTTCTGGAGAATCACCATGGGAAAGATCCTGTACGGCACGCCGCCGACCGAACACGATATCGACGACCGCGTCCTGGCACACGTGCAGGTGATCGTGATGAACAAGTTCCGTCGCAACGAGAGTTTTCCGTTCAATCTCGAGGTCTCGCATCTGAACGGTTCGGGCCGGCACGCACTGTGGATGCACCCGACCATCCCCGTGCAGTTCTCGTTCTACGGCAGCCGGGCACCGGCCATCAACACCGCGTGGGTGCAGGCGATGATGGATGAGGCCAACAGCGGACGCGGACTGCGCATCCTGCCCGAACCCGAGCCGATTCGTGAGCCCGTGCGTTTGAACGATGTGGCCGCCTGAACCGGTCGGAGACATCGATCCGGCGCTTCGGTCGCGCAAAGACTGACAGACTCGGCACCGTCGCCCGAAGGCGCATCCGCAGCGTGCACACGGGGAGAAGGGGGACCGCATGGCATCGAATAGTGATGGACCCTTTGCTGCGATCCCATTGCCGGACTTCTTCCATCTCGCTCCATCGATTCATCTCGACGCGTCCTTCGAATGTTCGTCGTCCATGAGGGATGGAGACGGGAGCCTCGCTGTCACAGCCGACGCGGTTTACGTCGGTGAAGTGGGCGGGGTGGTGCGTATCGAGGCGAGAAACATCGATTCGTGGATCGCGACCTCGGCGGATCCGATCTTCGCGCTGACGGTGGAAGACGGTGTCGCTCATGTGACCCATTTGGCTTCGGCGTTCCGCAGCGCTGCCGTGTCGGCGATGACACGCGCTTACGGGCCGGAAGGGGCGCAGTTGCGCCCCGCGAGCTAGCCGATTATCCGAAAAACGCAACCTGGTTCAGCGGGATATCGCGCTATGACGCGTCTGTGAGATTCTGTGCTGGATGGACGAGGAGCGCGGGACCACCACCCGATCGGAGATCGCGGGCAGCGACGTCGACGAAGCTCGGCAGATGTTCGAAGGCGAGTACAACGGCGACGATTTCGCGGTCGAACCAACCGATGCTGCGTTCTCCTATCGCTACACCTCAGCCGGTGATGATGAGCTGACACTGCGCGGCACCCTGTTCGCGGGCTCGATCAAGGGGAGCATCCGCACTGAGGGCGAATACGTGGTCTCGTGGATCACCGCGGGCGAAGGGGCGACCGACCTCGAAGTCGACTCGGTCCGGCTCGACATCGGACAGCCCTCGATGTTCGTCAACAACCGGCCCGCCGTATTCGACTTCCACGACTTCCGCCAGAACCTGATGCACTTCGACGGCCGCTACCTCGAGCAGGTCGCCGGTGATCATGAAGGTGCCGACGGGCCTCTGCTCTTCGACGCGACCGCCCGACCGGGGGCGGAGGCTCTGCGGATCTGGGCGCTCACTGTCGCATCGGTCGCGCGAACGGTCTTCGACGGAACGAGTTCTGCGCTGGCACGGAGCGAGGCGAACCGAACGGCAGCGGTCGCCCTGTTGAACACCTTCCCGCACACGTGGCTGAACGCGCCGGCGGAACTGTCGATCCCGGCAACCGGAAAACTCCGAACCGCGATCGAGTTCATCCACGCCAACGCCCACCTGCCCATCCGCTCGGAGACGATCGCGGAAGCCGGGGGCATGAGTCTGCGCAGCCTGCAGAACGGCTTCCGCCGCCAACTCGGACTCAGTCCGGTCGACTACCTTCGCCGCGTCCGGTTGGATCGCGTGCAGGAGGAGCTGCGTCGAGGAGATGCCGGCACCGTCGCTGTGGGAGAAGTAGCCGGACGGTGGGGGTTCGCACACCTCGGGCGCTTCTCCGCGTCGTACGCCGCGCGCTTCGGAGAGTATCCGAGAACGACTCTGCAGAACTGACCGAGCGCGACGGGCTCGCCGTCGCTGCTACCCGAACGGTCGTGCTTCGTCGCGCTAGCTCGCGCGTGTCTGCAGATCGACGGCTTGCCGAGCGGATTCGGCGTCGAGCGCGGCGGTGAGGCTGTCGATGACGGCGATGACGGTCGTCGCGTCGGCATCGCTCACGGCGGCGGCCGTTTCGAGAACCGCCGGGCGGTTGCCGGAGAGCAGGGAGTGGAGGTCCTCGTCCGAGGTGTGGGTCGCGGTGACGATGGTTCCGCGGCGATCATTCGGATCCGGATGACGTTGCGCGAGCCCCGTCTTCTGCAGACGGTCGATGAGGGTCGTCACCGATGCCGGCGCTATTGCCAGGTGCCGCGCGAGGTCTCTCGCGAAGACCACTCGACCGGCCCGGGCCGCGCGAACGAGGTGGAGCAGGGCGAGCAGATCGGTTTCTCCGCTGCCGTTGCGCGGATGGTCGCGACGGAGCGCGGACGTCTCCGCGGCCCTGAGCTTCTTCAAGCTGTCGAGGATCGCCGGCCCCCTCGGCTCAGCGGCGTCGGTCATAGCGCCTCGTACCCGAGGTATTCCAGCTCGTCGATGCTGTCCGGAACCGGAGCGTTGGCCGGAACCGGAGCGTGAGCCGGAATCGGAGCGTGAGCCGGAACCGGCGTGTAGAGCGGATCCGCCGAGATGCGGACGGTCTGGCCGGCATCGGGCTTGAACTCCAGAGCCGACGACGGTTGCGCGTGTACTCGACTCGCGGCAGTGATGGCGACACGGATGTACGTGATGGCATCCCAGTCCTCCGGCGTGGAGCGAGGCACGATCGGGAACTCGATGGTCACCGGTCCTGACCCGCCCGCGACGGAGTCGGCGACGGCGAGGATCGCCGCCGCGACCGCGTCCTGGGTCAGGTAGCGGGATTGGGCGATCGTGATCTCGTGCATTCTTGCCTCCCCGGTCCGTGCCCGCGGTGCGCACCGCGGCACGGGGTGGTCGGTACTGGAGTATCAGGCTGCGGTGCGTCGGCGCGGTGCCGTCGGTTCTCCTGCTGCCGGAGCGGATGCGGGTGCAGCGGCAGGTTCGGGAATGAGAGAGAGTCCCCGTCCGCTGTTCGCTTCGCTCATCAGCGCCTCGCACCACTGCCGGCTGATCGATGGGCGAGCCTCTTCCGCGAACTGGAAGCGGATCTGGATGGACGGGTGCATCCACACGCTCTCCCGGTCGGCGGTGTCGGCGCTCGGCAGGGAGAGCGACATCGCGAACGTCTCGTTGCGGCGGAACTTGTTCACGATCACGACTTGCAGGTGCGCCAGAGCGCGGTCTTCCATTTCGAACGCCGCAGCCGGCGAGCCGTAAAGCAATTGACCCATGATCACTCCGATCCTCGTCGCGCCCGATTCGACGCATTAGTTAGCTTATCTAGTGATTAGGTGATCTAACAATTTATTCGTGCCCGTAGAAATTCGTCCACCGCCCGTGCTGCACACCAGCCGCGGTCGCGGCGAGACGGGCTACACCCATCTGCCTCCCATGGCAACGCCCGTTCACTAGTTCATCTAACTACCTACTATCGAGACATGGAAACAACCCCTCGAGCCGAAGCCCGTCACGCCGGGCTCGACCGTGGATCTCGCTACGAGGTCGGCCGTCAGCTCGGATCGGGCGCCGCTGCAGTGGTCTTCGAGGCCCGAGACCGCGTGCTCGAGCGTCGCGTCGCGCTGAAGATCTTCCGCGAGATCAGTGCGACGCCGTATGAGGCGCGGCGACGTGAGCAGGAGATCCGTCATCTCGTCGATGCGCGGCATCCCGCTATCGTCGAGCTGTTCGACCGCTTCGTCGATACTCGAGGCCGCGATGTCTTCGTCTTCGAGGCGATGGGCGACACGCTCGCCTCTCCGATTCCCCGCTCACGGCGTGGTCCGCTGAATTCGCTGATCGGGGCGGGTCGGCAGTCCGCAGCAGCCCTCGCCCACATGCACGGACTCGGCCTGGTGCACCGCGACCTGAAGCCGTCGAACATCCTGACTTCGGGGCGCGGAGTGGAGCGTTCGGTCAAGCTGGCCGATTTCGGTCTGGCCGCCTACGTGGACGAGCGCGAACTGCCGATGGCGGGCAGCATCGAGTTCATGGCACCCGAGCAGATCGACGGCGCCCCCGCCTCGCTCGCCAGCGACGTGTACGCCCTCGGATTGACGCTCCTGCAGTCGTACACCGGAGAACCGGCGTACACCGGAACCACCCTCGAGATCGCGCTGCAGCGCACCGTGAAGCCGGCTTCGGTCCCCGCGGAGCTGCCTGTAGCCCTGCGTCGAGTGCTGGCATCGGCCACGGCCATCGACCCCGCCGCTCGGCTCGGCGCAGCCGAACTCGCGGAGCAATTCGCCGTCGCGGCGCGCTGAAGCGATTCGCGCCGGCGCCGAAGCGACCCTCTCCTGACGCAGGCTCCGCGCCTCGCTCCGAATCGCTCGGCCGCGCGGTGAACTCCCTCTCAGGGTCGCCGATGACGCGAACGTGCGGGGTTACCGTATATTCATCAGCCAGCTGAGGAATTGACGGAGGAGCGACATGACTCGCACGACGACCCGCTGGGCGGGACTCGTTTTCATCAGCATCGCGGTGGCGCTCATCATCGTCGATTCGACGATCGTGAACGTCGCGATCCCGTCGATCGTCGACGATCTCGGCATCACGTCGACCCAGGTGCAGTGGGTCCAGGAGTCGTACACCCTCGTCTTCGCCGCGCTCCTGCTGGTCTTCGGTACCCTCGCCGATCGGTTCGGACGCCGCCGGATGCTCGTGCTCGGGGTGTCGATCTTCGCGCTGTCGTCGGTGTTCGCCGCCCTCGCGCCATCCGGAGACCTCTTGATCCTCGCGCGGGTCGTGCAGGGCGTCGGTGGCGCGATGGTGCTGCCGACCACGCTGTCACTCATCAACGCATCGTTCCGCGGCAAGGAGCGCGCGATCGCCTTCGCGGTCTGGGGGTCGACGATCGGAGGGATGACGGCCGTCGGTCCGCTGCTGGGCGGCTGGCTCACCACCGATTTCTCGTGGCGATGGGCCTTCGGCATCAACATCCCGCTCGGCGCCGTCATCGTCGCCGGAGTGCTGTGGTTCGTCGCGGAGTCCCGCGAGGAGCTTGGACGCGTAGACGGCGCCTCGGGAATCGATTGGGGCGGCGCGCTGCTGTCGATCGTCACGAGTGGAAGCCTGGTCTTCGGGCTGATCGAGGGGCGCACCTACGGCTGGTGGGGCGTCGAGACCCGATTGAGCATCGGTGACTGGCAGTGGCCCTTCGACCTGTCGCCCGTGCCGATCGCGTTGGTGATCACGGTCGTGGCGGGCGTCGCCTTCGTCGTCCGCGGCCGCTCCCGCCAGCGGCGGGGTCGCTCGACCATCCTCGCGTTCGACCTGTTCGCCATCCCTTCGTTCCGCAACGGCAACCTCGCCGCGATGATCGTCGCACTGGGCGAGTTCGGCATCATCCTGTCTCTGCCGATCTGGCTGCAGAACGTGCTCGGTTATGACGCCCTGCAGACCGGCTTCATCCTCGTCGCGCTCGCGATCGGTTCGTTCGTCGCGTCGGGATTCGCCGGGGCGTTCGGCAACAGGATCGCCCCCGTCGTCATCGTGCGCGTCGGGCTCGCCGCCGAGATCGCGGGTGTCGCCGGCATCGGATTCGTCATCTCCGCGGATACCGCGTGGTGGCAGCTCGTCCCGTTCCTCTTCGTCTACGGCTTCGGTGTCGGACTCGCGACGGCGCAGCTCACCGGCGTCGTGTTGAAGGACGTCCCTGTCGGGCGAAGCGGCCAAGGCTCGGGCACGCAGTCGACGGCGCGGCAGATCGGCTCCGCCCTCGGCATCGCGATCCTGGGCACGATCCTCTTCAGCACCGCGGGCTCGCAACTCGACGCCTCGCTCGCGGCCGACGGCCAGTCGGCCTCGGAGCGCGCGGGTGTCGTCTCGGCCGTGGTCGACTCGTCGGGAGCCGCGATCGCAGGTCTCGAGGCGAGCGACGAGCGGTCGGCCGACGCGGCGAAGCAGGCCTTCTCCGACGGTACGAGGTTCGCCGCGTTCTCCGCAGCGGGTTTTCTGGCGCTCGGTTTCCTCGCCACACTGTCGCTCGGCGGAAGCCCCGAAGCGACCGTCGCGCTCAACGCCAGTGCGCGAGGGCGATCCTGAGCGAGTTGCGGGAGCGCGCGAGCAGCCCGCGGACCGTCGACTCGGAGAGCTCGAGCGCGTCCGCGATCTCCCGATAGCTGAGCCGATCGATCTCGAACAGTTCCCAGCACCGCCGTTGCCGCAGCGGCATCGACTCGAGGGCCCGCCGCGTGTCCGACGCGAGGGACGAGTGGTGCGCGGAGATGTCGGGCAGGCCATGAGTGGAGAGAAGGATCTCGTCGTCGGCGAGGTCCGCGCGGCGGCGGGACTCCGCGGACCGCAGCCGGTCGTAGCTCTTCCGCCGGGCGGTCGTGACCAGCCAGCCGGCGATCGAGGTGCCGTCGATCACACTGTCGGCATGGTGCCACGCGGCGAGGAACGTCTCCTGCACGACGTCGTCCACATCGGCACTGCTGCCGAGTGCGCGGCGGGCGACGGCGCGGAGCAGGCCGGTGTGGCGACGAACCAGGGTCGTGAACGCCCGGCTGTCGCCCGCGGATGCTCGGATCACGAGGATCCGATCGGATTCGTCCTCGATGGGTACCGAGAGCGGGAGATCGATGAGGGTGGTGGTCGCCGTGAGAACGGGCGCTGTTGACGTGTGCATGCGAATCCTGTGGTCCAGAAGTATGTGTACGCATGGTTCGTCGTCGAGCGCGAGAAGGATTGCCGTGGTGGCGCCCCCCGTCCGGGTCGGCGCTCGCTCCGGCCGCGAGGAGGGGTCTCTCGCACGGGTTGCCCTGAAAATGCGACACTGCTGCCATGGGCGATTTCGAGCGGATCCGGGCGGAGGTCGCCGCTCATCCGTCGAACGCCTGGGCGGGCGAACTCGGTTACCGGCCCCTCTTCGTCGCGGATGAGCGCTCGCGCGTGCTGATCATCAGCCAGGCACCGGGCCGGCGGGCGCAAGAGAGCGGCGTGCCCTGGAACGACTCCAGCGGTGTGCTGCTGCGTTCCTGGCTCGGCGTGAGCGACGCGGAGTTCTACGACCCGCAGAACGTCGCGATCCTGCCGATGGATTTCTACTACCCGGGCCGCGGCGTCAGTGGAGACCTGCCACCGCGCCGGGATTTCGCCGAGCGCTGGCATCCGGCGATCCTCGAACGGCTCACCGCGGTGCGCCTCACGATCCTGATCGGCGCCTACAGCCAGCGGCACTACCTCGGCGCGCGCGCCGGTGCGACGCTCACCGAGACGGTGCGCCGTGGTGAGGAGTACCGACCGTTCTTCCCGATCGTGCATCCGTCACCGCTCGCCCGCGGCTGGCGCACTCGCAACCCGTGGTTCACGGAGGAGGTCGCCCCGCGACTCGCGGCCGAGGTTCGCGCGGCGCTGTCGTCGGAGTGACGGCCCCGTGAACCCGGCCGCGAGGCGGGCTCAGCGATCAGGCGTCGAGGGTCCAGCGCGGGCGGACCCAGTGGCAGGTGTAGCCGCCGGGGTGCTTGCGCAGGTAATCCTGGTGCTCCTCCTCGGCGTCCCAGAACTCGCCGACCGGCTCGACCTCGGTGACGACCTTCCCCGGCCAACGACCGGAGGCGTCGATCTCGGCGATCGTCTCGCGCGCAACGCGCTCCTGCTCGGGTGAGAGGTACAGGATGACGGACCGGTAGGCCCGGCCGATGTCGTTGCCCTGGCGGTTCTTCGTCGTGGGGTCATGGGCCTGGAAGAAGAACTCGAGGAGATCGCGGTAGCTGGTCTGCTCGGGGTCGAAATCGATCTCGACCGCCTCGGCGTGGTCACCGTGGTTGCGGTACGTGGCGTTCGGAGTGTCGCCACCGGCGTAGCCGACCCGGGTGCTGAACACCCCGGGCAGATCGCGGATGAGCTCCTGCAGCCCCCAGAAGCAGCCGCCGGCGAGGATCGCGCGCTCTTCAGCCATCAGGCACCCGCCTTCGAGAACAGCGGAGCGAACTCGCCGTAGCCGGCGCTCTCCAACTCATCGAGCGGCACGAAGCGGAGGGCCGCGGAGTTGATGCAGTAACGCAGCCCGCCCTCGTCGGCCGGCCCGTCGTCGAAGACGTGGCCCAAGTGGCTGTCGCCGTGCGTGGAGCGGACCTCGGTGCGGCGCATGCCGAACGAGACGTCGGTGTTCTCGACGATGTTCTCGGGCGTGAGGGGCTTGGTGAAGCTGGGCCAGCCGCATCCGCTGTCGTACTTGGTGGTGGAGGCGAAAAGGGGCTCGCCCGAGACGATGTCGACGTAGAGGCCGGCGTCGTGATTGTTCCAGAACTCGTTGGCGAAGGCGCGCTCGGTGGCCGCCTTCTGGGTGACCGCGAACTGCTGGGGAGTCAGTCGCGCGATCGCCTCGGGGTCTCGCGTATAGGTAGGCATGTGTTTCTCCTCTCGTGCCAAGTCCACCACCTCCAGCGGGTATCGGGCGCGCGTCGATCGAGTCCTCGTGCAATACCCAGGCAAGCGAGCGTGGATCGAACCTCTCCCGGAGATGCCGTCTTACTGGGTGAGGCCGGTTCGGGTCCGACCTCACGCAGTAGTCGGTGCGCTCCGCGTTCAGAAGCGGATGCGGCGCAACTCGATCGGCGGCTGTTAGGTGCACCAGAGTCCATGCTGACGCATGGATCCGGAATTCGGCACCCCTGGTTCAGGCGTCACGGTTATCGGGCAGCGGAGGACACCGACGGCATCGATCGCGAGAACGGTCGGATACGGGATCGCGGGGGTCTCGTCTCAGGAGAAATCGTCGATGTCGAAATCGAAGTCCAGGTCGATGATCGAGCGTTCGTGGACGGTCGCCGCTACCGACACGGATGCGACGCGCCCGGCGAGCATCGAGGTGCGACGGCAGAGTTCGTCTGCGCTGTCCACGGTGGCCAGAGTGCCGGGGCCCTGCTGGGAGCTGCTGAGCGGGATCCCGAGCCCGACGAGGAACACGGTGCGGCCGGAGATGTGATCGTCGCCGGTGTTGAGTGTGACGGTGTCGGTGCGGTGACGCGTGGCGAGAGCGAGGGCGTACCCCATGACCGCATCGGCGGTCTCATCCGCAACGCTGACGGTACCGCCCAGGTAGGTGAGTGTCTTCACGGTTCGGGCCCCCTTAGGGTGCAATCGGAAAAACACCAGGGGCCGGGGTGCGATCGACTCTCACGGTACCCGCCCGAAGCACCACACACATCGGCTTGCGGAACCGAGGAGGGTGTGACGACGCGTGCGCGCGACGTGTGAACCGCCCGGAATCTCCGACGCGATCCCGATCGACGCCCGCTAAACCGCCGGAGTGAGTCCGAGCGAGCGGCACAGTTCGGCGTCGTTCGTCTCGTCGAAGTTAGGGACGACGATCGCGAGCCCATCGCCCTGACGGCACGCGGTGAGCGGGGGAACCGGGAACACGTAGCCGGCGGCGGCGCGCTCCAGTGCCGCGGGACGATCGGGCTCCAGCAGCCCCGTCCGCCACACTTCCGCGCAGGATTCGATGGCCTGGCCGGTGAGCTGTGGCACCCCGTCCGCATCCTGGTCGATGAGTGAGACCTCGCCGGATGCGGAGTCGAGATCGGCTGCGGCGTAACAACGCGCGCCCGTGTCCACCGTCTGCTGAGGCGTCAGGATCGCGGCGCCCGCGGCGAGCAGGGCGCCGACGCCCACCACTCCGACCAGCGTGACGACGTTGCGCCGCTTCTTCGCGATCTTCAGGTCTTCCTCGACCAGGTCCATGATGCGGGCGCCGACGGTGTCGAGTCGTTCCAGGCTCGGGTAATCGTTCACGTTCACAGTGCACCTCGCACGTAATCGTCGTTGCGGATTCGGCTGCGCAGCCGGGAGAGTCGGTTTCGCACCGCCGCGGGCGTGATGCCGAGGACGGCAGCGGCCTTTTCGTAGCTGAGTTCCTGCTCGATGCAGACCGCGTACAGGCGTTGGTCGAGCGGAGGCAGGGTCGCGACGATGTCCGCGACGGATCGCAGAAGCGCAGCGACCTCGGCGGCGCGTTCCGGCCCGTCGAAGGATTCCGAGACGAGCGTCTCCAGCTCGCTCGCCAGCGGCCGGCGGGAGCCGGCGCGATTCTCGTTCATGGTCATGTTGCGCGCCGTCACCAGCAGCCACGGCAGCACCGATTCACCGGCGATCTGCAACGACGCCCGCTTGCGCCACAAGACCATGAAGGTCTCCTGCACGATGTCGTCGACCGATGCCGCATCCGTCGCGCGACTCGCCACGAGTCGGAAGACGGCGGGTGCGTGCCTGTCGTACAGCGAACGCATCGCGGCCGAGCTGTCGGCGCTGAGACGCCGCAACAGCTCGAGATCCGATGCGAGCGACTGCATCCGGTGCCTCATTTCCAGGCTGAGCCATTTCCAGGCTGAGCCGCATTCGGGCGCTCAGCCGTATTTCCGCGCTGAAGAGAGTGTGCCCGGATTCGCGTTCGTCTTGAATCCTGTGCGGTTCCTGACCCGCGGTGCGGGCTCTTCTGCCCTTGAGTTTCCACAAACGAGAAACCGTCTCAGACCTCTTTCGCGCGTCGCGCGCGGAACGTTAGCTTGTGGCCCACGAGTTCGGCCGACTCTATCCAGAACCCGACTAGGTAGACAGGACCCTCATGCGTTCACGAACTCCCCAGCGCCTCCTCGGCGCGCTCGCCGTCACCGCCCTCGCCGCCGGTATCACCCTGACCACCACGGCCGCCGCGTCGACGACTGCGACTTCGGCCGAGGCGAGGACGACGGCCCAGGACTGCTGGGTTCTCGTCGATACGGGGGAGAGCCTCTGCGTCGATCAGGGCGAGGACCTCGCGGCCGCCGTCCTCGACGAGAAGGGCTACACGATGCTGGAGAGCCCGGACGGCGGCATCGTCGCTCGTGGCACTCTCGCGACGTACAACCTCGGCACCATCTTCGACGACATCAGCTACGGCGGAGGCAGCCGCACGTTCCAGACCTCGGATCCGGCGATCTGCGCGGTGGGTAAGACCTACGGCGACCCCGACCTGCGCAACTCCGGCTGGAACGACCGTGTTTCGTCGTTCCTCGGTTACAACGGCTGCCGAGGCGTCCTCTTCGCCGACATCACCTACATCGGCAGCACGTACGGACCCACGAGTGCGGCCGGCTGGGTCGGCAGCTCTTACAACGACCTGGCGTCGTCCATCCAGTGGGTGCATTGATGCGCCTTGCGAGCGTTCCCTGACGACCGGAGAAAAAAGTTCCAACGGATTTGAGACGATCGCGCTCGTCCGGAAACTCTGGGGTGCGACACCTCGTATGCGGCGTCAGCCGGCGCGAGAGTTTGACGCAACAGGGGAAACCAGGGGGACGGCCGGCATCCGATGCGCGAAGCGCATCGGGTGCCGCAACCCACCTTGCCCGGGCTACTGGTCGTAGTAGACGAACGTCTCTGCGCACTCCTGCGAGCAGAACGGGTCGTGCTTCCGGGCGGGCCGGAGGCGGCAGGCCTCACACGTGCGGCGGCGTAGCAGGCGGGCGAGTAATCGGGGGCGTCGAAGGACCATCTGTGTTCTCCTGGATGCCGGCGACCAGTCCAGGCGGGGCTGCGAGATCGGGTCCTCGCGGGTCGCGTCGGGAGACATCCTCACGAAGTTTAGCGCCGCCGCACGCCGCACGGGAGGGGCTGCGACACCCAGTTCGGGGAATTGACACACGCACCGCCCCCCTCCGCCGCGCTGAGGGAATCGCTCAACTCGCGCCGAGCAGCGCCCTCATCTGTGCGTAGAACGGGCGCGGGTCGCCCGCCAGCGACGCCTTGACCATGGCGGTCCAATCGTCGACCACGATTTCGATCGCCCCGTCGGCGAGACCGTCGAAGGATGCGCGCGGCACGTCGCGAGGATCGATCTTGGGGCCGTCGTAGCCGGCCGAGATCTCGGTCTCAGCCGCGCCGAGAAGCACACCCTGCACGAAAGTGCCTTGCGAGGCGAGTTCGAGACGCACTGCATTGGTCATGTTCCATTCGGCCGACTTCGCCGCGGAGTACGAGCCCGTGCCCGGGCCGGCGAACCATGACAGTGCCGAGAGGATGTTCACGATCGCGCCGCCGCCGTTCGCGGCCAGGACCGGCGCGAACTCGCGGATCACGTCGAGCGTGCCCCAGAAGTGCGTGTCCATCTCGCGGCGGATGTCGGCGAGGTCGCCCGTCACGAGCGCGGCGCCGGTCGAGATCCCGGCGTTGTTGATCAGGAGAGTGACGTCTGCCGTGTCGGCGGAGGCGGCGACGACCGATGCGTGATCCAGCAGGTCGAGCCGCAACGGCACCACGCGCTCGTCGTCGAAGTCGAGCGACTTCGGGTTCCGCGCGGTCGCGTAGACCTTCGCGGCGCCGCGGTCGAGGAGTTCGAGAACGAACTGCCGGCCGATGCCGCGGTTCGCTCCGGTGACGAGGGCGATCTGATTCGTGATGTTCATCGGTGATGTGCTTCCTGTCGAAGAGCGTCCGGCGGGCGATTCCCCGCCGCCAGCCGCTACGCTAAACGTTGACGTCAACGTCAAGGGCAAGGGCGCTCACCACGAAACGCGACGGATGAAGGAGACAGCATGCGGATCGGCGACATCGCCCAGCAGGCCGGGGTGAGCACGCGTGCGCTGCGCTACTACGAGGAGCAGGGCCTGCTCGCCTCGGAACGGACGTCGGCGGGGCAGCGGATCTACGCCGAGTCGGCCGTCGAGCGGGTGCGACTCATCCAGCAGTTCTTCACCGCCGGCCTCGCGAGCCGCACGATCCTACAATTGTTGCCGTGCGTCGACACGGGGCGCGCTTCGGCGGAGGTGTTCGAACTGCTCGAGTCGGAGCGGGATCGCATCAGCGCCACGATGGCCGAGTTGGCCGCGGCCCGGGAGGCGCTCGATCGCATGATCCACATCGCGCACCACCCGACGCCCGAACACTGCCCGGCTCTCCGCGAACCCGCATGGTCTGCCTACGAGGCCGACCGGCACACGGCGGCGGACGCCGTACTCGCCTCGTGAGCGGCGAACGATGACGTCGTCAGAAATCCGCCCGGCCGACCGTCCCGCCGATCGCCCCACCGACCGCCCCGCCGACCGTCTCCGAGCGGCGCTGCAGAGCGCGTCGTCGTCGGAGCGGCTGCAGACCGCCCTCGCAGCGGGAACCCGACCCGATCCGACGTACATCGACGTGCTGGTGCGGCGTTGCGCGATCGAGCCCGACTTCTTCGTGCGCGACATGCTGACGTGGGCGCTGATGCGGCACCCCTCGGCGCAGACCGTTCCTCGGCTGATCTACGAGGCCGGCGCCGACGAGCCCCAGGCTCGCAGCCAAGCGCTGCACACGCTGTCGAAGATCCGTGATCCGCGCGGCTGGTCGGCGATCACCGTCGAGGTGCTGCGCGACCCGGACGACGCCGTCGCGCGCGCCGCGTGGCGGACGGCGAGCGGCCTCGTACCGCTCGGCGAGGAGACGGCCCTCGCTGAGGAGCTGAGTCGTCAGCTCGGACGCGGCTCGCACGAGACCAGACGCAGCCTCAGCCGCTCGCTCGCCGTGCTCGGCGATGCAGCGCTTCCGGCGCTGAGCGCGCGCGGCGGCGACGTCCGCGCATCCGTCCGCATCCACGCGGCGGCGACCGAGGCGCTCATCCACGACCCGGATGCGAGCATCGACGATCTCTTCGCGGATGCGCAACGGGCCGACGCCGCCTCGCGAGCGTCGTCGGGCGGCGACGAGAGTTGACTCCTCACCGCCCTCACGTGGCGTCGGGGTCCGCGGGCGGCAGCAGCGTCTGCGCGATCAGGGCTGCACGCACGAGGACGTCGAGCTGGGCGGAGTTGTAGAGAGCGGCGACGGATTCGACGACCGTGTTCCTCGTGACGAGTTCGGTCTTGGTCACGCGCCCGCTCTGATCGGTCAGCCACGGGTAGGTGGCGAGGCTGCGTGCGATGATCGGCGCGTACTCCTGGGCGAGGGCCGCGCGCGTCGCTTCGTCGGCATCCGGCGTGAGCGCCTCGAACACCCGGCTCGCGTCTTCGGGCTCTTCCTCCACCATGCGACGCAGATCGGCCATGGCATCCTCGTCGTAAAGCTGCGAATAGATCAGCACGAGCGACTGCTCGGGTTTCGACAGCCGCGAGGCGACGTGCTCGAAACCGGCCGGGACGCCGGTCGCCGACGAGCCCTGCAGGATCGCTCGGATCGCGGCGCGAGCGCGCTGCAGCCGTTCGATGGTCGCAGCGAGGTCCGCGTCGATCGCGAGCAGCGCCTCCGAGGATTCGACCCCGCTGGCACCGACCTGCTCGATCTGCTCGAGCGGCACCCCGAGATCGCGCAGGCGACGGATCTGCAGGATGCGCACGAGGTGGCGGACCTCGTACTGCTTGTACCCGTTCGGGCGTCGGCTCGGGTCCTCGAGCAGGCCGATGCGATGGTAGTGGCGAACGGTGTTCACCGTCGTGCCGGCGAGCTCGGCGACTTCGCGGGTGCTCCAGGGCATCGCGTCACCTCCTTGCATCCGCGGGGCCGGGTCTCGACATCATCCTTTCAGTGCGCCTGGTCGGCGGGGTCGCCGGTGCGCGCGTCACCACCCCAAGGCGCTGACGAAACCGAGCGCAGCGGCGGCGACCAGACCGGTCCACAGCACGATCGCGATGACCTGCCAGAGCACGACCCACCCCTTGCGCACGCCGGAGGCGACGAAGAACGCCGCGGTCAGCTGGGTGGGAAGCGCCAGCGGAGCCAGGATGCTCGCCCCGGGCACACCGAAGCGCACTAGCCAGCGGCTGAGGCGCTCGCGTGCTTTGCCTCGCCGGTTCGGCTCCGTGTCGCTGGGGGCGTCGACCGTGCTCGATGCGTCGGCCGTGCCGGGTGCATCACTCCCGGCGCCGACGAGCACCCGCTCCCGGCGCCGCGCCGCGACGGAGTCGCGCACGCGCGCGCTGAGCAGCACGACCAGGACCACCGCGAGGATGTTCCCGGCGGCGCCGGCCACGGCGGCGACGATCGGGTTGACGCCGGCGATGATGCCGAGCGCAGCGGATCCCTCGCCCTCGACGTAGGGGATCATTCCGAGCCCCGCGACGATCAGCGGTTGAACGAATTCGGGTACGTTGTCGACGAAATCCTGCAGACCTTCGTAGGGGCTGGCCATGGTGTTCTCCTCCGATTGGTTGTTCCGGAATCAGTTGAAACCATGTGGTCGGAACAGAGTCAAGCGCAGCGGCAGACACGTCCGACGGATCGGCGTGCCGTGCAGTTCGTTCGTTTCGGTGGCCCATATTTACGTTATCGCCCATAACGTAAATAAGGCGTAGCCTTATTCACATGACGACATGGCCGGCTCTGGGGACGGAATCACTCCCATGGGAGTCGCGGATCCGTCGCGACGATCTCACGCGCCGCCAATGGGAGAACAGTCGAGGTCCGTACTCAGCTGCCATCCCGCCTCGCATCGCAGGCGTACGGGTCAACGTCGGCGCGGAGACGGCGGCTGAAGCCGCGGATGCGTCGTCGCTGTTGAGCCGGTTCGACGCGGAGATGGGGTCCTCGGTGCTGCCATTCGCGACGATCCTGCTTCGCAGTGAGTCGGCCTCGTCGTCGCAGATCGAGAATCTCACCAGCGGGGCGCGCGCCATCGCTGAAACGGAGCTCGGTGAGCGTGGAAGCGGCAATGCAGCCCTCATCGTTCGGAACGTTCGAGCGATGCAGGCCGCTTTGCGTCTCTCCGACGTCATCGATTCGAGCAGCATCATCGCCATGCACGCCGCGCTACTGGAGGATCACGCACCCGAGATGACCGGTGCGTACCGCTCTGAACAGGTGTGGATCGGCGGGTCGGGAGTGAGCCCCCATCAGGCCGCTTTCGTTCCGCCCGACCATACTCGCGTCGCCGGAGCGATGGACGACCTGGTCGCCTTCATCGGACGATCCGACGTGCCTCCGCTTGCGCACGCGGCGATCGCGCACGCGCAGTTCGAGACGATCCACCCTTTTCCCGACGGCAACGGCCGGACCGGCCGAGCGATCGTGCAAGCCATGCTTCGCTCCGCACGACTCACGCGGAATGTGACCGTCCCCGTGTCGGCAGGATTGCTGCACGATGTCGACAGCTACTACGCGGCACTCGGGGCCTTCCGGGAGGGAGACGTCGATGCTCTCGTCTCGACATTCAGCGCGGCATCGGTGTTCGCCGTCCGGAACGGGCGCGAGCTCGTGGAAGATCTCGAAGCCGTCCGGGGTACATGGGACGCAGCGCTGATCGGCCTCCAACGCAACCATTCGGCGCGACGCCTCGCCGACCTCGCCATCGAACAGCCGGTCTTATCGGGTCCTCTGGTCGAAGAGCGCCTGCATCTCTCTGCTCCGGCAACCTATCGAGCGCTCGATGTTCTGGTAGCGCGCGGGATACTGCGCCCGACGAATTCACATCGCCGCAACCGGATCTGGATCGCGGAGAAGGCGATCACCAGTCTCGACGCGTTCGCCGAGCGCGCCGCCCGGCGCCCGCGCACCGGTTGAGTCGATGCATCCAGTTCTGACTGAGCGAGAATCGTCTGACCGAGCGAGAATCGTCTGACCGAGCGAGAATCGCCGCAGGGTCAGGCGGTCGAGCGTGCCCGGAGCATCCCGACGCCGACGAGGAGCGCGGCGATCGCGGTCAACACGACCCCGGCCACGGTGATCCCGTCTTCGAACAGCACCAGCCGACCCGGCGTCCACGACGTCGTGGCGATGCTGCCCGGAACCAGCGCCGCCAGAATCGTCCCGGTGGCGGCGATCCCGATCCCGGTGGCGAGCTCGCTCGAGGTGTCGACGAGGGCGGCGCCGACGGTCGTGCGGTTCTGCGGCAGCCCCTGCAGGACGTTGTTGCCCGCCACGACGCCGACGACCCGCAGGCCGGCGGCGACGAGCACGAGTGCGACGGCGACCCACGCGTACCCTCCGCGGCTTCCGAGGGCGAACACGGCGAGACCGAGAACGACCGCAGCGGCGCTGACCCAGGCCGCGCGGCCGAGACCGACGCGCTGCACGAACGGACCGACGAGGCGACCACTGGCGAGGAGGACGAGTACCTGCGGCAGCATCGCGATCGCGGCGAGCGATGCCGGCCAGCCCCAGGCGAACTGCAGCTGGAGCGTCACGAGGTACGACAGGCCGGACACCGCGAGTCCGGCGGCGGCCTTGTACGCGAGCCCGCTCGCGACGAGCGGTCGGGCGAGCAGCTGCAGGTCCAGGAGCGGCTGGGCCGCGCTCATCTCGCGCCGGATGAACGCCGCCGCTGCCAGAAGGGTCAGCCCGGTTCCCGTCCACGCCGGCCACGAGTCGCCGCCCGCTTCGACGAAGAGCATGGGGGTGACCAGAGCGCTCACGAGCGCCACGGTTCCGAGCACGGCCCCGACCACGTCGATGCGCGCGGGATGGCGGTCCTCCGCGCGATCCGCCGGCACTCCCGCACGGATGCCGACGAACGCCAGCACCGCGATCGGCACGTTGACGAGGAGCAGCACCTGCCACGGCGCCACCGCGAGAGCGAGGCCACCGGCCGTCGGTCCGATGGCGAGTCCGACGAGTCCCGCCGTCGAGATCACGGTGAGGGCGCGGATCCGCAGGGTCTCGGCCGTGAAGAGACGGAAGGCCAGGGCCATCGATCCCGGAGTCGTCATGGCCGCGGCGACCCCCATCACGGCTCGCACGACGATGAGCTCGGCAGTCGTCGTGACCACGGCGATCGCGAGACTCGCGACCCCCAGGAGGACCAGCCCAGTCAGCATCACGCGACGGCGACCGAACCGATCGGCGACGGCTCCGAAGAGCAGCATCAGCGCACCGAACACGACCGAGTACGCGCCGGTCACCCACTGCAACCCGGCCGTGGAGGCGTGCAGATCGCGTCCGATGGTGGGCAGTGCCACGTTCAGGACAGAGTTGTCGAGCATCTCGAAGAGGAACACGGCCGAGAGACCGGCCAGCGCGACCCACGCGTCGCGCAGCCGGGTCGGGGCGAACAGTGGTGCGCTCAGCGCGGATGGGCGCAGCGACGAGGGGGAATGGGCGGACACGGGTACTCCTTCGATGAAGAAGTGGCGATCCGTTCGAATCAGCGTGTCCGCGCCGTGCCGCAGAAGCGGCGAGGCGTTTTTCCCTCTGCGATGACTGTATGCGGTGCTGCAGGACTCGGCAAGAGAGCCGGGTGGCTCCGGCCGGCGCCGGTCCTGAGCCACGCCCGCGCTTTCGACCGGGGGCGCACCCTGCCGAGAGCTAGCTCACCGGGTGCAGCACCACCTTGATGCAGCCGTCCTCCTTCTTCTGGAAGATCGAGTACATCGCGGGCGCTTCGTCGATGCCGACGTGGTGCGTCACGAGGTCTTCGGTACCGAGCGGATCGCTCGGGTCCTCCACCAGGGGCAGGATGTCGTCGATCCAGCGGCGTACGTTGCACTGCCCCATCCGCAGGGTGACCTGCTTGTCGAACATCGACATCATCGGCATCGGGTCGGCCTCGCCCCCGTAGACGCCGCTGAGCGAGACGGTGCCGCCCCGACGCACCAGATCGAGGGCGTTGTGCAGCACGACCAGACGGTCGACGCCGGCGGTCTGCATCATGGCTCGCGCCAGCGGCTTGGGCAGGATCCCGGTGATCGCCTGGGCCGCGGCGGCGACGGGCGAGCCGTGCGCCTCCATCCCGACCGCGTCGATCACGGCGTCCGGCCCGCGACCGGCGAAGCGCGACCGAAGCGTCTCGACGACGTCGTCACCCGCGTCGTGCGTAGCGATGCCGTGTCGCTCGGCCATCGCGCGGCGCTCCGGAACCGGATCGACCGCGACGACCGCGTAGCCGCGGTGCTTCGCGATCCGGGCGGCGAACTGGCCGACCGGTCCGAGCCCGAAGACCACGACGGAGCCGTTCTCGGGCACGTCGGCGTACTCGACGCCCTGCCACGCCGTCGGCAGGATGTCGCTGAGGAACAGGTAGCGCTCATCCGGCAGCTCGGTACCGACCCGGATGAGGTTGGCATCGGCGCGGTGCACCCGCAGTCGTTCGGCCTGCCCGCCGGGGATCTGGCCGTACAGCTTCGTGTAGCCGTAAAGCGCCGCTCCGCTGTCGAACTCCGTGACCTGCGTCGTCTCGCACTGCGACTGCAGGCCACGCTCGCACATGAAGCAGTGTCCGCACGCAATGGTGAACGGCACCACGACCCGGTCGCCGACTGCGATCCCGGTCACGTCCGATCCGACCGCCTCGACGACGCCCATCGACTCGTGACCGAGGATGTCGCCGGCGTCGAGGAACGGGCCGAACAGTTCGTACAGGTGCAGGTCGGAGCCGCAGATCGCCGTCGAGGTGATGCGGATGATCGCGTCGGTCGGCTCCTGGATCCGCGGATCCTCGACATCGTCGACGCGGATGTTGCGCTTGCCCTGCCATGTCACGGCCTTCATCGGCTGCCCTTCGTTGCGCTGATCATGGAGTCCACCCTCCCGTGATCCGAGGGTGACGAGGAGGGGCTTGCCAAACCCGGGCCGCGGCCGAAGGATGCGCCGCGTTCAGCCCAGCGGTGGGGATCCACGGTGGGTGCTGCGCTTCTGCAGACCGCGCACGATGATCGCGAGCGCCTCCGTCGAGCCGACGGTCGGCTGCCAGTCGAGCTCGCGTCGCGCGCGCTCGGTCGACATCAGCGGCACGGCCTCGGAGAGGTCGAGCCACCCGGGGTCGGTGTTCTGCGCGTGCAGAGCCCAGCTCGACGCGACGAGGGCGCGCAGCACCGCGAAGCGCATCGGCACGGCTCGACCGGCTCCGATCGCCGCTGCGATCTGGTCGGGGCCGACGGGCGGCTCGGCCGCGAGATTGAACGCGCCGCGGGCGTCGCGTTCGAGGGCGCGGACGATCGCGTCGGCGACGTCGCGAGCGTGGACGACCTGCGAGACCAAGCGGTTCGAGACGGGCAGGACCGGCAGGGGAACCCGGCCGACCCAGCGGGTGGGGATCCACCAGCCGAGGAACAGCCGGGCGATCTCGGTCGCAGCAGCGTCTTGGAACACCAGGCCGGGGCGGATTCGCACGACGGCGGTGTCCGGATGCTGCTGCTCGAAGGTGTCCAGCGCGCGCTCGGCCATGGCCTTGTGCCGCGCGTAGTGCGAGCTGTGCACGCCGCCCGTGGGCCAGGACTCGTCGACGCGTCGGTGCTTCGGGCCGAGGGAGTATGCCCCGACCGAGGAGGCCCAGACGAAACGCGGGACCCCGTCGAGCGCGGCGAGCACGTGCCGGAGGCCGTGCACATTGGTGCGCTCGAGAGCGCGCTGGTCGCGATTGGGTTGCAACGCCCACGCCAGGTCGACCACCGCATCCGCTCCGGCGACGATCGAGCGCAGGCGCGCGGCGGATGCAGGGTCGCCCACGTCCGCGGTCTCCCAGTCCGCACCGTCGTAGGGCGCCGTCCGGGTGTCGGGGCGGCGGCGGGCGACGCCGATGACGCTGTGATCCGTGCCGCCTAGCCGTTCGAGCAGGGCCGTGCCCAGATTGCCGGTCGCACCGAAGACGACGATCCTCACGGTGACGACGTCGTGGTGCCGGCGTGCCCTGGGAAGGGCTTGCCGTCGAGGCTGACCTCCTCCGGCGGCACCTCGACGTCGCCGACGTCGTCCGGTCCACCGGTTCCGGGTACCTGGGTGACGTGCGCGTCGCCGGTCACCTCGGTGCTGGACTGATCCGGGGCGGACGCCTGCCGGGCGCTCGTCTCGCGTTCGCTGCCGGGCGACTCCGCCCGATCGTTCTCGGTCTGGTCGCGCTCGTCGGTCCGGTCGCGCTCATCGTTCGTCATCGTCTTCTCCTACGATTCGATCTCGCCGGCCGCGACCGCGTCGGCGTACGTGCGGATGTCGGGGCCGGGTTCGTAGTCGATGAAGCGGTCCTTCATCCGTGCGTTCAGTTCCGCGTACACCTCGTCCGAGGAACGCCCGCCCATGGTGCCTGCGAGCTCGACGACCGCGTCACGCAGCACCGCGTCCGCATCCGCCACGATCTTCGCGCGAGCCTGCTCGTTCCAGTGGATCTCCGACGCCTGCATGTTGTTCTCCGTCACCGCAACCGCGAGTGGCTGCTCCTGATCGACGTTAGCTTCCGGCTGCGGTCGTTCGCAGTGCTTGCGCGAGCGCGACCGACGACATAGGAGTGCACTGCGAACGACCGGATTCGGGCCGCACAACGGCGAGGTCCCCGCGAGCGGAGCTCAGCGGGGACCTGCGGCGCTCGCGTCTGGGGGAAACGCGGCGCGGCGTTCACGGTACCTCCGGATGCAACGGCGGAGGGGGCCCTGCTTCTGGGGGGATACAGGCGGATGACCGCCGTCTACGGCGCGAACGGCGTCTTCCGAGCGGAAAACGCTTGCCCAAACCGGCGTTGATCGGGGTACGGTGATCTCGCGTCCCGGTCACGACGCGAATTGGAGCCAGCCGTGAGAGCCCCCCGACCCTCGACCGCGCCGATCGCGATCGATCGCCACCGCCCCGTGCGCTCCATCGTGCGCCTCCTCGGGCGGTACCGCGGGCGGGTCGGACTCTCGGTCCTGTTCTTCGCGGTGAAGGACACCCCGCTGTGGCTGCTCCCCGTGGTGACCGCGGCCATCATCGACGTCGTGGTCGCCGGAGGGCCGGCCACGACGCTGTGGTTCTGGGCGGCCGTTGCCGTGATCGCGCTGGCGCAGAACTACCCGAATCACGTGATGTACACCCGCCTGTTCATGAGCGCCGTCCGCTACACGGGAGCCGATCTGCGCAATGCGCTCGCGGCCCGGTTGCAGAATCTGTCGATCGGCTTCCACTCGCGAGCGAGCTCCTCCGTCGTTCAGACGAAGGTGGTCCGCGACGTCGAGAACATCGAGACGATGCTGCAGCAGGTCGGGCATCCGCTGCTCTCGGCGACGATGGTAGCGATCGGCGCCGTGGTGATGACAGCGATCGAAGTGCCCGCCTTCCTGCCCGTCTACGCGTGCGCGATCCCGTTGGCGGTCATGCTGCGGGCGTTCCTCGGTCAGCGTTCGCGCCGCAGCAACGAGGAGTTCCGTCGCGAGGTCGAGCACTTCTCGGCGCGGGTCGGAGAGATGGCCACGCTCATCCCCATCACGCGGGCGCACGGGCTGGAGGAGACGGCGGTCGAGCGGGTCGCGGCCGGAGCCGAGGGTGTCCGCTCGGCCGGCTTCAGTCTCGATCTGTTGAACGGCCGGTTCGCCTCGCTGTCGTGGGTGAGCCTGCAACTGCTCGGCACCGCCTGCCTCGTGCTGGCCGCCTGGGTCTCGATCAGCGGCTGGTTGCCGATCACCCCGGGGCAGGTCGTGCTGCTGAGCTCGTACTTCGCACTGCTCACGGGCGCGATGACCAACCTGCTCATGCTGCTGCCCGTGATCGCGCGCGGCACCGAATCCGTCCGGTCCATCGGTGAGGTGATGGAGGATCCCGATCTCGAACACAACGCCGGCAAGGCGCGGGTGTCGGAGGTGAGCGGCCGGATCCGGCTCGCGCACGTGACGTACGAGTACGAGGGTGCGAGCGTCGGAGTCCGCGACATCGTGCTCGATGTCGCTGCCGGCGAGACGGTGGCGTTCGTCGGATCCTCCGGTTCGGGCAAATCGACCATGCTCAACCTGGTGCTCGGCTTCCTCCGGCCCACGGGCGGACGCATCCTGCTCGACGGCGTGGACGCCGAGACGCTCGACCTGCGCAGCTATCGGCGCTTCGTCTCGGTGGTGCCGCAGGAATCGGTGCTCTTCGAGGGTTCGATCCGCGACAACGTCGCCTACGGCCTGAGCGGCGTGAGCGACGAACGGATCACGGAGGCGTTGCGCGACGCGAACGCGCTCGAGTTCGTCCGCGAACTGCCAGAGGGCTGGAACACGGTGGTGGGGGAGCGAGGCGCCCGGCTCTCGGGTGGTCAGCGTCAGCGCATCGCGATCGCCCGAGCCCTGGTACGCGACCCGCGAGTGCTGATCCTCGACGAGGCGACCAGCGCGCTCGATCCGGAGTCGGAGGCGTCCGTGAAGGAGGCTCTGCAGCGGCTCATGCGCGGACGCACGACGCTCGTCGTCGCGCACCGGCTGTCGACCATCCGCTCCGCCGATCGGATCGTGGTGCTCGAACGCGGACGCATCGTCGAGATCGGCAGCCACGAACGCCTGCTCGATGCCGGCGGCCGGTACGCGGGACTGCACGCGGTGCAGTCCGGCGGCTGAGGAGGCACGGTGCCGCCCTCGACGCAACGTCCCCCATTGCGGTGACGCGGAGTCGAGGTCAAGAGCGCTACCGTGCAGGGCGGGATAGGGGCGGGCACTCGCGCGCGTACCCGCTCGGCGACAAGAGGAGCCACCGTCATGCGGAGAACCCGTTCGATCACGCTTCTGAGCGCGCTGGCCCTCGCGGCCGGGCTGCTGGTACCGGCGGCTCCGGCTGCTGCGGAGGAGATCCCCGGCTACGGGGCGGCTGCGGCGGCGATCGATCGCGTCGAGACCATCACGGGAACGGTGCCGACCGATGCGGCGACGATCGCCGTGCAGGGCACGCTGAGCGTGGTGGCGGTCGAGCCGCGAGACGGCGGCGATGCCGCCCCGATCGTCTCCGTGCTGTACGAGGGCGGTTCGGTGCGGATCTCGGGCGCGCTACCCGACGACATCGTCTCCGGCGCCCGTTTCGACGGGACGCTCGTGGCCGACGCGACGACTCGATCCCGGTCCACCCTCCCGGTCGAGGCCGGATCCGAGGCGAGTGGTGCCGAAGCGGATGCGCTTCTCACGGCCTCCGACGACGATGCGCTGCCCGTCGCCGCGGCCACCGTGCGGTGGAGCACGGGTGCTGCCGCTGCGGCGACCGCGCACACGGTCGACGTCGCCGTCACGGCGCCACCCGGATCCGGCCTCGGCTACTACCCGGATGCGCAGGTGAAGGCCCTGATCGCCCGCCTCGACGTCTATTACCGCGACCAGACGGCCGGGCAGATCGCCTCGATCACCGTTCCTCGAACGATCCTGCGCTACGTCTCCTCGGCGGCTGCGCCCTGCGACGGGCCCGAGCTGTGGAGCGAAGCGCGCACGCGGTTCGGGACGAGCGAGAGCGACTACCTGGACGGATCCGGTCGGCACCTGCTCGTGCTCTCGCCGGCGAGCTGCAGAGAACTGAATCCCGAGTACGGCGGGTTGGGCAACATCGGCTCGTCGCTCGGAGACGGCGGCCAGATGTGGGTGGAGGACTGGAGCGAAACCGACGACTCGGTGACCGCTCACGAATTCGGCCACAACGTTGGTTTCAACCACGCCGGTCGCCGCGCGTGCACGAACTCGGGAGGTTTCCCCGACTGCACCCCGAACGAGTACGGCGATCTCTACGACATCATGGGCGGCGCCCGCTCCGGTCCGCACGAATTGACGACCTTCAACGCCACTCGGCGCATCGACTACGGGCTCCTCCCCACGAGCAGCATCACCGCGCTGGCTCTCGGCCCGGGGCAGGGGGCCCGCACGTGGACGATGAAGCTCCGAGCCGCCTCCGAACCGTCAGGCGTCCGCGTCGTGTCCGTGACGGATCCCTTCGACGGTTCGCGTTACGACGTCGAATACCGCGCCGGCACCGGCACCGACGACGGGGCGATCTACGACCAGATGGAGAACACCGACTTCCAACGCGGTGTCCGACTGCTCAGCTCATACCGACTGCGGAGCACGCTGCTCACCCCGGTCGCGGCCTGGAACGCCGACGACGGCCAGGAGCAGGCGGCGGTGGCCGGCGAATCCATCACGGCCCCCTCGGGTCGCGTCGTGGTGCAGGTGGATGCGCTCGACGGGACGAACGCGGATCTCACGATCCGGATCACGGATGTGCCCGCTCTCGTCTCGAGCGGTGCCGGCATCTCGGCGGCCTACGGCCGTGCGCCGGGGAACCGCCTCGACGCGTTCACCTTCTGGAACGTGCCCGGCGCCCGGCTGAGTTACCAGTGGTACGACGACGGCGTCGCGATCCGCGGCGCGACGGAGCCGAGCTATACGCCCTCGACGGACCAGTACGGCCATCGGATCAGCTACCACGTCGAGGCGACGAAGCCCGGTTTCAAGCCCGCCGGCGCGGACTCGCGGTGGCCGAGTTACGTCTCCGACGAGTACAACACGTTCGAGGACGTCACTCCCGACTCCGAGTTCTTCGACGACATCCAGTGGGTCGCCGGCGAGCAGATCGCTCGCGGCTACTCGACCCGCGCCGGACTGGAATACCGGCCTGTGGAGAAGGTCAGTCGGCAGGCGATGGCGGCCTTCCTCTACCGCGACCAGGGTGAGCCCGCGTTCACCCCGCCGGCGCGACCGAGTTTCGTCGACGTGCCGCTCACGCATCCGTTCTATCGCGAGATCGAGTGGATGCGGGCGGAGGGCATCACGACCGGTGTCGTGAACCCGGATGGAACGCGGTCGTACCTGCCCAACGACCCGGTATCGCGTCAGGCGACGGCGGCGTTCCTCTCACGGATCGACGGCGGCAGCACCTACACGCCGGCGACGCCGACGTTCTCGGACGTCCCGAAGTCGAATCCGTTCTGGTCGCAGATCGAGTGGATGGCCGCGGAGGGGATCACGACCGGATACCCCGACGGGACCTTCCGCCCGCTCGACGCGGTGACGCGGCAGTCGATGGCCGCCTTCCTGCACCGGTACGACGGCGTATCGTGAGCCGTCGGCGTCGCGTCGGCGTCGCGTCGGCGTCGCGTCGGCGTCGCGTCGGGGGCTCGCCTCAGACGTGGAGCGTGCGCCAGTAGCTGAAGCGCTCGGGGCGTTCGGAGTCGTCGCTCGTCGCGTTCGTGCGCGCCCGCTCCGAGCGGTCGATCTCTTGCCAGGCGAGACGGCGCAGCGTCTCGTCATCCGAGGCGAGCAGCACGGAGTGCGGCAGCCAGCCCGGGAAGTCGGAGCGCTCGGGGGCGATCACGCCGGCGCTCCGTGCGAGCTGGAAGAGGAAGGCCGAGAACTTCGCGCCGTCCTCGTGCATCCGCAACAGGCGACCGAGGAGGCCGAGGCGGGGCGGGACGGCGGAGCGCGGCCAGTATTCGGTCGCGATGACGTCGTGCAGGAGCTTGGCTTCAGGATGGAGCAGGTGACGGATTCGCATCAGTGGTCAGACGGGGTTCTCTCGTGAGATACGGCCATGAAAAGCGGGCCCCGTCGACCTGGGCACCCATACTACCTGCTGCGCGTCGGGTGCGCCGAGTCCGCCCTGGGCGAGCTTCGCCGGGTTTTCGGCGAGTCTCGGCCGGCCTTCTTCCGCTACAGGTCGAAGTCGGAGATCTCGGTGCTCTGCGGCTGCTCTTCGAACAAGGGATGACCGGCGGTCCGCTCGCCCTGCTGGCGAGCGCGGATGTCGGCCAGGATGCTCTCGTCGCCTTCATCGCCCGTCGGGCCCTCGGCGGCTTCGCTGAACAGCTGACTCGACGGCCCCAGGAGCAGGTCGATGCGGTCGCGCCGGCTGGTCGCCGGAAGGATGAGCAGGTCGGCACCTTGCCGTCGAGCGAGGTGCATCGCGTACTCCTCGATGGCGCGAGCCACGTCATCCCCGACGAGGATGCTGTCTCCGGCGAAATGCAGACGTCTCATGAGTTCAGTCTGAGGGGATGAACCGGTAACGCACTGGGGGTGGCCCGGATCGGCTGTAGCGGCTACGGATACTGTCGGTCACGGGCCTAAACGCCTAAAATGGAACGTTCTTGCACGACGGACGAATGATGATCGATGAGAGGCAGCAACGCGTGGGGTTGTTCATCTACCGGGACGACACGAAGTTCGAGGTCGAGGACCGGGTGCTCGCCCACCTCGAACTGGTGATCACGACGAAGCTGCGACGCGACGAATCCTTCGCCTTCACCTGGCAGGAGGACGTGGCGACGGGAAGCGGCCGACGCAAGGTGTGGCTGCACCCGGCGATCCCGCTCGTGTACCGCTTCTACGGCAACCGCCCGCCGTCGATCAACCGGGCCTGGATCGAGGCGCTGATGCAGTCGGCGGACACGACGGCCGGACTGGTCATCCTGCCCGAACCGCAGTAGGGCGCGACGTCCGGCACCGAGGCCGTCTCGCCGGCCTACTTCGTCGGCTCCGGGAGGACCCGGAGTCCGGTGGGTGTGCCGGCCGCGCGGGTCAGCGCATCCAGCCACGCCGGATTCAGTGCATCCGTGCGCGGGGAGTCATACGTGAAGTAGAGCATCGTGCTCTTCGAGATCCAGACGCTGCCGTACTGTGCGCGTCGCGCCTCGGACTTGTCGCCACCCACCTCGGGCTCGTCGTCCCAGTTGAAACTGAACGCCTCATTGCGGCGCAGCTTCGCGATGATGACGGCCTGCAGGTGACGCAGCGCTCGATCCTCGATCTCGATGGCGGGCGCGAGTCCATAGAACAGGGAACCCATTTCGACCACCTCTCCGATCGCGCGGATGCGATCGCTGACGTCACGGTACCGCAGAGACACCGCTTGCACTCGCGGATGGGGCTCGTTATGGTTCTTCTTGGCTCGATCCAATAGAACGAACCAACACTCCGCGCCGTCGTTCGCGATGCCGCCTCTTCGCCGTCGAAAGGTACGCCGATGACCTACGCCATCCCGGCTCCGCAGC
Source organism: Microbacteriaceae bacterium VKM Ac-2855 (assembly GCA_013204985.1). Lineage (GTDB taxonomy): Bacteria > Actinomycetota > Actinomycetes > Actinomycetales > Microbacteriaceae > Rathayibacter. Next base: position 50,151 of record JABMLG010000003.1, read on the forward strand.
TGATCGCTCCCGACTCCGTACCCGCCCTGCGCTGGGGCGTCGTCGGAACCGGCATCGCCGACAAGTTCGTGAACGCGATCCACGCGCACACCACGCAACGCGCCGTCGCCGTGACCGCGCGCGACGCGGCGAAGACGCAGGCGTTCGCGGACGCGCACGGCATCCCGACGGTCTACGCGACCCTCGACGAGATGCTCGCGGACTCCGCGATCGACGTGATCTACGTCGCGACTCCGCATCCGCTGCACCGTGAGCAGGCGCTGGCCGCGATCGCCGCCGGCAAGCACGTGCTGATCGAGAAGCCGATCGCGATGTCGGCCGACGAGGCGCGCGAGATCACGGATGCGGGCCGCGCGGCCGGTGTGCTGGTCGCCGAGGCGATGTGGACGCGCTACCTTCCGCAGGCCGACGTGATCCGCCAGGTGCTGGCAAGCGGAGTGCTCGGCGACGTGCAGCTGGTGCGTGCCGACTTCGGCTTCGCCATGCCGTGGCTGCCGGAGCACCGTCTGTGGAACCCCGACCTCGGCGGTGGTGCGATGCTCGACGCGGGCGTGTACCCGGTCTCGTTCGCCTCCTCCGTCATCGGTGCGCCGTCGTCGATCACCGCGATCGGGGTCGTCGCCGAGACCGGCGTCGATGCCAGCGCCAACATCCTTATCGCGACCGAGGCGGGCCCGCAGGCCGTGCTCTCCACCACCCTGCTGGCCTCCATGCCCGTGACAGCGACCATCCACGGCCGCACCGGCCGACTCGATGTGCTGAGCCCGTTCTTCGGGCCGACCGGCATCACCGTGACGACCGGCGCCCTCGGCGACGAGCAGACCGTGACCTGGCGCGATGAGGCGCTCGACGTGCTGCACGACGGCCTCGGCTACCAGGCGACCGCTTTCGCCTCCTTCGTTGCAGCGGGCCTCGTCGAATCGCCCGTGCATCCGCACCACGAGATCGTCTCCGTCATGGCCACGATCGACGAGGTGCGCCGCCAGGTCACCCCCTCTGCGGTCTGAGCCTCGTACCTCCACCCACTCCGAAAGGTCACCGATGTCGATCCAGCACACCGTCGCTTTCCGCCTCGTCCACCCCGCCGGGTCGGCCGGGGAAGCCGAATTCCTCGACACCGCTCGCGAGAAGCTCACGTCGATCCCCGGCGTGACGGAGTTCGCGATCAACCAGCAGGTCAGCCCGAAGAGCGATCTGGCCTGGCAGTTCACGATGGTCTTCGCCGATCAGGCGGCGTACGACGCCTACAACGTGCACCCCACCCACGTCGACTTCGTGCGGAGCCGCTGGCAGTCCGAGGTCGCCGAGTTCCAGGAGTACGACTTCGTGGTCCGTTCCGCCTGATCGATGGCCCAGGCAGAATCGGGACGGTCGGAATCGGGACGGTCGGAATCGGGACGGCCGGAATCGGGACGGTCGGAATCGGGACGGTCGGAATCGGGACGGCCGGAATCGGGACGGCCGGGCACCGGCCGGGTCGGCAGCGGTCGGGGTCCGCGTGTGCCGACGATGCGCGACGTCGCCGAGCTCGCCGGGGTCTCGAGGCAGACCGTCTCGTTGGTGATGCGGGCCGAGGCCGGCCCCAGCGACGCTTCACGCGCGAAGGTGCTGGCGGCGGCGAACGCGCTGCACTATCGTACCAACGCCTCCGCCCGGCTGCTCCGCCAGCGCCGCACCGGGTTGATCGGCATGCTGTTCTCATCGACCAACACGTTCGAGCTGCGGGTGGTGGAGCGTCTGCTCGAGCGCGCCGCCCTCGAGGGTTTCGCGGTGGTGCTCGGTCCGGTCACGGAGCAACGCAGCACGGAAATCGTCGTGACTCAGCTGCTCGAGCAGCGCGTCGAGGCGCTGGCCTGCTACAACCCTGATCCCGCATCCGCGGCGTTGCAATCGGCAATCGAGCAGATGCCCGTCGTCTGGCTCGGCGAGCGCTCGCCCGACCCGCGGGTCGACGTCGTCCGCACCGACGACGACGCCGGGCTCGAGCTGCTCGTCGAGCACCTCGTCTCGCTCGGCCACCGCCGCATCGCCTACGCCGGCGGCCTGCCCGGCGCGGTGGGCCGCGATCGGGCGCAGACGTATCGCGCCGCGATGCAGGCGGCCGGGCTCGAGATCGACGTCGTCGAGGTGGGCTTCGGCGAGGAGGATGGGGCGGAAGCGGCGCGCCTCCTGCTCGCCCGCGAGCGGCGACCAACCGCCGTGATCGGCTGCAGCGACCACTGCGGCGTCGGTCTCGTCTGCACCTTCGCCCGCGCCGGCGTCGCCGTGCCGCACGAGATCTCGGTCACCGGTTACGACGACAGCGATGTCGCCGCCTACTCGTTCGTCGATCTGACCGCTGTGCGGCAAGACGTCGACGTCACCGTCGACGCCCTCCTCGCCGCGATCCTGCGACGGCTGGACGACCCTGATGCCGCGCCCCGAGAGGTCGCGACCGCCGCCAGCCTCACGGTGCGCGGTTCCACCGGGCCCGCACGCCCGCTCTGAACCACCCATGCCGACGCCCCACCCGATAAGGAGCACCACCATGACCGATTCCGACACCGACCTCCTCGCCGAGCTGCAGCGGCAGGATGAGCGCCTCCGTTTCAGCGTCTTCGCGCACCGCGACGCGTGGGCCGTGGGTTGCCGCATCGTCGAGCTGGCCACCGAACGCGAACAGAGCATCGCCGCCTCGATCTTTCTCGGCGAGCAGCAGGTCTTCCACGCGGCGCTGCCGGGCACGGCCGCCGACCACGACCACTGGATGCTTCGCAAGGTCGCGGTCGTACGCCGCTACGACGCCAGCTCGCAGCTCATCCGCAAGCGCTGGGCGTCGTACGGCATCACCGAACCGCACGAACGCCTCGGCCTCGACCCGATCGCGTACACCTTCAGCGGAGGCGCGGTACCGATCCGCATCGGCGCGACGCAGGTCGGCGTCGTCGTCGCCTCGGGAGTCACCGACGAGGTCGAGCACGATCTCGTGACCGAGGCGCTCGAATGGCACTTGGCCGCACAGCGCGGCTGACCGCGCAGCACGCTCAGAGCACGTGCTCACCCGCCGCCAGCACGGTCTCGGGCCGGCCGGGTAGACGCACCACGGCAGAGCTGCCGTTCGGCACCGTGATCGCGACCTCGCCGTCGCGCTGCCAGTGCACGCGGGCCAAGCCGTGCGGCGTCTGCAGCGTCGATTCGGCCCATTCCAGATCGCCGCCGGGCTGCGGGGCCACGAGAATGCGCGCGTATCCCGGGTCGAGCGGAGCGAGGCCGCCGACCACCCTGTGCAGCCAGTCGGCCACGGCGCCGAGCGCGTAGTGATTGAACGAGGTCATCTCGCCCGGGTTGATCGAGCCGTCGGGCAGCATCGAGTCCCAGCGCTCCCAGATCGTGGTCGCGCCCATGGTCACCGGATACAGCCACGACGGGTTCTCGGTCTGCAGCAGCAGCCGGTACGCCTCGTCGATGTGGCCGGTGCTGCTCAGCGCATCCGCGATGAACGGGGTGCCCGCGAAGCCCGTCGAGATGTGGAAGCCGCTCTCAGCGACCAGCTCGGCGAGGCGATCACCGGCCCAACCGAGCTCGTCCTCCGCCAGCAGGTCGAAGGCGATCGCGAGCGCGTACACGGTGGTGCAATCGCTCAGGATGCGCCCGTCGGCGACGTAAACGGTGTGGAACGCGGCCTGCAGTTCATCCGCCAGCGCGGTGAACTCGGCCTGTTCCTGCGCGTAGCCCAGCACTTCGGCAGCGCTCGCCGCGATGCGGGTCGAGCGGTAGATGCTCGCTGTCGCGACGACGCCCGTGTCGGCCTTCGCATCGGCGGGCCGGTCGGGGGCCGCATCCGGGTCGAGCCAGTCACCGAACTGGAAGCCCGTGTCCCACACGCCGTTGGCGGAGAGCTTCGAGCGCACCCGACGCACGTGCGCCGCGATCGGCGCGAAGCTCTCCTCGAGCACGACCGGGTCGCCGTACGCCTGCCAGAGCGCCCAGGGCACCCACGCCACGGCGTCGCTCCACACCGCGGTCGAGTCCATCGGCGGGAACTCGCTCGGCTGCGTCATGTACTTCAAGACGTCGGGAACGACGAACGGCACGGCGCCGTCGTGGTGCTGCTGCTCGAGCGCGAGGTCGCGCAGCCAGTCGCGGAGGAAGTCCTTCGCGTCGAAGAGGTAGGCGGCGGTCGGCGCGAACGCCGCGATGTCGCCGGTCCAGCCGAGCCGCTCGTCGCGTTGCGGGCAGTCCGTCGGCACGTCGACGAAGTTGCCGCGCATGCCCCAGACCACGTTCGCGTGCAACTGGTCGAGTCGCGGATCCGAACTGGCGAAGGTGCCGATGCGGGTCATCTCGGAGCCGATCACGACCGCGGTGAGCGCGCCCGGCTCGATCGCACCCGGCCAGCCCTCGACCTCGGCGTAGCGGAAACCGTGGAACGTGAAGGTCGGCTCGAAGACGTCGCTCCCGCCGGAGAGGGTGAAGCGGTCGGTCGCCTTCGCGGCGCGGAGCGGACGCACTCCCAGCTCGCCGTCTTCGAGCACCTCGGCGTGGCGGAGGGTGATCGTGGAGCCGGCGGGCCCGGAGACGGCGACGCGGATCCAGCCCACGAGGTTCTGGCCGAAGTCGACGAGGGTCTTGCCGGCCGGGCTGGTCCAGATCCGCTGCGGCTCGATCTGTTCCGTGCGGCGCACCGGCGGGCCGATGTAGGGCTCCAGCTTCGCGAGATCGACGTCGAGTTCGCGCACGCCGAACCAGCCTGAATCATCGAATCCGGCCGTGTTCCAGCCCGGCAGCTCACGGCGTGCGTCGATGCTCTCACCGTCGTAGATGCTGTCTGTGGTGACGGCGCCCGCGGCGGCGCGCCAGTCCGTATCGGTCACGATCAGCTGTTCGTGACCGTCGGCGAAGCGGATGCGCAACTCGGCGAACGCGCCCAGCTCGGTTCCGTACGGCGTCGCTCCGGCGCCCCAGCCGAGCCGACCGCGGTACCAGCCGTCGCCGAGAGCGAGCCCCAGCGCCGTCGCTCCGCTGCTGAGGAGTACGGTGACGTCGTACTGCGCGTAGTGCAGCCGCCACTCGTAACTGGTCCAGCCCGGAGTCAGGAGGTCCTCGGACACGGGGGAGCCGTCGATCCAGGCCTCGACGACGCCGAGCGCCGAAAGGGTCAAGGTCGCCTCCGACACCTCGCCCGCGTCGAGGGCGAACTCCCGACGCAGCAGCGGGGCCGCGTCGAGCGCGGTGGCGGGGGTGATGAAGCGGGCGGTCCAGTCGGTCATCGTCGTCCTTCGGAGGTGATGGTGGTGGGTGCGGCGCGGGGTCGGTGCGGCGCGGGTTCGGTACAGGTTCAGGGTCGGTTCGGAGTCGGTTCGGAGTCGGTTCGGAGTCGCCGGGGTCGCCGGGGTTGCCAGGGTCGGCGGGGTCGGCGGAGAGCGTGACGGAGCGGCAACCCTCTGCGGAGGGGGTTGTCACGGCGTCCGGGAGATCAGGTTCAGGCGGCGGTGCGCGACGGTCAGGGTGCCGGAGCGGTCGAGCCGCGGACTCGGAGCGTGGCGCGGGTGGTGTGTCGCGCGGGTTCGGTGCGCCCCGCGATCCGTTCGAGGAGGAGCTCGATCGAGCGTGAGCCCATCTCGAGGCCGGCCTGATCGACGGTGGTCAGGTCGACGCCGGGCAGTTCAGCCACACCGATATTGTCGTAGCCGACGACCGAGACATCCGCCACGGTCAGGCCGGCATCAGCTCGCGCTCGCAACAGGGGCAGAGCGAGAGCGTCGTTGCCGGCGAAGATCGCGGTGGGCCGATCGCTCCGCCGCAGCAGTTCGAGCCCTCGCTGGTAGGCGCCGTTCTCGTCGGCGGCACGGACGAGCTGCGGCGCGAAGCCCGCATCGGCCATGAGCCGACCGTATTCGCCGAGCCGGATCGCGTGCGGATTCTCGGGGATGGCGGTCGTGACCTCCTCGCGGACGGTCAGATGCGCGATGCGTTGATGTCCCAACTCGAACAGATGGCGCATCACCTGAGCGGTGCCGTCGAGGTCGTCGCCGGTGACCGTGTCGTAGACCTCGGTCTCATCATGCCGACCGAGCATCACGGTCGGGATGCGCGACGCTACGCGTTCGAGCCAGGTGCGTTGCACAAGGGGAGAGATCACGATCAGCCCGTCGACCTGGCGGTCGGCCAGTGCGCCGATCGCTCGCAGGCCCTCTTCGCGGTCGCTCGTCGCGGGAGCGACGATGAGTTGGTAGGTGGAACCGGCGAGGGCGCTGCTGGCGCCGTCGATGATCTTGGCGAAGAACGGGTTGCCGATGCCGGGCAGCTCGATGCCGATGGTGAAGCTCGCGCCGCGGAGGGAGCGGGCCGCCGCATTGGGGCGGTAGTCGAGTTCTTCGATCGCGATACCAACGCGTTCGCGCATCGCCGGACTCACGCCGTACGCGTTGCGGATCACCTTCGAGACCGCGGCCCTCGAGACGCCCGCGCGATCGGCGACGTCTTGGATCGTGGCCGGGCCTCGGCTCTGGGTCGTCGTCATCTCGCCTCCTCGGCTGCATTCCGGCGGCACCGTCCGGCCCGCGTCCTCCGTCACTGTAACGCGTTTCCCGCCAGTGCGTAGAGCGATCTACGAAAATGTGTATCGATTTACGTAGATCGATTGACACGATTCACTGCGACGCCGTAGCGTTCCCTCCGTTCCCCGATCCAACGGGCATGCACCAACAGCGAAGTTGTCTTTACATGGAGGTAAAGGATGTCAACCCGGCACACACGGCGAGCGTGGCTCGCACTCGGAGCGGGAGCCGCGACGCTCGCGCTCGCCCTCACCGGCTGCTCCACCAGCGGAGGCGGCTCATCCGACGGCGGTTCGCTGTCGATCCTCGTCGACAACAGCGAAGACTCCGTCACGCTCTGGAACGCACTCGCCGAGAAGTTCGAGGCGGACAACCCCGACATCTCGGTCGACATCGAGACCCGTCCGCAGGGCAGCGAGGGTGACAACCTCATCAAGACGCGGCTGGCGACGGGCGAGATGAACGACGTCTTCGCCTACAACTCGGGCTCGCTGCTGCAGGCCCTGAACCCGGACCAGAACCTCGTCGACCTCTCCGACGAGGACTGGGTGTCGAAGATCGATGACGGCTTCACCAGCGTGGTCTCGACCGATGCGGGCATGTACGGCGTGCCCGTCGGCCAATCGATGGCCGGTGCGGTGCTCTACAACAAAGACGTTTACGCCTCCCTCGGGCTCAGCGTGCCGAAGACCTGGGACGAGTTCGTCGCCAACAGCGAGGCGATCAAGGCCGCCGGCACCGCCGCTCCGATCATCCAGACCTACGGCGACACGTGGACCTCGCAGCTCTTCGTGCTCGGCGACTTCGCCAATGTGACGGCCGCCGAGCCGAACTGGGCCGAGGACTACACCAGCAACAAGGCGAAGTACTCGGAGGAGCCCGCGTTCGCCGGCTTCGAGCACCTGGCCCAGCTCAATGCGGCCGGTCTCTTCAACGAGGACTACGCCTCCGCGACCTACGACGACGGCATCCGGATGGTCGCCACCGGCGAGGGTGCGCAATACCCGATGCTGACCTTCGCGGCCGGCCCGCTGGTGCAGAACTACCCGGATGCTGCGCAGAAGGTCGGCGTCTTCCCGATCCCCGGCGACTCCGCGGATTCGAACCCGCTGACCGTCTGGCAGCCGGGCGGGGCGTACATCCCGAAGTCGACCGAGGGTGCGGCGCTCGACTCGGCGAAGAAGCTGATCGCGTTCCTCGCGACCCCCGAGGCGTGCGAGATCCAGGGCGACGTCTCGGCGCCCCAGGGTCCGTACGTGGTCGAGGGATGCACGTTGCCGGACGACGTGCCGGCGATGGTCTCTGACCAGCTGCCGTTCTTCGACAGCGGAGACATCGGCGCGGCGCTGGAGTTCCTCTCGCCGATCAAGGGACCGGCGCTCGAGCAGATCACCGTCGCCGTGGGCTCGGGGATCACTCCGGCAGCGGACGGCGCGAAGCAGTACGACGATGACGTGAAGAAGCAGGCCCAGCAGTTGGGCATCGAGGGCTGGTAGCCCACGGCCCGAGAAGGGTCGTCGCTTCGTCGGCTACCACCCGACGAAGTGATGACCCTTCCCACCCTGACCCTGACCCTGACCCCGATCGACGGAGATCCCGATGACCGCACTCACCGCTGAGCGCACCGCGCCCGCCGCCTCGAAGAAGCGCCGTCGCCGATACGGCCCCGACAGCGCGTATCCGACCTGGTTCTACATCCCCGCCGGGGTCTTCTACGTGGTGCTGTTCCTGGTGCCCACCGGCGCCTCCCTCTACTTCGCTCTGACGCGCTGGACCCTGTTCGACTCGACCTTCATCGGCTTCGACAACTTCGTCCAGTTCTTCCAGGACCCGGCCCTCGCGACCGGCTTCGTGAACACCTTCGTGTTCGCCTTCGTCACCTCCGGGCTGAAAGTGGTTCTCGGTCTGCTGCTGGGCGTGCTGCTCTCGTCGCAGATCATCGGCCGCGGCTTCCTGCGCAGCGTGGTGTTCTTCCCGGTGCTGGTCTCGACCATCGGCATCGGCATCACCTTCAAGGTGATCCTCGACCCCTTCGACGGTCTGGTGAACCAGGCGCTCGCCTCCATCGGGATCGCGGGGCCGGGCTGGCTGACCGACCCGCAGTGGGCCCTGCTGTCCGTCGCCTTCGTGGATGTCTGGAAAGGCATCGGACTCGCCGCCCTGATCTACATCGCCGGCATCGTCGCGATCCCGTCGGACTACTTCGAAGCCGCTCGAGTGGACGGAGCGGGCGCGTGGCACAACTTCCGCCACATCACACTGCCCCTCCTGCGTCCGGCGACCGTGACGGTCATTCTGCTGTCGCTCATCGGTGGCCTGCGATCCTTCGACCTGATCTGGGCGATGACCAAGGGCGGACCGGGCTTCACCAGCGACGTCGTCGCGTCCGTCATCTACAAGCAGTACCAGGCCGGGTTCTACGGTCTGTCGACCGCCGGCAACGTCATCCTCTTCCTCGTCGTCGCGGCCATCATCTTCCCGCTCTCGGCCTGGCTCAACCGGAAGGACAAGGAACTGTGAGTTCCCTCGTTCAGTCGCACTCCGCCCGCACCAAGCTCTGGCGCTACGGCGGCGGCTCGCTCGCCATCCTCGCGTCGGTGGTGGTGTTCATCATCCCGTTCGCGTTCATCGTGCTGCAGGCGCTGAAGAACCAGCAGGAATCCTCGCTGCTGAACTTCGACTGGCCGACGCAGTTCGCGTTCTTCGAGAACCTCGGCACCGTGATCGCGAACCGCGACTTCCTGCTGCTGAAAGCCTTCGTGAACAGCGCCGTGCTCACGATCGCCGCGGTGACGATCATGGTCGTGCTCTCGGCGATGGTGGGCTACGTGCTGCAACGGCGCCAGTCGAGGTGGAATCCGCTCGTGAACGGCCTCGTCCTCGCCGGGCTGATCATCCCGCCCGCGGTCGTGCCGACGATCTGGGTGCTGCAGGGGCTCGGGCTCTTCAAGACACTCCCCGGCCTGATCTTCATCCACGTCGCCTTCGGGCTCTCCTTCTGCATCCTCTTGTTCCGCGCGTTCGTGGCGACGATCCCGAAGGAACTCGATGAGGCGGCGACGATCGACGGCGCCGGACCCATCCGGCTGTTCTTCCGCGTCATCCTGCCGCTGCTCAAATCGGTCATCGTGACGGTGGTCGTGGTGCAGGCCGTGTTCGTCTTCAACGACTTCACCTACGCGCTGTACTTCCTGCCCGGCGACGCGAACGCAACGGTGCAACTGACGCTCTACAACTTCTCGTCGCAGTCGGTCAGTTCGTGGAACCTGCTCTTCACCGACGTGCTGCTGATCACCATCCCGCCGCTGATCATGTACATCTTCTTCAACCGCCAGATCGTGGAGGGCATGACCTCCGGCGCCGTGAAGGGATGATCCCGCGCGACGCGGAGGCGATCCGGGCCGCGGCTGCAGTGTCCAGCCCGGATCCGTTCCCTCCGGGAGCATCGAGGCGCGACGTCGGCTGGCTCTACGCGCCCGGCGACTACGAACTGGGAGTACTGCATCGGCTCGTGCGCGACGGCTTCGCCGCGAATCGCTTCGTGCACTACGCGGACAACCACGCGGCGCCGTCGCCGACGGTCGTGTTCCGGCATCGGGACGGCGACTCGCGCCTCGTATCGGTGCCCGAGGGCGAGGCGGCGGCGCTGCGGGTGCCGGACGGGACGGAGGCGGGGGACTGGTCGATCGTCGGCTCCGGAGCATCCGCTGGGATTCGGTGGGGCGGCGACGAAGCACCGCACCGCCTCGACGAACCGATGGAATCGGTCGAGCTCGCACCTCACTCGACCCCCGGCGTGTTCACGGCGCCCGCCACCGTGCTCGGTCGCCCCGTCTTCCGAGCGGACGGCACGCCGCGGATCGTCAGCGGCGAGTCGCTCGCGGAGGCTCTGGCCGACGGGGTGGCGGAGACGCGCCACGAGCTCGTCGCGCGTGCGGACGGCCGGTGGACGACCCGGCATCGGCTCGGCTTCCGCTACCTGCGGGTCATCGGGGCGGAGGTCGACGCGGTCACGGTCGAGGCCTCCATCCGTCCGATCGGCGACGCGGGTGCGTTCGTGTGCTCGGATGACCTGCTCAACCGCATCTGGGGCGTCTCGGCCTACACGATCCGGCTCTGCTTGCAGGGTCTCGTGCTCGACGGTGTCAAACGCGACCGGATGCCGTGGATCGGCGACCAGGCGCTGAACACCATCTCGAACGCCTATTCCGCGGGCGACGGCGGGATCGTCCGCGACGGGCTGGTGGCCCTCGGCCGCGTCCGGCACGGCTACGTGAACGGGATCGCGGACTACTCGCTGTGGTGGCTGATCGACCAGGAGCTCTACCAACGCTACTTCGGCGACCATGCACACCTCGCGAGCGAGGCGGCGCTGATCGATGCGTTCGTCTCGCGGCTCGCCGACGAGTGCGGCGAGGACGGTGTGCTCCGGCCCGGTCAAGCGGGTTTCGCGGGAATCAGCGGGGCGGTGCTGATCGACTGGGGCGTGCGCGTCGAGGCCGGTCGGGATCTCACGGCGCTGCAAGTGTTGTGGCGGTGGGCGCTGCAGTGCGCGGCATCGTTACTCGCTCGCGTCGAGCATCCGGGTGCGGGCCGGTGGGCGGCGCTCGCCGAGACGCTGGCTCGGACCCTGCGCGAGCGTGCCTGGGATCCCGCGGCAGGCGCGTGGCGGGAGTACCTCGATCCGTCGCCGACCGGCACCGCGTATCCGAACTTCCTCGCGGTGCTGAGCGGGATGGATGTCGGACCCGGCGTCGTCGCCGCCGTACGCGAGGGCCGGGTCGGCACCCCGTTCATGACGGCGTTCTCGTTGCGGGCGCTGGCACAGCTGGGCGAGAGCGGTGAGGCGATGCGCCGCGTGCGGCGGCTGTGGGGGCCGATCCTCGAGGCCGGGGCGACGACCTTCTGGGAGGAGTTCACCCGCGGAGGCGAGAGCCCGTATGCGATGTACGGTCGCCCGTTCGGCAAGAGTCTCGCGCACGCCTGGGGTGCCGGGCCGGCGGCGCTGCTGCCCGAATTGGTGCTCGGGGTGCGCCCCGAGGCCGATGGCTGGGCGGCGTTCTCGGTCGCGCCCGAACTCGGCGACCTCTCCTGGGCGTCCGCGGTTGTGTCGACCCCGTACGGCTCGATCGTCGTCGTGGCGGAGGACGGGCGCGTCACGGTGGACGTACCGGCGGGCACGCGGCTGCTGCATCCGCCGACCGAGGGTCCGGCGCGCGTGAGCTGGTAATCGCTCCTGCACTGTGCTCCTGCGCTGTCGTCCTGCGCTGTCGTTTTGGCCACGCGCGCGTGATTTGCCACCCGCGCGCGGCGAAAACGACAGCGCGGCGCAAGGGGGAGCCGAGTCAGCGCACCTGCTGGGCCGTGAACTGCATCCGCGGGTGGGCGTAGAACTCCTGCGCCTCGATGAGCTGCAGTTCGCGTTCGCCCGAGCGGTGCGTCAGATCGATCAGGTCGAAAACGCTGGAGGCGGTCCGCTCCAGCGCCACCGCGGCCTCCCCGGTCTCGCGGTAGTGCGCGGCGAAGAGCGCCGCGGTCACGTCGCCCGAGCCGTTCGCCTTGAACGGCAGGTACGGCGTGCGCACGATCCAGCCGCCGGCGTCGTCGACCGCGAGCATCTCGATGCTGTCCGGATCGCGGTCGGGCCGCTCGACGCTCGTCACGAGAACGGTCGAGGGGCCCATCGCCCGAGCGAGATCGACGGATGCGAGGGTCGACTCGAGCGTCGACGGTTCGGTGCCGGTGAGGTAGCCGAGCTCGAACTGGTTGGGGGTGATGATGTCGGCGACGGGCACGACCCGATCGCGCAGCAGCTCGGGGATCTCCGGCGCGACGAAGCAGCCGGACTTGGCGTTGCCCATCACGGGGTCGCAGGCGTAGAGAGCCGTCGGGTTCGCGGCCTTGACCCGCTGCACGGCGTCGATGATCACGTCACCGATGCCCGTACCGCCCTGATAGCCCGAGAGCACGACGTCGATCTGCGGCAGAACGCCGCGCTCCTCGATGCCGAGGATGACGTCGTGCACCTCCTCGGGCGAGATGAGTGAACCCCGCCAGGCGCCGTAGCCGGTGTGATTCGAGAAGTTCACCGTGTGCACGGGCAGCACCTCGGCGCCGATGCGCTGCAAGGGGAAGACGGCCGCGGAGTTTCCGACATGACCGTAGGCGACGGCCGACTGGATGGAGAGGATCTTCACGATGTCCATGATCCTCCATCCGTCGGCCGCCGCCCAGCGGTGCCCGGGCGGCTTGTGCGCGGGTTACTTCTGCACGAAGGGCAGCAGGACCGCGTTCACCTCGGCGGCGTGCGTCCACAGCATGCCGTGCGGGGCGCCGTCGATCTCGACGTACTCGGCCTCGGGGAAGGCGGCGTGGAACGGACGACCGGTCGCGTCGATCGGCAGGATGTTGTCGGCCGTACCGTGCGCGATCAGCGTCGGCTTTCCGCTCGCCTGCACCGCAGCGACGTCGGCGGTGAAGTCCTCGATCCAGGTGGGCACGACGGCGTAGGCGGCGATGGGAGCGCTGCCGGTCGCCGTGTTCCAGCTGGCGGTGACGGCCTCCTGCGAGATCCGCGAGCCGAGGTTCTCGTCGAGGTTGTAGAAGTCCTTGTAGAACTGGGTGAACCACGCGAAACGGTCCTCCTTCGCGGAGGCCTCGATGCCGTCGAACTGCGACTGCGGCACACCCTGGCCGAGCATGCCGGGTTCGAGTGAGGCCAGGAAGGCGAACTTCGCGATGCGCTCGGTGCCGAACAGCTTCGCGTAGCGGGCGAGTTCGCCGGTGCCCATCGAGAATCCCACGAGGATGACGTCGCTGAGGTCGAGCGTGGTGAGCACCGTGTTCAGGTCGCTCGCGAAGGTGTCGTAGTCGTAACCCGTCTCGACCTTCGAGGAGCGGCCGAAGCCGCGGCGGTCGTACGTGATGACGCGGTACCCGGCGGCGCGAAGTTCGCGGGCCTGACGCTCCCACGACGAGCCGTCGAGCGGGTAGCCGTGGATGAGCACAACGGCCTGGCCGGTGCCGTGGTCTTCGTAGTACAGCTCGATCGGCGTCGAGTTCTCCTGGCCGGCGGTGATGAATCCCATGGTCTTCCCCTTCTGCGGAAGGCGTGAGAACGATCGTTCTCACGTCGATGGCTCTACACGAGAGAACGCGCGTTCTCAGCGCAAGGGGATGAGGTGACGAGCGGATGACCGATTCGCGGACGGAGCACGAACGCATCGTCGAGGTGGCGGATCGCCTGTTCTACGGTCGCGGGATCCAGGCGGTGGGTATGGACGCGGTGCGGACCGCCGCGGGTGTGCCGCTGAAGCGCCTCTACGCGGAGTTCCCCTCCAAGGACGCCCTTCTCATCGAGGTGCTGCACCACCGTTCGGGTGTCTGGGATGCGGGTATCGCGGCAGCGGCGGCGGATGCGGCGACGCCGCGCGCGAAACTGCTCGCGGTGTACGACTTCCTCGACGACTGGTTCCGCACCGACGATTTCCGAGGCTGCGGCTTCATCAACGCGTTCGGGGAGCTGGGGGCGGCGTCGCCGGCCGTTGCAGCGGTGGCCCACGACCAGAAGCAGTCCTTCCAGCGCTACGTGGCGCAGCTCGTCGCCGAGCTCGGCGCCCCGGCCGTGCTCGGGGCCCAGCTCGCGATCCTGGCGGAGGGCGCCCAGACGACCGCCGCCATCAGCGGGCATCCGGACGCCGCCGCCCACGCGCGCGCCGCGGCCGAGACGCTGATCGACGTGGCCGTCGGCTCGAGCTAAGCGCCGTCGCGCAACGAGCGGGTCATCCGCGTCAGAGTGCTGAAGGCGGCCGATCGTTCCGCCGGTGTCAGTTCGCCGAGCATCCGCTCTTCGACCGCGCGGACGGCGGCGCTCGCCGCCGCGAGGCTCGCGCGTCCACGGGCGGTGAGCTGGGTCGGTAGCGCCTTGCCGACCGGCGCCTGCGCCGGACGGCTGACGTAGCCGTCGCGCTCGAGTGCCTGCAGCAACACGTTCATCGATTGCCGGGTCACGAACGCTCCGCGCGCGAGTTCGGAGTTGGACGAGCCCGGGCGTTGCGCGAGCAGTTCGAGGCACGAGTAGTGCGTCACCGTCATCCCGAGGGGTCGCAGGGCGTCCTCCATCGCGGTGCGGAGGGCGCTCGCCGCCTCCTTCAGCAGGTAGCCGAGCGACGTCTGCAGGTCGATTCCGGTGCCGCCTTGACTCATGTCAGTATTCTGACATAGGTTGGTCTGTGTCAGAGAGACTGACACGCGTTTCGGCGAAAGCCACGACTCCGAGAACGAGGAATCCACCCATGCCCGTCACCGGCCCCGACTTCATCTCCCTCCAAGTCCGCGACCTCGCCGCGTCGCAGGCGTTCTATGAGCAGTACCTCGGCCTCGTCCGCGCGCCGGCGGGCCCGCCGCACGCCGTGGTCTTCGGCACCCAGCCGGTGGCGTTCGCGCTCCGCGACATCGTTCCCGGTACGGATCTCGACTCCGTCGCTCAGCCCGGGATCGGCGCGGCGATCTGGTTGCACGCCACCGACGTGCAGGCGATCCACGACGCGCTCGCGGCCGACGGCCTCCCCATCGTGTCGGCGCCGATCGATGGGCCGTTCGGTCGCACGTTCACCTTCGCAGACCCGGACGGGTACCGGATCACGCTGCACGACCGCGCCTAGGAGCACGAGCGGGCGGGCTCCCGTCGTGCCGCCCGTCGGCGCCGCGATACGGTGTTCTCTCGGCACCGCATCCGCAGCGCACCGCATCCGCAGCGCACCCGCACCCTCAAGGAGCCCCCATGTCCGTCGGCCTTCTCGCCGTCGTCGATGACATCCTCACGGCCGCGCTCAAAGCGAGCGCCAAGACCGCCGGTGTCGTGATCGACGATGCCGCCGTGACTCCGCAGTACGTGCAGGGGCTCACACCGGCGCGCGAGCTGCCGGTCGTCTGGCGTATCGCGCTCGGCAGCCTGGTGAACAAGTTCGTGATCATCATCCCGATCGCGCTGCTTCTTTCGGCGTTCGCGCCCGTGGTGCTGCCGTTCCTGCTCATCATCGGCGGCACGTACCTGTGCTTCGAGGGGGCGGAGAAGGTCACCGAGTGGTTCGGGGTGCACCACGGCGAGGAGGAGTCGGAGGCGCGCGACGAGAAGAAGCTGGTGTTCGGCGCGATTCGCACCGACCTCATCCTGAGCACCGAGATCATGCTGATCGCGCTCGACAGTCTCGACACCGACCTCGGGATCTGGATGACTCTCGGCGCCCTGCTGGTGATCGGGCTCGGGATGACCGCGCTCGTCTACGGCGCGGTCGCCCTGCTGGTGAAGCTCGACGACATCGGGCTCGGCATGATGAAGAACCCGGCCCGCAACGTGCGGCGTACTGGTGCGCGGATCGTGGCGGCGATGCCGATGGTGTTCCGCGTCATCAGCGTCATCGGCACGGTCGCCATGCTCTGGGTCGGCGGCCACCTGGTGATCGCGAACCTGGCCGAGACCTTCTGGCACGGTCCGTACGACGTGCTGCACGCCATCACGCACGCGGTGGAGGCGGCGGGCCCGGTCGTGGTCTGGATCGCGGACACCGCGACCTCGCTCGTCTTCGGTCTCGTGCTGGGGATGATCGTCGTCGGAATCGTTCTCGGCATCGGGCGCCTGCGCGGCAGCCGCACGCACGCCGACGCCGCGCACTGACGCCGGGCGCTGACGCGGGTTCCGGTCGGTCTCGCTTTCGCGGTCGATGCTGCAGAACCGGGGCCGGTGCGGATTCGCGGTGGATGCGGCAGAACCGGCGGACGGGGCCCTGGCTCCGAGCACGACGCGTGCTGTGAGCAGAACGGCGCGCGCCGCGGCGGGAGCATCCGTAGAGTCGGCGCCACAACGATCGTGGAGGAACGCGATGGAACTGCTCTTCGTACACGGTGCGCTGGTGCGCGACGGCGACTGGTGGTGGCGTCCGGCGGCGCAGCTGCTGCACGAACGCACGGGCATCCGCAGTCGCGCCGTGCCCCTGCCGTCGTGCGGCGAGGGGCGCGAACGCGGCGGGCTGACAGCGGATGCGGCCGCGCTGCGTCACGAACTCGACCGGGCCGGGTCGGCGATCGTGGTGGGGCACTCCTACGGCGGCACCGTCATCGCCGAAGCCGGCTCGCACCCCGCGATCGCTCACCTGCTGTACATCTCGTCGTACCTGCCCGACGTCGGCCAGGCGCAGGGCGCGATCATGAGCGGCGAGAGCGATCCGGTGGCGATCCGCGATGCGGGCGACGGCACTCTCGCCGTCGACGGCTACGGCGCGATGTCGTTCGCGGCCCGCTTCGTGCAGGACGCGGATGCCGACACGCAGCGTGAGGCCTGGCGCCGCGTGACGGCGCAGGACGCCCGCGCCTTCACCACGCCGACCACCGCCGCCGGCTGGCAGGGTGTCGATTCGACCTACCTCGTCTGCGCCGACGACCGCAGCACCTCCGTCGAGCTGCAGCGCTTCCACGCGCGTCGAGCGACGCGCTCCGTAGAGCTGCCGACCGGACACCACCCGTTCCTCTCGCGGCCCGATCTCGTCGTCCCCGAACTCGAGGCACTGCTGCGCGTCGGCTGAGTCTTCCGTGAACACGTGTTCGCTCGGCGGATTGCTCCACCCCCGTGACGGGAGCCGGAGGTCTGCTGTTCCTAGGGCTCCTGGTGCTCGCCCGCGGGCAGCGGCGGGGTCAGGTCGGGCGTGACGTGCGGGTCGGTGGCCGCGACCGTCGGCAGCGGCGGGGTCAGGTCGGGCTGCGTGTCCGGGTCGGCGTTCACCGTGGTGGCGGCGGAGACGGCGGCGGCGTGCTGCTCGCGCGCGCTCGCCTGCTTCGCGCTCAACTTCTGCGTCTTCTTCGCGAGCGAAGCGGCCTGCTTGCGCAGCTTCTTGCTCGAACTCTTCACCGCATCGTGGGCCTTCTGCACCGACTTCTCGGCCTTGGCCAGCGCCTTCTTCGCGCGCTTCTCGGCTGCTTTCGTGCTGGAACTCTTCGTGCTGCTCTTCTGGGTCATCGTCGTCCTCCGCTCGCCGACCCGATCAGGCCGTCCCCCAACGGTAGTGAGGGTCGGGCGACGAGAACGTGATCAGCGGCGAAGACGGACGGACATCCCAGGATCGATGAGCGATTGCGTACCTCGCGCTAGCGATCTGCGCCCTCGCGCTGGTATCGCAGCACGCCGGGGATCCGGCCGCGATCGCTGAGCCTCTCACCGCGGGCGAACCGGGCCCATAGGGCGCGCATCCGCCGCCCTTCGGCGTCGAGTTCCGCCCAGCTCGCACCGGCGACGAGCTCGGCGTCGGCCCAGGTCTGTTCGTCGCCGAAGAGCAGCGGCAGATCGATCATGTGCGCCGAACCCCAGGGGTTGCCCGGCGCCGACCACGAGAGCAGGTAGCGGTGCGCTCGACCGCCCGCTCGGGCGTGGCGGCGGGCGAAGCGTCGGGCGGAGCGTCCGTAGACGGCGGCGGTGAGGATCGTCACGAGGGCCGGCGCGAGTGCGGTGCCGAGACGACCGAGCGGATGCACGAGCGCGGGCACGAACAGTCGCGCCTCCTGCGCGGTGTGACCGATCAGGACGTCGATGTGCGGCGCGTTCGCGTCTGCCGCGGCGTCGGCGTCACGCTCGGCGGGCAAGGGGGCGTGACCGAAGCGGGTGCCGAACGGCATCGCGGCCTTGAGCCCGAACGGGACGAGCCCGAGCCGAGCGAGCCCGGCGGTCGCGGCCGACTCGGCGGCCACCAGGTCATCGACGGATGCGGATGCCGGGACCGTGGCGGCCGCTCGACCGAGCGCGGCGCTCATCCGCTCGCGACCGCGCGCGATGCCCAGGGGAGCACTCTGCAGGATCGCCCGGCTGAACAGTTCCTGTGCCTCGGGCAGCGTCATCAGCTTGGCGATCGCATCCGCACCGGCCGACTGACCGAAGGCGGTGATGCGCCGCGGGTCGCCGCCGAATGCCGCGATGTTGCGCCGGACCCAGCGGAACGCTGCGAGCTGGTCGAGCAGGCCGAGATTCGCGGGGCGGCCCGGGGTGCCGCCGGCGTAGCCGAAGAGGCCGAGCCGGTAGGTGATGGTGACGACGATGACGCGCTGCTCGGCGACGAGGGCGGCCGGGTCCATGATCGGCACGTCGCCCGCGCCGATCGTGTACGAGCCGCCGTGGATCCACACCATCACGGGCAGGCGCTCGTCGGAGTCGATGCTGCTCGGGACGGTGACCGAGAGGCGCTGGCAGTGCTCATCCGCCGTCGCGTCTCCGAGGGCGCTGCCGAGCATCCGCTGCATCATCGGGGACGGCTCCTGCGGGCACGGCGCCGACCACTGCGTGGCGTCGACGGGCTCGTGGTGGTCCGGCACGGGCCGGGGCTCGCCGTAGCGCTCGGCCGAGGCGTAGCGGATGCCCGTGTACCGGTTCGCGGCGCCGTCGCGCCGGCCGAGGAGGGGGCCGCAGGGAGGGGTGACGAGCGGTTCGACGGGCACCGGTCGATCGTAGGCGCGTGTCGCTGAGCGCGGGCGGTGCGGCGCGTTCGCTCGGCCGGCGCGGGCGGTGCGGCCACGGTCAAAGAAACGGCAACCCGTGAGAGCGGGTTGCCGTTTCTTTGACGCGGCCCGAACGCGTGCCGCGTCTAGCGCGAGAGCCCGACCAGCTCGGCCCGGGTGCTCGCGCCGACCTTGCGCAGCAGGTTCGAGACGTGGAACTTGACGGTGTTCTCGGTGATGCCGAGCGTCGTCGCGATGGCGCGGTTGCGGGCGCCCGAGCCGAGCAGGCGCAGCACCTCGCGCTCGCGCTCGCTGAGCGAGGCGGCCACCTCGAGCGGCTCCGGCTCGGCCGGCGGGTCCAGCGGCAGGGTGACCGACAGCTCCGAACCCCAGCCGGCCGTCGCCGCCACCGCGAAGCTGCCGTTGAGCACGGTCACCCGCTCCACGATCGGGCGCAGGCCGTCGTCGTGCGCGGTGAGGTCGCCCGAGCCGTCGTCGCGGATGCCGATCAGCAGGTTCAGCCCGTCGCAGTCCCACTGGATGCGCACCCGGCGGGCGCTGCCCCCGTCGAGCATCGCGAGCACCGCGCTGCGCACGATGGCGCGTGCCGCGTGCGCGACGTCGCCGGGCAGTGCGCGGCCGGTGACCGGCGGCTCGATGAACTGCACCTCGAGATCGCCGAAACGCATCAGCGGGCGCAGATCGTTCTGCAGCCGGGCGAACGCTCCGACGACGGGCTCGAGTCGCGCACTCTCGTCGCGGTCCGTATCCGTTCGCAGGGCGACCATCGCGGTCGCTGCGATGTCGATCGCCAGCGCGCGGGCGGCGCGATCGTCGAGTCGGGATGAGCGCAGCGTCGCCAGGATCGACTCGAGCGTGAGCGCGTGACGGTCGTCGAGCTCGGCGAGGGCACGGGCGTGGGCGGCGACGAGGGAGCGATCCGACATCCCCGCAGCCTACCCGCACGGATAGGCCTACCCGAACGAGTAGTCCACCCCGTCGGGCGGGCAGCCGCGCCTGGGCTCTTCGAGGGGCAGGCTGACGGTATGCACGCTCCGACACTCGACACCGCCGCCGCCCTCCGCCTGATCGCGGCCGAACTCGACGGCGTCGTCGCCGCGATCGATCCGGCCGGGCTCGACGCCGTCGCGGAGTCGATCGTCGTCGCGGATCGCGTGTTCGTGCACGGCGCCGGCCGTTCGGGGCTGGCGCTGCAGATGACCGCCATGCGCCTGATGCACCTCGGCCTCACCGTGCACGTCGTCGGCGAGGTGACCGCTCCCGCGATCGGCGCGGGCGATCTGCTGCTCACGGCCAGCGGATCCGGCACCACCGGCGGCATCGTCCGCGCGGCGCAGACGGCGGCGGATGCGGGCGCCCGCGTCGCCGTGCTGACCACCGACGGCACCGCTCCACTCGCGCAGCTCGCGCACCACGTGATCGTGGTGCCCGCGGCGGGCAAGCTCGACCGCTCGGCGACCGCCTCCGCCCAGTACGCCGGCAGCCTCTTCGAGCAGGCGGTCGGCCTGATCGGCGACGCGCTCTTCCACGCGCTGTGGCAGCGCAGCGGGCGCACGGCGGACGAGCTGTGGCCGCGGCACGCCAACATCGAATGACCCGGCCCCGCCCCTCCACTCTTTCCTCTCCACCCATCACCACAGAAAGCAGAACCTCATGAAGCTCCAGTTCGCCATGGACACCCTGACCACCGAGGCCGCCCTCGAACTCGCCGCCGCCGCCGCGCCGCACGTCGACATCCTCGAGCTGGGCACCCCGCTGATCAAGAGCGCCGGCCTCTCGGCCGTCACCGCGATCAAGGCCGCCCACCCCGACAAGATCGTCTTCGCCGACCTCAAGACGATGGATGCGGGCGAGCTCGAGGCCGACATCGCCTTCACCGCCGGCGCCGACCTCGTCACCGTGCTCGGCTCCGCCGGCGACAGCACGATCGTCGGTGCGGTCAAGGCCGCGCAGAAGCACGGCAAGGGCATCGTCGTCGATTTGATCGGCGTCGCCGACAAGGCCGCCCGCGCGAAGGAGGTCGTCGCGCTCGGCGCCCAGTTCGTCGAGATGCACGCCGGCCTCGACGAGCAGGCCGAGGACGGCTTCACGTTCGGCACCCTGCTCGAGAACGGCGAGGCCTCGGGCGTTCCGTTCTCCGTCGCCGGTGGCGTCAGCGTCACCACGATCGCCTCCGTGCAGAAGTCGGGCGCGATCGTCGCCGTCGCCGGCGGCGCCATCTACGGTGCTCCGGATGTGGGTGCGGCGGCAGCGGCGCTCAAGGCCGCGATCGTCTGACCGACCTGGTGCCGGGGCGGCTTCCCGCTCCGGCACCCGCCGACCCCGATGGCCGACGACTGTCGACTATCTAGGTTAGGCTAACCTTATGACCCGAATCGCTCGTCGCGTTGCGCCTGCCCTTCTCGCCACCGTTACCGCCGTCGCGCTGCTCGCGGGGTGCGCCGGCACCGCCGAGGGCGCCGACTCCACGGCCGACGGCGTGACCGTCGAATCGCAGCTCGGCCCCGTGACGATCCCGGCCGACATCGACTCGATCGTGGTGCTCGAGGGCCGCCGCGATCTCGACATCGTGCTCTCGCTCGGGCTGCCCCTGGTCGGCGTGCCCTACCGCGAGGTCGGCGAGGCCGATCTAGAAGCCCCGCTCGCCGAGGCGTACGCGGTCGCCGCCGAGAACGGCGCGGAGGAACTCTTCCTCGACGACGAGATCAACATCGAGGCCGTGGCTGCGGCCGCTCCGAGCCTCATCATCAGCCGCGTCGACGACGTCGAGCCGATCCTGGAAGAGCTGCAGGCCATCGCTCCGGTGCTCGCGATCGGCGACCAGGATCGCACCACCTGGCAGGAGGACCTGCTGCTCGTCGCCGAGGCGACCGGAACGAGTGCGAAGGCGGAGGAGCTGATCGCGGAGTACGACGCCCGCGTCGCCGAGATCGCCAGCACCTATGCCGACGTCATCGCGGCGAACACCGTCGTGCCTCTCGGCACCGACTCCGAGGGCTCGCAGGTGCGACCGAACCGACTGCTCTCGACGGCGCTGACGGATGTCGGCGCGCAGCCCAGCGCCGCCTTCGCCGAGGCGGTCTCGATCGACGACGGCGTCGAGTACGGCCCGGAGCAGCTCTTCGACGCGCACCAGGACGCCGACGGCATCGTCGCGCTGGTGAACACCGCCGACGAGTGGGAGGCGACGCAGGCGGATCCGCTCTGGCAGCAGCTGCCCGCTGTTCAGGCCGGACACGTCGTCCGCTCGGACCGCGGCACCCACGAGGGTGGGCCGATCACCGCGATGTGGTCGCTCGACGTGATCGAGTCGCTCTACCTGACCTTCTGAGAACCGTGAAGCTCCGGCGAACCGGCCGCGGCCCGATCGCCCTGGCCGGGATCGCCGTGGTGGGGGTCGTCGCGATGGCCGCGCTCAGCCTTTTCATCGGCACGCGGGGTCTCGACCCGGCGACGGTGCTCACGGTCCTGGGCGGCGGCGGATCCGCGGAGGCGCGAGAGATCATCCTCGGCCAGCGGCTGCCGCGCACGCTGCTCGGTGTGATCGGCGGCGCGGCGCTCGCGGTCGGTGGCGCTCTGGTGCAGGGCCACACCCGCAACCCGCTCGCGGATCCGGGCCTGCTCGGCGTCACGGCCGGATCCGCTCTCGCCGTGGTGCTGGCCATCTCGCTGCTGGGCGTCGCCACTCCGATCGGGTACCTCTGGTTCGCGTTCGGCGGCGCCCTGCTCGGCACACTGCTCGTGGTCGCATTCGGGGCCGGCGCCACGCGGCGGCGGGATGAAGGCCCCGCCTCGCTCGTGCTGGCGGGCGCCGCGGTGTCGGCGCTGCTCGGCGCGGTGACCGGCGTGATCCTGCTGCTCGACACCGCGACGCTCGATCAGTACCGGTTCTGGACCGTCGGCTCGCTCGCGGGCGGACGCGGTTCGGAGGCGGTGCTGACGGTGCTGCCGTTCCTCGCCGTCGGCTTCGCGATCGCGTGTCTGCAGGGTTCGGCCCTGAACGCGTTGGCGCTGGGCGATGACGTCGCCACGAGCCTCGGCCGGAATGTGGCGGGGGTGCGCGCGGGGGGTCTGGTCGCCGTCGTGCTGCTCGTCGGAGGCGCGGTCGCGTGCATCGGTTCGCTCGGTTTCGTCGGGCTGGTCGCGCCGCACCTCGTCCGCCGGCTCTCCGGCGGAGACCATCGGATGAGCATTCCGCTGTCGGCCGCGGCCGGCGCGCTCGTGGTGCTCCTCGCCGATATCGTCGGGCGCCTCGTGCTCGCTCCCGCCGAGCTGCCCGTCGGCATCACCCTTGGGGTGCTCGGCGGACCCGCCTTCCTGCTCGTGGTGCTGCGCAGCGCGCGACGGCGGCGACCGGCGGCCCGTCTCATCCGGAGCGCGTCGTGAGCCGCACCGCCGTTGTGAGCGTGGTGGCCGCCGTCGCCGCGGCCGCCGTTGCGATCGTCTCGCTGGGCATCGGAGACCTCGCGCTCAGTCCGGTGCGCGTCGTCGAGGTGCTGCTGGGCCCGACGACGCGGCGGGAGGAACTCGTCGTCACAGGCCTGCGCCTGCCGCGCGCCGCTATCGCGCTGGTGATCGGCGCCGCGCTCGCTGTCTCGGGGGCCGTGGTGCAGACGGTCGCCCGCAACGCGCTGGCCAGCCCCGACCTGCTCGGTGTCACCGGCGGGGCGAGCGCGGGAGCGGTCGCGGTGATCGTGGTCGGCGGCTCCGGCGGTCAGGCGGCGGGCCTGCTGCGCAGCGTCGGCGTGCCGGTCGCGGCGCTGATCGGTGGGCTGGTCGCCGCGGCCTTCGTGGCGGTCATCCTCCGCTTCGTGGATGCGAGCGGGGTGCAGCCGCTGCTGGTCGGCGTCGGGGTCTCGGCCTTCTTCGGCGGTCTGGTCAGCTGGATGATGATCGCGGCGAGCATCGACCAGGCGGCTCGCGCCAACGTGTGGCTCACCGGGAGCCTCAACGGGCGCTCCTGGCCCGAGTTGCTCGCCGTCTCGCTGGTGTCGGCGGCGTGCCTGCTCGCGCTCGCCCCCGTGGCTCGACTCCTGCCGACGCTCGCGCTCGGACCCGACATCGCCCGCTCGCTCGGGGTGCGCGTGCTGCCGACGACGACCCTTCTGCTGGTACTCGCTGTGCTGCTCGTCTCCATCGCCACGGCGGTGGCCGGCCCGATCGCCTTCGTCGCGCTGGTCGCGCCGCACCTGGCGCGGATGGCGTGCCGCAGCGCGAGGGCGCCGTTGACGGCCTCGGCCGCGGTCGGCGCGCTGCTGGTCGTGGCGAGCGACCTCCTGGCGCGCACGATCCTCGCGCCCCTGATCCTGCCCGTCGGCGCCGTCACGGCTGCGGTCGGCGCCCCGTTCCTGCTCTGGTTGCTCGTGCGCCGCCGAAAGGACTACCGATGACCGACGACGCCTTCGTCCTCGATTCCGTGACCGTGGCCTACGGCGAGCGGCGCGCGGTGGATGCCGTGAGCCTGCGCATCCCGCGCGGATCGATCACCGCGATCGTGGGGCCGAACGGGTGCGGCAAGTCGACCCTGCTGCGCGCCCTCGCCGGCTTGACCCGTTCTGCGCCCGGCGCGATCACGCTGAACGGCGAGGACATCGCCGCGATGCCGCCGCGTCGTTACGCGCGCGAGGTCGCCATGCTGCCGCAGGGTCCGCTCGCGCCGGAGGGTCTTACCGTGCGCGAACTCGTCGTGCGCGGACGCGATCCGTATCGGCGGCTCTTCGGTGCGTGGTCGAGCGAGGACGAGCGCGCGGTTCAGGAGACCCTCGCGGCGACCGATCTGCTCGCTTCGGCGCAGCATCCGCTCGACGCGCTCTCGGGCGGGCAGCGCCAGCGGGCCTGGATCGCGATGACGCTGGCCCAGCGCACCGGCGTGCTGCTGCTGGACGAGCCGACCACGTACCTCGACGTCGCGCACCAGCTCGAGGTGCTGGGACTGGTCGAGCGGCTGCACCGCGAGCTCGGGATCACGGTGGTCATGGTGCTGCACGAGCTGAGCCTGGCCGCGAAGTACGCCGACCACCTCGTGGCGATGCGGGCGGGCCGGGTCGTGGCGACGGGCGCTCCGGATGAGGTGCTCACCGCATCCGTGCTGGCCGACGTGTTCGGCATCGAGGCCGAGATCATCCGCGATGGCCGCACCGGGCGACCGATCGTCATCCCCACCGGGCTGAGCGGAGCCGCTTCGCCCTAGCAGCTGCGAGGGGTGCCTTGGCAGTGCCTGTCTCCTCCCAGCCGCACGCTGACAGGATGGAGGCACCCCCACCCCTCTCACAAGGAGAACTGTGCCTACTGTTACCGCGTACGCGGCCCCCTCCGCCACCGAGCCGCTCGTCAAGACCACCATCGAGCGCCGCGACCTCGGACCGCTCGACGTTCTGATCGACATCGCCTACGCCGGCATCTGCCATTCCGACATCCACACCGTCCGCGGCGAGTGGGGACCGATCAGCTACCCGCAGGTCGTGGGCCACGAGATCGTCGGCACCGTCAGCGCCGTCGGCTCCGAGGTCTCGCTGCACAACGTCGGCGACCGCGTCGGCGTCGGCTGCATGGTCAACTCGTGCCGCGAGTGCGAGAACTGCCTCTCGGGCGACGAGAACTACTGCCTCAAGGGCAACACCGGCACCTACGCCTCCGTCGACCGTGACGGCAGCATCACGCAGGGCGGCTACGCCACCCACATCGTGGTCGTCGAGGACTTCGTGCTGAAGGTTCCGGAGTCGATTCCCTACGAAGCCGCCGCCCCGCTGCTCTGCGCCGGCATCACCACCTACTCGCCCCTGTCGCACTGGGGCGCCGGCCCCGGCAAGAAGGTCGCGGTCGTTGGCATGGGCGGCCTCGGCCACATGGCCGTCAAGATCGCGCACGCGATGGGCGCCGAGGTCACGGTGCTCTCGCAGACGCTGTCGAAGCAGGAGGACGGCCTGCGTCTCGGCGCCGACCACTACTACGCGACCAGCGACCCGGAGACCTTCGAGAAGCTGCGCAACAGCTTCGACCTGATCATCAACTCCGTCAGTGCCGTCATCGACATGGACGCGTACCTCGGACTCCTGCGCCTGAACGGCACGCTCGTCAGCGTGGGAGCCCCGCCCGAGGCGCTGCCGGTGCACGCGTTCACGCTGTTCGGCAACCGCCGCTCCTTCGCGGGCAGCGGCATCGGCAGCATCCGCGAGACGCAGGAGATGCTCGACTTCTGCGCCGAGCATGGCATCGCGCCCGAGACCGAGCTGATCGCGGCCGACCAGATCAACGAGGCCTATGAGCGCGTCCTGAAGTCGGATGTGCGCTACCGCTTCGTGATCGACGTCGCGACGCTCTAGCGATCTTCGCAGGGGGTTGTCACTGCGTCCCGTCGATGGGATGGGGTGACAATCCCCTCTGCCACTACGCACGCGGGATGCGCACGGTCACATTGCGCGACCGCGCCGACGCTCGCACCGTAGGATGAGGGCATGAGCCGCACGCCGCTGTCCGGAACCCCTGTCGAGCTCGAGCACGGGGAGTACCGCGCGAGCATCGCCTCCGTCGGCGCAACGCTCCGATCGTTGACCTTCCGCGGGCGCGATCTCGTCGTGCCGTTCGAGGCCGACGAGGTGCGCCCGGCGTTCCGCGGCGCGACGCTCGCCCCGTGGCCCAACCGCGTGGTCGACGGCGTCTACACCTTCGACGGCACCGAGCAGTTGCTCGCACACACCGAACCGAAGCGCTCGCACGCGCTGCACGGGCTCGTCGCCTGGCAGGACTTCGAGATCATCGAGCAGTCCGCGGATGCGGTCACGCTGCGCGCGATCATCCCGGCCCAGGTCGGCTACCCGTTCCAGGTGCACGTGGTGGTCGACTACGTGCTGAGCGATGACGGACTCACCGAGACCGTCACCGGGCACAACGCCGGCGAGACGGTCGCGCCCTGGGGCACCGGGCCGCATCCGTACCTCGTCGCCGGAGCCGGCCGCGTGAACGACTGGAGCCTCGAGCTGCCGGCCGCGGAGGTGCTGGCGGTGACCCCCGACCGGCTGATCCCGACGGGTCTCGTCGACGTCGCGTCGGAGGGCTTCGACTTCCGCGCCGCCCGAACCATCGGCGACACCTTCATCGACCACGCCTTCACCGGGTTCGAGACGGCGGCCGTCACCGTGCGTTCGAGCGACGGCAGCGGAGTGCGGATGACCTGGGATGCGGCGTGCTCCTGGGTGCAGGTGCACACCGCCGACCAGCCGACGCCCGAGCTCGACCGTCTCGGCCTCGCGGTCGAGCCCATGACCTGCGCGCCCGACGCGTTCAACTCGGGTGCCGGCCTCGTGCGCCTCGAGCCGGGGGAGCGGCACGCGGCGAGCTGGACGATCGCGGCCGTCACCGCCTGAGCCCGGCCGGCCTCCCCGCGCTGTCGTTTTCGCCGCGCGCGGGTGGCATGCCTGCAGCGCGCGGCCAAAAGGACAGCGCAGCACGACAGCGCAGCACGACAGCGCAGCAGGTTCGAGGCGGCAGTAGCCTGGCCGCATGAGGTTCCAGACGTTCAGCATCTTCGTCGACGACCAGCAGAAGGCACTCGACTTCTACACCGGTGTGCTCGGCTTCGTTCTCGCCGACGACATCCCGATGGGCGAGTTCCGCTGGCTCACCATCAGCTCACCGGATGCGCCGGGCGGCGTGCAGGTCTCGCTGGAGCCGAAGGACCATCCGGCGGTCGCACCCTTCACCTCCGCGATCGTCGCCGACGGCCTGCCGTTCTGCAGCTTCGGCGTCGACGACGTCGCGGCCGAGCACGAGCGCCTGGTCGCGGCGGGTGTGCGATTCACGCAGGAGCCGACCGACCTCGGCCCGGTCACGATCGCGGTGCTCGATGACACCGTGGGCAATCTCATCCAGCTGGCGCAGCTGAACTGACCCGGCCTGCCGCGCTGTTGTTTTCGCCGCGCGCGGGTGGCATGCCTGCAGCGCGCGGCCAAAACGACAGCGCAGCAGGACAGCGCAGCACGACAGCGCAGCAGGCTGATAAGTGGACGGGGTGCAGCAATTGTTACGGCGCGCGTCGTCGTATGCTCCACCGCGTCGTCATCTGTTGCACGATCATCCGCATGACCCGTCAGATCCGTTTCAACGCGTTCGACATGAACTGCGTCGCCCACCAGGCCTCCGGCATGTGGCGCCACCCCGACGACCGCTCGGCCACCTACAAAGATTTGTCCTACTGGACCGACCTCGCGAAGCTGCTCGAGAAGGGCACCTTCGACGGCATCTTCATCGCCGACGTGCTCGGCACCTACGACGTCTACGGTGGCGACAACGAGGCCGCCATCCGCAACGGTGCGCAGGTGCCCGTGAACGATCCGATCCTCCTGGTCTCCGCGATGGCGTCCGTGACCGAGAACCTCGGCTTCGGGATCACCGCAGGTACCGCGTACGAGCATCCGTATCCGTTCGCCCGCCGCATGTCGACGCTGGACCACCTCACGAAGGGTCGCGTCGGCTGGAACGTCGTCACCGGCTACCTGCCCAGTGCCGCGCGCAACATGGGCCACGACGACCAGCTCGAGCACGATGAGCGCTACGACGTGGCGGATGAGTACCTCGAGGTCCTCTACAAGCTCTGGGAGGGTTCGTGGGAGGACGATGCCGTCATCCGCGACCGCGAGACCGGCGTGTTCACCGACCCGACGAAGGTGCACGAGATCCAGCACTTCGGCAAGCACTTCACGGTGCCCGGCATCCACCTCTCGGAGCCGTCGATCCAGCGTTCGCCCGTGATCTACCAGGCCGGCGCCTCGCCACGCGGCATCGCCTTCGCCGCCGGCAACGCCGAGGCGATCTTCGTCGGTGCATCGACCAAGGCCGGCCTCAAGGCGACGGTGGGCCGCATCCGCGACGCCCTCGAAGCGGCCGGACGCGACCGGTACTCCGCGAAGATCTACACCCTGCTCACGATCATCACCGACGAGACCAGTGAGAAAGCCCACGCCAAGCACGAGGACTACCTGAAGTACGCCTCGCAGGAGGGCGCCCTCGTGTTCATGTCGGGCTGGATGGGCATCGACCTCGCCCAGTACGACCCGGACGAGCCGATCGGCAATGTGAAGAGCAACGCGATCCAATCCGCCGTCGCCAATTTCCAGGAGGCGAACGACGAGCGCGGCGAGTTCAAGGTGCGCGACATCGCGCGGATGGGCGCCATCGGCGGCCTCGGCCCGCGCGTGGTCGGCAGCGCCGTCGAGATCGCCGACATTCTGCAGGACTGGGTCGAGGAGACCGACGTCGACGGCTTCAACCTCGCCTACGCCATCACGCCGGGCACCTTCGAAGACATCGTCGAGTTCGTGATCCCGGAGCTGCGCCGTCGCGGCGCCTACCCGGAGGAGTACGTCGCGGGGAGCCTGCGCCACAAGCTGCACGGTCGCGGCGACCGTCTGCCCGACGAGCACACCGGCGCGCAGTACCGCGTGACGTCGACGGTCGCAGTGTCATGATCCGCCTCGAGCAGCTCACCAAGGTCTACGGGCACGGCGACGGCGCCGTGACCGTGCTCGACCGTCTTGATTTCAGTGTCGAGGCGCGCGAGATCTTCGCCGTCGTCGGTCCGAGCGGTGCCGGCAAGAGCACCCTCGCGGCGTGCGTGAACCTGCTCGAACGGCCCACCTCGGGTTCCGTCGTCGTCAACGGCGACGCGCTCTCGCAGCTCTCCGAGGAGCAGTTGCGGGTGGCGCGGCGCCGGATCGGCACCGTGTTCCAATCCGACGGCCTGTTCTCGCGCCGCACCGCGGCGCAGAACGTCGCGCTGCCGCTCGAGTACCTCGGAGTCACGAAAGCCGAGACGAAGAAGCGCGTCGCGGAGTTGCTCGACCGCGTCGGACTCTCCGCGCGGGCGACCTACTACCCGCACCAGCTTTCGGGTGGGCAGCGGCAACGCGTCGGCATCGCCCGCGCGCTCGCATTGCGACCGTCGGTGCTGCTCTCGGACGAGGCCACGTCGGGCCTGGATCCGGCTGCCACCGCCGCTATCACCACGCTGCTGAAGGAGTTGCGCGACGATCTCGGCCTCTCGATCCTGTTCATCACGCACGAGATGGAGACGGTGCGTCAGGTGGCGGATTCGGTCGCGCGCCTCGACCACGGCCACATCGTCGAATCCGGCCGCCTCGTCGATCTCCTCCGCGATCCATCGTCCGAGCTCGGTCTCGCACTGAATCCGGTACGCGCGGCCGCGTCGCCGCGAGACGGTCAGCGGGAATGGATCGTCGGATACGCCTCCGCGGATGTACCCGGTGACTGGGTCACGCGCCTCGCCGAGGCGGTCGGCCCCGTCTCGCTGCTGGGCGCTGCGATCGAGACGATCGATGGCCAGGCGGTCGGTCACGCCACTATCGCGCTCGAGTCGCGTGACGAGCAGCGGATCATCGCCGCCGCCGCCGCGCTGGGGCTCTCCATCCGCTCGGATTCCGCACCGTCCACTTCCGCCGCTGAGGAGCTCGTCGCATGAGCGTCCACCTGAGCAACACCGTGCCGCTGGCGGACATCCCCGCCCTGGTGCTGCCCGCACTGGGCGAGACGCTGATCATGGTCGGCATCGTGATGGCGATCGTCGTCCTCGTCGGGATCCCGCTCGGTGCCGCCGTGCACAACCTCGCGCCCGGCGGCCTCTTCGAGAACCGCGCCGCGCATCAGACCCTCAGCTGGGTGATCAGCGTCGGCCGTTCGCTGCCGTTCCTGATCCTGATGGCGTCGATCATGCCGTTCACCCGCCTGATCACCGGCACGAACATCGGCATCGCCGCCGCCGTCGTGCCGATGTCGATCGCGGGCATCGCGTTCTTCACCCGGATCGTGGAGAACTCGCTGCGCAGCGTGCCGACCTCGCTCCTGCGGGTGGCGCGGGCGTCCGGAGCGTCGCGACTGCAGGTCATCCGCACCGCGCAGCTCAGCGAGGCCGTGCCGCAGATCATCGGCGGTCTCACCATCAACACGATCGCGATGATCGAGTACTCCGCGATCGCCGGCACGATCGGCGCGGGCGGGATCGGCTACGTCGCCGTCACCTACGGGTACCAGCGCTTCGACAACACGGTCATGCTCGCCACGATCGTGATCCTCGTCGCCACCGTCGCGATCGTGCAACTCACCGGTGACGCCCTCGTGCGGGCGACCACCCCGAGCGCGTCTTCCCGCCGGGCGCGGCGAATGCCCCGCGTCGCCGTCGCCGTCTAGCCGCCTCTTCTCGAACGGCCCTCTTCTTCGCCCGCCACATCGCGCGAGCGTCATTCATCGCGCCTCCGCACGGCGGCGCGACCTTCACCGCGCCTCCGAGCGCGAACCCCGAAAGGCTCCGCCATGTCAGAAGAACTCGGTTTCGAACTCACCAAGAAGCGCCGCTGGCCCTGGATCGCAGGAGGTGCCGCGGTCGTCCTCGGCGTCGCGTCCCTCATCGCCGTGCCGCTGCTCAACCCGAGCGTGTCCGCGAACGAGAAGGATGGCGCGACGCTGTACGTCGCGACCGCCGAGGGGAACGCGTCAGAGCAGGCCCTTGTGAACTTCGTCGCGAAGGAGGTGGCGCCGAAGTACGGCATCACCGTCGAGTTCAAGGGTCTCTCCGACAGCAACACCATCAACCGCGCCGTCAGCGAGGGAGAAGTCGCCGCCACCGTCTACCAGCACAAGCTCTGGCTCGGTCAGGTACTCGAGGCGAACCCCGACTTCGAGGAGGAGGCGGCCACTCCGGTGTTCCGCTGGGGCTTCGGGCTCTGGAGCGACAAGTACGGCGATGTCTCGCAGCTCCCCGATGGCGCAACGATCTCGCTCTACTCCGACCCCGCGAACGAGGCCCAGGGTCTGTGGCTGCTGCAGAGTGCCGGCCTGATCACGCTGAAGCCCGGCACCGAGGCGGGCACCGCCACGCAGGACGACATCGAGTCGAATCCGAAAAACCTCCAGTTCACCCTGCTCGACTTCGCCGCTCAATCCCGAGCACTGCCCGACCTCGATGCCGCCGTGGGCTACACCGAGTACTACCTCGCGGCGAACATCCCGCTCGAGAAGCAGATCTTCGCACCGCAGGCGCCCGACGACTTCGCCGGCCAGCTCACCATCGGCAGCAAGTACAAGGACACGGAGAACATCAAAAAGCTCGTCGAAGCGTTCCAGGACCCGGCCGTTCAGGAGTTCCTCGCCACGGATTCGACGGTGAAGGGGATCCTGCTTCCGCTCGCCGGCGAGTGATCCGTCGCGGCGCTCGGCTGAAGTGAACCGTCAGCCGCGCGCCGCGAGCGCTTCGCTGCGCCACCGGGCGTGCAGTGCCCACGGGTCTGGATGCCCGGCGGCGAGAGTGCGGATGTGGGCGTCGAGCGCCTCGTGTCGTGCGAACCACTCGCTGCGCTCGAGCCGGTGCGACGCGAACTGCTCGTGCCGTCGGCGTTCGACGGCGCGATCGCCGCGTTCGAACGCGAGCAGTTCTTCGTGCCACAACCGGCCGAGTCGCTGGCGCGGATTCGCGGTCGTGCCGATCTTGATCCGCTCGTCGAAACGGATGTAGTAGACCACGTCGACGCGCGGGGGTGCGAGGTCGTCGGCGGGCACCTCGCCGAAACGCCACTCGCACACGGCGCAGAGCCAGCCGGATGCGTAACGCACGCCGGTGCGGGCGCCGCAGGCCGGGCAGGGGGCCGGCAGCAAGTCGTCGGCGCCGTATTCGCGCTCGTGCCAGTCGTGCGCGAGAGCCAGGTGCCGTGCGCACAGCGGAGCGGGCGCCCCGACCTCGGCCGGGTACGCACAGCCGTCGGCGCAGCACGTGGTCACGGGTCGACGCTACGCCGCACCTCCGACAAACGGATGCGCGGCACCTCGCGCGGCGTTCGATGTCGGAGGTGTCTGCCTACGATGCCCGGGTGGAGAGCGTCGATCTGTGGTGGGCCCGCCGGCAGTGGTCCAAGGGGGCCGAGGTGCCGTACGCCGTGGGCGCGTACCGCGAGGCGTGGGCACGCTATCCGGTGTTGATCCGGCAGTACCACGCCGACCTCAACCACGGCATCCTGCTCACGCAGATCCCGCCGGCTGCCGAGGTGCTGCTGCTCTGGGTCTGCGATGCGGGGCACCGGTTCGCGGCGACCCCCGAGGAGCAGCGCGCCAGGCCCGGAGGGTCGCGGCGTCGCTCGACCTGGTGCCCCGAGTGCGCGGCTCTCGCCGTGCGCCGCCGCGCTCCGGTCGCCGCGAGCCCGGGGCGGTACGGCTGCGGACATCCGCTCGATCCTCGGGCGATCGTCGCGCCGGGGGAGGACCGCTGCCGACTCTGCCTCCGCCTCGATCACGCCCCGATCACGCGCGGCGAACTGCTCGAGCTCGTGTCGCCGGGCCGACGCGCCGCGCTGGTCGACGAGACGAAGCCGGAGGCGCGCTACACCTGGTCGTGCCCCGTCGGCCACGGCACCTACGAGGCGACCGTCGAGAAGACCATCGAGGGCCGGCGCTGCGTGATCTGCCGGCACGCTCGAGCGGGGGCGGATGCGGTCGGCGTCGGTGACGCCTTCGTCAGCCGCTGGGCCCCGAAACCCGCATCCGCCGCCGAGGCCCGCCTGAGACAGGGCGTGCGCGAGGCGCTCGATGTCGACCTGACCGTGAATGCCGTGAAGGTCGCCCGACCGTTCTTCCACCACATCGAGGTCTGGCCCGACATCGTGATCGGTGAGCTGAAAGTCGCGCTCGAATACGACACCGTGGGCCGCGACGGACTCGAGCACGTCGGTCGCCGGGAAGACATCGATCGGCGGAAGGACCGCCTGCTGCGCGCTGTGGGCTGGGAGGTGATCCGCATCCGCATCGGCGCCCTTCAGCCGCTCGGCCCGCACGACCTGGTCGCCCCCGGCGTCTCGGCGACGCTGAACGACCGCCTGATCGACGAGCTCGAGAGCATCCGCGGCCCGCTGCTGGTCGGCGCCTACCGCCGGTGATTCCGAAGTACCACGATGCCGGCAGCCGCACGACTCAGATGATGCGCGTGTCGATCACGGCGCGGTCGCCGCGGTACCGCGAGAAGCCGTACTCGATCGGTGTGCCGTCGGGCAGGCACATCAGGCGTTCGATGTGGAAGATCGCCATCCCGGTAGTGATGTCGAGCAGATCGGCGACCCACTGGTCGGCGTTCACCGCACTGAGCAGCAGCCGGCGCGCCTCCGCCGGCCCTCCGGCGGTGCGCGCGAGCACGTCCGGCACGTACTCGGTGAGCGGCTTCGCCAGCAGATCCGGGAAGCGCTCCTCCGGGACCCAACTGGTGCGCAGCCGGCTGGGTTCGCCGTCGAACGAGATCAGGCTCTCGACGAAGAAGGCGCGCGTGCCGCTCATCGCCAGGTTGACCCGCACGGTCTCCGGCGCCTCGACCGGTTGCGCGCTCAGGTGCACGATGCTCAGCCGTGGCGAATCGAAGACGCTCCCGCCGGTCGAATCGCCGTAGATGGTCACCTCTTTCGAGGTGCGCGCCATGCTCACGGTGGCGACGGGTATCACGCCGAAGGTGCCCGAACGCGGAGCGCGGGTGAGCAGTCGCTGCTCCTTCAGCAGCGCCAGCGCCGCCCGCAGCACGTTGCGGGTGGTGCCGTACATCGGCAGCAGTTCCCACTCGTACGGCAGCGGGCCGGTGAAGCGGCCGGCCACGATATCGGCACGGATGAGGTCGGAGACCTGGCGGGCCGCATCCGACCGCCGCGAGAAGCCGACGGCATTACCGCTGCCCGGGAACTGCAGCGGATCGGTCCAGCTCGGCGGGGCGTCGGTCATACCGGCGAGCATAGCGACGCCCCGGTCCAGCCCGCCCAGCGCAGGAACTCGCGCGCCAGGCGCTCGGCGTAGTCGGGCGACTCGATGTCGAGCGAGACGAAGAAGCGTCGGTAGAAGGTGGGCCCGCCGAGCAGGTCGACGGCGATTCCCAGATCGATGTCGTCGCGCAGCTCGCCCGCGTCCATCGCGCGCTGCAGCATTGCGTTCACGCGGAGCCTGCGGTCGATGTGCCATTCGCCGACGGCCTGCGCGACTCCGGCGTCGCGGGAGGCGAGCTCGACGATCGCGGGAAGTGCGCGACCGACGGGAGTCGCCACGATCGCGTGCACCCAGCCGCGGGTGAGCGCGAGCACACCCTCGTCGATCGGCACGTCGAGCAGCGCCGGGATGTTCGACTCCATCAGGCGGATGACGGTCTCGGCGAAGAGGATCTCGCGGCTCGGCCACCGCCGGTAGATCGTGGCGGCGCCGACTCCCGCGGCGACGGCGACCCCGCGGATGGTGAGCGCCTCGCCGGCCGTGAGCATCCGCACGCTGGCGGCGTAGATCGCCTCGCCCGCCTCCGCGCTGCGCGGACGCCCGCGGGTCACGACCACAGCTTCTCCACCTCGGCGATCGACCACACCTCGCCGATCTTCGCGGCGATGTCGAAGAGGTTCGCCTCGTGCACGCTGGGCAGCCGATCGCCGACGGCCTCGCGTGCGACGATCGGCACGAAGCCGTGCTGCATCGCGTCCGTGGCGGTGGCGCGGATGCATCCGCTGGTGCTGAGGCCGGCGAGCACGACGGTGTCGACGCCGCGGGCGTGCAGACCGGCGGCGAGCGAGGTGCCGAAGAAGGCACTCGGGTACTGCTTGGGCACGAGGGTGTCCTGCGGCTCGGGCGCGAGACCCTCGATGAAGTCGCCGTAGCTGCTCCCGGGCAGGTACGCCTTGAGCGCCGGGACCTTGCGGTAGAACACGCCGGCGTTCGAGCCGTCGGCGGAGAGCGCCATCGTCGTGATCGCGACGTGCACCCCGGCCGCGCGCGCGGCCGCGAGCAACTCGCGCATCCGCTGCACCGGCTCCTCGACCCCGGCGTACAGGGCGCAGCTCGGGTCGACGTAGGCCTGCACCGGGTCCACGATCACGAGCGCGGTGCGCGCGCCCGCCTCGAGATGCCCCGCGAGACCCGCGGCGGCGTAGTCGGTGGCGTCGGATGCGGTGGCGTCGGTGGTCATGTCATGTTCCATTCGAAAGGGGCGTTCAGGGCGTTCGGGGCGTTCAGGTGGAGGGGTCGGGCACGGCGACGCTCGGCGAGCCGAACGGCCCGAAGCCCGTCACGGCGGCGCCGGCGAAACCGAGCGCGGCGAAGGTGAGCGATGCGGTGCGCACGCCGTCGACGAAGGCCTGCACATCCGCGGGCGAGAGACTGAGCAGCGAGCCGTTGTAGGCGGCCGCCTGCTGCGCGATCGTGAGTCCGCTGGTGGCGATGGCCAGGCCGATAGCCGTGCTGAACAGGTAGCCGGCGTTCTGCAGCGCCGAGCGGATCGCGTTCGCGATGCCGCGGCGCCGCTCAGGGATGCGGGTCATCAGAGCCGCAGTCGAGGGCGTCATGAAGATGCCGGTCCCCGCGCCCATCGCGCCGAGGCCGATGGCCGAGACCGGATACGCGGCGGCGCTGCCCAGGCTGAACGCCAGCAGCACCGCGCCCGAGCCGATCAGGGTCATCCCGATCGTCGCGAGCGTGCGGGCGCGGAAGCGGCGGGCGAGCACCCCGGCCACGGCGGCGGCGATCGTGGTGCCCAGCGGTGCGGGCAGGATCGCGACGGCGGCGTCGAGCGCGCTCATCCCGTCGACCGCCTGGAACGACAGCGAGGCCAGCAGCACCAGCGCGTAGCTGCTCAGGGCGCAGAGCAGCGCCGAGGTGTAGAGCGTGATCGTCGAGCGGTCCTGGAAGATGTCGGGGTCGACGAGCGGATGCGCGAGCACGCGCTGACTCCAGACGAAGACGATGCACAGCGCGACGGCCGCGCTGCCGGTGCCGAGCACGAGCGGTGATCCCCAACCGAGCGAGCCGCCGAGCGAGACCGCGGCGACCATCAGACCGATCGCCCCGATCGAGAGCAGGCTGCCGATCGCATCGAGCCGCTCCGCCTCGCGCGGCCGCTCGCGGCGCGGGATCAGCCGCAGCGACCACAGCAGTCCGGCCAGGCTGATCGGGATGCCGGCGAGGAACACCCAGCGCCACCCGAGGGTCTCCGTGACGACACCGCCGATGATCGGGCCGACGACCTGGCCGACCGCGGCGACCGTCGCGTTCAGGCCCAGGCCCAGGCTCAGGGTCCGTTCCGGGAACGCATCCGTGAGCAGCGCCGTGGTGTTGGTCACGATCGCCGCGGCGCCCACGCCCTGCACCAGACGGGCGGCGATCAGCAGCCCGGCGTTCGGGGCGAGCCCGCAGGCGAGCGAGGCGATCAGGAAGACCAGGATGCCCAGGATGTACAGCCGGCGGCGGCCGACGATGTCGGCGATGCGACCGAACACCAGGATCAGCGTCGTGGTGCTGAGCATGTACGACAGCAGTACCCAGCTCGACTCGACACCGCTGGCGTCGAGATCGCGGCTGAGTTGCGGCAGCGCGATCAGCAGCGCGCTGGAGTTGATGAAGACGAGGATGACGCTCAGGCTCGACGTGAAGAGGATCTTCCAGGCGCGCCGCTGCGCGGCGGCCTCATCGGGAACCTCGGAGGTGGGGCTAGTGATGCGCGGACCCCTTCGCCGCGGACGCGGCGGGCGCCCGGAGGTGGAACGTGGTCGCGTCCTGGAACGCCGCCGCGGCCGAGAGGCAGACTCGGTCCTGCCACGGCCGGCCGACGAGCTGCACACCCACCGGGAGTCCGTCGGGTGCCGACCCGGCGGGCATCATCAGGGCGGGGAAGCCGAGGTAGTCGAACATCCGGGTGTTGCGCGGGATGACGTCGTGCAGGTTGAAGCGTTCGCCGTCGACCGACATGGTCAGGTCGTCGAGCCGGGGAGCCGTGGCGCCGATGCCCGGGGTGAGCAGCATGTCGACACCGGCCTCGTCCATCCGCTGCAGCACGGCGCGCTGCGCGAGCGGGCGGCGTCGGAGGGCGCGGAGGTAGTCGGCGGCGGTCGGCACGAAGCTGAGGTCGAAGCGCGCGCGGGTGCCGTCGTCGAAGAGCGACGCCGTTGCGGCGTTCGCCTCCTGGTTGGCGGCGAGCTCGCCGTAGAAGATGGTCCAGCATTCGCCGTCGACGTCGGCGAGCCCGCCGACGTGCTCCATGCCGTCGAAGTCCAGCTCGACGATCGCGGCGCCGAGCGAGCGGAAGGTCGCGATCGCGGCGTCGTAGGCGGCGAGCACGGCGGAGTCGCAGCGCTCGGTGAACCAGGCGCGGGGCACACCGATGCGCAGACCTGCGACGAGCGAGGCGTCCGCGTGCAGAGGCGGAACGGTCGCGAAGGTGGTGGGGTCGACGCCATCCGAGCCCGCGACGACGGCGAGCGTGCGGGCGAGGTCGCGGGCGCTGCGCGCCATGGGGCCGACGTGATCGAGGGTCCACGAGAGGCTTGCGACACCGGTGCGCGGCACGAGGCCGTAGGTGGGCTTGATGCCGGTGATGCCGCAGAGGGCGGCGGGCACGCGGATGCTGCCCCCCGTGTCGCTACCCAGCGCCAGCGGCACGATGCGGGCGGCGAGAGCGGATCCGGAGCCGGTGGAGGAGCCGCCGGTCCAGCGCTCCTCGTCCCACGGGTTGCGCACGGCGCCGTAGCGCGCGCCGACCGGGCCGCCGCAGGCGAACTCGGTCGTGGCCGCCATGAAGACGGGCACGGCGCCGGCCGCGCGCAGCCGGGCCACGACGGTGGCATCGGCAGGGGCGACGCGGTCACCGGTCTGCAGGGATCCGCTGGTGACGATCGCCCCCTCGACATCGATGATGTCCTTCACCGCGAAGGGGATGCCCTCCAGCGCTCGGGCGGTGCCGGCGGCCCAGCGCGCGGTGCTCTCGGCCGCCGCATCGGCGGTGCCACGGATCACCCGCAGCACCGCATCCGACCACACCGCGTCGGCCACCCAGAGCGGGGCGAGCGTCGCGAACACCGCGGTCGGCGTCGTGACGCCGGCGGCGTACGCGGCGAGCAGCCCCTCGACGTCGGCGCTCGCCACGTCGAAATCGGCGGGGCTCGGCGGCAGCGGAGTTACGACGTCGGTGGCGGGAGCATCACGCGGGGGCCCTTGGCCCAGCAGCCGCTCGAACAGCTGCGCGCTGTGCGCCGGCTCGGCGGCGAGCGCGGACGGCGACGCCGGCAGGGGCCGCGCCCGGCTCGCCGCGAGCGCATCCTCGAGCTGAGGAGTGATCGTGGCGAGCACGGCCGCGAAGTGGCTCACGCCGGCACCGGCACCGCGGCGTGCGCCTCGGCGAGGTAGCGGAACACCCCGGGTGTCCGGTCGGAACCGAGTGGGAAGGCGGCGCGCTGGGCGGCCACCTGGGCCACATCGATCGTCGCGGCGATCGAGTCGCCGGCGGTGTGCGGAGCGGCGGTGTCGATCAGCGTGCCGTCGGGCGCGACGATGCAGGAGCGGCCGAAGTAGCTCACCGTCTTGCCGTCGAGGGTCTCCACACCACCGCGGTTGGGCGCGATGATCCATGTCTGCGTCTCGAGGCCGCGCACCTGCAGCTCCTGCGTGAACAGGGTCTCGCGGAAACCCATCGACGACACGAGCACCAGCATCACCTCGGCACCGGCGGCGCGGGAGGCGAGCCAGTACTCGGGGAAGGAGCGGTCGTAGCAGATCAGCATGCCGAAGCGCGTTCCGAAGGCCTCGAAGATCACGGGGCCGGTGCCGGGGGAGAAGAAGTACTTCTCGTCCACGTCCGACAGCTCGTTCTTCGGGATCGACGTCTTCCTGTAGCTCCACCGCTCATCGCCGTTGATGTCGACCCCGCGCACGAGCTCGCCGTTCGCGTCGATCATCACCGCCGAGTTGTACTGGGCGTCGCCCGCGTCCTCGTAGAGTCCGAAGACGACGCCGGTGTTCAGCCGTTTCGCCGCGGCGGCGAAGCGGTCGGTGTCGGGGCCCGGGATCGTCTGGGCCCAGGCCTTGTACGCGTCGTTCGTGCCGCCGCAGAAGTACGGGGTGGTGCACAGTTCCGGGAACACGACGAGGTCGACATCCGGGCCCGCCGCCTGTTCGAACAGCGCGATCAGCTCATCCATCGCCTCCGTGCGGTCGGCGGGGGTGGAGCCGGCCTGCACGACGACGACGTTCAGCACCGGAGCGGCCGCCGCGCCGGTCATGCCGGCACCGCGACGGTGCGCGAGGTGAGCAGCGGCATGATGCGCGTGCCGAACTTCTCGACACCCTCGACGAAGTCGTCGAAGACCAGCAGCACACCCTTGGTGCCCTCGACCTCGCCCGCCTCGTCCAGCATCCGGGCGACGTTCTCGTACGAGCCGACGAGCGTGCCCATGTTCATGTTCACGGCGCCCTCGGGCAGCGAGATGCGCGAGGCGGTGTTGCCCTCCTCCGCGTTCACGTCGGTCTTGGCCTGGCCGGTCATCCAGCCGATCGCCTCGTGGTCGACGCCGTCGTTGTAGAGCTGCCACTTGGCCTGCGCGGCCTCGTCGGTCTCTTCGGCGATGATCATGAACAGCACGTAGCTGCCCACGTCGCGGCCGGTCTTGGCTGCGGCCGCGATCAGGGCCTGGTTCTGCGGCGCATAGGCGGTGGGCGTGTTCACGCCGACGCCCATCGAGAAGTTGTAGTCCGAGTACTTCGCCGCGAACTCCATGCCCTGGCTGGACTGTCCGGCCGAGACGATCGGGATGTGCGCCGACGGCTGCGGCTTCATCTGGCAGTCGTCCATGGTGAAGAACTCACCCGTGAAGTTGGACTCGCCGGTCTCCCACAGCTCCTTCATGACCTGCATGTACTCGGTCTGGTAGCGGTAGCGGCGCTCGAAGTGCACGGCGTCGCCAGGCCAGAGACCCATCTGGTCGTACTCGGCCTTCTGCCAGCCCGCGACGAGGTTGAGGCCGAAGCGCCCGTGCGAGATGGAGTCGATGGTCGAGGCCATCCGTGCGGCGATGGCCGGCGGAATGGTCAGCACGGCCGTGGTCGCGAACAGCTTGATCCGTTCGGTCTGCGCGGCCAGGCCGGCCATCAGCGTGAACGACTCGAGGTTGTAGTCCCAGAACTCGCTCGGGCCGCCGTAGCCGTGCAGCTTGATCATCGAGAGGGCGAAGTCGAAGCCGTGCTTCTCGGCCGCCTGCACGATCGCGAGGTTGTGGTCGTAGGAGGGCTTGTACTGCGGCGAGGTGGTGGAGATGAGCCAGCCGTTGCTGCCGATCGGGATGAAGACGCCGATATCCATGGTGTGGGTTCCTTTCGGTTACGGGGTTAGGAGTTCTTGGCCGCGTTCGCAGCGGATCGCACCGCGTGCCGCCGGATGGTCTGCGAGACGGCGACCGCGATGATCAGCGCGCCGCCGTAGAAGAGCTGCTGCACGAAGTTCTGCGCACCGAGCATCTGCAGCCCGACGACGCCCGAGAAGAGGAAGTAGACGGCGATGAAGGTGCCGATCGCGTTGAAGCGGCCGGGCACGATCGCGGTGGCGCCGAGGTAGCAGGCGGCGAAGGCCGGCAGCAGGAACGATTGGCCCGAGGAGGGGTCTGCGCCGCCGAGCGTGCCGGCGTACACGACACCCGCGACCGCGGCGGTCAGGCCCGCGCCGACGAAGGCGCCCACGCGCAGTCGGCGTACGTTCAGCCCGCTCAGCTCGGCGACCGGGCGGCCCATGCCGACGAAGAGCAGTCGGCGGCCCACCGGGGTGGAGGTGAGGATGATCAGCACGATGATCGTCGCGATCAGGCCGTAGACGAAGGCGAGCGGGAGGCCGAGGAAGCCGCGCCAGCCGACCGTCGCCTGCACCAGCGCCGAGTCGACACCGGTGACGGAGGACGAGTTGCTCATCCACTGGATCAGGCCGATCATCAGCGTCGAGGTGCCGAGGGTGACGATGAAGGAGTCGATCCGAAAGGCGACCGTGAGGAGCCCGTTCACGAGTCCGACCAGCACACCCACGGCGAGGCCCGCGACGATCGCGACACCGAGCGGCAGCGCCATCTGCGCGTTCAGCACCGCGATCGTCATCGCCGAGAGCGACATGGTCGAGGCGCCCGAGAGATCGAACTCGCCGGCCGTCAGTGGGAAGAGGAAGCCCAGCGCGAGGATGAGCAGCACCGACTGCGAACCGAACACGTTCTGCAGATTCCCGACGGTGAAGTAGGTCTGCGGCAGCAGGATGCTGAACACCGCCACGATCACGACCCAGGCGCCGAGCAGGGCGTAGCGCTCGGTGTGGCCCCACGAGAAGCGGGGTCGAGCGAGCCGCGGAGCCGCGGTGGCGGGGGATTCGAGGGTGGCCATCAGGCGATCTCCTTGGCGGGGGTGTCTTCGGTTGCGGGGGTGGGGGTCGCCACGAGGCTGGCGACGACGGCGGAGGCGATGGTGTCGCGGTCGATCCGGTCGCCCTCGAGCACGTCGTGCACCCGGCCGTGCGCGAGCACGATCACCCGGTCGCAGACCGAGGCGAGCTGGTCGTAGTCGGTGGAGGCGCAGACGATCGCGACGCCCTTCGCGGCGGTGCGGCGCAGCATCGCGAAGATGCTGGCGCGGGCGCCGACGTCGATGCCCTGCGTCGGCTCCTGCAGCAGTACGAGCCGAGGGTCGTCCTGCATCCACTTGGCCAGCACCGCTTTCTGCTGGTTGCCGCCGCTGAGGGTGCCGAACAGCGCCGACGGATCCGCCGGGCGCACGTCGTACTCGGTGGCGAGACGGCCGGCGTGCTCGCGCTCGCGGGCGGTCGAGACGCCGAGCATCCCGCGGAGTCGGTGCAGCACCGGCAGCGTGATGTTCTGCTCGACACTCAGCGTGCCCACACCGCCCTGCACCTTGCGGTCGGCCGGAACGTAGACGATGCGGCCGGCGATGGAGGCGCGCGGCGAGCCGGCCGCGAGGTCGCGGCGCTCGCCGTGCACGTGCAGTTCGCCCGTCGCGGAGACCGCGCCGTAGAGCCCGGGCAGCACGTCCTCGACGCCCGAGCCGGCCAGACCCGTGACACCCACGATCTCGCCGTCGGCGACATCGAAGGAGAGTCCGTCGACCGCGCGAGCGCTGAGATCGCGGACGCTGACCACCGGCTCGCCGCCGGCCGCGCGGATGCTGCGCGGCTCGGGAGCGGTGAGCCCGCGGCCCACGATCAGCGCGACCAGCTCATCCGCCGTGGTGTCGGCCGTGTCGCGATGCGCCTGCACCCGGCCGGCCCGCAGCACGGTGACGCGGTCGGCGTGCTCGAGCACCTCGGCCATGTCGTGCGAGACCAGCAGCGCCGACATTCCACCGTCGCGGACCAGGTCCTTCACGACGCGGAAGAGCAGGTCGGCATCCTCTTTGGGGAGGAAGACGGTCGGCTCGTCGAGGACCAGCAGCGAACGGTGATCGCCCAGCTCGGCGACCGCACGCAGGATGGCGACGAGCGCCTTCTGCGTGTCGGTGAGCGAGTCGACGGTGGCGGCGGGGTCGATCGCGATGCCGTAGCGGGCGAAGAGTGCGGCCGCCTGTCGGCGTTCGTGACCCCAGCGGATGAACGGCCCGCGGCCGGCGACGACGGTCGCCAACCGCAGGTTCTCCGTCACGCTGAGCTGCGGCACGAGGGCGAGGTCCTGGTGCACGAAGCTGATGCCGAGGCGGCGGAAGTACCCGGGAGGCACCGGCACAGGAACCGACGCACCGCGCACCTGGATCGTCGCCCCAGGTTCCGGCGCGTAGGTGCCAGAGAGGATCTTGATCAAGGTCGACTTGCCGGAGCCGTTCTCGCCCAGGAGCGCGTGCACCTGGCCGGGGCGGATCTCGAGGTCGACCCCGTCGAGGGCGGTGAGGCCGCCGAAACGCTTGGTCAGATCGAGGATGCGCAGCAGAGGCGACGTCGTGTCGGTGTTCGTGTCGGTCGTCGGCGCGAGCGCCTCCCGGGTGGTGCTCACTCGGCGGCGCCCCAGATCGCCTCGTAACCGGCGACGTGCGCGTCACCGTAGCCGGTGCTGCCGGTGGGCGGGGTCCCCGTGTCGTCGACGTTCTCGTCGGTGAAGATCTTCAGCGGGGTCTTCTCGTCGCCGTCCTCGATGATCGGGGTGCCGGTGAGAACGCGTCCGACCTGGTCGATGGTGGCCCAGGCGAGCCACTGCATGTTCTCGCCGATGTCCATGGTGAGCACGTCGCCGTCCTGCATGATCTTCATCACGTCGGGGGTGCCGTTGTACGAGGAGGTGAAGACCGAGCCGACCTTGCCCGCGGCGGTGACGCCGGCCTCGACGTAGAGGGTCATCGAGTCGTAGACGGGGAGCACGTAGTCGAGGTTCGGGTTGACCTGGA
Source organism: Microbacteriaceae bacterium VKM Ac-2855 (assembly GCA_013204985.1). Taxonomy (GTDB): domain Bacteria; phylum Actinomycetota; class Actinomycetes; order Actinomycetales; family Microbacteriaceae; genus Rathayibacter. The sequence continues at coordinate 94,373 of JABMLG010000003.1, forward strand.
TCTCGGACTGCACGGTGGAGGCGATCTTGGTCGCCCAATCGGCGACCGGTACGTTCACGACCTTGACGGTGCAGCCGGGGCAGTACTCGTCGAACTCTCCCTGCATCGCCTCGACGATGCCGTCGGAGGGCGGCACCTCGGCGGAGGTGATGATCAGGATGTCGCCGGTGCCCTCGGTCTCCTGGATCGCCCAGTCGGCGTTGAGGCGGCCCGACTCGGCGAACGGGGCGGTGATCTGCGCCGCGATGAGGGGCTGCAGGTCGGCCGGCAGCTCCTCGCCGTTCTGGTAAGTGTGGCTGATCACGACGGGGATGCCCTCGGCCTGAGCGCGCTCGAGCGCCGGGATGATGAGTTCGCCGTTCACGCCCTGGGCGAGGATGATGACGTCGGCCTTCTGGCTGATCGCCTGGTCGATGCCCGAGGAGTGCTCGGTGGGGGTGCCCTGGTTGGTGTACTCGACCCAGGTCGCGCCGTACTTCTCGACCAGCGCCTTGCCCTCCTCGTCGACGGCGGTGATGAAGGGCACGGCGGACGAGTTCGGGATGTTGAAGATCGTCTTCCCCGCGATCGCCGACAGGTCGAAGGCGTCGCCCTCGAAGGTGAACTCGGGGTCGACGCTGGCCGCCTCGATCTGGGCGGATGCGTACGCGACGCCCTCGGCGGAACCCTCGGTCGAGGTGCTTGCGCCGGCCTCGCCGGAGCAACTGGCGAGCAGGAGGGCACCGGCGAGCGCGAGCCCGACGGCTCCCGATCGGCGGAGGTTGGTGATGGACGGCATGGAGTCTCCCGGTGCGTTCGGATGGTGCGTACGAAGAGTGCAGGGCATGGCGGAGGAAGCCCGCGGCGTGGTGCGCGGGCGTCGAGTGGCGCGGGGTCGGCCGGCTGAGGCGGGGGTGTCGGCCGGTTCCTGCGGGTCTGAAGCGAATGTATCCGGCACGCGTCGGCCGGAAACGCCGCTGCCGTAACGGTCCTGAAACGCTTCCGTTTCGCTGGCATTAAGCCACCCCACCAGGTCGCGTGACCGGGGGTTTCGACGCGCGTCGTGGTCACGACGGCGTGGCAGGTGCCGGTGCGATGCGCGCGATCACGCGGATCCACGGGCATTCCGTGCACATCCGTGTTCGTAAATCGGCACCGGCCGACCCTGGCGAAACACGCCCGACATCCGCGCGCGCCCTTTGCGGAAACATCCGTGCACGGAATCGGCCCACCCGAGCCACCACCGCACCCCAGGGCCAGCCCCGATGCCCGGGGTTCGTGCCGCGAGTACACCGGAGGCGGGGCACATCCCGCGACTGGAAGAGAGACGACGATGTCAGAGAACTGGACGATCCGGCTGGACCGGCTCGAAGTGAAGAACGCCGACGAGGACGACCTCTGGAGCGACGGCGATGAACCGTATTTCGTGCTGCTGGGCTTCCGATCGAAGTTCCGTACGCCGGGTTCGACGCAGGTGACGTGGAGCGGCGTGCTCGACGACGACTGGGCCGACGGGATCGACGACAACGAGGCGCGCAACATCCCGAAGAATCAGGGCGTCGTGCGATTCGACGGCGTCGACCGGCCGACGGTGGCGCAGATCGGCGGGGGCGCGATGCCCGAGATCGTGGGCGCTCTGGTGGTCACATTCGAATCGGATGCGACACCCTTCAGCGCGATCCGCAGCATCATCGGCGATGTGCGCACGGCGATCCGGGCGCAGCTGAAGAGCCTGGTGGAGGACGGCGGGCTCAACCTCGCGAATCCGCAGCCCGACATCGACCGCGCGATCAACGCGATCCGCTCCTCCGTCGAACCGTCGACGAGCGAGAAGATCGGACTGTTCTTCCGCTCCTTCGGCGATCCGGATGACCTGATCGGCATCAGCGCCCTCACCTTCGCGGCCGTCGATCCGTCGGTGCCGATCGGGGTGCCGAAGCTCGCCGACCAAGCGATCTCGCTGCGTTACACGCCCTCGGGTGTCGACTACCGGGTCACCGGGGCCGTGGCGCAGCTCGCTGCGGGCGTCGGCTGGGAGTCGCTGGGCGGTATCGGCAACACGGGCCCCGGCGTTTCATCGTGGGGCTCGGGCCGGCTCGACGTTCTCGTCGCCGGCACCGACAACGCGCTCTGGCACAAGTGGTTCGACGGTTCGTGGCACGGCTGGGAGTCGCTCGGCGGCGTGATCACCTCCGATCCCGCGGCCTCGTGCTGGGCCTCCGGGCGGCTCGACATCGTTGCGCGCGGCACCGACAACGCGGTCTGGCATCGCTGGTTCGACGGTTCGTGGCACGACTGGGAGTCGCTGGGCGGCGTCGCCACCTCGGGCCCGGCCGCGGCGAGCTGGGGGCGGGGCCGTCTCGACGTGTTCGTGCGCGGCACCGACAACGCCCTGTGGCACCGCTGGTTCGACGGCTCGTGGCACGACTGGGAGTCGCTGGGCGGCGTCATCACCTCGGATCCGGCGGCCGTCAGCTGGAGCAGCGGGCGGATCGACGTGGTAGCCCGGGGCGGCGACAATGCGCTCTGGCACATCTGGTTCGAGAACGGCTGGAGCGGGTGGGAGTCGCTCGGCGGCGGACTCAGCTCGAGTCCGGGCATCGCCTCGTGGGCGCCGGGCCGGCTCGACATCGTCGCGCGCGGGATGGACAACGCGTGCTGGCACCGCTGGTTCGACAACGGCTGGCACGACTGGGAGTACCTCGGCGGCGGCTTCACCTCCGGGCTCGACGCCGCGAGCTGGGGGAGGGGCCGGCTCGACATCGTCGGCCGCGGCGGTGACAACGCGGTCTGGCACGCCTGGTACGACAACGGCTGGTCCTGACCGCGCCGTTCTCGCCCGCGCCCTCCGAAAAGGTGCAGGAGTCGGCGGCCGACTCCTGCACCTTTTCGCTAGGGGGTGCGCGTCGCGGGCGGCATCCGCAGGGCGAACAGCGACGCCGCGAGCATAAGCACAACGGCCGAGCCGAAGGCGGCCGGGAACGAGAACGCATCGACCAGCGCCCCCGCTGCCAGCGGGCCGACGATCGCCGCTGCGTCGCCCGCCGCCTGGAACACCGCCACCGGCTGACCGCCGCGCCCGCCCGCCGCGTCGCCCACGGATGCGGCCGGCGCCGTGCCCATGAAGGCCGCCGCCGCGCCGTACACCGCTAGCAGCACGACGAGCTGCCACAGCTCGGTGACGAACGGGATCGCGAGCATCATCGCCGCGCCCAGGGCGAACGCGCCGACGATCGCCGGGCGACGGCCGACGGTGTCGACGAAGCGGCCGGCCGGACCGAGGGCGATCGTCTGCACGACCGCCGCGATCGCGAAGGCGATACCCGTCCAGGCCGGCTCGGCGTGCAGCGATTCGACGACCAGCACCGGCACGAGCGCTCCGCGCACGCCCATCGCCGACCAGCCGGTGGCGAAGTTGGCCAGCAGAGCGCTCTGGTAGCGGCGGTCGCGCAGCACGGTCCGGAACGGCAGTGTCGGGGCGGCGTTCGCCATCGACTCGTGCGTCTCGCCGCGCAGCAGCACCAGCCCGACGGCCCCGGCCACCGCGAGCGTCGCGGCGTAGAAGAAGAACGGCGCGGTCAGGGAGATCGCCGAGAGGATGCCTCCGACCGCCGGCCCGGCCATGCCGCCGAGCAGGAAGCCGCCCTGGTAGAAGCCGACCGAGCGGCCGCGTCGGGCCGGATCCGTCGACCGCAGCAGCAGCGACATCGCGGCGACCGTGAACATCGCGGAGCCGATCCCGCCGACGCCGCGCAGCAGCAGCACGTGCAGGTAGTCGTCGGCGAGACCGACCAGGGCACTCGAGACGGCGACGATGCCGACGCCCACTGCGAGCACGACGCGTTCGCCGATGAGATCGACGAGCTTGCCGACGAACGGATTCGCGACCAGCCGCATCAGCGCGAACGCCGAAAGCACGGCGCCGACCTCGACGTAGCCGACCCCGAAGCTGCGCACGTACACCGGCAACACCGGCACCACGACACCGAACCCGAGCATCACGAAGAACGCGACGACGCCGAGCACGAGAACGTCGCGAGAGAGCCCCTCCGTGCGGCGGCGGAGGAAAGAGGTCATCGGCATCAGGCTACCGGCCGGCGTTGCGCGCATGCGGCCTCCATCCGCTCCTGCGAGGGACCCCTCCTGTGCGCGTCGGACCCGCCCTGCGGGGGTCCGACGCGCACAGGAGGGGTCCCTCGCAAGAAGTGCCTCACCAGATCCCGAGGTGGTCGAGCAGGATGCGCGCGCCGATGCCGATCAGGATCAGCCCGCCGGCGATCTCGGCGGGGCCCCGGAAGCGCGCGCCGACGCGATGGCCGAGAACAACGCCCACGAAGGTCAGCACGAAGGTCACGACACCGATCAGGGCCACCGCTCCGAGGATCGAGACCTCCAGGAAGGCGAACGTGATGCCGACGGCCAATGCGTCGATGCTGGTCGCGACCGCCAGCAGCATCAGCTCGCGCAGCTTGATCGTGCCGTCCGAGTCCGTCTCCGCATCCGTGGCGAAGATCGCCTCCCACAGCATCTTGCCGCCGATGAGCACCAGCAGGCCGAAGGCGACCCAGTGATCGACGTCGCGGATGTAGTCGGCCAGGCCGGTGCCGAGCAGCCAGCCGATCAGCGGCATCACCGCCTGGAAGAGACCGAAGGTCAGGGCGATCACCAGGGCGTTGCGGTACGCGAGGATCCGCATGTGCAGGCCCTTGCCGAGGGCGACGGCGAACGCGTCGGCGGAGACGCCGAGCGCGACGAAGAACAGGGGCAGGAAGGTCATGGTCGGCCTTTGCATTGGCGAGCCGAGGTATCGTTCTCGCCCGACGGGGCCATGGGTCGACACTTCGACACGGATTCGTGCCGAAGGTCTCGTTCATCCGCTCGCGCGGATCGGTGGGCCGGGTCGATCATCCTGATCGCCATCATGTCGACGCCACTGCATCGCCCGCGATGTGGTGCTGCGAGCGGTGGGAACTACTCCCCTTCTGTCGAACAGCCTAGGGCAGGAACCTCCGAGGCGCCATCAACGGGCTTATCCTCGGAGCAGGGCGCGATTCATCCGCCCACCTCGCGCGGAGCGCGGTCCGTCGGCACGCTCAGCGCAGGCCTCGACCTCGCCCCGCCGGATTCCTCGACGCCGTCTCGTCACGGCGCAACGGCCGGCGCCGCGCCGGTGGATCGGACGCCACCATGGCACCTTCGCAACTGCTCAGCCTCGGCGTGATGGCCTCCTCGCGGAAGGCCGACGAGAAGCGACTGCCTCTGCACCCCGCGCATCTCGAACGGCTCGACCCCGACATCCGCGCGGCACTAATCCTCGAATCCGGCTACGGCCTGCGTTTCGGGATCCCCGACGACCAGCTCGCCCCCTTCGTCGGGCGGATGGCGAGCCGCGCCGAGATCATCGAGAAAGCGGATGTGGTTCTGCTGCCGAAGCCGCAGGCCGCCGACCTGAAGGAACTCCGCGACGGCCAGACGCTCTGGGGTTGGCCGCACTGCGTGCAGGACGCCGAGATGACGCAGACCGCGATCGACAAGTCGCTCACGCTGATCGCGTGGGAGGCGATGAACCACTGGAACAGCGACGGCAGCTACGGCCTGCACGTGTTCCACAAGAACAACGAACTGGCCGGCTACTGCTCCGTACTGCACGCGCTGCAACTGTGCGGCTCGACCGGTGACTACGGCCGGCGGCTCACCGCGCTGGTGATCGGCTTCGGCGCGACGGCGCGCGGTGCGGTCACGGCGCTGAACGCGCACGGCGTCCATGACGTGCAGGTGTTGACGAACCGCAACATCGCTGCCGTGAGCTCACCCATTCCGTCGGTGAACATCATCCAGTTCGAGCCGAACGAGGAGGAGCCGGGCGACGGACAGGTGAACCTGGTCGGCGGATCCGTGCCGCTCGCACCGTTCCTCGCCGAGCGCGACATCGTCGTGAACTGCACGCTGCAGGACCCGAACAACCCGATCACCTACCTGCGCGAGAAGGATCTGGCCGCGTTCCGTCCTGGCAGCCTCATCGTCGACGTGTCGGTCGATGCGGGAATGGGGTTCGACTGGGCACGTCCCACGAGTTTCGCGGAGCCGATGATCACGGTGGGCGCGAGCACCAACTACTACGCCGTCGATCACAGCCCCTCGCTGCTGTGGAACTCGACCACGTGGGAGATCAGCGAGGCGCTGATGCCGTTCCTCCGCCCGGTGCTCGAGGGCCCGCATGCGTGGGCGGCGTCGGAGACGATCCGCCGCGCCATCGAGATCGAGGGCGGGCGCATCCGGAACGACGCGATCCTGGCGTTCCAGGGGCGATCCGCGGAGTACCCGTACCCGCGCCGCTAGTCCGAGCGCTCTGAAACCGGTGGAGAGCGTCGTGGCCGGGCAGGGGTGTGTGCCAGGACCGGCGTGAGCCTCGGCCACCCCGTCGGGCGCGGGCGCGATCCGCGCAATCACGCGGATCTGCCGGCACCCACAGGGGGTGGACTCTGCCGGGACCGGTCCTGACCCACGCTTCGCGCTGAGCTGGCCGCCGTCGATCACGACCGCCGTCGATCACGGCCGCCATCCCGGCGTTCGCGCGGTGCGGGCTCAGAGCGAGCGGGGCACGGTGAAGACGGTGCCGACGCCCGCGGAGTAGAGCACCGAGTCGGGCGCGCGTTCGGCGAGGCCCGGGAAGCCCGCGCGGGCGAGGAGGCTGTCGTCGAGGTGCAGCAGTTCGGCGCGCCGCAACGGCCACGGTGCGTGCTCGTTGGCGCCGAACCAGGTTCGGCCGATGTGGCGCTCGTGGTAAGCCCAGCGTGCGGTGAGATGGTCCGCGAGCGGATCCGCGACGACCCGCTCGCCCGGGCGCACGATCACGTGCGAGCTCGCGCCCGCATCGCCGTGCCGGCGCGTGCGATACCCGACGAGGCCGTCGCGGTGTCCCATCCGCATCGACGCCCATCGGTACGGCAGGCCGAACACGAGCTGCGCGGTGAGTACCGGCAGCAGGTGCGAGGCCTCGAGCGAGGCGAAGACCACAGCGCGGCGTCCGCGCTCGTCCACGGAGTAGAGCCGCACGTTCACCTCGGGGAACGTGCCGAAGTAGGGCACGGCGGGCCCGCCGAGGAAGGCGGTGCGCGACAGTCGGAACGGGATCAGGCCCACCCAGGCGCTGCCGTCGAACTCGTCGGGCCGGGTCCCCGGGGGCAGATGCGGCGCGACCGAAGCGGGGTCGACCCGCCAGTGCAGGAAGGTCACCTCCGTCCACCGTTGGCTGAGGATGCGCGGGCCTGGCAGGGCGGGCGCGATGCGGCTGATGGTCTCGAGCGGCGGAGCGTCCATCCGCTCAGTCTGCCGTCCCCGCCCCGCGGATCCGCCGACAGGTGTGGAATCCGAAGGCGCGACGGTCCCCTTCCGCGAACACGGCCGGCAGGAACGGTGCACACGGACGGGAAAAGCTCGAAACCGCAACGGATTCGTGGCACAGTGATGCGACCCCGTGGGCGGTGCGCCGACCATCGGAGCACGAGTGCGGCACGAACGAGAACGGCGAGATGAACGAGACCACCCCGGGACAGGCCCTGCCGGACCACGCGGACACGTCGGCGGAACTGACGGCATGGCTGGCGAAGGAGGAGCAGCGGCTGCTCGACGTCGCCCGCGGATCGCGGGCCGAGTCGGGTTTCGGGTACCTCGGCGACGCCGGTGAAGTGGTGCCCGGCGAGGGCCTGCGCCTGCTGGTCACCGCTCGGATGACCACGGTGTTCGCGCGAGCGGCGCTCCGCGGTGACCGCTCGGCTCGCGCCGCGGCCGCACACGGGGTGGAAGCACTGCTGCACACTTTCTGGGACGACTCCTTCGGCGGGTGGCTCTCGCGCGTGCTGCCGGCGGAACACGACGTCGTTCAAGCGGCGATCGCCGCCACCGTGCACAAGGACGCCCACGACCACGCCTCCGTACTGCTCGCCGCGGCGACGGCGGATGCGGCCGGGATCGATGGGGCGGATGCGCTTCTCGAGCGCGCGGCCACCGTCCTCATCTCCCGGTTCTGGGACGAGGATCAGGGCGCGCTCGTCGATTCCTTCACCCGCGACTGGTCGATCGTGGAGGACTACCGCGGCGCACGGGCCAACATGCGTTTCGTGGAGGCGGCGCTCGCCGTCTACTCCGTCACCGGCGACGCCGTGTGGCTGCGCAGGGCCGAGCGCGTCGCCGAGCGCATGATGGCGACCGCCGCCGACAACGGGCACCGGATCGTCGAGCACTTCGACGCGCAGTGGCGGCCGCTGCCCGAGTACGGGCGCGACTCGCCCGCCGACCGTTTCCGCCCCTACGGCTACTCGGTGGGGCACTCGATGGAGTGGGCGCGGCTCCTCGTCGAACTCGCCCGCGCGTTGCGCGGCGTGATGGTCGACGCCGAGTGGATGGTCGACACCGCGGCGTGCCTGTTCGGTGTCGCGATCGACAACGGTTGGCAGACAGGTGATCGGCCGGGCTTCGTGTCGACGCTCGATTGGGACGATGTGCCGGTGATCGGCCAGCGGATGCACGTAGTGCTCGCGGAGGCGATCGGTGCGTCGTGGGCGCTGTTCGAGGAGCTGGAGCACGAGGTGTATCTGCAACGCTACGCCGGCTTCTGGCGCTACGCGCGGCGCAACTTCGTCGACCGTGAGAACGGTTCGTGGATCCATGAACTGGGCTACGACCTGCTGCCGTCGTCGAGGGTGTGGCTCGGCAGGCCCGACATCCTGCACGCCTACACCGCGGTGCTCACCCCGATGACCCCGAGGCTGGCAGCGGCGCGGGCGCGCGCCGCGCTGTGATCCGAGGCGCCGCCCTCATCCGCTGACCGGTCGAAATCGCATCGCGACGGCGCCCGAGCGGAACTCGTGCCGATCGACGAGCTCGAGCCGGATCCGCTCGCGCAGACCGGCGAGCAACGTCGGGCCGTGTCCGGCGAGCACCGGATGCACGACGAACTCGTACTCGTCGATCAGGCCCAGATCCGCCAGCGCCGAGGGGAGGGTCACGCCGCCGATCCACAGGCCGTCACCTTCCTCCTCCTTGAGCCGCTGAACCGCCGGCCCGATGTCGCCGTGCAGCAGCTCGGCGTTCCAGTCGGCCTCGTTCAGCGTGGACGACACGACGTACTTCTTCGCCCGGTCGATCGCCTCGGCGAACGGGAGCTGCTGCTCGTCGATCCACGCGGGCCAGCCGCCCGTGGCGGGCTTGCGCCAGGCCGACTCCATCATCCCGTAGGTCACTCGGCCGAGCACCAGGGCGTCGGCGCGCTGCATCTGCTCGGCCCAGTAGCGCATCGATTCCTCATCCGGCGGCAAGCCCGCCTCGTGATGGCAGCAGCCGTCGAGGGTGATATTGATCGAATACCGGAGGGGCCTCATCGGGATGCGCTCCCCGGCCTGGATCCGCTCGCCGGTCGGGACCCGCTCGCCTGCCTGGATCCGCTCGCCGGTCGGACCGCCTGTTCGCGTGCGTCGCTCATGGGTCGACGATAATCCGGCTGCCCGGTCGGCGGGAGTGGGCGCCACGCTCGGCGCTCGGTAGGCTTGCCGGGTGCTGCTGAGTGACCGGGACATCAAGGCCGAGCTGGCGAGTGGGCGGGTCGGCCTCGAACCGCACGATCCGGCGATGGTGCAGCCGTCGTCGATCGACGTGCGGCTGGACCGCTACTTCCGGTTGTTCGACAACCACAAGTACCCGTTCATCGACCCGGCCGCCGATCAGCCCGAGCTGACGCGTCTGGTCGAGACCGCTCAGGGTGAGCCGTTCATCCTGCACCCGGGCGAGTTCGTGCTCGGTTCGACGTACGAGCAGGTCTCGCTGCCCGACGACATCGCCGCGCGCCTCGAGGGCAAGAGCTCGCTGGGCCGGCTCGGTCTGTTGACGCACTCGACCGCCGGCTTCATCGACCCGGGCTTCACGGGTCACGTCACGCTCGAGTTGAGCAACGTCGCAACGTTGCCGATCACGCTCTGGCCGGGGATGAAGATCGGCCAGATGTGCTTCTTCCGCCTCAGCTCCTCGGCCGAGAAGCCCTACGGATCCGCGGAGTACGCGAGCCGTTACCAGGGCCAGCGCGGCCCGACGGCCTCGCGCTCGCACCTCAACTTCCACCGCACGAACGTCTACGGCGACTGAGGCGTCGCCCGGGCCTCGCCCGGGGTGTGCGTTTGCGCGGCGTGTGCGGGCGCGGCAAGCCCGTTTCGGGATGCGTGAGGCCCGGGTTGCCGCGAACCGTCCGTTTCGGGGCCGGGCGGGGCGTTTTGTGACCACCCGGGCTTAGCTCGGTGCGTGCGAAAGGCCCGATGCGCGAGGCCGGTGTGTGCGGGAGGCTCGATGCGCGAGGCCAGTGCGTGGGGGAGGCCCGGGTTGTCGTGAACCGTCCGTTTCGGGGCCGGGCGGGGCGTTTTGTGACCACCCGGGCGTGGGGCGGGGTGTGCGAAAGGCCCGCGTTGTCGTGAACCGTCCGTTTCGGGGCCGGGCGGGGCGTTTCGTGACCACCCGGGTGTGGGCCGGGGTATGCGGGAGGCCCGGGTTGCCGCGAACCGTCCGTTTCGGGGCAAGTGTGGGGGGTTTCGTGACCACCCCGGCTTGGCCCGCGGGCTCAGCCCAGCAGGGCCGGCAACTGCAGTACGAGCCAGGGCGAGAACGCCCACGGGGTGGCCTTCACCGCGGCGAGGGTCTGCGCGGCGTCGACCCACTCGTAATCCATGACCTCGTCGGGGCGCGGATCCAGGGCCTCGCGGGATGCGAGAGTCGCGGTGTACACCGGGCAGATCTCGTTCTCCACGACGCCGCTCGCGTCAACCGCGCGATAGCGGAATTGCGGTAGCGCCACTTCGAGGGACACGAGCGTCGCCCCCAGTTCGCGCTCGGCGCGACGCACGACGGCGTCCTCGATCCGCTCGCCCGGAGCGGGGTGTCCGCAGAAGGAATTCGTCCAGACGCCGGGCCAGGTCTTCTTCGACAAGGCGCGTCGAGTAACGAGTAGAGCACCGTCGGGAGCGAAGACATGGCAGGAGAACGCCAGATGCAGGCGGGTCGCGGTGTCGTGCACGGTCGCCTTGGGCGCCGTCCCGATCGCGGAGCCGTCTTCATCGAGGAGCACGACCTGCTCGATCTCTTCGGTGACCACCTGTGCATTCATCGCGACAAAACTACCCCATCGAATCGGTCAGTCGGCTTATTGTTAGACCGTCAAGTTTGTTAGCCTCAGGACGTGGATACACACGAGTTGGTGGTTCTCTCCCGCCGTCGACAGCAGTACGTCGATGGTGTGCTCGACCGCTTCTTCAGCCTGGCGCAGAGCCGCGCTCAGATGCTCGGTCCCCGGTACGCGACCCTGTGGCAGACCCTGGAATCCAACACCCGTGGGGGCAAGCGCTTCCGCCCGAGGATGGTGCTGTCGGCCTACGAGGCGCTGGGCGGTACCGATTTCGAGGCGGCGGCCCACCTCGGCGCCGCGTTCGAGCTGCTGCACACCGCTCTGATCGTGCACGACGACGTGATCGACCGTGACTTCGTGCGCCGCGGCGGCCCCAACCTTTCGGGCAGCTACCGCGACGAGGCGACGACGGCCGGTCTCTCCATCCCCATCGCGGAGCACCGAGGCACCTCGGTGGCGGTCGTCGCGGGCGATCTCGCCCTCGCCGGAGCGCACCGCCTGGTCGAGGGAGTCGGCGCCGCCGACGACATCCGTGCGCGGCTGCTCGCACTGCTCGACGAGGCGATCTTCGCCTCCGCGGCGGGCGAGCTCGCCGACGTCGACTTCTCGCTGATGCCGGGTATGCCGACGGTCGACGAGGTCCTCGAGATGGAGCGGCTGAAGACGGCGGTCTACTCGTTCGAGGCGCCGCTGCAGGCCGGGGCGGTGCTCGCGGGCGGTTCGGATGAGGTGGTGCGGGCGCTGGGCGACTTCGGTCGCAACATCGGCATCGCGTACCAGATCGTCGACGACCTGCTCGGTGTCTTCGGCACCGAGGTCGCAACGGGCAAGAGCACGTTGGGCGACCTGCGCGAGGGCAAGCGCACCGTGCTGATCGCGTACGCGGCCGGCACCGAGCAGTGGCCCGAGATCGAGCCGCTCTTCGGCGACCGCTCGCTCTCCCGCTCGGATGCGAAGCGGATCCGCACCACGCTGGCCACCTGCGGCGCGCGCGGGTACGCGGAGCGGCTGGCGAGCGACTTCGCGAACCGGGCGTGGGAGGCGCTGAACGAACCGTGCGTGCCGGAGGCGTTCCGTGCCGAGGTGCGACCGCTGGTCGCGACGGTGCTGGAGCGTGGCCGTTGAGCCGCCGCCGGGCCGGTACGGTGAGGCGATGACCCGCCAGTCCGAACTGTACGACGACGTCGCCCATGAGGCCGCATCGATCGTGATCCACCGTTATTCCACCTCCTTCGGTCTGGCCTCGCGCCTGCTCGGGGGCGCAGTGCGCGGTCGCGTCGCCGACATCTACGCCCTGGTGCGAGTGGCCGACGAGATCGTCGACGGAGTCGCGTCCTCGGCCGATCTCGACCGGGCCGCGATCGAGGCCGAGCTCGACGAGTTCGAGGCCGAGACGGAGCGCGCGATCGCGACCGGCTACAGCGCGAACCTCATCGTGCACGCCTTCGGGCGCACCGCCCGCGCGTGCGGCATCGGCCCCGACCTGACCCGACCGTTCTTCGCGAGCATGCGCGCCGACCTCCGCGAGACCGAGCACACGCCGGAGTCGTTCGCCGAGTACGTCTACGGCTCGGCCGAGGTGGTCGGCCTGATGTGCCTGCAGACCTTCCTCGCCGCTCCGGATGCGCCCACGCTCTCGCCCGCGCGCCGCGAGCACCTCGTGCTCGGTGCACGCCGGCTGGGCGCTGCGTTCCAGAAGGTCAACTTCCTCCGCGACCTCTCGGCCGATGTCGACGGCCTCGGCCGAAGCTACTTCCCGGGAATCGACCCGCGCGCGCTCGACGAGGACGACAAGGCTCGCCTGCTCGCCGATCTGGACGACGACCTGCGCATCTCCGGGGCCATCATCGACGAGTTGCCGCCGTCGAGCCGACGCGCGGTGTGGCTGGCGCACGCGCTGTTCGCGGCGCTGGCCGACCGCATCCGCTCGACGCCGGCCGCCGATTTGCTGCGCTCGCGCGTGAGCGTGCCGACCGCGGCGAAGGCGGCACTGCTCGCCCGGGCGGCGACGTACCGCCCCAGACGACGCCGCGCCCCCGGCGCCGCCGTGGTGATCGGCGGCGGCATCGCCGGGCTGGCCTCGGCCGCCCTGCTCGCCCGCGACGGGTACGCGGTCACCCTGCTCGAGGCGCGGGAAGACCTCGGTGGTCGCGCGGGTTCGTGGGAGCACAACGGCTTCCGCTTCGACACCGGCCCCTCCTGGTACCTCATGCCCGAGGTGTTCGACCACTTCTTCCGCCTCTTCGGTTCGAGCGCGGCCGAACGGCTCGAACTGGTCAAGCTCGACCCGGGCTATCGCGTCTACAGCGAGGGCTACGCCGTCCCGATCGAGATCGCGGCCGACCTCGAGTCGAATCTCGCCGTGTTCGAGGCCGTCGAGCCGGGCAGCGGCGAGCGGATGCGGGCCTATCTGGCCTCGGCGCGCGACACCTACGAGGTCGCCAAGCGGCGCTTCCTCTACACCAGCTTCCAGTCGTTCGCCCCGCTGCTGCGCCGCGACGTGCTCACGCGGATGCCCACGCTGGCGAAGCTGCTGCTGCGCCCGCTGGACACGCTCGCCGGCGAGACGGTGACGGATCCGCGGCTGCGACAGGTGCTCGGTTACCCGGCGGTCTTCCTCGGCTCCTCACCCTTCGAGGCACCGAGCATGTACCACCTGATGAGCCACCTCGATCTCGCCGACGGTGTGCTGTATCCGATGGGCGGCTTCACGAAGCTGATCGACGCGGTGCGCGACGTGGCCGTGGAGGCGGGCGTGCAGATCCGCACCGGGGTGCCGGTGACGAGCATCCGCACGGCGACCGCACCGAAGGGTTCGCGCCATCGCGCGCAGGCGATCGGTGTTCAGGTGGGGGAGGAGTCGATCCCGGCCGACATCGTGGTGAACGCGGCCGATCTCTTCACGACCGAGCAGGCCCTGCTGCCGAGCGAGCTGCAGACCTACGGCCCCGAATACTGGGCCGAGCGCACGCCGGGGCCGAGCGCCGTGCTGGTTCTGCTGGGCGTGCGCGGGGAGCTGCCGCAGCTCGCGCACCACACCCTCCTCTTCACGGCGGATTGGCACGACAACTTCTCCCGGATCTTCGGCGAGGTCACCTCGGTGCCCGACCCGGCGTCGATCTACGTCTGCAAGCCGAGCGCGACGGACGCGTCGGTCGCGCCGGAGGGACACGAGAACCTCTTCGTGCTGGTGCCCGTACCGGCCGATCCCGGCATCGGCTCGGGTGGTGTCGACGGTGCGGGGGATGCGCGGGTCGAGGCCGTCGCGGATGCGGTGATCGAGCAGATCGCGACGTGGACCGGCGCGACCGACCTCGCCGAGCGCATCGTCGTGCGTCGCACCATCGGCCCGGCCGATTTCGAGCGCGACCTCGGCGCCTGGCGCGGCACCGCCCTCGGCCCGGCGCACACCCTGAAGCAGAGCGCCTTCTTCCGCGCCGGCAACGTGTCGACCGCGGTCGAGGGTCTGTACTACGCCGGCGGGTCGACGATCCCCGGCATCGGCCTGCCGATGTGTTTGATCAGCGCGGAGGTGCTGCTCAAGCGGGTCCGTGGCGACGTCACGACCGAGCCTCTTCCGTCGTGACGCTGCTGTACCTGGCCGCGCTGCTGTTCTCGCTCTTCGGGATGGTGGTGCTCGACCGGCGGTTCGCTCTGTTCTTCTGGGCGGATGCGCGTCGCGCCTCGATCGTGCTCGTCGTCGGCATCGTCTTTTTCCTGGTGTGGGACGCGTTCGGTATCGGGCTCGGGATCTTCTTCCGCGGCGAGACGGCTTTTATGACCGGCATCCTGCTCGCACCCGAACTGCCGTTGGAGGAGCTCTTCTTCCTGACGCTGCTCTGCTACGTGACGATGAACGTGCATGGCGCGCTGGTGCGGCGGGCGACCTCGTGACGTATTGGGGGCTGAACGCCGTCTTCCTCGCCGTCGTAGCCGCGGCGGTCGTGCTCGCGGCCGTGCGACGGCGGATGCGATGGCGCGCCGTGGCCGTGACGCTCGGTGTTGTGCTCGCGGCCACCGCGGTGTTCGACAATGTGATGATCGGCGTCGGTCTGGTCGCCTACGATCCCGACAGGATCAGCGGCGCTTTCCTCGGCATCGCGCCGCTCGAGGACTTCGCCTACGCCATCGCGGCTGCGCTGCTGCTGCCGGCGTTGTGGGGGCTCCTGCCGCGACGCGCGAGACCCGAACGTGCCGCATCCGAACGTGCCGCATCCGAACGTGCCGCATCCGAACGACTCGAGAGAACCGACTTGAAGGACGACCTGCCATGACCGCCCTGCGCGCTCTCCTGCTCTCCAGCCGTCCGCTGAGCTGGGTGAACACCGCCTACCCGTTCGCGGCCGCCTATCTGCTCACCACCCGCGAGATCGATCTCGCTTTCGTGCTGGGCACGCTGTACTTCCTGGTGCCGTACAACCTCGCGATGTACGGCATCAACGACGTCTTCGATTACGAATCCGATCTGCGCAACCCGCGCAAGGGCGGCGTGGAGGGGGCGATCCTCGACAAGCGGATGCACCGGCTCACGATCGTCTCGGCCATCGTCACGAACGTGCCCTTCCTCGTGGCCCTCGTGCTGCTCGGCGGGCCGGGCTCGTGGCTGGTGCTCGCCGTCAGCGTGTTCGCCGTGATCGCGTACAGCGCGCCCGGGCTGCGTTTCAAGGAGCGACCGTTCCTCGATTCGCTCATCTCTTCGACGCACTTCGTCAGTCCGGCGGTATACGGGCTCGTGCTCGCCGGCGCGACGTTCACGCCCGCGCTGTTCGCCATCCTGGCGGCGTTCTTCCTCTGGGGAATCGCGAGCCACGCGTTCGGGGCGGTGCAAGACATCAAGGCCGACCGCGAGGCCGGCATCGGCTCGATCGGCACCGTGATCGGGGCGCGCGCGACCGTGCGCTTCGCCGTGATCGCCTATCTCGCCGGCGGGGTCCTCCTGCTCGCTCTGCCGTGGCCCGGCATCCTGTCGGCGGTCCTGGTGCTGCCGTACGCGGCCAGCATCCTGCCCTACTGGCGGATCGACGACGCGCGTTGCGAATCCGCCAACGCCGGCTGGCGGCGCTTCCTGACGCTGAACTTCGTGACCGGGTTCCTCATCACGATGCTGCTCATCGCGTGGTGGCTGGCGTAGCCGCGGGCGCATCCGTCGGCGGTTGATCCGTCGGCGGTTGAGGGCCGACGACTCAGATGCCGAAGAACCCGCCGTTGACGATCAGTACGATCACCGCGACCAGCGCGACGACGGCGAGCACGGAGATCACGACGCGTCCGCCGCGCTTCGCCGCGGCCTTGGCCTTCGACCTCGCCGAGCGCTTGCGGCGCTTCTTGACCCGCGTCCTGGTGGCCGGGACGACCGCGGGTGCGGGCTGCTGCGAACCCTCCGGAGCCTGGGGCCATGTCTCGGCCGGTGATACGAGGGGGTGATCGACGGCCTGCTCGGAGTGGTGGGAGTGACGCTCCGGACCGCGCGGTCCATTGCCGGTCGGAGGTGTAGCCATCGAGGTTCCCTGCACTGCGAACTGGAATCGGGTCGTCGAGCAGGGCATCCCCCGCTCGGGGTCACTCTACATCGCGTCCTTCGACGACGAGACCGGGGTCGCATCCGTCTGCGGACTCTTCACCGGCAGCAGCAGGATCAAGCCGGCGAGGAGGACGAGCACGAGACCGAGGATGCCCCAGTACTGCACGTCGTCGTCGCTGCCGCCCGACGAGGCGGCGGCGATGGTCACGAAGAGCGCGAACGCGGTGGGAGCGAGGAAGGTCGCGGCCTTGCCGGTGGTCGCGTAGAGGCCGAAGATCTCGCCTTCGCGGCCGGTCGGGATGAGGCGGGCGAGGTAGCTGCGCGAGGCGGATTGTGCCGGACCGACGAAGAGGCACAGCAGCAGGCCGAAGATCCAGAAGATGGTCTGGCCGCCGTCGTGGAAGACGAACACCGCGGATCCGCAGACGATGAGGCCGATCAGCGACGTGACGATGATGGGCTTGGGCCCGATCCGATCGTCGAGGGCGCCGACCGACATGGTCGCGACACCGGCGACGACATTGGCGACGATCGCGAAGATGATCACCTCGCCGGGCGAGAAGCCGAAGGTGCCCGACGCGAGCACTCCGCCGAAGGTGAAGACGCCGGTGAGGCCGTCGCGGAAGACCGCGCTGGCGAGCAGGAAGAAGACGGTGACGCGGCTTTCGCCCCAGAGTCGGCGCACGTCGCGGCCGAGGATCCGGTACGACTCGATCACCCCGACGCGAGCGGACTTCCCGATGACGCGGGTCTCGGGAACAGCGAGCAGCACCGGGATCGAGAAGATCGCCATCCAGACGCCCGCGACCAGGATCGAGACGCGCACGTCGAGTCCGTTCTCGCTCGTGACGCCGAAGAGGCCGACCTCGGGGCTGATGAAGCCGAAGTAGACGATCAGCAGCAGAACGATGCCGCCGACGTAGCCCATGCCCCAGCCGAAGCCCGAGACCGCGCCGAGGTTCGTGCGGGTCGAGACCTGGGCGAGCATGGCGTTGTAGTTGACGCTCGCGAACTCGAAGAGCACGGTGCCGACGGCGAGCAGGAGCAGGCCGAGCCAGAGGTAGGCGGGGTCGGGCTGAACGAAGAACATCAGCACGATCGCGAGCACCACGCCGAGTGAGTAGACGCCGAGCCAGCGGCGGCGTCCGCCGGCGCGATCGGCGCGCTGCCCGGTGATGGGGGCGGTGAGCGCGACCAGAACGCCCGCGGCGCCGAGCGACCAGCCCAAAGCGGCCGAGACCTCGCTGTTCGTACCGAACAGACCGTCGGTGGTGAGGTACACCGTGAAGACGAAGGTGGTCACGACGGCGTTGAACGCGGAGCCGCCCCAGTCCCAGAGACCCCAGGCGATCACCGGCCAGCGGCCGGTCCGGTTCGGAGTCGTCGCGACGGATTCGGCGGTCATGGCGCGAGCCTAGTGCGCGCGGGTAGCCGCAGGGTGTCGCACCGGCGCTGTCTGCCTCGCGCCGGTTCCGCAGGGCCGCGGCCGCTTCGGCCTGGGGTGCGCGGGGTCGGCGCGAACAGGCGCGCACGGCGAGCGGATGGACGTTGTGTGACCACCCGGGCTTGCTCGGTTCGGGCCGGTTCGGGCGGGTTCGGGCCGGTTCGGGCCGAGTGGGGGCTGGTTCGGGCCGATGGGGTCGCCCGGGTTGGCGCGAATGGTCCGGAATCCTGTGGTGGATGGACGTTGTGTGACCACCCGGGCTTCGCCGACGGCGCGCGCTCAGCCCAGTTCGAGCCCGCCCAGCAGGGTGCTGCTCGACGCGGCGAAGTAGTAGCTGTCGCCGAACAGGAACGGACGGTCGGAAGCCGCATCCGCAGGGTCCGGCGATGTGAACAGCAGGCCACCGGTGTCCGGAGACTCGACCCAGCCGGCCGCCTGCACGGCCGCCTTGCGTTCGGGGATCGTCGCGGCGTCGACCTCGGCGTACGCGACGAGCTGCGTCGCATCCGTCGACGGGTTCGACCACTCGCAGACGATGCCGTCGTCGTCGAGCACCGTATCGAGGAGGTCGTCGAACGCGTTGTCGCCCGAGTCGAAGTCGACCGGTTCGAACCCGGTCGCTTCGAGATCGGCCGCGGCTTCGGGCGTCAGGATGTCGTCGCACGTCGGGTTGAAAGGGGTGGCGGCAGGGGCCGGAGCGGCTTCCGTCGCCGTCGCCGTCGGTTCCGGCGCGGGAGCCGAGGTCGGCGTCTCGACGGATGCGGTCGGCACGGTCGCGTCGACATCCGGAACGTTCGTCGGGGCGCATCCGGTGAGGAGCAGGGCTGCGGCGAGGGGCAGGATGAGCTGGCGGGCGGATCGCATGCCCCGAGCCTAGAAGATCACCCCGGTGCGGTGAAGGATCCCGCCCATCCCCGTCAATCTGAAAGTTGAGTGTGACCGACTCAAGTTTCTCGCTACCGACTTGACGCGCTGAACCCCCCTGCACCAGACTTGAGTCAGCGGGGCTCAACTCCCGCGGCAACGTATGAGTCAGTGTCCCGGCAGCCGCCGGGGCGCAGGTCAATTGCTCGGCCGGATCCACGGACGGGCGCGAAGGAGAAACACAGCTATGTCTCGTGCCGTAGGCATCGACCTCGGAACCACCAACTCGGTGGTCGCGGTCCTCGAAGGTGGCGAGCCCACCGTCATCGCCAACGCGGAGGGTTTCCGCACCACGCCCTCCGTCGTCGCGTTCACCAAGGACGGCGAGGTGCTCGTCGGTGAGACCGCGAAGCGCCAGGCCGTGACCAACGTCGACCGCACCATCGCTTCGGTCAAGCGCCACATCGGCACCGACTGGACCTTCGGCGTCGACGACAAGAAGTACACCCCGCAGGAGATCTCGGCCCGCATCCTGGGCAAGCTCAAGCGCGACGCCGAGCAGTACCTCGGCGACAAGGTGACCGACGCGGTCATCACGGTCCCCGCCTACTTCAATGACGCCGAGCGTCAGGCCACGAAGGACGCCGGCGAGATCGCAGGCCTCAACGTGCTGCGCATCATCAACGAGCCCACCGCGGCCGCTCTCGCCTACGGTCTCGACCGCGGCAAGGAGGACGAGCTCATCCTGGTCTTCGACCTCGGTGGCGGTACCTTCGACGTCTCGCTGCTCGAGGTGGGCAAGGACGACGACTTCTCGACGATCCAGGTCCGCTCGACCGCGGGCGACAACCGCCTCGGCGGCGACGACTGGGACCAGCGCGTCGTCGACTACCTGGTCAAGCGCTTCAAGGACTCGACCGGTGTCGACGTCTCGAAGGACAAGATCGCCCGTCAGCGTCTGAAGGAGGCGGCGGAGCAGGCCAAGAAGGAGCTCTCGTCGAGCACCTCGACCAGCATCCAGCTGCCCTACCTCTCGCTCACCGAGAACGGCCCGGCGAACCTCGACGAGACGCTGACCCGCGCCAAGTTCGAGGAGCTCACCAGCGACCTGCTCGACCGCACCAAGAAGCCGTTCGAGGACGTCATCCGCGAGGCGGGTGTCTCCGTCAGCGACGTCGCGCACGTTGTGCTCGTCGGTGGTTCGACCCGTATGCCCGCCGTCGTCGAGCTCGTCAAGAAGCTCACCGGTGGCAAGGAGCCCAACAAGGGCGTCAACCCGGATGAGGTCGTCGCCGTCGGCGCCGCGCTCCAGGCCGGTGTGCTGAAGGGCGAGCGCAAGGACGTCCTGCTCATCGACGTCACCCCGCTCTCCCTCGGTATCGAGACCAAGGGCGGCATCATGACCAAGCTCATCGAGCGCAACACGGCCATCCCGACCAAGCGCAGCGAGACCTTCACCACGGCCGACGACAACCAGCCGTCCGTCGCGATCCAGGTGTTCCAGGGTGAGCGCGAGTTCACCCGCGACAACAAGAACCTGGGCACCTTCGAGCTGCAGGGCATCGCTCCGGCGCCGCGCGGCATCCCGCAGGTCGAGGTCACCTTCGACATCGACGCCAACGGCATCGTGCACGTGTCCGCGAAGGACAAGGGCACCGGCAAGGAGCAGTCGATGACCATCACGGGTGGCTCCTCGCTGCCCAAGGAGGACATCGAGCGCATGGTCCGCGAGGCCGAGGAGCACGCGGCCGAGGACAAGTCGCGCCGCGAGGCCGCCGAGGTCCGCAACAACGCCGAGACCCTCGCCTACTCGATCGACAAGCTGATCAAGGAGAACGAGGACAAGCTCCCGGATGACGTGAAGACCGAGGTCCGCGGCGACGTCGACGCTCTGAAGTCGGCTCTGGCCGGCGACGACGACGCGGCCGTGAAGACCGCCTTCGACGCGCTGAACCAGTCGCAGACCAAGCTGGGCGAGGCCATCTACGCCTCCTCCCAGGCCGAGCAGAACGCCCCGCAGGATGCGCCCACCGAGGAGACCAAGGACAGCGACGAGGACATCGTCGACGCCGAGGTCATCGACGAGGACGAGCCGAAGAAGGACGACAAGTAACCATGGCCGACAAGAACGAACCGAACGAGAACACCGACGGAGAGTTCGAGTCCACCGAGGCGGCTGAAGCGGCGTCCCAGGAGGCCGCGGACGGCTTGATCGAGGCGGAGGGGCCTGACGTCGAGACATCGCTCTCGGATGCGGACCTCTCGTTCCTCTCGGGACAGTCCAGTGCCGAGCAGCTGGCTGCGGAGCACCTCGCTGATCTGCAGCGGGTCACCGCCGAGTACGCGAACTACCGCAAGCGCACCGAGGCGAACCGTCAGGTCGAGAAGGAGCGTGCGATCGGCGAGGCCGTGAAGGTCCTGCTGCCCGTGCTCGACGACCTCGACCGGGCGCAGAAGCACGGCGACCTCGAGGAGGGCGGGCCGTTCACGGCCATCGCCGCCAAGCTCCGCGGGGGAGTCGAGCGGCTCGGCCTCACCAAGACGGGTGCGGTCGGAGACCTCTTCGACCCGAACGTGCACGAGGCCATCTTCCAGCAGCCGGTTCCCGGCGCCGAGACCTCCACGGTCGCCGACGTCGTCGAATCCGGCTACTACCTGGGCGGCACCCTGCTGCGCGCGGCCAAGGTCGTCGTGGCCGTCCCCGCCTAGCCGCACCCCTCCTGCGAGGGACCCGGCTCGGTTCGACGGACCCCCTCCCGGGGGCGCCCTCGAACCGAGAAGGGGTCCCTCGCAGGGACGGTCGTCGCACGATGAGCGCCGCCCGCACGAAACGCACCACCCGCACGAGAGAACGAGAAAGAGACGCATGGCAAGCCAGGACTGGTTCGACAAGGACTTCTACAAGATCCTCGGTGTCTCCAAGGACGTCTCCGCGGCCGACCTCAAGAAGACCTACCGCAAGCTCGCGCGTCAGTACCACCCCGACTCGAACCCGGGCGACACCAAGGCGGAGTCGAAGTTCAAAGAGATCAGCGAGGCCTACTCGGTGCTCTCCGACGTCGAACAGCGCAAGGAGTACGACGCCGTCCGAGCCATGGGCTCCGGCGCGCGCTTCACGTCCGGCGGCCAGTCCAGCGGCGGCTTCGAGGACGTCTTCGGCGGCGTCTTCAACCAGCCGGGCGGTCGCGCCGGCTACTCCACCCAGCAAGGCCCTCCCGCCGGCTTCGAGGATCTCCTCGGTGGGATGTTCGGCGGCGGCAACGGCCGATTCGGCCAGCCCAGCGGCGGCTTCCGCGGCTTCGGCGGGCCGCAGAAGGGTGCGGATGTCACGGCCAGCACCACCATCGACTTCCGCACGGCGACGCGCGGCGACACCGTCCAACTGCAGACCGGCGAGGGCAAGCCCCTCGGCGTGCGCATCCCGGCCGGTGTGGCCGACCAGCAGAAGATCCGCGTGCGGGGCAAGGGTCGCCCGAGCCCCGACGGTGGTGAGCCGGGCGATCTCGTGCTCACGATCGCTGTCCGCAAGCATCCGGTGTTCGAGCGCGACGGTCTGAACCTGCGCGTCACCGTGCCTGTCACCTTCGTGGAAGCCGTCTTCGGCGCCACGATCGAGGTGCCGACGCTCGGTGGCGATCCCGTCAAGCTGCGCGTCGCCCCCGGAACACCGAGCGGACGCGTACTGCGCGTGAAGGGTCGCGGGGTCGAAACCGGAAAGGGTACCGGCGACCTCCTCGCCGTCATCCAGGTCGCGGTGCCCGACCGCCTCAGCTCGGCCGCCAAGGAGGCCCTCGAAGCGTTCGCCGCAGCCGAGCCCGACGAGGATCCGCGCCAGGATCTTCTCGAGAAGGCGCGCTACTAGCCCCACTTCCGCATCCGCTCACAACCCCACTTCCGCATCCGGTGTCGGATGTCGCGACGGAAAGGAGACGCATTGGACGAGTTCACCCCCGTCTTCGCGATCGCCGTCGCGGCCGAATTGGCGGGGATGCATCCGCAGACCCTCCGCCAGTACGACCGGATCGGACTTGTGCGTCCGACCCGCACGGCGGGCAAGTCGCGGCGGTATTCGATGCGCGATGTGACGCAATTGCGCGAGGTCGCCCGGCTCTCGTCCGAGGGCGTGTCGCTCGAGGGCATCGCGCGCATCCTGCAGCTGGAGAACCAGGTCAGCGCGCTGAACACCCGGGTGCGCGAGCTCGAATCGGCCCTCGCGGACGAGCTGCTCAACCGGCCGGGTCGGCGCGTGTTCGCCGCGGGCATGGAGGGCGACGTCGTCACGCTCCGCCATGGAGTGCGGGCGCAGCGGCGCACCGAGATCGTCGTCTGGCGACCGGCTCCCGATTCCGACTAGCACGGCAGGCGGGCTGTCGCGACGCTGTCGGCCGGTGGTCGCCTCCTCCAGGGTGGGTTCCGGGGTTCCGCGGGAAAATCGTTGGGCGCACGACCCGCTCGATCCGGTTCGCGGCGCCGCCCGGACGTCTCGGGCCGGATGTCCTGCCCGGATGTCCTCGCCGGAGGACGAACGCGCCGGGCGAGGACACATGGGCCGGGTTCTTCCTCATCCGGCCGAGCCGTCCTTCCCGCAGGAGAAACGGGTCGGCGCATGAACGGCCGTCACCGGCGTGCTGCGGCCTGAGTGCCCGTCGTGACGCTCGATCCGGTTCGCGGCGCCGCCCGGACGTCTCGGGCCGGATGTCCTGTCCGGATGTCCTCGCCGGAGGACGAACGCGCCGGGCGAGGATACAAGGGCCGGGTTCTTCCTCATCCGGCCAAGCCGTCCTTCCCGCAGGAGAAATGCACCGGGGCGGATCCGGCACTGCGAGCCGACACCGGTGGACGACCGCGCGCAGGGTCGGGACTCAGTCTCAGTAGGCCCGCGATCGACCAATGCGTCGCGGGGATGCGGTCGCGCTCGCATGGCGCTAACCTGAGGAAGCGTCCGCATCGAAGCGGCCGCCGCGGCCGCGGTCGCGCAGCACGGCAAGGGGACCCGATGCCCGACAACACCGGCGCCGACGACCGGCGCTCTCAGAGCGAGGCGGCATCGGCCGCATCCGCAGCCGGGGCGAGCGGCTCGACGCCGAACCCGCCTCACGACGAATTCTCCCGCGAGGACTACGCGATCCACGCCCGACGGAGCGAACTGCCTCTCTTCGGCAAGGCCGTCGCCGGCGGACGCGACGACAGCAGTTGGATCTCCGCACTCTCGGGCAGCATCGGCTCCGCCACGAAAGCCGCAGCCGACCCGACGATCGCCAAGGCGGCCGACGCCATCAGCCGCCGGCCGCGCCGCCGCGGCTGACTGCGCGCACGCTCCTGGCCACCAGGCCGCCGGTCGCGATCGCGCGGGCCTCGCTCCGGAACGGCAGGGCTCGGAGGAGAGCGCGACCCTCGACCTGCTCGTCGTTCGTGTACCCGGCCAGCAGAGCGATTCCGAGGAGCGAGACGAGCACGATCGTGGCGATCCGCGCGGCGAGCCCGCCCAGCCCGCTGCCTCCGTCGACGGGCTCGGCCAGCGTGACGAACACGAAGAACAGGCTGGCGTACACCGCGAGATGCACGTGTTCCCGACGCCAGCGCGTCGTGATCGCGGCCAGCGGGAACACCCACAGGGCGTACCAGGGGTGGATGGCGGTCGAGGAGATGACCACCGCGAGGAACGCGCCGGTCATGCGGGCCATCGGGTCCAGCGGCCTGCGGGTGAGCATCAGGGCCGCGACGACCCCCGCCGCCGCCAGGAGTGCCATCGCTTTGATGACGGCGACCGCGATCGTCGGATCGCTGCCGGTCGCGTCGAACGCCGCGGTCACGGCCATCGTGAACACGCCGATCGGGGCGTACCAGTGCGAGATGCTTCCGGGAGCCGTCATCGCGGCGATCCAGCCGAGCCCCACCCCCGAGGCGACCCCGAGAGCGCCCACCACGGCGAGAGCGGCGCCGCCCGTGACGGCCCAGAGGCGGATCCGTTCGCGCAGCGGCGCGTCGGCGCGCATCCAGAACAGCGCGAGCACCGGCAACGCGAGGATCGCGATCGGCTTGATCGCGATCGCGGCGGCGACCGCGAGAACGGCCAGAACGCGTCGACCTGTCATCGCGGCGTGTACTCCGGCGAGGATGCCCGCGATCATCACCGCATCGTTGTGGGCGGCGGCGACGAAGAGCAGTGCGGTGAGCGGATTCGCCACCACGGCCCAGGCGGTGAGCGGCAGCGAGTAGCCCCGCATCCGCGCGATGCGCAGAAGGTAGTAGGCGGAGGCGACCACGCCGGCCACCGAGACCAGGCGCAGCAGGGCGATCGAGACATCGGGGGTGGACCAGCCGCCCAGCCGGACCGCGGCCTCCTCGATGAGAAGGTACAGCGGACCGTAGGGCGTCGGAGTATCGGCCCAGAGCGGGTCCACGCCGAGCGCGAACCAGCCCGGCAACGTCGCGATGCCGTTCGTGTACGGGTCGAAGCCGGCGGTCATCAGGCGACCCTGCGCGACGTAGGCGAACACATCGCGGCTGAAGACCGGCACCGCGACCAGCAGCGGCGCCGACCAGGCGACAGCCGCGAGCAGGATGGTGCGCAGGGCTCCGGGGCCACCCGCGATCGCGAGGGTGCGCATCCGCAGCCAGGCGACGACGAGCAGCACTCCGCCGCCGATGATCGCCGCCGCGCAGAGTTCGCGGAGCGTGGTGGAAGCGCGAAGCGTGGCGATCACGGGCCAGCCGCGCACCGCGGAGTCCTGACTCAGCCAGCCCACACCCAACGAACCGAAGAGGATCGCGGCGCTGCCCAGTGCCCCGAGAGCGGTCGGCGCGACCGCGTCGCCGAACCGACGTGCGCGTCGCGAGCTGGCCGTATACGCAGTCGACTGCCGAGTATCCATTGCTTCGACGCTAACCGCCGGCTCTCGGAGCCGCGTGTGTGAAGGATGAACACTCTCTCCCGTCTCGGCGAACACTCGCCGAGACGGGAGAGACGCGTCAGCCGTGGGCGGACTCGTTCGCCGGCTCCGTGAAGCGGAGCTGATTCCCGAACGGGTCGATCAGCTGCAGCGAGAAGCCGAACGGGGTGCGCTGCACGGACGGGTTCAGGTAGGGGTATCTCTTCGAATCGAGTTCGGCATGGAATTCGCGGATTCCCCGCAGAGGAAGGTGCAGAGCGACCCCGGGGCTCCCGTCGCCGTGGTGCTCGCTGAGGTGCAGTCGCAGGCCCGAGCGGGAGATCTGCAGGTAGAGGGGAAGGCTGCGTTCAGAGCGATGCTCCCAGTCGATGTCGAAGCCGAGGTAGTCGACGTAGAAGTCACCCGCCTTCTCGATCGAGAAGATCCTCAAGAGAGGGATCGCCGCCTCGAATCGCACGGGTTCCGATCTGCTGTCGCGCCGTCTCGTCTCCACTCCGTCGACCTTAGCCGCATTCGCCGGGAACCACACCCGTACGGGGGTCGGCTCAGTCGATCAGGTCCCGATCGCGCAGGCGCTCCAGCGTCTCCCGCCCGGCGGGCGGACAGCGATCCGCATCCGCGGAGCCGACCCAGTGCAGGGCGTCGATCTCGTTGGAGGCTGCGGGCTCGGAGAGCGCGGTGGCCGAGAACACGGTCATCCGCACCAGGCGACCCTCCGGCTCGCCGTGCGCCTGTGTCGTCACGGTGAACAGCTCCTGCAGCTCGTGCACGGTCACCCCCAGCTCCTCACGCGCTTCGCGGGCTGCGGCGTCGAGGGCCGTCTCACCCGCATCCACTTTTCCGCCCGGCATGTAGAGGACGTCCCGACCGCGGGCGGTCACCATCAGGACGCGACGGTCTCGGATCACGGCGACGGCGGACACGACGATGTCGGGGAGCATGCGGCAATTCTCCCGCGTCGATGCGCTGTACCGCGGATGGGGGCCGTGGCGCGAAGTCTTCTGCTAATCTCGTCGATAGAATCCGAGCAAATGTCGGGTTGTCTTCGCGGGGAGCACGAGACGGATGGAGGAGTCGGGACATGTTCGATGAAATCACGTCCAGCACGATGGACGGTCTGCCGGACCGTCTGCGTGATGACCGTCCTCCGTCACGGATCCGAACGCTGTCGCGCCCCGTCGAACCCGAACCGTTCGACCCGGGCGTCTTCTCGGTCGAGGGAGTCGTCGGGCTCAACCGTCTCTGCCTGCGAGTGGCGACACCCGACCCGGCTCGCTTCCGCATCCGACGCGAGATCGAGGCGCTCGGTGCTCTGCGGATCGGCACCCTCGACCTCTCGCCGATGCAATTGCTGGAGGCCTACCTCTGCGCATCACCCGTCGTGGCTCTACTCCGACGCGGCACGGCGGATGCGAGGATCGACGGCCGCATCGTCACGCTCATGCCCGGCGACGGCATCGCGTTCACCCGGATCGACCCCCGCTCCTTCATCAGCCGCAGCGCCTCCACCTGGTACCTGCTCTCGACCGCGTCCCCCGCCGCCTGGACCCGCGAGGTGGGACCCGTCGTCCGGATCGGCTGCCTCGCTCCCGCGTTGCAGGCCCTGACGGCGAGCATTCTGGGCGCCGTCCGGGCAGGCACCGCGTCTCCCGCCGAACTCCAGCACCTGGAGCGCGCTGCCGGACACCTGCTGAACGGCGTGCTCGCCGGTGACGAACCCGACGACGGCGGCACCCTCGACGCCGCCACTCTGCGCCGACGCGCGCTCGAGCTGATCGAGGACCGCTACACCGACCCCGAGCTGCGCTCGTCCGGAGTGGCCCGCTCCTTGAACGTCTCCCTCCGCACCCTGCAACGTGCATACGAGGAGGCGGCCGGCGACGTCACCGTGAGCGACGACATCGCTCGGTTCCGCCGCGAGCATGCCGTTCGCATCCTCGAGGACCCGCGGCTGGGCGGACTGTCGATCGCCGGCGTCGCGGAGCGCAGCGGCTACCCGCGACACGCCGGGCTCCGCCGCGCCTTCACCCTGGCGTTCGGGATGAGCCCGAGCGAGTACCGTGCCGCTCGCTGCGGCCGGGATCGTGACCCCCGGATCGAGCCGAAAGCCTAGGATTGATGTGCATTCGAAGGACGCGCGCAGCCGGTGCGAGTCCAGGGCCCCGTGCGCCCGAACGTCAGGAGTTACCAGTGGCAGAGCCGACAACCCTCGATAAGGTCATCACCCTCGCGCAGCACCGCGGATTCGTCTTCCCCTCGGGAGACATCTACGGTGGCACGCGCTCGGCGTGGGACTACGGGCCGCTGGGGGTGCAGCTCAAGGAGAACATCAAGAAGGCCTGGTGGAAGTCGTTCGTGCAGGGCCGCGGCGACGTCGTCGGCCTCGATTCCGCGATCATCCTGCCCAGCGCCGTCTGGAACGCCTCCGGACACGTGAAGGTGTTCTCCGACCCGCTCACCGAGTCGCTCATCACGCACAAGCGCTACCGTGCCGACCACCTGTTCGAGCAGTACGAGACCGAGCACGGTCACCCGCCGGTCAACGGGCTCGCCGACATCCCGGATCCGGAGCACCCGGAGAAGATCGGCCAATGGACCGAGATCAAGCAGTTCTCGGGCCTGATGAAGACCTACCTCGGCGTGGTCGACGATGAATCGGGTCTGCACTACCTGCGCCCCGAGACCGCCCAGGGAATCTTCACGAACTTCGCAAACGTGCTGCAGACCGCACGCAAGAAGCCGCCGTTCGGCATCGGCCAGATCGGCAAGGCGTTCCGCAACGAGATCACGCCCGGCAACTTCATCTTCCGCACCCGCGAGTTCGAGCAGATGGAGCTCGAGTTCTTCGTCGAGCCCGGCACGGACGAGCAGTGGCAGGAGACGTGGATGAAGCTCAGCTGGGATTGGTTCATCGATCTCGGAGTCAAGGCGGAGAACATCCGCCAGTACGAGCACGCTCCCGAGAAGCTCGCGCACTACTCGAAGCGCACCGTCGACATCGAGTACCGTTTCGGCTTCGCGGGAGGTGAGTGGGGCGAGCTGATGGGTGTCGCCAACCGCACCGACTTCGACCTCAAGACGCACGCAGACTCATCCGGCAAGGACCTCTCGTACTTCGACCAGAACAAGAACGAGCGCTACATCCCGTACGTGATCGAGCCCTCCTTCGGCCTCACGCGCGCCCTGATGGCGTTCTTGGTCGACTCCTACGAGGAGCAGGAACTGCCGCCGAACGCCAAGGGCAAGATCGACACCCGTACGGTGCTGCACCTCGACCCGCGTCTGGCTCCGGTGAAGGTCGCCGTGCTGCCGCTGTCGCGCAACGAGGCACTCTCGCCGCTCGCGCGTCGGGTGGCGGATGAACTGCGCCAGCTGTGGAACGTCGACTTCGACGACTCCGGCGCCATCGGCCGCCGCTACCGCCGCCAGGACGAGATCGGCACCCCGTTCTGCGTCACGGTCGACTTCGACTCGCTCGAGGACGATGCCGTGACCGTGCGTGACCGCGACACCATGCAGCAGGAGCGCATCCCGCTGA
Source organism: Microbacteriaceae bacterium VKM Ac-2855 (assembly GCA_013204985.1). Lineage (GTDB taxonomy): Bacteria > Actinomycetota > Actinomycetes > Actinomycetales > Microbacteriaceae > Rathayibacter. The sequence continues at coordinate 123,776 of JABMLG010000003.1, forward strand.
CGGGTCTCGAGGCGTACCTCCGCACCGGTCTCAAGGGCGCCTGAGCCCGATGAGGGGGTCGTCACGGCGTTCAGCCGCGTGCGCGGTCACGCCGCGCGCGGCGGAGTGATGACCCCCTCGTGAACGCCGGCGAGCGCTGGGAGACGGAGACGTGGCTGCGCGCGGCCGGATTCCCGTTCTTGGTACGCGCGCGGTCGCGAGCGCGCAACCTGGTCTCGCGGATGGCGCCCGTACTCGCCTTCTTCGTCGTCGCGAACGTCGGCAGCTGGACCGTGGACGTCACGCAGGAGAGCGTCGGGGCGATCGTCACGTTCGCGATCTTCGCCCTCGTTCTGATCGTGGCCCCTTTCGTGGCCTGGATCCTGGTGTCGCGGCTCCTCGCACGACGGCGCGCTCGGCTCTGGTGGCTCGGGTGGGTGCTGCTCGCCTACGCCGTGCTGGTCGATCCGCTGTACGGCGGTATCGGCCCTGAGACGATCTCCGGGGCGTACCTGGGCAACCTGATCACGATGGTGCTGCTCGCGGTAGCGACGTGGTTGGGCCTCGGTTCCATCCTGGGCTGGGCCGCCCGCGCCGCCCTGCGTCAGCTCTCGGCGTTCGGAGCGCTGACCTCACGTGCGCTCCCGCTCCTGATGCTGGTGGTCGTCTTCGCCTACTTCTCGCAGGAGACCTGGCAGCTGACGGATGCGCTGACGGCGGCGGGTTTGGGGAGCGTCGCCCTCCTGTTCGTCGCCCTCGGGCTGTTCTCGCTCGCGCGCGTCGCGATGGCCGAACTGCGTGAGCTCGATCAACGCATCCCGGACGACGAGCGCCGTCGGCTCATCGCGGCGTCGACGCTGCCCGCGCTCGCGCAGTCGGCCGCATCCGCCGGGCCGCGACTCGGTCGGCTCGAACGGCTCAACACCAATCTCGTGCTGATCGGTGCCCAGGGGATCCAGGTGGTGTTCTTCGGCGCCATCGTCTGGATCGTGCTCGTGCTTCTGGGCGAGATCGCGATCACCGACGGGGTGCTGCAGACCTGGACGGGCCACCCGCCGGTCGACCTCGCGATCGGCCTCGGCACGAACGACGACGGCAGCGCGGCCGTGCTCACTCTGCCGGTGAACCGCTCGGTCGCCCACGCGGCGTTCTTCCTCAGCGTGATCGCGGGCTTCAACTTCGTGATCTCGACGGTCACCGACCAGAGCTACAAGAACGCCTTCTACGACCCGCTGCTGGAGCAGATCCGGATCGCCCTCGCGGTTCGCGCCGTGTACCTGTCGCAAACCGAGCGCGGGGCTCCCGAGACCCCGGAGTGGGACCTGCCGGAGCCGCCGCGCCACGCAGGGTGACGACCCCTGCATCCAGCACCTCCTCCCGCGAGATGCCTCTTATGCACGCGACACGCCGCGGAGTGTGTGCATAAGAGGCATCTCGCGGGGAGGGCGGGCGGGGTCTCAGAGGGTCGCGCGCAGGGCGTAGTGCAGCGAGTCGGTCCACTCGCCTTTGAACCACTGGTCGTGAACGAAGTGGGCCTCGAGCGTCATGCCGAGTCGCTCGCAGAGTGCAGCGGATGCGGTGTTGCGGGCGTCGAGCTGAGCGACCACGCGATGGGCGCCGAGCCTGTCGAACGCGAGCTCGAGAAGCGCCCGCGCACCCTCGGCGGCGTAGCCGGCGCCGCGCGCATCCGCTCGCAGCACCCAGCCGATCTCGACCGTCGCGTTCGCGGGGTCGGCGAGGATGAGCGTGAGATCGCCGATCACGCGGTCGGCGAAGGCGCCGTCGCGCGGCACCATCGCTAGAACGACGACGTCGTGGTCGTGTTCCAGCCGCACCGCACGGCTGCGTTTCACGAGATGCGCCCGCGACTGCTCGGCGTCGCGCAGCGGCCACGGAAGGTAGCGGACCGTCTCGGCGTCGCCCTGGTAGACGGCGTGATCGGCCGCGTCACTCATCCGCAACGGGCGCAGCCGCATCCGCTCGGTCGTGATCGGCTCGGCCTCGTACGGAAGCCGGAGCGGCGTCATGCGCTCGCGGATCCCTGGCCGTCGAGCGCGATGTCGTCGTGCGCCAGGGCGGCGGGCGCGACCTCGATCCCGAACAGCGCTTCGAGACCGGTGAGGTACGCGTCTTGCGCGCCGGCACGGGCGTACTCGCGCGCGCGGACGCTCGGGGTGTGCAGCAGTACGCCCGCCAGGTGGCGCAGCGCCTGCTCCGTGTGGCCGTCCTCGTCGCCCCGAGCCCGGGCACGCCCGATCTCGGCGTCGAGCGCGTCGAAGACGTGTTTTCGCAGGGCGACCACGGCCGGGGTCAGGCTCTTCTCATCGGCGACGACCGAGAACTTGCGGGCCGCCTTGCCGACGATGGCGCGGGCCTCGGCGGATGCGTCGAGGATCTCGAGGGGTGCGTGCAGACGGATGGTCTCGAGGTCGAGAAGCTCGACGCCGGCGACACTCGTGACATCGGCGGCGACGTTGCGCGGCAGACCCAGGTCGATGATCAGCTGGCGCTCGCGGTGCGGGCCGAGCAGGCGACCGGCGGTGAGGACGGCTGCATCGAGCACGTGCTGCTCGGCGGTGGTGCACGTGATCACCACGTCGGCGGCGACCGCCTCGAGCGCCAGCGCATCCGCCGCGATGGGCCGCAACGAGCGACGCGTCGCGAACGCGGCGGCGCGGCCGGAGGCCGAGTGAACGGCGATGTCGACCACACCGCGGTCGCGCAGGGCGGCGACCGTCGCCCGAGCGTACGAGCCGGTGCCGATCAGCAGGACCTGCGTCGCCGACCAGTCGGTGACCCGGCTGGAGGCGAGATCGAGGGCGAGCCGGACGAGCGAGCGCCCCGCGCTGCCGAGGCCGGTGCGGTTCTTCACACCGCGCGACGTCTGCGACGCGCGCTGGAACAGACGCTCGAGTTCGGACGATGTGGTGCCGCTGCGGCGTGCATCCTCGAGGCTGCGACGCACCTGGCCGGCGATCTCGCCCTCGCCGACGACGACGGATTCGAGCCCGCTCGAGACGGCGAACAGATGCTCGGCCACACGATCGCCGCACACGACGTCGACGCTCTCGCGGAGTTCGGTCTGGTCGACCCCCGTCGCGGCGCTCACGGCCTCGGTCGCCGCCTGCACCGTGACGGCCTGCGCGGCCGTCAGCGGTTCTTCGATGTCGAGGTACGCCTCGAAGCGGTTGCAGGTCGCGACGACGACCGCACCGTTGACGAAATCGATCCCACTCGTGAGAGCCGCGGCGACGGCGGAGGAGTCGACGGAGAGCTTCTCGAGGAGATCGAAGCCGGCGTTCTTGTGCGACGCCGTCAGACAAAGCAGCACCCGCACATCTTACCGTCGGCCCGGAGATGGTGGCGGGGAGCGCCCGCCCACTGCTCCTCAGGTCTCCCTTACCCGCCCGCTGCGCCTACCCCCGTCCTGCGCCTTCCCGTGAGGGACCCTTCCTGTGCGCGTCGGACCCCCGCTGGGCGGGTCCCTCGCGCACAGGGCGGGTCCCTCGCGGGAGGGGGAGCGGGGGGGAGTGGCGGGGGGGAGTGGGGAGGGGGAGTGGGGAGGGGGAGTGGGACAATACTGCGGTGACTGTTGAAACCGGAACTGTTGAAACCGCCTCCGTGCTCGGCGCCGAGCACCCCCTCTCGAGCGGCGCGACGGCCGGATCCGCCCTGCTGCAGGCGTACCACGGCACGCGGCCCGAGCAGACGCCGGTGTGGTTCATGCGCCAGGCCGGCCGCAGCCTGCCCGAGTACCGGGCCCTCCGCACCGACACCAAGATGCTCGACGCGTGTCTCGATCCGGCGCTCTCCTCCGAGATCACTCTGCAGCCCATCCGCCGACACGGCGTCGATGCGGCCATCTTCTTCAGCGACATCGTCATCCCGCTGAAGCTCGCCGGAGTCGACGTCGACATCGTCGCGGGCAAGGGCCCCGTCCTCGGCTCGCCGGTACGCACGGCAGCGGATGTGGATGCGCTCGCCGCGATCGACCCGGCCGTCCTCGATGAGACGCTCGAGCCCATCGCCGAGGGTGTGCGACGCACCGTCGCCGAACTCGGATCCACCCCGCTGATCGGCTTCGCCGGAGCCCCGTTCACCCTGGCCGCGTACCTTGTCGAGGGCGGCCCGTCGAAGGACCACATCCGTGCCCGCACTTTGATGCACGCGGATCCGGCCGCGTGGGCGCGCCTGATGGAGTGGACAGCGGACGTCACCGGGCGGTTCCTCCGCGCGCAAGTGCTCGCGGGTGCCAGCGCCGCCCAGCTCTTCGACTCCTGGGCCGGCGCGCTCTCGCTCGCCGACTACAGCACGCACGTCGCGCCGGCCTCGACGCGGGCCCTCGCCGCCGTCCGCGACCTGGCGTACACGGTCGACGGCGGCACCGTGAACGTGCCCATCGTGCACTTCGGCGTCGGCACCGGCGAGCTGCTCGCCGCGATGCACGGCATCGGCGCGGATGTCGTCGGCGTCGACTACCGGGTGCCGCTGGACGAGGCCTCCCGCCGGCTCGGCGGCTACGTGCCGGTGCAGGGCAATGTCGACCCGGCGCTGCTCTCGGCGCCGTGGCCCGTTCTCGCCGCGCACGTCGACGATGTGCTCGCACGAGGCACCGCGGCGCCCGCACACGTGCTGAACCTCGGGCACGGCGTGCCGCCGGACACCGACCCCGCGGTACTGACGCGGCTCGTCGAGCACGTGCACGCGTGGCGGCCGTGACCGGAGGCGCCGACTACGACGTCGCGATCGTCGGAGGTGGTGTCGCGGGCCTGGTCGCCGCGATCGAGTGCCTCCGCATCGGCGCGCGCGTGCTGGTCCTCGAGGCCGGGCCGACGGTCGGCGGGTCCGTCGCACCCCTCGAGCTCGCGGGCGTCGTGCTCGACGGCGGAGCCGAGAGCTTCGCGACGCGTGGCGGCACGGTGGCCGCGTACCTCGGCTCGCTCGGCCTCGGCGACGAGATCGTGGCGCCCGCCGCATCCGGATCGTGGCTGCATCTGCCCGGCGGGCGCAGCGTTCCTTCGCCGCAGGGTGGGGTGCTCGGCATCCCGAGCTCTCCGCTCGCGGCCGATGTGATCGCCGCGATCGGTTTCGGCGGTGCGGTGCGCGCGTACCTCGATCGCCTGCTGCCCGTGCTGAAGATCGGTCGCGAGCACAGTCTCGCCGCGCTGGTCGAGAAGCGGATGGGCCGCCGAGTGCTCGAGAACCTCGTCGCGCCGGTGGTGTCGGGCGTCTATTCCACGCGACCCGAGAACATCGACATCGACGTCGCACAGCCCGGCCTGAACGGCGCGATCACGCGACTCGGTTCGCTCTCGGGAGCCGTCGCGGAGTTGCGCGAGCGGGCCGCTGCCGCCGGCGCGGTCGGAGGCGGCCAGGCCGGCGCGGCCGTGCGCGGCATCCGCGGCGGCATGTTCCGGATGGTCGAGGCGCTCGTCGCGAAGGTCGGCTGGTACGGGGGCGAGATCCGCACCGAGAGCGCTGTTCTGGCGATCGACACGGCGGAGGCGGCGGCCGACTCGACCCTCTGGCGGCTGCGGCTGACCGACGGCGTACTGCTGGCGCGCACCGTCATTCTTGCCGTGCCCGAATCGGATGCGCGCCGTCTGCTCGGCGAGCGGGTGCCGAACGCGGATGCGGTCGAGTCGGTCGCGGAGGAGGGTGTCGAGCTGGTCGCTCTCGCCGTCGATGACGCCCGGCTCGACCCGGCGCCCCGCGGCACCGGGGTACTCGTTGCTCCGACGGCGACCGACGTGACCGCCAAGGCACTCACGCACGCCAGTGCGAAGTGGGCCTGGCTCGCCGAATCGTTGCCCGCCGGACGCCACATCCTGAGACTCTCCTATGGACGCCCGGGCGAGACGCCACCGCTGCAGGGCCTCGACGATGATCGGATCCGCGAGCTGGCGCTGCGGGATGCGAGCCGGATTCTGGGGGTCGAGCTCGATGCCTCACGCGTTGTGGAGATCGCCCGACGCCGCTGGACGAACGTGCGCCCAGCCGCCGCGACGGGCCAGAAGACGCGGATCGCGGCGTTCCGCGCCGCCCTGGAGACGCTCGATGGTCTCGACGCGACCGGCACCTGGCTCGCGGGCACCGGACTGGCCTCGGTCGTCCCCGACGCGCAACGGGCGGCGCAACGAATCCGGCATCGTCTCGTGAGTCAAGGCCTCGACATACCGCGCGAAGAATATGTCGGCGACGACTACTCTGGACCAGAGGCGTCCGGCCGATCCTGAACCGGCGCCGCACCCGCATCCTGCCCCGTACTCGACGGCCAGGTGCGAACGACGACGAGGAGTAAGCGTGAAGGGCAAGATTCTTTTCGTGGCCGGAGCGGCCGCAGGTTATGTGCTCGGCGCCCGCGCCGGGCGTAAGCGCTACGAGCAGATCTCCGCCGCTGCGGGCAAGTTCTGGAACACGCGCCCCGTGCAGGACGTGGTCGGCACGGCGGAGGGATTCGCCAAGGCGCAGCTCGGCTCGCTCGGCGACAAGGCGTACGAGGTGACCAAGTCGTTCATCGGCAAGGCGCTCTCCTCGGATTCGAAGAAGAAGCCGGCGGCCGGCGGCGATGTCGCACAGAAGGTCCGCGAAGCCTCGGCCGCGGCCGGGTCCGGCAGCGCGAGCACCGCCTCGAGCACCAGCGCATCCTGACCGGCCCCCGCCCGCCCGCCCCCTGGAGGACCACGTGGTAGACGACCGTAATCCTAAGAACGCCCGATCCCTCGGCGAGTTGATCGGCGAGGTGCCGGCTCTGATCGTGGAGCTGGTCAAGGCCGAGATCGCTTCACTGAAGCACGAACTCGTCGGCAAGGCGAAGAGCGGCGGCATCGGCGTCGCACTCTTCCTCGTCGCGGCGTTCTTCCTGCTCACCGCCTGGGCGACGTTCGTGACCTTCCTGATCATCGGCATCGCTTCCTGGTGGCCCGCCTGGCTGTCGGCGCTCGTGGTGACCGCGGGCTTCGCGATCGTCGCGGCCCTGCTCATCCTCGTCGGCATCCGCCTGGTGAAGAAGGCCGTGCCTCCGCTGCCGCAGGAGTCGATCGAGAGCATCAAGAAGGACGTGCACGCATTCAAGGGAGTCGGACAGTATGACCGCTAACAACGCCGTCACGCCCGCCGCGGCGCAGTTCGTGGACCCGGCCGAGTTGAAGCCGGACCAGTTGAAGTCGGACATCGAGCGTGCGCGCAACGAACTCGCCGCCACGCTCGACGCGATCGAGTACAAGCTCAACGTGCCCAAGCAGCTGCGTTTCGCATCGCGGCGCGTGCAGCGCAAGATCGAGGTCGTCCGTGGCGAGCATCCGGAGGCCCTGATTGCGGGACTCGTCGGCATCGCCTCCGCCGTCGGTCTCGCCGCCTGGGGCGTGTACCAGGCCGTCACGAAGGACTGATCCCCTCCCACGCTGGTCGGTGACCGGCGTGCGCGCCCCGGGGTGGCCGCGGCGGCGCGTGCGTGCGCGGCGGCCCGGGGTGGCCGCGAAGCGTCCGCGAACGGCGTCGTCGGGGCGGTTCGTGCCAACCCGGGTTTGTGGGCGTGGCCTCGCGCGGCCCGAGTGGTCGCGAAACGGCCGTGATCGGCGTCATAAGGGCGGTTCGTGCCAACCCGGGCTTGCGCGCGTGGTCTCGGCGCGGCCCGGGTGGTCGCGAAACGGCCGCGATCGGCGTCATAAGGGCGGTTCGTGCCAACCCGGGTTTGTGGGCGTGGCCGCGCGCGACCCGAGTGGTCGCGAAGCGTCCGACGACGGCCTCGACGGGCCGGTTCGTGCCAACCCGGGCTTCTGGGCGTTGCCGCGCGCGACCCGGGTGGTCGCGAAGCGTCCGACGACGGCCTCGACGGGCCGGTTCGTGCCAACCCGGGCTTGGCGGGTGGTACCGGGGTGACCGGGGTGGTCGAGAAGCGGCCGGATCGTGGGTCGTCGGGGGCGGTTTGTGCCAACCCGGGCTTGGCGGGTGGTCCCGCCGTGGCCCGGGTGGTCGCGAAGCGGCCGGATCGTGGGTCGTCGGGGGCGGTTTGCGCCAACCCGGGCTTGTGCATCCGGTTCCGGGGTGGTCGGGAAGCGTCCATGAACGGCGTCGTAGGGGCTTTTGCGCCAACCCGGGCTTGGGCGGGTGGTCCCGGTGTGGCCCGCGTGGTCGCGAAGCGGCCGGATCGTGGGGCGTAGGGGGCGGTTCGCGCCAACCCGGGCCGCAACGCGCGAGGGGCCGCAACGCACGGGGCAGGGCCCGACCGTGTCATCCGCTGGATACCCGCATCGGGCCGGTCCGCAAGTGTCGCGCTGGTTTTTGTGGATTCCCGCGCTCCGGGGGAAGATGGAGGCCATGACCGACCAGACCGCCGTTCCGGCGGGTCCCGTTCAGTCCGTCCCCGATCAGAGCGTCGACGCTCCCGTGCAGCCCGCCGAACAGGCCCTGGGCTACACCCTCTGGGCGGTGCTGCGCCGCGACCCCACTCGCCCGCTCGACCTCGACGGGCGCGATGTCGCCGATGCCGTGCACCAGTACGACGCCACCGTCGCGCAGATCGCCGAGAACGGCGTCACGCTCCGTGGCAACTACGACGTCTCGGGCCTGCGCGCCGACGCCGACCTGATGGTCTGGCTGCACGGATCCGCACCCGAGACGCTGCAGTGGGCGTTGCGCGAGCTGCGCCGCACGCGTCTGCTCGAGGGCCTGCTGCCGGTCTGGAACGCGATGGGCGTGCACCGTGACGCGGAGTTCAGCGCCAATCACCTGCCGTCGTTCATGCGCGGCAAGGACCCGGCCGGCTGGCTCACCGTGTACCCGTTCGTCCGCTCCTACGAGTGGTACCTGCTGCCCGATGAGGAGCGGCGCACCATGCTGGCCGACCACGGCCGCAAGGGTGCGCAGTACCGCTCCGTCCTGCCGAACACCGTGGCGTCGTTCGCGCTCGGCGACTACGAGTGGATCCTCGCCCTCGAGGACGACGACCTGATCAATCTCGTCGACCTGATGCGCCACCTGCGTCAGACGGATGCACGCATGCACGTGCGAGAAGAAGTTCCGTTCTACACCGGCCGCCGCATCGAAACGGTCGAGATCGTCGAGGTCCTGCAGTGAGCGACCACATCGGCATCGTCCGCGGAGCGACGCCCGCCGCCGCCTCCGGGCCCGCGCACGTGACGGAGCCCGTCGCCTACGACGCCATCCTGCTCGCCGGCTTCGGCGGACCGGAGGGTCAAGACGACGTGATCCCCTTCCTGCGCAACGTCACTCGCGGCCGCGGGATCCCGGAGGAGCGGCTCGAGGAGGTCGCGCACCACTACCGGCACTTCGGTGGCGTCAGCCCGATCAACGCGCAGAACCGCGCGTTGAAGGCGGCGCTCGAGAAGGAGCTGGCCACCCGAGGCATCGACCTCCCGGTGCTGTGGGGCAACCGCAACTGGGACCCGTACATGCGCGACGCCGTGCAGGAGGCGAAGGATCGCGGCTTCACCAAGCTGATCGCGATCGCCACCAGCGCGTACTCGTCGTTCTCCTCCTGCCGACAGTACCGCGAGGACTTCGCGATCGCGCTCGAGGAGACGGGGCTCGAGGGCGAGCTCCAGATCGACAAGGTCCGGCAGTTCTTCGATCACCCGGGCTTCGTGATGCCCTTCATCGAGGCGGTGCACGACGGTCTGGCCGAGATCCAGGCGAAGGTGCCCGGCATCGATCCGGCCACCGAGATCGAGGTGCTCTTCGCGACGCACTCCATCCCCTCGACGGATGCGGCGCGCAGCGGCCCGCACGGATTCGACGACGGCGCTGTTGTATCGGAATTCGGTGCCGACGGCGCCTACGCCGCACAGCACCGTGCCGTCGCCGAGGTGGTCATGGCGGCCGCATCGTCCATCGACATCCCCTGGCAGCTCGTCTACCAGTCGCGCTCCGGCCCGCCGTCGATGCCGTGGCTCGAGCCCGACATCAACGACGCGATCGCCGAGCTGCCCGCGGCCGGCCGTAAGGCCGTCGTCATCGTGCCGCTGGGTTTCGTGTCGGACCACATGGAGGTCATGTGGGACCTCGACAACGAGGCTCTCGAGTCCGCCGAGGAGAAGGGCCTCGCCGCCGTTCGTGTGGCCACTCCCGGCACCAACCCGGTGTACGTCGCAGGCCTCGTCGACCTCGTTCTCGAACGCGTCAACGGCACCCCGGTCGAGGATCGGCCGGCGATGACCGCACTCGGCCCCTGGTACGACGTCTGCCGCCCCGGATGCTGCGAGAACGTGCGCGCCGGCTTCAAGCCTGCTTTGGCGGGCCTCGTCCCGTGACGCACGCCTCATGATCCGCGTCGGCACGCGCGCGAGCGCTCTGGCCGTCGCGCAGACCCGGGCGACCGCCGATCGGATGTCGGCGGCCGCCGGCGTCCCTGTGGAGCTGGTGCGCATCGAGTCCGACGGCGATCGGCTGCGCGGCTCTCTCGCCTCCCTCGGTGGCACGGGAGTGTTCGCCAGCGCTCTGCGCGACGCCCTGCTGGCGGGGGAGTGCGACGCCATCGTGCACTCGTTGAAGGATCTGCCGACCGCCGAGATCGACGGGCTGCGGATCGGTGCGGTTCCGGCTCGTGAGGATCCGCGCGACGCTCTCTGCGCGCGTGACGGCCACACGCTCGCGACGCTGCCGCCGGGTGCTCGCGTGGGCACCGGATCACCGCGCCGCCGCGCCGCGCTGCTCGCGGTGCGGCCCGATCTCGACGTCCTCGACATCCGCGGCAACATCGACACCCGGCTCCGTCGCATCGCCGTCGATGCCGCTGCTCCGCTCGACGCCGTGGTGCTCGCCGCCTCGGGCCTCGCGCGGATCGGTCGACTCGATGCGGTGACCGAGTTGCTCGATTTCGGCGTCTCTCCGCAGGCCCCCGGCCAGGGCGCACTCGCCGTCGAGGTGCGGACGCACGATCTGACGGTGGAGCTCGCCGCCGCCCTCTCGGCGATCGAGGATCTGCCGACGCGCGTTGCCGTGACGGCCGAGCGGTCGCTGCTCGCGGCGTTGGAGGCGGGTTGTGCCGCCCCCATCGGTGCGGCCGGTTCGTGGAACGGATCGGTCGTCGAATTGCGCGGTGTCGTCTTCGCTCCCGACGGATCCGCTCGGATCGAGCAGGTTACGACCGAGTCGTCGACGACAGATGTTGCAGAACGCCCCTACCATGCCAAAGCGGCGTCGATTTCGCAGTATGGTGAATCCGACCTGCCCGTCGTCGAAGCCGCGCTGCGTGCCGGCACCCGTCTCGCCGACGCGCTGCTCGACGCGGGTGCCCGAAACCTCGCGCCGCTTGGAGTTCAGCCGTGATCGTCTCTGTCGCCTACTCCCAATGGGAGAAGCCGCTGCAGGGTTGGCGCGTGCTGGTGCCGCGGGGTGGCCCGTGGGGCGACGGCGTCGCGGCCGCGTTGCGCGGCAAAGGTGCGTCGCCCGTGGTGGCGCCGATGATCAACTTCGCGCCCACGGCCGACTACCCCGCCCTCGAGGCGGCGCTCCGACGCCTGGAGGCGGGCGAGTTCGACTGGATGACGCTGACCAGTGCCACGGCCGTCGACGTGCTGTCCTTGCTGAAGACGCGCGTGCCGTCGACGACGAAGGTCGCCGCCGTCGGCGAGACCACGGCGGCGGCGCTCGTGGCCGCCGGCTACTCCGTCGACCTCGTGCCGTCGGAGGACAACTCCGCGCGCGGACTGCTGGCCGAGTGGGACGCCGCGACCGGCGGGATGGTGCCGCTGCGCATCCTGACCCTGCGCTCCGAGATCGCGAAGCCTTTGCTGACGGAGGGACTCAAGCGCATCGGGCACGACGTGAGTTCGGTCGTCGCCTACCGCACCGTGGGGGTGCCCGTCGTCGACCGCGTTGTCGCCGATGTCGCATCCGGCGCGGTCGACGCGATCCTGGTCACCTCCGGCTCGGTCGCCGAGCAGGTGCAACTGCAGCTCGGCCCGGTGCCCGAGACGACTCTGGTCGCGGCGATCGGACCGCAGACGGCGAAGGATGCACGCGCGCTCGGCCTCCGGGTCGACGTCATCGCGGAGGAGCGCTCGGCGTCGTCCCTGATCGACGCCGTGGCCGCGGTCGCCGAGTCCCGCGCGTCGCGCTGAACGGCTGCGGTTCTGCAGCATCGGCCGCGGAATCGCCGTCTGCACGATGGTGCAGACCCTGCGCGCTCAGCCGACGGTGGTGCGGCGCGCCGTAGGCTGGAGGGCATGTCTGCTTTCCCCGGATCCGCGCGCCCGCGGCGCCTGCGGACGACCCCGGCGATGCGCCGGTTGGTCGCCGAGACCCGCATCCACCCCGCTCAGCTCGTGCTGCCGCTGTTCGTCGCCGAAGGGATCACCGAGCCGCGACCGATCTCATCGATGCCCGGCGTTCTGCACCACTCGCTGGAGAGCATCAAGGGTGCGGTGACCGAGGCCGCGCACGCCGGGATCGGCGGAGTGATGCTCTTCGGAGTGCCGACCACGCGCGACGCGACCGGCTCGGGCGCGACCGACCCGGCGGGCATCCTGAACGCGGCCACGCGCGTCGTCGCCGACGAGGTGGGGGACGCCCTGGTCGTGCAGACCGACCTGTGTCTGGACGAGTTCACCGACCACGGCCACTGCGGCGTCCTCGACGCCCGCGGTCGCGTCGACAATGACGCCACGCTCATCCGGTATCAGGAGATGGCCCTCGTCCAGGCCGACTCCGGGTCGCACCTGCTCGGGCTCTCGGGGATGATGGACGGCCAGGTGGGCGCGATCCGCGAGGCCCTGGATGCCGCCGGGTTCATCGACACCGCGATCCTCGCCTACGCCGCGAAGTACGCTTCCAGCTTCTACGGACCCTTCCGCGAGGCCGTGCAGTCCACGCTCGAGGGCGACCGACGCACCTACCAGCAGGATCCGGCCAACCGCCGCGAGGGACTCCGCGAGGCCACGCTCGACCTCGCCGAGGGCGCTGACGTTCTGATGGTGAAGCCCGCGATGAGTTACCTCGACGTGCTCTCCGACGTCGCTGCCGTCTCGGATGTGCCAGTGTGGGCCTACCAGGTCAGCGGGGAGTACGCGATGATCGAGGCCGCGGCGGCCAACGGCTGGATCAACCGCGACGCAGCTATCCACGAGTCGGTCACCGGTATCCTGCGGGCGGGCGCCGATGCGGTGCTCACCTACTGGGCGGTCGAGATCGCGAACGGCCTCGGCGCAGGACGGAGCCCGCGATGAGCGCGAACGACGACTGGTACGCGCGCAGCCGCGTCGCGATCCCCGGCGGCGTCAACTCGCCGGTGCGCGCCTTCCGATCCGTCGGCGGTTCGCCGCGCTTCATGGTCGGCGCCCGCGGCCCGTACATCACCGATGCCGATGGCCGGGAGTACGTGGACCTGGTCGCCTCCTGGGGGCCGGCCATCCTCGGCCACGCGCACCCGGAGGTCGTCTCGGCCGTGCAGCAGGCGGCGGCGCGAGGGCTCAGCTTCGGCGCGTCCACGCCGGCCGAGACCGAGCTCGCCGAATTGGTGGAGAAGCGGATCACGGCCGATGGTGTGTACCCCGTCGAGAAGCTGCGGCTCGTCTCCACCGGCACCGAGGCCACGATGACCGCGATCCGGTTGGCCCGCGGCTTCACCGGGCGCGATCTGCTGGTCAAGTTCAGCGGGCACTACCACGGGCACTCCGACGGGCTGCTGGCCGAGGCGGGCTCGGGCCTGGCCACGCTGGCACTGCCCGCCTCCGCCGGTGTCACGGCCGCGACAGCGGCGCAGACCCTGGTGCTGCCGTACAACGACCTCGACGCTGTGCGCGCCGTCTTCGCCGAGCGCGGTACCGAGATCGCCGCCGTGATCACGGAGGCCGCCGCCGCCAACATGGGCGTCGTCGCACCGGATGCGGGTTTCAACGCTGCGCTGGCCGGGATCGTCCACGAGCACGGCGCGCTCCTGATCATGGACGAGGTTCTGACCGGATTCCGCGTGAGCCCCGCCGGCTGGTGGGGGCTGGACCAGGAGGGCGCCGGGTCAGCGGCGTACACCGCCGACCTCTTCACCTTCGGCAAGGTCATCGGCGGCGGGATGCCCGTGGCCGCGCTCGGCGGCCGGGCCGATGTGATGGACTTCCTCGCGCCGCTCGGCCCGGTCTACCAGGCCGGCACGCTCTCGGGTAACCCGGTCGCGGTAGCGGCGGGGCTGACGACGCTCCGGCTGGCCGACGCGGAGGTGTACGCGCACCTGGATGCGACCGCGCTCACGCTGCAGGCCGCGGTTTCGGAGGCCCTCAGCGCGGAGGGGGTCGCGCACACGGTGCAACGCGCCGGCAACCTGTTCTCGTTCGTGTTCCGCGACGCTCCCGCCCGCGACTACGCCCAGGTGCAGACGCAGGACGCGTTCCGTTACCCGGCGTTCTTCCACGCCATGCTCGACGCGGGCGTCTCGCTGCCACCGTCGGTGTTCGAGGCGTGGTTCGTCACCGCCGCTCACGACGAGTCCGCGGTCTCCCGCATCCTGGATGCTCTTCCCGCAGCGTCGAAGGCGGCCGCCGCAGCGATGCCCTGACCCCCCTTCCGGTGCAGGAGGCGCCGTTGGCGCCGTTTCGGCACCCTTGACGTGGCGATGTCGTTTGGTCCGCTCCTAAAATGACATCGCTTCGCTCTTGCCTTTTCTCGGTGAAGCGCCATTGCTCAGCAACGACGAACCTCGAGAAGAGTGAACTGTGAAATCACCGCGCCGCCGATCCCGCACGGCCCCAGCCGCACCAGCCGCGAAGAACATCCGCCTCGACATCCAGGGGCTCCGCGCCATCGCGGTCAGCGTCGTCATCCTGGATCATCTGATGGGTTACCCCACCGGCGGTTTCGTCGGCGTCGACATCTTCTTCGTGCTCTCGGGCTTCCTGATCACGGGGCTGCTGCTGCGCGAGTTCCAGCGTTCCGGCACGATCTCGTTCACCGGCTTCTACATCCGCCGCCTCAAGCGGATCGTGCCGGTCGCTCTCGTGGTGCTCGGCCTCACCGTGCTCGCATCGTGGTTCCTGCTGCCGGGCCAACTCGGCGGCATCATCGTGGATGCCCTCTCGGGCGCGTTCTTCTTCGCCAACTGGCGCTTCGCGTTCACGGGTACCGACTACTTCAGCCAGGGCACGAGCGTGTCGCCGCTGCAGCATTTCTGGTCGCTCTCCGTCGAGGAGCAGTTCTACTTCGTGTGGCCCTGGCTGATGCTCGGGATCCTCTATCTGGTCGTGCGGATGCTGCGCCGCTCGGTCGATAACGCGACGCGCTGGGTGGGCGTCACGATCGTGGTGATCACTGTGGCATCGTTCGCGTGGGCGGTGCTCGAGACGATCTCGTCGCCCACGGTGGCGTACTTCTCCTCGATCTCGCGGACATGGGAACTCGGTGTCGGCGCCGCTCTGGCCATCTTCGCCGGCGTGCTGACCCGGATACCGCGCCCGGCGCGCGTGGTGATGAACTGGACGGGCCTTGCCGGAATAGCCGCCTCGTTGTTCGTGATCACCTCCGACTCCGTCTTCCCGGCACCGACGGCAGCCCTGCCGGTTCTCGCGACGGCCCTGGTGGTCGCGGCGGGCATCGCCGGTCCGATCGGCTTCAATCCGATCCTGGTCAATCCGGTCTCGCGCTACATCGGCGACATCTCGTACTCGCTCTATCTCTGGCATTGGCCGCTGGTCGTGCTGCTCGAGGTGGTGTTCCTCGAGAGGAACGTGTTCTACTACGTCACCGTCATCGCGGCGTCCGTGCTGCTCTCGGTCGGCAGCTACCACCTGATCGAGCGACCGATCCAGGCTTCGCCGTTCCTGGTGCGGCAGCCCTCGGCCTGGGCGCGTCGCGAGGCCTGGGCGTCGTGGGCGAGGTCCACAGCGCCGACCGCGAAGATCGCGGCGATGATCTCGGCGGCCGGCCTCGGCGTGATCTTCGTCACCGCCGGCGTCTACGTGAATGACAGCAGCATCGCTCGCGAAGCCGACGCGGCGCGCGAACGTGCGGCGATAGCCGAGGCCGCCGCGGCCGAAGCGACCGACGCTCCGGGCCTGGAGACGGAGGCGGGCGCACTGCAGGACGACCTCCTCGCCTCCCTGCTGACCACCGGGTGGCCCGAATTGAAGCCCTCGCTGGCGAACCTGCTCACCGAAGGGCATCCCGTGCAGGAGGACGAGGCAGGCTGCTCGCGAGTCGACGTGACCGACGCGGACTCGTGCACCTTCGGTGACCCCGCGAATCCCGAGATCGTCGTCTACGGCGACTCGCTGGGCATCACGCTGCTGCCGACCGTGCGGGCGGCGTACGAGGCCGACCACCACATCCGCGGCATCACGCAGCCGGCATGCAATGTTCTCGATCTCGACGTGAAGTTCGCGGATGCGGGCTACGAAGCGGCCTGCCTCAAGATCCGGCAGGATGCGGTCGGCTACATCAACGACGCCAAGCCGCAGGCCGTGCTGATCATCGAGAGCTACAACTGGGGCAACCAGCTGCTCAACGCGGGCCTCGACGCGACGCAGACGCAGGAGAAGTGGAACGCCGCGGCGGAGTCGTTCATCGCGAAGATCGCCACCTCGGGCACGAAGGTGGTCTTCGTCTCACCGCCGACGCAGGCGAACAAGTCGCTCACCGCCTGCTACACGACTGGCAGCGTGCCCGGAGACTGCATCAGCAGGATCCCCCCGGAGTGGACGATTCTGAACGAGGGGGAGAAGTCGATCTCGGGCACCTACTACGTCGACACCCTGCACTGGTTCTGCTACGCGGAGAAGTGCCCCGCGTTCTCGGTCGACATCCCGATCCGCCGCGACGAGCATCACACCACGGTGCAGTACGCGCAGAAGGTCGCCCCCGATTTCCGGGTGATGCTCGACCCGATCCTGAGCGGCGCGCAGGCCGCGACGCCGTAGCGCGCGTGATGGGTTGCCGGTTCTGTGACGCGGAGCGTCAAAGAAACGGCAACCCATCACGGGGTCAGTGGCCCCAGGTGTTGAGCTTCTTGGGCAGGGCGAAGACCAGGGCGAAGGCGGCGACCGCCATGATCGCGCTGACCAGCATCGCGGGGGCGGAGGCGGCCAGGAAGCCGGAGGCCACATCGTCCGGACCGGTGATCGTCAGGTTGCCGAAGAGCACGCTGCCGATCACGGCGATGCCGACAGCGGCACCGATCCGCTGAACGGCCGAGATGACCGCACTCGCCGCGCCCGCATCCTTGGGGTCGACGGTGGCGACGATGAACTGCACGTTGGGGGCGATGAAGAAGCCGTTGCCGACACCGGCGATCAGCAGCGGAGGCAGCAGTTCCCAACTGGTGAGATCGGCCGCGGCCACGTTCGCGAACAGGATCCAGGTCCAGATCAGGCCGATCGCGAGCAGGCCCGCGCCGATCACGAGCACACCGCGGCCCAGCTTCGCCGAGAGGCGGTTGCTCTGCGAGGCGCTGATGATCGAGCCGATCGCGAACGGGGTCGCCACGAGACCCGACTCGAGGGCGGTGTGCCCGAGCCCGGACTGCCAGAGCAGCGAGATCGTGAAGAAGATGCTGGTGAAGGCGGCGAAGTACACCGTCGCCAGCACCGTCCCGCCGGTGAAGGCGGGGTGGCGGAAGAGCGCCGGCGGCACCAGCGGCACGTTGCCTCGCCTGGTGTAGACGACCTCCCAGGCCCCGAATCCCACGAGCAGCAGCACTCCGGCGCTCAGGGTGACCCAGGTCCACAGCGGCCAGCCTTCGTCCTGTCCCTGGATCAGCGGCACGAGCAGAGCGATGAAGGCCGCGGTGACGAGAACGACGCCGAGCCAGTCGACGCCCGCGCGGTCGCCCTCCTCGGTGGCGAGGGCCTCGCGCTTGGGCAGCAGGATCGCCGCGGCGATGAGGGTGGCGACACCGATGGGCAGGTTCACCCAGAAGACCAGCCGCCAGCCGTTCTCATCGCCGAACGCCTGGATGATGAGGCCGCCGATGATCGGGCCGAGCGCGGAGGAGACGCCGAGCACGGCGCCCATGATCGCGAAGGCCTTGCCGCGCGAGGGGCCGCGGAACAGCAGCTGGATGAAGGCGTTCACGGCGGGCACGAACATGCCGCCGGCGAGGCCCTGGATCACGCGGAAGATCACGAGCTGCACGTCGTCGGCTGCGAGACCGCAGGCGAGGCTGGCGAGCGTGAACAGCGCGACGCCGGCGAAGAAGACCCACTTGTGGCCGATCCGGTCGCCGATGCGTCCGGCCGGGATGAGGGTGAGACCGAAGGCGAGCGCGTAGCCCGAGATGATCCAGGAGAGCGTGGCTTCTGAGGCGTCGAGGGTGGTGCGGATGGTCGGCAGTGCCACGTTCACGATGGTCGTGTCGAGCAGGGCGATGAACATGCCGGCGAGCAGCACGACGAGTGCGAGCCAGGCCTGACGAGTCGGCTTCGGCGGCGCCGATCGCTCGGTGCGAGTGGGGGAGGTCATGCGGGAAGGCCCTTCAGGGGAGCGTCCGAGGTGCGCAGCTTCTCATCGGCGGCGATCTCGGGCAGAGCGGTGATGACATCGGTGAGCCAGGCGATCTCGGCCCGGAGGCGTTGTTCGCGATGCGCCATGGCCAGGCTCTCGACGATGCTGAGGTAGGGGTGGGCGCGTTCGTTGGATTCCAACGATTGCGCCAGGAGCGATTCGAGGCCGCGCATCCGCTCGGCCAAGACCTCGGGCAGCTCGTCGAGCTTGTCGGGGTCGAGGCGCGAGATGGCGAGATCGAACGGATCGGGGCGAAAGGTGATGGTGCTGAGTTCGAGCGAGCGGAGTCGGTCGAGGCGGGCTCGGCCGGTGTCGGTGATCGCGTAGACCTGGCGCTCAGGGAAGTTGCCTTCGCGTTCGGTGCGCACGATCGCGAGCAGGTCTTCGCCGACCATCCGCTTGATCGCTCCGTAGAGAGAACCGACCGAGACGTCGGTCCAGAGGTGCACGTGCTCCATCTCGGCGAGCTGGCGCAGCTGGTGGCCGTGCATCTCTCCGTGGCGCTCGAACGAGTCGAGGATGAACAGGCGGATGGAACTCATGCGACTACTCTCGCAGGAGTACTCGCACCTGCGCAAGGCGCAGCTTTGCGAAAGGCGGCAGCCGTATCGCAAGCAATTCGTGGGACGTGACGGCGACCCTCAATGGGTCGCTCTCGGCCTGCCTGAGTCCGAGAACGTCAGCGGCGGGTGAGCGCTACGACCGGGATCGTGTCGCGCGTGGTCTTCTGCTCGTACTCGGCGAAGCCGGGGTAGCGGCGCGCCTGCTCGGCGTACACCTCCGTGCGTTCCGGCTCCGTCAGCACCCGGGCGTGCACCGCGACCTTCTCGACCGCGGTCCCGTCGCCGATCGAGATCTCCGCATCCGGATGCGCGACCAGGTTGTGGAACCAGGCCGGGTTCTTCGGGCCGCCGGCGTAGGAGGCGAAGACGTACCAGGGGCCGTCGGCGTCGCGCAGGTACATCATCGGATGCGTGCGGCCCTCGCCCGATTTCGCGCCCGTCGAGTGCAGCAGCAGCAGGGGTGCGCCCTCGAAATTGCCGCCGACGCGGCCGCCGTTCGCTTCGAACTCGGCGATGATGGTGTCGTTCCAGTCGCTCATGCACCCATTGTGCAACGCCCGACCGGCGAGCGTTGTCGAAATCCGCACAGCCGACGCGGTGACGAGCGAGGCAGACTAGAGGTATGCCCGTCGTCACCGTCCTCCCCGATGTCCTGGAGCTGCGTCTGACGACAGCCGAACGGGCGCTGGCGTTCCACCGCGGCGACGTCACCGTACGCCGGGCGAACATCCGGTCGGCGACCATCACGGAGGATCCGTGGATCTGGGTCCGCGGCATCCGCGCCCCGGGCACGGCGATCCCGCTGACCCTCGCGGCCGGTACGTGGAAGTTCCACGGCGGCAAAGACTTCTTGCTGATCAAGCGCGCCGCGCTCGCCGTCGTCGTCGACCTGGTCGACGAGGAGTACGCGCGCATCGTGGTCACGACGAAGCACGCGCCCGAGCTGATCGCGGCGCTGCAGCTGAGCACACCGACCTCGGCGATCCCGGTGCTGGCGGAGTCGGTGGCCGAGCCGAGCGCCGATGGCATCGGACCGGAGAGGGTCGCCGAGACGCCGGCCACGGAGACGCCGACCGCCGAGGCGCCGGCCGCCGAGGCGCCGGCCGCCGAGGCGCCGGCAACCGAGAAGCCGCGCAAGCGCACCCCGCGGCCCTCGCAGCAGCACGCCTCCGAAGAACCCAGCGGAGCAACGGAGCCCGCGGAGTAGTCCCGCCCGCGGAGTAGTCCCGCCCGCGGAGTGGTCCCGCCCGCGGTGGAACGGTGCGGCCGCTACGCCCGCACGTCGACCACGGTGCGCCCGCGGACGTGCCCGGCGAGAACCTCCGGAGCCACCGCGAGGGCACCCTCGAGGCCGACCTCGTCGGTCAGCTCGTCGAGCAAGCCGAGGTCGAGGTCGGTGGCGAGCCTCTCCCAGGCCTCCTCGCGCGCGGCGAGCGGAGCGTCGACGGAGTTGATGCCGGCGAGCGTGACGCCTCGCAGGATGAACGGCATCACGGATGCGGGCAGGTCGGCACCCTGCGCCAGACCGCACGCGGTGACCGTGCCGCCCCAGACCGTCTGGGCGAGCACGTTCGCGAGGGTGTGGCTGCCGACCGAGTCGACGACGCCCGCCCAGCGGGCCTTCTGCAGCGGCTTGCCCGCCTCCTGGAACTCGGCCCGATCAATGAGATCGGCGGCGCCGAGCCGGCGCAGGTACTCGCCCTGCTCGTCGGCGCGCCCGGTCGATGCGGTGACCGTGTAGCCGAGCGTCGTGAGCACCGCGATCGCGATCGAGCCGACACCGCCCGCGGCCCCGGTGACCAGCACGGGGCCCGCATCCGGATGCACCCCGTTCTTCTCGAGGGCGAGCACCGAGAGCATCGCGGTGAAGCCCGCGGTGCCGATCGCCGCCGCCCGCCTGGGGGAGAGCCGGCCGGGCAGGCGCAGCAGCGAGGCGGAGTCGACCCGGGCGCGCTCGGTGAGACCGCCGTCGACGCGCTCGCCGAGGCCAGCGCCGTTCAGCAGCACGTGGTCGCCGGCGTCGAAGCGGTCCAGGGCAGCGCCCTCGGCGCTGATCACCGTGCCGACGACGTCGATACCGGGCACCAGTGGTGGAGTGCGGATGACGCCGGGGCGGCCGTCGAGCGCCAGGGCATCCTTGTAATTGACGCTCGAATACTCGACCGCGATGGTGACATCGCCGGGGCCGAGATCGTGGTCAACGCGTTCCCGCAGCCGGGCGCGGTGCGGACGGCCCTTCTCATCGCTGTGCGCATCCTCGACCACGATCGCTCGGTACATGCCTTCAGCCTAGGCTTCAGGTGACGTCGCGGCGCCAGGTGGTCAGGTAGCCCAGACCCAGCAGCGCCACCGCGTAGCCGATCAGGATGAGGCCCCCCTGCCACCACTCCTGCTCCGCTCCGGCACCCGCCGACATCAAGGCCGAGAACACGCTCGCTCCCGACAGCGTGTCGCTCGCCGAGCCCGGCAGGTACAGCGCGACGGTCCGCGTCCAGTCGACGAACGCACTCGCGGCGCGCAGCAGCGGCTCGATGAACTGGGTGAACGCCAGCACGATCACGATGACCGCCGCCTGGTTGGGTACCAGCACCCCGAGGCCGCCGCCGATCATCGCCCACAGGGCCATCGCGGCCGCCGTGCGGCCGATCATCGCCCAGGTCTCCGAGTCGCCGAGCAGCGGATCCACGCCGAACAGCGTCAGCACGACCGCCCCGACGCCGACCGAGGCGACGAGGCCGATCAGCCCGTAGACCAGCCCGAAGCCGGTCAGCACCAGAGCCTTGGCTCCGAGCGCGACGCCCCGGCGCGGCGTGGCCAGGAAGGTCGGGGTGAGGGTCTGATGCCGGAACTCGCCGGTGACCGCCAGGCCGCCGAAGAGCACCGGGAAGACGTACCCGATCGAACTGGCGAGGCCGTAGACGAGCAACGGTGAGACGGCGGTGGCGCCGTCGACCGGCTGCCCACTCGCATCCGTCATCTGCATCCCGGGCAGGTTGAACAGCGCGGCGAACCCGCCCGCCATCAGGCCGACGTAGCCGACGAGCACCAGCGCCAGGATCCACCACAGCCGGGTGGTCAGCACCTTGCCGATCTCGGAGCGGACGGCACCCGCGAACGCGCTCACAACGACACCTCTTCTCCGACGACCGCGAGGAAAGCCTCCTCGAGCCCGGCGTGCTTCTGGCCCAGGGCCGAGAGCTCGACGCCGGCGACGAAGGCGAGATGCCCGACGGCGGCCGCATCCGCACCGCGCACGTCGAGGCCGGTGCGCAGCTCGACCACGGCGAGGCCCGCGCTCTCGAGCGCCGCCCGCAACGCCGGCCGGTTCGGAGAATCGGCCAGCACCCGCGTGGCTCCGTCGCCCTCGAGGCTGTCGAGCGTGCCCGAGTGCACGAGCCGCCCGTGCGACACGATGACCACGTCGTCGACGCTCTGCTGCACCTCGCTGAGCAGGTGTGAGCTGATCAGCACCGTGCGTCCCTCCTGCGCGAGCTGCTGCAGGAAGCCGCGGATCCACTTGATGCCCTCGGGATCAAGCCCGTTGATGGGCTCGTCGAGCACCAGCACACGTGGGTCGCCCAGCAGCGCGCCGGCGAGGCCCAGCCGCTGACGCATGCCCAGCGAATACCCGCCGACACGGCGGTCGGCCGCGTCGAGCATGCCCACCTGAGCGAGCGCGACGTCGACACGTTCGCGCGGCAACCCGGCCGCCTGAGCGACCACGCGGAGGTGGTTGCGTCCGCTGCGACCGGGGTGGAAGCTCGCCGCCTCCAACGCGGAGCCGACGGTGCGCAGCGGATGCGGGAGGGAGCGGTACGGCGTGCCCCCGAACGTGGCGGTGCCGCTGCTCGGCGCCACCAGGCCGAGCAGCATCCGCAACGTCGTGGTCTTGCCGGCACCGTTCGGGCCGAGGAAGCCGGTGACCCGGCCCGGCTGCACCGTCGCGCTGAGGTCGCTCACCGCCTCGACGGCGCCGAAGCGTTTGGTGAGCCCCCGGAATTCGATGGGGACCCCGACCGTGTCATTGCGCATCTGATTCCTCCCGCTCGCAACGCTACGCAGGCGCCGCCCGGCGCACATCCGCCACCGGGCGGACCACCGCGCGGTGGAGGCCGGGCTCAGCGCCCCAGTACCCGTTCGTAGACGTCGAGGTCCCCGTCGACCATCCGCTCGATGCCGAAGCGCTCCTCCAGCCGCCGTCGCACAGTGGCGCGATCGAGCACGACGGCACGGGGAACGGCGGCGACCGCCTCGTCGAGCGAGCCCACGGCGAACCCCGTCACGCCGTCGTCGATCACCTCGCTCATCGAACCGCGGCGGTAGGCGATCACCGGAGTGCCGCAAGCCATCGCCTCGATCACCGAGAGTCCGAACGGTTCGTCGAAGTGGATCGGGTGCAGCAGCGCGGCAGCGGTACTCAACACCTGCGTCCGCTCGGCGGGCCCGACGGAGCCGCGGTAGAGCACATGCACACCGTCGACGGCCGGCAGCACCTCGTCGCGGAAGTAGCCCTCATCCTGGACGATGCCGCAGATCACGAGCCGACGCCCCGCGCGGCGGGCGATCTCGATGGCATCCGCCGTGCCCTTGTCGGGATGGATGCGTCCGAAGACCACCAGATCGGTGCGCGGGCTCGCCGGTTCGGCCGGTCCGGGATCGAACTCGTCCAGCTCGATGCCGTGGTGCACGGTCGCGAGGTAGCGCAGCTCGGGGGAGCGGTCGCTGTTCGAGATCGAGACCAGGTTGGCGGCGAGCGGATGGCGCATGGCCTCCCGGTAGGCCGGCAGGATCGCGGATCCGGAGAAGCCGTGCACGGTCGTGACCAGCGGCACCGGCCACTGCGCGGCGAAGGCGAGCGGGAGCCAGTCGAGGTGGCTGTGCACGAGATCGAACTCGGCTGCGTGCTCCAGCACGTGCGCGATGTGCAACGCTTCCGCCACCCGTCCGTCGACTCCGTCGTGCTCCGCGTAGCCTCGGTCGACGACCGAGCTCAGCCGCGCGGTCGTCGAGGCGTCGCCGGTCGCGAAAAGCGTCACATCGGCACCGCGGCGCACGAGCGCCTCCGTGAGCAGGCCGGCCACCCGCTCCCACGGCCCGTAGTGCCGCGGCGGCGTGCGCCAGGCGATCGGCGCGAGCATCCCGATCCGGAGGCCGTGCGGGTCCAGGCTCACGGGAGCGCCGGCGTCATCGCGTCGAGCAGTTCGTCCACCCCGACGGACGCGACGCCGATGCGGGCATCGCTGATGCCGTACGGGATCCAGAGCACGCCCTGCACCACGATCCCGCCGCAGCTGTAGACGACGTTGGGCACGTAGCCGTTCCGCTCGGCGGCATGGGCGCGCAGCAGGGGCTCGGCGAGGGAGGCGAGCACGCGTTCGGGCCGCTCCAGATCGAGAAGGATGGCCCCAAGGCTGTAGCGGCGCATCGGTCCGACACCGTGGGTGAGCACGAGCCAGCCCCGCTCCGTCTCGATCGGCGGCCCGCAGTTGCCCTGCTGCACCGTCTGCCAGAGGGCCCGCGGCTCTTCGATCGCCGCGAAGTCCTCCCAGTGCAGGCCGTCCGCCGAACGCGCGAGCGAGAGCGTGTCGCCGTCCGTTCGGGTGAGCGCCAGACGCTCACCACCCACGCGGCGCGGGAAGAAGGCCATGCCCTTGTTGCTGGCCGGCGGACCGGTGAGGCGGTGCGCGGTGAAGGTCTGCAGATCGCGCGAGCTCAGCATCCGCGAAGCGATCGCGTGCCCGTCGTACGCGGTGTACGTCGCGAGGTATTCGCGCTCGGCACCCTCCTCGACGAGGGTGAAGCGAGCATCCTCCACGCCGTGCGCTTCTTCGGGCGCGGCGGGCAGCAGCGTCCGACGCGCGAGCGCGATGTCAGCGGCGAAGCTCGCGGTGTATGCGGAGGTGGCCGTCAGCCGCAGCGCGGCGAGATCGAGGGCGGCGTCGTAACGCTCGGCGAGTCGGGCGGGCAGCAGCGCGATCGCCGCCTCGAGGTGATCGGATCCGAATTCCTCCGGCAGCGCGTCGAGTACCGCGACCGACACCTCGCTGAGGGGGCGGTTCCGATTCAAGGCGGCCCGGAAATGCCCTCGGGTCCAGCGTCCGGCGGTGATCTCGGCCGCGGCGGGCGGATGCGCGCGCGGCTCGAACCGCCACGCGCGTCCCGGCCCGATGATCGCCGTCGCGAAGCCGAGGGAGGAGCGGTGGCCCTCGCCGATCTGCCTGAGCGAGAGTGCGACGCGTGTCTGGCCCGGTCCGAGGCGGCTCTGATCGGGATGCGGCATCGCGCTCGGATTGCAGAGCGCAGCCCCCTCGAGAGCGAACTCGGCCGTGAAGACGGCGCCGAGCAGGACGGCGCGATCCGCGTCCACCAGCGTCGCGTCGAGCCGTGCGCCGACCGCCGCGGCATTCTCGCGCATCCGCGACGCCCAGGCGGTGTCGCGGTGAGTGAACTCCCGCGCCAGCTCTGCGACCGCGGTGGCGACCTCGTCGGGCGCGATCGCCATCACCCGTTCGACCATCTCGGCCGCGCGCGAGCGGGTCTCGGTCTCGGCCTCGCCCGGAAGGAACAGTTGCGCGACCACCCGCGAGGGATCCGCCAGGAGCCGTGCCTCGTGCCGGATCGGCGCGATCACTCCGGCACGGTGACGCCGGCCCGGATCCGGCGCGCGGTCACCGAGGTCTGCAGCGCCGCGATCGTCGACTCCGCGCCGCGGTTCTCGTTGCGGCCCGAGGCTTCGAGACCGTCGAACCCCGCGCCCGTCGCGAGGTCCACCATGGGGGTCGCTGCGTCGTTGACGCCGACGAACCAGCCCCAGCAGGCGCCGACGGCGTCGCGCCAGCGCTCATCCTGCGTGATGTCGAACGCGCGAGCGCACGCCTGCGCCAGGGCGGCGACCTCGAGCGGCCGCTGGTCGAACTGCGCCCCGGTCTGCGTGCGGTCGCGCCCGCCCGCACCCGTCACTGAGATGTGCCCGTCGCGCGTCTCCTGCGCGAGGAGGAACTCGAGCAGCCCGAGCCCGCGCTCGATCAGGGCGGGATCGTGCAGCACCTCGCCGGCGAGGACGACCGCCTCGGCCACCGAGCCGTTCGCGTAGCGCAAGCGGGGCTCGGGCCACGGCCACGTCGTATCACCGGGATCCGGCACCAGGGCGAGGGTCGCGCCGATGAGGTCGAGAGCGCCCGCGGCGTGCGGGCGCACCAGCAGCACCTCGCCGGCGCCGAGGGCGGCGAACACCATCGAGCGCAGGTGTGGCGAACGCTGTTCGCTGAGCCGTTGGAACAGGTGCATGGCCCGCCGGCGCATCAGCGGGGTCTCGGCTTGGGCCGCGGTGACGCCGGCCGCCCAGATGTTGCGGCCCCACCAGTCGCCGACGGACGCGTCATCAGCCCACTCGCCGTCGATGCTCATCCGGTTGTGCGAGCGCCCATCGGCCGTGGCCGCGCTCTCGAGGAAGCGCAGGTACAACTCGGCCAGGCGCCGGGTGCGGAAGCTCTGCACCGGCTCCTGCACCACGACGATGAGGGCCCGCGCGACATCATCGACGCAGTACCCTTCGCCGCGGCGGGCGGATTCGAAGAGCGCGTGCTCGAACAGGCCGCGCTCGTCCGTGAGGGCGGCGAGGTGGTTGTACGGCAGCGCGGGCGGTTGCGTCAGCGTGGTGCTCATGCGGCGCGCTCCGATCGCAGACGGGCGGCCAGCTGCCGGTACTGGGCGGCGACGACAGGCCACTCCGTCTCCAGCACCCCCTCGTACGCCTCCGGTGCCTCGCCGGTGTCGGGCAGCAGCATCCGCCTCAGAGCGGCGGCCATCGACTCGGGATCCTCGTGCGCGGCGATCGCGCCGCGGCGACCGTCGAGCAGCTCGATCGCGTGCGGGAATCCGGTCGCCACCACCGACTTGCCGGCGGCGAGCGCCTCGACCAGCACACCGGAGGTGACCTGGTCGCGCGAGTCGTACGGCAGCAGCACGGCGTCCGCCGATCCGACCACGGCGGCGAGTTCGGCCGCACCGAGGTAGCGGTCGTCGAGAGTGACCAGCGCGCCGAGATCGAGGTCATCGATCAGGGCGTGCAATTCGTCGCGGTACGTATCCCCGAAGCGCGCGAGCACCTCGGGGTGCGTCTGCCCGTGCACGGCGTAGCGGGTGGGCTCGCCGGAGTCGCGCAGCAGCGCGACCGCGCGGATGCCCCACTCGATGCCCTTGCCGGGGCCGATGAGCCCCCAGGTGACGACGAGCGGAGTGTCGTGCGTCGGTGCAGCGGACGGTGTCCAACTCGGAACGCCGTGCGGGATCACCGCGATCCGTTCGCGCGCGACGCTGTACCGGCGACGCAGGATGCCCGCCGCCGTCTCCGTCATCACGACCACGGCGTCGGCGAGAGCAGCGACCCGCTCGAGCACGAGCTTCTGGTGAGCGGTGGGCTGCTCGAGCACGGTGTGCAGCACCATGATCATCGGCACCGTCACCTGGCTCATCACGGCGACGACCTCTTCGCCGTCGCGACCGCCGTAGATGCCGTACTCGTGCTGGATGATCGCCGCGTCATTGCGGTTGAGGGCTTCGGCCGCTCGGCGGATGCCCGCGTGATCGCCCGCGGCGAGCTCGGCGACGACGAGAGTGCCCGGCGCGGGACGATCGGACCCCGCCACGGCGGCATCGTCCATCACCCGCACCACCGCTGCGGTGCCGATCGCCTCCGCGAGGGACTCGGTGAACGTTGCGAGCCCGCACCGGGTGGGTGGGAACGTGCTGAGGAAGCCGAAGTGCTGGCCATCAGTCGGACGGATGGCGGAGAGAACAGGGCGCACGTCGGCTCCAAACGGAAGCGCGACCGACGGGGGCCTGGCAGGTCGCGGACTCGACGAGACGTCTGCCGAGCGGCACCTCCCGAGGAACCGTCCGAAGGATGACCTCGAGCGATCCGGTCCACGACCGCGCCGAGCGCGAACCGTGAGTGATGCGAGGGTACGCCCCACGACCGGCGCGCGGATGTGCGCGCGCCGGCCCGGGCGTGTCTAACGGGTGTCCAGCGGGTGTCTAGTTGAGGGCGCGCGTGCCCTCGGGCAGCGCGCCACCGGCGTACAGGGCGCTCGCCGTATCCTGCAGCGCGGTCAGGGTGACGCGCTGCGTCCACGGTCCGTAGGAGATCCGGGCGACGCCGAGCTCCTCGAAGCGTGCGGGGGACTGCGATCCCGGTACGCCGATCACGGTGACGAACTGCGGGCCGAGCGCGTCGACGAGGCGGATGATCGTCTCATCGGTGTGCTTCCCGGGCACGAAGAAGCTGGTCGCGCCGGCGTCGCGATACGCCGTTCCGCGCTCGATCGCATCCGCGACCACGTCGTCCAACGGGCGGTCGCCGGCGCGCACGAACGCGTCCGTCCGCGCGTTCAGCGCGAACGGGACGCCCTCCGCCTCACCCGCCGCGACCACAGCGGCGACGGCGCGAACGGATTCGTCGAGCGGCTTCATCTGGTCTTCGAGATTCGCGCCGACGACGCCGACACCGATCGCGCGGCGGACCGTCTCGCCCGCGTCGCCGTAGCCGGCCTCGAGGTCGGCCGAGACGGGGACCTCGACGGCGGCGACGATGCGGCCGATCACGTCGAGGTGCAGGTCGAGGGGATCTTCTCGCCGTCCTCGTAGCCGAACGTCGCGGCGATGGAGTGGCTCGCCGTGGCGAGCGCCTTCGTCTCGGGCAGAGCCGCGATCGTGGTCGCGGAGATGACGTCCCACACGTTGACGACGCTGAGGATCTCGGGGGCTCGGTGCAGGTCGACGAGGGTCTGGGCCTTGGTCTGAATGGTCATGATCCGAGGCTATTGCGAGAGCCTGAACCGTGGCGATGGGCTTGCGCGAGCGAGGACTCAGCCGTGCGCCGCGCAGCGCGCCGTGTCGCACTCGGCGCAGACGACCAGCTGCTCGCGGCACGCCGGATCCGCGCAGTTGCGCATCCGCTTGCTCGCCGCGCCGCACGAGACGCAGCGGCCGAGCACCACCGGATCGGCCCCGTAATCGAGCGAACCGCGCTCGTCGAACACGTAGAGCGATCCCTGCCACAGGCCGCGATCGCCGAACTGTTCGGCGTAGCGCACGATTCCGCCCTCGAGCTGGTACACCTCGCCGAAGCCACGACTGCGCATCAGGCTCGAGAGCACCTCGCACCGGATGCCGCCCGTGCAGTAGGTGACGACAGGCTTGTCCTTCAGATGGTCGTACCGGCCCGAGTCGAGCTCGGCCACGAAATCGCGCGTCGTCGAGACGGCGGGAACCACCGCACCCGCGAAGCGACCGATCTGGGCCTCGAACGCGTTGCGTCCGTCGAAGAAGACGACGTCGTCGCGCTGCTCGACCAACGCGTTCACCTCGGCCGGGGCTAGACGCGCGCCGCCGCCGATGACTCCCTGCGCATCGACGCGCAACTCGGTCGGCGCCCCGAACGAGACGATCTCGTCGCGCACCTTCACCGACAACCGTGGGAAGTCCAGCGAAGCACCGGATGCGTCGAGCCCCGACCCGTCACTCCACTTCACGTCGAGTCCGCGGAAGGGCCCGTACTCGCGCGTCTTACGGAGGTACCGCTTGACCGCCTCCATCTCGCCGCCGATGGTGCCGTTGACGCCGTCCTTCGAGAGCAGGATGCGCCCGCGCAGCCCGAGCGACTCGGCGAGGTCACGCTGCCAGAGCCGCACGGCGTCGGGATCGGCGAGCGGGGTGAAGCGGTAGAAGAGCAGGATCTTGGCGAGCGGCACCGCAGCATCCTACGGAACCGGGCCAGGGGCGTCGCGGGAAGCGTTCGAGAGTTCGTCCTCCGACGAGCCCGAGGTGTCGCATTTTCGAGAATCTTCGGCTCTTTCCGGTGCTCGGCCCCCGCGCCGGGCATGCTGGCCTCGGCGGCTTCGGCCGCGGCGGACCCCTCCACCCGGGGTCGTGGCGCACTGCATCCGTTCGGGCGGCAGGCGCTCGCGGTCCCCACGATGCGATGTGGCGGCAGATCATCGTGGGGACCCGCTCACGCCACGCGGGCGCGTGAACGGGTTCGGCGGTTCCTGCAGCGGGCCGCGATCATCGCGGTCTGCGATCCTCCAGCCGGCCGTTTGTAGGCTGAGGGCATGACCGACGACTGGAACTACAACCCCTACGACCGACTAGGCGAGGTACCCGCCTTCGGGCTCGTCAGCGACGACATCGCGGACGGCAGCCCGCTCGCCCCCGCCCAGTACGGTGCGGATGCCGGCGGTGGCGACATCTCGCCCCACCTGGACTGGTTCGGCGCGCCGGCCGACACCAAGAGCTACGCCGTGACCGTGTTCGATCCGGATGCGCCGACCGGCTCCGGCTTCTGGCATTGGGCCGTGTACGGCATCCCGGCCGAGGTGACCGAACTCGCCGCCGGGGCGGGTGCACCCGGTTCGACGCTGCTGCCGGACGGCGCCGTGACGCTGCTCAACGAGGTACGCAGCCGGCAGTTCGTCGGAGCCGCGCCGCCCGACCGCGAACACCGCTACTTCTTCGTCGTGCACGCCCTCGACGTCGAGACGTTCGACATCGATGCGGATGCGACCCCGGCTATCCTCGGCTTCAACATCCACTTCCACACCCTCGCCCGTGCGGTGATCGTCGCAACCGGCGCCCCGGGAGGGGCTCGGGTCTGACGTCTGGGTCGGGCGCCCGGTCTGGCGCCCGGTCTGGCGCCCGGTCTGGCGCCCGGTCTGGCGGTCACGCGTCCGTGGCGGTTGCCGTTTCTTTGACCGGTGGCGTTGTCGGGGTGGGTGGAGTCAGCGACACGGCGCTGCGCGCGTGTCGCTTGCTCGCCCTGTCGCAGGGTTGTCAATTCTGTGCTCGCAGGCTCGCAAAGAATGGACAACCCTGCGCCAGGGCTCGCGCTTGTGCCTGACGTCGGGGGACGGGATGGAGGGGTTGCCGTTTCTTTGACGGTGGCGTTCTCCGTAGTCGCGGGGGGCGGAGCGGAGGGGTGCAGGCGGGGGAGAGGTTGCCGTCACCTCGGTTTCGGAAGCCCAGGCGCGCGCGAAGCGTCGCGCCCACCTCCGAGCGCTATCCGGGAAAACGCGTTCTAGCGCTTTCGCGTGCGCGAACGCGACCGGCTCTACGAAACGCAAGCCGCACTCGAGCCGACCGCCGTCGCTCGACGAGGCACGAGGAGAGCGACCTAACCAAACAGAATGCTGGCCTCTTCGTAGCGGGAGTCGGGGACGGTCTTGAGCTTGCCGAGGGCGTCCGCGAAGGCGACGTGCACGATGTCGGTGCCCTGCAGCGCCACCATGCGGCCCCAGTGCTCGGCGACGACGGAGTCGATCGCGGCCATGCCGAGGCGGGTCGCGAGCACACGGTCGAACGCGGAGGGGGTGCCGCCGCGCTGGATGTGACCGAGCGTCGTCGCACGGGTCTCCATACCCGTGCGCTCCTCGATCATGGGCGCGAGCATCTCGCCGATGCCGCCGAGGCGGGGACGCCCGAAGGCGTCGAGGCCGCGCTCGGAGTGGATGTCGTCCATCGTGTCGAGCGCGAAGCCTTCGGCGACGACGACGAGCGGAGCTCGGCCGCGGTCGCGCGCCGACTGCACCCACGTGACGATCTGGTCGATGGAGGTCTTCTTCTCGGGGATGAGGATCACGTGCGCGCCGGCGGCCATGCCCGAGTGCAGCGCGATCCAGCCGACGTGCCGGCCCATGACCTCGGCGACCATGCAGCGGCCGTGCGAGTCGCCCGTGGTGCGGAGGCGGTCCATCGCGTCGGTCGCGATGCCGACGGCGGTGTCGAAGCCGAAGGTGTAGTCGGTGGCGTCGAGGTCGTTGTCGATCGTCTTGGGGACGCCGACGATCTTGAGACCCGCATCCGTGAGGCGCTTCGCGGCGGCCAGAGTGCCCTCGCCACCGATCGCGATGATCGAGTCGATGCCGTTCTCGTCCATCATCCGCTTGATGTTGTCGGGCCCGCCGCCCTCGCCCTCGAACGGGTTCGTGCGGCTCGTGCCGAGGATGGTGCCGCCCTGCTTGCCGATGCCCTGGATGTCTTTGCGGGTGATCGGCATGATGTTGCCCTCGACCACGCCCCGCCAGCCGTCGCGGAAGCCGACGAACTCCTGGTCGTAGACCTGCATGCCCTTGAACACGGCGCCGCGGATGACGGCGTTCAGGCCGGGGCAGTCGCCTCCGGAGGTCAGGATCCCGATTTTCACACGCTCAGAATAGCCGCGCGGATCGAGGGCGGATGACCAGCGCGTTACGGTCGGACGACGACCGCGCGCACGCGGGCACGGTTCAACTCTTCGCGCCGGTGAGGGTGAGCGCTCCGCCGAGGCCGATCATCATCGCGCCGCCCGTCGCGGTGAGGCCGCGCATCCGCCGCGGGCTGCGGGCGAACCAGGCTCGCGCCGAACCGGCGGCCAGCGCCCAGACGCTGTCGCTGGCGAAGCCGA
Source organism: Microbacteriaceae bacterium VKM Ac-2855 (assembly GCA_013204985.1). Lineage (GTDB taxonomy): Bacteria > Actinomycetota > Actinomycetes > Actinomycetales > Microbacteriaceae > Rathayibacter. The sequence goes on from JABMLG010000003.1 coordinate 156,200, forward strand.
TCAGGATGAAGACGAGGCCGAGCACCGCCATCTGCAGCGGGATCGCGCCGGCATGGAAGTCGACGAACTGCGGCAGCACGGCGACGAGGAACACGACTGTCTTGGGGTTCGTCAGCCCCACGACGAAGCCCTCGCGTAGCAGCCGCCAGGCCGACGCCGGCCGCGCATCCGCTGTGCCCACGGTGCCCTCGCCGCGGTGCCGGATCGCCTGCACCCCGAGGTACACGAGGTACGCGGCGCCGACGAACTTGACGATCGTGAAGAGCACCACGGATTCGGCGAGCAGCACTCCGACGCCGGCGGCGACCGCGGCGACCTGCGGCAGCATCCCGAGCCCGTTGCCGAGCACGCTGAGCAGCCCCCCGCGGCGGCCGAGCGCGAGTGAGCGTCCGACCACGAAGAGCACCGAGGGGCCGGGGATCACGATCAGCAAGAACGCGGCGAGGGCGAACGCGGCGAGGTTGGCGGCGGGAGGCATGCCGAAAAGGTACAGCGGATGAGCACCTCACGGCACCAGGGTGTTCGCCGGGCGGCCTGTACAAGCGGGGTGGATTCGATGATGCTGAAGACGATGCGAAGGAGCATGACTGTGAGCGATACCGAGATCCGCAAGGGCCTCGTCGGCGTCGTCGCCGACACGACGGCCATCTCGAAGGTGAACCCCGAGAGCAACTCGTTGCTCTATCGCGGCTATCCGGTGCAGGAGCTCGCGGCGCGATGCTCCTTCGAGGAGGTGGCCTACCTGCTCTGGAACGGGGAGTTGCCGGATGCGGATCAGCTCGCCGACTTCACGGCCCAGGAACGCGCGCACCGCGCGCTCGATCCGGCCGTCATCCGCGTGATCGACGAGTTGCCGCTCTCCGCGCATCCGATGGACGTGGTGCGCACCGCCGTGAGTGTGATCGGGGCGATCGAGCAGGCAGATCCGGCGGAGGACGATGACGCGATCCGCTCGCTCGTTCTCTTCGCGCAGATCCCCGCGATCGTCGCCTACGACCAGCGTCGTCGCCGCGGCCAGCACCGGCTCGAAGCGCGCGACGATCTCGACTACTGCGAGAACTTCCTCTACCTGACCTTCGGCGAGGTGCCGGCGGATGCGGTGGTCGACGCGTTCCGGGTGTCGATGGTCTTGTACGCGGAGCACTCATTCAACGCGTCGACGTTCACCGCGCGCGTCGTGGCGTCGACCCTGTCGGACCTGAACTCTGCGGTCGTCGCGGCGATCGGCGCCCTGAAGGGTCCACTGCACGGCGGCGCGAACGAGGCGGTGATGGTGATCCTCGACGAGGTCGGCCTGGGCGACGGCGTGCGCGAGCGCGCCGAGGCGTGGCTCGACGACGCGTTGGCGAGCAAACGCAAGATCATGGGCTTCGGGCACCGCGTCTACAAGAACGGCGACTCGCGGGTGCCGACCATGCGGGCGGCGCTGGAGTCGCTCGTCGAGCACTACGACCGCCCCGACGTCCTCGACTTCTACGTCGCACTGGAGGAGGCGATGGCCGAGCGCAAGAACATCAAGCCGAACCTCGACTTCCCATCCGGCCCCGCCTACGCGCTGATCGGATTCGATACCGCGATGTTCACCCCGCTCTTCGCGGCGGCGCGCGTGGTGGGCTGGACCGCTCACATTCGTGAGCAGTTGGCCTCCAACGCCCTGATCCGCCCGCTCGCCGCCTATTCGGGTTCACCCGAGCGGCACCTGCGCGAGGTCTCCGCCGCGGTGTCGTAGCGGCCGCCTTGTCGTAACGTGAGGGCGTGCCGCCGCTTCGTGACCTGATCGCCGTCTTCGGCGGCGGCGTGCTCGGAACCGCGGCGCGCTGGGGTCTGGATACGCTGATCCCGCATTCGGCCGCGCAGTTCCCGTGGAGCACGCTGCTGATCAACGTGATCGGTTCGTTCGCGCTCGGATTCCTCACCGCGGGGCTCTGGACGCGTCCGCTGCCGAGCTGGGTGAAGGCGGGGGTCGGGCCTGGGCTGCTGGGCTCGTTCACGACGTTCTCGGCCGTGGTGCTCGCGCTCGCGACGATGACCGAGGCGGGGCAGATGCTGCTTGCGCTCGGCTATCTCGCCGTGACCCTCCTGCTCGGTCTCGGTGCGGCGGCCGCCGGCCTCGCGGCCGGTGCCTGGCGGGAGCGAACGCGATGAGCGTGCTGATGGCGGCGGCGGTGCTGCTCGCGGGGGCGGTCGCGGCCACGGCACGCTACGCGGTCGGCCTGTTCTTCGCCCGTCGCTCCCGCACCGCCCGGGTGTTCCCGTGGGGTGTCTTCGTCGTCAACGTCGTCGCTTCCTTCATCGCGGGTGTCGCAACCGGCCTCGCTTCGGTGAGCGCGGTCTCGCCCGAGCTGCAGCTGCTTCTCGTCACCGGTGTCGCCGGCGGGCTGAGCACCTTCAGCACCTTCGGAGTCGACACGATGGCGCTCGTCGCCGAGAAGCGCTTCCGCGCGGCCGCGGTGGTGGTGCTCGCGAATCTCGCGGCAGGCCTGGCCGCCGTGGTGCTCGGCCTCGTGGTGGGGCGCGCGTTCTGAGGCCCCGCTCCGGCCGCTCTGCCCCCGCCCTGCCCTGCCACCGCGAGATGCCCCTTATGCACACTTTCTGCGGCGTGTCGCGTGCATAAGAGGCATCTCGCGGGGCAGAAGAGGTGCCGGTGTCGGTGGCTCTGCTTACCATGGGCGGCATGAGGATGAACCGGTGAGCGCGCTCGAGGCCGCCCCCGCCGTGCCGGTCGTCACCGAGTACACCCCGGCCGAGCCGGTGAGCCTCCGACTCACGCTGCGCACACTGATGCGAGGCAGTGGTGACCCGACGATGTCGTTCGACGAGCACGGCTTCTGGAAGGCCTTCCGCACCCCGCTCGGCCCCGCGACGCTGCACCTCGCGCAGCGGCCGGGCGGTGCGATCGGCGCCGCCGCGTGGGGCGAGGGCGCCGAGTGGCTCATCGACAGGGTGCCGGAGTTGCTCGGTCACGGCGACGATTGGACGGAGCTCGACCTCAGTTCGCACGCCCCGTTGGCGGATGTGCTCCGTCGAGTCGGTGGGTTGCGCCTGACTCGCGTGGGGCTGGTGTTCGAGATGCTGGCGCCGTCGATCCTCGAGCAGAAGGTCACGAGCACGGAGGCCTGGCGCGGCTATCGCACGCTGGTGCGACGGTTCGGAGAGGCGGCGCCGGGGCCGACGCCGGTTCCGCTGTGGGTCGCGCCGAGCATCGAGCAGTGGCGACGCATCCCGTCGTGGGAGTGGCACACCGCGGGCGTCGACCCGCGCCGTTCGCGGACCGTGCTCACAGCCGCCCTGGTCGCGCCGGCGCTCGAACGCACGCTCGCGCTCGGCCGTGGTGGCCCGGTGGTCGAGGCGCGCCTCACCTCGGTGCCCGGGATCGGCCCGTGGACCGCATCCGAGGTGATGATGCGCGCTCACGGCGACCCCGACGCGGTCAGCGTGGGCGACTACCACCTGGCCGCGTACATCGGCTTCGCCCTCACCGGGCTGATGGGGGTCGACGACGACGGGATGCTCGAACTGCTCGAGCCGTGGCGCGGCCACCGGCAGCGCATCATCCGCCTCATCGAACACAGCGGTGTCCGCAAACCCCGCCGCGGCGCCCGGATGACCATTCAAGATCACCGGGGCCACTGAGGCGTGAGTGTCTAGGCGAAGATGCGGGCCGAATCGTACTGGGTGCGGGCGCGGTCGAGACGGTCGAGTTCGGCGAGCGGATGCGCGTGCGCCGACAGCTCGGCGGCCGCCCAGCTGCCCGTGAAGTTCGGCACGCCCTCGGCAGCCGTCCACCGAGCGAGCCCGACCCGCAGTCGCGCGCCGATGGCGGGAAGCGCCTCGGCGAAGAGCGCCGGGTCGGGCACGCCCACGACGGTGAGAACGAAGCCGGCGTCACGGCCGCCGACCGCGTCGCCTCCCGGCGGCGTGCGGCCGATCGCGCCACCGAGATGACGCAGTTCGGCGGCGACGATCGGCACCTGTGCATCCGTTCCGACGGTGTCGAGCAGCGCGTCCAGCGTCTCCTCCGTCACCTCGCGCAGTGTGACCCCCGTGACCCAGCCGGGCGACGGCTCCTCGGGGTCGTTGTGGATGCTCGCGATCGCTGAGCTGGGCATCGGCGCCACCCGGCCGAGGAAGGGCTGCGCCCCGTCGAGCAGAGCTGCGAGCAGACGCGACCCCTCGGCCTCGAGCGCCTCAGCATCCGAACCGGCCGGGCCGACGTGCGCGAAGCGAAGTGACAGGGCGGTGCGTCCGCGCAGCGGCTCGGGTACGGCATCGAGGGGTGGGAACCGCATCAGCGCGGCCGAGGTGCTGACCGAATCGGGCGCCGTGGACGTCCACCGCACCCAGCGCCGCAGCACCGTCTCGGCATCGACGGCATCGAAGAACAGACTCCCGGCGAAGATCTCCGCGATGGCGGCGAGCTCGTACTCCATCGACACGACGACTCCGAGGCCGTGCTTACCACCGCGCAAGGCATGGAAGAGTTCGGGATTCTCGGCCATCGAGGCGGTCAGGATCGCCCCGGATCCGGTCACCACGCGGAACGACCGCACGAAGTCGGAACCGACGCCGAGCGTGCGCGAGAGCGGGCCCAGCCCGCCTCCCAGCACGTAACCGATGCAGCCGACCATCGCCGAGGATCCGCAATCGGGCACCAGCCCGAACGGAGCGGCAGCGGCGAGGACCGCCTTCCAGCGCACCCCGGCGCCGATCGTGGCGACGCGTGCATCCGGATCGATGCGCAGCTTGTTCAAGCGCGAGACCGCGAGCAGGATGCCCGAGGTGACGGGCGTGTAGAGGCCATGGCCGGTGGCGAGGACGGTGATACGGACGCCGCGGGCTGCGGCGAAACGGACGGTGGCCGCCACGTCGGTCTCGTCCGCCGCCACAACGACGGCGTCGGGATCGTGGACCACGGCGAGGTTCGCGCCGGAGGCGGCATGGGCGACGCCCGGGTCGCCGCGCAGCAGGAGCGTGCCGGTCACCATCGACCGCAGCTCATCGAAATCGATCATGCAGAGCACGATAAGCGCTCCGCGCTCGCGGCGGAACGGCGGATCCATGCTTCATCCAGCCGGGCCGCGCTTCTCGCGTTGGCTCGGTGAGCGGTTTGGGCCCGGGTTGGCGTGAATCGCCCTGGGCGTGTGCGGAATCGGGCGGTTCGTGGCGACCCCGGGTGGTCGGGGCGATGGGTGTGGGCCCGGGTTGGCGTGAATCGCCCTGGGCGTGTCCGGAATCGGGCGGTTCGTGGCGACCCCGGGTGGTCGGGGCGGCGGGTGTGGGCCCGGGTTGGCGTGAATCGGCCAAGGCGTGCCTGGAATCGGGCGGTTCGTGGCGACCCCGGGTGGTCGGGGCGGCGGATGTGGGCCCGGGTTGGCGTGAATCGCCCTGGGCGTGTGCGGAATCGGCCGGTTCGTGGCGACCCCGGGTGGTCGGGGCGATGGGCGTGGGCCCGGGTTGGCGTGAATCGCCCTGGGCGTGTGCGGAATCGGCCGGTTCGTGGCAACCCGGGTGGTCGGGTGGTCGGGGCGATGGGTGGGGGCCCGGGTTGGCGTGAATCGCCCGATGCGCGCCCGGAACCGGCCGGTTCGCGACAACCCGGGCTGCAACAGCTGGCGGCACGAACCAGGGACGGCGCGAAGCGGTGCCGCGCGCTGCGCCTCCCGATGCGGCCGCGATCAGAGCTCCGCGATCAGAGCTCTTCGAGCAGGGCCATCGCCGCGTTGTGGCCGCCGATGCCGCTGACCGCGCCACCGCGGCGGGCGCCGGATCCGCAGAGCAGGATCCGCGGATGCGCGGTCGCGACCCCCCACCGTTCCGCAGGGGTGTCCAGCGGGGCATCGTCCTCGACGAAGGGCCACGAGAGAGCGCCGTGGAAGATGTTGCCGCCGGGCATCCCGAGAGACTCCTCGAGGTCCTGCGTGGTCTTCGTCTCGATGCAGAGCTCGCCGTCGGCGTCGCGCAGGATCACGTCCTCGATGGGCTCCGCCAGCACGGTATTGAGCGAATCGAGCACCGCGCGCTGCAGCCGCTCCCGCGTGCCCTGATTGTTCGCCGGAGTCAACCAGCGGTGCGGCGTGTGCAGTCCGAAGATCGTCAGGGTGTGCGCCCCGGTGGCCGCCAGCTCGGGCGAGAGGATGCTGGGGTCGGTGAGCGAGTGGCAGTAGATCTCGCAGGGTATCAGCGCCGGCATCCGCCCGCGCACCGCATCCGTGAACGCCTTCTGCAATTGGCCGTAGCCCTCGTTGACGTGGAAGGTGCCCCCGAACGCGGCCTCGGGCGTCACCGAGGTATCGAGCAGTTTCGGCAGCCGGCTCAGCATCAGGTTCACCTTCACCTGAGCGCCCTCCGGCGCCGGCTGCTCCTCACCCGTGATCAGGCGCTCGAGCACGCTCGGCGCGACGTTCGCGAGGACGCGCCGCGCCGTCACCCTCCGCTCCCGCGGCCCGCGCCGGTACCGCACCTCGCCGTCGGGGCTGATCGAGGTCACCTCGGTGCCGGTGAGGATGCGCGCGCCGGCCTTGCGAGCCGCCGCATCCAGTGCCCCGCTGACCGAGCCCATGCCACCGATCGGCACGTCCCAATCGCCGGTGCCCTGGCCGATGAGGTGGTACAGGAAGCAGCGGTTCTGTGCGAGATCGTCGTCATGCGCGCTGGCGAAGGTGCCGATCAGCGCGTCGGTGAGGATGATGCCGCGCACCAGGTCGTTCTGCAGGTGCGCCTCGATGACCTCGCCGATCGGTCGCTCGATCATCGCCTGCCAGACGGGCTCGCGCACCATCGCCTTCACCTCGGACCGTCGCAGCAGAGGCTCGGTCAGGGTGGGCCAGAGGGCGCGGGCGATCTCGCCGGTGTGCTCGTAGAACTCGGCGAAGAGCGCGGCGTCGTCGGCCGCTCCGATGCCGGCGAACGAGGCCGCCGTCGCCGCCGCATCCGCAGTGTCGACGAGGAGGCCGCGACTCGGGTCGGTCGGGTCGGGCGTGTAGGAGGAGTATCGGCGACGTGCGAGACGGATGTCGAGGCGGAGGTCGTCGATGATCTTCCGCGGCAGCAGGCTGACCAGATAGGAATAGCGACTCAGCCGTGCGTCCACGCCCGCGAACGCGAACTCCGAGACGGCCGCGCCGCCCGTGCGCGCGTTCTTCTCGAGCACCAGAACGCTGCGACCGGCCTGCGCCAGGTACGTCGCGGCGACGAGCCCGTTGTGGCCGCCGCCCACGATGACGACGTCGACGGATGCGTCAGCGCGCGGAGTCTCCGCCTCGCCGAACGCGAGCGGCTGCTCCCGGGGGCCGGCGGCCGCGCCGCTGCGTTCGCGATCGGTTCCGCTCGGGGGTCGGTGTCGGTCGGTGCGCGCCATGGGCGTCAGCCTAGGGGAGCGGTGGCCGTGCCCGGGTGGTGCGTTTCGCGACGCTACTCGCGGAACACCGCGGCGACGGCGGCCACCTCGATGAGGGCGCGGGGCACGCCGAGGCCGGCGACGCGGGCGGCCGTGACCAGCGGCGCTGCGCCGGTGCGCGCGAGGCGAGGGGCGATGGCGCCGTAAGCGGCGCGCAGGTCGGCGTCGACATGGATGAGCACCGTCCACTGCACGACGTCGGCCAGGCTCGCGCCCGCCGCAGCGAGAGCGACGGACGCGTTCTCGATGGCGCGCACCGCCTGGGCGGCGACGTCGTCCGAAACGACGGCGCCCGATTCGTCGACACCGTTCTGGCCGCCGAGATAGATCGTCGTCGCTCCGGGCGGAACGACTGCGACGTGACTGAACGCCGGACTCGCGACGAGTCCGGCGGGGTGAGGGTAGGTGATCTGCATGAGGCAACGGTTGCAGAGAATGAGGGCGGTGAGTGTCCTGTATCTCCTCGGTGCAGTCTTCGGTGCAGCCTTCGTGCGAAGACTCGGATGCACGCGACATGTCGGCGGAGGCGCGTGGACGAGGCATCTCGCGGGGCAGCCTCCGACAGGCTGGCTGCGAAGCGCCGCAGGACGGGCGCGACACGCCGCCGATTCATGCCGTCGCGGGCATACCCTTTCTTCATGAACCAGCCGACGCCTCCTTCTTCCGCGCCCGAGGACGAGCCGGAGCAGTCGGCCGACGCCGAGTTGGCGGATGCGGAGCGGCGCGATGAGGCCGCCGCGTCGGCGGCGGGGGTCGCGGGAGCGGACGCCGCTGGACCGGTGCCCGATCTCGATCCGGATGCGATCGACGCGGAGTTGGCGGAGGCCGACGTCGCGGACCACGAGCTCGCGGACGCGGAACGGATCGCGTTCGCGTCGGAGGACGCCGAGACGGCGGGACCGAGCGAGGCCGAGGTTCTCCAGGCCATGGCCGGCGAGGAGCAGGCGGAGGAGCTCGCCGAGGCGGATGCGGCGCTCACGGGACCGGATGCGGAGCCCGCGGCCGCCCCGGCAACGATGGGCGAAGCCGCGCCCGAGGAGTCGGAGCTGATCGCCCTCGCCGACGAGCCGCTGCCCGCGCCGAGCGAGCCCGATGAGGCCGCATCGCCCGAGCTGGTCGAGGCCGAAGAGGCGGCGGAGGCGGCCGAGACGCCGGACGCGGATGATGAGGCCGAGCGCGACGCGGAGCTCGCCGACGACGCGGATGCGGACGACGACGGTGAGGTCGCATCCGCAGTGGAGCCCGAGCCCGAGCCCGAGCCCGAGCCCGAGCCGGAGCCGGAGCCGACGCCGGAGCCGACGCCGGAGCCGGAGCCGGAACCGGAACCGACGCCCGAGCCGGAGCCGACGCCGGAGCCCGAGCCGACGCCGACGCCGACGCCCGAGCCGACGCCGGAGCCGACGCCGGAGCCGACGCCGACGCCTGAGCCCGCCCCGCAGAACTCCACCGAGCCGCAGCCGTACTTCTCGACCGAGGAGCTGGCCCGGCCGATCGTGCTGCCTCGCCCGCGGCCCGAGCACAACCCGCGCAAGCCCATCGAGGACCGAGTGACCGACCTCGTGCGGCGCTGGCTCATCCGCAGTCGCCAATTCGCGACGGACCCGGCGGCGGAGCGACTCGCGGGGGTGTTGAAGGACCCGAACGGGCTCGATTTCACCGTGGGATTCGTGGACGGCGTCGCTCGGCCCGAAGACCTCGGCGTCGCGGCGAACAACCTCAGCGCCCTCACCGACAAGATCCCGGCGTTCCTGCCCGGCTACATGCGTGCCGCGATCGCGACCGGCGGGGCCGTCGGCCCGGTGCTGCCGTGGATCGTGGTGCCCGCGGCGCGGCGCGTACTGCGCCAGATGGTCGGCCACCTGATCGTCGATGCGTCCGATGCGCGGCTCGGCCCGGCGCTCGCCGCGCTCAAGGCGGGCGGTAACCGGCTCAACCTCAACCTGTTGGGTGAGGCGGTGCTCGGCGAGCACGAGGCAGATCGGCGCCTGGCCGGCACCCGGCGGCTGCTCGAACGCGACGACGTCGATTACGTGAGCATCAAAGTCTCCAGCATCGCCAGCCAGCTCTCGATGTGGTCGTTCGACGAGACCGTCGCGCGGGTCGTCGAGAAGCTCACTCCGCTGTACGAGCTCGCGGCTTCGAGCACCACACCCAAGTTCATCAACCTCGACATGGAGGAGTACCGCGACCTCGATCTGACCGTCGCCGTGTTCCGCGCGATCCTCGACCAGCCCGTGCTGAACGGGCTCGAGGCCGGAATCGTGCTGCAGGCGTACCTGCCGGATGCGCTGGGCGCGCTGCAGGAGCTGACCGAATGGGCGACTGCGCGTCGCTCCGCCGGTGGCGCGGCCATCAAGATCCGCGTGGTCAAGGGCGCCAACCTGGCGATGGAGCACGTCGATGCGGCGATCCACGATTGGCCGCAGGCGACGGTGCGCTCGAAGCAGGAGGCCGACACCAACTACAAGCGGCTCCTGAACTTCGCCTTCACCCCCGAGCACACCGCGGCGGTGATGATCGGCGTCGCGGGGCACAATCTCTTCGACATCGCCTACGCCTGGATCCTCGCCGGCGAGCGCGGGGTCGCTGATCGCATCGACTTCGAGATGCTGTTGGGCATGGCCACGGGGCAGGCGGAGGCGATCAAGGAGGATGTCGGCCGACTGCTGCTGTACACGCCGGTCGTGCATCCGCACGAGTTCGACGTCGCGATCTCGTACCTGATCCGCCGGCTCGAGGAGAATTCCAGCGACGAGAACTTCATGTCGGCGGTGTTCGAGCTCGACGACGAGGCGATGTTCCAGCGCGAACGCGAACGGTTCGTGGCGAGCCTGAGCGCCCTCGACGAGACGGTACCGGGCCCGAACCGCACGCAGGATCGTCTGCGCGAGTGGGCATCCGGGTCGGGGGTGCGGCTCGTGCAGGCGCACGCCGGTGCCGGCGAGCACGCGCTCGACCCGGCCGCCGACGGTCTCACCCAGGCGGTGCTCGGGCTGACGCGCGGCTCCAGCGGACGCGAACCGGCCTTCCACAACGAGCCCGACACGGATCCGTCGCTGCCGGCGAACCGCAAGTGGGCCCGCCTCATCCTCGACCGCGTTCCCACCTCGCGCGCGGGCATCGCCGTGATCGAGGCGGCGCGGATCGACAGCGCTGACGAGCTCGACCGGGTGATCGACATGGTCGCCGACCGGGCGGAGCGCTGGGGCGACCGCCTCGGCTACGACCGCGCAGCGATCCTCGACCGGGCCGGTCTCGCGCTCGCCGCGAACCGCGACCGCCTGATCGAGGTGATGGCCGCCGAGACCGGGAAGACCATCGCCGAGGGCGACCCCGAAGTGTCCGAAGCGATCGACTTCGCGCACTATTACGCCACCCGGGCGCGCGAACTCGACGCGGTCACCGGAGCGACCTTCGTGCCCGAGCGGCTCACCGTCGTCGCCCCGCCGTGGAACTTCCCGGTCGCCATCCCCGCCGGTTCCGTGCTCGCGGCGCTCGCCGCGGGCTCGGGCGTGATCATCAAACCCGCCCCGCAGGCCAAGCGCAGTGCGGCTGTGCTGGTCGAGGCGCTGTGGGATGCAGGGATCCCGAAGGAGCTGCTGGCGCTCGTCGACATCGAGGAGGGCGAGCTCGGCCAACGCCTGATCTCCTCGCCGAAGGTCGACCGCGTCATCCTCACCGGCGCATACGAGACGGCGAAACTGTTCCGATCGTGGCGCAGCGATCTGCCGCTGCTCGCCGAGACGAGCGGCAAGAACGCGATCATCGTCACGCCCAGCGCAGACCTTGATCTCGCGGCGTCGGATGTGATCAAGAGCGCGTTCGGTCACGCGGGGCAGAAGTGCTCGGCGGCGTCGCTGGTGATCCTGGTCGGCTCGGTCGGCCGCTCCAAGCGCTTCCGCAACCAGCTCGTCGATGCGGCGACGTCGCTCCGGGTCGGGTATCCCGAGCACGCGACGACCCAGATGGGGCCGATCATCGAGCCGGCGGCGGGCAAGCTGGCGCACGCTCTGACGACCCTCGGCGCCGGTGAGTCGTGGCTGGTCGAGCCCAAGAAGCTCGACGAGACCGGTCGGCTCTGGTCTCCGGGCATCCGCGACGACGTCGCCGAAGACAGCTACTTCCACCTCACCGAGTTCTTCGGTCCGGTGCTCGGCATCATGCACGCGGCGACCCTCGAGGACGCGATCCGGATGCAGAACGCCACCGATTACGGACTCACGGCGGGTCTGCACTCGCTCGATTCCGACGAGCTGGCGCTCTGGCTCGACACCGTCGAGGCCGGCAACCTCTACGTGAACCGCGGCATCACCGGTGCGATCGTGCGTCGGCAGCCGTTCGGGGGCTGGAAGCGTTCCTCCGTCGGCGCGGGCACCAAGGCCGGCGGGCCGAACTACCTCATCGGCCTCGGCTCGTGGAAGCCCTCGCCCGCCCGTCCGTCGACCACCCTGCACCTGCGCGGTCTCGACGACCGGGCGCGTCAGTTCATCGAGGCGGCCCAGCCTTCGCTGCATTTCGAGCAATTCGATCTGCTGCGCCGCTCCGCTCTCTCGGACCAGCTCGCCTGGGGCACCGAATTCGGGGTGGTCCGCGACGTCTCCGAGGTCGGCGTCGAGCGCAACCTGTTCCGCTACCTGCGGATGCCGGTGGCTCTGCGCCTGGCCGACGGCGGCGACCTGGGCGAGCTGCTCCGGGTGATCGCGGCCGGTCTGCTGACGCGGTCGCGGATGGAGATCTCCAGCTCGCTGCCGCTGCCGGCCGGGGTTCAGCAGATGCTCGCGGGCGATGAGCTGCTCGAGATGGCGGGGCTGGCTCCGAAGGTCGTCATCGAGGCGGATGCTCAGTGGCTGAAGCGCGCGGCGGCGGGCGAGATCGTCGCGAAACGCGTGCGGATCGTGGGCGATATCGTCTCGGAGCGGGTGGACGAGTTCGGCGGTCCCCAGGGTGGCACGGCGCCGTCGCTGACCGCGGAGATCCAGCCGCTGGATGAAACGCGTTCGTTCACGGATGTGCTCACGGGCATCACCCGCGGCAGCACCGGAAAGCCGATCCCGCTGGTACGAGCCGACGGTTCGCGCATCCCGCTCGCCTCAGCCCTCGCCGAGGCGTTGGGCGGCAGCCCCGACGTCGCGATCTACGCCGATCCGGTCACCCCGGCCGGCCGTGTCGAGCTGCTGCCGTTCCTCCGCGAGCAGGCGATCTCGATCACCAACCACCGCTTCGGCAACCCGATCACCCTGTCCGAGGACGTCATCTGACCCACCCCGTGCGAAAAGTGTCAGGCGTGCAGGGCGGCGCGGACCAGGGCGAGGGCCTCGTCGGGCGCGATGCCGAGTTCGGCAGTTCGCGCTGCGTAGGCGGCGGCGGCCTGCTGGGCCTGGCGCTCCGCGGCGCCGCCCTGCGGTGAGACGAAGGAGCCGTTGCGGCCGCGGGTCTCGATGATGCCGTCGGTCTCGAGCAGGCGATAGGCCTTCGCCACCGTGTTCGCCGCGAGACCCAGCTCGGTGGCCAGAGTGCGCACGGGCGGCAGCCGATCACCGGCGGCGAGGGCTCCGGATGCGACATCCGCCAGCACCTGGGCGCGCACCTGTTCGAACGGCGCGACGCCCGACTCCGGGTCGATCTCGATCATCCGGCGAGCCTACCTCGTGCGAAAAGTTGCAGGAGTCGGCGCCCGACTCCTGCAACTTCTCGGAATCAGAGGGTGAGGAGGAACGCGGCGACGTCATCCAGCTCGTCGGCCGAGATGGCGTGGGCGAGGTCGGGGTAGACCCGCATCGTCAGGGTGCTGTGCTCGGGCAGCCACTCGACCGTGCGCCGGGTCGCGTCGGCGGCGATCACACGATCGACCGATCCGCGTCCGTAGAACATCGGCGGTCGGCGCTCGGCCAGCTCGGCGTCGCCGGGCAGCACGGTGTCGACCGAGAAGCCCGCGAGCACCACGCCCGCGGCGAAGCGCTGCGGGGCGCGACGGAACAGCTGGGTCACCATCGCCCCGCCCTGCGAGAAGCCGAGCAGCGCGACCGTCCGATTCGGATGCTCCGCGTCGAGCCACGCGAGCACCGCATCCGCCGCCGCATCGACGCTCGCCACGTCAGGACGCCCGGGCGTGGCGATCGGGAACCATGCGCGCTGGCCGGGTCCGACGCTCAGGGGCGCGGGCAGCGACGCGATCGCGAACGTCGTCGGCAGGTACGGCGCCAGGCCGATGAGGTCGCCCTCGTGCGAGCCGTAGCCGTGCAGCAGGACCAGCAGGGGCGCCTCCGGGTCGAGGGATCCGGCAGTGGCGACGGCCGTGGTGTCGATGTTCATGCTGCTCCTGAGCGTGGGGAGAGTGGGCGTGATCGGGCGGATGCGGACGCGCGCCGAGACTACGCGACGGTGGCGAAGCCGCCGGTCCAGCCGATCTTCTCCGAGGCGGCGAGGGTGAGCTGCAGGAAGCCGAGCGCCTCCAGCTCGTGAGCGCGCGAGAGCGCTCCGGCGTCGATGGCCGCGAGCCCGGCGGCCGAGACGATGCCCGCGAGCACGGCCTTCGCATCCGCGTCGTCGCCGGCGATGAGCACGGTCGTGGTGTTCTCGCCGACGGTGCCGGCGTGCAGCGTGCCGGCGAAGGTGGTGTTGAAGGCCTTCAGCACGGAGGCGCCGGGCACGGCGGCGGCGATCTCGGCGGCGGCGGAGGATCCGGCGGGGACGACGAGCGAGTCGAAGGTGGCGAAGTCGAGCGGGTTGGTGATGTCGATCACGGTCTTGCCGGTGAAATCGTAGGTTTCGAGGATCGAGGCGACGGCCGGGTACGGCACGGCGAGAACGACGATGTCGCCGGTGAACGGCTCGCCGAACGCGACGGCGGTGGAGCCGGGAACGGCGGCGAGGGCGGCCGCGGCGTCGTGGGCGACGAACTCGACGGTGGCCCCGCCCGAGCGGGCGACCGTGCCGATCGCCTGAGCCATGTTGCCGGCGCCGATGATGCTGATGGTGGTCATGTGTTCCTCCTGGGATGACAGCGGCATTGCTTGTCGCTACAACTAATTCGAATGAGCCCACCGTACCCCGCTATGGTTGTTGCGTCAACTAATGCGGTAGAATGGCGTCATGTCCTCCGCATCCGCCCCCGAACCGCGATGGCTCGACGCCGAACAGCTGGCGGCGTGGATGCGCTTCATCGCCGTCGTCGAACTGCTTCCCGGTGCTCTCGACTCGCAGCTGCAACGCGACGCCCAGCTGACCCACTTCGAGTACATGACCCTGGCGATGCTCTCCGAGGCACCCGAGCGCACCTTGCGGATGACCACGCTCGCGGCGCGGACGAACGCCACCCTCCCTCGGCTCTCGCATGTGGTCTCGCGGCTCAACGCTCGCGGCTACCTCGACAAGCGACAGTGCCCGGAGGACCGGCGAGCGACGAACGTGTCGCTCACCGAGGAGGGCTGGACGAAAGTGCTCGAGACGGCGCCGGGACACGTCGCGACCGTGCTCGAGAACGTGATCGATCCGCTCGATGCGGCGCAGGTCGGGCAGCTCGCGGCCATCGCGGGGGCGATGCTGACCAAGCTCGATCCCGATGGCTCCATGACGGTCGAGACGCTGCGGCCGTGAGGTCGTCGTCGGGGCCCGTCAGGAATCGAGAAGCGCCACGGGAGCCCGCGCTCTAACCTGAACATCGTCACAGATGCACACGACGATGGAGGCCGATGATGGCGACAGTGAACAGCGGCGACGGCACCTTCTCGACCGAGGAGCGTGCCGCGATGAAGCAGCGGGCGGCGGAGCTGAAGGCGCAGTCGCGTCGCGGCAAGGCCGAGGAGAAGGCGGCGGCCGACGCGGAGGCGGTGCGGGCCAAGATCGACGGGATGGCCGAGCCCGACCGCGGGCTGGCGAAGCAGCTGCAGCAGATCGTCGCCGAGGCGGCGCCCGAGTTGCTGCCGAAGCTCTACTACGGACAACCGGGTTGGGCGAAGGCCGGCAAACTCGTGGTGTTCTTCCGCAGCGGCATCGACGACAAGGCGCGCTACTCGACCCTCGGCTTCGCGGTCGACGCCCGATTGGACGACGCCGCCGGGTTCTGGCCCACCTCGTACGCGCTCGAGTCGATCACCGACGCGACGGCCGCGGCGATCGCCGATCTGGTGGCGAAGGCCGCGGGCGCGTCGAGCCAGCGGGTTACGACGGAGTGACCTCGCCGGGACCTTCGGTCGCGGCCTTCGGGTCCATCCCGAGGATCTCCCAGATGTGACCGTCGAGATCCTCGAAGTCGCGGGAGTACATGAAACCGTGATCCTCGGGACGCTACCGGGGCGCGGAACTCGAGCGGGCGAGCCCGTCGAGGTGGGTGTCGAGCACCGCCCACGACTGCCGCCAACCGGCGATGGTCTGCTCGATCGCCGTCGTGTTCGGGAAGGGGCCCTGGTGGAAGGTCATCCGGGTGCGGTCGCCGTGATCGTGCAACTCGATGCGGAGGCGGATGATCATCGCCGGCACCCCGACAGGCGTCGGCACGGTCATCTCGAGGCCCAGGATTGCGGGCGGCTCGAACACCGTGATCACCCCCTCGAGCGTCGATTCCTGCGTTGCGTCGAGTGAGACCATGCGGATGCGCCACGCGCCACCCAGCCGCGGCTCGACCACGCAGTCCTCGACCGGGTTGGTCCAGCTGTCGGGGCCGAACCAGCTCGCCAGCGCCGGCCCCTCCGTGAAGAAGCGGAAGACCACGTCACGCGGGGCGGCGAACATCCGCGTGATGAACACCTCTGTCTCGTCGATGCGCACGGTCTCGGGCTCGGTCATGCGGGGTCCTCCCTGCTCGGGTCGGGGCCATCGGATGCGGCGGCTCGCGTCACGGCATCCTGTTCCGCCGTGTAGGCGGCCAGTCGTTCGTCCAGCCGGTCGAAGCCGGCCTCCCAGAATCGGCGGTAGCGCTGCACGTATTCGCTCGCCTCCCGCAACGGCGTCGCCTCGAGGTGCGAGAGGCGGACCGTCGCCGATCGCGACCGACTGATGAGTCCGGCGCGCTCCAGGATCTTCAGGTGCTTCGACACCGCCGGCTGACTGATGGCGAACGGTTCGCCGAGGTCGCCGACGCTGGCGTCGCCTTCGGTGAGTCGGTCGAGGATCGCGCGGCGGGTGGGATCGGCCAGCGCCGAGAACACCTGGTTGAGCTGGTCCTCGTTCATCGCACCTCCTGCATAACCGTCCTGTTCCAGAACCTATCGGTAATGTAATCGGTCACGCGGGGCGGGTCAATGCGTGCCGCCGGTCGCTCCGCTCTGCCAGAATCGCGCCATGAAGTTCTCGTCGACCCTGTTCCAGTCCGGCAACAACACCGGCATCGAGGTGCCGCCCGAGGTGGTCGAAGCCCTCGGCGGCGGCAAGCGACCCGCCGTGAACGTCACCGTCAACGGCTACGAGTACCGCAGCACCGTCGCGGTGATGGGCGGGCGCAACCTCATCGCGTTCTCCTCCGACAAGCGTGTGGCGACGGGCCTGAAAGGCGGGGATCCGATCGAGGTCGAGCTCACCCTCGACACCGCTCCGCGTACGGTCGACGTGCCGACCGATCTGGCGACCGCGCTCGCCGCCGCCGGTGTCACCGCCGCCTTCGAGGCCCTGTCTCCGAGCGCGAAGAAGGCGCACGTGACCTCCGTCGAGGGCGCGAAGGCGGAGGCGACCCGCCTGCGCCGCGTCGAGGCCGTGGTCGCGAAGCTGCAGGGCGCCTGAGCCGTCACCGGCTCGCGCCCGGGCGTCCGCGGCTCGCGACTTCGTTCTGCCTCATCCGCGCGGACGACGCGCGATGTCGGAGGCCTCCGTTACGCTGACCGCGGGGACAGCCCGCTCGGTGGAAGCGGGAGGCACGAGGCATGAGGGGTACATCTGTGGGAGTCGCGCGACGCTGGGTCTTTCCGATCGTCTGGATGGTGATCATCGCGGTCGCCGCAGTGGCACTGGTGAAGCTGGCGTTCTTCCCCGACAGCGCCGAGACGGCCGATCCGGCCGTGCCGACCGGCGAGATCACCGAGCCGACGCTCGCGGTGGGGCGCGGCACCATCACGAACGACCTCACGCTGCAGGGCACCGTCGCAGCCGATCCCGCCGTGCCGGTCAAGGCGACGGCCGTCGGCACCGTCGACGACATCTACCTGCCGCAGGGCTCGGCCGTTGCCGCCGGCGACCTGATCTTCGACATCCGCGTCGAGACTCCGGTGGATCCGGTCGAGACGACCGCGGCCGACGGTACCGTCACGATCACGCAGCCCAAGCCGGCCGTCAGCTTCGAGAAGGTCTTCGCGCAGGCATCCGGCACTCTGAGTTCGCTCACCGTCATTCACGACCAGGCTGTCACGGTCGGTGCCGTCTCGGGTCAGATCGCGCCGCCGAGCTTCTCGGTCACGGGTTCGATCGAGGCCGACAAGCTCTACCGGATCCAGACCCGGCCCACCGAGGCGACGATCACGATCACGAACGGCCCGGCGCCGTTCACCTGCTCCGGTCTCACCATCACCACACCGCTCGCCGGCGCGACCGGAGACGACACGGGCGCCGACCCCGGTGCGGCGGCCGGCGCCGAGGGCTCCGGAACCTCCTTCCGATGCGCGGTACCCTCCGACGTCACCGTCTTCCCGGGCCTCGCCGCCTCCGTGGTGCTCGCCGGAGGCCGCGCCGAGAACGTTCTCGTGGTGCCGACCACCGCCGTCAAGGGCACGGCCCAGACCGGCGTCGTCTACGCCTGGAACGCAGACGGCACCACCGAGGAGAAGCCGGTCACGCTCGGCCTCGCCGACGGCACCAACGTCGAGGTCACCGGGGGGATCGATGAGGGCACCACGATCCTGCAGTTCGTGCCGGGTGCCGTCGCGCCCGTCGATGACGGCATGGCGGTGATGGGCGGCAACTGCGTCACCGCGCCCGACGGCTCGATCACCTGCAGCTGATGCCGATCCTGCGCTTGGAGGGCATCCGCAAGGTGGTGCCCCTGCCCGACGCCCCGCCGCTGACCATCCTCGACGGCGTCGATCTCGAGGTCGACGAGGGCGATCACGTGTCGATCGTCGGCCGCAGTGGATCCGGCAAGTCGACGCTGCTGAACATCCTCGGTCTGATCGACGAACCGAGCGACGGAACGATGTACCTCGACGACCGCCCGACGCACACCCTCTCCGCCCGAGCCCGCGCGCGCATCCGCGGCGGCAGCGTCGGCTTCATCTTCCAGCAGTTCAATCTGCTCGAGGGCCGCACGGCGCGCGAGAACGTCATGACGCCGCTGCTGTACGCCACGGGGCGCGAGTTCTGGCGGCGATCGACACTCGCGGCCGAGATGCTCGAACAGGTCGGTCTCGGGCATCGCGTCGACTCGATGCCCGGCACGATGTCGGGCGGCGAGCAGCAGCGCATCGCCATCGCCCGCGCCCTCGTCCGGCGGCCCCGGGTCATTCTCGCCGATGAGCCGACCGGGGCGCTCGACGTCGACACCGGCGAGACGGTGATGACCCTCCTCGACGACATCGCGCGCGAATCCGGATCCGCACTGGTGACCATCACGCACGACCTCAACATCGCGGCCCGCGCCGAACGGCACTACCGGCTCGACAAGGGCGTGCTCGGCCCCGCAGAGACGCGGGCGGAGGTGCGCTGATGGGCTTCCTCTCCGGGCTCGTGGGCGCGCTCGTCGAAGCGTGGACCGAGGTGCGCATCCACAAAGGGCGGGTGCTGTTGTCGCTGATCGGCGTTGCTGTTGCGGTGTGCGCCCTCACCGCCGTCGTCGCGGCCGGAGGCATCGCCGAACGCTCCACGATCGAGGGCGCGGAACGATCGAGCGGCCGTCCGGCCACCCTGTACGTCTACGGTCAGCCCGCGGATCCGGCACTCGCCGGTACACCGGAGGCGACCGAGGTGATGAACACCGTGTGGCAGACCACTCTCGACCGCTACGGCGTCGACTACGCGAGCCGGGTCATCTACGGCACGCAGCGGGTGCAGTTCGCCGACGGCGCGCGCGATGTCAGCACCACAGGGGTCGACCAGCCCTACGCGACGATGCACCGCATCGAGGTGATCGGCGGCAGCTGGTTCGCCCCCGACGACGCCGACAGGTTCGCGCCGGCTGTCGTGATCAACGAGATCTTCTGGGACCGTCTCGGGCGTCCCGAGCTCGGCACGCATCCGACGGTCGCGTTGCTGGGCGCCGAGACCGACGCGACCGCGGTCGTCGTGGGGGTCGTGGCGTCGAACCAGTGGGAGGTCGATCCGTCGATGTTCATGCTGGCCGACGCGTACGCGCGCACGGCTCCCGCGGCCGACCCGAACTTCGGACCGACGATCCCCAACTACGAGATGTGGGTACCGCCCGAGATCGCGGCACCGCTCGCGGATGCGGTGCGCCGCGACGTGACGGCGGCACTGGGGGAGGGCGCTTCGGTCTCGGTCGACCGGCAGGACTACGCGGTGTACGACAACGACCCGTTCGGCGTGCTCAAGCTGGTCGTCGGGGGGATCGCCGGTCTGGTGCTGCTGCTGGGAGCGCTGGGATTGCTGAACATCGCGCTCGTCACGGTGCGGCAGCGCATCCGTGAGATCGGCGTTCGGCGCAGTTTCGGCGCCTCGTCGGGGCGGATCTTCTTCGCGATCATGATGGAGAGCGTCGTCGCGACCGTGGTCGCGGGGTTCGTCGGTGTGACCCTGGCGATCCTGCTGATCACGAATCCGATCGTGCGGGATCTGCTCAGCCAGGGGATGGTCACCGACTTCCCACCGTTCCCGCTCGACGCGGCTCTGCTGGGTCTGGGCGCCTCCACGGTGGTCGGCGCCCTCGCCGGTCTGATCCCCGCGATCGTCGCCGTTCGCGTGAAGGTGATCGACGCGATCCGCTACTGATCGGTCGGGCGGCTCAGGCTGCGGGCAGGGTGAGCGTGATCGTACCCTCTGCGTCCGCGGTCGCACCGGCGCCGCGGTAGTCGCGGATGCGGGGGAGACCCTCGGTGGTGGCGCTGCGGTGCTCACCCACCACGACCACGCGCATCCCCGCGGCGATCCCGGCCAGGATGCCGGCCTCCGCGTCCTCGAAGACGATCGCGTCGCGCGGCTGGACCCCTAGCTGCTGGGCCGCGAGCAGGTAGCCGTCGGGCGCCGGCTTGCCGCGCGTGACGTGCTCGGCCGGGACGACCACATCCGGTGCGGGCACTCCGGCGCCGAGCAGGCGGCCGGCGGCGAGCGCGGTGCTGGCCGAGGTGACCAGGGCTACGGAGGCACGGGGCAGCGACGCCACGAAGTCGCGCGCCCCGGCGATCTCGACGGTGCCCTCGGTGTTCTCGAGCTCGAAGCTGTTCAGCTCGTGCACGATCGTGGCGACGTCGCTGCCGGCCGGTGCGAAACGGGCGACGCTGTCCTCGGCCCGGACGCCGTGGATGCTGTGCATGATCACCGCGGGATCGAGTCCGAAGCGCCGAGCGAAACGCGTCCAGATCTCGACGACGACCGCCGTCGAGTCGACGAGCGTGCCGTCCATGTCGAACAGGATCGCGCGGGCGGTGAGGGTGACGTGCTCAGGCATACCTCCATCCTGGTGCAGAACGGCGGAGGTGCTCGTGCAGACGGCGGACGTGCTGCGCCGATGATCCAGCGAGTGGCCAGGTGGGGAGCATCCGGCGGCGATACCCTAGGGACCATGCCCGGGCACGGTGCCGGGGCGGATGGTGGGGGTCTCGCCATGAGCGACGTCGACACGAACGCACCGCGGGCCGGCTGGTACCCGGACCCGGCCGGATCAGCGCAGCAGCGCTGGTGGAACGGAACGAGTTGGACGGACGCGCTGCGCGATGCGCCGTCCGAGGCTCCTGCTGCGCCGACGCCGCAGGTCACCGCCCCGCCGGTCGCACCGGTCGCTCCCGCGCCGCCGGTCGCTCCCACGCCGCCCGTCGCGCCCAGTGCGCCGGCGGCCTACGCGCCGGCTTACGGCGAGATGCGTCCGGGTGCCGCGGCTCCCGCGCCCGCCTACGGAGCGCCCGGTTACCACGAACCGGGTACGCGGCAGCACTATGCCGCGGCGCCGCCGATCCAGCCCGGCGCGAGCGCGCAGCAGCGCACCCCGGGCCTGAACACGAACACGCCGTGGATCTGGCTCATCATCGGGCTGAGCTTCCTGTCGATCTTCACGATCTTCCTGATCGACCCGGCTCAGATCGTCCGTGAGAGCCTCTCGGCGGATCCGAACGCCCCGCTGGACTCGATGATGATCATGTCGGGCCCGGTGGTCGTGGGGCAGTTGCTCGGCTGGCTGGCCATCGCGCTGAGCGTGCTCTTCGCCTTCCTCGACTACCGCGCGCTGATCCGGGCGGGTGTGCAGAAGCCGTTCCACTGGGCGTGGAACTTCTTCGCCCTCGTGGTCGGTCCGATCGTCTACGTGATCGGCCGCTCCGTCGTGGTGAAGCGGGTCACCGGCGGCGGCGTGCTGCCGCTGTGGATCTTCATCGCCAGCGTCGTGGTGCAGTTCATCGTCGTGATCGTCTGGACCGTCCAATTCGTCTCACTGGTGATGCAGACCGTCCCCTACAGCTCGATGTAGTGCGCGCCCGGCTCAGCCGTCGCCGCGATGGATGAGCCGGGAGAGCACGATCGCCGAGCGCGTGTGATCGACGTTGGGGGCGATTCGCACCTTCTCGAGCGCGAGCTCGAGGCTCGGGATGTCGCGGGAGCGGATGTGCACGATCGCGTCGGCGGAGCCCGTCACGGTGCCGGCATCGACGACCTCGGGAACCGCCGCGAGGATCCGGCGCAGCTCGTCGGGGGCCACCGTGCCGCGGCAGAACAGTTCGACGTACGCCTCCGTGCCCATCCCATCGACGGCCGGATCGACCTTGATGGTGAAGCCGCGGATCACGCCGTCGGCGACCAGGCGATCGACGCGGCGCTTCACGGCCGAGGCCGAGAGACCGACGACGGTGCCGATGTCGCCGTAGCCCGCCCGGGCGTTCTGGCGCAGCAGATCGAGGATCTTGCGGTCGATGTTGTCCATGGCTTCGAGGATAGGGCGCAATAGGATGTGCGAACCGGACCGGACCGGTCCGGATCACTTCCGAGGAGCCGCTGTGCCGACGCGTCCCGCCCCCGAACCGCTGCTCGATTCCGCGGTGCCGAAGCACGAGCAGTTGCGGGGGATCCTGCGTCGCGTGGCGCTGGAGCAGCTGTCGCCGGGAGATCTGGTCCCCAGCGAGCGAGCGCTGATGCTCGACTACGGAGTAAGTCGGATCACGGTGCGCGAGGCCATCGGCCAGCTGGTCAACGACGGTGTGCTCGTGCGGGTGCGTGGCAAGGGCACCTTCGTGGCGACCCGCACGGTGCGCTCGCGGCTGCACCTGGCCTCGTTCACCGAGGAGATGCGGGCGCAGGGCTACGCTCCGACCACTGTTGTGCTCGACGCCGCGATGGCGGTTCCACCGGAGGCCGCCGCTGCGGCGCTGGGGCTGGCGGAGGGCGCCGAGGCCGTGCACGTGAAGCGATTGCGTCTCGCCGATGGGCGGCCCGTCAGCGTGGACGACGCCTGGTACGACCCGGCTCAGACTCCGGGCCTGCTGCAGATGGATCTGACCGGATCCGTCTACCGTGCTTTGGCCGACCGTTTCGGCCGACCGATCGATCGCGCCGAGCAGACCGTGGGGGCGGATCCAGCGACCGCGGACATCGCCGCTCTGCTGGGCGTCGCGACGGGCGCGCCGGTGCTGCACTTCGAGCGCCTCTCCTTCAGTGGCGCGCAGGCGATCGAACACGCCCAGAGCTGGTACCGCAGCGACCGCTACCGGTTGCAGATGGAGGTCCGCGGCTGAGACGCCGCGCGCGGGATGGACGCGTCGGGGAATGAGGTCGGATGGGGCCGCGGGCCCGGATTCGCGTCGGGTTGAGCCGATCCGGCTTCATTCCCTGACACCGGTGGCGAGCGTAGGGTCGAGTCACGACGATTCCGACGACGCCGGGAGGTGCGACGATGACCCCAGAGACTCCGATCCTGCTGCTCGGCGGCGCCGGGTTCCCGACCTGGATCTGGGACGAGGTGCGCGCCGCACTGCCGGTCGAGTCCGTCGCCGCGGTGTATCCGCGCCAGGCCGGGTACGGTCCGGCCGAGTACGCCCACGAGATCCTCGAACGCGCCGCCTGGCCCGAGTTCGTCGTTGTGGCGCACTCGATCGGCGGGGTGGTGGCGCGCGCGATGCTCGATCAGGGCGCCGACCGCATCGCGGGGCTGCTCGCGATCGCCGCGACCGTTCCCGAACCGGGCGCGTCGTTCCTGCAATCACTCCCCGTGCCGCAGCGCTGGATCATGACGGCCGTGCTGCGCACCGTCGGCACCCGGCCGCCGGATGCGGCGATCCGCCGGGTGCTCGGACGCGGTCTGGAGCCGGCCGTCATCGAACGGCTGGTCGCCGACTTCGTGCCCGAGCCGCTCGCGCTGTACCGCCGGTCGGCCGGCTCCGCACCGCTCCCGGCGCGCAGCCGGTACATCGTGACCACCGACGATCCCGACACTCCGCGCAACCGGCAGGAGGTCTTCGCGAAGGGCTTCGCATCCACTCGCGAGATCGCAACGGCGCACGTGCCGATGCTGCAGGACCCAGCGGGTCTGGTCGCGTTGATCGACGAGTTCCGCCAGAACCCGGCGCCACGGCGCTAGCGGGTCGCCGCCGCCCTCTCAGGCCGGGAACGCCTTGCCCGGGTTGAGCGTGCCCGCCGGGTCGAGCGCCTGCTTCACCGCGCGGTGCATCGCCCGCACGCGCGGCGAGAGTTCGGCGGCCGCGCCGGGCAGCTTGAGCAGCCCTACGCCGTGTTCGCCGGTGACCGTACCGCCGAGCGCGAGGCACGCCGCCACGATGTCGTCGAAGGCGAGCTTCGCCCGTTCCTTCGCGGCGTCATCACCGATCGGCGCCACGATCAGCGGATGCAGGTTCCCGTCACCCGCGTGCGCGATATTGGCGATCGTCACGTCGTTGCGGGCGGCGGCGTCCTGGATCCGCGCGAGCATCGCCGGCACCGCGCCGCGCGGCACGCAGACGTCCTCGGTGAGCACCGGGCCGAGCCGTTCGAGCGCCGGGTACGCGAGGCGGCGGGCGAGGAACAGTCGTTCGACCTCGGCGGGATCCGCGGCGCGTTGCACCTGCACCCCGCCGGCGGCGGTGAACAGCTCGACGAGTCGATCGGCGAGCGCCTCGCCGGTCGTGCCGGGCTCGTCGACCTTCGCGAGAAGCAGGGTGTTCGCATCCGCAGGCAGGCCGAGGCCCTGCCAGGCGTCGACGGCCCGGATGCAGGTCTCGTCGATCAGCTCGAGTGCTGCGGGCACGATGCTGGCGCGAGATACCGCGGCGACGGCCTCGCCCGCCGCGTGTAGAGAGGGGAAGGAGCCCACGACGGCGCGCTCCTCGCGCCCGGCGAGCGGGAGCAGCTTCACGGTGACCTCGGTGATGATGCCGAGCGTCCCCTCCGAACCGACGAGCAGCGCGGTCAGGTCGTATCCGGTGACGCCCTTCGCGGTCGTGCGGCCGAGGTGCACGATCTCGCCGTCGGCCAGCACCACCGTCAGACCGAGGACGTAGTCGCGGGTGACGCCGTACTTCACGCAGCAGATGCCGCCGGCGTTGGTCGCGGCGTTGCCACCGATGGTCGAGATGGCCTGGCTGGCCGGGTCCGGCGGGTACCAGAGGCCGTGCGCGGCGACCGCGATCCGCAGATCGTTGTTGATCACGCCGGCCTCGGCCACGGCGTACCGCTCGCCGACATCGATGCGGCACACCGCGTTCATCCGCTCGAGCGAGACCACGATCGCATCGGGCACCCCGTTCGCACCGCCCGAGAGCCCGGTGCCCGCCCCGCGCGGCACCACCGCGACGCCGAACTCCGCTGCGGCGCGTACGGCCGCGGCGACCTCTCGCGTGCTGGCGGCCAGCACCACCGCGAGCGGCGCGACGTACGGTGCCCACTCCGCGTCGTCGTGCGCGTAGTGTTCGAGCGCTGCGGCGTCGGTGAGCAGACGCTCCGCGGGAAGGGTCTCGGCGAGACGGTCGAGGAGGGGCGTGTGCATTTCTCGAGAGTACGGGCTGACCGTGGGCCGGGCGGAGGCCGTCACCACCGGAAGGCGCTCAGGGTGAGCTCTGCGCCCTGCGGGTCGCGGATGCGGGCGAGTTCGGCGTACACGGTGTCGTGAGTGTCGAGCAGGGTCGCCCCGAGTTTCAGCGCGCGACCGACGGCCGTCGTGCGGTCGGCGACGCTGAGGATGACGTGCCAGTGCGGCGCCTCGGTGCTGCGTTCGATGCCGCCGATCGCATCCGCGAACTCCGGCGGGGCGTCAGCCTGACGCTTGCGGATGTCGGGGTCGACCGTCGCGGCGAGGTGATCGCCGTAGCCGGGCACCGTGATCATGGCGTGCGCGTCCGGGCCGAGATCGGCGTAGCGCCAGCCGAAGACACGGCCGTAGAACTCCTCCGCGGCATCGATGTCGGCGGTGCGCAGGTTGCTGAAGTTCCACGCGCCGGGTGCGTTCACGGTCTGCGCACCGAGGCGACGGCGCGCCTGCCAGAGTCGGAACTCGGCACCCTGCGGATCCGCGCACGTCGCGGGGCGTCCGCCGGGGCCGGCGTCCTCGGGTTCGGCGAGCACGGAGCCGCCGGCTGCGCGCACGGCGGCGGCGCCCGCATCCGCATCCGCCACCGCGATGTAGCTGTTCCAGCGCGACGATGCGCCGGTGCCGCCGGTGCCGCCGCCGATCGCCGCCACGTCGCTGCCGTCGAGCTGAGCGATCAGGTACACGGCCGGCGCGCCGGGCGGCATCGCGTTCTCGAAGGTCCAGCCGAACAGGCCGCCGTAGAACTCGGCGGCGGCGTTCGTATCGGGTTGCTCGGTGTCGATCCAGCAGGTGACCCCGGGCGGGTAGGTGCGCTCCATCGTTCCTCCGTCATCGGGTGCAACGCTACGCTCGCCGCGGCGAGAAAGTAAGCTTGCCCTAACAAGCCGGTCAGGAGGAGCGATGCCCGCCTTCTTCGACGGCCTCGGCTTCTGGGAACTGCTGCTCGGCCTCTTCGTCGTGGTGTTCCTCCGCGCGCAGGCGACCTACTGGATCGCCCGTGGCGTCGTCGCGGGGGTCGCCAACAGACGGTGGGGGCGCTGGATCGACGCGCCGGCGATGGCCCGCGGGGCGCGCATCCTGAACCGCTGGGGTGCGCCCGCGATCACCGTGAGCTTCCTCACCGTGGGCCTGCAGACGGTGATGAACGCAGCGGCCGGCGCCGCCCGGATGCGCTGGCTCGTCTACCTGCTCGCCATGGTGCCCGGGTGTATCGCGTGGGCACTGATCTACGCCACGATCGGCTTCACCGTGCTGTGGGCCGTCATCGGCGCCGCGGCCGGGAGCCCGTGGGGCGTCGCGGTACTCGCGGCGCTCGTGCTGGGTGCGGCGGCTCTGGTGTGGTGGCGGGTGCGCGGGCGTGCCGGAGATCGCGCGGTGTGACCGACGGGGTTGGCGTTCACGCGGTGTGACCGACGGGGTCGGCGTTCACGCGTCGTGACCGACGGGGTCGGCGTTCACGCGTCGTGACCGACGCGGTCAGCGTTCGCGCGTCGTCGCGCGCACGTGCATCCGCTCGCCCTGTCGGCCGAAGAGGCTGAGGAACTCGACCGCGCTGTGATCGGCGCGGCCGAACCAGTGCGGAGTGCGGGTGTCGAACTCGGCCGCCTCGCCCGCGCCGAGGACGAGATCGTGCTCGCCCAGCACCACTCGGAGCCGGCCGCGCAGCACGTACATCCACTCGTGTCCCTCGTGGGTGCGCGGATCGGGCTCACCCGGGGGGCCCGCGGGCAGTACGTGCTTGAACGCCTGCAGGCCGCCGGTGTCGCGACTGAGCGGCACGATGTTCATCCCGTGCCGCACGATCGGCTTCAGATGGATGCGTGGATCGCCCGTCGCAGGCGCGCCGACGAGATCGTCCAGCGGCACGCCGTGGGCGCGGGCGAGCGGGAGCAACAGTTCGAGAGTGGCCCGGCGCTGCCCCGACTCGAGCCGCGAGAGCGTGCTGACCGAGATGCCGGTCGTCTCGGCCAATTCGGCCAGAGTGACGCCGCGGCGGATGCGCAGCGCGCGCAACCGCGGGCCCACCGCATTCAGAACCTGCTCGTCCTTCACGGGTACAGCCTGCGGCATGACTTGCCGTTTCGGCAAGCATCCCTGCCGAAACGTCGAACTCGGCCGCATCCTCGGGATATGACGGATGAACAGTACGACGTAGTGATCGTGGGCGGCGGGCCCGCCGGGGCGAGTGCGGCGGTGGCGCTCGGCCGGGCGCGCCGGTCGGTGCTCCTTCTCGACGCGGGCGAGCCGCGCAACGCTCCGGCCGACGGAGTGCACAACGTGTTGACGCGCGACGGCACGCCTCCGCTCGAATTGCTCGCGCTCGCACGCGCCGAGGCCGAGGGCTACGGGGTCACGGTGCGCCGGGCGCGGGTCGTCTCCGCGTCGGCCACGGCGGCCGGGGTCGAGGTGCGCTCCGACGAGGGGCGGTACCGCGGGCGTCGCCTGCTGCTGGCCGGCGGGGTCGTCGACGAGCTGCCCGACATCCCGGGTCTGCGCGAGCGCTGGGGGCGCGACGCGATCCACTGCCCGTACTGCCACGGCTGGGAGGTGCGCGATCGCCCGCTCGGTGTGCTCGGCACCGGGCCGATGTCGGTGCATCAGGCGCTGCTGTTCCGGCAATGGAGCGCCTCGATCACGCTCTTCCTGAACGACGTCGTGCAGCCCTCGGAGGCGGAGCGCGAGCAGTTCGCCGCGCGGGGCATCCGTGTCGTCACCGGCCGGGTCGAGCGGATCCGCGTCGATCCGGCGGCCGAAACGATCGCGGGCGTCGAGGTGGCCGGCGTGCTGCATCCGCTGCCCGTCGTCGTGGTGGCGTCGCGGCTCAGCCTGCGCCTGCCGGAGGGCCTCGATCCCGCCCTCGCCGAGCATCCGATGGGCGTCGGGTTGCAGCTGGTGGTGGATGCGCAGGGCCGCACGAGTGTGCCACGCGTCTCGGCCGCCGGGAATCTCGTCGATCTGAGCGCCCAGGTGATGCCGGCGGCGGCGTCCGGGTTGATGGCGGGCGCCGCCCTCAACGCCGACCTCACCACTGAAGACACGTCGGATGCGGTCGCCCGCTTACGGAAAGCGACGAACGTAGGCTAATCTCGACGTCTGTCCGATCACCGATCGGAGTGGTCGGCCACGGTGTGGACGCGATCCGAGGCTGAAAACCTCCGGCACCCGCATCGCACTGAAACGGTCTTCCGCATGCAATCATCCCGTCGCTGGTGGGTCCTCGTGATCCTCGCGCTCACCCAACTCGTCGTCGTCCTCGACGGCACGATCGTCAACATCGCCCTGCCGCAGGCGCAGCAGCAGCTCGGCCTCAGCGACACGGAGCGGCAGTGGGTCGTCACGGCGTACGCGCTGTGCTTCGGCGCCCTGCTGCTGCTCGGCGGCCGCATCGCCGACTTCTGGGGGCGCAAGCGCACCTACCTGGTCGGCATGCTCGGCTTCGGCATCGCCTCGGCCTGGGGCGGCATCGCCACCAGCGGCACCGAGCTGATCCTGGCCCGCGGCCTGCAGGGCGTCTTCGCGGCGCTGATGGCCCCGGCGGCGCTCGCGCTGCTCACGGTCACCTTCCCGAACGGACGCGACCGCAACACCGCGTTCGCCGTGTTCGGCACCGTCGCCGGCGCGGGTGCCGCCGTCGGACTCGTGCTCGGCGGCGTGCTCACCGAGTTCGCCGACTGGCGCTGGTGCCTGCTCGTGAACGTGCCCGTGGTGATCGTCGGCTTCATCGCGGGCGTGATCATGGTTACCGAGAGCAAGGCCGAGGGGGAGAACCGCTACGACGTCTGGGGCACCATCACGGTCGCCCTCGGACTCGGCTCGCTCGTGTACGGCTTCACCCTCGCCGAGAACGGCTGGGCGCGACTCGACACGATCGGCTTCATCGCTGCGGGCCTGGGCCTGCTCGCGCTGTTCGTGCAGATCCAGCGCACGAGCTCGCATCCGCTGCTGCCGCTGCGCATCGTCACGGATCGCATCCGCGGCGGCGCCTTCCTGCTGCAGGCGGTCGCCGGGACGGTCATGATCGGTGCGATGCTCTACCTCACCTTCCACCTGCAGATCGTGCTCGGCTTCGCGCCGCTCGAGGCGGGTCTGGCGTCGCTGCCGATGACCATCGTGATCATGATCGTCGCGCCGATCGCCACGAAGTTCCTGCCGCGCACCGGCCCGCGCCCGCTGCTGATCGGTGGCCCGCTGGTGGCCGCCGCCGGTCTCGTCTACCTCTCACGGATCACCGCGGGCGGCGACTACCTCGTCGAGGTGCTGCCGGCCCTGGTGCTGCTCGGCATCGGCATGGCCGGGATGTTCGTGACGATGCAGAACCTCGCGCTGGCGGGTGTCGCACCGCACGATGCGGGCGCCGCCTCCGCGACGGCGAACGCGGCGATGCAGATCGGCGGTTCGCTCGGCCTGTCGATCTTCACCACGATCTACGCGGGCGTCGTCGGCGGCGGATCCACTCCGGCCGACTTCGTGGTGGGCTACTCCGCGGCGTTCCTCGCCGCGGCCGTCGCGCTGGTGCTCGCCTCCGTGATCGCCGTGATCTTCATCCGCGGCCCGCGCGAGGCGCTGCTGCCCTCGGGCGAGCACGCCGCCGTGCACATGGGCTGACCCCCTCGCGTTCCGAAAAGTTGCAGGAGTGGGCGCCCCACTCCTGCAATTTTTCGTGCGGGGGATACACTGGTACGGACCAGACCGGACCAGGAGGCGCCCGTGGAGATCGTGATCGAGCAGGATGAACGTGCGGTCGCCCGC
Source organism: Microbacteriaceae bacterium VKM Ac-2855 (assembly GCA_013204985.1). Classification (GTDB taxonomy): domain Bacteria; phylum Actinomycetota; class Actinomycetes; order Actinomycetales; family Microbacteriaceae; genus Rathayibacter. Next base: position 186,439 of record JABMLG010000003.1, read on the forward strand.
ACCGTCGCCGACATCGTCGAAGGCTACGTGCGCTCCGGCGCGACGACCCTCGGCCTCGCGACCGGCTCGACGCCGCTCGGCAGCTACCGCGAGCTGATCCGCCGCCACGAGGAGGAGGGGCTCAGCTTCGCCGAAGCCCGCGCCTTCCTGCTCGACGAGTACGTCGGCCTGCCCGCCGCGCATCCGGAGTCGTACCACTCGGTGATCCGCCGCGACTTCGTGGACCACATCGACCTCGATCCGTCGCGCGTGCGCAGCCCGAACGGCGAGGCGGCCGAGATCGGCGCGGAAGCCACGGCGTACGACGCCGCGATCGGCGAGGCCGGTGGGGTCGACGTGCAGTTCCTCGGCATCGGCACCGACGGCCACGTCGGATTCAACGAGCCGATGTCGTCGCTCGCCTCGCGCACTCGGGTGAAGACCCTGACGGAGCAGACCCGGCGCGACAACGCCCGCTTCTTCGCCGACGCGGCCGAGGTGCCGCACCACGTGCTCACCCAGGGGCTCGGCACCATCTCGGAGGCGCGGCACCTGATCCTCATCGGTCTTGGAGCGGGCAAGGCGGCCGCGATCGCCGCCGCGGTCGAGGGTCCGCTGGCAGCGATGTGCCCCGCCTCGGTGCTGCAACTGCATCCGCACGTGACCGTCGTGGTCGACGAAGCCGCCGCCGCCGGGCTCACGCACGCCGACTACTACCGCTACGCCATCGCGAACAAGCCGGCCTGGCAGCGGTTCTGATGCCGCTGCTCGAGCTCGCCGTGCAGGATGCGGCCGGCGCGCGCGTCGCGGCAGACGCCGGTGCCGCGCGCGTCGAACTGTGCGCTGCGCTGGCGGGCACGGGGGGCCTGACGCCCAGCCTCGGCACGATCGAGGCCGCTGTCACCGTCGGCGTGCCGGTGCACGTGCTGGTTCGGCCGCGCGCCGGCGGGTTCGTCTACGACGCCGACGAGGTCGCGCTCACCGAACGCGACATCCGCGCGGCGCTCGGGGCCGGCGCATCCGGAGTGGTGGTGGGTGCCCTCAGCGCCGACGGCCGTCTCGATACGGAGGCACTCGCGCGGTACGTGGACGCCGCATCCGGGGCGCCGGTCACCTTCCACCGCGCGCTCGACGTGATGCTCGCGGCGGGGGTGGGCCCGGCGGATGCGCTGGCCTCGCTGAGCGGTGTGACCCGGGTGCTCACCAGCGGAGGCGCAGCGAACTGCCGCCAGGGCGTCACGACGTTGGCGGAGCTGGTCGCGGCCGGCTCGAGCATCGAGATCATGGCCGGCGGCGGGGTCAGAGTCGCCGACATTCCGGCGCTGATCGCGGTGGGGGTGGACGCGGTGCACCTCTCGGCCCGACGCGCCGTCGACGGGCCACCCGCCGGCCCCGGCGGCGGGCCCTCCGGCTGGGACGTGACGGATGCGGCCCTCGCGCGATCCGCGGCCGAGGCGCTCGCCGAGTAGGCGCGGGGCGCATCCGCTGTTATCGTCGCGGGACGACGACCCGCGCGCGAGGCGGACGGTGGCACGCGATGCACCGTCCTCTCCGGGGCTACCCCGGGGCACGAAGACCGACTGAGCCACGCGACGCAGGCGCCTCTCTGCGCTTCGCGCAGCCGAGCGCCCGCACTGATCGACAGGTCGCGCGCGGGTCGTCGCCCTCCCGCGCCCCCTCCCTCCCGCGCCCCCTCCCTCCGCCCACCTCCCTCTTGCGAGGGACCCCTCCTGTGCGCGTCGGACCCGCTCAGAGGGGGTCCCGCGCGCACAGGAGGGGTCCCTCGCAAGAAGGGTGCCGGAGGAGGGGCAGGAGGAGGTACGGAGGAGGGGCAGCGCACGCGCGGCGGCGCCGCGTAGGGTGTGACGCGCGAGGGGGTGCGCGTGACGGATCGGCCGACGGATGCGGCGCTGCTGTTCGCGCGCCGACGTGAGCCCGACACCGACAGCGTCGCACGAGCGCTAGCGCACGCGTTCCTCTCCACGGAGTGGACCCACGCCGAACTCGTCGCGGCGGGCGCCGACGCGCTGGGCTCACGGCGGCGCTGGCTCGGCCCGCTCGCCACCGACGTGCTGATCGCGTTCCCGCATCCGCCGCACGAAGCGCCGCGGGAGCTGGCCCGGTGCATCGCCACGAACGAGCGGATGCGCGCCGCGCTCCGACGCGCCGTCAAGCGCGGAACCCCGGTCATCATCGCGCACCACGTGCTCGCCGAGCCCGTCGCCCCCGCTTCCGCCTCGCCGGTGCCGCGGCTCGCGTCCGTCACCGAACTCGCCGCTGCGCTGCACCTCGAGATCGGTGAGCTGGAGTGGTTCGCCGACACGAGACTGCAGCTGCGCCGCGCCTCCTCGACGCGACTGCAGCACTACCGCTACGAGTGGCGGGAGCGCCCCGGGCGACTGCCGCGACTGCTCGAGGTGCCCGGCCGCCGGCTCCGCGCCGCCCAACGCGCGGCGCTCGACGCCGTGATCGGCCTCGCCCCGCTGCACGACGCGGCGCACGGCTTCGTGCCCGGTCGCAGCGCCCGAACCGGTGCAGAGCGGCACGTCGGCAGCGAGGTCGTGATCGCCCTCGACCTGACCACCTTCTTCGCCCGGGTCACCGCGCGCGACGTGTACCGTGCCCTGCGCGCGGAGGGCCTGCCCGAGTCCGTCGCCTACGTCCTCACCGGCCTCTGCACGCACGCCGTGCCGTATCGGGTGGCCGCGCATCCGCCTCGCGGCGGCGACCTCGACGAGCGCTTCGCGTTGCAGAAGGCGCTCACGGTTCCGCACCTGCCGCAGGGCGCCCCCACCTCGCCCGCCCTGGCGAACCTCTGCGTGCGCCGGTTGGATGCGCGCCTCGCGGGCTACGCCGAGGCCGCGGGCGCCGTCTACACCCGGTACGCCGACGACCTCGCCTTCAGCGGCGGCCCGGCGCTGGCGCGGCGAGCGGATGCGTTCGCGCGCGGCGTGCGGCGGATCGTTGCGAGCGAGGGCCACGAGCTCAACGACCACAAGACGCGGATCCGCACCGCCTCTGTGCGCCAGAGCGTCACGGGGATCGTGGTGAACACGCGGCCCAACGTCACCCGGGCCGAGTACGACGCACTCAAGGCAACGCTGCACAACTGCATCCGCGACGGTCCGGCGTCGCAGAACCGGGCCGGTCACGCCGAGTTCCGCGCGCACCTTCTCGGCCGGATCTCGTGGATCGCCTCACTGAACCCGGCCCGCGGCGAACGCTTGCGTGCGGAGTTCGATCGCATCCCGTGGTGATCCGTTGCGCGCAGCGCCGATGTGCGCTCATCCATTGCGTGCTGTGGCGAACATCGCAGGATGTGTGCGTGCCACACTGGATGCGGGCGTGCTCCCGCCCGGCGATCCGCAGCCGGCGACCGGAGCCTCAGGACTCGGTCCGCTCATCCGCAGCCTTTCCTCAGGAGGACTCGAATGACCGACACCGCACGAATCGAAACGGCCGCGCAGGCCACCATCCCCAGCCGCACCCCGGTCGCCAAGTCGGTGCTGATGTGCCGCCCCGACCACTTCACGGTCGTCTACCGGATCAACCCGTGGATGGATCCGGAACTACCCACCGACACGGGCCTCGCCGTGCGCCAATGGCAGACGCTGTACGACACGTACATCGGTCTGGGCTTCGACGTCCAGTTGATCGACGGAGTCGCGGGCCTACCCGACATGGTCTACGCGGCCAACGGCGGCTTCGTGATCGACGGCATCGCATACGGCGCCTCCTTCACCTACCCGCAGCGCCAGCCCGAAGGCCCCGCCTACATGGAGTGGTTCGCGGCGAACGGCTTCGACGTGCGGGTGCCCGAGGAGATCAACGAGGGTGAGGGCGACTTCCTGCCCGTGGGCGGCGTGATCTTGGCGGGCACCGGCTTCCGCTCCGCGTCGAACTCGCACGAGGAGGTGGCGCGCATCTTCGGCCGCGAGGTCGTCACGCTGAACCTGGTGAACCCGGCGTTCTACCACCTCGACACCGCGATCGCGATCCTCGACGACACCAACATCGCCTACCTGCCCAGCGCCTTCGACGCGGCCGGCAACGCCACCTTGCAAGAGCTCTTCCCCGACGCGATCCTCGTTTCGGAGGAGGACGCCGCGGTGCTCGGGCTCAACTCGTTCTCCGACGGCTACAACGTCGTAATAGCCGCCCGCGCGAAGGGTTTCGAGCAGCAGCTGCGCGAGCGCGGCTACAACCCCATCGGCGTCGACCTCTCGGAGCTGCTCCTCGGCGGCGGCGGCGTCAAGTGCTGCACCCTCGAGCTTCGCCGCTAGCCCATTCCCTTCTCGCGCGGGTGTTCCGATCACGCGCACACGGCACGTCACTCGCGTGCGATCGGTACACCCGCGCGTTCCGCGCACGATCCGGAAGGACGCCACGATGACGACCACCACCACTCTCGATGCCCTCTCCGCCGAGCTGATCGGCCAGGAGGAGGCGCACGCCGCCCACAACTACCACCCGCTGCCCGTCGTCGCCGCCTCCGGCGACGGCGCCTGGATCACCGGCGTCGACGGCCGCCGCTACCTCGATTGCCTGGCCGCGTACTCCGCGGTGAACTTCGGCCACTCGCATCCGGTGCTGCTGGATGCGGCCCGAGCGCAACTGGGTCGGCTCACGCTGACCAGCCGCGCCTTCCACAACGACCAGCTCGGCCCCTTCGTCACCGCCCTCGCGAAGCTCGCGAAGAAGGACATGGTGCTGCCGATGAACACGGGCGCCGAAGCCGTCGAGTCGGGCATCAAGGTCGCCCGCGCCTGGGGCTACCGGGTCAAGGGCGTCGCGGCGGACCAGGCGAACATCATCGTCGCGGCCGGCAACTTCCACGGGCGCACCACCACGATCATCTCGTTCAGCGACGACGCGGAGGCGCGCGACGGCTTCGCCCCCTACACGCCCGGCTTCCGCACCGTGCCGTTCGGCGACGCGGCCGCCCTCGAAGCCGCGATCGACGAGAACACCGTCGCCGTGCTGATCGAGCCGATCCAGGGCGAGGCCGGCATCGTCGTGCCACCGGCCGACTACCTGCCCGCCGTACGCGAGATCACCACGCGGCACAACGTGCTCTTCATCGCGGATGAGATCCAGTCGGGCCTCGGCCGTGTCGGCGCGACCTTCGCCTGCGACCTCGTGGGCGTCGTGCCCGATCTCTACCTGCTGGGCAAGGCGCTCGGCGGCGGCATCGTGCCGGTCTCGGCCGTCGTCGGCGATGCCGACGTGCTCGGTGTGCTGCAGCCCGGCCAGCACGGCTCGACCTTCGGCGGCAACCCGCTCGCCGCAGCCGTCGGGCACGCCGTGGTCGGCATGCTCGCCACCGGCGAGTACCAGGCGCTCGCCCGCGAACGCGGAACGCAGCTGCACGCCCGCCTCACCGAGCTGATCGGTCGCGGGGTCGTCGCCGTCCGCGGCGCCGGCCTCTGGGCGGGCATCGACATCGATCCCGCACTCGCATCGGGTCGAGCGGTCTGTGAGGCGCTGATGGAACGCGGTGTGCTCGCGAAGGACACGCACGGCTCCACCATCCGCTTGGCTCCACCCCTCGTCGTCACCGCGGCCGAGATCGACTTCGCCGTCGACCAGCTCGAGGCGGTACTCGACTCCTTCGCCTGACGCGCGGCGTCGCCGCATGGGTGTGACGGCGTTCCGTGAGTCGGCGGAACGCGATGACGACCCGCTCCTGGCTCTCGGGGGACGTCGTGCACCGTGCTCCGTGTACCAGATCTCAGATGCGGCCGAAGGTCACCCTCGAGGTGACTCGGCGAAGCGCGGAATCCCGCGGTTCACCGGCCGGCTCACCAGGTGGCCGTTCGCCGGATCTGAGATCCGGTACACGACCGACAGCACACCGGCCGCCCAGCGGTGTCAGTGCCCTGGCCGCAGGCCCGTGCCCGGCTCGTCCTTCACGAGCGAGAGCGGATCGGTGATCGCCTCCAGGCTCTGCCGCTCAGCGTTCACGCCGAAGAGCAGGGCGACCACACCGCCGACGATCATCACCGCCGCGCCGACGAAGTAGCCGACCGTGAGCGGTCCGCGGTCACTGCCGTCGCCGACGAGGATGCCGTAGAGCAGCGGCGCCACGGATCCGGCGATCTGGCCGAGTGTGAAGAAGTACGAGATCGCCTGGCTGCGAAGTTCGAGCGGGAAGATCTCGCTCACGGTGAGGTAGGCGGAGGAGGCGCCCGCCGAGGCGAAGAAGAACGAGACGCACCAGAAGATCGTCTGCGTCGTCGCCGTCAGGACGTCCATGCTGAACAGCAGCGCCGACACGGCGAGCACCACCCCGCTGACGCCGTAGGTGAGGAAGATCATCTTCCTGCGTCCCCACACGTCGAAGAGGTGCCCGAGCACGAGCGGGCCGAGCAGGTTGCCGATCGCGAACGGGAAGAAGAAGTACGAGACGGCGCTGTTCTCGACTCCGTAGAAGTTCTCGAGCACCAGCGCGTAGGTGAAGAAGATCGCGTTGTACAGGAACGATTGCGTGATCATCATGGTCGCGCCCACGAGCGTGCGCTTCGGGTAGTCCTTGATCAGCACCCGCGCGATCACCCGGAACGGGATGCTCTCCATCGGCTTCACGGTGATCGCCTTCGACTCGTCGACCGGCTCCAGCTCGCCGCCCTCCGCCTTCACCCGGTGCTCGATCTCGTCGACGGTCTTCTCTGCCTCCTCCTCGCGCCCGTGCGTCATCAGCCAGCGCGGGCTCTCGGGGATGTGTCGACGCAGGTAGATGATCGCCAGGCCCAGGATCGGGCCGATGAAGAAGGCGAGGCGCCAGCCGACGTTCTCGGCGAAGGCGTCGCTGAGGAAGTACACGTTCGCCGCGGCGCCCAGCGCTGCTCCGCCCCAGTAGGTGCCGTTGATCGCGATATCGACGCGGCCCCGGTACTTCGAGGGGATCAGCTCGTCGATCGCGGAGTTGATCGCCGCATACTCTCCACCGATGCCCATACCCGCGATGAAGCGGAACACCAGCAGGAAGCCGTAGGCCGGCGAGAGCCCGGCCAGACCGCTCGCGACGAGATAGATCACGAGCGTCAGGATGAAGAGCTTGCGCCGACCGAGCCGGTCCGACATCCGGCCGAAGATCAGCGCCCCCGCGATCTGACCGAACAGGTACACGGTGCCGAGCAGTCCCACTTCGGCGGAGGAGAGGCCGAACTCCTTCGCGAAGCCGGCGGAGGCGACGATCTGGATCTCGAGGCCGTCCAGCACCCAGGAGAAGCCGAGGCCCACCACGATCGACCAGTGGAACCGGGTCCAGGGCAGGCGGTCGATGCGGGCGGGGACGAGGCTCTTCACCGGCGCGTCACTCTTACCTGTGGTCGTCGACATCGGCTTTCCCTTCGAACGCGGCGCGGCGCGGAGGGCGTCGGCGTGACTGACTCGATGACCCTACGCTCATACATGGCTGCGCTATCGACCCATTGCATCGGTGCTCGCCGAGGAGTACAAGACGCCTACGCTGGGGTGGTGATCGTCGCCGCCGCCCCCGCCCTGACCGACAACTACGTTCTCAGCGAAGGGCCGGTGTGGGACCAGGAGACGCAGCGGCTCACCTGGGTCGAGATCGAACGCGGTGCCGTGCTCTCGGCGCCGTTGCTGGATGGCGCGATCGGCGCCGTCACGCGGACGGACCTCGGCGAGTACGTCGGCTGCGCGCATCCGCTGGGCGACGGACGCACACTGGTCGCGCTCACGAGAGCCCTCGCGATCGTCGAGATCGACGGATCCGTCACGCGCGGCTCCGAGCTTCTGCCGGAGGGTCGCCGCTTCAACGACGGCCAGATCGACCCGCAGGGCAGGCTCGTGGTGGGCTCGCTGAACCTCGGCGCGGTGACCGCCGACAACGTGCTGCTACGTCTCGAACCAGACGGATCCGTGACCTCGCTCGACGACGATCTCCGGCTCAGCAACGGCCTCGGCTGGTCGCCCGACGGTGCCTGGTTCTACTCGATCGACACGGAGTCGAACGTGATCCATCGCCGCTCGTACGGCGAGCAGGTCGGGCCGCGCGAGGCGTTCATCCGCCTGCCCGAGCGTGTCTGGGCCGATGGCATGACGGTGGATGCGCAGGGCCGGCTCTGGGTCGCGATCTGGGGCGGGTCGGGCGTGCGGGTGTTCGATGCCGACGGCAACCGCCTCGACGATCTCGGTATCGCCATCGACGCGCCGCATTCGTCGTCGGTCGCGTTCATCGGTGCCGGGCTCGACATCGCGGTGGTGACGAGCGCCTCGCGCGATCTGTCGGCGGAGGAGCGCGCCCTGTACCCCCATGCGGGCGGCCTGTTCCTGGCGAGCCCGGGCGCCGTCGGCCTGCCGGCCACGCGCTGGCTCGAGGTGCCCCTGCTCTAGGGTTGCCGTTTCTTTGACGCCACGTCGCGGTTCCGGCGGCCGCCTTCAGAGGATGCGGGCGAGCGACGCGGCCTCGTGCCGGTGGCCGACAGTCTCGTACCCGACGACGACCACGTACGGCGACAGGGTGACCAGCACCAGGCTCACCTCGATCGGCGCGCCGGCGACCGCCGCGACCACAGCGGCGGCCAGCACCGCGATGGTGCCCAGGAACAGGAGGATGTGGAACGAGTCGAAGGTCTGCATCAGCCAGGTGTAGAGCCCGAAGAGCGCGACCATGAAGACCGCGACGGGGACCGCGAGGGCCAGCACAGTGCCCGTCTCGCCGATCTCGGACTCGCCCTCGAGCAGGTACTCCGCCGCGTGCAGGCCCACGCCGATCGCCACGATCGAGGCGAACACCAGCACGTGACCGTAGCCCCAGACGAAGGCGCGGTCGCGGTGGCGATGCAGCACCGGCGCGGCCGGGATGGTGAAGTACGTCCACCAGATGCCGAAGGTGAGGCCGATGCCGCACACCACGATCACGACGGCGGTGCTGGTCCAGCCCTGGCCGTGGATGACGGCGGAGGTGGAGGCGATGGTGCCGAAGACCCCCTCGCCGAGCGCGATGATCGTGAGGAGTCCGTAGCGTTCGGCGATGTGGTGCGCGTGCCACGGCGTCGAGCCCGAACCGATGCCGCGCGAGGCGAGCTTCTCGCCTTTGCGCTCGGCGTACACGGGTCCGGCCATTTCAACGGCGAAGAGCACCAGCGAGATGATCACGGTCGGCAGCAGCTCGAGGTGCGCGAACGCCTGCCACACCCAGCCGACCTGCGCCACGATGATCGCGGTGGCGTAGGAGAGGGCGACGGGGCGCTGCGACGGATCCTGCCGCGCGGCGCGCAGCCACTGCAGCACCAGTGCGACGCGCATGATGACGTAGCCGATCACCAGCACCCGGTTGTCGATCGTCTCGCCGGCTGCGATCGACTCGAACAGCGCCGGCAGGCCGAGCGCCAGCACCACGACGCCGATCATCTGCACCATCGTCAGCACGCGGAACAGCCAGTCGTCGGTGTCGAACGCCGAGGCGAACCAGGTGAAGTTGATCCAGGCCCACGAGATCGCGAAGATCGCGAAACCGAAGCCGCCGAGCGCCGGCCCGAGCTCGCCGTGGGCGAGCAGCGTCGCCGCCTCGGATCCGGCCGCGCCGAACGAGACCACGAAGGTGAGGTCGAAGAGCAGCTCCAGCGGAGTCGCGGCGCGGTGATTCTCGTGCGGATCGCGACCGGTCATCCGGCGGAGGCGGTGGGCGAGGGTCGGCACCTGAGCGGCTGTCATGGACACCATGATGGCGGATCGCGGCGTCATACGCTTGCGGAATGCATCCTCTCGACGCCGCGGACCCGCTCGCCCCTCATCGTGACCTGTTCGTCTCGTCGAATGAGGTGCGCGCCTACCTCGACGGCAACTCGCTGGGCCGTCCGCTGCGGGCGAGCGTCGAGCGGATGCGCGACTTCGCTGCCGAGGAATGGGGCGGGCGGCTCATCCGCGGCTGGGAGGAGCACTGGCTCGAGCTGCCGTTCGCGGTCGGCGACGCGCTCGGTGCTGCCGCGCTAGGGGCCGCATCCGGGCAGGTGGTGGTGGCGGATTCGACGACGGTGCTGTTGTACAAGCTGGCACGGGCGGCCCTCGCGGCGCGGTCCGGGCGGCACGAGATCGTCGTCGATACCGACAATTTCCCGACCGACCGCTACGTGCTCGACGGCATCGCCCGCGAGAGCGGCGCGACGCTCGTCTGGATCGAGGCGGACCCGGCGACCGGGGTGACACCGGCGCAGGTGGCGGATGCGGTGAATGAGCGCACCGCCCTGGTGCTGCTGAGCCAGGTCGCTTACCGCTCGGGCTGGCTCGCCGACGTGCCCGCGATCACGGCGCTCGCTCGCGAGGCGGGCGCTCTCGTGCTGTGGGACGCGAGCCACTCCGTGGGCTCCGTACCGACGGAGTACGACGCGTGGGGTGTCGACATCGCCGTCGGCTGCTCGTACAAGTACCTCAACGGCGGTCCGGGTGCGCCGGCCTGGGCGTACGTGCGCGCCGGGCTGCAGGGCGAACTGACCCAGCCGATCCAGGGCTGGATGGGCGTGCGCGACATGTTCGAGATGGGCCCCGAGTACACACCGGCCGTGGGGATGCGGCGCTTCCTCAGTGGCACGCCGCCGATCACCGGGATGCTCGCGATGCAGGACATGATCGCACTCATCGGCTCGGTCGGGATGGCGGCGATCCGCGCGAAGTCGGTCGCGCAGACCGCCTACGCGATCGAGCTGTACGACGCGTGGCTGGCGCCGCGCGGGGTGCGGCTCGGTACCCCACGATCGACGCAGGAGCGCGGATCGCACGTGACGATCGCGCATCCGGCGTTCGGTGCGCTGGTGCCGCGTCTGCAGGCCGGCGGGATCATCCCCGACTTCCGCGGGCCGGACGGGATCCGCTTGGGGCTGTCGCCGCTGTCGACCTCCTTCGCCGAGATCGAGCTCGGGGTCGCCGCGATCCGCGACGCGTTGGACTGAGGCTCGGCGGTCGCACGGGTGTTCCCGTCGCAGCGCGGGCGGTAGGCCACCCGCGCGCGACCGGAACACCCGCGCGGGTTAGCCGAGCAGCCGCTCGCGGAGGAACGGGCTCGCGAACTTGCCGGTCGGGTCGTACTCGGCGACCAGCGCTCGCCACTCGTCCAGACGCGGATACAGTGGCTGCAGCTGCTCAGGGCCGGCGTGGAAGTGCTTGCCCCAGTGCGGACGCGCGCCGAGCGGCAGCAGCGCCGCCTCGATGTCGGGCAGCACCGCGTCCACCTCCGCGAAGTCTTTCTTCCAGGTGAAGTGGATGCCCACGGAGTCGCGACCGTAGGCGGGGGAGAGCCAGAGATCGTCGCCCGCCATGGTGCGTACCTCGGTGATCAACAGCACGGGATCGATCCGCTCGCCGAGCGCGCGCAGGGCCGAGAACGCTTCGACGATGCGCTCGCGCGGCACCATGTACTCGCTCTGGATCTCATCCCCCAGGCTCGGGGTCGAGTCGATGCGGAAGTGCGGCAGGCGCTCCGACCACGGTCCGACGACGCCGCCGAACTGCGTGAGGTTGCTGTCGGCCGAGTCCTGGCCGACGGTGAAGAGCTCGGCAGGCGCGATCACGGCGCCGAGGTGGGTGGCGTCGACGTCGGCGGGAGCGCCATCCGTCACCTTCGTCTTCAGCCAGAGCGCGCCGACGTTCTCGCCCGACCAGTGCGTCATCAGGCTCACGCTGTAGGCGGCACCCGAGACGGCGTCGAAGTCGGCGAGCACGGTGTCCCAGGGCAGGTTGACGAAGGCGTCCTGCCGCACGTCGAAACTCGGCTGGATGTCGAGGGTCACCCGCGTCACGATGCCGAACGCGCCGAGTCCGACGACGATGCCGTCGAAGCCCGGATCCCCGCGCCGGACCGTGCGCAGCTCGCCGTCCGCGGTGACCAGCTCGAGGGCGGAGACGGCCGTCGAGAGGTTGCCGTTGCCGTCGCCGGAACCGTGCGTACCGGTCGCTGTCGCTCCCGCGACCGAGATGTGCGGCAGCGATCCCATGTTGTGCAGCGCGAAGCCGAGGCCGTTGAGGTGGCTCGCGACGACGCCGTAGCGGGTGGCCGCGCCGACCGTGACGGTCATCGCCTCCGCGTCGATCACCGGATCCGCGGGCAGCGCGCCGAGGAAGACGAGCGCGCCGGGGGTGTCGGCGAGGCCGTTGAACGAGTGCCGGGTGCCGAGCCCGCGCACCCGATCGTGCTCGCGGACGATGCGCCGCAGCTCGTCGATGCTGGTCGGCTCGAGGATCTCGGCGGCGGTGAACTCGTAGGTCCCCGCCCAGTTGCTCCGTTGCGTCATAGCTCTATTGTGCGGGGTCGCGCCGATTTGTCGAGTCGGGCAACTAATTGCGGGCGCGCCGCTCGGCTGCGCGGGCGCAATCGATGCAGAACTCGGCCGCCGGGCGCGCCTCGAGCCGCGCGAATCCGATGGGCCGTCCGCACGATCTGCAGTCGCCGAAGTCGTGCGAGCCGATGCGCGCGAGCGCGGCGCCCAGCGCATCCGCCGCTGCGAGGCGCTCGTCGCGCACCCCCGCGAGCTGCGACCACTCGGCCGACAGCGGCGTGCCCTCGGGGTCGTGCTCGTCGTCGGCCGTGCCGTCGCCGCGGTCGCCCAGAACCTCGGCCAGGTTGCCATCGAGCCGGGCGAGATCCGCGTTCACCTCGGCGAGCCGCTCACGCAGTTCGAGCTCCAACACGTCGCGCTGGTCGGCAGTGAGCGGCAGGCGTTCCATTCGGCCATGGTGCCACGCGGGGCGGACGGCGGAGTTATCCACAGATCGAGGTTTCTTCGTTTTCACGCTGTCGGAGCGGCCACGATGGTGCGTCGTGGACGTGTTGGAAGCGATGACGCAGCTCGAGGGTGTGGCGCGCACGCAGGAGCTCCTCGACCTCGAGGTTTCGGCGCGAGCGATCGCCGCTGCGCTGCGAAGCGACGAGATCGTGCGAGTGCGGAAGGGAATGTACTGCATCCCTTCGCTGGATGGCGATGCTCGGGCGGCGGCGCGGTTGGGCGGGCTGCTCGCGGGTGTGACCGCATTGAAGCGGATGAATGTGTTCCTGGCCCCGGGGCTCCCCGAGGGACTCCGCGTCTGGGTGGGACCGAACGCGAAGCGGCGCCCGGCGCCGCAGAACGTCACGCTGTACTGGGATCGTGGCTGGAGCGGTGACGGAAGAGTTGCTGTTTCGACACTGCACGCTCTGTGGCAGGTGGCGAGATCGGAAAGTCCTGATGCGTTCCTCATCGCCGTGGAATCTGCGCTGAATCAGCAACTGATCCGGCTGATCGATCTCGACACGCTCGCCGAACGCCTTCCGAGGGAACAGGTCGACCTCGTGAACCGCGCCCGCGACTCATCGCAGAGTGGGCTGGAGAGCCTTGCGGCCTACAGACTCGAGCGCGGCGGGTACGCGGTGCAGCGGCAGGTGAAGATCGAGGGCGTGGGGACCGTCGATCTCCTGATCGGCAGCTCCCTGATCGTCGAACTCGACGGCGAATCCACCCACGAGTTCAAAGCGGACCGCGAACGAGACATGCAGGCGGCGCGGCGCCGATACTCGACCCTGCGCTTCCATCACGATCAGGTCTTCGGCGACTGGAACTGTATCGAGGACGCGATCCGCGAGTACGTCGTGCTCGGGTATCACGCGCAGGAGCCTCGCGAGATCGCTGCGTGATCATGTGCCGGGGTGTCGGTGTGTGAAACGAAGGATGGGCCGATCGGGCACCGGGTTCGACCCTTGGAAGCATGCGGATCGTGGTCGGCGGGTTGAGGTGGGGTCGGGTGGGATCCTTCGTTTCATACACGAAGGGCCGTCACCCCGCGGTGACGGCCTGGTGACGTGGGGTGGTGCGGGTTTCGCGCGCGGGAGTTGCGTGAGGGTGCCGTGAGGCGGGGTGCCGGGGCGTTCGTGTCTGAAACGAAGGATGGGCCGATCGGGCACCGGGTTCGACCCCTGGAAACATGCGGATTGTGATCGGAGGGTTGGGGTGGGGTCGGGTGGGATCCTTCGTTTCATACACGAAGGGGCCGTCACCCCGCGGTGACGGCCCCGGATCGAGTGATCAGTCGGCGCTGCGGCGACGGCGGCCGAGCAGCACACCGCCGATGGCGAGCAGCGCGGCTGCAGCTGCGGCCAGCCAGCCGACCTCGACGCCGGTCGAGGCAAGGCCACCCGTGGTACCGCCGGCTGAGGACGTCGGCACGGTCGTCGAGGCCGGGCTCGGCGCGACGGTCGGCGTCGTGGTCGGAGCCGCGGTGGGCTCTGCGGTCGGCTCTGCGGTCGGCGTTGCGGTGGGCGTTGCGGTGGGCGTTGCGGTCGGCGTCGCGGTGGGATCAGTGGTGGGCTCAGCGGTCGGCGTGGGCTCGGGCGTCGAGCCCGCCCCGAACAGGGCGACGGCCGTTCCGAGGTTCGCGAACACGGTCTCGCCGTTAGCGTCGTCGACACCGTCGTTGTCGGTGATGACGTAGACGTCACCATCGCCGCCCACCGTGAGGCCCTCGAGCTTCTCCTGCGTCCAGCCCGCCCCGGACTGCAGGGTAGGCAGCACGTCGACCGCGAGAGTCTTCGGCAGTACCGTCAGGCCGGTCGCGGCGCCGCTCGGCAGCGGCACGGTGTAGACGGCCTTGAGTGCCGCATCCGGACCGTTCAGCTTGTCGCGCTCGATCACGGCGAGGGTGCCTGCGCCCGTCAGGGTGATCTCGGACAGGCCGTTCCAGTCGCCCTCGATGCCGGAGGCGGTTTCGAGCTGATAGCCGTAGAACGACCAGGTGGCGGCGGTCACGTCGTAGCGGCCGAGGCGCACGACGCCGGCGGGGTCTCCGGCGACCTCGCGCTGCAGCGCGGTCCAGACGATCTCGTGACCGCCTTCGACCGAAGAGGTCACGCCTTCGAAGCCCTGCTTGCCGAGGCCGGCGGCCACATCGGCCGGGAGTGCGATCGACTCGACGACGGCGCCCGCCGCGTCGAGACGGATCAGTGCGTTCTCGGCGCCGGTCGCGCCTTCGCTCACGACCCAGAAACCACCGTCGGGTCGCGCGAACACGCCTTCGAGGTCGAGCGAGGCGGGCTCGCCGCCGTCGGTCACCGTGATCGTCGAGTCGATCACCGCGGGCGAGGCCGAGGTATCGATCGAGGAGATGGTGCTCGGCGTGTAGGCGTTGTCGCTCACCGAGTACAGACGCGCCGCGTCGGTGGGGTCGGCGGACAGCCCGGACTGCGCGCCCCAGGCGATCGGCGTGCCGTCGACCTCGGCCGACTCGATCGTCGGGAACGACGGCGCGGATGCGCCCAGCTGGTAGACCTGCACGGTCGCGCGCACGAGCGCCTCGGCGTCGTCGGTCTCGCTGGACACGACGAGCAGTCCGCGCGCCGGGATCGCCAGCAGACCCTCGGGTCCGGGCGTGGAGGGGAGAGCCTGCACGAACTGCGGATCCGCGGGATCGGTCACGTCGTAGACGGCGACGAAGTTCGCGCGCTCCGAGCCGACGAAGACGTACGGGACGCCGTCGAAGGTGGCCGAGAGCAGACCCTCGGGCTCGCTGCCCTTCGCATCCGAGCGCTTGTCGGGGTAGAGGCCGAGCTGAACGGCGAGGTGGTCGAAGGAGTTGCCGGAATCCCAGGTGACGGCGCCCGAAGCGGCGTCGAAGACGGTCCAGCCGCGGCTGCCGCCCTTCCAGTCACCCTCGTTCGCGGTGGCGAGATGGTCATCGCCGACCCAGCCGATCGCATCCGGCTCGCGCGGCACATCCGTGATCGTGTCGACGAGAGCGATGTGGTCGTCGTCGAGGGCGTCGATGCCGGTGACCGTGGTGCTGCCGGTGGAGAAGTGCGAGAGCACGGTGGCCGACGCGATGTCGACGATCGCGACGCCGTTGTTCTCCTGCAGGGTCACCGCGACCTTCGTGTCGTCCGGGCTGATCGTGACGTACTCGGGCTCCGGGTCCTCGGGGGTGTCGAGTCCGGCGAGACCGGTGAGGTCGACGTGCTCGACGTTCCAGGAAGTCGGCGCGCCCGTGAGCGGGATGATCGCGAGCTCGCCCGCGGGCAGCTGCGGCAAGTCGCCCTCGCTGTACTGTCCAGGTTCGGTGCCCTCAGGCGTGAACTCCTCATCGCGCTGGTTCTCGATCGCGATCACGGCGTAGGCGCCCTCATCGGTGACGTCGATGGAGTCGGGCTGGCCGCCCAATTCGATGGTCGCGAGCACCGCGTGCGACTCGGCGTCGAGCACACTGACATGGCCCGACGGGTTCGCGAAGTCGCCGTCGGAGGTGTCGACGACGGCGAGGATGTAGTCGCCCGTCGCGTAGACCGAGGTCGGCTCGCCGCCGACACCCACGCCGCCGAGGGGCTGCGGGCTCGCCGGGTCGGTGATGTCGAAGAAGCCGAGGCGCTGCCCGGCCGAGTCGGTGGAGATCACGGTCATGCCGTCGGGGGAGACGGTCGAGATCTCGGCGACCGCGGAGTCGGTCGCAGGGTCGGCCGCGTTGAGGTACGCGGGGGCGGTGGCGATCCGGGTGAAGAACGGGCCGGATGCATTCGCGGCGACCGCGGGAACGGCGGAGGAGGCGGCGCAGACGAGCGCGACGCCGGCGGCGGCGAACGCGCCGGCGCGCATCCGCTGAGGGGTGAGGAAGGGCACGGGACTCCTGAGAAATCGTGAAGGGGGCTCCCATACGGTGCCGCTGCCGAGTGAATCGGGCGGATGCGTTCCCTGTCGCGCAGATGAACCGCGGGTGTCCGCGCGGGACTCACTCCATGACAAGGGGGTTGTCGCCGCGTGCCATGCAACGCGGAGACAACCTCCTGGGCGGCCCGGCGGCCGAGTCGGCTCAGGCGTGCCGGCCTCGCGGTTCGAAGCGCACCGGCGGATGCGCGGCGCGCACGATCGCGCGCAGCGACTCCAGCGAGCCCGAGACGATCCCCGCCGCGCGGGCCTGCACGAGGATGTTGCCGATCGCGGTCGCCTCGACCGGGCCGGCGAGCACCGGCCGGCCGGTCGCATCCGCCGTCAGCTGGCACAGCAGCGCGTTCTGCGAGCCGCCGCCGACGAGGTGGATCACATCGACGCGCACGCCCGAGAGCTCCGCGGCCTGCTCGATCGTCACCGCGTACGCGGCGGCGAGCGACTCCAGGATGGAGCGGACGAATTCGGCGCGGGTGCGCGGTTGCTCGCGACCGTGCTCCACGCACCACTCCACGATCCGGCCGGGCATGTTGCCGGGGGCGATGAAGCGTTCGTCCGCGGCGTCGAAGACCGTGATGGGTCCGCGGATCGCCGCCGCCTCGCCCAGCAGTGCCGTCAGTTCGATCGTCTCGCCGCTCTGCTTCTCCCACGCGCGGATCGACTCCGAGAGCAGCCACAGACCCGACACGTTCTTCAGGTAGCGGATGCGCCCGTCGACGCCGCCCTCGTTGGTGAAGTTCGCGGTGAGACCCTCCAGACTCACCACGGGCTTCGCGAGTTCGACGCCGACGAGCGACCAGGTTCCGCTGGAGATGTACGCGAAGTGCTCATCCGACGCCGGCACACCGACGACCGCCGAAGCGGTGTCGTGCGAGCCGACGGCCGTGACGCCCAGGCCGTGGGATGCGCCGAGTTCGGCGGCGACACGGGGCAGCAGTGGCGCCAGGCTCGCGCCCGGCTCGATGAGCGGAGCGAACAGCCCCGGCGGAAGTTCGGTGCGCGCGAAGAGTTCCGCATCCCAATCGCGCGTGAACGGGTCGAGCAGACCCGTGGTGGAGGCGTTCGTGATCTCCGTCGCGTGCTCGCCCGTGAGCCACGCGGCGAAGAGGTCGGGGATCAGCAGGGCGCGCTCGGCGATCTCGAGCACACCCGCTTCGCGATCGGCCGCGAGCTGGAACATCGTGTTGAAGGGCAGATGCTGCAGGCCGTTGCGGCGGTAGAGCTCATCCGCCGGAATGCGCGCGTGGATCTCCGCCACGCCGGCCGCGTTGCGCTCGTCGCGGTAGTGGAACGGCGTCTGCACCATGTGGTCGCCGCGCAGCAGCGCGTAGTCCACGGCCCACGAGTCGATACCGATCGAGGCTACGCCGGGTTCGTCGCGCAGAGCGGATGCGAGGCCGGCGGTCACCGAGCGGTACAGCTCGAGCACGTTCCAGTGCAGGCCGTCGCCGGTGCGGACGGGTTGGTTCGGGAAGCGCGCGACGTGCTTCATCCGCAGTTCGCTGCCGCTCACGTAGCCGAGGATCACGCGTCCGCTGGTGGCGCCGAGGTCGACGGCGGCGACGGCCTTCACAGCCGCCCTCCCCGTCGAACGTCCCCTGCGCTGTCGTTTTCGCCGCGCGCTGCAGGCATGCCACCCGCGCGCGGCGAAAACGACAGCGCGACCGGAGGCGTCATCGGAGGAACGCCGCCGCGACGCCCGCGTCGACGGGAACGTGCAGTCCGGTGGTGTGCGAGAAGTCGGCGGTGCAGAGCGCGAACACGGCGTTGGCGACGTTCTCGGGGACGACCTCGCGCTTGAGGATGGTGCGCTGGGCGTAGAACTTGCCCAGGTCCTCCTCGTCGATGCCGTAGGTCTTGGCGCGGTTGGCGCCCCAGCCGGAGGCGAAGATGCCGGAGCCGCGCACGACGCCGTCGGGGTTGATGCCGTTGACCTTGATGCCGTGCTCGCCGAGCTCGGCGGCGAGCAGGCGCACCTGGTGGGCCTGGTCGGCCTTGGTCGCGGAGTAGGCGATGTTGTTGGGGCCGGCGAAGACGGAGTTCTTCGACGAGATGTAGATGATGTCGCCACCCAGCTTCTGGTCCACCAGCACGCGCGCCGCGGCCTTCGACACGAGGAAGGAACCCTTCGCCATCACGTTGTGCTGGAGGTCCCAGTCGGCCTCGGTGGTGTCGAAGAGCGATTTCGAGAGCGAGAGCCCGGCGTTGTTCACGACCAGGTCGAGCCCGCCGAAGGCGAGAACGGAGGCGTCGATCGCCGACTGCACGGCCGCCTCGTTCGAGACGTTCGCGGCGATGCCGACCGCCACATCCGTGGAGCCGAGCTCGGCGGCCGCGGCCTGCGCCTTGGCGAGATCGAGGTCGGCGATCACGACGCACGCGCCCTCGGCGGCGAGTCGGGTCGCGATGGCCTTGCCGATTCCGGAGGCGGCGCCGGTGACCAGCGCGATGCGGCGGGCCAGCGGTTTGGGCTTGGGCATCCGCTGCAGCTTGGCCTCTTCGAGCGCCCAGTACTCGATGGCGAACTTCTCGGCCTCGTCAATGGGCGCGTAGGTCGAGAGGCCCTCGGCGCCGCGCATCACGTTGATGGCGTTGATGTAGAACTCGCCGGCGACGCGAGCGGTCTGCTTGTTCGCGCCATAGGAGAACATGCCGACGCCCGGGACCAGGATGATCAGCGGATCAGCGCCTCGGATCGCCGGAGACTCGGGCGTCGCGTGCGCGTCGTAGTACGCCTGGTAGTCGGCGCGGTACGCCTCGTGCAACGCGGGCAGCGCGGCGAGGATCTCCTCGACGGATGCGGCCGAGGGCAGGTCGATGACCAACGGCTTGACCTTGGTGCGCAGGAAGTGATCGGGGCAGGAGGTGCCCAGCGCGGCCAGGCGCGGCGCCTCGGCGGAGGCGAGGAAGTCGAGCACGACGTCCGCATCCGTGAAGTGACCCACCTGCGGCTTGTCGTGCGAGGCGACGGCTCGCAGATGCGCGGCGAGGGCGGCGGCCTTGGCCAGACGATCCTCCGCGGGCAGCGCCGCGAAGCCGTCGCGGGCTGGTCCGAACGGCTCCGCACGCGAGTGCTCGGCGATGTAGGCCGCGGCGGTCTCGATGATCCACAGCGAGTTCGCCTCGGCCTCGTCGCTCGTGTCGCCCCACGCGGTGATGCCGTGGCCGCCGAGGATCGCGCCGATCGCATCCGGATGCGACTGCTTCAACGCGGCGATGTCGAGACCCAGCTGGAAGCCGGGACGGCGCCACGGCACCCAGACGACCTTGTCGCCGAACGCGTTCGAGGTCAGCTCAGGCCCGTCCGCGGCGGTCGCGAACGCGATGCCCGAGTCGGGGTGCAGGTGGTCGACGTGCGCCGCATCGACGAGACCGTGCATCGCGGTGTCGATCGACGGGGCCGCGCCGCCCTTGCCGAAGAGCGTGTAGTCGAACGCGGCGACCATCTCGTCCTCGCGGTCAAGGCCCGGGTACACGTTCTGCAGCGCACGCAGGCGGTCGACCCGCAGCACCGCGAGCCCCGCCTCCGTCAGCGTGCCGAGGTCGCCGCCGGATCCCTTCACCCACATCAGCTCGACCGGCTCGCCGGTCACCGGGTCGGTCTCCAGACCCTTCGCCGAGGTGTTGCCTCCGGCGTAGTTGGTGTTCTTCGGATCGGCGCCGAGCCGGTTGGAGCGCGCGATGAGTTGCGCGGCGGCTTCGTTCGTCATGGGTGTGCTCTTTCTGCGTGGAGGGATGACGGAGGGGGTTGCCGATTCTTTGACAGGTCGGCGTCAAAGAAACGGCAACCCATTGGGAGGTCGGCGTCAAAGAAACGGCAACCCATTGGGAGGTCGGCGTCAAAGAAACGGCAACCCAGTGGGAGGGTTAGGCGCCCCAGGAGGACTGGGTGCCGCCGACGCGGTCGGACGCGATCGCGGCCTGGTAGCCCGAGGCGGCGTAGGCGGCCATCGGATCGGCGGGCAGGCCGCGCTCCTCGCGCCAGGCGGCGAGCGGCGTGCGCACATCCTGGTAGAACGCATCCATGAAGATGCCGTTCGCGCCGAGGACGTCGCCGGCGAGCTGCGCCTGCTCGAGCGCGCTGCGGTCGACGAGCAGGGCGCGGGCGGTCATCTCCTGCACGTTCAGCACCGAGCGGATCTGGCCCGGGATCTTGTCCTCGACGTTGTGGCACTGGTCGAGCATGAACGCCACGGGGGAGTCGGGCCCGTAGCCGTCGCCGCGCACGACCTCATACAGGATGCGGAACAGCTGGAAGGGATCCGCCGCCCCCACGATCAGGTCGTCATCCGCGTAGAAACGCGAGTTGAAGTCGAAGGAACCGAGCTTCCCGAGACGCAGCAGCTGCGCGACGATGAACTCGATGTTCGTGCCCGGAGCGTGGTGACCCGTGTCGAGGCAGACCATCGCCTTGTCGCCGAGAGCGAGCACCTGCGCGTACGAGGTGCCCCAGTCCGGCACATCCATGTGGTAGAAGGCGGGCTCGAAGAACTTGTACTCGAGTACGAGGCGCTGCTCGTCACCGAGACGCGCGTAGATCTGCTGCAGCGAGTCGGCGAGGCGGTCCTGCCGGCCGCGGATGTCCTGCTGACCGGGGTAGTTGGATCCGTCGGCCAGCCAGATCTTGAGGTCGCGCGAGCCGGTCGCGTGCATCACGTCGATGCAGTCGAAGTGATGGTCGATCGCCTTCTGCCGGATCACCGGGTCGGAGTGCGTGAGCGACCCGAACTTGTAATCGTCGTCCTGGAAGGTGTTCGAGTTGATCGTGCCGAGTTCGACACCGAGGCCCTGAGCGAAGTCGCGAAGGGCGGCGTAGTCGTCGACCTTGTCCCACGGGATGTGCAGGGCGACCTTCGGGGCGAGGCCCGTGAGCTCGTTGACCTTGGCCGCATCCGTCAGTTTCTCCTGGATCGTGCGCGGGGTGCCGGGGGTGGTGAACACCTTGAACCGGGTGCCCGCGTTGCCGAAGGCCCACGAGGGCAGTTCGATGGCCTGCTGCGCCAGCAGCGGCGCGATCTGTTCGAAGTTCGTCATGGGGGCTTCGTTGTCCTTCACGTGCAATGAATCGTTTCAAAAACTAAAAGAAGAATAAGCGAGAGAAGTGCATCCGTCAACCCTGAAACGATTCAACGCACGCGAGCTCGGGTTACGCCAGGTGGAAGTACTCGGTCAGTCGCTCCATGCCGGCGTCGGGCGCACGGCCGGCGTTGTCGAAGTACCGCGACATCCCCGCCTGCCAGCGCGCGTTGACCTCCTCCGCCTCCATGCCCGTCTGCGCCGCCTCGAAGTCGTCCGTCTCGAGGTAGCCGACCACCAGGCCGTCGTCGGGGCGGAGGAAGAGGGAGTAGTTGCGCCAGCCCGTGCGGCTGAGCGCGTCGAGCATGTCGGGCCACACGACGGCGTGCGCCTCGAGGTATTCATCGACGAGTTCGGGCTTGAGGTGCAGCAAGAAGCAGACGCGGTCGGTCATGGGGTCCTCTCATGAATACGCGGGTGTTCCGATCGCGCGCGGGCGGCATGCCACCCGCGCGCGACCGGAGCACCCGCGCACGCGGGTCGGCGGTTTAGAAGTCGAACTCGGCGATGTTGTCGGCGGTGAAGGTGAACGGGTCGCCCAGCAGCACGGTGGCGTCTGAGTCGACGGTGAAATCGCCCAGTTCGCCGGCCGTGAAGGTGTCGCCCTCGGCGCCGGTGATGTCGCCATCGATGAGTGCCTTGGCCGCATAGGCGGCGAGGTAGCCGAGGTCTCCCGGGTTCCACAGCGCGAACGCGGTGACGGTGCCGTCCTCGACGAACTCGCGCATCTGGTTCGGGGTGCCGAGGCCGGTCAGCGCGACCTTGCCCTTGAAGTCGGAGGTGGACAGGTAGCGGGCAGCCGCTGCGATGCCGACCGTGGTGGGCGAGATGATGCCCTTGAGGTCGGGGTGGGTCTGCAGTAGCGCCGCGGTCTTGTCGAACGAGGTCTGGTCGTCGTCGTCGCCGTAGACGGTGTCGACGAGGGTCACGTCCGGGTGGTTCGCCTCGAGGTCGGCCTTCATCAGGTCGATCCAGGCGTTCTGGTTGGTGGCGTTGGCGGATGCGGAGAGGATCGCGACCTCGCCGGCGTCACCGATCTGCTCGGTGATCAGGTCGACCTGCGCCTTGGCGATACCCTCGGCGGTGGCCTGGTTGATGTACAGGTCGCGGCAGTCGGCGTTCGTGTCGGAGTCGAAGGTGACGACCTTGGTGCCGTTGTCGCGCGCCTCGTTCAGCGCGTCGCAGATCGCCTTCGGGTCGTTCGCCGAGACGATGATCGCACCCGCGCCCTGCTGGGTCAGCGTGTTGATGTAGCTGACCTGCGCATCCGGCGACGCCTCGGCAGGCCCGACCTCGGCGTAGGTGCCGCCGAACTCGCCGATGGCCTTCTCGCCGCCGGCGTCGGAGGTGTCGAAGTATGCGTTGCCGAGGTTCTTGGGCAGGAAGGTGATCGCGTAGTTGCCGTCGCCCGAGCCGGAATCGCTTCCGGAATCGCTTCCGGAGTCGGAGGAGGCGGAACAGCCGGTCGCGACGAGGGCGACCGACACCGCGAGGGCAGTCAGTGCCCCGACGCGGCGTGTGGTGGGAAACTTCATCGTTTCGTGCCTTTCAGTAGTGGTGCTGTGTGTGTTTCGGAGGAGTGAACGGGTTCAGGTGCGGGTTCTACCGGGCCGCTGCCGCATCCGCGACAGCCAGGCCAGGAAGCTGGTGGACACCACCGAGAGCACGAGGAGAACTCCGGTGATGATGTTGATGACGTCGGAGGTGACGTTCGCCAGCCGCAAGGCGGAGGCGATGATGCCGATCAGGATCACGCCGGCGATCACGCCGTGCAGCGCGCCGCGACCGCCGAAGATCGACACCCCGCCGAGCAGTACCGCCGCGATCACCTGCAGTTCGAGGCCGGTCGCGTTGTCGCCGCGAGCGGATCCGTAGCGCAGCGTGTAGTAGATGCCGGCCAGTGCCGAGACGGCTCCCGAGAGGACGAACAGGATGAACTTGGTGCGGTTCACGTTCACACCGGAGAAGATCGCTGCTTCGTCGTTCAGGCCGATCGCGTAGATGCCGCGGCCGAAGCGGGTGAAGTGCAGCAGCACCGCGAACGCGATCGCGAGCACCGCGAACGGCAGCACGACCAGCGGCACCGGGCCGAACAGTTTCGCCTTGGCGAGGTCCGTCCAGAACTCGGGGAAGTCGGTGACCGCGGTCGTGCCGAGCAGGCCGACGGCGAGCCCGCGGTAGAGCGCGAGCGTGCCGATCGTCACGGCGAGGGAGGGCAGTCCGACCACTGTCACGAGGAAGCCGTTCAGGGCGCCGCCCACCGCGCCGACCACGATCGCGATCAGAGCTGCGAGCACGAACGGCAGACCGGCCTGCGTGAGCGTGCCCGTCACCACGGAGGCGAGCCCCACGGTGGAGGCCACGGAGAGGTCGATCTCGCCGGTGATGATGATCAGCGTCATCGGCAGGGCGATCAGCAGCGTCGGCGCGATGTCGAGGAAGAGGTAGGTGAGCGTGATCGGCTTGTCGAAGTTGCGCACGACGGCGGAGGCGACCACGATCACCAGGATCAGGAGCACGATGATCGCGGTCTCGCGGGTGAGCAGCAGGCGCTGCCAGGCGGGGCGGCCGTAGTCGCGGTAGGTGCGGGCCGGGGCGGTTGCGGTGGCGGTGCTCATCAGGATTCGTCCCTCTCTGCGAGGAGCTTGCGCGATTGTCGGAGGGAGAGGACGCGGTCGAGCACGATGGCGCCGATGATCAGCACGCCGACCACGGCGCGTTGCCAGAAGTCGGGTACGCCGAGGATCGGCAGGGCGCGGTTGATGGTGAGCAGCAGGACGGCTCCGATCGCGGCGCCCCACACCGTGCCCGAGCCGCCGAAGATCGCGACGCCGCCGATCACCGCTGCGCCCACGGCGTCGAGCTCGTAGCCCGAGCCGGCCTGCGAGTTCACGGTGCCGTACCGGGCCGCGTAGAGCACGCCGGCGAGGCCGGTGAGCGCGCCTGAGATCACGAAGGCGACCAGGATGCGGCGGGTGACGGGCAGGCCGTAGAGGCGGGCCGCATCCGGATCGGAACCGATCGCGTAGAACTCGCGGCCCGCCCGGATGTTGCGCAGGTACCAGCCGGCCGCGACGAGCACCACGAGCGCGATGATCGTCAGATACGGGATCGAGAGGAATTGGCCCGTGCCGAGCGCGAGGAAGTCCTTCGGCATATCGGAGGCGTTGATGCGGTCGCTGCCCGTCCACGCGACGTTGATGCCGCGGTAGGCGTAGAGCGTGCCGAGGGTGATCACCAGCGCCGGCACCTTCGCGAACGCCACGAGTGCGCCGTTGATCAGGCCGAGCAGGCCGCCGAAGACGATGCCGGCGACGAAGACGGCGATGATCGGGATGCCCGGCACGTCGAGGAAAAGTCGGCCCGTGAGATAGGCCGTGAGGCCGAGGATCGATCCGACCGAGAGGTCGACCGAGCGGGTGATGATCACGATCGACTGGCCGACCGCGATCAGGATGAGGATCGCCGGAGTCAGCAGCAGGTCGCGCCAGCCGTCGGGGGAGAAGAGGAACGTCGGGTTCTTCGCGGTCGTGGCGATGATCACGATGATCAGCGCGAGCAGGATGCCCGTCTCACGCGCCCGGATGAACGCGCCGAATCCGCTCGCGAAGGCATTCGGTTTCGCAGCGGGCAGCCGCTGCGGCGTCGGAGTCTGCGTGGCGCTCATGCGGCGGCTCCCTGCGTGGCGGCGAACATCACGGTCTCGCTGTTCGCATCCGCTCGATCGAGTTCGGCGGTGATCCGCCCCTCGCGCATCACGAGCACCCGGTCGGCCATGCCGAGCACTTCGGGCAGCTCGCTCGAGATCATCAGGATGCCCATACCCTCACCGGCGAGCTGCGACAGCAGGCGGTGCACCTCGCTCTTAGTGCCGATGTCGATGCCACGGGTGGGCTCGTCGATGATCAGCACCTTCGGATTCGTGGCCAGCCACTTGCCCAGCACGACCTTCTGCTGGTTGCCGCCGGAGAGCGTGCCCGCCACGGTGTCGAGGGCGTTCGTCTTCACCTCGAGCCGGCTCGCCCAGATCCGCGCGGCGGAGTTCTCGGCGCGATCGGAGAGCAGCCCGGCCTTCGAGAGCGACTTCTGGATCGCCATCGTGATGTTCTTCGAGACGCTCGAATCGAGGACGAGTCCCTGCTTGCGGCGATCCTCCGGCACCAGCGCGATGCCGGCGCGCATCGCGGCGGTGGGGTTCTTCGGCGGGATGCGGGTGCCCTCGAGGGTCACCGTGCCGCTGTCGTAGGGATCGACACCGAACACGGCGCGGGCGACCTCGCTGCGACCGGCGCCGACCAGACCCGCCAGACTCACGATCTCGCCCGAGCGCACCGTGAAGGAGATGTCGTGGAAGACGCCCGCCGCGGTGAGTCCGCTCACCTCCAGAAGGACCTCGCGGATGTCCGCGTCCTGCTTCGGGAACAGCTCGGTGATGTCGCGGCCCACCATCTGCCGCACGATGCGATCGACCGTCGTTGCAGCCGTGGGCTCGGTCGAGATGTATTCGCCGTCGCGCATCACCGTGATGGTGTCGCAGAGGGCGAAGACCTCGTCGAAGCGGTGCGAGATGAAGAGAAGGGCGCGACCCTCGTCGCGGAGGCTGCGCGCGACGGCGAAGAGGCGGTCGACCTCGACGCCGCTCAGCGCCGCGGTCGGCTCGTCCATCACGAGCACCTTCGCGTCGAGCGAGATGGCCTTCGCGATCTCGATGATCTGCTGGTCAGCGATCGAGAGTCCCTCCGCGGGGCGGTCGGGGTCGATCCGCACGCCCAGACGCTGGAACAGGCCGAGCACCTCGCTGCGCATGGCCGCGCGGTCGATCCGGCCGAACCGACCGGTGGGCTGGCGGCCCATGAAGACGTTCTCGGTCACCGAAAGGTCGGGGAAGAGTGTCGGCTCCTGGTAGATCACGGCGATACCGGCCGCCTTCGACTGCGCCGTCGTGGCGAAATCGACGGAGACCCCGTCGAGCAGCAGGTCGCCGGCGTCGCGCTGGTAGAGGCCGGCGATGATCTTGACCAGGGTCGACTTGCCCGCGCCGTTCTCGCCGACGAGGGCGTGGATCGAGCCGCGCTGCAACGCGAGGCTGCCGGACTTCAGCGCGATCACGCTGCCGAAGGCTTTGGCGACCGCGCGCAATTCGAGGGCGGGCGTCGGCCCGGTGTCGATCGACATTGATGGACTGCTTCCTATTGCGTCTTTGCACGGAGGGTGGCGAGTTCGACCTGAATCGTTTCACATCAACCGAGCGCCAAACTATGCCTTTCGATGAGAACCTGTCAACGGAGAGCGGTCTCTCGGGCGTGTTGTGGTGGTGAATCGTTATGAAACGACTCCGCGGCGTAGCGTTGCCCTATGAAGCGCGACGTGCCGCAGCCCGGCCAGGAATCCGTGTGGGACTACCCGAGACCGCCGAGGGTGGAGGCGAGCGACGAGCGGATCCGCATCCGCCTCGGTGGCGTGGTGATCGCCGACAGCACCGCGTCGTTCCGCGTGCTCGAGACCAGTCATCCGCCCGTCTACTACCTGCCGCGCGAGGCGTTCGCAGCGGATGCGCTCGAGCCGGCTCCCGGCCGCAGCTTCTGCGAGTTCAAGGGCGCGGCGCGTTACCTGACGGTGCGAGGCGGAGGCGCGGTCGCTGAGAGCGCCGGGTGGTACTACCCCTCGCCGAGCCCCGGCTTCGAGGCGATCGCCGACCACGTGGCGGTGTACCCGGAGCGGATGGATTCGTGCGAGGTGGCGGGTGAGACGGTGCAGCCGCAACCCGGCGACTTCTACGGCGGCTGGATCACCAGCCGCGTGGTGGGTCCGTTCAAGGGAGCGCCGGGCACGCTGCACTGGTGAGCGCTCGGTCGGTTGCACCACGGGGCAGGGCGTCGCGGCGGAGTGGGTCGAGGCGGAGTGCGTCGCGGCGGAGTGGGTCGCACGGAGTGGGTCGCCTCGGCCCGGTGGGTGCCATACTGCTCAGCAGTCGGAGGAGGCCGGATGTCGTCGATCAGCGTGCGTGATGTCGCCGCACTCGCGGGCGTCTCGGTGGGCACCGTCTCGAACGTGCTGAACCGGCCCGAGAAGGTGTCGGAGGATGCCGTCCGCCGGGTGCAGGACGCCATCGCCAAGCTCGGCTTCGTCCGCAATGATGCGGCCCGGCAACTGCGCGCCGGCCGAAGCCGCAGCATCGGCCTCGTGGTGCTCGACGCCGGCAACCCCTTCTTCATGGACCTGGCCCGCGGCGCAGAGGACCGGGCGGCGGGCGAGGGTCTTGCTGTGCTGCTGGGCAACTCCGACGACACGGCGAGCCGCGAATCCGCTTACCTCGACCTGTTCGAGGAGCAACGCGTCAGCGGCGTGCTGATCTCGCCGCTGGGGGATGCGATGTCGCGGCTGGAACGCCTGCGCGAACGCGGGATCCCGACGGTGCTCGTCGACCGCGAATCGCACAACTCCGCGTTCTCGTCGGTGTCGGTCGACGATGTGGCCGGTGGGCGGATGGCTGTCGAGCACCTTCTGGCCAGTGGCCGACGGCGCATCGCCTTCGTGGGGGGACCGCTCTCGATCCGGCAGGTCAGCGACCGGCTCTCGGGGGCCCGTCAGGCCGTCGCCGAGGTCGCGGATGCACGCCTCGAGACGCTGACGACGAGTGCGTTGACCGTGCTGGAGGGCCGGGCGATGGGGGAGGCGGTGCGCGCCCGCGCCGCCGCGGACCGACCGGAAGCCATCTTCTGCGCGAACGATCTTCTCGCCGTGGGCGTGCTGCAGGCGCTGATGCTGCTCGGCGAGGTGCGGGTGCCTCAAGACATCGCGCTGATCGGCTACGACGACATCGCCTTCGCATCCGCTGCCGTGGTGCCGCTGTCGAGCATCCGGCAACCGAGCGCACTGATCGGCGCAACCGCCGTCGAGCTGCTGCTCGACCCGGGTGAGCCGCGGCAGGTCGTCTTCCAGCCGGAACTCGTGGTGCGGGCCTCGAGCGGACGGTAGCGGCGCGGGGCCGTCCCTTCGGTCGGCAGGCAGCGGGCCTCCGGGCGCCGTCGATCTCGGACGTCCGCGGGAACACGCAGATGAATGGTCGGGGAGTTGCCGTTCGGTGAACGGCCTGCCGACCGAAGGGACGAGGGGCTCTGTGACCTCCGCCCGGGTTTCGGTGGTGGTGACGGGCTTAGGCCGTCCCTTCGGTCGGCAGGCAGCGGCGCTGGGCCCGGAGCGATCGCGCCGTTCCGCGGGAATCCTGCGGCTGGGCCGTCGGCGATCTGCCGTTCGTGGGCGGGGCTGCCGACCGACGGGACAGGGGCGAGCGGCACCGGCGAGCACGCGCTGCCGTGTCGGGCTCCCGGGCCCGCGAGACGCCGCTCCGCGAACGGCCGGCCGGCCGATGGGACCAGGAGTTATCCACAACCTGGCACCACCCTCGTTCGAGGGGTTCGAACTCGGGCACCATGATGCTCATGGAGGCGAAGAAGGCGCTCAGCGCGTGCGGCGGGATCGCCTTCACGAGTCAGCTCGTGGCGATGGAGGTGACGAAGAGGTCGCTCCGGGCAGCGATCGTCTCAGGTGACGTCGTGCGGATCCGTCGGGGGATCTACGCCCTCTCGAGTATCGATGGTCCGCTCCTGGCGGCCGCCCGGCTCGACGCTCATCTGGCCGGGACCAGTGCGCTGAAGCATCGCGGTCTCTGGCTGATGCCGGACGATGAGAAGACCTTCGAGATCTGGTTCGACCGCAAGGCGCGGCTGCCGAGCGGCATCGGTCGCGCGACTGTGCACCGCGACCGCGGCTGGTCGGGAGACGACGGCTTCGTGGTCTCGGTTCTGCACGCCCTTCTGCAATTGGCGCGACGGTGCACGCCGGGGGATCCGCGAAGCGAGGAATCCTTTCTCGTCGCGGTCGAGTCGGCGCTGAACAAGGAGCTCATCGTGATGGACGACCTGACGCTCCTCGCCCCACGACTGCCGGCCTCCCTCGCTCCGTTGCTCGGCTTCGTGGTGGATTCGTCGCAGAGCGGGCTCGAGACGCTGGCCAGGAGGCGCCTGGATCGGATCGGCATCGTCGCCCGCCCGCAGGTGGCCATCGTCGATGTCGGAGTGGTGGATCTGCTCATCGGCAGTTCGCTCATCCTCGAACTCGACGGAGTCGCCCATCACGACATCGCAGCGGATCGCCGTCGTGACCTCGTCTCAGCAGCTCGGGGTCTCACCACACTCCGTCCGGACTACCGCCTCGTCCTCGACGAGTGGAGGCTCGTCGAGTCGGCCGTTCTTGCGCACGTTGAGTTGGGTCATCACCTGCACTGAGCGGGCCGCCGTGCGATATTCCGGCACCACGACTGAGCGACCGTTCAGTTCGCTAAGATTTTGGTGGATCGGGTCCAATAAAGGCCCGGCGCGGCCGACGGCGTCCTGCGCGAGAACGAACACCCCACCGAAAGCACCCCATGCGTCTGCGTAGAACCCTGCCCATCGTGACCACGGCGATCGCCGCGCTGCTGCTGAGCGCCTGCTCCGGCGGCGGAGCCACCCCCGACGCCGCCTCCACGCCCGTGGCGGACGGCACCCTCACCTACGCCTCGGGCGACGCCGAGCCCACCTGCCTCGACCCGCACGTCGGCGGCAACTACCCGCAGGCGCTCGTCGCGACCCAGGTGCTCGAGTCCCTGTTCTCGCGGGATGCGAGCGGCACGATCATCCCGTGGCTCGCCTCCGACTGGTCCGCGTCCGACGACGGCCTCACGTACGACATCACGCTGCGCGAGGGTGTCACCTTCACCGACGGCACTCCCTTCGACGCCGCTGCGGTCGCCACGAACATCGCGCACCTGCAGGACCCGAACACGAAGTCCTCGACGGGTTATCTCGCCGTCGCCAAGATCACCGGCGTCGAAGCCGTCTCGGCCACGGAGGCGAAGATCAGCCTGAGCGCTCCCGACAGCGCGCTGCTGGAATCGCTCTCGCAGCCGTGGACCGCGATGCAGTCGCCCGCCGGCATCGCCCGAGGTACGGATGCGAACTGCGCCGACCCGATCGGCACCGGCCCCTTCACCGTTACCGAATGGGTGAAGCAGGACCACATCACGCTCGAGCGCAACGACGACTACGTCGCCTCCGCCGCCGACCCGAGCGGCGAGGGCGGCCATGACGGCCCCGCCTACCTCGAGACCATCACCTGGCGCTTCATCCCCGATTCCGCGTCGCGCTACGCCGCTCTGCAGGCCGGCGAGGTCGACGTGATCGACAACGCCCAGCCCGACACCATCAAGACGGCCTCCACCGCGAGCGGCATCACGGTACTGAACGCCCCGCGGCCCGGCTCGTCGAACCGGCTCGAGCTCAACTCGGGTCAGGCGCCCTTCGACGACGCCGCGGTACGCGAGGCGTTCATCCGCGGAGTCGGTGTGAACGACGGCATCGACTCGCTCTTCTTCGGCACCGCCGAGCGTTCGTACTCGCCGCTGTCGAGCGTCGAGGCGACGGCGTACTCCGAGCCCGCCCTGTTCGAGGAGGCGGGCACGGACGATGAGATCGCTGCGGCCGAGGCGCTGCTCGACGACGCCGGCTGGACCGTCGGTGCCGACGGAATCCGCGAGAAGGACGGCCAGAAGCTCACCCTGCGCCTGCCGGTCAGCACCAACCAGTCGATCCCGGCCGAGCAGTCGCTGTTCGAGCAGATCCAGGCCAATGCGAAGACGCTCGGCTTCGACGTGCAGATCAGCCTGCTCGATCTCTCCAGCTGGTACGCGGCGCTCGCGGCGAACGAGTACGAGATCGTCAGCGCCCCGTACACGAAGGTCGGCCCGGATGTGCTGCGCACGCTGTACGACTCCGCCGGGATCACCCCGGCGCCCAGCGGCTACTTCGCCAACCACGCCCAGGTGAACGACCCCGCCCTCGATGCGCTGCTCACCGAGGCGAGCGCGACCCTCGACGCCGACGCCCGCGCCGACCTGTACCAGCAGGCGCAGAAGATCGTCCTCGATGGGTACTACATCCTGCCGCTGTACGACCAGCAGAACACCTTCCTCCTCAGCGACTCCGTGCAGGGCGTGGTTCCGCTGGCGACCGTGTCGACGCCGTGGTTCGGCGACGCGTACGTCTCGTAGTGTTGGGCGCGTGACGCGTTGGCTGGCCCTCAAGCTGGCCGGCGCCGTCTTCGTTCTGTGGGCCGTCGCGACGGCGGTGTTCTTCCTGATCCGTTTGATCCCGGGAGACCCGGCGCAGGCGATCCTCGGCGGCCCGGGCTCCCAAGCGTCGGCGGAGGCGCTGGCGCAGGTGCGCGCGGAATACGGGCTCGACCAGCCGTTACTGGTGCAGTATCTGCATCAGCTCGGTCGGCTCGCGATAGGTGACTTCGGCAGCTCGTACGCTCAACGCGTGCCGGTGGCCGAACTCATCGGGGCGCAGTTGCCGGGCACGCTGCTGCTCGCGGTGCTGGCCCTCGCGGCCGGGTGGCTGCTCGCGCTGGCGGTGGCGCTGTGGTCGACGCGCGGCGGCCGGGTCGCGGCGGCGATCGGCTCGGGGCTCGAGCTCACGGCGGCGGCGCTGCCGCACTTCTGGCTCGCGACCGTGCTGATCGCCGTGTTCGCCACCGCCCTGGGCTGGTTGCCCCCGGTCTCGACCGCGGATGCGCGCGGAATCGTGCTGCCCGTGCTCACGCTCGCTATCCCGCTCGCCGGCTTCCTCGGGCAGGTGATGCGGCAGGCGCTGCTCGATGCGCTCGAGGCACCGTTCTCGTTCGCGGCCCTGGCGCGCGGCGAGAGCGCCGCCGGGCTGCGGCTGCGGCACGCGATGCGGCACGCGATCCTGCCCGGCATCTCCCTCTCGGGCTGGGCCTTCGGCTACCTGATCGGCGGAGCCGTGGTCGTCGAGACGATCTTCGCGCGGCCCGGACTCGGCCGCACCCTGCTCAACGCGGTCACCGTGCGCGACGTCCCCGTGGTCACCGGGGTCGTCCTGGTGACCGCGCTCGTCTACATCCTGGTCACGATCGCGACGGATGCGCTCAGCCGCGTCGTCGACCCGCGGACTCGCGCATGAGGGTGTGGGTCAGGGCCGGTCTCGGCGAACCGCACCCCGTCGGGCGCCCCGCTGAACCGCGGAACCAAGCGGATCCCGTCGGCAGCGGTCGAGGTGCCCATCGCCGAGGCCGGTCGTGGGTCACGCCCAGCCCGCCCACCCGACTCGGGAGGCCCGCATGAGCGACCTCGAACTGCGCGCCGCCGCCCCGCCCTCGCGCCGCCCAGGCGTCCGCCTGACCGATGCTCTGGCCGGCGCCTTCGTCGGTGCGCTCGTGCTCGTCGCCGTGATCCCGGGCCTCGCTCCGTACGATCCGCTCGCGATCGATCCCGGTTCCGCCTTCCAGGCCCCGACCCTCGCACACCTCTTCGGCACGGACGAGTCCGGTCGCGACCTGCTCAGCCGTGTGATCGCCGGCGCGGGCGCCTCCCTCCTGATCGGCGTCGCCGCGACGACGATCGGCCTCGGCCTCGGCACGCTGCTCGGCGTCATCGCGGCACTCGGCGGGCGGGTGGCGGATGCGGTCGTCGCGCGCATCCTCGAGGTCTTCTTCTCGTTCCCCGGCCTGCTTCTCGCGTTGCTGGTGATCGTGGTGACCGGGCCGGGCGTGGTCCCGGCGACGGTCGCCGTGGGGCTCTCGACGGCACCCGGCTACGCCCGCATCCTGCGCGGTCAGCTGCTGGGCATCCGCTCGGCCGGCTACGTCGAGGCGGCGCGCGTGCTCGGTCACGGTCCGTGGCGGATCCTGTTGCGCCACATCCTGCCCAACACCTTCGCGCCGCTGACCGTGCTCGCCACGCTCGGCGTCGGTCAGGCGATCGTGTGGGCCGCGGCGCTCAGCTACCTCGGGCTCGGCGCCGAACCGCCTTCGCCCGAGTGGGGCGCGATGCTCTCGGCCGGGCGCACGTACATCGGCTCGGCCTGGTGGATGACGGTGTTCCCGGGCCTCGTGATCGTGTTGACGACGATCGCGACGACCGTGCTCGGACGACGGCTGCGGGGTGCCAGATGACGCTGACGGTGTCGGATCTGCGCGTCGCGTTCGAGGGCGTCGAGGTGGTGCACGGCGTCTCGTTCACGGTCGCGGCGGGGGAGTGCGTCGCGCTCGTCGGCGAGTCGGGCTCGGGCAAGAGCGTCACGGCTCGGGCGCTGCTCGGGCTCTCGGGCGGCGATGTCTCGGGTCGGATCGAGCTGGACGGGGTCGAACTGCCGAGCAGCGAACGGGCACTGCGACGCGTCCGCGGATCCCGGATCGGCTTCGTGCCGCAGGACGCTCTGGTGTCACTCGATCCCTTGCGCCCCATCGGACGCGAGATCGCGGACGCGCTGCGTCTGCACACACGTCTCTCCTCCGCCGAGCGTTCGGCGCGGGTGATCGAGGTGCTGGAGAGCGTGGGGATGCCCGAGCCGGCGGAGCGGGCGAAGCAGCGCTCGGGCGAGCTCTCGGGCGGGTTGCGGCAGCGGGCGCTGCTGGCGGCGGCGCTCGCGACGGATCCGCCGCTGCTGCTCGCGGACGAGCCGACGACGGCCCTCGACGTGACCGTGCAGGCACGCATCCTCGAGCTCTTCGCGGCGCAGAAGGCGGCCGGTCGGGCCCTGCTGCTGATCAGCCACGATCTCGCCGTGGTCGCGGGGCTGGCCGACCGTATCCTCGTGCTCACCGACGGCCGCGTGGTGGAGGAGGGGCCGACGCGCGAGGTGCTCGGCTCCCCGCGTTCGCCCGAGGCGCGCGCGCTCGTGGCGGCCGTGCCGGCGGGCAAGCCGCGGGGGGTGCGGCTGTCGGCGGCTGCCGTTCCGCCCCCGGAACCGGTGCGTCCTGCAGAGCCGGGAGAAGTGATCCTCGCCGCAGCCGGACTCGTCAGGCGCTTCGGCGCCCGCACGGCCGTCGACCAGGTGGCCTTCGAGCTGCGTCGTGGCGAGACGCTCGGCCTCGTAGGCGAGTCGGGCTCGGGCAAGAGCACCGTCGCGCGGCTCGTGCTCGGCCTCGAACGAGCGGATGCGGGCGAGGTGACCCTGTTCGGTGAGCCGTGGTCGGCCCTGCCCGAGCGCGACCGCCGCCCACATCGGCGCCGCATCGGTGCGATCTACCAAGACAGTTATTCCTCCTTCGACCCGCGCTGGAGCGTCGCGCGGATCCTCCGCGATGCCGGCGTGGCGGATGCGGCTGCGCTGCTGGCTCAGGTCGGTCTCGGTGCCGACCTGCTCGCCCGAGCGCCCCGCACCCTCTCCGGAGGTCAGCGTCAGCGCGTATCCATCGCCCGGGCGCTCGCCACCGATCCCGAGGTGCTGATCTGCGACGAGCCGGTCTCGGCCCTCGACGTCTCGGTGCAGGCTCAGGTGCTCGACCTGCTCGACGAACTGCAGCGCGAGCGCGGCCTGGCGCTGTTGTTCATCTCGCACGACCTGGCGGTGGTGCAGCACATGGCCGACCGCATCGCGGTCATGCGGGCGGGCCGCATCGTCGAGACGGCGCCGACCGCGCAGCTGCTCGCCGCGCCGACGGATGCGTACACGCGGCGACTGCTCGCCGACTCGCCGCGGCTGTGAGGGCACGCGCTCAGGCGGGTCGGCCTCCCGGCGTAGCTCGTGCGGGGGATGCTCCGCGGCGGGGCACGCCGTAGCGTCGAAGCAGGGTCGCGAACCGGCGACTCGGTGGGAGGACGCATCCGATGAGTACGACACCCGACACCCCGGCAGACGCCCCGGCGGCGACTCCGGCCGGAACCCCGGCCTGGGCCGCGCCGGTCGCCGACGCACGCTCCGGCGACCTGGCGCTGAGCATCCGCGGCCTGCGCAAGACCTTCGGCGAGAAGGTCGCGGTGAACGACATCGACCTCGATGTGCCGAGCGGTTCGTTCTACGGCCTCGTCGGCCCGAACGGTGCCGGCAAGACGACGACGCTGTCGATGGCGACAGCGCTGCTGCGGCCGGATGCGAGCAGCATCCGCATCCACGAGGTCGACGTCTGGCGCGACACCCTCGCCGCCAAACGCCTCGTCGGTGTGCTCGCCGACGGCGTGCGGCTGTTCGACCGGCTCACGGGGTTGCAGCTCATCACCTACTTCGGCCTCCTCTGCGGCCTCGACCGCGACACGGTCGTGTCGCGCGCGCACGACCTGCTGAAGCTGCTCGACCTCGATCCCGAGAATCGCACCCTCGTCGTCGACTACTCCGCCGGTATGACCAAGAAGATCGCCCTCGCGTGCGCCCTGGTGCGAGCGCCGAAGCTGCTCGTGCTCGACGAGCCCTTCGAATCCGTCGACCCCGTCTCGGCCGCGAACATCCGCGACATCCTTGCGGGTTTCGTGAGCTCCGGCGGCACGGTCATCGTCTCGAGCCACTCGATGGATCTCGTGCAGCGGATGTGCGACCACGTGGCCGTGATCGCCGACGGCCGCGTCGTCGCCGCCGGCACGCTCGACGAGGTGCGCCAGGGCGGCACGCTGGAGGACCGCTTCGTCGAGCTGGTCGGTGGCCGTACGCACCAGGAGGGACCGTCATGGTTGCGCATCTCCTGAAGCTGCGGCTGCTGCTGCTGAAGAACGCGGTCACCCGGAGCGTCTGGCAACTGATCGGTGTCATCGTCGGCGCCGTGTACGCGCTGGGGATGCTCGCGGTGGTCGTGGTCGGGATGATCGCCCTCGCGTCACAGGACGTCGAACTCGTGCGCACGCTGATCACGCTCGCCGGAGCGGCGCTGGTACTCGGCTGGGTGATCGGTCCGATCCTCGTGACGGGATCCGACCAAAGCCTCGATCTCGCCACGCTGGCCACGTTCCCCATCCCCCGTCGCACGCTGATGCTGGGGCTCGCGGCGGCGGGGGTCGTCGGGATCCCCGGCATCGTCACGAGCCTCGCCGCTCTCGCCTCCGCGCTCGCCTGGATCGGGCATCCGATCGGCATCCTGCCCGCCCTGCTCTGCGCCGTGATCGGCGTCGTCACGTGCGTCGTCGGCTCGCGCCTCGTCGCGGCGGCGGCCACCGGGCTGGCATCGAGTCGGCGTTACAAGGAAGTTCTCGGCGGAGTCCTGCTGATCTTCGTGGTGCTGCTCGGCCCGATCATCTTCTCGATCATGGACGTCGTCCGCGGCGGCTTGAACGCGCTTCCGGCGATCGCGAACACCGTCTCGTGGACGCCGCTCGGCGCGATCTGGGCGGTTCCGGGCGAGGTCGTCGCCGGCCACTGGGGCCTGGCGGCGGCGAAGTCCGCTATCGGGGTGGTGACGCTGCTCGGGCTGTTCGCGCTCTGGGCGCTCGCGCTCCGGCACGCGCTCGCCGAGCCGGCCGCCTCATCCGCCGGCGGTGCCGCCGGGGCCCGGGGGATCGGTCTCTTCGGTCGCTTCCCGGGCACGCCGACGGGTGCCGTTGCAGCGCGGGCGCTCGGCTACTGGCTGCGCGATCCGCGTTACAGCCGGGGCCTGCTCATCGTGCCGGCGATCCTCGTACTGACCATCTTCTACTCCTCGCTGGGCGACGGCGGGGCCGGCTTCTGGACCAACGCGGCGCCCGTCATCGTGGCCGTCACCTTCGGCGTCACTCTCTCGGCCGACGTCGCCTACGACGGCACGGCGTGGGCGATGCATGTGAGTTCCGGTGTCTCGGGCGCGGCCGACCGCGGTGGTCGGGTGATAGCTGCGGCGATCGTCGGCGTACCGCTCGTGGTCGTGACGGCCCTCATCACCGCCGCCTTCTCGAACTCCTGGGCCGCGCTGCCGGGCCTGATCGGCCTGTCGCTCGCGCTGCTGCTGAGCGGGTTCGGTCTCTCGAGCGTCCTCTCCGCTCGTGTGGTCTATCCGGTGCCGGCTCCTGGCGACAATCCGTTCAAGAGCCCGCCCGGTGCCGGCATGATCTCCTCCGTACTGACCTTCGGCGGGATGGCGGGCTGTGCGGTTCTCGCGATCCCGTCGATCGTGCTCGCGGTGATCTCGTTCGTCACGGGCGGGATCGCATGGGGCGTCGCGGCCCTGGTGGTGGGCGTCGTCCTGGGCTCGTTCTTCGCCCGGCTGGGGGTGCGCCTGGGCGGTCGCATCGTCGACGCCAAGGCTCCCGAGCTCTTCGCCTCGCTCATCAAGCTGGCCTGACGCCACCGACGCGCTCGGCTTCGGCGTGCCCCGGGCGGCCCGGGCGGCCCGGGTGGTCGCGCGCCCGGGGTGGCCCGGGCAGCCCGGGTGGTCGTGAATCGTCCGTTTCGGGGTGCGGGCGGGGCGGTTTGCGTCAACCCGGGCTTGGCGCGGTGGCGCGGGGTCGCGTGGCGGTGGCGGGGTGGCCCGGGTGGTCGCGAACCGTCCGTTTTTGGGTTCGGGCGGGGCGGTTTGCGTCAACCCGGGCTTGGCGGGGTGGTGGCGGGCTTGGCGTGGTGGCGGCGGGGTGGCCCGGGTGGTCGCGAATCGTCCGTTTCCGGGTGCGGGCGGGGCGGTTTGCGTCAACCCGGGCTTGGCGCGGTGGCGCGGGGTCGCGTGGCGATGGCGGGGTGGCCCGGGTGGTCGCGAATCGTCCGTTTTGGGGTGCGGGCGGGGCGGTTTGCGTCAACCCGGGTTTGGCGGGTGGCGCGGGGTCGCGTGGCGGTGGCGGGGTGGCCCGGGTGGTCGTGAACCGTCCGTTTCGGGGCGCGGGCGGGGCGGTTTGCGCCAACCCGGGCTTGGTGACGTGGCGCGGCGTGGCGGCGTGGCGGCGTGGGGGCGGTGGGGCGGAGGGGTGGCGTCGGGGCCGCCCGGGTGGTCGTGAACCGTCCCTTTCCGTGTGCGGGAGGGGCGTTTCGGGCCAACCCGGGCCGCCCCGGGCCGCCGCGGGCGCCGGTTGCGGGGAAGCGCATCCGGCGACGACGGCACGCCTCGAGCCACCCTCTCTCGGGGTGGGCGGAGCTATGATGAGACGACGTTCATTCGCAAACGGCGCCCCGTGCGCAAACCCGTGAGGACACCCCGATGACCGAGGCCACTCCTTTGACGCCGCCCGCAGCGAGCGCGCTCTCCCTCACTCCGCCGGAGCCGGTCGCGGCCGTGCCGACGACGTCGGCGCCGTCGATCGCGCCGAAGGTGCCCGAAGCCGCGCTTCCCGGGCTCGAGGCGAAGGTCGACGGCTATCTCGCGTCGCTGATGACCGTCGAGGCGAAGAGTCCCGAGTTCGCGGCGAAGGCGAACGACATCCGCACGATGGGCGACGCCGACATCCGCTCGGCCGCCGACTCCTCGAACCGGCTGCTGCAGACCCCGGTCCGCGCGCTCAAGGAGGGCGGCCTCTCCGAGGGATCGAAGATCGGGCAGACGCTGCTCGACCTGCGCCGCACGGTCGAAGACCTCGACCCGTCCGAGGACAACATCGGCAAGAAGTTCCTCGGCATCATCCCGTTCGGCAACAAGATCGCCGACTACTTCCGACGCTACGAGAGTGCGCAATCGCACCTCAACGCGATCATCAAGGCGCTGTACGACGGACAGGACGAGCTCCGCAAGGACAACGCGGCACTCAACCTCGAGAAGCAGCACCTGTGGGAGACGATGACCCGTCTCAACGAATACATCTACCTCGCCGAACGCCTCGACGTGAAGCTCTCGGCGGCGCTGGCCCAGCTCGACACGACGGATCCCGACCGCGCCCGAGCCCTCCGCGAGGACGTTCTGTTCTACGTTCGCCAGAAGCACCAGGACCTCCTGACCCAGCTGGCGGTCTCGATCCAGGGCTACCTCGCGATCGACGTGATCATCAAGAACAACCTCGAGCTGATCAAGGGCGTCGACCGCGCCACCACCACGACGGTCTCGGCGTTGCGCACCGCGGTCATCGTGGCGCAGGCCCTCGCGAATCAGAAGCTCGTCCTCGACCAGATCACGGCGCTGAACACCACGACCTCGAACATGATCGAGTCGACCTCGCGGATGCTCGCCGACCAGTCCGCGAACATCCAGGCGCAGGCCGCGTCGGCCACGGTCGGCCTGCCGCAGTTGCAGGCGGCTTTCGCGAACATCTACCAGACCATGGACTCGATCTCCGACTTCAAGATCAAGGCCCTCGACAGCATGGCGCAGACCATCGGTGTGCTTCAGGTCGAGACGGAGAAGGCCGGCGACTACGTCGATCGTGCCCGTCGCTCGAACTCCGCCGAGATCGACGCCGCGTCCTCGCTCGACCTGGGCCGCTAGAGCCGAGGGGCGGACGAGGCGCGCGGATGGGATGGTGGTCACGACTCTTCGATGGGACGTCCGGTGAACCGGCCGAGCCTGTCGCCGCGTTGCCCGCCGCACCGACGAGTGACGACATCCTCGCCGCTCTCGATCGCGTTCTGGCCGAGACCTCGCAGGGCGAGGTGCCGGGGATCGTGACGGCGCGTATCCGCCGCGTCGACGAGACGGTCCGCGAGATGGTGCCGCGACTGGATCGGCTGGGCGGTATGAGCCAGCAGGGTCACACCGTCGTGGCCACCGCGACGAGCTACCTGCCCGAGGCGGTCGAGGGCTACCTGCGCCTTCCGCG
This sequence comes from Microbacteriaceae bacterium VKM Ac-2855, assembly GCA_013204985.1. GTDB lineage: Bacteria > Actinomycetota > Actinomycetes > Actinomycetales > Microbacteriaceae > Rathayibacter. The sequence continues at coordinate 226,606 of JABMLG010000003.1, forward strand.
CGAATTCGCCGATCGGCGCGCGGTCTACAAGGGCAAGACCTCACTGATGATCCTGTGCGACCAGCTCGACCTCTTGGGCGCGACGCTCGACAAGATCTCGGACGCGGTCTCGCGAGCGGATGCGAACGCCCTCATAGCGCACGGTCAGTTCCTCGCCGAGAAGTTCACCGAGAGCACGTTGAGCGCGCCCGCCGAGCCCGGTGCCCTGGGCACGTTGTCCCCACCGAGCGCCACGTGAGCGGCCTGCGGGAGAGCGTGAGCGCGCTCGAGGCGATCGGTGTGGATGCGGGGCTGGACCCGGCCGCGGTGCGCGAGGAGGCCCGACGGCTCTCCGCCGCGGTGAGTGAGGCCGCGACGGGTGCCGGCGCCGCGTGGCTCGGCGAGATCGGGGCGCCCGGTGCGACGCTCGAGAGCTTCTACACGGCGGCGGCCAGTGCCCGCCGGTGGCGCAACGCCCCCACCGAACTGCTGACGCGGCTCGTCGCCGATCGTTCTCCGCACGCCACGGCCTACGCGCGCGGGCTCACCCAGGTGATCTCGGCCGCCAGCGCCCTCGGCGACCCGGGCATGAGCGTGATCGGCGGAGCATCCGCCACCGCTGCCGCCCAGCTCGCAGCCGTCGCGGCGCAGCCGGGGACGAGCCCGGTCCGCGCGCCCGAGCCACGCATCCCGACGCCCGACGCACGCCCGGCCGACGTGCGTACGCCGATCGATGTGGGCACGCCGTTCGACCTCACGAGCCTGCGCGACCTGCCCGCGGGCGTGCCGACGGTGGACGACATCCTGGCGAAGCTCGGCCGCGGCCCGCAGCCCGAGCCGACGCAGAACGACACGACGCACCCCAACACGAAGCACCCCGAGTCGACAGCACCCGCCGGGACGCCGCCGGCGGCCGAGAAGCCCGCCGAAGCCCTGGCGACGAACCTCCCCGAGGAGAGCCTCGACGATCTGCTCGCCGAGCTCGACGGTCTGATCGGCCTCGCGCGGGTGAAGAGCGAGATCAAGCGCCAGGCGCAGCTGCTGCGGATCGACAAGCTGCGCGCCGAAGCCGGCATGGCCACGCCCACGCTCACGCGGCACCTCGTCTTCACGGGCAACCCGGGCACCGGCAAGACCACCGTCGCGCGGCTCGTCTCGCGGATCTACCGCGCGCTGGGCATCCTGAGCGCCGGCAAGCTGATCGAGGTCGATCGCTCCGAGCTCGTCGCCGGCTACCTCGGCCAGACCGCCAGTAAGACCTCGGATGTCATCTCCTCCGCGCGGGGCGGTGTGCTCTTCATCGACGAGGCGTACGCGCTCGCCCTCGACCAGTACGGCGCCGAGGCGGTGACGACGCTGGTCAAGGACATGGAGGACCATCGCGCCGATCTGGTGGTGATCGTCGCGGGTTACTCCGGGCCGATGCAGTCGTTCCTCGACACGAATCCCGGCTTGGCCAGTCGCTTCTCGACCACGATCGACTTCGCCGACTACACGGATGCCGAGCTGCGGCAGATCTTCGAACTCACCGCGAAGAAGGCCGATTTCGATCCGACTCCCGAGACGTTGACGGCCTTCGACGACCTCGCCGCGCAGCAGGCGCGCACCGAGGCCTTCGGCAACGGGCGCTGGGTGCGCAACGTGCTCGACGCCTCGATCGCACGGCACGCCTGGCGCCTTCGCGACGTGGACGAGCCGACCATCGAGCAGCTGCGCACGCTCGTGCCGGAGGACCTCGCCGAGCCGCCGGACCCGGCCCGCGTCGCCGACGCCATCGATCGCGGCCTCGAAGCCGGTGCGGCCACCGATGAGCCCGCAGACCCCGACCCCGCAGACCACGTCACCGCAGACCCGAGCAAGGAGAGCAGCGCATGAGTACCGCCGCCGCTGCCGCCGATCCCGGCGGACAGCACGTGACACCGGCCACCTCGCCGGGAGCGGCGCCGCAGCCCGCGCAGACGCCCTCGCCGCTCCCGACTGCCGTGCCGCGCGCCGGCGCGAAGCCGAGCCGATCCACTCCGTCGCAGTTGCGCATCCTGCTGGTGCTGACCGTGCTGGCGAGCATCCTGGTCGGCGTCTTCGGGATGCAGGCCGGATCGCTCCAGGCCAACGCTGCCGGCGAGGCGCGCCGGCAGGCGCAGCAACTGGTCAGCGTGCAGGAGCTGCGCAACCAGCTGGTCAGCGCCGACGCGATCGCCTCGAACGCCTTCCTCGTCGGAGGTCTCGAGCCCACTGAGCAGCGCGCCGAGTACGACGCCGCGATCTCGGACGTCTCGAGGCGGATCGCGACCCTCTCAGGCAGCGAGTCGGCGGATGCGGAGGGCTTCGCGAACGTCGGCGACGACCTCACCGTCTACACCGGGCTCGTCGAGCAGGCGCGGGCGAACAACCGGCAGGGATTCCCGGTTGGCTCCGCCTACCTCGACCAGGCCTCGACCCTGCTGCGCGGTGAGATGCTCGACCAGCTCTCCACCCTCGTCGACAACGGCGCCGACCGGGTCGCCGCCGCATTCTCGGCAGTGCAGAACGCGCTGCTGCTCCTGCTCGGCGCCGCCCTCGCGCTGGTGCTGCTCATCCTCTGCCAGGTCTGGCTCGCGCGCCGCACGCACCGCTACCTCAACCGCCCCCTCGCGACGGGCACGGCGCTGCTCGCACTGCTCGGCATCGTCGCCACGGTGCTGTTCTTCATCACCGCGTCGCAGGCGTCGGCCGTGCGCAAGGACAGCTACGCCGCGACCCTCGCCGTCTCGCAGGCGCTCACCTCGGCGACCGATGCGAAGTCGCAGGAGTCGTTCACGCTGATCAAGCGCGGCTCCGGAGCCTCGATCGAGGCCGGCGCCCGCGCTTCGATCGACGGCGCGATCGCGCGGCTGCAGCTGGCCGTCGATGACGGCATCATCGATTCGAGCCTGCTCGACCAGCTGAGGGCGTGGGACGACCAGCACCGAGCGATCCGCGCCTTCGATGACGGTGGCGAATGGGACAAGGCGGTCGCCGCCGCCACGGCGACCGGCGAGGGCACCGCCAACGCCGCGTTCACCGCGTACAGCGACAGCGCCGACGCCGCGATCACAGCGGATGCGCAGACCACCACGAACACGCTCGCCGGCTTCGGTCTGGCTGCGGCGATCGCCTGCTGGGTGCTCCTCGCCGCAGGCCTCGCAGGGGCCGCGTTCGCCTGGCGAGGAGTCTCGCTGCGACTGGAGGAGTACCGATGAACCGCGCTCGACCCCGACTGCGCCTGGCGCTGGTCTCGTTCGCGGCCGCCGCGGCCCTCGTGCTCGCGGGCTGCAGCAGTCCCGGATCCGACGACCTCGACCCCGCCGCACTGCCGACGCCCTCCGCGACCGCGACGGCCACCCCGGCCCCGGCGGCCACGACGACGGCGTGCACGAACGACGGCTCGCAGCTGGCCTCGTACGCTCCCGACGGGGCGACCTCGAGTGCGACGCTCGACCGGATCCGCACGAACGGCTCCCTCCGCGTCGGCGTCTCGGCCGACACCCTGCTGATGGGCTCGCGCAACCCGCTGTCGGGCCAGATCGAGGGCTTCGACATCGACGTGCTGCACGAGATCTCGCGCGCCATCTTCGGCGACCCTGACCGGCTGCAGTTCACCGTGATCACCTCGGCGCAGCGCATCCCGGCTCTGCAGGCCGGCACCGTGGACATCGTCGCGCGCACCATGACCATCAACTGCGACCGCTGGCAGCAGATCGCCTTCTCGACCGAGTACTACGCGGCGGGCCTGAAGATCCTGGTCGCCAGCAACAACGAGGCCGCCAGCATCCAAGAGCTCGAGGGCAAGAGTCCGCCCAGCAAGGTCTGCGCCCCGGCGAGCACAACGACGCTGACCGCGCTCGACCAGTACGACGTCGAGCCGGTCTCGGCGGCGACGCACACCGGCTGCCTGGTGCTCTTCCAGCAGGGTCAGGTCGACGCGATCGCCGGCGACGACACGATCCTCGCCGGCTTCGCGGCGCAGGACCCGTACGCGAAGGTGATCGGCGAACAGCTGACCAGCGAGCCGTACGGCCTCGGAATGAATCTCGAGCAGGACGACCTGGTGCGTTTCGTGAACGGCGTGCTCGATTCGATGCGCGCCGACGGCCGTTGGCAGTCCATTTACCAGAAGTGGCTCGGCGAGCTCGGCGCGGCGACGCCGCCCGCCGCGGTCTACGGACGATGACGATGGCGCCGAGCGCCCCGGGAGTGGGCGACGTCACGCCCACCGCGCCGGGTCGGCTCGGTGAGGCGATCGATCAGCGCGCGCTGTTCGACTACCTCGCGGGCCTCACCCGCTGGGTCGATCGCACCGCGCGCGAGCTGGCTCGGCTCGACGCCGCGGCCCTCGCCTCGCCCAAGTCCGACACGTACACCTCCGACATCGTGCTGGCGCAGTCGCTGCGCCAATCGGTCACCCGTCGCCTCGGCGAACTCGAGGTGGTGTGGGAATCGGGTCGAGCGGACGCGGTCGCCCGCGAGCGGATGTCGCAGCTGATCTGGGGTCGGCTCGAGGCCGGCGCGAGAGGTGCCAGTGCCGCCGTGTCACTCGTGGAGGCCGTACGCCTGTGCGACGCCGTCGTCGGCCAGCTGCGCACCAGGCTCGAGCTCGACCCGAGCGGCACGGATGTGGCGGGGCGGCTGGTCGGGCTGCGCGCCGAGATCGAGCGCTGCCGCGACCTGCTCGCCGACCGCGGTAGCTCCGAAGGGATGACCGCCGGCCTGCGCGTGGACACGCTGCGGTCGCGGCTGGACGGCCTCGCCGAGAAGGCCGCCCGCGGCGCCGACGTCACCGGCCCGCTCGGCCAGTTGGAGACGGATGCGGCGCACCTCGAGCGCGACCTGATCATCGCCGCCTCGCAGCGCCGCGGCCTCGACCGCGACCGGCAGCGGGCCGTCGAGCTGGCCGCCGCGGCCGAGCGGCGCGAGGATCCGCTGCGCGAGCTGGTCGCCCGCTGCCGACGCGAGATCGCCGATCCGCCCCGTCTCGCCGTTCCCGACGTGTCGCGCTTGGGCGCCGCCCCGAGTGATCGCGCCGGGCTCGACGCGTACCTGCAGCGACTCACCGCCGTGGGCCGCGCCTTCGACGCCGTCGAGAACGCCTACGCCGCTCCGCTGCGCGAGAAGGCCGCCCTCGGCTTCCGGATGCGCACGCTCACCGCTCGTGCGGAGGCGAACGGCCGCGCGGCCAGCGCCACCGCATCCGCCGCCCGCGCCGAGGCCGAGGCCGCTCTCGCCGCGGTGCCGTGCGCCGTGCCGCTGGCGCGCTACTTCGTCGAGGCTTACGACGCCGTCACCCGCGACCTCCCGACCGGAGCCTCATGACGCCCCACCTCCGACTCCCCGCGAGATGCCTCTTATGCACGCCTTCCACGGCGTGTCGCGTGCATATAAGGCATCTCGCGGGAGCCCTCACGACCCAGGAAGGATCGCGCTCATGAACGGCGACCCCTGCCCGTCCACCCCCGGCTGCACCGGCACGATCGAGGACGGCTACTGCAACGTCTGCGGGCTGCCGCCGAGCGGGGCCACGACCCCGGCCGCGAGCGGCCGCGTGACGACCGCGACCGCGACGCCCACCGCCTCCGAGCGCCTCGGCACCGGCTTCGCCGAGGGGACGCCGAACGCCTCGGCGCCGGTCGGCGGCAGCGTCGACTCCGCCGGCACCTCGCGATCGGGCCGCACCTCCAGCGCGCGCCTCGCGACCGCCGCCCTCGGCTCCGCGCGCACCGCGGCCTCCGGGTCGAAGGTGACCCGTCGCGTCGGCACGATCTCCACCCGCCTGCGCGGCCCCCGCCTCGGCGCTGGGCTCACCGTGGTGCCCACCCGACCGTCCACGGACCCGCTCTCCGCATTGATGAAGGAGGCGGTGCTGCCCGAGCGCAAGCGCTTCTGCTCCGTCTGCGGCAACGCGGTGGGCCGCGGCCGAGACGGCAAGGCGGGTCGCACCGAGGGCTTCTGCCCCAACTGCCGCACCCCGTTCTCGTTCACCCCGCAGCTGAAGGCGGGCGACGTCGTCGGCGGCCAGTACGAGGTGGTCGGCTGCCTCGCCTACGGCGGCCTGGGCTGGATCTACCTCGCCCGCGACCAGAACGTCTCGGGTCGCTGGGTCGTGCTCAAGGGCCTGCTGAACTCCGGCGACCCGGATGCGTACGCCGCAGCGATCGCCGAGCGGCAGTTCCTCGCCGAGGTCGAGCATCCGCTGATCGTCGAGATCTACAACTTCGTGATGCACGACGGCGCCGGCTACATCGTGATGGAGTACGTCGGCGGCCCGTCGCTGAAGGACATCCTGAAGGAGCGGATGGAGGCGAACCAGGGCGTCCCGAATCCGATGCCCGTCGATCAGGCGCTCGCCTTCGTGCTCGAAGTGATGCCCGCCTTCGCCTACCTGCACGACCGCGGCCTGCTCTACTGCGACTTCAAGCCCGACAACATGATCCAGGTCGGCGATCAGGTGAAGCTGATCGATATGGGTGGTGTGCGCCGGATGGAGGACGATACCTCCGCGATCTACGGCACCGTCGGCTACCAGGCGCCCGAGGTGCCGGACGTCGGCCCGTCGATCGCCTCCGACATCTACACGATCGGTCGCACCATCGCGGCCCTGGTGCTAGACTTCAAGGGAAACCAGTCGACCTACGTCGCGTCGTTCCCGCCGGTCTCGCAGACGCCCGTCTTCCAGAACTACGACTCCTTCTACCGGCTGATCGCGAAGGCGTGCGCGCCGGATCCGCAGGACCGCTTCGCCTCCGTCGACGAGATGCGCGGCCAGCTCCTGGGTGTGCTGCGCGAGGTCGTCGCCACCGACCGCGGTCCGGGCCACCCGGCGCTGCACTCCACCGAGTCGGCTCTCTTCGAGGCCCCCGTCGCGGACGTCGTCGACAAGCCGTTGCCGTGGGATGCGCTGCCGGTGCTCAAGATCGACGATTCGGATGCGGCCAAGAGCTGGCTCGCCGGCGTGAACGTCGCGGATCCGCGCGCGCGTCTGGAGGCTCTCGCCACCGCGCCGACGGTCACCGTGGAGGTCCGCCTCGCTCGTGCCAAGGCCGCGATCGAGGCAGAGGACTGGAACCTGGTCACCGCGACGTGCGCCGAGATCCTCGCCGAGGATCCGTGGGAGTGGCGCGCCGTGTGGGTCGGTGGCCTCGCCCAGCTCGCCCGCGCCGACGACATCAGTGCGCGCGCCTCCTTCAACACGGTCTACGGGCAGGTGCCCGGCGAGCTCGCTCCCAAGCTCGCGCTCGCCGCCGCCTGCGAGGCCAGCGGCGAGCCCGAGGTCGCGGAGTCGCTCTACGTGATCTGCGCGCGCGCCGACTCGAACTACACCGCGCCGGCGGCGTTCGGCCTCGCCCGTGTGCGCGAGGCGCGCAAGGATCTCGACGCGGCGCTCGACGCGCTCGACATCGTCACGCCAACGCGTTCCTCCTACGTCGACGCCCGTCGTCGTCGCGCCGAGCTGCTCGCCGCGTCGGGCCGGGGCATGGGGGCGCTGTCGGATGCGCTCGCCAGCGTGCAGTCCGTCTCGATCGACCAGACCACGCGGCTCGGCCTCACCGCCGACGTGCTGCAGACGGCGCTCGCCCTGGTGCAGCGCGACGGCGAGGCGAAGGGCGTGCGACTCGGGGGAGTTGCGGCCGAGGAGGACGCGATCCGCGACGGCCTCGAGCGCACCTACCGATCGCTCGCCGCCGGCTCCGACGACCACGCGGAGCGCATCCGCTTCGTCGATGAGGCGAACGCCGTGCGTCGTTGGACCATGACGTGAGCGCCGAGATCGTGATCGCCTGCCCCAACTGCGGCGAGCCCGTGCACGAGGGCGAGGCGTTCTGCGAGGCCTGCGGCTTCGCGCTCGGCCCGGCCCCGGCCGCGGTGGTCGCGCCGCCCGAGGTCGCCCCCGAGGTCGAGCCCGCGCCCGTCGCGGCGGCGCCCGGAGCGCGCGCCTGCGTGTACTGCGGCGGCACCGTCGCCGACGACGGCTACTGCGAGCAGTGCGGCCGCCCGGCGCCGACCGAGCGCGAGCACTGGGTCGAGCAACCGATCCCGCTGGTCGCGGGCGTCTGCGATCGCGGGCTGCGCCACTCCGCGAACGAGGACGCGATGGCGCTCGCCGCCTTCCCCTCGCCCACCGGCGGCGTCGGCACGGCGCTGCTCGTGGTCTGCGACGGCGTCTCCTCCACCCCCGACTCCGATACCGCCTCGCTCGCCGCGGCCCGCGCCGCGCGCGAAGTGCTGGTGCGCGGTCACGAGACCGACATGACCGACCCGAACGATCTCGACGGCGCCGCGATCGTCTCGCGCTGGTCGCACCGGCTGCAGCAGGCCGTGGCAAAGGCCTCGGATGCGATCGACGCGGCGATCCCCGACATCGCCAGCCGCCCGAATCCGCCGTCGTGCACCTTCACCGCAGCCGTGCTCGACGGCTCGGTACTGATCACCGCGAACGTGGGCGACAGCCGCTCCTACTGGGTGCCGGATGCGGGCGAGGCGCGACAGCTGACCACCGACGACTCCTGGGCGCAGCAGCAGATCGCGAACGGCATGTCGCGCGCCGAGGCCGAGACGGCGAAGGATGCGCACGCGATCACGCGCTGGCTCGGTGCGGATGCGCACGACGAGGTGCCGCGCGTGGTGCCGACGTTCCTCGACGAGGCCGGCTGGGTGCTGGCCTGCTCCGACGGACTGTGGAACTACTCCTCGGCCGCGGCTTCGCTGGGCACGCTGGTGCACGACACGGTGGCGCGCGTCGGCTCGGACCCGGCGATCGTCGCGGAGGCACTGGTCGCCTGGGCCAACGAGCAGGGCGGGCAGGACAACATCACGGTCGCGCTCGCCCGCTTCGAACCGGCCGCCGTGCCGGTGCTCGAGCCCGACGCCTCGACGGCCCCGATCGCGCACGCGGAGTAGCGCGGCGGGGGAGTGTGGAGACGAGACCCCCGGTTCCGCGCGAGACGCCCCGCTGCGCCTGGGGGTCTCGCGCGGAACGGGGTGTCGCGTATCCGTGGAGCCAACCCCGGCGTGCATCCAGCCCGGACCGGGTAGTTTTGAGCGAGGACCTACCGGAAGAGGGGCGGACGCCGTGGCCGAGTTCAGCGCGAGTGTTTTCCAGAACGAGTACCTGTCCGACGGCGCGACGGATGTGCACGCGATCGTCACGGTGACCGCAGCCGGCACGGGCAGCGCCGGCAGCGACGGCGAGGCCGCCGAGATCGTGATCATCGACTGCTCCGGCTCGATGACCGGCGAGAACATGGCCGCCGCGAAGCGCGCCGCGACCGTGGCGATCGACCAGATCCTCGACGGCACCTGGTTCGCCATCATCGCCGGCTCCGAGCGCGCCGATCGCGCCTTCCCGTACCCCAACGCGACCGCGTCGATGGTGCGGATGGAGTCGGGCGCCCGCGCCGCGGCCAAGGAGGCCATCTCGTACCTCGGGGCCAACGGCGGCACGGCGATGGGTACCTGGCTCGTGATGGCGCGCGACCTCTTCGGCCGGGGCGCGCCGCAGGCCACCCAGCGGCACGCGCTCCTGCTCACGGACGGCAAGAACGAGCACGAGACGAAGAACGCGCTCGAGCAGTCGATCCGCTCGTGCGAGGGCGTCTTCCAGTGCGACGTGCGCGGCGTCGGCTCGCGCTGGGTCGTCGAGGAGGCGCGCAAGATCTCCTCCGCTCTGCTCGGCACCGTCGACCTGATCGCCAAGCCCGCCGACATGGCCGCCGACTTCGAGCAGATCATCCAGGCGTCGATGGGCCGCGGCGTCTCGACCGCGGAACTGCGGGTGTGGACGCCGCAGAGTTCCGAACTGCTCTTCGTGCGCCAGGTCGCGCCGCAGCTGGAGGATCTGACCGCCCGCCGTGTCGCGATCAACCCGCTCACCGGCGGTTACCCCACCGGCGCGTGGGGTGACGAGTCGCGCGACTACCACGTCGCCGTCCGCGTCTCCTCGAAGCCGGTCGGCTCCGAGCAGCTCGCCGCGCGGGTGCAGCTCTTCGTGCGCGACGCGGTCGTCGCATCCGGACTCGTGAAGGCCCGCTGGACCGACGACTCCGCTCTCACCGCGCGGATCGACCCCGCGGTGGCGCACTACACCGGCCAGACGGAGCTCGCCTCCGCGATCCAGGACGGTCTCGCCGCGAAGGCCGCGGGCGACGAGGCGACCGCCACCGTCAAGCTGGGGCGCGCCGTGCAGCTCGCCGCGGTCACCGGCAACGACGAGGCCACCGCGAAGCTGCGCAAGGTCGTCGAGATCGAGAATCCGAACGAGGGCACTGTGCGACTCAAGCGCGGCGTCGACAAACTCGACGAGATGGCGCTCGACACCGCGTCGACGAAGACCACGCGGGTGCGCAAGTGAGCTTCACCTGTCCCAACGGGCACACCTCCGCATCCGGCGACTACTGCGACGTCTGCGGCGCGCCGATCACCCCGAATTCGCTCGACCTCGGCGGTTCGACCCCTGCGGCCCCGCCGACGACCGCGGTGCCGACCGGCCCCGCGGTCTGCCCGAACTGCTCGTACCCCAACGAGGCCGGCGCGCTGTTCTGCGAGAACTGCGGCTACGACTTCACCACCGGATCCCTGCCCGAGGCCGATCCGTTCACGGCGTCGGGCGCGGTGCGCGCCCCGGCCGAGATCGGCGGATCCGGTACGCCCGGTGGCGACCCCGCCCTGCATCCCGGTGCGGTGCCCGCCGCCGCCACCGCCGACCCGGAAGCGTACCCCGCGACCCAGCTCGTGCCGGAGGAATACGGCGAGCTCGGCACGCCGGTCGCCTCGATGCCGCCCGGCGCGTCCGCTTCGTCGAGCGCGTCCGCTGCGCCGGCCGCGTCCGCTGCGCCCGCTACCGAGAAGCTGCCGATCAGCACCACGACGCCGGTGCAGCCGCCCGCGCCCGCACCGGACGTGCCCGCCGCGGGCGGCAAGCCGTGGGTGGCGGAGGTGTGGGTCGACCCGGAGTGGTACGCCGACCAGAAAGCCGATGATCCGCTGCCCTCCGGCGGCCCGCCCGCGATCGTGCTGCTCGACCAGCGCACCCTCCTGGTCGGCCGCCCCTCTGCATCGCGCGGCATCATCCCGCAGATCGATTGCGGTACCGACTCCGGCGTCTCACGGCGGCACTGCCAGCTGAACACCGACGGCTCGCGCTGGTGGGTGGAGGACCTGCAGTCCTCGAACGGTACCTACCTGAGCCCTGCCGGCACACCCATCCCGACCACGCCCATCCCGCCCGGCCAGCGGCGCGAGGTGCAGGAGGGCGACCGCATCTTCATCGGCGCGTGGACACGCCTCGTGATCCGCAAGGCGCTGCCCGGCGAGGCGTAGCGCGGGTCGCCGGCCGGCGCGGCTGCACGGGCACGGCGGCTCAGGCTGGGCGCGGTTTCGTGGTCGATGCTGCAGGGCTGAGCGGATGCGGGGCGTCGGCGCTCGTTCTGCAGCATCCGTTGGGTAGTGCAGCATCGACCGCACGTGTTGCAGCATCGACCGCGAACCCTGCGGCAGCGACTGCAGCCCCTGCACCAGCCGGGCTCAGCCCGCCCAGAGGGCGCCGAGCATCCACGCCATCGCGGCGATGGAGCCGATGATGACCGTGCCCGAGGCCACGATGACGGCGGTGCGCAGCCGCTGACGCCGGGCGGGATCGTCGACGCGGCGCGAGCGATGCGCGGCGTGGTGGTCGACGGTGGGCAGTTCATCCGTGGGGCGACCGCGCAGCGTGGCCGCGACATCGCCGGCGGATGGGCGCACAGCGGGGTCGCGGTCGGTCATCGCCATGAGCAGCACCTGCCACTCGTGCGGGAGGGAGTCGGGGACGGCCGGGTTCCGCGAGAGACGCGTGATGGCGGCCTCGACGACGGTACCGGTGTACTCCCGGACGCCGGTCAACGCCTCCAGCAGCACCAGCCCGAGGGAGTAGACGTCACTAGCACCGCTGATCGGCTCACCGGCGACCTGCTCGGGACTCACGAAACTCGCCGTGCCGATCACGACGCCGTCGCTCGTCAGCCGCGAGCCGTCGATGAAGTGTGCGACCCCGAAGTCGCTGAGTTTCGCGGTGCGCTCGAATCCGCTGGACGAGACGTCGCTGATCAGGATGTTCGCGGGCTTCACATCGCGGTGCACGATGCCGCGCTCGTGCAGGTACTCGAGCGCCTCGGCGAGTTGCGCACCGATCGCGGCGATGGCTGCACTCGGCATCGGCCCCACGTCGAGCCGGGCCTCGAGCGTCGGATCGGGCATGAGCTCCATCACGACGTAGCGGCGCACCTCGCCGTTGAAGTTGTGCAGCCCGGCGTCGAATAGACTGACGATCCCGGGATGCGAGAACGAGGACAGCATCCGGATCTCGCGCTCCTGACGGGCGATGTCCTCAGGGCTGGACGCTTCGGCGCGGAAGATCTTGACGGCGACATCGCGACCGACGGTCTCATCGCGGGCCCGATACACGGAGCCCATGCCTCCCGAGCCGATCCGCTCGGCGAGGTAGTAGCGGCCGGCGATGCGGTGACGGACGGCGTTCGCTGCGACGGTGCTCATTGCGACCCGCCTCTCCCGATGTAACGGTGCGCCCAGACCGCACACCTCTCGGTGCGACCACCATAAGGATAACCGCGGCACCGCCTTCGTCGCCCTCCTCCGAACGGGGATTGACTCTCGTCCGTTCGGAGGATTCGGCGGGCTACGAGCCGAGTCCGCCCATCATGCGCGCGAAGTCGGCGTCGAGGGCGAAGGGGTCACGGATGTTCGACGAACGCTCGCTGCGCGCGGCGGCCTGGGCGAGTTCGGAGCCGGCGCGCTCGATGCGACCGGGCAGGGCGCGAGCCTCCTCCGAGGTGCCGCCCCAGTCGTCCGTCGCCGCGAAGACCGTGGTCGAGAGCGGGTTCGCGTGCAGATAGCTGAAGAGCGGGCGCATCGCGTAGTCGATGGCGAGAGAGTGCCGCGGGGATCCGCCGGTGGCGGCGAGCAGCACCGGCAGCTCGCGCACCGACTCGGTGTCGATCACATCGATGAACGACTTGAAGAGTCCGCTGTAGCTCGTGGTGAAGATCGGGGTGACGGCGATCAGTGCGTCGGCCCCGGCGATCGCGTCGAGGGCCGACTGCAGCGCCGGCGCGGCGAAGCCGGTGAGCAGGTTGTTGGTGATGTCGTGCGCGAGATCGCGCAGCTCGATCACGGTGGTGTCGGTCTCGAAGCCCTGCTCGTGCAGTCGCCGCTCGGTCGCCTCGGCGAGGCGGTCGGCGAGCATCCGGGTGGAGGAGGGCTGGCTGAGTCCGGCGGAGACGACGGCGAGCGTGCGGGTGGTCATGATGCTTCTTCTCTCGGTGAGGTCGACAGGGCTGTGCGGAACGCGGGCTGATGTGGAGGCCCGTGACGGAAATGCAGGAGATCTCGGGATGTGCGCCTCGATCAGGCGGATGCGCACGGTCTCATCGGCGGATCTCCTGCATTTCCGTCTCGGGTGGGGTGGGCCAGGAGGCTAGGCCGAGACGGCCTCAGGCGCCGGGGCCTGGGCGGCGGCGACGAGGGAGGCGTGCGTCGGGGCCTCCGGAACGTGAGACGGCTTGAGGGCGGCGAACTCGCGGCGCAGCACCGGCACGACCTCGGAACCGAGGATGTCGAGCTGCTCGAGCACGGTCTTCAGCGGCAGGCCGGCGTGGTCCATCAGGAACAGCTGGCGCTGGTAGTCGCCCACGTAGTCGCGGAAGCCGAGCGTGCGGTCGATGACCTCCTGCGGCGAGCCCACGGTGAGCGGCGTCTGCGAGGTGAAGTCCTCGAGCGAGGGTCCGTGGCCGTAGACCGGCGCGTTGTCGAAGTACGGGCGGAACTGCTTGACCGCGTCCTGCGAGTTCTTCGCCATGAACACCTGGCCGCCGAGCCCGACGATCGCCTGGTCGGCGGATCCGTGGCCGTAGTGCTCGAAGCGCTGGCGGTACAGGTTCACCATCTGCTGGGTGTGCGACGCGGGCCAGAAGATGTGGTTCGCGAAGAAGCCGTCGCCGTAGTAAGCGGCCTGCTCGGCGATCTGCGGCGAGCGGATGCTGCCGTGCCAGACGAAGGGAGCGACACCGTCGAGGGGGCGGGGCGTGGACTGGAAGCCCTGCAGCGGGGTGCGGTGCTGGCCCTGCCAGTCGACGAAGTCCTCACGCCAGAGACGGTGCAGCAGGTTGTAGTTCTCGAGAGCGAGCTCGATGCCGGCGCGGATGTCCTTGCCGAACCAGGGGTAGACGGGGCCGGTGTTGCCGCGGCCGAGCGTGAGGTCGACGCGTCCGCCGGCGAGGTGCTGCAGCATCGCGAAGTCCTCGGCGATCTTCACCGGGTCGTTCGTCGTGATGAGGGTGGTCGCGGTGGAGAGCTGCAGGGTGGAGGTCTGCGCGGCGATGTACGCCAGGGTCGTGGTGGGGGAGGAGGACCAGAACGGCGGGTTGTGGTGCTCGCCGAGCGCGAAGACGTCGAGGCCGACCTCTTCGGCGTGCTTGGCGATGGTCAGGGTCGCCTGGATGCGCTCGGCCTCGGTGGGGGTGGTCCCGTTCGTGGGGTCGGTCGTGATGTCGCTGACCGTGAAGATTCCGAATTGCATCGTGTGCGCTCCTCCGGGGATTTGATTCATACGTTTGCATGAATAATAGCTTCAACGCGTGGCGCGTCGATCTATTCCCGACGCGCCCCGCCGGGTCGAGTCGCTGGGGCAAGCGCTGCGGTACGGAAATGAAGCTGGTCGGGGTGTTAACTGCCTGAAACCAGCGATCCCGTCGCCATCGACTTCATCTTCGTACGCTCAGTCGCAGGCGATCCCGTCGCCGTCGCGATCGAGGTCGTAGATGTCGCTGCCGACGATCGTCACGGGGCCTGAGACATACGCGGGGCCGTTCCCACTCCCACCAGCGCAGTCCACATCGCTGGAGATCGGCACGCAAGCGCCGGTGTAATTCGGATCGCAGGAATCAGCAGGTTGCGGCGCTGGCGCTGGAGCAGGAACCCTCGTACCCACGTGGATCACCTCGTCGACGGGGACGGAAGTCACGAGTTCCGAGGTCGTTGCGCGAGTCGTCTCGATGCCATCCTGCTTCGTCACTTCGATCGTGCGGGTGAGCACGCCGTCCTGCCCGGAGACGACGACGGCGGACGTCCCCTGGTCCATTGCGTCGTCGTTGACTGAGACTGAGCCATGGCCGATCGGTTCGGTCTCCGTGACGATCTCTTTCGTCACGACGACTGCGGGGGTCGGGGTGGGCGCGGGGGTTCGCGATGGCGTCGCCGCTCGCGTCGGTGTCGGCGTGTTCGTTGCAAGGATCACATCGGCTGCAACAGGTTCAGCCGCTGGTGCTCGTGCCGTCGACGGCAATCCGATGCTCGCCCCTACTATCACTGCGATCGAGGCACCGAAAGCCAGCAGGGAACTGCGCCGCTTCTTCGGCAGTCGAAGCCACGTTCGTCGCCGAAAGATCAGCCCGTACGTCGCAGTGACCAGCGTGAACAGGCCAAGCATCAACAGCAGACCCCAGACGCCAGAAGTCGCGAGTCCGACGAGTGCGAGAAGACCGGCTAGTGAACCACCAATGATGGTGGACAGGGGGCGACGTTTCGAGGTGCGGCGGGGCACAGGGGTCCTTCTGATCCTTTGACGGGGCGCCACATCGTCGCAGTTGTACCCGCTGATGCGCGTCTCCCCATTCGTGGGACGTGATGTCCAGAGCCTGACCTCCCGTGCCCATTGGGGAGCCCGTTCGTGGGATTCCGAGAGGTTCGCGGTGGGTCTACGGTTCGAGCATCCGACAACGACGTCAGGAGAGAACCATGCGGATTCCGCGCCTCGTCACGGCCACGCTACTGGCCGCCGGCCTCGCCTTCGTGGCCGCCACCCCCGCCTGGGCCGACCACAACGCCGGGGCGAACCTCGACGACTTCGGCAAGGTGAACGACATCACCCGCAGCAGCACCTGCTACTACGGCGCACTGCAGCCGGGCGGCCCGGAGCAGAACCTGGTCACGACCGACTACCGCTTCCAGCGCGTCGGCGCCACGCTCACGCTCGTCTGCACCTTCACGGGCATCCCGGCGTTCGTTCCAGAACCGCCCGGCGGCTTCAAGGGCGACTGGTACGCCCCGACGACGCCGAAACGCTACGTCGCTCCGGGAGCGTGTCTGCCGCCCGGCACCGACTCCGCCGGCGAGGTGCTGCCGGACGGCGAGGGCGGTTACACGGCCGACATCCCGCGGACCTCGGCGAACACGGTCTTCTACCGGTCGACCCTGGTCATGGTCTGCCACTGGAGCGATGACCCGACGCGGTAGGGCCGTGCAGTTGTCATGGCGTCCCTTCGGTCGGCAGGGACCGCCGCTCGAGGCTCCGCTCGTCCAGCGGATCCGCGTTTTCGCGGGCGTGCCCGCCCCAGAGCGTGACCGGAGCATCGGCGCTGCCGACCGACGGGACGCCCGAGCCCCGCGCTTGCTCACAGAGAGTGCGGTGAGGCTCGGCCCGGCCCGTGTCATTCGCGGTCGGCCGCTGAGACGACGACCCATCGCGGTAGGGCGGTGCGGCAGGGCGGCCGTCCCGTCGGTCGGCAGGGGCGCGCGTCCGAGGTCCGACTCGTGCGGCAGATCGGCGTGTTCACCGACGTCATCGCCTGCCCTCTGCACAGGCCGCCCCTGCGGTGCCGACCGAAGGGACGCCCGATGTCGGGCCTATGCCCAGAAGGTGCGGTGCGGTACAGCCGCCTCGTCCTCCAGCTGCGGGCCCGAGACCTCGACGGTGCCCTGGCCGGCGGCGAAGACGACGCGGCACGGCAGGTTCAGCGTCGGATTCTCGGGGTGGCTGCCGGTGAGGCCGAGCAGTCCTTCCTCCGAGAGCGCGTAGACCACGCGGCCGATGCCGGCCCAGTAGATCGCGCCCGAGCACATGGCGCACGGTTCGCAGCTCGTGTAGAGCGTGAACGAGCGCAGCTCCTCCGCCGCGAACATACCGGTGGCGAGGCGCACCAGGTTCGTCTCGGCATGGCCGGTCACGTCACGGCCGGTGACCACGGTGTTCTCGGCCTCGAGCACGACCTCGCCGTCAGCGTTGGTCAGCAGCGAGCCGAACGGATGGTTGCCGTGCTCGACGGCCGAGACGGAGATGGCGATGGCGCGGCGGAGCAGTTCGGCGTCGGAGGTCATATTCGACGGTACCGCCTTCACCGCGATGCCACGCCACGTCGGATGCCGGCGCCGGTCAGGCGCTCGGCATCCAGCGGGCCGAGAGGTCGGGCGTGTCCGCCACGGTGTCGAACGGCACCATCGGCCGCTGGATGCGATCGTGCGGCAGGCGCGACAGGTCTTGGTCGACGCCGCCGGGAGTCAGCATCAGCAGCCACCCGTCCGACATGTCGAACAGCTCCGGTTCGAGGTAGCCGATCTTCACGATCACGATGTCGGCGGCGCGGGCGTCGATCCCGTTCGAGGTGAAGTCGGACTCGTGGTGGTAGGGCTTGCGCCGGGCGGTCACGATCACCCGCAAGCCGCCCACGCGCAGCACGACCTCGGTGTCGGCGGCCGGATCGCCGTGCAAGATGTGCTCGACGGTGCCCGTCAGCGTCACCGGCGGCTCGTGGATGTCGTCGACGAGCGCGCCCACCGTGACGGTCACGGTCGCGCCGACGCCCGCCTCGACCGCCGTCGCCACCGCATCGGCACCCGGAATGGAGGCGTAGACGGCCTGCACGGATCCGCTCACGATCTCGTCCCGCTCCAGCAGCCGCGCCAGCGTCCAGGTCACGTCGCCCGCGCCGCCGGCGGTCGGGTTGTCGCCCGAGTCGCTGAGGAAGAACGGCCGTTGCGGGCTCGCGACCGCGGCATCGAAGCACTCCGTGAAGCTGCCGGTCGGCGCGACGAAGGCGAACTCGTCGCGCACCGCCCACATCCGCTCGGCGAGTTCTTCGGCGCCGGCAGCTACGGCCGCGGCATCGTCGCCGGTCACCATCACGACGGCGTGATTGCGCGGCTCGTCGGCCCACGCGTAGCCGATCCAGATCGCTGCGTCGAGTACGCCCTCACGCGCTTCGACCTCCGGAACCATCGCGTACAGGCTCTTCGCGGGCTCGATCCGCGTCGACGTCTTCTCGCCGGGCAGCAGGATCGGCACCGGGATCCACACCTTCAGCGGTCGGACGCCGCTCGCCAACCGGTCGATCAGGTTCGCCGCGGCGCGCTCCTTCGTCTCGAGCCAGTCCTCGTGGGGCGCCATCCGGTAGCAGGTGAGCAGATCCACCTCCGTCGCGAGTCGTGGCGAGACATTGCCGTGCAGATCCATGCCGGTCGAGATCAACGCGTCCGGCCCGACGATCGCGCGGATCTCGGCCGCCAGTTCGCCCTCGGGATCATCGGTGCCCACCACGCTCATCGCGCCGTGGATGTCGTACAGCACCCCGTCGACAGGGCCGAGGGCGGCGAGGTCGTCGAGGATCGACGCCTTCATCCGCTTCCAGTCGGCTTGCGGCACCGGCCCGCCGGGAATCGAGCGGTAGTAGTGCAGCGGCAGCCACTCGGCGGATGCGCGCAGCGCGCCGCCCGCCGCGAAGAACGGGTACTGCGCGAAGTAGCCCTCCCCGGAGACGTGCACGAAGTTCTCGATCGGCGACAGAGCCGGGGAGTAGACGCTGGACTCGATGGCGATCCCGCCGATCGCGATGCGTGGGAGCGGGGCGGTACGAGCCAGGGGGTCGGTGCGGGTCATCCCCCCACCGTAGGGAGCGAGCGAGGGCGCCCGATCGGTGCGCGGTAACGCTTCGGTTAATTCGTCATCGAAGAATCGGACCACCCTTATTTCGGCGACGGCGCACCCCTACCGTCGAGGAAGGACAACCGGAAAGAGGGCACTCCCATGCAACTCGGCGTCAGCTCGTACAGCTTCGCCCCGTCCCTGGAATCGGGCCGGAAGACCATCCTGGACGTGATCGACTGGGTCGCCGAGAGCGACGCCGATCACCTCGAGATCTCGATCGCGGGCCTCGGCACCGACCTCACCCAGAACCCGGAGCTGGTCGCCGCGATCAAGGAGCGGGCCGCCGAGAAGGGCGTTCCGCTCGCGAACTACGTGGTCGGCGCGAACTTCCGCGCCGAAGACCTCGCCGCCCAGATCGCCGCGGTGAAGGCGCACATCGACGTCGCCCACGAACTCGGCATCACCCTGTTCCGGCACGACGTGGTCGAGTGGGCGTGGCGCGACGCCGACCAGGCCGAATACGAGCAGACCCTCGCGACGATCATCCCGATCTGCCAGGAACTCGCCGACTACGCGGCCCCGCTCGGTATCACCACCACGATCGAGAACCACGGTTTCTTCGCCAACAACTCCGAGCGCGTTCGGCGCCTGGTGTACGCGGTCGATCGGCCCAACTTCCGCACGCTGCTCGACATCGGAAACTTCCTCTGCGTCGACGAGCAGCCGCTCTCGGCCGTGCAGTTCACGCTGCCCTACGCGGTCGTTGTGCACCTGAAGGACTTCTACATCCGTGACTCCGCGCCGGGTGACGGTTGGCTGCGCACCCTCGGCGGCCACGCGATCCTCGGCTCGATCGTCGGCTTCGGCGACCTGCCGATGCAGCGCATCCTGGGCCTGATCAAGGCGAGCGGATTCGACGGCCCGATCTCGATCGAGTTCGAGGGCCTCGAGGAGGAGACGCTCGCGGTGACGACGGGCCTCGCGAACGCGCGGCGGTACTGGCACGAATCCACTGAGGTGGTCGACGGAATGGTGGTGCTCGGATGAGCGGCGGCACGCTCGGTATCGGCATCATCGGCGGCGGCACCATCGCCGAGTTCCACCTGCTCGCTTACGCGAAGAATCCGGATGTCGAGATCATCGCGATCTGCGACATCGACCCAGAACGCGCCGTCGCACGCGCCGCGCAGTTCGGCGCCAAGCGCAGCTACACCTCGGTGGAGGAGCTGCTCGCGGATCCGGAGATCGACGCGGTCTCGATCTGCACCCGCAACGACACGCACGTCTCGCTCTCGGTGCAGGCGCTCGAAGCGGGCAAGAGCGTGCTGGTCGAGAAGCCGATGGCGCGCACCGTGGCGGATGCGGAGGCGCTCGCCGCTGCGGAGGCGGTGTCACCCGGCATCGTGCAGGTCGGCTACGTGCGGCGCTGGTCGCCGAACGCGCAGATCCTGAAGACCTTCATCGAGGCCGGCGATCTGGGCGAGATCTACTACGCGAAGGCGACGTGCATCCGTCGTGCCGGGAATCCGGGCGGCTGGTTCGCCGACAAGGAGATCTCGGGCGGCGGGCCGCTGATCGACCTGGGGGTGCACTTCATCGACATCGTCTGGTGGCTGATGGGCGCGCCGAAGGTGGCCTCGGTGAGCGGATTCACGTTCGAGAAACTGGGCAACCGCGGCAACATCGAGACGCTCACGCGCTGGAAGTCGGCCGACTACGACGCGTCGAAGAACACGGTCGAGGATCTCGCCGGTGCCCTGGTGCGCTTCGAGAACGGCGCGGTGCTGACCTTCGACACCTCCTACTCCGTGCACGGACGCGACGAGGTGGGGGTGAAGATCTTCGGCACCGCGGGCGGCGCCGAACTCGAGCCCGAGCTGCGCGTCTTCACCGAGGTGCACGACACGATCGTCGAGCTCGCCCCGCAGATCGATTCGCTGACCTTCGAGATGGAGGCCGGCTTCCAGAACGAGATCGACGGCTTCGTCGACGCCGCACTCGGGCGCCGCGAGTCGCTCGCGCCGGCGACGCACGGCCTCGAGCTGACGCGCATCCTCGCCGCGATCTACGAGTCCGCGGCGACGGGCCGCGAGGTCCTGGTCTAATTCGAATGGGTTGCCGTTTCTTTGACGGCGCTGTGTCAAAGAAACGGCAACCCGGCTAGCGGAGCGCCGCCACGACGTCGATCTCGACCAGGATGTTCGCCAGCTGCGAGCCGACGGTGGTGCGCACCGGCAGCGGCTCGGGCACGATCTCGCGGTAGACGGCGTTGAAGCCGGGGAAGTCGTCGGCGAGGTTCTGCAGGTGCACGGTCGACTTCACGACGTCCGAGAAGTCGAGGCCCTGCGTCGCCAGCACCGCCGCGACGTTGGCCAGGCACTGCCGCGTCTGCGCCTCGATCCCCACCGGGGTCTCACCGGTGCGCACGTTCTGCGGGCCGAACCCGGCGGTGTAGAGGAACCCGTTCGCGACGATGCCCTGGCTGTACGCGCCGGCCGGGTTCGGGGCGTCGGGGGTGGAGACTGCGGTCTTCATGGTGTTCCTGTTCTGATCAGTGCGGTCGGTCGGTGGATTCGGATGACCCGGCCGTCCGAGACGGTCACGGTGTCGGTGTCGCGGTTCGCGCAGTAGAGCAGGCCGTTCTCGACCGCGAGGGCCTGCGGCCAGGGGCCACCCGAGGGCTCGGTGCCGAGTAGCTCGAGGGTCGCCGGGTCGAAGCGGGCCAGCAGGCCGCTGCCGCGCACCGCGACGACGAGTTCTCCGCGATGCAGCACGAGGTCGGAGGGGTAGGCGCGTACCGGATCTCGGATCCTCGCGACGGCCACCTCATCACCTGCCTCAACAGGCGCGGAATCACGCGGATGCCGACGACTCGATTCCGGTGGCTCCGCGCCGGATCTGAGATCCGGTACACGGACCGCCCGTGCCACTCCGTCGCGCACCCGCATCACGGTCGCGTCGAGCTCGCCGGTCACCGCGATCGTGCGCGCATCGAGCCGCAGGCTGTAGCGCGGGCCGCTGCCCGGCGGCAGCCCAACCCGGCCACGCTCGGCCAGGGTCACGGCGTCGAGGGTGATAAGGGCGTCGCTGCCCAGGTCGGTGACCAGCACGGTGTCGCCCTCGACCAGAACATGGTGCGGATGCGCGGCCTCCTGCCGCTCCGCATCCGGCCCCGACCCGCTCAGCTGCGCCGAGGTCGCCGTGCCGTCGAACTCGTAGCGGTGTACCGTGCCCGAGCCGTAGCCCGCAACGAACACCGCGTCGGCGCCGACCGCGATGTGGCAGCCCTCGACTCCGTCGAAAGCCCACGTCGCGACCCGGGTCCCGTCGTCACGCCAGACCGATACCCGCCCCGAGATGCCGTAGAGGTACGGGGCCCGCCACGCGAGCCACAGCAGGCCGGGTTCCGGGGCGAGCAGCGTGCCGTCCTCGCGACAGACACCTTCGGCGCCCGCGATCAGCACCGGCGCACCCCACCGCCGGGGCGCGCATCCGTCAGCTCCCCGTCGCGCAGCACCGCCACACCGCCGACGTAGACGTCCGACACGCCCGCCGCGAGCCGCAGCGGCTCGGCGTACGTGGCCACGTCTCCGAAGCGGGTCGGATCCGCCACGACCACGTCCGCCACGAAACCCTCCGCGACACGACCGCGCCGGCCCAGCCCGAAGCGTTCCGCCGGTCGCAGCGCCAGCATCCGCGCCAGCTCCACCCAGCCCAGCGTCGCCGCGAAACGCGCGTACATCCGGGCGAAGCAGCCGTAGGCCCGCGGATGCGGCGCACCGCCGAGGAAGATGCCGTCCGAGCCGCCCATGGCGCGCGGGTCGCCGAAGAGGCGCCCGAGTTCGGCGTCGTCGCGCGGAGTCGGGAACGCCGCGACGACGGAGGTGGAGGGGTCCTCCGCCAGCAGGGCGACAGGGTCGAGCCCGACGAGGCTGCGGCCCTCCGCCCAGGCCGGGCCCGAGGCGACCGTGATGTCGGCGGCGCGTGCGGCCACATCCGCCGGGTCGGACATCATCATCGACAGCAGCGTGAAGCCGCGGTCGTAGGGGTAGGCATCGAAGGTGAAGTCGATCCCGCTCGCCAGCACATCGTCCAGCACGGCTCGCTCGGCGTGCAGGTGCGAGACGTGGCCGCGCACGCCCGCATCGCGCACGATCGCGGCGAACTCCGCGAATCCTCGCGGCAGCGCGGCCTCGTAGCCGCGCACGTGGCTCACATAGACGCCCTCGCCCATGGCCCGGCACAGCGCGACGAGCTCGGCCGCGTCGGCGAACCGGCCCGGCGTGTAGTCGAGGCCGCTGGAGAGGCCGAGGGCGCCGTCGGCCATGCCCTCCTCGACGAGAGCCTGCATCAACCCGAGCTCTCCCTCCGTCGCGGCCCGCAGGGTGCCCGCCGGCACCAGCACGCCCACACCGAGCCGGGTCCCGCCGTCGTACGCCGCGAGCTGATCGCGCACCCGCGGGCCGCAGTGCATCCGCCCGTTCAGCGAGCCGAAGTACTCGCGCGCGTAGTCGCCGCTGCCGGGCGTGAAGCCCACGCCGTCCTGCCCCACGATCACCGTCGTCACGCCCTGGCGCAGCAGCGCGAGCTGCACGTCGTCGTCGAGCACACGTGCATCCGCGTGCGAGTGCGTGTCGATCGAGCCCGGCAGGATGTACATGCCGGTCACGTCGCGCACCTCGCCCGCGGCGCCGTCGAAGCGGGTGCCCGCCACGCCGTCGAAGCGGATGCCCGCCGCGTCGACGATCACGTCGGCTCGGCGCATCCCGTCGACCGGATCGACGACGGTGCCACCACGCAGCAGCACGCTCATTCGAAGCAGGTCGGCACGGAGCCGGAGACGGTGATCCTGCTCGGCGAGACGCGCGTCGCCAGCGTCAGCGCTCGGCGCTTGTCGGCAATGGTGCACGGATGCGACTGGCCGAACTCGAGCACGTCGCCCACGCGCAGTTCGCCCGCCTCGACCTGCAGGTAGCCGTGCTGGTCGCTGGTCGCCGTCATCGTCGCCGCGATGCCGGGCACGACTTCGTCGTCGCGGATCACGGCCCGCAGCACCGGCAAGCCGGCGTCGTAAGCGACGTCGCGCTTGCCCGCATCCACGATCGCGAGGCCCGGTTCGGGCACCGAGACCACGCGCGCCCACAGCGTGGAGGCGGCGTGGAAGTCCGGTCCGCTGCGCGTCGCGGACGGCGTCGTCTGGGCGTAGAGCACGTCGTCGTGCAGCACGTACGCGCCCGAACGCAGCACGAGGGGCAGCCCCGCGAGCTCCTCGACGACCAGGTCGAAGAACGCCGAACCGCCGGCCGTGATGAGCGGCTCCTCGAAGAACCCGAGCCCGGCGGTGTAGACCGAGCGCATCCGCTGCAGGAAGGACCGCACGGCGGCTACCCGATCATTCCCCGCGGGCACGCTGCCCTCGTAGCCCGCGATTCCGCGCAGCCGCAGCAGAGGCTCGGCCGCCACCGCGTGGCACAGCTCGAGCGCGAGGGCGTCGTCGCGCACGCCGGTTCGAGCCCCGACCGCGCCGATTTCGATGCAGACGTCGACGACTCCCGACGCACGCTCCGCCATGAGCCGCACGCCGTCGAGCGAGTCGACCCAGCAGATCACGTCGGCGGATGCGGCGAGCCGCAGACCCTCCGCGGAGAGCAGCTGGTTCGCCACGATCACGCGCGGCACACCGGCGTCGAGCGCCACGCGCAACTGCGCGGCGTTGGCGACGGTGATGCCCCAGGCGCCCGCGGCGAGTTGCCGGCGCCAGATCTCGGGCGCCATCGTGGTCTTGCCGTGCGGGGCCAGGGGCACGCCGCGCTCGGCGCACCACGCTGCCATCGTGTCAATGTTCGCCTGCATCACGCCGGAATCGACCGTCAGCAGGGGCGTCTCGAGGTCGGCGATCCGAAGGACGGAACCCGGCATCAAAGTGCCGCTCACAGCGCCGACAACACGTGGCGCAGGGCCAGCTGACCGGCGCCCAGCACGCCGGCGTCGATACCGGCCTCGCTCTGCTCGATGCGCAGCGAGCGGGTGGCCAGCGGATGACAGCTCTCGTACAGCTGCGAGCGCACCGCGGCGACGAACGGCTCCATCGTCGACAGCAGGCCGCCCAGGATGACGATCTCGGGGTTCACGAAGTTGATCACGGCCGACATCGTCTCGCCGAGCAGCCGACCCGCCGCGCGGACCCGCGTCGTGGCCTGCGCATCCGCGTCGTGCACCAGACGCACTACATCCGCGGTCTGCTGGGCCGGGATCCCGACGCGGTTCAGTTCGGCGACGATGCTCGCGGCGCCCGAGATGGTTTCGAGGCAGCCGGTGTTTCCGCAATTGCACGGGTTCTCGCCGGCGGCGCTGACGCGTGTGTGCGAGATGTCGCCGGCGAGGGCGGTCGCGCCGCGATAGAGCTGACCGTGCAGGATGAGGCCGCAGCCGACACCGCTGCCGGCTTTGAGGAAGAGCAGACTCTGCGGACGCTTGTGGTCGTGGCCCGCCGCCTCCCGCGCGCTGATCAGCGCGTACTCGCCGAGCGCCATCGCGTTCGCGTCGTTGTCGGCGACGGCCGGCACGCCCCAGCGCTCGCTGAGCCAGTCGGTCACGCTGAAACGGTGCCAGCCGGGCATCGCCGCGGGGGAGTCGACCGAGCCGGTCGCGGTCGACACCGGTCCGGGGAGGCTGACGCCCACGCCGTGCACGGAGGCGGGCGAGATCGGTCCGAGCAGCTCGTACCAACCCTGCGTCAGCGCCTCGAGCACGACCTCGGGCCCGTCGGCGACGTCGATCGCGATCTGCCGCGCCTCGATCAGCGCGCCCGAGAGATCGAGCACCGCCAGCCGGGCGTGGTGCCGGCCGAGGGCTGCCGAGAGGATGTGGCCCGCGCCGGGCATCAGGCGCAGGATGCGCGCGCGGCGTCCGCCGGTCGGGTCGCCGTTGCCCGCGTCCTCGAGCAGCCCCGAGGCGATCAGCTCGGCCACCTTCACCGTCACGGTGGACGGGGCGAGACCCAGGTGCCGGGCGAGGTCGGCGCGATTGGTGGCGAGGCCGCTCGCGATGCACGCGAGGATCGAGCTGGACGCCTCGTTGGCGATCTCGTTGTCGCGGGTGACGCGACGGAAGCCGGCGCGCAGCGGCCCGCGGGAGCCCGTTATCGCCGAGTGCGTCATGGCTCCATTGTGGGGGCTGGGGTGGGGGCTGGGGTGCGGGCTGCGGTGTGGGCTGCGCAGCGGATGAGCGTCGATGACCATCGTTGTCCTTCTTCGTGATGGGTTGCCGTTTCATTGACACGGCCGAAGACGGCCGCGTCAATGAAACGGCAACCCGAGGGGTGGTGCTAGCGGGCCAGCAGTTCGTCGGCGCGCAGGGCGGAGGCGATGACGCCGGCCTGACCGCCGAAGCGGGCCATCAGGATGCGCGGCCGACGATGGAAGGTCAGCATCGCGTCGATCCGCTCGCGCAGCGGGACGAAGAACTCCTCACCCGCGTGCGAGAGCCCGCCGGCGATCACGATCACCTCCGGAGCGAGGATCGTGGCGATCTGCGCGAACGCCAACGCGAGCATGTCGATCGCGTTCTCGCGCACGGCGATCGCCGCGACGTCGCCGGAACGCGCCGCTTCGAACACCTCCTTCGCCCCGTCGACCGGGCGTCCGCTGACACGCTCGTACGCCCGGGCGATGCCTCCGGCGGAGGAGTACGTCTCGAGGCAGCCGATGCCCCCGCACGCGCAGACCACCGCGGCCCCCGCCTCGACGAGGCCGTCACCCGGCGGGATCATCCGCATGTGGCCGAGTTCGCAGCCGAAGCCGTCCGCGTCGTACGAGCGGCCGTCCACGAACACCGCCGCGCCGATGCCCGTCCCGATCGCCACGACGAGCGCATTGTGGTAGCCGCGCGCCGCCCCCATCCGGAATTCGGCGAAGCCCGCACCGCGGGCGTCGTTCCCGAATGCGACCGGCAGCCCGGTTCGGCGCTCCAGCTGCTCGCGCATCGGCACGTTCTGCAGATAGAGGTTCTCGGCGCGGATGACCACGCCGTGCGCATCGTCGACGAGCCCCGGCACGTGCACACCGATCGCGGCCGGCGGCGACTCCGGGAACCGCTCGCGCGCATCCTCGACCGCCGCGACGAGCTGGTCGAGCAGCAGCTGCTCGGAGCCGATCGCCGTGGGCTCGGAGCGCACGTCGATCGCGTCGCCGCTGCCGTCGATCACGCCGATCTTGGTCTCGGTGCCACCGATGTCGAATCCGATCACCGGGCGGGCGGCGAGAAGGTCGAGACGCGGATACGTCCCCGTACGTGCCTCAGGTGTTTCAGGCATGGTTCCCCTACTTGACGGCGCCGGCGGTGAGGCCGGTCGCCATGCGATTCTGAACGAACATGAACAGCACGATCACCGGGATCGCCATCAGCGTCGAGCCGGCCATCACGCCGCCCCAGTCGGTGACGGTGTTCATCCCGCTGAAGCCGGTCAGCCAGATCGGCAGTGTGCGCGAGCTGTCCGCGGTCAGCGAGACCAGGGCCAGCGTGTATTCGTTCCAGGATGCGAGGAAGGAGAAGATCGAGGAGGCGACCAGACCCGAGCCCAACAGCGGGAAGGTGATGCGGAAGAAGGCGCCCATCCGCGAGCAGCCGTCGAGCATGGCGGCCTCCTCCAGTTCGATCGGCACGCCGTCGACGAAGCCCTTCAGCATCCAGATCGTGAACGGCACGTTCGCGCCGAGATACAGGATGCTCATGCCGAGCACCGAGTTCAGCAGGCCCCAGCCATCGAGCATCTTGTACTGCGAGATGAACAGCGCCTCGGCGGGGATCATCTGGATGATCAGCACGGCCACGATCAGCGAACCGCGTCCGCGGAAGCGGAACCGGCTGAGCGCCAAGGCCGCGAAGAAGCCGAACACCAGAGCGGCGACGACCACGATCAGCGCGATCGACAGGCTCATCCGCAGCGCCGACCAGAAGTTGGGATCCGTGAGCACAGTGGTGAAGTTGGCGAGGGTGCCGCCCACCGGGAACAGCGAGGGCACACGGGCCTGGATCTGATCGGGCGTCAGGAACGCCGTGTTCAGCATCCAGTAGAGCGGGAAGATCCAGATCAGGCCGAACACGATCGCGACGATGTTGCCGATCATCCGGATGCTGGTGCGGCCCGGCTTGTGCAGGAACTGCTTCTTCGGCATCACGATCGCCGTGGTCGCCGACTGCGGGGCGGTGGCGGTGGCCGGAGTGGTCAGAACGGTCATGAGGAGGTGTCCTTCAGCAGCATCGAGATGTAGCGCCAGGTCAGCAGCAGGGTGATCGCGAGCATGATCATCGCGGCGGCGGAGGCGAGGCCGTAGTTTCCGCCGGCGAGGCCGATCTGGTAGACGTAGGTGCCCAGCACGTTGGTCTGCTCGGTGATGCCGCCGTTGGCCTGCAGAACGTGGATCTGCGTGAACACGCGGATGTCCCAGATGATCTGCAGGAGGCTGACGAGCAGCAGCACCGGAGCGATCGACGGCGCGATGATGTGCCGGAAGGTCTTGAATCCGCTGGCCCCGTCGAGCGCGGCGGCCTCCATCATCGACTCGTCGAGCTGCGTCACGGAGGCGTAGACCATGAAGACGACGAGGGGCACGCTCATCCAGGTGACCAGGCCGCCCGCGATGAGGAAGAACGTCTCGGGCTGGGCGAACCAGTTGAACCCGATCATGTCGGTGAAGCCGAGACTGCCGAGCGCGTAGTCGACGACGCCGGAACGCGCGTCGAACATCCACTGGAAAACCTGCAGCGAGCTGAGCACCGGCATCGCCCACGCCAGCAGCATCACGATCTGCACGAACACGGCGATCGAGCGGCTGATCGTGGTCAGCAGCAGCGCGGCGAGGGTGCCGATCACCATCGTCACGGCCGCGGTGATGAGGCAGAACGCCAGCGAACGCACCAGCACCAGCCAGAACCCGCCGTCGGTGAGCACCGACACGTAGTTGTCGATGCCGACGAAGGCCGGAGCCAGGCCGAACTGCTGCTCGAGGCCGAACTTCTGGAACGACATGATGATCTGCCGCACCAGGGGGTAGCCCAGCGCGAGCAGCACGATGGCGACCGCCGGTAGCACCAGGATGAGCGCCATCCGGCGTTCGGAGGGCCGGCTGAGCACCAGCACCGGCTTCGTCTTCTTCTGTTTGACCGCGAGAGTCATCTTTTCTGCCCTCCCAGGCGGGAGGGACGGAGCATGAGCCCCGTCCCTGCGTTCCTAGCTCTGGTTGAGGATGGTGTTGATCTTCTCGTCGGCGGCCTTGGCCAGCGCGACGGGGTCGCCGCCGGCGCCCAGAGCGACGAAGAAGTCGTCCACGGTCTTGGCCGATTCGACGAGGGCCCAGTTCTTCGCCGCCGGCGTACCGACGGAGTTCTTCACGGCCTCGGTGGTCAGGGTGGCGAGATCGTCGTCGCCGAGCGCGGTCGCGTACTCGAGGTTGCCGGGGACCCAGCCGCCCTCGGTGGCGAAGTACTCCTGGAACTCCTTCGCGAAGATGAGCTTCAGCGCCTCCTTCGCGAGGTTCTGCGACTTGGACTTGCCCGAGATGGCGACGTTCGATCCGCCGGCGAAGGGGTTGCCCGCCTCGCTCGCCTCGACGCCCGGGAAGCCGAAGTAGCCGACCTTGCCGTCGGCGACCAGCTGCGGATCGACGGAGGAGAGGTGCCAGTTGAAGCCGAAGAACATGCCGGTCTCGCCCGCATTGAACGGAACGTACGCGGCGCTCGCCGTGGTCGCATCCGTGACCGTGCCGGAGGTCGAGCCGCTCGCCCAGAGTTCTTGCAGCTGCGTGAACGCGGCCTGCGAGTCGTCGGAGGAGAGGTCGGCGACCCACTTGTCGCCGTCCTGCTTCGCGATGCGGCCGCCGTTCGTGAACAGCCAGGCGATCTCGGACTGCCAGGCGATGCCGGGGAGGTAGAGGGCCGAGAAGTTGGCGTTGCCGCCGGGGTTCGCGGTCTGCAGTGCGGTGGCGACCGCGGTGAGCTCGTCGATCGTGGTGGGGATCGCGAGGCCGAGCTGGTCGAACCAGTCTTTGCGGTAGAAGAAGATGCGGCTGCCGGCGTAGAACGGCGCGGCGAACATCTTGTCGTCGTAGCTGCCGAGAGTGACGAGCGACTGGGTCAGGTTGTCGCCGCCGAGTTCCTCCTGCATGTCGGTGAGGTCGAGCAGGGCGCCCACCGAGCAGAAGGTCGGCGCCTGGGTGTTGCCGAGCTCGATGATGTCGGGGGTGGAGTCGGCGCTGGCGAGCGCGGTCTGCAGCTTCGAGACGATGCCGTCCCAGACCTGCAGCTCGTAGGTGAGCGTCGAGCCGGGGTTGTTGGCCTCGAAGGTGGTCTTCAGCCACTCCATCGCGACGTCGGAGACGGAATCCTGCATGAACCAGACGCGCAGATCGGCGGTGGCGGCGGAGCTGGTGCCGCTCGAGGCGGTGGACGAGCACGCGGCGAGCAGGGCGGTCATACCCAGGGCCCCACCCAGGCCGAGCGCCGTGCGCCGAGACAGTTGAACCATCGGAGTTACTCCTCATTCGTGACGGGAGCCGGTCGCTGTCGCCCGGCCACTGGAGCAAGGGAACACCCGAAGGAAGGCATCGAAGAAACGTTTGTGGTTTGTTCGATCCTGAATTATCACAACCGTTATCCGGCGAAACAGAACGCGTACTTTGAACGACGGATGTCGACCCGGTAGCCGTTTTCCGGCGGTCGGATCACCGGATGCCTGTTCGCGAGACCGGCTGGTGGGGGCGGGTGGGGATCGGGTGCGGGATCGGGTGTGGATGAGGACCGGTCCGACGAGAGCCCACCCTCGCGTGAATCGATGGACCCGCTCGATTCCGCGGGTGATTCAGACATCGATGCGAGTGAGGTTCGTTGCGACCGGTCCTGGGCCACGCGGTGCCTGCTGATCCGGTGATCATCCGCCCGTCCGATGCGCCGCGGTACCGTTCATCCGTGATCCACGTCATCCTCTTCGGGCTCCTCGCCGTGCTCTTCGTCTATTCCGGGCTCATCAAGCTGCTCGGGGCGGCCTCGTCACTCGAGACCCGCGACGCCCTGCGTATCCCGCCGGCGCGCTGGCAGGCGATCGGGGCGCTCGAGATGCTGGGCGTGATCGGCCTGATGCTCGGTCTCACCACCCCGTGGATCGGAGTCGCGGCGGCGAGCGGTTTGGCGCTCGTGATGGTCGGGGCGCTGGTCGTGCGGATGCGCGCCGCCGAATCGCGCGCCCGCGCCGCTCGGTTCGTCGCGGTCGACGTCGTGGCTCTGCTGCTGTGCGTGGCCGCACTAGTGAGCCGCGCTCTGGGCGTCTGAACGCCGCCGATCGGTCCGTGCGCGTCGGCGCTCGTCCAACGGGACACGCCCTTGGCGGGTCAGCCGTCGACGCAACCTCGGCTGAGAGAGTCCGTCATCGTCCATCGCGCTCGACGAACGCCCGCAGCCGAAGTTACGTCCGGCGGCGGGTTGCGCCGCCCTCACGCACGCCGTTCCGGCGCCGACTCCCGCCCGACATGCGTGAAACACCCTCGCAACACGGAACCCCCTAGAGTCGAGCCATGGGTGACCTGTTCGATGGCTATGGGTCCCAGAAGGTACAGCGACGTCGCACAGGCGCGCCCCCCTGGGACGAGATGTTCGCTGGAATCAGCAATACGAGCGACGCAGAGGCAGTGCGCGCGACGTACCGCGACGTCTACTCCTCGCTGGCCAAGATGACGCAGGAGGAGCTGCGCGGTCGCACCGATGCGCTCGCTTCCTCCTATCTTGCGCAGGGAGTCACCTTCGACTTCGCGGGCGAGGAGCGGCCGTTCCCGCTCGACGCGGTCCCGCGCGTGATCGAGTCGTCCGACTGGCTCGAGGTCTCGACCGGCATCAAGCAGCGGGTCAAAGCGCTCGAGGCGTTTCTCGCGGATGTGTACGGTCCGCAGAACGCAGTGAAGGACGGCGTGATCCCCGCCGGACTCATCTCGAGCTCGTCGCACTTCCACCGCCAGGCCGCCGGTATCACCAGCGCGAACGGCGTGCGGATCCAGGTGTCCGGCATCGACCTGATCCGCGACGAGGTCGGCGGCTGGCGGGTGCTGGAGGACAACGTCCGCGTCCCGTCCGGGGTCTCCTACGTCATCTCGAACCGCCGCGTCATGGCGCAGACGCTGCCCGAGCTCTTCGTCTCGATGCGCGTGCGCCCGGTCGGCGACTACCCGAACCGGCTGCTGCAGGCGCTGCGCAAGTCGGCCCCCGAGGGTGTGGAGGACCCGACCGTCGTTGTGCTCACGCCCGGCGTCTACAACTCCGCCTACTTCGAGCACACCCTGCTCGCGCGACTGATGGGTGTCGAGCTCGTCGAGGGCCGCGACCTGTTCTGCTCCGGCGGCAAGGTCTTCATGCGCACCACCTCCGGCCCGACGCGCGTCGATGTCATCTACCGCCGTGTCGACGACGAGTTCCTCGATCCGCTGCAGTTCCGTGCGGATTCGATGCTCGGCTCGCCCGGTCTGATGCTCGCCGCGCGCCTGGGCAACGTCACCATCGCCAACGCGGTGGGCAACGGCGTCGCCGACGACAAGCTCGTCTACACCTACATGCCCGACCTCATCCGCTACTACCTGGGTGAGGACGCGATCATCAAGAACGTCGACACCTGGCGCTTGGAGGATCCGGGAGCGCTCGAGGAGGTGCTCGACCGCCTCGACGAGCTCGTTGTGAAGCCGGTCGACGGCTCCGGCGGCAAGGGTCTCGTCGTCGGCCCGGATGCGTCAGCGAAGGAACTCGAGGAGCTTCGTTCGCGGCTGCTCAAAGACCCGCGCGGCTGGATCGCACAGCCCGTGGTTCAGCTCTCCACCATCCCGACTCTCGTCGACGATGGGATGCGCCCGCGGCACGCCGACCTGCGCCCGTTCGCGGTGAACGACGGCGACGACGTGTGGGTCCTGCCCGGCGGCCTCACCCGGGTGGCTCTGCCCGAGGGCCAGCTCGTTGTGAACTCCTCGCAGGGCGGCGGCTCGAAGGACACCTGGGTGATCGGCAACGAGACGAGCTTCGGCCAGCCCGAACCGGATGCGCACAACATCCAAGGTCTGGTCGCCGATCAGGCCGCGGTGACGCAGTCGATCCCGATCATCTACCCGATGAACCACACCCCGGATCATTCGCCGCAGGATTCGCCGAAGAACAACGACCAGCAGCAACAGCAGCAGCAGACGCAGGAGGGCGCGGACTAATGCTTTCCCGCATCGCCGAATCGCTGTTCTGGATCGGACGCTACATCGAGCGCTCCGACGGAACAGCCCGCATCCTCGACGTGCACCTGCAGCTCCTGCTGGAGGATCCGTGGATCGACGAGGACACCGCCTGCCGTTCGCTGCTCTCGGTGATGGGAAGCGAGGCGCCCGAGGACTCGGATGAGCTCACGCGCGCCGATGTGCTCACCATCCTCGCGATCGACCGCACCAATCCGGCTTCGATCGCCTACTCCCTCGGCGCCGCCCGGGAGAACGCCCGCCGTGCGCGCGAGATCGTCTCGACCGAGCTGTGGGAGTGCCTGAACACCACCCGCACCCGGATGCCGCGCCGCGTCTCGGGGGAGCGGGTCTCGGAGTTCTTCAGCTGGGTGCGCGAACGCTCGGCGTTGGCCGTGGGGATCATCGAGTCGGCCACCTCGCGCGACGAGGCGTGGCAGTTCTTCACGCTCGGCCGTTCCATCGAACGCGCCGACATGACCGCCCGATTGCTCGCCACGCGCTCGCTGACCGAAGCATCCGGTCCGTCGTGGACCACGATCCTCCGCTCGTGCGGCGCCTACGAGGCCTACCTCCGCACCTATCGCGGCGTGCCGAGCGCGCGGAACGCGGCGGAGTTCCTCTTGCTGGACCGCCTCTTCCCGCGCTCGATCATGTTCTCGGTCTCGCGGGCCGAGCAGTGCATGCGCGACATCGAGCCGCGTTCCGGCCGCCTGGGCGTCACGAGCGATGCCTTGCGACTGCTCGGCCAGATCCGCTCCGAGCTCGAGTTCCGGCCGATCGCGTCGATCCTCGACGACCTGCCGCTGCACATGGACAACGTGCAGGACGCCACGTCCGCGGCGTCCGAAGCGATCCGTCAGCGGTACTTCCCCACCAATGTCATGCCCAACTGGATCGGGGAGGCGCTGTGAGCCGGCTACGCATCAAACACACGACGGGCTTCACGTACGAAGGCGACGTCGTTACGTCCTACAACGAGGCGCGGATGCTCCCCGCCTCCTCCGACGGGCAGCTGGTGCTGTTCTCGAACCTCGACATCAAGCCCCTCACCTCGGCGCACACCTACACCGACTACTGGGGCACCAGGGTGTCGTCGTTCGACGTGTTGAAGGCGCACCACGAGCTCTCGCTGACGGCGACGTCGTTGGTCGAGATCCGGCCGAAGCCGCATCCGCAGCACCCGGTGGGGTGGGAGCAGCTCGCGCAGCAGGTCGAGACGCTGACGGAGTACGTCGAGCAGTCGAAGCAGACCGTGCGCTCGGATCCTCCCGAAGACTTGATCGAACTCGCGAAGCGGATCGCCGACGAATCCGAAGGACCGTGCGATGCGGCCCTGGCGATCGCGCAGGAGGTCGGCAAGCAGGTCAAGTACATGCAGGGTGTGACCGGCGTGCACTCCACGGCCTCCGAGTCGTGGGCCGCCAAGCAGGGCGTCTGCCAGGACATCACGCACATCACGCTCGGTGCGCTGCGCTCGATCGGGATCCCCGCGCGCTACGTCTCGGGCTACCTGCACCCCAAGCCCGACGCGCCGATCGGCGAGACGGTCGTGGGCGAGAGCCACGCCTGGGTCGAGTGGTTCTGCGGAGGGACCTGGCGCGGCTACGACCCGACGAACCTGATCGACATCGGCGACCGGCACGTGATCGTCGGCCGCGGCCGCGACTACAACGACATCGCGCCCCTGCGCGGCGTCTACGCCGGCCCGCACGGCTCGAAGCTCTTCGTCACGGTGGAGATCACCCGCGAAGCCTGACGCCTCCTTGCGAGGGACCCCTCCTGTGCGCGAGGGACCCCCTCTGCGGGGGTCCCTCGCGCACGGAGCGGGTCCCTCGCAAGAAGGCGTCGCTCAGTTGGTGATGCGGAGCGTGACGTTCGCGCTCGCGCCGGTGTTGCCGGCGGCGTCGCTCGCGCGAGCCTGCACCGGGTAGCTGCCGTTCGGGTAGGCGCGCGAGTCGAACGTCGCCTTCCAACTGCCGTCGGACTGCTTCACGGCGGGTCCGAGGCGTGTCGAGCCGGAATAGAGCTCGACCTTCGTCACCGCGACGTTGTCCGCGGCGGTGACCGCGACGGCGACCGCGCTGCCCGACACGGTCGAGCCGGATGCAGGCGCCGTGATGGTCGCCGTGGGTTTCACCGTGTCCGGGATCGGGGTCGAAGTCGGAGTGGCCGTCGGGGTCGGCGTAGCGGTGGGAGTCGGCGTCGGCGTCGGTGTCGCCGTAGGGGTCGGTGTCGCCGTGGCCGTCGGGGTCGCCGTGGGGGTCGGTGTCGGCACCGTCCCGCTCGTGCGCACCTCGAGCACCGTCTGCACGCCGCTCGAGCCGTACCGGACGAGACCGAGGTAGCGGGAGTTGGTCGCGAGACCCGACCATGACGCGGTGTAGTTCGTCGTCGTATCCGCCTTCAGAGCGAGCGTCGATGGGCTGAGCGACAGAGCGGATCCGGTCTTCTTCACACTCGTGACGTAGAGGTCGAACGGAGTGTTCGCCGGCGCATCCGTCACCAGCACGTAGGCGGTGTAGCTGCCGGCGACGGGCGTCGGGATGTCGAGCACCTCGGTGCCGCCGTAGGACGCCATCCGGAAGGTCTCGGCGGTGATCACGACGTACTGCGTCCGCACCACCACAAGATCGATCTGCGCGCCCGGGGTCGCACTCGACACCGCCACCCGCGTGAGCTGCGTGCCCGACGGGACCGTGAACGAGTACGCCACTTGAGCCCCCGTGCCGCCGACGCCCGAGGCGTTCACCTTCTTGCCGGCCGCGTTCTGCAAATAGGCGCTCTTCGTCAGCCCGGTGCTGCTCAGCGCGAGGTTCGTTGTGGTGCCGCCGTCGACAGCGACGGTTGCGGATCCGGAGGTGCCGGCGCCGAGGACGTCGTCCGGCGCCGAGAACGCGACCGGCTTCACGGCGATGGGGGAGCGCACGGTCGTTCCGGCGCCGCTCCAGGTGAGTGCTCCGGTGGCGAACACGCCGGTCGCGGCGGTGGTGCGCGTGAAGGTGACGGAGTACCGGTAGCTGCTGCCCGCCGTCACGGCCAGAGTCGACGGCGTCACCGTGGTCTGCACGCCGGCGAGTCCGCTCACGGATGCGGTGAATGTGCCGCTGGTCGTGGCGGTGACGGTCCGGGTGACGGTCTGCGAGCCGGCGAGCGAGCCGATGGCGATCGACGCCTGATTCAGATCGGAGGGATCGATCGGCGAGGCACCCCCGAAGGCGTAGCCCGAGCCGCTGAGGAAGGCGAGCCAGTCGGGGCGCGCCGCAGGGTAGTAGAGGCCGGGGTTCAGGAACGATCCGGGCCTGACCTGCCCGGCACCCTGCGCGAACGGATCCGTCACAGCGGCACCGCCGGACGTGACGGCGTTGCTCGCCGAGGTCATCATCGCCGACTTCACCTCGGCGGGAGTCGCGTTCGGCTTCTCGCCGAGGTACAGCGCCGCGAGACCTGCGATATGCGGCGAGGCCATCGACGTGCCCGAGAGGAACTCGTAGCTGCCCGCCGCTCCGGGCACGTTCGCGCCCGCGGCGAGCACCGAGGTGCCGGGAGCGGCGATGTCGGGCTTGAGGACGTCCTGGTCGTCCGAGATCGAGGGCCCGCGAGATGAGAATCCGGCGATCTGCGGATTCGGCGGGTTGTAGTTCGTGAGGTTGTCGGGGGTGAGGGTCGCCGTCGTGCCGGGGACGCGCGACGCGGCGATGATCGCCGAGCGGTAGTTCGCCTGCACGTGCACCGTCGGGATCGGATGCGCGTCGAGGTCGAGGGAGGAGTCCTCCACGTTCGTCAGGATCATCCCGACGCCGCCCGCGGCTTTCACCGCCGCCGACTTCTCGGTGCGACCGGTGGTGCCGCGGTCGCAGATCACGATCTTCGATTTCACCTTCGACGCAGTGAGCGCCCCCGCCTCGCAGAGCGCGGAGCCGGCATCGCCGCCGAAGATCACCGGCGCGGTCACCGGAGCCTGCACCGTGACGCTGGCGCCGCCGTACTTCGCGCCGTTCGAGAGCGACACCGTCGCCACGTCGAACGGCAGCGTGCTCGCGGCCACGGTGGTCTCCCACGGGTAGGCGTGGTCGAGCGTCGAGGCTCCGGGGCCGGAGTTGCCGGCGGCCGCGGCGACGAAGACGCCGGCCGAGGCCGCGCCGAGAAAGGCGTAGTCCTCGGCCGTGAGCTTCGTGCTGGGCCCCCCGCCGATCGAGAAGTTGATCACATCGACGCCGTCCGCGACCGCATCGTCGATCGCGGCGACCAGGTCGGAGGAGGCGCAACCGGCGGTGCCGTCGCTCGCATCCCAGCACACCTTGTACGCGGCGACCTTGGCGGCCGGGGCGACTCCCGAGATCACCGCCGACTTCGACGGGCTCACGGTGACGGGGACGTTCGCGTTGCCGGCGGCCGTGGACCCGGTGTGACTGCCGTGGCCGTCGTGGTCGCGGGGCGAGAGGTAGTCCTCCGCCGCGATGGTGGAGGCGCCGAATCCGGCCGTGTAGAAGCGTCCGCCGATCACCTTCGTCGAGTAGTTAGACGGTCCCCAGTTCTCACCCGTGACACGCGTGGAGCGGAACGTGCCGCCGTCGGACTTCGCGTAGACGACCTGGTTGCCGGAGAGGTAGGGCGCGGATCCGGCAGCGGTGCCCAACGGTGCGCCGGCGAAGGAGGCGTTCTCGCTCGCGATTCCCGTGTCGATCACACCGACGACGACGCCCGCGCCCGCCGTGGACTGACCACCGGTCGCCTGCCAGACGGCGGGCAGCCCGAGGAAATCGGTACCGGTGGTGACCAGCGGTCGGCGCAGGACCGACTTCTCGACCGAAGCGACGCCCGGGAACGCGGCGACGGCGGCCGCCTGGCGCGCCGTCAGACGCGCCGTGAATCCTGCCAGAGCGTTCGTGAGCGCGTAGTCGATGGTGACGCCGGTGGCGGCCGCGATGCGCGACTCGATTCCGCGGAGGTAACCGGCGTAGGCCGTCGCATCCGCTGTCGTGACATCGAGCTGCTCGCCCTCGGCGGGTGCGGTGGCGGCCAGCCCGGCGATCCCGCCGGCGTAGGTCGCGAGCGCGTCCTCGTGCAGGCGCACGATGTAGCTGCCGTCGGTGTAGGCCGGCGGTTCAGCGGTGGCCGTCTCTGCTGCCGCGACGGGCGCGAGCCCGACGGTGGCGAGAACGGTCGCGGCGAGGAGCGCGAGGAGCGGGCGGAACCGGGCGGAATTCGTCACGGACGAACCTCGAATCGACGCAGGGCGGATGCATCACCGGCTCGGAGCCGGATCACAGGAAGAGGTGCTGCGAGGATCGTCCCATGTCGCCCGGCTGGGTACAAGACCGCCTTCTTGCGAGGGACCCCTTCTGTGCGCAAGGGACCCCCGCTGGGAGGGTCCGTGGCGCACAGGCGGGGTCCCTCGCAGGAAGGCGT
Source organism: Microbacteriaceae bacterium VKM Ac-2855 (assembly GCA_013204985.1). Classification (GTDB taxonomy): domain Bacteria; phylum Actinomycetota; class Actinomycetes; order Actinomycetales; family Microbacteriaceae; genus Rathayibacter. The sequence goes on from JABMLG010000003.1 coordinate 264,946, forward strand.
CAGACGGTGCGAGCGGCCAGAGCCTCGTCGCGGGCCAGCTCGTCGCGGGCCAGATCTGCGCGGGCGGCGGCGCGCATGCCGTCGTGCCGCACCACCAGGTGCGGCGTCTGTCGCATCCGGTAGCTGACCCGCACGTGCTGTGTGCGCACCAGCCACGCCACGCCCACCAGGGCCGCGATGAACCCCGACGTCGCGCCGACGCCGAGCGCCCAGCGCGGGCCGAAGGTGTCGGCGACCCAGCCGATCAGGGGAGCGCCGATCGGCGTGCCGCCCATGAAGATCGCCATGTACAGCGCCATCACGCGGCCGCGCATGGCGGGATCGGTCGACAGCTGCACGAATCCGTTGGCGGAGGTCATCAGCGTCTGCGCCGCCAGCCCCACGAACGGCAGCACCAGGGCGAACGTCCACACGCTCGGCATCACCGATGCGGCCAGGAGCGCGAGACCGAAGCCGGCGGCGGCTCCGAAGATCATGCGGATGCGCGGCCGGTCGCGTCGCGCCGACAGCAGCGCACCGGCGACCGATCCGATCGCGATCGCGGACGACAGGAAGCCGAATTCGCTCGCCCCCATGTCGAACTCGACCGTCGCCATCGTCGAGGCGAAGATCGGGAAGTTGAGGCCGAACATCCCGATGATCGCCACGATCGTCATGATCACGAGGATGTCGGGACGCTTCGAGACGTAACGGAACCCTTCGAGCAGCGCGCCCTTGCCTTTCGACGCGCGCGGGGCGGCACGCAGCTCGCCGACGCGCATGTACCGCAGTGAGATCAGCACGCCCGCGAAGCTCACCGCGTTGAGCAGGAACACCCAGCCGGTGCCGATCACGGCGATCAGGATGCCCGCGAGCGCCGGCCCGATCATCCGCGCGAGGTTGAAGGAGGCGGAGTTGAGCGAGACCGCGTTCGAGAGGTTCTTCTCGTCCACCATCGCCGACACGAACGTCTGCCGCACCGGAGCGTCCACCGCCGCGACGAAGCCGAGCAGCAGCGCGAAGAGGTAGACCATCCAGAGCTGCACGACGCCGGTGACGACGATGAGGCCGAGGCCCAGACCGAGCACGCCCATCGCCGCCTGCGTCGCCATCAGCAGCTTGCGACGGTCGAAGCGGTCGGCGATGAGCCCCGAGAACGGCACCATCACGAGCTGCGGGCCGAACTGCAACGCCATCGTGATGCCGAGCGCCGTCGCGTCGTGATCGGTCAGGTCGTTGATCACGATCCAGTCCTGGGCGGTGCGCTGCATCCAGGTGCCGATGTTCGACACCATCGCCCCGGCGAACCAGATGCGGTAATTGATCACTGAGAGGGAACGGAACATGGCACTCATCAGTCGGTGAGCCTCCGGAGGATCGCGGCGGCGTCGGCGAGCGTGGCCCGTTCGTCGGCGGTGAGGTCGGCGAGCTGCTGCACGAGCCAGGCGTTGCGGCTCTCGCGCACCTTGAGCACGAGGTCGCTGCCCGCGGTGGTGGGGCGGATGCGCGTCACGCGCCCGTCGCGCGCGTCGGGCATCCGCTCGGCGAGGCCGTCGTCCACCAGGCAGTTGACGGTGCGGGTCATCGAGGGCGGCTTGACCTGCTCGTAGTCGGCCAGCTCGCCGAGGGTCTTCGGGCCTTCGCGGAACAGGTACGCGAGCACGGCGAACATGGTGTCGCTCATGTCGTGCTGCGCCTTCTCCTTGCGCAACCGGCGGCCGAGTCGGCCGACCGCGACGCGGACGTCCGTAGCGAGTTCTGCCGTACGCGGCTCGATGACGTTCATATAGTTAGCCTAACTCATTACCTAGCCTAACCATTCCCGGCCTACCCTGCCGTCCCGTCGATCGGCAGGCTCGGTGGTTCGGGATGGGCTAGGTCTGTTCCGTGCCCGGGATCCTGGGCGTTGATCTCGGTGCGGTGGGGGCTGCTGCCGACCGACGGAACACCGGGCGCTCGGCATGCCCGATCGCACGGCACCGGTCGGCGGCCGCTGCTCGTTCACGCCGGGCATCGCAGTGTGCGCCGGGGCGGTCGGTTACCCCGCGCTGGCCGTCCCGTCGGTCGGCAGGCTCGGTGGTTGTGGACGGGTTGGGTCTGTTCCCGTGCCCGGGATCCTGCGGGATTCCGGGGGTGAGTCCCTCCGGTCAGGCGCGCCATCAAACGATGGGGCCCGACCCTCCGACTCCTTCTCCTGATGGCGGCTGCAACCGTCATCTGGATGCTCGTGCGAACTCACTAGTCCAGTGCGGATCCGTGCGAGACCAGGGTTGGCCGGCGAACATCGCTCGCCTACCCCTGGTGGGAAGGACACGCGGAATCTTTTGGCAACGCCGAGAACCCCGCGACCACAATGAAGGGCCCAGTCGCCACGGCGGCTGGGCCCTTGCCTGGTCGCACTGACTGCGTTGGCTCGGCTGGGAGGGTGGGGCACCCGAAGCGTGCCACTCTCCCTGTCCGATGCCGCCGAGCGGCGCTGCGGTGAGATTCCGGGCAAGTGATACGTCTCGCATCCCTACGGTTCCAAGAGGCCCGCGCTGATCGAATGAGTGTTCCGCGCTGGGTCATGACGCAGCTTTCAGCTCAGACTGCACCCCGCATCGGAGGGCACCTGCGAGAGTTGCCAATGTTTGCATTTTTGGGGTTTTCTCATATTATGCTGATATTCGCTCACTTGAGTGGAACCGTCGCCGGGGGTAAGGGTCGCGATGGGTGATCCCCATCAACACGCGACGGAGCGTGGAAGATCAACATGAAAAAGAGGGCATCATGCCTTTATCTCGTAAGCGTGGGTCGCGCCGTTCGCTCATCACGACGTTGGCTCTGGCGGGGACTTTGATCGCGGCGCCCGCAGCGGCAGCGGCGTACACGACGTCCTATCCGGAGGGTGGGACGTGGATCCATGGCGTCTCGGGTGGCACTGTGTTGTCGTCGTACCAGCAGCCGTCGAAGAACCATCGCGCATCGATCAACAACGGGTCACTGCAGCAGACGTCGTGCAAGAGCCCTGGGGTGACCGCCGCGATCAGCGGGCCGGCGCGTGCGTGGACAACGGACTACGCCTACTACTCGTGGTGCTGATCGTCGCATCATGATGGGGGCGGGGCGCCATGCGTCCCGCCCCTTCTGCAAGAGGGGGGTTCGTGAGAAGTCGTAGTGTCATCGCTGGATACGTGATCGCGATCGTTCTGGCGGTCGTGTTCTCATTCCTGTACGTTCGCGCGTTCGAGGTGCGGGGGCCTCTCTGGACGGCCGGCGAGCAGATGCACGTCAGTAGCGTTACCACCGCAGAGACGACCGCTGCTGACCTATGCGGGCAGCTGCAGGACTTCGCGCAACGGCACGGAGTCGATGTCGTCCGATTCGTACCGGATGCGGATCGACCGGACACCATCCGGCACCTTTTCGTCGCAGACGGGGGCGGGGAGGCGTCGCGGTGGCTACGTGACGGGTACGGCGACGCCGACCCGGAAATCACAACCACGGTTGCCCCGATTACCGATCTTCACGACACCGATCCGCGCGGGTATTACCTCATCGGCGGCTCCTCGTCGGATGCTCTCGCCGTTCTTTCGCTGGTCCAGGCTGCGGGATGGACAGGCGAAGTTACTCCCTACCCGAACGCTGGAGATCTCGACAGCTATCTCGCGTTCGGCGATCTCTCCCGCGCTTTCGGTGTGAGTGTGCTCGCCGTCATCGTGCTGATCGGCGCCGGCACGGTGCTGCGCGGCCGAGCCCACGGAATTCAGCGAATGTCAGGGCGCAGCTCGGCCGGGATCCTCCTGCACGAGCTGGCGGCCCTCTTACGTCCCGTTTTGATCTTTGCCGCGGGCACCGTCGCGGTTCTTGCCACAACGATGTACCTCTACAACGGATTCGCTCACGCAGCCGCACTCCTCACGCTGGCCTGCAGACTGATCTCGGTCCTGCTTGTCGCCGGTCTGGGCGCGCACGTGGTCGGAATCGTCATTACCGCCGGCCGCGATGTGCTCGATCAGGTGAAGGGCGAGATCGACGGCGTGTGGGCGCTGGTCGGTGCCTATGCCGTTCGCCTCCCCGCGGTGTTCGTGCTGTTGAGCATCATCGCCGCTCTTGGCCAGAGCGTTTACTTGGCACAGATTGAAGGACAAACACGCGCGTACTGGGCCCAAGCCGGCGACGCGGTCACACTCACCGTCAGCGGCAACCTCACCGACACCGAATTGAACGTCGCCCGCAGCACCGTGGCCGAGCTCGCCCGAAAGCGCGACTCCGACCACGGGGTCGTCCTGGCGCAGCGCGACGCGCTCGCCCCGGCCTTAACCGATGCTCTTGTCGTTAATCAGGAGTACCTCCAGCAGGTGCCTGTCCTTGATACGAACGGTGACCGCCTCACGACGGTGCTGAGTGACGCCATCACCGTCCTCGTTCCCGACGACGCCGCCGCGGCGCAGGTCGTTGCCGCACACGCAGCCGCCGCCGACTGGTACCAGTTCGAACACTCGCTCACCCTCAGCGACATCCCCGACCCTGCGACCGTCCCGATCAACGACGCCCGCACCCAGGCAGGACAGAACCTCTTCACCTTCCGGACGGGCACGGGCAACGTCATGAACGGGCCAGCCATCGCCGCCAACCCCGTGATCGTCGTGCTTCCCAGCCTGCAGTTCATTCCGCAGAGCGAGCTGTTCGCCGCCGTCACCAACGGCAGCATCGTTTTCACCGACCCCGACACGCTTCGCGCAGATGTTCGCGCCATGGACCTGAACCCAGCCGTCTCCGCTATCCAGCCCGTCGCCTACCAAGCGAACGAGAGCTACCGGCAAGCTCTCGGCGCGGTCACGATCAACATCGCAGGACTCGTCGCGGCGATCGTCGTCGTCGCGCTGACTGCTTTGATCGTCGGGGTCGTCACCGTCGAGAAGAACCGCCAGCGCCTGTTCGTCCAGCACCTCTCCGGATGGTCCTTCGCCGCCACCCACCGAACCACCTTCATCCTCGAGGCCGGCCTGATCCTCGCCGTCACAGCAATCTCCCTCGCGGCCGCGTGGACTCGGGATCCGCTGACGGTTCAGAGCGTGATCGACACCGGCACCGTCGACACGGAGAGCTATCTCATCAATCAATCCCTCATCGCACTCGCTACAGCCGGCGCGGCCGCTGCCCTGCTCGTGGCATCCCTGGCCTTAGCCCATGCGCGAATGCTGCGCAGCCATTCCGCCGATGCGTGACCCCAGGAGCCCTCATGATCACAATCACCAACTTCGACAAGAGCTACGGCAGACGCCACCTCTGGCATGACCTGAGCTTCACCGTTCCCACCGGACGCCTCCTCGCGCTCACCGGACCCAGCGGAAGCGGGAAATCCACCCTCCTGAACTGCATCGGCCTTCTCGACGCGCCCGACTCGGGCAGCATCGACGCAGACGGAGAAGAACTCACCCGCCTCCGCACGCGAGCGGCACGCGAATTCCGCCGCTACCGCCTCGGCTACCTCTTCCAGAACTACGCCCTCGTGGATACCGCCACCGTCGAACAGAATCTCGCCCTCGCGGTCGTCGAGCGACGAGGACGCGCCGGACGGTTTAACGACGCCCTCGACCGCGTCGGCCTACACGGACGGGCACGAGAGAAGGTCTCACGCCTCAGCGGAGGAGAACAACAGCGAGTAGCGCTCGCGCGTCTCCTCGTCAAAAGCCCCGCAATCGTCCTCGCTGACGAACCAACGGGAGCCCTCGACGCCGACAATGCCGACACCGTCTTCGACGTGCTCACAGAGATCGCCGACCGCGGAGCCAGCGTCATCATCGCCACCCACGACGACCGCATCGCGGGCCGCTGCCACGAACACGTTCAGCTCGTCGCCCCTGACTGAAAAGCAGCGGGCGCCCACTTCAGCGACCCGCCACCTCCTCCAATGTGTATTCGACGCTGGGTTGGGCCGCGATCCGCGCGCAGCGCCTTGGATCCGGCAACGGTTGGTGAGCCGTGCCGACGAGCAACAACTGGGTCGTGCGGAGCGTTGCAGCTGCGATCATGAGCCATGGCCGACGATCGAAACCTGAACTAACCCACCCTCGAAGGACACCCGGCTGCACCACTCCACGAGACTTGGCCGGACTTGACCGACTCCGGGCGTTGGTCTCGGTGTGGTGGAGCTGCTGCCGACCGACGGTACGCGGCGCGCTGGGTGTGCCCGATCGCCGGGCGGCGGTTGCGGGCCGCTGCTCGTTCAGGCCGGTCGCCCCGGAGTGCGTCTGAGAGGTCGGTCGCCCGGGGTGGTCGTCCCGTCGATCGGCAGGCTCGGTGGTTCGGGATGGGCTGGGCCTGTTCCATTCCCGAGATCCTGCGGGATTCCGGGCGTCGGTGTCGGCGTGGTCGGGGCTGCTGCCGACCGACGGGACGCCAGGCGCTCGCTCACCCGGGCGGGCCGGCCGCAAGCACTCGGCAGGGAGCGGCTCAGCCCCGGCGCGCGGCGGAGCGCACGGCGCCCACCGAGGCCGCCACCACCAGGGCGATTCCCAACGCCTCCAGCCAGCTGAGCCGCTGGCCGAGCACGAGGAAGCCGCTGAGCGCGGCGGCTCCCGGCGAGAGCGACATCAGGATCGAGAACGTCGACGACCGGATGCGGCGCAGCGCCAGCAGCTCGAGCGCGTACGGCACGACGGAGGAGAGCACGGCGACCGCGAGCCCGAGCGCGAGCACGGGGGGAAGGATCAGCGCCGAACCGGCCGTGGCGATGCCGAACGGCAGCGACACGATGGCCCCCGCGGTCATGGCCAGCGCCAGCCCGTCGAGCTTGGGGAACCGGCCGCCGGTGCGGGCGGCGAACACGATGTAGCCCGCCCAGAGCACCGCGGCCAGCAGCGCGAACGCGACACCGAGCGGATCGAGGCTGCCGAAGCCGCCCTGCGAGAGCACCACCACCCCGGCCAGCGCCAGCACGGCCCAGAGCACGCTGGTCCAGCGTCGGCCGGCGATCACCGACAGGGTCAGTGGGCCGAGCACCTCCAAAGTGACCGCCGCTCCCTGCGGGATCCGTGCGATCGCCTCGTAGTACGCCGCGTTCATCCCACCCAGCGCGAGCCCGTACAGCCCGACCGTGATCCAGTCGGCCCGGCTGTAACCCCGCAACGTCGGCCGGCAGATCGCCAGCAGCACCAGGGCGGAGAGCACGAGCCGCAGCGTCACCGTACCGATCGGCCCGGCGGCCGGAAACAGCAGTACCGCGAACGATGCGCCGAGCTGGACGCTCGCGACCGAACCCAGGACGAGGCCGATGGCCGCAGCGGCGGGGGAGTCGCGCCCCGTCCTCCCGGCCGACTCAGCTGACGTGGCGCTGCTTCTGAACGGGCGTGACGTTGTAACCCAGGAGGCCGACTCCGGTCGCGTCCCAGCGCAGCGTCGTCAGCGAGACGTTGTCGACCAGCGGGAAGGTGTGCCGGTACGTCTCGGGGTTGATGCCGAGGTAGGCGCACAGCAGCAAGCGGATGAGCGTGCCGTGAGCGACGACGAGCACGCGTCCGTCGGGGTAGCGGCGCCGGATGCGGGCGAGCGCCGTGTTGGCGCGCGCCACCGCATCCAGGCCCGACTCGCCTCCGGGCAGCGGTTGGATCGCGGGGGCGGCGGTCCACGCGGCGTACTCGTCCGGGAAGCGCCGGTTCATCTCGGCAGTGGTGAGTCCCTCGCCCTGACCGAAGTCGACCTCGACCAGATCGGCGTCCTGCTGCAGCTCGAGGTGGGCAGCACGCGCGACCGGTACCGCGGTGCGGACGGCGCGCACCAGGGTCGAGGAGAACACGGCGTCGAGCTCGGCGTCCACGGCCCACACGGCGAGCGTCGCCGCCTGGTCGTGCCCGGCGGGCGTGAGGGCGATGTCGGAGGAGCCGGCGTAGCGGTTCTCGGCGTGCCAGACGGTTTCACCGTGCCGCGCGAGGATGAGGGTGGTCACCCGACGAGCCTATCCGCCCGCCGCCGCCGTTCGGCCGGGTGCCCACTCTGCGGGGTGGCGCCGATCGCGGATGCTGTGCTGATCATAGGAGTGTGCCCACACGGATCCGCACCATCACCATCGACTGCCGCGACCCGTACGGCCTCGCCGAGTTCTGGGCGCTCGTCACTGACTACGCCGAGGACCCCGACGAACCGAACGTGCCCGGCGACGACGAAGCGTTCCTCGCCGGCCCCGACGGAGCGCCCGGCCTGCTCTTCGTCACCGTGCCGGAGCACAAGAGCGTGAAGAACCGGATGCACGTCGACATCGTGCCTGACAAGCGCACGCGCGATGCCGAGATCGCGTACCTGGTCGGGCTCGGTGCCCGGATGGTCGATGACCGCCGCGAGACCGACGGCACCGGTTGGGCGGTTCTCGCCGACCCTGAAGGCAACGAGTTCTGCGTCGAACGCAGCGACGCCGAGCGCGAGGCCTGAGCCCGCCGGCACCGCGCCGTCACCGCACCTTCGCTCAGGCCGCCTGACGCGAGGGCGTGGCGTAGTCGGCGTCGATCAGCACAGGCAGGTGGTCGCTCGTACCCTGGGGCAGCGTCGAGATGCGCTCGATGCTCATCAGATCCGAGATCGCGAAGTCGAAGTGTCCGCTGAAGTACCGGTACCGCGCGTAGGTCGGGGCGTCGCTGCGGGTGACGGAGTACCCGCTGGCGGTCATCCGGCGGTCGAGTCCCTTGAAGAACCAGGGGTAGTTGTAGTCGCCGACCATCAGGGTCGGCGCGTCCGGCGCGTAGCCGCGCATCGCGTCCAACGCCTCGTTGATCTGCTTGCGGCGCACCGAGTTCGCCGCCGAGAGCGGAGCGGCGTGGAAGGAGCCGACCACGATGCGTCCGCCGCGCCGGTCGTCCAGTCGCACGGCCAGGAGCCGCTCGTGCGCGGGCGACATCACGCGGTCGTGCATCGACTTGCTCAACTCGAAGGCCGAGCTGTCGACGAGGCTGAACCGCTCGGATCCGTAGTACACGGCGAGGCCGAGCCTGTTGCGAGCGGTGACGGCAGCGAGCCGCAATTCACCGATCTGCTCGGGCAGTTTGGTCGTGTCGCACTCCTGCAGGCACAGCACGTCCACGTCGTGCCGGGCGGCCAGGCTGGACAACTCGTGATGCGCGCGATGCTCCCGCAAGTTGTACGAGATCACACGGAGGGGGTGCGTCGAAAGCTCGTGCTCCATGTTGGAAGTGTACGACTCGCACCCTGCCGGGAGGTTGCCATCGGATGAGGGCTTGCATCGAACGTGCGAAGCGGGCGTTGCCGACGCGTCCCGCCGCGAAGCGTCCCGCCGAGAAGCGTCCCGCCGCGAAGCGTCCCGCCGCGACGCCTGTCGGTGACGCCCCGGCTAGATCAGCGCGTCGGTGAGGCCGTTCGGCGTGCCGAAGCGGTGCGCGGTGATGCTGACCGCCTGTTCGCGCAGGAACGGCAGCAACTCGACCCGGCCGGATTCGGTGACCGGGTTCGCGTAGATCGCGACATCGGGGCGGCCGCCGGTCGCCTCGGCGAGCGACGACGCCGGGGCGCCGATCAGGCGGATGCGTCCGCGCACGTTCGCCGCGGACCGCAGCCACTGCGCATCCGTCTCGACGGCGGCCGGGATGAGCGCTGCGAGTACACCCGGCAGCGCGACCGCGCTGGAGACGCGCACCGGCGCCGCCGCCAGGGTCGCAGCGGCGAGCACGCGCACCAGCTCGGCCACCGGCGCCCCCTCGGCGAGACGGATGTGCACCGGCTCGATCACGGGCAGGTAGCGGAACACGTTCCGTTCGGCCGCCAGCCCCGAGACGTCGCTCGGGGAGCCGAAACGTTCGCGCCATGCCGCGGCGTCGCTGCCTGCCGCGCGGAACACCGCCTCGGCTGCAGCGGCGTCGAGCGCCTCGCGCGCTGCGGCCACGAGGCGGGCCACGGCGGGGGAGGTGATCGCATCCGCCGCCGAGGCCGGCGCGGAGCGCCACGAACCGAGACCCACCAGGTAGTTCGGGCCGCCGGCCTTCGTGCCGGGGCCGACCGCCGACTTCTTCCAGCCGCCGAACGGCTGGCGACGCACGATCGCGCCGGTGATGCCGCGGTTCACGTAGAGGTTGCCGGCCTGGATCGTGTCGAGCCAGGTGCCGATCTCGTTCGGGTCGAGCGCGTGCAGCCCCGAGGTGAGGCCGTAGTCGACCTCGTTGGCGATGGCGATCGCCTCCGCCAGGGTCGCGGCGGTCATCACCCCGAGCACGGGACCGAAGTACTCGGTGCGGTGGAACTCCGAGCCGCGAGCGACACCGGCGCGGATGCCGGGGGTCCACAGCGTCTCGGCGCGCTGCTCCGGCTGCAACAGCCAGCTCTCGCCATCGCCGAGCCGGGTCATGCCGTCGAGCAGCTTGCCGGTCGCGGGTTCGATGATCGGGCCCATCTGCGTGGCCGGGTCGCTCGGGTAGCCGACGGTGAGCGACGCGGCGGCGTCGAGCAGCTGGTTGCGGAACCGCTCGGACCGCGCCACGGAGCCGACGAGGATCACGAGCGAGGCGGCGGAGCACTTCTGGCCGGCGTGCCCGAACGCCGACGAAACGACGTCCTTCACCGCGAGGTCGAGGTCGGCCGACGGCGTGACGATGATCGCGTTCTTGCCGCTGGTCTCCGCGAGCAGCGGCAGATCGGGGCGGAAGGAGCGGAACAGCTCCGCCGTCTCGTACGCCCCGGTCAGGATCACACGGTCGATCTGCCCGTGCGCGATCAGGGTCGAGCCGAGCCCGCTCTCCGACACCTGCAGCAGCGTGAGCACCTCGCGCGGCACGCCGGCCGCCCACAGGGCCTCGGCGATCACCGCTCCGCACCGTTCGGTGAGTCCGGCGGGCTTGAGCACTACAGCGGATCCGGCGGCCAGCGCGGCGAGCACCGATCCGGCCGGGATCGCCACCGGGAAGTTCCACGGCGGGGTCACGAGCGTGAGCCGCGCGGGCACGAACTCGGCGCCGTCCACCGCATCGAGTTCGCGGGCGAGCTCGGCGTAGTAATGCGCGAAGTCGATCGCCTCCGAGACCTCGGGATCGGCCTGGTCGAGCGTCTTGCCCGCCTCCGCGGCCATCACTTCGAGGAACAGGGCGCGTCGCGCCTCGAGCTCATCACCCACGCGGTGCAGGATGCGCGCCCGCTCGGCTCCGGAGCGGGTGCCCCAGGCGGTGCCGGCCGTCGCGGCCGAGACGAGGGTGCGATCGAGCTCTGCCGCATCCGTCACGCGGGCCTGCTCGATCGCGGCGACGCCGAGGGTCGACTCGCCGGCGCGCTCGAGCACCGCTCGAGCCCAGTCGCGGTTGGCAGCGACGGAGGCATCGGTGTCGGGGGTGTTCTCGAAGCGGCCCTCGCGCGAACGCTCCACCGCGGCGAAGCGGTCGCCGACGCGGTGCGCGGGCGGCACCGTGTCGTCCAGTTCGGCGAGGGAGGCGAGGAAGCGCCGCTTCTCGCGCTCGAACAGTGCCTCGTTCTTCGACAGCTCGAACACGGCGCTCATGAAATTGTCCTGCGACGCCCCTTCCTCCAGACGGCGGATGAGGTACGCGATCGCCACGTCGAACTCGGCGGGAGCCACCACCGGCGTGTACAGCAGCAAGCCGCCCACCTCGCGGCGCACCGCCTCCGCCTGGCCCTGCGCCATACCGAGCAGCATCTCGAACTCGATGCCGCCGCGGGCGCCGCGCTCACCCGCCAGCAGCCAGGCGTACGCGATGTCGAAGAGGTTGTGGCCGGCGACGCCGAGGCGCACGTTCCGCACCCGCTCCGGGGTGAGCGCGTAGTCGAGCACCCGCTTGTAATTCGTGTCGGAGTCCTGCTTGCGGTTCCAGGTGGCGAGCGGCCAGCCGTGCACCTCCGCCTCCACCTGTTCCATCGGCAGGTTCGCGCCCTTCACGATGCGCACCTTGATGCCGGCGCCGCCCCGTGCGCGGCGGGCGGCCGACCACTCCTGCAACCGGATCATCGCCGCGAGCGCATCCGGCAGGTAGGCCTGCAGCACGATGCCGGCCTCGAGATGCAGGAACTCCGGGCGGTCGAGCAGCTGGGTGAAGACCGCGATGGTGAGGTCGAGGTCTTTGTACTCCTCCATGTCGAGGTTGATGAACTTCGCCGGGCGGGTCGCTGCGGCCTGCGCGAAGAGGGGTGCGAGCTTCTCGACGGTGTCGGCCAGGGCCTCGTCGAACGCCCACGGGTTGTGCGGAGCGACCGCCGCCGACACCTTGATGCTGACGTAGTCGACGTCGTCGCGGGCGAGCAGGCGTTGCGCGCCGGCCAGGCGGCGACCGGCCTCGCGCTCGCCGAGCACGGCCTCACCGAGCAGATTCACGTTGAGGCGGACGCCCTCGGTGCGGATCTTCGCGATGGCCGGGCCGAGCTTCGCATCCGTCGCGTCGACGATGAGGTGGCCGACCATCGCGCGCAGCACGCGGCGCGCGATCGGCACGACGACGCCGGGCAGGATCGGAGCCATCACGCCGCCGATGCGGACGGCGGCCCGCATCGGCGCGGGCAGGAAGCCGGGCACGTCGGGGGCGATCGCCTTCAGCGTGCGCGCCGCGACAGCGAGGTCCTCCGGGCGCACGACCCCGTCGACGAAACCGACGGTGAAGGCGAGGCCCTTCGGATCCTTCAGCACTCCGGCGAGCTGGGCGCCGGAGGCGTCGACGGTGTGCGCTTCGGCCTCGATCAGCCAGCGGCGCACCAGTGCGACGGTGCGGGCGGCGAGATCGCCGGTGTCGGCGGAGGACGGGACGGAGGCGGCGACGAGTTCGGTCATGGCACGAGTATCGTGTCGCACGACACTTCAGAAGAAGTGGCTCTTCCTTACCGGTATTCGTCAGTTCAGCCGATGCTTCTGCGAGGTGCTCCGTGCTCGATGTCCGCCGACTCGTGCTGCTGCGCGAGCTCTCCATCCGCGGCACCATCGCCGCCGTCGCCGAGGCGATGATCCTCAGCCCCTCGGCGGTCTCGCAGCAGCTGAGCCTGCTCGAGAAGGAGGCCGGGGTGGAGCTGCTGCGCAAGGCCGGGCGTCGTGTGCAGCTGACGCCGCAGGCCGAGCTGCTCGTCGCATCCGCGGGGGAGGTGCTCGACACTCTCGAGCGCGCGGAGGCCGAGATCCGCGCATCGCTGACGACGGTGCGCGGCACGGTGCGCGTCGCCGTGTTCCAGACCGCGGCGCTGGCGCTGATGCCCGCCGCCCTGCGGGCGATGGCGACCCGGCATCCGGAGGTTCGCGTCGAGATGGTGCAGCGCGAGCCCGAGCAGGCGCTGCACGACACCTGGGCACGTGACTTCGACCTGGTCATCGCGGAGGAGTACCCGGGTCACTCGACGCCGTGGCTCGCGGGCCTGGACCGACGCGATCTGACCACCGACCCCATCCGGCTCGCGCTGCCGGCCGAGGCGGATGCGCTGCGACCGGTCGGCTCGCTGCTGCAGGCGCGCGAGCTGCCGTGGGTGATGGAGCCCCGCGGAGCCGCCTCGCGGCACTTCGCGGAGCAGCTCTGCCGCACGGCGGGCTTCGAACCGGATGTGCGGTACGAGACCGCGGATCTGCAGGCGCAGATCCGGCTGGTCGAATCGGGCAACGCGGTCGCGCTGATGCCTGATCTGGTCTGGGCGGGCCGCTCCACGAGCTGCAGGCTGCTGGAACTGCCGCGTCGCCCTCGCCGCACCATCTTCACAGCGCAGCGCACCGCCGGCCTGCCGTCGCCGGCACTCCGCGCCTTCCGGGACGCCCTGGCGGAGGCGGCCCGCGCCTGACCCTGGGCCCCTTCCTGCCGCTGAGCCTCCCCCCGACCTGGCCCCCTCCTGCCGCGCTGTCGTTTTCGCCGCGCGCGGGTGGCATGCCACCCGCGCGCGGCGAAAACGACAGCGCGGCGGCTACTCGGGGTCGGCCTCCGGGTCGGCGTCCGTGCCGTGCGTGCCGTCCGTGGGGCCCCAGTCGGGCAGCGGCGGGTTCTGATCGGGGTCGTCCTCGACGCCGATGTCGTGCGAATGTCCGATGGCGTCGATCGCCGGGTCGGGCCTGGTGTCGTTCTCGTTGGTGTCCATGCTGCCGACGCTACGCCGACCCCGCTCATCCGTCGACGGACTTGCGCCGCGCGGGTGTTCCGGTCACGTGTGCACCGACCGCCGCCCGCGGGTGGCCGAAAGACGGGTGTGCCGGGCGGCGCCTCAGCCCACGCGATCGCGCACCGGGTCGAGCGCGGTCTCGGCCGCCCAGGCCGCCGCATCCGCCACGTCGGCGCGCGCGAGCCCGAGGTCGCGGTGCAGCGTGACCCAGGTCGCGGCGCTGTCGAGGTGCGTCAACGCCGCCACCAGGTGACGCCGCTCCCGCTCCTCGACACCGGCCAACTCGGTGTCGACGGCCGTGCGGATGCGCAGTGCCCGCGGCGAATCCGGGGTCGCGTCGCGGATGCCGGTCTCCGCCGACACGTAGGCCAGCTCGGGCCGACTGTCGTACGCCTCCATCGACACGCGCAGCGCGAGCGGCAGGTCGAACACCGAGTCGAACGGCACCGGGGTGAAGACGTGCTCCTCGATCCACGCGCCCGCCGCTGCGAGCAGGTCGCTGCGCGTCGGGTAGTACCGGAAGATGGTGCGCTCGCCGACACCGGCGCGACGGGCGATGAGCTTGTACGAGACGTCGTCCGAACCGACCTCTTCGATCACCTCGATCAACGCGCCGAGGATGACCTCCTGCGTGCGCGAGGTCTCGCCGGTCACGGCGACACCCGCGGGCGCACCCGCAGAGCGGTGAGTGTCCGCGTGACGCTCTCGTCGAAGCCGTCGGCGATCTCATCCGCGTCCATGTCGAACACCGAGCGCATCCGCGCCCAGAAGGGCGCTCCGGCCACCAGCCGCAGGCCGGCCAGCGCGCGCTGGCGGTCGCGCGCGTTCAGTGCCGGGTACTCGGCCTGCAGCAGCTCATCGAGCATCCGGGTCATCTCGGTGCGACCGGATGCGCCGGTCGGCGACATCGTCGCGGCTCGCGCGGTCAACGCGGCGAAGGCGGGGGAGGCGTCGAACTCGCGATAACCGCGTCGCACAGCGGCGCGGAACTCGTCGAAGCTGGTGAACGCCAGCGGAGTGAACTCGTGGTGGTCGATCCACTCCGCGACGCCCTCGAGCAGGTGCGAGCGCGTCGGGAACTGGCGGAACACCGTGCGCTCCGAGACCCCGACCTGCTCGGCGAGCATCCGGAAGCTGATGTCGTCGAACGGATGCTCGCGCAGCAGCGCGGTCGCCGCGCGGAGGATCGCCGCAGACGTGTCGTCGGCCACGAGCCGCTCATCCCCGCCGTGGAGGGTCAGCCGGCAGCACCAGGGTTCCGCTGGAGTCGAGGGCGAGCGCGAGGGACGAGACGTACTGCTTCTCTCCGTTCGGTCCCGGCTGGTTCGAGAGCAGCATGTCGGGCCGTTCGAAGAGGTACCCCGTGACGTGGCAGCGCAGCCGCTCGGCTGAGGGATTGCCGTCGGCATCCAGCATCGGCAGATCGATGCCGTCGTCGCGGCGGCGCAGGTAGTACCGCCCTCGGGTGGCCAGCGCCATCAGTGGTGTCGCCACGAACGCCACCACGATCGCGACCAGCACGGAGTAGGGGCGGGCTTCATCGCCCAGTGCTCCCGCGAACACGGCGATGGAGCCACCGGATGCGAGCACGAGCGAGACCATGCCCACAGGATTCCACGAGTACAGCATCCCGCGGCGGAACTCCGGGTAGCTCGGCGAGAGCCTGAGCACCTTCTTGTTGATCGTGATGTCGGTGGCGACGGTGACCAGCCAGGCCATCGCGAGGTTCGCGTAGAAACCCAGCACCGTGCCCAGCAGGCTGAACACGTCGACCTGCATCAGCACCAGCGCGACGGCCAGGTTCGCGACGACGAACACGGCGCGGCCGGGGTAGCGCCTCGTGATCCGGGTGGTCACGTTGGTCCAGGCGAGCGAGCCGGAGTAGGCGTTGGTCACGTTGATCTTGATCTGGGCGAGCAGGATGAGCGCGAGAGCGAGCGTGATCGCCAGCCAGTCGGGCATCAGCGACTCGTACAGTCCGAGGAACTGGTGCACCGGCTCCGCGGCGACGGGCATCATGTCGGAGCCGAACGTCGCGATCAGGTAGACGGCGAGGAAGACGCCGATGACCTGCTTGATCGCGCTGAAGAAGACCCAGCCCGGCCCGGCCGCGATCAGCGCGACCCACCAGCCCCGGGTATTCGCGCGTGTCTTCGGCGGCATCGCACGCAGGTAGTCGATCTGCTCCGCGAGCTGCGGGATGAGCGCGAAGCAGACGCTCGCGCTCGCGACGATCGCGCCCGCATCCAGCCCGGCGGATCCGCCCGTGAAGTTCAGGAACGCCCGCATCGATCCGGGCTCGGCGATGAGCAGGTAGCCGATCGGCAGCAGCGCCAGCAGCAGCCAGAGCGGGGTGGTCCAGTTCTGCAGGCGCTCGAGCGCCCGCATCCCGTAGACCACGATCGGGATCACCACCAGGGTGCAGATGATGTAGCCGATCCAGCGCGGCAGGCCGATCGCGACGTCGAGGCCCTGCGCCATGATCGCGCCTTCGAGCGCGAAGAAGATGATGGTGAACAGCGCGAAGATCACGTTCGTGACCACGCTGCCGAGGTAGCCGAATCCGGAGCCGCGGGTGATCAGGTCGAGATCGAGATTGAAGCGAGCGGCGTAGAGCGCGAGCGGCAGGCCGGTCAGGAAGATGATCACCGTGGCGAGCAGGATGCCCAGCAGGGCGTTCGGGGTGCCGTGCTGCAGGCCGATGTTCGCACCGATCGAGAAGTCCGCGAGGAAGGCGATGCTGCCGAGGGCCGTCGCGCCGACGGCGCCCGCCCGCCAGCGGCGGAAGCTGCGCGGCACGTACCGCAGCGCGTAGTCCTCGAGACTGTCCTCGGCCGCGAAGCGGGCGTTGCCGTCGCGCGCCTCCTGGCGTTCCGTGCGACTCATCCGCGACTCCTCTCGGCCGATCGATGCTCCCACCCCGACGTTTCCCCCACGTTTCACGAGGGTTGTCACTCCGTCCCGCTTCGGGTGCGGTACGGAGTGACAACCCCCGGGCTGGAGGGGCAGGGCGTCAGGGCTGAGCCGGGAGCACGTACTGGCCAGATTTGTCCGTCGCCAGGGCGAGGGAGGAGATGTACTGCGGCGAGCCGTCGGCGGCGTCGACGGCCGAGCGGAGCATGTCGGGCCGCTCGAACTCGAGGCCGGTGACGTGGCAGAGCAGCTTCGCGTCCGAGGGGTTGCCTTCGGCGTCGAGCATCGGCAGGTCGATGCCGTCGTCGGTGCGGCGCAGGTAGTAGCGACCCTTGGTCAGGATCGCCATGATGGGCGTCGCGACGATGGCGATGACCACCGCGAAGATCGGCGAGAACGGGGCGATCCCCGCACCGAAGGCTCCGAAGAACATCGCGATCGAGATGCCGGCCGAGAGGGCGAGCGAGACGACGCCGACCGGGTTCCAGTTGTAGAGCATGCCGCGACGGAACTCGGGGTACTTCGGCGAGAGCTTGAGCACGTACTTGTTGATCGCGATGTCGGTGGCGACTGTGACGATCCAGGCCATACCGCAGTTGGCGTAGAAGCCGAGGATGGTGTTGAGGAAGTCGAACATGTTCAGCTCCATCAGAGCCAGGGCGATGACCAGGTTCACGATCACGAAGACCATGCGGCCCGGGTAGGTGCGGGTGACGCGGGTGAACGAGTTGGTCCAGGCGAGCGAGCCGGAGTACGCGTTGGTGACGTTGATCTTGATCTGCGAGATGACGACCAGGATGACCGCGAGGGTCAGCGCGAGCCAGCCCGGCATCATCTGCTCGTACACGCCGAGGAACTGGTGCACCGGCTCGTTCGCGGTGGCGGAGGCAGCCGGGTCGAGCGTGGCGATCAGGTAGACCGTGATGAAGAGGCCGATGGCCTGCTTGATCGCGCCGAAGACGACCCAGCCCGGTCCGGCGAGGATCACGGCGCGCCACCAGGCGACCCGGTTCGCGGCTGTCTTGGGCGGCATGAAGCGCAGGTAGTCGATCTGCTCGGCGATCTGGGCGATCAGCGAGAGACAGACGCCGGCGGCGAGCATCACCGAGGCGAAGTTCGCGCCCGCACCGGCCTCGCCCTCGCCCTGATAAGCGAAGAAGGTGCCGACGGAGGAGGGATTCGCGATCACGAGGTACGCGAAGGGGATCACCATCAGCACCAGCCACAGCGGCGTGGTCCACACCTGCAGTTTCGAGAGCGCCTTCATCCCGTAGATCACCAGCGGGATCACCATCAGCGTCGACACCGCGTAGCCGATCGGTTTCGGGACACCGAGCCCGAGCTCGAGGCCCTGAGCCATGATCGAGCCTTCGAGCGCGAAGAAGATGAAGGTGAAGGTCGCGAAGATCACGTTGGTGATCACCGAGCCGTAATAGCCGAATCCGGATCCGCGGGTGATCAGGTCGAGGTCGATGTTGTAACGCGCGGCGTAGTACGCCAGCGGGATGCCGGTGACGAAGATGATCAGCGCCGCGACCGCGATGCCCAGCAGCGCGTTGGTGGTGCCGTGCGCGATGCCGATGTTCGCGCCGATCGAGAAGTCCGCCAGGTAGGCGATTCCGCCGAGGGCACTGGTGGCGACTACGCCCGCGGTCCACTTGCGGTACGAGCGGGGGGCGAACCGGAGGGTGTAGTCCTCGAGGCTCTCCTTGGTCGCCGCGCGGGCGTCCGAGGTGGTGTGGTCGGGTGGCAGGGCACCCGTGCTGGGGTCTGTGACGGCGGTCATGATCTCTCCGATCGAGGCGGTGGAACGCGGATGGAGCACGGAAGGAGCGCGCCGACGCACGTCGTTTGTCGCGAGACAGTTGACGGCGAGGGGGCAGGAGTGGGAGAAAGGTCGACAGGCGTATGCATTCGAAGCAGCGCTGGTGGCGGCGACGCTCCGCCGGAGATCATCCGGCGTTGAAGCAATCGTGCGGCCGTGTCATTACTCTGACATTTCGGCCTTGTTCCGATCGTGTTAACTCATCCGCGCCATCTCGCTGATCGGCGGCTCTGTTACCCAAACTGGGATCCGTCCAGACCGATGCACTCGGCTCCGGATGGCAGAAACATGACACCCGCCAGAGCGAAGGGCCGCGATGCACCTGACACCCGCCGATACCGAGAAGCTGCTGCTGGCCGTCGCCGGCATGGTCGCTCGCGACCGCCTCGCGCGCGGCGTGGCGCTGAACTACCCCGAATCCGTCGCCCTGCTGTCGACCTGGGTCATCGAGCGTGCCCGCGAGGGCGCCGCCGTGGCCGCGCTGATGGAGGAAGGGCGCGCCGTGCTCACGCGGGAACAGGTGATGCCGGGGGTACCCGAGATGATCACCGACGTGCAAGTCGAAGCCACCTTCCCCGACGGCCGCAAGCTCGTCACCCTGCACCACCCGATCGACTAGGAGACGAGCATGGCCGGAGCATCCACCCACGGCCCGGGGGCCTACCGCATCCGCCCGGGCGAAATCGAACTCAACGTGCGCGAGCCGCACGAACGCAAGCGGTTCGTCTTCGTGAACACGGGCGACCGGCCCGTGCAGATCGGCTCGCACCTGCACCTGCCGGATGCGAACGCCGCGCTGGAGTTCGATCGCGCCGCCGCCCACGGCTTCCGCCTCGACATCCCCTCCGGCACCTCGCAGCGCTTCGAACCCGGAGCCTCCCGCGAACTCGACGCGGTCAGTATCCGCGGCGCTCGCCGAGTACCCGGGCTGCAACTGAGCAACGCCGGCCACGAAAGCCTCGACGAAGGGAGCTCCGGTGACCTTTATCTCCCGTGAGCGATACGCCGCGATCTACGGACCGACCGCCGGCGACCAGGTGCGCCTAGGCGACACCGATCTGTGGATCGAGATCGAGCGCGACCACACCGTAGGCGGCGAGGAGGCCGTCTTCGGCGGCGGCAAGTCGATCCGCGAATCGATGGCGCAGTCGACCCTCTCGCGGGCGGGCGGCGCGCTCGACACCGTGATCACGAACGCGATCATCCTCGACTGGTGGGGCGTCGTTCGAGCGGATGTGGGCATCCGCGACGGCCGCATCGTCGGCATCGGCCGCGCCGGAAACCCCGATGTCGCGGACGGCGTGGACCCGCGGCTCGTGATCGGTCCGTCGACGGATGTGATCTCGGGCGAGGGCAAGATCCTCACCGCGGGCGCCATCGATTCGCACGTGCACCTGCTCTCGCCGTCGCAGATCCACGAGGCGTTGGCCACGGGGATCACGACGATCGTGGGTGGCGGCACGGGGCCATCCGAGGGCTCGAAGGCGACGACGGTGACGCCCGGCGCCTGGCATCTCTCGACGATGCATCGGGCGATGGATGCGTTGCCGGTGAACATCCTGCTGCTGGGCAAGGGCAACACGGTCGGCTACGAGGCGCTGCGCGAGCAGGCGCTCGCGGGCGCGGCGGGCTACAAGGTGCACGAGGACTGGGGTTCGACGCCGGCCGCGATCGACGCGTCCCTGCGCGCGGCGGACGAGTTCGGCCTGCAGGTCGCGCTGCACTCCGACTCGCTGAACGAGGCGGGCTTCGTCGAGTCGACCATCGGCGCGATCGCGGGTCGCGGTATCCACGCGTTCCACGTCGAGGGTGCCGGCGGCGGGCACGCGCCCGACATCCTCTCGATCGCGTCGCTGCCCAACGTGATCCCAGGCTCGACGAACCCGACCCTGCCGCACACCGGCAACACGGTCGCCGAGCACCTCGACATGCTGATGGTCTGCCACCACCTGAACCCGTCGGTTCCGGAGGATCTCGCGTTCGCCGAGTCGCGCATCCGGGCGACCACGATCGCGGCGGAAGACATCCTGCACGATCTCGGCGCGCTGTCGATCGTGTCCTCGGACGCGCAGGCGATGGGCCGTATCGGCGAGGTGGTCACCCGCACCTGGCAGGTGGCGCACGTGATGAAGGCGCGCCGCGGCGCGCTCTCGGAGGCGCTGCCCGCGGACAACGAGCGGGCACGACGCTACGTGGCGAAGTACACCGTGAATCCTGCGATCGCGCACGGCATCGATCACGAGGTGGGCTCGGTCGAGGCGGGCAAGCTCGCCGACCTGGTGCTCTGGGAGCCGAAGTTCTTCGGCATCCGCCCGAGCGTGGTGATCAAGGGCGGCGGGCTGGTGTGGGGGGCGCTGGGGGATCCGAACGCGTCGATCCCGACGCCGCAGCCGGTGCTGATGCGCCCGGCGTTCTTGGACGCGCTGGGTGCGCCGCTGTCGATCTCGTTCGTCTCGCCGGCGGCGCTGTCGGACGGTCTGGAAGCGCGGCTCGGCCTGCACCGGCGCCTCGCGGCCGTGCATCCGACCCGCGACGTGACCAAGCACGACTTGAAGAACAACGACGCCCTGCCCCGCATCGACATCCGTGCCGACACCTTCGCGATCTCGATCGACGGCGAGCCCGTGGTGCCTGCCCCGGTGGACGTGCTGCCGCTGGCCCAGCTCTACACGATGTTCTGAGCATGACATCCGTGGTCACCGCTGCGCTCCCGCCCGCGAGATGCCTCTTGTGCACGCCGTCCGCGGCGTGTCGCGTGCATAAGAGGCATCTCGCGGGGCCTCCCTGGGGCACACCGACGGATGGCACCAGCCGATGAACGCCTCCGTCACCGTCGCCATGCTGCTCGCGGATGCGCGCCTGCCCTCGGGTGGGCACGCGCACTCCGCGGGGATGGAGCCGGCCATCGCCGGCGGCCTGCCTGTGGCCGATGTGCCCGCCTTCCTTCTCGGCCGCGCCCGCACGACCACCCTCGTCGAGGCGGGCACCGCCGTCGTCGCCCGTCACCGGGTTGCCGTTTCTTTGACAGACGTCTCGTTGACGGAGGTCTCGTCGACGGAGGTCTCGTCGACGGAGGCGAACCGCGACATCGAGCGGGCCTGGGCCGCGCGCACTCCGAGCCCGGCGATGCGCGACGCGTCGCGGGTGCTGGGGCGCGGCTACCTGCGGCTGGCGGCGCGGATCTGGCCCGCCTCCGATGCGTTGCAGCACGCGCGCTCGCGCCGCGATCCGCCGCCGCGAGCGATCGTGCTCGGCATGATCGCCGCCGCTGCCGGTCTCTCCGCTGAGGACCTCGTGCGCCTCACGATCTACGACGAGGCGCAGAGCGCGGCCGCAGCCCTGCTCAAACTCGAGCCGCGCGACCCGGCCGACACGATCGCGTGGGTGCTCGCCACCTGCGCCGCCGTCGACCACCTGGTGCCGCTGCTCGCCGAACTGACCACGCCCGACGCGATCCCCGCGGCGGGCGCCCCCGAAGCCGAGGGCTGGGCCGAGGCCCACGCCCTCCTGAACCAGAGGTTGTTCCGTGCCTGACGAATCCATTCCCGCCCGTTCGCTCCGCCTGGGCGTCGCCGGCCCTGTCGGTACCGGTAAGTCGTCGCTGATCGCGACGGTCTGCCGTGTGCTCGCCGGCGAGCTGCGCCTCGGCGTGATCACCAACGACATCTACACGGATGAGGATGCGCGCTTCCTCCGCTCCGCCGGAGTGCTCGAGCCCGAACGCATCCGCGCGGTCGAGACCGGTGCCTGCCCGCACACGGCGATCCGCGACGACGTCACCGCGAACCTGCTCGCCACCGAAGACCTCGAGCGCGACTTCGATCCGCTCGATGTGGTGATCATCGAATCGGGCGGCGACAACCTCACGGCCACCTTCTCGCCGGCCCTCGTCGATGCGCAGATCTTCGTGCTCGACGTCGCGGGCGGGGGAGACGTCGCGCGCAAGGGCGGCCCCGGCATCGCCCGCGCCGACCTGCTCGTCGTCAACAAGACCGACCTCGCCCCCTACGTCGGTGTCGACGTGCCGCAGATGGTCGCGGACGCGCAGGCGGCCCGAGACGGTCGCGCCGTGCTCGCGCTGTCGCGTACGGATGCGGACTCGGTCGCGAGTCTGAAGGCGTGGGTGCTGCAGATGCTCGCGGCCCACCGCTCGGGCGAGCACACGCCGCAGGACCCGGGACCGATGGCGCCGCACTCGCACCTCGACGAGGGCGGCCAGGCCGTGCTGCACACGCACGACGCGCACGAGCATGAGCACGACGCGCACGACGCGCACGCGCACGCGCACGACGGCGTCGCGCACACGCACGAGCACTGATGCCCACCCGGATCGCCGTGGCCGCGGGCGAGCCACGGGCCCGCGTCGAGCTCGCTGCGGGCACCATCGTTCCACGGCTGATCGAGCGCGGTCCGCGGTCCGCACGGATCGCGCTCGTCGCGGGAGGCGCCCTGCTGCTCGGCGGCGACCGCATCGAGATCGCTGTCACCGTGGGCACCGGCTGCACCCTTGACCTGGAGGACATCGGCGGGACCGTCGCCTACGGGGCCGACGGGGTCGCGTCGTTCTGGGAGGTCGACATCACGGTCGCCGCGGATGCCCGGCTCACCTGGGCGGGTCTGCCGCTGATCGTGTCCGACGGCGCCGACGTGCACCGCTCGACACGCATCCGGCTCGCGTCGGGCGCGGTCGCGCTGGTGCGGGAATCCGTTGTGCTGGGTCGCTCCGGTGAGTGCGGCGGTCGTGCGCGCATCCGCTCGACGGTGGCGGATGCGGGCGGCCCGATTCTCGAGGAGGCCCTCGATATCGACGGTGCCCGCCCCGTGCCGGGCGTCCTGGGTGGACACCGGGTGTTCGACTCGATCATCTGCGTGGGCGAGCGGCCCGTCTCGGTGTCGGTGCCCGGGGCTACGGTGATGCAGTTGGAGGAGCCTGGTGCCGTGGCCCGGTGCCTGGTCGCCGCGGTGCACACGAGCCCCCTGGCCTCGGTGTGGAACGACTGGTTCGCCGACTGCGCGGCTGACGAGAGGAACGGGATCGATGTCCTTCACTGAGAGGCGCCGACGCGGCATCGTCGGCGTGGTCGCGTTCATCCTGCTGCTGCACGTGCTCGGCTGGGGCACGCTCGCCCTGGTGGTGATCCCTGCGGGCATCCCGCTCGGCGGGGGCGACGGCGCGGCGATGGTGACG
Source organism: Microbacteriaceae bacterium VKM Ac-2855 (assembly GCA_013204985.1). Taxonomy (GTDB): domain Bacteria; phylum Actinomycetota; class Actinomycetes; order Actinomycetales; family Microbacteriaceae; genus Rathayibacter. Next base: position 288,897 of record JABMLG010000003.1, read on the forward strand.
CTCGGGATCGGGCTCACCGCGTACGCGCTCGGCCTCCGGCACGCCTTCGACGCCGACCACATCGCCGCGATCGACAACACCACGCGGCGCTTGGCCGAGCGCGGCCGTCCTGCCGACACGGTCGGCTTCTGGTTCTCGCTCGGCCACTCCACGATCGTGGTGGTGCTGTGCATCCTGTTGACCTTCGGGATCAGCGCCGTCGGCTCGGCGCTGGCCGACGACTCCTCCGCGCTGCGCACCTGGACCGGTGTCATCGGTCCGACCGTGTCGGGCGTCTTCCTGCTCATCATCGCGGCGATCAACGTCGCTTCGTTGCGCCGCAGCCACGGCCATGCGGGCGGCCCGGTACTGCGGATGCTCGGCCCGTTCGAGCGGGCGGTCGATCGCCCATCGCGGATGTACATGGTCGGGCTGCTCTTCGGGCTCGGCTTCGACACCGCCACCGAGATCGGCCTGCTCGCGCTCGCGGGGGCGGCGACGCTCTCGGCGGTGCCGTGGTGGGCCGCCCTCACGCTGCCCGTGCTGTTCGCGGCCGGGATGAGCGCGTTCGACACCACCCAGGGCGCCGTGATGCGTCGCGCCTACACGTGGCAGCCGGGTCGTCTCTCGGTCGGTGCGGTGTACGGCCTCGCCATGACCGGACTCTCGGTTGTTGCGGCGGTGCTGATCGCCCTCGTGCAGCTCTCGGACGTGCTCGTCGCCAACCTCGGCTTCGGCGAACCGTTCGCCTGGGTCGCGACGATCGGGGTCGGCGATCTGGGCCTCGTCCTCACCGCCCTGCTCCTGGCTACCTGGGCCGCCGTTCTCGTGGCGACGCGTCGCCGGCCCCTCCCCACCCCTTAACGCGAGAAGGTGCAGGAGTCGGTGGTCGACTCCTGCAACTTTTCGGACGGGTGGGTCAGCGCCCGAAGGCGCCGGCGGCCGGGCAGTCGAACGGGTCGCCGCCCGCCGAGAGGCCCACGCGGTTGAGGTAGCGGATGACGATCCCGTACGACTGCGCGAGCGTCGTCTCGGTGTAGAGGATGTCGTGCGTCTCGCAGTATTCCTTGGCGATGATCTGCGCGTGCTTGAGTGCCGGGCGGGGCATGTTCGGGAAGAGGTGGTGCTCGACCTGGTAGTTGAGCCCGCCCATGAAGACGTCGGTCATCCAGTTGCTCTTGATGTTGCGCGAGGTGAGCACCTGGCGGCGCAGGAAGTCGACCTTCGAATCCTTCGGCAGCAGCGGCATGCCCTTGTGGTTCGGCGCGAACGATGCGCCCATGTAGACGCCGAACACGGCCATCTGCACGCCGATGAACGCGAACGCCATGCCCAGCGGCAGCGCCCAGAAGATGACGGCGAAGTAGAGGCCGACGCGCGCGGTGAGCATGACGATCTCGACCCAGCGCTTGTCGACCTTGCCGCGACCGAACACGGTCTTGAAGCCGTGGATGTGCAGGTTGATGCCCTCGAGCATCAGCACCGGGAAGAACAGGTAGCCCTGGCGGCGGGTGGCCCACGCATACAGACCACGCGACTTGGCCGCATCCTCGGTCGTGAACGAGATGAAGTCGCGCTCGATGTCGGGATCCTTGCCGAGCACGTTGGGGTTGCCGTGGTGCCGGCTGTGCTTCGTCATCCACCACGAGTAGCTGATGCCGACGAAGAGGTTCGCGAGCGTGCGCCCGGCGATGTCGTTCGCGCGTCCCGACTCGAACACCTGGCGGTGCGAGGCCTCGTGGGCGAGGAAGGCGAACTGCGTGAAGATGATGCCGAGAGCCGCTGCCATCAGCAGCTGGAACCAGGAGTCGCCCAGCAGCACGAAGCCGGTGATCGTGCCGCCGAGGGCCGCCGTGATGATGCCGAACATCATGTAGTAGAAGCCCGTGCGCCGACGCAGCAGGCCGGCGTCGCGCACGGTGTGCAGCAGGCCCGAGTACTCGGTCGTCGGATTGACGCGGGTGGCCTCGCGCGGCTTGGTGCGGATGACGCGGCCGATCCGGCCCGAGCCGCTGGCCGGGGTGAGGGCGGGGGAGAAGTTGCTCAAGGGGGGAGCCTCGCTCTGCTCTGCTAGGCGGCTGTGTCAGCCGGTCGGCTGGTACAGCCGGTCTGGCGAGCGGGTCCCGCGGTACATCCTTTGGGCCGCTCGTTGGTTCACCGAGCGGAGGAAGGGGGTCCGGTCCGGCGTGTGTGGCAACCGGGATCAGGGGTAACCTGCGGCCAACACTACGTCGTGTCATATGCCGTAGCGCGCATCCGGCAGCACCTTGCCAGTATCGAGCGCACCTCACGCTGCGAGGGACCCGCCCTGTGCACCGCGGACCCGCCCAGGGCGGGTCCGCGGCGCACAGGAGGGGTCCCTCGCAGGAAGGCGGATGCGGGTCAGGACGTCACGGCATCCTGCGCGCGGCCGGCCTTCAGAGCGGCGAGGCGGGCGTCGACCTCGGTGAGTTCGCCGAGGTCGTCCAGGCTCTCGAACTGGGCGTCGAGGCTCGAGGCCGCGAGCTCCTCCGCACCGCGCACGCGTGCCTCCTCGCGGCGGATCTTGTCCTCGAAGCGGCTCACCTCGCTGGTCGGGTCGAGGATGTCGATGCTCTTGATCGCCTCCTGAACCTTGCTCTGCGCTTCGACCGTCTTCGATCGCGCGATCAGCTCATCGCGCTTCGCCGAGAGCTGGTTCAGCTTCTCCTTCATCTGATTCAGCCCGGTCTTGAGCTTGTTCACGATCTCGGTCTGCGAGGCGATGGTCGGCTCCGCGTCCTTCGCCTCCTTCTCCGACTGGATCTGTCGCTGCAGCGCCACCTTGGCGAGCGCGTCGAACTTGTCGGCATCGGAGGCGTTGCCGGCGGCACGGAACTCGTCACCCTTGCGGCTGGCGGCGAGCGCCTTGGTGCCCCAGTCGTTCGCGTTGTCGACATCCTCGCGGTAATCGTCCTCGAGCAGACGCAGGTTGCCGATCGTCTGGGCGATCGCCGACTCGGCGTCGCGGATGGAGTCGGTGTAGTCGCGCACCATCTGGTCGAGCATCAGCTTCGGATCCTCGGCCTGATCGATCAGCGCATTGATGTTCGCCTTCGCGAGCTGGGCGATGCGGCCGAAGATCGACTGCTTCTGAGACATGGTTCTCTCCTTCTGGTCGTGCTGGTTGTCGAATCGGTGTCGGAGTCGTTGGTCGTGAGCGTCAGAAGCCGAGCAGCGGATGCCGAGCGTCAGAAGTGGCCGCCGCCACCGCGTCGGCCGCGCGATGCGGAGCCGCCGAAGCTGCCGGTGCTGCGACGCGAACCTCCGCCGCTCGAGCGCGACGGCCGGTACCCGCCGCCTCCGCCCCAGCTGCCGCCGCTTCGACCGCCGCCCCAACTGCTGCCGCGGCCTCCGCCCAGAACCTGGTCGAAGAGGATCCCGCCGAGGAAGGCTCCCGAGCTGCTGCGGCGTCCGCCGCCCAGGAGCCCGCCGAGCCCGTCGTCGGCGACGTCCGAGGAGTAGGCGCTCGCGTCGTTCCGCGCCGACTCCAGACCCTGCTGGGCGAGCTGCGAGGCACGCGAAGCGGATGCGAGCGCTGCGGCCGGGTCGCTCGGGGCGATCTGTTCGGCGTAGGTCACGGCGCGGGCGGCCTCGGCGATCCGGGTTCGCGCCTCGGAGCCCACCGCGCCGCGGCGCGTCGAGACGAAATCCTCCGCGGCGGCGACGCGGCTGCGCGCGCTGCTCAACTCGGCGGCCAGGGCGGCCGCGGTACGCGCGTTCTGGGCCTCCGCGTCCCGATAACCGGCGACGGCGGCATCGATCGTCGCATCGGCGGTGGTCAGGCGGTCCTGCAGCGCGAGGGGATCATTCGGTTGCACGGCGGCCGCTCGGTCGACCTCGTCCAGGATGCCCGTGGTGGTGGTGATCGCCGCCGTCACGTTCGCGAGCACGGCGGGGTCGACGGCGGTGCCGCCCGGGGTGCCGTAGCTCGGAGCCGAGGCCGCGAGCGCTTGTGCCTGAGCGACGTCGGCACGGATCGCGGCGGCATGGCCCGAGAGTTGCGCCGATGCCTCGGCGAGTTCCTTCCCGCGCCGGTCGACGGCGTCGAGCAGCTCGGCGGCTTGGGCGGATGCCTGCTCCGCCGCTCGCAGCAGAACGGCGGCGGGGCCGGGGGTACCGGCCGCGATGTCGTCGCGTGCATCGCGGATGCTCGTCGCGGCGAACTCGATGCGGTCCTGCGCCTGCTCGACGTTGTCGGCGACGGACGCGGTCGCCGTGGCGGGGTATCGAGCGGCGAGCGACTGCAGGGCCGTGGTGCTCGCCTCGATGCGGCCGGTGGTGTCGGCGAGGGCGGAGTCGATCCGCTCGAGCTCGGCGGGGGCGTTCTTCTCCAGATCCCGCAGAGCATCGAAGGCGGCGGCCTTCTCATCCAGACCGGTGTTGGCCTCGGTGCACAGCTGCAGGATGCTCGTGTACCACTCGTGCCGCTGCGCCGGCGAATCCTCGATCGCGTCGTCGAGCTGCTGCTGCAGGGTGAACGCCCGGGCGAGCAGATTCTTCGCCGCGTCGAGTGCGCCGCGGAACTCCACCGTCGCATCCGCACCGTACTGCGCCTCGGCGAAGCCGAGCTCCTGCTCGCTGGTGCGCACCGCGTCGTCGGTGTCGACGAGGGCCGATCCCGCTTGTTTGCGCAGTTCGTCGATCGACGCCTCCCCCGCTTGCTCCGTTTTCCGGCGGCGGGAGCGTCGTACCAGCAGCCAGATGACCACCCCGACGGCGATCAGCGCGACGAAGAGCCCAGCGGTGATCAGCAGACCGGTCGTCAGCGAACCGAGCAGCCCCGAACCTCCCGATGAGCTGGAGGTTCCGTTCAGTCGGTCATCGATCCCGGTCGCTGCAGCGACGACCGCACCCGACCAGTCGCCGTCGCTCAGTTCCGGCTCGATGTCCTCGCTCTGCAGCGCGCTGAGCTGCGCATCCGTCAGCGCGAAGTCGGCGCCGACCGAGAGCTGGTACTGCCGCGAGTCGACCGCGATCGCCAGCAGCACGTCGTCGGTGCCGAAGCCGTTCGCGGTCGCGGTCGCGTTCGCCCACGCGGTGCGGTCCTCGGGGTTCGTGAAGGTGTCGACCAGGGCGACGTACAGTTGCACCCGGTCGTTGTCGTAGAGCCCCTCGATCGCGTTCTCAGCGGCTACCGAATCGCCGAGGACCCCTCCCGGATCGACGATCGACGATCCGGTGAACGACACCGGATCCTCGGCGGCGGCGGTCGGCGCCGCGATCAGCGCGGCGAGTCCCACGGCCGCCACGATCGCGCTCGCACCGGTGATCTTCGACGACATCGTCCCTCGCTCTCCGTTGTCGCCCCCTGCCGGGCGGACGAGGCCGAGTCTATTCGTGCGCCGCGAACGGGAGGTGGGAATGCACGGGGTCCGCGTCCGGTTCGCCCTGGAGTGCCTCGGCTGCGGGGCACGCCGTCAGAAAGGCACTCCATGGATCTCTTCTCCCCGCTCACCGCCGGTGACCTCGACCTCGCCAACCGCGTCGTGATGGCTCCGCTGACTCGCACGCGTGCGGGCGCGGACGGAGTGCCGACGGCGCTGATCGCCGAACACTACGCCCAGCGCGCGGGCCTCGGACTGATCATCACCGAGGGCACCTACCCGAGTGCGGAGTCGCGGGCGTACCCGGGACAGCCGGGAATCGTCACGGATGCTCAGCAAGAGGGCTGGCGCCGCGTGGCTGAGGCCGTACACGCCGCCGGCGGACGCATCGTGATGCAGCTGATGAACGGTGGCCGCGTCTCGCACACCGCGATCACCGGCACCGATCGGATCGTCGCTCCGAGTGCCGTCGCGAACGTCGGCGAGGCTCACACCCCTGAGGGCAAGCTGCCCTATCCGGTGCCGCACGCGCTCACCACGGCCGAACTCGCCACCGTCCGCGACGAATTCGTCGCTGCCGCTCGACGCGCGATCGCCGCCGGACTCGACGGCGTCGAGGTGCACAGCGCCAACGGCTACCTGCTGCACGAATTCCTCGCCCCGAACTCGAACGTTCGCACCGACGGTTACGGTTCGTCGCCGGCCGCTCGTGCTCGATTCGTGATCGAGGTGACGCAGGCGGTGGCCGAGGCCGTGGGGCCGGGCCGCGTCGGCATCCGGCTGTCGCCCGAGCACAACATCCAGGGCCTCGACGAGACGGATGCGGCCGAGACCCGCGCCACCTACGACGCTCTGGTCGACGGCCTGGCACCCCTCGGCCTCGCGTACCTCAGCATCCTGCACCGTGAGCCCGCCGGCGCGCTGGTTCAGGATCTGCGCCGGCGCTTCGGCGGCACCTTCATCGCCAACAGCGGTTTCGGCGCCATCACCACCCGCGACGAGGCCGTCGCGTTCGTCGCCGGCGGATCGGCCGATGCCGTAGCCGTCGGACGGCCCGCCATCGCCAACCCGGATCTGGTCGAGCGTTGGCAGGGCGGTCACACCGAGAACGAGCCGAACCCGGCGACGTTCTACGGCGCCGGAGCCGAGGGGTACACCGACTACCCCCGACTCGACGCGGCCTAGAGTCGCGAGAGTCGGGTCGGGCAGCGCACCACGTCAACACCGCGGTGCGCACTACCTCTCGCCGACCGCCCGGATGCTCTGGATCTCGTCGTCGAGCGCGGCCGCGTCGGCCGACGCCCCGAGCGGGTTCGGCTCGGTCGGATTCGGCGTCGTGGGCTCGGAGGGGGTCGGGATGGTCGGCTCGCTCGGCGTCGGCAGGTCCGGCTCCGATGGCGTCGGACCGGGCGTGGAGGCGTTGGTGATCTCTGACGTCTGCATGACTCGACGCTAGGCGGCGACTCCGACTCGGGGAAGGGGCTTGCCATCGCGATGGACGAAGCGTAGCGATCGCGATAACGAGAGAAAGGCGCGGAACTCATAAGAGTCCCGCGCCTTTCCCCGGTGATGAACCGATCAAACGATCGATTTATCAACGGCTAGGAACAGCGAATCCACGCGTGCGCTTATCCGTCTATTCGGTGCCGTCGATGAATCGGATTGCCCGATTGATCAGTTGGCCTGGCTCATGGTGATATCGCCGTTGACGCCGGCCGGGAAGAACCCGCCCGACGGGGCGGCCTTGCTGTTCAGGTACACGACGTTCAGCACCTGGCCGGGGTTGCGGCTGTAGGCGATGCCGTCCGCATCCGTCGGCTGGATGTTCGCCTGGCCGTTGACCTTGATGCCCTGGTCGTCGTCGGTCGAGCCGTCGAGGCTGTCGCGCGCGTCGGAGAGCTTGCCGGCCGTGACGTCGAGCCCGAGGGCGTAGAGCGACGAGCGGATGGCCCCAGCGTGGTAGGCCTCGACCGCGAGGATGCCGGCGGCGGCCTCGAGGTAGGTCTTGTTGGTGATCAGCGGAGCAGCGCCCTTGTACGCCGTCACTCCGACGTCTTCGAAGACGAACGCGCCCAGCAGGAAGTTCTGCTCGTTCGCGTAGGGATCGAAGACCTCGCCCGGCTTGATCACACCCGCGGCGATGGCCGCGGCGGTGAAGCTGTCGGAGATGTTGATGGCGGGGCGGGCCACGGCGGCAGCGCCGAGGTTCTTGCGCAGGAAGTTGACGTGCGCCTTCTCGTCGTTGGCGACCTCGGTCGCGAACGACTTCAGCCACGGGGTCTTGAACGGCACCGGCTTACCGCCGACGACGCCGCCGAGCTTGCCGACGCCGCTCGTCATCGACGGGGGCAGGCCCGAGCCGGTCACGGCACGGAGGTAGAACTCGGCCTCGAGGTATTCGAGGTTGAGCGCGAAGTTGAGCACGGTGCCATCGCTGATGGGAGCGGCGGCGACCTCCTCGGCGGAGGCGAACGGAGCACCCAGGGCTGCGGCGCCGATGCCCAGCCCCACCACCCCGGTGGCCTCGAAGAAACGACGGCGGTCGAGTGCCGTCTCGGAGCTGCGAACGATCGCGCTCCGAATGAATGACTTGTCGAACATGGCATATCTCCAGTGATAGGCGGGAGTGGAGGAGAAGGATCGATATTGCTTGTCGACCCGTTGCACACCGTACGCTCGAAAGGGCTGTTCGCAATAGTTAATATGCTCGATTGGGTCGAAGAAACAGGGAAAAAAATTCTGGGCAATCCGACCATGCCGGCGGCTTCGAATACCTGTTTCCCCGATCGCTCGCGGAGATGTCCGTCGCCTCGAAAAGGTCGCGCTGAGGGTCCACGGCTCCTTCTCGCGATCCGCGAGCCAGCCCCCGAACCGGGGCCAAGCCGCCCGACGCGTGCGCAGTAAGGTCACGATGACACCTGGGCCAACCCGAATTGCCCAGATGTCGGCGCCGCTTCGTTTTCCTAGGACGAAGCGGCGCGCCCCACTCCTCGTTCGCTGGGAGAGGATGTGATCTGCCGCGCCCCCACTCTCCGGGGCATCTTCACGAATTCGTCGGCGTCGCACACGCAGCACGATTCCGGGCGCGCTACCGTATCGGTGTTCGGTGACCGGGTCGCCGAACCCGACGTCCGGTTCTAGGAAGACCGTCGACGTCGCGGCGCCGCTCGGCCTAGCCGGGCGGCGCCGCCATCATCGGCCGTCGTCATGGCGTCGGCTTGCGTCAGGCTGGTACCGTTCTCCTCGTGGGGTGCCGTTCACAGGTGCCTCCAGCGCAGCCGGGAGGTCGCCCATGCCAGCGCGAGCCAGCGGGAGTGCCGTGTTGTGCGCACCCTACCTGCGCGGCTTCCCTGTCAGCGGCGCCGCCGTCTCGTCCGTCGCCGGATTCTTCCCCGGTGAGACGATCGAAGCGTCCGACCCCACTGCTGCTCGGCTCGATGAGATCCAGCTCGACCTGGGCGAGGGTCCGTGCTGGGACGCCGTGCGCGTGCGCCGACCGATCCTGATCCCGGATCCGTTCCGCACGGCGCCGGCGCGCTGGCCGATGTTCTCCGCGGCGCTGGATCACGACCGCATCCGCTCGCTGTTCGCGTTCCCGCTTCGGCTCGGCACCCTCGATGTCGGGTGCGTCGATCTTTACTCGACCGAGCCGGTCGAGCTGGAGCCGCGGCAGGTCGAGAAGATCTCGAGCCTTGCGGTCACGACGGCGATCGGAGTGCTCGGTCGCCTGCTCACCGACGACGATGACAGCGACGCACTCGCGCAGCCGTATTCGCGACGCGTGGTGCACCAGGCGACGGGGATGGTGTTGGCGAGCCTGCGGATCACTCCGGAGGACGCGCTGCTGATCATCCGCGGCCACGCGTTCGCGCAGAACCGGACCGTCCTCGACGTGGCCGACGATATCGTTGCTCGACGGATCGATTTCGCAACCCTCGACCTGCCGGCTCGGAACGACGAAATCTAGGATGTGCGCATGGTGACCAGGTCGCGGGAGCAACAGCTCGTCGAGACATTCGTGACCCTCGCCGATTCCTTGGTCGATGACTACGACGTGGTCGACCTCCTGCAGGGTCTCGTGGAGCGATGCGTCACCATCTTCGGAGTCCGCGCCGCCGGGATCGTGCTCGCTGACGCGGACGGCCAGCTCGAAGTGATCGCCTCGAGCAACGAGGATGCGCGTCTGATCGAACTGATGCAGCTCTCGGCCGGCAGCGGCCCGTGCATCGAGTCGTTCTCCACCGGCGAGGTGGTGGTCGTCCCCGACGCCGCGAGCGTCGTCGGGAGTTGGAGCGACTACAGCGAGTTGTCGAGTCGGCTCGGTCTCACGACCGCGTACTGCGTGCCCATGCGGCTCCGGAGTCGCATCATCGGCTCGCTGAACCTGTTCGGGGCTGAGAGCGACGCGATCCACGAGGATGACGCTGCGGCGGCACGCGCCCTCGCCGATGTCGCCACGATCGGCATCCTCCATCAGCGGGCGATCGCCGAGAGCGACCTGATCCGACTCCAACTGCAGCGTGCGCTCGACAGCCGGATCGTGATCGAGCAGGCGAAGGGTGTGATCGCCTTCACCCACCGCGTGGATGTGGAACAGGCATTTGCGATCCTCCGCGGACACGCGCGCAGTACCTCGACACCGCTCACGACGGTCGCCGAGCAGGTCGTGCGTTTCGACCTGGAGTTGTAGAACCGACGCACGTGCGGGCCAGACTGGTGTCATGTCCGACACCGATGTCACCCACAGCTACACGGATGCGTACGGCATCCGAATCCATTACCGGCGGTGGCTCGCCGCATCGCCTCGAGCGGTGGTTCAGATCGCGCACGGTGTGGGGGAACACTCGGGTCGCTACCGGCGCGTCGCCGCGGCCCTGGTCGACGCCGGGTATTCGGTGTACGCCGACGATCACCGCGGCCACGGTCTGACCGGGCGCGAGCAGAATAGCGGCGATGTGTCGCAGCAAGGGCGCCTCGGCCCGGGCGGGTTGCGCGCGACGGCGGATGCGGTGCACCAGTTCACCGAAGTGATCGCGGCCGAATCGCCGGGCCTGCCGATCGTGCTGCTCGGCCATTCGTGGGGCTCGTTCCTGGCGCAGATGATCGTGAACTCGCACGCGCGCGACTACGACGCGCTGGTGTTGTCGGGATCGTCGCTGCGGCTGCCCGGGTGGCTGAACTCCGGCGACCTCAACAAGCGCTGGCGCGGCCCGGCGGCCCACGGCTTGGAGTGGTTGTCGCGCGAGAGCAGCGTCTGGCAGGAGTTCCGTGACGACCCGCTCACGTTCGAGGAGACGTTGCAGGACCGCTTCGGAGTGCTCGACACCCTCCGTCTTGCGGGCATCCCTGGTCGTCGCCTCGAACGGGATCTGCCGAGCTACCTCGTGGTCGGGGCCGATGACCCCGTCGGGGGTCCGCGCGCGGTCGAGGCGCTCGCGCGTGTCTACCGCCGACGGTCGCGGCTGACGGATGTGACGGTGCGGGTCTATCCGCAAGCCCGTCACGAACTGTTCAACGAAAGCAACCGCGACGAGGTCATCGCGGACCTGATCGCGTGGCTCGACGGTCACCTCCCGGCGCGGGTGTCGGGAGAGGGCGAGCAGGGCCCGGCGCGGGCATCGGAATAGGGCGAGCAGGGCCCGGCGCGGGCGTCGGAATAGGCTGACCTCATGCATGGTGAGTACAAGGTCCCCGGCGGCAAGCTCGTTGTGGTCGACCTCGACGTGATCGACGGCGCGTTCGCGAACTTCCGGCTCGCCGGTGATTTCTTCCTCGAGCCCGACACGGCGCTCGACGACATCGATCGCGCGGTCACCGGGCTGCCCGAGGAGAGCGACGCGAAGTCCATCGCCGCGGCCATCCGTGCCGCGCTGCCGACGGATGCGGTTCTGCTCGGTTTCACGCCGGAGGCGGTCGCGGTCGCGATCCGCCGCTCCCTGCAGCGCGCGACGACGTGGCGCGACTACGACTGGCAGATCGTGCACGAGAAGGCGGTCTCACCGGCGATGCACCTCGCGCTCGACGAGGTGCTCACCGCCGCGGTCGGGGAGGGGCGCCGGCAGCCGACGCTGCGCATCTGGGAGTGGGATCAGCCGGCGGTGGTGATCGGCAGCTTCCAGTCGCTGAAGAACGAGGTCGATCGCGAGAACGCCGCGAAGTTCGGCGTGGACGTCGTGCGCCGCATCTCGGGTGGCGGGGCGATGTTCATGGAGGCGGGCAGTGTGGTCACCTACTCGCTGTCGGTGCCGAGCGATCTCGTGCAAGGTCTGACCTTCGCCGACTCGTACGCGTTCCTCGACGAATGGACGATCGTGGCGCTGCAATCGCTCGGAATCGACGCCCAGTACGTGCCGCTCAACGACATCACCTCGCCGACCGGCAAGATCGGCGGCGCCGCGCAGAAACGACTCGGCAGTGGCGCCGTCCTGCACCACGTCACGATGAGCTACGACATCGACGGCGAGAAGATGGTGCAGGTGCTGCGCATCGGCCGCGAGAAGCTCAGCGACAAGGGCATCGCCAGCGCCGTGAAGCGCGTCGATCCGCTGCGCAGCCAGACGGGACTCGCGCGCTCCGAGATCATCGAGCGGATGAAGGCCACGTTCGTGCAGCTGCACGGCGGCGTCGTCGGATCCATCACGCCCGAGGAGTACGCAGCGGCGGAGGAGCTCGTGACGAGCAAGTTCGCGACGCCGGAATGGTTGAACCGGGTGCCGTGATTCCGTCGGGCCGTTCCGCTAGCTCGTGGCGAGCAGTTCCTGGTAGTCGGGGTGCTCCTCGATGAACTCCGCGACGAAGGGGCAGACCGGCACGATCGCGCCTGCGAAGCGGCGGTGAGCGTCGTCCAGAGCGGCCTGGACGAGCGTGGCCCCCAGGCCCTCGTGCCGGTGGGCGGGATCGATCTCGGTGTGCAGGAACACCACGTCGTCGCCGCGCAACGCGTAATCCGCAAGCCCGACGTAGCTGCCGTCGACCCACAGCGTGTAGCGGGAGTCCTCCGCCTCGTGCCGTACTTCCGACCGTGACCCCGTTGCTGTCTTCGACTGCATCGTCGCTCGCTCTCCTTCGATTTCCGGGCACGCCTCACGAGGCGGCCCGGGCACACACTACGCCGACCGTCCTGGGCGAGCACCGCAGAAACGCGCAGCGTCGTGTTGGACGCTGGCACAATGGACGTCGTGCCAGGGTCGATCGAGGCCGCGGATGCGGCGAGCGCGGCCGTCGACGAACCCGCGGCCGTGCATCCGGAGTTCGCGGACGGCGCCCCGAGTCGCGTACTGCACGCTGACAATCTCGCGGTGCTGCCGAGCCTGCCGGACGAGAGTTTCGCGGTCGTCTACCTCGACCCGCCGTTCAACACCGGTCGCGTGCAGACCCGTCGCACCACGACCTCGGTGCGTTCTGCGACCGGCACGGTGGCGGGCTTCAAGGGCCGCAGCTACGAGCGGATCAAGGGGGATCTGCTGCGCTACGACGACCGGTTCGAGGACTACTGGTCCTTCCTCGAGCCGCGGCTGGCCGAGGCGTGGCGGGTGCTCGCCGACGACGGGACGCTCTACCTGCATCTGGACTACCGCGAGGCGCACTACGCGAAGGTCCTCCTCGATGCCCTGTTCGGGCGTGAGAGTTTCCTCAACGAGATCATCTGGGCGTACGACTACGGAGCGAAGGCCACGCGCAAATGGCCGACCAAGCACGACACGATCCTCGTCTACGTGAAGAATCCGAAGAGTTACTACTTCGATTCGGCCGCGGTCGACCGTGAGCCGTACATGGCACCCGGCCTGGTCACGCCCGAGAAGGCCGAGATGGGCAAGCGCCCCACCGACGTCTGGTGGCACACCATCGTCTCGCCGACCGGCCGCGAGAAGACCGGCTATCCGACGCAGAAGCCCGAAGGCGTGCTGCGACGGATCGTGCAGGCGTCCAGCCGCGAAGGCGACTGGGTGCTCGACTTCTTCGCCGGCTCGGGCACCACGGGCGCCGTCGCGCACGCTCTCGGCCGCCGCTTCGTCCTGGTCGACGAGCATCCCGATGCGATCGAGGTCATGCGCCGCCGCTTCACCGCGCTGACCCCGCCTCCCACCTTCACCTGATCAGACACGTCGCCGGAGCCGTCCGCCGACTTCCGCGACTTTTCGCATCAGGTGAGGGCGTCTACCGATACACCACGCTGCCGGACGCAACCCACCTGCAGTCGTACTACTTGCCGCCGAGGGTCGCCAGCAGGTGTTGAATGCTCGACGTCTCGGCAGCCGGGTCGGGGCTACCCGAGCGCACGGATGAGAGGACGGGGTCGATCTGCTGGTCGACGTAGGTCCACGTCTGGCAGTTCGCCGCGCTCAGATCCGGCTCCGCGTCGTCCCAGGCCGCCTCGAGGTCCGTGGCTCGCGCCTTCGCGCCGGCCTGGTCGCCGCTGGTGACGAGAGCGAGGGTGTCGGAAGTGATCGTCTGGAAGTTCTGAACGTCGGCGGCGGGGAAGTCGGCGTGTACTGAGGCCTGCGCGTCGGCTGCGGATAGCGTGCCTGTCGCGTCGCAGGCCGGGGCTGCACCCTCGGGTGCCGGGGTCGTGTGCGGCTGACTGTTGGTGAAGGCGAGCAGTCCGACGACGGCGACGGCGAGGACTGCCAGCGCGATGAGGGAGCGTCGCTCGCGCGCGACCGGCGGTGTGCGATGCTCTGCCGCACCTTTGTCGATGTCGGCCTTGCTGAGGCTGAGGTAGATGACGGTCGCGAGGATCGCGAGCAGGAAGACGATGCTGGTGACGAAGGTGCCCAGGCCCAGGCCTTGTTCGTCGGGGGAGAGGCCGAGCCAGTCGCCGATGTTCGCGCCGAGGGGGCGGGTGAGGATGTACGCGATCCAGAACGCGAGCACGGGGTTCGCTCCGTAGCGCCACAGGCCGGTGATGATCGCGATCAGCGCGAGCGGCAGCAGGATCGAGATGCCGGGGCCCCAGCCGGTGAGTTCGAGGGTCCAGTCGCCGAGGGCCGTGCCGAGTGCGAAGGTGACGAGGACGGTGAGCCAGTAGAACGCCTCTCTCGGGCTGGTGTCGATGCTGTGGATGGAGAGGGTGCGCTCGTTCGCCCACCAGATGCCGAAGACGACGGCTAAGAAGATGGAGAAGACGAGGGAGCTGGCCCAGAGGGGCACTCCGAGCTGGTCGGTGAGGATGTCGGTGAGCAGGGTGCCGGTAACGCTCATCACGACGACGGTCAGCCAGTAGGCGGCAGGCAGGTAGCGACGTAACCGCATCTGCACGGTGAGCACGACCGCGGTGACGATGATGAAGATGATGGCGGTGGCGATGAGGCCGACGCCGAGGACCATGTTGATCCAGTCGGCGAAGCTTTCACCGACGGTGGTGCAGAGGATTTTGATGATCCAGAACCAGATCGTGACCTCGGGGACCTTGCTGAGCAGCCGCCGGGTCCGTGCGGTCGAGGTCGTCGTTGAAATGTCCATGCCCGCAGAGTCGCAGTCGGCGTAGGGGCGGTGACTTGGGATGCACCCCACTGCGTTGTGTTTGCTCACAGCGACCCCGAGAAGCAGGATCCGGAGAGGGCACGCGCGGCCCTGCAGCGTGGCTATTCGCGTTTTCACAACGGATGCGGGGAAAGATTCCGGTCGCGCGCGGATGAGGGTTCGTAGCGTGGAACCCTCGGCGTCGATGCGCTGGGAGACGAGGACGACGCTGATGCCGAACGCGGAGTCGATGCCGGATGCGACGATCGCCTATCGGGCGGCGCGTCGATGGCCGCTGATCTCGGCGAGCCTCGCCGTGGTGCTCACCGGCCTCTTGGCGGCGCTGATCTTCTACCGTGAGCGCGGCTTGCCATTCGGGTTCGATACCGCCTGGATGAGCGAGGTCATCGAGCACCGGTCGACGTTCTGGCTGATCCCGTCGCTGGTCATGAACAGCCTCGGGGGCGGTATTCTCGGCGCCGTCGTGATCCCTCTGGCCGTGTTCGCGGCGCTGTTGATCTGGCGAGGTCGATGGGCAGCCACCTATTTCGCCATCGCCGCGCCGCTCAGCGGTTTTCTGGTGCAACTGCTGAAGAACGCGGTCGGTCGTCCTCGGCCGCTGGAGATCCTCGTCAACGCCGACTTCGGCTCCTTCCCGTCCGGCCACAGCGCGAACGCGGCCACGACCGCGGTGGTCCTCGCGATCGTGTTCCCGCTGTGGTGGATCCGCATCGCCGGAGCCGTTTACACGATCGCGATGATGCTCAGCCGCACCTACCTCGGTGCGCACTGGATCTCCGATACCGTCGGCGGGCTGCTGCTGGGTGTCGGGGTGGCGCTGATGGTGTGGGCACCGCTCGCGGTGCGGCTGCACACCGAACGCGCCGCGTCGCCACCGCCGCTGTGGCGTCGCATCGCCCGGCGCCGCGGCTTTCAGTGACGACTCGTCACCGTAGGGGTCTCACGAGGTCTCCTCGAAGGATCATCAGGAGGACGACGGCGGCGAGCGAACCGGACGCGACCAGGGCTGCGAGCACGACGATCTGGAAGGCCCCCGCGGCGACGGGCGAGAGCCCGCCGAAGACGGCGCCGACGAACGCGCCGGGCAGGACGACGAGTCCTGTCGTCCTGGTCTGATCGGTCAACGGCACCAGCCCGGTCCAGGCCGCCTCCCGCGCCAGGCCGATCGTGGCCTGTCGCGGCCGGGCGCCGAGGGCCAGCCAGCCTTCGACCTGATCCCACCGGTCGGCGAGCGTCGCGGACAGTGCTCGTCCGGTGACGGTCGCGACGATCATCGAGCCGCCGATGAGGATCCCGCCGACGGCGAGGAGATAGCGGCCGGTGAACGGCACCACCGCGAACCCGAAGACGATCGCGCCACTGAGCGCTACCCCGGTCGCCATCGCCGCAGCGACGGCGAGGACGGTGCGGCGGGTGCGTCCGAGACGGCCGGAAGCGGTGAACACCGCGGCGACGAGCATGACCGCCAGGAAGCCGAGCACCCAGCGGATGTCAGAGATGACGCCCGAGAGGATCACGGCGAGGATCGCGAGCTGAGCGGCACCTCGCAGAATCGCCAGCGCCGGCCGGACGAACGAGCCGACCCCGAACGCGAGGAGCACGGCTGTCGAAACCGCCGCACAGAGCGCGACGGCCCCGATCACGGCGGCTGGCGTCAGATGTTCGATGAGCGCTCCTGGGTCATCCACGTGTTGCCCGTGAGGCCGAGGCGGCTCCCGATCTGGTCGGCGTAGAGCTGAGTCGCCCGATCGTCGTCGACACAGAGGGGGACGGCTTCACGACTCCACCGCACGGGCAACCTTTCACGGAGGTCAAAGACGGGGTACTGCCGGGCGCCCGTCCAGTGTGTCCGGTGCGCTCCCGGTGAGCAATCGGGCGTCAGCTCGCCGCGATCGTCCCGGTGAGCAGCAGCCCGGACAGGACGAGAGCCAAGGCGACGCGGTAGCCGACGAAGACGCCGAAGCCGTGGCCGGCGACGTAGCGCAACAGCCACGCGATCGAGGCGTAGGCGACGAGGGAGGAGACGGCGGTGGCGATGAGGGTCGGGATCCAGCCGACGCTCGCGCTGACGTCGGACGCGGCCGTGGCCGCTTCGTACGCACCGGCGGCGGTGAGCGCGGGAATGGAGAGGTAGAACGCGAACTTCGTCGCGGTCACCCGGTCAAGGCCCCGGAAGAGGCCGCCGCTGATGGTCGCTCCTGAGCGGGAGACGCCGGGGATCAACGCGACGCACTGCACCATCCCGATGATGATCACGTCCTTCAGCGTGATCGCCCGACGGTCTTTCGTCTCGGTGCTGACGCGTTCGGCGACGAGCATCACGACGCTCCAGCCGAGCAGCGCGGCGACGACGACCCACAGATTGCGCAGACCGCCGCTGATGACGTCCTTGCCCAGGAACCCGATGATCCCGATCGGGATCGACCCGAGGATGACGTACCAGGCGATGCGGTAGTTCGTCCGTTTGCGCTGCGAGGGGTGCCGCAGCCCCAAGAACCAGGCGGTGGCGAGCTCGGCGATGTCTTTCCGGAAATACAGGAGGACGGCGGCGATCGCACCGATCTGAATGATCGCGGTGAACGCGGTCACGCCGGCGTCATCGACGCGCAGACCCATCAGCTTTTCCGTGATGGTGAGGTGCCCGGTGCTGGACACCGGGAGGAACTCGGTCAGCCCCTCGACGATGCCGAGAATGATCGCCTGCAGAATATCCATCGGATCCGTTCGTGGTGGGGGTGGGACGGGAACGCGGCCGGTCCGCCGAGCGCTTCCGAGAGTAGAGATTCCGGCGGGCGCGATCGGGCGAAAACCGGGTCGCTGTGTGCATCTTCAACGCTCCCGGCGAAGAGCACAGGATTCGAGGTTGCCGGCTGCCCGAGCATGGCGGAATGACGCACCTCACCTCCTCGCGCCGACCGTCGCTGCTTCGCCCTCGAGACGGCGCCCTTGCCGGCTCCTACGCCGCATCGACGGTGCCGGAGGCGACGGCGCTGTTCTGGATCCTGAAGGTGTTGACCACCGGAATGGGCGAGACGGCGTCGGATTTTCTCGCCACAGCGTTCGACCCGGTGATCGTGGTCGGCGTGACCGGCCTCGTGTTCCTCGCGGCGGTGGGTCTGCAGTTCGCGGTGCGCCGCTACATCCCGTGGGTGTACTGGTTCGCGGTGTTGATGGTGAGCATCTTCGGCACCATGGCCGCCGACGTACTGCACGTCATCGCCGGCATCCCCTACCTCGTATCCACCGGTGTGTTCGCCGCAGCCCTCGCTGCGGTGTTCGTCCTGTGGTGGCGGAGCGAGCGGACTCTGTCGATCCACTCGATCACGACTCCGCGGCGCGCGCTGTTCTACTGGCTCGCCGTGTCCGGCACCTTCGCTCTGGGTACCGCCGCCGGTGACCTCACCGCGTCGACCCTCGGTTTCGGCTACCTGCCTTCCGCCGCACTGTTCGGAGGGATGATCGCGATCCCCGCTCTCGCGCACCGGTTCGTGGGGATGAACGCGGTGCTCGCGTTCTGGTTCGCGTACGTCGTCACCCGACCGTTGGGCGCCTCGGTGTGCGACTGGCTCGCCGACCCGGTGAGTCACAGCGGTCTCGAGCTGGGCACGGGACCTGTCACGCTGGCCGCCCTCGCGGTGTTCCTGCTGCTGGTCGGCACGATCGCGCTCGGCAGGCGCCGACACGACCGCGCATCCGTTCTCGGGTGACGGTCAGCGGCCGTGGTCAGGCTTCGCGGCGGGCACGGTTCTTCTGCCGCCAGTAGGTGAGGGCGATGCCGGCGAGGCTGATCACGACGATGCCGACGAGGACGACATCGATGTACTTCCCGACGAAGTCCGCGACTCCGGGGATCTGGCCGAGGAAGAAGCCGAGCAGGATGACTCCGGTGGACCACACGGCGGCGCCGAGGGCGTTGAAGCCGACGAAGTGGACGTAGTGCATCTTGCCGACGCCCGCGGCGACGGGCGCGAAGGTGCGAACGACCGGCACGAAGCGGGCGATGGTGACGGCCCAGCCGCCGAAGCGGTCGAAGAACGACTGGGTGCGGGCGACGCTGGAGCGGCTGAACAAACCACTCTCTTTCCGTTCGAAGATGCGGGGGCCGGTTTCACGCCCGATGATGAATCCGAGCTGGTCGCCGAGGAATGCGGAGATGGCGACCAGCAGGATCACGAGCCACACGGGTAGACCGATCACCCCGGTGGCGACGAAGACTCCGGTGAAGAAGAGCAGGGTGTCGCCGGGGAGGAAGAACCCGATCAGCAGTCCGGTCTCGACGAACGCGATCAGGCAGACGAGGGCGATCGCCCAGGGGCCGGCGCCGTCGAGAAGGGCTTGGGGGTCGATCATCGGTTCTCCTTGCGAGGGGTCGAGTCGGGGCGCGTGGCGGGGATGCGGACTTCCACGCCGAGGCCGCGGGGGATGAGGTTGCGAATGAGAAAATCTCCGCCGGAGGCTCGGCTGAGCCCGGCGACGATAGCGAGCCCCAGGCCGGCGCCGCCGTCGCGGGAGCGGGCGGCGTCGGGGCGGGTGAACCGGTCGGTCGCGACCGCGAGGAACGCGTCGGGAACGCCCGGGCCGTCGTCGTCCACGGAGAGAACGATCTCCTCCGCGCCTTCGACGAGGGTCGCGGTGATGGTGCCGCCGTCGGGAGTGGCGGTGACGGCGTTCGTGAGCAGGTTGTCCAGGATCCGGCCGAAGTCGGTCGGCGCGATCGGGTACCGGGCGGTGATGGTCGATGCGGGGGCGACGAAGTCGATCGCGAGGTCCCGGTCACGGGCGAGCATCCGGGCGCGGTCGACGCTCTCGGTCACCTCCTCACGCAGCGCCGTCGACGGAGCGTCTCCGGTGACGGTGCCGGCGTCGATCTTCGACAGGATCAACAGCCCGTCTGTCAACGATTGCAGGCGGTCGATCGAGCGGCGCGCGTCGACAACGTCGGCGTAGAGCGCGGCCGGGTCCTCGCGCACCCGCTCGGCGAGTTCCAGCCGGGTGCGCAGGGCAGCGAGTGGGGTGCGCAGTTCGTGACTCGCATCGGCGACGAGTTGCCGCTCGCGGTCCGCCGACTCCCGCAGATCCGCGATCAGCGCGTTCAGGGTCGATGCCAGATCCGAGAGCTCATCGCGCGCGGGCCCGACAGGGAGCAGCTCGGTGGAGTGTCCGTGCCGGAGCCGGTCGGCGATGGCGCGCATGCGGCCGACGGGGCGCAGCGCGAGTCCGACGAGGACCCAGGAGGTCACCGCGAACGTCACGAACAGGATCGCCAGCGCGATGAGGAGGGTCGCGCTGACGCCGCCGACGACCGCTTCGGCGGTGTCGCGACTCTCTTCGATCAGCGCCTGCGAAGCACCGGAGCGGACCAGTTCGATCGTGGACTGGTCGAGGATGTGGTCGAGCTGCTCGCGGACGATGATCGCGACGATGCCGAAGAACAGCATCGCGACCACCAGGCTCGACACCGTGATCCGCACCCGGATCGACAGCGCCCGCCACCTCACGGCTTCCCCCCGAGGCGGTAGCCGACACCTCGTCGGGTGACGATCTCGACCGACGCGGCGGCGGCGGTGAGTTTGCGGCGGACGTAACTGATGTACTGCTCAGCGATGTTGTGATCCACGAACTCCGCCGACCCCCACACCTCCACCAAGATGTCCTCCCGCGGCACGAACTCCCCAGCGCGCACTGCGAGCACACGCAGCACCCCGAACTCCTTCGGACTGAGCGGCAGCACGGAGCCGTCGACGGATGCGGCGTGCGCGTACGGGTCGACGCGGAGGTTCCCGATGATGACCGGGGCGCGGTTCGTGAGGCGCTCCCGGCGGATCATCGCGCGCAGGCGCGCGGAGAGCTCTTCGAAATGGAACGGCTTCGCGAGGTAGTCGTCGGCGCCCGCGTCCAGGCCGAAGACGCGGTCCTGCAGGGAGTCGCGGGCGGTGAGCATGATCACCGGGAGCGTGGCACCGGCCGCCCGCAGGTGCCGGCAGATCTCGAAGCCACTCATCCCGGGGAGCATCACATCCAGGATCGCCGCCGAGTACTCGGTGGCGCGGGCAGTGTTCAACGCGTCGACTCCGTTCGAGAAAAGATCCACGTCGTAGCCCTCGCCTGTGAGACCGCGCACGATGAGTTCGCCCATCTCGACGTCGTCTTCCACGACCATCACCGATTCGCTCATCCATGCCTCCCTCGGCCATGCTCGCACCGCTCACCGGGCCACGCCGGTCGAAACTGTGGAGATATACACCTTCTCAGCGCCATTCACCGCATCCGGAGGAATCGGGCACCGCCCGGCTTCTACGGTCGAGATACCGCGTCGACACCTCCGACGACGGGAGAACCGGAGCGATCCATGCGCGTACTCCTCGTCGAGGACGACCCCGGCATCCGCTCCATCATCGAACGGGCACTGCGCGAAGCAGGCCACGCCGTCGACGACTACGTCCGATCCGACGAGGCCCTCATGGCTGCGGAGCTGGAGCCGTTCGACCTGCTCATCCTGGACGTCATGCTCCCCGGAAGCATTGACGGAATCGAACTGTGCCGACGGGTGAGGACGACGAAACTTGACGTTCCGATCCTGATCCTGACTGCCCTGGATTCGCCACGTCGCCGCGTCGAGGGGCTGGACGCGGGAGCGGACGACTACCTGGTCAAACCGTTCCACCTCGCCGAGCTGCTCGCCCGAGTCCGGGCCCTGCTGCGCCGGGCGCCCCGCGCCGACCCACCCCAGCTGGATTCCGGGGTGCTGCACCTGAACCCCGCGACGATGACGGTCGAAAATGCTGGCCACGGCATCGCGTTGACCAGCAAAGAGTTCGCGGTCTTGGAGTATCTGATGCG
The DNA here is from genome assembly GCA_013204985.1 of Microbacteriaceae bacterium VKM Ac-2855. GTDB lineage: Bacteria > Actinomycetota > Actinomycetes > Actinomycetales > Microbacteriaceae > Rathayibacter. The sequence goes on from JABMLG010000003.1 coordinate 310,544, forward strand.
CTCACCCGACCGCGTCATCACCCGCAGCGAACTCATCGACCACCTGTGGGATGCGAATTACGACGGCTACAGCAACGTCGTCGCGAGCTGCATCCGGCGCCTGCGCCACAAGCTCACCGAGCACGGCGGCCCCGACCCCATCAGCACCCGACGCGGCACCGGCTACATCCTGGAAAGTCGAACACCGTGATCTTCCGCCGCGCCTGCTTCGCTTGACGATCACCTATTCCGCGATCGTGCTCGTCCTGATCGCCGCCTTCGCAGTCTGTGTGTACTCCTATGTCACCTCCGCCTTCGACTTCGACGCCGTCTCCGAGGTCGCCTCATCCGGCGATGTCGCGGAGCAGGGCTTCGCGACCCTGCGCACCGCCCTGATAGTTTGCTACGCCGTACTACTCGTCATCGTTCCGGCGCTCAGCTTCGTGATGGCACACCGAGTCCTCGCCCCCGTCCGCGCCAGCTACGACGCGCAGCAACGATTCGTCGACGATGCCTCCCACGAGTTCCGTACACCCCTCGCCGTCGTCCAGGGCGAGCTCGAGCTCGCGCTGATGCGGGATCGGACCCCCACCGAATACCGCGACGCGATCGGCGGGTCGCTCGACGTCATCCAGCACCTGATCGCCCTGACCGGGAATCTGCTTCTTCTTGCTCGAGGCACCCGCGACGAGCTCCGCGACACATTCGAGATCATCCCGGTCGCCTCGATCATCGGCGCTGCTCTCACCACCATCGAAACCCCCGACCGACCCGGGCCCGTCATCACCGTCGAGCCCGAGAGGGCACGGTCTCCGATGAGACCGTGCCCTCTGTGCGCTGAGACTCGCGCCAGCTACGCACTGATGCGGGTGGGGCGCTCCTTCTCTTCAAGCTGCTGGATGCGGCTGCGGGAGACGCCGAACGCTGCGGCGGCAGCGTCGAGGGTATAGCGGTCCCCCCGCGCGATCCGGACGGCGGCGCGGCGCAGTGTCGCCGATCGCTCCTGAGCACGGCGCGCTTCGGCTTCAGCTTCCTCCGCCTCAGCCCATGCGCGTTCCGCTTCGGCGCTAACGTGCACCGCGACCGTGACCTCAAGGGACTCCTCGGGCACGTTCAGGTAGAGCGCGGCGATCTCCGCGGCGACCGCCTGAGTCTCCGCGACGGTGCGCGCCTGGCCGACCGTGTCCAGCTCGGGGATGCGGACCAGCCACCAGCGGCCGTCACGTTCAGCGGTCGCTGCAAGCTTCCTCGTGTTCATGCTTCTCCCTCTATCGCCACTGCTGCGGCACGTGCGGCAGCTTCTTGATCAGCTGCCCGATCACCCCGGCCGAAACCTCCGAATGGTGGGGGACGATCTCCTTCACCGATTCATCCGGCAGCCCCCACAACTCGTGACTGCCTTTGCTCTGACGGATGAACACCCAGCCCTGCGACTTCAGGTGCTTGATCACGTCTCGGTACTTTTGCGGCTTCGGCACAAGAATAGTCAAGCCCCCCTAGCCACGACAAGGCTAGGGGGGCTAAACGGATTGCCTACTTCTTTTCGTAGACGGCGCGATCGTCCTGTCCGAGGAGGATCTTCTCAACGCGGGAGAGTTGGTAGCCCCACAGGCTCAGCTGCTCGAGGTAGGCCCTGTGGGCCTCGCCGCCGGAACGCCAGGTGTCCCCATTGGTTGCGTCTTCGAGCAGGCCCAGCGCGTAAGCGATGGTCACGTTCAACGCCTTGGTGGGGTGGGCGTTGGCCTAGTCCGCGACGGCGGACTGTCCGTAGCCGTCGTATCCATCGAGGCCGAGCATGGCGCGGGTGATGCTCGTGGTGGCGTTGTTCGTCTCGTACCGGTGTCGGTTGAGGGCGATGATCGCGAACTGGAGGGCGTCGGCGGGGAGCTTCTTGCGATTCATGAATCGCGTTCACGGCGACGCCCCGCGACGCCCACCGCCTCGCGAATGCCTCGGTGACGATCAGGCTGAGCGCCTTCGACTGCCGACACGAGCGCTCCCGCGACCAACCGACAACGAGCTGCAGGTCATTGGCGTCGACCAGCTCCTGGTCGACGTCACGTACTTCCTGCGGTGAGCCGCCTCCGACCAGTCGGCGCAACCTGTGTTCGGGCGCTGGAGCGCACTGAGACACCGCTCCGCAAACCGACGGCCCAGGACCTGAGCCGAAGGACTGGTTGCTATATACCCCCAGGGGGTATATGTTCGACGAGGTCGGTCTCAGCCGGAGGGAGTCATGATGGTGGAGCACGAGGGGCGTCCCAGCGAGCACGACGAGCATCACGGCACGCCGTCGACGCTGCGGAATGCAGAGAATGACCACCACGCCGAGCACGACGACCACGCAGAGCACGACGACCACGCGGGGCACAACGACCACGCGGGGCACGCCGGCCACGCGGGCCATGGTGATCACGTGGGTCAGTTCCGGCGCTTGTTCTGGGTGATGCTGGTTTTCGCGGTGCCGGTGGTCGCGTTCAGCAGCATGTTCGCGATGATCCTGGGCTACTCCGTCCCTGATATCGGGTGGCTGTCGTTGATCTCGCCGGTGCTGGGGACCGTGATGTACGTGTGGGGCGGCAAGCCGTTCCTGCAAGGCGCGGTGTCGGAGCTGCGGTCGCGGACGCCGGGCATGATGCTTCTGATCGCGTTGGCGATCACCGTCGCGTTCCTCGCTTCCTGGGGTGCGACGGTGGGGGCGCTGGATCACGAGCTCGACTTCTGGTGGGAGCTGGCGCTGCTGATTGTGATCATGCTGCTGGGCCACTGGATCGAGATGCGCTCCCTCGCGCAGACCTCGAGTGCGCTGGAGTCCCTCGCGGCGCTGCTGCCGGATGAAGCGGAGCGTATGCGCGACGGCGAGGTGCAGAAGGTGTCTCCGTCTGATCTCGTGCGCGGGGATGTGGTGGTCGTGCGTCCGGGCGGTCGGGTGCCGGCGGATGGCCGTGTGGTCGAGGGCACCGCGGATGTGGACGAGTCGATGATCACGGGCGAGTCGCGCCCGGTGAGTCGAGGGCCAGGCTCCACCGTCGTCGCGGGCACTGTCGCCACCGACACGGCACTTCGGGTCGAAGTGACAGCAGTGGGCGAGGACACCGCTCTGGCGGGCATCCAGCGACTGGTCGCCCAGGCGCAGAACTCGACCTCGCGTGCCCAACGGATCGCGGACGTCGCCGCCGCCTGGCTGTTCTGGTTCGCCCTGGGCTCTGGAGTGATCACGGCGGTCGTGTGGACTCTGCTGGGCAGCCCAGACGACGCGGTGATCCGCACGATCGCGGTTCTGGTGATCGCGTGCCCGCACGCGCTGGGCCTGGCGATTCCGCTGGTCGTCTCGATCGCGACCGAACGGGCCGCGAGAGGGGGAGTGCTGGTGAAGGACCGCCTCGCGCTGGAGAGCATGCGCACCGTCGGCACGGTCCTGTTCGATAAGACCGGAACCCTCACCACGGGGGAGCCGACCCTCATCGCCTTGCACCCGCTCGGCGCAGTCACCGAGGAGCAGCTGCTCGCAGTCGCGGCCGCCGTCGAGGCTGACAGTGAACATCCACTCGCTCGCGCGATCGTGTCTGCGGCGAAGGTTCGAGGCGTGCGGGTCCCGGTCGCGTCCGCATTCGAGGCGTCCACGGCCGTGGGGGTCTCGGCGAGGGTCGAGGGGACGACGGTAAGGGTCGGCGGGCCGAGCATGCTGTCCGCGCATCACGCGGACCCGCTCGAGCAGACGCGAGCCTGGGAGAGCGAGGGGATGATCATCCTGCACGTCCTGCAGGACGCCCGGGTGATCGGCGCCTTGGGTCTTGCGGATGAGGTGCGGGAGGAGTCCCGCCAGGCCGTGCAGGCGCTGCACGCGATCGGTGTGCAGGTCGTGATGATCACCGGTGACGCGGAAGCGGTCGCTCGTACGGTCGGTGCCGAACTCGGCATCGACCGGGTCTACGCCGGCGTCAAACCGAAGGACAAGGCCGCGAAAGTGGCCGAACTGCAGAAGGAGGGCCGACGCGTCGCGATGGTCGGCGACGGCGTGAACGACGCCCCCGCGCTCGCCCAAGCGGATGTGGGCATCGCGATCGGCGCCGGCACGGACGTCGCGATCGCGTCCGCCGGGGTGATTCTGGCCTCCGATGATCCCCGGTCGGTGCTGTCGGTGATCGAGCTGTCGCGGGCGAGCTATCGGAAGATGAAGCAGAACCTGTGGTGGGCGGCCGGATACAACCTCCTCTCCGTCCCCCTCGCCGCGGGAGTTCTCGCACCGATCGGGTTCGTTCTACCGATGTCGGTCGGGGCACTGCTGATGTCGGTGTCCACGATCGTCGTCGCCCTGAACGCACAACTGCTGCGCGGCCTGGACCTCACCCCGGAGGCCGGCGCCCGCGCCGCGCGCAAGCGCGGCACAGGGCCTGTCGATCAGGACGCCGCGCGAAGCACCGTCCACGTGAGCCGGTAACCGACTCTCGCGACTACGCGCCGTTCGACGGCGGGGAGGGACTGCTGGCCGTCGGTGCTCTGCGGAATGGTGGGGATCCCCGGTCAGACGATCCCCACCGCGACGCTGAAGGCGCTCCTTGACGTCCGACGTGGTTCGACTGATCGACAGAGGGGGTCAGGAGGAGCGGCGCACGACCAGGGTGGTGGGCATCAGGGTGACGCGTTCGACGGGGTGGCCGGCGATGAGGGCGACGAGGGACTCGGCCATGCGTGCGCCGAGATCGGGCGGACTCTGGTGCATCGTGGTCAGCGCGGGCACCGCGCTGCGGGCGAACAGGTCGTCGTCGAATCCGACCACCGCGATGTCCTCAGGGATGCGGAGGCCGGCCGCGTAGATCGCCGTGTAGGCGCCGATCGCCATCTGGTCGTTGGCGGCGAAGACGGCGTCGATCGGTTCGCCCCGGTCGAGCAGTCGTTGCATCGCGGCCGTGCCGCTCTCGGGCGAGAAGTCGCCGACCTCGACGAGGGCGTCCGAGAGTCCCGCATCCGTCAGCGCGCGCCGCCACCCGCTGAGTCGGTCGACTCCGGGCGGCATGTCCTGCGGGCCCGCGATCGTGGCGATCGACCGTCGGCCCGTCGCCACCAGGTGCGCCGTCGCGTCGGCGGCCCCCGCCGCGTTATCGACGTCGACGTAGTAGGAGTCCCGCTCATCCGGCGAGAGCGGCCGCCCGCCGAACACCACCGGCAGCGTATTGGCGAGGTGCGCGTAGGAGTGATCGCCCGAGTGATGCGAGACGACGAGAGCTCCATCGACGTTGCCGCCGAGCAGGTAGCGTCGCGTCTTCTCGCCGTTCGACTCCGATGCGATCAGCATCGTCAGTGTGTACTCGGTGTCGGAGAGCCGCATCGCGATGCCCTGCACCACCGCTGCGAAGAACGGATCCGCGAACACCCGAGCGGTCGACTCCGGCACGATCAGCGCGATCGAGAGGGTGCGCCGCGACGCGAGCATCCGCGCGGCGCGGTTGGGCACGTAGTCGAGTTCGAGGATCGCTTTCTGCACCGCCTCGACGATGTCGGGCGAGACCTTGGGCGAACCGTTCACCACCCGCGACACCGTGGCGCGCGACACTCCGGCGCGTGCGGCTACAGCCTCGAGCGTCGGTGCCTGCCCGGAGGTGAGTCCCACAGCTCCCGCCTCCCACTCGTCGCGCCGATCCGGCGCCCCTCCAGTTTAGGGATGCGTCGCGGACCCGAGCGCCTCAGCGGCCTCGCCGCCGATGAGTGCGGCGTAGACGAGCCCGGAGTCCTTGATCGTGCGCTCCTGGCTGTCGTAGTCCACGCGCACGATTCCGAAACGCTTCTCGTACCCCCACGCCCACTCGTAGTTGTCGAGCAGCGACCACACGAAGTAGCCGCGGACATCGGCGCCCTGGTCGATCGCGTCCGCCACCTTCTCGATGTGGTCGAGGATGTACTGCGTGCGGTCGAGGTCGTGCACGCGACCGTTCATCAAAGCGTCCTCGTAGGCCGCGCCGTTCTCGGTGACGAACAGAGGCGGCAGCTTCTCGTACTCCAGACCGAGCCGGGTGAGGAGGTAGCGCAACCCGTCCGGGTGCACCTCCCAATCCATCGCGGTCCGGGGCAGGCCGCGGCTCGGGAACGTGATGTACTCCGAACCCACCCACGGCGACCCGACGCGCCGGTCGGTGGCGGCTTCGAAGTCGATCGCGTCCTCCGGCAGCGGATGCCCTGAGACGTTGTCGTCGTGGTAGTGGTTCACTCCGAGGAAGTCGAGGGGAGCCGAGATGATCGCGAGGTCGCCGTCGAAGATCAGCTCATCCAGGCCCAGCCCGGCGACGTCCTCCAGGAGGTCCTCCGGGTACTCGCCGAGCAGGAGCGGGTCGAGGAATATGCGGTTCTGCAACGCGTCGAAGCGGCGTGCGGCTTCGAGGTCGACCTCGTCCTCGGGGTCGTTCGGCACCGCGTTCGAGAGGTTCAACGTGATGCCGAGATTCTGGGCGCCCCGCTCACGCAGCGATTGCACCGCGAGACCGTGTGCGAGGTGCTGATGGTGCACCGCAGCCAGCGCGTCGCCCTGCGAGATCAGCCCGGGCGCATGGATCCCTGCGCCGTATGAGAGGAGCGACGAGCAGAACGGCTCGTTGAAAGTGGTCCAGTGCTGCACCCGGTCGCCCAGGGTGTCGTAGACGACGTCGGCGTAGTCGCGGAACCGGTACGCGGTCTCGCGGTTCGCCCATCCGCCGGTCTCTTCGACCGCCTGGGGGAGGTCCCAGTGGTAGAGCGTCAGCCACGGCAGGATGCCCGCCGCGAGCAGCTGGTCGACCAGCCGTGAGTAGAAGTCGAGGCCCTCCTGGTTCACGTAGCGGTCGCCCGGCTTCACGCGTGACCAGCTGACCGAGAAGCGGTATGAGCCGAGCCCCAGCCGCCGCATAATCTCGACGTCCTCCGCGACCCGGTGATAGTGGTCGACGGCGACCTCGGGGGTGTCGCCGTTCGCGACGGCTCCGGGGACGCGGGAGAACGCATCCCAGATGCTGTCCTCCTTGCCGCCCTCGTGCCCGGCCCCCTCGATCTGAGCGGCGGCGGTGGCAGAACCCCAGAGGAAGCCGACGGGCCAGTCGCGCACGGCGAGGGCGGCGGCCCGATCACGCTGTTCGACGAGGACGGGGGTGTCGGCAACGCTCATGTCGCAGGCTCCTTCGGGTTGCGGTGTTGCTCGATTCTAGGGGTGCGTCGACCTCGGTGCCTCCGCGTGGAGAGCGCTCTCACTCCGCCTCCGTCGCCTCGGGCGGAACGGCGAAGGGGGTCGTCACGGCGTCCCGTGACGGGACGGAGTGACAACCCCCTTCGCGGGTGCGGCGGCTACTTCTTCTCGGGCAGCCGGATCGCGTCCGTGTTCACATCGGGGCCGACCGGAACCCCGGCCATGTCGGCGGCGCGCTTGGCGATCAGGGCCGGGTCGGATGCGCGCAGCTCGGCGGCCGCCTCGTCCGCGTCGTCCTGCGCCTCCTGCATGGCCGACTTCGCGCGCAGCGGCGGCGTCTTGAGGAACCACGACAGGACGAAGGCCAACAGCACCACGGCCAGTGCAACGTAGAAGACGGTCACCGTGGCGTCGTTGAAGCCAGTCAGGAACGGCGCGGAGAGCGCCTTGTCCGCCGTGTTCAAGAACGAGGTGTCGCCATTCAGGGCGTCGCCGATCGCGGCGGTGTCCTGCGACTGCAGCAGCTTCAGGATGCCGGCGTTGCCCGGGTCGGCGAGCACGGTCGGGTCCGCGAGAGCCTTCTGCATGGCGGCCAGGATCGTCGAGTCCTTGAAAGCGGCGCCGATCGTGTCGGGGATGCGCGTGAACAGCACGGAGAAGATCACCGCGGTACCCAACGTGCCGCCGATCTGGCGGAAGAAGGTCGAGGCCGATGTCGCGACGCCCATGTTGGCCACGTCGACCGAGTTCTGCGAGGCCAGAGTCAGCGTCTGCATCATCTGGCCCAGGCCCAGGCCGAGCAGCAGCATTCCACCCATCATGAAGACGACGGGCTTGTCGATGGACGCGAAGCTGAAGTAGAAGAACGCCGCCGACATCAGGAACGTGCCGATGATCGGGAACATCCGGTACTTGCCGGTGCGCGAGATGATCTGGCCCGAGACGATGGACGAGATCATCAGACCAAGGATCATCGGCAGCATCAGGAAGCCGGATTCGGTCGGAGTCGCACCGTTGACCAGCTGCAGGTACAGCGGGATCGCCATCATGCCGCCGAACATGCCGAAGCCGACCAGCACGCCGAGGATCGTCGCCATCGAGAAGGTGGGCGAACGGAACAGCTTCAGCGGGATGAGCGCGTCGTCGCCCATCAGACGCTCGGCGAGGATGAATCCGACGATCCCCAGGCCGCCCACGATGTAGCAGGCCCACGCACCGAGCGAGTCCCAGCCCCAGGTGCGGCCCTGCTCGGCGACCAGCAGCAGCGGTCCGGCGGCGACGATCACGAGGGTCGCGCCCCACCAGTCGATGCGGACGCTGCGCTGGATCGGCGACTTCGGCAGGTGCAGGAAGCGCCACACGATGAATAGCGCGACGGCGCCGATGGGCAGGTTGATCAGGAACACCCAGCGCCAGCCGGTGATGAAGAGGATCTCCGGCGTTCCGGCGAGAAGACCGCCGATGAGAGGCCCGACGACGCTCGAGATGCCGAAGACCGCGAGGAAGTAGCCCTGGTACTTCGCCCGCTCGCGCGGCGGCAGGATGTCGCCCATCACCGTCAGCGCGAGCGACATCAGTCCGCCGGCGCCCAGTCCCTGCACCGCGCGGTAGCCGGCGAGCCCGAGCATAGAGGTCGCCGTGCCGGCCAGGAGCGAGCCGAGCAGGAACAGCACGATCGCGATCAGGTAGAGCGGGCGGCGGCCGAAGATATCGGAGAGCTTCCCGTAGATCGGGGTCGCGATCGTCGAGACGATCAGGTAGGCGGTCGTGACCCACGCCTGCTCGGAGAGCCCGTGCAGATCGTCGGCGATCGTGCGCATCGACGTGCCGACGATCGTCTGGTCGAGGGACGACAGGAACATCCCGGCCATCAGACCGAAGATGACGAACAGGATCTGGCGGTGCGTCATAACGGCGCCCGGAGTGGGAGCGCCGGGACTGGTGGGAGCGGCGTTGGCCATGGGACCCCTCTTCAAGGCGATGCCGCCCGCCGGAGTCGGCGAGCATGGGTGCAGAATCTTGCGGACTGCGCAAATTTACACCCCCGGCAACGCCCGGTGCACCGGTTTCGGCGCGTCTGAACGGGATCTCAGACGCGGTTCGCCTCGGCGGTTCAGCCGGAGATCAGTGGAGTCGTCGGGGCGTCCCAGCCGGCTTCGCTGAGAGCGGCGCGCGCCTCGGCTCGAGCCGAGTACGGGGTGCGCTCTCCGAGGATGTCGCGGTAGTTCTGATGCCCTGGTCCTGCCCAGAGGATCGCATCCCCCTCGCCCGCGAGCGTGACGGCGAAACGGATGGCCTGTTTCGGGTCGCCCACCTCGTGGATCTCGGCGTCGGGGCGAGCCTCGCGTGCCGAGTCGACGAGTACACGACGGATCGCGTCCGGGTCCTCGAAGCGGGGGTGGTGGTCGGTGACCACGAGGACGTCGCTGCCGAGGACCGCGGCGGCGGCCATCGCGGGCCGCTTCAGCGCATCCCGATCGCCGTCGGCGCCGAACAGCATGATCACGCGTCCCGTCGTGACGCGGCGCACGGCTGCGAGCGTGTTCTCGAAGGCGTCCGGGCTGTGCCCGAAGTCGACGTACACCGTCGGCCCCGTCTCGCCCGAGACGCGTTCGGTGCGGCCGGGAAGGCGCACGTCGAGGCCGCCGTCGCGGTGCAGAGCGGCGCGGATCTCGTCCAGTGCCCAGCCCGCTTCCGCCAGCATGGCGATCGCCAGCCCCGCGTCCGCCGCCATGTGCCGACCGATCACGGGGACGAAGCTCGTGATCGCACGGCCGTCGCGCCGGCTGACCGTGAAGTGCACCCCCGTCGGAACCTCGTCGTCCGTGGTGACGGTCCAATCGGCGCCGGAGGCCGCCGTGGACGAAATGGTCGTCACCGGCACTCCGGCAAGGCCCGCCAGACGAATCCCCGCGGGGGAGTCCAGCGAGATGACCGCTCGACGCGCACGGTCGGGCTGGAACAGCACGGCCTTCGCCTCGAAGTACGTGTCCATGTCGCCGTAGTCGTCGAGATGGTCGTGGGTGAGGTTCGTGAAGCCGACCACGTCGAACACCACACCGTCGACGCGGTGTCGCGACAGCGCTTGTGCACTGACCTCGATCGCCGCGGCAGTCACGCCCCGCTCGTTCATCGTCGCGAGCATCGCGTGCAGTTCTGTCGCCTCCGGCGTGGTCAAGCCGCTGACGACCGAGTCCCCGCCGATGTGCCGCTCCGCCGTCGAGCTCAACCCGGCGCGGACGCCGAGTTGGCGCAGGATCGCCTCGGTCATGTGCACCGTCGACGTCTTGCCGTTCGTGCCCGTCACGCCGAACAGCGTCGGGCGGTTCGTGGCCGTGCCGTAGACGAAGGCCGAGACTCCGCCCAGCTCTGCTCGCGGATTGTCGGTGACCACCACGGGGATCCCGGCGTCGGAGGCGATCTCGGCGCCGCGCGCATCCGTCAGGATCGCGACCGCGCCCTTCTCCTCCGCCTCGGCGGCGAGCTCCGCACCGTGGCGGCGCGCACCGTTGATACCGACGAACAGATCGCCGGGCCGGACGTCGTTGGAGTCCAGGGTGACTCCGCCGAGGTCGGTGTTCTCGTGCTCGGCCTCGTCGGACTCGCTCAGTTCGAATCCGAACTTCTCCGTCAACTCGGTCAGCGGGGTGGTCGATCCAGGGGTGGGTCGCAGCATCATTCGGGTCCTTTCGTCGCCGACGGGGCGGCAGGGGGAGCCGTTCCTCGTCGGCTTCGCCTTCGAAGAGCGTTCGGGCAGGCCGGGGGATTTCCTGCCGAACGGGCATTCCGGCGAACCGGGTGCGTCCCCTCACCGTACGAGTACGACATTCGAGGAGTATTTATGAACATTGGAGGTTCATATGAGCGCAGCGCAAGCCCGTGCGCGCTCCCGGCGTCTCGCGATAATGAGACGATGCTCACCGATCCGCAACCCCTCGGGTCCGAGACGATGCCCGAGCCGGGACGGCGCCGGGCGGTCCTCGCGCGCCTGCCGCGCATCCGCCGCCACGACGGCTCGCAGATCAGAGTGCTCGTCGTCGATGACGAGCCCGCGCTGACCAATCTGGTCAGCCTCGCGCTCGCTTACGAGGACTGGATCGTCGTGGTGGCTGCCGACGGCAAGGAGGCCGTGCGCGCTTTCGCCGAGTCCACGCCCGACCTGGTCGTGCTCGACATCATGCTGCCCGACACCGACGGACTCACCATCCTGCGTGAATTCCGACGGTTGAACGACACCACTCCGGTGCTCTTCCTCACGGCGCGAGACTCGGTCGATGACCGCATCGTCGGTCTCACCGCGGGCGGCGACGACTACATGACCAAGCCGTTCAACCTCGAAGAGCTCGTGGCCCGGTTGCGAGGTCTGCTCCGTCGCTCCGCCCACGCTGTGGCCAGCGAATCGGAGATCGTCGTCGGCGATCTCAGCCTCGACGAGGACAGTTACGAGGTGCGTCGCGGCGGTGATCGGATCAACCTCACCACGACCGAGTTCGAGCTGCTGCGGTTCCTCATGCGCAACGCGCGTCGCGTCGTCAGCCGGGCGCAGATCCTCGATCGGGTGTGGAACTACGACTTCGGCGGCCGACCCGGCATCGTGGAGATCTACGTCTCCTATCTGCGCAAGAAGATCGACCTCGGGCGCGAGCCGATGATCCACACCGTGCGCGGCGTCGGCTACGTGCTGCGGCCTGCCGAATGAAGCGCACCTCGTGGACGCTCCGCCGACGCCTGGTCACGGGCGTCGCCGTCATCGTGGGCGTCGCGGTCGTCGTCGTCGGCCTGCTGAGCGTCGTGACTCTGCATCGCACCCTCACCGCGATGGTCGACACACGCATCCAGGCTTCGATGTCGGCTCTCGGAAGTTCACTCGCCAAGTACTCGACGGATCCTGATCGCTTCGAGGCGCTCGGGAACCCGATCTCCGGGCAGAACGGCGGCCAGAACGCCGGGCCGAACCTGCCCGGCGCCCGCTTCGAGTTGCGCGACCGTGCTGCGGACGGCTTCACCAAGCCGTTCACCGAGTTCTTCGGACAGGCGCCCGGCACCATCATCGCCCTCGTCACCGACGGTGCGATCGTCGACTCCTCCTACTTCGACTCCGATCAGGCGGTCCCCCTCGATGCTGCGGCCGGTGCCGCCGTCGTCGCCGTAGCCGGGGGTGACATCGACAACGAGTCGATCGCCGTGCCCGGCTTGGGCTCCTACCGGGTGATGACCGTGACGACGGCGGGGGGAGACACCCTCGTCGCCGGTATCCCGCTCGCTGCCACGGAGGCTGCCGTCACCTCGACCGGTTGGGCCGTCGCCGGCATCGCCCTGCTCGTGATCGCTCTGACCGTCCTCGGCGCCATGCTCGTGATCCGTTTCGCGCTGAGGCCGCTCGGGACGGTCGTCGCGACGGCGCAGGAGGTGACCACGCTCCGGCTCGATCGTGGTGACGCCGCCATCACCACGCGGGTCCCCGAGGAGTACACCGATCCTCACACCGAGGTCGGGCAGGTCGGCGGCGCGCTGAACAGGTTGCTCAGTCACGTCGACGATGCTCTGGCCGTACGCCAGGCGGCCGACGAGCGGATGCGCCGCTTCGTCACCGATGCCAGCCACGAACTGCGCACGCCGCTCGCCGCGATCCAGGGTTACGCCGAACTGACCCGACAGGGCAACGCGGACCTCCCGTACTTGATCGAGCACGCCCTCGCCCGCATCGAGTCGGAGTCGACTCGGATGAGTTCTCTCGTCGGCGAACTGCTGCTGCTCGCACGCCTGGACGAGGGCCACGGTCTGCACCTCGAGGAGGTCGATCTGTCGCTCATCCTCGTCGATGCCGTGAGCGACGCCCTCGCCGCCGATCCCGAGCGGATCTGGGTGATCGACATCCCCGAAACGAGCGTCCTCGTCAACGGCGACAGCGAGCGACTCCACCAGGTGGTCGCGAATGTCTTGAGCAACGCCAGCCTGCACACTCCACCGGACACACGGATCACCACCGCACTCGCCGTCGAAGACGGCCTCGCCGTACTCACGGTCACCGACGACGGGCCGGGTATAGACCCGAACGTGCTCCCCGTACTGTTCGAGCGTTTCGCCCGGGGCGACGATTCACGCTCGCGACGTTCCGGCAGCACCGGGCTGGGTCTCGCGATCGCGCACTCGATCATGGAGGGCCACGGTGGAAGCATCTCCGTCTGCTCTACGGCCGACGGCGCCCGTTTCCGGATCGCCCTGCCCGGGCGGCTCGACGACACCCCGGTCGCCATCGCCGAGACCTTCGCTCAGAACGTCTGACGCTCGGGCGGTGCCGTGCGAGCATGTCGCGTTGCGCTCGGAGCTGCGGTCGCCCGCGTAGCCTGGAATGTGTGAGTGAGCCAACGCCCTCGTCGCCGCGTCCTTCGCGCGCCGTCGTCATCCGTCGCCGTCGGGTCGTCGCCGCCGGTGCTGCGGTGCTGCTCGGTGGCGCTGCCGTCGCTGTCGGTGCGTCTCTCGGCGGGCAGACGCCGTCGGCGCCCGTCGCCGATACGACGACAACGCCGACACCATCACCCACACCGACTCCCACCGAGGAGCGCCCCGTACCCGAAGCCACCGGGACCCCCGAGCCCGTCAGCGGTATCGATCTCAGCGCCTTCTCGATCGACGACGCGACCAGCCCGTGGGTGGTGGTGAACAAACTCCGAGCCCTGAATCCTCAGGACTACGCGCCGGCAGACCTCACCTATCCGGACGTCAGCTACGTGAACGAGCAGCCCATGCGCGCGGCGACAGCCGACGCCCTCGTGCAACTCGTCGCCGCCGCCGACGCGGAGGCCGGACTCACCCTGCGGGTGCAGAGCGCCTACCGCTCGTACGACACGCAGGTGAGTGTGTACGCCGGCTGGGTCTCGTCCCGCGGGCAGGCCGGTGCGGATGCGACCAGCGCTCGCCCGGGGCACAGCGAGCACCAGACCGGCTGGGCGGTCGACGTGACCGGTGCCTCCGGTGCCTGCGCGTTGGAGGTCTGTTGGGGTGACACCGCGGAGGGGGAGTGGGTTCTCGCGAACAGCTACCGCTTCGGCCTCATCGTCCGCTATCGAGCGGATCAGACGCCGGTGACCGGATACGAGTCGGAGCCGTATCACCTGCGATTCGTCGGCGTCGAACTGGCGACACATATGCACGATCAGGGCATCGAGACCCTGGAAGCCGTCTTCGGGCTCCCCGCCGCACCGGACTACGCGCCCGGCACTACCGACTGAGCGCACGACCGGTCGCCTCGGCGTCGGACCGATGGGTGTCGAGCAGATGTGTCAACGTCGGGGTGTCGAAGGGTCGATGTGAGGGCAGTTTCGCCGTACATGGACGGCTTCGATGGTTGGTCTCGTCGAGGGATGAGTCGGTCGAGGGACGCGTGTCGGCGTTGCCGGTTGTAGCGGGTCTCGATCAGGGCGCCGACGTCGTGTTCGGCTGTCGCCCGTGTTGGCCAGACGCGGCGGGTGTAGAACTCGGTCTTCAGGGTTGCGAAGAACGACTCGGCCATCGCGTTGTCTCGGCAGACGTCGGTGTGCCCCTCCGGCCGTTTCGGGCCGTGGGTGCGGCCGAAGATCTCGATCTGTTCCGACGACCGGTTGAGTCCGCCCTGAAAGTGCTCTTCTCCGCTTGCATCAGCTCGAACGCTTCCCGTTCGTATTGGGTGAAGACGAGCGACGCTTCTGCCAGGAACGCCCGGTCCAGTTTCAGCCCTGGTTCTCTTTCCGCCGCCGGGCGAGTTCTGCCAAAGGACTGAACTCCCGACGCTGTCGACGTGTAAGCGACATCCTTCCTCACACGTGGTTCACCGAATCGGGGCCGGCCGGGCAAGGCCTCACCTTCAGCCGCGGATAGCAGGTTCACCCGCGACGCGGGATCGGTGTTGGGAGGAACCGAGCCGTAGGTCTCGCGACGGTTAAACGTCGCTTCAGGCACCATACCTGTATTACACTCGGCACGAATGAGTTCGAGATAGCGACGGGGGGAGCGTGAATGGCGAGCGCGGTGATCCACACGGCTGAAGACGCGTTAGACGCTCGGGTCGTTGAGGTGCCCCAGTGAGTGTGGTCGAGTTCTCCGCTGATTCGTGGCAGGCGTCTTCTCCAGGGTTGCAGGAGGGCCTCTCGGCTCGGATCGAGGCGTTGTCCGAGTTGTCGCAGGGGCTGGAGTCTCTTGCCGGGTCGGGGAACATCAGTGGCGTGGGTGCGGACGCGATGCGCGCCTACATCCGGGAGGTTCATATCCCGATCGTGCAATCGCTGCTGGTGAGCTTGTACACGTTCCAGACCGCGATCGGCGTGTATTGGAACGGCTACTCCCAGGTCGATGGTGGCGGGAATTTCCGGCTCGTGAACGACGAGTTCGACACTCACGTCACTCAACTCGACACGGGCATGGAACAGTTGCAGGGTTTCGCGACCGATTTGCGGGCGATCGCTGCGAACGCATCGCATCTGGTGTCGCTGGGCGGTGCGGGCGCGGGCGCGGCCGAACGCGCCGCTGAGGGTTTCGAGCGGATGCGTTCGGTCGCGAGGACGCAGCAGGAGACGTGGGCGGCGTACGAGGCCACGGATCCCGGGTTCGCGCAGGTGAAGAGCCTGCTCACGGAACTTGACGGGACCGTGCGAAACGTGGGGAGTCTCACGGTCGGGCAGGGACGCTCCTACCAGTCCGGGAGCTTCACCCTCACCCTCGCCCGACTCGGCGAACTCACCAGCGGGATGCGGGACTACTGCGAACAGAACCAGCAAGCCGCCTCGACCGGCTGGGACACCCTGTTCGCGGGTTATGTCGACGACGTGCATGCGGAAGAGGAGCGCAAGCGGACGGAGGATGCCGCGTGGGGGCTGCTCTGGGACGGCCTGCAGATCGCCGCCGGCGTCGTGGTCACCACGATCGGTGTCGGACTGACCCCGTTCACCGGCGGCGTCTCCCTCGGGCTCACGGTGTTGGGCGGATCGCTGCTCGTCGGTGGGGTCAACAGTGCGGTCAACCACATCTCGATCGTCACGACCGGCAACGACCTGAACCTGATCGGGATGGCCAGCGGCTCGGCCGCCCAGTGGTACGACGTGAACGTCGCACAACCCGCGATCACATCCGGCAGCACGGGGCTTCAGTTCCTCGCCGGGGCCGGTTCGGGCGTGTTGCAGGTCGCCAGCGACGCCGGCCAGGTGAACGTGCAGCAGATCGGTACCGGCATGTACGCGCTCGCGACCAGCGACGAAGCGCGCTCGGGGCTGTGGAACCAGCTGACCACCATCGCCGGGCAAGTCGCGGACGGGGACGCGTTCGTGATCGGCCAGATCGCGGGGAACCTCGTCCCCTTCGGCGCGGCCGCGAAACTCGGCACACCCGGCAACCTCCTCAACAAAGTCGACAACCTCGGCGGTGGCGGTGGCGGGAAACTGCCCGACTTCGGGCCTGTCACGATCTCCACCCCCAACGCCGCGACCAGCGCCCTCGACTGGCTCACAAGCCAACTCGGCGGGACAGGGGTGAAGGTCAGCGACGAATTCACCCCAACGATGAAGGCCCTGGAAACTCTTGACGCGCCGCCCATAAAGCCGCAAAGGGTGGACGAACCAGGCGGTGGCGATGTTCCGGATCCTGTCGAGTATCCGACTGGACGGTTGCCGGAGCGTGGCGCACCGAATACGTTCGGCTACGACGCCGACGGGGTTCGCCTTCCCTACGCAAATCACCGCCCCGACTATGCGCCAAGGCAAGTCAAGCAGGTTTGGGACAACGCCCGCGCACAACAGTTGGAAGAGGTCGCAGAAGGTCGGCCAGGGTCACCGCCGAGCGCTCCGGGGCCGGACCAGCTCTGGGTCACAAACATTTCAGGCGACTGGAAACTCATCGAATGGCGACCAGGCGAACCCCGCAAAGGCATCTGGGACATGGGCCACCTACCGCGGGCCAAGTATGCTGAACTTCGAAACCAATACCTTAGCGGGGCGATTTCAAAGAATGAATTCCTGTATCGATATCGTAATCCTAGCAATTACCACGTTGAGGATTGGTTAAGAAACCAGTCCCATATTGATGAATAAGTGACTTAGTAGGAGTTTGAATGGCCTCGTCTATGTACATTGCTAAATATGGAACCTATGAAGAGTTCTGCGCTCTTTACAATCCCGCGGCCGTGCCGTCCAATGTGAGAACTGGCGTAGATGGGCTCCTCGGAGAGGCAGTGGCGAACGAGGATCCTGTGGCGCGATTGGCGATCGCGAATCGTTTGCTCGATGATGGCGCTGATCCAAGTTTGGTGAGCACGGATGGTGATCGTGTGAACGTTTTGCATGTCTTGTGGGGTCGCAAGAGGGATCGAGACCCGGAAGCAGAGGCTGCTCTCGTCGCACGATTATTGGAGGGCGGGGCAGACATCAACCTGCGTTCGCCCCGGTTTGGTCTTCCACTGAAAAAGCTTGTCTCGGATATCTCTGCCAGCCGCGAATATACGCGTGCCGTGTTTGCCGCGGTCACGGCGCATTCTCGGCCTGATTTGACCGCGCACGTCGACAAGCGGCGTCTGGCCAGCGTGGGCCAGTATCTCGCAGACAACATGTTTGGTTTCATGCGTGATGAGGTCCTTGCGTACGCAGCCTCGACCGGCCAAGATATTGACGTAATCTCATGAGCAAGGGAGTGGGTATGGAGTTTATTCCGCAGGCGGGTGCCTGTTTGATGACGTTGAACGCGTGGGAGGGTCGCGCTCTAGTGCGCTGGATGATCCGTGAACCGTCGAAGGCGCCCGTCGACAACGGTTGGCGCATCATGAGCGCGGCAGACAGCAGTGAGTATCTCGCCGATTCGGCCAACTGGCGCATCACTGACTTCAACGATGCTTGCGGCATCGAGCCCGCTCTGATCGGCATCTACGATCTTCCGGTAGGAGCCGACCTCCAGATCGTTGTCGATGAGCGCGGCAAGCGCATCGTAGAGACGCCGACCGGCCGTGAGCTTACACCTGAGCAGTTGTACGTCCCCAAAGACCAGCGACGCTAATCCGCCTCCTTCGCCGTCTGTCGTCTGGCGCTAGGACCTGCGCAAGATCGGGGGCTCTATCGGCGGACTGGACTGAACGTCGGCGATGAATTCATCCCAACGGCAAAAGCTTCACTTCGCCCACAAAACTCATAGCGGATACAAGCCAGGCAGTGATATTCCACGCGTCAAGGCTGAGGTCTTTGGCCCGTTCGGTCGGAACTGCAAGAGCGCATGCTGTGCTCCAGAATCATATATCGAGCGAGTGCACCGGGGTCTAGCAGCACATACCTGTCTCAAGCGAACGCTGATGGCATGAAAGGCCGTGGCGCCGTCGAGAACCCACAATAGAAGAACAATCGTGACCGATTCACCAACGCCCGCGACACTCCCGACAAGCTCCCCGGCGACGAGGCAGGCCACCTCATCGCCGACATGTTCGACGACAGCCCAGCCCTCGACAACCTCGTCAGCCAAGCCATGGCAATCAACCGCGGCGCCGGCTCCGAATGGACGGCGATGGAACGAGCCTGGCGGAACGCGCTGACCAAAGACCCGCCCAGCGCTGTCACCGAAATCGAGATAAAGGTCACTTATGACGGCAGCAAACGTCCAACCGGTTTCAAGATAAAATATAAAATCGATGGAGTGTCCTTCGGTCGCCCGATTCCGAACCCTGTTTCAGAAATAAACTGAGAGAACAATCATGACCAACGAGACCAGCTTTGAGCGACTGTCAGAAATCCAGAATGAGATTCTTGGATTCACAATGCAGCAAGTCGGCGACAAAGTCGACAAGTTCTACGTGCAGGGTAAGATCACAGATGATGCGCGTGGAAACATTACAGGGTACGAAGGAAATCTCAGGAACGTGGTAATTGACGGTCGGGTTCAGGATGCCTCCGACATCTTGGGTGACGCGGGATTTGACGAGAGTTGTGAATATATTCAGCCGCGGGTTGCAGAGTTGCATGACATTCTCCGCGAGTTGCAAGGTAAGTCGCCGGTGAGGTTTCGGTGGGCGGTTGATACGAAAACCGGTGAGGTCGAGAGCCAGTGGACGTATTACGAGAACCTGACTGACGCGGAGAAGAAGGATGACTTCTGGGAGAACTGGCAGGGCGATTTCGCGTGGAAGGCGCAGCTCGAGGCTGAGCTGGCCGGGCAGTAGCCTCCAACTCTTGGTCAGTATCGGCTCCGGCGTGCTGTAGGTCGCCGGGAGGCCGAGCCGATGAAAATGCAGGAGAAGAGAAAACGTTCTGATATCTCTATTCCGAACCCTGTTCGGACACCAACTAAGGAAGAAAGCATTGCCCCGCGGCGCCAGCTTCGAGCGACTGTCAGAAATCCAGAATGAGATCCTTGGATTTACAATGCAGCAAGTCGGCGACAAAGTCGACAAGTTCTATGTGCAAGGCAAGATCACCGACGACGCGCGCGGAAATGTTACGGGATACGAAGGTAACCTGAGGAATGTTGTTGTCGCCGGCGCCGTTCTCGACGTCTCTGATGTTCTCGCCAAGGATGAATTCAGAGAGAATGCTCGCTATGTCAAGCCTCGGATCGTGGAGTTGCATGACATTCTCCGCGAGTTGCAGGGTAAGTCGCCGGTGCGGTTTCGATGGTCTGTGGACACGAGAACTGGTCAGGTTGAAAGTGATTGGACCTACTACGACGATCTGACAGACGAAGAGAAGAAGGATGACTTCTGGGAGAACTGGCAGGGCGATTTTGCGTGGAAGGCGCAGCTTGAAGCTGAGCTAGCCGGGCAATAGCATTCAACACTTCGCCAGTGTCTGCACTGCCGTTGCTCCAGGTCGCCAGCAAGGCCGTGCAGGTGAATATTTAGAAAATCGAATACATGTTCCATGTTCGTACCCTGAACGGGGTTGAATAACGTGAGGATTCAGCAGGAGGCGTCCGGATACTCCTTCGGGCCGTTACCAGACCGTTATTCGGAGCTTCCTCCAAGGTTCAGCGCACGGGATTGCCATGTTCGGTTGGTGGGGTAGTGGCTTCCCCATTTGATACGTACGTAACAAGTTCGTCGCGTCGCCAACCCGTGAGATTTATCTGTGCCCCGTAGCTCCACCCGGTCCACCCCGTACGTCCCCCAGAACACCCGCTCCACCCACCCGATCCGCGTCGCCACCGGCCCCATTCCGGTCATCGCTCAACCACTGACCCGCCGTGAGGCGCGCATGCTCGAGGCTCTCGCGGCCGAGGCCGCGTCGCCACCCGCGATCGGACAGCTCGCAATAGCCACCGTGTCCCTGGATCGGGTGACTCCGCCGGAGGCCATCCCGCCGGCATTCGCCTCCCGTCGCGAACGCCGCACCGCGGAGGCCACCGCCTCGCGGCCCCGTCGCACCGCTCGCTTCGCCCTCGCGGTGCCGCGCAGGCACCTGGTCCTCGCTGTCTCGGGAGGCCTCGTCGTCGCCGCCGTCGCGGCCGGTGCCAGCCTCACGTTCGGGGCGTCGCCGAGCACGGAGACCGCCGCGGCCGACGCCGTCGCGCCGACCGCGACCGCTCTCCCCGCCGTCGCCTCGGCGAGGGTTGTGCTCAGCGCCGTCTCGGCGACGTCCGGAACCGTCGTCGGAGGCACCAGCGTCACACTCTCCGGCTCGAATCTCGACACCATCGCCTCGGTGAGTTTCGGTGGCGTCGCAGGCTCGGTATCCGTCGCCAACCCGGGCGAGGTCACGATCACCGCACCGCCGGCGCCCGATCAGTCCGAAGGCACCGTCGATGTCGCGTTCTTCGACACGGCCGGTGCACAGATCACCTTCGACGCCGTCACCGATGTCGCCGCCTCCG
Source organism: Microbacteriaceae bacterium VKM Ac-2855 (assembly GCA_013204985.1). GTDB lineage: Bacteria > Actinomycetota > Actinomycetes > Actinomycetales > Microbacteriaceae > Rathayibacter. The sequence continues at coordinate 331,482 of JABMLG010000003.1, forward strand.
CGACCTCGGGGGGCACTCCCGTCACCGCGTCCGCCGGCACGCAGACCGCCTCGAGCGGAGCGACCCCCCTCGCCACGACGGGCACCGCAGAGGCCGACACGATCGATGGTGCCACCGCGGCCAGCACCGCGGTCGCCACGACCGGCACGACGGATGCGGAGACGGCCGACGCCGGCATCGTGGACACTGAACCCGACACCAGCACCGGCCCGGTCGCCACGACGAAGATGATCGCCACCGCCATCGCCTTCAGCTACACGCCCGACCCCGCGATCGAAGCAGCGAAGGCCGCCGCCGCCCTGCGCGCCGAGCAGCTCGACACTCAACTCGCCTACGTCGACACCTACTGGAGCGATTACAACTCCGCGGAGTACGGCGTCATCTCGGGCAACGACTGCATGAACTTCACCAGTCAGTCGCTCATCGCGCGCGGCTGGACGATGGACTCCGAGTGGTCGTACAGCGCCTCCGGCGGCTACAGCAGCGCGTGGGCCTCCTCTACCGCGTTCGCGAACTACCTGGCCTCGCATCCGGAGCGCGCCACTGCGCTGAGCAATGCGCAACGCGACCAGGTGGAAGTCGGCGATGTGGTGCAGTTCGACTGGGACGGCTCGGGTGACTGGGACCACACGGGCATCGTCACGCGGGTCGATGGTGACGCCATCTACTACTCGTCGCACACGTCGGACAACAACGATCAGTCGATCGACTCCGCGAGCGCCGGCAGGATCGGCTTCTGGAGCATCACCTAGCCGCCTGAAGACGCCCGCCCACCACTTCGTACTCCGACCCGCACGGCAGTGGTGGCGTGGTGGGCGGCTCAGGCATATCGGCTCCGAGCAATGAGAATCAAGGCCCACCGCACCGTCGGCGGATTGTGCTTTTATGAGCGTGACGCTCGGAACGCCCGATCGTCACGGCATTGTCCCGGGAGCCTCCGGCGCGACCATCGAGCGGATCGGAGTGGCGTGAGCGAGCTGAGCGATGCATCCGACGCCCTCCTCGCCGAGCGCGCGGCCGACGGCGACGTGCGTGCCTTCGAGACGCTGGTCAAACGGCACCTCAGCATCCTGCGCGCCTACGCGTGGCGGCTCACCGGTTCACAAGCGGATGCAGCGGATGCGGTGCAGAACGCCCTGATCACCATCTGGCAGCAGCTGCCGCAGCTGCGTGATCCGAGCAGCGTGCGCAGCTGGATGATGCGGATCGTCAGCCGCGCATCCGTCGACCTCTTGCGCGCGCGCAAGCCCGCCGAGGATGTGGACGCGGGGCCGCATCCGGAATCGACGTGGGCTGGTCCGCTCGAATCCGCGCAAAGCAGCGAGGCGATGCGCGCGCTGGCCGCGGCGCTGGCGAAATTACCCGAATCGCAGCGTCAGTGCTGGATCCTGAAGGAGGTCGGCGGTGAGTCGTACGGCGAGATCGCGGAGCACCTCGGGATCACGGCCACGGCCGTGCGAGGCAAGCTCGCTCGGGCTCGGGAGTCGCTGATGGCGGCCATGGAGGAGTGGCGATGAGCGACGAAGTCCGCGTATTCACGACGGAGGAGCTCGGGGAGTACCTCGACCGGGGCCGTCTGCCCTACGATCCGGCGATCGAGGAATCGCCGGAGAACCTCAGCACCTTGCGCGCGCTGGTGCGCATCCGTGATCTCTCGGGCGAACTGATCGCGGGCGACGCGCGGTCGTTGCCGGCACTCGACGAGGGCTGGCTGGGCGGCGTGTTGGCGGATGTGCGGCGCGAGGCTCGCGCCGGGCGCGAGATCCCGCTCTCGAGTCCGGCCCCGGAGCTGCGACTCAGCATCACGGAGGGGGCCGTGCGTGGCCTCGTGCGCGACGCGGGAGACAGCGTGCCGGGAGTATTGATCGGACGCTGCCGTTTGAACGGTGACATCACGGACAGCGATGCCGAGATCACGATCGAGGTGACCGCATCCGTGTTCTGGGGAGTGCCGATCGTGACCGCCGCCCAGCAGGTGCGCGAGCGGATCTACTCGCGTCTGCTCACGCAGACCGAGCTGCGGATCGCGGCGATCGATGTGCGTGTGATCGACGTGCATCTGCCGGAACCGGCATCGGAATCGGGGGACGGCGCATGAGCGACATCCAACTGCCACCGGATCCGGCGAGCGAGCTCGCCGAGATCATCCGCTCGATCACAGGCGTCAGGGGAGTGTACGGAGCGCGACCGGCGCTCGTCGGTGCAGTCGTCCGTGTCGCCACACGGGTCGAACCGAGCCCGGTCGCGCTCAGTGTGACGGACGACGAGGTGCGCGTCTCGGTCGAGATCGCCGTATCGGCGGCGAGCACCGCGCCGATCACCGCTCGCGCCGTCGGCGACGCCGTGCGCGCGTGGTGCGCGGACACGCATCCGCTGTTGCGACCCGAGATCGCGATCCGCGTCTCGTTCGTCGAATAACGCTTGCACCTGGCTCGCGAGGGACCCGCCCTCGGTTCGAAGTCGCCCCTGCGCGGGGCTCCCTCGTGCCGGGAAGGGGTACGTCGCAGGCGCGGCGCGGTCAGACGGTGTTCGGCGCCACGGCCTGGGCCGTGACGACGCCGCGGCGACCGCGACGGCCCTGGCGCTGCTCCAAGTAGCGCGCGAGCTGCGACAGGGCGAGATTGATCACGATGTAGATGACCGAAATCACGAGATACGTCTGGATGAGGTGGCCGGTGAACGCGGTCAGGTTCTTGCCCGACTTCATCAGCTCGGGGTAGCTCGCCGCATAGCCGAGGGTCGAGTCCTTGAGCAGGCTCACGACCTGGGTGACCAGCGATGGGACGGCCAGACGGATCGCCTGCGGCAGCACGACCTTGCGCATCGCCTGCCCGCCCGACAGTCCGAGAGCGAGCGCCGCCTCCGTCTGCCCGCGCGGCAGCGCGAGGATCGCTGCGCGGAACACCTCCGCGATCACGGCCGAGGCGCAGACGATGATCGGGATGACCAGCTTCCAGAAGAGCGGCAGGTTCACACCGAGCGACGGCAGTGCACCGACGAAGACGTAGACCAGCAGCAGCAGCGGGATCGACCGGAAGAACTCGACCCACGCGCCGCAGATCCGCTTCAGCCAGCGCAGTCGGGACAAACGGCCGAGGGCGAGCAGCACCGCGAAGGGGAACGCCACCAGCCCGGACACCACCGTGCACAGCAACGTGTTGCCCAGCCCGCCGATGAGGAACTGCACGTAGGGCCATTGCGTGAACTCCACCCAGCGTTCAGGGGCGAGCTGGCCCTTCTGCGCGAAGAGCCACACCGCCCACGCGATCGCCGCGGCGATGACGAGCACGGTCGCGATCGTCACCAGGAGGATCGTGCGTCGACCGCGAGGGCCGGGCACGTCGAACAGGACCCGATTCACGGAACTCATCGGAGGATCGCCACCCTGCGCTCGACGAAGCCGCCCAGGGCCCCGGCGCCCAGGGCGATCGAGGAGTAGACGGCCGCCGCTCCGGCGTACAACCCGATGCCCCACGCCTCGACGAGGTTGATCTTCTGCGCGACTCCGAGGAGGTCCATCACCCCGATCGCCGAGGCGAGCGACGAGCCGAGCAGAACGCCGATGAACACGTTGACCAGAGGCTGCACCATCGCCCCGAACGCCTGCGGCAGGATCACCCGGCGGATCGATTGCGCGAATCTCAGGCCGAGCGCGCGCGACGCCTCCGCCTGCCCCACTGGCACGGTGTTGATGCCCGTGCGGATCGCTTCGCAGACGAAAGCGGCGTTGAAGATGGCCAGGCAGATCGCGGCCGTCGAGTAGAGGTCGAAGACGATGCCGATGTCGGGCAGACCGAACGTGAACAGGATGAGCAGGCACAGCAACGGGATGTTCCGGAGCACCTCGACGTACACGGTGCCGAAGGCACGCAGCGGGGTGATCGGCGACACCCGACAGACCGCAATGACGGTGCCGAGGACCATGGCGCCAGCGAAGCCCAGTCCGGTCAGCGAGACGGCGACCCAGAGACCACTGAGGATGTGCGGGAGGTAGAGCGCGAGAGTGTCCATATCTTCCTTGTGCAGGGGGTTGTCACTGCGTCCGCTTGCGGCGCCCGGGGGTTGTCACTGCGTGCGCTTCCCGCGCGCAATGACAACCCGTTCAGAGCCCCGAACCCGCTAGGAGCCGGGCACGCTCCCGATCTCGGGGAACGTCGGTGCGTCACCCTCGACGACGGTGCCGACGGTCGCCTTCCAGAGCTCGGCCCAGGAACCGTCCTCCTCGATCTCGGTCAGGAAGGCATTGACGAATTCCTTGGCCGACGGGTCGTCCTTCGTCACGCCGACGCCGTACGGGTCGGAGGTGAACGGCTCGCCGACGACCTTGAGGTCAGGGTTCTGCACGGCGTTCGAGAGCAGGATCGACTCGTCGATCACGTACGCGTCGGCGCGACCCTGCTGCACGGCTGCGACGCAGTCGGCGTTCTCGGTGAAGAGCACCTGCTCCGCATCCGGTGCGAACTCGTCGAGAGCGGTGACCGCGGTCGAGTTCGATTCGGTGGTGACCGTGGTGCCCGACACGAGGTCGTCGATGGACTTGATCGTGTCGTTGTCCTTCTTCACCATCACGGAGGCACCCGAGGAGTAGTACGGCCCGGCGAAGGCGATCTTCTCCGCGCGCGGCTCCGTGATCGAGTACGTGGCGATCACGACGTCGACGGAGTCGTTCTGCAGCAGCGTCTCGCGGGTGTCGACCGTCGTCTGCGTGAGGCTCACCTTCGCGTCGTCGCCCAGGATGTAGCGGGCGAGCAGGTCACCGATGCCGGCGTCGAAGCCGGTCACCTTTCCGGTCGCCGGATCCTGGATGGAGAACAGCGCGCCGGTGTCGGTGCCGCCGCGGCGCAACTCCCCGGCCTCCTTGATCTTCGTCGCCCAGGCGTTGTCGGCGATGACCGAGTCATCGGCGATCGGCCCGGCCGAGATCACGGAGTCGTAGGCGTCGACCTCGGCGGCGGCGGACGAGGACGTGTCGCCCGGAACGGCGCCGCTCGAGCAGGCGGTCAGGGCGATGGCCAGCCCGGCGGCGGCGGCCGCGCCGGCCAGCAGGCGGCGGACCCGAGGGGTCCGGATTCGGGAGAGGGTCATGGTGCTCTCTTTTCTCTTGGTGCCGTGGTGCGGGACGTGTGCGGTTCGGGTTCCGGATGCGCGCATCCGGTGATCAGTGGCTCAGGATCTTCGACAGGAAGTCGCGCGCCCGCGCCGACTTCGCCGCGGTGAAGAACTCCTCGGGGGTGCCGGTCTCGACGATCGCCCCCTCGTCCATGTAGACGACGCGATCGGCGGCGCGACGGGCGAAACCCATCTCGTGGGTGACGACGACCATCGTCATGCCGTCCTTCGCGAGGGCGGTCATCACGTCGAGCACTTCGCTGACCATCTCGGGATCGAGGGCCGAGGTGGGCTCGTCGAACAGCAGCAGCTTGGGTTTCATCGCCAACGCACGCGCGATCGCCACGCGTTGCTGCTGGCCGCCCGAGAGTTCGGCGGGTTTGCTCTGCGCCTTGTCACCGAGGCCGACGCGGTCGAGGAGCGTCTTCGCCTCTGCTTCGGCCTGCTTCTTCGGGGTGCGTCGCACGGTCATCGGCGCCAGCGTCACGTTCTCGAGCGCGGTCAGATGCGAGAACAGGTTGAACGACTGGAACACCATGCCCACATCCGCCCGTAGTGCGGCCAGCGCCTTGCCTTCCTCGGGAAGGGGAGTGCCGTCGATCTCGACGAGCCCCTCGTCGAGCTTCTCCATCCGATTGATGCAGCGGCACAGTGTGGACTTGCCCGATCCGGAGGCGCCGACGACCACAACGACCTCGCCGAGCGCGACGTCGAGTGACACGTCGTTCAGCGCCGTGAAGGTGCCGAAGCGTTTGGTCAGGTGCTCGATATGCAGGAGCGGTGCCGCCATTGCCATGTTCGTAACCCTAAGGAGGTCCGCACCGGTTGTCGAACCCGGTTGCGCCGCGCTGCAGGTCGCCTAGAATCCCTGGTTGCGCGGTCTATTCGAATGCATGGAGACGTTGCGGTGCCGACGCACGGGGCCGGGCCCGCGGGCCGATCTCGTCGGGCGGATCCTTAGAGCAGCGCGCGGATCTCGGCCTCGAGGGGGATCGACGGCACGGCACCGGCGCGTTGCACCGAGAGTGCCGCAGCGGCCGTGGCGAAGCGGGCGGCGTCGACGAGCGCCGGCAGCGTCGGGTCCGCGAGGACGGCCATCAGTGCTCCGCAGAAGGTGTCGCCGGCGCCCGTCGTGTCGACCGCGACGACCTTCACACCGGCGATCCGCTCGCTGCCGCTGCGGGTGGCGATGAGGGCGCCGGCGGATCCGAGGGTGATGATGACGGCCGGCACGCTCTCGAGCAGCGTCGCGGCGAGCGCATCCGGATCGGCCGGATCGCCGCCGGCGAGTACGGCGGCCTCGTGCTCGTTGACGACGAGCAGGTCGAGCGCGGCGAGCAGGTCATCCGGCAGCGGTTGGATCGGCGCGGCGTTCAGCACGACGCGGGTTCCGGATGCATGCGCGTGGCGTGCCGCGGCGAGCACGGTCGGCAGCGGCGTCTCGAGCTGCAGCAGCAGCACGTCCGCGTCGGCGATGGCGGCTCGCTCCTCCGGCCGGAGCTCGAGCAGCGTGGCGTTCGCTCCCGAGTCGACGACGATGGTGTTCTCGGCGGAGGCGTCGACGGTGATCAGGGCGGTGCCGGTGCGTTCGGGAACGCGGCGCACGAGCATCCGCACGCCCGCCTCGATGAGGGTCGAGGCGAGGGTGTCGCCGGCGGAGTCGGTGCCGACCGCGGCGATGAAGGTGGCGTCCGCGCCGGCCCGCGCCGCTGCGATGACCTGGTTGTTGCCCTTGCCGCCCGGGTGCTGCTCCGCGCTCGTCGCGAGCAGCGTCTCGCCGGGTCGCGGGATCCGCTCGACCCGGTAGACGAGGTCGAGGTTGGCGCTTCCGAGGACGACGACGTTCATCCTCCGAGCGTATCGGGGCGGCGCTCGTCGGCTTCGCCGAGATCGGCCGCCTGCGCTGGGCCGTCGCCACCGGGGCGCCTCACCCGGCCGGTTCATCGCGGCCGTCAACCCCAGAAGGTGGAACCGGCGATTGCCGAGGCGACGCGTCCGCCGACCGTAGGCTTTCGAGCATGCAGACCAACATTCTCGGCCGCACAGGCGCGCCCGTCTCCGTCATCTCGCTCGGCACCTGGCAGCTCGGCGCCGACTGGGGCGAGATGAGTGAAGCGGATGCGCACGCCGTGCTCGACGCCGCCGTCGAATCCGGCGTGACCATGTTCGACACCGCCGACGTCTACGGCGACGGACGCAGCGAGCAGCTGATCGGCTCGTACCGTGCGGCGCACCCGGATGCGTCGGTCTTCGTCGCCACCAAGATGGGTCGGCGGATGGAGCAACAGCCCGAGAACTACTCGCTCGAGAACTTCCGCGCCTGGACCGACCGCTCCCGCGCGAATCTTGGCGTCGACACCCTCGATCTGGTGCAGCTGCACTGTCCGCCCAGCGCGGTGTTCTCGGACGACGCGGTGTACGACGCGCTCGACACCCTCGTCGCCGAGGGGGCGATCGCGAACTACGGCGTCTCGGTCGAGACGACGGCGGAGGCGCTCGCCGCGATCGCGCGACCCCATGTCGCGACGGTCCAGATCATCCTGAACGCGTTCCGGCTGAAGCCGCTGGACGAGGTGCTGCCGGCCGCGATCGCCGCGGGCGTCGGCATCATCGCGCGCGTGCCTCTCGCCTCCGGGCTGTTGAGCGGCAAGTACACGAACGAGACCGTCTTCGCCGAGAACGACCACCGCAACTACAACCGCGGCGGCGCGGCGTTCGACGTCGGCGAGACGTTCAGCGGCGTGGACTACGCGGAGGGCGTCATCGCGGCGCAGGAGTTCTCGGCGCTGGCGGATGGGCTGGGCCTCGCCCCGGCGACGGCCGCGCTGGCCTGGCTGGCCCAGACGGAGGGCGTCTCGACGGTGATCCCCGGCGCGCGTTCGGCCGAGCAGGCGCGGGCGAACGCGGTGGCCGGATCCGCGGATCCGCTGGGTCCGGCGTTCTCGGAGGCCGTCGTCGCGCTCTACGACACCCACTTCCGCGCGGCGGTGCACGGCCGCTGGTGAACGAAACGAAGGGGGTTGTCACTCCGTCCCGCAGGACGGAGTGACAACCCCCTTCGCTTCGCCGTGCACGGGTTGCCGTTTCTTTGACGGATGCGCCCGTAGCTGGCGCCCGTGTCCGGCGCCTGTCAAAGAAACGGCAACCCTTTTCGCCGTGCACGGGTTGCCGTTTCTTTGACGGATGCGCCCGTCACTCGCGCCCGTGTCCGGCGCCTGTCAAAGAAACGGCAACCCCTTTTCGCCGTGCACGGGTTGCCGTTTCTTTGACGGACGCGCCCGTAGCTGGCGCCCGTGTCCGGCGCCTGTCAAAGAAATGGCAACCCCTTTTCGCCGTGCACGGGTTGCCGTTTCTTTGACGGACGCGCCCGTAGCTGGCGCCCGTGTCCGGCGCCCGTCAAAGAAACGGCAACCCGGGGGAGTGGCTAGCCGCCGAGCGCGGCGTCGACGATCGTGCGCGCCTCGGCCTGCACCTCGTGCAGGTGGTCGACGCCCGTGAACGACTCGGCGTAGATCTTGTAGACGTCCTCGGTGCCCGAGGGGCGCGCCGCGAACCAGGCGTTCGCGGTGACGACCTTCACGCCGCCGACGGCCGCGTCGTTGCCCGGCGCCTTCGACAGCTTCGCAATGATCGGGTCGCCGGCCAGCTCGGTCGCGCCGATCGCGTCGCCGTCGAGCTTGCCCAGCGCCGCCTTCTGCGCCTTCGACGCCGCCGCATCCACTCGCTCGTAGACCGGGTCGCCGAACTTCTCGGTGAGCTCGCGGTACAGCACCGACGGCGTCTTACCCGTCACCGCGATCATCTCCGAAGCGAGGAGGGCCAACAGGATGCCGTCCTTGTCGGTCGTCCACACGGTGCCGTCGAAGCGGAGGAACGACGCACCGGCCGACTCCTCGCCGCCGAAGCCCACGGATCCGTCGACCAGACCGGGCACGAACCACTTGAAGCCGACCGGAACCTCCCACAGCCGGCGGCCGAGCGACTCGGCGACCTTGTCGATGATCGAGGAGGAGACCAGCGTCTTCCCGATCGCCGCGTCGGCCTTCCAGCCGCTGCGGTTGCGGTACAGGTAGTCGATCGCGACGGCGAGGTAGTGGTTCGGATTCATCAGACCGGCGTCGGGGGTGACGATGCCGTGCCGATCCGCATCCGCATCGTTGCCGGTGAGCACGTCGAAGTCGCCGCTCTTCGCCACGACCGAGGCCATGGCGGAGGGGGAGGACGGATCCATCCGGATCTTCTCGTCCCAGTCGAGCGTCATGAAGCCCCACTGCGGATCCACTGCGCCGTTCACCACGGTCAGGTCGAGGTCGTACATCTCGCCGATGAGGGCCCAATAGTGCACGGACGCGCCACCCAGCGGATCCGCCCCGATCTTCACGCCTGCCCTCTTGATGGCCTCGACGTCGATGATGTTCTTCAAGTCGGCGACGTAGTTGTAGCGGTAGTCGTACGTCTCGACGCCGGAGGGCTCGGCCATCTTCACGGCGCGCAACTCGTCGGCGATGATCTCGTTCGCGCGGTTGGCGATCCACCCGGTCGCATCCGAATCCGCCGGTCCGCCATGCGGCGGGTTGTACTTGAAGCCGCCGTCGCGCGGCGGGTTGTGCGACGGGGTCACGACGATGCCGTCGGCCTGGTCGGTGTTCGCCGGGTCGTTGTTGTACTTCAGGATCGCGTGGCTCAGTGCCGGGGTCGGCACGAAGTCGTCGAACTCGTCGACGAGGACGCGCACCTCGTTGGCCACGAGCACCTCGAGCGCCGTCGTGAGCGCCGGACGCGAGAGCCCGTGGGTGTCGGCGCCGATGAACAGCGGACCGGTGATGCCCTGCGCGGTGCGATACTCCACGATCGCCTGCGTCACCGCAGCGATGTGGTTCTCGTTGAAGGCCGTGTCGAACGCGGATCCGCGGTGACCGGACGTGCCGAAGACCACCTTCTGCTCCGGGATGCTGACATCGGGTTTCAATTCGTAGTACGCCTTGATGAGGGCTTCGACGTCGATGAGGTCGGACGCCTGAGCGGGCGTCCCTGCGCGATCAGTCATGTGGCCATCCTGGCATCATCCCGACCGCTTGCGAGGCGGATTTAGGCGGGTTGACGCAGACTGCTCAGGCCGGGTCGCAGTAAGTAGGCTCTTGCCTATGCCCGACACCGCCGCCCCGTCCCGAACCTTCAGCTATCTCGGACCGTCCGGCACGTTCACCGAGGCGGCTCTGAAGCAGGTCCCCGCCGCGCGTGGTCAGCACTGGAAGAGCGTGAACAACGTCGGCGAGGCGCTGAACGACGTCGTCACCGGGCGAAGCGTCGGCGCCGTGATCGCGATCGAGAACTCCATCGACGGCGGCGTCAGCGCGACGCAGGATGCGCTCGCGAGCATCCCGAATCTGCGGATCGTCGGCGAATACCTGGTTCCCGTCAACTTCGTGCTGGTGGCGCGACCGGGCACGACGCTGGCGGATGTGCGCGTCGTCGCCGCGCATCCCGTCGCCTACGCGCAGTGCCACCACTGGCTCGACGCACAGTTGCCGACGCACGGGCACCTGCCCGCCTCGAGCAACGTCGCGGCGGCGGCCGACCTCTTCGACGGTTCGCCGGCGGATGCGGCGGTCGCGCCGCCCGGCATCGTGGACCGCTACGACGTGGCGGTCCTGGCCGAGCGGATCGGCGACAACCCGAACGCGGTCACCCGTTTCGTACACGTGGCCAGCACCACCGCTCTGCCGGATCCGACCGGGGCCGACAAGACCAGCATCATCGCCGAGTTGCCCGACGACGAGCCCGGCGCTCTGCTGGAGATGCTCGAGCAGTTCGCGACGCGCGGTGTGAACATGAGCATGATCCAGTCGCGGCCGATCGGTGACGCCCTCGGCCGGTACCGCTTCGTGATCGATCTCGACGGGCACATCCGCGACGAGCGCGTCGCCGACGCGATGCTGGGGCTGCGTCGGTTCAGCCCCAAGGTGCTCTTCCTCGGCTCCTATCCGCGAGCAGACCGGCGGCCGATCTACTACGTGAAGCGCTACGAGGACGACGTCTTCATCGAGGCGCGCGACTGGCTGCGCGCCATCATCTCCGGCGAACCGGAGTCCGGTCGTGTTTGAGCCGGAGGAGGAAGGCGTGGATCCGCGGTTCGACCCCGCCTACCAGCGCGGATTCGCGGGCGGCACCGAGAGCCTGACCGACGACGAACGAGCCTTCGCCCGCCCCGACTCCGCTGCACCGGATTCGCGCCGCGCCCGCCGCGCGGCTCCGTCGACCCCCGAATTGCGTCGCGCCGTCGCGGAGGACGAAGTGCGGTTCGAGCGGGCGCGTGCGCTGCCGATCGCGACTCCACCGCAGCCGGCTTCGTTGGTACAGACCCCGCTGCTGCCGGCCGAGGTCGCCGCGCCGCCCGCCGCCGCGATCGTGTCTGCGGATGCGCCGCCGCTGCGCTCGAATCCGTGGTTCTTCGGGTTGCTCGGCGCCGGGTTGCTCGGCACCGTCGTCGGCTTCGTCGCGCTGTACTGGGCGTTGGCGACGCCGCTCTCGGCGTTCGCCGGGTCGGACACCTCCACCAACGCCTACGTGCTGCACCAGATGGTGTTCTACCTCGCGGTGCCGCTGCTGGGCTGCCTGCCGACCGCCCTCCTGATCGCGCTCGCCCTGTTCGCCGCGCGCTGGCGCGGACGCATTCCGCCGCCTCCGCTCGAAGAGGACGACACCGCCTCCGTCACCCTGAGCTGACGCCTTCCTGCGCTGACGCCTTCCTGCGAGGGACCCCTCCTGTGCGCGTCGGACCCACCCAGGGCGGGTCCCTCGTGCACAGGAGGGGTCCCTCGCAAGACGGGGTGGGTGGGCGACGGGGTCAGAGTCCGGTGGCGCCGAAGAGGAGGCCGAGCAGGTAGGTGACGGCGGCGGCGCCGTAGCCGATCAGGAGCTGACGCAGAGCGCGGGCGAGCGGGGGAGCGCCCGAGAGCAGCCCCACCACGGCGCCGGTCGCGAGCAGAGCGAGCCCGACCAGCACGGCGGCCAGGATCACCGCGGGCAGCCCCGAGAGGCCGAAGAGGTAGGGCAGCACCGGGATGATGGCGCCGGAAGCGAAGAAGCAGAAGCTCGAGAGTGCAGCGCCCAGTCCGGTACCGAGCGCCTCGTGCTCGTCGCCCGATGCCGCCACGCCGCCGATCGTGATCGGCGAACTGGTCGGTGCCGGACCCCGCAGGCCGTTGAAGACGTATGCGGCGCGAGCCTCCGCGTCCTCCTCGCTGAGGCCGCGGGCACGGTAGACCAGAGCGAGCTCGTTGGCGTCGACATCGAGATCGGGCACGACGCGGTTCGTGTCGAGATCGGGCGTGGAGGCGTTGAGCAACTCCCGCTGCGAGCGCACGGAGACGTACTCACCGGCACCCATCGACAGAGCGCCGGCCAAGAGGCCCGCGATGCCGGTGAGCAGGACGACGTGGGTCGCGACCCCGCTCGCGCCGACGCCGAGCACTAGAGCGAGGTTCGACACCAGGCCGTCGTTCGCGCCGAAGACCGCCGCGCGGAACGTGCCCGACAGTCGGCTGCGTCCGCGCTCGGCGAGCCCGCGCACCACCTCGCCGTGGATGCGCTCATCGGCGGCCATCGCCTCGGTAGCGTCCGCATCCGTGGCGTACGGCGAGCGCGCCTCCGCCCGCTGGATCAGGGCAAGCACGAACACCGAACCGAAGCGGCGGGTGAGGAAGCCGAGGACTCGGCCGAGCGGATCCGCGCGCGGCGGCGGCTCGGCGGCGTCGCCGAGCTTGTCGCGCCAGTGCTGTTCGTGCCGTCCCTCCGCCGCGGCGAGGGCGAGCAGGATCTCGCGCTCCTCGCCGGTGCGTCGCAGCGCCAGGTCGCGGTAGGTGGCGCCCTCGGCGAGTTCGTCGGCGAGGTACCGGCGCCAGCGGCGCACCTGGGCGGCCGTGGGAGCCGCGCCTCTCGTCGTTCCGGGTTCCGTCACGCGATACCTCCTCGTCCGGGCCGAATATACCGGGCCGAATACCGGGCCGGATGCAACACAACTGTCGCCGGATGCGCCGCGGCATCGGGTCTAGCGCGGCACTTTCACCCGCAGCGCTGCCGGGTCGACCCAGGCGTGCACCGCGATCGCCTCGCCGAACTCGTCGCCGTCGAGCTGGAACTCCTGCGGTTCGTCGACGCGCAGTCGGAAGTCGCGGCCCTTCACGTAGATCACGTCGCGGGCGTCGCGTTGCAGGTCGATGAGCTTGCGCCCTGCCGCCGACTTGCGCAGCACGCCGTTCTCGAAGGTGATCGTGTTCCACACCTTCACCCAGCCGAATGCCCCGCGCGGACGCAGCGCGACGATGTCGAGCAGACCGTCATCGGGTTGCGCATCCGGTATCAGCAGGATGCCGCCGGGCAGCACCCCGCAGTTGCCCACCATCACGGAGTGCGCGCTCGCGCGCGTCTCGGGCGCGCCGTCGAGCGAGTAGCGGAGCTTGATCGGCTTCAACTCGGCGAGTGCGCGAACACCGCCGTCGACGTAGGCGAGCCAGCCGACCGCCTTCTTCAGCTTGGCGTTGGTCTTCGCTATCATCTTGGCGTCGATGCCGAGCCCGGCCATCACAAGGAAGACGTGCTCCTCGTGCGTGCCGTCGACGCGGCGGATGTCGGCGCGCCCTACGTCGATCGTGCGCACGCCGCCGTGGAACGCGGTGCGGATCGCCTCTTCGAAACCGAGGCCGAGGTCGAGGTTGCGCGCCAGCAGGTTGCCCGTCCCCAGCGGCACCAGCGCCAGCGGCACGCCCGAATCGCTGAGTCCTTCGGCGACCGCGCGGACCGTGCCGTCCCCGCCGACCGCGAGCACCACATCCGCCCCCTGCGCGACGGCTTCGCGCGCCTGGTTCTGCCCGGCCTCATCGACCGTCGTCTCGAACCAGAGCGTGTCGGCCCAGAGGGCGTCGTCGGCGGCGTCGGCGACGAGCGTGTGCAGCCGGAGCGCATCCACCTTGATGGGGTTGTAGACGACCGCGGCGCGCTTCGTGCGTGTCTCGATCGGTTGCTCCACGCTCCAACGCTAGGGCATCGGGTCAGTGGGCCGGCCTTCGTGTGTGAAACGACGGATGGGCGCGACCGCCACCCGGACCAGGCCGAACAAGATCCGCGGAATCACGCGGATCTCGAAGCCGCGCGCCGGGGCGCCGAACGGCGCCGTCCGTCGTTTCGCACAGGATCGCTCCCTGACCGACCCGCCGCGCAGCCTGGGTAGGCTGTACGGGTGATCGATCCCGTACTGCTGCGCGAGAATCCGGATGTCCTGAAGCGTTCGCAGGAGGCTCGTGGCGACTCCGTCCAACTCGTCGACGACGCCCTCGCCGCCGACCGCGAGCGGCGCGCGCACATCACCGAATCCGAGCGGCTGCGGGCCGAGCAGAACTCGTTCGGCAAGATCATCGCCAAAGCGCCCAAGGATGAGAAGCCCGAGCTGCTGAAGCAGGCCGGCGCGATCGCCGCCGGAGTGAAGCAGGCGCAACAGCTCGCAGCGGATGCGGACGCGCTGTTCACCTCGTTGGTCAGGCGCATCGCGAATCCGATCATCGACGGGGTTCCAGCCGGCGGCGAGGACAAGTTCGAACTCGTCAAGACGGTCGGCGAGCAGCCCGTCTTCGACTTCGAGCCGCGCGATCACCTCGAGATCGGCGAACTGCTGGGCGGCATCGACATGGCCCGCGGCGCCAAGGTCAGCGGATCGCGCTTCTACTTCTTGAAGGGTGTCGTCGCCCGGCTCGAGATCGCGCTGATGAACCTCGGCCTCGACCGCGCGCTCGAAGCCGGCTTCACTCCGATGATCACGCCGACGCTGGTCAGACCCGAGATCATGGACGGCACCGGGTTCCTCGGCGAGCACAGCGATGAGATCTACTACCTGCCCGCCGACGACGTCTACCTCACCGGCACCAGCGAGGTGGCGCTCGCCGGCTACCACAAAGACGAGATCCTCGACCTCACCGCGGGCCCGCTGCGGTATGCCGGCTGGAGCACCTGCTACCGCCGCGAAGCCGGTTCGGGCGGCAAGGACACCCGCGGCATCATCCGGGTGCACCAGTTCAACAAGCTCGAGATGTTTGTCTACACCCTGCCCGAGGAGGCGGAGGCCGAGCACGCGCGACTGCTCTCGTACCAGGAGGGCATGCTGCAGAGCCTCGGACTGCACTACCGCGTGATCGATGTCGCGGCCGGCGACCTCGGCTCCAGCGCCGCGCGCAAGTTCGACGTCGAGGCCTGGGTGCCCACGCAGGACGCGTACCGCGAGCTCACCTCCACCTCGAACTGCACCACCTTCCAGGCGCGCCGACTCGACACCCGCTACCGCACGGAGTCGGGCAAGACGGCCCCGGTCGCCACGCTGAACGGCACCCTCGCGACCACGCGATGGCTCGTCGCGATCCTCGAGACGCACCAGCAGCCCGATGGCTCGGTGATCGTGCCCGAGGCGCTGCGCCCGTACCTCGGCGGGCTCGAGGTGCTCACGCCGATCGCGACCGCATGAGCGCGGCCGTGCAGACGACGACGCGCACGCGCCGCCTCGTCGCGCTCGACATCGACGGCACGGTGATGCACGAGAACGGCGTGATCGGCGACGCCGTCTCGAGCGAGATCCAGCGCGTCGTCGCTCTCGGCGACGAGGTGATGCTCGCGACCGGGCGCTCGCCGGGGTCCACCGTGCCGGTGCTCGATCGTCTCGGGATCGCGCCCGAGTACCTCGTCTGCTGCAACGGTGCGGTCACGCTGCGGCGCGACGCATCCGGTGCCTACGTGAACGACGTGGTCGAGACGTTCGATCCGACCAGTGTGCTCACGAACATCCGCTCGTTCCTGCCGGATGCGCTCTACGCGGTCGAGGATGAACACGGCACCTTCTACTACACCGAGGAGTTCCCGGGCGGAGCCATCTCGGGCCTCGAATCGCAGCGGGTGCCCTTCGAGGAGCTGCTGGGGCGGTTGTCGACCCGAGTCGTGGTGATCTCACCCGGCACCGACATGGACGAGTTCCTCGGCCTGGTCGAGAAGATGGGTCTGCACCAGGTCAGCTATGCGATCGGATGGACCGCCTGGCTCGACATCGCGCCGGAGGGCGTGAACAAGTCGACCGCGCTCGAGCAGATTCGCGTGCGCCTGGGCATCGAGCGCGAGGACGTGCTCGCGTTCGGCGACGGCCGCAATGACATCGAGATGCTGCAGTGGGCCGCCGCTTCCGGTCGCGGCTACGCGATGGGCCAGGCGCCCGACGAGGTGCGGGCCGTCGCCTCCGCCGTGGTGCCCTCGGTCGACGAGGACGGCGTCGCCACGGTCCTGGCCCAACTGGCCTGACCCACCCCCCGCGCTGTCGTTTTCCCCGCGCGCGGGTGGCATGCAACCCGCGCGCGGTGAAAACGACAGCGCAGGATGCTCGAAGTGGCGGCACAGCGGGCTCACGTTATGATCGAGCGTCCGCATGCGGGCGAGGAGGGCTGTCCGAGCGGCCGATGGAGCCAGTCTTGAAAACTGGTGGGCAGAAATGTCTCTAGGGTTCGAATCCCTAGCCCTCCGCCAGAAGAAACAGCCGGTCAGTCGATGGATTGCTCAATCGCGGTCGGCAACGTAGCAACGTCGTGCACCCCGGTTCGTGCCAGCTGCGTGCCATAAGGGCTTGTGGAACCACCCGCCAGAGCCGCGTCGATGCCCGCTGCGATCACCCGTCCGCGCTCGGCTCCGACGTGCTGATAGATAAGGGCGGCCTTCGCCGTACGGTGCCCGGCCCGGTCCATGATCTCGCGCAACGTCGCCCCGGCCTGGGCCGCCGCGGTGAGTCCGCTGTGTCGCACGTCGTGAGGGTGATACTGCTGGAGATCAAGCGCCGCCGTCGCCTTCCGCCACTGCCACTGCAACTGGGTGCGAGACACCGCACGGCCGTCTGACCGGGCGAACAGAGGTGCCTTACCGAACGTCACCGGACGCTCTGCTAGGTAATCCCTCATCATCGCGACGACCGTGGCGGGCAGAGCAACCGTCCGAGAGTCACCTGTTTTGGTCGGCGTGGTGGTGTCGTGGCCGCCAATGGTGATCGTCTGCCGCTCGACTACCAGCGTCCCCGAGTCCAGGTCGAGATCCCGGCGTTCCAGCGCGATCAGCTCACCGATACGCAGATGGGCTCCGAAGGCGAGCGCGAGCATGGGCCGGAAATCTGCTGGGTGAGCGGCCACAATCCGCGCGAACGTCGCGGGCTCCAGGTGCGGCCGTTCTGGGCTCTGCGCCACCCCGGCACCGACGATGCGGCAAGGATTCTCTGAGATGAGTCGGTCACTCGCGGCCGTCGCCATGATCGCCCGCAGCAGCGCGTAGGACTGGCGCAGCCTCGTCTCACCTCTCCCGCCTCGCTGTCGCGTCGCAGTGGCCAGCGTGCGGCGGGTGGCGGCGTACCAGGTGCGGACGGTCGGCCTCGTGATCGCGCTCAAGGGCATCGCGTCGAACCTGTCGAGCTGTCTGGCCAGAATGTCCGAGTACAGCTCCGAGGTACGCGGCGCGAGCTTGCCGCGGGAGCCGCCGCCCGCAATCCAGGCGCGAGCGTATGGGCCGAACGGCTGAGCGCCAGACCGGTGGTCGATGTAGCTGCCCCGCAGCCGGTCCGCCTGCACCGCGGCCAGGTGTTCCAGCGCCTCTCGCTTGGTCGGGAACGTGGTCGGCGCGTTCATCGGACGCCCGGCCTCGTCGGGATAGCGAGCCTGCCAACGCCCGCTGGCCAGCTTCCGCGTCGAGCCGAATGCGGCCCGGTTCGTCTTCCTGGTGCGCTTCGTGTCAGCCATCGGTCCTCGTCCTCTCGGGCAGCGCGCCATCGTTCTGAAGTCGCTTCAGCCAGCGATTGAGGGTCGCCCGAGTGGGTGGGGCCCCCTTGTAGCCGCGCCTTTTCATCTCCGCCTGTGTCGGCCGCACCCACTGGGCCTTGTTGTGATGCACGAGGTACGACTGGAGGAACAGATCGAGGTCATGAGCAGCCGGTCCCGGTCGCCCTCGCGCGGGCGCATTCGCCGTGGATCGAGCGACCCGCTCGATGGTTTCCCCCGTACCGATCCACCACGGGATGTCGTCGGATGCCCCTTGCGGAAACCCCTCGGGAGGCTCGGAACTCAGCGGGCGAGCAAGGGCTGACAGATCCGGGCTCTGTTCGTTCAGCTCCCACCAGCGGAACGTTTCGATAATGCCCGATGGCTTGATCTCTCGGAGTACGTCGCGGGTGATCCTGGGTGCAGCGTCGGCCATGACCAGACCCGTGATGATCAGATGCCCGCTTGCGTTGCGCCCGATGCGCACGTGGAACGATCCGGCCTTCCCTTCGGTGTCGGTCACCAGGTGCCAGTCGTCGGTCGTCAGAACGCTGGTGTCAACTGGCGTCTGTTCCAGAACGTCCCATCGGGACCATCGCGTGTTATTCACATCCTGAGACTAGCCAAGTCGTAACCATATATGCAACAGATCGCGCACAGATTCTTGTCTGCCCCCAGCCCCGTAATTGCGGCGATGTAGCGTCTCATATATGCGCCCGAGACGGTGAGACGGTTGCAGGTAGACCCGAAGCTATTCCAGCCTGCATCCTCTTCGTATGACGAATACTGATGTGATGGCAGAAGCGAAAGCGCACGCCACTATCCCGCCACCTCCGCTAGCCCGAGCAATCCGCCAGGCGGCCGGTCTGAGCCAGGCCCGTCTCGCCGCTGCCCTCGACGTAACCCCCATGACCGTGTGTCGCTGGGAAAACGGAACCCGCTTGCCACGCCGCAACCATCTCGTGGCCTACGCTGCTCTGCTGCGCGAGCTTCAGGGTCTCCAGCCGGATCGCACCTGATGGCCGCCACCCTGCAAGACATTCGCGGCCGAGGCACCATCACGGTTGAAGAAGCTGGGGAGGTGGTCGGTATCGGCCGAGCGTCCGCCTATGCCGCTGTGCGCAGTGGAGAGCTGCCCTCCATCCGAATCGGCCGTCGCGTTGTGGTCCCGGTCCCCGCCTTGCTCACGTTGCTCGGTGAGGCCGCGCACCACGAGGCCTGAGTGTGGGCGCGCAGCTCGTGGGAAGGGCGTTCGTCTTCGCCGCCGATCACCGCCTGACGGGCAACGAGATGCGTCTGCTCCTCTGGATGGCGAGAACCGCCCTCGACGGCGACGACCAGCCTCGTTACTTCGCCTCACGGGAAGAGTCCGCGTTCGGCTTGGGTGATCGACTGCCAGAGGAGCCCGACCCTGCCGTGGCTGACGATGCATCGCGAGCAGCACGGGCCGTGAGAGCGGCGAGCTTCCAGCGGGTGAAGGTGGCCGTGAACGGACTTGTGGCCAAGGGCGCCATCAGCGTTCTTCGGCGGGGCCGCGAGGGACAGCGCGCTGAATACCTGGTGTTGCCCGGTGTCGGTCGTCTGCCTGGTTCAGCAAAACGCTACTGACGACGGTACAGAAACGCTACCCGGGAAGTAGGAAAACCCTACCCAGAATCGGGCGGAACCCTACCCCCAAGGAACCACGAGGAACCACCAGGACCAGACGATGACGAAGAACCTCGCCTAGCCGAGCAACCTACGTGCACCTGTGGACAGATTCGCGAGGAGAGACAGATGATCACTACACAGACCACCCGCCAATGCGCCGACCACGCCGGGGAGCAGTACCCGCCTCGCTGCGACGCCTGCGCCGTTCTCAACCGGCCGGTGCCGCCATGCGGCTACCTCCCCGGTTCGGAGTGTCGTCTGCATCCCGGCTATCCCGTCCCCTGCGCGCGCTGCGCCCGCGACGAGGATTGGCCGGCCGAATGACCTACCGCGACTACAGCCTGCCCGACGCCCTGGAGCTCTCCGACGAGACCCGGCACATGATCGGCGCGGCGAAAAAGGCGGTTCGCCACAACGAGGGCAACCCGGAAGAGATGGTGCAGGCGGTCACCGCCGCCCTGGAGGCGCACGCCGCCGCCCTCGGCATCGAACTCACAGACCACCCCGCCGCACCCGCAGCGGGACCAAATGGCCGCCAGGCCGATCCCAACAGAATGGATCACACACCATGAGCGCTACGGGTCACACCTACGCCGACGCCTACCGCAAGTACATCCAGGCCGTGCTGGCCGCGAGCGTCGCCCACAACCCCGACCTGACGGAGAAGGCCGACGCCAAGGCCCGTCTCCTCCTGCTCGACGCCGCACGTACCGAGCTGATCGCGGCCACGCCGCCCGCCCCGGCGAACGTCGGACGCAACCGAGCGGCCTACCTCGACTCGCTGGCCCCCTCCACCGCCGATGCAGTCGTCGTGCTCGGTAACGAGCAGCGCAAGGTGTCGGCCATCCTGGCCAGCGGCACTCAGCGCATAGACCAGATCATCTCCGACGCCTCGCCCTCTAGGCTGGCCGCCATCCTGGACACGGTGGAGACCCTGTCGTCTGTTCTCGATGCTCCCCGGCCTGCCGACGAGGCTCAGGCGCTCCGCGAGAGGGTGTTCGATCAGTTGGCCCAGATTGAGGCTCCAGGAGCGCAGGAGGCCGCTGACGCCGACGCCGCGACGGACCGCCAGCAGGCCTGGCATGCTGTGCTGGCCGATGGTCTCGCTGGCCGTGTCGGCTACGACGAGCGCGCGGCCATCCACCAGCTCGACCCCGAGGGTTACGAGGCGGCGTTCGGGGGCGGCGCTCCAGACCTGGCAAACACCATCGCCATTATCGAGGAGAACGCGCGGAAGGCCGACTGGAGCGGCGAGCAGTGGCCCCCGCGATGAGACGTAGCACCTGCCCATGAACACCGATTCCGACCGGCCCGGCAGGAAGTCCGCCAACTCAGCGCACTAGCCCCGGCCCCTGAGACCGCGACGGCACAGGGGCCGGGGTCATTCGGTGGACACAGTCGCGCGCGTGGCGTCCGAGTAGGCTCACATCGCGCTGTGGGTTGAACGTGCTGTACGCGATGTGAGGCTACTCGGACGCGCAAATCAAAGCCGCCCACTAACGCCACGTTCGCTAACGGCGGACGAGTCCACAAGTCGAGCGCCGTGCCTACACTCAATGTCCGTGGTTGCCCCCTAAACTACGGATGCAGGGACACCTTAGACCCAGGGGCGTGAAATGAGGAATGATCCGGCCACCTACGGCATCGGCGCTACGAGCAATTCGATTCGAGCGTACGCCGAACGCATTGGCGAGTCGCACGGGATCTACGACGGCAACGGACGAGCGAACATAGAAGGGCTCGTGCGAGACCTCGGCGGCATCATCGAGCCACGCGACGGCAGCGAGTCGCTGATCGTTCGCGAAAAGGGCAATTTCAAGGTGTTCATTCCGTTCTTCACTTCGGAGCGCCGTGATCGTTTCACCGTTGCGCACGAGTTAGGTCACTATTTCCTTCACTACCGCTTCGTTCAAGAGCATAAAGAGTATGGCGAGCCTGCCCAGGTATTCAATCGCGGCGGGCGAGGACGAGCCGAGACTGAGGCGAACACTTTTGCGGCCTCCCTTCTGATGCCGGAACGTCAATTCCGGGACGCTTATCGCGACTTAGGAGGAGACGCTTTCGACCTGGCAGACAGGTTCGATGTCTCGCCTGCTTCGGCTCGCGTTCGCTGCGCGGTCTTGTTCCCGAATGGCTGAGCCGTATCTAACGGTGGGGTCCAAGCTTTTCCTATCGGTTGACCTCGTTGGCTCCACAAACTTCAAACAGCGTTCTGCGGAGTGGATCGACAGCTTTCTATCCTTCTACGAAGGATTTCCACGTGACCTCGACGCGGCGCTGGACGAGCTACGCCACAACGAAACGTGCGTCCCGACTCTCTGGAAGGCTGTTGGCGATGAGTTGATTTTCACCGCTGACGTGAGCGACGAGGCCGAGATTTACTTTCTGGTCCGTGCGTGGTTGCGCGCCATGGAACTTCATGAGCCGGGACTAGAAAAGAGCCAGATGACGACGAAGGGCGGGGCGTTTCTCGCCTGCTTCCCAGGTCCAGACCGTGAGGTCGCAATTCCGCTCAACCCCACGCGTGGAGACTCGGACAAATATAGCTCTGTTCGAAACGAAGAGGCTCTGCAAAATCGAGACTATTCCAAGTTCCTTTTTGATTACCTCGGTCCGAGTATCGACACCGGGTTCCGAGTATTGTCAGCTTGCTCGCCGCGTTATTTCACCCTTTCGGTCGAAGTGGCGTGGGCGATGGCGCAGCACCAATTATCCATCAACTCGTCTTCTTCCACAGATTTCTCGCTCATGGACGAGCGCGAGTTGAAAGGGGTGTGGAAGGGGCGTCCATATCCGTTGTTTTCCATTGACCGGATCGCTGGAGATGACGTTGTCAAGGCAATGCGGACGGTAAGGGCCGTTGCTCGCGCCGAGTTCGAACATGTGGTGACGCTCGCGAAAGCGTGCCACAACTCCGCCGGGTGGCCATCGGGCATTTACCTCCCGAAATCCACCACGCCTGAGTTCGTTGCGCAGAAGGCGGGGTTGGAGGAACGACAGGCGGCTCTCAGTGCAGCCGAGGACGACTACGAAGAGCCTGCCGCATACCTCACCAACGGCGGGGACGACTCCGAAACGGAAAAGATGGCCGCCGCGCCCGTCGAGTAAGTTTCCAGCCTGTGGATAACTTCCGCGGGCTGGTCGGCGTCTTGGGCACGATGGCCGGATGCTAGATGACTTCGGGTCAGCCAGTCCTTGCCCAGCGTGCGGAGAGCCGATGGAGCTTCGGGTCAAGCGCGGCCAAAGGGCCCTCATCGTCTACGAGGTGTGCGCCTGCGGGGTCGTGCTGGCCCAGCCCGGCGACCAAGCGAGTCTGCTGTTGCCGCCGTCGCCATCGCCCCTGTTTTTTCGCGCTCGTTAGCCAGCCCATGATGGCCGCCGCTGTCGTTGAGGGACGCGAGCAACACACCGCCCCTGGACCGGTCCATTGCACAAAAACGCGCACGCGCGCGAGGAGCGACGCCGTGCCATCCGCGTGCCATTAGCAGCCGATACGTGCCACAATCCGATGGCACGGGACGACATGGCAAGTCCAACGATCCCCGCGAATCCGCGCCAATCGCGGCATCGCCCACCCTGGTCCACCAGTCTTGAAAACTGGTGGGCAGAAATGTCTCGTGGGTTCGAATCCCACGCCGTCCGCCAGAGACACCAGCCGCGCCGAGTCAGTACACGAACCAGCGGAGCCACTCGCGGTTGTGCGCGTGCACGAGCGCCAGGAAGACCACGAGGTCGAAGAGCAGGTGCACGCAGATCACGTAGGTGAGTGATTTCGTGCGCGAGAAGATGTAGCCCTGCAGCAGCGCGAACGGGATCGTGAACGCCGGCGCCCATTCGCGGTAGCCGAGCTCCCAGAGGAACGATACGAAGACCACCGCCTGCAGGATGTTCGCCTGCAGCATCGGCAGGTGCCGGCGCAGCACGGTGAAGACGACGCAGATGAAGAACAGCTCGTCCCAGATGCCGACGAAACCGACGCCGACGAAGAGCCGGGCGACCTCGTCGGGGGCCGAGATCGCGGGCCAGTTGAGGTAGGCGCCCGAGCGGATGAAGTAGAACGGCAGCAGGATCCAACCGAGCACAACGACGATGGGAAGGTAGGACTTCTCCAGCCGCGTCCACTTCTGGCCGGTGCGAAGCGGGAACCGGATGAGGCGCCGCTTGGTGCCGAACCGGTCGATCGCCGACGGTACGGCGACGGCGGCGGAGAGCACGACGCCCATCAGGGCCATGTTCGGGTAGTCGAGGTTGGCCTCGACCGAGATCGTGCTGACGATGGCGAGCCCGATGCCGATGAGGGAGAGGTCGGCGGCGAGAACGCGGTCGATGACGACGGCGAGCAGGAGGCTCGCGGCGAGCACGATGTAACCCGCGATCGGCAGGCGGAGTCCGAAGATCAGCACCGCCGACACGGAGATGCCGGCGGCGGGCGCGAATGCGGGTCTCATGGCTTCAGGTTAGGCCCGGGCGATCCACGTCTCCGTAGGCGGTCGCGCCCCGATCGCGCAACCCCACGACGAGCCGGCGCCGGGCGGCGTAGCGTCGCGCCGGAGGCATCGACCGCTCGGGCCGTCGCCGTGGAGGAGATCGATCATGACGACACCGAAGCCCACGCCGCGCATCCTGATCCTCGGCGGCGGCTATGTCGGGCTCTACACGGCGTGGGGCATCGAGCACCAACGGTCGCGGGTGCGCACGAGCGTGACCGTGGTGGAGCCCAACCCCTACATGACCTACCAACCGTTGCTGCCCGAGGTGGCCGGAGGGCACGTCGACCCGCGGGCCGTCACCGTTCCGCTCGTGCAGGCACTGCGGCACACGCGCGTCATCCGCGGGAGGGTGAGCCGGGTGAGTCTTGCCGAGCACACTGCGACCGTCGCGACGATCGACGGCGGCGAGCGTCTGGTGCACTTCGATCACGTCGTCTTCGCGCTCGGCGCGGTCACGCGCACCTTCCCCACGCCGGGTCTGCTCGAGCACGGTTTCGGCTTCAAAACGGTCGAAGAAGCAGTACACCTTCGCGACCACGTGCTCGACTGCGTTGCGAAGGCCGCTGAGACGACGGATCCCCACGAGCGGCATCGCCTGCTCACCTTCGTCTTCGTCGGCGGCGGCTACACGGGGGTCGAGGCGCTGGGTGAACTGCTCGATCTCAGTCGCCGCGCGGTAGCGGCGCAGCGCACGCTCGCCGGCTCGACGGTCGAGTGGCACCTCGTCGAGGCGCTCGATCGAGTGGCGCCCGAGGTCGGCCCCGAACTGTCCCGGTGGACCCTGGGGCAACTCCGCGAGCGCGGGGTGCAGGTGCACCTCAAGACGCAGATGCCCAGCTGCGAGGACGGCGTCGCCGCACTCTCGACGGGCGAGCGGATCCCGACGGCCACGATCGTCTGGACAGCCGGTGTGCGGCCGAATCCGATTCTCGATCAGACGGACGTACCACGCGGGCCCAAGGGGCACGTCGACACCTCCGCGCAGCTGCGGGTGCTCGAGAACGGTGCGCCGCTGGCCGGCGTCTGGGCCGCCGGCGATGTGGCGCAGATCCCCGATCTGACGGCCGAGAAGCAGCCCGCCTATTACCCGCCGAACGCGCAGAACGCTGTGCGGCAGGCGAAGCTGCTGGCGAAGAACATCGTCGCCGATCTCAGTGGCGAACCGATCGCCGAGTACAGGCATCGTTCGCTCGGTACCGTCGCGGAGTACGGGCTCGGCAAGGGTGCCGGCGTGATCAAGGGGGTGACGCTGCGGGGCTTCCCCGCGTGGCTCGCCCACCGCGGCTATCACGGGCTCGCGATGCCGAGCCTCGACCGAAAGTGGCGCGTGATCAGCGGATGGATCACGGATGCGCTCGCGCCGCGTGACCTCGGATCGCTGCCGGCGATGACGGATCCGCGGGGCGCTTTCCGCCGCGCCGCCCAGTACGCCGAAGACGAGGCGGCCGCGAAGTCGGCGACCGCGAACGGCACAACAGCGAAGACCACGGATGCGACGACCGCGACCGCGACGAGCGCAACGACGAAGGGCGAATGACATGGTGCAGTTCGGGTACACACTGATGACGGAGCAGAGCGGTCCGAAGGAACTGGTCGGGTACGCCGTCGACGCCGAGCGGCTCGGCTTCTCGTTCGCGGTCTCGAGCGACCACTTCTCGCCGTGGCTCGTGGAGCAGGGGCACGCCTCCTACGCCTGGTCGATGCTCGGAGCCGTCGCGCAGGCGACCAGCAGCATCGAGCTGATGACCTACGTAACGGCGCCGACGATCCGGTACGAGCCGGCCGTCGTCGCGCAGAAAGCGGCGACGATGGGGCTCCTGAGCGATGGCCGGTTCACCCTCGGCCTCGGTTCCGGCGAGAGCCTGAACGAGCACGTCGTCGGCAAGCGCTGGCCCGGGGTCGACGAGCGGCAGGACATGCTCGAAGAGGCGGTGCACATCATCCGCGCGCTGCACACGGGTGAGCTCGTGACCTGGAAGGGCGAGCACTTCCGGGTCGATTCTGCGCGGATCTGGGACCTGCCGGACGAGGCGGTGCGGATCGGCATCGCCGTGTCGGGCGAGAAGTCCATCGCCCGCTTCGCGCCCCTCGCCGACCACCTGATCACGACGGAACCCGATGCCGAGCTGATCACGCAGTGGACGGCGGCTCGTTCCACCGATGCCGCACCCTCGCGGTCGATCGGCCAGGTCCCGATCTGCTGGGCTCCCGATCGGGAGACGGCGGTCGCTCTCGCCCACGAGCAGTTCCGCTGGTTCGCGGGCGGGTGGTCGGTGAACGCCGACCTGCCGACGCCGGCCGGATTCGCGGGGGCGTCGCAGTTCGTGACGCCGGAGGACGTCGCCGCGCAGATCGTGTGCGGTCCCGACCTCGACGCGCTCGCCGAGAGTGTGGTGCCCTTCATCGAGGCCGGGTTCACGGACATCGCGCTCGTCCAGGTCGGCGACGCGTTGCAGCAGCCTTTCCTCGATGAGGCGGCGGGCCCGTTGCTGGAACGGCTGCGGGCGCTCGATCCGGCGTCATGAACCCGCGTCCGATCGGTCTTTAAAGCGACAAGTGTAGGATTGGGACCGTTTCGCAATCACTCCTGGTGGACGAGCTGCGCAGAGGAGCCCTTCACCACTGAAGCTCGAAAGGCCTCCTGATGTCCAGCAGTACCCGTTTCACCGATCGCGTCGTCCTCATCACGGGCGGCGGCTCCGGTCTCGGCCGCGCGGCCGCCGTCCGCCTCGCGGCGGAGGGCGCCAAGCTCGCCCTCGTCGACATCTCCGAGGCCGGCCTGGAGGCCACGAAGGCGGCCGTCCTCGAGGTCGCGCCCGAGGTGGAAATCTTCACCGCCCTCGCCGATGTCTCGAAGGAGGCCGACGTCGACTCCTACGTCGCCGCCACGCTCGAGCGCTTCGGGCGGATCGACGGGTTCTTCAACAACGCCGGCATCGAGGGCCGCCAGAACCCCACCGAGGACTTCACCGCCGACGAGTTCGACAAGGTCGTCGCGATCAACCTCCGCGGTGTCTTCCTCGGCCTGGAGAAGGTGCTGAAGGTGATGCGCGAGCAGGGCTCCGGCATGGTCGTCAACACCGCGAGCGTCGGCGGCATCCGCGGCATCGGCAACCAGTCGGGCTACGCCGCCGCCAAGCACGGCGTCGTCGGGCTGACCCGCAACTCGGCCATCGAGTACGGGCAGTACGGCATCCGGATCAACGCGATCGCTCCCGGCGCGATCTGGACGCCGATGGTCGAGAACTCGATGAAGCAGCTCGACGCCGAGAACCCGCGCGGCGCCGCTGAGCAGTTCATTCAGGGCAACCCCACCAAGCGCTACGGCGAGGCCCCCGAGATCGCCTCCGTCGTCGCCTTCCTGCTCTCGGACGACGCCTCGTACGTGAACGCGACCGTTCTGCCGATCGACGGCGGCCAGTCGTACAAATACTGAACCACCGGCCCGTTCCGCCCCTCCAGCGGTCGGAGACGGCAGGCGGAGGTCGGTCTGTGGCTCAGGACCGGTCCTGCCGGATCGCACCCCGCCCGACCCTTCCGCGGCGCGCGTGAATCCGCCGTTCTCGGTGCCACCGGGCAGCGCGCCTCCCGTTGGACCGGTCGTGGCCCACACCGGGCGACCCGACGGTGAGCGCGACGCGGGCCGGCAGCGGCCGATCGTCCGGGCAGGACGCCCTAGCCGTGCCCCAGCCCGGTGACGCCGCCGCGGATCGCCTCGGTCTCGGCGCCGTCGGGCCACCGCAGCCGGATCCCGGGCGCGTCGACGATGCGGCCGATCTCGGCGCTCACCGCGTGCGGGCTGCTCATCCGCGAGGCGCCGGGCGCGTCGGTGGTGAGCATCCCGTAGCCGGGGAAGCAGCTGAGCCAGTCGGCGGTGCCGGCGGATGCGGGGGCCTGTACGGCCGTGATGTCGATCACCGCTCCGACGCCCGCCGCCTCGGCGAGCATCCCGGCCGTGCCGACGGTGCCGGCCATGCTGACGTCCTTCGCAGCGCGCGGCGCCGCTCGCCCCACCAGGCCGGCCAGCTCGCGCAGCACGTGCGGATCGCGCTGGGAGGTCGAATCCCACTGCCCGCCCACGAAACCGGGGCGCCAGCCGCCGGAGAGATCCGCCGTCAGGCTGAGGGCGTCGCCCACGCGCGCTCCGGATGCGGGCACCGGCCGGCTCGTGCGTCCCAGCGCCGTCACCGACAGCGAGGCGGGCACGCCGAGTTGCGTATGGCCGCCGAGCACGGGCACGCCCCACGCGGCGGCGGCCTCGCGCAGGCCGTGCAGGATGCGCCCCGCGAACGAGGCGTCGCGTGCGCCGACGGCGTCGAGAAGCCCGACCGGATCCGCGCCCATCGCGGTGAGGTCGTTGACGTTGACGAGCACCGAGCACCAGCCGGCCCATTCAGGGTGCCGCTCGACCATGGAGGGCACGATCGCGTCGCACGCCGCGATCAGGTCGCTGCCCGGCACCGGGGCGCCGTCGTCGCCGACGAATCCGGCACCGCCGAGTCCGCCCGCAGCGGCGGCGAAGGGTTCGAGCAGGGCGCCGAGCGCGCTCTTGGCATTGTCGGCCTGACGCTGGAGCCGGTCGATCGGCCAGCGCATCCGCTGGTGCTCGAGCCCCGCGATGTCGACGGTGCCGAAAGCGGTCCAGCCGAGCCGTCGGAACAGGATGACGTTGGCGGGTTGCACCGCCGCCTCGAATCGCAGCACCCCGCGGGTCGCGGCCTCGGCGCAGGCCGCGCGCACGAGCGCCGCGCCGATCCCGGCGGAACCGCGGGCGCCGCGGCGCACCACGAGGCGGCTGCCCGTCCACCAGCCGAGGTCGCGATCGCGTTCGACGGGAGCGAGCCGGACGCCGCCCACCACATCGGCGCCGACGGAGGCGACGAGCACCACGGTACGCGGGTCGTCGTCGCTGTCGTCGTGGTCGGAGCCGTCGAACAGGCCCTGCTCGGCCACGAAGACGTCGCGGCGGATGCTGCGGTACGCGGCGATGTCGCGTGCGTCCGCGACGCGGATCGCGACCGCATCCGCCGTCACCGCCCCGAGGCGAGGGGCGCCCGTCAGCACCGCGAGGTCCATCAGGCGCCCGCCGTCTTCAGCACTCCGCAGGCGCCGCACGCCGCACAACCGGCCTTCTGACCGGTGCTGAGCATGTCGGCGTCGATCAGGAGGTCGGCGACGCGGCGGCTGATGTCCTCGAGCACGGAGCCGGCGGGCGGCAGAACGTGATCCACGTCCGTCGCGAGGGTCCCACGCAGCGGGCGGAACGGTACGACGAACGGATACACGCCCATCTCGATCAGTTCCTGCGCCGACGCCACCATCTCGTCCGGGTCCTCGCCCATGCCGACGAGCAGGTAGGTCGAGACCTGGTTGCGGCCGAAGATCTCGACGGCCGCGCGCCACGCGGCCTTGTACTCGTCGATCGAGACGCGCGCCTTGCCGGGCGTCCACTGCTGGCGCACCGACTCGTCCATCGATTCGATGTGGATGCCGATCGACAGCGCACCCGCATCCTTCAGCTCCTGCAGGGCGGAGTAGTCGCCGTCGGCGGGAGGCTCGCACTGCACCTGGATCGGCAGGCCTGGCACCTTCTCCAGTACGGCCTTCACGCAGCGCGCGAGGTGGCGCGCGCCCCGGTCGCGGCCCTTGGAGGTGCCGGTGGTCATCACCATCTGGCGGATCCCGTCGAGCCGCGCCGCTGCCTCGGCGACCTCGGCGATCTGGGCCGGGGTCTTCACGGCGATGGTGGAACCGGCCGCGAGAGAGGCTTCGATGGCGCAGAAGCGGCACCGTTCGGCCTCGTCGTAGCGCATACAGGTCTGCACCACCGTGGTGGCGAGGATATTGCGTCCGTGCAGGCGCGCGATCTTCTCGTACGAGACGCCGTCGGCGGTCTCGAGGTCGTAGAACCGCGGGCGTTTCACCGGCTCGACGTCGAGGCCGATGTCGGCGCCTTCGAGGAGCATCCGCCCGTTGCTGACGACGTAGGGGCTGTTCGGGTTGACGGGGATGGCCGCGCCGAGGCCGGCGAGCATGACGTGGCCGTCATCGCTCGGGCCGGCGCCCGCCTCGCGGTGGACGGGGGCGTTGACGCGGATGCCGCGGATGGCGATGTCGACGCGGGTGCCGAGAGTGGTCACGAGTGCTCCTCTGTCGGCGCGGTGGCGCCGGAGTCGACCCCGGGGCGCAGAACGGCCCAGGGGTGGTGCGGAAGAAGCGTGCGTCTCGTATTCCATCTGACACCCGTTGTGTTTCGTCCGCGTGACGACGAGCCACGCGTCACGTTACGAAGCGCTGATTCGTTAGTGTACGAATGATGAGGGCACGAAGCGTTACGCACGCTTATTCCGCCCGAAACCAGTTCGAAACACAAAAGTCGTTGACTGGTCTCGTTCCACTCGAACCACCAGCACTTGCTCCACCGCACTTGCTCGGCCCGACGGACGCTGTTCTCGCGTCGTCTCATTCGCCTGTCCGTCGGCAGTCATCGCACATCCCGTCACGCTCGGGCGCCCTCATCCGCGGCGCTATCGACGTACCCGAAAATCGGAGGAATCATGCCCGTTTCGCAGGAAATCGAAGACCAGGTCACCGCCAACATCGAGAAGTCGCGCTCCGAGATCGCGCACCCCTCGCTCCCGAACGGCTCGAACCTCTACGGCTCGACCAAGGTCTTCCCCGACTACCAGGCCGAGCCCGGCCAGGTCTACTTCACCCTCGTGCACGGCATCGCCCACGAGTCCTCCGTCAGCTTCGTCGCGATCCTGCAGGCGACCCGCGCCGCCCGCAAGGGCTTCGAATCGGCCGTCTACTTCTACGGCCCCGGCACCATCAACGCGATGGCCACGCGCGGTTTCCCGACCGTCGGCGACTCCGGTTTCCCGGGCGAGCAGAACATCAACAACGCGCTGAAGACCTTCATCGAGGAGGGCAACCGCGTCTTCGTCTGCCGCTTCGGTATGGCCTTGCACGGTCTGCGCGAGGAGGACCTGATCGAGGGCACCATCCCGTGCCACCCCCTCGACGTGCAGGACGCCCTCATCCACTACGCCAACAAGGGCGCCATCATCAACTCCACCTACAACCTCTAGGCGATACGCCTACCCGGAGCAGACCATGACGACAGTCGCATCGGTCGCGGCGAACTTCACCCGTGACCTGGATCAGAACTACGCGCTCATCGCACAGCTGACCGAGGAGGCGAAGGAGAAGGGCGTCGAGTTCCTCGCCCTCCCCGAAGCCGCGATTGGCGGCTACCTCTCCTCCCTCGGCAATCACGGCGACACCATCCAGACCACGAAGCGTTCGATGCCGCCGGCGATCCGACTCGACGGGCCCGAACTGCGCCGGGTGCAGGAGATCGTCGGCGACCTGATGGTCGCGATCGGGATCTGCGAACTCGACGACGACGGCGCCGGTCCTGAGGGGGAGATCCGGCGCTACAACGGCGCCGTGCTGCTCGACGGCGGGCAGATCTACGGCAACTACCGCAAGGTGCACCAGCCGCTGGGCGAGCACATGTCGTACTCGGCCGGTTCGGAATATCGCGTCTTCGACACCCCCGTCGGCCGGGTCGGACTGCAGATCTGCTACGACAAGGCCTTCCCGGAGGCGGCGCGCTCGATGGCGCTGGACGGCGCCGAGATCATCGCGTCGCTCTCGGCCTGGCCGGCCGCACGCACCGCGACGGCGGAGAACCTGCAGGACGACCGCTGGACCTACCGCTTCAACCAGCTCGACATCGCCCGCGCCCTCGACAACCAGGTGTTCTGGATGGCGTCGAACCAGTCGGGCACCTTCGGGTCGCTGCGCTACGTCGGCAACGCCAAGGTCGTCGACCCGGGCGGCAACATCCTCGCCACCACCCTGCTGGGTGCGGGCATGGCCGTGGCCGAGATCGACATCCCGGGCACCTTCGACGCGATGCGCGGCGGGATGTTCCACCTGCGTGATCGTCGGCCGGATGCGTACGACATCGACCGCGTCTGGAACGGCGGTCTGGTCCATGCCTGAGATGACCTTCCACGTGCGCTGGCCCGACGGCACGGAGGAGCGCTGCTATTCGCCGAGCCTGGTGATGCACGACTACCTCGAGGCCGGATCCGCGTATCCGGTCGCCGAATTCGTCGACCGTTCCACCGAGGCACTGCAGCTCGCCAGCCAGCGGGTCAAAGCGAAGTTCGGTTTCGAGTGCACCTCGGCCATGGCGCAGGAGGTCGAGATCCGCGACACGGCGGCGCGCTTCGACCGCGGATCCGTGCGCGTGCTCGCGATGGATCCGCCGCAGCTGCCGATGGGCGGCGCATCGTGACCGCGTTCACCCCCGGCGCCCACTACGAGGCCGTCGTGATCGGTGCCGGTCAGGCCGGGCTCTCGATCAGCTGGCACCTCACGCAGGACGGCGTGGACCACCTCGTTCTCGAGCGCGACACGATCGCGCACGACTGGATCGACCGTCGGTGGGACAACTTCACCCTCGTCACGCCGAACTGGCAGTGCCAGCTGCCGGGCTACCCGTACGACGGGCCGGATCCCGACGGTTTCATGACCCGCGACGAGGTCCACGCCTGGGTGCGGCGGTACGCGGACGAGTTCGCGGCGCCGGTCGTCGAGCACCTGCCGGTCACTCGCCTGCGCGAGGCCGAGGGCGGGGGCTTCGAGATCGTCACCGCGCAGGGCGCCGTCACGGCCGATCAGGTCGTGATCGCCACCGGCGGCTACCACCAGCCGGTGCTGCCGGCGATCTCGTCGCAACTGCCGGACTCGATCGTGCAGGTGCACTCCGCCGACTATCGCAGTGCCGCGGCCCTGCCCGACGGCGGCGTACTGGTGGTCGGCTCCGGCCAGTCGGGCGCGCAGATCGCGGAGGACCTCTTCCTCGACGGCCGCCCGGTGCACCTCGCTCTCGGCACCGCGCCACGCGTCGCCCGCTTCTACCGAGGCCGCGATTGCGTCGCCTGGCTGGCCGACATGGGCGTCTACGACGTGCCCGTGCAGGCACAGGCCGGCGGGCTCTCGAAGCGTGAGTCGACGAACCACTACGTCACCGGCCGCGATGGCGGCCGCGACATCGACCTGCGCGCCTTCGCCCGCGAGGGGATGAATCTCTACGGGCGGCTCGCCGCGGTCGAAGGCAGCACGCTGCGCTTCACCCCCACCACGGAGTCGTCGCTCGACTACGCGGATTCGGTCGCCGAGTCGATCAAGAACGACATCGACCGCTACATCGAGGCGAAGGGCATCGACGCTCCCGTCGAACCCCGCTACACCCCGGTGTGGCGTCCCGAAGCGGAGGTCGAGTCGCTCGATCTCGAGGCCGCCGGCATCACCAGCGTGGTCTGGTCGGTGGGCTTCCGCTCCGATTACCGCTGGGTGCAGGTCGGTGTGTTCGACGGCGGCGGACACCCGACGCACCGTCGCGGCGAGACCGCGACACCCGGGCTGTACTTCCTCGGGCTGCCGTGGCTGCACACGTGGGGATCCGGGCGGTTCGAGGCGATCGCGCGCGACGCGGCTCAGGTGGCGGAGTCGCTGGCCGCTCAGCGTCGCGCCGTGCGGTTGGCCGAGCAGACGGAGGTCTCCGTCTGACTCGCCGCGGTCGGCTGAGCCGGCGCGGTCGGCGCTAGGTTCGACGACATGACCTCGATCACGATGGCAGCGGTCGCCGCGCACTTCGGCCGCGACATCGACCGCACCCTCGCCAAGCTCCCCGGGATGCTGGCGCAGGCCACCGAGCGCGGGATCGACCTTCTCGTCCTCCCGGATGCGACGGTGGGCGGGTATCTGCTCGACATGGTGCATCCGAGCGAAGAGGACCTGCCGCCCTCGGTGGAGGTCGACGGACCGGAGGTGCGGGCGATCGCCGCGATGGCGCCGCAGGCCGTGGTCTGTTTCGGCATCGCGGAACGGGCGCTGGAGGGCGGGACCGAGGTGCGCTACAACACGGCCGTGTGCGTGCACGGCGGCGAGGTCATCGGCACGCACCGCAAGGTGCACCTGCCGCTGGGCGAGTCGGAGGCGTACCGAGCCGGCTCGTCGTTCACCGCCTTCGACACCCCGGTCGGCCGTCTCGGGATGCTGATCGACTTCGACAAGACGTTCCCCGAATCCGCTCGATCGCTCGCCCTCGACGGCGCCGAGGTGCTCGCCTGCCTCAGCGCCTGGCCGGCGAGCGTGACGGACCGTTCGGATCGCATCCGCAACGACCGCCAGGCCCACCTGTTCGATCTGTACGACTGCGCTCGCGCGGCCGAGAACCAGGTGTACCTGGTCTCGTCGAACCAGACCGGGGTGCTCGGCGGTCTGCGATTCCTCGGCCAGGCGAAGGTCGTCGACCCGGCGGGGGAGATCATTGCGAAGACCTGGGCCAAGGGCGGTATGGCGGTCGCCGAGGCCGATATCCACGGCGACGTCGCTCGCGCCCGGCGCACAATGAACCACCTCCGTGATCGCGCGGAGCACAGCTACCACCGCGGTATCACCTCCGTGATGCCGTGATCGCCGAGCGGCATTGACCGACTGACCAGACCGAACACCGACCGAAGAGAGGACGCGCGTGCGCATCGCTCAGCTGACGTACTCAACCAGGCCTCGCGGCGGCGTCGTGCACACGCTCGCGCTCGCGGAGGCGCTCGCCGCCCGCGGGCACGAGGTCACCGTCGTCACTCTCGGCCGCGGCGGCGACGACACCTTCTTCCGCAGCGTCGATCCGGCGGTCACTCTGCGCGTGATCCCGTTCGAGTCGCGAGGCGACGAATCGGTGGGCGAGCGGATCCTGCGCTCGATCGGCGAGATCGGACGCGGTTTCGACGCGCGCGGCTTCGACGTCGTGCACGCGCAGGACTGCATTTCGGCCAACGCCGTCGATGCATCCGAGACGGTTCTGGTGCGCACGATCCACCACCTCGACCAGTTCTCGACCCCCGAGCTGATCGCCTGCCACGAGCGGGCGATCGTGCGTCCGCGCGCGCGGCTCAGCGTCTCGGCGGCGGTCGCGGCAGAGGTCGAGGCCGGATGGGGGCTGAGACCGACGGTGATCGCGAACGGGGTCGACGCGGCCAGGTTCGCTGCGGCGGCCTCGCCGGCGTCGTCGGTCGAACGCGACCGGTGGCGCGGCGAACTCGGGCGCTACGTGTTGGCCCTGGGCGGGATCGAACCGCGCAAGGGCAGCATCGACCTGCTCGAGGCGTTCGCGCGGGTGCGGGTGGCGCATCCGGAGATCTCACTGGTGTTCGGCGGCGGCGAGACGCTGTTCGACTACCGCGACTACCGCGCCGAATTCGAGCGACGCTGTTTCGAGCTGGGCATCGCTCCGATCGTGCTCGGAACGGTGGCGGAGGAGCGGTTGGCGCCCCTGGTCGCCGCGGCGGATGCGCTGGGTTTCGTCTCGACGAAGGAGGGCTTCGGCCTCGCCGCTATGGAGGCGCTCGCCGCAGGGGTGCCGGTCGTCGCGCGCCGGCTTCCGGTGATCGAGGAGGTGTTCGGCGACACCGTCGGCTACGGCGACGACGTCGCCTCCATCGCTGCGGCCCTGGGCCGTGCGCTGGGTGGCGGCGCTCAGGAGCCGTCGGGCGGTCGGGCGCTCGCGGAATCGCACTCGTGGAGCGACGCGGCCCGTCTGCACGAGCGTTTCTATGAAGCGGTGCTGCGCTCGGGAGGTGACCACGGTGCGTCGATCGATCTCGCGGATCCTCAGCTCGCTCGCTGAGGTCGACCCCGACCGCGTGGTCGTGATCGCCGACGACGCGACGCTGACCGCGTCGGAACTCGATCGGCGCAGCAACCGCCTCGCCCGCGCCTACATCGAGCTCGGGGTGCTGACCGACGATCGGGTGATGATCTCGCTGCCCAACAGCGCGGAGTACGTCGTCGTCTGCGCCGCGGTCTGGAAGGCGGGCGCGACTCCGCAACTCGTCTCACCCGATCTGCACGCGGACGAGGCGCGCGAGATCGAGGAGCTGTCCGCTCCGCGACTCGTGATCGGGCGCGCGGCGGAGACAGCCGGGACGCCGTGGCTCCCGGCGGGGTGGCGGCCGGACGATGCGCTGTCGGACGCGGTGCTCGAGGATCGGTGGGCGCAGTGTTGGAAGGCGCCGACCTCCTCCGGCAGCACCGGCCGGCCGAAAGTGGTGCTGGCCGCGGGGCCGGCGCTGATGGACGACTCGCGCGCCGTCGCCCCGTTCCTCCCGATGGACGCGATCCAGCTCGTCGCCGGACCGCTCGGTCACTCCGCGACCTTCACGTACGCCTTCCGCGGGCTGATGACCGGGCACCGGCTGGTGATCCTGCCGCGGTTCGACGAGGAGCGGGTGCTCGCGGCGATCGCGGAGCACCGGGTGTCGTGGGCGCTGCTCGTGCCGACGATGATCCATCGGCTGCTGCGGCGAGGCGGTCGCGACGCCGTCGACGCCTCGTCGCTCGAGACGGTGCTGCACATGGGTTCGCCGATCGCGGCAGACGACAAACGCGCGCTGATCGATTGGGTGGGCGCCTCGACAGTGGTCGAGGTGTACGCCGGCAGCGAGTCGAACGGGCTGACGATGATCCGCGGCGACGAATGGCTCTTACATCCGGGCAGTGTCGGTCGGCCCATCGGCGGAACCGAGCTCCGCATCCAGCGCGGCGACGGCACCGAGGCCGATCGGGGCGAAGCCGGCGAGATCTGGATGCGGCGCGCCGGCGAGCCGACCTACCGCTACCTCGGCGGCAGCAGCCGCCGCACCGACAAGGGCTGGGACACCCTCGGCGACATCGGCTCGGTCGACTCCGAGGGGTACCTCACGGTGCTCGACCGCGCGAACGACCTCATCCTGCGCGGGGGAGTGAACGTGTACCCGGCCGACATCGAACGGATCCTGGAAGCGCATCCGCTCGTGCGCAGCGCCGTCGCCTACGGGATACCCGATGCCGAACTCGGGCAGGCGATCGCGGCGGTGGTCGACGTCGCCGACGCGGACGTCACCGTCGAGCAGATCCTCGACGCGACCCGTGCCCGCCTCGGCCGCGAACGACGCCTGCAGCGCCTCGAGCTCACCCGAGAGCCCCTCCGCGACGACGCGGGCAAGCTGCGCCGGAGCGCATTCGCCCAGCCGCAGTGAGGGGGATGTTGCGCCGTCCCTCCGCGCGGCCTGTCGGGTGGCGTGGCCTGGTCGGGTTGCGTGGCCTGTCGGGTTGCGTGGCGTGGTCGGGTTGCCATTTCTTTGACGTCGACCACTGGACGCGATCGGTCCTCGTCGCGATGACGTCTGTTGGAATGCTGGGGAGGAATCGTGGCATGTCTGGGGGCTGGACGAGCGCGGTCGATGTCGTCGGGTCCGGTGTCGGCGTGGCGGCCGTGATGGATGTGCGCCCGTGCGGCAGCGGGTGAACAGCGGCGTCGGCTCCTCCACAGGATGAGGTTCCAGGTGAGTCGTCTCGGATGAGGTCGAATGCGTATTCGATGCGGCAGTCGGTGTGTTGCGCTGGTCGAATGGAAACGCCAGGCGATGAGAAGGCAGCCGGTTCGGTGCTGCAGCAGATCCGTGAGCACGAGGACCGTGCCGCGAAGCTGGGTCGATCCGTCGCGCCCATCCTGCTCCAGCGGGCTCGCGAGCTGCACGAGGCGCACGAGTTGGCGATCCTGAATCCGGAGCGATTCGCATCCGGGACCAGCCGCACCGGGGGTGAGTGGCGGTCGATCGTGGAGCGATCGATCCGGGCGGATTTCGCTTCTGCACTGGGTGTCTCGGAGCGCGCGGCGGCGCAGATCCTGGGCGAGTCGCAGCTGTTGTTCGAAGACCTGCCCGTCACACGCGGGCGGCTCGAACAGGCGGAGATCTTGTGGGAGGCGGGGCAGCAGATCTGCCGCGTCGCCGCGACCCTGCCCCAGGAATCGCGGGCGGAATTCGATCGGCAGGCCGCTGAGCTAGCTGTACTGATGACGCCTTCGCAGTTGCGCAAGCCGCTTCAACGGCTCCGCGAACTCCTGCACGAGGCACCTCTGGCCGAACGGCATGAACAGGCGCGGCAGCACCGCTCGGTGTGGCTGACTCCCGAGATCGATGGGATGGCGACGCTGTCGGCGCTGCTGCCGGCGCACATCGCGGTCGGCGCGTTCAACCGGCTCGACCGAATGGCACGCACCCTGCGAACGCAGGACGGCGAGACTCGTACCCTCGCGCAGCTGCGCGCGGATGCGGCCGGTGACATCCTCCTCGACGGCGACATCGCCGGCACGGCGCCGGAGAGCGATCGGGTCGCGTCGGAGCCGACTTTCGTGCCGGGGGTGCGCGCCGAGATCCGGATCACGGTCCCGGTGCTCACGCTCGCCGGTAACGACGACGCGCCCGTCGAGTTGGACGGCCACGGTCCGATTCCTGCGGAACTCGCCCGACAGCTCGTCGGCACTGCCTCCGCGTTCTACCGGGTGCTGACCGATCCGGTCACCTGCCGGATCATCTCCGTCGGCCGCACGATGCGCATCCCACCCGGCGACATGCGCCGCTTCATCCAACTGCGTGATCAGACCTGCCGCCTGCCCGGCTGCACCCGACCGGCGACCCGATCCGAGATCGATCACGCCATCGAATGGCGCAACGGCGGCGAGACCGCCGTCGACAATCTCCTGACGCTGTGCGTCGGGCATCACCATGTGCGCCACGGCGACCGATGGACGTACGCTCTGCACCCCGACGGGACCGCGGAATGGACCACACCGACCGGACGGACAAGAACCACGCGGCCACCGGCACTCCCGGGAGCAGCACCCGGGGTGAGGTTCACGAACGAACCACCACCACCCAGCTAGCAAGGGCATCCGTTCCAGGGCGGAGGATCGTTGGCGTGTACGGCGCCGCGGCGCATCATGGAAGTATGAGCACCGACGCCGAACCCGAACGATGGACGCAGGCCGCGGTCTACCCCGACATGTGGGCCGACCCCGACGCCGACCCACGCGACACAGGCGCCGACGCGCCGGACGGCGAGGCTCCGACTCTGCAGGAGTACCTCTCCGACTACCGCCTCACCCTCGTGATGAAATGCGAGGGCCTCACCCCGGAGCAACTGGCGCGCCGCTCGGTGCCGCCGTCGACGATGTCGTTGCTGGGTCTCGTGAGGCACCTCGCCGAAGTCGAGCGAGACTGGCGCACGTGGCTCGCCATCGACTCACCACTGCCGCGCATCTACGGCCCACACGACGCCGACTTCGACGGCGCGGTCGCCGACCTGGACGTGATCGAGGAGGCTTGGGCCTCGCTCGCCCACGAGCAGGCGGCGACGGATGCGGCCATCGCCGAGCATCCCGATCTCGGCGAGCGCGTGGGCGGCGACCGCATCCCCATCCGCAATCTGATGGTGCACCGCATCGAGGAATATGCCCGGCACTGCGGCCACGCCGACCTGCTCCGCGAATGCGTCGACGGGCGCGTCGGACAGTAGCGCGGCCGCGTCAGTCCTCGCGAACCACCGCCACCGCTCCCGCGCGGAGCGTTACGCGCCCCTCGCACCGCGTCCCGCTGAGCAGCTCGACACCCGATGCCTCCGCCCAGCCGTCCGCGTCCGTGTGATTCACCACGAAGAGGTACGACGCCTCCGCCGAGGCTCGGCGAATTGCCTCCACCCCAGGAGACACGACCGCCGCAGGCTCGATGCCCACCTCCTCGAGGATCCGCTCGATCAGCGCACCCAGAGAATCGGGCTCGAGATCGGCGGAGAGGTACCAGGCCGCACCCGCACCCACCGAGCGGCGAGTGATGGCCGGATGCCCCGCCGTCGCGCCGGTCGCGTAGCGAGCGACGATGGTCGCATCCGGTGCCTCCAGCAACTCGCTCCAGCGGCGGACCCGCCAGCCGTTGTCGAGCTCGACCGGTTCGGCGTCGGTGAGCGGATAGAACTCCTCGCTGCGCACGCCGAGCAGATCTCGGAACGCGCCGGGGTAGCCGCCGATCCGAACGGTGTTGTGCTCGTCGACGATTCCCGAGAACCAGGTGATCAGCACCGTGCCGCCCGCCTCGACGTACTCGGTGACGCGGCGGGCGTTCTCGTCCGAGACGAGGAAGAGACCCGGCACGACGACGAGGTCGTACCCGGCCAGTGACGACCAGCTCGGCAGCACATCCGCGGTCACGGCCCGCTCGAAGAGCGCGTTGTGCACGGCACGCGCGGTGTCGGCGTAGCTCGGGCGGTTGATCGGCTTGAGCCCGCTCTTCAGCGCCCAGCCGGCCTCGTTGTCGTGCAGCAGGGCCACCCGAGCGCCGACGACGACCGTGTCGGCGATCTCACGCAGGGCGACGAGGTGGGCTCCGAGCCGGGTGATGTCGCGGAAGATCCGCGAGTCCGTGCCTGCGTGCGGCAGCATCGCCGAGTGGAACTGCTCGGTGCCCGACCGGGACGCCCGCCACTGGAAGAACATCACGCTGTTCGAGCCACGGCCGAGGTGCGCGATCGCGTGGCGGATCATCTCGCCGGGCCGCTTCGGCTGATTGATCGGATGCCAGCTGGCCGCCCCCGCCGCGTGTTCCATCAGCATCCACGGGCCGCCGCTCGAGATGCCGCGCATCCGGTCGCCGCTGAACGAAAGCTCCTGGTGCCGCAGGGGGTCGGGGCCGTAGGTGTAGTGGTCGTTCGCGACGATGTCCATCTCGGGTGCCCAGCGCGCGTAGTCGACCACGTCGGGGCCGAGGCCGACCATGAAGTTCGTCGTCACAGGCAGATCGGGGGTGTGCCGCTTCAGCACCGTACGCTCGGCCCGGTACTGGCCGAGCAGCTCGTCGGAGGAGAACCGTTCGAAGTCGAGCAGCTGCCCGGGGTTGTGTGCGGTGATGCCGCCGGGCGTGGTCACCTCTTCGAACGAGGAGTAGCTGTTGCCCCAGAACGCCATGCCCCAGGCTTCGTTAAGCGCCGCGACGTTGCCGTACCTCGCTGCAACCCACTCGCGGAACCGTGCGTTCGAGACCGGGCAGTGGCAGCGTCCGTTGCCGCCGCCGAGTTCGTTGCTGACATGCCACATCCGTACCGCGGGGTGACCGGCCACGTGCGCGGCGAGGCGCTCGACGATGCGGAGCGAGTAAGCGCGGAATGTCGGGTTCGACGGGCAGAAGCCGAGGCGGCCGCCGGGCGCGAGCGGATGCCCGTGCTCGTCCTGCGGCAGGATCTCCGGGTGCAGGCGGTGCAGCCACATCGGCACTGCCGCTGTGGGCGTCGCGAGATCGACGGCGATGCCGTTCTCGTGCAACAGGTCGAGCATCCGATCGAGCCAGGTGAAGTCGAACAGCCCCTCGCGCGGTTCGTAGACGACCCACGAGAAGACTCCCAGCGTCACCAGGTTGACCCCGGCATCGCGCATCAACTCCATGTCTTCGAGTACCACCTCCCACGGCCACTGCTCGGGGCTGTAGTCGCCGCCGAACGAGAGCGCGTCGGTGGGCCAATGGTCGAGGGTGCTCATGCGTGGTGGTCCGCTTTCGAATCGGGAGAGGAATCGGGAGAGGAGGTCAGGGTGATCACGCGGGCCGACGGCGCAACCGGGGCGGTCACGTGCAGCTCGCCCGCCGATGCGTCCCAGTGCCACGACCATCCGGCGCTCTCGGCCGCGGGGGCCGCGGAGGCCGGGAAGACCGGGAAGAAGGGTGTCGTGGTGAGCTCCCGCCCACGCCAGTTGGGCAGCGGCAGAACCACGGATTCCGGTGCTCCCGGCCGTCGCCAGACGCTCAGATGGGCCGCCTCGCCGGTGCGCAGGCCGAGCGCCAGCCACGGATCGTCCCAGCCGGGCAGACCCAGGGGCCAGAAGGGCTCGGACGCTTCGATCGTCGCCAGCACCTGCTTCTGCGCCGCGACGGCCTCGTGGACCAGAGCCCGCTCGGCGTCGCTCATCCGATTGAGGTAGCCGGAGAGGTACATCCGGCCGAGTACGCCGTTCACCAGCGCGAACGTCATCAACTCCGTACTCGAACCGGCGAGAGGGTATGCCCAGTTGCCTGCCTGCTCCGGCAGCATCGACGCCGGCGCCGCGGCGGCGATCGATGCGTACATCACCGGATCCTGCTGGTCGGAGGTCGATTGCAGGTGCAGTCGCGAGAGCATCGCGTAGTCCATCCGCATCGCTCCGGACGCGCAGCTCTCGATCAGCAGCGACGGATGCCGCGCCTGCACGGCATCGATCCAGTCGAGCAGCGCACGAGCGTGCCCGAGCAGACCGGCTCCAGGCGAGACGGCGCCGAGGTCGGTGCCCGGGCCGGGCATGGTGTTGTAATCCATTTTGATGAAGTCGACGCCGTAGTCGCGGACGATCCGGTCCACTACCTCGTCGAGGTGCGCTCGTGCCGCCGCGCTGCGGAGATCGAGCAGGTGCCGGCCGTGTTCGGCGACCCGCACGCCTGCCCTCGAGAAGAACGCCTCGTCCGGCAGGGTCCGAGCCAGTGGCGAGCGCACCCCGATGACTTCGGGCTCGAGCCAGAGCCCGGCGATCATGCCGTGACTGCGGATGCGGTCGATCACCTCGCCGAGTCCGCCGGGGAAGCGGCGGGCGGCGGGCAGCCATTCGCCGACGCTGTCCCACCAGTGCCCCTCCGCGTACCAGCCGGCGTCGACGCAGAAGGCGTCGGCCCCTGCCTGTGCCGCCGCATCGATCAGCGGCAGCAGCTTCGCCGTCGTCGGATCGCCCATCAACGTGTTCATGTAGTCGTTGAACACCACGGGCAGGCTCCGGTCGGCCTGGCGCAGGTGCCGGATGCGCCGCCGCTGCCGAGTCATCGCGGCGAACACCTCGTCCACACCTCCGGTCGCGAACACGACGGATGCGGGCACCGAAACGAAGGGTTCGCCCCTCACCAGCCGATGGTTCCACTGGTGCTCCTGATCGCTCGGACCAGCGAGCAGGAGATACGCGCCGCGCCGGGTCTCGCCGATCTCGAACAGCCACGGTCCGTTGTGCTCGACCTGCCAGGCGAGCGCTGTGACGTCGGGCCGGTCGGCGGGGCCGAGCAAGGCCGCCGTTGGGGCCTGCTCCCCGCTCGACCAGGAGCCGCGGTTCTGGGTAAGGTGCCGACTGCGCGGCGGGTGGTGCTGCAACTCGCGGTCGATCCGCGCCAGGCCGATCTCGCGTAGCGGTCGCACGCTCCAGCGGCTCTCCGCCACCCAGTCGTTCGCGGCGGAGGCGAGCGAGAGTTCATCTACCGACGCCTCGGCGAGGAAGCTGCCGGTGGCGAAGGTCGAGACGAAGTCGAGCACCAGGCCCTCACCGCGCACCTCCGTCCAGGTGCGGAAACCCGAGGCGCCGGCCTCGAACACGCTGATGACCTCGACCCCGGTCTCGCCGTCGATCTGCCGCAGCCGCAGAACTTCGGCATCCGTGGTGTGTCCGGCATACCGCAGCCGCGCGCCGATCACCGTGTCGACGTGCCGGAATCCTCCCGGGAAGCGGCCGTGACCGAACGCCGAGACCTCCACGAGCGGTTGCGCGAGTTCGCGCGCCAGCAGGGGAGCGGAGCCGATGCCGAGCACGGCGACGGGTGCATCCGCTGCGATCGCGAAGGCCAGCGCACCCCAGTGCAGTACCTCCACAGCGACCTCAGGTGCACCCGCCTCAGGCATGCGCCGGCGCCGCTTCGGCGGACTCCCACGACCGGGTGTAGTGGTTGTAGCAGACGGAGTTGTCGAGCCCCGCGCGGTCGGGAGCGGCCTCGTTCGAGACGACCTTGCCGATCTTCTCGGGGTCGGGGGCGGCGAGCGCCAACAGCCGGGTGTAGTCGTGCTGCGGGTTCAGGATCACGTCGTCCGCCGGACCGCGCTCCACGACGCGACCGTGGTACAGCACCAGGATCTCGTCGGAGAAGTGTCGGGCGGTGGCGAGGTCGTGTGTGATGTAGAGCACGGCGAGGTCGTCCTCGCGCTGCAGCCGGCCCATCAGGTTCAGCACGCCGAGGCGGATCGATACGTCGAGCATCGAGACGGGCTCGTCGGCGATCAGCACCTGGGCCCCCGGTGCGAGGGCGCGGGCGATCGCGACGCGCTGCCGTTGGCCGCCCGAGAGTTCGTGGGGGCGCCGTGCCGCCATGTCCTCGGTCGGAGTGAGGTTCACACGCTCCAGCATCTCGAGCACCTTCTCATGCACCGCGGCGGTGCCACTGGCTCGGCTGTGGATCCGGATGGGCCGCGCGATGTGGTGCTCGATCGAGTGGAACGGGTTCAGCGAGGCGAACGGGTCCTGGAACACCATCTGCACGTGCCGCCGGTACTGGCCGGCGGGCACGCGTGTGCCGTCCTCGAGCCGCACGTCGATCGAGCCCGAGCTGGGCTTCTCGAGCTTGGCGAGCATCCGCGCGATGGTCGACTTGCCCGAGCCCGATTCGCCGACGAGCGCCACCGTACGGCCTGGCTTCAGCTCGAAGGAGACCCGGTCGACGGCGCGGAACGCTGTACGCCGGACACCCTTGCGTAGGAAGAAGTCCTTGGTGAGGTTCTGCACCTGGATGCTGGTCATCGCACGGCCTCCGAAGCGGTGTCGTTCTTCTGGGCGCTGTTCTTCTCGGAACCGTTCTT
The DNA here is from genome assembly GCA_013204985.1 of Microbacteriaceae bacterium VKM Ac-2855. Classification (GTDB taxonomy): domain Bacteria; phylum Actinomycetota; class Actinomycetes; order Actinomycetales; family Microbacteriaceae; genus Rathayibacter. Next base: position 376,069 of record JABMLG010000003.1, read on the forward strand.
CTCGGCACCGTTCTTCTCGGCGCTGTCCATCCCGGTGCCGTTCTCATCCACACCGGTGCGGATGAACGCGCCGCGCGATCCGCTGAGGCTCGGGAACGAGCTCAGCAGCCTGCGGGTGTACGGATGCTGCGCATCCCGGTAGATCTGCTCGGCGCTGCCGAGTTCGACGATCTCGCCGCGGAGCATCACCGCGATGCGGTCGCTGATCTCGAGAAGCAGCGGCAGGTCGTGCGTGATGAAGATGACGGCGAAGTTCAGCTCGTCGCGCAGTCGCACGATCTCGCGGAGGATGTCGCGCTGCACCACGACATCGAGCGCTGTCGTCGGCTCGTCCATGATCATCACCTGCGGCTCCAGCAGCATCGCCATCGCGATCATCACGCGCTGGCGCATCCCGCCCGAGAGTTCGTGCGGGTAGGAGCGCAGCCGGCTGCGGTCGACGCCGACGCGTTCGAGCACGTCGCCGGCGCGCTGGGTGCGCTGCGTGCGGCTCAGTTCAGGGCTGTGCGTGAGCAGCACGTCCTCCAGCTGGGCTCGGATGTTCGTGACCGGGTTCAACGCGTTCATCGCGCCCTGGAACACCATCGACAGTTTCGACCAGCGGAAGGTGCGCAACTGCTCGTCCTCGAGCGCCAGCAGGTCGACGTCGCTGCCGTCGCGGTCGTGGAAGGTGATGCTGCCGGAGCTGATCCGTGCCGGCGGTTTGTGCAGCCGGTTGATCGCGTAGGCGAGGGTCGTCTTGCCGCAGCCGGATTCGCCCGCCAGGCCCAGGATCTCGCCGGGGGCGAGGCTGAGGCTGGCGTTCTTCACGGCGGTGACCGGATGCTCCACTTCGTATATGACGCTGAGATCGTCGATCGTGAGCACGGCGGGGCGGGCGGTTCGGGTCGGGGCCTGGAGGGTGGCGCTCATCATGCGGCCTTTCCGAGGGCGCGCGCCTCGTTCTTCTTCGCCAGTTTGGCGCGCTTGCGGTGCAGGCGGACGTTCTTGAGTTTGGGGTTGATGATCTCGTCGATCGAGAAGTTGATCAGCGACAGGCCCATCCCGAAGAGCGCGATGATCAGCCCGGGCGGGCCGAACCACCACCACGCGCCGAGCGGCAGGGCGAAGCCGTTCTGCGCGTAGAACAGCATCGTGCCGAGTGTTGAGGAGTTCGAGGCACCGAGGCCGAGGAACGAGAGTCCTGCCTCACCGAGCACCGCCGAGATCACCGCGAAGACGAACTGTGACGCGAGCACCGGCAGCAGGTTCGGCAGGATCTCCACCGCGATCACGCGCCACGCCTTCTCGCCGGCGACGCGCGAGGCGGCGACGTAGTCGCGATTGCGGATGGAGAGGGTCTGCGCCCGGAGCACGCGGGAGGACGCGGCCCAGCCGGTGATGGCCAGCACGACCGCGATGGTCCAGAGCCCGCGTTGCTCCTGCGGCACGAAGCCCGAGATGACGATCACCAGCGGCAGGCCGGGGATCACCAGGAAGACGTTGGAGAAGAGCGAGAACGCCTCGTCGGTGAAGCCGCCGATGTAGGCGCCGAAGATGCCGAAGAACGCGGAGAGCACAGTCGCCAGCACACCGACCAGCAGGCCGATCTCGAGCGAGCCGCGGGTGGCGAAGGCGAGCTGGGCGAAGACGTCCTGCCCGGTCTGGGTGGTGCCGAGCCAGTGCTCGGCGCTCGGGCCGGTGAGGCCGATGTCGCGGATCGCCGTCGGGTCGGTCACGAAGAACGGCCCGACGATCCCGAAGAGGGCGATGCCGCCCACGAGCAGCAGCCCGAAGGCGAGCCACGGCGTCATGGTGGGCAGCAGCATCCGCCACGCTGAGCGCGGCTTCTTGCCTTTCTCCGCATCCGCAGTGGCGATGGCCCTGGTGGCGTCGGCGACGTTCGGTTCGGTGGTGGGAGCGAGGTTCGTCATCGGATGCTCCTTGACTGCGGGGCGCGCATCAGCTGTGGGCCCGGGTGCGCGGGTCGATGATGCCGTAGAAGAGGTCCACGACCAGGTTGGCGCCGAGGACGGCGAGGGTGATGTAGAGGAAGATGCCCTGCATCAGTGCGTAGTCGTTGTTCGTCACGGCCGACAGCAGCTTCGAGCCGATCCCGGGGTACGAGAAGACCTGTTCGGTCACGATCGAGCCCGAGACGACGAAGCCCAGCGCGATCGCGAATCCCGCCACCGAGGGCAGTACCGCGTTGCGTGCCGCGTAGTTGCGTAGGATCCGCCCCTGGCTGAGGCCCTTCGCCTGCGCGGTGAGGATGTAGTCCTCCGAGAGCGTGGAGACCATCATGTTGCGCATCCCGAGCAGCCAGCCGCCGAGCGAGGCGATCACGATCGTCGCCGCCGGGAGGAAACCGTACTGGATCGCGGAGGAGATGAACTCCCAGCTCCAGCCCGGGTCGAGGATCACGTCGTATCCGCCCTGCGATGGGAAGAGGTGCATGGTGGTCGCGAAGACGTAGACCAGGATCAGGGCGAGCCAGAAGTAGGGGACCGCGGCGAGCAGCGTGGTCGCCGGCACGAGGGAGTCGAGCCAGGTGCCGGGCTTCCAGCCGACCACGGCGCCGAGTACGACGCCGATGATCGTGGCCAGGACGGTGGCGATGCCGACGAGCACGATCGTCCACGGCAATGAGGAGCTGATCACATCCGTCACCGGGGCCGGGAAGTAGCTGACCGAGACGCCCAGGTCGCCGCGGAACACGTTGACCAGGTAGTCCCAGTACTGCAGAATCAGCGGCTCGGACGAGTCGCCGCCGAGGAGGAGGGCGTAGGCCTTGCGCGTTTCGGGGGTGACCTGACCACCCCGTTGTTGCAGCTTGGCCAGCAGGATGTCGACCGGGTTACCGGGCAGCAACCGCGGGATCAAGAAGTTCAGCGTCAGTGCCGCCCACAGGGCGACGACGTAGAACCCCAGCTTGCGCACGAAGTAGTTCATCGCGTCGCCTCCTGTGCGTGGTGGGCCGGACGGCCCTCCTCCTCGGCTCTCATGGCCCCTACTTCCCCGTCGGCGTCAGCGTCTTGAAGATCTGCGCGTTGTCGGGCGACTGCCACACGGCCGGGAAGGCGTAGAGGTTGTCGCTGGTGGGCCAGCCGGTGAACTTCGACGAGTGGAACTCGCTCGTCGTGCCCCCGGTCATGATCGGGATGTAGGGCATGTCGGCGACGATCTTCTGCTGCACGATGTTGAACTGCGCCTGACGCGTCGCGGTGTCGGTCGGGTTGGTCGCCTTCAAGACGGCGAGGGCCGCGTCGACGGACGGGTCGCTGAAGCGGGCGAGGTTCGTCACCGCGGTCTCACCGACGGGTGCGGTGAAGGTGCTGTTGTAGAACTTGTCGTAGAGGTAGTAGGGGTCGGATGCGGCGCCCTGGCCGAGCGAGTCGATCGCGAGCTCGTAGTTGCCCTTGCCCTTCTTGTCGGTCCACTCGTTCCAGGAGGACTGCGAAGCGGTCAGCTCGATGCCCGCGGCCTTGAGCTGCTGGGCCATGGTGTCGATCGCGGTGATGTAGTCGGTCCAACCGGTGACGACCTCGACCGTGAGCGAGAGCTTCTCGCCGCCCTTGGCGTAGATGCCGTCGGCGCCCTTGGCGTAGCCGGCGGATTCGAGCAGCGACGCCGCCTTGGCCGGGTCGGGTGCGCTCGGCGCTATGGGCTCGGCGATGCTCGAGTCGATGAGGTCCTTCTGCGAGGTCGTCAGTGCGAAGGTCGGCGAGACCTCGCTGGCGGTGTCCTCGAAGGCGAGCGAGTTCAGCTGGTCGCGGTTGATGGCGTAGTAGATCGCCTGGCGGACGGCCGGGTCGGTCTGCGGTCCGACGCAGCCCATGGCGGTGCTCGAGCAGGTCAGCAGCGCCATCTGGTTCTGCGGCACGGTGATCGCGTCGTAGCCGGGGTAGTTCTTGGCGACGTTCTTGATGTCGGGAACCGGGCCGGTCTGCCAGTCGATGCTTCCGGAGGCGAGGGCGTCCGCGCCGGCGGTGTTGCCGGAGAGCGAGAGGTAACGCACCGACTTCACCTTCGGCTCGCCGTCCCAGTACGCCGGGTTCGCGTCCAGCGTGTAGGCCTGCGGCTTGAAGTTGCCGAGCGTGTAGGGGCCGGTGCCGATCGGCTTCTCGACCACGTCGGTCGCGGGGTCGATGCCCGACCAGATGTGCTCGGGAACGATCGGGGTGCGGCCCAGCACCACGGGCCCGGTGACGAACGCCGGGTGGTCCCACGTGAAGACGACGTGCGTGTCGTCGGGGGCTTCCACGGTGCCGTCGAAACCACCGGTGTTGATCGCGGGGGTCTTCACCAGCAGGTCGAAGGTGAACTTCACGTCTTCGGCGGTGAAGGCTTCGCCGTCCGACCAGGTGACGCCGTCGCGCAGCGTGACACTGAGCTGGGTGCCGTCGTCGCTCCAGGAGTAGTCGGTGCCGAGCAACGGCGTGTACGGGTCGGTGTTCACGTTGGTGATGAAGAACAGCGATTCGAAGATCGTGCCGATGCCGCCGATCTGCGACGGCGAGTACGGGTTGAAGTTGATCTGGTAGTCGCCCGACTGGCCGGTGTACGCGATCAGGGTGTCGGCCGCGCTCGCCCCGGAGGTCGAGGAGCCGCTCGACGGAGCGCATCCGGCGAGGAGGAGGGTTGCTGCGGTCGCCGCTGCGGCGGCGCCGAGGGCCCAGGTACGGCGAGCGGGCCGTCGGCCCGAAGCTCGGAGGAACATCATTGATCCTTTCCCAGGCGTGACCACTGGGAGGCAGTCGACGCCGACTTCATGAGATGCAGGGGATGCAGGTCGAAAACTCGGCCTGTCGGAATCATTGTTACTTAGGTAAATTATGTCGTCAAGTACCGAAGAAGACTCCGGCAGCCGAGTCCGGCTTCCCCTCCGCCCTGAAAGGCTTCTCATGACCGATCTCGTGGACGCCCCCCTCCGCGGCACAGCCGCCACGGACTGGGAACCCCGACCCTCCGATCCGCCACCACTCGATGTCGTACTGCTGCGCCGTGACGGCGTCTCGCTGCTGCTGCAGCGGGCCGACTCGACACTGCCGACGGTGCTGCACTGGGGCCGCGATCTGGGGGCGCTCGCCGCGGAGGAACTGCCGGAGATCGCGCGGATGCTCAGCCGGCAGACCCCGCCCGGAACCCTCGACGGCAGCTGGCAGCTCTCCTTGCTGCCCACCGAGAGCGAGTTCTTCGCGGGCCGGCCCGGCCTCCAGCTGAGCCGCCACGGCGTGCCGCTCTACGCGCGCTGGGGTGCGGTGCGGTTGCATCAGGATGCGCACTCGGCCGTCACCGTCACGGCCGAGGATGCCGGGTCCGGGCTGCAGCTGACCTCGCGCATCGCCATCGAAGCGGGCGGCGTGGTCACCGTGGTGCACTCGATCCGTACCACGCCGGGAGCCGAGCCCGTTGTCGTCGAGGCGTTGGAGGCGACGCTTCCTGCACCCAAGGCGGTCGATCACCTCACGACGTTCGCGGGCCGCTGGACCCGCGAGAAGGTGCCGCAGACGAGCCTCGTCCCGCGCGGATCGACACTGCGGCAGACGCGCCGCGGCCGCGGCGGGCACGACTCCCCGATGCTCTTCCTGGTCTCGATCGACGCCCCGCGCGACCGCACCGGCGAACTGTGGGCCGTCCACCTGGGCTGGAGCGCGGACGTCAGTTACCGCAACGATCGGATGCCGGACTCGGTGAACCTCATCGGCGCGGGCGAATTGCTCCGGGCGGGCGAGATCGTGCTCGAGGGCGGCGAGAGCTACACGACCCCGACGGCGTACTTCGGCTGGTCGGGAGCGGGGCTCGACGGGCTCGCCGAGCGTTTCCACCGCTTCGAACGCGCGCGTCCCCAGCATCCGCAGCGCCCGCGGCCGCTGGTGCTCAACACCTGGGAGGCCGTGTACTTCCGGCACGATCCGGGGTCGCTGCTCGAGCTGGCCGAACTCGCAGCCGAGGTGGGCGTCGAACGGTTCGTGCTCGACGACGGCTGGTTCCTCGGTCGGCGTGACGACACCACCGGCCTCGGCGACTGGTTCGTCGACCCGGCCGTCTGGCCGGACGGGCTCGAGCCGCTCGCGGAGCAGGTGCACGAGCTGGGGATGGAGTTCGGGCTCTGGTTCGAACCCGAGATGGTGAGCCTCGAATCCGAGCTGGCTCGCGCGCATCCGGACTGGCTGCTGCACGGGCCGGGCCACCTGCCGACCCCGCCGCATCTGTCGTGGCGCACGCAGTACGTGCTCGACATCGCGAACGCCGAGGCCTATGCCTACGTCCTCGGCCGGATGGATGCGCTGGTCGCCGAGATCGGCATCGACTTCATCAAGTGGGATCACAACCGCGACCTGGTCGAGTCGGTGCACAACGGCCGCCCGGGCACGCACCTGCAGACCGAGGCGATGTACCGGCTGATGGGTGAGCTGAAGGCGCTGCACCCGGGGCTCGAGATCGAGTCCTGCTCCAGCGGTGGCGCGCGCAGCGACCTCGGTGTGCTCGCCGTCGCCGACCGGGTCTGGGCCAGCGACTCGAACGACCCGGTCGAGCGGCAGGACATCCAGCGCTGGACCCAGCTCCTGCTGGCACCCGAGCTCGTCGGCGGTCACGTCGGGCCGACCACCGCGCACAGCACCGGCCGCACCACCCCACTGTCGTACCGATTGGCTACGAGCCTGATGGGCTCGGCCGGCTTCGAGTGGAACATCGCCGAGACGACACCGGAGGAGCGCGCCACGATCACGCGATGGTCGGCGCTCTACAAAGAACTGCGGCACATCGTGCACACCGGCACGGCTGTGCACGCGGATCCGCGCGACCCGGCACTGCGCGTGGTGGGCGCTGTCTCGCAGGACCAGGCGGAGGCCCTCTACACGATCGCGACCGTCGCGACGGTCGAGGATTCGTTGCCCGAGCGCATCCGCCTGCACGGTCTCGAACCGGAGGCGCGCTACCGCGTGCGGGTCCGCGACGAGATCGGGGCGACGCGCCACGGCTTCGCGACGCCCGAGTGGCTCTCGGCCGGCGAGCTGACCGCGTCGGGCCGCGTCCTCGACGAGCTGGGCGTGCAGATCCCGCCGCTCTGGCCTCTGCAGGCGCTCATCCTGCACGCCGTGCGCCTCTGAAGGCGAGGTGCGCGACAGGGTGGTCGCGTCGTCGGTGCGGTGCCGACGACGCGACGACCCGTGCCGCCGGCCGATGCCCCCGGGCCGTCGTCACTCCGCCCCGCTTCTCACGAGGCGCGCGGCGCTCGCCGCGTACTCGGCGGCGAGGGCGGGTCGGTGCTCGCGGGCCCAGCGTGCAAGATCGAGCGCGCGCAACACGGTGAGCCGGTGCAGAAGGTCGCGAGCGGATGCGTCGAGCGCGACTCCGGCACCGGCCGCGAACGCGGCGAGCACCTCCTCCTGCTGCTCCTGGTACACCCGCTGCAGTTCGGTCCAGGGCGCCGGGCCCGTCGTCACCGAGCCCCAGTCGATCAGTGCCGCGCCGTGATCCCGCGCGATGAGGTTGCGCGGCGCCAGATCGCCGTGGGCGAGCCCGTGTGCGAACGGCTCGTCTTCGAGCGGGGCGATGCGATCCCGGATGCGCGCACGATCCGCTTCGGCGTAGACGCCCTGGTGCAGCAGCGGGTCGGCGGTCGACAGCGCCTCGACGTTGTAGCGGACGTGCGCACGCCAGGCCTCCGCGAGATCGCGGCCGAACCGTGAGAACACGCCGTCGGGCGCGTCGTCGAGCGGGATGCACGCGACGGCCGACGCGAACGCGCCCAGCGTGTGCCACGGGTCGTCGATGGCGCGCCGCGGCGGCTCGTACTCCAGCACCAGGAAGCGATCGCCGAGCGCCACGACGGCGGGGGAGTGGACCCCCGCCGCACGCGCCGCTCCGATCGCCCACGCCTCGAGCGGATACGTGTCGGGCGCGCTCGGGTCGACGGGTGTGCGCAGCACCCAGTCGAAGCCCGGGCCGCGCATCCGCTGCACCCGGTTCTCGACCCCACCGAGCGAGTCCACTCGCTCGAGCCGGCGACCGAGCTGGGCCGCGATCGCCGCGGCCGAGGCCTGGTTCGTCACGGAAAAGGCAACCCGATGAGCGGGTCGCCGTTTCCGTGCCGAGTCGTCTGCCGTCAGCGCGCCGCGCCCACCAGCAGGCCGTTCGCGTGGCGCACGACCCCGGCGACGAGCTCCGGATCCACCTGAGCGTCGCTGCCGACGCGGAACGTGGCCGACTCGCCGGCCAGCAGCGTGATCAGTCCCGCATCCACCGTCGCCGCCGGGTCGACCAGGTCGACCAGCAGCGTCACGTCGCGCACGTACGACCGGGCGGTGACGGTGACCTCGTAGCCGCCCTCGACGGCTGCCGCCGTGACACCGATCGGGTCCGGGTCCAGCCGCTGATCCACGACCTCGGCGGGGTTCCAGATGGCGCGACCGAAGCCGTCGAGCGACGCCACGAGTACTTCGGCAGTGGCATCGCCGAAGCCGGTGAGCGACTCCGGCAGCGGCACCGTCGTCGCTCCGCGTGCCGGCACCGTGACCGCGACCGTGGTGTCGGCCAGCACCGCGCCGTCGACCTGCACGCGCGACACGCGCACCGGGCCGACCCACTCCTGCGCGGTGTCGTTCAGCAGCACGAGCGCGAGGCCGCCGTCGCGCGGCTGGATGGTCGCGAGTCTCGGCTCGTAGACGGCCCGCAGCGCGTACCAGAGCGGCTTGCGGTGCTCCTCGAAGTCGACCGCGGCCCACGACACGACGGGCCAGTTGTCGTTGAGCTGCCACACGATGGTGCCGGTGTTCAGCGGGGCCAACGAGCGGAAGTGCTCGATGCCGAAACGGACCGCCGCGGCCTGGTTCAGCTGCGTGGCCCAGTGCCAGTCCTCGATCGTGCGGGGCTCGGGCAGGTGACCCTGCAAGCCGCGGTCGAGCTTGAGGTTGCCGTCCTCCGCCTTCTGATGCACGAGCATCTGCGGGCCGTACGGGTCCAGCGGCTCGTCGTGCACGACCGCGGTCAGTGTCGACCACGCGGGCGGGCCCTGGAAGCCGAACTCCGAGGCGAAGCGGGGCGCGTAGTCGCGATACACCGTGTAGTCGCGGGTGTTCCAGACATCCCAGATGTGCATCGTGCCGTGGTGCTGGTCGTTCGGGTGCACGCTGTCGTAATCGAGCCCAGCGGTGAACGAGAAGGGACTGCCCGGCGAGTACGGCCGCGTCGGGTCCAGCTCCGCCACCAGGCGAGGCAGCAGTTCGCGGTAGTAGCCGTTGCCCCAGGTGGCGCCCGCCAGTGCCGGGCGCCAGCCCCAGTCGACGTAGCCCCAGATGTTCTCGTTGTTGCCGTTCCAGATCGCCAGCGACGGATGCGCGCTCAACCGCGAGATGGCGCCGCGCGCCTCCGCTTCGACCTCCTCGGCCAGCCAGTCCTCTTCGGCGTAGGCCGCGCAGGCGAACAGGAAGTCCTGCCACACCAGCACGCCGGCCTCGTCGCAGGCGTCGTAGAAGTCATCGGATTCGTAGAGCCCGCCGCCCCACACCCGCAGCAGATTCATGTTGGCGTCCACCGCATCCTGAACCCGCCGGCGATAGCGCGCGGCGTCGATCTCGGTCACGAAGGCGTGATCCGGGATCCAGTTCGCCCCGCGGATCTGGACGGGCTCGCCGTTCACCACGATCACGAACGGGGTGCCGTCCGCGTCGGGCTCGGTGTCGAGGGTGATGGTGCGGAAGCCGATCCGCCCGGCCCAGCTCGCGTCATCCACCGCGATGGTGACCGGGTACAGCGGCTGCTCGCCATGGCCGCGCGGCCACCAGAGCTCTGCATTCGGCACCAGCAGGCGGATGCTCGCCTCGCTCGCCCCGGCCGGCACCGCGACCGACCCGTCCACGCCGCCGATCGCCGCGCTGAGCGTCGCCGCGGCGGGAGCGCCGGCCCACTCCAGCTCGACCCGCGCGTCGAGCACGCCGTCCGTCCCGTCGACGTCGACGAGCGGTCGCACGGCGGCGATCCGCACGCCCGACCACGCGTCGAGGCCGATCGCCTTCCAGATGCCGCTGGTGGCGACATCGATGCCCCAGTCCCAGCCGAAGTTGCTCGCCGCCTTCCGCAGAGCGTTGTAGGGGTGGTGGTTCACGTGCGGGCGCGGGCCGTGCTCGGCCGAGCGGGCCTCGGCCTCGTCGACGGGCGCGGCGAAGGTGATCACGAGGCTGTTCTCGCCCTCGACCAGGAGCTCATCGACGGCGAAGCGGTAGGCGCGGTGCTGATTCTGCGTCCGTGCGACGACGGATCCGTTCAGCTCGATCGTCGCGACGGTGTCGAGGCCGTCGGCGACGAGGTCGTGGCGGTCGGCGTCGTCGGCGGTCCATTCGAAGCTCGTCCGGTAGCGCCAGACGGTGCTGCCGATCCACTGCTGCGCGGCCTCGTTGTCGCCGTCGAACGGCGCATCGATCAGATCGGCGGCGAGCAGGTCGAGGTGGGCGCAACCCGGGATCGTCGCGGGGATCGAGCGGCCCGATAGCTTCTCGGGAACGGGGCCGGAGACGGCCTCCAGGGTCCAGCCGGCGTGCAGAGGGGTGAGAGCCATGAGCGTCCTTGCGTCAGGGGCGGGTGGGTGCACGGTCGTCGTTGCGACCGACTTTGTTCGATAAGGTTACTAAGTAGCTTCGCGGACGACAAGACGGGAGATGGACCATGCCATTCACGCAGCGTTCCCGTCCGATTACCCGACGATAGACTCCGGATGTCCCGAGTGAAGCGAGGCCAGGTGCCGGACGAGTCCGTCGAGGGCGGCCTGGCGCGTCGTTGGCCGTACCTTCCCGATGCCGAGCGCGCCGCGTTGCGCGAACTGCTGATCCATGGCCCGCTGCCCCGTGCCGAGATCGCCCGGCGGATCGACGTCTCCCGCGCGAGCCTGACCCGCGCGACTCGCGTCCTGATGGAGCACGGCATGATCGCGGAGGGTGAGGTCGCCCTGCGCGGCGCGATGGGCCGGCCGAGTGAGATGCTCGTCGTGCGGCACGACGCCCACCATTTCCTCGGGGTGAAGCTCACCGGTGATGCGGTCTTCGCCGTGCTGACGGATCTGGGGGCCGAGGTGGTCGCGGCGGTCGAGGAGCCGCTGGACGCGCCGACCGTGGAGGCCACCGTCGAGCAGATCGCGCGCATCCACGAGCGGTTCGCTCGCGACTTCGCCGACATCCACGCCCTGGGCGTCTGCCTCGCGGGCGACATCGTCCGCGACGGCGGCCACGAGGTCGTCGTCGTCTCCGAGTTCCTGCACTGGCGGGATGTGCGCTTCTCGGAGACGATGTCGGCGCGCATCGGCATCCCTGTCACGGCCGACAACGACGTGCGTGCCCTCACGGCGGCCGAGCACTGGTTCGGGGTGGGTGCCGGCTGCGACTCGCTGGCGCTGGTCACGGTGGGTGCGGGTATCGGTACCGGCATCGTCGTCGAGGGGAAGGTCATCGTCGGCTCGCACGGGCGCGCCGTCCGTCTCGACCACCTCGTCGTCGACACCGGCGGGCCGTCCTGCGGTCTCGGTCACCGCGGTTGCGCGAGCGCGTACCTGACGAGCGAATCCATCCTCGCGTCGGTGGGTGTTCTCGGGCTCGACTACGCCGGTGCCGTGCGCTTGGCTCGCGAGGGGCACCGTGGCGCTCAGCGGGCGTTCGACGATGCGGGTCACGCCCTGGGAGTGCTGATCGGTGCCGTGATCAACGGCTTCGATCCCGAGAAGGTCGTGCTGACCGGTGACGGACTCGCGGTGTGGGAGCTCGCGGAGCCGCGCATCCGCTCGGCCATCGAAGCGGTGCGGCTCCCGTCGCCGCATCCGGTGCCGCTGGAGGTGCAGCCGTTCGAATTCACGGAGTGGGCGCGGGCAGGTGCCGTCCTGGCGATCCGGACGGTGCTCGACTTCTGAGTCGGGACGGCGCGCCGCCGCGCTCTTGACGCGCTACTTGTTTTTTGCAAGTATCAGCGTTATCGACCGATGAACCTCTGAAGGAGCCCCTGATGACCGCGATCTTCGTCAACCTGCCCGTGACCGACCTCGAACGCGCCAAGGCGTTCTACACGGCTATCGGCTTCAGCATCAACCCGGCCTTCACCGACCACAACGCGGCCTGCGTCGTCGTCGAGGAGGACCACAGCTATTTCATGATCCACGTCCGCGAGTACTTCCAGACCTTCACCGAGCTGCCGATCGGTGATCCCGCGGTGAACCCCGCCTCCTCGACGGCCATCTTCCTCGACAGCCGCGAGGCCGTGGACGCCACGGTCGCCGCCGGCCTGGCAGCAGGCGGCTCCGAGCCCGGAGAACCGGCCGACTACGGCTTCATGTACCAGCGCGGCCTCACCGACCCGGACGGCAACATCGTCGACTTCGGCTGGATGGACCCGGTCGCCGCGGCGCAGGGTCCGGGCGCCGTCGCCGATCAGCAGGTCTGAGGTCGATGGCCTCGCGCGAGTACGGCCAGTACAGCGGCATCACGCAGGCGCTGGAGCTGGTGGGGGAGCGCTGGGCGCTGCTCATCGTCCGCGACCTGCTGGTCGGCCCGCGCCGGTACGGCGAACTCGCCGCGGGGCTGCCGCGCATCCCGAGCAACATCCTGGCGTCGCGACTGAAAGAGATGCAGGCGGCCGGCCTCATCCGACGGATGCCGCGCTCGCGCATCATCGTCTACGAGCTGACCCCCTACGGTCGCGAACTCGAGCCGGTGGTGCTCGCGCTCGGTGCCTGGGGGTTCAAGGCACTCGGCGATCCGCGGGAGGAGCAGATCATCACCGCCGATTCGATGACGATGGATCTGCGCACCGCCTTCCAGCCTCGCCTCGCGGCGGAGCTGCCCGCGACCGCCTACGCGGCGCAACTGGGCGGAGCCGAGCTGCTCATCCGCGTCGACGGATCGGCCCTCGACGTGACGCGCGGTAACGGTGCGGCCGACCTCGCCTTCGCCGCCGGCCCGGGCATCCGGCGCCTCATCTCCGGCGAACTCGCGCCGGAGCGCGCCATCGCGACCGGTGTGGTCGAGGTGCTGCACGGGCGGGGCGACCTGCTCGAACGATTCGCGGCCACGTTCCACCTCGCCGCCTGAGCCGCCGCAGGTGCGAGCATGAGGCATGGCCTCTCTCGACATCGCCGGCAACGTGGTCCGGTACGACGAATACGGAGAGGCGGGGTCACCCCTGCTGATTTTGGTGCACGGACTCATGGGCGACGCGTCCAGCGTCGCGACGCTCGCCGAACGCCTCGCGGGTCGGTTCCACGTGGTCGCACCGGATGCGTTGGGGCACGGCCGGTCATCCCGCCCGGTCGGCTTCACCCTCGCTGATCAGGGCGACATGCTCAACGGGCTGATCGCCGAGCTCGGCGCCGAGTCCGCCGTGCTGGTCGGCATCTCGATGGGGTCGTATCTGGTCGCCGAGGCCGCGATCCGGGAGCCTTCCCGCACCGAGCGACTCGTGCTCATCGTCGGAAAGGCGCACGGAACCACCTCGTCCTCGGCCGCCTACGCGGCTCGACGCGGGGTCGACCTCAGTACCCTCTCGCCCGAGGAGATGCTGGCCCTGATGTCCGAAGCCGTCTGGTCGCCGCACACTCCGGTCGAGAATCGCGGCGCGCTTCTCGCCGCGATGGCGGGCCGACAAGTCGTGCTGACCTCGGCTGAGCAGGCTGCGGTCGAACGCTCCCTCGCCGACTTCGACCTGCGACCGGGTCTGCCGTCGATCACCGCTCCCACGCTCGTGGTCTCGGGTGCCGGCGACGGGCTGAACCCTCCCGAGGCGGGCCGGGAGCTCGCATCGTTCATCCCCGACGCCCGGTTCGAGGTGTACGAGCACTCCGCCCACATGCTCGCGTACGAGGAGACGGACCGGCTCGTCGCCGACATCCTCGACTTCACCGCCTGACGACGAAGGTCCGTCCGGCTGAGCCGAGGCTCAACCGGACGGACCCTGGCGTTACGCCCGCGAGATCGTCGGCTACTTCACCGTGATCTTCGTCGTCTCCAACGGAACCGCGCGCAACGCATCCGATCGGAGCGAGGCCCCGGTCGTCCACGAGCCCTTCGCGAGACCGCGCAACGTGTAGTCGAAGCTCACGGTGCCACCGGCCGTCGGCGGCGCCGTGGTCACGGCCACCTCGTCACCCGAGACCGGCAGCGGCGACAGCGTGGCGCCGCTGGTGCCGTCGCGGTTCTCTGCGCCGGTGAGCACACCGGCTCCCGCATCGCCCACCGCGTCGGCGCCGTAGTTGAACCACGCGCCTTCCGTGCCGCCGAGCTCGATCCAGGTCTGGAACGAGTTGACGGCGTTGCCGCTCCACGTCGGGACCCGGTCGTAGTCGACGATCAGCCAGCTGGTGACACCGTCGGTGAGGGTTCCCACCCGGATTCCGCCGTCGGCCGGAGCGTTCTCCGGGTTCAGGTCGGTCCACAGCGGCGCGAGCACGTTGTTCGGTGCGGTCGGGTTCGGGACGCCGTTCGGCTCGAAGAGCACGTCACCCGTTCCGCCGCCGCCGACCACCACATAGCCGTTCGAGACGACACCGATGCTGGTGTAGGTCTCGGAGCCGTAGAGGAACGACGGAACGGTGAAGTTCAGGATCTGCTCATCGGTCAGCGCGGTCGGTGCGATCCCGAACTCGCTCAACGGCAGGTATCCGCCGCCGGGCGAGGTACCCGGTTCGATCGTCGCGACCGAGGTGATCGCCGGTGCCAGCGCCGGGGCGAGGGTACCGCTCCACTTCGCTCCGAGGATCGACTTCTTGGCGGGCGCGGTCACCGAACGCGTCTGCAGCAGCGGGTTCGAGGCCACGTCGATCGTCGCCTCCACCGGAACCGGCAGATAGTTCGACGCGGCGACCGTGCAGGTCGTGGTCGCGCCGCGGGCGATCGTGGTCGGGGCGCACGACTGGGTCAGCGAGATCTCGGCCTCTCCGACATTCGCGGCCACCGGGAGCACCACGGCGTTCTTTCCCGTGCCCGTCGCGGTGATCGTGATCTGGCCCTCGTGCCAACCGTCCTCGGCATCGAGCCCGTCCAGCAGCACGGTCAGGTCGCGGGAGGCGCCGGCGGCGAGCGAGAAGCGCGCCGGGAGCACCGTGATCCGCAGACCCGCCTCGTTCGTCGCCGAGACGCGGAACGACTGCGACGAGCCGCTCACGTTCGTGACGGTGCGGGTGGTCGAGATCGCGCCGGGCAGCGGATCCACGTAGACGCTCGGGATGTTGAGGTCGACGCGGTTGAGTTCATCCGTGGCACTGGCCGCGAAGTCGGCCGCACTCTCGCTGATGGTCAGCACGGGAGCGACGGCGCGATCGGCGCGGATGGAGCCCGCACCGCGATCGAAGACGCCCGCATCCGAGCCGTCGACGTTCACGACGTCCTGCAGGGAGGAGGTCATCAACGCGGACTTGATCTGGCCGGGTGTCCAACTCGGATGAGCGGCCTTGACCAGGAGGGAGACGCCCGCGGCGTGCGGGGCCGACATCGAGGTGCCGGCGATGGCCTGGTAGAGCTCACCGGCCGGACCACTCGCGACGTCGATCGGCGTGGGCGTGTTGCCCGCGAGGATCTGCACGCCGGGAGCGGTGATATCGGGCTTGAGGAAGTCGCCGATCGGACCGCGCGAGCTGAAGCCCGCCATCACGTCACCCTGCGACACCGTCGCCTCGCCCTGTGCCCACGTCGCCGTGACGCCGGGGTGGTCTCCGAGGTAGGCGAGCAGATCGTCGTTCGGCCCTTCGAGGTGGATGGCGGGGAGGAAGTGGTTGTCGGTCTCCACGTCGGAGGCGGTCGGGTTCGCCAGGATCATGCCGGCGGCCCCGCCCTGGGCGGCGTTGAAGCCCTTCTCGACGCGGCCGTTGCCGCCGCGGAGGCAGACGACGACCTGACCGGTCACGGATCCGGCCGCGAACGGAGCCTCGCAGAGCTCGCCGCCCGTGTACCCGGGGACAGCCGTGGCGAGCACGACCGGAGTGTCGGTGACGCCGGCCGTGATGGTGGTGCCCTCCTTGACGAAGGTGGCGCCATCGCTCGAGGTGAGCTCGAGGGTCGAGGTGTAGGAGCGATCGAACGTGGAGGCGCCGACCGTGGTGGTCCACGGGCTCGCGTGATCGGCCGTCGAGGCGCCGGGGCCGGAGTTGCCGGCCGAGGAGTTCACGGTGATCCCGGCCGCGAACGCGTCGAGGAAGGCGATCTCCGTGGCGTCGTACGGGTCGGCGCTGCCGCTGATGGAGTAGTTGATCACGTCGACGCCGTCGAGCACCGACTGGCCGATCGCCGCGACGAGGTCGCCGGTGAATCCACCGCTGGGGCCGAGGGCGCGGTACGCGATGACGGAGGCGCCGGGTGCGACGCCGCTGATCGCGCCGCGGTCGACGCCGAAGATGGGGGAGGAGTCGACGGCGCTGCCGGCCGTGGTGGTCGCGGTGTGCGTACCGTGTCCTTCGGCGTCGCGGGCCGAGCACGCGGTCTCGGAGCAGTAGGCCTCAGGCCCGGGGCTGCCGGCTGCCGAGATGTAGGTGTCGAGGAAGGCGTAGGCGCCGATCAGCTTGTCGTTGCAGGCGAAGGCCGGGCCGGTGCTTCCGTCGCCGAACTCGCAGGCCCAGGGGCCGCCGACCGGAGCGTCGATGCCGTTGTCGGCCAGCATCGGATGCTCGGGCCAGATCCCGGTGTCGATCACGCCGACGATCAGGCCTTCACCCGCCTTGGTCTGTCCGCCGAGGCTGGGCCAGACCGCATCCGCACCGATGAAGGTGCTCGCGTCGGCGTCGGGCGCCGGGTCGCCGATGGTGGCGGCCGTGGTGGTGGTCGCTGCGGCGGCGGTCGTCCTCGCGGTGGTCTCGGCTGCTGCCTGGTGCAGTTCGTTGCTCTGCACGGCGGCGACGCTGCCGAGGGCGAGGAGGTCCTTCGCGCGGTTCGCGGGGATCAGCATCGCGAATCCGCCGTACACCGTCGTATACGTCGAGAGCAGGGTCGCCGATGGGATCAGCCCGGTCGCCTCCGCCTGCGCGGCGGCGATCGCGTCGTTCACGTAGGCGGTGTACGCCGAGATGGCGCTGCTGCCCTTCGCGATCGAGACCCCGGTGACGTCGGGGCTCGTCGCGGCGAAGCCCTCGATGCCGCCGGCGTAGGAGGCGACCGGGTCGACATCGACCTTGACCATCACGGGGGTGACCGCGGCGTCGGCCCGGGCGAGGAGATCCGGGTCGCTCTGCGCGAGGCGCCCGGTGGCCGATTTGGCGCCGGTCCCACCGCCACCGTCCGGGGTGAGGGCTGAGGCGGTGAACGATGACACGTCGACCTCCTCAGCGGATGCGGGGGTCGCGATCACTGCGGCGAGAACACTCGCTACGGCGACAAGCGCGATCCAAGAACGAGGACGACGAACGGAATTCATAGCACTCCTCAGCACAGGCGGTGCACTCGGATGTCCGCGACAGGAATCTGGCACGTGTTTCGCACACTAATGCGCAAACGCTCAATAGGAAAGGGTGGAAAGAGGGGCTATTCACGGCTCGCTACAAGGCATCTGCAATCCTGCGAGCGATCGACGCCAGGGCGCGCGAGACCCTCCCGAACGGGTCGGAAACGCTCGGAAGGGTCAGCCGAACGAGATCGCTCACCCGCAGTACTCGCTGACCGGCGTGTCCTGGTGGTTCACGGTGATCGAGTGGACCGTGCTCGAATCGGTGTAGACCGCGAACGTGATGTACACCCCCGCGCCGTTCGAGACCGCGAAGTAGTCGACACCGTCACCGTAGCTGCCGGTGCGCTCGATGTCGGGATAGGCCGCGAGCATCTCGGCCAGACTCGAGCCCATGCCGATACCGGCACGGGTCCGCGGGCCGGTCACCGCGGATCCCTGATTCAGGTTCAACCCGATCGTCCCGATCACATCGGCGTTCGCTGCCGTCGGGTCCGGGGCGAGAACCATTTCGCCGTACACCGATCCATCCGTAACGAAGAATCGTGCCGGGCACTCGTCGGCGCTTGTACCGCTCAACGCGTACGGAGTCGCCTGCAGAACCGTCGCCGTTTCGGCGATCGAACCGCCGAAGGAGACGGGACCGACCCCGTCGAAGTCGATCGTCCACGTGTCGGGATCACTCGGGTCCAGCGTCGGTGTCGGCGCGGGCGCCACGATGATCGGCGTGGGCTCGATGGTCGGCGTGGGCACCGGGGTCGAGGTGGGCGAAGGCGTAGGCGCTACGCTCGCGGGCGGTGCGGCGACCGGGAACGGGAATACTCCTGTCAACGCGATCGCCACGCCGCCGGACGAGACCAGCAGCGCCGCGACGATCAGGCCGATCAAGAAGGAAGCTCGGCGTCGACGCGAGGGAGCTGGCTCGGTGCGGCTGACTTCGGCGAGCATCCGCCGGATGGCAAGGTCGCGTTCGGGATCGAAGATCGGCTTCTCGGTCATCGTGCACCTCCAGCGGCGGTTGCGTCATCGGCGGCATCGATCGCGAGAGCGTCGATCAGCCCCGCGAGCTTCTTCTTGGCCCGCGAGAGTCGCGACTTCACGGTGCCTACGGGAACCCCCAGAGCGGCGGCGGCTTCTGCATCCGACATCTCGGCGACGACGCAGAGCGAGAGCACATCCTGGTCTCGGACCGGGAGGTCCCGGAAGGCCACGCGGATGGCCGCGCGGTGCACCTCCGAGTCGATCCGATCATTCACTTCGCCGGAGAAGTCGTCATGTGCGTTCTGATGCGGAAGGCGATTCATCGCTTCGCGGTGGCGTCGCCGCGATCGGGCGAGATTACTCGCGACATAGTTCGTGCTGGCGAGCAGCCAGGCGAGAGGCGAACCGTTGACGATCCGGATCGATGCGTGCTTCCGCCAGGACTCCAGGAACACCAGTGCCGTGATGTCCTCCGCATCCTGCACCATGTTCGTATGGCGCAGGGCGTGCCAGAACACGCGGTCGCGGAACTCCGTGTACATGTGGGCGAAGGCCGTCGGGTCGCCGAGTCGTAACGCCTGATCGCCCGGCGGGGCCTCGCGAGCCAGTGGTGTCGTCATAACCGTTAAGTGTCCGATGGGTCGGAATCGTTCCATTCCCGATGCCGACGGCGCCGGTGCAGGAGGCTCCCCGACCGTAACCTGCGCGAAACGTCAGGATCAACGGACGGAGGGTACCCTGGGGGCGCGGCCGACGCGTGTCGCTTTCGAGTCGATGGCCGGAACAGGTTCCGTCGTCTCCGCTCCGGTCCACCGATCCCCCCGGTCGACCGCACCCGCCGACGAGAGGACACGGATGCGCCGCACAACGGTCGACTCCGCCGACGCCCCTTCCGCCCACCCGCAACCGTACGTGCGTCACGGTCGGCAGAAGCGTTTCAGTCTCGCGCGCACGATCGGCCGAACCGTCGCCGCCGTCGCCGGCGTGGGCGTGGTTGCGAGCGTCTCGGTCGTCGCCGTCGCCGCGAGCATGCTGGTCTCGAGCGCCCAGCCCTCCGTCGACCTGCATCCGGCGGCGGTCGGCTCCTCCGTTCAGGCGGCCGCCGAGATCCCGTCGATCGGCGAGATGGAGGGCGGCTTCAACCTGCTCATCGTCGGCAGCGATTCGCGCGAGGGCCAGGGCGAGATCGGCTTCGGCGACCCGCAGGAGGAGACCGCCGTCCTCAACGACGTGACCATGCTGATGCACGTCTCCGAGGACCACAAGAACGTCTCGGTGATCAGCTTCCCCCGCGACACCTACGTCGACATCCCCAGCTGCGTGAACCCGAAGACCGGCGAGGCGACCGGCGGGAGCTACGGCACCAAGATCAACGAGGCCCTCGGCCAGGGTGGTCTCGGCTGCGTCGCCGCGACGATCGAACAGCTGATGGGCATCCGGGTCGACTATGGCGCGGTGGTGCAGTTCAACGGAGTGATCGAGATGTCGAACGCTGTCGGCGGCGTCGAGGTCTGCGTCGCGACCGAGATCGACGACGACTACACGAACACGCATCTGGAGCCCGGTACGCACACGCTTCAGGGCATGGCGGCGCTGCAGTTCCTCCGCTCGCGCCACGGCGTGGGCGACGGCAGCGACCTGACCCGCATCAGCAATCAGCAGGTCTTCCTCTCGTCGCTGGTGCGCAAGGTGAAGAGCGCCGAGACGCTCACGAACATCGGCACGCTGTACGGTCTCGCGCGGGCGACCCTCGGCAACATGGTGCTGTCGAACGAGCTGAACAACCTCAACACCATCGTGCAGATCGGCAGCGCACTGAAGGACGTCGACATCGCGGACGTGGTGTTCGTGCAGTACCCGACCTTCCTCGACTCCGGCGGAGTCGTTCCGGATACGGCGTCGGCGGCGATCCTCGCCAGCGCGTTGCAGAACGATCAGCCGCTCGCGCTGAGCGGCACCACCGGTCAGGGCGCCACGGTCGACCCGGCCGCTACCCCGGCAGAGGCCGCCGTTCCCGTCGAGCCGGCGGCTCCCGTGGATCCGACAGCGGATCCCGTCGCCACCGACCCGGCCGCCACCGATCCCGCTGCCTCGGTTCCCGTGACTCCTACGGATGCTTCCAAGGTTGCTCTGCCAAACTCCGTAACCGGCCAGAGCGCCGACCAGCAGACCTGCTCCGTCGGTTTCTTCGGCTGATACGCTCCGTCACCTGAGGCGGAGGTCGCCCGTGCCCGCGCACGAGGCGATGGTCCGGAGTACCGCCGTCGTGGCGCGAGAGAGAGTACGACCCCGATGAGCGAACCCACCGGCTCGCGGCGGACGGCCGCACGACACGGCCGACTCCGCCGCCGAAGCGGACTCCGCACGATCGCGAAGGTCCTCGCCGCCTGCGTCGGAGTCGGCGTGATCAGCACGGTCGCGATCGTCGCGATCGCCGTATCGATGCTCGTCGGCAGCGCCCAGCCCTCCGTCGACCTCGACGTCGATTCCAGTGGCTCGCCGATCGCGGTGCCCGAGATCGGCGCGATCGAGGGTGGTGTCAACATCCTGCTGGCCGGCAGCGACAGTGCCCAGGGGTCGGCCGACGGCGCGTTCGGCGAACGCGGCGAGAACCTCAACGACGTCACGATGCTGATGCACATCTCGGCGGATCACCAGACCGTCGAGGTGATCAGCTTCCCGCGCGACATGTACGTGCCGATCCCGTCCTGCACCGACCCGACGACCGGCACGGTGTCGAGCGCCTCGAGTTCGCAGAAGATCAACACGTCCCTCAGCTACGGCGGCCTCGCCTGCACCGTCGCCACCGTCGAGCAGCTGACCGGACTGGAGATCCCGTACGCCGCCCTGATCCAGTTCGACGGTGTCATCGAGATGTCGAACGCCGTCGGCGGAGTCGACGTCTGCGTCGCCTCCGCGATCGAAGACAACTACACGGGGCTCGAGCTCGATGCCGGTGTGCACAATCTCGTCGGCGCTCAGGCGCTCGCGTTCCTCCGCACGCGGCACGGGGTAGGAGACGGCAGCGACCTGACCCGGATCTCAAGCCAGCAGGTCTACCTCTCGTCCCTCGTCCGCAAGATCAAGAGCGCCGAGACCCTCACCAACCCCGTCGCGCTTTACGGACTCGCGAAGGCCGCCTTGTCGAACATGCAGCTCTCGACCTCGCTGAACAACGTCAACACGATGGTGTCGATCGGGCTCGCGCTGCAGGATGTCGACCTGAACAGCGTGGTCTTCGTGCAGTATCCGAGTGTCGTCGACGGTGACGGGACCTACCCGGTGGAGGCCGCGGCGGCAACGTTGAACGCCGCCCTGAAGGCCGACCAGCCGATCGCGCTGACCGGAACGACCGGCGGCGGCTCGGAGGCGACGTCGACGCCGGATCCCGCGGCGACCACACCGGCCACCGAGGCGGCCCCGACCGATCCGACCGCTCCCGCCGCCGATCCGAACGCGACGACGGTTCCTGCGACGGACACCCCCGTTCCGATGTCGACCGATGTCGCGGGTCAGACGGCGGCGCAGGAGACCTGCACCGTGGGGCGCACGCTGGAGGACCAGTAGCGCCGTCGCGTGTCACGACGTGTCTTCTGATTCGGTTATGCTGGTCGTCGTGCGTTCGCGAAGCGGATGCTCGGGAGACGTCGCATAGTTCGGCCTAGTGCACCACCCTGCTAAGGTGGAGAACCCTTTATTGGGTTCCGTGGGTTCAAATCCCACCGTCTCCGCACCTCCACGAAAGGCCCCCCGATCCGCACCACGATGCGGATCGGGGGGCCTTTCGCCGTCCCTGGTCGTCGCCGACGCTCAGGCGGTGAGTCCCAGATCGCGGACGAAGGCGCCGAGGCGACGCACGCCTTCGTGCAGCAGGGCGGGTGAGGCGGCGTAGGAGATCCGGACGTGGTCGTCGGCCGTGTGCGTGCCGAAGTCCTTACCGGGAGTGAGAGCGACATGCGCCTCGCGGAGGGCGCGCTCGCAGAACTCCCATGACGACAGCCCCGTGGCGGTGATGTCGAAGTACGCGTAGAACGCACCGTTCGGCGCCACCGGCACGCGAAGGCCGATTGCAGCCAGGCCCGTGAGCACGATCTCGCGGCGGGCGAGGAGTTCGAGCCGTCGCTGCTCGCAGAGTGCCAGCGTCTCCGGGGTGAAGCAGGCCAGAGCGGCCTCCTGCGCCGGCGCGGATGCGCAGAGGAAATAGTTCATGGCGAGGCGCTCGGCCGCCGGTACGAGCGCTTCGGGAAGCACGCACCAGCCGAGCCTCCAGCCGGTCATACCGAAGAACTTCGAGAAGCTGTTGATCACGATGGCGTCGGGATCGGCGGCGAGCACGGTGCGGGCGGGTGCGCCGTTCTCGTCGGGATCGGCCAGGTCGAGGTAGATCTCGTCGACGATGCGCCACACGCCTCGATCGCGGGCGAGAGCGCAGATCGCGTCGAGTTCCGCATCCGGGATGGACGTACCGGTGGGGTTCGACGGCGACGCGATCATCACGGCGGCGGTGCGCTCGCTGACGGCTGCCTCGACGTGGTCGCGGGTCAGCTGGAATCGGGTGGTGGCATCCGTCGGTACCGCGATGACCTGCCCGCCGAAACTCCGGATCAGCTCGCGATTGCACGGGTAGGAGGGGTCGGCCAGGATCACCTCGGAGCCGGGATCGACGGTCGCCGCGGTGACGAGGAGCAGCGCTGCGGAAGCGCCGGAGGTGATCACGATCCGCGCAGGATCGACGGCGACACCGTGCCGGTCGCGGTAGAACCCGGCGATCGCTGCGCGTAGAGCGGACGACCCGAGCGGAGGCGTGTAGGGCTGCGGCCGTCCGTCCATCACGTCGCTCATCGCCGCACGGACGGCGGGCGGCGCGCCGAAATCGGGCTCGCCGATGCTGAGTCGCACAACGTTGTGCCCGGCAGCCTCGAGTTCGGCGGCCTCCTGCCCGATACGCAGGGCGTGGAACGGCTCGGCGTTCTCGGCACGGCTGGACAGTTGCATGCGGGAGCCTCCAGGCGCGGGCGCATTCATGCCCGCCCCGCAAGGGTATTCGGACCCGCGCCACGTGAACCGCCGAGGGGGTCGGCCCTCAGCTCGCGGCAGAGGCGCAGACGAATCGTCGGGAGGCCCGGTCTCGGCGGGGGAACTTGTGGCGGAAAACGCCTCCGAGCGTTGACGAAGCGACACCCATTCGGGGGTGACAAACTCGAACAAGTGTTCTATACTGGGTGGATCACATCGACCCGAAGGGTAGCTGGATGACCCGCGCCGAGAGTGGGGCGCGGGCGCCGCCGCGAGCAACCGCGTGAGCTCTACCGACCTCCGAGAGAGGTCAGAACATTGATAACTCCACAGGGGAAGACGGAACGCGCCGTGGTGACGCGAGCAGTCAGGCCGCCGACGCCTTACGTCCGCTGGAGAGGAGGAACAGGGTCGTGACGCCCACGATGACGAGCAGGATCGCGGCGACGGTGACGAAGGAGGCGAGGGCGAGGATGGGCATGATGGCGACCAGCACACCGGCGATAATCGAGGCGATACCGGCGGTCACCGGGAGCCAGCGGAGTTGATCCGTCCGGGTCGCCCTGCTGGCGATGGAGGCGACGCCGTCGACGATCCACGCTGCGCCGATCACGATGCCGAGAATCGAGAGCGATTGCCACGGGTTCGAGAGGCAGAGGATACCGCCGACGAGGACGAGGCCGCCGAGGAGTCCGGTGAGCCAGCGGATCGACCCGGGCAGCCGGTCGGCGGTGAACGCCATGATCAGTCGGAACACGCCGCTCGCGATCAGGTGGATGCCGAACAGGATCGCGACCGTCAGCAGCGTGGCTCCCGGCACGAGGAAGGCGATGACGCCGAGCACGATCGCGAGGATGGCGACCGCGACGATCCAGCCGCGCTCGACGCCGGAACGGGCGAGCAGTCCGGATGCGGGCGACCCGGGAGTGGGAGTGGGCGAGCTGCTCATGCGTCGAGTCCTTCGAACGGGGCCGCGGTGGCGGGATCCCGCCAGCACCCACTATCGCAGTCTCGGCGGCACTCCGTCGTGCACCCGCGCCGGGAGAGAGCAGGACAGGTTCAGAAGCCTCGGCGAAGTGCTTGGTCGAGCATCGCGACGAAGAACTCGGCACTCTCCTCGGTGAAGCACAGTGGTGGCTTCACCTTGAGAACGTTCTGCCTGTCGCCGGTCGGCTGCACGATGACACCGAGTTCGAGCATCCGCTCGCATACGGCGGCGGTCTCCTCTCGGGCGGGCTCGAGGGTCTCGCGATCTCGGACCAGCTCGATGCCGAGGTACAGTCCGCTTCCGTGCACGGTGCCGATCAGCGGATGCTTCTGCGCGAGGTCGAGAACACGCCGGGTCAGCAGCCCGCCGACACGGAGGGCGTTCGCCTGCAGGCCCTCGTCCTCCATGATGTCGAGGATCACGGTGCCCAGCCGGCTGCTCAGCGTGCTTCCGCCGGCGGAGGAGAAGAACGTGCCCTGGACGGCGAGGCTCTCGGCGATCGCGCGGCGGGTGATGACGGCGCCGAGCGGATGTCCGTTGCCCATCGCCTTGGCGACTGTGACGACATCCGGTACAACGCCGGGATGCTGCTGGAACCCCCAGAACACGTCGCCCTGTCGCCCGTAGCCGACCTGGACCTCGTCCGAGATGGTGACGCCGCCGCCGGCGCGTACGGCTGCGTAGACGGCGGCGAGATAGCCCGCCGGCACCTCGATTCCGCCGGCGTTGCCGTGGCGTGGCTCGGCGATGAACGTGCCGATCGGGGTGCCGGCTGCGGCGAGCTCGGTCAGCTGCGCGACGGTGTCGGCGGCGTACGCGGCGCCCGCATCCTCGCCGCGATGGGCGCCCCGATACGCGTTGGGCGCGGGGGTGACGTGCACCCAGCCGGGTCGGGTGGACTCGGCCTGCGGATTGTCGGAGACCGAGGTGGACACGGCATCGGTGGCGAGGGACCAGCCGTGATACGACTCACTGACGCACATCACGTCGTCGCGGCCGGTGAAAGCGGAGGTGAGCCGGAGAGCGAGGTCGACGGCTTCGGTGCCGCTGTTCACCAGCAGCACGGTGTCGAAGGACCCGGGCAGGGTCCGCAGCAGCCGCTCGCTGAGCTCGACGACGGCATCGTAGTGGAACCGCGAGTTGGTGTTGAGCATCCGCCACTGGTCGTCGGCCGCATCCGCGAGGCGCGGGTGACCGTGCCCGAGCACGGTCACGTTGTTCACCATGTCGAGGTAGTGCCGGCCGTCGGTGTCGATGAGGTGCTCGGCCCAGCCGCGCTCGATCTGCGGCGGGGAGGCGTAGTAGTGGCTCTGCAGCGGATCGTAGGCGCGGTCGCGGCGGGCGAGCTCCGCCGAAGAATCAGGGCGGGGCGCAGCCGTGCTGATGAGGCCGAGCAGCGGCGCAGGGTCGAGACAGCGCGTCCGCCACGCCGAGAACTCGCCGGGTCGCACGAACAACGGTGGAGGTTCGGCGCCCGACACCGTCAGCCAGATGGTGACCGTGTCCGTTGCACGGCCGATCACGGCGCCGGAGGCGACGGCGCCGAGGGGCTCGGGCGACAGGCCGGCGATCACCACACGATGCTCCGCGCCGTCCAGAATCACCAGGTCGTCGCGGCGGTGTGCGGTTGCGGCGAACGGGGCGTACAGCGGATGACCGCCCTCGGCGAAATGCACCTCGACGCCGAGAGCGGTGTTGATGGGCTCGCCCGACCGGTGGACGGCGGAGCGGGTGAGTCGGGACTCACCGAAGCGAGTGACTGCGCATCCGTTCGCCGCAGCCGCCTTGGCGAGCAGGCGGCGCTCGAGGGCGATCGGCTCGCGCAACCAGGCGCCATCCCGCAGGACCCTGCTGCTGCAGCCGAGATCGAGCTGCGCCGGTGCGCTGTCGACGACGAGCATCCGGGTCGAACCGTGCAGTGGCGTCGGTGCGACGACGGTCCGGCCGAGCCGAGCGCGGATGGCCGCGGTGGCGACGTCGATGTCGACGGCGGCCGGGACGGCGAAGATCGTCCACTCCCGTTCGCGCGCGACGTCGGCGTAGCGGTTGCCGGGATCCGCCGCGATCTGCTGCTCGCCGCTCACCACGAGGACGGCGCCCCGCAGCACGATGAGCGGCCAGAGCGCCGCGATCTCGGTATCGCTGAGGGGAACGAGCGAGTCGAAGGCGGCGATGGTCTCCAGTACCGCGAACGGCTGCTCGGGCTCGTGGTGGAAGATCGCGGTGCAGGCGATCGCGAGTTCGGCAACGCGCCAGCCGAGGCTCGCGTCGCCGAAGTCGATGATGCCGTCGATGATCGGCCGGCCGATCGCGTCGGCGTGACAGACCACGTTGTCGTCGGTGAGGTCGCCGTGAAGGGGCTGCGTCGGCAGCCGGTCCCGGAGCGGTGACAAGCGGGCGACGGCGCGACCGGCTGCGGCGCGGAGGAACTCGCGGCGTTCGGGCGGAGCGTGCTGCAGCAGGTCCGAGACGACGGTCTCGGCGCGGCGGAGGTCCCATTGCAGAGTGCGATCGAGCCCCTCATGCCGCAGACCGGCCAGCGCCGCCGAGACGCGGCCGGCGACGGTGCCCAACTGTCGAGCGCTCGCCACGGAGAGATGGTCGAAATCGATCAGGGGGGTGCCGTCGACGAATTCGAGCAATCGCACCAGGTGGGTGACCCCGTCGAGGTCGACGGCCGCGATCTCTTCTCCTCGGAAGGAGAGGCGGGGGCGGGGAGTCGCCAGGCCGCCGCCGTGCAGCGAGGTCATCACCGCGTTCTGCGCCTCGACCTCGGCTCGGGTGAAGGCAGGATTGCTGATTTTGAGGAGCCACCGCGTGCCGTCCGCCGTCTCCAGCCGGAAGTTGCGATCCTGCTGGCTGCCGAGTTCGTGCAACCGTCCTCGCACGCCGAACAGCTCGGCGGCGATCGCGGCGGCGCGCGCCGACGACACGTCCGGGCGGGGCAGCTCAGCGGTGATGCTCATCCGGGCCTCTCTGGCAGGAAGGTTGCAGTCTGACGAGGAACGACTCAGCGCCACCCTACAAGCGCGGCGGGCGGTCATCCGGGCCATCGCGGAGGGGCACCTCGAGATCGGCCTAACGCCGCAGCGCGCGACGCGCGAGCGTGTTGCCGAGCCACTGCACCAGCTGCACGATCACGATGATCACCAGCACCGCGGCCCACGTCACGACCGGTTCGAACTGGCGGTAACCGTACTGGATGGCGAAGGTGCCCAGGCCGCCGCCACCGATGGTGCCCGCGACGGCCGACATGTCGACCAGCGCGACCACGATGAACGTGTAGCCGAGGATCAGCGGGCCGAGCGCCTCGGGCACGATGACCGACCAGATGATGCGGAAGCGGCTGGCTCCGACCGAGCGGGCGGCCTCGATCACGCCGGGCTGAACGGTCAGCAGATTCTGCTCGACGATGCGGCTCACACCGAACACCGCCGCGAGCGCGAGGGTGAAGGTGATCGCGTTGTTGCCGATGCCGAGGCCGGTGACCGCGCGGGCCAGGGGCTGAGCGGCGGCGATGAAGATGATGAAGGGGATGGGCCGGAAGATGTTCACCAGCAGGTTGAGCACCCCGAAGACCAGGCGGTTCGGGTAGAGGCTGCCGGCACGGGTGACATAGAGACCGAGGCCGACCAGCAGGCCGCCGAGGCCACCCGCCACGAGGCTGATGCCGACGATGTAGAGGGTCTCACCGGTCGCCTGGCTGAGCTTGGGCAGCAGGGGAATCAGTTCGTCCACGTCGGGACCTCCGTGACGGTGAGGCGCTCGGCGAGGCTCGCGAGCAGCGGGTCGATCGCGTCATCCGCTCCGGCGAGAGCGAGGGTGAGGTGTCCGAAGACACGGCCGCGGATATCGGTGATGCCGCCGTAGACCAGTTCGAAGCCGACACCGGCAGCGGAGATCCGCGCGAAGATCTCGCCTTGCGAGGGGGTCGACTCGGTGAACGACAGCGTCACGAGGCGTCCGTCGTGGCGGCTGCGCAGCACGGCCGCCTCCTCGGCGGACGGGAGCGAGCGCACCACGGTCGAGACGAAACGTCGGGTGACCGGTTGCTGCGGATCCGAGAACACGTCGAACACGTCGCCGCGTTCCACGATGCGGCCGTTCTCCATCACGGCGACCTTGGTCGCGATCGACTGGATCACGTCCATCTCGTGCGTGATGACGATCACGGTGACCCCGAACTCCTCGTTCACTCGCCGGAGCAGGGCGAGCACCTCGTGCGTGGTCTCAGGATCGAGGGCGCTGGTCGCTTCGTCGGCGAGCAGCAGCCGGGGCGAGGCTGCGAGGGCGCGGGCGATTCCGACCCGCTGCTTCTGGCCGCCGGAGAGCTGTTCCGGGTAGGCGTCGCCCTTGTCCTCGAGGCCGACAAAGCGCAGCAGCTCGTCGACTCGTGCCCGGATCTCGCCGCGCGGGCTGCCGGCGACGTGCAACGGGTAGGCGATGTTGCCGCGCACCGATTTCGAGGCGAACAGATTGAACTGCTGGAAGATCATGCCGATGCCGAGACGCACTCGGCGCAACTCCGACTCGCGGAGGCCGACGATCTCGCGGCCGTCGACGAGGATGCTGCCGGACGTGGCGGTCTCGAGCGCATTCACCAGCCGGACGAGCGTGCTCTTGCCCGCCCCGGAATAGCCGATGATGCCGTAGATGTCGCCGGCTTCGATGTCGAGGCTGACGGCGTCGATCGCGACGGCCGCAACTCCACCGCGCTTGGGCGGCGGATACGTCTTGGTCACGTCGCGGAAGGAGACGAGGGGCATTGCGGGCCTTTCGGAGGCGGGAGGGTGTCCCAGAGAACGGAGAGGGGCGTGGAAACGCGGATGCGGCCGGCCGTCGAGAATGTCGACGACCGGCCGCGGTCAGGCGGCGAGCTGGATCAGCCCTTCGCCTCGATGTCCTTCTCGACCGTCTCGAGGGACGACTGCAGATCGGCGACCGGGGTCTTCACGAAGACCGCTGTGCCACCCGACTTCTCCTGGACGCCGTCGAGGACGGCCTGGGTGTCCTGGTAGATCGAGACGAGCTTCGCGTAGGTCTCGTCGTCCTTGTCCTCGGCGCGCGCGGCGAAGATGTTCACGTACGGCAGGGCGTTGGGGTCGGATGGGTCGTCCTGCGCGATCGCGTCGGAGGCGGTGAGTCCGGCGTTCTCGAGGAAGTCGTTGTTGATGATCGCGGCGGCGACGTCGGGCAGCGAGGTCGCGGTGAGCGACGCATCCAGCGAGGTGACCTTCACCTTCGATGCCGCGGTGTCGACGTCGTCGACGGTCGAGAAGATCGAGCCTCCACCCTTCAGCTCGATCAGGCCCGCCGACTGCAGCACGAGCAGGCCCCGGGCCTGGTTGCTCTCGTCGTTGGGCACGGCGACGGTCTCGCCCTCTGCGATGTCGGAGACATCGTCGTATTTGGTCGAGTAGAGCCCGAGCGGGTAGATCGCGGTGGCGCCGACCGGTACGAGGTCGGCGTCGCTGGCCGCGTTGTACTGCGCGAGGTAGACGATGTGCTGGAACTGGTTGAGGTCGATCTCGCCCTCGGTCAGCGCCGGGTTGGGCTGCGTGTACTCGGTGAAGTCGACGATCTCGACGTCGATGCCGGCCTCTTTCGCGGCTTCGGTGTACGTCGCCCAGTACGGGTCGCTGGCGCCGACGACGCCGATCTTCACGCTCTCGTCGGCGGCGGCGTCGCTGCCGGACGAGGCGCAACCGGAGAGCAGCGCGACGACGGAGGCGCCGGCTGCGATGGTGAGAAGGGTGCTGCGGAGTGACATGGTGGGGTGGATCCTTTCGTGGTCCGGGCCCGCGGGCGTCGTTGTTCGCCGCCAGGTGCATCCGGTCGCTGTCGTTCCGGAACGCACCGCCTCGTCGCGGACCCTGAGAAGCACCGTAGGGAACGATCACGGAGAACGCGAAACATGTTCGTAACACGACGGAACATCCGCTGCAGCCTGCCTGGCGCTCCCGGATATCGTGGTGGCGACAGCGGGAGGAGGACGCATGCCGGACACCTCCGGATTCTCGCCCGAGCCGCTGCAGCGCATCGTCGAGCGGTTGGCGAACACGCTGCACCGCTCGGTCGCCGTCGACGACGCGGAGTTGCGGCTGCTCGCGAACAGCGCCCACTTCGGTGACGAGGATCCGGCACGCATCCACTCGCTGGTCGGCCGCTCGCAGACCCCGGAGCGGATGGAATGGTCACGGGTGCACGGCGTGCTCCGCGCGACGGCGCCGATCAACACGCCGGGTGAACCCGCGCTGGGCATCCGGCCGC
The DNA here is from genome assembly GCA_013204985.1 of Microbacteriaceae bacterium VKM Ac-2855. Taxonomy (GTDB): domain Bacteria; phylum Actinomycetota; class Actinomycetes; order Actinomycetales; family Microbacteriaceae; genus Rathayibacter. Next base: position 406,709 of record JABMLG010000003.1, read on the forward strand.
GATACGTCGTTCCGGTCCGGCTCGACCGCGAGCTGCTGGCGATCATCTGGATCATCGACGACGGCACACTGACGCCGGATGAGATCGCGGCGATCGATCGTGCGGCGGACGACGTCCGCGTGGTCGTGCTGCAGCGCGCCCACCGCTATGAGGAGGACGTGCGCCGACTGCAGCAGCGGCTCGCGGGTCTGGTGTCGGGCGATACGGCGGAGAGGGCCGCGGCGGCGTCCGAGCTGAGCTCGTTCCGCGACTGCTCGGCGTTCCAGGTGGTCCTGCTGCGGACGGAGACCGAGACGGCTCCGCCGCTGCGGGTGATCGAGCGAGCGATCGCGCCGCGGAGCTCGGCACTGGCCGTCGCGCGGATCGGCGGCGAGATGATGCTGCTGATCGGCTACGCGTCCGTTCCCGCATCCGAACAGCAGGACGCCATGGTGGATGCCCTCCTGCGCGCGCTCGATGCGGAGACGGCGGGGGTCGTGGTCGGGGTGGGTGGCGTGGTCGATGACCTCGAGCTGGCCTACGCATCCCGCGACCAGGCCGATCGGGCGCTGCGGATCGCTCGCGCCCGCGATGAACGGACGGTTCGTTGGGAGCAGTCGACCCTCGACGGTCTCCTCGCGGCCGCACTGCCCGAGCACCTGCCGGCGCACCTGCTGCCGCCGGCGCTGGCCGACGCGATCGAGAGCCAGTCGGAGGAGAACCTGCTCGCCGTGCGCGGTTATCTCGCCAACGCCGGCAACGTGGTGAAGACCAGCACCGAACTGCACCTGCACCGCACCACCGTCTACTACCGGCTGAGTCGCTTCACCGAAGGCACAGGCCTCGACCTGGAGGACGGCGACACCCGCCTTCTGCTGCACCTCTGGTTCGCACTGCGCCCCTACACGATTCTGGTGCCCTGACCCCTCCCGCGGGAGGGCGGAGGGTGGCGCTCCGACAGGCGTCGATCCGCGCGCGAGCAGGTTTCGACAGCGGTGCCTGCGCCCGCCGGCGCGGGCGTGCCTACCATCAAGGATGGCTACGAATATCGGACCGGTCTGCGTCATCGGCGCGGGCATCCTCGGCGCTTCGACGGCGCTGCATTTGATGCTCGGCGGAGCGAGTGAGCTCACGCTGATCGACGCGGGCTCGCCGCTCAGCGGCACCACCGCTGCGGGCGCCGGATTCGTGGCGCGCTTCGGCGCCGACCACCACCGCCGCATCGGCGAAGGCGCGATCCCGCTGGAGGAGTACGGCCTCGACTTCTACCGCGGCCTGCACGAGGACGGCGTCGACATCGAGTTCGCGCACAACGGCAACATCGCCATCGCGCGCTCGGCCGGTGTGCTCGACACGCTGGAGCAGGGCATCGCCCGGCATCCGCTCGCCAGCCCCGGCACGCGGGTGCTCGACGCCGACGGCGTCGCCGAGCGGATGCACGGCGCGATCGATCCAGCCGCCATCGTCGGCGGCGTGCTGATGCCGGAGGCGATCCAGCTGACGACGGCGAAGGCGCTGACCGAGATCCTCGACAGGCTCGAGGCCGGTGGCGTCAGGGTCCTCTGGAACACGACCGCAACAGGCGTGAAGCTGCACAACGGCGCGGTAGCCGGGGTGCACACGCCGGCGGGCACTGTCGACGCGACGACGATCGTCTTCGCGGCCGGCGCGTGGACGTCCGAACTGTTGCGCGGCGTCGGTCGACCGCTGCCGCTGGTGCCGACCGTCGCCACGCGTTTCGTGTCGGAGCCCGCCGGGCTGCCCGCGACGATGCCGACCGTGCAGAGCCTCGAGCTCGGCCTGTGGCTGCGGGAGCTCCGGGGTGCTTTCTCGTGGGGCGGCGGCTTCGCCTACCGACGAGTGTCGGCGCTCGCTGCCGAGGAGGGGCTCTCCTTCGGTTTCGAGCGCCCGGTGTCACCCACGTTGATCACGCAGCAGCACGCGGCTCAGGCCCGGATCGCGGAGGTCTTCCCGGCGCTCGCCGGTCTGCAGACGGCGGAGATCGTGCAGGGGATCCCCGTCTACTCCGTCGACGGTGGGCTCTACGCGGGCGCGGTTCCCGGCATCGACGGACTGTGGGCGCTCGCCGGCGACAACGAATCGGGCGTGACGCACGGGCCGGGTATGGGCCGCCTCGTCGCCGAGCTCATCCTCGGGGTGCAGCCGTACGCCGATCCGGCGCCGTTCAGGCTCGACCGGGTCGACCCGGCCCACTACCCCGACGAGTCGGCGATCGTGGCGGCGATGGCCGGCGATCGTGTGGCGGCGGCGCTGAACTGAGCCGACTCCGCGACCGAGGCTCAGCGACCGAGGCTCTGCGACCGAGCCTCAGCGACCGAGGCTCAGCGACCGAGGCTCAGCGACCGAGGCTCAGCGACCGAGCCTCAGCGACCGAGCCGGAACCGCGCGGGCGCGGTCAGACCCTCGGCGAGGTCGACCAGGATCCGACCGATCGCCGGCGTGAACTTGAAGCCGTGGCCCGAGAATCCCGCGCCGACGACGACGGGCCCTTCGCGATCGAGCACGAAATCCTCATCCGCCGTCATCGTGTAGGTGCAGCTGATCACGTCGAACACATCCGGATCCGCGCCGGGCAGCCACTCGCCGACGTACCGGCGCAGCGCGGCCAGTTGCCCCGGATCCGCGTGGTGCGGGCGATGGTCGGGATCGATCGCGGCCCCCACCCCGTGCCAGCCCGCCTTGAGGCCCTCACCGGGCGTGAGCATTCCGTAGACCGCGCTGAGCCAGTACGCGTCCTCGGGCGCGTCGGGGTCGGGCGAATGGTTGAAGCTGGGCCAGGCGATGTCGGTGACTCGGGGGCGGAAATGCGCGGGATGCTCCTCCGTCACCACCAGCCGCGGCAGCGGCATCCGTGAGCCGAGAAGGGCCGTGGTCCAGGCACCCGCAGTGACGATCACCCGGCGTGCACGGTATTCGGCGTCATCCGTGCCGACGACGACCTCGTCGGGACCCACGACATCGATCGAGCGGACCGGGCTCTCGTATCGGAAGAGCGCCGAACGGCGCTCCGCTGCGGCGCGCAAGGCGATCAGGGCTTCGTCGGCTCGAACGCGACCGCCACCCGGTACATGCAGCACCTCGCTTCGGAAGCGCAGACCCGGCCAGCGCGCGGCGGCCTCACCGGGCGACAGAAACACGCTGTCGATTCCGACACGCTCGTGCTCCGCCCGCACACGCAGCAGCGGCGCGAGATGACCGTGGTTCACCAGGCCCACGCTCTCGAGAAGGGTCTCGCCGTGCTCCTCGGCCAGCGTGTTCCACATCCGTCGCGCTTCGACCACGAGGTCGACGTAGTCGGCGCGGTCGTAGGCCTCATTGAAGTTGCGGGTCGCGCCGTGCGAGGCGCCGTGGTGGTGACCGAAGTCGAACTGTTCGAGCAGCACGACGTCGAGTCCGCGCTGCGCGGCCTGCCACGCCGCCGCCGAGCCCATCGCTCCGCCGCCGACGATCACGATGTCGAGCTTCTCGCCCACGGTGCTCCCTCCGATCGATGCCTCATCCACCCTCCCCGCCGGCGCATCGCTCGGCAATCGACAGGTGGCGAGGCCGGGTGGTCGACGTCTCGTCAGGAGTCGAAGCCGACACAGCAGCAGAGTTCGACAAACGTCGCATCCGCCGGGCGCAGGGTGCGACGACTATGCAACGCCGCGCGGCGTGCTGGTCGGCACCATGGAGGGACAGCCCTGCTCGTCCGTCACCCTCGTCCCGCTTCCCTCTGTGCGGGACCCAAGGAGCCACTCCATGCGCCCTCGCCTCCTGCCCGCGCTCGCCGTCCTCACGGCGACCGGCCTCGCCCTCTCCGCCTGCTCGGCCTCGACGGAGGGCGGGTCGACCGCCGACGGGATCATCGTCGGCACGACCGACTCCGTGACCGCGCTCGACCCGGCGGGTTCGTGGGATCGCGGCTCATCGACGCTGCAGAACCAGGTGTTCTCGTGGCTGCTCACCTCGGAGCCCGGCTCCACCGATCCGGTGCCGGACCTCGCCGCGTCCGCCGAGTTCACCTCGCCCACCGAGTACACGGTGGTGCTGCGCGAGGGGGTGACCTTCGCGAACGGCAACGCGCTGACCGCCTCCGACGTGAAGTTCAGCTTCGATCGCCAACTCGCGATCGCCGACGAGAACGGGCCCAGCTCGCTGCTCTCCGACCTCGTCTCGACGACGACCTCGGGCGACGACACGGTGGTCTTCACCCTCGCCAGCACCGACAACAAGCTGTGGCCGCAGCTGTTGACCAGCCCGGCCGCGGCGATCGTGGATGAGGACGTCTTCTCGGCGGAGAAGCTCACCAGCGACGACGACATCGTCGCGGGCGAGGCGTTCGAGGGTCAGTACTCGATCTCGAGCTACACCAAGAACACGTTGGTCCAGCTGACGAAGAACGCCGACTACGACGGCCTCCTCGGTGCGGCGAAGAACGACGCGGTCGTGGTGAAGTATTACGCCGACGAGAGCAACCTCAAGCTCGATCTGCAGGAGGGCGAGATCCAGGTCGCCTACCGCACGCTCAACGCGACGGACACCGACGACCTGCGCGGTGACGACAGCGTCGAGGTGCACACCGGACCCGGTGCCGAGATGCGCTTCTTCGCCTTCAACCTCGAGACGATGCCCTTCGGCTCCGCCACCGCGGAGGCCGATGAGGCGAAGGCGCTCGCCGTACGCACCGCGGTCGCCGATCTGATCGACCGCGAGGAGATCGCGTCGCAGGTCTATAAAGACACCTACTCCCCGCTCTACACGATCGTGCCCGAGGGCGTGACCGGATCGACGCCGGCGTACGAGGCGCTCTACGGCGACACGCAAGGTGGCGCCAGCCTCGACGCCGCGACCGCAGCGCTCGCCGCGGCCGGCGTCAGCACCCCGATCGAGCTGAAGCTGCAGTACAACACCGACCACTACGGTGCGAGCACCTCGGACGAGTACGCGTTGATCAAGAACCAGCTCGAGGAGAGCGGCCTGTTCTCGGTCGACCTGCAGTCGACCGAGTGGACCCAGTACGTGCAGCAGTTCTCGACCACGTACCCCGCCTACCAGCTCGGCTGGTTCGCCGACTACCCGGATGCGGACAACTACCTGCACCTGCTCGAGGGAACCGATGAGTCGCCTTCCGTGCTCGGCGCCGCGGCCAACGATCCGGCTTTCAACGCCCTCGTGCTGCAGGAGCGCGCTCTCGACCCGGGCGCCGAACGCGATGCCGTGCTCGCGCAGGCTCAGCAGCTCGCCGCCGAGCGCCTGGTCACCGTCCCGCTACTGCAGGGCACCGAGACGGCGATCGCGAGCACCAGTGTGCAGGGCGTCGACGACACGCTCGACGGCTCCGGCCGGTTCCGGTTCGGACTGCTCAGCATCGGCTGAGTCGGACCCCCTCGGGCGAGGACGAATCGAGCGGATGCGGAGAGAACGGGCGGTCCTCTCCGCATCCGTTTCGTTTCTCCTCCGGCGAGGGGGCGCGGTTTGTGCTCCAAGACTTGGTGCCGTCGACCGGCGGGACGATCCCGAGCGGCAATGTAGATCGTCGCGGTACAGCTACACCTGCTGGGAACCCAGACGTGCCCCGAACCAGGCGTTTGCCGACAACTCTGAGTGAGCGGACGCAGGTCGAGCCTCTACTCGATGTCGGTGCTGAACGTCATAATGGGCACAGCGTCGAAGTCGGCGCGGGGCAGGACAACTGAAGGGATCCACATTGGGTAAACACGAGACTGAGCGCCCCAACGGCCCGCTAACGGTTCCGGCGAGTGCTGACCCTGATTGGCGCGAGAAGGTCGACGCTGCACGGCTGGCCCGCGAGACCGCCATTAGGGTGCGACAAGGCCGACCTACGAGTTTTCGTCGAGGTGTCGGACACGACGCCCGATGAGTGGTTCGCTCCTTGGCGGGAGCAGCAAAACCTATCTCTTTGCCGCGCAGCACGCTGACCGATATGAGCGGCAAACAATCATTCGCGCTTACGAAGAATTAACCGGAGCTCGCCTGATCGTGCTGATTGATCAGATCTTTAGTCCGGGCGTCACGCTTCTGGAAGAACTTCTCATGGACGCCTCCCGCGACCAGCCTCTTCACCTATTGTTGTCGAGCCCTGGTGGCGATGGTGAAGTGGCAGTGCGCCTGGTTCGCTCCATGCAGGCGCGCTGCTCGCAACTGACGATAATCGTTCCGGATATGGCGAAGTCGGCGGGTACCATCATGTGCCTCGGTGCAAATCAAATTCTTATGGCCCCGGCTTCTGATCTCGGCCCAGTGGACCCGCAATTCCAACACAACGGCCGCCTGGTAGGGGCGAAGGAGATTCAAAATGCGGTAGCGAGGGCGGAAGAGCGAGTGGCGGCCGAACCAGCGTCATTCCCCCTATATTCTGGGCTTTTGGCGGATGTGACAATGGTCATGGTTGAGCAAGCGCGTTCGGCTATGGCACGGAGCTACTCTTTAATCGACGAGGCCATCGAATGCTCTGGCCTGGACTCTTCGGCTCGAGCCGCCCTCGTCGAAAAAGTGAAAGGTCCCTTAATTGACGAGGCGCACTACCATGGCGCCACGGTCGGGCCAGAAGCGGCTCGTAATCTCGGCCTGCCGGTCACTATTGTTGATCCAACCTCGGATCAATGGCAGCATATTTGGGCGTTGTGGACACGTTACTTTCAAATGGGGGCGTGGCCGGCTGGGGGCGTTGCGGTTTACGAGGGGCGTGTTGCGTCGCAAATTCGGTACCCGAGCTAGGAAGCGCGGTTTTCGCCCTGCGGATGCGGAGAGAACCGGCGGTTCTTTCCGCATCCGTTTCGTTTCTCCTCCGGTGAGGAACGAGGGGCGAGGGGGCGAGGCGCGCCGGCTGCCCGGTCAACTCTGGCAGCGCGGGCAGAAGTAGGTGATCCGCAGTTGCAACTCGTCGTCGCCCAGCTCACTCCGTCGGATGGGGGTGCGGCAGCGCCGACACGGCTTACCCTCGCGCCCGTAGACCCACAGCTGCTGGCCGGGCCGGAGGTTGCCGGTCGTGGTGCGTTCGGTGCGGTCCTTATTGGCGACGATCATCCGCTGGGCGAGCGTGATCGTGCGGGCGAGGTCACCCGATTCGCCGACGGGCCGGGTCGGCAGGATGCCGCGTAGGAAGCACACCTCGGCGCGGTACACGTTTCCGAGGCCGGCGAGGTTGCGCTGATCGAGCAGGGCCAGCCCGATCGGCCGTTCCGGGCTCGCGGCGAGACGTCGCAGCGCTTCCTCCGCGTTCCAGTCGGGACCGAGCAGGTCGGGGCCGAGGTAGCCGACGGCGTCGTCCTCTTCGCTGCCGCGCAGGATCTCGAGCGTGCCGAGTTCGAAGCCGACGGCCTGCCAGCGCTCCGTCTCGAGGATGATGCGGGCCTGATACGCCGGGCGTCGCCATTTCACCGGCGTGGTGCGGTCGTAGAGATGCCAGCTGCCCTCCATCTTGAGATGCGAGTGGATGAGGTAGTCGCCCACGCGCATCAGCAGGTGCTTGCCGCGCGGCACCACGGAGTCGATCCGCTCGCCGGTCAGGTCGACCGTCGCGTATTTCGGCACCCGCACGTCGCACCGCGTCAGCATCTCTCCGTCGAGCGCTGCGGCCAGGTTGTGCGCTGCTCGGTAGACGGTGTCTCCCTCGGGCACGCCTATGCCCGCATCCGCAGACCACGCGGATTCGCCACGAAACCCGCCGCCGTGAGAGCGTCGCCGAACGGCGTGCCCAGCGAGAAGGCGCCGTCGACCTTCTCCACGGTGAGCTTCTCGACGCCGCGACCGCGCACGAGCTGAGCGAAAGCGCCGGCGGCGTCGGCGAGCACGGTCTCATCGTCGCTGAAGGTGAGCGCCGTCTTGCCGCCGCGCTCGAGATAAACGGCGAGGTCGCCGTCGACGATCGCGACCAGCGCGCCCGCTTTGCGACCCGGCCGATGCCCCTCCCCGGGTGGCCACGGCAACGCTGCACCGAACGGATTCGCGGGGTCGGTCGCCGCCAGAGCGAGCACCGGGCGGGCGCGGCGTTCGTCGCCGTCGTCGGGGCGGACGAAGGCGCGCAGCCGGTCGACGCTCCCGGCCGTGCCGAACTGTGCGGCGCCGAGCTTCTCGATGAAGTAGCCGCGCCGCGCCTTGCCCTGCTCCTCGAACCCGCTGAGCACCTTGTACGCGAGCGCGAATCCGCCCAGTACGCCCTCGGCTTGCACCGCTCCGCGTGTGACGACGCCGTAACGCTCGAGCAGAGTCTCACCGAGGGCGTGGCCGCGCACGGTCGCATCGGTGTCGGCCAGTGGCACGATCGACCAGCGCCCACCCGCGGTGGGCGGCCCGGTGCGGGTCACCATGCTCGGCCGCGCGAAGGTGCGGCCGCGGGGGAGCCGCGCGCGCGCCGGTTGCCGCGGTTGGCGGTGGGCGCCACCGCTCGCTCCGATGAGGGTGCGCAACGGCGCCAGGGTGTCGTTGCTGACGAGGCCGGCCCAGACCAGGTCCCAGAGGGCGTCGACGAGCTTCGCGTCGTCGACCGAGCCGACGGCGTCGCTGAGTTGGCGGAAGAAATAGCCGCCGCCGGAGCCGAGGGCGGCGACGATCTCGCGCTGCAGCTCGGTGAGCGGGACCGCCTCCGGCGCCGGGACGGGCAGGGTGAGGTGCGCGGTGTCGGCGAGGTGCAGGCTCACCCAGCCGTCGTTGCCCGGCAGAGAGCCGGCGCCGGCCCAGAGCACCTCGCCGGTCGCGGTGAGTTCGTCGAGCATCGCGGGAGAGTAGTCGTTCACCCGCGCCGGCAGCACCAGGCTCTCCCAAGCAGAGGCGGGAATCGGCGCACCCGCGAGCTGATCGATCACGGAGGCGACGGCGTCGATGCCACGGAGGTTGCCGCCGACGTGCTGCCAGGCCGGCAGGAAGCGCGCGTAGGTGGAGGCATCGACCGGCTCGACCTCCTTGCGGAGGGCGGCGAGCGAGCGGGAACGGAGCCGGCGCAGTACTTCGGAATCGCACCACTCGCTGCCGACGCCGGTGGGGCGGAACTCGCCCTCGACCACACGGCGCTCGCCCGACAATCGGCGCAGCGTGCCGGCGACGACGGCGGAGCCGAGCCCGAAGCGAGTGGCGACGGCCTGCGCGGTGAACGGCCCGTGGGTGCGTGCGTAGCGGCTGACGAGGTCGCCGAGAGGGTCGCGCACCGGGTCGATGAACGCATCCGGCACGCCGATCGGCAAGGGCACGCCGAGCGCATCACGGAGCCTGCTCGCATCCTCCATCGCGGCGAAGCGCTCGTCGCCTGCCAGCGTGAACCGCAACACTCGCTTAGCCGAGACCAGATCGGCGAGGTGCTGGGAGATCGTGTCGGCACCGGCCGGCGGAGCCTTCGCCGTCTCGGCGCTCGTCACGTCGCCATCGACAAGACGGGGCCCGATCTCCTCCGCCGTCAGTGGTCCGAGGATGCGCAGCAGATCGGCGACGCCCTCGATACCGCGGAGGCGGCGGTCGGATGCGGTGCGCTGCAACTCCTGCTCGGTGCGTTCCAGCACCCCCGGGTCGAGGAGTTCGCGCAGCTCCGCGCGGCCCAGCAGCTCGCCGAGGAGGGCGGCGTCGACCGACAGTGCCGCCGCCCGACGTTCGGCGAGCGGGCTGTCGCCCTCGTACATGAAGGCGGCGACGTAGCCGAACAGCATCGATCGGGCGAAGGGGCTCGCGTTAGGTGTGTCGGCCTCGAGGATCCGCAGCTCGCGATTGTCGAGGCGGGTCGCCAGACGCATCAGCGCGGGCAGGTCGTAGACATCTTGCAGGCACTCTCGCACCGTCTCGAGGATGATCGGGAACGTCGGGTACTCGCGGGCGACGTCGAGCAATTGGGCGGCGCGCTGGCGTTGCTGCCAGAGCGGGCTGCGCTTGCCGGGGTTGTAGCGCGGCAGCAGGAGTGCGCGAGCCGCGCATTCGCGGAACCGCGAGGCGAACAACGCGGAGCCACCTACCTCGGTGGTGACGAGTTGCTCCAGCTCGATCCGCTCGAAGAGGAAGAGTTCGGCGCCCGGCGGCTCGGCCTCGGTGTCGGGGATGCGCACCACGATGCCGTCATCGCTCGCCATGCAGGCGCCGTCGATGCCGTGCCGCTCGCGCACCCGTGCGCCCACCGCCAGCGCCCAGGGCGCGTGCACCTGCATCCCGTACGGCGAGTGCAGCACGAGGCGCCAGTCACCCAGTTCGTCGCGGAACCGTTCGAGCACGAGCGTGCGATCGTCCGGGATCTGGCCGGTGGCGAGGCGCTGTTCGTCGAGGAAGGCGAGCAGATTGTTCGCGGCGAAGAGGTCGAGACCGGCAGCGGTGACACGAGCGCGCGCATCGGCCGCCTTCGCGCCCGCGATCTCGCGGGTGAACGCGCCGATCGCCTCGCCGAGTTCGGCGGGGCGGCCCTGCGAATCGCCCTTCCAGAACGGCAGTCGGCCCGGTTCACCGAAAGCCGGCGTGACGATCACGCGGTCGTAGGTGATCTCCTGGATGCGCCAACTGGTGGCGCCGAGCGCGAAGACGTCGCCGACCCGTGACTCGTAGACCATCTCTTCATCGAGCTCGCCCACACGGTTGCCGGTCGATCCCGGCTCGCCGACCATGAAGACTCCGAAGAGACCGCGGTCGGGGATCGTGCCGCCGCCGGTCACGGCGAGCCGCTGCGCTCCCGGGCGGCCGGTGAGGGTGTTCTCGTCGCGATCCCAGATCAGGCGGGGCCGCAGCTCGGCGAACTGGTCGGACGGGTAGCGGCCGGCCAGGAGGTCGAGCGTCGCCTCGTACGCCGAGCGCGGCAGGCCGACGAAGGGAGCGCTGCGACGCACGGTGTCGAACCAGTCGTCGACGTCGAGCGGCTCGAGCGCGGTCGCGGCGACGGTCTGCTGCGCGAGGATGTCGAGGGGATTCGCCGGTACCGCGAGCGACTCGATGAGTCCCGCGGTCATCCGCTCGGTCGCGACCGCCGAGTGGAGCAGGTCGGCGCGGTGCTTGGGATAGAAGACGCCGCGAGAGGTCTCGCCGACCTGGTGGCCGGCGCGGCCCACTCGCTGCAGGGCCGATGCCACGGAGGGCGGGGTCTCGACCTGGATCACGAGGTCGACGGCTCCCATGTCGATGCCGAGTTCGAGGCTGGACGTGGCGACCACGCACCGGAGCCGGCCCGACTTGAGGTCGTCCTCGATGAGGGCGCGCTGCTCTTTGCTGACGGAGCCGTGGTGCGCGCGGGCGAGCAGCGGATCCGTACCGGGAGCGGCCTGTCCGGATCCGGAGGTCTGACCCGAGGCGCCGATGAGTGCGGCCGGCGGATGGCCCACGAGCACGGGCTCCTCGACCGGTTGGGTGCGCTCGCTGTAGATCTCGTTGAGCCGGGCGGTGAGCCTCTCGGCGAGGCGCCGCGAGTTGGCGAACACGATGGTTGAGCGCTGTTCGAGGATGCGGTCGACGATCGACTCCTCCACGTGCGGCCAGATGGAGCCGTTCTGCGGGCCGGACGCCCCCGAGGTCGAGCCCTCCTGCGGCGGGGCGGCGCCGAGCTCTGACATGTCCTCGATCGGCACGATGACACGCAGCTCCCACTTCTTGGTGGACGTGGGCGCGACGATGCTGACCGGTGCGCGGCCGGCGAGGAACCGAGCGACCTCTTCGCGAGGGCGCACCGTGGCCGAGAGGCCGATGCGTTGCACGGGCTTCGCGAGCAGGGCGTCGAGCCGCTCGAGGCTCACAGCGAGGTGGGCGCCGCGTTTGGTGGCGGCGACGGCGTGCACCTCGTCGACGATGACCGTCTCGACGCCCTTCAAGGTCTCTCTCGCCGCGGACGTGAGCATCAAGTACAGCGATTCGGGGGTCGTGATGAGGATGTCGGGCGGTGTCTTGGCGAGCGTTCGCCTATCGGCCGAGCTGGTGTCGCCGGAGCGGACGCCCACCGTGACCACCGGCGGCTCGGAGCCGATACCGGATTCGGCGAGTCGCTTCGCCGTCTGCGTGACGCCCACGAGGGGCGAGCGCAGGTTCCGCTCGACGTCGACGCCCAGTGCCTTCAGCGGCGACACGTAGAGCACACGGGTGCGGTGCAACGGGTTCTCGGGGCGGGTGAAGCCGACCAGACGGTCGATCGCCCAGAGGAAGGCGGAAAGCGTCTTGCCCGAGCCGGTCGGCGCGACGACGAGAGCGTGGGCGCCGGAGGAGATCGCCGTCCACGCGCCGAGCTGCGCGGCCGTGGGCGCGGGGAAGGCCCCGGCGAACCACTCGCGGGTCGCCGGGGAGAAACGCTCGAGGATCTCCGCCATGCCTCCATCCTGCCGTGCACCTCCGACATCGAGTGAGGCTTGACGATTCGTCGACCCGCCTCCTTCCGCGAGAGGCTGGGAGCATGCCTTCCTATCGCGTCGTCGTAACGATCGGGTCGCTCGCCGCGGGCGTCGATCCCGCTGCCGTCGTTCCGGCGGCGGGCGAGGCGGCCGCGGCGTTCACCACTCTGGAGTCGGGCGGGATCGCGGTGGTGCGGGGTGAGCCGCGCATCACCATCCGCTTCACGGGCATCGACGACGCCGAGGCCGGGGAGGTGTCGACCGCCGTGATCGACACGGTTCGCACGATGGCGGCGATCGAGCGCGCTCAGATCCTGCGGCTGACCCGAGGCCGGTGGGTTCGCCTACACGATCTCCTCGGCTGACGCCTCGCTCCGGACGGGACGTGCCTCACGACCGACCGGGAGCCATTCAGCTGGACAGAGCGCGGGCGAAGCCGGCGCGGATGAAGCGGCTCACGTCGGCGAGTTCCTCCTGGCTCACCCCATGGGCGACGTCCTCGTAAACGCGGGCATCGAGTGTCGAGTGCGCCGGCAGCCAGGCCGCTGTCGCGGCGACGGCACGCGGCGGGATCACCGTGTCGAGCGTGCCGCGGCCCCAGAACACGTCGGGCCGACGCTCGGCGAGACGAGCGTCCGCCGGCTCGTCGATACTCGGCGCGACGAATCCGGAGAGGACGACGGCGAACGCGAAACGCCCGGGATCGCGCCGGAGCAGCTGCAACGCCGTGGCGCCGCCCTGCGAGAATCCGACCAGACCGACCGGACCATCGTGGCCCACGTCTCCCAACCAGGCGAGCACCGCGTCCGCCGCCCTGTCGACGTCCTCCGGATCGAGGAACTCGCCCTCCGGATCGAGCGGCAACTGCAGGGGGAACCAGGAGTTCGCGCCGCCGCCGAGGTCGATCGGTGCCCGCAATGACGCCAGCACGGGCTCGAGCGGCAGGTAGGCGCCCAGCGAGAAAAGGTCTCCCTCGTGCGACCCGAGCCCGTGCAGCAGCACCAGCAGAGGGCGGCCCGCGCGGTCTTTCGCACTTGAAGACCACAGCACGGCATTCGCATCCAGACGCATGCCACCATCATCGCCCGTCGTCACCGGATGCGGCTGTGCGGGCGCCGCCGAAACGGCACCGTCATCCGCATCGGGTAAGAATGACCCATGGACGTGCGAACCCCTGATCCCAACTCCGGGTGGCTCTCCGACGAGGAACTCGCCGAGATCCGCCGCCGATTGCCGCTGCTGTACGTCGAGGCGGTGCCCGTCCGCGTCGACGGACTCGGGCAGGTGACCGAGGTGGGAGTGCTGCTGAGGGCGACATCGGCCGGGCAGATCACGCGGACGATCGTCTCGGGACGCGTGATGTACGGCGAGACCCTGCGCGATGCGCTCTTCCGGCATCTCGAGAAGGACCTCGGCCCGATGGCCTTCCCTCTGCTGCCGGCCAGCCCCAACCCGTTCCACGTCGCCGAGTACTTCCCGCTGCCGGGCATGGGCGCGTTCACGGACGAGCGGCAGCACGCGGTCTCGCTCGCCTACGTCGTGCCGGTCACCGGCACGTGCGAGCCGCGACAGGATGCGCTCGAACTCACCTGGATGACCCCTGCGGAGGCCGCATCGGAGGGGGTCTCCGCCGAGATGGAGGGTGGCCGCGGCGCCCTGGTGCGCGCTGCTCTCGCCTCGGTGGGCAAGCTGGTGTAGCGGCGACGTGCGCGGGCTCGCAGCGTCGGTGGGAATGCCGCTCGACGCTCGCGGCTGGAACGGCCGCACGAAGACGGCTCAGCCGCCGGCTCCGCGCAGCTCGCGCAGGCGCACGTCGACCAGCCATCGCTCGATGCCAGCGAGATCCGGTTGCGCGGGCAGCGAGCTCGGCGCGGCTTCGAAGGCTCGACGGCGCTCCTGACTCACCGCGTCGAAGGCGGCGAAGCAGAGGGTCGGCAGCACCTCGCGGTCGTCCGGCTACACAGGCCGTCTCAGCCTCGATGAGACGTCGGACGGCCACCTCGACATGGGCCCGCGTCGCTCGGCGGAGTGGCGCGACGCGTACGGCGGCTGGCCGGGACGACACAACCTCGGCTGGGAGCCGACCTCGGCCGTCATCGGGGCTGAGGTCCGCTCTCAGCCGAGGTTGTGTCGTCGTCCCTCCCGGTCGGCCCGGACGACTCAACCGGGGCCCGCGTCGGGGCGGCACGGGTTGGCGAGAATCGTCCGTTTTCGGGGTCGGGCCGGGCGGTTTGTGACCACCCGGGCTTTCAGTGTGGGCGATGGGGCGGGTCGGGGCGGGGCGGATCCGGGTGGGGCCGGGGCGGGGCGGATCCGGGCTGGGGTAACCCGGGTTGGCGGTAATCGTCCGGTTTTGGGTCCCGACCGGGCGGTTTGTGACCACCCGGGCTTTCGGTGTCGGGGCGGGTGCGAGGGTGCGGGCCGACTGCGGGGTGGGGTGACCCGGGTTGGCGGTAATGGTCCGTTTTCGGGCCCGGACCGGGCGGTTCGTGACCACCAGGGCTTGCGGCGGCGGCGGCGGCGATCATCTCGGAGAGCAGACCGACGGCGTTGCAGCCACAGCGGCGCAAGCACCGACGGGTTCGCCTTCAGCGCGAGCCGCAGGAACTTCTCGAGTTCGTGGAAGCTCGCGTCGGGGGCGTGGGTGACCACGGTGTCGGCTGGGCGGTCGAAGCCGAGCAGGGCGCGGGTCTGGTGCAGCACCACTCCCGCCGGTCGATGTCGGACAGCAGCCCCGCGAGTCCGTGCGTGGCCGCGCCCACGACACCGCTCAGGATGAACTCATCAGTCGAGCTCTCCGGCGGCCCGCAACCACGCGGCCGACGGACTCGGCCGGGCACTCGGCCCGCGTCCGGCGAGATCGGCGTCGACGACGCGCGCCCACTGCGCCAGTGTCGCGCCGCCCTGCGCCAATCGTGCGCGCACCCGACGCGCCGCGCGTGCAGTCGGCGCTCCGACCACGTGCATCATGTGCTCCCGCACGATCGCGGCGATCGGCTCGCTGACGGATGCGGGGGCGCCGAGCCGCCTGAGCAACGCAGCAGCCAAGGGGGCGCCGGCCGAGTCGTGACCGTGCGAGCTGATGCGAATGACCGTGCCGTCGGCGTCGTGATGGATCTGCGTCGCGACCGCCTTTCCCAGATCGTGCAGCAGGGCTCCACCCACCGCGAGCACGCGGTCGCGTTCGTCGAGGCCTTCGCCCGCATCCGCTGCTGCGGCCGCCGCAGCCTCGCCGGCCAGCGCGAGGTGCACGCCCACCGGTCCCTCCGCGTGCCAGCGTGGATCCTGCGGCACGTCGAGGGCCGCCTCGAGCTCGGGCAACAGCTCGATCCAGCCCGTAGCGCGCAGCTCCGCGAAAAGCACGCCGAAATGGCGCCCACGGGTGAGGATGCGGACGGTCTCGGCCCAGATCTCCGCTTTCGCGATCTCGCGCACAGCGGCTCGCCGCTCGCGGATCCGCCGACGGAGCTCGTCATCGAGGGGAGCGCCGGTGATCGCGACGTCGCCGAGGGCGCGCAGTGCTGCATCCGTCATCGTTTCCTCCTGCGCCGCACCGGGAGCGAGCCGATCAGCCTACAACGGCGACCTGCTGCAGACCTATGCCGACAACGACGAAGGCCGCCCCGAACGGAGTCGGGACGGCCTTCGAGTTCGGGGGTCAGCCCTGGGCGCGACGGCCCTGGCGGCGCTGGCCGGAGCCGTTGCCGCCGCGCTCCGAACGCTCGGGGACGGCGCCGGCTCCACCGGTGGTCGAGGTGCTGTAGAACGAGCGCGAGCCGCCGGCGGGAGCCGCGGCACGACCGCGACCCGCTCCACCGGAACGCTGGCCGCGACCGGCCGCGGGGGCCTCGGCAGTGCGGCCGCTGCGGTCGCGACGCGGTCGCGCATCCGCAGAGCGCTCCGTGCCGTGACCGGCCGGCGCGCCCTCGCGGACGGCGCGCTTGCGCTGGGCGTTGGCTCCCTGCGAACGTCCGCCCTGCGACTGGCCGCGTACGGGCTCGGCCGCCTTCGGGGCCGGCTTCACGAAAGCGGCGATCTCGCCGACGAGCGTGTTCACCGGAGCGGAGTCGGCGTGGACCAGCTGCGGAGTCACCTGGATGGCGGCCTTACGCAGCAGGGTCTTCACGTCGCCGCGCTGCGTGGGCAGCACGACGGTGACGACGTCACCTTCCGAACCGGCGCGGGCGGTACGGCCCGAGCGGTGCAGGTACGCCTTGTGCTCCATCGGCGGGTCGACGTGGATGACCAGCTCGACGTCGTCGACGTGCACGCCACGGGCGGCGACGTCGGTGGCGACCAGCACCCTGACGTCTCCGGCGCCGAAAGCCGCGAGGTTGCGGTCGCGGGCCACCTGCGAGAGGTTGCCGTGCAGGTCGACCGAGGGGATGCCCTGCTCGGTGAGCTGCTTGGCCAGCTTCTTCGCATGGTGCTTGGTGCGCATGAAGAGGATGCGGCGGCCGGTACCCGAGGCGAGCTTCTTGACCAGCGCGTTCTTCGCGTCGACGCCGTCGACCTCGAACACGTGGTGGGTCATCAGAGCGACGGGGGAGTTGGCTTCATCGACCGAGTGCAGCACCTCGTTTTGCAGGTACTTCTTGACGAGCTTGTCCACGCCGTTGTCGAGCGTCGCCGAGAACAGCAGGCGCTGTCCACCGCGGGGGGTCTTGTCGAGGATGCGCGTGACGACCGGGAGGAAGCCCAGGTCGGCCATGTGGTCGGCCTCATCGAGCACGGTGATCTCGACGGCGTCGAGGTTGACGAAGCCCTGCTTCATCAAGTCCTCGAGGCGGCCGGGGCAGGCCACGACGATGTCGACGCCCTGCTTGAGCGCGGCGACCTGGCGCTGCTGCGAGACGCCGCCGAAGATCGTGGTGGTGACGATGCCGTAGGCGTCCGCGAGCGGAGCCATGGCGGCGGTGATCTGGGTGGCGAGTTCACGGGTCGGCGCGAGCACGAGCCCCAGCGGTCGACCCGGGCGGCGGCGACCGCCGGCCAGCTTGCCGCCGAGACGGGCGATCATCGGGATGGAGAACGCGAGGGTCTTGCCGGAGCCGGTCTTGCCGCGGCCGAGAACGTCGCGACCGTTCAGCGTGTCGGGCAGGGTGTCGACCTGAATGGGGAACGGCTCGTTGATGCCGTTCGCCGCAAGGGCGGCGACGAGAGGCGCGGGAACGCCGAGAGTGGAGAAATCAGACATAGGGGTGGTGCCTTTCGGGCATCAGCCGACTCATCGAGCATGAGCTTGCGAGTATCGGCTTGTTCGGGCGAAGGTGACGGAGGTCACATCCGTTCGCCGTACGAAGTGGCGCAGGAAAACCGAGACCCGACGGGCCTGGAATCCGACGCTGCAGCCAGATGGCCGGGGAGCATGCTCCTGCCGGCGTTAATGGGCGTTCTACGACGCGGGGGAGCGCAGTCATCGCGCTCGCACACGTCAACCCTAGCCGATGCCCAGCCCGCCCGCCTCCTTTCGACCGGATTCGGCGCCGGCCATGGGGAAATGCAGGAGATCGCGGGCTCTGCGCCCCGTTGGTGCGGATGAGACCGGTAACAGTCCGCGATCTCCTGCATTTCCCCTTCGGAAAGGGGGGTCAGCCCCGGTAGCGCTCTCCCACCGGCACCTCGACCGGCAGGGTATTGCCGGCCTGGGCGAGGGGGCAGGCCCATGCGGGGTCGTACGCGCAGGAGGGGTTGTAGGCGAAATTGAAGTCGAGCAGCAGCGTCGACGGTGTCGATCCCGTGCCGAGATCGGCGCCCTTGATCGTGTCGAGCAGGTAGCGCCCGCCGCCGTACGTTCCGCCGGGTTGGCCCGCCAGAGCATCCTTCACCGGCACGAAGAGACCGCCGCCGTAGGAGCTGAGTCGCCAGACGTCGAGGGTCCCCGCGCGCGGCACGTCGACCGTGCCGATGAGGGTGAACGGCACGATCCCGTCGGTTCCGGTCTCGACCTCCATCCGCCGCTCCTCCGTCGCCGGGTGCACCTCGAGCTCGAAGCGCCACGCCGCGTCGTAGGGCGCGACGGGCAGCGAGCGGAAGTGCGCGCGCTGCTCGGGCAGCAGGGGAGTGGCGGGGTGCCGGGCGAAGAGGGCGTTCCGGGCGCGGATCCAGGACGCGTGCGCGGCGAGCAGGTCGATGTTCGACAGCCGGCGCACCTCGGCGTAGAGCGTGTGCACCTGTCGGCGCCAGTCGGCGACCTCCACCGCCGTCGCCAGCCGTTCCCGGGCGTCGGCACCCTCGGACATCGTCGGTCCCTCCTGCGGCTCGCGGCCGCCGGGCCAGCGGAAGTGCAGCAGGTCGTTGCGCGAGAGTTCGACCGACTCCTCGGTGACGCTCATACGGACTCCTCGACGATCTCGCGGCCCGTGGCATCCGCCACCGGATCGTAGCTCCAGCCGGGCGCGAGGCTGCGGATGCGGGAACCGCGCCACTGCCACAGCGCCCACAAGGTGGGCCAGACCACGGGATTCATCAGCCCGGCGTCGAAGGTGAGCTGGTCGCGGAAGAGCGTGCGGCCGTCGGGCAGCGGCGAGACCGCCATCCGGTGGTCCCAGCTGGTCACCAGCCGCAGCGCGCCCGAAAGCGGTCCGCCGTTGTCGCGCAGGATGCGCACGCCGGGTTCCGAGGGCACGCGTCGGTACGAGAGGTCGATGGCCTGGGCGCCGACCGGCAACACGCCGAACGCATCCAGCGCCATCTCGTGGCTGCCGAGCGACCATCGCGTCGGGAAGCCGCCCTCGAGCGAAGCGGCACCGATCCAGGGAGCGGACACCTCTTGGAAGACCGCGGGCGACTGCAGTGCGCGCCAGGCCGCATCCGCGTCGGTGTCGAGCACGTGCTTGAGGAGAACTCTCATGGCACCAGTCTGGCCCGCCCACCTGTGCGCCGCACCGGCAGCGGCGATGTCGGTGGTGAGGAGTACAACGGTGCTATGACGGATGAACGCAAGGCGTGGCTGGCCGTGGTGCAGCGGGCGCACGTTCTGCGCGGGGTCGAGCTGGGAATCGCGCAGATCAACCACGGCTCGAAGGCGGGGATCGGCCGGCTGAGACCGGGGGACCGTTTCGTCTACTACTCGCCCAAAACGGATCTCGAGGGCGGTGAGCCGCTGAAGTCGTTCACCGCCATCGGCATCGTCGCCGAGGGCGAGTCGTGGCAGGCGGAGGACGGCGATTTCCGGCCCTGGCGCCGACGTATCGATTACGACTCGACCGCGGAGGAGGCGCCGATCGCGCCGTTGCAGTCGGTGCTCGAATTCACGTCGGTGCCGAACTGGGGCTATCAGCTGCGCCGCGGTCTGATCGAGATCTCGTCGAGTGATTTCGCCCTGATAGCGCACGCGATGGTGTCGATGCTCGGGTCGGATCCCGCGGCGGGGGCCGATACCGTGGACGGGTGAACGACAGCACCGTATTCGACCAGTCGAGCTACCAGATCCGCCTCGATTGGGGCGTGGCGGGGCTGGCGCGTCTCGCGCCCGCACAGATCACGGTCCTGGTCGACGCCCTGCCGTCTGCCGTCGCACTGGCCTCCGCAGTCGCCGAGCTGCCCGCGATCGAGGGGCGCGTCGTTCGGTCCTCGCTCGCGAACCGCAGCGCCGTCGCCCGATGGATCCTCGAGCGGCAGCACGAGAACGGCGGTCGCACCAGCGTCAACGTGATCGCGCTCGGCGAGACCGGCACGCGGGGCGAGAACCGCTTCGCGCTCGAGGATCAGCTTGCGGCGGGCGCCCTGGTGGATGCCCTGATATCGCTCGGCATCGACCACACCTCGCCCGACGCCGCGGTCGCGAGCGCCGCCTACGACGGGCTCCGCCGTGCCTGCGTGCATCTGCTCTCGGCGTCGGCGACCGGTCGGCAGCTGCGCGCTGCGGGCCGCGCCGAAGAACTCGCGGCGGCGAGTCGTGTCGACAGCTCCGACGCGATCGACGTCTTGGCGTGACGCCGAGAGCGGCGTAGCGTTCAACCGGGTGCGGACGCCCGAGCCGCCCCGGAGATGAGTCACCGCATGAAGGCCGTACTCAACGACGTCGTCCTCGCCGAAGCACCCGACGCCGAACTGATCTCGATCGAGGGCAACTGGTACTTCCCGCCTGAGAGCGTGAACGCTGAGCTGCTCGAGAAGAGCCCCACGCCCTACACGTGCCCGTGGAAGGGCGAGTGCCAGTACTTCAACGTCCGCAGCGGCGATGGAGTGCTGACCGACCGTGCCTGGTCGTATCCGAAGCCCTACCCGACGGCATTCGATCGTGTCGGCAAGGACTTCTCCGACTACGTCGCCTTCTGGAAAGAAGTGCGCGTCACCGACTGAGCTCGCGGGTGCGCGCCCGGTGGGCGCGCACCTTCGCCCGATTCCCGCAGCGTTGCATCGAGCACCATCGCCGGGTGCCCGAGCGCGAGGTGTCGAGGTAGACGATCCCGCAATCGTCGGCGCTGCACCGGCGGATGCGTCCGGAGGCGTCGCCGGAGAATGCGGCAACCGCCTCGCGGGCGATGGTCGACAGCGCCTGCCGGGCACTCGCACGTGTGGCGCCGGCCTGTCGTGATCCGCCGGACAGCGCCGGGGGCACGTCGGGGGTGGCCGCGAACAGGTTGATCACGTCGACGTCGGACGGATCGCGCGCGGCGTCGGATGCGGCGGCGTCGGCGAGGTGCGCGATGGACGCGCGCAGCATCAACGCATCCGCCGGCTGCACGTCGCGCCCCGAGGCGGACACTGCGCCGAACCTGTCGCTCAGCCAGGCGGCGAGAGCGTCGGCATCGTGCAGCCGCTCGGGTCGGCCTCCGAGCGCGCCGGTGTAGGCGAAGTCGAGCGCGATCGAACCGGAGTCGAACCACCACCGGGTCTCGTCCTCGAACCACTGCCCCGTGGCGATGTCGCGGGAGGCGGGCACGGCGGAGGTCATACCTCCATTGTGTCGCGCGTCACCGGCCGGGGCCTCGTTCAGCTCTCGGCGCGCGCGCTGCGGCGCTGCTCGGCCGTGATCTCGCGCTTGCGCCACTCGATGACGTTCGCCCTGTCGAAGCCGCGTCCGCAGCGTCCGCACGCCAGTGTTCGCGCCGGTCGGCGGTGCCGGTAGAACGTGTGACCGCGGGGGCATGATCCGACCCACGGCGCGAGCTCGTCGGCGACGCTGTTCTCGTGGGTGCGCCGGCCCACGTAGCCGATCGCGGCTGCGTTGCGACGCCACACGGCGCCGTGCGCTTCGCGGGCTCCCGACATGGCGTGCGCGACCTCGTGCAGCAGCGTCTGATGCACCTCCTCGTCGCTCCACCGAGCGGCGAGGTAGCGCGAGACGGTGATTCGTCGCGTGCCCCAATGACACGCGCCGCCCCGGGTCTTCGCGTTGTCGAACGCGAAGCTCCACGTGGGGTCGAGATGCAGTCGGATCAGTGCGTCAGCCCATACGCGGACGCGGTCGAGGTCAGCCATGACGTGAGGTTAGGTCACCCCACCGACATTCACTGCTCGTCGGCGCGGCGGCGGCCTCGCGCCTGGCCGTCGGCGCGCCTCTCGCGCAGCGATTCGTCCTGCATCTCACTCGCCGCGACGAAGCCGAGTCGCGACACTTCCAGGTCTTCCTCCGGCAAGCCGATCCGCGTCCCCAACGCCGACGCGGCATCGAAATCGCGTGCCGCAGCACCGAACTCGCCTGCGTCGAACTGGGCCAAGCCCCGCATCCGCAGAGCGAAGGCGTGTTCGAGATGCCACTCGTGGGTGCGCGCTTCATCGACGCACAGCGACAACTCGGCGAGCGCCTCGTCGGGTTTGCCGCGGAGTTGCATCAGCCGGCCGCGTCGCGCGCGAGCAGTGATCAGCTCGGCGCGATCGCCGGAGAAGCGGGTGCGGCGAACGGCCTCGTTCGCGACGTCCCAGGCCTCGTCGAGTCGGTCGAGCAGGCGCAGCAGCTCCACCTTCTCGCTCAGCGCGGCGAGACTGCGCAGTGTTCCGATCTCGTCCAGTCGTTCGGCGGCAGCGGAGACGTCGACCTCTTCGCGCAAGGTGGCGGGGTCATGGCGGATGATGATGCTCAGGATGATGCTCTCTCGTGACGCGGGGTAGCCGGGAGGTCGAGATCGGCGGGCGCTGGCGCCGGCACCGTTCTGCAAGTTTAGGCCGGATGCGGGCCTCGGCCGCCCCGCATCCGGTTGACGCGTCACCCGACAGGGACGACGCCGATCCGATACAGCCGATCGTCGCCGTCTGCGGGATCACCTCGACCGTCGGTATTACTCGTCAAGAAGTACAGCGAACCGTCGGTCGCGGCGGCCACATCACGGATGCGCCCGTAGCTGCCGACGAACCAGCTCCGCGGGGTGCCGATGCCGTTCGCGACGTCGACCGACCAGATCCGCTCGCCCTGCAACGCGGCGAGGAACAGCGTCCCGTCGATCGCGGCGAGGCCGCTCGGGCTGGCGTCGTCCGTGGGCCACTGCTGCACCGGGTTGACGAAGCGTGCATCCGAGCCGATGCCCTCGACGGTGGGCCAGCCGTAGTTCGCGCCGGGGGTGATCACGTTCAGCTCGTCCCAGGTGTTCTGACCGAACTCGCTCGCCCACATCCGCCCGTCCGCGGTCCAGGCGATGCCTTGCGGATTGCGGTGGCCGAGACTGTACAGAGCGGACCCGGGCACGGGGTTGTCGGCGGGAACCGAACCGTCCGGCTCGATCCGCAGGATCTTGCCGCCGAGGGAGGTCGGATCCTGCGCGCGCGACGGCTCGCCCGCATCGCCGGCCGTGACGTAGAGCAGCCCATCGGGCCCGATGGCGATCCGGCCGCCGTTGTGGTTGCCCGCCTTAGGGATCCCGGTCAGGATCGCAGTGGCGGCACCTAATGTGCGGGTGGCCCGCTCGCCCGAGATGGGCAGGGTCACGACGCGGTTGTCGTCGGCGGCCGTGTAGTAGGCGAAGAGCGTGGCCTCGTCAGGCGCGATCGCGAGACCGAGCAGCCCGCCCTCGCCCCCGGGTTCGACGCCCTCGATCGTGGTGACGTCCCTGAGCGTGCCGTCGGTCGCGACCTCGCTGATCGTGCCGGTGTCCCTTTCGCTGACGAAGGTGGTGCCGTCCGCGAAGCGAGCGATCGACCACGGCGCGTCGAGACCTTCGGCCGCCGGCACGGGATCGCCGCTCGGCGCGACAGGTCGCAGGGTCGGCACTGCGGAAGCGGTCGGCGCGGCCGACGCGGTCGGCGCGGCGGATGCGGTCGGCGCTGCGGATGCGGCCGTTGCTGCGGCGCCCGGTTCAGACTCGCCCGCTCCGGACGTGCAGCCCACTAGAGCGAGCACGAGCAGGACCGGCGCGAACTTCCGCATGCTCCCAGCCTGAAGGAGACAGTGCCGCAACGGAACCCCTCGCGCTCAGCCGCCCCGGCGCACCTGGAAGATCGACCGCGCGGGAGGCGGGGACGGCGTGGCGGTGGCGTCGGTCGCGATCTTCGCGCCGGCGACGAAGTTCACCAGCTCGGCGCCCTGCACCACCTTCGCGGGCGACGGATCCGAGGCGACCAGCCGCGGCATCCGCTCGAACGGCAGCGGTTGCTGCGAGGCGAACATCACCACGTTGCCGAAGCGCTTGGCCTTCAGCATCTGCGTATCGGTGACGATCGCGACGTGCGCGAAGACGCTTTTCAAGGTGGCGGCCTGCGAGCGGGCGAAGGCGAGACCGGCTCCGTCGGCGACGTTGACCGCAATGAATCCGGTGGACGCCAGCAGCGGCACGATCTCGCCGTAGAACTCCTGGCTGGTCACGTGCGCCGGGGTCCGAGCGCCCGAGAAGATGTCGACGACCACGACGTCGACGCTGCCGCGCAGCCCTGGTGGAAGCTTCGCCAGCACCTCACGGGCGTCACCTTGGCGGATGCGGATCTGCGCGGCGCGGGGGAGCGGCAGCTCGGCGCGCACCAGCTCGACCAGCTCGCCCTCGATCTCGATCACCTGCTGCCGCGAACCGGGGCGGGTCGCGGCGACGTATCGCGGGAGGGTGAGGGCGCCGGCCCCGAGGTGCACCGCTGTGATCGGGTCGCCCTCCGGCGCGACCAGATCGATCCCGTGCCCGATCCGGCGCACGTACTCGAAGGAGAGGTACGTCGGGTCCTCGAGGTCGACGTGCGACTGCGGGGTGCCGTCGACGACGAGGGTGAACGACCCGGGCGAGTAACGGTCGGGCTCGATCTCGGCGCGGAATCCGCTCGCCAGTGTCCGGTTCGGGCGCTCCTGCATTCCACCATCCTTCGCGTTGAAGCCCGGGTTGTCACATCCCGCCCCGTTTTCGGACGGACGGGGGCGGTTCGCGCCCACCCCGGCTGCGTGCCCGAGGTGTGGCGTGGCCCGGGTTGTCCGGGAACGTTCGACCTGGGCGGGTGCGGGGCGGTTCGCGCCCACCGGGGGCTGCGCGCGGGGGTGTGGCGCGGCCCGGGTTGTCGGTGAACGTCCGTTTCGGGCGGATGCGGGGGCGGTTCGCGCCCACCCCGGCTGCGTGCCCGAGGTGTGGCGTGGCCGGGTCGTCGGGGAGCGTCCGTCCGGGCCGGTTGCGGGGCGGTTCGCACCCACCCCGGCTGGGCGCGTCGGGTGTGGCGTGGCCCGGGTTGTCGAGGAGCGTCCGTCGCGACACGAAAACGGGGCGGTTCGCGCCCACCCGGGCGGGGGCGGATGCCGTGCCGCGGCACGCATACAGGAGCCGGAGCGAAGACGCAAGGATCTCGACTTGCGCGGCGTGGCGCAACGGGCCTATATTTGTACTTTGCGCTCCCGAATACCCATGCCCTCATATTGCGGTCGGCCGGGTCGGACTCGTCATCAAATGGTGGATGACGACTCGCCACACTCTAGCCCCGACCAGCGGGCCCTCGTCAAATGACGCAAGTCGTCTGCTGACACGGCCGCCGTGACGGCGTGAGGCGGGAGCCCCACTCCATACACAAACCAACAATGAGACCCGACGGGGTCTACGGAGGTTCCTTCCTTGGCTGCTGCGCCCAACGCAACCACCACCTCTCCCAAGAACGGACGCGGCGCCTCGCGTCTCTCGTTCGCCAAGATCAGTGACACCCTCACGGTTCCGGATCTTCTCGCTCTCCAGACCGAGAGCTTCCACTGGCTCGTCGGTTCGGAGGCGTGGAAGACCCGCGTCGCCGAGGCGAAGGCCCAGGGTCGCGACGACCTGCCGGCTCACTCCGGTCTGGACGAGATCTTCGAGGAGATCTCCCCGATCGAAGACCTCAGCGAGACGATGCAGCTGAGCTTCACCAACCCCTACCTCGAGCCCGAGAAGTACACGATCGAGGAGTGCAAGGAGCGCGGCAAGACCTACGCCGCTCCGCTGTACGTCGAGGCCGAGTTCATGAACCACCTCACGGGTGAGATCAAGACTCAGACGGTCTTCATGGGCGACTTCCCTCTCATGACCGAGAAGGGCACGTTCATCATCAACGGCACCGAGCGTGTCGTCGTGTCCCAGCTCGTCCGCTCCCCGGGTGTGTACTTCGAGCGCCAGCAGGAGAAGACCTCCGACAAGGACATCTACTCCGCTCGCGTGATCCCGAGCCGCGGTGCCTGGCTCGAGTTCGAGATCGACAAGCGCGACCAGGTCGGCGTTCGCATCGACCGCAAGCGCAAGCAGTCCGTCACGGTCTTCCTCAAGGCCCTCGGTCTCACCTCGGAGGAGATCCTCGAGCAGTTCGCCGGCTACGAGTCGATCGAGCTGACCCTCGAGAAGGACAACATCCTCACCAAGGAGGACGCCCTCCGCGACATCTACCGCAAGCTCCGTCCGGGCGAGCAGGTCGCCGCCGAGGCCGCCCGCGCGCTGTTGGACAACTTCTACTTCAACTCCAAGCGCTACGACCTCGCGAAGGTCGGTCGCTACAAGATCAACCGCAAGCTCGGTATCGACAAGGCGCTGTCCGACTCGGTCCTGACCGTCGAAGACATCATCGCGACGATCAAGTACCTGGTCGCGCTGCACGACGGCCGCACCACGCTGCCCGGCGTGCGCGACGGCAAGCCCGTCGAGCTGCGTCTCGACGTGGACGACATCGACCACTTCGGCAACCGTCGCATCCGCGCGGTCGGCGAGCTGATCCAGAACCAGGTCCGCACCGGTCTGTCCCGCATGGAGCGCGTCGTCCGCGAGCGTATGACCACGCAGGACATCGAAGCGATCACCCCGCAGACCCTGATCAACGTGCGCCCCGTCGTCGCCGCGATCAAGGAGTTCTTCGGCACCTCGCAGCTGTCGCAGTTCATGGACCAGAACAACCCGCTCGCGGGTCTGACCCACAAGCGCCGCCTGTCCGCGCTCGGCCCCGGTGGTCTGAGCCGCGAGCGCGCCGGCGTCGAGGTCCGCGACGTCCACCCCTCGCACTACGGCCGCATGTGCCCGATCGAGACCCCGGAAGGCCCGAACATCGGCCTGATCGGTTCGCTCGCCTCGTTCGCGCGGATCAACTCCTTCGGCTTCATCGAGACCCCGTACCGCAAGGTCGTCGGCGGCCTGGTGACTGAGCAGATCGACTACCTCACCGCTTCGGAGGAGGACGAGTACCTGGTCGCGCAGGCGAACGCCCCGCTGACCAAGGACTTCCACTTCGCCGAGCCCAAGGTCCTCGTCCGCCCGAAGGGTGGAGAGGTCGAGCTCGTCGACGCCGACCGCGTCGACTACATGGACGTCTCCCCGCGCCAGATGGTGTCGGTCGCGACCTCGCTCATCCCGTTCCTCGAGCACGACGACGCGAACCGCGCCCTCATGGGTGCGAACATGCAGCGTCAGGCCGTCCCGCTGCTGCGCAGCGAGTCGCCCGTGGTGGGTACCGGTATGGAGGGCTTCGCGGCCATCGATGCCGGCGACGTGATCACCGCCGACAAGGCCGGTGTGGTGCAGGAGGTCTCCGCCGACTCCGTCACCGTCCAGCTCGATGAGGGTGGAACGCAGACCTACTTCCTGCGCAAGTTCGACCGCTCCAACCAGGGCACCTCGTACAACAACCGCGTGGTCGTCTCCGCCGGTGAGCGCATCGAGGTCGGCGAGATCGTCGCCGACGGTCCTGCGACCGAGAACGGCGAGCTCGCGCTCGGCAAGAACCTGCTCGTCGCGTTCATGCCGTGGGAGGGTCACAACTTCGAGGACGCGATCATCCTCAGCCAGAACCTGGTGAAGGACGACGTCCTCTCCTCGATCCACATCGAGGAGTACGAGGTCGACGCCCGCGACACCAAGCTCGGCAAGGAGGAGATCACCCGCGATCTGCCCAACGTCAGCCCCGAGCTTCTGGCCGACCTCGACGAGCGCGGCATCATCCGCATCGGCGCCGAGGTCCGTCCCGGCGACATCCTCGTCGGCAAGGTCACGCCCAAGGGCGAGACCGAGCTGTCGGCCGAGGAGCGCCTGCTCCGCGCGATCTTCAACGAGAAGAGCCGCGAAGTGCGCGACACCTCGCTGAAGGTTCCCCACGGTGAGCAGGGCACCATCATCGGTGTCAAGGTGTTCGACTCGCAGGACGGCGACGACGAGCTCGGCTCGGGCGTCAACCAGCGCGTGGTCGTCTACATCGCCCAGAAGCGCAAGATCACCGAGGGCGACAAGCTCGCGGGCCGTCACGGCAACAAGGGCGTCATCTCGAAGATCCTCCCGGTCGAGGACATGCCGTTCCTCGCCGACGGAACTCCGGTCGACATCGTTCTGAACCCGCTGGGCGTCCCCGGCCGAATGAACTTCGGCCAGGTCCTCGAGATCCACCTCGGATGGATCGCCAAGCAGGGCTGGAAGGTCGAGGGCAACCCCGAGTGGGCTGCTCGTCTGCCCGAGCACGCCCGTGAGGCCGTCGCCGGTACCAAGGTCGCCACCCCCGTCTTCGACGGCGCGGCGGAGGAGGAGCTGGCGGGTCTGCTGGACTCGACGACGGTCACTCGCGACGGCGACCGCCTGATCGGTTCCTCGGGCAAGACCCAGCTGTTCGACGGCCGCTCCGGCGAGCCGTTCCCGGACCCGGTCTCGGTCGGCTACATGTACATCCTGAAGCTGCACCACCTCGTGGACGACAAGATCCACGCGCGTTCGACGGGTCCGTACTCGATGATCACGCAGCAGCCCCTGGGTGGTAAGGCGCAGTTCGGTGGACAGCGCTTCGGCGAGATGGAGGTGTGGGCCCTCGAGGCCTACGGTGCCGCCTACGCGCTGCAGGAGCTGCTCACGATCAAGTCCGACGACATCCTGGGCCGCGTGAAGGTCTACGAGGCCATCGTCAAGGGTGAGAACATCCAGGAGCCGGGCATCCCCGAGTCCTTCAAGGTCCTCATCAAGGAGATGCAGTCGCTCTGCCTGAACGTCGAGGTGCTGTCCGCGGACGGCACGGCGGTCAGCCTGCGCGACACGGATGACGAGGTCTACCGCGCCGCGGAGGAGCTCGGAATCAACATCTCCAGCCGCTTCGAGTCGTCCTCCGTCGACGACATCTAAGGGCGTGCCGAGGAATCGGCGATGACCACCTCAAGACTTCCGTCCTCCGGAACGAGGACATCTGTTTTCCGACAAGGAGAAAACATTGCTCGACGTAACAACTTTTGACGAGCTGCGCATCGGCCTGGCAACGGCCGATGACATCCGTCGCTGGTCGCACGGTGAAGTGAAGAAGCCCGAGACCATCAACTACCGCACGCTGAAGCCCGAGAAGGACGGCCTCTTCGGAGAGCAGATCTTCGGACCCTCCCGCGACTGGGAGTGCTCCTGCGGCAAGTACAAGCGTGTCCGCTTCAAGGGCATCGTCTGCGAGCGCTGCGGCGTCGAGGTCACGAAGTCGTCGGTGCGCCGTGAGCGCATGGGCCACATCGAGCTCGCCGCCCCCGTCACGCACATCTGGTACTTCAAGGGCGTTCCGTCGCGTCTGGGCTACCTGCTCGACATGGCGCCGAAGGACCTCGAGAAGGTCATCTACTTCGCGGCCTACATGATCATCGACGTGGACGACGATGGTCGCCACGCCGACATGCCCGGCCTCGAGAACGAGCTGCGCCTCGAGATCAAGACCCTCTCCGACCAGCGCGACTCCCGCATCGCGGACCGCCTGGCCCGCCTCGAAACCGACCTCGCCGCCCTGGAGGCGGAAGGCGCCAAGAGCGACCAGAAGCGCCGCACCAAGGACGGCGCCGAGAAGGAGATGGGCCAGATCCGCAAGTCCTTCGACGAGGACATCTCGCGGCTCGAGTCCGTCTGGGAGCAGTTCCGCACCCTGAAGGTCGGCGACCTCAAGCCCGAGGACGCCGTCTTCAACGAGCTCGTCGACCGCTACGGCGTGTACTTCGAGGCGTACATGGGTGCCGAGGCGATCAAGAAGCGCCTCGAGCAGTTCGACCTCCAGTCGGAGGCCGAGACGCTGCACCTGCAGATCGCCGAGGGCAAGGGTCAGAAGAAGATCCGCGCCATCAAGCGCCTGCGCGTCGTCAATTCGTTCCTCGCCACCGGCAACTCGCCGGCGGCGATGGTCCTCGACGTCGTCCCGGTCATCCCGCCGGAGCTGCGCCCGATGGTGCAGCTCGACGGTGGCCGCTTCGCGACCTCCGACCTCAACGACCTCTACCGTCGTGTGATCAACCGCAACAACCGTCTGCGTCGTCTGCTCGACCTCGGTGCTCCCGAGATCATCGTGAACAACGAGAAGCGGATGCTGCAGGAGGCCGTCGACGCACTGTTCGACAACGGCCGCCGCGGTCGCCCCGTCACCGGTACCGGCAACCGGGCCCTGAAGTCCCTCAGCGACATGCTGAAGGGCAAGCAGGGTCGTTTCCGCCAGAACCTGCTCGGCAAGCGCGTCGACTACTCGGGCCGTTCGGTCATCATCGTCGGCCCGCAGCTCAAGCTGCACCAGTGCGGTCTGCCCAAGCAGATGGCTCTGGAGCTGTTCAAGCCGTTCGTGATCAAGCGCCTGATCGACCTGAGCCACGCCCAGAACATCAAGGCCGCCAAGCGCATGGTGGAGCGTTCGCGTCCGCAGGTGTGGGACGTGCTCGAGGAGATCATCCGCGAGCGCCCCGTGCTGCTGAACCGTGCGCCCACGCTGCACCGCCTCGGCATCCAGGCCTTCGAGCCTCAGCTGGTGGAGGGTAAGGCCATCCAGCTGCACCCGCTCGTCTGCGCCGCGTTCAACGCGGACTTCGACGGCGACCAGATGGCCGTGCACCTGCCGCTGTCCGTCGAGGCCCAGGCCGAGGCGCGCATCCTGATGCTCGCGTCGAACAACATCCTCAAGCCGTCCGACGGCCGTCCGGTGACCCTGCCCACGCAGGACATGATCATCGGTCTGCACCACCTCACCACCATCCGCGAGGGTGCAGCCGGTGAGGGTCGGGCGTTCTCCTCCGTGTCCGAGGCGATCCTCGCCAACGACCAGAAGTCGCTGCACCTGAACGCGAAGGTGAAGATCCGCATGTCGGACCTCTACTTCGCCGCCGGTCAGGCGCCCGAGGGTGTCGAGCTCGACGAGAACAACAAGACCACCGCCCCGGTGCTGCTGGAGACCTCCCTCGGTCGCGCCCTCTTCAACGAGGCGCTGCCGGTGGACTACCCGTACTTCGAGGACGTCGCCGACAAGACGACGATCTCGGGCATCGTGAACGACCTCGCGGAGCGCTACCCCAAGGTGGAGGTCGCAGCCTCGCTCGACCGCATCAAGGACGCCGGTTTCTACTGGGCCACGCGCTCGGGCGTCACCGTCGCGCTCTCCGACATCCTCACGCCGCCGGACAAGCCGCAGATCATCGCGGGCTACGAGAAGAAGGCCGCCAAGGTCGAGGCCGAGTACGACAAGGGTCTGACCACCAACGCAGAGCGTCGCCAGGAGCTCGTGAAGATCTGGACCGACGCGACCGACGAGGTCGCCAAGGCCATGCGCGCGAACTTCCCGGTCGACAACACCATCAACCGCATGGTGACGTCGGGTGCTCGTGGTAACTGGCTGCAGGTGCGCAACATCGCCGGTATGCGAGGCCTGGTGAACAACCCGAAGGGTGAGATCATCGCCCGACCGATCATCTCCTCGTACCGCGAGGGTCTGTCGGTCGCCGAGTACTTCATCGCGACGCACGGTGCCCGTAAGGGTCTGGCCGACACGGCCCTCCGTACGGCCGACTCGGGTTACCTCACGCGTCGTCTGGTCGACGTCTCGCAGGATGTCATCATCCGCGAGGACGACTGCGGCACCTCGAAGGGTCTCGACCTGCCGATCATGCTGCAGGACGCGTCCGGCGCCTGGATCCAGGACTCGAACGTGGAGAACTCGGTCTACGCCCGCTCGCTCGCCGCTGCCGCGGTGAACGAGGCCGGCGAGGTCGTGGCCGAGGCCGGCGAGGACGTGGGCGATGTGCTCATCGAGAAGCTGGTCGCCGCCGACGTGCGCCACATCAAGGTCCGCTCCGTGCTGACCTGCGAGTCCGCGGTCGGCGTCTGCGCCGCCTGCTACGGCCGTTCGCTGGCCACCGGCAAGCTCGTCGACATCGGTGAGGCCGTCGGCATCATCGCGGCGCAGTCGATCGGTGAGCCCGGCACGCAGCTGACCATGCGTACCTTCCACACCGGTGGATCCGCATCCGCGGACGACATCACGCAGGGTCTGCCCCGCGTGCAGGAGCTCTTCGAGGCCCGTACCCCCAAGGGTGCGTCGCCGATCGCGGAAGCCGCCGGCCGCATCACGATCGAGGACACGGATCGGTCGCGCCGACTGATCCTGACCCCCGACTCGGGCGACGAGCCGGTCCTCTACCCGGTGCTGAAGCGCTCGCAGCTGCTCATCGAGGACGGCCAGCACGTCGAACTCGGCCAGCAGCTGCACGTCGGAACGGTCGACCCCAAGGAGGTCCTGCGCGTGCTGGGCGTCCGTGAGGTCCAGAAGCACCTCGTCGGTGGCGTCCAGGGCGTCTACCGTTCGCAGGGTGTGCCGATCCACGACAAGCACATCGAGGTCATCGTCCGTCAGATGCTCCGCAAGGTGACCGTCGTCGAGCACGGCGACACCGAGCTGCTCCCGGGTGAGCTCGTCGACCGGTCGCGCTACAACGAGGTCAACCGTGCGACCCTGACCGAGGGCAAGCGGACCGCGTCCGCTCGCCAGGAGGTCATGGGTATCACCAAGGCCTCGCTCGCGACGGAGTCGTGGCTGTCGGCCGCGTCGTTCCAGGAGACCACGCGTGTTCTCACGCAGGCCGCCATGGAGGGCAAGAAGGACCCGCTGGTGGGCCTGAAGGAGAACGTGATCATCGGAAAGCTGATCCCGGCCGGTACCGGTCTCCCGAAGTACCGCAACGTGTCGGTCGAGGCCACGGAGGAGGCGAAGGCGGAGCGTTACCCGAACCGCATCTTCGCCGACGACACCTCGTTCAGTGACGCGGACCTGTCGTTCGTCGACTTCGACTCGTTCTCCTCGGACGGGTACGAGCCGGGCAACTACAGCTAGTCACGCACCACACGTCGAGGGGCTCTCTCGGATCGTCGGATCCGGGGGAGCCCCTTCGGCGTACCCGGTCGGTCCCATCCGGCGCTCACCGTAGCCATTGCGTGCGGATGCGGAGCGGTCGCGGCCAGCCGCGGCATCCGCTCGCTATCGTGGTCGCAGTCGCGGGACGTCAGTGCGGCTCGGCCAGCCGAGCAAAATTCCGACGCGTCGGCCCCCCTTCGGGACTGTTCTCCCCGGCGAGCCCTCCGCGATGATCGATGGGGCCCCGCCTCGTCGGTCCCCACCCGAATGGATCGCGACGGGTACGAACCGGTGAGGTAACGCGCGGATGAGATTCGTGGTCGCGTCCGCTACGGCGTTCCTGCTCGCGCTGGTCCTCGTGGTGGCGGGAGCGACCCCGGCCCGAGCCGATGCGGCTGCCTCGGTGCTGCCCGAATCCTGTGGTGTCGCCCAACGCGCGCCGGTTCTCGAGAGCGACCACGTCGATCCCGCCGCGTCGGCCACCGCTGCGACGGTGCCGATCCTGATGGTGCACGGCTGGTTGGGCACGGCGACGCACGACGAGTCGCGCACGGGAGCGTTCTCGCAGTTCGTCGCCGACGCGACTCCCGCATCGCGATCGCTGATCGGGATGCTGCAGAGCATCCCCGGCGCCGCCGTCTACACCTTCGACTACCGCTCGCTCGCAGCCCGCTGGGTGACCGACCCCGGCATCGGCGACGCTCTCGCGGTGTCGCTGCACTGCCTGACCGCCGCTTCCGGCACTCGGGCCATCGTGGTGGCGCACTCCATGGGCGGTCTCGCCACGCGCGAGGCTCTCGCCCAGTCGGTGGACGGCATCGCAATCGCCTCCGTCGTCTCGGACGTGGTCACGTTCGGCACGCCCAACACCGGCTCGGCTTTGGCCGCGTCGCTGTCGCAGACCGTCAGCGCGATCGACCTCTTCGCGCCCGGTGGAGCCCTGGCGGGCGGCCGATTGGGGCTCAGTGCGCTGCTGCAACTCTGCGGCGCCGCGTTCACGCGCGACGCCGACCTGGCCAGCGGATGCTCGGGTGTACCCACGGTCGACGCCTTCGCCTCGGAGGCGGGGATCGCGCTGCGGTCGGGTTCTCCTGAGATCGCCGCGCTGCCGCCGTGGCCGAGCGCTGTGCACGTGGTCGCACTGGCCGGCGACGTGCGGATCCCGCTGCTGGATGCGCTCGCGGCGGCCCTCGGGCTGTCGTCGACGGGTGATCCGCAGACGGGGGAGCGGACCGTATCGCTCGGTGATGTCGTGGTGGGCACGGCGTCCGCCGAGGCGGGCGTCGACGAGCGCCATGTGGTCACCTGCACCGGGTCGCTCGCCGACGGTTTCGAGGACAGCCTGTGTCAGCACGCCAATCTGATGCGGAACCCGGTGCTCGCAGGCTGGGCCACCGAGGCCGTCGCGCAGGCCGTTGCGAACGATCGCTCGAGTGCACCCGCGATGCGCGCGGGGCGTGTAGGCCCAGCCAGGACCGGCTCCGCTGCGACCGGCTCCGCCGCGACCGGCCCCGCCGCGACCGGCCCCACCATCGGCGAGGAGCATTCACTAGAGTGGGGGCGCACCCGCTCCCTCACATCGATCACGCTGAGACGACTACCGTGACCCTCGCTTCCCGTCACTCCGACAGCCGCCCGTCGGGTCGGCTGAGCCAGAGCGAGGCGCGCGACCGCCTGATCTCCGCAGCCTTCGGCACGCTCGGCCGCGACGGGATCCACCTGAGCGTGAACCTCCTCGGCTACGAAGAGCTCATCCGCGCGTCCGGCGTGCCGCGCAGCACCGCGTATCGGCTCTGGGGCTCGAAGGAGGAGTTCTTCGAGGCCGTTCTCGCGGCGATCCCCTCGATGTCGGCGGCGCAGCGCGACCAGTCCGGTTCGCTGGCGATCGCGGCGCGGTCGATCGAAGCGATGCAGTCCGAGCTGGCCACACCGGCGGGCCGTCGCGCGATCCTGCTCGAGACCATCCGGGCCGCGGTGTCGCATCACTCCGAGACCGTCACGACGACGCAGGAGTGGCGCAACTGGATCGCCCTGTCCGTCGCCCTCGGGACCCTGACCGATTCGGTGCGCGAGCAGGTCACCGCCGAGTTGCGCGAGCAGGAGAACGACCGGATCGACGCGATGGCGGCCTTCTACCGACGGGTGGCGACCGTCTTGGGCCTGCGGCTGAAGCCCGAGTTCGGCGATGACTTCCGCATCCTGTCGATCGGCACCGGTGCTTTCCTCGAGGGGCTCGGCATCGTACGAGGGGTCGTCCCCGACGACGCGACTCGCCGATTCGTCGTCGACGATTCCGAGTGGAGCCTGGCCGCGATCGGTTTCTCGGCGCTCTTCGACCGGTTCGTCGAGCCCGACCCGGAGTGGCGCGGCTTCGCCCGCTGAGCGTCCCGATGGGACATGAGGTCCACTTTTTTGCGTCCGCGGTCGACGCCGTCTACGGTCGAGGGAGGTCGATGGGGCGGCCTATCCGGGGGGATCGGGCATGCGGCCCGCGACGGCGAGAATCGCCCGAGCGGGCCGCTGCTCCGCTGAGGCGGCCGGCGCGATCCGATGTACCCGACGGGCGAGGGATAGGCTGAGGATCAGTCGCACTCTTCGACCCGAGTGCGGTGTCCCGCCGTCTCGGTCGCCCGGAGTTCTCATGGATGTCGACCCGCCCGCCGTGCCGCGGCGTAACGCCCGCTTCTCGAAGGCCGAGGTGCGCGCCCGAGTGCTCGAGCACGCGATCGGCATCATCGACCGCGAGGGCGTGCGGATGAGCGTGGGGCATCTGCGCTTGGAAGACATCATCCGCGACGTCGGCGTGCCGCGCAGCACCGTCTATCGCGTGTGGCCGAGCCGCCAGGACTTCTACGACGAGCTGATCGCCGCCGTGCCCAATCGCACTCTGCCGGGACGACTCGACCGCGACGCCCTGAACACCGGCGACGCACTCGTGCACCGGCACGAGGCCGATCTCGCGACCGCGGAGGGGCGCCGCTCGGTGCAGATGCACGCCCTCGCCGTGGCCGTGCAGGCGAACTACGACAACACCTTCGCGTCGATCCCGTGGCGCAACTTCGTGGCCGTCGCCGCGTCTCTGGACGCGCAGACGGATGACGACATCCGCTCGGCGATCGAGGACGCACTACGCCGGCGCCAGCTGCATTTCGTCGACAACATGGCGAAGTACTACGAGCACGTGTTCCAGGAACTCGGCCTCCGCCTGCGTCCCGAGGTCGGGCTCGACTTCCCGCAATTCGCGACGGCCCTCGCTGCGTACATCGAGGGGCTCTGCATCGCGCGTCTCGTGGTGCCCGAGCTGGTCACGGGGCCTATCCGCCCGGAGGGGCCGGCAGAACACACCCTCGCGATCACGGGTTTCGCCGCGCTCTACGACGCGTTCAGCGAGGCGATCACGCCGGAGTGAGGCCGGTGCCATCCGCCGGATCGTCGGCCGAGTCGGTGTCGTGGTCCTCCTCGAGCACGATCGGTCCGTCGACACCGAAATCGTCGATCATGCCGTCGATCACCGAACGGATCGTGTACGCGGCGAGATGCCACTCCACCTGCTCGCCGTCCAGACCCGGGGCCTCGACGTAGGCATCGAGCGCCGATGTCGAATTGCGGATGCGGGACGCAACGCCCTCCACGATCATCGCGGTGAGCGCAGCAATCTGGTCAGGCGTGCATCCGGGCTTCAGCGTGACGCCGTAGCGACGGATCATGTCGCGGTAGAACGCCGCCATTCGCTGGGCGAAGCGTGTTTCGATGCGCTCCACGACCGCCGATACCGCCGCGTGCGCCGGTCCGTCCGGAATGGAATCGAGCGATGTGAAGAGGGTGTTGTACGAGACCCACTCGACGGATTCGCTCAGGTGGTGGAAATTGATCGTCGTACCGACACGGATCATCTCGTGCACCACGGCGCGACGCCCGACCGCCGTGTCCATGCGCTCGAGGTTGTCCTGGTAGACGTGCGTCATCGCGACGATCGCAGTCGGATCGAAGCCGTCGGAATAGCGCTCGGCACTGAAGACCTCGCCGATCAGGTCGGCGACGAACTCTTCGCGCGTGCTCCAGATCCGGTAGACGGAGCTGCGAGGTACCCCGGCCTTCTTGATGTACTCCTCCATCGGGAGATGATCGAAGCTCACCGTCAGGCCGTCGCGCGCGACCACATCGCGTGCGGCCGCGATCATGCGGACGCGGACCTCCTCGGCGGGGATCCGCTTCGCTCGTTTGGTCGGTGCTGAAGCGGCGATCTCGTGCATGGTGCTACCGAGGGTAATGCTGTTCGCCTGTGCGACGGATCGACCGCGCGGGAGAGAACCTGAGACGGTATGTCTCATGCTCTTTCCCTGTGCATCCTCGAAGCGCTAGCTTTCGGTTCGACCGCGAACCCGAAGCGCGGAGTGAGGCCGCGGAACCCGAAGCCGCGGTGAAAGGTTGCCGCCGTGGTCCAGCTCCAAGGTTTCAGCGTCGCCGTCGTCGACGGTCTCGCCATCGAGCGTGCCGCGCTCTGCGCGCTGCTGCGCTCCGCCCTGCCGGAGGTGACCGTGTACGCTCCGGCGGTACGGTCCAGCGAGCAGCGTCCGGAGGGGATTGTCGCGCCGGTCGCGATCCTCGGCGCGGACTCGGATCCGTCCGCACGCGTCTCGATCGCGATCGTCGATCTGGACGCGGTACCCGCCGCGGAACTCGGGGCGCGGCTGAGCGAGTTCGCCGCCGAGTACGCCGCCCTCGTCGTGCTGTCGGCCACGATTCCTCTCGACGCGGTGCGTGCGATCCTGCGCGCCGGGCTGGGCGCATTCGTCTGGAAAGGCGACGAGGCGAGCGATCTGATCGCCGCGATCGTCTCCGTCGCCTCCGGGCGCACGTGGATCTCGGAATCCGCCCGAGGTCGCTTCCTCCTCGCGGCCGACGACCGGCGTCCCGTGCTGAGCCCTCAGGAGAGCCGCGTCATGCGCTCCTACGGTGCCGGCAGTGCGGTCAAGATCGTCGCCGAGGAGATGCGGATCGCCGAGCACACCGTGCGCACGTACATCAAGCGCATCAGGGCCAAGTACCTGGAGGTCGGCGTGCCGCTCGAGTCACGGGTCGACTTCTACCGCCACCTGCACGATCACGACGTCGCTGTCCGCGTCGGCCGCGGCGGGATGCGGGCCGTGTCGCAGCAGGGCGGCGACCCACTCGTCGAATCCGTCGCCTCCTGACGCGAGGAGGACCGCGTTCCCGGCGCTGCGTCCAGCGATCACGTCCGCGGCGGCGACCAGGCTGGTATGCGGAAAGCGACGCGCGAAACCGGCCCGCCAGGCGCGCGCGAGGGGGAGTCCGGCCTCGTCGGCGACGTTGACCAGCACCAGACCGGCGGGAGCGACGCGGTCGGCGAGAAGAGCGATGAATCCGTCCTCCAGGAGAGACGCCGGCACATCGGTACCGACGTAGACGTCCACCACGATGACATCGAAGGGTGCGCCGTCCGGCAGTGGACCGCGTGCGTCCCCGTGCCGGATGTGCAGCGACGTTCCCACGGGCAGCGGTGCGTGTTCGAGCGCGAAGTCGAGCAGACCGGCCTCGGACTCCACCACGTACTGCTCCGACCCCGGACGCGTCGTCGCGGCGTAGCGCACCAGAGTCAGGCCACCGCCGCCGAGATGGAGGATCCGCAACGGGGCGCCGGGGGGTGCCATCGCGTCCAGCGCGTAACCGATCCTCCGCACGTATTCGAGCGCGAGGTCACCGGGATCGCCCACATCGACGTGCGATTGCTCGCTGCCGTCGACGGTCACGACGAAGGCGCCCTCACGGAACGGATCGGGCGTCCATCCCGCGAGCCGTCCGCTCGGGAGTCGCCGTGAGACCTGCACCCACCAACGCTAACGGCAGTGGCCGCATCGGGGGAGGGCGCGGGCCGGTCCTGGTCGGCTAGTGTGGTCGGCATGCCCGTGCTGATCCTGCTCGACGTCGACGGCGTCCTCAATCCGCATGTGGTGAGCGATCGCCGCCGTGGCGGCCACCGACTCGTGCTCGAGCCCGAACGGGCCGAGCTGGTGCGCCGCCTCGCCGCCGTCGGCACGATCGTCTGGGCGACGACCTGGCCGCCTCCGCTCACGAGCGTGCTCGCGCAGGACCTCCGCCTCCCTTCCGCCACCGAAGCGATCACGTTTGACGGCGGACTGCCGCGCGATGCCCGCTTCCCAGGACACACCGGCAAGCTGCAACCCGTCGCGCACTGGCTCGATCGCGCGATCGCCCGTGGCATCGCGTTCGACGAAGTCGTCTGGATCGACGACAACCTGCGCCAGGACGCGCTCGAGTGGGCCGAGCTGCAGCCCTATCCGGTGCATGTGCTCGTACCGGATGCGGCTGTCGGGATCACCTCCGCCGAGGTCGCCGAGATCGAGGCGGTGCTCGAAGCCGGAGCCTCGACCGTCTGATCCGCCGGTCGGAGTCCCACCGCCGAGGCCGTGTGGCCCGTAACAAGGGGTCATGCGGCGATGCGGCCGCGGCGGACTGGTTACGGTGGCGGGAGACTCCCGCACAGCCTGCACCTGGAGTCACGACTCCCCGCGTCGATCGCGCCCTGTACCGATGGGCGCCGATCGCGCCCCGCACCGAAGGAATCACACCGTGACGAACCGCTCGTTCACGACCATGGGACGCATCGTCCTGGTCGGCATCGCCGCAGCATCCGCCCTCGCTCTCTCCGCCTGCTCGGCGGCCTCCACCGACGACGTCGTCTCGGGCTCGGGCTCGACCAGCGAGGCGACCGGCTCCGGTACATCGCTCGCCGACATCCAGGAGGCGGGCGTCCTCACCATCGGCACCGAGGGCACCTATTCGCCGTTCACGTATCACGCGGACGGCGGCACGGGTGAACTCACCGGCTACGACGTCGACGTGATCACGGCCGTCGCGGACAAGCTCGGCGTGAAGCCGGAGTTCGAGGAGACGCAGTGGGACGCGATCTTCGCCGGTCTCGACGGCGGTCGCTTCGATCTCATCGCGAACCAGGTCTCCATCACGGATGAGCGCACGGCCAAGTACGACTTCTCGGAGCCGTACACCGTCAGCCCCGGCGTGGTCATCGTGAACAAGGACAACAGCGACATCACCTCGCTCGCCACGCTCTCCGGCAAGACCACGGCGCAGTCGCTCTCGAGCAACTGGTACGAGCTCGCGCAGGAGAACGGCGCGAACGTCGAGGCCGTCGAAGGCTGGGCGCAGTCGATCGCGCTGCTCGAGCAGGGCCGCATCGACGCGACGCTGAACGACAAGCTGACCTGGCTCGACTGGGCGAAGAACAACGCCGATGACGCCGTGAATCTGAAGGTCGCCGCGACAACGGACGACAAGTCGGAGAACGCTTTCGTCGTCGCGAAGGGCTCGGACGACCTCGTCGCCGCCATCGACGACGCGCTCGACGAACTGCGCGCCGACGGCACGCTCGCCTCGATCTCCGAGAAGTACTTCGGCGAGGACGTCTCCCAGTAGGGAGGGTCGGGGCCGAGGAGAGCGCAGATGCAGTCCACGTGGGATCTCTTCCTGAGGTCTTTCTGGCCGATCCTGTCCGGCGGGCTTGTCGGAACCATCCCGCTGGCACTGGCGTCGTTCGTCCTCGGTCTCGTCATCGCGCTGGCGATCGCCCTCATGCGGCTCTCGCCGGTGCGCATCGTCTCGCTGATCGCGCGGTTCTACATCTCGGTCATCCGCGGCACACCGCTGCTGGTGCAGCTCTTCGTGATCTTCTACGGGCTGCCCAGCCTCGGCCTCAAGATCGACCCGTGGCCGAGCGCGATCATCGCGTTCGCGCTCAACGTCGGCGGCTACGCGGCCGAGGTGATCCGCGCCGCGATCCTCAGCGTGCCGAAGGGTCAGTGGGAGGCCGGACACACGATCGGGATGAGCCGAGCGCTGACGCTGCGGCGGATCATCCTGCCGCAGGCTGCTCGCGTCTCGGTCCCACCGCTTTCGAACACGTTCATCTCGCTGGTGAAGGACACCTCGCTCGCCTCCTTGATCCTGGTGACCGAACTGTTCCGGCAGGCGCAGAAGATCGCGACCGCCTCCAGCGAGTTCATGCTGCTGTACATCGAGGCCGCGCTGATCTACTGGCTGATCTGCCTCGTGCTCTCGAGCGGACAGAGCCTGCTCGAGAAGAGATTGGACCGCTATGTCGCCCACTGATGCCCCCGCGGATGCGGGCACGGTCATCTCCGTCCGAGGGCTCCGCAAATCGTTCGGCGCGAACGAGGTGCTCAAGGGCATCGACCTCGAGGTCGGCCGCGGCGAAGTGATCGCCCTGATCGGGCCGTCCGGATCGGGCAAGACCACCGTGCTCCGTTCGCTCAACAGCCTCGAGGTGCCCGACGGGGGCACGGTCGCACTGTCGGGCGGCCTGACGATCGACTTCGGCCGGGCCGTGCCCAAGCGGCAGCTGACCGCGCTGCGCGACCGCTCGGCGATGGTCTTCCAACACTTCAATCTGTTCCCGCACAAGACCGTGCTGCAGAACGTGATCGAAGGTCCGGTGCAGGTCCAGAAGCGTCCGGTCGCCGCGGCGAAGGCGGATGCGGAGCGCCTGCTCGACCGCGTCGGGCTGCTCGCGAAGCAGGACGCGTATCCGTTCGAACTCTCTGGCGGGCAGCAGCAGCGCGTCGGCATCGTGCGTGCCCTGGCGCTCAAGCCCGAACTGCTGCTCTTCGACGAGCCCACCTCGGCGCTGGACCCCGAGCTCGTCGGTGACGTGCTCACCCTGATGAAGGAACTCGCTCAAGAGGGCTGGACGATGGTCGTGGTCACCCACGAGCTGGAGTTCGCGCGCACCGTCGCGACCGAGGTCGTGTTCATGGCCGACGGTGTCGTCGTCGAACGCGGCGTGCCCAACCAGGTGCTGAAGGACCCGCAGCAGCCGCGAACGCAGCAGTTCTTGCATCGCATCCTGAACCCGCTGGACTGAGTCTCTTCCGCTCTCTCCTCGTTCCTCGTCGATCGCGCGCGGTCGGCTTCGCGACGGTGCCATCCTGCGAGGGACCCCTCCTGTGCACGCGGGACCCGCTCTGGGAGGGTCCCTGGCGCACAGAAGGGGTCCCTCGCAGCTCGGGGAGAAGCGGCACGGCGAGCGGCGCGCATCCCGACGCGGGTCGAACCCGTGCCTACAGTGGAGGGATGAGCAGCGACGCAGAGACCCAGCGGATCGACGCCGCCGAGACGCAGCGCACGCGGGAATACGTGTGGCCGACCATCGATCCCGGTCCGGACGCCCGCACCACAGTCCTGCCCGAGACCCGGCCCCCGGCCGCGACACCTCTCGGTCCGGTCGAACCGGAGCCCGTGCCACGCCGCCGCGGCAACCGTAGCGCGGGTCTGCTGATCGCCCTGCTCGCCACCGCCGTCTACTTCGTGATCGACCTCGCCGCGGTCGCCGCCCTCCGGATGCTGCAGACCGGAGATCCTTTCGCGGACGCGGCCCTCGCACTCGCCACCGCACCGGCCGTCCTCGCTCCGACCCTCGGCTTCGCGATCGCTCTGGCCGTGATCGTGCTCCTGGTCGACCGGGCAGGCTGGTGGGCCTACGTGCTCGGCGGCTTCCTCGTCGCCGTCGTCTGCGCCGCGTCCGCGATCGTAGGCCTGTGGATCGAGAATTTCGGCCTCGTCGTACCGACGGCGGATGCTCTGCGCGCGTTCCTGGGGGACACCGTTCTGATCCCGTTCGCACTCGCCGCCGCTGTCGTCGCCCGCGAGGTCACGGTGTGGGCGGGCGCCTGGATCGGCGCACGCGGTCGCCGACTCCGACTCCGACCATGACCACGGAGGGCCGCAACGCGAACCTCGGCTACGGCATCGCGCTCGCCGCTTTCGCGGGCTTCCTCTACCTCGCGCTGGTGGTGTGCGCGTTCGGAGTGATCAGCCTGATCGCCGACATCGACGTGATCCCCGATCGCTCCGTCGGCCCGATCGTCGGCCCCGTGATGACGGCGATCGCCGTGATCGCCACGATCGTGTCGATGATCACCCTCGCCGCTCGACCCACCGTGATGCGCATCCTCCCTCCAGCGCTCGTTGCGGGACTCGCGATCTACCTTCTTTTCCTTCTCAGCGGGGGAGCGATGTACGCGGGCGGTACCGGCGACGCCGTCAGCATCCTCG
The DNA here is from genome assembly GCA_013204985.1 of Microbacteriaceae bacterium VKM Ac-2855. Taxonomy (GTDB): domain Bacteria; phylum Actinomycetota; class Actinomycetes; order Actinomycetales; family Microbacteriaceae; genus Rathayibacter. The sequence continues at coordinate 449,569 of JABMLG010000003.1, forward strand.
TCTTCGCGGCGGAGCAGGCTCCTCGCCCGTTCGCCATCGCGGTCGGTGTGCTCTGCGCCGCCGTGCACATCGTGTTCCTCCTGCTGCTGGCCCGCCGCGACGCCGGCGGCACGCCGCCGCACTGGGGTTGGGAAGGCGACGAGCGGGAATAGGCGTGTTCGTTCACCGTGAGCGGACGCCTCGCGGTTGACCGACCCCGTCATCCCCCGTAATATTCTTCTGGTGTGCGCTTTGTCGTGCGCCGAAACCGTGCCCTCCGCGAGGAGGACGTGCGATCGTCGCGGCAGTTCGCTCTACCGGATCCACCAGGATCCGCGGGTTCGCTCATCGAGCGGCCCCCACGGCATACCCGATCTCATTCCTTCCGACTCGCGCGAGCGCGTCGGGCTGCGTGCAGGCCGGGTCCAGATGAACTCGGATGCCCGTCCCCTCAGGGCGCGTAGCCGAATGTCGAACATCACCCACGCTGTCACCGTGCAGCATCACAAGGAGCAAATCAGTGCCAACGATTCAGCAGTTGGTCCGTAAGGGACGCTCGCCCAAGGTCACCAAGACCAAGGCGCCCGCCCTGAAGGCCAACCCCCAGCAGCGCGGCGTGTGCACGCGCGTCTACACGACCACGCCGAAGAAGCCGAACTCGGCTCTTCGCAAGGTCGCCCGTGTCAAGCTCTCCAACGGCACCGAGGTCACCGCCTACATCCCCGGCGAGGGCCACAACCTGCAGGAGCACTCGATGGTGCTCGTCCGCGGCGGTCGTGTGAAGGACCTCCCCGGTGTGCGTTACAAGATCGTTCGCGGCGCCCTGGACACCCAGGCCGTCAAGAACCGCAAGCAGGCTCGCAGCCGCTACGGCGCGAAGATGGAGAAGAAGTAATGCCTCGCAAGGGACCCGCTCCTAAGCGCCCCGTCGTTGCCGATCCGGTATACGGTGCGCCCATCGTCAGCCAGCTGGTGAACAAGATCCTGCTCGACGGCAAGAAGGGCCTGGCCGAGCGCATCGTCTACGGTGCCCTCGAAGGCGTCGCCGCGAAGAACGGTCAGGACGCCGTCGTCACGCTCAAGAAGGCGCTCGACAACGTGCGCCCCACCCTCGAGGTCCGCAGCCGCCGCGTCGGTGGCTCGACCTACCAGGTGCCCGTCGAGGTCAAGCCGCACCGCGCGAACACCCTCGCGCTGCGTTGGTTGACCAGCTACGCCAAGGCTCGTCGCGAGAAGACGATGACCGAGCGTCTGCAGAACGAGATCCTCGACGCGTCCAACGGCCTCGGTGCCGCTGTGAAGCGTCGTGAGGACACCCACAAGATGGCCGAGTCGAACAAGGCCTTCGCGCACTACCGCTGGTAACCACTCGCTGGTTCCCCAGCAGGCGGTATCGGTTTCCGCCTGGAAGCCGACTTCGTCGGTTCCCACGCGGGGGCATCAGTTTCCGTCTGGAAACCGACTCCGTCGGTTCCCACGCGGGGGCATCAGTTTCCGCCTGGAAACCGACTCCGTCGGTTCCCACGCGGGGGCATCAGTTTCCGTCTGGAAACCGACTCCGTCGGTTCCCATGCGGGGGCTGCCTCACCAGCACCACCCCGTCGAGTCGGGTCCGGGCCACGAGCCCGGATCCGACCCGCCGGTTCTCCCTCATTCTTACTTTCGGAGGAACTCCGTGGCACAAGATGTGCTCACCGACCTGAACAAGGTCCGCAACATCGGCATCATGGCCCACATCGATGCCGGCAAGACCACCACGACCGAGCGCATCCTGTTCTACACGGGTATCACGCACAAGATCGGTGAGGTCCACGACGGCGCTGCCACGATGGACTGGATGGCGCAGGAGCAGGAGCGTGGCATCACGATCACCTCCGCCGCCACGACGTGCTTCTGGAACAAGAACCAGATCAACATCATCGACACCCCGGGCCACGTCGACTTCACGGTCGAGGTCGAGCGCTCGCTGCGCGTGCTCGACGGTGCGGTCGCCGTCTTCGACGGCAAGGAGGGCGTCGAGCCCCAGTCCGAGACCGTCTGGCGTCAGGCCGACAAGTACGACGTCCCCCGCATCTGCTTCGTCAACAAGATGGACAAGCTGGGCGCCGACTTCTACTTCACGGTCGACACCATCATCAAGCGCCTCGGCGCCAAGCCGCTGGTCATCCAGCTCCCGATCGGCGCGGAGTCCTCCTTCGAGGGTGTCATCGACCTGGTCGAGATGCGCGCGCTCACCTGGCGCGGCGACAGCAAGGGTGACGTCCAGTTGGGCGCCAAGTACGAGATCGAGCCGATCCCGGCCGACCTGCAGGAGAAGGCGGACGAGTACCGCCAGAAGCTGCTCGAGACCGTCGCCGAGACCAGCGACGAACTCCTCGAGAAGTACTTCGGCGGCGAAGAGCTGACCGTGGCCGAGGTCAAGGCCGCGATCCGCAAGCTGACCGTCAACTCGGACATCTACCCCGTGTTGTGCGGTTCCGCTTTCAAGAACCGTGGCGTGCAGCCCATGCTCGACGCGGTCGTCGACTACCTCCCCTCCCCGCTCGACGTGCCGGCCATCGAGGCCCACGACGCGCGCGACGAGGAAAAGGTCGTCATGCGTCACGCCGACGCCACCGAGCCCTTCTCGGCGCTCGCCTTCAAGGTCGCGGTGCACCCGTTCTTCGGTCGCCTCACCTACGTGCGCGTCTACTCCGGCAAGCTCGACTCCGGTGCCCAGGTCATCAACTCGACCAAGGGCAAGAAGGAGCGCATCGGCAAGATCTTCCAGATGCACTCCAACAAGGAGAACCCGGTCGACTCGGTCACCGCCGGTCACATCTACGCGGTCATCGGCCTCAAGGACACCACCACCGGTGACACCCTGAGCGACCCCAACGCGCAGGTCGTGCTCGAATCGATGACCTTCCCGGAGCCCGTCATCGAGGTCGCCATCGAGCCGAAGACGAAGGCCGACCAGGAGAAGCTCGGTACCGCGATCCAGAAGCTCGCGGAAGAGGACCCCACCTTCCGCACCGAGCAGAACCAGGAGACCGGTCAGACGGTCATCAAGGGAATGGGCGAGCTGCACCTCGACATCCTGGTCGACCGCATGAAGCGCGAGTTCAACGTCGAGGCCAACGTCGGCAAGCCGCAGGTGGCCTACCGCGAGTCGATCAAGCGCTCGGTCGAGAAGTACGACTACACGCACAAGAAGCAGACCGGTGGTTCCGGCCAGTTCGCGAAGGTCCAGATCTCCATCGAGCCGATGGCGGTCGAGGCCGACAAGTCGTACGAGTTCGTGAACGCCGTCACCGGTGGTCGCATCCCGCGCGAGTACATCGGGTCGATCGATGCGGGCATCCAGGATGCGATGCTCGTCGGCGTTCTCGCCGGCTACCCGATGGTGGGCGTCAAGGCGACCATCGTCGACGGTGCGGCGCACGATGTCGACTCCTCCGAAATGGCGTTCAAGATCGCCGGCTCCATGGCGTTCAAGGAGGCGGCTCGTAAGGCGCAGCCCGTCCTCCTCGAGCCGCTCATGGCCGTCGAGGTCCGCACGCCCGAGGAGTACATGGGCGACGTCATCGGCGACCTCAACTCGCGCCGTGGCATGATCCAGTCGATGGAGGACGCTTCCGGCGTCAAGGTCATCCGCGCGAACGTGCCGCTGTCCGAGATGTTCGGCTACATCGGCGACCTGCGCTCGAAGACCTCGGGCCGCGCCGTGTACTCGATGACGTTCGACTCCTACGCCGAGGTCCCCAAGGCCGTGGCCGAGGAGATCGTTCAGAAGAACAAGGGCGAGTAGTCCACACCACTTGAGGCGGCTTTGGCCGCTGCAAGAACACCTGGTAGGGTCGTGCGGGTTTGATGCCGCGTACAGCGAAGCGAAACCCGTACGACCTCTGCCGGTAACATATCTACACAAAACCACCGCAAGTCCTCCTGAAACGCGTGCCCACTCGGCGCGCGCCGCCGGATCACTTGCAGCTAAGTCCTGAGGAGGACCCACAGTGGCTAAGGCCAAGTTCGAGCGGACCAAGCCGCACGTAAACATCGGAACCATCGGTCACGTCGACCACGGCAAGACCACGCTGACCGCTGCGATCTCGAAGGTTCTCGCCGACACGTACCCGTCGGCCACCAACGTCCAGCGCGACTTCGCGTCGATCGACTCCGCTCCCGAGGAGCGCCAGCGCGGCATCACGATCAACATCTCGCACGTCGAGTACGAGACGCCGAAGCGCCACTACGCGCACGTCGACGCCCCCGGTCACGCCGACTACATCAAGAACATGATCACCGGCGCCGCTCAGATGGACGGCGCGATCCTCGTGGTCGCCGCCACCGACGGCCCGATGGCTCAGACCCGCGAGCACGTCCTCCTCGCCAAGCAGGTCGGCGTGCCGTACCTGCTCGTCGCCCTGAACAAGGCCGACATGGTCGATGACGAGGAGATCCTGGAGCTCGTCGAGCTCGAGGTCCGCGAGCTGCTGGCTTCGCAGGGCTTCGATGGCGACAACGCCCCCGTCGTCCGCGTCTCGGGCCTCAAGGCTCTCGAGGGCGACGCTGAGTGGACCAAGTCCATCCTCGAGCTCATGGACGCGGTCGACGAGTCGATCCCGGACCCGGTGCGCGACAAGGACAAGCCGTTCCTGATGCCGATCGAGGACGTCTTCACGATCACCGGTCGTGGAACCGTCGTCACGGGCCGCGCCGAGCGTGGCACCCTCGCGCTCAACTCCGAGGTCGAGATCGTCGGCATCCGCCCGACGCAGAAGACCACGGTCACGGGTATCGAGATGTTCCACAAGCAGCTCGACGAGGCCTGGGCCGGCGAGAACTGTGGTCTGCTCCTCCGCGGCACCAAGCGCGAGGACGTCGAGCGCGGCCAGGTCGTCGTCAAGCCGGGTTCGGTCACGCCGCACACCGACTTCGAGGGCACCGCGTACATCCTGTCGAAGGATGAGGGTGGGCGTCACAACCCGTTCTACGCGAACTACCGTCCGCAGTTCTACTTCCGCACCACCGACGTCACCGGCGTCATCACGCTGCCCGAGGGCACCGAGATGGTCATGCCCGGCGACACCACCGACATGACGGTCGCGCTGATCCAGCCGATCGCCATGGAGGAGGGCCTCGGCTTCGCCATCCGTGAGGGTGGACGCACCGTGGGTGCCGGTACGGTCACCAAGATCATCAAGTAAGTCCGCTTACTGATCTCCGAGATGGGGGTCGTCCGCTTCGGTGGGCGGCCCCCATCTCTGTTTCTGCCGCCGCGCTGTCGTTTTCGCCGCGCGCTGGCGTTTTGCCACCCGCGCGTGGACTTTGTGACAGCGTGGCGTGATGGGTTTCGTCAAAGAGCGAGCGGATGAGGCCGAGGGCTTCTTCGAGTGGGAGGCAGCCGGCCTGGCGTGGCTCGCGGCCGCCGGGGGAGCGCAATGCGTCGAGGTGCTGAGCGTCCGACCGTCACGCATCGTCCTCGATCGTCTGACCTCGGTGCGTCCGACCGCCGCCGCCGCGCGCTCGTTCGGCACGGATCTGGCTCGCACGCACGATGCGGGAGCCGAGGCCTTCGGCTCACCGTCGCCGATGTGGCGCGGCCCGGCCTACATCGGCAGTCGACGGATGCCTTGCGTACCGACGCTCACGTGGGGTGCGTTCTACGCGGAGCAGCGCATCCGCCCCTTCCTCGATGTCGCCGAGGCCGCGGGGAACCTGACGCCGATGGCCCGCCGTACCGTCGAGGACGCCTGCGACCTGATCGCGTCGGGGCGCTTCGACGATCCCGCGCCTCCCGCTCGACTGCACGGCGACCTCTGGGCCGGCAACGTCATGTGGACGCCCGCCGGCGTCGTGCTGATCGATCCGGCCGCGCACGGTGGTCACCGCGAGACCGACCTCGCCATGCTCGCTCTCTTCGGGGCACCGTTCCTGGAGCAGATCCTGGCCGGCTACGAGGCCGCGCATCCGCTGCCATCGGGCTGGCGGCAGCGTGTGCCGCTGCACCAGATGCACCCGTTGGCCGTGCACGCGGCGGGCCACGGGCCGAGCTACGGCGCACCTCTCGAACGGGCCGCGTTGTCAACCCTCGCGTCCGCGTGAGCGTTCGCCCAGGAGGGATGGGCAGACTGGGCGCAGATGTCCCGCACAGGACCCTGACGAAGGAGCAACGATGGTCGATTTCGGACGCCTCGCCGGCAAGGCGAGCGAGTTGTTGAACAACCCCAAGACGCAGGATGCGTTGAAGAGCGAGAAGGCCGAGAAGGTCTCCGACACGGTGCTCGAGAAGGGTGGCGCTCTCGCCAGCAAGCTCACGGGCGGCACGTACGACCAGAAGATCGAAGAGATCAAGGCGAACGCCGACAAGCGCATCGGCAACGAATAACGTTCGCTCCAGAGGGGCACAGCCGTGTTCGCGCGACTGGGCCGCCTCGATGCGGAGGATTTCGACCGAACAGGGCCGACCCGAGTCATCGGGTCGGCCCTTCGCGTACGCCGGATGCTCACGCCGGTCAAGCCTCGGCGTGCTCCCGAGCCGCTCCGTAGGGTCGAAGGGTGCGACTTCGACGAACGGACTCCTCCGGGCGCGGCTTTACGCGAGTACGTGCCGGTACAGGCTTCAGCTACCGCGATGCGCGGGGCGCCACGGTGTCGGATGCCGAGCTGCGGGCCCGCTTCGATGGGCTCGGCATCCCGCCGGCCTGGCGCGATGTCTGGATCGCCCCCTACCCGAACGGACACATCCAGGCGACGGGTGTCGATGCGGCCGGACGACGCCAGTACATCTACCACCCGACCTGGCGTGAGCAGAAGGATCGGATCAAATTCGACCGCTCCCTGCGGCTCGCCGAGTCGCTGCCCGGCGCCCGCCGCGGTGTGACCCTCGCCCTTCGTTCCGACGGAGCGACGCGGGAGCGTGCTCTAGCAGCGGCCTTCCGGATGCTCGACACCGGGTCGCTTCGCATCGGCAGCGAGCGCTACGCGAAGGAGCACGGCAGTATCGGCCTCTCGACGCTGCTCTGCGCCCACGCGAGTACGCACGGTGATCGGGTGGCCCTGGCCTTTCCGGGAAAGAGCCACCAGGCCTGGACGAGCGAGATCCTGGACGCCGATCTTGCGGCCTTCATCCGCTCCTTGAAGCGGCGGGGGCCCAACGCCCGGCTGTTGGCGTACCGGGACGGCTGCGAGTGGCATCCGCTCGCGGCGACCGAGATCAACGAGTTCGTGCGCGAGCGCGCCGGCGGCGACTTCTCGGCGAAGGATTTTCGCACGCTGCACGGGACCATCGCTGCCGGCGTGAGCCTCGCCCGCACGGGCTTCCAGCCCACGGTGCGAGCGCGCAACGCGGCGATCACCCAATCGATGCGCGACGCCGCGGCGGTTCTGGGCAACACCCCGGCGATCGCCCGGGCGAGCTACGTCGATCCCCGCCTGCTCGACCACTATCGCGCCGGTGAGATGCTGGACCCGGGCCGCCCCGAGTCCTCCCTCCGCGCCCTCCTCTTCGAGTAGCCCTCCCTCCGCGCGCTGTCGTTTTCACCGCGCGCGGGTGTTTTGCCTGCAGCGCGCGGTGAAAACGACAGCGCCGTAGGAGGGTGCACGGTGTGTCGGCGAGCGCGTCGGTTCCTCCACAGGCACGGATAAGCCGAGAAGTTCGCAGATCAGGCCCTCGCGCCTTCGAGCGCAGCTGGGGCCGTGCGAGCCTCTCGGAATGAAGCCGATCGCAGCCCGTCCGAATGGACTCCTCACGTCCTCGACCTTCGAGATCCGCGGGATGGATCCTCGGCGGCTGCGTCGAGGAGTCGCGGCCGGTGACTACGTGCGGATCAAGAAGGGCGCCTATTGCGCGGCGGATGAATGGGCCGCCATGTCGGCTCTGGAGCGCCACATCATGCTCGTTCATGCCGTTGCGGAGTCCAATCCGGATGTCGTCTTCTCGCACTGGTCGGCCGCGGCGCTGCGAGGCCTCCCGATTTTCGGTCGATGGCCGGCAGAGGTGCACGTCCTCGAGCAGCGGACCGACGGCGGTCGGTCCGAACCGTACGTGCGCAAGCACTGCCTCGGCTACCGGGAGAACGAGATCGAGACCATCGATGGAGCCCTGCGACTCACCACGTCGTTGCGTACCGCGATCGACATGGGAGCGGGGTCCTCCTTCGAGACCGCGGTCATCCTGATGGATGCCGCGCTGCATCGTGACGACTTCACGCGCTCGGACCTGGTGCAGCGGCTCGCGGAGGCGAAGCCGCATCGCGGCGGACGTGTCCTCGCCCGCGCCGGACGATTCTCGGACGGTCTTTCGGAGAGCCCGGGCGAATCGCTCAGTCGCGTGCGCATCCATCAACTCGGCTTCCCGCAGCCGGAGTTGCAGAAGGAGCGGGTCTGGCCCGACGGTCGCGTGGAGCGGCCGGACTTCGACTGGCCCGCTTTCCGGCTGATCGGGGAGTTCGACGGGAAGGGCAAGTACCTCAAGCCGGAATACCTGGGGTCGATGACACCGGGGGAGGCGGTCTACGCCGAGAAGCGTCGGGAGGACCGCTTCCGCTCGGTCGGAGACGGGTGCGCGCGCTGGGGCTGGCCCGAGCTGATGCAGCCGGACCTGCTGGCCCGGATTCTGCTGGATGCAGGGCTGTCACGTCAGCATCTGTAGCAGCTGCGCTGTCGTTTTCACCGCGCGCGGGTGGCATGCCTGCTGCGCGCGGTGAAAAGGACAGCACAACAGGGGAAAAGTCGCGACACGCCCGGGTTGCATGGACCCCGGATGTGTGCGAAACTTCTGTAGTTCAAAATTTCCGTTGCGTGAGCGGATCCGGCCTGGCCGAGATCAGCTCAGACCAGCGGGACACTGCCAGTGCAGTGCATGAGCCAGACCGCGTTCGCGTGGGTCGGCGCAGGCGGCGGGTAGCAGAACGAAACAACCGACAACTCTACGGGCTCTCCGACTGTCGTGCGTTCTGCGTGCGACTTCCGAAGCGCCCCGGAGGATCCGGTTCTCGACAGAAGAACATGCGGTGCGCCACCAGGAGCACCGAGCGTTTAGACGCCGCGTCCAATGCGATGGAGTCCCACAGGACTGCACGTAAGACGCAATAACAAGAGAGCGAGTACTCACATGGCGGGACAGAAGATCCGCATCCGACTGAAGTCGTACGACCACGAGGTCATCGACACGTCGGCCCGCAAGATCGTCGACACGGTGACCCGTGCCGGTGCAACGGTCGTCGGCCCCGTGCCGCTGCCGACGGAGAAGAACGTCATCTGCGTGATCCGTTCTCCTCACAAGTACAAGGACAGCCGCGAGCACTTCGAGATGCGCACGCACAAGCGTCTGATCGACATCATCGACCCGACCCCCAAGGCCGTCGACTCGCTCATGCGTCTCGACCTGCCGGCGGACGTCAACATCGAGATCAAGCTCTGAGCGGGATAGGACAAGAGAAATCATGACTGTCACCGTTTCCCCCACCACCAAGACCTCCAAGGGTCTGCTGGGCACGAAGCTCGGCATGACGCAGGTCTGGGACGAGAACAACAAGCTCGTTCCCGTCACCGTGATCGAGATCGCTCCGAACGTCGTGACCCAGGTCCGCACGGAGGAGAAGGACGGCTACTCGGCCGTGCAGATCGCCGCCGGTGCCATCGACCCGCGCAAGGTCAACAAGCCTGCCGGTGGTCACTTCGACGCCGCGGGTGTCACCCCCCGTCGCCACCTCACCGAGGTCCGCACCTCCGACGCCTCCGAGTACTCGGCCGGCCAGGAGCTGACCGTCGGCGCCGTCTTCGAGGCCGGCACCAAGGTCGACGTCGTCGGCACCAGCAAGGGCAAGGGCTTCGCCGGTGTTATGAAGCGTCACAACTTCAAGGGCGTCTCCGCTTCGCACGGTTCGCACCGCAACCACCGCAAGCCGGGCTCCATCGGTGCCTCCTCGACCCCGAGCCGTGTCTTCAAGGGCATGCGCATGGCCGGTCGTATGGGTGGCGAGCGCGTCACCGTGCTCAACCTCAAGGTGCACTCCGTCGACACCGAGAAGGGTCTGCTGCTCGTCAAGGGCGCCGTCCCCGGTGCGCGTGGCCGCCTCGTGTTCGTTCGCAACGCCGTGAAGGGAGCGTAGTTTCCATGGCTACCCTCAACATCGTCGACGCCCAGGGCGCTCAGACCGGTACGGTCGAGCTCCCCGCCGAGCTCTTCGACGTCCAGACCAACGTCCCCCTCATCCACCAGGTCGTCGTGGCCCAGCTCGCCGCGGCGCGCCAGGGTACCCACAAGACCAAGAACCGTGGTGAGGTCTCCGGCGCCGGCCGCAAGCCGTTCAAGCAGAAGGGCACCGGCCGCGCCCGTCAGGGTTCGATCCGCGCCCCGCACATGACCGGTGGTGGTGTCGTGCACGGCCCGACACCCCGCAACTACGCGCAGCGCACCCCCAAGAAGATGATCGCCGCGGCTCTGCTCGGTGCCCTCTCCGACCGCGCTCGCGGTGCCCGTCTCCACGTCGTCGAGTCGCTCGCCATCGGCGAGACCCCGAAGACCAAGGATGCGATCAACCTGCTCAACACCATCGCGACGTCGAAGCACGTCCTGGTGGTCCTCGAGCGCGATGACTTCATCGCCGAGCTGTCGCTGCGCAACATCCCGACCGTGCACATCCTGCCGTTCGACCAGCTGAACGCGTACGACGTGCTCGTCTCCGACGACATCGTCTTCTCGAAGGGCGCCCTCGAGGGCTTCATTGCGAGCAAGACCAAGAAGGAAGAGGTTTCCGCATGACTCAGTCGGCCGCCTTCAACAAGGACCCGCGCGACATCATCATCTCGCCCGTCGTCTCCGAGAAGTCCTACAGCCTGATCGACAACGGCAAGTACACCTTCGTGGTGGACCCCCGCTCGAACAAGACCGAGATCAAGCTCGCCATCGAGAAGATCTTCGGAGTCGAGGTCGCCTCGATCAACACCCTGAACCGTCAGGGCAAGACCCGCCGCACCAAGTTCGGCACCGGCAAGCGCAAGGACACCAAGCGCGCGATCGTCACGCTGAAGTCCGGATCCATCGACATCTTCACGAGCGTCGGCTAAGGCCCCGGAAGCGTAGAGGAACAAGACAATGGCTATTCGTAAGTACAAGCCCACGACCCCTGGTCGCCGCGGCTCCAGCGTTGCCGACTTCGCCGAGATCACCCGCTCGACGCCGGAGAAGTCGCTGCTGCGCCCTCTCTCCAAGACCGGTGGCCGCAACAACTCCGGCCGGATCACGACCCGTCACATCGGTGGTGGCCACAAGCGCCAGTACCGCGTCATCGACTTCCGTCGTAACGACAAGGACGGCGTCAACGCCAAGGTCGCTCACATCGAGTACGACCCCAACCGCACCGCTCGTATCGCGTTGCTCCACTTCGTGGACGGCACCAAGCGCTACATCCTGGCTCCGAACAAGCTCTCGCAGGGCGACATCATCGAGTCGGGTTCGGGTGCTGACATCAAGCCCGGCAACAACCTGCCGCTGCGCAACATCCCCACGGGTACGGTCATCCACGCGATCGAGCTGAAGCCGGGTGGAGGCGCGAAGCTCGCGCGTTCCGCCGGTACGTCGGTTCGCCTCGTTGCCAAGGACGGCCCCTACGCCCAGCTGCGTCTGCCCTCCGGCGAGATCCGCAACGTGGATGCCCGCTGCCGCGCCACCATCGGCGAGGTCGGCAACGCCGAGCAGTCGAACATCAACTGGGGCAAGGCCGGCCGTATGCGCTGGAAGGGCGTTCGCCCGACCGTCCGCGGTGTCGCGATGAACCCCGTCGACCACCCGCACGGTGGTGGTGAGGGTAAGACCTCCGGTGGACGCCACCCGGTCAGCCCCTGGGGCCAGGCCGAGGGACGCACGCGTCGCCCCAACAAGGAGAGCGACAAGCTCATCGTCCGCCGCCGTACCGTCGGCAAGAAGCGCAAGTAGGAGTAACGGAAGATGCCTCGCAGTCTCAAGAAGGGCCCCTTCGTTGACGACCACCTGCTTCGCAAGGTGTTCACGGCCAACGAAGCCGGCAACAAGAACGTCATCAAGACCTGGTCGCGCCGTTCGATGATCATCCCCGCCATGCTGGGACACACCATCGCCGTGCACGACGGTCGCAAGCACATCCCCGTGTTCGTGACCGAGACCATGGTCGGCCACAAGCTCGGCGAGTTCGCCCCTACTCGGACCTTCCGCGGTCACGAGAAGGACGACAAGAAGGGCCGTCGCCGCTGACGCGGCGACGTGAAGGAGGAAAGAAATGGTGGAGTCGATCGCCCGCGTGCGACACATCCGCGTCACCCCCCAGAAGGCTCGCCGCGTCGTCAACCTGATCCGCGGTAAGCAGGCTCAGGAGGCCCTGGCCATCCTGAAGTTCGCCGAGCAGGGCGCTTCGGAGCCCGTCTACAAGCTGGTGGCTTCGGCCATCGCGAACGCTCGTGTCAAGGCCGACGCCTCGAACGAGTACCTCGACGAGCAGGACCTCTACGTGTCCAGCGCCTTCGTCGATGAGGGAACCACCCTCAAGCGATTCCAGCCCCGTGCTCAGGGTCGTGCCTTCCGCATCAACAAGCGCACCAGCCACATCACGGTTGTGCTGGCCACTCCTGAGGAGGGGACCAAGTAATGGGTCAGAAAGTAAACCCCTACGGTTTCCGTCTGGGAATCACGACCGACCACGTGTCGCGTTGGTTCTCCGACAGCACCAAGAAGGGCCAGCGTTACAGCGACTACCTCGCGGAGGACGTCAAGATCCGTCGTCTCCTCGCGACGCAGCTCGACCGTGCGGGCGTCGCTCGCATCGAGATCGAGCGCACCCGTGACCGCGTCCGCGTCGACATCCACACCGCCCGTCCGGGCATCGTGATCGGTCGTCGTGGCGCCGAGGCCGAGCGCATCCGCGCCGACCTCGAGAAGCTCACGGGCAAGCAGATCCAGCTGAACATCCTCGAGGTCAAGAACCCCGAGGCCGAGGCTCAGCTCGTCGCGCAGGGTATCGCCGAGCAGCTCTCCGCTCGTGTGGCTTTCCGCCGCGCGATGCGTAAGGGTCTGCAGGGCGCGCAGCGCGCCGGCGCCAAGGGTGTCCGCATCCAGGTCTCGGGCCGCCTCGGCGGCGCGGAGATGTCGCGCTCGGAGTTCTACCGCGAGGGTCGCGTGCCGCTGCACACCCTTCGCGCGAACATCGACTACGGCTTCTACGAGGCCAAGACCACCTTCGGCCGCATCGGCGTGAAGGTCTGGATCTACAAGGGCGACATCACCAACAAGGAACTCGCCCGCGAGCAGGCCAACACCAAGCCGCGTAGCGACCGTAACGACCGTCCGCGTCGTGCCCCGCGCCAGCAGGCCGAGGCGCCCGTCGCAGCAGGAGTTGAGGCATAACCATGTTGATTCCTCGTCGAGTCAAGCACCGCAAGCAGCACCACCCCGGCCGTTCCGGCCAGGCCACCGGTGGCACCAAGGTCTCCTTCGGAGAGTTCGGTATCCAGGCCCTCACCCCCGCCTACGTGACCAACCGTCAGATCGAGTCCGCTCGTATCGCCATGACGCGTCACATCAAGCGCGGCGGCAAGGTGTGGATCAACATCTACCCGGACCGTCCCCTCACCAAGAAGCCGGCCGAAACCCGCATGGGTTCCGGTAAGGGTTCGCCCGAGTGGTGGGTCGCCAACGTCAAGCCGGGCCGCGTCCTCTTCGAGGTCGCCGGCGTGGACGAGAAGCTCGCTCGTGAAGCGATGACTCGTGCCATTCACAAGCTGCCTCTCAAGGCACGCATCATCAAGCGCGAGGAGGGAGACGCATAATGGCTCTCGGATCCAAGGAGCTCGCACCCACCGAGCTCGACACCTTCGAAGACGAGCGTCTCGTCACCGAGCTGAAGAAGGCCAAGGAAGAGCTGTTCAACCTGCGCTTCCAGTCGGCCACCGGCCAGCTCGACACCAACGGCCGCCTGCGTGCCGTCAAGCGCGACATCGCCCGCATCTACACGGTCATCCGTGAGCGCGAGCTCGGTATTCGCGCCACCCCCGCACCCGTCGAGGCTCCGGCCAAGGCGGAGAAGAAGGCCCCCAAGGCGAAGAAGGCCGACAAGGCCGTCGACGCTCCGGCGGCTGACACGAATGAGGAGGCCAAGTAATGGCAACGGCTAACGAAACCGCCGGCCACGAGTCGGCCGCTCACGATGTGAAGGCTGCGGACGCCCGCGGCTACCGCAAGACCCGTCGTGGCTACGTCACGAGCGACAAGATGGAGAAGACCATCGTCGTCGAGGTCGAAGACCGCGTGAAGCACCCCCTGTACGGCAAGGTCATCCGCCGCACGTCGAAGGTCAAGGCTCACGATGAGCTGAACGCCGCCGGCATCGGCGACCTGGTCGTCATCAGCGAGACCCGTCCCCTGAGCGCCTCCAAGCGCTGGCGCCTGGTCGAGATCCTCGAGAAGGCCAAGTAGGCCTCGCGGGCTACTTGAGTTAGTAGGAGAAGAACATGCTGCAGCAAGAATCCCGGGTCAAGGTCGCCGACAACACGGGTGCGAAGGAACTGCTCACCATCCGCGTTCTCGGGGGCTCCGGCCGTCGTTACGCGGGTCTCGGTGACATCATCGTCGCCACCGTCAAGGACGCCATTCCCGGTGGAAACGTCAAGAAGGGCGATGTGGTCAAGGCCGTCATCGTCCGTACCGTCAAGCAGACCCGTCGTTCCGACGGTTCGTACATCAAGTTCGACGAGAACGCCGCCGTGATCCTGAAGAACGACGGGGACCCCCGCGGTACCCGTATCTTCGGACCGGTCGGTCGCGAGCTTCGCGACAAGAAGTTCATGAAGATCGTCTCGCTGGCACCGGAGGTTATCTAGTCATGGCCAAGATCAAGAAGGGTGACCTCGTCCAGGTCATCTCGGGCGCTACCCAGGCCCGCGGCGGAGATCGCGGCAAGCAGGGCAAGGTCCTCGAGGTCCTGGTCGAGCGCAACCGCGTCGTCGTCGAGGGTGTGAACTTCGTCAAGAAGCACAACCGCGTCGGCCAGTCGCAGCGCGGCTCGAAGGAGGGCGGCATCGAGACCATCGAGGCCCCCATCCACATCTCTAACGTCGCACTCGTCGACCCCAAGACCAAGAAGCCGACCCGCGTCGGACACCGCAACGTGTCCGTCACGAAGGACGGCGTGACCAAGACGGTTCGCGTTCGTTACGCGAAGTCGTCCGGCGAGGAGCTGTAATGGCGGACACCGCTACGGCTGAGAAGGCTCAGCCGCGCCTCAAGGCGAAGTACAAGGCCGACATCGTTCCCGTTCTCAAGGAGCAGTTCGGTTTCGGCAACATCCACCAGGTCCCCGGCCTGGTCAAGGTGGTCGTGAACACCGGTGTCGGCGAGGCCGCCCGCGATGGCAAGATCATCGACGGCGCCATCAAGGACCTCACCGCGATCACCGGCCAGAAGCCGCAGGTCACGAAGGCCCGCAAGTCCATCGCGCAGTTCAAACTGCGTGAGGGCCAGGCCATCGGCGCACACGTCACCCTTCGCGGCGACCGTGCGTGGGAGTTCCTGGATCGTCTCGTGAACGTGGCGCTGCCCCGTATCCGTGACTTCCGCGGCCTCTCGGACCGTCAGTTCGACGGCAACGGAAACTACACCTTCGGTATCACCGAGCAGTCGATCTTCCACGAGATCGATCAGGACCGTATCGACCGCGTGCGTGGCTTCGACATCACCGTCGTGACCACCGCGAAGACGGATGACGAGGGCCGCGCGCTGCTCAAGCAGCTCGGCTTCCCGTTCAAGACGGCCGACAACAACTAAGGTCCTTCGACCTCGAGGGCTGTCGCTTCTCCTCCATCCGTGGGGGAGGAGCGGCAGCTTTTTTGTGTCGGGCTGTCGTTTTCACCGCGCGCGGGTGGCGTGCCACCCGCGCGCGGTGAAAACGACAGCGCAGGGGCACGCAACTCGTACTTGTCCGGCATCCGCGCCATAGCGTATGATCGGACGCTGGCTTGCCATGCGCGTTCGCGCGCGTACAGGCCGCAGTCCCGCGGTCACGCGGGGCGAATGGGCACCGGCCACCGTCGGTGCCGTCACACCACAGGTCGGCCCCGGTGTACCGGGAGTCGAAACCAGGCGAAAGGCACCATCAGCTCATGACCATGACTGATCCGGTCGCAGATCTGCTGACCAGAATCCGTAACGCCAACTCGGCGCATCACGACTCCATCACCCTCCCGGGCTCGAAGCTCAAGGCGCACATCGCCGAGATCCTCAAGCTCGAGGGTTACATCGCCGACTGGAAGGTCGAGGAGGCGCGCGTCGGTACGGCGCTCACCATCTCCCTCAAGTACGGCCCGAACCGCGAGCGTTCGATCGCGGGCATCAAGCGCGTGTCGAAGCCCGGCCTGCGCGTCTACGCGAAGTCCACGGAGATCCCGAACGTCCTCGGTGGCCTCGGCGTCGCAATCCTGTCCACCTCAAGCGGGCTCCTCACGGACCGCCAGGCCGTCAAGAAGGGCGTAGGTGGGGAAGTCCTCGCCTACGTGTGGTAATCACACATGTCGCGTATTGGAAGACTCCCCATCGAGATCCCGGCGGGCGTCGACGTCTCCGTCGCCGACTCCGTGGTCACCGTCAAGGGCCCCAAGGGTGAGCTGACCGTCTCGGTCGCCAACCCCATCGAGGTCACCGTCGAGGCCGGTTCGGTCATCGTCACCCGTCCGAACGACGAGCGCGAGTCGCGCTCGCTGCACGGCCTCACCCGTACCCTCATCGCGAACGACATCATCGGCGTGACCCAGGGCTACACGAAGGGCCTCGAGGTCGTCGGTACCGGTTACCGCGTCGTCGCGAAGGGCTCGGACATCGAGTTCGCTCTCGGCTTCTCGCACCCCGTGCTCGTCACCCCGCCTGCGGGCATCTCGTTCACGGTCGAGGGCAACAACAAGCTCACCGTGCACGGCATCTCGAAGCAGGCCGTCGGTGAGGCGGCCGCCAACATTCGTAAGATCCGCAAGCCCGAGCCCTACAAGGGCAAGGGCGTGCGCTACGCCGGCGAGGTCGTTCGCCGCAAGGCCGGAAAGAGCGGTAAGTAATCATGGGTCTCGGAACCAGAGGAAAGAGCAAGTCGGCTGCACGCAGCCGCCGTCACGACCGTCTTCGCAAGAAGGTCGTCGGATCCGCCGAGCGTCCCCGTCTCGTCGTGAACCGGTCCGCCCGCCACGTCTTCGTCCAGATCGTCGACGACGCCCAGGGTCGTACCCTCGCGTCCGCATCGACGCTCGAGGCCGATCTTCGCGTGTTCGAGGGTGACAAGACCGCCAAGGCCCGCAAGGTCGGCGAGCTCGTCGCCGAGCGCGCGAAGAAGGCCGGAGTCGAAGCGGTCGTCTTCGACCGTGGAGGCAACAAGTACGCCGGTCGCGTCGCCGCGATCGCCGATGGAGCACGAGAGGCAGGGCTCAACCTGTGAGCGCCGCAGAGAACAAGGAACCCGAGGTCGCCGCTGTGTCGGAGGCCCCCGTCGAGACCGCTGCGTCCACGCAGCCGCAGCAGGAGGCTCGCGAGCCTCGCCGCGGCGGCCGTGACCGCAACCAGGGTGGCCGCGACCGCGGTGGCCGTGACGCCGAGAAGAGCCAGTTCCTCGAGCGCGTCGTGACCATCAACCGCGTGTCGAAGGTCGTCAAGGGTGGTCGTCGCTTCAGCTTCACCGCGCTCGTCGTCGTCGGCGACGGCAACGGACTCGTGGGTGTCGGCTACGGCAAGGCCCGCGAGGTCCCGACCGCCATCTCCAAGGGCGTCGAGGAGGCGAAGAAGAACTTCTTCCGCGTCCCGCGCGTCGGCTCGACCATCCCGCACCCCGTCCAGGGTGAGGCCGCTGCGGGCGTCGTCCTGCTGCGTCCGGCCGCTGCCGGTACCGGTGTCATCGCCGGTGGTCCCGTCCGCGCCGTGCTCGAGTGCGCCGGCATCCACGACGTCCTGAGCAAGTCGCTCGGTTCGTCGAACACCATCAACATCGTTCACGCGACCGTCGAGGCTCTTCAGCAGCTCGAGGAGCCGCGCGCCGTCGCCGCCCGTCGAGGTCTCGACTTCGACCAGGTCGCTCCGGCCCGTCTCATCCGTGCCGAGGCCGACGCCCTCGCCGCCGCGTCCAACGCGAAGGCAGGTGCCTGATGGCCCAGCTCAAGGTGACCCAGATCAAGTCCAAGGTGAGTGAGAAGCAGTACCAGCGCGACACGCTGCGCTCCCTCGGGCTCCGCAAGATCGGTCAGTCCGTCGTCCGTCCCGACGACGCGCAGAACCGCGGATACGTGAAGACCGTCGCCCACCTGGTGAAGGTCGAGGAGATTGACTAATGGCTGAGAAGAACGAGGCCGCCGAGGTCGAGACGCCCAAGAAGGCGTCGACCAAGAAGGCCACTACGAAGGCTGCTGCAGCCGAGACCGTGAGCGACGCCCCCGTCGCCCGCGAGCAGGTTCTCAAGGTGCACCACCTCCGTCCGGCCGCGGGCGCCAAGAAGGCGAAGACCCGCGTCGGCCGTGGTGAGGGCTCCAAGGGTAAGACCGCCGGTCGTGGAACCAAGGGTACGAAGGCTCGTTACCAGGTCCGCGTCGGATTCGAGGGTGGCCAGATGCCGCTGCACATGCGTACACCGAAGCTGCGCGGGTTCAAGAACCCGTTCCGCGTCGAGTACCAGGTCGTGAACCTCGAGAAGCTGGCCGAGCTGTACCCGGCCGGCGGTGACGTCACCATCGGCGACCTCGTCGCCAAGGGTGCCGTTCGCAAGAACGAGAAGGTCAAGGTTCTCGGTTCGGGCGACATTGCGGTTAAGCTGAACGTCGCGGTCGACAAGGTCTCCGGCTCCGCCGAGCAGAAGATCGTCGCTGCGGGCGGCTCCATCAAGTAGCAGGCCCCAGCTTGTCGGTCGAGCTTGCCACGCGAATCCCTCGGGGAGCGCGTGGCAAGCTCGACCTGTATCCGCACCAAAACCGAGCAGGAGACCTTAGGCAGTGTTTGGCGCCGTAGCGCGGATCTTCCGCACCCCCGACCTTCGTCGCAAGATCGGGTTCACCCTCGCGATCGTGGCGATCTTCCGGTTGGGATCCTTCATCCCCGCCCCCTTCGTCGACTTCAGCGCCGTTCAGGCCTGTCTCGCGGGCAATCAGAACACCTCCGGCCTCTATGAGCTGGTGAACCTCTTCAGCGGTGGAGCCCTGCTCCAGCTGTCGATCTTCGCGCTCGGCATCATGCCGTACATCACGGCGTCGATCATCGTGCAGCTGCTGCGCGTGGTCATCCCTCACTTCGAGACGCTGTACAAGGAGGGGCAGTCCGGCCAGGCCAAGCTGACCCAGTACACGCGCTATCTCACCATCGCCCTCGGTGTGCTGCAGTCCACCACCCTCATCACGGTCGCCCGATCGGGCGCCCTCTTCGGCCAGTCCAGTGTCGCCGAGTGCTCGACGTTGATCACGAGCGACGCCTGGTACGCCATCCTGCTGATGGTGATCACCATGACCGCCGGTACCGGCTTGATCATGTGGATGGGTGAGCTGATCACCGAGCGCGGCATCGGCAACGGCATGTCCCTGCTGATCTTCACGTCGATCGCCTCCACCTTCCCGAACTCGCTGTGGTCCATCGCTCAGGCGAAGGGCTTCGAGACCTTCCTGCTCGTGTTGGGCATCGGCCTGCTCCTCGTCGTCGCCGTTGTGTTCGTCGAGCAGTCGCAGCGGCGCATCCCGGTGCAGTACGCCAAGCGGATGGTCGGACGCCGCACGTTCGGCGGCAACAACACCTACATCCCGATCAAGGTGAACATGGCGGGCGTGGTCCCGGTCATCTTCGCGTCGTCGTTGCTGTACCTGCCCGCGCTGATCGCGCAGTTCAACCAGCCCGCTGCCGGCCAGGAGCCGCAGGCCTGGGTCACCTGGATCACGAACTACCTGACCAAGGGCGATCACCCGCTGTACATGCTGCTGTACTTCCTGCTCATCGTCGGTTTCACGTACTTCTACGTCGCCATCACGTTCAACCCGGACGAGGTCGCCGACAACATGAAGAAGTACGGCGGCTTCATCCCCGGCATCCGCGCGGGTCGTCCGACGGCCGAGTACCTGAACTACGTGCTCACCCGGGTGACGCTGCCCGGTTCGATGTACCTCGGTCTGATCGCTCTCGTACCGCTCGTCGCGTTGGCGCTCGTGGGAGCCAACGCCAACTTCCCCTTCGGTGGCACGTCGATCCTCATCATCGTGGGTGTCGGCCTCGAGACGGTGAAACAGATCGACTCGCAGCTGCAGCAGCGGCACTACGAAGGGCTCCTCCGATGACGACAGCTCACGCCGGCTTCCGCCTCCTCCTCATCGGCCCTCCCGGTGCGGGCAAGGGCACTCAGGCGCAGCGCCTCGCCGAGATCCTGTCCGTGCCGGCCGTCTCGACGGGCGACATCTTCCGGAGCAACGTGAAGAACGAGACCGCGCTCGGCCTCGAGGCGAAGGGCTACCTCGACGCCGGCAAGTACGTGCCGGACGCGTTGACCAACGCGATCGTGCACGACCGCCTGCAAGAGGCGGACGCGTCGACCGGCTTCCTGCTCGACGGCTACCCGCGTACCGCGGAGCAGGTGCACGAGCTGGACCGCATCCTCGCGGGCGACGGCAACAGCCTGGACGCCGTGGTGCAGCTGGTCGCCGACACCGACGAGGTCGTCGCTCGTCTGCTCAAACGCGCCTCCGAACAGGGTCGCAGCGACGACAGCGAGGACGTCATCCGTCACCGTCTGGCCCTCTACGAGGAGCAGACCGCGCCCCTGATCGATATCTACGCGGCCCGCGGTCTCGTGGTGGTCGTCGACGGCCTCGGTGCGGTCGATGAGGTCACGGATCGCATCGTCACTGCCCTTGAGGGACACAGCGTCGGTCGACTCATCGACGACTCGTCCTCGGTCGCGTAGGGCACCGTTGCGGTGAACCTCCGTTCGTCGATCTACAAGACGCCGGCGCAGTTGCGGTTGATGCTCGCGCCCGGACTCGCAACCGCGGCCTCGCTCGACGCGGTGCGCGCCGCGATCCGCCCCGGCGTCACGACCCTCGAACTGGACGCACTCGCCGAGGCTGCGATCGTGGCCCTCGGCGGTCATTCGAACTTCAAGCTGGTACCGGGCTACCACCACACGATCTGCTCGTCCGTGAACGACGAGGTGGTGCACGGCATCCCAGGCGGCCGGGTGCTGGAGCCGGGCGACATCATCTCGATCGACAGCGGTGCCGAGATCGACGGCTGGAACGGCGACTCCGCCATGACCATCGTTCTGCCCGACCCGTCTCGGACGGACGAGGTCGCGCGGCGCGAGCAGCTCTCGCGGGTCACCGAGCAGTCGATGTGGCACGGTATCGCCGCCCTCGCATCCGCTCGGCATCTCAACGAGGTGGGCGATGCGATCGAGAGCTACATCGAGTCGCAGGATCCCTCGCCGTGGGGTGCCGACTACGGGATCCTCACTGACTACGTGGGGCACGGCATCGGTCGCTCGATGCACGAGGCGCCGCCCGTCTTCAACTACCGCGTCAAGCAGCGCGGACCCGAGGTGAAACCCGGACTGGTCGTCGCGATCGAACCGATGGTGACCGGCGGCTCCGCGGACACGCAGGTACTGGAGGACGACTGGACGGTTTCGACCGTCGACGGCAGCATGGCCAGCCACTGGGAGCACTCGGTCGCGGTGCACAAGGACGGCATCTGGGTGACGACTCTGGCCGACGGGGGAGCAGCGGGGCTGGCGCCGTTCGGGATCGCGCCGACGCCGTTCGCCTGAGGTCCACATCAGGGCGGTGCGCCGCGCCGACGCACGGACTCGCGACTCGGCGCTGCGCGCGCGCAGTCTCCGGGTTGCCGTTTCTTTGACGCTCGCTGGCGCTCGTGTCAAAGAAACGGCAACCCGGAGACGCTACTGATCGATGACTCTGACCAGTTCTTCGATGAAGGTGGAGAAGTCGGTCGAACGGCGGATGAGTTGCTGCACCTCGGCCCGCTCGATGAAGACCTCGACGAACTGGTCGAACACGCTCTGGAAGGTGCTGCGACCGGCGGAGGAGAACGCGATCATCGCGATCACGTTCACCCGTTGCTCGCCCCAGTCCATCGGGGTGTCGTTGACGACGATGGCGATCGAGGTGCGCTTCGCGCTCATGGTCATCGCGTGCGGCACGGCGAGATTGTCGGTGAACGCGGTCGAGCTCATCCGCTCGCGTTCGATCGCGCCATCGACGTACTCGGGGTCGATGATGCCTTGCGCGACCATCCGGTCGCCGAGCATCCGGATCATCGCCTGCTCGTTGCGAGCGTGCACGTTGCGGAAGAACAGCGATTCGTCGAAGAACAGCAGCAGCTCGTCCTTGATCTGCGCCCGGCGTCGGTGCCGGCGGACCCGGCTGATGGCTCGGCGCACGCCCTCGATGTCGTGATCCGAAAGGAACGGCTGTACCACGACGACATTGTCGGGCAGGGGCCGCTCATCGATCGTGGTGATGACCACATCGGCGGTGAGCCTGGTCCAGTCCACATCGCTGCGGGTGATGAGTGAACGCACCTCGACCTCGGTGCCCAGGGCGCGCTCCACGCGGTGGCGCAACATGTGCGCCAGATCGTAATAGTTCGGGCAGACGATGACGCACGAGAGCCGTTCCTCCCGACGTGACACGCGCTCGAGGAAGGAGCCGACGTGCAACGCGATGTACGCGATCTCGTCGTCGTTGATCGAGATGCCGCGAAGGCGTTGCAGCCGGCTCGCGATGAACACGGCGATCTCGTACGTCATCGGGTAACTGGTCTTGATCGAGCGCGTCAACGGATTGCGCGAGTAGCTGCCGTCCGAGGCGCGGGCGATCAGATTGGTCACGTGCAGGGCGAGGCGCACGATGAAGCCCTCGTCGTCGAGGTCGACGAGGTACTCCTCGCTGACGCGCGTGACGATCGTGCGTACGACGGCCAGGTCGTCGGGGTCGACATAGTTCTCGACGACATCGGCCACCGGCTCGTTCTGCCCGGGGGTGGCGACGCGCGTGGTCATCAGGATCGCCAGTTGAGCGAGATCGGCATCGGTGAGGTGCGTTGTGAAATGCTTCTCGACCAACTCGGCGAGGTCGCGAGCCAGCTCCCCGTGCAACGCCGAGATCTCGCGGGGCGCCTCGCCCTCGCCGACACCCTTCTCGGCTCGATCGACTGCGATCGCGATGTGAAGCAGCACGCTGTTCACACCGTATTCGTTGATGTAGTAGCCGCGCGACTCGAGCAGCTCGAGCAGTTCGGTCTTGAAAGCCCCCAGACCCTGGGACTCGAATTCGCGCTGCACGTCCTCCAGGGTGAACACACCCTGAGCGCTCTCGTCGCGGAACATCCGCGAGATCAGCCGCCGGCGGTTGTCCTCTCCGCCGTCGAGTCGAACCGTCGAGCCTCGCCGCCACACGGTCAGTCCGGCTTCGTCCGCCAGCACCTTCACCCGCCGGAGGTCGTTCTCGACCGTGGACTCGCTCACGAAGAGCGTTTCGGCGAGGTCGTGCAGGTCGAGACCTTCAGGCGCGTCAGTCAAGCGACGCACGATGCTGTACAGACGGTCGCGCGGAGTGTCGGCCTCGGCGTCACGAGGGCGGGCGGAGGCGAGGTATCCCGAATATGCCTCGCGCGCGATCCGGTATCCGTTCGCCGACGATTCGATCAGTTCGACCGGGGAGGAGGCTTTCACAGCGGTGACGTAACTGCGGACGCTCCGCGTGGTGACGCCGAGACGGTCGGCCAGTTCGTGCGCCGTCACCCAGCCGTCGGCGCGGGAGAGGTACTCCAGCAGACGTTCGCGGTTGTCAGGCATGAGGGGCACTCCAGACGAGCGGATCAGGATCATCGTCGAGCCCGGTTGACGGGCCCCGCTCATCCGCACGAAATACACGTTTCCTCGGAGAGTCAATCATCTCCGTGCCCGGGTCGGAAATCGCCGCGCTCGCGGAGACCGCCCCGGTGAGATGTGAAAGTGCTGAACGCTGTTTTCCGCGCCCGCGGAAAGTTCTCTGCTGGCCGGGGGAGGCCTTCGCATCCGATGATTCAATGAGTACCGACCGGGCGCAAGGAGGCGATCGTGGTGCAGAAGATCCTGATCGTCTGCGGAGCAGGCGCGTCGAGCACGTTCCTCGCTCATCGCATGCGTGCGGGGGCGCGGAGCCGCGGCCTCGACGCCTCGATCCGTGCCGAAAGTCTGGCGGCTCTCGCCGATTCCCTCGCGGGTGTCGACGTGGTGCTCGTCGGCCCTCATCTCGCTTCCCGGTTCGACGAGATCCGCCACCTGGCGGCGAACGTCACCCACTCCGTCGCACTCCTCCCCGAGGACGTGTTCGGAGCGCGCGGCGCCGATGTCGCGTTGGACACGGTCGTATCCCTCCTCTCCGCCGAGGCGGCCCGGTCGGGATCCACCGAGTAGTCGCGACCATCGGGTCGCGGATGACGAAACACCAACCACAAGGAGAACGTTCATGGTCGAGCGCACCGTATCGGTAGCTTCATCCAAGGGCCTGCACGCCCGCCCCGCCTCGCTGTTCAGCCAGGCCGCTGCGAAGTCGGGCCAGAAGGTCCAGGTGCAGAAGTCGGGCGGCAAGGCCGTCAACGCCGCCTCGATCCTCGGCATCATCTCCTTGGGTATCGAGTTCGGCGACGAGATCACCCTCTCCGTCGAGGGCGACAACGAGCAGGCCGTGCTCGATGAACTGGTCGAGTTCTTGGCGACCGACCATGATGCGTGACGCGTGACGCGTAGCGTCACGAAAGGCGGCAGCCCTCACGCGAGCACCTGCGAACCGTAACGGCGACCCTCAATGGGTCGCATCAAGGCTTCCGCCCCTCACGCAAGCACCTGCGAACTGTAACGGCGACCCTCAATGGGTCGCATCAACGCTTCCGCCCTTACGGCGCAACCTGCGAAACGTAACGGGGTCGCATCAAGGCTTCCGCCCCGAAGGCGCAACCGGCAATCCGTGACGGCGACCCTCACCGGACACGCACCACGCCCTGCCGCAGCCCCGACCGCATCCGCTCCCACAGCCGGACACACCAACCGCTGCACGCTTCAACGACGAGGCAGCACGAGAGGAACCAACAGCTATGACCCTGTCCACGCCCCAGACCGCCTACGCTTCCGCGAAGCTGCAGGGCACCGGTGTCGGACGCGGGCTCGCGCTCGGCCCCGTCATCCGGATGCCCGATCCGTTGCCTGCTCCCGCCGAGACTCCGAGCACCCGCACGATCGCGCAGGAGGAGGAGCGCGCCGTCGCGTCGCTCTCCGCCACCGCGGCGACGATCCGGCATCGCGGTGAGCGTGCCGGTGGTTCGGCGAAGGACGTCCTCGACGCGCAGGCACTCATGGCGGAGGACCCCTCGCTCGCCGACGACGTCTCCGCTCGGATCGCCGACGGCAAGACGGCCGAGCGCGCCGTGTTCGAGGCGTTCGCCGGTTTCCGCGATCTGCTGGTCGCGATGGGCGGCTACATGGCCGAGCGCGCCACCGACCTCGATGATGTGGCGCAGCGCGTCGTTGCGCACCTGCAGGGCGTCTCGGCGCCGGGTGTTCCCGAATCGGACACCCCGTTCATCCTGGTCGCCCGCGATCTCGCACCGGCCGACACGGCGCTGCTCGACCTGAACAAGGTCCTCGGTCTCGTCACCAGCGACGGCGGACCCACCTCGCACACGGCGATCCTCGCCCGCGAGAAGTCGATCACCGCGATCGTCGGCACCTCCGGTGCCCTCGATCTGCGCGATGGGCAGCTGGTCATCCTCGACGCCACCACGGGCGTCGTCACCGTGAACCCGTCCGACGTCGAGATCAACACGGCGAAGGATGCGATCGCCGAGCGCGAGGCGCTCCTGGCAGCGCCGATCGTGCCGGGTGCGCTCGCCGACGGCACCACGGTGCCTCTCCTGGCGAACCTCGGTTCGGCCGACGGCGCGCTGCCGGCCGTCGAGCTGGGGGCCGAAGGCGTGGGCCTGTTCCGCACCGAGTTCCTGTTCCTCGACGCGAAGAGCGCGCCGACCGTCGCGGAGCAGCAGGAGCAGTACATCAAGCTCCTGCAGGCCTTCCCAGGCAAGAAGGTCGTCGTGCGAGCGTTGGACGCCGGCGCCGACAAGCCGCTGAGCTTCCTCAATGACGAGCCGGAGGAGAACCCGGCGCTGGGTCTGCGCGGCCTGCGCGCGCTCCGCGCCAGCGAGCAGATCCTCCGCGATCAGCTCACCGCCTTGGCGAACGCGGACGCCGCGACCGACGCGGACCTCTGGGTCATGGCGCCGATGGTCGCGACCGTCGACGAGACCCGCTACTTCGTCAACATGGCCCGCGAACTCGGGATCAAGACGGCGGGCGTGATGGTGGAGGTGCCCTCCTCCGCTCTGCTCGCGGACCGCATCCTGGCGGTGGCCGACTTCGCGTCGATCGGTACGAACGACCTCACGCAGTACACGCTCGCGGCCGACCGGCTGCTCGGATCGGTCTCGGCCTATCAGGATCCGTGGCACCCCGCGGTGCTCCGCCTGGTCGGTGAGGTCGGCCGGGCCGGCGCGGCACTGGGCAAGCCGGTCGGTATCTGTGGAGAGGCAGCCGCGGATCCGCTGCTCGCCGTCGTACTCGTCGGCCTCGGCGCGACGAGCCTCTCGATGTCGCCGGCGGCACTCGCCGACGTCCGTGCCGAGCTGTCCGAGCACACGCTCGAGCAGGCTCAGCACTTCGCGGAGCTGGCCCTCGCGGCCGACAGCGCCGCCGCCGCCCGCACCGCCGTCACCGAGGCCATCACGGCTCGCTGACCTCCCCCGACCCGGCCGGAGGGGCGCGATCAGTGCCCCTCCGACCGCACCACGCACCAGTACAACCCTCACCAGTACCACCCGTCATCCCCCACCCCACGGGCGCCGCTCCCCGAAAACGTCACGGCAGCGCCCCGCCACACCGGCCCTCGGCCGTCCTCGACCCTTCACCTGAGAAAACGGAGTTATACCCATGACAACGACGTCACCAGCGGCGGCACGCGGA
Source organism: Microbacteriaceae bacterium VKM Ac-2855 (assembly GCA_013204985.1). Taxonomy (GTDB): domain Bacteria; phylum Actinomycetota; class Actinomycetes; order Actinomycetales; family Microbacteriaceae; genus Rathayibacter. The sequence continues at coordinate 476,568 of JABMLG010000003.1, forward strand.
GGAGCCCGCGTCCACGTGCAGAAGTTCGGCACCTTCCTCTCCGGAATGGTGATGCCGAACATCGCCGCCTTCATCGCTTGGGGTCTCATCACGGCCCTCTTCATCCAGACCGGTTGGTTGATGACCTTCTTCGGCCTCGACGCACCCTGGGTGCAGGTCCTCGGTGGTTGGAGCACCGATCCCGACGTCACCAACGTCGGCCTCGTCGGCCCGATGATCACCTACCTCCTGCCGCTGCTCATCGCGAACACCGGTGGCCGTATGGTCTATGGCGCCCGCGGTGGCGTGGTCGGCACGATCGCGACGATGGGCGTCATCCTCGGCGCCGGGATCCCGATGTTCATCGGTGCCATGATCGTCGGCCCCGGTTCCGCGTGGATCATGAAGCAGATCGACAAGATCTGGGACGGCAAGATCAAGCCCGGCTTCGAGATGCTCGTCAACAACTACTCCGCCGGCATCGTCGGTATGGTCTTGGCGCTGATCGCCTTCGGCGGAATCGCGCCGATCATCTCCTGGCTGACCGCTCGTCTGGGTGACGGTGTCGACTGGCTGGTGAACCTCGGTCTGCTGCCGGTCACCTCGCTCTTCATCGAGCCGGCGAAGATCCTGTTCCTCAACAACGCGATCAACCAAGGCGTGCTCACCCCTCTCGGCGTGCAGCAGGCGGCCGAGCAGGGCAAGTCGTACCTGTTCCTCCTCGAGGCGAACCCCGGCCCCGGCATGGGTGTTCTGCTCGCCTTCGCGATCTTCGGTGTCGGCGCAGCCCGCGCCTCCGCTCCCGGCGCAGCGCTGATCCACTTCGTCGGTGGCATCCACGAGATCTACTTCCCGTACGTCCTGATGAAGCCTGCACTGCTCGCCGCCGTCATCCTCGGTGGTGCGACCGGTGTCGCCACCAACGTGACCTTCAACTCGGGCCTGCGTGCTCCCGCATCTCCGGGATCGATCATCGCCGTCTTGATCCAGACGGCCAGCGACAGCTACGTCGGCGTGATCCTGTCGGTGATCCTCTCGATGGCGGTCTCGTTCGTGGTCGCCTCGGTGATCATCCGTGCGAACCGCAAGCGCGACCTCGAGGCCATGGCCGAGGGTGACGACGCTCTGGCCGCAGCCGTCGCCGCGAACGCCCAGAACAAGGGCAAGGAGAGCTCCGTCGGCTCTCTGCTGGGTACGGGTGCCGGTGCTCCTGCAGCGGGCGCGTCCACGGCCACCGCGACCCAGGTGAAGAACATCGTCTTCGCCTGCGACGCCGGCATGGGATCGTCCGCGATGGGCGCCTCCGTGCTTCGCAACAAGATGAAGAAGGCCGGATTCGAGGATGTGACGGTGGTCAACAAGTCCATCGCGTCGCTCGAGGACAACGTCGACCTGGTCATCACGCAGAACGAACTCACCGAGCGCGCTCGCCAGAAGACGCCGAACGCGATCCACGTGTCGGTCGACAACTTCATGAACAGCCCCAAGTACGAAGAGGTCGTCGCCCTCGTCGCGGAGCAGCACGGCAAGTAGTCGCCGTCGCCACCGCTGCGCTCGCGGAGCGGGCGGCGAGTAGCGAACCATCAGTAACAGCCACGAGGGAACCCGTAGTGTGCGAGGGGGTCGGTCATGACCGACTCCCGCGTGCACAACGGGTTCCCTCGTTGTCTCCCACTCCACGGAAGGACATGACATGAGCGACGTGCTCACCATCGGACAGATCAACGCCGCGGGTTCCGCGACCACCAAGGACGAGGCGATCCGCGAGGCCGCGGATGTGCTGGTCGCAGCCGGCGCGGTCACGGAGGCGTACTACGACGCGATGCTCGCCCGGGAGGCGACCGTGTCGACGTACATGGGCAACCTGCTCGCGATCCCGCACGGCACGAATGACGCGAAGGATGAGATCAAGGCCTCAGCGCTCTCCTTCACCCGTTACGCGTCCCCGATCGACTGGGACGGCAACGAGGTGAAGTTCGTCGTCGGCATCGCCGGTGTGAACAACGAGCACCTCGAGATCCTCTCCAAGATCGCGATCATCTTCTCGGAGGACGACGAGGTGCAGAAGCTGCTCGACGCTCCCGACCAGGCCGCGCTGTTCGCCCTGCTGAGCGAGGTCAACGAGTAATGAAGGCCGTCCACTTCGGCGCAGGCAACATCGGTCGCGGCTTCGTCGGATTGATCCTGCACAACGCCGGCTACGAGATCGTCTTCGCCGATGTGAACGCCGAGCTCATTGATGCGATCAAGGCCGCGACGAGCTACACGGTGCACGAGGTCGGCGATGAGCCCTCGTCCGAGGTCGTCGACGGATTCCGCGCCCTGAACTCGGGGTCGGAGGAGGAGGCGCTGATCCACGAGATCGCGACCGCCGACATCGTCACGACGGCGGTGGGCCCGACGATCCTTCGCTTCGTCGCCCCGGTGATCGCGAAGGGGTTGGCGGCGCGCGACGCATCCCTGCCGCCGCTCGCGGTGATGGCGTGCGAGAACGCGATCAACGCGACCCAGATCCTCGCGACCGAGGTGGCCTCGAATCTCAGCCCCGAGCAGTGGGAGCAGCTGCGCGCGCACGCGATCTTCGCCGATACCGCCGTCGACCGGATCGTGCCCAACCAGGCGCCCGGTCAGGGGCTCGACGTGACCGTCGAGACCTTCTACGAGTGGGTCATCAACGCCACGCCGTTCGGTGACACGGTGCCGAGCATCCCGGGTGCGACGTTCGTGGAGGACCTGGCGCCCTTCATCGAGCGCAAGCTCTTCACGGTGAACACCGGGCACGCCACCGCGGCGTACTTCGGTTTCGCGGCCGGGAAGCACAAGCTCTCGGACGCCCTGGCGGATGCTGAGGTGTACGCGGCGGTGAAGGCCGCCCTCGAGGACACCAAGAGGCTCGTGGTCGAGAAGCACGGCTTCTCGGACGAGCAGCAGCAGGCCTATCTGGAGAAGACGCTGAAGCGCTTCGCCAACCCGTACCTCACCGATACGGTCGACCGGGTCGGACGCCAGCCGCTGCGTAAGCTCTCACGGCACGAGCGGTTCATCGCTCCCGCCGCCGAGCTCGCCGAACGCGGTCACACGCCCAGCGGCCTCCTCGCCGCCATCGGCGCCGCGCTCCGCTTCGACGTTCCATCGGACCCGCAGAGCGTCGAGCTCAAGGAGAAGCTGGCGACGCTGACACCAGAGGAGTTCGTCTCCGAGGTCACGGGGCTGCCGACGGAGCATCCGCTCTACGCCCAGGTGCTCGCGGTGATCGTCGCGGCCTGATCGATCGCTCGGAAGCGGGGCCGGTCTCTTCGGAGGCCGGCCCCGTCGTTTCGACCGGGGCCGGGCTTCGCTGCGACGACCCGCGCACGTTCAGAGGGCCGGGAACAACCAGCCGTCGTCGATCAGTGCCGCTCGCAGCTTCATCCGTGTCGAGACGTCGATGTCGTGTTCGCGGTAGTGCGCCCGGGTGCGGGAGAGGTGCCGTCTGATCGTCTGTTCCTGCAACCCCATCATCGAGCCCAGCGACGATGCCGACGGCGCGGAACGACCGCAGTAGAGGCAGGCGATCTGCAGCTCGCGGTCGGTCAGCTCGACCTGATCCGGTGCGGGGGCGGGCAGGGGGAGGACCTCGTGGTGCAGGATCCGCTCGACGAGGGTGTCGAGCCCGTCGGCGGCCCGCACGATGCCGACGGCTCCCGCCTCGAGCAGCCGCCGCTCGTGAGCCGGCGACGGCGCACCGAGGATCGCGATCGGAGCCACATCCAGTGCGGCGAGAGCGCGCGCCTTGAGGGCCGCCGGAACATGGTCGGTCAGCTCGGCCCGGAAGACCGTCACGTCCGACAATCGAGCCCACGACTGCGAGTACTCCGCCCAGCTCGTAGCCGTCACCCGCAGTTCCGCGGATCCGGCGGTACGAGGCAGAGCGAGCGCCAGTGCTCCGCGGACGAAGGGGAGATCGTCCACGACATCAACGATCATGCCGGAAGCCTAACGGACCTCGGTGTCGCTGCCCGACGAGCATCCCGTTCGCCCGACGACCGGTATGGTCGCTGCCGAGGAGGTGCGTATGTCCGCCCCGACCCAGTCGATTCCCGATGTCTCCGTCATCCACCCCTCGCGACTCGAAGCGGAGTCGATCGCGCTCTTCATGCGTCGCGAGGCGCGAGGTCGCCCTGCCGTCGAAGTGCTGCACGGCGACCGTCCGTGGCGCGAAGCGGCGGGCCGGGTCGTGATCGTCGACCGAGCGAGCGAGCGCCCTTCACTGCTGCCGATGGTGGTGCGCGAACTCACCGAGCGTGACGCCAAAGTGGTTCTTCTGGTGGGCGCCAGCGCCGACCCTGTTGCGCAGGCCGGGCGCTTCGCCGGAGCCTACGCGGTCGTCGAGGAGAAGGCGCCGCTGAGCGCTCTTCTGGATGTCGTCGAACACGGACTCGCCGGACACCTGCGTCGGCGCGACGTCTTCGGCGAGGCCTGGCAATCGTCGCTCTCCTCCCGTGGTGACGGCCTCACGCCGCGAGAGCGCTCCGTCGTCGAACTGATGGTGTCGTCGGAGGAGCCGTCGATCGACGAGATCGCGACCGAGCTGGGTATGAGCCCGCACACCGTGCGCGTCCATCTCGCGAACGTCCGCAAACGTCTCGGTGGGGAGCGCGCGAAGAACCGCGTGTCGTTGCGACGCGCGCTCGAGGAGCACGGCTGGATCGATCCGCTCTGAATTCGACGGACGGCGGTGCTGGGTTCGACCGACGATCGCGGGGAACGACGAAGGCGGGCGCCCTCCGACGGATCGGACGGCACCCGCCTCGGCGGTGAATCGTGACTAGACGATCGGGGTCGCGGTGCCGGCGTAGACGACGGTGCCCGCGCCGAAGATGACGGTGCCGACACCGAACACGTTGAGGTCCCAGGACAGCGTGACCGGGCAGGTGATCGAGATCAGGCCGGGGAGGCCGACGAGGATCACGTTCAGCGTGACGGTGATCTTGGTCGGGCGCACCGGGTTGCTGTTCGCGAGGTACACGCCGTTCGGGAAGTCGATGTCCGAGAACAGGAAGGCGCCGGGCAGGGTGCCGATCTGGCCGAAGGTGCCCGTACCGGTGCCGAGCCCAGTGCCGACGTGCGTGGTGCTGTCGCTCATGGTCAACGTCGCCGACGTGACCACCGAGGTGTAGAGCGGGCGGAAGAGCGTCAGGTCGCAGCTGGTCGAATCCAGGCCGAGGGCTCCGGCGAAGACCAGAGCGGCCTTGTTACCGAGAACGACGGCTTCGGTCGTGACCGCACCGAGCACACCCGGCTTGAGGCAGGTGGGGCAGACGGGGGTCGAGGCAGCGGCGGCCGGAGCGGCGGACGCGGCGACGACGGCGGGCACGGTCCAGGCGGCGCCCTTGATCAGGGTGCGGCGGCCGCGGCTGGTGACGGCCTCGTGCTGTACGGGGGGAACGGTGTTGTTGTCCATCGAATGGCCTTTCTCGTCCGACGCGAGCGGTTCGGCGCTGGCGACGGCTAGGTCGGGGAGAGGTGTTCGAGATGAACGCTCTCACGATCGTTCGCGTCCCCGCCTTCATTGGGTCGAGAAGACTAATCAATCAGGGTCAGCTGCGTACCCTGATGAACCCCGTTACGACGCGTTCCGTACCCCGGTCCCCGGCTCATCGAAGAAGCCCGGTCGGAGCACCTGCGCCTCGATCGCGACCTCGCCCGCCACCCAGCCGGAACCGAGCGGATGCGCGGCGTCGAGGTAGACCGCGCCGGGGGTGCCCTGCAGGCCGAGCCGGCGAGCGGTGACGCGACGCGGGTCGTAGAGGGCGTGCGGAGCCAGCGGCGCGTACACCTCGTAGTCGGCGACGTCCTCCGGTGAGCCGAGGAACACCGGCTGGAGATCGTCCCCCTCGCGCAGGCCGTGCGGCCACCAGCGGAAGCGCTCCACCAGGCTGTGGCAGGAGGAGCAGTCGAGCGAGAAGAACACCAGGTGCGTGGGTGGTGTCGTGTACTCCGCGAGGTCGATGCTCTCGCCGTCAGCGGTGAACAGAACGAGGGGGGCGTCGTCGTGCGCGGGTGCGGGCGCGGGCGCGCCAGCGGGTGCGGCGTGGAAGGCGCTGCCGGGGGTCGCCGGCGGGGTGGTCTTGTTGCGGTGGATCACGAGTACTCCGATCACGAGAGCGGTCAGGATGAGGGGCACGAACGGGGCGCCGAGCAAGCGCGCGCCGAATTCGGCGGGGGAGTCGGCGGCGAACAGCCCCGTGGCCGACAGTGCGAGGAAGACCGCGTTGCGAACGACGGTGGCGCGCGTCATGCGGGCATCGCCGAGACCGCCGAAGCATTCGCAGTCCACGTCTTCCGGCAGGCGGCTCGCTCGAATGGAGACCACGAGGAAGACGAGGTACAGCACCGTCGCTGCGACGAGCGGGGGCAACTGCCATGGCGCGGGCGCGATCACGATCACGAGACCCAGCACGATCTCACCCACTGGGAACAGGCGCGAGAACACGCGAGTCCGCCGCAGCGCAGCGGGTACGCCGAGTGCGGCGAGGCTCTGGTGGAAGGCCGCCGTTCGACCGAGCTTCAACACACCGCTGGCGAGGAGCACGCTCCCGGCGAGCCACGCGGCCACGGTCAGGGCGATCGTCACGTCACGTCCTCCTCGGGGATGTCCAGGTCCGGTTCCGCAGATACAACACGTAGCGGTCGTCGATGTTCCCGGCTCAGCGGGTGATGCTCGGGTCCTCGCCGCCGACGACCTGCCAGCGGGTGAGTGGCCAGGCCACGGCGAACACACGGCCGACGATGTTGCCCTCCTGCACCACCTTCACACAGCCGTCGATCGGTCCGGGAGTGCCTCGGCAGTTGCCCAACGAGTCGTTCGAGTTCGACCGATGATCGCCGAGCACGAAGACCGTGTTGTCCGGAACCGTGTACTCGTCGAAGCAGCGCGCGGATGCGGGGCTGCTGTCGCAATCCAGGGAGCCGACCTCGAAGGCGAAATCCTCGAACACGTAGGTCTCGTCCAGTGGCACGCCGTCGACGAGGACCCGGCCCTGGGCGTCGCAGCAGGAGACCGTCTGACCGGCGACGGCGATCACGCGCTTGACGAGGAACTGTTCGTGCGACGGGCCGATGCTGGCCACGTCGCCGAAGTACTTGATCGCCTCGCTGAGCGGATTCCCGACGGTGTCGGTGCGGCCCCACGCGTCGTCGCGGGAGAACACGACGACCTGGCCCGTGTGCACCGGCCCCTGCAGCTTCGCGGTGCGGTCGACGAGAATCCGGTCGCCGAAGAAGCCGCCGCCCTGGAGAGTGTTCTCCATGGAGCCGGAGGGCACCGTGTACACCTTGACGAAGAAGTTCTGCAGCAGGGCGATGAGCACAACGGCGACGATGACGCTGACGACGGGATGCGAGTACCAGCGCCGCTTCGACCGGGTGGAACCGGTGGCTCCGTTGGATTCCTTCGACACGGCCGTCCCTGCTTCCCGGCCCCGATCGGGCCGAGTGACAGCCTAAGCCGTGGTCGCCCCGCGGGCCCCGAGGTGTCTCGCGGACGCGACACGCCGGTGACGCCCGGATCCGCCGCCACCCAGGTGGCGCATCCACGGATTCTCGCGTAGTATCGATCCTTGGTGTTTGCGCACGCTTCGGCATGCCCGCGCACCCGCTGCGAGCACTCGCTCGCGACAGGATCGTCGCGGAAACATTCGCACGACCAGTACACAACAATTCTGAACGACAGTGAGGCTATGGCCAAAAAAGACGGTGTCATCGAAATCGAAGGTGCGGTTGTCGAGGCGCTCCCCAACGCGATGTTCCGCGTGGAGCTGACCAACGGACACAAAGTTCTCGCCCACATCTCGGGCAAGATGCGTCAGCACTACATCCGCATCCTCCCGGAGGACCGCGTGATCGTGGAGCTGAGCCCTTACGACCTGACCCGCGGCCGGATCGTCTACCGCTACAAGTAGACGTTCGCTCGCCCCCGTTCGGCAGCGTGTGTTCTGTAAGGAACGGCCCCGGTAATTCCGCCGAGGTACGACGCCAGCGAAAGCAAGGAAAAGAACAATGAAGGTCAACCCCAGCGTCAAGCGCATCTGCGACCACTGCAAGATCATCCGTCGTCACGGCAACGTGATGGTGATCTGCAGCAGCAACCCGCGCCACAAGCAGCGCCAGGGCTAAGCGCCCGCTCGCGGATCCTCGGATCCGTGCACGACCGCCGTCGAGTCCGCTCGGCGGCACATCCCGCAGCATCAGAAATCGCGCTGCATCCGTTCAGCGGATGAACGGCGAGGACACCTTCGGTTGGAGGCCGAAGCACCGGTGCTGCACCACACCTCCACTCACTCACAGGAGAAGCCACCATGGCACGTCTGGCAGGAGTAGACATCCCGCGCGAGAAGCGCGTGGAGATCGCACTGACCTACATCTACGGTGTTGGCCGCACTCGCGCGCTCAAGACCCTCGCAGACACCGAGATCGACGGGAACATCCGCGTCAAGGATCTGACCGACGACCAGCTCGTCGCTCTGCGCGACTACATCGAAGGCAACTACAAGGTGGAGGGTGACCTCCGCCGCGAGGTCGCCGCCGACATCCGCCGCAAGGTCGAGATCGGCTCCTACGAGGGCATCCGCCACCGTCGTGGCCTCCCGGTCCGTGGACAGCGCACCAAGACGAACGCTCGTACCCGTAAGGGCCCGAAGCGCACCGTCGCCGGCAAGAAGAAGGCCGGCCGCAAGTAAGCGGGCGACACGGACTAAGAGGAGAACACATTGGCTACCCCCAAGTCGGCCGCTCGTAAGCCGCGCCGCAAGGAAAAGAAGAACATCGCTGTGGGCCAGGCCCACATCAAGTCGACGTTCAACAACACGATCGTCTCGATCACCGACCCGTCCGGTGCCGTCATCAGCTGGGCCTCGTCCGGTGGAGTCGGCTTCAAGGGCTCGCGCAAGTCGACGCCGTTCGCCGCTCAGCTCGCTGCCGAGTCGGCCGCGCGCCAGGCTCAGGAGCACGGCATGAAGAAGGTCGACGTCTTCGTCAAGGGCCCGGGTTCGGGTCGCGAGACCGCGATCCGCTCGCTCCAGGCCGCCGGCCTCGAGGTCGGTTCGATCAACGACGTCACCCCGCAGGCGCACAACGGTTGCCGCCCGCCGAAGCGTCGCCGCGTCTAAGTGCACCATGATCCGCCGAGCGGGCATCCGACACCGGGTGCCCGCCTCGGCGGCTCACGCATTTCTTTCACAACTTCATACCTCGATAAACGCACGTGTCATATAGCGGACACGTGATCGAAAGGAATCAACAGTGCTTATCGCACAGCGCCCGACGCTCACCGAGGACAACATCTCGGAGTTCCGTTCCCGCTTCGTCATCGAGCCCCTCGAGCCCGGCTTCGGCTACACGCTCGGCAACTCCCTGCGTCGCACCCTGCTGTCGTCCATCCCCGGCGCGGCCGTCACGAGCATCCGCATCGACGGCGTCCTGCACGAGTTCACGACCGTTCCCGGTGTCAAGGAAGACGTCACCGAGATCATCCTGAACATCAAGGGTCTGGTCGTCTCTTCGGAGCACGACGAGCCCATCACCGCGTACCTGCGCAAGCAGGGTGCCGGTCAGGTCACCGCAGCCGACATCTCGGCCCCGGCCGGTGTCGAGATCCACAACCCGGAACTCGTCATCGCGACCCTGAACGACAAGGCGAAGTTCGAGCTCGAGCTCACCATCGAGCGTGGCCGCGGCTACGTCTCGGCGACCCAGAACCGCAGCGAGTTCTCGGAGGCGGGCCAGATCCCGATCGACTCCATCTACTCGCCGGTGCTCAAGGTCACCTACCGCGTCGAGGCCACCCGTGCCGGCGAGCGTACCGACTTCGACCGCCTCGTGGTCGACGTCGAGACCAAGCCGGCGATCACGCCTCGCGACGCCATCGCCTCTGCCGGTCGCACGCTGACCGAGCTGTTCGGTCTCGCTCGCGAGCTGAACAACGCGGCCGAGGGCATCGAGATCGGCCCTGCGCCGGTCGACGCCGTGCTCTCGACCGAGCTGTCGATGCCCATCGAGGACCTCGACCTCTCGGTGCGCAGCTACAACTGCCTCAAGCGCGAGGGCATCAACAACGTCAATGAGCTCGTCGCCCTGTCGGAGACGCAGCTCATGAACATCCGCAACTTCGGTCAGAAGTCGGTGGATGAGGTCAAGGAGAAGTTGACGGAACTCGGCCTGTCGCTCAAGGACTCGGTTCCCGGGTTCGACGGTGCCCACTTCTACAGCTACGACGACGAGAGCATCTAGGCCTCTTCGCTTCGCAGCCTGAGACCTACTGACACCCCTTTAGTACTGGAGTAAATCAATGCCTAAGCCCACGAAGGGCCCCCGCCTCGGAGGCGGCCCCGCACACGAGCGTCTGCTGCTCGCGAACCTGGCTGCCGCCCTGTTCACGCACAAGAGCATCAAGACGACCGAGACCAAGGCCAAGCGCCTTCGTCCGCTCGCCGAGCGTCTGATCACCTTCGCCAAGCGTGGCGACCTGCACGCCCGTCGTCGCGTTCTCGCGACGATCGGTGACAAGGGCGTCGTGCACGAGCTCTTCACCGAGATCGCGCCGCTCGTCGCCGAGCGCGAGGGTGGCTACACCCGCATCACCAAGATCGGCCCCCGCAAGGGCGATAACGCGCCCATGGCCGTGATCGAGCTCGTTCTCGAGCCCGTCACCCCCAAGGTCAAGAAGTCGACCAAGGTTGCCGCTGCTGCTCCGGTCGAGGCGCCCGTCGAGGACGCCCCGGTCGAGGACGCAGCCGTCGAGGAGGCGCCCGTCGAGGACGCTCCCGTCGAGGACGCGCCGGTCGCCGAAGAGGCCGCCAAGTAGTACTCGCTTCGGGCAGCAGCTCGGAAGCCGCGAAGCCCCCGTCTCCAGATCGAGACGGGGGCTTCGTTGTGCTCGCGCGGAACGCGGATGCGGGGCGGACGGCGCCGGGCGAGGTTCGGCGCCGGACGGTTCAGCGCCGGACGGTTCAGCGCCGGAACGGGGCGAGCCCCTGGGCCGCTTCTGCCGTGAGCTCGCCCGCCGGCGGCAGGGAGTCGAGCGCCGTGCGGATACCGTCGGCGTAGATCCGTCCGCCGGACGGGCCGGGGTGGATGCCGTCGTCGGCCAGGTAGTCGGGATGCGGGGCGATCGCAGCGCTCCAGTCGGAGAGGGCGACGTTGCGGTGCGCATCGTCGAAGGCTCGCAGGGTCGCGTTCACCTCCTCGGTCCACGGTCGCGCGGCGTGCACGGTGACCACCACCATGTTGCGGCTCGGGCCGAGGAGGTCCCGGATCTGTTCCAGCGTCGCGAGATCGATGCTGCCGTTGGTGCCGAGGCCGAGCACGAGGGTGCCGCGGAGCGCCCCGGCGGCGTCGAGCGCGCGTACGATGTCGGGCGCGGCGCTCAACTGCCGCGACACCGCGGCGTCGATGGCGATCTCGGGCAGCGCCGACTGCAACTCCGGCGCGGAAGCGAGCATGACCGAGTCGCCGACGGCGGTGATCGTCGCGCCCAGCGGATCCGTGGTCGGGGTGGGCGCGAGCGTGGCGCTCGGCACGGTGGTCGGAGTCGTCTCGCTCGAGGTCGGTGCGGGCGCGGACGTGTCGGTGGCCGTCGGAGTCGGCGACGGCGTCTCGCGCAGCGGTGCTGGAACGCTCGGGGCGGCATCGGCCGGTGCGGCCGCCACCGGCGATGCGGACGCGACGGCGCGTGCACCCCGTTCGATCACGCGTTGTGCCGATGTCTGCTCCGGTGCCCCGGCCACCGCGAGGCCGGTCCCCGCGAGGGCCGCGAACAGGAGGAGCCAGGCCGTGACGGCCAGTCCGAGACCTCGATGGGCTCGACTGAACCCGATCCGGCTCAGCGTGATCGGCGCGCGCAAGCCGTGCCGTCGGATGGGCTGCTCGATGACGGAGTACGACAGCGCCGCGACCGCGACGGTCAGAGCGAGCGCCGTGATGGCGGGGAGGAGCGGAACGGCTCGACCGAGTTCCGTCGCGCCCAGCACGGACTGTGCGATGACCAGTAGCGGCCAGTGCCAGAGGTAGAGACCGTAGGAGCGTCGGCCGATCCAGCGCAGCGGACGCACGTCGAGGGCCCTCCCCAGGAGCGCACCCGGGAGAGTCGCCGCCCAGACGACGACGGCCGCGAGCACGCTGCCGAGTACGAGCCCGCCGCGATAGGTGAACGGATCGCGCTCGTCCAGAACCGTGCTGAGCGCGATCAATCCCACCAGCGCGAGGATGCCGACCCACGGTGCGTGCACCCGGTTCATCCGTTGCAACGCCGACTCGCCCTCGTCGAGGTCGAACGGCCGCACGAAGCTGATGCCGATTGCGAGAACCGCACCGAGCGCCAGCCCGAAACTGTGCGTGTCGCTGCCGAAGTAGACCCGCGTCGGGTCGTCGCCGGGGCTGTACAGGGCAGCCATCGCGATGGCGGAGGCGACGGCGGCGACGCCGATCACGGCCAGCTGGAAACCGCGACGCGGCAGCATCGCCAGGCCGAGCAGGGCCACGGGCCACAGCAGATAGAACTGCTCCTCCACCCCGAGCGACCACAGATTGCGGAACAGCTCGGGAGCGGTCTGATCGACGTAACTGGAGCCGGCGGCGATCGAGAGCCAGTTGCCGCTGAAGGTCGCCAGCCCGAGCAGCTGGCGCCCGATGCCGACCAGCAGATCGCCCCCGACGAGGCCGGCCAGGCTCGTGGCCACGAGTGCCAGGACGGCGAGCGCGGGAAGGAGACGTCGAGCCCGGCGCCGCCAGAAGGCGACCAGGTCGATCCGGCCCGTCGCCTCGCGCTCGTTGAGCAGCAGGCGCGTGATCAGGAATCCGCTGATCACGAAGAACAGGTCGACCCCGAGGAATCCGCCCACCAGCGCGCCGGGGAAGAGGTGGTAGACGATCACGGCGATCACGGCCAGGGCCCGCAAGCCGTCGAGTCCGGCGAAATGCGCTCGCGTCGGAGAACCCGATGGCGCGCGGCGATCGGGGTGGGCGGATGCGGGGGAGTGCGGCGGCATGGAGGAGGCTCGATTCGATCGGGCGGATCAACGGTAAGCCGTGCAGGGGGCGTCGCCCGGTACCCACACCGGCCGTGCGCCACATGGGATGCGGCGGATGCCGCCCTGTCGCTCCGTCACCGCCTTCATGAGGTCGATCCTGCACGTGGTTGGGCTCGGGCCGAGGGGCGGCAGCGGGGGGCGCGCTTCCTGCAGCGTCGACAGCGATTCCTGCATTATCGACCGCACACTCGTGCAGCGTCGACCGCGAAATCCCGGGCAAGGACCGCAGGATTCCCGGCGAAGCCGCACGCACCAGCGGCAGCGGCAGCGGATGCGACGGCGACGGCGACGGGCTGCGGGATACACTCGACGATCGTGCACGACGTTCCTCCGCCCCCGGCTGACATGGTGCGGCTCCGGCTGGACCTCTCGTACGACGGATCCGGGTTCTCCGGATGGGCGAAGCAGCCCGGTCTTCGCACGGTGCAGGGTGTGCTCGAGGAAGCCCTCGCACTGCTGTTCCGGCGCGAGTCGCCGGCGCCTCGACTCACCGTCGCGGGACGCACCGATGTGGGGGTGCACGCGGTCGGTCAGGTGGCGCACCTCGATCTGACCTCCGCGCAGGCGCGAGCGCTCGCCTCCCGCGCTCGCGGACCGGTGATCGGTGACGGCTCGCTGCTCACCGTGGTCCCGGTGCTGCTGCGGCGACGGATCAACGGCATCCTCGGCCAGTACTCGGATGTCATCATCGAGCACTGCACGGTGGCCGCCGAGGGTTTCGACGCGCGCTTCTCCGCCCTCTGGCGTCGCTACGAGTACCGCATCGCCGACGAGGCCGCGAGCCGCGACCCGCTGCTCCGGCACAGCACGGCCTGGCTCTCGGGCGAGCTGGACGGCGAGGCGATGGACGCAGCGGCTCACTCGCTGCTCGGACTGCACGACTTCCGGTCGTTCTGCAGACCGCGCGTCGGTGCGACGACCATTCGGATGCTGCTCGATTTCGCCTGGCGGCGCGACGAGCGGAACGTGTTGGTGGCGACCGTCCGCGCGGATGCGTTCTGCCACAGCATGGTGCGCGCGCTCGTCGGCGCGTGCGTCGCCGCGGGCGAGCGCAGCGAGGACACGCTCGACGTGGTGGCACTGCGCGATGCCGCCGAGCGCACGAACGCGTTCCGCGTCATGCCGGCGCGCGGGCTGAGCCTGATCGAGGTCGGTTATCCTGACGACTCGGCTCTGGCCGAGCGCGCGGCCCTCACCCGGGCCCGGCGCAGCGTGGATCCCTTCGACGAGAAGAGCCCGGATTGAGATCGTTCCGCCGTCCCGCCGCCCTCGCCCTGCTCGTAGCGCTCGCTCTCACCGGCTGCGCGGCGCCGACGAGTCTGGACATCCCGATGGGATCAGACGCACCCACGGTCGAGGTGACACAGACGCCGACGCCGACCTTCTCGAATCCGGTCGTCGCGCCATCGGCCGACGCGCCCGGAACGATCGACTGCGCGACGGCGCTCTCTCCCGAGGCCCTCGGCGAGCAGCTCGGTTTCCCCGCCGACTACGCGAAGCTCACGGCCGGCAGCGGTGTCGGAACCTGCATCTACACGATCGGCAGCGGAAACGCGGGGATCACCGTGAACTGGGTCTGGACCACCATCGCGCCCGCGGATCTCGTCAAGGGATGGCCGGCCGATGCGACACCCGTCGCGTTCGGCGACGCGGCAGCGATACAGATCCCGGCGTCCGACTCCGGACAGCCGACGAACTTCCAGGCGCTCGCCGGGAACGTGCAGATGACGCTCTCGGCCTTCGTGGGGGACCAGGCGCATCTCGAAGCGTTCGCCCGGACGTTCTACGCGGCACTCGGTATCGTCGTCGCCTGAGCCCGAACATCGATCGCGATCCGCCTGTCGCCGCATCATCGAAAGAGAGAAGCCCATGGTGGGTAGAAGATTGCTGCCGGTCGTCGTCCTGACGGCGGTTCTCGCGTTGGCCGGATGCGGGCAAGCGGGGAGCATCGACATCCCGGCCGGTGCCGGCGAATCGAGCGTTCCCGCGCCGACGGATGCCGAGACTCCGGAGTCCGCGGCGCCGGAGACCACCGCTGCGGAGGCGACGACGCCGACGGCCGAGCCGGAGCCGACCGTTGCCGGCCCGGCAACGATCGATTGTGCGGCGACGCTGCCGGTGCAGGAGATCGAATCCGATCTGGATCTGCCCGAGGACTTCGTCACCCTCACCGACGGCAGCGGCGCGGGTACGTGCTCCTACACGATCGCGGGCAACGGTTCGGCGATCCAGATCGCGTGGCGATCGACGACGGAGACGAGCGCCGCGCTGTCGACGGAGTGGACGGACAACGGCGCGACCGCGATCGACTTCGGAGAGGCCGCCGCACTGCAGTTGCCGACGGATGCGACCGCGGTGGCGGGCCAGCCCGCGGCACTGCAGGTACTCGCGAGTGGGATCCAGGTCTCGGTGTTCACGTACGTCGGCGGTCGGGGCGAGCTCGAGTCCTACGCGCAGGCGATCTACGCCGCGCTGGGGATCACCGTCTGAATCCGGATGAGGTCGTCAGGGCCGGATCACCGGTGAGGGGGTCGACGAGCCGTGACGGCCTCGACGGACTCGCGGTTGTGTCAGCGGTGGTTCGTCCGGTAGTCTCTCTCTTTGGTGTCTGCGCCATGCTGCGCGCACCCGAAGTTGAGCCCTCCACCGGTTCGATTCCGACGGCCCTCAGGTCGCGGGAATCGCCACGGAGCGGGATTCACGAACTCCTCACTCCGACAAGAAAGCAGCACTACTGTGACTCGCACTTTTTCTCCGAAGCCGGCTGATGTCCAGCGCGACTGGGTCGTCATCGACGCCCAGGACGTCGTTCTCGGCCGTCTCGCCACCCACGCCGCAGCGATCCTGCGCGGCAAGCACAAGCCGACCTTCGCGCCGCACATGGACATGGGTGACTTCGTCATCATCGTCAACGCGGAGAAGGTGGCCTTGACCGGCCAGAAGCTCCTGCAGAAGAAGGCTTACCGCCACTCCGGTTACCCGGGCGGCCTCTCGGCCACCACGTACGCCGAGCTGCTCGAGAAGAACCCGATCCGCGCCGTCGAGAAGGCGATCCGCGGCATGCTCCCGAAGAACTCGATCGGTCGCGCCCAGCTGACCAAGCTCAAGGTCTACACCGGCCCCGAGCACCCCCACGCCGCACAGCAGCCGAAGACGTACGTCTTCAACCAGGTCGCCCAGTAGGCTCCGGCCCTCCTCACACTCACAGACTTCGAAGACAAAGGATCACCTACACCGTGGCGAAGATCGCAGACCAGATCGACGTGGCTCCCGAGAGCTACTCCACCGAGACCCCGGCTTCCGAGGCGCCCGCCGCGCCCCGCGCCGTTCTCAACGTCTCCGGCGCAGCCGTGGGCCGACGCAAGCAGGCCATCGCCCGCGTGCGCCTCGTCCCGGGCTCCGGAACCCTCACCGTGAACGCCCGCGAGTTCGCGGACTACTTCCCGAACAAGCTGCACCAGCAGCTCATCACCGACCCGTTCAAGGTCCTCGACCTCATCGGCTCGTACGACGTCGTCGCGAAGATCACCGGTGGTGGCCCCTCCGGCCAGGCCGGCGCCCTGCGCCTCGCCATCGCCCGCGCCCTGAACGAGATCGACCGCGAGAACAACCGCGCGATCCTGAAGAAGGCGGGCTTCCTCACCCGCGACGCGCGCGTCATCGAGCGCAAGAAGGCCGGTCTCAAGAAGGCTCGTAAGGCGTCGCAGTTCTCGAAGCGCTAGTCGTGGAGGGTCGCTCCGGCGGCCCGATCGACGAGTTCGCTCGAGAATAGACTGCCCGCTATGGCACGACTGTTCGGAACCGACGGCGTCCGTGGCCTCGCGAATCGCGAGGTCACGGCCGACCTGGCTCTCAAGCTCGCTCAGGCGGCCGCCCGCATCCTCGGTGCGGCCGCCCGCGGCGAGGGCCGGCGTCCCGTCGCCGTCCTGGCCCGCGATCCCCGGATCTCGGGCCAGTTCATCTCCGCCGCTGTTGCGGCGGGGCTCGCGAGTGCGGGCGTCGACGTCTTCGACGCGGGAGTGATCCCGACCCCCGCCGCCGCCTACCTCATCGCCAACATCGATGCAGACTTCGGCGTGATGATCTCGGCGTCGCACAACCCGGCGCCCGACAACGGCATCAAATTCTTCGCGGCCGGCGGCCGCAAGCTCCCCGACGAGACCGAAGACCGCATCGAAGCGGCCCTCGGCGTGCCGTCTCTGACGCCCACCGGTGCCGATGTGGGGCGCATCCGCCGATTCTCCGACGCCGAGGACCGCTACGTCGTGCACCTGCTCGGCTCTCTCGAGAATGTGCGGCTCGACGGCCTGCACGTGGTCATCGACTGCGCCCACGGCGCCGCGGCCGGCATCTCGCCCGAGGTCTTCACGGATGCGGGCGCGACCGTCACGGTGATCGGAAACGATCCCGACGGCATCAACATCAACGACGGCGTGGGGTCGACCCACCTCGACCACGTGGCCGCCACGGTTCTCGCCGTGGGCGCCGACATCGGTATCGCACACGACGGCGACGCCGACCGCTGCCTGGCGGTCGACGCCGACGGCACGACGGTCGACGGTGACCAGATCATGGCCATCATCGCCAACTCGATGAATCGTCGTGGTGCGCTGAAGGACAACACGCTGGTCGCGACGGTGATGAGCAACCTCGGTCTCAAACTCGCGATGGAGGATGCGGGCATCCGAATCGTCGAGACGCGCGTGGGTGACCGCTACGTCCTCGAGGCCATGAACGAGGGTGCCTACTCCCTCGGGGGTGAGCAGTCGGGTCACGTGATCATGAGCGATTACGCGACCACGGGCGACGGCATCCTCACTGGACTGCAATTGGCTGCCGAGATGGCCCGGACGGGCAAGACCCTGGCCGAACTGGCCGGCATCATGACCGTGTATCCGCAGATCCTCGTCAACGTGCGCGGTGTCGCGCGCGAGGGCGTCCACGGCGACACGGTCCTCGCCGCGGCGGTGGCGGATGCGGAGGCCGAGCTGGGCTCGGACGGCCGTGTTCTGCTGCGTCCCTCGGGCACCGAGCCGATGGTGCGCGTGATGGTGGAGGCGAAGACCCAGGCGGTCGCGGACCGCCTCGCCCACGCGCTCGCCGCCGTCGTGCTGGAGCGCCTCGCCGTCTGACCCGCGTCGACCGGTTCGCGCCCGGCCCTGGTGGGTCGGGGTGGTCGCGGAGCGTCCGTTTCGGGGCCGTGCGGGGGCGGTTCGCGTCAACCCGGATTTTGCCGTCGGTGGGGTGGCGGTCGGGGTGGTCGCGTACCGTCCGTTTCGGGGCCGTGCGGGGGCGGTTCGCGTCAACCCGGGTTTTGCCGTGGGTGGGGTGAGGGTCGGGGTGGTCGCGGAGCGTCCGTTTCGGGGCCGTGCGGGGGCGGTTTGCGTCAACCCGGGTTTTGCCGTCGGCGGGGTGAGGGTCGGGGTGGTCGCGGAGCGTCCGTTTCGGGGTCGTGCGGGGGCGGTTCGCGACAACCCGGGCTTCGACCGAGCCGGGCCCGGGCGGCGGCGGCGGTTCAGATCTTGCGGAGCAGGATGCTCGACACGGCGTGGTCCGCCTGCTTGCGCAGTACCAGGCTGGCTCGCGAGCGCGTGGGCCGCACGTTCTGCACCAGGTTCGGTTCGTTGATCGACCTCCAGATGCCGGCGGCCCGTTCCCGCGCCTCGGCTTCCGTGAGCGACGCGTATCGGTGGAAGTACGAGCGCGGATTGGCGAACGCCCCCTGCTGCAGCTTGAGGAAGCGTTCCTCGTACCAGCGCGCGATGTCGGATGTGCGCGCGTCGACGTAGATCGTGAAGTCGAAGAGGTCGCTCACGGCGAGGCCGTTGCCCGGCGCCGGCGGTTGCAGCACGTTCAGGCCCTCGACGATCAGCACGTCGGGTCGACGCACCACGATCTCCGCGTCCGGGATGATGTCGTAGCTGAGGTGGGAGTAGAACGGCGCACGCACCTCCGCGGCTCCGCCCTTCACCTCCGAGACGAATCGCAGCAGCGCCCTGCGGTCGTACGACTCCGGGAACCCCTTGCGACTCATCAGGCCGCGCCGCTCGAGCTCCGCGTTCGGAAAGAGGAAGCCGTCGGTCGTGACGAGTTCGACCCGGGGAGTGTCGTCCCAGCGGGCGAGCAGCTCGCGGAGCAGGCGCGCGATCGTCGATTTGCCGACCGCGACGGATCCGGCCACGCCGATCACGAACGGAGTGGCCTGCGCGCGCTCGCCCAGGAAGGTACTGGTGGCGCGGTGCAGCTGGCGGGCGCCCATGGCGTAGAGGCTCAGCAGGCGCGAGAGCGGCAGGTACACCTCGGCCACCTCGCTCAGCGAGAGCCGGTCGCCCAGTCCGCGCAACTGCACGACCTCGGTCTCGGTCAGCGGCTGCTCCGTGTTTCGGGCCAGTTCGGCCCAGTCGGCCCGAGGGATCTCGACGAACGGCGTCGGATGCGGATCGCGCGCGGACAGGGGCATGAGACAACAGCCTAGGGCCGCCCGGGAGGGCGCTCAGGCAGCGCCGTCGCCGAAGGTTAGGATTCTCCTCATGTGTGGAATCGTTGGATACGTCGGCGAGCGCGACAGCCTCGGCGTCCTTCTCGGTGGTCTCAAGCGGCTCGAGTACCGGGGTTACGACTCCGCCGGCGTCGCGGTGATCGATGCGGATGGGCAGCTCGAGACGCGCAAGCGCGCGGGCAAGCTCAAGGTGCTCGTGGAGGACCTGGAGGCGTACCCGCTGGCCGTCGGCACCACCGGCATCGGGCACACCCGCTGGGCGACGCACGGCGGCCCGACTGACCGCAACGCGCATCCGCACCTGGGTGATGACGGCAAGCTCGCCCTCATCCACAACGGCATCATCGAGAACTTCCAGCCTCTCAAGGAGGAGCTGCTCGCCGACGGCTTCAGGTTCGAGAGCGAGACCGACACCGAGGTCGCCGCGCACCTGATCGGCCGGGAGTACCGCCGCACGCACGACCTCGTGCTGGCCTTCCAGACCGTCGTGGCGCGCCTCGAGGGGGCGTTCACCCTGCTCGCTCTGCACCAGGACCAGCCCGGCGTGGTCGTCGGCGCCCGGCGCAACTCGCCGCTCGTGATCGGTCTCGGCGACGGCGAGAACTTCCTCGGCTCGGACGTCGCCGCCTTCGTCGAGTACACCCGCAAGGCGGTCGCGATCGGGCAGGACCAGATCGTCACGATCACGCCGCACGCCGTCACCGTCACCGACTTCTTCGGCAACGCGGTCGAGACGGAACCGTTCGACATCGCCTGGGACGCCGCCGCGGCGGAGAAGGGCGGCTGGTCAAGCTTCATGGCGAAGGAGATCACCGAGGGCCCGGAAGCCGTCGCGAACACGCTCCGCGGTCGGCTGACCGATGGTGTGATCGCGATCCCTGAACTCGAAGGCCTCGACGAGATGCTCGCCGGCATCGATCGGATCACCGTGATCGCCTGCGGTACTGCGGCGTACTCGGGCATGGTCGCCAAGTACGCGATCGAGAAGTGGGCGCGGATCCCGGTCGAGGTCGAGCTCAGCCACGAGTTCCGCTACCGCGACCCGGTACTGACGGCGAAGACGCTCGTGATCTCGATCAGTCAGTCCGGCGAGACGATGGACACGCTGATGGCGGTCAAGTACGCGCGCGAAGCCGGTGCGAAGGCTCTGAGCGTCTGCAATACGCAGGGCGCGACGATCCCGCGCGAGTCGGATGCGGTGATCTACACCCACGCCGGTCCCGAGGTCGCGGTCGCCTCGACCAAGGCGTTCGTCGCTCAGATCGCGGCGCTGTACCTCTTCGGCCTGCACCTCGCGCGCATCCGCGGCACCCTCGACGCGGCCGAGATCGCCGCGCACGCCGCCGAACTGCACGCGATCCCCGCCAAGCTGTCGCAGGTCCTCGACGCGCAGCCCGCGATCGCCCAACTCGCCGGATGGATGGCCGACACCCGCGCCGTGCTCTTCCTCGGTCGCCACGTCGGGTTCCCGGTCGCTCTGGAAGGCGCCCTGAAGCTCAAGGAGCTCGCCTACATCCACGCGGAGGGCTTCGCGGCCGGCGAGCTCAAGCACGGCCCGATCGCGTTGATCGAGCCGGGCCAGGTGGTCTTCGTGATGGTGCCCAGCCCGATCGGCTCGTACGAGCTGCAGCGCAAGGTGATCTCGAACATCCAGGAGATCAAAGCGCGCGGCGCCCGGGTGATCGCGATCGCCGAGCAGGGGGACACCGCGGCGATCCAGATCGCCGACGAGGTGATCCCGATTCCGCTGGCAGACCCGATGTTCGAGCCGCTGCTCGCGGTCACTCCGCTGCAGATGTTCGCGATGGAGCTCGCCACGGCCAAGGGCCTCGACGTGGACCAGCCGCGCAATCTCGCCAAGTCGGTCACGGTCGAGTAGGCATGCGGATGAGCGCCGCGGTGCGGTCGTGATCGTGGGTATCGGCGTGGACGTGGTCGATCTGGCCCGATTCGAGCGTGCGGTGTCGCGCACCCCGCGACTGGTGGAGCGCTTGTTCGCTCCGAGCGAACGCGGGCTGCCCGTGCCGTCCTTGGCGGGTCGCTTCGCGGCCAAAGAAGCGCTGATCAAGGCGCTGGGCGATTCGCACGGGGTGACCTGGCACGACATGGTGATCGCGAAGGATGCACTGGGCAACCCGTCGTTCGAGTTGACCGGGCGCGCCCGCGAGGTGGCGGATTCTCGCGGCATCGCGACCGTGCACGTCTCGATGACGCACGATGCGGGTGTCGCGTGCGCCTTCGTGGTGGCCGAGTCATGAGCGGCTTCCGCGAGGCCGTCATCGACACGGCGGCGATCGCTGCGAACGTCGCCCGGTTGCGCGAGCTGACCGGAGCGAGTCGGTTGATGGCCGTGGTCAAAGCCGGCGGCTACGGCCACGGTGCGCTCGCGGCGGCGAACGCGGCGCTGGCCGGCGGGGCCGATTGGCTCGGAACCGCCGACCTGCGCGAGGCCGTGGCGCTGCGCGAGGCCGGCGTCTCCGCTCCGCTGCTGTGCTGGTTGCACGATCCTGCCGAGACCTTCGATGCGGCGCTCGAGCACGGCATCGACGTCGCGGTCTCCTCTCTGGCACAGGTGGCCGCCGTCGCCCAGGCGGCGGAGGATCGCGGCTCGCGCGCATCCGTGCAGCTGAAGCTCGAGACCGGGCTGAGCCGCAACGGAGCCTCCGAATCGGAGTGGCCCACTCTGTTCGCCGCGGTCGCGCGCCAGGTCGAACGTGGCACGCTGCAGGTCACCGGGCTGTTCTCGCACGTCTCGAACGCCTCGAGGGACGACGACCTCGCCGCGGTGGCCCTCTTCGACCGCGGCATCGCCCTCGCCGCCGGGCACGGTATCGAGCCGGAGCTGCTGCACATCGCCGCGACGGCGGCGGCCCTGCGGGTACCGGAAGCGCGCTACTCGATGGTGCGCGTCGGCATCGGCATCTACGGCATCTCGCCCTTCGATGACGAGACCGCCCTCGAACTCGGCCTGGTGCCCGCCATGACCCTGCGCGGAAGCGTGGCCGGAGTCCGCCGCGTTCCGGCGGGTACCGGGGTCAGCTACGACTACACCTACCGCACGGGCGCGGAGACGACGCTCGCGCTGGTTCCGCTCGGGTACGCCGAGGGCATCCCGCGCGCCGCGTCCGGCACGGCCGAGGTCCTCATCCGCGGTCGCCGATACCGGATCGCAGGACGGGTGGCCATGGACCAGTTCGTGGTCGACGTCGGCGACGATCCCGTAGAGACGGGGGACGAGGTGGTGCTCTGGGGCGACCCGACCACGGGTGCGCCCAGCGCCGAGGATTGGGCACGCTGGTGCGGCACGATCAACTACGAGATGCTCACCCGGGTCGGTCCGCGGGTGACCCGGGTGCACGTCGATGGTTGAGTACCCGGCCGAGCTGCGCGATCGGGCGGCACTCGGAGAGTTCGACGCGACGGTCGCCGATCCCGACGCCATGGAGGCGCTGGGCCGCCGGGTCGGCAGCCTGCTCCGCGCGGGCGACCTCCTGGTGCTGACCGGGCCGCTGGGTGCGGGCAAGACCACCTTCACGCGCGGCCTCGGGCTCGGGATGAACGTACGCGGCCCCGCGACCAGCCCGACCTTCGTGATCGCGCGCACCCATCCGCCGCTCGGCGACGGCCCGCCGCTGGTGCACGTCGACGCCTACCGGCTGGGGTCCGCCCTCGAGTTGGACGACCTCGACATCGACTTCGCCGGATCCGTCGTCGTGGTGGAGTGGGGTGCTGGGATGCTGGACGGCGTCGCCTCCTCGTGGCTCGACGTGACGATCGAGCGGCCCACCGGGGCCGGCGACGACACGGTCGAGGGCGAGGAGCCCATCGAGCCGCGGCGGGTGCGCGTGCGTGGAACAGGCTGGGCCTGAGCCGTCGTTCGTGCGGGTCGCCGCCGTTGCGTACCCTTGACACCGTGCTCCTCGCGATCGATACCTCCGCCGGAACCGCCGTCGCGGTCGTCGATCTCGACGGCGAGGTGCGCAGCGAGCGGTTCGAGACGGACACGATGCGGCATGCCGAGGTCGTCGGTCTGCTGATCGTCGAGGCCCTCGAGAGCGCCGGATGCACGCCGGGCGACATCAGCACGGTCGCCGTGGGAATGGGCCCGGGGCCCTTCACCGGCCTGCGCGTCGGCATCGCCGCGGCCCGAGCGTTCGCCTTCGGCCGCGGCATCCCCACACGGCCCGTCGTCTCGCACGACGCGATCGCGCTCGACGCGCTCGAGCACGGGCACGCGGCCGATCTGCTCGTCGTGTCGGATGCGCGGCGGCGCGAGCTCTACTGGAGCGCGTACGCCGGGATGGACGACGCCGGTCTGCCGGTGCGCCTCGACGGGCCGGGCCTGGCCATGCCCGCCGAGCTGCCGCATCCGCAGCTGCCGCGCCTGGTCGCCGAGTCGGTGTCGGCCGGACATCTGGGCCGGGTCGCCGCTCGCTCCATCGCCGCCGGTCGCGCCGCCGCGGCCGACGAGCCGCTGTATCTGCGCTCGCCCGACGTCACCCTCTCGGCCGGCCCGAAACGGGTGACCGGATGACCGCCTGGGAACTGCGTCGCGCGGTGATCGGCGATCTCGCGCAACTGATGCGCATCGAGCACGACGTCTACCCCAGCGACGCCTGGTCGAAAGAGACGATGGCCGCCGAGCTGCGCGCACCGCACGGCTACTACGTCGTGGCGCATCCGGTCGGCGAGCCGTCGATCATCGACGGATACGCCGGGCTGCTGGCTCCGCGCGGCGCCGGCCAGGCGGATGTGCAGACGATGACCGTCGCGGCGCACGCGCGCCGCCGCGGGCTGGGACGGACCCTGCTGACCACCGTGCTCAACGAGGCCCGCCGACGCGGCGCCGAGGAGGTCTTCCTCGAGGTGCGGGCCGACAATCCGAACGCGCAGGCGCTGTACGAATCCGCGGGCTTCGTCACGATCGGCGTCCGCCGCGGTTACTACCAGCCCGATGACGTCGACGGCATCACCATGAAACTCGAGCTGGCCGCGCCAACAACGATCCTCGCGGAGGAATCATGACCACCCCGCTCGTCCTCGGGATCGAGACCAGCTGCGACGAGACCGGCATCGGTATCGTGCGCGGCACCACCCTGCTGGCGAACACCATCGCCTCGTCGATGGAGGAGCACGCCCGGTACGGCGGCGTTGT
This sequence comes from Microbacteriaceae bacterium VKM Ac-2855, assembly GCA_013204985.1. Classification (GTDB taxonomy): domain Bacteria; phylum Actinomycetota; class Actinomycetes; order Actinomycetales; family Microbacteriaceae; genus Rathayibacter. The sequence continues at coordinate 501,268 of JABMLG010000003.1, forward strand.
GCCCGAGGTCGCCGCTCGCGCGCACCTCGAGGCACTCGTACCCGCATTGCGGCAGGCGCTCGACGAGGCCGGGGTGACGTTGGCCGACATCGATGCGATCGCCGTCACGAGCGGTCCCGGGCTCTCCGGTGCGCTGATGGTCGGCGTCGGGGCGGCCAAGGCGCTCGCCGTCTCGCTCGGCGTGCCCATCTACGCGGTCAACCACCTCGTCGGTCACGTCGGTGCCGACATCCTGCGCGCCGACGGCAGCGAGGGCGCGCCGGTGCAGCTGCCGACGATCGCGTTGCTCGTCTCCGGCGGACACACTTCGCTGCTGCATGTGCGCGACCTCGTCTCCGATGTCGAGCTGCTTGGCGAGACGATCGACGACGCCGCGGGGGAGGCCTTCGACAAGGTCGCCCGGGTCCTCGGGCTGCCCTACCCCGGAGGCCCGCAGATCGACCGGGTCGCTGTCGACGGCGACCCGAAGGCGATCCGCTTCCCGCGCGGCCTCAGCCTGCCGAAGGACATGGCGAAGCACCGCTACGACTTCTCCTTCTCGGGCCTGAAGACGGCGGTGGCCCGCTGGGTCGAGCGGCGTCAGGACGAGGGCGAGCCGGTGCCGGTGGCGGATGTGGCCGCGAGCTTCCGCGAGGCGGTGGCGGATGTGCTGCTCACCAAGGCCGTCGCCGCGTGCGTCGATCTGGGCGTGCCGCGACTTCTGCTCGGCGGCGGCGTCGTCGCCAATGCGCGGGTGCGCGCGCTCGCGCAGGAACGCTGCGACGCTGCGGGCATCGAGCTGCGCATCCCGGCGCTGTCACTCTGCACCGATAACGGCGCGATGATCGCCGCGCTGGGCGCGCAGCTGATCGAGGCGGGCCACGCGCCGTCGACGTTGGATTTCGGTGCGGATTCGACCCTGCCGGTCACGCAGATCCAGGTAGGAGGCCGCTGATGAGCGACGACGCCACCCGGTACCCGCCGCCGAGCACACCGCCGAGCGCACCGCCGAGCGCACCGCCGAGCCCGTCGTCGGCAGAGGAGGGATGGCCGGCACCCGAGTCGGCCTTCGCCCCGGCACCCCTTCGAGCGCGCCTCAATCCGCTCGCCGTGCTCTCGCTCATCACCGGTATCCTCCTGCTCGCTCCGGCGGCGATCGTGCTCGGGCATGTGGGGATCGCGCAGCTGACGCGCCGCGGTGAGCGCGGCCGAGGTCTCGCCATCACCGGTCTGGTGCTCGGCTACCTCGGTACCGTGTTGCTGGTGGCCGCGTGGGTGCTCGTCTCGGCCTGGATCGCCGGACTGCGCAACGACGGTTTCCTCCCGGCCTGAACGATACGAGCTGTGACACGCGGCGCTACGGGAGTGACCGCGGGGGAGCCTGATCGCTACACTCGGGAAAATGAGTGACAGCACAGAGTCCACTGAGCCGGACCGTCCCGACGACAACACCCGCCCGCCCGCCCCGCCCGTTCCGCCGGTAGCGCCGCCGGCGGCTCCCACGCCGCCGCCGTCGTACAGCGCGCCGGCCGGAGCCACGCCGCCGCCGCCGTCGTACGGCAGCCCGTCCGCGTCGGAGCCGAACGCTCCCGCCGAGCCGGCCGCTCCCTATGGAGCGCCGAACGCCCCGTACGGAGCCGCGCCCTACGGCGCGACGGCCACCGCACCCAAGACGCTCAGCCTGATCGGCATGATCGCGGGAATCCTCGGAATCGTGGTGTCGCTCTTCGGCGCCGGCTTCGGATTCATCTTCTCGGCCGCCGCGGTCGTGCTGGGATTCCTCGGGCGTTCGCGCGAGAAGCAGGCGAAGGGCTTCTGGCTCACGGCGATCATCACCGGATTCGTGGGCATCGTCATCTCGGTGATCGTGCTCGTGTTCGCGATCATCGTGTTCCTGGCGATCGCCGCGGACCCGAGCTACAACTACTGATCCCAGCCGGCCGGGCCGCGTCGATCACGACGTGCGCTCGGCCAGCAGGGCCCGGTGCCGCCCGGCGACCCGGGTGAGGAACAACACGGCGCTCTCCGGCCCCTTCAGGCCGAGCTTCTTGCGGAACAGCGCGGGGTCGGTGTCGACCCCGCGCTTCTTGATCTCCAGCGTGCCGATCCGTCGCGCTTTGAGCTCGCGAGCGAGCGTTCGCTCGTCGAGCGGGAACTCCGCGAGCAGGTGGAAGCTGCGCATGAACGGCGACGTCACCGGATCGTCGCCGGTCAGATACGCGATGCCGGGCGAGAGCATCCGGGTACCCGTACGGCGAGCCAGTTCGCCGATCAGGCGGGCTCGGATCACCGCTCCGTCGGGTTCGTGCAGATAGGCGCCGCGCTCGCCGACCTCGGCGTCCTCGCTATCGGCATCAGCTGTCAGCTCTGCCGCCCCGCTCGCGGAGAGCAGCAGGGCCGAACGGCGGATGCCGGGGCGCGCGACCGCACCGAACCACAGCCCCATCTCGACGAGGTCGCCGTCGACCGAGACCCACTGCGCCTCGGCTGCTGCGGGTATCAGCTCGCGGTCCAGACCAGGCCCGAGCTTCACGCCGGTCGGCATCCGCTCGGCCAACCCGAACGCGAAGTCGAGGCTCGGCGAATAGTCGGAGGGGTCCTCGAGCCGTCGGGTCTGGGTGTGACCGGCCGTCCGACGCGCCGGATCGAGGAAAACGCCGTCGTAGCCCCCGAGATCGAAGGTGGTGGCGTCGGCGTGCACGGCGCTCGCCTGCTCGAACGGAGCGAGGTTGAAGCTCGCGAGGGTCGCCGTGATCTCGTCCGCATCGACCGCGGTCACCTCGAGATCGATCGCCGCCATCGCGAGGGCGTCGCCGCCGATGCCCGAGCCGAGGTCGGCGATCCGGCTCAGGCCCGCTCGCTGGAAGCGGCCGGCGTGAGCCGCCGCGACGCGCAGACGCGTCGCCTGTTCGAGCCCGGCATCCGTGAACAGCATCGAACGGGCGAAGTCGCCGAACTTCGCCGCGGCCTTCTGGCGCAGACGTGCCTGCGTCAACACGGCGGCGACCAGACCGGGGGAGTGACCGTGCCCGCGGAGGCGGGACACTGCCGAGACCAGGCCCGCGGAGTCGTAACCGTCGAGCGAATCGAGCAGTCGCAGCCCCTCGGGCGAGAGGAGTTCGACGAGTTCCGAGCGGTGCATCCGACAACGCTACCGCCCGGCTCCGACCGGTGCGCTCTGGCACTCGCATTGCACGAGTGCCAGGAAGGGCCCTAGACTCGTTTTAGCACTCTCGGAGGGGGTGTGCTAACCGCCACTCGGCGGTGCCGACTCCTTCGAACCCCATCGTCGTCAAGAAAGAGGTCAACCGTGTCGGTGTCCATCAAGCCGCTCGAAGATCGCATCGTCATCAAGCAGGTCGAGGCGGAGCAGGTGACCGCATCCGGTCTCGTCATCCCCGACACCGCCAAGGAGAAGCCCCAGGAGGGCGAAGTCGTCGCCGTCGGCCCCGGCCGCATCGACGACAACGGCAACCGCGTGCCGCTCGACGTCGCCGTCGGCGACAAGGTGATCTACTCCAAGTACGGCGGAACCGAGGTCAAGTTCGGCGGCGAAGACCTGCTGGTCCTCTCCGCTCGCGACGTGCTCGCGGTCGTCGTCCGCTAGTTCGACGCGTTCTTCTCGGCGAAGTCCGGTGGCCAAAGAGGCCACCGGACTTCTCTGTTTCCGGGGCGCGTGGCGCGTGGCCCAAGGGGCCACCCGGCTTCTCTGTTTCCGGGGCGCGGCCGGTGGCCGAAGAGGCCACCGGACTTCTCTGTTTCCGGGGCGCGTGGCGCGTGGCCCACGGGACCACCCGGCTTCTCTGTTTCCGGGGCGGGGCCGGTGGCCGAAGCGGCGGGACGCCGGTCCGCTGCGCACACGGTGGCATCGAATGCACGCTGCAGGGCAGGAATGCGCGGTCGACGAACCGTGCGCTCGCGTAGCGTCGAAGCCGTGACCACCGACCCGAACCGCACCCCGACCGACGAGATCCTGCCTGGAGCGCTCGAGGGAGAGGGTGTCGAGGCCGCAGCCGCCGATTCGGCGGGTCGCCTGTCGTCATCCGGACTGTGGTTCGGTTTCGGCGCCTACCTGCTCTGGGGCGCGATGCCGCTCTACTTCCTCGCCATGGCGCCCGCCAACGCGTTCGAGATCGTCGCGTTCCGCGTGCTGTTCTCGCTGGTGTTCTGCGTGATCCTGCTCACCGTCACTCGCGCCTGGCACGCCTTCGGCCGCCTCCTGCGCGAGCCCCGGTTGTTCTGGATCATGGGGCTGGCCGGAGCATTGATCTACGCGAACTGGCAGATCTACGTGATCGCGACCACCACCGGGCACGTGATCGAGGCCGCCCTGGGCTACTTCATCAACCCGTTGGTGACCGTTCTGCTGGGTGTCTTCGTGCTGAGGGAGCGGCTTCGGCCTGCGCAGTGGATCGCGATGGCGATCAGCGTCGCCGCCGTCCTGGTGATCGCGATCGGCTACGGGCAGTTCCCGTGGGTGTCGCTCGGCCTGGCGTTCTCCTTCGGCCTGTACAGCCTGGTGAAGAACAAGGTCGGCGGGCGAGCGGATGCGGTCGGTGGTCTGACGATGGAGACGCTCTGGCTGACCCCGCTGTCGATCGTGCAGCTGATCGTGGTGAGTCAGCTCGTCGGCCTCACGGTCGTCTCGGAGGGGATCGGCCACACGCTCATCCTGGCCTCGGCCGGTATCGTCACCGCGGTGCCGCTGCTCATGTTCGCCGGCGCGGCGCGGCGCCTCCCGCTGTCGATCGTCGGCTTCATCCAGTACCTCACCCCGATCCTGCAGTTCTTGGTCGGTGCCTTCGTGCTGCGTGAGGCCATGCCGCCCGAGCGCTGGCTCGGCTTCGCCCTGGTCTGGCTCGCTCTGATCGTCTTCTCGGTCGACCTCGTGCGCGCCGAGCACCGCCGCCGCTCGCCGGCCTGAGCAGCCTGCGCGGCGCCCCCATCCTGCGCGGCGCCCCCAGCCTGCGCGGCGCCGCCATCCTGCGAGGGACCCCTCCTGTGCGCGTCGGACCCCCTCCGGGAGGGTCCCTCGCGCACAGGAGGGGTCCCTCGCAGGAGGGCGGTGGGGCGGGTCAGCTCGCGACGCCGGAGAGCGAGCCGGTGGTCTTCTCTCCCTGGAGGGTGATCAAGCAGTTGATGGTGCGGTCACCCTCGTCCCAGCTCCCGGAGGTCGGGTAGTAGTAGCTGAAGTCGTACTGCGAGCTCTGGTAGTCGAGGCCGACGAAGGTCTCGAAGGCGGTGGTGCACTCGGTCTCGGCCTGGTCCCACAGTGCCTGCTCCTCGGGGTAGGCGTCGGCCTCCGGCACGGTGAGGTTCGCGAAGACCTCGAAGTCGTGCGGCTCGGTGCACGGCACCGTCGGGACGGAGGTGACCTCGGTCTCCGCGTCCTCGGCGGAGGAGAGGGTGGTGTCGTCGAGGCAGTCGCCGACGCTGAGGCTGAACACGTCCGTCGTGCCGCCCTCGGTGATCTCGCCGGTCTCGGTGTCGCGCGTCTCGCCCTTCGGGATCAGCGACTGGATGGCGCTGCATCCGCTCAACGTGATCGTCAACGCCCCGGCGGCGGCGACGATCGCGGCCCCGTGCGTCCAGCGGCGGCGGACGCTGCTCGTGCTCATGGTGTTCATCGTGCTCCCCTACGCATGTCGATCGACTCACGATAAACCCGGCTCGCATCCAGCCGAAAGCCCGCGCAAAGCATCGCGATCAGGCCACGAATCGAGAAGTGGTCACGAATGTAACGATTCGGTCGCTTTACACGCCCGTAACACGGCTGCATTGTTCGGGGCCGTTTGGGAGGTTACGTTGGCACGACGGCAGCCTTCGGCGTGCCGTGAAAACCACCAATCACATTTCAAGGAGCAACATGGGCGTTTTCGCGAAGGCCGGCAAGGCCTCTGGCGCACGGTCCCTCCGCGCGGTTCTCGGCGGGGTGGCCATTCTCGGCGCCAGCGCGCTGGTCCTGACCGGCTGCTCGAGCAGCGGCGGTACGGACACGAGCTCGTCGGGAGACCTCTCCCTCAAGATCGGCACGATCCTCCCGCAGACCGGCACGCTCGCCGTGCTCGGCCCGCCCGAGATCGCGGGTGTGGACCTGGCGGTCAAGGACATCAACGACGCGGCCGCCGGTATCACCGTCGACGTCGAGCAGAAGGACTCCGGCGACACCTCGACCGACATTGCGACCCAGTCGGCGACCTCGCTGCTGGCCGATGGCGTCACCGCGATCGTCGGCGCAGCGTCCTCGGGTGTCTCGAAGACCTTCATCGACCAGGTCACCAGCGCCGAGGTCATCCAGATCTCGCCCGCCAACACCTCGCCCGACTTCACCGACTACGACGACGGCGGCTACTACTGGCGTACCGCTCCGTCCGACGTTCTGCAGGGCCGCATCCTCGGCAACAAGATCCTGGCGGACGGCAAGACCAACGTCTCGATCCTGTACATGAACGACGCGTACGGCACCGGCCTCGAGAAGAACATCAAGGAGACCCTCGAGCAGGGCGGCGCGACCGTCGGCGCCGAGGAGATCTTCGAGCCGGCTTCGACCGACTTCAACTCGGCCCTCACCACGGTTCTGGCCACCAACCCCGACGCACTCGTCGTGATCTCGTTCGACGAGATCAAGACCATCGCGGAGCAGCTCGCGGCGAAGGGCTTCGACTTCTCGAAGCTCTACGGCACGGACGGCAACTACGGTGTCATCGGCGAAGCCGACACGAACGTCGACATCGCCGGCGCTCAGTTCACCAACCCGGGTGTCCAGGCCTCGACCGACTTCCAGGACAAGCTCCAGGCACTGGTCAAGGAGCAGGGCAACGACGAACTGACGGTGTTCTCCTACGCTCCTGAGTCGTACGACGCAACGGTCCTCCTCGCCCTCGCGGCGCTGCAGGGCGGCGCGACCGACGGCCCGACGCTGAAGGACAACCTGATGTCGGTCTCCGAGGGTGGCGAGAAGTGCACCACCTTCGCCGACTGCGCGGCTCTCATCGCCGACGGCACCGACATCGACTACGACGGACTCTCGGGCCCGATCAGCTTCGATGACAACGGTGACCCCAGCGAGGCGTCCGTGTCGATCTACAAGTACTCCACCGGCAACGTGACCTCCTTCGAGGAGACCGTCGACGGCAAGCTCGACTAAGCACTCCGAAACACCGGCTGCACAGCACGGCCGCAGAAAGGCCCCGATCCTCGGATCGGGGCCTTTCCGTGTGCACTGCGCTGATGGTCCGTGTGCACTGCGCGATGCGGTGCCGTGGACGCACGAATGCCGCCGTTCCCTGGAACGGCGGCATTCGGCGAGGCGACCGGCGGCGCGCAGGTGCGGCGCAGCGGGCCGCGGTGTCGGGGTGCTGCTCAGCCGGCGCGCAGCTCGGTGTGTGCGAGTTCTTCGCTGAGCCGGTAGGTGACGAAGGATCGGCTGAAGCTGCGCCGCTTGCCGCCGACGCTATCGGCGATCACCACCTGCGCGTACACGCCGATCACGCGCCACGTCAGCGGGTCGTTGAAGGCTCCCGAGTGGAATGTGTCACCGATCTCGATCGGAGCGGGGATGTAGTTCGTCATGTCCGTGACCCTTCGGTGCGTGGGCTGAAGCAGCAGTGCGGACCCGCGCTCGGATCGAGCGAGGATCTCTCGATTAAGAGATGGTGAACTCTCCGGATGATGACGCCGAGCCTGCTCGGAACCTTCGTCCGTGAAGGGGAGCAGTCGCGCGACCTGCCGTGTTCCGCCCCCGGTGTAGTGACGACGTTACGGTAGAGACGCCGCGACACCCGTCCCTCGAACGGGGATGGTGAGCCGGAAGAATCACTCGCTTTGACGCGACCCGAGGATCACTCCCAGCCGCAGGAGTCGCGCGCGATGAAGTCGTAGAATTCGCCTCGGACTTGCGTGCTGACCGGGATGTAGAAGACTCCCGTCGTGCCCGCATCCGTCGTGACCGTGAGCGGGAAGAACGTGCCGCGCTTGTCCTCCGACACCGTGTGCGTGTTGCAGTTGTTGGGCACGACATCGAGTGTGAGCACGACGGATTCGGAACCGGCGGCGAAGCTGCGACCCACGGGCCACGTCGTCGCCCCCGACGCGGGGCGCAGCAGCACGGTGCCGCCCACCGACGCGACGGCGACCGATCCGGCACCCCCCGTCGGGGTGAAGGTGATGTCGAGTCGCGCGGTCGCCACGCCGCCGATGTCCACGACCCGCAACGCATCCGCCGGTGTCACCGTCAGCGTCTTCGCGACGGTGTCGGCGAGGCAGTCCTGGGCGCTGATCCGGGCGATGCTGTCGAAGGGATCGGCGGGCTCGACGGTAGCGACCCCCGAGCGGCCGGAGGCGGTGTAGGCCACTCGAACGGTGGTCGTCGGAGTCGCCACGTCGCAGGCGGTCGTGTCGAGTTGCACCCGCAACGCCTTCGTCGTGCCCGCGGGTACCTCCACCGGCTCCTCCGTGATCGCCGGGGCCTCGAAGGCCTCCGAATCCAGTCGCGCCTCGAAAACCTCGAACGGCGCGGCCGTGTCGTTGGTGATCCGGAGCTCCATGCGGCGGGGTCCGTAGTCGTCGCGGTTCTGCTGGATCGCTACGGAGACGCCGCGCGGCAGGGTGTCGGCGACGGAGGCGCATCCGCTGAGTAGACCCGCGGCGGTCGCGACGACGACGGTGGCGGTGGCGAGACGGGAGTGACGCATCCTGGACCTCTTTGTGCTCCTGGACCTCTGTGCAGTGCGTGCCTGCGGAGACGACGAAGCCCGCCGACCCGAAGGGTGCGGCGGGCTCCGGATGGGGCAGTCGCGTCTCAGCCGCCGACGCTCGGCGTCGAGGTGGTGACCTCGTTCGTCGTCGCCAGCGTACCGAGGTAGAGCTCGATCACCTTCGGATCGTTCATCAGCTCGCGCCCGGGGCCCTCATAGGCGTCGCGGCCCTGATCGAGGACGTAGCCGCGATCGCAGATCTGCAGGGCGCGTCGGGCGTTCTGCTCGACGATCATGATCGAGACGCCGGCCTTGTTGATCCGCTGAACGTTGACGAAGGTCTCGTCCTGGCGCATCGGCGACAGCCCGGCGCTGGGCTCATCGAGCAGCAGCATCGACGGGTCCATCATCAAGGCGCGCGACATCGCGACCATCTGTCGCTCACCGCCCGAGAGCGAGCCCGAGCGCTGCTTCAGGCGCTTGGACAGCTCGGGGAAGAGCTCGGTGACGAAGGCCAGGCGCTCCTTGAACATCTTCGGCTTCTGATAGAGGCCCATCTCGAGGTTCTCCTCGATGGTGAGCGACGGGAAGACGTTGTTGTTCTGCGGCACGAAGCCGACGCCCTTCGAGACCAGCTTGTCGGCCTTGAGCCCGGTGATGTCCTCGCCGTTGAGCAGCACGCTGCCCTGGCGGATGTTCACGAGACCGAACATGGCCTTCAGCAGCGTGGACTTGCCGGCGCCGTTGGGGCCGATGATGCCGACCAGCTCGCCCTTCTTCACGTAGACGTTCGAGCCGTTGAGGATGTTGATCCCCGGCAGGTACCCGGCGTGCAGGTCGTGCGCTTCGAGAGTGTTCTCGCTCACTTCGTGTCCTCCTTCGGTTCGGCGGCTGCACTCGTGCCGAAGTCGACGGCGGGGTCCGCCGGCCGCTGGAAGGCGGCGTCGTGCGCGGGGATCCCGATACCGGCGGCCTCCGCCTCCTGCTCGACCTCCTCGCGTACGAGCGACGACTCCATGTCCTCGGCGACCGCGAGCTGACCTTCGATCGTGCCCAGGTCGGTGTCGTGGTGGGCGCCCAGGTAGGCGTCGATGACGGCCTGGTCGTTCATCACGGTCGAGGGCGGGCCCTCGGCGACGACTTTGCCTTCGGCCATCACGATCACCCAGTCGGCGATGGTGTTGACCATGTGCATGTCGTGTTCGACGAAGAGCACGGTCATGCCCTCGTCCTTCAGCGCGATGATGTGACCCAGCAGCGACTGCGTCAGCGCGGGGTTCACCCCGGCCATCGGCTCGTCGAGCATGACCAGCTCGGGGGAGGACATCAGCGCGCGAGCCATCTCGAGCAGCTTCTTCTGGCCGCCGGAGAGGCTCGAGGCGTAGTCGTCGGCCTTCGTGTCGAGCTTGAACTTCGCGAGCAGCTCCATCGCCCGCTTCTCGATCGCGTCCTCCTCCTTCGACCACAGGCCCTTGAAGAGCGAGGTGAAGATGTTCTCGCCCTTCTGGCCTTTGGCTCCGAGGAGCATGTTCTCGAGCACGGTCATGCCGCCGAGCGCCTTGGTGAGCTGGAAGGTGCGCACCATGCCCATCCGCGAGACCTTGAAAGCCGGCACGTTCGCCAGCTTCTTGCCCTTGAAGCTCCAGTTGCCCGTGTTCGGCTTGTCGAAGCCGGTGAGCAGGTTGAAGAACGTGGTCTTGCCGGCGCCATTCGGGCCGATCAGGGCGGTGATGGATCCGCGGGGGATCTCGACGTGAGCGACGTCGACCGCGGTCAGACCGCCGAACCGGCGACTGACGCCGTCGGCGACGACGATGGGGTCCTTCTTCTTGACCCCGGGGACGATCGTTTCCTCGGTGATGTCCGAGACCAGCGTCTTAGGCAAAATGCAGATCCTTCTTCTTTCCGAAGATGCCCTGTGGTCGGAAGATCACGAGCAGCATGAGGGCTATACCCACGATGATGAACCGGATCGGGCCGGTCTGCACGGTGGTGAGGTGGATGATGTCGTTGCTCAGCACGCCGGAGTCGATACCGAGCGTGAGCAGACCATCCGTGAGGCCGAGGGTCACCCAGAAGATGATCGAGCCCGCGACCGGGCCGAACACCGTCGCGGCGCCACCCAGCAGCATGATGGTGTAGAGGAAGAACGTCAGCTGCGTGCCGTAGTTGTCGGGCTGCAGCGAGCGGGGCAGGATGAACAGCGCTCCGGCCAGGCCACCGAGCACGCCACCGAGGATCAGCGCCTGGATCTTGTACGAGAAGACGTTCTTGCCGAGCGAGCGCACGGCGTCCTCATCCTCGCGGATGCCCTTGATCACGCGACCCCAGGGGCTGCGCATCAGCAGGAACACCATCAGACAGGCGAGTCCGACGATCGCCCAGCCGACGATGCGCACCCACCACTGGTCCTGGTTGTAGGTCAGGATGCCGACGCCGAAGCGGCCATCCGGCAGCGGGTTCAGGGCGTTGAACGCCTTGGCCGAGCCGTTGATGCCTTCCGAGCCTCCGGTGACATCCGAGAACTCCGGTGTCTTCACCGATAGCCGGATGATCTCGGCCGCTGCGATCGTGACGATGGACAGGTAGTCGGCTCTCAGCCGCAGGGTGGGGATACCCAGGATCAGGGCGAACACGGTCGCGGCGACGATGGTGGCCAGCACCGATCCCCAGAGCGGCCACTCGAACTTGACCGAGGTGATCGCGAAGGCGTATCCGCCGACGGCCATGAAGCCCGCCTGGCCGAAGTTCAGCAGACCGGTGAAGCCGAAGTGGATGACGAGGCCGATGGTCGCGAGGGCGTAGGCGGCGGTGGTCGGGTCGAAGATCTGCCCGACGGCGAGCCAGATGAAGTTGAAGTTCATGTTCCTTAGCCGATCCGTTCCTTGCGGCCCAGGATGCCCTGGGGTCGCACGAGGAGGATGATGATCATCAGGACGAGCGGAGCCACGTATTTCAGGTTCTCGGGGATCCACATGGTCGAGATGTTCATCATCAGGCCGATGATGAGCGAGCCGACGAGCGCGCCGTAGGCGGAGCCGAGACCACCGAGGGTGATCGCGGCGAAGATCAGCAGCAGGATCGACGCGCCGGTGTCCCAGCGCAGCGACTGGTAGTAGCCGATGTAGACACCGGCCAGCGCGGCGAGGGCGCCGGAGCCGACCCAGACCACGCGGATGACGCGCTCGACGTTGATGCCGGAGGCGGAGGCGAGGGCGCGGTTGTCGGAGACGGCGCGCATGGCCTTGCCGATCTTGGTCTTCGTGAGCACGAGGGCCACCGCGACGATGCAGATGATGCCGACGATCGCGCCGACGATGTCGGTGAACTTCAGGCTGATGCCGAGCGGCTCGTACACGAAGAACGGGGTCGTCGAGTTCGGCAGCGACAGGCGGTCGGCGCCGAAGAAGAACACGAACAGGTACCGCAGGGCGAGCGAGAGGCCGATCGTCACGATCATCAGCGGGATCAGGCCGATGCCGCGCTTGCGCAGCGGCTTCCAGAGCAGACCGTCCTGCACGTAGCCGAACGCTCCGCCGAGGATGACCGCGATCGGGATCGCGACCAGGGCCGGCAGGCCGAAGACGCCGCTGAACAGGTACGCCATCAGAGCGCCGAATGTGACCAACTCGCCGTGAGCGAAGTTGTTCAGGCCTGTGACGCCGTAGATCAGTGACGCACCGATCGCGGCGAGCGCGATCAGCAGGCCGAAGATCAAGCCGGTGACCACCTTGGGCCAGAACACGATCCAGAACGTGTCGGCCGTGACCGTCGCGGTCGCGGCGTTCGAGGTTCCGTCGGGGTTCGTGCTGCCGTTGCCCGCCGTGCCGCTCGTGGCCGAGTCCGTGGGGGTGCTGGTCTCGGGGGCCGTGGCCCCGACACCCTTCGGGTTCGCGGTCGAGACGATGAAGTTCACGATCTGATTCGCCGAGTCGGCGATCGTGACCTCTTTGGGGTTCTGTCCGGCGGCCGGATACCCCTTGTCCGCGGGAAGAGTTTCCTCATCGACCGAGACGGTGTACTGACCCGGCTCGTCGAGGGGGAAGATCGCCTTGCCGTCGTCGCCGGTGGTCACGGTCGCTGTGGCGTCGCCCGAGATCTCGACGGTCACACCGGCGAGGTTCTCGTTCGTGCCCTGCACGCGGACCCACGCGGTGATCGACTGGTCCGCGGTCGTCGTGGCCATCGCCGCCGGGGCGAGTGCCAGCACACCGGCGAGCGAGGCGCCCACCAGCCCGAGCGCGACCAGACGCTTGCGCATCGTCGCGAGTCGCTGCAGGGGAGTCGTGCGTCGCGAGCGGATGGTCAGCTCATCCATGGGCCGCCCTCCGCTTCGTGTGACAGGGTGCGTCAGCGCGTCGGGAGCGCTTCCGAGCTGGGCTGGTGAGCAAGGCGTATACCTCTCGTCAGGGTGCACAGACGGGTGGGATTTCCGGGCACGCCGGAGCTCCGTCGTCAAACAACGTTGGTTGACCATACGTGGCGCATGTGTCGACGATGTTTCACCTGCGACACGTACGTGTGACGTCATTATGTGCCAGCTCGGGTGCGAGAAGCGAAGCGGGTGGTCGCGCTCTCCCGATCGAATCGATGCGGGGGCCCCGGTTGAGGAATAGCGGAGCGCTCCTTTCGCTTAAGATTGAACATCCGCAGGCGTCTCGCATCGCCTGTCGGAGCGCGCTGTTCCTCCGTTTCACCTTCCACCGACCTGCCGATGTGCAAAAGGGGTATTCATGGACTCGACGGATCCCTTCGGATTCCTCGGACTCACCTACGACGACGTGATGCTCCTGCCCGGGCACACGGACGTCATCCCGAGCGAGGCCGAGACCTCCTCGCGACTGACGAAGCGGATCACGGTGGCCACGCCGCTGCTGTCCGCCGCGATGGACACCGTCACCGAGTCGCGGATGGCGATCGCCATGGCCCGACAGGGCGGGCTGGGCATCCTGCATCGCAACCTCTCCATCGCCGACCAGGCGGAGCAGGTCGATCGGGTCAAGCGCAGTGAATCCGGCATGGTCTCAGACCCTGTGACGACGACACCGGATGCGACCGTCGCCGAGGTGGACGCCCTCTGCGGTCAGTACCGCATCAGTGGCCTTCCCGTGGTCGACACCGCCGGTGTCCTCGTCGGCATCATCACGAACCGCGACATGCGATTCGTCTCTCCGTTCGAGAAGGCGACCACGCTCGTCCGCGATGTCATGACGAGCACCGGTCTGATCACCGGGCGTGTCGGCATCAACGACAACGAGGTCATCGCCTTGTTCGCGCAGCACAAGATCGAGAAGCTGCCGCTCGTGGACGAATCCGGCAAGCTGGCCGGTCTGATCACGGTCAAGGACTTCGACAAGTCCGAGCAGTATCCCAACGCCACGAAGGACGGCTCCGGGCGTCTGCGCGTCGGCGCTGCGATCGGCTTCTTCGGCGACGCCTGGCAACGCGCCACCTCGCTGCTCGACGCCGGTGTCGACGTTCTCGTCGTCGATACCGCGAACGGCGACTCGGCGGGCGTGCTCGATATCATCCGCAAGCTCAAGGCCGACCCGGCCTTCGCCGGCGTCGACGTGATCGGCGGCAACGTCGCCACGCGTTCCGGCGCTCAGGCGCTGGTCGACGCGGGTGCGGATGCGATCAAGGTCGGCGTCGGACCGGGCTCGATCTGCACCACGCGTGTCGTCGCCGGTGTCGGGGTGCCGCAGGTCACGGCGGTGTACGAGGCCTCCCTCGCCGCCCGCGAATCCGGCGTGCCCGTCATCGCCGATGGCGGACTGCAGTACTCGGGCGACATCGCCAAGGCGCTCGTCGCCGGTGCCGACACCGTGATGCTCGGCTCGCTGCTCGCGGGCTGCGAGGAGTCGCCCGGCGACCTCGTCTTCCAGAACGGCAAGCAGTTCAAGCTCTACCGCGGCATGGGCTCGCTCGGTGCTCTGCAGACGCGAGGCGAGCGCACCTCGTACTCGAAGGACCGCTACTTCCAGTCCGACGTGCCCTCCGACGACAAGCTGATCGCCGAGGGCATCGAGGGTCAGGTGCCCTACCGCGGCCCGCTGGCCAACGTCGCGTACCAGCTGGCCGGTGGCCTGCGTCAGTCGATGTTCTACGTCGGCGCCCGCACGATCCCCGAGCTCAAGGAAAAGGGCCGTTTCGTTCGGATCACCGCCGCGGGCCTCAAGGAGTCGCACCCGCACGACATCCAGATGGTCGCGGAGGCGCCCAACTACCGCCGCTGATCCAGCACGGTTCCCGAAGGAGCCCGTTTCGCGCGACCCGAGTCGCGCGAGGCGGGCTCCTTCGTCGTAACGGACTCCACCGCTCGCCTCGCGGTCGCCGCTCGAACGCGAGTCGTGGTCGTCGCACTAAACTTGTCCGGTGACTGAGATCGAGATCGGGCGCGCCAAGCGCGCCCGCCGTGTGTATGCGTTCGACGACATCGCTGTCGTACCGAGCCGGCGGACCCGCGACCCCGAAGTGGTGTCGGTCGGCTGGACCATCGACGCGTACCAGTTCGCGACGCCCATCCTCGCGGCACCGATGGACTCGGTCGTCTCGCCCGCGACGGCGATCGCGCTGGGCAACCTCGGTGCCCTGGGTGTGCTCGACCTCGAGGGCCTGTGGACCCGCTACGAGGATCCGGAACCGCTGCTTGCCGAGATCCGCGAGCTGCCCGCCGAGAACGCGACCCAGCGGATGCAGCAGATCTACGCCGAGCCGATCAAGCCCGAGCTGGTGACGGCCCGCCTGGCCGAGATCCGCGCGGCCGGCGTGACGGTCGCCGGCGCTCTGTCGCCGCAGCGCACCGCCGAGCTGTACCAGACGGTCGTCGACGCCGGCGTGGACATCTTCGTGATCCGCGGCACCACCGTCTCCGCCGAGCACGTCTCGCGCGACAAGCAGCCGCTGAACCTGAAGAAGTTCATCTACGAACTCGATGTTCCGGTCATCGTCGGCGGCGCGGCCACGTACACCGCGGCGCTGCACCTGATGCGCACCGGCGCCGCCGGCGTGCTCGTCGGTTTCGGCGGCGGCGCGGCATCGACCACCCGCGCGACCCTGGGCATCCAGGCGCCGATGGCGACGGCGCTCGCCGACGTGGCCGGTGCACGCCGCGACTACATGGACGAGTCCGGCGGACGCTACGTGCACGTCATCGCGGACGGCGGCCTCGGCTCCTCCGGCGACATCGTCAAGGCGATCGCCGTCGGTGCGGATGCCGTGATGCTCGGCTCGACGCTCGCCCGCGCCACGGATGCACCCGGCGGCGGCTGGCACTGGGGTGCCGAGGCGCACCACGCGCAGCTGCCGCGCGGCAAGCGCGTGCACGTCGGCCAGGTCGGCCCCATGGAGCAGGTGCTGTACGGCCCCGCCACCTCGGCCGACGGCGCGGCCAACCTCATCGGCGCCCTCCGCCGCTCGATGGCGACCACCGGCTACTCCGACCTCAAGGAGTTCCAGCGCGTCGAGGTCGTCGTCTCCCCGCACAGCCCCAGCTGACCCGCGGCCCGGGCCCACCCACCTCTTGCGACGGACCCCTTCCGTGCGCGTCGGACCCCCTCCGGGCGGGTCCCGCGTGCACTGGAGGGGTCCCTCGCAAGAGGCTGTCAGCGGGGGCGGACGCCGGCGAGTCGAAGCTTCCTGAGCAACGGCGAGACGGTCCACGCATCGAGCCAGGTCCAGTGCGTCGTTCTCGAGCCGCAGGCGCGGAGGAGTTCATCCCGTTCCTTCTCGGCCTGCGTCGAATTCAGGATGGCCTCATCGCGGGGTCCTGGACCCAGCGAGTACTTCTCCATCCCGTCGGCCTCGCCGACCACGTCGGCCTGCTCGAAATAGAAATCGGTCCGAGCCTGTCGCCCATCGGCGAGTCGCCATGTCTTCTGAAGAACCGGAGTCGGCAGCCCGGCTTGTTCGATCACGAGTCTGCTGATGGATTCGAGTGGACTCTCGGCGCCCGCATCCGCGAACGCTATCAAACGCTTGGCTGACGCGGTGCCTCGGCCGCCGCCGAATTCGCGCCGCCGCGCGTCGAGGGCGGCGCGCATCGCTTCGGGATCCCCGCCGGCTCTCTCCACTCGATGCAGCGTGTGATCCAAGGCGATGATGCCGGCGCGCGGGTCTCGGCTGGTCCGGGCGATATCGAGAACGGTGTCGACGATCGAGGTCGTCACGATGCCGTCGATGATGTCGAGGAGGAGCGGCTGAGCGAACCGGCGCTCCACCAGCCCGTTGCGACGTCGGCTGCCGCCGCTTCGCCGACTCAGGATCGACACGTCGGTCTCGATCCGGCCGAGAAGCGGTATTCCGTGGAGGAGTGCGGCGTCCCGGCCGACGATGACGACGTCGGAGAGATCGTGTGCGACAGCGTGGATGGCGATCAGCTTCCGCTCCATCTCCGACGCGTCAGCCCACTGCTCCGCCTCGATATACGCGCGAGGTCGAGCCCGGACCATTTCATCCCGCTGTCGTGCCCGACGGAGTTCGCCGCGACGATCGTCGGCCGCCGCGGTAGAAAAGACGATCGGAGGTAGTTCCCGTAGTTCATTCATCGCTCGATCGTGCTCCCGCCGAGAGCCGACGGCTGCCCCGATTCCGTGATCTGTGCACAACTCCGGGAATCCGCGCCTGGGGAGGAGCAGACGCAGGGGCGCGCATTGGAACCACGGCGCGACCGACCTCTTGCGAGGGACCCCTCCTGTGCACGTCGGACCCGCCCGGAGGGGGTCCCGCGCGCACAGGAGGGGTCCCTCGCAAGGAGGCGGGGGCGGGCCGGGGGTCTGGGGCGTACGCGTGGGGCGAACGGCGGCGGGGGAGGGGTGCGGGTCCGTAAACTGGAGGGGATCCCCGAATGGAACGCGCTGCGGCGCGGAGAAGGAGTGCGCGCATGGTCGAGGTACGGAGGGTCAAACTGCCCGGCGTCGGTGTGCTGCACACGTTCGTCACCGGAGACGGTGGCAAGGTCGGTGTCATCGCGCACCGCTCGGGGCACAGCGACCTGATCACGTTCGCCGACGAGGAGCACGACAGCGCGAAGGTGTCGCTGCGACTCAGCGACGACGAGGCGCACACCCTCGCCGAACTGCTCGGTGGCACCCAGATCACGGAGTCCCTCACCGCGCTCGACCAGATCCCGGGTCTCTCGATCGATTGGTTCACGGTCGACTACGACGACCACATCGCCGGGCAGCAGCTCGGCAAGCCCGCCGACCGCGGCATCGTCGGACTCACCGTCGTGGCCGTTGTTCGCGGTGACGCGGCGAATCCGGCCCCGGCCCCCGACTTCAAGGTCTTCCCCGGCGACACCCTCGTGGTGGCCGGCAGCCCCGAGAAGGTCGCGAAGGCGTTCACCTTCTTCCGTTCCGGCGTCTTCGCCAAGCCGGTCGACGCTCCGCCCGGAGGTTAGGCCGCATGCACCACGGCGAAGACCTCATCGTTCTCGGAATCCTGTTCGTCGTCGCCTACGTGCTCGGCCGACTGGGCAAGACCATCGGTCTGCCCGCGATCCCGATCTACATGGTCGTCGGTCTCCTGGCGAGCCCGCACACGGACTGGTTCCCGCTCGACTTCGAGTCGGAGTACATCGAGCTGACGGCCGTCTTCGGCCTGATCCTTCTGCTGTTCAATCTCGGTCTCGAGTTCGATCAGGAGGAGTTCTTTGCGAACGCCGGCAAGCTGATCATCTCCGGCGGCTCCTACATCCTGGTGAACATGGCCGCCGGTCTCGGCTTCGGCTTCCTCGTGGGCTGGGGGACGCAGGAGGCGCTGATCATCGCCGGCATCACGGCGACGAGTTCGAGCGCCATCGTGACCAAGCTCCTGATCGAGCTCAAGCGCCTCGCGAATCCCGAGACCCCGATGATCCTGGGTGTCACGGTCGTCGAAGACATCTTCATCGCGATCTACCTGGCGATCGTGTCGGTCGTGCTCAGCGGCGAGACCGAGCTCTGGCCCGTGGTGGGCAAGCTCGCGATCGCTTTCGCGTTCCTCGTCGTGATGTTCTCGGTCGCGCGCTGGGGTGGCCGCTTCGTGTCACGGATCTTCAAGACGAAGGACGATGAACTCTTCACGATCCTCTTCTTCGGCTTGGCGATCCTGTTCGGCGGGATCGGCGAGATACTCGGGGTCACGGATGCGATCGGCGCGTTCCTGATCGGGCTCGTCATCGGCGCGACCCGGTTCCGCAGCAGGGTCGAGCACATCGCGATCCCTTTGCGCGACGTCTTCGGTGCCTTCTTCTTCGTGAACTTCGGCCTGGGGCTGGATCCGAGCGCCTTCCCGAGCGTGCTCCTGCCGGTCGGTGCGGCTGTGCTGATGACGATCGTGCTCAACCTGGGCGCCGGACAGTTCGTGGCCTGGTTGAACAAGCTCGGTCCGCGCGCGGGGCTGAACGCGGCGTTCATCCTGCACAACCGGGGCGAGTTCGCGCTGATCCTGGCCACACTCTCGCTCGCGGCGGGCCTGAATCCGCTGATCCAACCCTTCGCGGGGCTCTACGTGCTGGTGATGGCCATCATCGGCCCGATCCTCGCCTCACGCTCCGAGGCGATCGGCGACGCCGTATTCCGGCGCCGTGGACCACGGAGTGCGCCGACCGGTCGCAGCGCCATGGCGAACGAGGAGTTCGCCCTCGTCGCCGCCGCGATGGACGACGACTCCACACGGGCTCCGGAGTTCGACGGCGTACCGGTCGAATCGGGGCGAGCGGATGCGTCGACAGCGGCCGCCGAATCCGTGCGCGATCTGGGCGAGCGCGGTCGGGCGCGCACCCCGGAGGAGGACGACGGCGATGTGTCGGATCCGTCGGTCGCGGCCCTGATCGAGCAGGCGATGGCGCAATCGGACGGCGATGGTCGCCCGGCGCCGGTGCGTCCGCGCGAGCCCGACTACTGAGCGGGCACCCAGAGCGGACCCGTTAGGCTCGTTCGCGGCCCGAACCGTCCGGCGGGCACGTGCGATCGGGCGGACGGAGGAGTGCGACGTGGAGACGACGGTCTGGCAGGTGGCTCGACGGCCGCGCTGGATCCTGGCGCTGCTGCTCGCTCTGGCGGTCGCCGCCGGCTTCGCCGCCCTGGGGCAGTGGCAGCTGGACCGCGCGGTGGCGAACCACGCACCGATCAGCGACATCGACTCCGAATCGACGGTTCCGCTGGACTCGATCGCTGAACCCTCGGTGGGCCTCACCGCCGCCGCCGATGGTCAGATGGTCAGCACGTCGACCCGACTGGTCGCCGGTGACGCCCAGATCCTCGGTGGGCGCCTCAACGGCGGCCGCAGCGGATGGTGGGTGATCGCGCACACCCGCACCGGGGCGGAGAGCGGACAGCCGGTGGATCTGGTTCTCGCCTACGGCTGGACCGACGACGAGTCGGAGGCGCAGCTCGTCGCGGATCGTCTGAACGCCGACCCGTCGTCGACGGCGGAGTTCGCGGTCACCGGTCGACTCGTGGCGAACGAGGGGCCGGAACTCCCTGCGGACGGCTCGGATCCGACGACGCTGACCACCCTCTCGCTGGCGGATCTCGTCAACCGGTGGAGCGACGTCGCGCCGGATGTCTACGAGGGTTACGTCGTGGTCGACCAGCCACTCGACGGTCTCGAGACGATCGATTCGCCTGAGCGGGTCCAGGACGTCTCGCTGAACTGGCTCAACGTGTTCTACGCCGTCGAGTGGGTCGTCTTCGCCGGCTTCGCCCTCTACCTCTGGTTCCGCCTGGTGAAGGACGCGTGGGAGCGCGAGGCCGAAGAGGCGGCCGACGCTGCTGCGCTCGAGAACGCGGGCCTCGAGCGACACTCCTGAACGGTGCGGCGGAGGGCCTTGCTCCTACGAGCGATGGCCCCCGTCGTGGGCCCGGTCCCACGTCGCCCGGCGGATGGTCGCGTATCCGATGCTGGTCCCCATGGAGAGGATCAGGCCGAATAGAACGAGTAGCACGATGCCCAGCGCATCGGGCTTCGTGACGCCGATGAGGTCGAGCTGCATGCGGAGGATCACGCCGAAGAACAACCAACCGACGAGGCTGATCCCGAGATAGCTGACGATCAGCGTGGTGCGTCGGGAGGCTCTCACGGTGGAACTCTTTCCTGGAAGATTCGGTAGCACGACCCTAACGCGAGGAACGCTCGACAGCAACAAGGTGAGCGCGTCTGCACAGCCACGGCCCTCGGACGGGGAAGGCGGTAATGAATCCCGACGTTCCCGGCAGTGGGCCGGGTACGACCTGTGCTGCGCCTGATGCGGCCGCACGGCTGCGTCATCGTCGCGATGACATCTGTGGTCGCGCCGGGTGCGGCGGCACTACAACGGGTGCCCCGATGGTGCCCCGAACGAGCGTCAATGGTTCCCGACACTCCGTACACTGAGGGACATCGTGTCCTGAGGGTTGGCTCTCTCATCGTCGGAAGGCCCACATGCCCCGCTCCTCCCTGCGCCCGCGTCTCGCGGCCGTCGCGCTGGCCTTCGGCCTCCTCGGTGCCGGAGCCGTCGCGGCTCCCGCGTCCGCCGTGGCTCCGGCATCCTCCCCGGCCGACGTCGTTCCCCGTGCGGACCAGCCGGGAACACCGGCGGATGCGGCCCCCGAGACGACATCGCAGGTTCCACCTTCCGCCACGACGGGGACGCTCCGAGGAACCGTGAGCATCGAGGGCGGCGGCGAGCTCTCGGATCGTGTCTCCGTGGAGGCGATCGACGTGAAGACGGGATACTCCTTCATCGAGACGACCGATCTTCAGGGTGCGTACTCCTTGACGTTGAACGCCTCGACCTACGCGGTGGCCTTCCGCCCGTGGACCAGTGTGCCGCTGGCCAGCGAATGGTGGGACGACAAGAAGACCCGAGACTCTGCCAATCCCGTCACGATCACCGCCGGTACGACTGTCGTCGCGGACGCGGAGCTGGATAGCGGCGGGTCGATCTCCGGTCGTGTGACCTGCGCAGGCGCGCCCGTCGTCAACGGATCGGTGACCGCGGCACCGATCTCGGGCGGCGGTTACAACCGCTCGGTCTTCACGGACCAGGACGGCCGTTACACCGTGGTCGGACTCCAGGAGGGCGGCTACGAACTGAGCTTCAGCAACTCCGGCTCCTGCGTCGGTGAGTGGTGGAAGGATTCGAGTTCTCGCGCGGGATCCACTCCGGTCACGATCGGCTCGAAGCAGAACAGGACCGGTATCGATGCCGACCTGCAGGTCGGCGGTGCGATCAGCGGCTCGATCGTGGGCGGTGCTGCTGCGGGCGGGACGGTGTACGCGTACACGGCCGGCGCGAACCCGCTGGCCTCCAGCGCCGTCGGCTCAGCGGTCGTGACGGCCGGTTCCTCCGACTACACGATCTCCCCGCTGCGTCCTGGTTCCTACTACGTCTACTTCTCGCCGAACTCGAATGCTGTGCAGCGCCAGTGGTATTCATCGGCTGCGACGAGCGCCACGGCCACGGCGGTCTCGGTCACGTCCGGTAACACGAGGTCCGGCACCAATTTCAGCGCCCTCGCAACGGTGTCCATCTCTGGACGCGTCGTGGACACCGCCGGCGCGCCGGTGCCGTACACCACCGTAACGGCGACGGTGGCAGACGCTCCGACCAATGAGGGCGTCTACTACGGCTCGGTGGACACCAACGGGAACTACTCGATCCCCGGCCTGGTCAATGGGACTTACACGGTCGGGTTCCGCAACTACAGCACGTCGACCTCCTGGGCCTCACAGTGGTACGAGAATTCGCCGACGAGTTCCGGAGCGAAGCCGATCGTGGTCGGCGCGAACGGCGCTTCCTCGATCGACGCGACCCTCCAACGTGGCGGCTCGCTGAGCGGAACGGTCACGGCCGTGGATGCGCAGGGACAGCAGACGGCCACCCTCGCCGAGGACGTCATTGCCGTGCCCTACACCTCATCCGGTTCCGGCTGGATGGCGATGCGCGACTACGCGAGCAGTGTTTCGTCGTCCTCCGGTGCGTATCAGATCATCGGTCTCGCGGCCGGCAGCTACCGTGTCGGTTTCGAGGGCGCCTCGACGTCGGGCTCGTCGTACTACGGGGCCGCCTATTACGGTGATGCGTCATCGGTCCTCACTGCGCGCGACGTGGCGGTGACGGCAGGAGCAGATCAGGCGGGAGTCGACGCGACGATCGCGCCCAAGGGCTTCCAGCCGTCTTTCTCCGACGTGACGTATTCGAACCCGTTCTTCTCGGATATCGAATGGATGTCGAGATCAGGCATCTCGACCGGCTACGTCAACCCGGACGGGTCGAGGTCGTACCGGCCGACGGCGGTTGTGTCCCGTCAGGCGATGGCGTCGTTCTTGTACGAGTACTCGGGCGACACGTTCACACCGCCTCCGACGCCGTCGTTCTCGGATGTGCCGGTCTCGCATCCGTTCTACACGGCGATCGAATGGATGAAGGCCGAGGGCATTTCGACCGGCAACGCGGATGGGACCTATCGGCCCAACGACGCCGTCTCGCGGCAGGCGATGTCGGCGTTCCTCGCTCGGATGAGCGGCGAGACGATCCCGGTGCCGGTATCCGGATCGTTCTCGGACGTGCCACCGAGCAACCCGTTCTTCGCTCAGATCGAGTGGATGAAGACGGAGGGCATCTCCACCGGCTATCCGGACGGTACCTTCCGCCCGCTGGACAGCGTCACGCGACAGGCGATGGCGGCGTTCCTGCATCGCTACGACCTCCGCGAATGAGCATCGCTGGCGTCTGGGGGCGCGTTCCCGGTCGCCTGCGATGACGGGTGGAACCCGCGACCGCTTCGCATCGGCGGCCCTGATCGCCGCCGTGCTCGCCACCATCGTGCTCCTTCCGGGTGCGATGAACCGCTGGGTGCTGCCCAAGGAACTCGTCCTCGCGATCGCCCTGCTCCTCGGTGTCCTCGGTACCTCCAGCGGACGGCTGCCGCGCTGGATCGTGGTCTACATCACGGCTGCGGTCGCCGTTCTCCTGCTCGCGGCCGTCACCGGCGCGGCGCCCCTCTCGCAGCTCGCCGGCCGGTGGCCGCGATACGAGGGCCTCATCTCGCTGCCGGTTTACATCGGCGCCGTGTGGCTCGGAGCACGATTGCTCGGACCAGGAGCCGGGCCTGGCCGCATCGCCCTGTTCGTTCGCTTGTCATCGATCACCGCGATCGCGATCGGATCCGTCGCGGTCCTCGAGGCCGCGGGGGCGCGTCCGATCCCTGGCGATCTCGCGCGGCCGGGTTCCCTGCTGGGCAACGCCACGGATCAAGGCGCCGTGGGGGTCGTTCTGACCGCTGTGCTCGCGATCGCGACCCGTCGAGCATGGCACGAGGGCTTCGCACGCGACCGGTTGCTGGTAACAGCCGGGCTGGGGGCGGCGATCGCTAGCGTGGTGCTCTCGGCCTCGCGCAGCGCGCTGGTGGGGCTGGCTGCGGTCGCCGTGCTCGCCCTCGCGATGGCGGCCTCGAGCGGAGCCCTGCGCCGGCGGGAGACGCTCCGGTT
Source organism: Microbacteriaceae bacterium VKM Ac-2855 (assembly GCA_013204985.1). GTDB lineage: Bacteria > Actinomycetota > Actinomycetes > Actinomycetales > Microbacteriaceae > Rathayibacter. Next base: position 525,399 of record JABMLG010000003.1, read on the forward strand.
CGGCCTGATCGCGGTCGTGGTGCTCGTGGCGGTGTTCGTCATCCCGTTGAGTCGGGATCGTGTGCTGGGTCTGAGCCCTTTGGCGGCGAGCTCGGCCGAGGCTCGATGGTCGATGTGGGCTCAGAGCTTCCGGATGGTGGCCGAGACGCCGTTGCTCGGCGTCGGTCCGAGCGGCTTCATGGACCGGCTCTCGGCGCTGCACGGCGAGGACTGGTTCGCGCTCAACGGTTCCGGATCCACGACCGACTCCCCTCACGACGTGATGCTGCAGGTGCTGGCCGCGGGTGGGGTCGTTCTCCTGGTACCGGCGGTCGTCGCCGGAGTTCTGGTGATGCAGAGGGGTCTCGGCGCGTGGCGCGCTGCGTCGGCGGTGGTCCACTCCGAGAGAAAGAGGGCGGATGAGCAGCGCGCCGCGGCGCAGATGAAGCAGGTCTCTCGAAGTCGGAAGAAGAAGGCAGACTCTCCGACAGTCGTCACGATCGCTGCCGTCGACACCTCGCGCCGCGATCTTCTGGGTGGCGCACTGCTCGGCGTGGTCGGCTACCTCGTCGTTCTCAGCACGCACTTCACGATCGCCGGCACGATCGTGCTCCCGGCGATGCTCGCGGGCGCCCTGGTCGGTGTTCCAGCGGTCCGCGAGCGGCCCCCGCTGCGTCGCGCGCTCGCCGTCGCCTCCGCCGCCTGGGTCGTTGTGCTCGGAACGGCGACCAGCGCCGAGCTGCCCCTGCAGGTGGGCGTCGAAGCGGCTGCCCGCGGCGATGTCGTTACGGCGGAGCGGGCTTTCGACACCGCGAGTGCCCTGCGGCCGTGGGACGCCGATGTGACGCTGATCGCCGCCCAGTCGCTGGCCGGAGCCGCAGACACCGGTGCCGTCGGAGCGCCGGCCGCGGCCGCGCGCTGGGGGACTCTCGCGGTCTCACGACTGCCGGCGTCGGTGCTCGCCGCCAAAGCCCTGGCGGTTGCGCAGCAGTACACGGGAGACGTGGCTGCCGCGGTGGCGACGCTCCGCGATCTCGACGCCCGCGCTCCCAACGATCCCGAGACGACGCATCGACTCGGCGGCCTGCTCCTGCTCCTGGGCGATCCCGACGCGGGCCGCCTCCTGCAACGTGCGGTCGAGCTCGACCCGAGTGATGTTGACGCGTGGACGACCTTGCGCTTCTGGGCCCAGCAGGTCGACGATCGCGGTGTTCTCGAGCGGGCCGACGTGGCGCTCGCTCGCCTGCGGCTCGCGCCGTAATCGCGTCGATACAGTTGCAGGGGTCGCGATGAACGGACATCGCGCGAGGAGGACGATCAGGTGGCTTCGATGGGCACGGAAGAACAACGGGCGGCCGCGCGAGACGCGCTGGAGCCGATCGTGCTGGTCGACCGCGGATCGAGTTACCGCGACGGGGCGGAATCGGTTCTCGTCGATCTCGTGTCCGGCGCGACCGACATCACCTCCACGAGCGATGAGATGCTCGCGAACGCGGTGGACTGGCCGCAGCGGTACCACGTCGATCCCGCTCGCGCGAACGTTCTGCGCGCCCTCGACCTGCCCGCGGACGCCGTTGTGCTCGAGGTCGGCTCCGGGTGCGGCGCGATCACCCGGTACCTCGGCGAGACGGTCGCGCACGTGGATTCTCTCGAGCCCGTACCCTCCCGCGCCCGCGTAGCGCGTCTTCGGACACGCGATCTGCCCAACGTCGACGTCTTCGTCGGGCAGGTACAGGACCTGCCCGACGATGAGCGTTACGACGTGGTGGTCGTCGTCGGTGTCCTCGAGTACGTCGGGAACGGATCCGTGGATCCGGCCCCGTACCGCGAGTTCCTCGACGCGTGTCACCGTCGCCTGCGCCCCGGCGGAAGCCTGGTGCTGGCGATCGAGAACAGGTTCGGCGTGAAGTACTTGGCAGGCGCGCCCGAGGACCACTACGGCGTTCCCTACGTTGGCGTCGACGGGTACGCACGCGGCGAGCTCGCGCGGACCTTCAGCCGTCGCGAGCTGGTCGAGATGCTCGAGCAGGAGCGATTCGGCACCCGCTCCTTGATCGCCTTCCCCGATTACAAGCTCACGCGCGTCGTTTTCGATCCGGAGCGGCTCGATGACCTGCCGGCCCGCGAATTGCTCGCAGCCGTGCCGACGTTCCCGAGCCCGGACTGGACCGGCACCCGCGCGGCGGGGCCCGACGAGCGGCGGCTGTGGTCGGGATTCGTCGACGCCGGCCTGGCGGCCGACACGGGTAACTCGCTGGTGATGCTGGCGCACAAGGGCGAACGCCCCGCTGCCGTTCTCTGGCCGGCGGAGCGAGCCGGCCGGTACTTCTCGCGCGAGCGCCGCCCCGGCTTCACCTCGGTCGCGACCGTGGTGCGCGAGAACCAGTCGGTCGTCGTCCGTCGCGCACCCCTGGTGCCGGATGCGGCGCCACCCGGCACGGACGCGGTCACCGAGTCCGAGGTCGCCTTCGTCTCGGGCACCGACCTGGTCGATCGCTTGACCGGCGCTGAATTGGAGGAGGCGCGCGCCCTGTTCTCCGCGTGGCATTCGCTCGCCGACGGCGCAGCGGCACGCGGTGAGCTGTCCTTCGACTTCGTTCCGCACAATCTGCGGGTCGCGGCGGACGGCTCGCTCGTCTTCATCGATGACGAATGGCGTCCGACGTTGTCGGACTCGGCCTCGGTCCTGCGGCGCGGAGTCGTGCTCACGGCGGTTCATCTGCAGCGCGTCGGCGTCGCCGGAACCTGGGGCGACCGTGCGACGGGTCGCGACCTGGCGGTGCTGATGGGTTCGTGGGTGGGCCTGGGGGCGGATGACGGCTGGATCGCCGCCGCGATCGATCGGGAGGCCGAGTTGCAGGTGCGCGTCGGACAGCGCGGGCCGGTGACGACGCCCGAACGTCTGCGGGCGGTGCGCGCGGGGATCGAGGCGGTTCTCGATACCACCGTCGGCGCACCCGGCGCAGGCGTCGTGCCCGCATCGGTGGCTCCCGATTCCGCACCGGATCCAGCGGATCTCGCCGCCGTCGCCGCTGCCGTCGAGGCCGACGCCGAGTTCCTGCGCCGTCTCGAGCTCGGCGACGCCGCCATTCTCGCGCTGGCGGCGACCGAGAAGCGCACCGCCGATCTGCTCGAGAGCATCCAGACGGAGAACGCGGCGCGCGAGGCCGAGATCGATCGTCACGCCGCCCTGCACGTGGAGGAAGTGCGTGATCGCTCCGCCGCCCACATCCGTCATCTCGAGGACCTCGTCCGCAGCCTGACCGCGCGCCTGGACGCGGCCGAGCTGGGCATCCGCGAGGCGCACGCCTCGACCAGCTGGCGCGTCACGACGCCCCTCCGGGTGGCCGCCCGCGCCGTGAAGAAGCACGATCGATGAGGCTGGCCCTGGTCTCGCCCGCCCGCGGCAACCGCTACATGCGCGAGATCCTCGAGGGGATCGCCTACGAGGCGAACGCGGCCGGTATCTCCGCCGCGGTGGTCGACGACGTCTTCCCCGAGGGGGACGACATCGTCTACGTCGTGATCCCGCACGAATACTTCGCGCTGGTGGCGCCCGAGGACTGGCCGGACGAATCCGTGCTGTCGCGCACCTTCGCGTTGACCGTCGAGCATCCCGGAACGCAGTGGTTCGAGACCTCGGCCGAGCAGGCTCGGCGGTGCGGGGGGATCCTCGATATCAACCGCGATTCAGCGGCGGAGTTGCGTCGGCGCGGCCAGCCGGCGGTGCACTTCCAGCTCGGCTACACCGAGTTCAGCGACGCGTGGCACGGCGAGGACCGCCTGCGTTCGACGGACGTTCTGTACCTCGGTTCGACCGACGAGAAACGCGACCGCGCCCTCGCCGGCGCCGCGCCGTTCTGGTGGGACCGCCGTGTCCGCCTCCTGCTGCCCTCGCACGAGCCCAAGCCCGACGCCGGCGGCGACTTCATCGTCGGCCGACGCAAGCTGGAGCTGCTCAGCGACACACGGATCCTCGTCAATCTGCATCGTGACCGCTCGCGCAGCCTCGAATGGGTACGCGTGCTCGAGGCGATCGCCAACGGCGCCGTCGTCTACTCGGAGCACTCGGTCGACGCGGCGCCGTTGGTCTCCGAAGAGCACTTCGTCTCCGTGTCGCCCGAGAACCTCGGCGTCATGACGGCGAACGCGCTCGGCAACGAAGAGTATCTCGACGGCATCCGCCGACGGGCCTACGACTACATCCGTGGCTACCTCCGGCTCTCGACGTCGGTCGAGATCCTCTTGGCCGAGGCGGAGCGTCTGCTCCGCGAGCGCCCTGCGGTGCCGTCGGCGCACGAGGTGCCCGTTCCGCCGGGCCCGGTCTACCCGCGGCCCGCGTGGGAGCATTACGAAGGCACGCGCGATCACCTGGGCGAGGCGGTCGCCCGGCTCGAGAACAGGGTCGGCCAGTTGACCCGAGCGCTGGCCGCGGCGCAGGCGCCGGAGGCCGCGGCGCCTCCGGTCAACTCACCGGCGTGGCTGGTGGCGCAACCGCGGGTCTCCGTCATCATCCCGATGCACAATGCGGCGGCCTGGATCGTCGAGTGCCTCGATTCGGCCGTTCGCAGCACCGGTGTCGCCTTCGACATCGTGGTGCTGGACGACGCCTCGACCGACGCGTCCGCGCGCATCGTGCGCGACTACATCCTGACGCACCCGGAGGTGCCGCTGCAGTTGCTGCACGCTCGGGCGAATCGGGGACCGTCGGCGACACGGAACGAGCTGCTCGAGAACGCCAGGGGCGAGTTCGTCTTCCTCCTCGACGCCGACAACGGGATCTATCCCAGCACCCTCGCGACCCTGGTCGCCGCGCTCGACGACGACCCGAAGGCGTCCTTCGCCTACGGCATCATCTCGACCTGGCGCGACGGCATCGCCCAGAGCCTGATCAGCTCGCGCCCGTGGAACCCGCGGCTGTTCCGGTTCGGCAACTACATCGACAACATGGCGCTGCTGCGCACGGCGGAGCTGCGCGAGCTCGGCGGCTGGGACGCATCGCTGACCAACTGGGAGGATTTCCAGCTCTGGCTGCGGTATGCGGAGGCGGGGAAGTACGCGGCGTTCGTACCCTCGATCGTCGCCTGGTACCGGGTCTCGCGTTATTCGCGCAGCATGGAGGTCTCGTTGCACGCTCCGCAGCTGTGGACGGCGATGCGCTCGGTGGCGCCCGGGGTGCTGACCGACGAGTAGCGCAGTCCGCCGCGTACCGTCGCGGGCGCCTCGGCGAGTGAATCCACGTTGCCTCGGGCGCGCGCGGCACTGAGCGAGCCGACCTCGCTGATCAGCGTCACCGTCCCGGAGGCGTAGCTGAAGTACGCTTCGCCTCCGCTGACGACGTTGTCGCGCAGCCGGGCGCGAGCGTGTTCGTCGAAGATCTGCGCGCCGGCGTTGTCGGAGATGAGATTGGCCTCCAGAGTCGCCTCGGCGACGGCGTCGCGCACGTAGACGCCGCCGCCGCCGCGCGGAGTGGACGAACGGTTGGCGCGGATGATGTCTCCCGTGATCACGGCGCGCGCGCCGTCGAGCAGGGCCACCCCACCGCCGACCAGTGCCGTGTTTCCGGTCACGTCGTTGCCGCTCATCCGCAGCCGGGCATGGGCGGCGTACACGCCGCCACCGCTCGCGGCGAGGGCACCGGTGACGGTGTTCGCGCGGATGCGGTTCCCGGTGAGTCGGACGACGGCGCCCTCGGCGATGGACACGCCGGCGCCGCCGGCGGATGCGGAGTTGCCGGCGAGCTCGTTGTCGCGGATCGTCGGCTCGGAGTGGTCGTAGACCGCGATGCCTCCACCGAAGCCCGACCCCTCGAACAGCGGGTCCACAACGGCTCGATTGCGGAGGATCCGGTTACCGGAGACCGTCATCGTGCTGGTCGCGGACTCCAGATGGATCCCGCCGCCGTACGCGGCCGCGTTGTCGACGATCGTGTTGTCCACGATGGTCGCATCGACGCCGACACGGACCATCACGCCGCCACCCGCGAACTGCGCCGTGTTGGCTCGGATCAGGTTGCGGGCCACGACCGGACGGCTGGCGACCTCCGGCAACCGGATGTCGTTCTCGAGGTAGATGGCGCCGCCGGAGGATCCGCCGTTGAGGATCTGCGCACCGGTGACCGCGTTGCCCTCGAACGTGTTGCCCACGATCGCGGGCGAGGAGTACTTCACGGCGAAGACGCCGCCGCCGAAGACACCCGCTGTGTTGTCGCTGATCGTGTTGTCGATCAGCAGCGGGGAGGATCCGTCGTAGACGAGGATCCCGCCGCCGTGGACCTCCGAGTGATTGCCGACGATGCGCATCCGCTGGATCACCGGGTTCGCGTCGAAAGCGATGGTGATCCCACCGCCCTGGCCGTCGGGGGAGTGCCCTCCGGTGATGGTGAATCCGCTGACGCGCATCCGGCTGTCGTCGGCTGCGGGAACGTGCTGGATCATCAACGGCGAGCGGCCGGCGGGAGCGGTCAGCACGATCGACGCGGGGTCGCCCAGGCCGACCAGATCGATCGCGCGTCCATCGACCGTGACGTTCTCGACGTAGCGACCGGGCGTGATCGCGACGGTGTCGCCGGAGCGGGCGGCATCCACGGCGGCCTGGATGCTCGGATACGCGAGCCCCTCACCGACCAGCAGACGGCGCGGTCGGGCACCGTCGGCGACGGCGCCGCTCGGCAACGGCAGGGCGGGGACGGCGACGGTGAGGCGCGGGCCGCCGAGAGCGCGCGTCGGAGGGCCGATCGCGTCACTCCCCGTGGCCGGGACGGGGGTGAGCGCACCGATAGCGACGACAACGGCCGTCGCAACGAGCGTGCGCACCGCGCGGAGGCCGATCACCGCACCAGCGTACGACGCCGAGACCGACTTGGCCGCCCTGTTCGCGGCGGATACGCTCATCCTTGGGTGGAGCGCGACTCCGCCGCGCGCGCTCGCGCGAGACGATCACCGGGGGAGACCGCCATCGAAACCAGCGTCGGGGCCGTGACCGCGAACGCGGTCACCGTCGTCGTTCCCGTCTACGGAGGCGTCGAACGCACCCTGGACTGCATCCGATCCGTGATCGACACCGTCGATCTCGACCTGAACCGCCTCCTCGTCGTCAACGACCTCGGCCCTGAGGCCGAGCTGATCGAACGCGAAGTGCTCGCGGCTCTGGAGGGCGTCGACGGTGCCCGCTACGAGCGCAATCCTCGCAATCTCGGCTTCGTCGCCACCTGCAACCGTGCCGTTCGCGTACTCGACTCCACGGCGAACGACATCCTGCTGCTCAACAGCGACACGGTGCTCAGCCCCGGCGCGCTGAGCGAGATGGCGGCCGTGCTGGCGGCGGCCGAGAAGCACGCGGTGGTCTGTCCCCGCAGCAACGATGCGACGATCGCGTCCATCCCCTTCCTCCGCCGGACCGCGGAAGCGCCCCGACCCGCCGAGCGGAGCCGGGAGGTGTTCGCGGCGCTCGCTGCAGAGCTTCCGCGTTGGAACGTCGCGCCGGTCGCCGTCGGTTTCGCGTTCCTGGTGCGTCGATCCGTCGTGCGCGGGCACGGTCTGTTCGACGAGATCTTCTCGCCCGGGTACGACGAGGAGAACGACTTCTGCCTGCGCGTGAACGCTCTGGGGTGGAGTGCGGTCATCGCGAATCGTGCGTTCGTCACGCACGCGTCCTCCTCCAGCTTCGGCGACGCGCGTCGACGCGCACTGCAGCGGGCGCACGGCGCGGAACTCGAGCGGCGGTACCCCTTCTATCCGGAGATCGTCACGCACTACATCGGCGCACCGGTGGACGCCGTCGATCACTTCGCCGACGTCCTCGTCGAGGATCGGGGCGCGCGTGGCTCGCTGCTGGTCGACGTGCACCACCTGTCGGCGCACTACGACGGAACCACGCGCAACGCCCTCACCTTCCTCGACCTGCTCGCAGAACGGCGGGCGTCGCTCGACGTGGACGTGAGCATCCGTTCCTCCCGCGAGTCGATCGAGTTCTTCGACCTCGCACGCTTCGGCTTCCCGGTGCTCGAGAACGGCGACACGTCCAGGGTCTTCGACGCCGTCTTCTCCCTGAGCCCGGTCACGACCGTCGAGGCTCTCCTCGCCGCTGCGACGGCCGCACCGCGGTGGATGACGTCGCATCTCGACGTGATCGCCCTGCGCACCTGGAATCTGCGGATGTCGGGTTTCGCCCGCGCCCGCATCGTGCGGGACTCGCTCGAGCTCGCCGACCGGGTCGTCGCGATCAGTCGCGCCACCGTGGACGACTCGCGCGCCTACTTCGGCGATCTCGCACTGGAGGAGTCCCGGGTGAGGGTCATCGCGCAGGGCGCCGCCGACACGGCCTTCCCGCCTCGGGCCGACGACGTCGGTCTGGCGGACCTGGACGCGGACACGCGGCAGGTGATCGAGGCCGGCGGTTTCGTGATCGTGATGGGCAACGGCTTCCCCCACAAGCAGGTGCAGCGCGCGCTCGAGGCGCTGCACGGTCTCGACCGTCCCGTGCTCGCCTTCGGATCGAGGGCGAGCGCGGGGGTGCACGATGCGAACGTGCATCGTCTGCCCACCGGAGCGCTGTCGGACGAGCTCATCGGGCAGCTGCTGCGTCGTGCCGGTGCGATGGTGTTCCCCACGAGTTATGAGGGATTCGGTCTCCCCGTGGCCGAAGCGGCCGCCGTCGGTCTGCCCGTGGTCGCCTATCGATCAGCGGCACTCGTCGAGACCGTCGCCGCCCTCGAGGTGGCCGATGCGGTCTCGTTCGTCGACGACTTCCACAGCCTCGGCACGGTCGTCTCCCGGGTCGCCGCGGCCGGCACCGAGCGCGCCCCTCGGGAGATCCGGACGATGCGTCGGTACAACGAAGCGCTGCTGGCGGAGTTCATCGAGCTGGCGTCCACTCCGGTCGACCGCGATCGGCTGCGGCGGCGCTGGAGCGCCGTCTCGGCGATCGCCGACTACTCGGCCGCATCCGAACGCCGCGCACGCGAGTCGGATGCTCGCGCCGACCAGGCGCTCGCCCTGCTCGCCGCCACCCGTGCGACCCGCAGCTTCCGCGCCACGCAACGGGTGGTCGTCGCCCTCGGCCCGCTGCGTCCCGTCCTTCGGGCCCTGCGCGCACGACGCCGATGAGCGCGCCGACCACGGTCGATGCGCTCGCCGATGTGGCGCGCGAGCGCCTGCGCGAGGTCCTCGGCGGCGCCACACGGGTGGGCCTGGTGAACTTCCCGTTCCACGGGAATCCTGGTGACCCGGCGATCTGGCTCGGCACCCGCGCGCTGCTGCGCGAGTTGGGCGTGCGCGTCGTGTATTCGGCGGCCTCGTGGAGCTTCGATCCCGACGTCGCACGCCGGCGCCTCGGTGGGGCGCCGTTGCTGATCAACGGCGGCGGCAACCTGGGGGATCTGTATCGGGGCCAGCAGCAGACGCGGGAGCGCGTCCTGCGTGAGATGCCCGATACGCGACTCGTCCAGTTGCCGCAGAGCATCGCGTTCACGGATGCGGCGCGCGCCCGTGCTTTCGCGCGACTCGTGTCCGCACACGGCGGCGTGACCGTGATGACCCGGGAGGATCGCTCGACCGAGCGCGCGCGCGAGCTGTTCGGCTCGGAGCCCGTGCAGAGCCCGGATCACGCCTTCGGCCTCCGGCGCCTGGCGGTGGCCGCCCCCACGCACGAGCTGCTGTGGCTGACCTGGCGTCGAGGAGCGCTGGAGTGGCGCGCCGAGTCGGACCCGCCCGCCGATCTCAGCGCGAACCACGTCGACTGGATCGAAGCGGCCGGCAGCGCGCACGAACGATTCGACGCCGCGGGAGCGCGGGCCTGGCGGCTGGGGACGCGTCTGCGCGACGGATGGGATCGCGAGGGGAGCCGGGGGATCCGGAGCGACCTGGCCGCGACGACCTTCGCCCCGTTGGCCCGGCGCTGGGTGGCCGAGGGCGCCGCGCTCGTCGCCGACCACCGCGTGGTGGTCACCAACAAACTCCACGGACACGTCTTCGCCGCTCTGCTCGGACGAGCGCAGGTGGTGCTGGACAACTCCTACGGCAAGGTATCGGCGACGCTGGACACGTGGACGGGCGGTCTGCCCGAGGTGCATCGCGCACGCGACGCGGACGAGGCGCGCGCGATCGCCCGACGACTCCTCGACGAGGTGCCGGCGTGACGGGCCTCGTGGTGACGCTGCTCGTGCGTGACGAAGCGGACATCGTCGCCGCGACGATCGAGCACCACCTCGCTCAAGGTGCGGATCTGTTGATCGTCACCGATAACGGATCCGTCGACGGAACGGTCGACATCCTTCGCTCCTACGCGGACGCCGGCGTCGTCGATCTGCTCTTCGAGGCCGCCCAGGACTACGAACAGAGCGCCTGGGTGACGCGGATGGCGCGACGCGCGGCCCGGGAATACGGGGCGCGCTGGGTGGTGAACGCCGACGCCGACGAGTTCTGGATCCCTCGGGATCGGGCGTCCTCCCTGCGCGACACGCTCCTCGCCGTCGATCCCGCGTACGACCTGGTCAGCGCCCGCCGCGACGACCTGCGGGCGCTGCGGCGCGACGGTCGGGCGTGGCCGACCGCCAACGTCTGGCGCGACACCGCGACGCAACGCGAGGACGGCCGCCCGCTCGGGCCCAAGACGGCTCACCGCGGGGATGCGGACGTCGTTGTGCACCAGGGCAATCACGGTGTCGAGTTCGGCGACCGACCGCTGCGCGCGGCTCCGGATGATCCCCTCGCCATTCTGCATCTCCCACTGCGCGGTTGGCCGGAGTTCGAGCGCAAGATCGTGAACGGTGGTCGGGCCTACGAGGCGAACACTCGGCTGGCGGCCGACGTGGGATGGCACTGGCGCGACGACTACCGCGCGCAGCAGGAGGGACGGCTCCGCGAGCTCTACGAGAACCGCCGCCTCTCCGGGCGCGAACGCCGCCGTCTCGAGCGGACCGGTCGCCTCTGGCGCGATCCGTGGCTGCGAGAGAGCTTGATCGCTCGCACGGGCTCCGCCGTGCGTCCCGAGCTGCTGGCCGCGGTGCTCGCCCGCTGAGCGGAGCCGCGCCCGGGCGTCAGATCCGCCCGACGAACTCCCTCTCGACGACGATGCGGCGATGCGCGCTCGTCTCCCGCATCCGGCTGACGACGATCGACGGCGCGTGCTGAGCGATGCGGAACCAGACCCGCGCCCAATCCCCGAGCGCGAGCCCGCTCGAGCCCGCGGTACTGCGCGAGCGGATCATGTCGACCACGTCGGCGCCGAAGCGGACGGCGGTGCGCAGCACCACGCGCAGGATGAAGCGCCGTGACCCGTTGCGCAGGATCGTCAGCAGACGATTGCGCATGCTCAGGCGTCGGCCCAGTGTCGGCCTCTGCATCGAGCTCTGCGCGACCTGGTGCACGGCGACGGCGCGGTGCTCGTACACGATCCGGTACCCGGCCAGTCGCATCCGCCAGCTCAGTTCGAGATCCTCGTAGTACATGAAGAGCCTCTCGTCGAACCCGCCCAGCGCTTCCACGACGTCTCGACGGAGGAAGGCCGCCGAGCCGCTGAAGGCGAACGGGTCCTCCGCCGGGCCGGAGCTGGCATCCTGCTCCGCGAGCCAGTCCCGGTCGAAGCCGTTCCCGTAGCGGCTGAGCTCGACTCCCGTGCTGTTGGTCAGTCGCGAGCCGTCGGCTTCGTCGGGCACGCGGCTCCAGTGGACGCCGGAATAGTCCAGCAGTGCGCCCTCTCGCTTCGTCACCGGGCTGAACCGGCCGGAGAGCAGGACGCGGGCGGCTACCGCCACCACGTCGCGCTCACTGCTGCGCAGCCGGTCGACGCCGGCCCGGAGGAATCCCGGTCGCGCGACGGCGTCGTTGTTCAGCAGGACGACGATCTCGCCGCGAGCCACCCGCAGGCCGTGATTCGCTCCGCCGGCGAATCCGGAGTTCCCGATGACGGGGACGACCCTGAGCCACGGGAACCGCTCGACCAGGGCATCCGTCGCGCCGGGAACGGCGCCGTTCTCGACGAGGACGACCTCGACGGCGAGGTCCGCTCGATCGGCGTCGATGGAGGCGATCGCTTCGGCCGTCAGGTCCGGCCGGTGCCAGTTGACGACGACGACGGAGACATCGACCCCCCTCGAACCGTCTGGCACGAACCCCTGCTTTCCCTGGCCGACTCTCTGACTATACTTGGGCCGCTCAGTGCCCTGCGCGGGGGCCGAACCAGGGGGACACGTGGTCGGACACACGGAGGGACTCGTTTCCGTCCTCGTCATCAATTTCCGCAGTGCGGACGAGACCGTCGCGAACGTGCACGACCTGCTCGAGGTCGACTGGCCCGTGGAGCGTCTCGAGGTCATCGTCGTCGACAACGGATCCGGCGGATCCGACCTCGAATCGCTGCGGTCGAGCTTCGCCGGTTCGACGGTCGTCCGCGTGGTGGAATCGCCCGTGAACCTCGGCTTCACCGGCGGCGTGAACCTCGCGGCGCGCGCCGCCCGGGGCGAGTTCCTCGCCCTGCTGAACAGCGATGCGCGCCCGGAGAGGGCCTGGATCTCGGCCGCCGTCGCCCAATTCGACGGCCGGCGGGAGGTCGCCGCCGTCGCGAGCAAGGTCCTGGACTGGTCCGGCGAGAGGATCGACTTCGTCGCGGGCTCGGTCACCTGGTTCGGGATGGGCTACAAGCCGCATCTCGGCCAACTCGCCGGAGAGCAGCACGACGTCGAGTCGGACATCCTCTTCGGCACGGGAGCGGCGCTGTTCGTGCGCGCTTCCGTCTTCGCCGAGGTGGGCGGACTCGATGAGAAGCTCTTCATGTTCTACGACGACGTCGATCTGGGCTGGCGCCTGAACCTGCTCGGCCACCGGGTGCGCTACGCGCCCCGATCCGTCGTCCGGCATCGGCACCACGGATCGATGGCGTCGTTCGGTAGCCATCGCGAACTGTTCCTCCTCGAACGCAACGCGCTGGTGCTGCTGTACAAGTACCTGGACGACGCCTCGTTGGCGCGGATGCTGCCGGCGGCTCTGGCGCTGACGGCCCGCCGCGCGGCGGTCCGCGGGGGTCTGTCGGCCGAGGACTTCGATCTGCGCTCACCGCGCGACCCCGACGAGTTCGCCGCGGATGCGCCCTACTCGAAGGAGGCGGTGGCCGGGCTCGTCGCCATCGATGCGTTCGTCGACCTCCTGCCCGAGCTGCGCCCGGAGCGGGAGAGGCTGCAGCACGAACGCCGCGTCGGCGACGCCGAGCTGTTCACGAAGTTCGGCGAGATGTTCGAGCCGTTGCTGGCGTCGCCGCGTTACGTCGCGGGGTACGAGGCTCTGGTGGAGGCCTTCGGCATCGCCGACGCGACGCGTCGCACGCGCGTTCTCGTGCTGACCGGGGATGCACTCGGCACCCGGATGGCGGGGCCGGGGATCCGCGCGTGGAAGATGAGCGAGGAACTCGCGCGCCACTGCGATGTACGTCTGGTCACGTGGAACGTCGCCGAGCGGGCCTCGGCGACCTTCGGCGTGCACCGGGTGCGTCTGCAGAACGAGCGCGAGATGCGGGTGCACGAGCAGTGGGCGGACGTCATCGTGCTGCAGGGGAGCGCGATGCGACACTTCCGCACGATCGAGGCGACGACGAAGATCGTGGTCGCCGACCTCTACGACCCGGTGCACCTCGAAGCGCTCGAACAAGGCCGCGAGAACGGCCTCGCGCAGTGGACGCTGCAGGTGGCGGGCGCGACCGAGATGATGAACCAGCAACTGCTGCGCGCGGACTTCTTCCTCTGCGCGAACGAGCGTCAACGCCTGTTCTGGCTGGGGCACCTCGCCGCGCTGGGACGATTGAATCCGCGGGTCTACGCCGACGACGACACGCTCGACTCCCTCATCGGCATCGTGCCCTTCGGTCGCGACGCCGCGGATCCGGTGCACACACGACCCGCGATCCGCGGAGTCGTCGAGGGGATCGGCGCCGACGACAAGCTCGTCATCTGGGGCGGCGGCATCTACAGCTGGTTCGACACTCACACCCTGGTCACGGCCATCGCCGAGCTCGCGCGCCGACGCCCCGATGTCCGGCTGTACTTCATGGGAACGGCGCATCCGAATCCGGATGTTCCCGAGATGGCGATCGTCGGTTCGACGCGAGCGCTCGCGCAGCGGCTCGGCGTGCTGGATCGGAACGTGTTCTTCAACGACAGCTGGGTCGCGCTCGACGACCGGCAGAACTACCTCCTCGAGGCGGATGCGGGGGTCAGCACGCACTACGACCACCTCGAGACGACGTTCTCCTTCCGCACCCGCATCCTCGATTACCTGTGGGCGGGGCTGCCGATCGTCTCGACCCGCGGCGACAGCTTCGGCGACCTCGTCGCCGCCGAGGGCCTCGGTGTCGCGGTGCCCGCGCGTGATGTGACGGCGCTCGCCGAGGCGCTGGAGAGCGTCTTGTACGACCCGCAGGCCGCCGCCACCGCGCGCGCCGGCGTGCAGCGGGTCCGCAACGAGTTCGTCTGGGAGCGCGCGCTGCGTCCGCTCATCGACTTCTGTCGCGACCCGCTCCCGGCCGCGGACAGGCCGCAGGCGGGCACGCCGGTGACCCGTGCCACACCCCTCCGGCGACCCGCCCTCCGACGCCGCAGCTCGGAGGAACGCCTCTACGCGATCGCGACGTCGCGGCACGGTGTGGTGCGCGATGCGTCGCTCGCCCTGCACTACCTCGCGGAGGGTGGACCCGCCGAGATCGCCGCGAAGGTGCGCTCCCGGCTCGACAACCGCCGCCGATCCCGCAGCGAAGACTAGCCGTGACGGCCCGTCGCGCGGTGTCGACGGGTCGGGTACAGTCCCACACTATGAGAGCGCCATGGGGATACAGCAGGATGGCCGGGGGGCTCGTCGCGTCCGCGCTGGCGGTCGCGCTCGTCGTGACCGGTTCGGTACCGGCCGCCGCGGAGGATGCGACCGGCGGTAGGGATACGACCAAGGCACTGGTCGACGGCGCGACGGCGGATGCGGTGCAGCAGGACCTCCTCGATGCGCAGCGTGCGGATCCGGAGGAGGCCGAGGTCACGTCGGGCGCAGGGACCATCGCCCGGATCTCCGGGTCCGATTGGCAGGCGGGCGACATCGTCAGCGACTCGAACTACTTCGATGGCACGGTGCTCTCGGCGGCTCAGGTGCAGAGCTTCCTGAACGAGAAGAATGCGGACTGCGCGGGCTCCTACTGCCTGAAGAACTACTCCACCGCGACCCGGCCGGTAGCGGGCGACATGGTGTGCGACCCGTGGACGACGAGCGGGAGCATGACCGCCGCGCAGATCATCGCGCGATGGGGTGAACTCTGCGGCGTCAGCCAGCGCGCCCTGCTGACCGTGCTGCAGAAGGAGAGCAGCCTGGTCACCCGTGATGACGCCACCGCGAGCACCTACCTCGCCGCGACCGGCTTCGGCTGCTACGACGGCTCGCCCTGCGCCGCCGACAAGGCCGGATTCTTCAACCAGGTGTACTGGACCGCCTACATGTCGCGCCGGTACCTCAATCCGTCGGGCACGCAGACCCACTACGTGAACTACCTCCCCGGTCGAACGGCGAATGTGCTCTTCAACCCGAACCCCGCCTGCGGCACGGGGCCCGTCGCGGTGAGCAACTACGCGACCGGGACGCTCTACAACTACACGCCGTATCAGCCCAACGCCGCGGCACTCGCGAATCTTTACGGCACCGGGGATGACTGCTCGACCTACGGCAACCGCAACTTCTGGACGATCTGGACGGGATGGTGGGGCTCGCCCAACGCGGTCGACCAGTTCTTCACCGACGTGCCGGCCGGCGCCCCGTTCTACAACGACATCCAATGGATGGCCACCTACAAGGTCTCGACGGGCACCGCGCAGGCGGACGGTAGCGCGGTTTATCAGAGCAACGCCGCCGTCTCGCGGCAGGCCATGGCGGCGTTCCTGTTCCGTTACAGCGGCGACACCGACTTCGTGGCGCCGACGAAGCCGAGCTTCGCCGACGTCGGAACATCGAACCCGTTCTATCGGGCGATCGAGTGGATGAAGGCGGAGAAGATCTCGACCGGCACCACCCAGCCCGACGGCACCGTCACCTACTCGCCGCTGTCGGCGGTCTCGCGCGAGGCGATGGCGGCGTTCCTCTACCGCTTCTCCGACGAATCGTTCACGCCGCCGAGCAGCCCGTCCTTCGCTGACGTGCCCCCGTCGAGCGCCTTCTACACGGCCGTCGAGTGGATGAAGTCCACGGGGATCAGCACCGGATCGGCGGGACCGAACGGCACGCTGCTGTACAAGCCGGCCGACGCGGTCTCGCGGCAGGCGATGGCCGCCTTCCTGCACCGCTACTACGACCGCTGGCTGGTGCGGACGACGCCTGGCCTGTGAGCCGGGAGGCGGGCGGGGGTGAACCCCGCCCGGCCCGCCACCGCCGGTACACTGGATGTCATGCCCCTCGAGCCGAAACCAGCGCAGTTCCCTGCCATCCGCGCAGCGCTGAAGTTCTACCAGGTGAGCTCCGTGATCACCGGTGTGATGCTGCTGCTGCTCTGCGCCGAAATGGTGCTGAAGTACGGCTTCCACTACGAACTGTTCGCCTTCGGCCAGCAGGGCATCCTGAACTTCGCGCAGATGTACGAGGTGCCCGGCGGCGAGTACGTGTCCAGCGGCACCGGCGCCAACGTCTCGACCGGCATCCTGATCGCGCACGGTTGGTTCTACGTCGTGTACCTCTTCGCCGACTTCCGGCTGTGGAGCCTGATGCGCTGGCCGTTCGCGCGCTTCATCGTCATCGCGCTCGGCGGCGTGATCCCCACCCTCTCCTTCTTCGTCGAAGGGCGCGTCGCCCGCCAGGTCACGGCGTACCTCGCGCGGCGCGAATCCGCTCTCGTCACCGATCCGAACTCCGTGGAGGCAAACCATTAGCGAGCAATCCCACCTGGCGGCGCAGCCCGTCCTGGTCGTCGATTTCGGCGCCCAGTACGCGCAGTTGATCGCGCGGCGCGTCCGCGAGGCGAACGTCTACTCCGAGATCGTGCCCTCGACGGTCACGGCCGCCGAGGTCGCGGCCAAGTCGCCGGTCGGCATCATCCTCTCGGGCGGACCGTCGAGCGTGTACGAAGAGGGCGCTCCGGCGCTCGACCCCGGGATCCTGCAGCTCGGCATCCCCGTTCTCGGAATCTGCTACGGCTTCCAGGTGATGGCGAAGACCCTCGGCGGCGAGGTCGCGAACACGGGCCTGCGCGAATACGGCGCGACGGATGCGGGCGTCGTCACCGACGGCGGCGTGCTGCTCGGGCAGCAGCCCACCGACCAGACCGTGTGGATGAGCCACGGCGACTCCGTCTCGAAGGCGCCCGAGGGCTTCACCGTTCTCGCCTCGACCGAGTCGACCCCCGTCGCCGCGTTCGGCAACGATGAGACCCGGATGTACGGCGTGCAGTGGCACCCCGAGGTGAAGCACTCGCAGTACGGCCAGGCCGTGATCGAGAACTTCCTGCACCGAGCCGCCGGCATCCCCGCCGACTGGAACTCGTCGAACGTCATCGACGACCAGGTCGCGCTGATCCGCGAGCAGGTCGGCACCGGCCGGGTCATCTGCGGACTCTCCGGCGGAGTCGACTCCGCCGTCGCCGCGGCGATCGTGCACAAGGCCGTCGGCGACCAGCTCACCTGCGTCTTCGTCGACCACGGTCTGATGCGCAAGGACGAGCGTCGCCAGGTCGAGGAGGACTACGTCGCCTCGACCGGTGTCCGACTGATCACGATCGACGCCCGCGAGCAGTTCCTGGATGCTCTCGCCGGCGTGACCGATCCGGAGCAGAAGCGCAAGATCATCGGTCGCGAATTCATCCGCTCGTTCGAGGGCGCAGCCGAAGCGCTGGTGCTCGAGGCGAAGGCGGAGGGCGGCGCGAGCGTCGACTTCCTCGTGCAGGGCACGCTCTATCCCGACGTCGTCGAGTCCGGCGGCGGCACGGGTACCGCGAACATCAAGTCGCACCACAACGTCGGAGGCCTACCGGAAGACCTGCAGTTCAAGCTGGTCGAGCCGCTGCGCACGCTGTTCAAGGATGAGGTGCGCGCGATCGGTCGCGAGCTCGGCCTGCCCGAGGTCATCGTCGGACGCCAGCCCTTCCCCGGCCCGGGCCTCGGGATCCGCATCGTGGGTGAGGTCACGGCAGAGCGTCTCGACCTGCTGCGTGACGCCGACGCGATCGTTCGCGCCGAGCTGACCGCCGCCGGGCTCGACGACGAGATCTGGCAGTGCCCCGTCGTGCTGCTCGCCGATGTGCGCTCCGTCGGCGTGCAGGGCGATGGTCGCACCTACGGTCACCCGATCGTGCTGCGCCCCGTCTCGTCCGAGGACGCGATGACCGCCGACTGGACCCGCCTGCCCTACGACCTGCTCGCGCGGATCTCGAACCGGATCACGAACGAAGTCGCCGGTGTGAACCGCGTCGTGCTCGACGTCACGTCGAAGCCGCCGGGAACCATCGAGTGGGAGTGATCCCGCGGCGCTGACCACGAGGGGCCGTCACCTGAAGAGGTGGCGGCCCCTCGTCGTCCGCCGTTCCTGTCAGCGTTTTCGGTGACGTGCGCCGGTCTCGCCGACGGGGTACGTTCGGCTCAGGCGCCCGGCGTCACCCACCGCAGAGGCCAGGAGGATCCATGCCACGCGTCAGTCCCATCGGCCGACCGGGGCGGCGGCGCCCGCTCGCCGGGATCATGATCCTGGCCGCTGCCCTCGCCGCCGTTCTCGTCGGTCTCGCGCCGGCGCAGACCGCGCGCGCGGACTCGCCCTACTTCCTCGACGTGCCGACGTCGCATCCGTTCTACGCCGAGATCCAGTGGATGGGAGAGAGCGGGGTCTCGAGCGGGTACGCGGTGGAGGGTGGGCGGGAGTACCGCCCGAACGGCCTCGTGACGCGGCAGGCGGTCGCGGCCTTCCTGTATCGCCGCTCGGGTGAGAGCGCTGTGCCCCCGGTCGAGGCCACCTTCTCGGACGTGCCGACGAACCACCCGTTCGCGACGGAGATCGAGTGGATGGCTGCCGCCGACATCACGGACGGCTACCTCGAGGCCGACGGTCGGCGCACGTTCCGTCCCGAGCAGGTGCTCAGCCGGCAGGCGATGTCGGCCTTCCTCGCGAGAGCGGTGAAAGTGTTCCCGACCTCGCCCATCGAGGAATCCTTCGCCGATGTCGCCTGGACGACACCGTTCTACCGTGAGATCGAGTGGATGAGATCCGAGGGGATCAGCACGGGCACGGCCTCCTCGTCGGGCAAGCCGCTGTACAAGCCTCTCGACGACGTCACGCGGCAGGCTCTGGCGGCCTTCCTCTACCGACTCCGCGACACCCCGACGAACGATCCGACGGACCAGTCGACCTGGATCATCGGTTTCGGTGAGATGGGACCGGCGCAGGTCGGTGACAGCTTCGAACACGCCATCGGGTCCGTGCCGGGAAGCACCCGGGAGCAGACGCCCGCCTGCACCAGCGCCATGATCGGGTACGACCGTTCTCCGGCCGTGAACGCTCTGTACCCGTATCAGGCGGGCCAGCCTCTCATCGCGACGATCTGGTACAAGCTCGATCCCGGCGGCACGGGCGTGCTCGAGACCACCGCGGGGATCGGCACCGGCTCGAGCAGGGCCGAGGTCCTCGCCGCTTACGCGGGGCGCACCACCGAGCATCCCGACATCTACGATCCGGCGCACCCGTCACTCTCCGTGACCGCGACGAACGGGCAGTCGATCGTCTTCTCGTTCGGCTCCTCCGACACCGTCGACCTGCTGCGGACCGGAGAGCTGGCGGTGGCCCTGGCCGGGGAACCCTGCAGCTAGGTCTCCGCTCGCCTGGTCCTGATCGGCGCGGATACTCTCCGATCGGCGGTCCACCACACGGGGGTGATTGCGGGCGGACACGACACCTCACCTGTTGGATAGGCTCGAACGGTACGCGTGCACGCCGCTCGGCCACTGGGGGAATCCGCATGACAGCCATCACTCGAGGACCCTTCACGCGTTTCGCGGCGATGCTCACCCTCGCGGCCGTCGCCGCGACCACCTTCGGTGTGACGTCCTCCGCCGCCGCAGCGACGTCGGCACCCGGCTACTCGGCGACGACCACGATCCCGATCGGCGAGAGCTACGACGGCGGCGACATCGTCGTCGACGACGCGAGTTCGCGCGCGTACGTCCTCTCTCGAGGCGTCGAGAACTGGGACAACCGCACGCTCACCGCGATCGACACGACGAGCGATACGGTCGCATCGACGCTGATCATCCCGGGAGCGTACGGCGACCAGCTCGAACTCGACGCCGAGCATGACCGCATCATCGCCTGGACACCGGGCGACACCCTCGTCGCTGTCGTCCGCGCCTCCAGCCTGGAGCTGCTGTACAGCGTCTACCTCGACGAAGGTCCGCGCAGCGTGGGGATCGACACGGTCACCGGCCAGGTCCTGATCGGCACATCCGCCGGGGTCGCCGTACTGACGCCGACGGATGTCCGTGCAGAGTCCCGCTTCATCGCATTGAGCGGGCCAGCGGATGCGATCGCGGTCGACGAAGCCGGACGCCGCGCCTATGTCCACGTGGAGCGCGGCGCGACCGACGCCGTCGCGACGATCGATCTCGACCGCAGCACGGACAGTGTGATCGACACGCACGACCTGGCGCTCGCCGCGCGATCCATGCAGTGGGACTCGGGCGCTCGGCGCATCCTGCTGCACGATCCGACCGACCGTCGCATCGTCGTCGTCGATCCCGCGGATTGGAGCGTCGGAGCGTCGATCGCGGTGAGCGAGAACGCTCGGGACCTCGCCGTGGACCCGATCGGTCGACGCGCGTTCGTCTCGAACGGCGTCGACTCGACGGTATCGGTGATCGATCTGCGATCCGCAGCCGTCATCGGAACGCTGGACGGCTCGGGCGCCGCGGCGATCGCGGCCGGCGTGAGCATCGCCGGACAAAAGGTCTACGTGGCGCGAGCCTCCGCCGACGGCCCCACATCGGTGCTCGTCTTCGACGGTCCCGCTTTCATCGTCAGCGGCGGACACGCCGTGCTGGATGTGCCGGCCGACAGCGCTTTCTACACCGAGATCGCGTGGATGTTCTCCCGTGGCTTGACGACCGGGTACGCCGAGAGCGACGGCTCGCTGAGCTATCGACCGACGGCGACGGTCTCGCGCGAGGCCATGTCGGCGTTCCTCTACCGGTACTCGGGCGACACGTTCACGCCGCCGCCCACGCCGTCGTTCGCCGATGTTCCCGTCGACTCCACCTTCTACACGCAGATCGAGTGGATGAAGGCCGAGGGCATCAGTACCGGTACCGTGCAGGCCGACGGCTCTGTCCGCTTCCTGCCCGGCGACCCCGTTTCCCGGCAGGCGATGTCGGCGTTCCTCGCGCGCCTCGATGGCGCGACTCCGACCGCACCGGTCACGTCGAGTTTCAGCGATGTCCCGACGGACCACCCCTTCTTCACCGAGATCGAGTGGATGGCCGCCGAGGGCATCAGCACCGGCTACCCGGACGGCACCTTCCGACCCACGGACGTCGTGACCCGGCAGGCGATGGCAGCGTTCCTGTACCGCTTCGATCAGCGTGACGACTGAGCGGCGAGGCGCCCCGGAATCCGGTCCCTGAGGAGGCTTCCTCGGACACTCCGGAGCCAGTAGCATCCATCAGGGCTCGCCGCGGACCTCTCCGCGCCTGAGGTGCGAGCGGTCGCTCGCGTCCGCGAGTGAACAAGAACCGGGGGAACCGTGCGTCATTTCCGCTCATCCGTCGTTGCGATCGCAGCGACGCTCGCTCTCGCGTTGTCGGGGGCGACGGTCGCATCAGCCGATCAGCAACTCCCGACGACGGCGCCCGCTCAGGTCGTGCCCGCCACGAACGACACCGTGCACGTCTCGTCGAACGGGGAGTTCGCGAGCACGCCCAAGCTCTCCGTCGTCGGAACGCTCGGTGTCCGGGTGGGCGACGGCACTCCCGCACAAGCCGATCCCGCGACGGGCGAGATCGCGCCGGGCGGCGAACCCGAGACGAGCTACACGATCTCGACGGCGGACGGAACCGTGGTCGACATCTCGGGCGCGTTCCCGCAGACGGTGACGACCGGCTCCGAGATCGACGCCACCGTCGCCGTGCCGGAGGACGTCAGCGCAGCGTTGCCGACCGCGGTCGCGTCGCAGGTGCGTGCCGCGACGGATGCTCCGGTGGGCGCGTCATCCGCCGCGGGTGCGTCCGTGCTCGAGACCTCGGTCGAGACCGGCGCGACGCTGCAGATCGTGGAAGCGGATGTCACCCCGCGCGCGGCCGCGGCGGGAGTCACCCAGCCGCTGTACGTAGCGGTCGTCGCGCCCAACGGCTCGGTGCCGAACTTCTACACCGACGCGCAGGTCGCTTCGCTGTCGAGTGCGCTCGGCAGCTACTGGGTCGGACAGACCTACGGCGAGATCGCCTCGATCCCACTCCAGGCGACGCGCCAGTACACCTCCGCGTTCGGCGGATGCGATACGGATGCGCTCTGGAACGAGGCCCTCAGCAGCTTCGGCTTCGAAGGCGACTGGCAGAGTGCCGACTACAACGGCGCGCACGTCGTCGTCCTGACCCCGGATTCGGATTGCGGTTTCATCGGCGTCGGCTCGATCGGCACTCCCGGCTCGGGAGGTGTCATCCAATCGGTGGTGAACATCGGCCTCGACAAGACCACCGTGGCGCACGAATTCGGTCACAATCTCGGCCTCGGCCACTCCAACACGACCTACTGCAGCGACCCCGCCTTCGTCGACAGCGACAGCAGCTGCTACTACGAGGAGTACCACGACTACTACGACGTGATGGCGGGCGGACTCTGCACCGGATCGCGCTGTTGGGACGAACTCGGTGCGCTGAACGTGATCGGACGCGCCAGGCTCGGTGTCTCGCAGATCGACTCGCTGGAGATCGATCCGGCCGAGCCCAGCCGTTCCTGGACGGCGACGATCGCCGCGGCCTCGGCGAGCGGCGGTCGCCAGGGCCTCGAAGTCGTCGACCCGATCACCGGTGGGTACTACTACGTCGAGTACCGTTCCGGCACGGGGATCGATGCCGGCGGCTTCTACGCCAGCGGTGAATCCGACTACTTCCGTCCGGGGGTGAGGGTGGCGTCGTATCAGGAGCGAGACTCCGACGGGTACTTCGTCGACTTCTCGAACCAGGCGTCCATCATCCAGGACGACACGGACCCGAGCTTCCGCCCGTACGCGATGCGGGTGACGGACACCTTCTCCACGCAGTCGGCCGGTCTCTCGATCGCGGTGAACAGCACGAGCGGCACGGAGGCGACGGTGACGGTGACCGAACGCCGCAGCGCCCAGCTCGTTCCCAAAGCCCGCTCGGCCGCCATCACCGGCGCGACGGCCATCGGCTCGACCCTCTCCATCGTGAACGACAACTGGAACGTGCCGTCGGTGAACCGCAGCTACGAATGGCTCCGGAACGGCTCGCCGATCGGAGCGACGGGCGCGCAATACGTCACCGTCGCGGCGGACGAGGGCACGGCCATCACGGCACAGGTCACGGCCTCCCGCGCCGAGTACCTGACGGGGTCCACCACGACGAACAGCGTGCTCGTCGACTCCCGGCCGCACGCGTTCAGCGATGTCCTGCCGACGCATCCGTTCTTCACCGACATCGAGTGGATGGCCTCGACCGGTCTCTCGACCGGGTACGACGACGGTCGGGGTGGGAAGGAGTACCGGCCCAGCGCGAACGTGACGCGTCAGGCGATGGCCGCATTCCTCTTCCGGCTCTCGGGCGACAGCGCCTACACGGCGCCTGCCGAACCGTCGTTCAGCGACGTGCCGACCACGCACCCGTACTATCGCGAGATCGAGTGGATGAAGGCGGAGGGGATCACGACCGGGAATCCTGACGGGACCTACAACCCCAACGGCGTCGTGTCGCGCCAGGCAATGGCGGCCTTCCTCGCGCGGATGTCCGGTGAGACGATCGTCGTTCCGGCCACGCCCTCCTTCAGCGATGTGCCGACGACCAACCCGTTCTACGCGGAGATCGAGTGGATGCGCTCGAGCGGTATCTCCACGGGGTACGACGACGGCACCTATCGCCCCATCGCCGACGTGTCGCGTCAGGCGATGGCCGCGTTCCTGCACCGGTACGACGCGAAGTACGGCGACTCGTAGCGGGTCGTCGGGATCGTGGCCGGGTCAGAGCCTCTCGTCCACGATCCCGACGAAGCGCGAGCCGATACCGTCGTACTCGCCGCGGCGGAATCCCGAGCGCACGGGCGGCAGCTCATCCGCACCGTGCGTTTCGCAGCTGAGGTAGTCGAACGCCGGCCACCACTTCTTGGGGCGCGCGTTCTCGGAGAAGCCGCAGACGTCGCAGACGAGTTCGACCCAGACGGGGCGCTTGCCGGTGCGGTTCGCGCGCGACTGCACGAGCCACGCGGGCGGGTCCTGCTCGATCGCGGCGAACTCCTCCTCGGTCATCCGCGTGGGGAGTCCGTGCCGGGAGGCCATCTCGAGGGGGATGTCGAGCCGAAGGGCCGCGTCGCGTCGGGAGATCATCCGTTCACCCTATGCCCGCACGGGGCGCAACGTGATCCGGGCGAACAGCCACTCCAACGGCCCCTGTCGGAGCACGCGTGTCCAGAGCAGTGCGAACGCCATCGCGCCGAAGATGAAACCGGCGAGCAGCGTCCAACTGCGCCAAGCGGTGAAGTCGTAGACGTTGGGGAACGCCTGCAGGTACACCGCGAGCAGCACGAGGTGCAGCGTGTAGACCGTGAGCGGCATGGCGCCGATCGCGGCGACGGGGGTGAGTGCGCGCCCGCCGATCGTGCGGATCGGCGATGGGGCGGATCCGCAGAGCCAGCAGAGCGAACCGGCCACGGCGACCGCGACACCACCGGCGCCGAGCAACTCGAACGTGGTGCTGGAATGCGCCTCCACCAGCGTCGGCCCGCCGAGGGCGCGGCCCCCGGCGTACCCCGCCACTGCGGCGACGGTCCCGCCGACGATCATCCACGCCTGCGTCCGTGCCGAACGTACATCGCAGCGGGCGAGCAGTAGGCCGACGGTCAGGTACGCGAGCCAGGACGGCACGGGGTAGTAGAGGGTGAGCCAGGTGACCACTTCGGACGCCCACGCGCTTTCGACGGGCTCCAGGGTTTGCAGATACGCCGGAGCCGCGACAGAGATGGCGGTGACGACCACCGGACCGGCGAGGGCGAAGACGCCGACCAGTGCGGCGAGGAGCCAGCGCGGCGCGTAGAGGAAGACGGCGGCGAGGACGAACATCAGTCCGTAGTGCGGCAGGATCACGGCGATCGGGGTACCGAGCGCGATCAGCATCACGCCCAACAGGAGCAGCAGCACACCGCGCAGCACGATCGACAGCGTGGTGCGGATGCGGCGGCCGCCCGGGCGAGCCCCTCCGCTCATCAGGCCGATCGAGACTCCGGCCAGGGTTGCGAAGAGCACGGAGCTGCGGCCGTCCCAGAGCTGCTCTCCCTCGGTGGGGGCGACGTGCGCCGCGAACATGCCGACGATCGCAAGGCCGCGCGCGACGTCGAGGCCGATGATGCGGGTGGCTGTCGTCACGCGCCCATCGTGCCAGCCCTCCCTGCGAGGGACCCCTCCTCGGTTCGAGGGCGGCTCCCTCGCAGGGGGGCGTGGGCCGGGCCGGGCGGTGGGCGGGCACGCGAAAGGGCGCCCGACCCGGAGGTCGGACGCCCTGTCGTGCGAGGCGGTGCTACTCGCGGAAGATGCGGTTCTACTCGCGGAAGATGGAGACGAGACGCAGGATCTCGAGGTACATCCACACCACGGTGACCAGTACGCCGTAGGCGCCGATCCAGCCGTAGACGCGAGGAGCGCGGTTCTTCACACCCTGCTGGATGAACTCGAAGTCCATCACGAGCGAGTAGGTGGCGAGGGCGACGGCGATGAGGCCGACGACGATGCCGATGAAGCCCGTGCGCATGTTGATGCCCAAGAACATCGACAGACCGAAGTTCACGAGGGCGAAGACGCCGTAGCTGATCAGGCCGATGAAGAAGATCTTGTTCAGCTTGGGCGAGGTGCGGATCTTGCCGTTCATGAAGAGCGCCAGGGTGACGCCGATCACGATCGCGGTTGCGAGCAGGGCCTGAACGACCGCACCCTCGTAGAGCGACTCGAAGATGCGGGAGATCGCGCCGACGGCGATGCCCTGGAAGACGGCGTAGCCGATGATCAGCGGCGGCGACGGCTTCTTCTTGAAGGCGTTGACCAGACCGAGCACGAGGCCGATGAGGGCGCCGGGAAGCAGCAGGGCCGGAACGAACCAGCCCACCGCGGCGCCCGCGAGGAGCACCACGAATACAAGCGCCGTCTTCGCGAGGGTGTCCTCGACGGTCATCCGATCGGTGTCGACCGAGCTTGCGGCCGGACGACTGTACATCTGGTCGAGCGTGTCGGCCGAGACATCCCGGGTGTCCTGCACGCCGCCGGTGTAACCGCGGTTGCTGAACTCGGGGCGCCCATACGCCGGATTGTTGCTTGCCATGGTTCCTCTTCTCTCGGTGCTGCGTCAGCGACACCGAGTCGCTGGTGAGTAATGGGAATTACTGTATCTGAGAACGTCTCTCAGAGTCTGGCTATTCCCCTACAGCGAACCGGACGGGTCGCCGCGTCGATGGGGACGTCGCCGGGTGCGGTCATAGTATCGGGCGCATGCGACAGCGACCGGCCCCTCTCGTCATCGGTCACCGAGGGGCGAGCGGCTACCGCCCCGAACACACCCGCTCGGCCTACGAGCTCGCGATCGCGC
This sequence comes from Microbacteriaceae bacterium VKM Ac-2855, assembly GCA_013204985.1. Taxonomy (GTDB): domain Bacteria; phylum Actinomycetota; class Actinomycetes; order Actinomycetales; family Microbacteriaceae; genus Rathayibacter. The sequence continues at coordinate 552,160 of JABMLG010000003.1, forward strand.
TCGGGGCGGACGCGCTCGAGCCCGACCTGGTCGCGACCCGAGACGGCGTACTGGTGCTGCGCCACGAGAACGAGATCTCGGGCACGACGGATGTGGCCGCGCATCCGGAGTTCGCCGACCGGCGCACCACCAAGCTCATCGACGGATCTCCGCTGACCGGCTGGTTCACGGAGGACTTCACCTGGGCCGAGTTGGCCACGCTGCGGGCGCGCGAGCGGCTGCCGGCCGTCCGTCGATCGAGCGCCACCTTCGATGATCAGTATCCGATCCTGCGGATGCGGGACCTCTTCGAGCTGCTCGATCGTGCCGCCGAGGACGGGCGCGAGACGCCGGTCGGTCTGGTCGCCGAGATCAAGCACGCGACCTACTTCTCGTCGATCGGCCTCCCATTGGACGAGCTGTTCGAGAGCGCCCTGGCGGAGGCCGGCTGGGACCGCCGCGACGAACGCCTCACGATCGAGAGCTTCGAGAAGACCGTGCTGGAGCGTTTCGCCGTACGCGGCGTGGGCCGCCGCCGCGTGTACCTGATCGAGGGAGCCGGAGCCCCGTTCGATCTCGTAGCGGCGCACGGTACGCACGCGACGCCGTACGCCGATTTCGTGACTGCGGCCGGACTCGCCGGTCTGTCGGGAACCGTGGACGGGATCAGCGTCGACAAGAACATGCTGTTCACGAAGGACCTCGCCGGACGCGCCACCGGGACCACCGGCCTCGTCGACGACGCGCACGCGGCCGGCCTCGAGATCTACTGCTGGACGCTGCGCCCCGAGAACCGTTTTCTGAACAAGCGCTACCGGCACGGCGGCGATCCGGCCGGTTTCGGCGACTGGCGGGCCGAGTTCGGGGCGATCTTCGCGACCGGGATCGACGGCGTCTTCGCCGACCATCCCGATCTCGCCGTCGAGGCGCGCGCCGGTCTCACGCGCTGACCGTCGTGAGCCGTCTTCGCAGGCGGTGCCGAGGCCGTGCCCGGCGCGTACGGAGCTTTTCCGCGGTACCGGCTGGCATGATCGGAGGTTCGCACGGCGGATCAGCCGCTCGTGTCCGACGCAGGGGAGGGGAGACCGCATGGGAACCGCGCAACGCATCACGCGCCGATGGATCGTCTTCGCGATCCTCGCCGTCCTCGGACTCATCGCCGTCTACGGGCTCGCGGTCCTGACGCCGCAGGGGCAGGCAGCCGAGAACTCCGGCCTGCGCGGCGCCGACCTGGTCTTCGGCCGGGCGACCGGCACCGCCGCCTCCACCCTCGCCGAGGTGACTCCGCTCGGCATCATCGCCGGCGGGGTCCTCGTCGCGTCGATCGCCCTCATCCGTCGTCGGCCTGCACTGATGGTCGCCGCGCTCGGGTCCATCGCGTTGACCACGATCGCCACGCAGATCCTGAAGAACTGGGTCTTCACCCGGCCCGAACTCGTCGACGCGATCGACTGGTACACCGGCGGCAGCTTCCCGAGCGGCCACACCGCGGCGGCCGTGTCGTTGGTGTTCGCTCTCGCCATGGTGGTGCCGGCTCGCGGGCGCAACGTCGTGCTCGTGCTCGGCGGCATCCTCGTGATCCTGGTCGGCAACCTGACGATGGCGGCCTCGTGGCACCGCGCGAGCGACGTTCTCGGCGCCGACCTGGTGGCGTTCGCCTCCGCCTCGCTCGCGTGCGCCTGGCTGTCGACGCGCGCTCAGGTGGGTCGTGCGCGCAAGCCCGCTCGACGCGCGACGGTTCGCCTGCTCGTAGTGGCGAGCGTGATCGCCGCGATCTGCCTCGGTGCGCTCGCGATCGAGGGCATCCAGTACTACCCGAATGAAACGAAGGACCTCACGGCGTTCTTCGTGCAGCAGGTGCTGGCGGTGTCGACCTCGGCCATCGCCGTGGTCGGCTTCTCGATCGCCTGGCGCGGGCTGGATGTGGGCGGCTCGATGACGCAGCCGGTGCCGCGGGTGCGCGCGGCCTAGGTCCGGTTCCTCGGGACGCGCTGGGCCGCATCCGCCGAACGCGAGCGGATGCTCGGGCCGCGACCCACGGGGTCGGACTCGGTGTCGGTGGCGACTCTTACACTTGATGGCGACATGACGTACCTCTTCGAAGCGGATGATCCGCGTGCCACCCCGGTGATCCTGGGCGCCGACTCGCGGCCCGATCACGACTCCGCGCACGAGTGGGGCGCCCAGCACGAGCGCCTCGTCGACGGCCTGAATCCGCAGCAGCGGGCAGCGGTCGAGTACCGCGGCGAGGCGTTGCTGATCGTGGCCGGCGCCGGTTCCGGAAAGACCAGCGTTCTCACCCGCCGCATCGCCAGCCTCATCCAGAACCGCGAGGCGTGGCCGAGCCAGATCCTCGCGATCACGTTCACCAACAAGGCGGCGAAGGAGATGCGCGAGCGCGTCGAGCGCCTGATCGGCGCCTCCTCCGAGGGCATGTGGATCTCGACCTTCCACTCCGCGTGCGTGCGCATCCTCCGCCGCGAGGCCGAGAACTTCGGCTTCACCTCGTCGTTCACCATCTACGACGCCGGCGATCAGCGCGCACTGCTGAAGCGGATCGTGAAGGAGCTCGAGGCCGACACGTTCGGGATCACCGTCGCGAGCGCCTCGGCGAAGATCTCGAAGCTCAAGAACGAGCTCGCCGACGTCGAGTCGTACGCGCGCACCGCGAACTTCGACGACCCGAACGAGGCGATGTTCCTGCAGGTGTTCCGGCAGTACACCCGCGCGCTCACTCAGGCGAACGCCTTCGATTTCGACGACCTGATCGCGCAGACGGTGTACCTGTTCCGCGCCTTCCCGGCCGTGGCCGCCAAGTACAAGCGCCGGTTCCGGCATGTGCTCGTCGACGAGTATCAAGACACGAACGCGGCCCAGTACGGGCTCATCCACGAACTCACCCGGGCCATCAGCCCGACGGTGCAGGCCGAGGCGCGTTTCGATTCTCCCTACCGCGGGCCGCTGCTGCCCGACGGGTCGATCCCCGGCGCGTCCCTCACCGTGGTCGGCGACTCCGACCAGTCGATCTACGCCTTCCGCGGCGCCGACATCCGCAACATCGTCGAGTTCGAGCGCGACTTCCCCGGCTGCGAGGTGGTGCTCCTCGAACAGAACTACCGTTCGACGCAGAACATCCTCTCGGCCGCGAACGCCGTCATCGAGAACAACTTCGACCGTCGCGCGAAGAACCTCTGGTCGGCGAGTGGCGCGGGCGAGAAGATCGTCGGCTACACCGGCTACTCGGGGCACGATGAGGCGCAATTCGTTGTGGACGAGATCGCCGCGCTGCACCGCGCAGGCACCGGCTACAACGAGATCGCTGTGTTCTACCGCACCAATGCGCAGACGCGCGCGTTGGAGGAGATCTTCATCCGCTCGGCGCTGCCGTACCGGATCCTCGGTGGCACGAAGTTCTACGAGCGCGCCGAGATCAAGGATGCACTGGCGTACCTGATCACGGTCGCGAATCCCGCCGACGTGCTCGCGTTGCGCCGCATCATGAACACGCCCAAGCGCGGCATCGGCCCCGCAACCGAGACTCAGCTGCAGTCGTTCGCCGACACCAACGGACTCACCCTGCGCGAATCGATGCGCAATGCCGGTTCTCTGGGAATGGGACCGAAGGTCACCAAGGCGATCCTCGATCTGGCGCGGCTCCTCGACGAGTGCGCCGAGATGCTCGACCCCGAGCGCCCCGACGGCCCGGCGAAGGTGCACGAGGTGCTCACGGCGCTGCTCACCCGCAGCGGCTACCTCGACATGCTGCGTGCGAGTCGCGACCCGCAGGACGAGGCGCGAGCCGAGAACGTGGACGAGCTCGTCGCGGTCACGAAGGAGTTCGCCCGCAACAATCCCGACGGCGGTCTCGTCGAATTCCTCACCGAGGTCTCGCTCGTCGCGGCCGCCGACGACCTCGACGACGGGTCCGGCACCGTCTCCCTGATGACGCTGCACACCGCGAAGGGGCTCGAATACGACGCCGTCTTCCTCACCGGCATCGAGGAAGACCTGCTGCCGCACCGTATCTCGGCCAACGAGCCGGGCGGCCCGGCGGAGGAGCGGCGCCTGTTCTACGTCGGCATCACCCGCGCCCGCAAGCGGCTGTACCTCTCGCTCGCCATGACGCGCGCGCAATACGGCGAGACCTCGGTCGCGATGCCGAGCCGCTTCCTCCAAGAGATCCCGGGTGAGCTGATCGAGTGGCGGCAGTCGCCGGGTGCGGCGACCTCGCGCGGCGGCACCCAGCCGCGGGCGCTGAACGCGACTCGGCCGGGCTTCGGCCGGTCGCGAGCCAACGACGACTTCCGCACGGCGCTCGCCGCGGCTCCCAAGAAGGCCGAGTTCCCGAATCGGATCACCGGAATGGTGCGCGATAACGGCGACCTCGAGCTGCTGGCCGGCGACCGTATCCGCCACACCGACTTCGGCGACGGCCGAGTGACCGCGGTCACCGGTGAGGGCACCAAGCGCGTGGCGCACGTGACCTTCGAGCGGGTCGGGGCGAAGAAGCTGCTGATCAAGGTCGCTCCGATCGAGAAGCTCTGACGGTGCGGTCGTCGTCGTCGGTGGGCGTCGAGCGCGCCGCCCGGGTGGCGACGGAGCTCTTCTCGCCGCCGGTGCTCGCGCTGCTGATGCCGTTCGTCATCGCCGTCCAGGTGTCGGATCCGCCGCTGGCCGGCCTCGGCTGGGGTGCCCTCTGTGTGTTGTTCGCTGCCGCGACCCCCTACGCGGCGCTGCGGATCCTGATGCGGGCGGGTCGGGTCTCCGGCGGTCACCACGTGCCGGAGCGACGCCAGCGCACGCTTCCGCTCCTGATCGCGCTGGTCTCGCTGATCGTCGGCAACGTCGTGCTCGCGCTGCTCGGCGCGCCGCGACCGGTGCTCGTCTTCAGCCTCGTCACGATCGTGCTGCTGCTGCTGATGGCAGTGATCAACCTGGGTTGGAAGATCTCGGGGCACGCCGCCGTGGTCGCGGTCAGCGGTGCGATCCTGGTGATCGTGTCGGGCCCGTGGACGCTCTTGGCCTCGGTGCCCATCGCGCTCTGGACGGGCTGGTCGCGGTTGCGCTTGTCGGCGCACACCCCGGCTCAGGTCGTCGCCGGCTTCGCCCTCGGCGTCGTCGTGACCGTGATGGTCCAGCTGTTTCTCGGCTGAGTCTGCGCCGCGCGGTCACGTGCCGCGCGATCCGGCGCCGCGCGATCAGGTGCCGCGCGGTCACGTGCCGCGCGATCCGCCGTGACCCGTCAGAGCACGTCGCTGCCGGCATAGGTGCCGGCCTGCATCAGAGCATCCGCGATCGACACGGCGGCCTCCTCGAACGCGGCCTGTCCCTGGAGGAGACCCGACGAGAGCCCGTCGCCGACCGATGCGAGCATGGCGCGGCGCAGGCGCGCGACGATGCGATCGCCCGCGGTCTCGAAGTCGAGCCGGAACGAGATCGGCACGAACTGCTCGGCCTCCCACCCCGAGAGACCGATCGCGCCGCCGTAGAGCCGTTGCACGTCGTAGCCGCCGTCCGCATCCGCGCGGACCTCGTAGCCATCGGCGCGAAGCGCGTCGACGACGGAGCGTTCCGCCGATGCGGCGTCGGTGTCGATCCTGATGTCGAAGCCGTTGGTCATATCCGTTCCCCCTTCGTGCGGTGGCGCCTGGTCGCGCCGAGTCAGTCCGAGTACCGTGCCACCAGCTCGCGCTTGAGAACCTTGCCGCTCGGACCGAGCGGCAGAGCCTCCACGAACTCGATGCGGCGCGGGAACTTGAAGGCCGCGAGGTGCTCGCCCGCGTAGGCGATCAATTCCTCCGCGGTCGCGGCGGAGTCGGCAGAACTCCCGAGGACGACGGCGGCCACGATCTCCTGACCGTGCACCTCGTCGGTGATGCCGAACACGGCGGCGTTGGCGACGGCCGGATGTCCGATCAGGACCTCTTCCACCTCGCGCGGATACACGTTGTAGCCGTTGCGGATGATCATGTCCTTCGTGCGATCGACGATGCGGATGTAGTCCTCATCATCCTTCGTGCCCAGATCGCCGGTGCGGAACCAGCCGTCCACGATCGCCTCCGCGGTCGCATCCGCTCGATTCAGGTAGCCCTTCATCAGGTTGTGCCCGCGGATCACGATCTCGCCGAGCGAGCCACGCGGCAGCAACTCGATGTGGTCGGTGACGTCGGTGCGGGCCACTTCCACTTCGACGCCCCAGATCGGGGTGCCGACGGTACCCGGCCGAGGCGAGCGGCCGACGTGGTTGAAGCTCGCGACCGGGGAGGTCTCGGTGAGGCCGTAGCCCTCGTAGATCGCTGCGCCGAAGAGCTGCTCGAAGCGCTCGAGCACCGCCACCGGCAGCGCGGCGCCCCCCGAGACCGCGTAACGCAGCGGCGGACGATCCTCGCGCCGCGCGGCGGCGGCGAGCAATGCGACGTACATCGTCGGCACACCCTCGAAAATGGTGCACCGATTCGCGATCATCGCCTCCAGAGCCGCGTCGCCGTCGAACTTGGGGACGAGCACCACCGCCGCGCCGACGCGGAAGGCGGTGTTCATCGCGCAGACCTGGCCGAAGGTGTGGAAGAGCGGGAGCGCGCCGAGCACCACGTCGTCCGCACGCATGTCGAAGGTGTTCATCAGGAGGACGTTCGACTGCTCGACGATCGCCAGGTGGCTTCCCTCTGCACCTTTGGGTCGGCCCGTGGTGCCACTGGTGTAGAGGATCGTGGCGGTGTCGAGCGGGTCCGCCGGCCGATAGGTATCGATGGGCGTGGCCGCGGCCGCGAGGTCTTCGAGGCGCGGGAACGGCGATTCGGCGGCGCTCGCATCCGGTACGAGGACGCTGAGCACGGTGGTATCGGTGAGCGCTGCGCCTTGCGAGCCCTCGCCGAGCAGAGGGGCCGCGCAGATCAGCACGGATGCGCCGGAGTCGCGCAGCACGTAGGCGATCTCGTCGTGCTTGAGCAGGGCGTGCACGGGGACGACGACGGCGCCGAGGGACAGCACCGCGAAATAGCTCCGCGGGAAGTCGGGCATGTTCGGGATCAGCACCGCCACGCGGTCACCGGGGCCGACCCCGGCATCGCGCAGGGCGCCCGCGTAGCCGCGGGTCTGCTTCCAGAGCTCGGCGTAGCTGATCGAGCTCCCGCCCACGATCAGTGCCGTGGCGTCGGGCGTGCGGGCAGCCGATTCGGCGAGGATCGCGGCGACCGAGACCGTACCGAATCCGTGCGGCGGCGCGGCGGCGGGAAGCGTTGCGGGTCGTGCCTCGGTGATGCTCATCATGCTCCAGTCGACGTTGACTGCGAGGCGGTCCGCCTCGGGGTGGCTCACGCTACGCCCGACGTGGCCGGCCGGGCAAGCGGTTTCAGCGGGCTCGCGGCTGATCCCGATCTCGGCCAGGATCGTCGGTCGAGAGGATGTTGGTCCTCGCGGGCGCCCTCGGCTCCAGATGGCGAACGACGAACGCGGCGGCGACGAACGCGATACCGAGACCGAACAGCAACCGGTTCAGCGCCGGCACGGTGGCGAAGAGCACATCCAGGATCGAGGATCCGCTTACCTGTGCCTGATAGAGCAGATTCGGGTACACCAGGCCGAGCGCGATCGAGGCGACGATGCCACCGACACCCCACCACAGCATCGCCCGGGCGGACAGCTTCGGAACCATGGCGTTCCCCCTTCGCTCCGTTCCAGCCTGCACTCTCACCGGGCGGGGCGCGATGGACTCCCAGCCGAATCAGTGCTGCCGCACCACCACTAGCGGCCCGGCCATGGTCAGCGCCATGCTGTGGCTGACCGAGCCGAGAAGCAGACGCAGGAAGGCGCCGCGCCCGTGGCTGCCCACGACGAGCAGGCGCGCGTCGGCGGCGACGCGGGCGAGCGCTTCGACCGTCGACCCGCGCACCAGCCGCCGGTCGACGACGAGGCCGGGATAGCGGGAGGCGAGACCGGTGAGCGATTCCGCGAAAACGAGACGTTCATCCGCTTCGATGGCGTCGATGGTGACCTTCTCGATCGGGACGGTGTCGGCCCAGGCGCCCGGCAGCTGCCACGCGTGCACCGCGAGGAGGGGCTCGTCGAGGCGATCGGCCTCGTCGGCCGCGAAGGCGATGGCGGCGAGGGAGGCGGGCGATCCGTCGACGCCGACCGCGATGCCGCGTCGCGGCGCGTCCGCTCCCGGTGGGATGAGCGCGACAGCGGAACGGGTGGCGGCGGCGACGCGCACCGCGACCGGTGCCGTGATGGCGCCGCCGAGGCGGCCGAGATGGTGCGCGCCGAGCACCAGCAGCCCGCCGGCGGGAGCGATCTCGCTGAGCACGACGACCGGGTCGCCGAAGAGGAGGCGGGCCTCGATCCGGAGACCGGGTTGTCTGTCGCGGGCGTGTTCGCGCGCGGACTGCAGCACCTGGTCGGCGGCCTCGCGCACGGCCGTCTCGTCGAGAAGTCCGACGCCGGTCCAGACGTCTTCGACGACGGTCACCAGCTCGACGGAGCAGTGCCGGCCGGCAGCCCTCTGCAGCGCCCAGTCGAGGGCCGCCGTGCTCTGGTCGGACCCGGTGACCCCCACCACGATCGAATCGCTCATCGCGCGCCTCCCTGCATCGCAGCGGACGGGCGAACGGTGGCGTCAGCGCGACCGGCCTGCGTAGTTCTCGGCCGCTCGACGAGCGGCCTGATCCGAGTGTGGGCGCATCCGCTGCCCGACGCAATGGGAGAGGGGTTGCCGTTTCTTTGACAGCCCTCCGACGACGCGTCAAAGAAATGGCAACCCGGTGTGGGTCACGCCATCCGGCGCAACCTCCGCAGGTACAGGGTGCACGGCAGCCAGCGGATCGACCGGGGGAGCAGCCGGTAGACCGCGAACGTCGCGCGCATCGTGCGGTCGAAGCGGCGCTGCTGCCGCGGCGTCCAGCGGAATCCGAACGGCGCGCGCAACTCGGCGGGCAGCAGCCCGGCCGTCACCAGCCGCACGTACGGCATCAGCGATCGGATCCACCACGGCGACTCCGCGGCGGCCAGCAGATCGCGCGCGACGCGCCGCGCCTCCGGCGTCACGTGCAATTCGGCGACGGATCGCGCCCAATACGCGTCGAACTCGGCGCGGGTGGCGGGCCAGAGTTCGTGCGGCATCTGCAGCGACGAGCCGACCTGCGCCTGCAGCCGTTGGATCTCGTCCGCATCCGCTGCCGACAGAGCGCCGAACGCGCCCTCGTACAGTTCCAGCATCGACTGGCTGATAGTGGCCGCGACCCACCGCTGCAGTTCTGGGTCGAAGGCGTTGTAACCGGGCCCGCGCACCGGGGCGTGCGCGCGGTTCACCACGCGGATGATGGTGCGGCGGTCGTCCTCCGTGCCGTACTGCAGCGCGTAGAGATAGGCGAGCGTGCCGTGCAGCCTGCCGAGCGCGCGGTGCGCGAAGTCGGAGTGTTCGGCGACGCCCGCGCCGACCCGCGGATGCGCGATCTGCAGCAGGATCGCCCGCCCGCCGGCCACCAGGAAGATCGCTTCACGGCCGATCTGACTGATGTCGGGGTGCCTGCTCACCGTGAGGCGTCCTTTCGGTCGGCTCGCTCGAGCGCCGGCGTTGTGCCGGAGCCGATTGAGTCTCGACACTACGCGGATCCGCTCGGGCGGATCGCCCGCGCTGCCGACCGACGGGACGGGGTGGACCGCAGCCGGTCGCCGCGAACGTGAGCGAGGCGCGAAGAGTAAGGTTGAACCGGCCCGGGACGCGAGGTGTGTGTCCTCTTCCGCCCGCCGTCCGGTCCGTTCATCGACGAACACCAATATGCGCGCGTGGCGCGGAATGGGAAAACAGCGTGGATCTATTCGAATACCAGGCCCGTGATCTGTTCGAGTCGTACGGGGTCCCCGTACTGCCCGGCATCGTCGCCGACACTCCGGAGGAGGCGCGCGCCGCTGCCGAGAAGCTGGGCGGCGTGACCGTGGTCAAGGCTCAGGTGAAGATCGGCGGCCGAGGCAAGGCCGGCGGCGTGAAGGTCGCCAAGGATGCGGACGCTGCGGAAGAGGCGGCGAAGGCGATCCTCGGCCTCGACATCAAGGGTCACGTCGTCAAGCGCCTGATGATCGCGGGCGGTGCCCGCATCGCCCAGGAGTTCTACTTCTCGGTGCTGCTCGACCGCGCGAACCGCTCCTACCTCTCGCTCACCTCCTACGAGGGCGGCATGGAGATCGAGCAGCTGGCCGTCGAGCGTCCTGAGGCGCTCGCCCGCGTCGAGGTGATCCCCGGCCAGGGCATCGACCTGGCCAAGGCGACCGAGATCGCGATCGCCGCGAAGTTCCCCGAGGAGCTCGTTCCCAAGGTCGCCCCGGTGATCGTGAAGCTGTACGAGGTCTACAAGGGTGAGGACGCGACGCTGGTCGAGGTCAACCCGCTCGTGCTGACGGAGGAGGGCGACATCGTCGCGCTCGACGGGAAGGTCTCGCTCGACGAGAACGCGGGATTCCGCCACCCGAACCACGAGGCGCTCGAGGACAAGTCCGCGGCCGACCCGCTCGAGGCCAAGGCCAAGGAGAACGACCTCAACTACGTCAAGCTCGATGGCGAGGTCGGCATCATCGGCAACGGCGCGGGCCTCGTGATGTCGACGCTCGACGTGGTCGCCTACGCCGGCGAGAAGCACAACGGTGTCAAGCCGGCGAACTTCCTCGACATCGGCGGCGGAGCATCCGCCACCGTGATGGCCAACGGGCTCGACGTGATCCTGAATGACGCGCAGGTCAAGAGCGTGTTCGTGAACGTCTTCGGAGGCATCACCGCCTGCGACGCTGTCGCGAACGGCATCCTGCAGGCGCTCGAGATCCTCGGCGACACGGCCACCAAGCCGCTCGTCGTGCGTCTCGACGGCAACAAGGTGGAGGAAGGCCGCGCGATCCTCGAGGCCGCCGCCAACCCGCTGATCACTCTGGCCGCCACCATGGACGAGGGCGCCGACAAGGCCGCCGAGCTCGCCGCCGCCGCTGCGTAACGAAGGACTGTAGAACAACAATGTCGATCTTCCTCAACAAGGATTCCAAGGTCATCGTCCAGGGCATCACCGGCGGCGAGGGCACCAAGCACACCGCACTGATGCTGAAGGCGGGCACCAACATCGTCGGCGGCGTCAACGCCCGCAAGGCCGGCACCACCGTCTCGCACACCGCGGCCGACGGGTCGAGCGTCGAGCTGCCCGTCTTCGGCACCGTGGCGGAGGCCATCGCGGCCACCGGCGCCGACGTGTCCATCGCCTTCGTGCCCCCGGCCTTCTCGAAGGACGCCGTCTTCGAAGCCATCGACGCCGAGATCGGCCTGCTCGTCGTGATCACCGAGGGCATCCCGGTGCAGGACAGCGCCGAGTTCTGGGCCCACGCGCAGGAGAAGGGGAACAAGACCCGCATCATCGGTCCGAACTGCCCGGGCATCATCACTCCGGGCGAGTCGCTCGTGGGCATCACCCCGGCGAACATCACCGGCAAGGGCCCGATCGGCCTGGTGTCGAAGTCGGGCACCCTGACCTACCAGATGATGTACGAGCTGCGCGATCTCGGCTTCTCGACCGCCATCGGCATCGGTGGCGACCCGATCATCGGCACCACGCACATCGATGCCCTCGCCGCGTTCGAGGCCGACCCCGAGACCAAGGCGATCGTGATGATCGGTGAGATCGGCGGCGACGCCGAGGAGCGTGCGGCCGACTTCATCAAGGCCAACGTCACCAAGCCGGTCGTCGGCTACGTGGCCGGTTTCACGGCTCCCGAGGGCAAGACGATGGGCCACGCCGGCGCCATCGTCTCGGGCTCCGCGGGCACCGCGCAGGCGAAGAAGGAGGCCCTCGAGGCCGCCGGCGTCAAGGTCGGCAAGACGCCGTCCGAGACGGCCGCACTGCTGCGCGAGGTGTACGCAGCGCTGTAACGCTCGGGCTCGCTCGAGAGGGACGGGACCGGCTGCTGCGGCGGCCGGTCCCGTCGCGTTTCCCCGTGTCTCGGTCGCGCTTCGTCGCCGGCGCGCAGCCGGATAGGGTCGTGGAGTGCCCGCCGAACTCGGATTCCTGACCTTCGTCCCCTATCCCGCCGAGGGGGTCGGCGACGCAGCAAAGAGCCTGCAGGACGGCATCGAGCTGTTCACGCTCGCCGAGCAGCTCGGCTACGACACGGGCTGGGTGCGGGTGCGCCACTTCGAGAAGTTCCTCTCGTCGCCGATGACCTTCTTCGCCGCCGTCTCGCAGCACACCTCCCGCATCCGGATGGGAACGGCCGTCATCGGCGCACGGTACGAGTCGCCGATCCGGCTCGCCGAGGATGCCGCCACCGTCGATCTGCTCAGCGGCGGTCGTCTCGAGCTCGGTCTGAGCGCCGGCTTCGCGCATCTCTCCGGCGTCTTCGACGGTGTCTTCGGCGCCTCCGAGCGCGACTTCTCTGCCGAGGCGCAGGCGCGGATCGCGCGCACCCGTGAGGCGCTCTCGGGTGCGACGCTCGGCATCGCGACCTCGGCGTTGATGTCGGTTCCGGTGGGTTCGGAGCTGGTGCTGCGTCCGCAGAGTCCCGGCCTCACCGAGCGCGTCTGGTACGGCCCGGGTACCGAGGCGTCCGCGGTGCGGGCGGGGACGCTGGGCATGGACATCCAGGTGTCGACGCTCAATACGGAGGAGACCGGCTTGTCGTTCGAGGAGCAGCAGGCGGTGCAGATCCGCTCGTACCGGGCGGCGTTCGCGGCCGCGCATCCGGAACGCACGCCGCGGGTCGCAGCGGGGCGCATCGTGCTGCCGCTGCTGACCGCGGAGGACGAGGCCGCGCACCGCGCGTTCATCGACGCCTACGACGAGCGGATGCTGCCGGACGGTCGCCCACGCACCGCCGACCGCTCGATCGTCGCCGCGCCGATGCGCTTCGGACGCGTGCACGCGGGGGAGCCGGCGGCGATCGTGGATGCGCTGCTCGCGGATGCGGCGCTCGCCGAGGCGGACGCGCTCACCATCACGCTTCCCGCGGTCGGCGGCTTCGCCTCCCATCGACGCGTGCTCGAGGCCGTCGCCGAGCACATCGCCCCGGCACTCGGCTGGCACGGCTGAGCCGACGCGGTGAGGGGGTCGTCGCCGCGTTCCGCGCCGTCGATCCGGGCGGGAGGGAGTGACGACTCCCGTCGGAGACGCCAGAGACTCCCGTCAGAGACGTCCGTCAGAACAGACGTGATGCCGAGACGTCCGTGGGTTCCTCGAGTTCGAGGAGGAACCGTTTGCGCTCGAGTCCACCGGCGAATCCGGTGAGGCCGCCGTCGGCGCCGAGTACCCGGTGGCACGGCACGACGATCGAGACCGGGTTGTGGCCCACGGCCTGCCCCACGCGTTGCGCGAGCGCGGCATTGCCGAGTCGACGGGCGATGGCGCCGTAGGTGGTCGTCTCGCCGGAGGGGATCTCCCGCAGGAGGCGCCACACCGCCTGCGAGAACTCGTCCCCGCGGAGGGCGAGCGGCACCTCGCACACCGTCCGCGACCCGGCGAAGTACTCGTCGAGCTGCGCGGCCACGAGCGAGAAGACGGCCGCCGCCGGGTCGTGCGCACCGATCGCGTCCGCTGCCGGTGGATAACGGTGCTGCGGGAAATACAGCCCCGCCAAAGCGCCGCCCTCGGCGACGAGCAGCAACTCGCCGACCACGGTCGGGATGTTCGTGTGCACCGTGCTCATCCGCGCCTCAGCCTTCGTGCCGAACGCGGGCGAGCACCGCGGCGACCGGGCGTTCGACGAAGAGCAGCAGCAGCGACCAGAGTCCGAGATGCGGGACGAGCAGCGTGAGCACGAAGGCGAGCACCAGGATCGCGACGGGCATCACGGCGAACCGGACGCGGATCGGCACAGCGGCGTCCCGTCGCAGCGCCGGCCGAGCGATGAGCACCAGATCGACGAGGAGCAGACCGCCGCTCATCACGACCATCGTGCCGATGTAGAGCAGGTCGGTCGCGAGCGAATCGCTCTCCGCGACGGCGCTCGTCGCGAACGGGAAGAAAGCGACGGCGCACAACCAGAGCAGGTTGACCCACACCAGCGCCGCGTTGTAGTCGCCCACCATTTCGAACACGCGGTGGTGCGGGACCCAGAACACGGCGGTCACCACGAACGAGAGAGCGAAGGCGAGGATCGTGCCGTTGTTGTCGGCCACGATGCTGCCGAAGTCCGCACCCGGCTTCGCGATCTCGGGCCCGATCTCGACCAGCGGCAGCACCAGGATCGTGATCGCGATCGCGACCGTCGCGTCCGAGAAGTTGACCAGGCGGTCCAGGCCGCGCGCCGTGTGCACCGTCGTCGCTGGCGTTCGGCGACCGCGCCGGCGCGTGATGAGCGATTCGACCGGTCCGCCGAGGAAGAGCAGCAGCAGGGCCCACAGGTTCACCGCCGGCACCAGCACGGCCACCACCAACGCGAAGATCATCAACACAACGGTCACTCGGGCCCCGACGATCTCGTCGTTCACAGGAGCATCGGCGCGCCGCAGCCGCGGGGTCCGCTGCAGGATGCTTTGCATCAGCAGGGTCGACGAACTCGCGATGATCATGGTGCCGATGTAGAGCGCGTAGACCGCTCGTTCGTGGTCCGCGTACGCGAGCAGATTCGCGGCGAAGGGCAGCACGACGATGCTCAGCAGCCAGAGGAAGTTGGTCCAGACCAGGCGACCGTCGTAGTCCTGCACCCACTCGAAGACGCGATTGTGCACCATCCACAGTCGGCCGATGACGGCGAAGGTGATCAGGAAGGCGAGCAGCGTTCCGCCGTGTTCGTCGACGAGCTCGCCGAGGCCGTGCTCGCCGAGTTCGTCGGTCACGTCGACCAGCGGCAGCACCAGGAAGGTGATCGCGATCGCGACGGCGGCATCGGTGAAGTTGACGAGGCGGTCGAGTCCGCGCTCGGTCGTCGTGCGGGTCGGATGCGCTGCCACGGCTTCGACCCTAGCCGGGTCGCGGAGAGGTGGCGCGATGTGCACTCATCCGCCGCCGCTCGGGGTTTCTGCCCGTCGCGCGAAACCGGACGGCTAGGCTCGTCAGGCCCATGAACCGCATCACCGTCGCCCTCCTCGCCGCCTTCGATGCCGCGATCGCCGCCCTGATCGGGATCGCCGTGCCGCTGGTGCCGTTGACGATCCTCTGGGCCGTGCAATACGACACCAGCGTCGACTGGGTCATCTTCTGGCGGGCCGCCGCCGACACGTGGCTGCTCGGCAACGGCGCCGACCTCACCGCCACGCTCGACCCGGTGCTCGCGCAGAATCTCGGGCTCGCGGCCGAGCCGCTCACGTTCGCCGTGACCATCGCTCCGCTCGCCTTCGCCCTGCTGGCGGTGCTGCTCGGCGTGCGGATCGGCCGGCGCGCGGCCGCGAGCCCGCATCGCCCGCTGGCGGTCGGGGTGGCCGTCGCGGTCTATCTGCTGATCGCGACACTGGTGACCCTTGGCGCTGGCGCCGAGGCCGCGACGGTGCCGCTCTGGCAGGGGATGCTCTGGCCGACCCTCGTCTTCGCGCTCGGCGTGGCGCTGGGCTCGGGCATCGCCTCGGCGCGGATGACCGAACCGGACGCGATCGGTCGATTCGTCGCCGACCTGGCCGACCGCATCCCCGCGGCGCCGCGGGCGGCGCTGGACGCAGCGGTGCGCGGCGGAGCTCTTGCGGCGGCCGCCGTGACAGGGGTGTCGGCGATCGCCGTCACCGTGCTGCTGTTCGCCAACTACGGCTCGGCGATCTCGATGTACGAGGGGCTCGACGGTGGCGCGCTCGGTGGCGCGACTCTGACCATCGGACAGCTGGCGTTCATCCCGAACCTGGTTTTCTGGGCCGCCGCCTGGTTCGTCGGGCCGGGCTTCGCCATCGGAACCGGCTCGTCCGTCGGTCCGGCGGGCACTCTGCTCGGTCCACTGCCCTCGCTGCCGATCTTCGCGGCGATCCCGCAGGGCGAGTCGGCGTTCGCCTTCGTCGGGCTGGTGCTTCCCCTGCTCGCCGGCTTCGTCGCCGCCTTCGCGGTACGGCGGCGGCTGGTCGACGACCTGGGCTCGGAGTCTCTGCTGATCTGGGGCGCAACCGCGGCCGTCGGCATCGGCGTCGTCGGCGGTGTGCTGCTCGGAGTGCTGGCGTGGTTCTCCGGCGGCGCCGCGGGGCCGGGGCGACTGGTGGACGTCGGACCCGACGGGCTGATCGTCGGCGCACTCGCGGCCGCCGAGTTCGCGCTGGCGGCCGGGGTGGGTCTGGCCTCCGGGGTGGGTCTGGCCTCCGGGTCCGCCCGCTCCCACTGACGGTTCTGCAGTTCCGACCGCGGTTCGGTGCGGATGCGGACGCGCGGCGGTGTTTCCGCAGCATCCGCTCGGTTCTGCAGCATCGATTGCAGAAGCACTACGGATCGCCAGCAGCGCCCGTGCGACGCTCCTGCGGCTGAACGGCTAATCTTGCACGGTGCTGAAACTCGTCGTGCTCATCTCCGGCGGTGGCTCCAACCTCCGCGCCCTCCTGGAGGCGTCGGCGGATGCGCAGTACCCGGCCCGCGTCGTCGCGGTCGGCAGCGACAACGACGCCGACGGGCTGCTGCACGCCGAGCGCTTCGATGTGCCGACGTTCACTGTTCCGCCGACCTCCTTCCCCGATCGCGACGCCTGGGGTGCCGAGCTCCTCGAACAGGTCGACGGGTGGCAGCCGGATCTCGTCGTCTGCGCCGGATTCATGCGGATCCTGCCGCCCGGCGTCGTCGCCGCGCTCAGCCCGAACATCATCAACACCCACCCCGCGCTGCTTCCGCTCTACCCGGGGGCGCATGCCGTGCGCGACGCCCTCGCCGACGGCGCGACCGAGACCGGCGTCACCGTGCACATCATCGACGCCGGCGTCGACACGGGGCCGATCATCGCGCAGCAGAGCCTCGCCGTGCATCCCGGTGAGACCGAGCCTGCACTGCACGAACGAATCAAGACCATCGAGCGCGACCTGCTGGTGCAGACCGTGCTCGACATCGCCAACGGAACCGTCGACCTCGAGGAACTCGCCCGACCATGAGCATCAGTGCCCACGACCCCAGCAGCTACGACGTCGTCGATGTCGTCCCGATCCGCCGAGCGCTGATCTCGGTCAGTGACAAGACCGGCCTGCTCGATCTGGCCGCAGCGCTCGCCGCCGCCGGAGTCGAGATCGTCTCGACCGGATCCACGGCCTCCACGATCCGCGACGCGGGCTTCGACGTCACCGACGTCTCGGCGGTCACCGGGTTCCCGGAGTCCCTCGATGGCCGAGTGAAGACACTGCACCCCGCCGTGCACGCGGGCATCCTCGCCGACGTGCGTCTCGCCTCGCACCGCGAGCAGCTGGAGGAGCTGGGCTTCGCCGCTTTCGAACTCGTCGTTGTGAACCTCTACCCGTTCCGCGAGACCGTCGCGGGCGGAGCGGATGCCGCCACCGTGGTCGAGAACATCGACATCGGCGGCCCCGCGCTCGTGCGCGCCTCCGCCAAGAACCACGCCAACGTCGCCATCGTGGTCGACCCGGCTGCCTATCCGGCGCTCCTCGAGGCGATCGCCGCCGGGGGCACCACCCTCGCCGCTCGGCGAACGCTCGCCGCGCAAGCGTTCGCGCACACCGCCGCCTACGACTCAGCGGTCGCCACGTGGTTCTCCGCCACGGAACCTGCGGCCTCGGAGTCCACCGAGGGCGACACCGACGCCGAGGCGTCCGCATGGCCCGAGAGCATGACCGTCGCCGGCACTCTCAAGCAGGTGCTCCGCTACGGCGAGAACTCGCACCAGGCGGCAGCTCTCTACGAATCCGTCGGCGGCACCGGCATCGCTCAGGCGACCCAGCTGCACGGCAAGGAGATGTCGTACAACAACTTCGTCGACGCGGATGCGGCGGTGCGCGCGGCCTACGACTTCGTTCTGCCCGCGGTCGCCATCATCAAGCACGCCAACCCGTGCGGCATCGCGATCGCGAGCCCCAAGGCCCTCGACCCGATCGCCTCGGCGCACCGCCGGGCACACGAGTGCGACCCGGTCTCGGCGTTCGGCGGCGTGATCGCGGCGAATCGCACCGTCACCCTGGCGATGGCCGAGACGGTGAAGGAGATCTTCACCGAGGTTCTGGTCGCTCCCGATTTCGAGCCGGAGGCGCTCGCCGTGCTGAAGACGAAGAAGAACCTGCGCCTGCTGCAGCTTCCCTCCTTCTTCGCCGCAGCGAAGACCGAGTTCAAGCAGATCTCCGGCGGCCTGCTCGTACAGGAGCCCGATCGCTTCGACAAGGGCCCGCTCGAACTCAGCCGTGACTGGCAGCTCGTCGCCGGTGAGGCTCTCGACGACGAGTCGATGATCGACCTCGAGTTCGCCTGGAAGGCGTGCCGCGCGGTCAAGTCCAACGCGATCCTGCTCGCCAAGGGCGGCGCCTCCGTCGGCGTCGGTATGGGCCAGGTCAACCGCGTCGACTCCTGCCACCTCGCCGTGCAGCGCGCGGGGGAGCGCGCGGTCGGCTCGGTCGCAGCATCGGATGCGTTCTTCCCCTTCGCGGACGGCCTCGAGGTGCTGATCAACGGCGGTGTCCGCGCGGTCGTCCAGCCCGGCGGATCCGTACGCGACCCGGAGGTCATCGAGACCGCCCGCCGCGCCGGCATCACCATGTACACCACCGGCGAGCGTCACTTCTTCCACTGAGTCGTCGAGGTCGGCTCCTCGTACCTCGTCGCCTCCCGGCAGTCGGCTCGGGTGCGGAGAGGGTTTCATAGAGCCGGTTGCGTCCGTTCCTGCGAGGGACCCCGTCCGTGCGCGAGGGACCCCCGCTGGGCGGGTCCCTTGCGCACAGGAGGGGTCCCTCGCAGGAAGCACGTGTCGCGTACAGCGGGTGCATAGACTCCGCGGCCTAGGGTTCTCGGGTGCCTGCATCCCCGAATCTCACCGTCGTCCAGCGGATCCTGCCCGCCCTGACCGGCGCGGCCGTGACCGCGATCATCGCCCACCTCGCCAACCTGCTGGCCTACTTCGTCGGCAACCAGATGCAGGCGGCGACGCTCAGCTCCGTCAACGGCTATTTCGCGATCGGCAGCCTCTTCGGCTTCGTGATCGCCTTCGCGATCGGTGTGTTCGGCGGCTTCGCCCGCTGGTGGCTCGCGCTCATCACCGGCCTGGTCGCCGGAGTGATCGGCGCCCTCTTCGGCTCGCTGGTGCAGGTCGCGGTGACCGGCACGGCCATCGGCGGGGACGTCTGGGCGTACCTTCTCCAGAGCCTGCTCGCGCTGAACCTCGTCTTCGTGCTCGCGTTCCTGCTCGCTGCCCCGACGGTGGGCCTGCGCAGTTACCGCGCGGTGCGGGACCGTGTCGCTCGTCCGGAGCCGCGTGTCGGCCGGATCGCGCTGGTGCGCGCGCCCGCGCAGAACCTGAACGACGGAGAGATCACTCACATCGAACGCAGCCCGATCGATCAGGATGCGGCCGACAAGCAGTGGGACGCCTACGTGGCCGCCCTCGGCGCAGAAGGATGGCGCACCGTCGAGGTGACCGCTGCGCCCGCCATGGCCGACTCGGTGTTCATCGAAGACGCCGTGGTCGTCTTCGGCGACGTCGCCGTGGTGACCCGGCCCGGCACCGAGTCGCGGATGGGCGAGACGGCGGGAGCCGAGGAAGCGGTGCGTGACCTCGGGCTGACGACGCACGTGATCCAGGAGCCCGGCACCCTCGACGGCGGCGACGTGCTCAAGGTCGGGCGCACGGTGTACGTGGGCCGAGGCGGCCGCACGAACGCCGCCGGTATCCGCCACTTGCGCTCGATCCTCTCTCCACTCGGCTACACCGTCGTCGCGGTGCCGATGACGAAGGCGCTGCACCTCAAGAGCGCGGTGACCGCCCTGCCCGACGGCACCGTGATCGGCTGGGCGCCTGTCGTCGACGACCCGCAGATCTTCGACCGCTTCCTCGCCATGCCGGAGGAGGGTGGCGCGCACGTGGTCGTGCTCGACGACGAGACCGTGTTGATGGCCGCCTCGGCACCGCGCAGTACCGAACTCATCGAACAGCTCGGCTATCGCGTGGTGACGGTCGACATCTCGGAGTTCGAGAAGCTCGAGGGCTGCGTGACCTGCCTCAGCGTGCGGGTGCGCTGACCGCCGATAAGACCTCAGCAGCCACGCCGCGCAGGCCCAGCCGCGCGGCGTGGTTCTGATCGCTACGCAGGTGCGTCGCGCCGGATGCGCGTCAGTCCGGATGCGCGTCGCGTCGGATGCGCGCCTGCCCCTGGACGCGAGTACCCGCTTCGCCTATCCTGAAAAGCTGTCTCCGCATCCGCTCGCACGACGGGTTCGATGTCGGGGGTCTGCCGTACGGTGACCGCATCAGGATCAGGGAGGCTGACATGTCGAAGACCACTACCGATCGCCCGATCGTCGAGTTCGGGGCCGTCCGGCGCGCGGCCGCGCCGCGCCGCCGAACTCCGTTCGCTCGGGCGCACTAGCGCCTCGTCCTCGCGCCGATCGATTCGGCCCTCTCGGACGCGACCGCACGGGTCCGCATCCGCTCACTTCTCTCTTCGCAACGTCTCGACGCCACTTCGTCGACCGCTCGCGACCGCACTCCTCTGCGAAGGTACGTCGACGTGTCCGCACACACCCCTCTGTCCACCGACCATCCCCCTGATACGGCGCGCAACCGGAGCACTCTCGCGACGCTGCGCCGACTGCTGCCATTCGTCGGGCCCGCTCTTCCGCGCCTGATCGGCGGCATGATCGTCGCGCTGGTCGCATCCGTGGTCGCCCTGGCGATCCCCATCGTGCTGCAGCAACTCGTCGACGGCCCGCTCAGCGCCGCTGCGTTGGCGGCGTCCGACGGCGACGGTTTCGCCGCGCTCGCCGTACCCGTCAGCGTGATCCTGGCCCTCGGCGTGATCGAGGCCGTCGCCATCGCGCTGCGTCGCCAGTTCGTGCTCACGCCGAGTACGCGCGTCGAGGCCGGGATGCGCACCGCTCTGTACCAGAGACTTCAAGACCTTCCCGTCGCTTTCCACGACCGGTGGCAGAGCGGCCAGCTGCTCTCGCGCGCCGTCAGCGATCTCGGCCTGATCCGCCGCTGGCTCGCATTCGGAATGGTGCTGCTCGTGGTGAACGTCGTGACGATCGTGATCGGCTTCGCCGTACTCGTGTCGTGGAACCTGTGGCTCGGTGTCATCTTCATCGTCTGTTCGGTGCCGATCTGGATCTACGGCTTCGCCTTCGAGAAGCGCTATTCGGTCATCGCCCGACGGAGCCAGGATCAGGCCGGTGATCTCGCGACCACCGTCGAGCAGTCGGTGCACGGCATCCGCGTGTTGAAGGCTTTCGGTCGCGCGAAGTACGCCCTCGACAACTTCGCCGAGCAGGCTGAGCAGCTCCGCGGCACCGAGATCGCGAAGGCGAAGGCGATCGCTGGTATCTGGCTCTGGCTGCTGCTGGTGCCCGATATCGCGTTCGCGATGTGCCTGCTCGGCGGAGTCTGGCTCGCGACCGACGGGCAGTTGAGCGTGGGTGAGCTCTTCGCCTTCTTCGCCACCGCGACGGTGCTGCGCTTCCCGGTCGAGTCGATCGGCTTCCTGCTCTCGATGACCTTCGACACGCGCACCGCGGTCGATCGCTACTTCGAGGTGATGGACTCGGTGAACACGATCACCGATCCGGAGCAGCCGAAGACCATCGCCGATCCTCACGGTCGACTGCGCTTCGAGAACGTGCACTTCCGCTACCAGGACGCGCCCGATCGGTACCCCGACCTCATCAACGGCGTCGATCTCGAGATCGAGCCCGGCGAGACCATGGCTCTCGTCGGCCTCACCGGATCGGGAAAGACGACACTCACCGCTCTGGTGACGCGGCTGTACGACGTGACCGGCGGAGCGGTTCTGCTCGACGGGGTCGACGTGCGCGACCT
Source organism: Microbacteriaceae bacterium VKM Ac-2855 (assembly GCA_013204985.1). GTDB lineage: Bacteria > Actinomycetota > Actinomycetes > Actinomycetales > Microbacteriaceae > Rathayibacter. Next base: position 574,018 of record JABMLG010000003.1, read on the forward strand.
CACCCGCGAGGAGCTGCGGCGTCACGTCGCGATGGCGTTCGAGGACGCCACTCTGTTCTCGACCTCCGTGCGTGAGAACGTGCTGATGGGGCGCCCGGATGCGGGGGAGGAGGCGTTGCACGAGGCCCTCGAGATCGCGCAGGCCGACTTCGTGTACTCCCTGCCGAACGGGGTCGAGACCACGGTCGGCGAGGAGGGTATGAGCCTCTCCGGCGGGCAGCGACAGCGCCTGGCACTGGCGCGCGCGGTCGCCGCCCGGCCCGCCGTGCTCGTGCTCGACGATCCGCTGTCGGCGCTCGACGTCGACACCGAGGCGCGCGTCGAGGCGGGCCTGCGTCGTGTCCTCGGCGACACGACCGCGCTGATCGTCGCTCACCGGCCCTCCACCGTCGCCCTGGCCGACCGCGTCGCCCTCCTGCAGGACGGTCGGGTCACGGCGGTGGGAACCCACTCCGAACTGATCGCGGGTAACGACCATTACCGCTTCGTGATCTCGAGTCTCGAGGAGGAGGAGGCCGGGCGACTCGTCGGAGTCGAACGCAGCGGATCCCGCCCTGACCCCACCAGCCCCATCCCGATCGTGAAGGAGGCGCGCGCATGAGCACGCTCGGCACCACCGAAGAGCGCGACGACCTGTCGCGATCCGAATCGCGGGATGTGCGTCGGCGCTCTACACGGCTGCTCGGCTCGTTGCTGCATCCGCTCCGGATCCGCCTGGTTCTGACCGGCCTGGTCGTGGTGGTCTCCACCGCGGCCCAGGTCGCCGGACCGACCCTGATCGCGTTCGGCATCGACAACGGGCTGCCGGCCGTGCTGGCCGGCGACGCGACTCCGCTGCTGCTCGCGGTCGCGGCCTACCTGCTCACCGGTCTCGTCGGCGCGCTGCTCATCGCCTGGTACACCGTGCTCTCCGCCCGGGTGAGTCAGGCGATCCTCCTCGATCTGCGCAAGCGCGTCTTCCTGCACACCCAGCGTCTGAGCCTGGAGTTCCACGAGAACTACACCTCGGGGCGCATCATCTCGCGGCAGACCAGCGATCTGGACTCCATCCGGGAGCTGCTCGACTCCGGCATCAACCAGCTCGTGCAGGGCACGCTCTACATGCTGTTCATCGCGATCGCGCTCGTCTCGCTCGACCCGCTCAGCGGGCTCGTTCTCGCGGTCTCCTTGATTCCGCTGTGGTTCCTGACCCGGTGGTTCCAGAAGCGCTCGCAGGCCCTGTTCCGCGAGACCCGGACGGCGTCCTCGCGCCTGATCGTGCATTTCGTCGAGACGATGACGGGCATCCGTGCGGTGCAGGCGTTCCGTGCCGAGAAGCGCAACGAGACCTCATTCGGGCGTCTCGTGGAGCAGTACCGCGAGACGTACCGCAAGGTGTTCGGGCTCTTCGGTACGTTCGATCCGGCTCTGGTGCTCATCGGCAACGTGACCGTCGCGATCGTGCTGCTGGTCGGCGGGATGCGCGTCGTCGGCGGTGGCCTCGAGATCGGTGCGCTCCTCGCCGTACTGCTGTACACCCGGCGCTTCTTCGATCCGATGGAGGAGATGGCCATGTTCTACAACTCCTACCAGTCCGCCGCGGCGGCGCTGGAGAAGATCTCGGGCGTGCTCGCGGAGGAACCGAGCGTGCCGGATCCGACCCGGCCCGTCGATCTGTGGACCGCGCGCGGTCACATCCGCTTCACGGATGTGGTCTTCGCCTACACGCCCGATCGGCCGATCCTGCCGCGCTTCGAGCTCGACATCCCCGCCGGGCAGACCATCGCCCTGGTGGGGTCGACCGGCGCCGGCAAGTCGACGCTGGCCAAGCTGATCTCGCGCTTCTACGACCCGAGCGAGGGGTCGGTGTCGCTCGACGGCGTGGATCTGCGGCTGCTGCATCCGAAGGATCTGCGCCGCGCCATCGTGATGGTGACTCAGGAGGCCTACCTGTTCTCCGGATCCGTCGCCGACAACATTGCGATCGGCCGGCCGGATGCGGGGTACGACGAGATCGTCGCGGCGTCGAAGGCGGTGGGCGCGCACGACTTCATCCAGGCGCTGCCCGACGGCTACGACACGGACGTGAACAAGCGCGGCGGCCGCGTCTCGGCGGGCCAGCGTCAGCTGATCTCGTTCGCGCGTGCATTCCTCGCCGATCCGGCGGTGCTCATCCTCGATGAGGCGACGAGCTCGCTCGACATCCCGAGCGAGCGGCTCGTGCAGGAGGGCCTGCAGACTCTCCTGGCCGACCGCACCGCGGTGATCATTGCGCACCGACTGTCGACCGTGGCCATCGCCGACCGGGTGCTGGTGATGGAGCACGGCCGCATCGTCGAGGACGGCACGCCCGCCGCACTCATCGCCGGTACCGGCCGTTTCGCGCAGCTGCACGCCGCCTGGCGCGAGAGCCTGGTCTAGCCCGCGCCCCCTCCCGTGAGGGACCCCACCTCGGACCGAGGGCCCCTCCCTCGCCGCGGCGGGCGGGCTCAGACCACCACGATCCGTGGCAGGCGGATGCCGTTGAAGCCGGTGGCGGTCACGGCGGTGTACGCCCCCATCATCGGGCTGACCAGCATCGAGCCGATGCGCAGCGGCGGGAGCGGCAGGTGTCGAGCGATGACGTCCACGCTGTCGCAGGTCGGGCCGGCCAGGGTGACCGGCCGAAGCGCCGCAGTGGCGCCGTCGACGAGCTCGCTCGCCGCGAAGATCAGGGCGTGCACATCCTCTGCGGGAATGTTCGAGTAGCCGCCGTACACTCCGTCGTCCAGGTAGAGCCAGCGACCGTCGCGGCGTTCGTTCACTCCGATGACCGTGCTGACGAGCGTCATTGCGGGGGCGGCCACGAAACGGCCTGGCTCCGCGAGCACCCGCATCCGACCGGGAACATTGCGTAGAGCGCGCCGCACCGTCGCGGCGACACGGCCGATGTCGGGCACGGGCTCGTCGTAGCCGACGGCGAAGCCGCCACCGATGTCGAGGGTGTCGAAACGCGTGTCGAACTCGATCTCGAGGGCTGCGGCCAATCGCAGAGTCGTGTCGATCGCGCGGGCGAACACCCGCGGCTCGAGACTCTGGCTGCCGACGTGGAAGCTGAAGCCGGACACCCGGATCCCCAGCGCGAGGGCTCGGCGCACCAGCGCCGCGACCTGGCCGATGTCGGCGCCGAACTTGGCCGACAGATCGCTCTTCGATCGCGGATTCGGGAAGCTCAGTCGGATCAACAACGAGACGTCAGGTGGGAAGCCGCGGAACCGTTCGAGCTGACCCGGGCTGTCGATCACGAAGCGGCGCACGCCGGCCACGTAGGCGGCGGTGAGATCGGCGGTCGTGGTCATCGGATGCGTGTGCAGGCAACGCGAGAGGTCGACGCCGCGCTGTTGCAGTAGCGACACCTCGCCCCGGCCCGCCAACTCGAACGAGGCGCCGGCCGCGACGACCGCGTCGATGACGGCGGGATGCGGCAACGCCTTCGTGGCGTAGTGCAGTTCGACGCCGGGCAGCTCGCGCTGGAGCGTGCGCAGCTGATCCGCGACCCGGCGTGGATCGAGCACGAAGAGCGGAGATCCGTGCCGACGCACCAGACCGAGAAGGTCGATCTCGGCCGCGTACCGCGCGAGAGAGAGCCGTTCGCGCTCGCGGTGGTTCGGCGGGGCGGCGGCGTTCCGGATCACGATCGGCCCGGTGAGGGTTCGAAGCAGAGTCATGTCACGGCCTCCAGCCGAGGGTCGCTGTCGTTGCGGGCGGGTTCGATCACGCGGCGGCCGAGTTCGTAGCTGGTGATGGTGATCGCGTAGAAGACGACGTCGGCCGCGAGCTTGCCCACCAGCCAGCCGATCCACGGAGCTCCGATCAGAACCGGACCGAGCCCGAACAGGAGCGGCCGGACGAGGAACGAATCGACGAGCTCGGCAGGGCCGAACTCGAGCAGGATCGCGCGGACGGTGCGAGCGGAGGCTCGGATGGCCCTTCGCGGCTCGGCGAGAAGGGCGGAGTAGTGCCGACGGAAGGAGCGCACGGCGACCACACCGTAGTAGCCGACGTTCTCGCCGATCGTGGCGGCGACGGCTGCGGCGAGAAGCGCGGTCGGTCCCGCACCTCCCGCCGCTGCGAACGCGGTCGCGGCGGCGGCCAGGGCGGACGCCGTGCCCAGCACCTCGGGTGGGAGGTAGCGCAGCAGCCACCGTCGGGCTCGGGATCGTGCTGCTCTGGACATGCCCCCAGCGTTGCGAAACGGCGCGCACGGCGAATCAGGGCAGACCCTGGATCAGAGCACACCCTGGACTCGGGCCACGCCGGATGCGCCCCCCGTTCCGCCGAGGGTGATGCGTGTGCTCGTCGAGAGGGCCAGAATCACCTCATGAGCGCACCTCTCGGTGGGGTGCCGGCGCGTCCGCGGCCGGCCGACTCCGCCTCCTTGCGCGTCGTCATCGCCGACGACGCGCTGCTGCTGCGTCAGGGCATCGAGACCGTCCTGGTCTCCGGAGGCTGCAGCGTCGTCGCCTCGGTCGGCACCGCGGAGGAGGCGCTCGCCGCGGTCGCATCGGCCGAACGCTCGGGCGCCCCGATCGACACGCTCGTGCTCGATATCCGGATGCCGCCGCGACACAGCGATGAGGGCCTCGTCGCGCTCGAGACGCTCCGAGGCCGCGGGAGCACCGTGGGAGTGCTGCTGCTCTCGATGTACGCGACACCCGCTTACGCGATCCGGGCGATGGCCGCCGGACGCGGCACCGGGTACCTGCTGAAGGATCGCGTCGCCGATGTGGACGCGCTCGTCGGCGCGGTGCGCACCGTGGCGAGGGGTGGATCCGTGGTTGACGAGGATGTCGTCGCGCACCTCGTCGACCGGCGTGCCTCCGACGACACTCTGGGCTCGCTCAGCGCACGCGAACGCGAAGTGCTCACGTTGATGGCTCAGGGCAAATCGAATCTGGGGATAGCGACGAGCCTGTTCCTGTCGGGAAAGACCGTGGAGACGCACATCCGCAACATCCTGCAGAAGCTCGACATCGAGGAGTCGCCGGCCGACCACCGCCGCGTGCTCGCGGTGCTGCGCGGCCTCGGCAGGCGGTAGCGCGTGAGCGCGGCGCGACGGATCCGTCGACGCACGATCCTGCGCCGCACCGTGCTCGTCGTCGCGACGATGGCTCTGGTGCTGGCGATGGAGATCGCCGGCTTCGTCGCGAGTGCGCCCGCCGAGCGTCCGCCTCTGGCTTACGCCGTCGCGCACACGATGGTCGGGCTCGTCTTCGCCGCGTGCGCCGGGATCGCCTGGAGGGTCTCGGACTCACCGCAGCCCGCGCGCCTGATGCTCGCCGTCGCCGCGCTCTGGATCCCGCAGACCGTGTACGCGGTGATCGGCGTCGACGGCCGGCTGTGGCCGCCGGTGCACGGCGTCGACCTGCTCTGGGGCGTGCTGGCCGGCATCCTGGTGCTGCTCTATCACTCGGGGAGGCTGGTCGGTGCCCTGGACCGCTGGATCGTGCGGCTCGCCGTGGTCGCTGCGGTGATCCGCTTCGCCGCGAGCCTGGTGCTCGATCGCGTCGGGCCCGACGACTGCGCGTGCGCGCCGAATCCGTACGCCCTGCTGCCTGCGCCGGGTGTCTTCGCCGCGGTCGACATCGGGTTCCGTCTGGTCGGTGTCGCGCTCGTTATGGTCGTCGCGGTGCGGGTCATCGTGCGCTGGCTCCGTGCGACGGGTCCGGCTCGCACGGTCGCCTTCGTGATGCCGGTCGCCCTCTTCGCCTGGGCGAGCACCCTCGTCTACGACGCCGTGCGCTTCGCGGTCGCCGCCCCGCGGATCGAGGTGCTCGGCTACATCTCGCTGCTCGCGATGGCGGCGATCCCGATGAGCTTCGTGGCCGGGCTGCTGTTCGTCCGCGGTCTTCGCGGTCGCGTCTCCGATCTGATGGTGCTGACCCGCGACGGTGTCGACCGCCCGGTGTGGGAGGCGCGGCTGGCCCGCACCTTGCGCGACGCGTCGCTGCGCGTGTTCTGGTGGGACGAATCCGCGGGCCGTTATCGCGACGCCCAGGGTGACCCGGTGGATCCGGATGCTCTCGCCCGCGGTGCTGCGCTGCTGCCGATCGTCTCGAATGACGGGCCGATCGCACTGATCCGGCACGACCGTGCCCTCACCGACAACTCGCGACTGCTCACCGCCGTCGCCACAGCGCTGCGTCTGTCTGTCGACAACGGCCGACTCCGCGCAGAGCTCGAGCGCACGCTGGCGGATGTGCGCGAGTCGCGGTTGCGGCTCGTGGAGGCGGCCGACGACGCCCGCAAACGGATCGAGCGCGATCTGCACGACGGCTCGCAGCAGCAGCTCGTCTCCTTAGCCATCGCGCTGCGGATGGCTCGCTCGGCGGCGGAGCAGTCGGGTGACGCGCTCGTGGCGCAGCAGCTGGAGGGTGCAGCTCGGCAGCTCGCGCAGGCGCTGACCTCGCTTCGGGAACTCGCTCGCGGCATCCACCCGAGTCTGCTCGCCGAGGGCGGCCTCGAGCTGGCGATCCCCGAACTCGCGGCACGGAGCCCGGTTCCGGTCGAACTCGATCTCGAGGTCGATCGCCGCCACCCCGACCTCGTGGAGTCGACCGTGTACTTCGTCGTCGCCGAAGCGCTGACCAATGTCGCGAAGTACGCGAACGCCCGGCGCTGTTGGGTGCGCATCCGCTGTTCGCAGAACGAACTCGAGCTGCGGGTCCGCGACAACGGCGGCGGGGGTGCGCGGATGGATGCCGGCTCGGGTCTGCGCGGCCTCGCCGACCGGGTCGAAGCGGTGGGCGGCACTCTGCAGGTGCGCAGCGGACCGGCCGAGGGCACCACCATCGAGGCTCGCCTGCCGCTCTGAACGCGTCCGCGCTCAGAGCGGATCGATGTCAGGGCCGCCAGCGCGCCACGCGGACGTCGACGCGATAGCCCGAGGGGGTCGTGACCAGCGGTGTGCCCTCCGCGCGGTAGTGCTCGCGCGCGCGGTCCTCGTGACCGGTCGGCGGATGCCCGCCCGAGCGCACCACGCGCCACCACGCGACATCCGAGCCGTACCGCGCCATCACCGTACCGACCGCGCGGGCGGCGCGACTGCCCAGTACCGCCGCGATCTCGCCGTAGGCCATGACCTTGCCGGGGGGAATGTCGGCGACCACCGCGAGCACGGCGCCGACGAAATCCTCCGAAGGATCGGCTGCGGGCATCGCGGCGCTACAGCTTCAACGTGCCGATGTTCTCGCCGTACTGCGTCTGCCCGGTCACCTCGAAGCCGATCCAGCGGAAGAACTGCTCTGGGCCGTCCTCGCCCGACTCCCAGATCACCGTGAGCACGTCGTTGCCGCGCTTGCGCGCCTCGTCGGCGGTCGCCCGGACGGCGAAGGTGCCGACGCCGCGTCCCTGCTGTCCGGCATCGATGTTGATCCGCCAGATGCAGCTGCGGAACTCCTCGTCGAGGGCGTTCGGATCGAAGTGCGCGTGGATGAATCCGACGAGGGTGTCGCCGTCCATGATGACGCGCTGCCACGCTGCGTTCGGGTCGATCACGGCCGCGGCGGCGGAGTACGAGACGGGGGCCACGAACTGCTCCTGACCCGGTCTCAGACTCAGACGATTGACCGCCGAGATGTTCGACGCCGACAGTTCATCCAGTCGCAGATCAGCCATGGCCTCACCCTAGCCCGCACATCCGGGGCGCCACCATCCGCCGATCGAGGGAGTGCTGCGGCTCACCGACGCAACTCTCTCGACGTCGAGAGAGTTGCCCACTCCGGTAGGCTGTTCGAGGCGTTCCGGATGCGCGAACAACGGCATCCGGCGCCCAGGCGGCGCGTGGATGCGCGGCGCTCACCGCGACAGCACATGGGAGAGCAATGTCGAAGATCAAGGTTGAGGGAACGGTCGTCGAGCTCGACGGCGACGAGATGACGCGGATCATCTGGCAGGCGATCAAGGACACGCTCATCCACCCGTACCTCGACGTGAACCTCGAGTACTACGACCTCGGTATCGAGTACCGCGACGAGACGGATGACCAGGTCACCATCGACGCGGCGCACGCGATCCAGAAGCACGGCGTCGGCGTGAAGTGCGCGACCATCACGCCCGACGAGGCCCGTGTGGAGGAGTTCGGCCTGAAGAAGATGTGGAAGTCGCCCAACGGCACGATCCGCAACATCCTCGGCGGCGTGATCTTCCGCGAACCGATCATCATCTCGAACATCCCGCGCCTGGTGCCGGGCTGGAACAAGCCGATCATCATCGGCCGTCACGCCTTCGGTGACCAGTACCGCGCCACCGACTTCGTCTTCAAGGGCAAGGGCAAGCTCACGGTCGAGTTCACGCCCGCCGACGGCTCCGAGCCGCTCAAGTTCGACGTCTACGACGCTCCCGACGACGGCATCGCCCAGGTGCAGTACAACCAGGATGCGTCGATCCGCGACTTCGCTCGCGCCTCGCTGAACTACGGCCTCACCCGCAACTACCCGGTCTACCTCTCGACGAAGAACACGATCCTCAAGGCCTACGACGGCCGGTTCAAGGACATCTTCGAGGAGATCTTCCAGGCCGAGTTCAAGGAGAAGTTCGACGCCGCTGGGCTCACCTACGAGCACCGCCTCATCGACGACATGGTCGCTTCGGCCATGAAGTGGGAGGGCGGTTACGTCTGGGCCTGCAAGAACTACGACGGCGACGTGCAGTCCGACACGGTGGCGCAGGGCTTCGGCTCGCTCGGCCTGATGACGTCCGTGCTCTCCACTCCCGACGGCTCGGTCGTCGAGGCGGAGGCCGCTCACGGAACGGTGACCCGCCACTACCGCCAGCACCAGGCCGGCAAGCCCACCTCCACCAACCCGATCGCCTCGATCTACGCGTGGACCCGCGGTCTCGCCCACCGCGGCAAGTTGGACGGCAACCAGGAACTGATCGACTTCTCGCTCACCCTCGAGGACGTCGTCATCAAGACGGTCGAGTCGGGCAAGATGACCAAAGACCTCGCGCTCCTGGTCGGCCCCGACCAGGCGTGGCAGACGACCGAGGAGTTCCTCGCGACCCTCGACGAGAACCTCAAGGCCCGCATGGCCTAGGCCTCGCGCCGACGAACGGCTCCGCACCTGCTCGGGTGCGGGGCCGTTCTGCATCCGCCGGCCACCGCGGCACGCTGCGCAGTCGTGCTGCGCTGTCGTGCTGCGCTGTCGTTTTGGCCGCGCGCGCCCGGCATGCCACCCGCGCGCGGTGAAAACGACAGCGCAGGGTGTGGTCAGGCCCGGGGGTGCAGGGTCAGCGCAGTACGCGAGCCAGCTCGTCCAGAGCGGCCAGCGGATCGGGACCCGCCGGCATCAGCACGACGCTCGCGACCCCAGCGGTGTGCAGCTGGGCGATCCGTGCCGCCGCGGAAGCCGGTGTGCCGACCACGGCGAGCTGGTCGACCCAGGCGTCGGGCATCCGCTGGGCGAACGCCTCACCGTCGGCGCTCTCAGCGCGCAGGGCCGCGAACTCGGCCGCGAAGGCGAGCGGTGCGATGTGCGGCGCCCAGTCGGGTTCGCCGATCGCGGAGAGCCCCGGGCGCACCAGCGCGCGTGCCGTATCGGCGTCGTCGTGCACCGCAGCGACGGCGAACGCCACGACCAGGCCTTCGCCGCCCGTCTCCGCGAGCGCCGCGGCCACGTACTCCGGCGTGACGGGCTCGGCGAGGATGACGCCATCGGCGACCCGGCCGGCGAGTTGCAGCGACTTCGGGCCGCGCACGCCTGCCAGCAGCGGCGGCACCTGCTGGGGGAGCATCGTCAGTGCGACCTCGCGCAGACGCACGTAGCGGCCCTCGACCGACACGGTCTCGCCCGCCAGCAGCGCCCGCAACGCCGAGAAGTACTCGTCCAACAGGGTCAGCGGGCTGGCCGGCCAGACGCCCAGGCTGCGCAGCCAGTGCGGCATGCCGTGGCCGATGCCGGCGATCACCCGACCCGGGAACAGCTCGGTGAGAGTGGCGAGTTCCATCGCGGTGAACGCCACCGAGCGTGCCGCCGCGGGCAGGATGCCGATACCCACGCGGATCCGTTCGGTCGCGGCCAGCACCGCCGCCGCTTGCGCGATGCCGCCGCGGAAGCCGAGGTCCTCGACCACCCAGAGCTCGTCGAAGCCGAGCTGCTCCGCCCGACGGGCGAAGGGCAATACCTCCGCGGCCGGCAGGTCGCGGGGGAGGAGGGCGCCGACGCCGCTCACGAGCAGGCCGCCCCGAGGCTCTGCAGCGAGCTCTGCAACTCGGTGGTCGCCTTCTGCACGGCCGCCTGGTCGACCTGGGAGGCGTCCGTCGCGGTCGCGGCGGCACTGACCTCGTCGCCGAAGTCCTTCAGCTTGTCGAGCGTGTCCTGCGCCAGCGGCTTGATCTCGCTGTCGCTGACCGTTCCGACGGTCGTCTCGAAGGCGGCGATCAGGTCATCGATCGCGGCCGAGGCGGCCGACGGGTCGGCCTCGAGCTCGGCGCTCTGCGCCGACAGCTCGGTGACGGTGTCCGTCAGGCCGGTCTGGATCGCCGTGCACGACTCCGCCTTGGACGGCGAACATCCGGTCAGTGCCAGCGGCAGCGCGAGGGCGCTGACGGCGGCGACGAGGACGAGACGCGGACGATTCATGAGTTCCCCCAGGTGGTACGAGCAGTGGTTCGGGCGCGGCCGAAGCCGCTGTCTCACCCTAACGGCGAGCACCCTGTCGCTCACACGGCGACGAGGGCACCCTCGGCCCAGACGCGGTCGACCATGCGATCCGCGCGCAGCAGCACCGCATCCGCTCGGTAGCCGACGGCGAGCCGGCCGAGATCGTGCTCGCGTCCGAGCACGCGTGCCGGGGTGGTGGTCATTGCCGCGACGGCGGTCGGCTCGTCCAGGCCGACCCGGTCGATCGCGAGGCGCAGAGCGGCGTCCTGAGTCAGGGTGGAGCCGGCGATCGTCTCCGTTCCGGCCAGGACGGCCAGCCCCGCCGTCACCGTGACCGCCAGGTCGCCCAGTCGGTACTCGCCATCGCTCGAGCCCGCGGCCGCCATCGCATCCGTCACCAGCGCGATCCGGCCCGGGGCGGCGTCGAAGGCGAGTCGTACCACGTCCGGATGCACGTGCTCGCCGTCCAGGATGATCTCGAGTGTCACCCGCGGGTCACCGAACGCCGCGAGCACCGGTCCAGGTGAGCGGTGGTGGATCCCTGGCATAGCGTTGAAGGCGTGCGTCAGCAGACGCGCCCCACGGTCGAATGCGGCTCGGGCGAGGGGCGCATCCGCTTCGGTGTGGCCGACGGCGACGACCACCCCCGCGGCGACCAGCACGTCGATCGCCTCGAAGGCGCCGTCGAGTTCGGGCGCGAGGGTGATCTGGCGGAGGGTGCCCCGCGACGCCGCGATCAATGCCTCCACCGCGGACGGTGCCGGCAGCGCGAGATACTCCGGCTCGTGCGCGCCCCGCCGGGCCGGAGCGAGGAACGGACCCTCGAGGTGCGCGCCGAGGACCAGCGGGTCGTCGTCGGCCAGCTCGGCGATCGTCGCGAGCGAGGAACGCAGCTCGGCGAGGGGCGCGGCCACCAGACTGATCACCGAACGCGTGGTGCCGTGGGCGCGGTGCACAGCGAGCGCACGCTGGATCCCTGCGGCGCCGTCGTCGAAGGAGGCGCCTCCACCGCCGTGGGCGTGCAGGTCGATGAAGCCGGGCAGGAGACGCTCGCCTCGCGCGTCGTGCACGCTCGACTCCTCGTGAGCGTGTGCACGCCATCCGTCGCCCGTGCCGGTACCGATGATCGCGCCGTCGCGTGCAGCGAACCAGAAGTCGTCGATCCGACCGTCCGCGTCGACCTTGCGCGCGCTGTGCACGACCAGCATCAGGAGAGGTCCCGACGACCGGCCAGCACCCCCGAGATCACGGCGACCACCCCGAAGACGATGGCGACGATCGGCTGCCCCAGCGCGAGCCAGGCCAGCGCGGCGGAACCCATCACGACGAGTTCGATCAGGGAACGGCCGTACACGTCGAGGTGGAATACGGCCTTCGGCGAGAGGAACAGGGCCCAGAGCAGGATCGCCAGGCCGGGGGCCGCGATGCCGAAGACGATGTTCAGCGGCGGCGACCAGGTGCTGAACCCCCAGATGCCGAGCGACACGAAGGCGAACAGCTCGAGCACGAAACGGACGACGTCGTTGGGGCCGATCTTGATGTCGTCCACGGATGCACCTGCCTGAGTCACGTCGTCCAGCTTATTCGGGCCGCGGGTTGCGTGAGCTGCGAGGCGGAGGAGTGAGCGATGGCGGAGCCCTCGTGATCGACGACGACGAGCCCTCGTGATCGACGACAACGCGGCAGATCGCGTGGTGGTGGGTCGCCTGCGTCGGGGTCTGGTTGCGTGAGCTGCGAGGCGGAGGAGTGAGCGATGGCGGAGCCCTCGTGATCGACGACAACGCGGCAGATCGCGTGACCAGACCCCGACGCTATTTGAAGATGATGGTGCGGGCGCCGTCGAGAAGCACCCGGTCCTCCGCGAACCATTTGACGGCTTGCGTGAGGGTGCGGCTCTCCTCGTCCTGCCCGATCGCGACGAGTTCGGCCACCGTGCGGGAGTGGTCGACGCGCACCACGTTCTGCTCGATGATCGGTCCCTCATCGAGGTCGCTGGTGACGAAGTGCGCCGTCGCGCCGATGAGCTTCACACCGCGAGCGTGCGCCTGCTTGTAGGGGTTCGCGCCCTTGAAACCCGGCAGGAACGAGTGGTGGATGTTGATGGCACGCCCGGCGAGGCGTTCGCAGAGTTCGGGCGAGAGGATCTGCATGTAGCGCGCCAGCACGACCAGCTCGATATCGTGCTGCTCCACGAGTTGGATGACGCGGTCCTCGAAGGCGCGCTTGGATTCGGCGGAGACGACGGGGCGCGATTCGAAGGGCACGCCGTAGAACTCGGCGAGGTCGCGGAGCGATCCGTGGTTCGACAGCACCATCGGGATCTCGATGGCCAGTTGGCCCGCGCGCTGGCGGAAGAGCAGATCGTTCACGCAATGCGCCGCGGTGGATGCGAGGACCAGAGTGCGCAGTGGGCGACCGACGACGTCGAGGTTCCAGGTCATCCCGTACTTCTCGGTGATCGGCAGCAGCGCTGCTTCGAAGTCTTCGCGTCGAGCGGACGACTGCACCTGCAGACGCATGAAGAAGCGGCCGGTGTCGGCGCTCGAGAACTGCTGGCTCTCGGTGATGTTGCCGCGGGCCTGCACGACCGCGCCGGACACGGCATGCACGATTCCGGGCAGGTCGGGGCAGGCGAAGGTGAGGGTCCAATGGTTGCCGGCCGGACGCGCGCCGTCGCCCATGAACTCGGTCCCCGTCGGGCGGTCGGCGGTGTTCGGCGCGGCGGGGGTCGGCACAGCAGGATCCATTTGCCCAGAATATCGGCAGCCGCGCCCGGCTCCTGGACCGTTGCCCCGCCGACCCGTAGGCTGATGAGCGGCCGTCGGATCCGTCGGCCCCGGGCGCGCACGATGGCGCGCAGTCGATTCCGTCGTCCGCCCTCCGGGCCCGCCTGCTCCGCCGCGCCTCGCGCGGCCACTCGCACGCCGTCGACGGATGCGCCTCTCGGAGCATTCCGACCTTGTCGTCACCACACACGTCCACCATTCCCATCACCCTGCCGCGCCGCGGTACCTCCGCCGGCGCTGGGAGCGGACCGCGGCTGCCGTGGCTCGGCCTCCTCGTGCTCTCCTCCGCCGTCTTCCTCTCGGTGACCAGCGAGATGATGCCCACCGGTCTCCTGCCCGACATGAGCGCCTCGCTGGGTGTCTCGGAATCGCAGATCGGCCTGCTGGTCAGCGTCTTCGCGTTCACCGTCGTGCTGTCCAGCACTCCGCTCGCTGCGTTGACGCGGCGCGCGCCGCGTCACACTCTGCTGGTGCTCGTGCTGATCGTGTTCGCCGTCAGCAACGTCGCCACGGCGCTGGCCCCGAACTACCCCGTCATTGTCGCCGCCCGGGTACTCGGTGGCGCGTCGCACGGCCTGTTCTGGGCGATCGTCGGCGCGTACGCCGGCCACCTCGTGCCCCGCGAGCAGCTCGGTCGCGCCGTCGCCATCGCGCTCGGCGGTGGCACGCTCGCCTACGTCCTCGGGGTCCCCATCGGCACCGCGCTCGGCCACGCCGTGGGCTGGCGTGTTTCGTTCCTGATCGTGGCCGCGTTCACCTTCGCCGGGGCCGCGCTGGTGTGGCGCTTCCTACCTCCGGTGCAGAGCTCGCACGAGGCGGCCGTCGGTGCGCCGCCGCGGGCGCGCGGACTCGACGCCACAGCCGGAGCGGTCGCGCTGCTGTGCGTCACGACGGCGATCGTGATGGTGGGCCACTACGCCTTCTACACGTACATCGCCCCCTTCGCGACCGAGCGGATGGGAGTGGATGCGGGTGCCGTCGGTGGGGTCCTCTTCGCCTACGGCGTGGCCGGGGCCGTCGGGCTGGTGCTCTCGGGCACGGCCGTCGCCGCGCGGCGACCGACTCTCTCGCTCTTCGTGTGCCTGGTCGTCGTCGCGCTCGCTGTGACGCTGATGACGGTCTTCTCGGGCATCGCGTGGATCGCGTTCCCGAGCTACCTGCTCTGGGGTGTCGCCTTCGGGATCCTGCCGGCCCTGCTGCAGACGCGACTGCTGAGTACTGCTTCGCCGCGCATCCGCGACACCGCCAGCGCCGTCTACACCACGGCCTTCAACGCGGGCATCGGCGCCGGCGCCCTGGTGGGCTCACTCGCCTACGACGCCGTCGGGCTCGACGGGACCGCCGTCCTGTACATCGGCGCGTTGCTCGTCGCGATCGCGATCGTCGCGGGCGGGTACCGCCGTCGATCCAGGTCCGGCTCGTTCACCGGACGTTGATCGCCGTCTCGGCGACCGGTCCCACGCGGGAGTCGCCGAGCGCTTCGGAGGTGTAGCGCACGCCGATCACGTGGTCGCCGGCATCCGTGATCGTAAGGCTCGTCGTCGTTCCGAGGAAGCGGATCCGCTGCGTGTCGACGACGGTGCCGTCGACGAGGATCTGCACGTCTCCGGGGTCGCCGACCAGGAGGAGGCCGATCGACGAGCCGACCGTTGCGGTGCTCCGGGCGATCACGGCCGGCGCCTTCACCGTCACGGATGTGGTGAGGGGAGGGGCAGCGGTGTCGTCGGGCTGGCTGATGGTGAGCTCGGAGGTACCCGCGGGAAGGCCGGAGAGTACCGGCACGCGCCAGGCGCCGGATGCGTCGGCGATCGTCGTCGCGAGCACCTCCGCACCACGGCTGATCCGCACCGTCGATCCCGGCTGGGCGGCGCCCTCGAGGCGAGGGAACACCTGGTGCCGCGGGTCCGTCACTGCCGTCATCGTCATCACCACGGGGGTGTGCGTGGGTGTGGGCGTCGAGGTGGGTGTGGGTGTTGGCGTAGGTGTTGCTGTCGGGGTGGGGGTCGGTGTCGGTGTTGCCGTCGGCGTCGGTGTTGCCGTCGGTGTTGCGGTCGCTCTCGGTGTCGATGTGGCTCTCGGTGTCGATGTGGTTGCAGGCGTCGATGTTGCGGTCGGCATCGGTCTGGTCGTCGGCGTCGAAGTGGTCGCCGGTGTCGTCGCCGGTGTCGTCGTCGTGCTTGCCGTCGGCGTCGTGTCGAGCGTGAGCGGGTTGGTCGGTACGTTGCTCGCCCGGCTCGGAGGGGAGCTCGAAATCGGTGCGGCCTCGGCCGCCGCCGACGCCGGAAGTGCCACCGCGACGAGCGGCGGGAGGGTCGCCGGAACGGTGGTCGGCTCGGGCTCGACCATCGCTTCGGGCGAGGAGGTCGGCTCGCTGGTCGGCGTCGCCGTCGGCGTAGCGATCGTGGTAGCGGTCGGCGTCGCCGTTGCCGTCGGCGTGGTGGCCGTCGGCGTGGTGGGTGTCGCGCCGGGGGTTGGCGCGTCCGGTGTCGGCCCGGAATCGGACGGAGTCGTCTCGCTGGTCGCCTCCGCGATCACCACCGCGCTCGACTCGCCCCCGACGATCGTCGGCCCGAGGATGGCGGCGGCCGCGATCCCGGCCGCCAGCACGGCACCGCCGATCACGGACGCGGCGACGCCGACGGAGACCCCGGCGACCGTCGCGGCCGCGGTCGTCGCAGCTCCGGAGGCCGCCGCCCCGGCGGCACTCGCTCCGCCGACGGTCCCGGAGCCGGATCCGAGGTGGCCGGAGATCACGGCGCCCGCGGCGACGACGGTCGCGGGTGCCCCCGCCTGCAGCCAGGCCAGGTACGCCGTCGCGCCGCCGATTCCGGCAGCCAGAGGCAGCAGCACGAGCGCGAGCCGACTGCCGACGTCGTGCGCCTCCTCCGCGACGATCGAGCACCGGGTGCACTCCGCGAGGTGGGCACGCAGCCGCCCGCTGTCGCGAGAGCCGAGATTGCCACGGGTGTACGACCCGAGACGTTCGATCACCCAGCGACATTCCGAGTCGACCGGTGCATCCGTCAGATGCGCCTGGATCCACGCCTGCCGCAGACCCTCTCGCGCCCGGTAGGTCAGCGCGGCGACGGCGTTCGCTTTCATGCCCAGCAGTGGGCCGATCGTCTGCGCGGTCATGCTCTCGACCTCGCTGTACCACAGCGCCTCCTGCCACCGCGTGGGCAGGCTCCGGAAGGCCTGAGCGGTCAGACTGCGATCGAGGGCCTCGAGAGTGCGATCCTCGCTCGTGACCGGATCCTCGAAGTCCTCGAACTCGTCGATCGGCCGCTCGTGGCGGAGCTTGCGCCCCCACTCCGCCGCCGTGTTGCGGATCGTGGTGAACAGGTACGGGCGGAACGCCCCGGTGGGGCCGCCACCCCGCTTGATGGCTTGGAAGATCTTCGCGAACGACTCCGAGACCAGGTCGTCCGGATCCGTGTTGCTCGAATGCGAACGGGCCACGGTGCGGCCGGCGGAGGAGTGTCGTCGCCACAGCTCGGCGAACGCCTCCGTTCCACCGCGTTTCGCCTGTTCGACGAGCTCGACGTCGCTGAGCGTCTCGACGGGCGCGCGGCTGGCGTTCTCGGCATTCACGGCGGCTCCTCAACCCTGCGTCTCTCGCCGCGGCGGGCGCGCCGTGCAGAGGACTCATCACAGAGACGTGGACACTGCGCGTTTATGACGCGAACCCGCTCGATTATCGACGAATCCGCTCATCATGACAAATCCTCGCGATGCCGCGTACGGATTTCGGAGAAGCCAGACAGGTTTGTGAAAGATCTTCGCGGGGCGCGTCATAGAACGATGCAACGGGCCTCTCTCCTGATGAAGGAGTGAGCGGCTGCCTCGACAGGCCCGGAGGGGTCCGGCCGCTCGATGACGATGACGGGCTCACCAATCTTCTCGGAGGACATCGCCGTATTGCTCGCGGTTCTGGCTCTCACCTGCGCCGTGTCCGGCGCAGCCCTTCTCACGCTGTCCTGGAACGGACGCCCTCGGCGGCGGAGGTTACGCATCCGCGGTTGAGCGCCGCTCCCACAGCCACCTGAGACGCGATCATCGGTCGCGATCAGGTCGCCCGGCCGCAGGGGGGACACGGAATACGCGTGCCTGTTGCCGGGCCCGGGCCCGGTCGATCCAACGGGTGGAATCGACCGGGCCTCCTCGGTCTCGATCCGTCGGTGCCGTCAGGCGAGGTACTCCACCTCGTCCGATACGCCGGAGTCGTCGGAACGCACCCGTCTCGACGGCGCCGGCGGATGCAGGAAGCGGATCACGACGAGTCCGATCACCGCGGCGATACCGGCGAGGGCGCACGCGGGTGCCAGGTCGCGCAGCATCAGCCAGACGAAGACGTCGGTCGGGATTCCGGAATCCATCGAGAAGCCGAACTGGAACGCGTCCTGAACGAACGCCTCGAGCACCGGGACGGCGAGCATCACGGCCGCGAAGCCGGCGGTGGCGAGCGTCCAGCCGCGCCGCGCGTCGGCGCTCGCCGGAACTGCCGATGTCACGGGCGTGCGCGGAGGACGTGCACCAGGAGTGCGGCACCGATCAGCAGGAACCCGGCGGTGAAGAGCGGCTGCGGGATGCTGTAGAGGATGGAGTTCAGGGCGGCGTCGCCCCTCGTGACGGTCACCATCCCGCCGTCGTAGTTCATCGAGTAATTGCGCAGTGTCGACCAGATGCTGGCGCCTGCGCCGATGGCGAGGAGCAGAACGGCGAATCCCCAGACCGGCACCAGCGAGCGACGGCGCGACGGCGACGTGCCCGGCGGTGCGGGCTCGCTCGGTGCTGGCTCGCTCAGTGCCGGCTCGCTCGGTGCCGGGCTGTTCTCGACCGGTGCCTGCGTGTGGTCGACCCGGGGCGCGGCCTCGGGCTCCGCTTCCAGGAGTTCGGTGAGCGACGACGGCGACCCATCAGGGGCGACCGCTCGTCGGGCACGCCGGCTGGTCGGCCCGGTGGCATCGCCGCCGCCGAATCCCCGCTGGAACACGGCGGGATGATTGGGGTCCAGCTCCGAGCTCTCGGCGCGATCGATTCGTGTGCGGTCCCTCATCCGTCCCCCTTCGACGATCGCAACGCCCACCTCATCGGTGGCGGCATCGTCCTCGTGAGCCGATTCTTCAGCATCTCCGGCCGTCACGCGTGAACCCTCACCGGTTTGCTACGATTGCGGCGTCGCGACTGGCGTTCGGATGGGTGACCATCAGGGAGCGGCGAACCACTCCGGGAGATTCCTCCAGGACACTTTTCCTGCCGCACGCCTGGGTCGGAACGGATACCGTTATTCGGGTTGCCCGCACACATCGTGGCGCGGGTGCCGCATCCGTTTCCCAGCCAAGGAGCGCCCGTGTCCTCAACCACCGCGTCGTCTGCCCACGCACCGTCCGCCCCCTCGACGTTCAACGAGCCCGTCTCGGTCGTCGATCCCGAGATCGCCGCCGTCCTCCAGCAGGAGCTCGACCGCCAGCGCGGCTACCTCGAGATGATCGCGAGTGAGAACTTCGTCCCGCGCTCCGTGCTCGAGTCGCAGGGTTCCGTGCTCACGAACAAGTACGCCGAGGGGTACCCCGGCCGCCGCTACTACGGCGGCTGCGAGTTCGTCGACGTCGCGGAGCAGCTGGCGATCGATCGCGCCAAGGCACTCTTCGGCGCCGAGTTCGCGAACGTCCAGCCCCACTCCGGCGCTACGGCCAACGCCGCGGCGCTCGCCGCGTTGGTTCAGCCGGGCGACACCATCCTCGGTCTCGAGCTGGCGCACGGCGGCCACCTCACCCACGGCATGAAGCTGAACTTCTCGGGCAAGCTCTACAACGCCACCGCGTACGGTGTCGACCCGCAGACCTTCCGCATCGACATGGACGTGGTCCGTGAGAAGGCCCTCGAGGTGCGCCCCCAGGTGCTCATCGCCGGTTGGTCGGCCTACCCGCGCCACCTCGACTTCGAAGCGTTCCGCGCCATCGCCGACGAGGTCGGCGCCAAGCTCTGGGTCGACATGGCGCACTTCGCCGGGCTCGTCGCCGCAGGCCTGCACCCGTCGCCGGTGCCGTACGCCGACGTCGTCACTACGACGGTGCACAAGACGCTCGCCGGTCCGCGTTCGGGCCTCATCCTGGCCAAGCAGGAGTACGCCAAGAAGCTCAACTCGGCCGTGTTCCCGGGCCAGCAGGGCGGCCCGCTGATGCACGTGATCGCCGCGAAGGCGACGGCGCTGAAGCTGGCCGGTGAGCCGGAGTTCGCCGACCGCCAGGCGCGCACCATCCGCGGCGCTCAGATCCTCGCCGAGCGTCTCACTGCCGCGGATGCGAAGGCGGAGGGCATCGACGTGCTCACCGGCGGCACCGACGTGCACCTGGTACTGGCCGACCTGCGCCACTCGCCCCTGGATGGCCAGCAGGCGGAAGACCGCCTGCACGAGGTGGGCATCACGGTGAACCGCAACTCCGTTCCGTTCGACCCGCGCCCGCCGATGGTCACCTCCGGCCTGCGTATCGGCACCCCCGCCCTGGCGACCCGCGGTTTCGGCGACACGGAGTTCACCGAGGTCGCCGACGTCATCGCCGAAGCGCTCAAGCCCGCCGCCGACCTCGAGAAGCTGCGCGCCCGCGTCGCCCGTCTCACGGACGACTTCCCGCTCTACCCGGGTCTGTAACCACATCGTCCCTGCGAGGGACCGCCCTCGGTTCGGGGCCCCGCCGAGAGCGGGTCCCTCGAACCGACGTGGGGTCCCTCGCCGGGCTTCCACGCTTGATGACTGAGGAGTGCGGCATGACGGCACAGGTATTGGACGGCGTCGCGACCGCGGCGGCCGTGAAGAGCGAGATCGCGGAGCGGGTCGCTGTTCTTAAGGCACAGGGCATCGTGCCTGGTCTCGGCACGCTCCTGGTGGGCGATGACCCGGCCTCGCGTTCGTACGTCGCCGGCAAGCACCGCGACTGCGCCGAAGTCGGCATCGAGTCGATCCGCGTCGATCTGCCGGCGGATGCATCCGCGGCCGACATCGAGGCGGCGATCCGCGAGCTGAACGCGTCGGATGCCGTCACCGGATACATCATCCAGTTGCCGCTGCCGGACGGCATCGACGAGAATGCCATGCTCGAGTTGATGGATCCGGACAAGGATGCCGACGGACTGCACCCGACGAACCTCGGTCGTCTGGTGCTCGGAGTCGAGGGCGAATTGGCCTCCCCGCTGCCGTGCACGCCCAACGGCATCCTCGACATGCTGAACCGGCACGACATCCCCACCTCGGGCAAGCACGTCGTCGTCGTCGGCCGCGGACTCACGGTCGGCCGCCCGCTCGGGCTGATCTTCACGCGCAAGGGCATCGACGCCACCGTCACGCTCACGCACTCGCGGACGCAGAATCTCGCGGATGAGGTGCGCCGCGCCGACATCGTCGTCGCGGCCGTCGGCGTCCCGGGTCTGATCAAGGCCGACTGGATCAAGCCCGGTGCTGCTGTGCTCGATGTGGGCATCACCCGGGTCGAGAATCCCGAGACCGGCAAGGCGAAGCTGACCGGCGATGTCGATCCCGGAGTGCGCGAGATCGCGGGCTGGCTCTCGCCCGTACCCGGCGGTGTCGGCCCGATGACTCGCGCCATGCTCATCCACAACGTGGTCACGGCCGCCGAGCGCGCTCTGGGTTGAACTCGGACCGCGCTGTCGCAGTGGATTCGGCAGCGCGGTCAGCGCGTGAAGTGCACCGACTCACCCGGCGTCAGGTGGGCGAGCGCGTCCAGCGATCTCGACGCCACCACGGCGAGCACCGGGTAGCCGCCGGTCGCCGGATGATCGGGCCCGAAGATCACGGGCTCGCCCGACGGCGGCACCTGGATCGCTCCCGCGATCATCCCCTCGCTCGCGAGTTCACCCGTCCCGGCACGCCGCAACGGTTCGCCCATCAGCCGGATACCGCGGCGATCGGCCTGCGGCGACACCGTCCACGTCGTGTCGAGCAACCGCTGCCATGCGTCGGGCGCGAACCAGTCGAGCCGAGGGCCGCGTCGAACCGCGAGCGCGGTCGTTTCGCCGGGCGCCGGCCCGGGCGGGTCGAGCGGCATCCAATCGATGACCGGCACCGGGGTCGACGCGATCCCGCTCGGAAGCACATCCCCGGCGCGCAGGCGCGGAGGTCCGAGCCCGGAGAGCGTGTCGGTCGAGCGCGAGCCGAGTTCGGTGGGTGCATCGATCCCGCCTCGGACGGCGAGGTAGCGGCGGAGTCCGCGCTCGACCGACCCGAACGCGAGCACGGATCCGACGGGTGCCCAGCGGGGGAGCGCCCAGTCGACGAGTCGTCCATCGAGCAGAGCGACCCCGCGCGCTCCGGTGATGGCGAACCAGGCGCCGCTCTGGAAGTGCACCTCGAGTCCGGCACCGAGAATCTCCAACCCGGCGGCGTCCTGCGGATTCCCGACCAGGCGATTCCCCGTGGTGAAGGAGCTGCGATCCATCGCTCCCGACCGTCCGACGCCGACGGCGCCGAATCCAGGTCGGCCGAGATCCTCGATCAGGGTCATCGCTCCCGGTACGAGGATGCGCAGGCTCATCCGCGCGCCTCGAAGCGGACGATCGCGCCCGGCTGCAGCAGCGCGGGCGGTTGCCGCGCACTGTCCCAGAGCGGCGCATCCGTGCGCCCGATCAGCTGCCAGCCGCCGGGGGAGACGCGGGGGTAGATCCCCGAGTAGCGTCCGGCAACCGCGACCGACCCGGCGGGAACTGCGGTACGCGGAACCTCCAGGCGCGGGATCTCGGGCCACCGTTCGGTGGGCGACAGGTACGCGAAGCCGGGCGCGAAGCCGCCGAAGGCGACGACCCAGTCCTGGCCGGTGTGCTGCGCCACGAGCTCGGCCGATGTGAGATCGAGGGCGCCGGCGAGGTGATCGAGGTCGGCTCCGTCGTAGTCCACCACGATGCGGTGCTCGGCGCCCGCAGCCTGCGGCGTGGCCGTAGCGTTCGCCGCACTCGCCACGATCCAGCGGCGGGCGGCCTCCATCGTCAGGATGCGCGGCTCCAGCTGAACCAGAACGGTGCGCGCGGCAGGCACGAGGTCGAGCACTCCCGGCGGGCGGGCGGCATCGAGCGCGCGGTACAGCGCGATCGCCTCGGCTCCGTCGCGGACTTCGGCGAGAACGGCGCGGTCTCCGAACGGCAGCAGCCGCGGATGCAGAGGTGTCGAGCCTGCTTCGTTCATTCGACGCCGCTGTTTCGGCCGGTACACACGCGGGCGGCGTTCACGCGAGCGGTGCGAGTGTGATCCCCGCCGCGCGGAGGGCGTCGCGGACCTCGAGCGCCATCCGGACAGCGCCCGGGGTGTCGCCGTGGAAGCACAACGAATCGACGGTGATCTCGATCGTCTCACCGGTGAGCGCCACTGTGGTGCCGTGCCGCACCATGGCCACGGCACGAGCCGCGATGCCGTCGCCCTCGCTGAGCACGGAGCCGTGCACGGAGCGCGGTACGAGCGTGCCACCGGCGGTGTAGGCGCGGTCGACGAAGGCCTCGTGGCGGATGCGGAGACCGCGACGCTCGGACGCTTCGTGGATCGCCGAACCCGTCAGGCCGAGGACGGCGAGCGTCGAGTCCACGTCGGCGACCGCCGAGGCGACGGCCTCAGCCTGCTCCACGTCGCGCACGATGCGGTTGTACAGCGCGCCGTGGGGTTTCACGTACTGCACACGGGTGCCGGCCGCTCGCGCGGCGGCGCTGATCGCTCCGAGCTGGTAGACGACGTCCGCGTACAGCTCGTCCGGCGTGACGGGGATGTCGCGTCGGCCGAAGCCGATCAGGTCGCGGTACGACACGTGGGCGCCGATCGCGACCGCGCGTTCTGCCGCCGCGCGGCAGGTCGCGAGCATGATCGACGGATCGCCGGCGTGAAAACCGCAGGCGATATTGGCGCTGGTGACGACATCGAGCATCGCGGTGTCGTCGCCCGACGACCAGGCCCCGAATCCCTCGCCCAGATCGGCGTTCAGGTCTATTCGACGGCTCATGCTCCGAGCCTACGGTCCACCGCTGCCACGATGCATCCGCCGGGTCTCGCGCCGATCGGTCACGCTCGGATTGGTACCGTGATCGCATGGTGAATCGCGATCATCCCGCCGTCGACCGTGTCAGCCGCGCGCTCGCTGAGCAGGGGGTGTCGGCCGAGGTGCGCTGGCTCGACGGCGCAGCGACGACAGCGACGCAGGCCGCTGCTGCGCTCGGCATCGAGCCGGGCCAGATCGCGAACTCTCTGGTGTTCCTGCTCGACGGAGCGCCGCTGCTGGTGTTGACCAGCGGATCGCACCGGGTCGACACCGCCTGGTTGGGCGAGCGCCTCGCCGGCACGATCTCGCGAGCCTCCGCATCCGTCGTGAAGGAGGCCACCGGCCAGGTGATCGGAGGCGTTGCACCGCTCGGTCACCCCAGCCCGATCCGGACACTGGTGGATGAGGCGCTCGCTCGCTATGACGTCGTGTGGGCCGCAGCCGGCCACGCGCACACCGTGTTCGCGATCGGTTACGACGACCTGGTGCGCGTCACCGGCGGCGAGCCGGCGCGAGTGACCCCCGAGGATTGACTCAGGCTCGGCCGGCTCCATCGGCAGCGGTCACGAGGAACAGCTCCGGAGTCGTGAAGCCGGCATCGGCGAACGCCGCGAGTACCGCGGTGCGCACCTCGCCCTCGCGTTCGACCGGGGTCAGAGCGATCGCCGCGCCGCCGAATCCGCCTCCGGTCATTCGGGCACCGATCGCCCCGGCGCCGCGTGCTGCGACCACGGCCGTGTCGAGCTCGGGCACCGAGATCTCGAAGTCGTCGCGCAGCGAGAGGTGACCGGCGTCGAGGATCGGACCGATCGCGGCCGGACCGTGCTCGCGGAGGGTGCGTACCGTGTCGAGCACACGCGCGTTCTCGGTGATCACATGCTTCACACGCCGGTAGGTCACGTCGTCGAGCAGCTCGGCTGCGCGCGGCAGATCGTCGACCGAGAGGTCGCGCAGAGACCCGACCCCCAGTGCCTCCGCCCCCGCCTCGCAGGAGGCCCGGCGGTCTGCGTAACCACCCGTCGCGTGCGCATGCGAGACCTTGGTGTCGATGATCAACAGCACCAACCCGGCCTCCTCGAAGCCGAGTGGGATCACTTCCGTGTCGAGGCTGCGGCAGTCGAGGAAGACGGCCTCGTCGCGCTGCCCGAAGAGGGAAGCGCACTCGTCCATGATCCCGGTCGGGGCACCGACGGCCGTATTCTCGGCGCGCTGCCCCACCCGAGCGAGCGTCGCCCGGTCGAGACCGAGGTTCCAGAGCTCGTCGATCGCGACGGCGACGGCGCACAGCAGCGCTGCCGAGCTCGAGAGGCCGGCCCCCACCGGCACGTCGGAGTCGATATAGATATCGAAGCCCTGGCGCTCGGCGAGGTCGGCGCCGTACTCGCCGAGCGCCCACAGCACGCCGAGCGGATACGCGGCCCAGCCCTCGAAGCGACCTTCTGCCACCTCGTCGAGCGAGACCTCGGCTGACTCCGTCGAGAACGCGGAGGCGATTCGTACCGTTCGGTCGGCACGCGCGGCGACCGCGACGGCCGTGGCCCGATCGATCGCGAAGGGGAAGACGAAGCCGTCGTTGTAATCGGTGTGTTCGCCGATCAGGTTCACCCGCCCAGGGGCGGCCCAGACGCCGTCCGGCGCGCTGTCGTAGCGCTTCTCGAAATCGCTCGTCGCGCGCTGCGCGAGGCTCTGCAGGGTGCCGGCGGTCATCGGCCGTCCTCCT
The DNA here is from genome assembly GCA_013204985.1 of Microbacteriaceae bacterium VKM Ac-2855. Taxonomy (GTDB): domain Bacteria; phylum Actinomycetota; class Actinomycetes; order Actinomycetales; family Microbacteriaceae; genus Rathayibacter. The sequence goes on from JABMLG010000003.1 coordinate 599,177, forward strand.
CGGTGTTGTCGGGTGCGGATGCGGTCGTGGCGTCGGCGCGGGCGATCGCCGCGCGCAGGGCCTCCGCCGCTACTTCGGGCAGGACGTCGCCGATGAAGGCGCCCATCGCCGCCTCGCTGCCCGCGAGGTACTTCAGCTTGGTCGCGGCGCGGCGCGGCGAGGTGATCTGCAGCATGAGGCGGACATCGTCGCGGTGCTCGTGCACCGGCGCCTGGTGCCAGGCCGCGATGTACGGCGTCGGGCTGTCGTAGAGGGCATCGATTCCGCGCAGCACGCGCTGGTAGAGCGCACCCAGCTCGTCGCGCTCCTCGGGGGTCGTTCCGGCGAGATCGGCGATGTGGCGATGCGGCAGCACGTGCACCTCCAGCGGCCAGCGAGCAGCGAACGGCACGAAGGCGCTCCAGTACTCGCCGCGCACCAGCATCCGCTCGCCGGCCTGTTCGAAGGCGAGGACGTCGGCGAAGAAGCTCGGTCCGTAGGCCTCGACGGAGGCGAGCAGCCTCGTCGTGCGCGGGGTGATGTACGGGTAGGAGTAGATCTGGCCGTGCGGGTGGTGCAGCGTCACGCCGATCGCCTCGCCGCGGTTCTCGAACGGGAACACCTGACGCACGCCCGGCAATGCCGACAGCGCCGCGACCCGATCGGCCCACGCCTCGATCACGGTGCGGGCTCGTGACGCGCTGAGGGTGGCGAACGAACCCTCGTGCTCGGGACTGAAGCAGACGACCTCGCACCGGCCGACGCTGGTGCGCTCACGACCGAGGCCGATCTCGCGCAGATCGGCGGCAGAACGGGGCGCATCGTCGTCCTCGAGCAGTGGGCCGAACGAGGGGGAGCGGTTCTCGAACACGGCGACGTCGTAGTTCGCCGGCACTTCGGACGGGTTCGTCGGCGAGGCCGGAGCGAGCGGATCCAGCTCCGCAGGCGGCAAGAAGACGCGGTTCTGGCGTGCGGACGCGATCGAGACCCATTCGCCGGTGAGCACGTCCTGGCGCATCCGCGCCGTGCTCGGGCGCGGGTCGAGGACCCGGGCGTCGGCCGCCCGTTCCGGCGGCAGCGCGGTGTCGGCGTCGTCGAAGTAGAGGAGTTCGCGGCCGTCGGCCAGCACGTGCGGCCGTTTGACGATGCCGCCGGTGAGTGTGATCGCTGCATTCATGACCCGCTCAGACTACGACCTGGCTTGCGAAAAGGAAAGTCGAACTTTCGCTTTGGCAAGTCGGGCCCGATGCGGGACGATGGGGCATGCTCTCCGACCCGATCGCCGCGCCGTCCTCGGGGCAGCAGTCCGATCAGGTCTCTTCTGTACAGGCCTCCTCCGTCGGGCCCGTCGACTTCGGGCGGGGCGCGGCCGTCGTCTTCGAGCGGCGCGATCGCATCCGGGAGCGTGTCGAGACCGACGGCTTCGCCTCCGTCACCGAGCTCGCCGACGTGCTGGGGGTCTCGGGCGTGACCGTGCGGAGCGACCTCGATGCTCTCGCCGCTGATGGCGTGCTCCAGCGGGTTCGCGGTGGTGCGGTGCCACGGACGCCGCGCGCGACGGAACGGTCCTTCGAGGAGGGGCTCGCGGCCGCGGCGGGCGAGAAGCGGGCGATCGCGACGACGGCCGCCGCCTCCGTGCTGCCCGGCGAAAGCGTCATCCTCGACGTCGGCACAACGACAGCCGCCATCGCCGCCGCCCTCGTGGCGCGAGAGGACCTCGTCGACGTCACCGTCATCACCAACGGTCTCTCCATCGCACTCGTCCTCGAAGCGGCCATCCCGCGCTTCACCGTGATCGTCACCGGCGGCACCCTCCGCCCGTTGCAGCACTCGCTCGTCGAGCCGTTGGCCTCCGAGATGTTCGAGCGGATCCGCGCCGATGTCGCGTTCATCGGCTGCACCGGAGTCGACGCGGGCTCCGGCGTCACCAACGTGAACCTGCCCGAGGCCGCGCTCAAACGCACGATGCTGCGTTCCGCCCGCCGCCGCGTCGCCGTCGCGGACTCCCGCAAACTCGGAATCGTCGATCTCGGCCGGGTCGCGGGCCTCGACGAATTCGACCGGCTCCTCACCGGTTCTGTCGCGGATGCAGCCGTCGTTCGCGACCTCGAGGCGGCGGGCCTCGCCGTCACGTTGTGCGCCCCTGACCCTGTCGCCGAACCCGACGAGCCCGCCTCCCTCTGAACCCGTTTCTGCAGCATCGACCGCAAGACGTGACGGACGCGGCGGTTACCCGCCGGCTCTGCAGCATCGGTGCACTTCTGCGGCACCGACCGCGGCGTGCGCCTTGATGGATCACCCAGCCCGGTTCCGGTCGACACTCCGTAGGATTCAGCCATGACCGACTTCACGCCGGCTCCCGTCTCGGGAGAGCAGTTCGAACTCGTCCTGCCCCGTCCGGCGGGCGAGTTGCGGGCGATCGTCACCGAGGTGGGCGCCGCGCTCCGGCACCTCTCGCTCGGCGGTGTCACCCTCACCACCGGGTACGGCGAGGACACGATTCCGCCGATGAGTTCGGGCGCGATCCTGGTGCCGTGGCCCAACCGCGTCCGTGACGGTCGCTGGGTGCACGACGGTCGCACCCTGCAGCTCGACCTCAGCGAGCCGAGGCATCACAACGCGATCCACGGCCTGCTACGCAGCTCGCCCTACCGTCTCGTCGAGCGCGATACAGCGTCCGTCACCCTGGCGGCGACGGTCTTCCCGCAGCGCGGCTACCCGTTCCACCTCGATACGAGAATCCGGTACGCCCTCGAATCGAGCGGACTCCGCGTGACCCATCGCGTTCGGAACGTCGGCGCGGCCGAGGCGCCCGTCGCCGTCGGAGCGCACCCCTATCTCGAGATCGGCGATGTGCCGAGCGACGAACTCCTCGTGACCGTCGCGGCCACGGCGCATATCGAAGTGGACGACCGTCTCAATCCCACCGGCGTCCAGGCGCCGGTCCTCGGCACGGAGTGGGACCTCCGCGCGGGTCGGCGCGTCGGTGAACTGGAACTCAACGACGCCTGGGCGGACGTGGTCCTCGTCGACGGCGTCAGCACGCACTCGTTGACGGCGACTGATGGCCGCAGCGTCGTTCTCTGGGCCGATCCGGCCTTCAACTACGTGCAGGTCTTCATCACGCGGATCTTCCCCGATGGCGAGGATGTGCGCACAGCAGTCGCCGTCGAGCCGATGAGCGCGCCCGCCGACGCCTTCAACAGCGGTCACGGGCTGCGCTGGCTCGAGCCGGGCGAGGAGTGGTCGCTCTCGTGGGGGATCCGTGCCGAGGGATTCGGCGAGGAGCGCGCGTGAGCGTCGCGACGCCGCCTCGGGCGCTCACCCGACTCAACGACGACGACAAGCGCGCCGCGTTGGTGCGGATGAAGAGGCTCGCCACGGGTCTGCTCGTGCTGATGGCCGTGATCTTCGTGATCTCCTTCGCGCTGCAGGACGAGTACCCCTGGCTCCAGTACGTCCGCGCGGCGAGCGAGGGCGGCATGGTCGGCGCGCTCGCGGACTGGTTCGCTGTGACCGCGCTGTTCCGCCACCCGCTGGGCATCCCGATCCCGCATACCGCGATCATCCGGACGAAGAAGGATGAGATCGGGCAGAGTCTCGGTCAATTCGTCGAGGAGAACTTCCTGTCGGGCGACATCGTCCGCGGCAAACTCGATTCGATCGGTGTGTCTCGACACGCCGGACGCTGGCTCGCGCAACCCGACAACGCCCGGCGGTTGGGGGACGAGACCGCGGCCGCCGTCCGTGGCGCCATCACCCTGCTCGACGACAGCGATGTGCAGGATGTGATCGAGGCGCTCGCGCGCAAACACCTGCTCGATCCACCGTGGGGGCCGCCGCTGGGCTCGCTGATGGGTGGCATCGTCGCGGCCGGCCACCACACCATGCTCGTGGACACCCTCGTCGACCAGGCGGAGGCCTGGCTCGCGCGCAACCCCGAGAGTTTCGCACGAATGGTCAGCTCGCGGATGCCGACGTGGTTGCCCTCGTTCGTCGGCAGCCTCGTCGACGATCGGCTCTACCGCGAGGCGCTCGGCTTCGTGCGGGCCGTGCGGGCCGAGCCTTCGCATCCTCTGCGGGTCGCACTCGACGGCTACCTCGTGACGCTCGCGCACGACCTGGCGACCGATCCCGAGCTGATCACACGCGTCGAAGAGATCAAGAACAACGTCTTCGACAGCCCCCGCGTGCGCTCGCTCGCGACGGATGCGTGGGAGTCGACGAAAACGTCGCTGCTCTCGGCGATGGACGATCCGGGCAGCCCGCTGAGGGCCAGCCTCGAGTCGATCGTGATCGATCTGGGTCGGCGGCTCGAGTCCGAGTCGTCGCTGGCCGGCAAGGTCGACCGGTGGGTCGGTACGGTCGCCGCTCACCTCGTCGATCGCTACCGCGGCGACATCGCGAGCATCATCACCGAGACCATCGGTCGGTGGGATCCGAGGGAGACCGCCGAGAAGCTCGAGCTGCAGGTGGGGAAGGATCTGCAGTTCATCCGCATCAACGGCACAGTGGTCGGGTCGTTGGCCGGTCTCGCGATCTTCACCGTGGCGCACGCGATCTTCGGACGGTGACGTCGGTCTCAGCCTCTGCTGGACTGCACGACCGGCGAACTCGACGCATTCATCGCTCGAGTCGGTAGCGGTCGGGTCTGAGGAATGGTCCGCGCCGGTGCCCCCGGCGCGGGCGTCGCATCCGCTGCTGGACGTTCCCTAGGCTTTTGCTATGGCGACTCCAGCGACGACGACGGTCTTGCGCGAGCTCATCGAATCGGTCGCGCAGCCGGGGGACATCCATCCCGCGCTCGCGTACCACGTGACGACTCTCCTCGAGTCGTATCTGTCGCCGCCGTATCCGGTCTGACGGCACGGCGTGCGGGCTGCGACCGGGGTCGAACAGTCCTCTCACCCGACCTTGCCCAGCCGTGCACCGCTAGTAGAACTGATCTACGAATACGGATGCGGATGAACGAACGGAGAAACCGCCGCCGCGCAAGCCCCTGCGCGCATCCGTCGATCGGCCTACCGTCGAAGCATGGATGATGACGTACTCGGAGCCCGCGGCGATGACGATTCGACGACGGCCAGTAAAGACCCCGCCGATTGGGTCACCGGCGATGAGCCGATGACCGGACCGCAACGCAGCTATCTCGACACTCTCGCCCGCGAGGCGGGTGAAACCCTTCCCGCCGACCTGACCAAGGCGCAGGCCTCGGAGCACATCGACCGTCTGCAGTCGGCGACCGGTCGGGGGCAGACGCAGGGCGGTCACGACTAGGTTCTAGCGCGGGCCCGGCCCTGAGATAGCCGGGCCTACGGCACCCAGCTGGTGCGAACCTCTGACTCGATGGGCCATCGGCTCGTGATCGACCAGGTCGTGTGCCTCGAGGCGTCCGGTTCCGTGGCGTTGACGGAGCCGGACGGATCGCTTCCCGGGCACCTCGCATCTCGGTTGTACGTGTAGCTCGATTGGTCCGTGATCGGTTTCCAACCAGGCGTTCCGCACGACTGGTTCAGCGTTTGGTGCGATACCTAATCGAACGCCAGAAGCTATTCGTGGCGTCGCGGGCGATCGCAGCCGCTCAGGTCGACCACTCGTCGCTGGGGGTGTCGAAGACGAGGTTTTAGCAGAGCCGTAACCGCACCTCGACGGCTACCACTGAGTCAGCAATCGCTGGCCCTCTTGAGTAGGACCAACGGGTGGGATGACCGTCCAACCGTGCTGACGCAGAACCTCCGCCGCCTCACCCTGGAGGTCCCGGGTCGACGCACGATACTGCATGCGACGCCAGCGCTCGCGGCCCTCCAACACTGCTGATTCCCAGCCCCGCTCTGAATCGACGCCCGCCTCCCTGACGAGGAATTCGAGGAAGTCCTCGATGCAGGGCCGGAACCGCTCACCCCCTACCGGAAAATGAAGCGACGAAATATCGTGCGGCTTTCTGACTACATCAGGTCGAACGGCGTGAGCGCGGGCTAGAAGGTGGGACAACGCGCCGCGGTCTGCGTGGACATGCCAGTGCGCCACGGGAGCGCCAGAGCCCATCCCAGCGTCGAATTCTTGGCGGACCAAAGGGGTTCGATCGAGCACCGAATGAACTGCAAGATTCGATCGCGTCGTCTTCAAGTACTAACCGGAGCTGTCCATGCTTAGGTAGACCTGCACGCCCAGGGACGCAAGATGTTCGCCGTTCACCCGGAGGGGAATGCGCTGATCTGAAACTTGATCGCCGGCGGGGCGGACCACGAACCGGTCAGCAGCCCCCGCGACGGAGACCATTGAGATCGGCCCCGGAAGAACTGCCGATATCGTGTTGCCGATTTCGGACGCGAAGATCGCTGAACGCTCTCGCAGCGTGAGGGAACCCACGGACTAGCGCGACGGGTGTTCGCCTAGGAGGAACTCAATCGCTTCAAGCTCCTCCTTCGCCTCCCACTCGTCGCTGTTAAGCGTGCGAGTCGACTTCAATTCCCAGAAGTTCGCCTCAGTGAGGCCGAGGCGCTTGAGGATGTCCGAGCGTCGCTCAGCCAGTTCACTTGGCGTGGTTTCGATTACAGGTGCCATCGTGTTCCTCCTTCGATTGCGATGTATTGAGAGTGAATCACAGACCACCGACACTGTGACACCCCCGCGCCGCGGATTGCCCCTCGGTTCCCCGGGAGAGCGCCGGACGTGAGATCTGCTCCTCGCGGACGGAACGGGAATGGACGATCTGCGAACTCGTGCATTGGATCCTCGCGTGTTCCGCGATGTGGTCGATTTCAAGGGTGCTCGTCACTCCGCAACGAGGTACTGCGCAACGGTAACCGGCCTCCACGAAGAGGTCGCGCTCAAGCTCTGCGGGAAACGGCGGGCGATCAGTCATGCAGACAGTCTCTGCGCACTACGCAGATGAAACGAAGCCAGCATGTCCGCGCCGTCGTCATCGCTTCCTGCGCGCAGAAAAATTTTTGAGGGGTTCCTAACTGCGTCCACTCGCTGTGAAGCCTGCGCATCCACCTAAACACTTGTAGGCCCCGTCGGGCTCGAACCGACGACCCGCGGATTAAAAGTCCGCTGCTCTACCAACTGAGCTAGAGGCCCGCGCGACCGCAGTCGCGCGTCAAGGGTACCGCGGATGCGGACCGCGGAAGTATCCCGCCACTTCTCCCGAGTGGTCATCACGGGCACGCCGCCGCCGCTTCACGCACGTGGCGGACCCGCGTGGCGGACCCTCGTGGCGGACCCGAGGTCCGGGAACACGACCGGCCACGCAGGCGGCATGAATCCACGCGGTCTAGCGTTGTCGCATCCGTACGTCTCGACCGCGGAAGGCGGTGCCATGTCCGACGGCTTCCACAAGCCCACCAAGTTCCCCTCTCACGTCTTCGAAGCGTTCCAGGGTGGCGACGATCCGGCGCAGATCACCCGGGTCGCCCACGAGACCGCCCTGGCGCTGCTCAGCCGGGTTCGGAACGACCCCGATCCGGTCGTGATCGACCGCCTCGTCGCCTATACCGACGACCACGGCATCGACGCCCTCGCCGAACTCTGGGCTCGGGCGAGCGCGACGAGCCTGCCCGGTGCGCTCTGGCGCATCTATCTGCTGCGCCTGCTCATCCGCCAGGATCCGGTGACGACGAGCTACATGTATCAGCGCGGAGTCGAGCTCTCAACGACCATCGACCCGGTCGTCGCCGGCGCCAGCGTGCCCACCGGCCCGGCCGAGATCACCGCGCTCGCCGATCAGATCCTCCGCGGTGTCTTCGACGGCGACTTCGCGGTCGCGCTCGATCGGGCCGCTGCGTTCTGCCGGATCAGCGCGGCCGGCAGTACCTCGGTCGCCGACGATCTCGAACCCACCGAGCCTGCACGAGCCACCGAACTCACGACGCGCGCCCTGCGTCTCTCCACCACCGCCAACGAACTGACCAGCTGCGCGCGTCTCTGGCGCCACGAATCGCTCGACTGAGACGACGGTCGGCTGCACCCTTGCGTCAACCTGTTCTCGCGCCGCGAACAGGGCACGGAGCACCCGGTACACTGGTGGTGGCCGGACCGCAGTAACCCCGGGCTCCACTTTTAGCCGCTCTGAGCGGCCTCGCGCCGAGAGGCGTTCTGCGGTCCGGCCCCATTCTGCCTCGGGGGAACGGGGTGAGACGTGGCCTTCGTGGCCTCGAACGGCCGGAATCGATCCGCTACCGCGGCAGGCAGAACAGCGAGACCACGGATGAACAAGCGCACCGCGTATCGCATCGGCGCCCGTCTGTGGGCGGGCTTGGGGCTGCTCGCGTGCGCTGCGATCTACTTCATCGTCGCGCCTCAGGTCGACGCGGCGGAGAGCGCACAACTCGGTCAGGGCGTTGTTCTCACACAGGGGGTGCTGATGCGTTTCCTCGCGGTCGCGCAGGCCCTCGCCGGCGTCTGGGTGCTCGTGATGGCTCGGACCTGGCCCGGTCTCACGGCCGCTCTCGCCGCGGTCATCGGGCTCTCGGTGATTCCGCGTCTTTCGGCGACGACCTCGCTCGACCTCGGTTTCGTCGCCTTCGATGCCCGTTTCTTGATCTGGACGCTGCAAGTCATCGTGATCGTGGCGGGAGTAGCGGTAGCGTTCTTCTGGATGACACGCAATATCAAGCCCCGCACCGCCGCGGCCGGCCGCTCATGAGTGAGGCCGTCGTCGACGCCGGACTCCTGCTCGAACGCGTGACCCAGGGCGATCAGCGGGCGTTCGCAGAACTGTACGACGCATTCGCCTCGCGAGTGCTCGGTCTTGTGACGCGGGTGCTGGTCGACCGAGCCCAGTCCGAAGAGGTGGCGCAGGAAGTGTTCCTCGAGATCTGGCAAACCGCCTCCCGCTTCGCTCCGAATAAAGGTTCAGCGACGACGTGGATCCTCACGATGGCTCACCGCAGGGCTATAGATAGGGTTCGCGCCGCGCAGGCGGGTCGTGATCGCGACACGCGAATCGGCATACGCGACCTGGAACCCGAATACGACCAGGTGGCAGAGACGGCGGAGGTCGCCCTGGAACACGAGAAGGTGGTCGCTGCAATGGCCCGCCTGACGACCCTGCAACGACAAGCGTTGCAGCTCGCCTACTACGGCGGCTACTCGCACAGCGAGATCGCCGGAATCCTCGAGTGCCCGATCGGCACCGTGAAGACCCGTCTGCGAGACGGCATGATCAAACTCCGAGAAGAGATGGGGGTGACAGGATGACCGACCAGATTTCCGACGACCCGCGCGACCTCGCCGCGGGTTACGCCCTGGGCATCCTGACGCCCGAAGAACTCGCCCGGTACGAGGCGTTCCTCGCCGAGCATCCGCGTGCGCGTCACCAAGCGGACGACTACGCGGAGACCGTCGATGCACTCGCACTCGAGGCACCGCAGATCGCTCCGCCGCCGTCGATGCGCGCCGACCTGCTCGCCCTCATCGCGCAGACCCCGCAGTTGCCTGCCGACACGACGCACGACCTTCCCAACGAACTGATCGCGGAGCCGGTCCTCACCCCGCACGCTCCGGCAGCGCCCGAGGTGCCGAATGCCGTTGTCGAGACGGACGAAGCACCTGCATCCGTCGCACCGGCGCCGGGACCGATCGAGGCGGCTGCTCATCGTCGTTGGTTCGCCCGGCCGGCCGTCTACCTCTCGGCCGCAGCGGCGGCCGTGGTGATCGTGATCGGAGGCGTCACTCTGCCGCCGATCATCGGCCAGCAGCAGTATCAGAACCAGCAGCAGACGGCGCTCGAACAGATCCGCCAGGCGCCGGACGTGCAGCAGGCGAGTGACACGCTCGCCGGCGGGGGCGAGGCGACTGTCATCTGGTCCGCGTCGCTCGCCAAGTCGGTGCTGCTGGTCGACGGTCTCGCTGCACTGCCGTCCGACAAGACCTACGAGCTCTGGTACATCGACGGCTCCGAGCCGGTTCCCGCGGGAACCTTCGATGCCGCCGCATCCGGCACCACGGTCCGCGCTCTCGATGGCACTCTGAACGCCGGCGCGATCGTCGCGATCACCGTCGAGGATGAGGGCGGGTCCGACGCCCCGACGACCGATCCGATCCTGGCGATCACCACCGCCTGACGCGCATCACGAGTACGGACGCGCACCACGAGTACGGACGCGCACCACGAGTACCGACGCGCACCACGAGCAAGGGGGTTGTCACTCCATCCCACGGGACGGAGTGACAACCCCCTTACTCGTTGTCGTCGCCGCGCTCAGCGCGAGCCGAACGAGATCTGCAGCGCCGGGCGCACGCCGGAGCGCGACTTACCCGAAGCGACCCGAGACGTAGTCCTCGGTGGCCTGGACGGACGGACGCGAGAACATCGTGGTGGTGTCGTCGTATTCGATGAGCTTGCCCGGCTTGCCGGTGCCCGCGATGTTGAAGAACGCGGTCTTGTCGGAGACGCGTGAGGCCTGCTGCATGTTGTGGGTCACGATGACGATCGTGTACTCGTTCTTGAGCTCCTCGATGAGGTCCTCGATCGCAAGCGTCGAGATCGGGTCGAGCGCCGAGCAGGGTTCGTCCATCAGCAGCACGTCGGGCGAGACGGCGATCGCGCGCGCGATGCACAGACGCTGCTGTTGTCCGCCGGAGAGGCCGGATCCGGGCTTGTCGAGGCGGTCCTTGACCTCGTTCCAGAGGTTCGCACCCTGCAGCGACTGCTCGACGAGAGCGTCGGAATCGCCCTTCGACATGCGTCGGTTGTTCAGCTTCACTCCGGCGAGCACGTTGTCGCGGATGGACATCGTCGGGAACGGGTTCGGCCGCTGGAACACCATGCCGACCTGACGGCGCACGAGCACCGGGTCGACACCCGGGCCGTAGAGGTTGTTGCCATCGATCAGCACTTCACCCTCGACGCGTGCGCCGGGGATGACCTCGTGCATGCGGTTCAACGTGCGCAGGAAGGTCGACTTGCCACAACCGGAGGGGCCGATGAAGGCGGTGACGGAGCGCGGCTCCATCTGCAGGCTGACGCCCTCGACCGCGAGGAACTTGGAGTAGTAGACGTTGAGGTCGTTGACCTCGATGCGCTTGGACAAAGCAGTTTCCTTCGGGTACGTGTCGTCGGGAGAAGTCGGAAGAAGGTCAGCGAGCGATCTTGGGCGCGAACAGCTTGGCGATGAGGCGCGCCAGCAGGTTCAGCAGCATCACGATCAGGATGAGCGTCAGCGCTCCGGCCCAGGCGCGGTCGACGTATGCCTGCGCATCCGTGCCCTGCAGCTGGTACTGGTTGTAGACGAAGACCGGGAGGGTCATCATCCGCTCGGCGAACAGATTGGTGTTCAGGCTCTGGGTGTAGCCGGCGATGATCAGCAACGGAGCCGTCTCGCCGATGACGCGGGCGATCGCAAGCATGATGCCGGTCACGATGCCGGCCAGCGAGGTCGGCAGCACGATCTTGAGGATCGTGAGCCACTTCGGCACACCGAGAGCGTAGGAGGCCTCGCGCAGCTCGTTCGGTACGAGCTTCAGCATTTCCTCCGAGGAGCGCACGACGACCGGGATCATCAGCACGGCCAAGGCGACCGCGCCACCGATCCCCATCCGAACTCCGGGGCCGAAGAACAGCACGAACAACGCGTAGGCGAACAGACCGGCGACGATCGAGGGGATACCCGTCATGACGTCGACGAAGAAGGTGATCGCGCGGGCGAGGTGACCCTTGCCGTACTCGACCAAGTAGATCGCGGTCAGCAGACCGATCGGCACCGAGATGATGGCGGCGGCGAGCGTGATCAGCAGCGTGCCCCAGATCGCGTGCACCGCGCCGCCGCCTTCACCGACGACGTTGCGCATCGACGAGCTGAAGAACAGCGGATCGAAGCGGGCGAAGCCGTTGCCGACCGTGGTCCACAAAAGCGAGATCAACGGCACGAGCGCGAGGATGAACGCGGACGAGACCAGCGTGGTCGCGAGGCGGTCGCTCGCCTTGCGGCGGCCCTCCAGCGCGAAGGAGATCGACGAGAGCACCACGATGAACAGTGCGGTGCCGGCGACGAGGGTGCCGGCGATGTTGAACGCCTTATCGCCGTTCGCCTGCTGCACCATGTAGAAGATGACACCCAGCAGCACCCAGGATGCGAAGAGGATGACCCACGGGGTCCAGGCGGGCAGCTTGCCCGAGGCGAGCGTATTGACGAGCGGACGCGCGGGTGCCGCGGTGGTTGCAGACGCAGACATCAGTTGGCTCCGGAGAAGGCCTTGCGGCGGTTGATGACCCAGCGGGCGATGGAGTTCACCGCGAGCGTGATGAGGAAGAGCACGAGACCCGTCGCGATGAGGGCGTTGATGCCCACGTCGTGCGCTTCGGGGAAGTTCAGTGCGATGTTCGAGGCGATCGTCGCGGGGTTGGTCGAGCTGGTGAGCACGAAGCTGATCACGACGGCGGGAGAGAGCACCATGGCTACGGCCATCGTCTCGCCGAGCGCGCGTCCGAGGCCGAGCATCGACGCCGAGATGATTCCGGGGCGGCCGAAGGGGAGGACGGCGATGCGGATCATCTCCCAGCGGGTGGCACCGAGGGCGAGGGCAGCCTCTTCGTGCAGGCGCGGGGTCTGCAGGAAGATCTCGCGGGTCAGCGCAGTGATGATCGGCAGGATCATCACCGCCAGCACGATCGCGACGGTGAAGATGGTGCGCCCGGTTCCCGAGACGGGACCGGAGAAGAGGAAGAACCAGCCGAGGTTGTTCACGATGTCGGCGTAGAACGGCTGAACGGCGGGGGCCAGAACGGTCGCTCCCCAGAGCCCGAAGACCACCGAGGGAACCGCGGCGAGCAGGTCGACCACGTAGCCGAGGGCCTGCGCGATGCGCCGCGGTGCGTAGTGCGAGATGAAGAGGGCGATACCGATCGCGACCGGCACGGCCATGAGCAGGGCCAGGAAGGCGGCCCAGACGGTGCCGAACGCCAGCGGAGCCACGTAGTCCCAGAAACTCGCGGGCGAGCCTTTGAGCTCGGCGGGATCGGCGAGAAGGGCCGGGATGCTCTGCGCCACGAGGAAGATCGCGACAGCGGCGAGGACCACCAGGATGAGGGCGCCGGCGGACAGAGTCGCCGAGGAGAAGACACGATCCGCGAGCCGTTGCTTCGGCTTCGCGATCTGGGGGGCGTCGGTCGTCATGTCGAGCGTGATCCTCAGTCTCTTGACGGGGGTAGTGCTGGGGTGGGCTTACGTGGGTCTGGGCTTACGTGGGTCTGGCCTTACGTGGGTCTGGCTCGGCCCTATTGTGGGCCGAGCCAGACCCGCTGTCGAGAGCGACAGCAGGGGGTGTTACTTGATGGTGGCGATGGCGTCGGCGACCTTCGAAGCGAGGTCGGCCGACAGCGGCGCGGCGCCCGCGGAGGTCGCGGCCTCGGCCTGGCCCTCGTCGCTGGCGATGTAGCCGATGTAGGCCTTCACCAGCGCGGCGGCGTCGGCGTCAGCGTACTCCGAGCACGCGATGGCGTACGAGACGAGCACCAGCGGGTAGTGCGTCGGGTCGGTGGTCTCGCGGTCGAGGTTGATCGCGATGTCGTTCGCCTCGCGGCCCTCGACCAGCGGGGAGCCCTCGACGACGGCGGCAGCGCCCTCGGCGGTGTACTCGACGAACTCATCGCCGACCTTGATCTTCGCGACGCCCAGGTCGCCGGCCTTCGACGCGTCGGCGTAGCCGATGGTGCCGGTGCCGTTGGTGACGGCGTCGATCACACCGGAGGTGCCCTGTGCGCCCTCACCGGACTGGAAGGGGAACGTGTCCGCAGCCTTCTCGGCCCAGTCGCTGGGGGCGACCTTGCCGAGGTAGTCGGTGAAGTTCTTGGTGGTGCCCGAGTCGTCGGAGCGGTGCACGGCGGTGATCGCGGTGGACGGCAGGGTCACGTCGGCGTTGAGCGCGGCGATCGCCGGGTCGTTCCACGTGGTGATCTTGCCCGAGAAGATCTTCGCGATGGTGGACGCGTCGAGGTTCAGCTCGTCGACGCCCTCCACGTTGAAGACGACCGCGATGGGGGAGATGTAGACCGGGAGGTCGATCGCGGTGGTGTCGGGGGCGCACGCGGCGAAGGTGCTGGTGAGCTCGTCGTCGCTCAGCGCGGAGTCGGAGCCGGCGAAGTCGGCTGCGCCCGAGATGAACTGCTCGCGGCCCGCGCCGGAGCCCTGCGGGTCGTAGTTGACGGTGACGTCGGGGTTCGCGGTCTGGAACGCGGCGACCCAGGCCTCCTGGGCCGAGCCCTGGGAGGATGCGCCGATGCCCGTCAGCGTGCCCGTGAGGGAAGAAGAGGAAGCGTCGCTGCCGGCGGCAGAAGTGCCCTCGTTCGCTGCGCAGGAGGAGAGAAGCACGGCGGCGGCCGCTGCGACGACGACCGTACGGCCGAGACGCGAGATGATCACAAGTGTCCCTTTCGGGTTGGGAATGAGAATGCGAAGGCGAACCTTGGTGACGTCGGCCTTCTGAGCGCAGGCCGGTGCTGACCTGCGCTGCGAGGCTACGGAGCGAGCGTGTCCGCATCCCCTCGCCAGGGTGAACGGAGGGTGAACGCTGGCGCGAAGGATGAGGTCGGCTCGGTCGCCGGAGGTTCACACCCGCGTGTCTCGCCGTTCACCTCGCGGACACGCGGCGCCGTTGTCCTGGGAGTCAGCCGCGGATCCGTGGCCGAACACTCAGTGAGAACAGCGGAGCATTCATGCCTTTCCTCAGCACTGCGCGCGCTCGTCGCGGCGCGGTCGCCTTCGCGGCGGTCGGCCTCGTCGGCGCGTCCTTCTTCGCCTCGCCGGCGGCGTTCGCCGCCGACGGCCTGGGCGCCACCGGTGGCGCCACCCGCAACGCCGACGACAAGATCCAGTCGATCAAGGACTCGATCGTCGACGGCCCCGCCAAGAACGTCATCCTCCTCATCGGAGACGGCATGGGCGACTCCGAGATCACGATCGCCCGCAACTACGAGTACGGCGCGGCGGGCATGCTGCCGGGCATCGATGCGTTGCCGCTCACGGGTCAGTACACGACCTACTCGCTCTACAAGGACGGTGAAGCCAAGGGCAACCCGGACTATGTACCCGACTCGGCTGCCACCGGTTCCGCCTGGGCGACCGGCACAAAGACGTACGACAACGCGATCTCCGTCGACATCGACGGGGTGCCGCAGGACACGCTGATCGAGGTCGCGAAGGCGAACGGCCTGAAGACAGGCAACGTCTCGACCGCCGAGATCCAGGATGCGACCCCGGCCGTACAGGCGGCGCACGTGGACGCCCGCAGCTTCTACGGCCCCGAGAGCGCGAACGGCGGCGACGACTACCTCGAGCTCGGCGGGCTGGGCTCGATCAGCGAGCAGATCATCGACACCCGCGCCGACCTCACCCTCGGCGGAGGCTCGAAGAGCTTCCTGCAGGCGGCGAAGGCCGGCGACTGGCAGGGCGAGGCCCTGTTCGACCAGGCGGCCGACCGCGGCTACCAGGTGGTCGACACGGCTGAGGAGCTCGACGCCGTGACCGTCGCCGACCAGGCGCAGCCGGTGCTCGGCACCTTCACCGAGGGCAACTTCCCGACCCGATTCGCCGCCTCCGAGGCGACGGTCGGCGGCGGGGACCTCGCTCCGGTGACGTGCCAGCCCAACCCGGACCGCCTCAGCACCGACCTCTCGCTGAAGGCGCTGACCGAGAAGTCGATCGGCTTGCTCAACACGGGCGAAGAAGGCTTCTTCCTCCAGGTCGAGGGCGCCTCGATCGACAAGCAGGACCACGCAGCCAACGCCTGCGGCCAGATCGGTGAGACCCTCGACCTCGATGAGGCCGTGCAGGCCGCCCTCGCCTTCGCGAAGGCCGACGGAAACACCCTCGTCATCGTCACCGCGGACCACGCCCACACCAGCCAGATCGTGGACAACACCCCGCCCGCGACCCTGTCGACCGCTCTTACCACCACCGAGGGCTCGGTCATGAAGGTGGCCTACGGCACCGCCGCGGCGGGTGGCTCGCAGCAGCACACCGGCTCTCAGCTGCGCATCGCCGGCTACGGTCCTGGTGCGGCGGCCGTGATCGGTCTGACCGACCAGACGGACAACTTCTTCACCATCGCCAACGCGCTCACGCTCGAGCGCGACCTGGCCTCCTTCTCGAAGGACGCCACCGTCTCGGTTCCGGCGACCGTCGCTCCCGGCGGCTCCCTCGCGGTGACCGCATCCGGCCTCGCGGGTGACCGCCAGCTGACCGGCGAAATCGCCGGAACGACCGTCGGCAAGACCGACGTGATCGACGGTTCGGTCGAGTTGGCCGTCACGGCCCCCACGGAGCCCGGTGAGTACACCGTCGCGCTCACCGGCACGCAGAGCGCCACTGCCCTGACGGCGAGCTTCACCGTCGAGGCCGGGGCTCCCGCCACCGCATCGCCGACTCCGACGCCCACCGCGACCGCTCCGGCGACGGCGGTCGGCGGTTCGTCAGGTGGTAACGGATCGCTGCCCTTCACCGGAGCGGATGTCGCACCGCTCGCCTTCCTCGCCGCAGCCCTGCTGCTGGCGGGCGGCATCCTGACGGCGTTGCGTCGCCGTCGCCACGCAGCGTAGTCCCGCTGCACCAGGAGGGGCCCGCGCCGGATGGCGCGGGCCCCTCCTGCGTCTGCGGTTGCATCCGTGGATGCTCACGGGTCTGTACCGGCGGTTCATCGTTGCGCGGGCTCGCCTCTGTCGTCTCCCCAACAAGGTGGGTTTCGGGGTGAGTTGTCCCGGATCGCGTCGAACGTGTGTTCGATGTCGGCGGTCTGTGGTGTCATATTCGTATGGAAGATACGAGCAGCCCGCAGACACCCGAAGAGGTGCGCAACACGGTCCGGCAGCACGGAGACCGCGCCGCGCACCTCGCCCGGTCGACGGCTCCTGTGCTGCTCGCGGGGCTTGAGGAGTTGTACGCCGGGTATCTCGTCGCCCGGAGCCGACCGGAACTGTTCGCCGCCGGGAAGCATTTGGTGCGCGGGGATCTGCGGGAGCTGGTGGAGCGGTCGATCCGGGCCGAGTTCGCTGTCGCGCTCGGTGTGTCGGAGTGGGTCGCGTCGCGCGAGCTGGAGCGGGCGCAACTGCTGGTCGAGGATCTGCCTGTGACGCGTTCTGCGTTGGCGGATGCGCGGATGCGGTGGGATGCCGGGCAGGTCATCTGCGACGTCGCCGGCGGCCTGGATCGCTCCTGCCGGGCCGTGCTGGATGAACGGGCGGTTGAGCTCGTCGGCGAGTTGACGCCGGCGCAGTTGAAGAAGGCGTTGCAGCAGCTGCGCGAGACGCTGGATGAGACGCCGCTTGCCGAGCGTCACGCGGCAGCGAAGAGGCGGCGGAACGTGTGGGTGACGCCGGAGCAGGATGGGATGGCGACGTTGTCCGCGTTGCTGCCGGCGCCGGTCGCTGTTGCGGCGTTCAACCGTCTGGATCGCATCGCCCATGCGGTCCGCGATCTGGAGGGTGAGGAGCGTTCCCTGTCACAGTTGCGGGCGGATGCGGCCGGTGATCTCCTCTGCGACGGCGACATCGCCGGCACCACCCCGATCCACGGCGACACCACCCCGACACCGACGTTCGTGCGCGGAATCCGCGCCGAAGTGCGCGTCACCCTCCCGGCGACGACCGCCGCGGGGTTGGACGACGAGCACGGTCACCTCGACGGGTACGGCGTCATCGACGCCGACACCGCCCGCGAACTTGTCGCCGCAGGGGATGCGTTCTTCCGGGTGTTCACCGACCCGGTCACGTGCATGGTGACGAGCGTCGAGCGGATGCTTCGCACCCCACCGAAGGCGATGCGGCTGTTCATCGAGCTGCGCGCCGACACCTGCATGTTCCCCGGCTGCATCCGCCCCGCATCCAAGGCCGAGATCGACCACGCGATCGAATGGCGCAACGGCGGCCACACCGCCACCGAGAATCTCCTGCCCCTATGCGTCGCCCATCATCATGTGCGCCACGGCGACCGGTGGACCTACATACCGCACGCCGACGGCACCGCCGACTGGACGACCCCCACCGGCCGCCACGTGACGACCCGCCCCGCTCCCGTTCCAGGCGCGAGACCGGCTCCGCGATTCACCGACCCGCCCTCGTCCGGGCCGGTGCCGGACCCGGAGCCGGAATCTCCGGTATCGATCTTCGATCCGCCTCCCGCGGACCTCGGACCGACCCCGTTCTGACGGTCGAGCCCGCCGTGTGACGCCGATCGCTTCGAGCATCTCGTTCTCGATGGTGAGGCGGTGACGCTGCCGTCGACACTCTGCGTCCCGATCGGGATGATCGAGCGCGCCCGCTGACCGTCTCGAGCTTCTTGTGTGCGAGCGCGATGCCCGATGGCCTCTTGACCGTCAATCCCTCCAGCGCGGATCTCGGCACAACCCGGTTCGCGTGCTCGAGCCCGCCTTCAGAACCGGGCTGGTTCGAACACGCGGGCGCCACCGGCGACCACCTTTCCGGCGATCGCGATGCGGATGCCCTGGCGCATCAGGCAAGCATCGTCCCCGATCATCGATCCGCCTCGCGCGGATCTGGGCCCGGCCAGATTCGCTCAGGCGAGCCCCTCATCAGAACCCACCGGGCTCGAGCACGCGGGCGCCACCGGCGACCACCTTTCCGGCGATCGCGATGCGGATGCCCTGGCGCACCAGGCCAGCAGGGTCTCGATCGTCGATCCGCCTCGCGCGGATCTCGGCTCAACACGGTTCGCGTGCGCGACCCCCCTTCAGAACCCACCGGGCTCGAGTGCGCGGGGGCCACCGGCGACCACCTTTCCGGCGATCGCGATGCGGATGCCCTGGCGCACCAGGCCAGCAGTGTCTCGATCATCGATCCGCCTCGCGCGGATCTTGGCCCGGCCCGGTTCGCTCAAGCGAGCCCTTTTTCAGAACCCACCGGGCTCGAGCACGCGGGCGCCACCGGCGACCACCTTTCCGGCGATCGCGATGCGGATGCCCTGGCGCACCGGGCCAGCATCGTCCCCGATCATCGATCCGCCTCGCGCGGATCTCGGCCCGGCCCGGTTCGCGTGCTCGAGCCTTCAGAACCGGGCTGGTTCGAGCACGCGGGCGCCACCGGCGACCACCTTCCCGACGATCGCACTGCGGATGCCCTGGCGCACCAGGCCAGCAGTGTCTCGATCATGGATCCGCCTCGCGCGGATCTGGGCCCGGCCAGGTTCGCTCAGGCGAGCCGTTCATCAGAACCCACCGGGCTCGAGTGCGCGGGGGCCACCGGCGACCACCTTCTCGGAGATCGCGCTGCGGATGCCCTGGCGCACCAGGCCAGCAGTGTCTCGATCATCGATCCGCCTCGCGCGGATCTTGGCCCAACACGGTTCGTGTGCGCGACCCGCCTTCAGAACACGGCGGGCTCGAGCACGCGGGCGCCACCGGTGACCGCCTTCTCGGAGATCGCGATGCGGACGCCCTGGCGCACCGGGCCAGCGGCGTCCTCAGCCGTCGAGCCGCCAGGTCCAGGGCTCGGGCCCATACCGCGCGGTGATCACGACGGTCGAGCCTGTCAGCAGATGCCGACAGGCTCGACCGTTGGGCGGATCAGCCGAGCTCACCAACCGGGTCGCGCCGCCACGCCGTCGACGGAACGGCCTCGAACATTTTGTCGAAGACGCGACGGCGATCGAACTGCAGCGCATACGCGCGGGCTCGGTCGGCCCACTCCATCCGCTGCTCCGGCGTGGTCTCGAGGACCGCGTGGTCGATCGCAGCGGCGATCGCCTCCGCATCCTCGATCGGGATGATCAGGGCGTGGCCGCCGACGGCCTCACCGATACCTCCCGTGAGCGTGGTGATCACCGGGCCGCCACCGGCGAGCATCTTCTCGGCGAGCGCGATGCCGAAGGTCTCGACGAACTCCGGTAGGGGCTTGCTCGGCAGCACGAACGCCGAGCATCCGGCCATCAGATACGGCTTCTCCGCGTCGCCGACATCGTCGAGGAAGCGGATCCGCTCCGCGAGCGGCGACTCGGACGCGCGCACGCGCAGGGCGGGCAATTGCGGCCCGCGGCCCGCGATGACGAGAATCTGCTCCTGTGACGATCGGCTCCGCTCGAATCCGGCGATGAGGTCGTCCACTCCCTTCGCCTCAGTGATCCGCGAGAGGAAGAGCACGTAGCCGTCGCGCTCGAGCCCGCGTGCGGCGAGCACGTCCTCGATCACGGCTTCGTCGAGATCGAGGTAGCGGTCGGCGTCGATCGCCGGGTACGACACGGTGATGCGGTCGGCGCACTGCGCCGCGAATCCGGTGCCGAACAGCTCGTCGACCCGCCTCGCCTCCGAGATGATCAGGCGCCGGGTGTACTCCGAGACCGCGACGCAGTGGTCCTGCGAGAGGTAGCTCGAGAGGATGTGCGCCGCGGCGCCCAGCCTGCCCTCCTCGACGGCCGTGCGCACGACGTTGGTGACATCAGAGCCGACCGCCTCGGCGATCGTGGTGACGTTCACCGGTAGCCCCGTGCTCCACGCGGCCCGAACGGCGTCGGCGACCGCGAGGGTGTGCGGGCTGAGGTAGAGCGACAGGCACACGGTCGGCACGCCATCCGTGAAGAGTTCCACCAGTCGCCCGGTGATCCCGGCGAGGTAGCGTCCGTCAGGCACTTTGTAGTCTCCGACGGGTGCGGGGCGTTCGACGATGATGCCGGGACCGTACGGCAGAACGCTGTCGAGCGGCTTGAGCGGCAGACCGGCCGCTTCGAGGCGTTCGATGGGCCAGGTGACGATCCGCACCTCGTCGAATCCGCGTTCGCGCGCCGTCTCGGCGAGGTTGCGGGCCTCGACGGAGTGGCCGCAGATCACGGGATCCGCACGAACGATGATCACCAGCCGGTTCTCGATGGGCTTCATGGCACAACTCCTTCTCGACCTGAATAGTTCTGACTGACGTGAATGGTTCTGACTGACATGACTGGTTCTGACTGACGTGTGGTTCTGATCGACCGAACGGCGTCTGACGCGGCCCCGGGGATGCCAAGACGGGGATGCCAGGACGGGGATGCCAGGGCGGGGATGCCAGGACGGGGAGAGACCTGACGGGGTCGAACTGACGCGTGCTCAGGAGGGGGTGGACGGCGGCCGATCGGCGCCGCCCCATCGACTCGGCTCGGGGCCGAGTTCGACGAGCAGCTCACCGCCGTCGTGCAACTCGTCGCCGCGGATCCAGCTGCGTTCGAGCGAGACACCGTTGAGGGCGACCGCTTGCACATACTGCGGCGCGCCTCCGGCGACGGGCTCGACGAAATCGCGGGTTCTGATCGTGAAGTCCCCGCCCTGGACGGAGATCGTGGCCGCCGAGAACGAGGGTGCGCCGACGAGGAAGAGGTTCTGCCCCGCGACGGGGAAGAGACCGAGCGACGCCCAGACGTACCACGAGCTCAACCCGCCGGAGTCGTCGTTGCCCGGCAGCCCGCCGCGGCCGACGCCGAACTGCTGGTGCACGATGTTGTGCACGATCTCGGCCGTGCGGTCGGGGCGTCCGGCGTAGTAGTACGCCCACGGCGCCTCCATGTCGGGCTCGTTGTTCAAGCCTTCGAATCGTCCGAGGGCGTACCCGAGCTGCATCTCAGCGACCTCCGGCCGCAGTCCGGGCTGTACCACCGGATCAGCACCATAGCCGAAGAAGGCGTCGAGCTGAGCGACGAAGGCCTCGTCGCCACCGCTCATCGCGATCCGCCCAGCCATGTCGTGCACGAGCCGGAACGAGTAGTTGTACCGCGTGCCCTCGTAATAGGTCGAGTCCTTCAGCAGCCCCGTCTCGGTGTCGAAGGCGTTGCGCCACCGTTGCGCGAGGCCGGCGAACTGCTCGGCCAGCGCGCGGTCGCCCTGCCGGCGCGCCACCTTCTCGGTGCACCAGTAGCCGAAGGCGAGGTCGAGGGTGTGACTGATCGGATGCGCCTCGCCGCGCTGCAGGAACTCCTCGCCGTAGCTGCGTCGCAGGTCGTCCGACATGTGCACGAGTGCCGCGTCCCAGTCGATGCCGGGCAGCGCGAGCTGGCAGAGATCGGCGAGGAAGGTGTGAGCGAGAGCGCTGCCCTGCCTCGAGAACCGGTCGCTCCCGCGCGCCATCCGATAGCCGATCGGGAAGTTCCCCTCCTCCTCGCAGATGGTCAGCAGCGCGTTGGCGAGCTCGACAGCGCGCTCGGGCAGCAGCGTCGTCAGCAACGGCAATTGCGTGCGGTAGATGTCCCACATCGTGCTGATGTCGAAAGCGAAGGCTCCATCGCTCGGCCAGTACGGGCTCTCCGACGCCGCGAACGACGGCTTGATCAGCGCGTGGTAAAGGGCGGTGGAGAAGACGGTGCGGCGCTGCTCCGACGGAGTCTCGACCGTGATCGCTTTGAGCTGCTTGCGCCACACCTTCTGGGTGCGCTCGAGCCGCGGCGTGAATCGGGCGGGGCGCGGTCCGCAGTCGTCGAAGAGGTTCTGCTTGGCCTGCTCGACGCCGCGCAGCGAGAAGCCGATCCGCAGCTCGATCGTCTCGCCGGGCTCGCTCGGCCCCGCCCACATCACGCCGAACGAGCGCAAGGTGGTGGGGCGGATGTGGTCGAAGTCGAGTCGGGTGCCGCCCGGCATCAGTCGGCGGTCGTACCAGAGCATCTGACGCCACTGCGGGCTGTCGCACTCGATGTGGACCGCGAGGGGCGCGCCCTCGACGACGATCTCACCTCGGGCGACGCCCGGGGAGACCGACTCGAGGTGCGCGCGCAGCGGCACCGTCGCGCCGTAGGGGATCCCCAGACCTCCGTGCGAGAAGTCGATCACGACGCGGGCGTTGCGATCCTTCGGGAAGGTGTACCGGTGCACCGCGCTCTTCGGGCCGACGGTGAGTTCGGCGGTCACGCCGGAGTCGAGCGTCGCCGAGTACCAGCCGGGCTGCGCATCCTCGGCCGTGATCTCCCAGGTGCGGCCGAGAGCGTCCAGCGGCTCGATCATCGGGGTGACGCGGAAATAGTTGTAGTACTTGCGGATCGCTCCGGTACCCGATTGCTGGAAGTGCGTGAAACCCGAGGCGAGTTGCCGATCGAACAGAGTCGGGGGCACACCCTCGAGCGCGAGGTCGAAGCGGCCGTACCCGGTCGGGTAGGCGCCCGAGTACGCGCACGCCGAGACCATCCCCAGCGGGTAGGTCGCGCCAGGATGCGTGTTGCCGATCTGCGGCTTGGGCCACCACCAGGTGGCCGCGAGCCCGCTCGGCGCGGGCAGCGTCG
Source organism: Microbacteriaceae bacterium VKM Ac-2855 (assembly GCA_013204985.1). Lineage (GTDB taxonomy): Bacteria > Actinomycetota > Actinomycetes > Actinomycetales > Microbacteriaceae > Rathayibacter. The sequence goes on from JABMLG010000003.1 coordinate 622,336, forward strand.
TCGGCTCGGTACCGATGAACGGGTCGACGTCGTCGATCACGTCGCGATGCCGATCGCAGCGGCCGTACCCGTCGAATCCATGCGGCGACGCTAAGTGCGCTCCGTGGACGTCAGAAGTCGCCCAGGTGAAGTCCGCGCTAACGCGCGGCAACAGGAAATGTGAACGAAACGCCCCTCGCCGGAACCGTTACGCGCCCGAAACGCTAGGCGATCGCGTGCGTCTCCACAGCGACGATCCCCGACGCCGGGAACGCCTTCGACAGGTGCACGATCGAGAACCCACCCGTCGACAATTCGGCCGCTTCAGCGAGGTACGGGCCGACCGGGGTCCCCGTCGCGAGGGCGATCTCGCGCAGGATCTCGGGGATCACCGGGCGGTGACTGCACAGCACGACGCTCTTGCGGGCGCGCACCCGCTTGCCGACGATCTCACGCACGTTGGCGGATCCGCCGTCGAACGCATCCTGGGCCAGGTTCTCCGAGAGCGTGACCTCGCGGTGCAGCAGCCGGGCGAGCGGAGCGACGGTGGCGCGGCAGCGCTTGGCCGTGCTCGACACGATCCGTTTCGGTCGCCACGCGGCGACGGCGCGCGACGCGGCGGTCGCTTCGTCATCACCACGCCCGGTGAGCTTCCGCGTCGAGTCACGGCCGTCCCAGGAGGCGGGCGGAACGGCCTTCGCGTGCCGCAGCACGATGATCGCGTAGGTGCGCAGCGCCCCACGCTCCACGATCTGGGCGAACTCGTCAACGATCTCGACGTCGTGAGGGAAGGAGAGGTACTGTCGGGCGCGCTTGAGGGTGACCCACTCGAGCGCCTCGACCTCGTCGTTGGGCAGGAAGGTCGAGCGCAGTACCGCCTTCTCCGTCACTTCGGCGGCCCAGTAGTAGACCACTTTGTCGCGCCCGCTGGGAAGCGTGTACTCGGTGCGCCCCAGCGGAACCCCGAGCCGCACACCGAGACCCGTCTCCTCACGGATCTCGCGCACCGCGGTCTCCGGCAGCGATTCGCCGGGGTCGACCTTGCCCTTGGGCAGCGTGATGTCGCGATGCTGCGTGCGGTGGATCACCAGGATGTGCAGTTTGCCGCCGATGAGTCGCCAGCAGACTGCACCGGCGGCGTAGATGGGAGCGGCCACCAGCTCAGCGGGCCGCGGATCGCGAAGTCGAGCGGGAGACGGCGCGTTTGCGCTGAGTGATGTGGTGCATCAGCCTATTCTGCAGGTCCGCGAGCGGAGCCCCGTTCTCGTCCAGGTGGTGCCGGATCCAGGTGCCGTCCGACTCCAGCCACCACGAGGCGGTCCGCTCGTCGAGAGCGCGGGCGAAGAAACCCTCGACCTCCACGAGGTGCGCCGGCTCCACGAGGCGCACCAGCGCCTCGACGCGGCGGTCGAGGTTGCGGTGCATCATGTCGGCGCTGCCGATGTAGACGAACGGGTCGCCGTCGTTCACGAAGCTGAAGATGCGCGAGTGCTCGAGGTAGCGGCCGAGGATCGAGCGCACCCGAATGTTCTCCGAGAGGCCCTCCTGCCCGGGCTTGATGCCGCAGATCCCACGCACCCAGACGTCCACCGGCACGCCGGCCTGCGAGGCGCGGTACAGCGCATCGATGACGGCCTCGTCGACGATCGAGTTGACCTTGATCTTGATACCGGCGGGCTTGCCCGCTTTGGCGTTCTCGGTCTCGATCTCGATGCGGCGCAGGAGCCCCTTGCGCAAATGGCGCGGTGCCACCAGCAGGCGCTTGAATTTCTTCTCGATCGCATAACCCGAGAGCTCGTTGAACAGGCGCGTCAGGTCTTTGCCGACCTCGTCGTTCGCGGTGAGCAGGCCCAGGTCCTCGTAGATGCGCGAGGTCTTCGGGTTGTAGTTGCCGGTGCCGATGTGCGAGTAGTGGCGCAGCACCCCGCCCTTCTCCTGGCGGATGACCAGCGCGAGCTTGCAGTGCGTCTTGAGCCCCACGAGTCCGTAGACCACGTGAACGCCGGCCTTCTCGAGCTTGCGCGCCCACGAGATGTTCGCCTGCTCGTCGAAGCGGGCTTTGATCTCGACGAGGGCGAGCACCTGCTTGCCCGATTCGGCGGCGTCGATCAGCGCCTCGACGATGGGGGAGTCGCCGCTGGTGCGGTACAGCGTCTGCTTGATCGCCAGCACGTCCGGATCCGCCGCCGCCTGCTCGAGGAAGGCCTGCACGCTGGTCGCGAACGATTCGTACGGGTGGTGCAGCAACACGTCGGCGCGGGAGATCGCCTTGAAGATGTCCTGGCGCTGGTTCGGCTCGGAGGGCATCAACTGTGCAGCGGTCGTCGGAACATGGTTGGGGTAGTGCAGCTCGGGTCGGTCGATCTTCTGCAGACTGAACAGGCCGGAGAGGTCGATCGGCGCCGGCAGCTTGTAGACCTCCTGCTCGGTGATGTCGAGCTCGCGCACCAAGAGGGTGAGCGTCTCGTCATCCATGTCGTCGGTCACTTCGAGGCGGATGGGCGGGCCGAAGCGGCGCCGCAGCAGCTCCTTCTCGAGAGCCTTGATCAGGTTCTCCGTCTCGTCCTCGTCGACCTCGACGTCTTCGTTACGGGTGACGCGGAACACATGGTGGTCGAGGATCTCCATGCCGGGGAAGAGGTCGCCGAGGAGGTTCGCGATCAGATCCTCCAGCGAGATGAAACGCATCACGGCGCCGGTGGCGGAGTCCTGGTTGACGCGCACGAAGCGCGGCAGCATCTGCGGCACCTTCACGCGGGCGAACTCGACCTTGCCGGTCTTCGTATTGCGTACCCGTACCGAGAGGTTGAGCGAGAGTCCCGAGATGTACGGGAAGGGGTGCGCCGGGTCGACGGCGAGCGGCATCAGCACCGGGAAGATCTGGCGCGAGAAGTACTCGTGCAACTTGTCGCGCTCGGGCTCGTCGAGATCGCTCCACCGCAGGATGTCGACTCCCGCGTCGCGCAGGGCCGGCTTGACCGCGTCCTGGTAGACGCCCGCGTGCCGCAGTTGCAGCTGGTGGGCCTTCTCGTTGATGTCGGCCAGCGCATCCGCCGGCGCCCGCCCGACGTTCGTCGGCACCGCGAGACCCGTGAGGATCCGGCGCTTGAGCCCGGCGACGCGCACCATGAAGAACTCGTCGAGGTTGGAGGAGAAGATCGCGAGGAAGTTCGCTCGTTCGAGCACGGGAACCAGCGGATCCTCCGCCAGCTCGAGCACGCGTTGGTTGAACGCCAGCCAGCTCAGCTCGCGGTCGAGGTAGCGGTTGTCGGGCAGAGACGGATCCGGTACCTCCTCGTCGTCGAAGTCGTCGTCGAGTTCGTCGCTCAGTCCGTCTTCGAGAAGCAGGTTGTCGCCATCCATCCCCCCATCCTGGCACCGCTCACGCGGCAGTCGCGACGCCCGGGGTGAACGCGGGGTAAACGCGCGCCCGGCGCGTTCGGCGGCCGCCTGGCGAGCGAGCCCCGCGCCGCAACGGGTACCACGCGTGGAGCTCGGGGTCTCAGCGCACCGCGGCGCGGCGCTGCAGGTACTGCACATCGACAGAGAGGTCGGTGAAGCCCAGCGAGCGATACAGCTTCACGGCCGCCTTGTTCTCGGCCTCGACGTAGAGGTCGGCCTTGGCGCGGTCGCGTTCCCGCATCCGCTCGAGACCGGCGGCCATGAGGGCGCGGCCGAGTCCTTCGCCGGCGCGGTCGGGTGAGACGCCGATCACGTAGATCTCACCCACCTCGCCGTCGGCCTCGAGTTTGAGCCAGTTGTAGCCGATCAGCGCGCCGTCGGCGTCGCGCAGGAGCAGGAAATCGGCGGGGTCGTACCAGTCCTCTTCGATCCGCGCGGCGACGTCCGCATCCGTGATGCGCCCCTGCTCGGGATGCGCGGCGAAGATGCGCGCGTTCAGAGTCACCCACTCGTGCGGCTCGAACCCGATCGCGTTGTGCAGCGTGACGCCCTCCGGAAGCAGGGGCGGCGTCGGCACGACCAGCGGATCGAGCCCCAGGTGCAGCAGCGAGCGCACCGGGCTGAACCCGTGCGAAGCCGCTAGCGCGCGAGCGGCCGGATGATCGCCGTGCGCCCAAGCGAGCAGCCCGGTCGGTCCGTTGGCCAGCACCTGCTCGAGGGTCGCTGTGCCGAATCCGACGCCGCGCCACTCCGGATCGACGACGAACTCGAGTTCTCCCTGGCCGAGGATCGCGGCGGCGACGACGACGTCGGCCCGCAGCCCCACCAGGAGCGTTCGCGAACCCGCGCGTGCGTCCACCAGCGCCTGGTCGCTGAACGGTGGATGCCCGTCGAACCAGGCGGCGCGGCCGATCAGGTGATCGAGCCCCGCGGCGGTGTCACCGGCGGCGAGATCGCTAACCGAGAGATTGAGCGATTCGCTCATTGTCCTCTTCGTAGACGTTGAAGCGGTAACCGACGTTGCGCACCGTGCCGATCAGCGATTCGAGGTCGCCGAGCTTCGCGCGCAGGCGCCGCACGTGCACGTCGACGGTGCGGGTGCCGCCGAAGTAGTCGTAGCCCCACACCTCGCTGAGCAACTGCTCGCGGGTGAAGACGCGCGACGGATGCGTCGCGAAGAAGCGCAGCAGTTCGAACTCCTTGAAGGTGAGGTCGAGCGGGCGACCGTGCACCTTCGCCGAGTAGCTCGCCTCGTCGATGACCACGCCGGAGGCCTGGATCCGCGAGGCGGACTGCTCCTGAGCCAGGCGTCCGATGACGAGCCGGATGCGCGCATCCACCTCGGCGGGCCCGGCGGAGTCGAGGATCACATCGTTCACGCCCCAGTCCGCCGAGACCGCCGTGAGGCCACCTTCGGTGAGGATCAGGATGAGGGGCACGTTGATGCCCGTCGTCGTCAGGATCTTGCACAGCGATTTGGCGCTGGCGAGATCTTGTCGGGCGTCGACGAAGATGAGGTCGCAGCTGGGTGCGTTCACCAACTGCGCGGGTTCAGCCGGGATCTGACGCGTTTTGTGGCTGAGCAACCCCAACGCGGGTAGTACCTCGGTGCCCCCCGCAGAGGTCAGTATCAACAACTGCGCCACGGATCCTCCAGAACTGTTCTGCCGCAATACTACCGGCGCAGGGCTATCCGACATCCACCGCCTCCGCGGATCCCCCGTCAGGTGGGGTCACCCCGACGATGTCGGGACCCCGATCCAGTCCGGAATCCAGGGCGTGACGGTCTGGAATTCACGACGTAACGGTCCAGAATGAGAGCATGACGACGGAGCGCGTGGGAATCGGTTCGATCTGGCTGCTCGCCGTGATCGGTGCGGTGATCTCCGTCGTGGCGGCCCCCACCGGCTCCGCGCAGACCTGGCTGGCCATGACGGTCGGCGGATGCGTGATCGCGACATTTCTCGTCCAGCTCGCGGGCGGGCGCGCATCCGGCTATCTCTTCCGAGCGATGACGAGTCTGGTCGGTGCGATGGTCGTGGTCGCTGTCGCCAGCGGTGTCGCCTTCTTGCTCGACCGCTGAACCCCCGGGTGCCGACTGAGCGGGCACCGTCGCAGTCGCGGTCGCGCCCGACCGCTGAACCTTCGGTACCGGCTGAGCTGCGGTCGGGCGGCCTCGCGGACGCGATCGTTCGAGCATCGCCCCGCGCGCTGTCGGGACGGTAGTCTGAATTCATGCTTGCTCTCGAACTCTTCTACCTGGGTCTGCTGGGCCTGGCGAGCCTCGCGATCGCCTGGGTCTCCGGCATCGTCGTCTACAAGCTCTACCGCGGCCAGCGCTGAGTTCGGGAGTGATCAACCTCCCCACGGGCCTGCCGGCCGAACTCGTCCCGCTCTCCTGGCTGCTCGGAGTGTGGGAAGGCTCCGGGGTGCTCGACTACACGATCGGGGATGACGTGGTGCAGGCCGAGTTCGGCCATCGCATCAGCTTCAGCTATGACGGTCTGCCGTACCTCAACTACAGCTCCTACACCTGGCTGCTCGACGACGACGGCGACGGCGAGTTCGGCCCCAAGCCACTCGTCAGCGAGATGGGTTATTGGCGCCTGAGCCGATCGCTCACCGACGCGGATGCCGGTCCGGCGATGCTGCCCGGCCGCGGCGGTCCTGCGTTCCCCGACGCCGAGTCGGTCGAGACCCTGCGCAACGCCAACGACGGCTTCGACGTCGAGGTCTCCCTGGTCCACCCCGACGGCGTCAGCGAGCTGTATCTCGGCCAGGTCAAGGGTCCCCGGATCGATATGGCGACGGATGCGGTGATGCGCACGGCCGCCGCGAAGGACTACGCCGCCGCCACTCGTCTCTACGGTCTCGTCGACAACCACCTGCTGTGGGCGTGGGACATCGCTGCGCTCGGCCAGGGGCTGCGCACGCACGCATCCGGACGGCTCGCTCGTGTCGACTGAGGCGCGCGACCCGTTCCTCGACCTGCCGAGCGCGGTCGTCGGTGCGAGCCAGGCAGAACCGGGCGTCCCCGCGCACTACGGCGAACCCTCGCGCGAGCAGCGCGCGCTGGCCGCTGGTCGCGCGATCGTCGATCTCGGCGGGCGCGGTGTCGTCACCGTCACCGGACCGGATCGGCTGACCTGGCTCGACTCGGTCACCAGCCAAGCGATCGCGGCGCTCGCGCCCGGTGAGAGCGCCGAGACCCTGCTGCTGGACCCGAGTGGACGCATCGAGCACGTCATCCGGCTGCTCGACGACGGCGTCAGCACGTGGTTGCTGCTCGACCGCGACGAGACGGCGCCCCTGGCCGCCTGGCTCGACCGGATGCGTTTTATGCTGCGCGTCGAGATCGCCGATCGCACGGAGGAATACGCGACGATCGGCTACCTCGAGATCGAGGGCGGCACAGCATCCGTCGATCCCGCCGCACCGAACGGGGTTCCGCTGCTCTGGCGCGACCCGTGGAGTGCCGTGCAGGCGGGCGGATGGCAGTACGCGACCACCGCCGAGCATCCCTCCACCGACTGGCCGTATCGCGAAGTGCTCGTCGAGCGCTCGGCGCTCGCTGCCGTCGCCGCCGGTGCCGGCTCGGGTGTCGCCGGATCCGACGCGCTCGAGGCCCTGCGGATCGCGGCCTGGCGCCCTCGGCACACGACCGAGGTCGACGACCGCACGATCCCGCACGAACTCGACCTGCTGCGCTCCTCCGTGCATCTCGCCAAGGGCTGCTACCGCGGGCAGGAGACCGTGGCCAAGGTGCACAATCTCGGCCACCCGCCGCGCCGCCTGGTGTTCTTGCACCTCGACGGCTCCGAATCCGTACTGCCCGCTCGCGACGACGTCGTGTTCGCTCGCAAGGGCGGCGAAGACGTCGAGGTCGGACGCATCACGGCCAGCGCGTGGCATTACGAGGACGGCCCGATCGCGCTCGCCGTGATCAAGCGCTCGGTCCCGGTCGAGCTCACCCTGACCGTGCGAAGCGACAACGCCTCCGTCGCTGCAGCCCAGACCGTCATCGTTCCGCCGGGCGCGGGCGCCGAGGCCGACGTGCCCCGGTTGCCCCGACTCGGCGCGCGAACGAGGTAGGGCACAGCGTGGTGGCCCCCAGCCCTCGGGCGGACACGGCCACCGCTTCGATGCGACGTACGCGTCAGTGGCGCCGGCGGCTCGATCCGACACCCGGGGTCCTCCGCGCCGCTCGGTCGGTGCCGGCGACGGTGCAGATCGTCATCGCGGCGCTCCTGGCCTACTCCGTCGCGCACTTCGTCTTCGACCATCCGACGCCGGCGCTCTCGCTCACGGTCACGATCTCGAGCCTCGGTTTCGGCCGCGACGCCCGCCCCAAGCGCGTGGCCGAAGCGGCGATCGGCATGATCATCGGCATCGCGTTGAGCGAGACGTTCCTGCTGCTGTGGGGCACCGGCGTCTGGCAGCTGGGCGTTGTGCTCCTGGTGGTGTTCACCGTCGCGCGCTCCCTGTCGCCGTCGGCCGGATTCGCGGTGGCGGCCGGGATGCAGGCGATGCTGGTGATGGTGCTGCCCGCTCCCGACGGCGGCGTGTACACCCGCAGTATCGACGGTCTGGTCGGTGGGCTGGCGGCGCTGCTGTGCACCGTCGTCGTTCCGCGCAACCCCGTGCGACTGGCGCGTCGCGACGCGCGGATGCTGATCGCCGAGCTGGAGGCGACGCTCGCCTCCCTCGTCTCGGCCCTGCGCGGAGCCGACGTACCCTCCGCCGAGAACGCGCTCGAGCGGATCCGCCGCAGCCAGCCCCTGATCGACGGGTGGACCTCGTCCCTGGAGGCTGCGCTCGGCGTGGTTCGGCTGTCGCCCTTCCTCCGCCGCCATCGTCCGGCCCTCGAGCGACAACTGCGGATGCTCGCCGCGCTCGATCTGGCTACCCGCAATCTGCGGATCATCGCCCGGCGCACCGAGTTCTTGGTGCGCGACGGGCAGCCGCGGCCCGAGATCGCCGAGCTGCTCTCGTCCGTGACGACGGGGATCAACCTCATCGGACAGTCGCTCACGGTCGAGCGGGCGACGGTGATGGCTCGGCAGGATCTCACGTTGATCGCCGTGACGCTCGATCCTCAGCGCATCGTGCCCGATGGTCGGATCGCCGACAAGACGCTCGTCGTGCTGCTGCGCCCCTTCGTGGTCGACCTGCTCACCGCCGCCGGTATGGACGCCGACGAGGCCCGCGCCGCCCTGCCCCCGCTCTGAGCGCCGCCCGCACCCTGAGCCCTGCCCCCGGCCGACCTCCTACCTGCGAGGGACCCCTCCTGTGCGCGTCGGACCCGCCCAGAGCGGGTCCGACGCGCACAGAAGGGGTCCCTCGCAGGGAGCAGGCGACGCTAGGCGCTCGTGGCGTCGCGCACTTCGCCGACGAGCTCCTCGATGATGTCCTCGAGGAAGAGCACGCCGGTCGTGCGGCCCTCCGCATCCGAGACGCGGGCGACGTGAGCTCCCCGGCGACGCAGCGCCTCCAGCGCGTCCTCCAGCTCGGCCCCGGCGAAGGCCGACGCGAGCCGGCGGATGCGCTTGGCCGGCACCGGCGCGGCGAACGCCTCCTGCGCGGTGAGGTCGAGCACGTCCTTCAGGTGCAGGTAGCCGCTCGGCTCGCCGTCCGTGTCCGTGAGGATGTAGCGCGAGTAGCCGTGTTCGGCAACAGCCCGGCGGATATCGGCCGGACTGGCGCTCGCCGGCAGCAGCACCATCTCACTGAGCGGCACCGCCACATCCGCCACGGTCTTGGTCGTGAACTCGAACGCCGCCGTGAGCGTGCCCGAAGCGTCCACCAGCACACCCTCGCGGGTCGACTGCTGCACGATGTTCGCGACCTCGTCGAGGGTGTAGGCGCTCGTCGCCTCGTCCTTCGGCTCGACCTTGAACAGGCGCAGGATCCCGTTCGCGAGCGCGTTCAGCGTCCAGATCACCGGCTTGAAGACGCGTGCGACCAGCACGAGCGGCGGGGCCAGGATGAGGGCGGCGCGCGTCGGCACCGAGAACGAGATGTTCTTCGGCACCATCTCGCCGAGCACGACGTGCAGGAAGGTGACCAGCAGGAGCGCCACAATGAACGCGATCACGCCGATCGCCTCACCCGAGAGCGAGGTGAAGCCGAGCGGGATCTCCAGCAAGTGGTGGATCGCCGGTTCGGAGACGTTGAGGATCACCAGAGAACACACGGTGATGCCGAGCTGGCTCGTGGCGAGCATCAGGGTCGCGTGCTCCATCGCCCACAGGGTGGTCTTCGCGGCACGGCCACCCGCCTCCGCCTTCGGCTCGATCTGCGAGCGACGGGCCGAGATGACGGCGAACTCGGCGCCGACGAAGAAGGCGTTGACCACGAGAAGCACAACGAGCCAGATGATGCCGGGCAGGTACTCATTCATGGCGTGCTCCTTCGATCAGGCTGTCGACGAGTCCGTCGTGGTCGGGGGTGAATCGAAGCCGGTCGACGTGGGTGCCGTCGACGCGTTCGACGCGCAGCACACCGCCGCCGATGACGACCTCATCACCCAGCTCGGGGATGCGGTCGAGCTGGTCGGTGACGAATCCGGCGATCGTGTCGTAGTCCTCGCCATCCGGCACAGCGACTCCGGTGCGTTCCAGCAGCTCGTCGGGGCGCAACGCGGCGTCGAAGGTCAGCGAACGACCGGAGTGCACCACGCCCGTTCGAGCGCGGTCGTGCTCGTCCTCCAGCTCGCCGACGATCTCCTCCACGAGATCCTCCAGGGTGACGATGCCAGCGGTGCCGCCGTGCTCGTCCGCGACGATGGCGACCTGCAGACCCTGTGCACGCAGCACACCGAGGAGCGCGTCGACGCCCATTGATTCGGGGACGCGGAGCGGCTCACCCATCAGCTCGGCGGCGGTCGTGCCCGCTCGCCGATCGGTGTCGAGCGCGAAAGCCTGCTTCATGTGCAGCACGCCGAGAACGTCGTCCGAATCGCGACCGATCACCGGGAAGCGCGAGAAGCCCGTCGCGGTGGCGAGCGTGATGATTTCCTCGGCCGTATCGGCCGCGGCGACGGATCGCATCCGCACGCGCGGGGTCATCACGTCGGCGGCCGACAGCTCGGAGAAGCGGAGGGTGCGGTGCAGCAGCGCGGCGTGGTCGCGATCGAGCGAGCCTTCGAGCGCGGAGCGGCGCACGAGCGAACTCAGTTCCTCGGCGCTGCGCGCGCCCGACAGTTCTTCCTTCGGTTCGATGCCGAACGAGCGGATGATCGCATTCGCCGTGTTGTTGAAGAGCGAGATCACCGGCCGGAAGACCGCGGTGAACAGCGTCTGGAACGGCACCACGAACTTCGCGGTCGCCAGAGGCAGCGCGAGCGCGAAGTTCTTGGGAACCAGTTCACCGATCACCATCGAGAAGATGGTGGCGAGCAGGATGCCGACCACGGCGCCGATCCCGGGCACGACGGCCTCGGGAACGCCGATGCCGAGGAGCGGTCCGCGCAGCAGCGAGCTGATCGCCGGCTCGAACGTGTAGCCGGTGAGCAGCGTCGTGAGCGTGATGCCCAACTGCGCGCCGGAGAGGTGGGTCGACGTGATCTTCAGCGCCGAGATGGTCGGGGCGAGGCCCTTCTCACCGCGGTCGCGGCGCGCCTCGAGGTCGTTGCGGTCGAGATTGACCAGCGCGAATTCGGAGGCGACGAACATTCCGGTGCCCGCGGTCAGCACGAGGCCGACGGCGAGCATGGCGAGCTCAAACAACGATCAGCCCCTCTCGTGCCGCGGGGGAGAGGGGCTCGGGCTTGTGGCTGGGAGGGTCATCCATTGTGCGAGCCACCGTAGCGGTCATTTCTCTGAAAGTCCTCACAGACGAAGAGTCGTGGCCGTGAGTGGGTGAAAGCTGCAACTTCTAGGGAGGAGGGCAGGGCGGGCCGGCCGGGCGGGGCGGCCCAGCCGCTCAGGCCGGCGGGGCGGGTGCGACGCAGGCCCACGGCAGCGACACCTCGCCCAGGCGCCAGCGCCGCGGACCGGCCAGCACCGGCCAGCCGGCGTCGCGCAGCGCGCGCACGGTGGCGAGCCAGCGTTGCGTCGGGCCGTAGACCGCGAGCGCTGCGTGGTTGCGCCAGCCGCGGTCGAGCTGGCTCATCAGGGCGTGAACCGGCTCACCCGGCACGTTGTGGTGGATGAGCGCCTTCGGCAGTCGCTCCGCCGCGATCGAGGGCCACTCCAGCTCGGCGAGTCGGAGCGAGATGGTCAGTCGCCGCGGACCTTCCGGGTCGAGATCGATCCAGGTCGAGATACGCCCGATCTCGTCGCAGGTCCCCTCGACGAGCATTCCCTCCGGTTCGAGCCTGCCGAGCATCGTGGCCCAGGCGGCGGGAACCTGCTCCTCGTCGTACTGGCGCAGCACGTTGAACGCGCGGATGATCGTGGCGCGACGACCGTCGGGGAGCGGCGTCTCGAATCCGCCGTGCCCGAACCGCACCGGGAGGTCGTTCGCGAACGTCGTGCGACCCGCGCGCACCTCGGCGAGTTGCGCATCCGCCCGCTCGACACGGCTCGGCTCGATCTCGAGCCCCACTACCTCGGTGGCCGCATTCGCCGCGCGCAATCGGCGTGCCAGCTCGAACGCGGTCACGCCACTGGCGCCGAAACCGAGATCGACGACGAGCGGATGCGGATGACGGCGCAATTCGGGCTGCTCGGCGATCCAGCGGTCGACGCGACGGAGCCGGTTGGTGCCCGTCGTCCCGCGGGTCACGGCACCGATCGGCATGGCACAAGGGTAGTCGGATGCGCCGTCCGGCACGGCGCCGTCTCTCCGCTCGCGCCGCTCGCCGCGGGCTCCCCTTCCGTTCGCGCCGTCTCGCTAAACTCTGACCCATGTCCGAGACTTACACCCTCATCCTCGTGCGCCATGGCAACAGCGAGTGGAATCAGAAGAACCTCTTCACCGGATGGGTCGACGTGCGACTCACCGAGCAGGGGATCGCGGAGGCCAAGCGCGCCGGCGAGCTCATCGCCGAGGCCGGCCTCAAGCCCGACATCGTCTACACGTCGCGGCAGACCCGCGCGATCCAGACCGCGAACCTTGCGCTCGAAGAGGCCGACCGCCTCTGGATCGACGTGAAGCGCTCGTGGCGGCTCAACGAGCGCCACTACGGCGCGCTGCAGGGCAAGGACAAGGCGCAGACGCTCGCCGAGTACGGCGCCGAGCAGTTCCAGACCTGGCGTCGCTCGTTCGACGTGCCGCCGCCCCCGCTCGACGACGACGACCAGTACTCGCAGGCGCACGACGAGCGCTACGCCGACCTCGGCGACGCTCTTCCGCGCACCGAGTCGCTCAAGCTCGTGATCGAGCGGATGCTGCCGTACTGGGAGTCCGACATCAAGCCCGACCTCGCCGCCGGTAAGACGGTCATGATCACCGCGCACGGCAACTCGCTGCGCGCCCTCGTCAAGACCCTCGACGGCATCTCCGACGCCGACATCGCCGAGCTGAACATCCCGACCGGCATCCCGCTCGTCTACACGCTCGACGAGAACTTCGAGCCCATCGGCACCGCCGCCTACCTCGACCCCGAGGCCGCCGCCGCGGGAGCCGCCGCTGTCGCCGCTCAGGGCGCGAAGAAGTAGACCCGGCGCCGACGCGCCACGACGAAGGGGGTTGTCACACCCTCCCCCGGGCCGGAGGGTCCACCCCCATCGTCGTGCTGCCGGCTAGGCGCCCGCGGGTACCCAGTCGCCTGTTGCGAGGTACTGCACCTTCTTGGCGATCGAGACCGCGTGGTCGCCGAAACGCTCGTGGTACCGGGATGCGAGGGTGGCATCGACCGTGTCGGCCGCCTGGCCCTTCCACGCTTCGCTCAGCACCTTGTCGAACACGCTCACGTGCAGCTCGTCGATCTTGTCGTCCTCGTCGCGGATCGCCTCCGCGATGGCCGGGTCTTGCGTGCGCAGCAGCTCGGTGAGCTTCTGAGCGACCAACACGTCGAGGCGACCCATCTCGACGAAGGTGGGGCGCAGCGCCTTCGGCACCACCTTGTCGGGGAAGCGGTAGCGCGAGAGCTGGGCGATGTGCTCGGCGATGTCGCCCATCCGCTCGAGCGAGGCGCTGATGCGCAGCGCCGACACGACGATGCGCAGATCGCGCGCGACCGGGTTCTGCCGAGCGAGGATGTCGATGGCCAATTCGTCGAGGTTGATCGCGAGCTCGTCGATCCGTGCATCGTTGGCGATCACCTCTTCCGCCAGGCTCACGTCCGAGTGGTTGAACGCCCGCGTGGCGTTCTCGATCGCCACCGCGACGAGACCGGAGATCTCGACGAGGCGGTCCTGAACCTCTCGCAGCTCCTGCTGGAAAACTTCGCGCATCTTCTGTTCCGACCCTCTCTGCGGCACCGCGAGACTTCGGTGCCCATGCATGCAGGCGCGCACGACGCACGACTGCGGACCCCACCGGTCACGGCGGAGGCCCGCCCATGATGACCACGGCAGGTTAACGAACGGTGCCGAACGCTTGAACAGTACCCGACCCTGGGCCCTCCGCCGGGGAAGCGGTAGGGGAACGGCTCGCGCCGTGGTTAGCTTTTGGATCGTGGAGTCGGGTTGGTACGTGATCCTGGCGCTGGTGTTGGGGCTCGGCGTCGGTGCGGGTTTCGCGACCCTCATCGTGATGGCTCATCGTCAGGGACAACGCGCGGTGGCGGTATCGACACCGGCGCTGCCCGACGGCATCGACGCGATCATCGACGCGCTGGGCGCACCCGCGTTCGTCACCGATCCGTCGCACAACGTCCTCAAGGCCTCCGCCCGCGCCGTCTCGTTGGGCCTGGTGGCGAACGGCTACGTCGTGCATCCGGTTCTCACCGAGGTCGTCGACCGGGTGCGCCGCACCGGCGACGACGTGCAGCGCGATCTACAGCTCAGCCTCGGCCCGTTCGGGGAGGGCACCGTCGACCTCGTCGTGCACGCCACCCGTCTCGGCTCGCGTTTCGTGCTCGTCCTCGCCGAGGACCACACCGAGTCCCGCCGCCTCGACGAGGTCCGCCGCGACTTCGTCGCCAACATCAGCCACGAGTTGAAGACGCCGATCGGCGCCGTCGGCCTGCTGGCGGAGGCGCTCGATTCCGCGGCCGACGACCCGACTCAGGTACGGCGTTTCGCGCACCGCCTGACGCAGGAGTCGCACCGACTCGCCAAGATCACCCGCGAGATCATCGATCTCTCCCGCCTGCAGGCCACGGATGTTGCTGCGTCGGCCGCTCTGGTCAAGGTCGACGATGTCGTCACCGCTGCCGTCGACCAGACCCGCGTCGCCGCGGAGTCGCACCGGATCGCGCTGATCAAGGGCGGTACGAAGAAGCCGTGGGTCTCGGGGGAGGAGAAGATCCTCATCGCCGCGGTGCACAATCTGATCGCGAACGCGATCGCCTACTCGCCCGAAGGGTCGCGCGTCGGAATCGGTGTGAAATCCGTTGACGGAGTGGTCGAGATCGCGGTCACGGACCAGGGTGTCGGCATCGCCGAGGAAGATCTCGACCGTGTCTTCGAGCGCTTCTACCGCGTGGACCAAGCGCGTTCCCGGCACACCGGCGGCACCGGCCTCGGCTTGAGCATCGTCAAACACGCGGTGCAGAATCACGGCGGCGACGTCCGCGTGTGGTCGCAGCCGGGCCGCGGCTCCACCTTCACCATCCGACTTCCCGAAGCAGACCCCGACCAGCCGCGTTTCACGCTGGCCGCCCCGATAGGAGATACCCCGTGACCAGCATCCTGCTCGTCGAGGACGAGAGCGCCCTCAGCGAACCCCTCAGCTACCTGCTGGAACGCGAGGGCTACGACGTGACCGTCGCGGAGGACGGTGTGAAGGCTGTCGCCGCCTTCGACGCAGGCTCCTTCGATCTCGTGCTGCTCGATCTGATGCTGCCGGGCATGCCCGGCACCGAGGTCTGCCGCGAGCTGCGAACGCGCTCGACCGTGCCCATCATCATGGTCACGGCGAAGGATTCCGAGGTCGACATCGTGGTCGGTCTCGAGCTGGGCGCCGACGACTACGTGACCAAGCCGTATTCGACCCGCGAACTTCTGGCGCGGATCCGTGCCGTGCTGCGGCGCCGCATCGAAGAGCCGACCGAGGAGCGGATCGTCACCGCCGGTCCCGTGAAGATGGACATCGAGCGGCACACCGTCGAGGTCGATGGTGTCGAGACGCCCATGCCGCTCAAGGAGTTCGAGCTGCTCGAGATGCTGCTGCGCAACGCGGGCCGCGTGCTCACGCGTGGTCAGCTGATCGACAGGGTCTGGGGCAGCGACTACTTCGGCGACACGAAGACGCTGGATGTGCACGTGAAGCGCATCCGCTCGAAGATCGAACGCTCGCCCGGTGACCCGAAGCTGTTGGTCACCGTGCGAGGCCTGGGCTACCGCTTCGACGCCTGAGCGCGCCGCAGCGCGCCACCCGTAGGCCTCGGCCCGAGGGTTTCGGGCTCGAGACTCGGCCACGACGGCGAAAGGCCCGGATCACCTCAGCGGCGATCCGGGCCTTTCGCGTCGACGGCGGGTCAGCCCGCGGTCGTGGCCTCGGGAGTGGGCACGAGGGTCGACGTGGGCGTTACTGTGGGCGTCACCGTGGGCGTCGGTGTGGCCGTGGGCGCGAGAGTGGAGTACGAGATCATGTCGGACGTCAGCACGGGCACGAGCGCCTCGGCGGTCTCTTCGGAGCCGTAAGCGAAGTACATCTTCACGAGCGAGCCGGCGACCGTGCCGAGGTCGTCGAGGTGCACCGTCTCGTCGCCGGCTTCGCCGATGACTGTGGTGCCGGGCGAGGCGGTGAGCGACGCGTCGGCCAGGCCGTCGGCGCTCTCGTACTGCAATTGGAGGTCGATGTCCTCGGTGCCCGAGTTCACGACCGTGACCACGAGGTTGCCGAGTTCGCCGTCGTCGCTGATGATCATGGCGTTGCGAACGGCGATGTCACCGACGTTCGTGCCGACACCATCGCTGGGGTCGTACTGCTTGGTCGTCGCCTGCGGGGCGATGAGGTTGCAGCCGGCGGTACCCATGGCGACGCCGACAGCGAGAACGATGGATGCCGCGATTCGCGCCTTCACAGGACCCTCCAGATCGTCGGCCCCGCGCGCCCGATTGGGCGGATCTGTGTGCACGAGCCGGTTCCAGTACAGCGTAGCGGCGGAGCCTCCCCGAGCAAGGTAAGGGCACCCTCACAAAAAGACCCCTGTGATAATCTGATCGGTGCTGGAAGGACGACCAGGATGCAGTTCGAAGTCGGCGAGACCGTCGTTTACCCGCACCACCGTGCGGCGACCATCTCCACCATCAAGACGCGGGTGATCAAAGGGGTCGAGAAGACCTATCTGCAGCTGCGGGTTCGCCAGGGCGACCTCGTCATCGACGTGCCCGCCGAGAACATCGACCTCGTGGGAGTGCGCGACGTGATCGGCAAGGACGGCGTCGATCGTGTCTTCGTTGTGCCGCGTGCCGACCTCGCGGAGGAGCAGACCAACGGGAGCCGCCGTTTCACGGCGAAAACCGAGAAGCGGATGCTCGTCAAGGCCCGCCAGGTACCGGTGTCCGAGCTCGCCCTCGCAGAAGGCACCGACGAGAGCGCGGCGACGCCGCTCGATCAGGTGCTCGCATCCTGAATCCGACACCGCGCGTCGGGGTCGTGCTCGTCGCGGCGGGCAGCGGTACGCGGCTGGGTCGGGACCGGCCGAAGGCGTACGTCGATTGCGCCGGCACGAGCATCCTGGAGCGATCGCTACGGGCGACGCTGCGGATGCGCGAGGCGGCGGCGATCGTGATCGTCGCGCCCAAGGCGTTGCTCGACGAGACGCTCGAGCTCGCCCGGTCCGCCGCTGGGTCGGCTCGCGACTATGTGGCGGTCGTCGCCGGCGGCCAGAGCCGGCGGCAGTCGGTGGCGCGCGGGCTGACCGCCCTGCCCGCGAGCGTCGAGGTGGTGCTGGTCCACGACGCCGCTCGGGCGCTCACCCCGCCCGAACTCTTCGATCGCGTCGTCGCGGCGGTCGATGCCAGTGGCATCGGGGCGATCCCCGGCCTGCCCGTCACCGACACGATCAAGCGGATCGACGCATCCGGCTCGATCCTCGGCACGGTCGACCGCTCGGCGCTCGCGGCGGTGCAGACTCCGCAAGGCTTTCCGCGGTCGGTGCTGGAGGCCGCGTACGCGGCGGCGGAGGAGGAGTACACCGATGACGCCGCCCTGCTCGCGGCGCACGGCATCGATTCGGTCGTCGTCGCCGGCGAGCCGCTCGCCTTTAAGATCACGACCGAATGGGACCTCGGCCGCGCCGAGCAGCTGCTGCGCGAGGAGTCGCCGGCGCCCATACGGGTCGGTATCGGCACCGACGTCCACGGCTTCGACGCGGAGTCGCCGCTGTGGCTCGCCGGTCTGCACTGGCCGGGGGAGAACGGCCTCTCGGGCCACAGCGACGGCGATCCCGTCGCGCACGCCATCTGCGATGCGCTGCTCTCGGCCGCGGGCCTCGGCGACATCGGCTCGCGATTCGGCACGGCGGATCCGCGTTTCGCCGACGCGCACGGCGAGGTCTTCCTCACGGCGACGCGCGAGCTCGTCGAAGGTGCCGGATTCACCATCGTGAATGTCGCCGTGCAACTCATCGGCAATCGGCCCCGGTTCTCGTCGCGGCGGCTCGAGGCGGAGCGCATCCTGGGCGTGATCCTGGCCGCCCCCGTGAGCGTGGCGGCCACGACATCCGATGGTCTGGGGTTCACGGGGCGGGGCGAGGGAGTGACGGCGATCGCCACCGCACTCCTGGCGGCAGCCCGCCGCCCGGTAAACTCGGGCCCGTGACTCTGCGACTCCACGACTCGAAGGCCCAGGCCCTCGTCGACTTCGTCCCCCTTCGCGCGGGAACCGTCGGCCTGTACGTCTGCGGACCCACCGTGCAGTCCGCGCCGCACATCGGGCATCTGCGTTCGGCACTGGTGTACGACCAGCTGCGGCGGTGGCTCACTCATCGCGGTTATGCGGTGACCCTGGTGCGCAACGTCACCGACATCGACGACAAGATCCTGGTCAACGCAGCGGAAGCGATCTCCCGGGGCGGGAGCGAGGAGTGGTGGGCGCTGGCCTACCGCGTGGAGCTCGAGTTCACGGCGGCGTACAACACGCTCGGCATCCTGCCCCCCACGTACGAGCCCCGCGCGACCGCGAGCATCGCCGAGATGGTGGCGCTCGTGGAGCACCTGGTCGAACTCGGTCACGCGTACGCCGCGCCCGACGGCTCGGGCGACGTCTACTTCGACACTGCGTCGTGGCCCGCCTACGGCGAGCTGACCCATCAGAAACTCGAAGCGATGGAGGCGGCGACCGACGCGGATCCGCGTGGGAAGCGTGATCCGCATGATTTCGCGCTCTGGAAGGGTTACAAGCCGGGCGAACCGGAATCCGCCTCGTGGCCGTCGCCGTGGGGCCGCGGCCGTCCCGGCTGGCACATCGAGTGCTCCGCGATGTCGACGAAGTACCTGGGTACGCAGTTCGACATCCACGGCGGTGGGCTCGACCTGCGCTTCCCGCACCACGAGAACGAGCTCGCCCAGTCGACCGCGGCCGGTCACGGCTTCGCCACCTACTGGCTGCACAACGGGCTCGTATCGATCACCGGCCAGAAGATGAGCAAGTCCCTCGGCAACTCCGTCAACGCCTCCGAGCTGCTCGCCGCAGCGCGCCCACTCGTGGTGCGCTACTACTTGGGTGCAGCGCACTACCGCTCGACGCTCGAGTTCCACGACGGCGCGCTCGAAGAGGCCGAGGCGGCGCTGGAGCGCATCGAGGGCTTCCTCGACCGCTCGCGCCGACGGATCGAGGGCACGCGTTTCGCCGATACCGGCGTGGACGAGATCCCCGCCGAGTTCGCAGAAGCGATGGATGACGACCTCTCCATCCCCCAGGCGCTCGGCGTGCTGCACGAGACCGTCCGCGCCGGCAACGCCGCGTTGGACGCCGAAGACCTCGACACCGTCGCCGCTCTGCGCGCGCAGGTGCTCGCCATGACCACTCTGCTCGGCATCAATCCGGAGGCGCCCGAATGGGCCCGCTCCGACGACGAGCCCGTTTTCCGGGCACTCTCCGTTCTGGTGACCCGCTTGGTCGCCGAGCGGGCAACCGCGCGCGACAAGCGCGACTGGGCGGCCGCAGACCGCATCCGAACCGATCTCGCCGCGGCGGGGATCACGATCGAAGACACCCAGACGGGTGCACATTGGAGTCTCGATGGCGAATAAGCCCCGACCCGGCGCGGTCCGGAAGAAGAGCAAGGGCAAGGTCGTCGGGTCCGGCGGTCAGGGTCGTCAGGCCCTGGAGGGCAAGAAGCCCACGCCGAAGGCCGAGGACCGCCCGTACCACCCCGCAGGCAAGGCGAAGCTCGCGCGCGATCGCTTCGCTGCGGCCGGTGGCAAGGGCCGTCCCGGTGGAGCGAAGACGCCGGGCGCCGGACGCGCCGACCCCGGTCAGCAGCGCGGGCCGCGCAAGGCGAAGTCGGCCGAAGAGTTCGAGATGGTCACCGGGCGCAACTCGGTCGTCGAGGCGTTGCGCGCCAAGATCCCGGCGTCGACCCTCTACGTCGCGGCGCGGATCGAGATGGATGAGCGGGTGAAGGAGGCGCTGCAGCTCGCCACCCAGCGCGGCATTCCGATCCTCGAGATCATGCGCCCCGAACTCGACCGGCTCTCGGGCCACGACTCCGTGCACCAGGGACTCGCGCTCAAGGTGCCGCAGTACGAGTACGCGCATCCCAACGATCTGCTCGAGAAGAGCGTGTCACGCGGCCTGACTCCGTTGTTCGTCGCGCTCGACGGCATCACCGACCCGCGCAACCTCGGTGCGATCATCCGCTCGGTCGCTGCGTTCGGTGGCCAGGGCGTCATCGTGCCGCAGCGCCGTTCGGTCGGAGTGAACTCGGCGGCGTGGAAGACCTCCGCCGGCGCCGCGGCTCGGGTGCCGGTCGCGATGGCCGCGAACCTGACGCAGATGATCAAGGACTTCAAGCGCCAGGGCGTGTTCGTGTTGGGACTCGACGGTGGCGGCGACGTGATGCTGCCGGGTCTGGAGCTGGCCGACCGTCCGCTGCTCGTGCTGGTCGGCAGCGAGGGCAAGGGCCTCTCGCGCTTGGTCACCGAGCAGTGCGACGCGATCGTCTCGATCCCGATCAGCGCCGCGACGGAATCGCTCAACGCGGGCATCGCCGCATCCGTCGCCCTCTACGAGATCTCGAAGCTGCGCGCCGAGCGCGAATAGCGAAGACCGAGGGGGTTGTCACCCCGTCCCGCGACGTGTGGGACGGAGTGACAACCCCCTTTCCGCTTCTCTCGGGTTGCCGTTTCTTTGACGAGCGCTCGCTGCCGAACGGCGAGAGAGCGCTGACCCGACTCACACGTTGCGAGTCCAGTCGACGTCGGAGTCCTCATCGGTCAGCTCTGCGTCGCCGGCGTCGTTCAGGATGAGGTTCGGCAGCGTGATCGCCTCGGTCGGCGGAGCGATGATGGTCGCCTCGTCACGGCGGTGACGCAACACATCGTTCACGTACGCCGTGACCGCCTCGGCCAGCGGCACGTCGCGCGCCTGCTGCTGCGACATGAACCAGCGGTGCTCGAGGAGCTGGTGGAACATCTCCGCCGGTTCGAGCCGGCCCTTGAGATCGCGGGGAATCGAGCGGATGACCGGCTCGAAGACCTGCGCGAGCCATTCGTGCGCCACCATCTCCTCGTCCAGGTCCTGCTTGCCGTAGGAGGCGGAGTACGAGTCGAGATCGTTCAGCAGGCGTCGCGCCTGGTTCTCCTGGGCGTCGAGCCCGGTGAGTCGGAGCAGGCGTCGCTGGTGGTGGCCCGCGTCCACGACCTTGGGTTGGATGCGCACGGTCGAGCCGCTCTGGTCGGTCTTGATCGCGAGTTCTTCGATGTCGAAGCCCAGATCGTTCAGGCGGTTCACCCGGTCGTTGATGCGCCAGCGCTCGGAAGTCGCGAACGACTCGGCACCGGTGAGTTCCTTCCAGAGGCTGCGGTACGCGGCGACGATCCCGTCGGAAACGGTGATCGGGTCGAGGTCGTCGTCAACGCGCCCACCGGCTTCGAGGTCGAGCAGCTCGCCGGCGATGTTGACGCGTGCGATCTCGAGGTCGTTCTCGCGCTGGCCGTTCGAGAGGCCACCGGTGTAGAGCTGCCCGGTCTCGGCATCGACGAGGTAGGCGGCGAAGGCTCCGGCGTCGCGGCGGAACAGCGTGTTCGAGAGCGAGACGTCGCCCCAGAAGAAGCCGTCGATGTGCAATCGCACCAGGAGCAGCGCGAGCGCGTCGACCAGGCGGGTCGCGGTGTCGGGACGAAGCGTCTGCGAGAACAGCGCGCGGTAGGGGAGCGAGAACTTGAGGTGACGCGTCACGAGAACCGCGGGAAGCGGTTCGCCCTCGTCGTTCGTGCGATTGCTGATCACCGCACCCGGCTCGACGCACGGCACGTCCATGCGCTGCAGCGTGCGCAGCATCTCGTATTCGCGCTTCGCCATCTCGGCCGTGGTCTCCTTGACCGCGATGACGTGTCCAGACAGGTGCGCGAAGCGGACCGTGTGCCGCGAAATGCCTTTCGGCAGAGCCGCGATGTAGTCGTCGGGCCAGTCCATCAGCGAGAGCTGCCACGGCAGATCGAGCAGCGCGGGGTCGACGGTGGCGGAGGTGATGTTCAGGGAGCCGGACATGCTGAGCCGATCGTGAGGAGGAAAGTGCGGAGAGAACGGCACTGCCGCCGTCTCGAGGAGACGGCGGCAGTGGCGGGACTTTCCGACTAGGACAGGCGCAGGCCGGACTCGGCGTCGAAAATGTGCGTGCGGTGGTTGGCCACGACGTAGACCTTGTCGCCCGCGCTCGGGTGCACGCGGCCGTCGACGCGCGCGACGATGTCGGTGCGGCGTCCCTCGACCTCGGTGTGGCCGTAGAGGTAGCCGTCCGAACCGAGCTCCTCGATGAGGTCGACCTCGATCTGCAGGCCGCCGGGAGTGGTCGAGACGGTGACGTCCTCGGGACGGACACCCAGCGTGACGATCTTCTGCGAGGTCTTCGCGAGCGCCTCGCGGGCGATCGGCAGAACCGTGTCGCCGAACTTGACGCCGCCGTCGGTGATGTCGGCGTGGAACAGGTTCATCGCGGGCGAGCCGATGAAGCCAGCCACGAAGACGTTGTTCGGGTTCTCGTACAGGTCGCGGGGCGAACCGACCTGCTGCAGCAGGCCGTCCTTCAGCACGGCGATGCGGTCACCCATGGTGAGCGCCTCGGTCTGGTCGTGCGTCACGTAGACGGTGGTGATGCCGAGGCGACGCTGGAGGGTGCCGATCTGCGAGCGGGTCTGCACGCGCAGCTTCGCGTCGAGGTTCGACAGCGGCTCGTCCATGAGGAAGACCTGCGGCTTGCGGACGATCGCACGGCCCATCGCAACGCGCTGACGCTGACCACCCGAGAGGGCCTTCGGCTTGCGGTTGAGGTAGGGCTCGAGGTCGAGCATCTTCGCGGCCTCGAGGACGCGGGCTGCGCGCTCGTCCTTGTTGATACCGGCGATCTTGAGCGCGAAGCCCATGTTCTCGGCGACCGACATGTGCGGGTACAGCGCGTAGTTCTGGAAGACCATCGCGATGTCGCGGTCCTTCGGCGGTACGTCGGTGACGTTGCGGTCGCCGATCAGGATGCGGCCCTCGTTGACCTCTTCGAGGCCGGCCAGCATACGCAGGGACGTGGACTTGCCACATCCGGAGGGGCCGACGAGAACGAGGAATTCGCCGTCGGCGATATCGAGGTCCAGCTTGTCGACCGAGGCGCGCGTCGCACCGGGGTAGATGCGAGACGCGCTGTCATAGGTTACGGACGCCATGATGTATTGCTCCTTCACCGGCAGGTACGTGCCGGACGATCCGAGTGAATGGAAATAGTGATGGGTCACCGTCGTGTGGACGACGTCGACCACGAGGATCAGTATTGCATGGCGGCGGAGGAAACTGTCCAGCACGGTCTGCGGGCTCTGCGACATCGCGTTTGGTCGTTTCCCAGGGCTCGCGCGTAGAGTTTCGGGAGTTGTGCGCCCGCTGGGCGTCGCTCTTCCCCCTCTCTTACCCGGAGTGCCCTTGCCATGACCCTCGGCGGACCGAACGACCGTCTCTCGAAGAATCAGCGGCGCGAAGCCGCGCGCGAGAAGGCGAAGCTGTTGCGCGAGCAGCAGAAGCGGCGAGACCGTCGCAACCGGTTCCTGCTCCAAGGCGGACTGGTGGTCGGACTCATCGCGATCGTCGTGGTCGGTGTCGTCCTCTTCACCTCGAGCATCCGCCCCGCCGGCCCGGGGCCCGCGAACATGGCGAGCGACGGCATCGTGTTCAGCGAAGGCATGACGGCCCAGACCTCCGCGGCCATCCCGGCCGACGGCACACCGACCCCAACGGCACTCGACACCTCGACCGGCGTCGTCGACATCCGCGTGTACATCGACTACCTCTGCCCCTACTGCGGTCAGTTCGAGACCACCAACGGCGACCAGATCAAGGAATGGGTCACCAGCGGAGCCGCGACGGTCGAGATCCACCCGCTCGCGATCCTCACCAGCCGGTCGAACGGCACGAAGTACTCCGAGCGCGCCGCGAACGCCGCCGCGTGCGTGGCGAACACCGACCCCGACTCGTTCTACGACTTCAGCGCACTGCTGTTCGCCAACCAGCCGGAAGAGGGCACGGATGGTCTGACGAACGACGAGATCAAGGGCTATGTCGAACAATCGGGCGCTGCCGACACCGCCACGATCAACAGCTGCATCGACGACAAGAGCTACGTCAGCTGGGTCCAGGCCGCCACTGAGCGCGCGCTGTCGGGGCCGCTGCCGGGAACCAGCGTCGCGAACGTCTCGGGCACCCCGACGGTGCTCGTCAACGGCCAGCAGTACACCGGCTCCTTGACGGATGCCGAAGCGTTCAGCGCTTTCGTGCTTCAGGCGGCTGCGGCCACCTACTCGTCGGCGACACCGACGCCCACGCCCAGCGCCGGCTGACATCCAGCGCAGCCCGACGCTATGCGGTACGAGGGAGCCCGATGCGTGCATCGGGCTCCCTCGTCGTCTGCGAGCCGTGCTGTACAGTGATCCGGTGCCCACGGGCACAGGCCGACGTGGCGCAATTGGTAGCGCACCCGACTTGTAATCGGGCGGTTACGGGTTCAAGTCCCGTCGTCGGCTCGCTCGGTGCTGTTTGGGCTCTCTCCTCGTGCCTCGTCGATCGCCGGCGGTCGGGTCGGATGCGGTGCGCGTCGTGGAGGGCCGGTTGCGTTCGCGCACGCGAAAACGCTGACGTGAAAATAGCTGTCTTGGTGGTGGTTTAAGCCGTTTCGTGTGGTCGGATGTCGGCGTCGTAGCCGATGGC
>JABMLG010000004.1 GCA_013204985.1 Microbacteriaceae bacterium VKM Ac-2855
GAAGACCTCGACCTCTTTCATGGCTCCGACGCGCCAACCTCACACCCGTACGGCTACACCGTCTTTTGCGATGAGCCGATTTGAGCGACTGTCAGAAATCCAGAATGAGATTCTCATCTTTACAATGCAGCAAGTCGGCAACAAAGTCGACAAGTTCTACGTGCAGGGCAAGATCACCGACGACGCGCGGGGCAACGTTACGGGATACGAAGGTAACCTCAGGAACGTTGTCGTCGCCGGCGCCGTTCTCGACGTCTCTGATGTTCTCGCCAAGGATGTATTCAGAGAGAACGCTCGCTATATCAAGCCTCGAATCGTGGAGTTGCATGACATCCTCCGCGAGTTGCAGGGTAAGTCGCCGGTGAGGTTTCGGTGGGTGGTTGATACGAGAACCGGTGCGGTTGAGAGTGAGTGGACGTATTACGAGAACCTGACTGACGCGGAGAAGAAGGATGACTTCTGGGAGAACTGGCAGGGCGATTTTGCATGGAAGGCTCAGCTTGAGGCTGAGCTGGCCGGGCAGTAGCCTCAACTCTTCGCCGGTGTCGGCTCTGGCGCACTGCAGGTCCCCAGGGAGGCCGAGCGGGTGAACATTGAGGAGATCGGTACCGCGATCAACACCCTCGCCACCAGAGATTTCAGGCGCCTGGAAACTCCTCGAATGGCGACCCGGCGAACCCCGCAAAGGCATCTGGGATATGGGACACCTACCGCAGGCCAAGTTTGCTGATCTTCGAAACAATTACCTTAGCGGCAAGATCTCGAAGGAAACATTCTTCGCCGAGTATCGCAAGCCTGAGAACTATCAGGTCGAAGACCCTCTCAGAAATTGGTCGCATATTGATGAGTAGACGAGATGGAATAGGAGAATCGTGTGACTATACCCCTATATGACGCAAAAAATGAAACATACGAAAAGTTTATGTCGGTCTACGATCCGGTGACGATGCACAATTACGTCAAGGATGGCATAGGGGGGTTCCTCAGTAAGGCTATGGCGAACGAGGATCCTGTGGCGCGATTGGCGATCGCGAATCGTTTGCTTGATGATGGTGCTGATCCAAGTTTGGTGAGCACCGATGGTGATCGTGTGAACGTTTTGCATGTGTTGTGGGGGCGTGATAGGGATCGAGACCCCGAACCGGAGGCGGCCCTTATCGCGCGGTTGTTGGACGGTGGGGCAGACATCAACCTGCGCTCACCCCGGTTCGGCCTCCCACTCACAATGCTCTCGCAGAAGATCGTTGCTACGCCAGAGTATTTGCCTGCCGTGTTTGCTGCGATTACGGCGCATTCCCGGCCTGATCTGACTGCGCACATCGATAATCGACGAGAGAAGAGCGTCGGGCAATCGCTCGCACGAACGAGGTTCGGAATCATGCGTGATGAGGTCCTTGCGTACGCCGCCTCGACCGGCCAAGATATTGACGTAATCTCATGAGCGAAGGAGTAGGTATGGAGTTCATTCCGCAGGCGGGTGCCTGTCTGATGACGTTGAACGCGTGGGAGGGTCGCGCTCCAGTGCGCTGGATGATCCGTGAACCGTCGAAGGCGCCCGTCGACAACGGTTGGCGCATCATGAGCGCGGCAGACAGCAGTGAGTATCTCGCCGATTCGGCCAACTGGCGCATCACTGACTTCAACGACGCCTGCGGCATCGAGCCAGCCCTGATCGGCATCTACGATCTTCCGGTAGGAGCCGACCTCCAGATCGTTGTCGATGAGCGCGGCAAGCGCATCGTAGAGACGCCGACCGGCCGCGAACTCGCACCCGAGCAGTTGTACGTCCCCAAAAACCAGCGACGCTAATCCGCCTCCTTCGCCGTCTGTCGTCTGGCGCTAGGACCTGCGCAAGATCGGGGGGCTCAATGGGCGGGACTGGACCGAACATCGGCGATGAACTCATCCCAACGGCAAAAGCTTCAGTCCGCCCACAAAACTCATAGCGGATACAGGCCAGGCGGTGATATTCCACGCGTCAAGGCTGAGGTCTCGTCAAGGCTGAGGTCTTTGGCCCGTTCGGTCGGAACTGCAAGAGCGCGTGCTGTGCTCCAGAATCATATATCGAGCGAGTGCACCGGGGTCTAGCGGCACATACCTGTCTCAAGCGAACGCTGATGGCATGAAAGGCCGTGGCACCGTCGAGAACCCACAATAGAAGAACAATCGTGACCGATTCACCAACGCCCGCGACACTCCCGACAAGCTCCCCGGCGACGAGGCAGGCCACCTCATCGCCGACATGTTCGACGACAGCCCAGCCCTCGACAACCTCGACAGCCAAGCCATGGCAATCAACCGCGGCGCCGGCTCGAAATGGACGGCGATGGAACGAGACTGGCGGAACGCCCTGACCAAAGACCCGCCCAGCACTGTCACCGACATCGAGATACAGGTTCTCTACGATGGCAGCAGACGACCCTCGGGCTTCGATATAAATTACAAGGTCGATGATGATTCGATAGACGAGCACATTCCGAATCCCGTACCAGGGATGGATTAGGAGAAAGAAATTATGATCAGTGAGCGATTCGAACGACTGTCCGAGATTCAAGATGAGATTCTCAACTTCACTATGCAACAGGTCGGTGACCAGGTCGACAAGTTTTATGTTCAAGGTAAAGTATCCGACGACAGTCGGGGGAACATAACACGCCTTCAAGGCAATCTAAAATACGTCGTCGTCGGAGAACGAGTGTTGAACAATTCCGACGTAGTGGATGATGCTGAATTTGATGATAGCGTTGCTTACGTCCGGCCGAGAATCGTGGAGTTGCATGACATTCTGCGTGAGTTGCAGGAGAAATCTCCGGTGCGGTTTCGGTGGTCGGTGGATACGAAAACCGGTGAGGTTGAGAGTGAATGGACGTATTACGACGACCTGACCGACGAGGAGAAGAAGGACAACTTCTGGGAGAACTGGCAGGGCGATTTTGCGTGGAAGGCGCAGCTCGAGGCTGAGCTCGCCGGGCAATAGCCTCCAACTCTTCGCCGGTGTCGGCTCTGGCGCACTGCAGGTCTCCAGGGAGGCCGAGCAGGTGAACATGCAGGAGAACGGAAGACCGCCTGATGCCTCTATTCCGAACCCTGTTCCGATCGTCGAAACACCGACGGGTCGGGAACTCGCCCCTGAACAAATGTACGTCCCACCAGGTCAGCGACGCTGGCATTTGATCCGATGACAGAACACCCCGCCCACGCCATCAACGAGTGAGGTTGAGCGGAGAGTGTTGTCTAGCTCTGCCGTAGCGACGATATCTCACGGCACGCTCGATGTCGGCGGCGGTGTCTACCCTCGCGGATTGGGTGCAACTCGGCGATACGGCGATCGCGCGGCCGACCAGATCGAGCAGATAGGCGACCGCCGCGCGCCGTTGGGTCTGACGGATTCCGAGCTGACCGTCATGGGTGATGGTGCCACCAGCGCCGCTCGCGGTGCGGGCGTGGGTGCGGTCCGCGAGCTCGTCGGCGCACCTCGACCGCCTCGCGGTCGCGCGGACACCCAAGGCGATGCTGTTCGAGTGGTTGAAGTGCGGCCGGATCACGGAGGTTCGGGTGTGGGCGTCTCCGGTAGTGCGCTGCCGGCCGTGACGATGGCCGGGCGACACCGACCCGCTTCCACCCCGGCGAGCGCGTGACCGTTGACCCTCGGATGAGCGTTGACCGGAAGGGTGCGGATGGATGCCTTGCGGCAGGTCGCGGCCCTGTACCACCAACCGTGGGGACGACTCGGCGGGCTGATGACTGCGAACACCGGCGCCGCGAGCGCGTGCGCTCGACTGTCGCGCGGTCCGTATTCTCGCGCGCCGGGATGATGATCTATTACTCTCCCGCCGACGCGGCCCTCGGAGACGGTGACGAGCGGGTCGACCAGTCGCCGCAGCGCTGGTCATCGCCCATCAGTACGCGGTCCCGGAAGGCTCCTCGACCGGCGCCGACGACAAAGAGCCGCGCGAGGCCGCGCTGCGCCGTGCACTGGAGGAACAACACGTGCGGGGCGCCCCGTCCCGGGGTCGTTCACGCTTATGACCTGATACCCGACGTTCGCGGGCGAGCTTGATGAGGCCGGCTGTACCGCGACGGCGCTGCGCGACGCGGAGCGTCGATCACCGATCGATGGCCCCCTCCGTCAACGACCACGAAGATCAACGCCAGAAGCGACACCACGCTCTTGGGCTCACCACCCGTCGGCCGGGAGCAGCCGGGTCGGCGCACGCAACGCAGCCCGCTGCCCGATCGCCGCACCGCGCGCCACGGAACTCGACCACACCCGACATGCGATGAGCGGACGGATGCGGCGTCCCCGCGCGGACGATCACCCAGAGCGACAGGCAAATCCCGTCCAGGTATTGACGGCGGTCGGAAACTCGGCTTATCTTGCAATCGATCGCTGCAACCGATCGCAGCAACCGATCTCATTGGAGAGATATGACTATGAAGCGATGGAGCTTCGCCGTCGCAGGACTCGCAGTCGCGAGCCTGTTGCTGGCTGGATGCTCGACGACGGCCTCGACGCAGAGCGATGCTTCCGACGGCCCCGTGACTCTCACGTACTGGGACTTCCTGGACCCGACCCAGGACAACCCGCGGTCCAACGCCCTCAAGACGAACATCGCCGCCTTCGAGGAGGCGAACCCGAACATCACGATCGACCTGTCGGTGGTGTCCCTCTCGGACATGCTCAACCGCCTGCCGCAGGCCGCGGCCGCGGGCCAGGCACCCGACGTTTTCAAGATGTTCACGCCCGTCGTCCCGCAGATGGCCGCGGCCGGTGCGTACTCGCCGCTCCCGGAGGCCGCCTCCGAGGTGACCGACTGGCTGCGTCCGGTCGACGTCTTCGCCGGTCCCGACGGCAAGCAGGTCGCGGTGCCGTACGAGTACCGCACCTGCGCCCTCTACTACAACCAGAAGATCCTCGACCAGATCGGCGCCACCGCGCCCACGACCTATGACGAGGTCGTCGACGTCGCCGCCAAGGCGGCGGCTGCCGGGTTCACCGGCTTCGGCACCGGCTTCTCAGACACGGACAACTCCGCGATCATCGGCACGTTCTTCGACTGCTTCATGAGCCAGGTGGGCCAGGAGGAGTTCAACGAGGACGGCGAGGCCGACTTCGCCACCAAGAAGGGCGAGGAATTCGGCGACCTGCTCGCCTCCTTGCGCGACGCGAAGGCACTGGGCAGCAGTGTGGTGTCCGACAGCTACTCCACCGTCACCGACGGACTCGCCAACGGCACCTCCGCCATGGCCATCCTGGGCACGGAACGCATCGTGTCGTACGCCGCCTCCAATCCAGACATCAAGTGGGCGAAACTGCCCACCGCCTCCGCCGGCGACTCGACGGGAGCGACGCTGGGCTGGACGCTCGGGATCGGCGCCAACAGCAAGCACGTGGATGCGGCCTGGAAGTTCATCGAGTACATGACCGGTCCCGAGGCCGGCGCGGTGATGGCGACCGGCGGCGAGGTACCCACCCGCGCCGCGACCTATGAAGAGGACTACTTCTCCACGCCGGAGGCGGACACGGTCAAGTCGATCGCCGACTACGTCGAGAGCAACAGCGAGCCGCACTCCTACCCGGACAACTGGGTCGCCCTCGCGACCGGCCTGTCCCGATCCGGTCAGGAGCTGTACCTGAACGGCTCGACCGGCAAGGAATTCATCCAGGCCGCGCAGGACGCGGCGAACCAGTAATCTCGCCAACCATCCGGGGGCCCGAGCGATCGGGCTCCCCGGAGAGCGGATCATCATGTCAACAACCAGTGCCGCGCGGGCCGTTGCCCCGCAGACGCCGGACGCCGCGGTCTCCGTGCCCGCGAATCGTCCCCGCCCGGATCGTCGGGTCTGGCTCTACGTCCTCCCCGTCAGCGTCGTCTTCCTCTTCGTGTTCGTCGGTCCCCTCTTCTACACCGCGTGGACCGCGCTGCACGAGACGAACTACTACGCCATCGGCGAGTTCTCGGGCCTGAACTCGTTCACCAAGCTCTTCTCCGATCCGAGCCTCCTCGGGCAGATCGGCACAACACTCGCCTTCTCGCTCGGTGCGCTCGTGATCGCGCTGCCGGCAGGACTGCTGTCGGCCATCGTCCTGAACAACATCCAGAACTTCAAACGCACCGTCCGGGCCCTGTTCCTGCTGCCGTGGCTGATGTCTCAGGCGACAGCGGGCACGATCTGGCTGTGGTTCCTCAACCCCAACTTCGGCCCCGCGAGCGCGATCACCACCTCGCTCGGCTTCGGCCCGACCGATGTGTTCTCCTCGCCCACCAGCGCACTGGTCGCCGTCACCTTGATCACCGCCTGGTGGTCCTACCCGCAAGCGATGCTGCTCTTCCTCGGTGCTCTGCAGACGATTCCGGAGGAACTGCGGGAGAGCCTGCGCGTGGACGGCGGCGGCATCTGGCGCGGCTTCATCAGCGTCACCTTGCCCTACCTGCGCAACACCATCGTCTCCGTGACGGTCGTGCTGCTGATGCTCTACGTGCAGATGGTCACGATCATCCTCGTCACCACCCGCGGCGGGCCGCTCGCCGCGACCGAGACCCTCTCGATGCGGGTCTACAACCAGACCTTCAACGACTTCGACCTCTCCGGAGCATCCGCGACCGCGATCCTGCTCTTCGCCATCAACGTCGTGCTCACCCTGGTCGCCATCCGGTTCCGACGGAAGGAAAGCCTGTGACCGCCGCAATCGTCCGTCCCCGCCGCAAGAAGGGATCCGTTCTCGCAGCGGTCCCATCGTGGGTGTACATCGTCGTCACTGCCCTGATCGTGCTGCCACCCGTCGCGTGGATCCTGTCCACGTCGCTCAAGGTCGAAGCCGACACGATCCAGTTCCCGCCGGAGTGGATTCCCGACCCGTTCTCCGGCTCCGCCTACGCCGGTTTGTTCACCTCCACGAACATCCGGTTCTTCATCAACTCACTGATCTACGCCGGCGGCTCGATCATCCTCGCGCTGGTGATCTGCATCCCCGCCGCGTACGTCGCCACCCGATTCCGCAGCCGCCGCATGGAGACCCTGATGACGGGAATCCTCGTGCTCTCGATGGTTCCCGCGATCGTCGTCTTCATCGCCCTGTACTCCATGTTCGTGAAGACCGCGCTGATCAACACCTACCCGATGCTGATCGTGGTCTACACCGCGATCATCTGCGGGCAGACGATCCTGTTCCTGCGCAATTTCATCGAGAACATCCCCGTCGAGATCGAGGAGGCCGCCGCCATCGACGGCTGCTCGCGATTGCAGATCCTCATCCGCATCGTGCTCCCGCTGATCCGACCCGGCATCGCCGCGATCGCGATCTTCATCTTCGTGTTCGTCTGGAACGACTTCCTCGTCGGAACCGTGCTCGCAACCACCGAAGACATGAAGACCGTGCAGAACGGCATCGTCCGCTACATCACCACCGGATTCGGCAACTTCTGGGGTCTGTTCTCCGCCTTCGTCGTGGTCGCCTTCCTCCCCGTGCTGGCGATCTTCACCGCCTTCCAGCGCTGGTTCATCGCCGGCCTCACCTCCGGCGGCGTCAAGGGATGACCGACACGGTACGCGTCGCCGTCATCGGGGCCGCGGGGTGGGCGGGAAGCCGTCACGTCCGCGCGTTCCACCAGCTCGGCGCCGACGTCGTCGCGCTGGTGGACCCGAGTCCACGAACGGCCGAGCTGGCTCGGGAGGTGGGCGCCACGGTGCTCGCGTCCGCGGAAGAGATCGACGCCGACGATGTCGATCTGGTCGTCGTGTCCCTGCCGACCAGCGCCCAGCCGGCCACGGCCGCCGCGTTGCTTTGCCGCGGCCTCCGAGTGCTCACCGAGAAACCGATCGGATCCTCAGCAGCGAATGCGGCCGTCCTCGGCGGAATCGACGATGTCGACGACCACCTCATGGTCGGCTACACCCTGCATCATCACCCGATCGCGCAACTGCTCGCCGACTGGATCTCGTCCTCGACCGTGATCAGTGTGAGTGTCCGTTCCGCGGCCCGGAAGCTGTCGCTGGACTCCTGGCGGACGGGAGCGCAAGAAGGTGGAGTCGCGGTCGTCAACGGGATCCACGCCATCGAGTACGTGGCGTCGCTGTTCCCCGGTGACATCACCGTGCTCAGTTCGTACGCGAGCTCGCAGTTGCACGACACCAGCGCGCGGGACTACGCCGCCGCCACCCTCTCCTTCGCGAGCGGCCCGCTCTTCCGGCTGGAGACCTACTGGAATCCGTGGAATCACACCACCGGCCTGAACCGGAACGACTGGTCGCTCGAGATCGACGTCGTCGCGAGGGAGGGGCGGCGGGTGTGGTCCAACTGGGCGCTGCACGAGTGGGACCGTTTCGGATCGGAAACGGTGCGCCACCTGCCCGAGACGGATCTCTTCCTCGCTCAAGCGCAGACGGCGTTGCAGTTCGCCGGCGGCGCTGGCCCGACCGTGGGGTATCGTCAGGCGATGCGAGCAACAGAGATCGCGGATCGCATCCTGGCTTCCGCCTGATGGATTGGCTCGGGGTCGCCGTGCTGCTCGTCGTCGCGGTCGGGGCGGCGGCCCAGGTTGTCACCGGCGTCGGTTTCGCGCTCGTGTGCGCGCCCCTGCTCCTGCTCACCCTGGGCCGAGACCAGGGGATCCGCACCGTGTTGGCGATGTCGATCCTGCTGAACGTCTACGTACTGCTGCGCTCGTTCCGGCACGTCCGCATCGGCGACGCCGCACGGATGCTGCTCCCGTCTGTAGCCTTCGTTCCGTTGACCGTCCTCTTCGCCGGTCTCGTTCGCGGTCCCGTCCTCACCGCCGTGGCCGGCGCCGTGATCATCACGGCGACCACCATTGTCGCCCTCGGGCGTCCCCTCCCCTTCCTCGAAGGAAACCGCGGCGTCTACATCGCCGGTGCGGCGAGCGGCGTGTTCAACGTTCTCGCTGCGGCCAGCGGGCCGCCGGTGACGTTGCTCGCCGTCCAGCGACGCTGGTCGCCGGCGGCGACGCGAGGAACGTTGCAGGTCTTCGCCCTGGGTTTGAACATCCTCACGCTGGTCATCCTGGGACCGATCGCCGGCGACTACTCTCAACTCGGCTGGGCAGCGGCCGGACTCGTGTTCGGAACAGCTGCGGCCTCTCTGACCGTCCATCGCGCGCCCGCGCACGTCGTCCGACCCGTTACTCTCGCCATAGCGGGGGTCGGCGGGGCGACGCTCGTCGCCACGGGAGTCGCCGCGCTCCTGTAATAACAGCACCCACGAGGGGGAGTCCGATGACCATTCCGAGCATCGAAGAGGTCGCCGCGGCGGCGGGCGTGCACAAGTCCACCGTGTCTCGGGCGTTCTCCCGCCCTGAAGCGGTCAAGCAGCAGACGCGGGAGCACATCCTCGAGATCGCTGCGTCGATGGGTTACTCGATGAGCCCGCTCGCCCAAGCGCTGCGCACGAAGACCAGCACACTGGTCCCGCTCATCGTCCCCGACATCACCAACCCCTTCTTCGCGGAGCTCGCGAAGACGATGACCGCCGCGGCTGTCGAGCGCGGCTACCAGCTCGTGCTCTGCGTGACGGAGAACGAGCCCGGTGCAACCGCCCGGTATCTCCAAGCCATGCACGCGATGTACGCGCCGTTCGGGGTGATCGCCCCCTCCACCCGCATCGACCCCGGCGAACTCGAACCGTTCGGATTCGGCAGCCGCCTCGTCATCATCGACCGGATCGAGACCGATGACCCGATCTCGACCGTCACCGTGGACAGCGCGAAAGGAATCGAGCTCGCTTTCGACCATCTCCTCGCGCTCGGGCACACCCGGATCGCGTACATCTCCGGCATCGCCGGAACGCATACCGCCGTCGACCGCCGGCAGGCGTATCACCGGCTGACGGTCTCACACGGCCTTGAGGCACGCGAATTCGACGAGGGCATCGGTGCCGACGCCGGTGAACGTGCCGGTGAACGTCTCGCCGCCATGACCGAGCGGCCGACCGCCGTGATCGCGGCGAATGACATGGTCGCATTCGGGCTGATCAGCTCGCTCGGATCGCACGGGATCTCGGTCCCCGCCGACATCTCCGTCGTCGGATTCGACGGCCTTCCCCTCGGGGCGCACACCAATCCCCCACTGACCTCCGTTCAGCAGCCCATCGACGTGATGGGCCGCCTCGCCATCACCCTCGCCGAAGAGGCTGCAGCGAACGGTCGCGTCGATCACGTCGTGCTAGAGCCTCAACTGCTCGTGCGGGCCTCGACCGGACCCGCCCGCTAGGCGTCCCGCCACACACCCCTCAGCGGACTCATCGATCGACCACCGCGCCGATCAAACTCCGTCTTCCCCCCGAGCGCGCGAGCCCTTACGCTGGTGTCGGCGAATGACAAAACGTTTTGCCACACGCCCGCCGATGCATCTTCCGCATCGTGCGACCTGCACTCGAAGAGGAGCACGCATGTCCACCCTTGTTCTCAGCCGCCGAACCGTCCTGCAAGCGGCAACGAGTATCACGGCGATCGGAGCGGCCTGGTCGTACCAGCCGGTGTCGGCCGCAGCGGCCGCCGAACCCCTCGTCGAAGCGGCGGCGAGCCGTTTCGTTCTGGTGGGCCTGCTGTGAGCGGGGCGGCGGTGGACCTGGCGAAGGGGATCTTCGTCTCGAACGTCTACGACGTCACCTTGTGGAAGGTCCGGGGCCGGAAGGTGACGGCGCAGAGCGACCTCGGTGCCGTGATCAACGACATCATCGCGGATGTGAAGCAGAAGCAGCCGAATCAAGCGGACAAGCCCGGGGCCGTCATCTACATCCCGCCGGGAACCTACTCACTGAAGACCCGTGTGGTGGTGGACATCAGCTACCTCACCATCCGCGGATCCGGGCACGGCTTCACCTCTCTGAGCATCCGCTACAACTCCGGCGACACTTCGGCGTGGAAGGAGATCAACCCGGGCGGCAGCCACGTCAAAGTCGAGAACACCGACGGCAACACGGAAGCCTTCCTGGTCACCCGCACCGGCGATCCGCGGCTGAGCTCGGTGACGTTCGAGAACTTCTGCCTCGACGGGGTCTCGTTCGGCGCGGACCAGAATTCGTACCGCAACGGCAAGGTCGGGATCCGGTTCGCGACCGCGACGGATTCCACCCGCGTGCGCGGCATGGGCATGGTCTATCTGGAACACGGCCTGCTCGTTCAGGACGCGGACGCCCTCGACGTATCCGGCAACTTCCTCGCCGAGTGCGGCAGCTGCATCGAGCTCGTCGGGTCGGGGCAGGCCTCGAAGGTGGCGGACAACCACTTGGGTGCGGGCCCGATCGGGTTCTCCCTGTTCGCCGAATCGCACAACGGCCTCCTCATCACGGGGAACAATGTCTTCCCGCGAGGCATCGACTCGGTGCACCTGAAGAACTGCTACCGATCGGCGATCTCCTCGAACCGGCTGCACTCGTTCTACCCGGGGATGATCACGCTCGAGGGCAATTGCAAGGAGAACCTGATCGCCGCGAATGTGCTCGAACGCCAGGTGGAGACCTACGGGCCCTTCATCGGCGTGGGCAACGGTCGCGACGACCTGTTCGGCGTGGTCCAGGTGAACGGTGACGGCAACACCATCACCGGCAATCACGTCTCGCTGATCATGCCGCCCGATCAGGTGAGCCCGGTGGGCGCGACCGCGGCCGTGTTCCGAGTGCAGTCCGGCGACCAGAACTTCATCGGCGCCAACCACCTGATCACGAATCTCACCGTGCACACGGTCGTTCTCGACGCGAACACGACGAACTCGCACGTGTTCGACAGTGGCACCGAGGCGCAGTTCAGTGCCGCGACGAGCAGCTACGGATTCCGTCCGACCCCCTGACCCGACCGAGCCGGAGGGGGATGCGACGCGCGACGCCGCGTCCCCCTCCCGATCCACCAGCACCCTGCAACGAAAGTGAGCACCGATGTCGAGCCCGAACTACTACGACGTGACGGACTGGCCCGTCGGCGACCCCCTGCAAGACATCGGCGACGTGTTCAACAGCATCATCGCCGACATCAAGACCCGCCAGACGGCGACGGATGAGAACAACGGCGGCAAACCCGGCGCCGTCATCTACGTCCCGCCCGGCGACTACCCCCTGCGCACGCAGGTCGTGATCGACATCAGCTTCCTGCGGATCGAGGGCTCCGGTCACGGGTTCACGTCGTCCAGCATCCGCTTCAACGTCCCTGAAGACGAATGGGGCGGGCTGCACGAGCTGTGGCCCGGCGGCAGCCGGATCCTCGTGCAGCTCCCGGTCGGCGAGGGAGACGACGAGTCCGAGGGCGCGGCCTTCTTCGTCGCCCGGCAGGGTAGCCCGCGCATCAGCTCGGTCGAGTTCGCGAACTTCTGCATCGACGGGCTGCACTTCACCGCCGACGGCTCGGGCCGGAAACCGGAGAACAGCTATGTCAACGGCAAGACCGGCATCTACGTCGCCGACGCGAACGACTCGTTCCGCATCACCGGCATGGGCCTGATCTACCTCGAACACGCGCTGACGATCTACAAGGCGGATGCGCTGTCCATCCACGACAACTTCATCGCCGAGAGCGGGAGCTGCATCGACCTGCGCGGCTGGGGACAGGCGTCGAAGATCACCGACAACCTGATCGGAGCGGGCCCCGAGGGCCACTCGATCTACGCGGAGAATCACGGTGGCCTCCTGATCACCGCGAACAACGTCTTCCCCCGCGGAGCCAGCAGTGTCCACCTCAGCGGCGTCACCCGTTCCAGCGTTACCAACAACCGACTGCACACGTTCTACCCCGGAGCGATCGTCCTCGCAGCGGGCAGCTCCGAGAACCTCATCGCCTCGAATCACGTCCTCCGCGACCACGAGCCGTGGACGCCGTTCCTCGGTGTCGACAACGGCTTGGACGACACCTTCGGGCTGCTGCGCGTGGACGGAGATGACAACTCGGTCATCGGTAACCACTTCTCCGAAGTCGTCGACGCGCAGAACATCAGACCGGCCGGAGCGACCCCGGTCGTCATCCGATTGGTCACCGGCGGCGGCAACTACGTCGCGAGCAACCATGCCGTGGGACGAGCCGTGCACGCCGCGTCCGGCGGCTCCGCCTTCGAGGCCCAGGTGGACGCCCTGTTGACGACCGACTCCGCGGAGACGCTCACGCTCACGACCGTCCTCGTCGACACCGACTCGGTCGGGAACACGATCCTCGACTCCGGTACCGACGGCGAAGTCGTTCTGGACCGGACGGCCAACGCGTTCCGGGCGACGCCGTCGATCGGCTCCTGATCCACCCCGCAGTACCCAGGCGGGCTGAGGGCGCCGGCCTCGAGACGTCTCGAGGCCGGCACCGTACGCCTCGGGTCGGCCACCGAAGACGCCGCTGAGCGCCTCCATCCGCGACCGTCGATCAGTTGATCGTCCGCCCCTCGACCGTGCCGCCGACCGCGGTCACGCGCACCACCGGCTGAATGGGCCCACCGAGCACCCCGGCGGACGTCACCGCTTCGAGTACCGGTCCGTCCAGCACGACGTGAACCGGGCCACCACCGTGCGGCGCCGTCCACGTCGGCGAGCCGGCCCGCTGCAGCGCGAGCTCCGCACCATCCCAGACCAAGGTTGCGGACGGCGCCAGCTCGAGACGGTCTCCGGCGTTCTCGGGCGCCCACTCGATCCGGAGGGGATCGCCGCCGAGTTCATCGAGGCGAGCCGGGTCGCCAGAAGCGCCCGCCCACGCCGGATGCGGCAGCACGACGAGCCTGTCGTCTCGGACACCGAGCAGGTGCGGCACGCTGAGCGCGCCGGTCCACGCGCCATCCTCATCCTGGACCCCGCGCATCCAGAACATCAGGCACGGCCGATCCTGCTCATCGCGGAAGAACGAGGGGGCGTAGTAGGAACCGCCGAAACTGAGCCGGCCCCAGTCGTCGGCGGTGAAGCGTCCGTCGGCGTAGTCGCCGATGCCGTAGCCCGCGTAGTACAGCACATCGGCATCCCAGACGGAGCTGATCAGAACCCACCGGCCGTCGATCTGCACGATCTGCGGGCACTCCCACAGCGCGCCCATCCAGATCGGCTCGCGCTCGCTCGACGGCCGCCCGGCTGCGACTCCGTCGTACTCCCACGTGTCCAGATCGGACGAGGTGTAGGTGACCGCGAGCGCTTCGCCCGCCGCCGTCCCGGCCCCGACGAACATCCGCCACGCCTCCCCTTCACGCAGGACGAAGGGATCGCGGAAGACGACGACGTCGAGGCCGGTGGGCGGGTCGATGAGGATGCCGCCCTTCTCCCACCGGTCCCAACTCGCATCGAGGGGGCGGGCGACGCGGATCCGCCCCAGCCCGAAGTCCTCGGCGATCGTGGAGGTGTAGAAGATCCGGGCGCCGTCGTCGGCGACGACGAGGCTACCGGTCCAGATCCCACCGTCCCCCTCCCCCGGCGCGATCGCGATCGGACGGTGCTCCCAGTGCAGCAGGTCGGAGCCGACGGCGTGACCCCAGTGACAGTTCGGCGCCCAGACCGGACTCCCGGGCACGTACTGGTGGAACAGGTGGTACCGCCCATTGCGGAAGGTGATCCCATGCGGATCATTGGTCCACCCGGATGCGGGAGTGAAATGGATGCGTGGGCGCGACGGCTGTGCCGCTCGGGACGTCGGGGCGCCGTCGAGACGTCCAGCCGCGTCGGTGGAGGTCGATGTCATACCGTGACAATACGTTTTGCCAAAACGTCTTGTCAATCGTGCGGATTCGTTGCATGCTGTGTTCGTCCG
Source organism: Microbacteriaceae bacterium VKM Ac-2855 (assembly GCA_013204985.1). Lineage (GTDB taxonomy): Bacteria > Actinomycetota > Actinomycetes > Actinomycetales > Microbacteriaceae > Rathayibacter. The sequence continues at coordinate 14,715 of JABMLG010000004.1, forward strand.
GATGTCGACGACGCCGGCCGCCGTTCCCTGTACCCGCTCAGCGCTCTTGATTGGAGCCGAAGTAATGTCGCTTCGCAGAACATCCCGCACCTCGCCGACACTCGTGCGGCGTCGCCTCGTCCTCGTCGGCGCATTCGCCCTGACAACCGCCACCGTGCTCACGGGCTGCGGTGCCGGAGGCGGAACCGGCGCCGCCGGTGACGGCGACACCCTCACCGTCCTCGTTGAGGCCGGCGGCCACGGCGAGCTGCAGCCCATCGCCGACAAGTTCACCGAAGACACCGGTACGAAGATCGACTTCGTCGAGCTGCCCTATGACGGCCTCTACAACCGGCTCAACAGCGAGTTCTCCTCCGGCAGCGTCTCGTTCGACGTGGCCGCGCTCGATGCGATCTGGCTGCCCGCCTTCGCCGGCGCCGTCACGCCGCTGGACGATCTCTACACCGACGATGTGAAAGCCGACCTCTTCCCCGCCCTCGTCTCGGAGGCGAACGTCGACGGCAGCTACGTCGGCCTCCCCGCGTGGACGAACTCCGAGATCCTCTACTACCGGAAGGACCTTTTCGAGGATCCCGCCCAGCAGGCCGCATTCAAGACGCAGTACGGTTACGATCTGGTCCCGCCGACCACCTGGCAGCAGTACAGCGACGCGGCCGCGTTCTTCACCCAGGACACCAACGGCGACGGCACCCCCGACATCTACGGCACCGATGTGAAGGGTGCCGTGGAGACCGAGTGGCTGGCCACGCTGTCGCAGACCGGTGAGCAGACGATGGTCACCGATACCGACGGAGGCGTCTCGCTCGGCGACGCGGACAGCAAGAAAGCACTCGACTTCTACACCAGCCTGCTCCCCTACGCTCCCCCGGGAGCGGCGCAGCTGGATTGGGCCGGGGCGCAGAACCTCTTCAACCAGGGCCAGACCGCGATGATGCGCTTCTGGGCGCACGCCTACCGGCAGATCCCCGCCGACGCGGCCGTCGCCGGCAACGTCGGTGTCGCGCCGATGATCGGCGGCGACGCCGGCCCGGCCGGACTTCCCGGTGCCTGGTACCTCTCGATCGCGAAGGCGAGCCAGAAGCAGGACACGGCGATGGAGTTCCTGAAGTTCGCCTACGACAACAACGAGCTCAGCGCCGACACCAGCCTCGGCCTCGCCGCGCGCATCTCCGTCCTTGAGAAGTACCAGGACGTCGCCGGCTACGAGAACTACAAGCCGCTGCTGGACACTCTGAACGCCGCCGCCACGCTCCCGCGCCCCGCGGTACCGGAATGGCAGCAGATCGTCGACACCGTCCTCGTGCCGATGCTGCAGAAGTCCGTCGAGCCCGGCGCCGACAACCAGCAACTCCTCGACGACGCCAAGAAGCAGGTCGAAGCCCTGGTGGCCAAGTGACCTCGACCGCTCAGGCGCCCGCCGCCGCCGCGGGCCGGACGGGAACCACCCCGTCGGGCCCCCGGCCCGGCCGCCGCCCGCGCCGCTCACTCACCGACCGGCGCTTCGCCACTCTGATGATGGTGCCCGCCACGATCTTCCTCGCGGTCTTCGTCGGCTGGCCGCTGTTGCAGTTCGTCGGAGATTCGTTCTTCTCGATCAACGCGATCGCCGGCACCCGCGACTTCATCGGCCTCGGCAATTACGCCGCCGCGTTCGCCTCGCCCGACTTCCTCAACGCGTCCTGGCGGACCATCGTCTACACGCTCATCGTCGTCGCGTTCGAGTTCGTGCTGGGCCTCGGGATCGCGCTGCTGTTCACCGCTCTCGGAGACGCGTCGCGGGTGTTCCGGACGATCTTCCTGTACCCGCTGATGATCGCGCCGATCGTCGCCGGTCTGCTGTGGCGGTTCCTGCTCATCGACAACTTCGGCATCGTCAACGAACTGCTCAGCTCCGTCGGCATCCTGTCCTCGCCCGGTCAGATCGCCTGGCTCAGCGACCCGTCGATCGCCCTGTTCTCCGTCGCGATCCCGGACATCTGGCTGACCACCTCGTTCATCACCCTGGTGTTGTTCGCCGGCTTGCAGAACATCCCGGGCGACATCATCGAGGCCGCCCGCCTCGACGGTGCCCGTTATCCCGCGATCCTTTTCCGGATCGTGATCCCCCTCCTCCGCCCCGTCATCGCCGTCGCGTTGATCCTGCGCGGGATCGACGCCGCCCGCGCCTTCGACGTGATCCTCATCCAGACCAATGGCGGACCCCAGCAGAGCACCGAGACGATGTCACTCCTGATCTACCGCACCATGATCCGCTTCGGCGATCCCGGCCTCGCCAGCGCGATGGGCACGATGTACCTGATCGTGATGCTCGCCGTCGCTCTCGTCGCCATCCTGACCATCTGGCGACCGGGTGGGGAGACCAACTCATGAACGGCCTCGAAGCAACCCGCATCGGACCCCGCACGATCATCTGGATCGCGCTCGTCCTCGCCGTCGTCCTGTACGGCTTCCCCTTCATCTACATGCTGCTGACATCCTTCAAGACGCCGCTGGAGACCATCGCGGTTCCGCCACGGGTGCTTCCGAGCACCTGGACGCTCGACAACTACGCCGCGGCCCTCGGCCGCGACGGCGTACTCGCCTCCTTCATCAACAGCGTCGTCACCGCCGTCCTCAGCACCGCCGTCTCGTTGGTCCTCGCGATTCCGGCCGCGTACGCGGTCGCGCGGTTCCGAACCCGACTGGGCCGGATCTTCATCGTCGGCGCGCTGGTGATGCGGATGGTGCCGCCGATCGTCGTCGGTGCCCCGATGATCTCGATCTTCCGCACCCTCGGCATCGCCGACACGTCCCTCGCCCTGGCGATCGCGCACACCACCATCTCGCTTCCGCTGTCGATCTGGCTCATGTCGAGCTTCTTCGAAGCGGTCCCCGGCGAGCTCGAGGAGGCCGCGAAGATCGATGGAGCCAGCCGCCTCGGCGCCCTGTGGCGCGTCGTCATCCCGGTCACCGCCGGCGGCGTCGCGGTGACCGCGATCTTCGCCTTCCTCGCCTCGTGGAACGAGTTCCTCTTCGCGCTCCTGCTCACCGCGGTGCGCGCGCAGACGACCCCGATCGTCATCGCGAACTTCCAGACCCAGTTCGGCCTGGACTGGGGTGCGATGACCGCTCTGGCCGTGCTCTACTCGCTCCCGGTCATCCTGCTCACCCTCGTGCTGCAGCGGCACATCGTCGCCGGGCTCACGCTCGGAGCGGTCAAGGGCTGAGCAACAACCGGTAGTGTCGCGTTGGATCGGAAGGGGTGTGGGAAGCGTGGCTCAGAAAGCCGTCGGTATCCGCGACGTCGCCCGAGAGGCGGGGGTCTCGGTGACGACCGTCTCGCACATCCTCAACGACGTCGAGTACGCCCGCGTCGCCGAGGAGACCCGGGAGCGGGTGCACGCGACCGCCGCCCGCCTCGGCTACGGGGCGAACCGTATCGCTCGCAGCCTGCGACGGCAACGCACCGACATGATCGGCCTCATCAGCGAAGAGATCGCGACCACCCCGCATGCCGGCCGGATCATCCTCGGCGCTCAGGAGGCCGCGCACGCGCACGGACTCACGCTCGTCGTGATCAACACCGTGCGCGGCTCGTCGGACCTGGACGCGGACATCGAGACGCTGCTGCGGCAGCAGGTGGACGGCGTCCTGTTCGCGACGATGTTCCACCGCGAGCTCGCTCTGCCGAAGGCGCTCCTCACGGTGCCCACTGTCCTGATCGACGCCCGTGACACCGCAGGCCGCATCCCCTCCGCGGTCCCGGACGAGGTCGCCGGCGCACGATCCGCTGTGTCGGAACTGGTCGATGCCGGACACCGGCGGATCGGGTTCCTGACCAACCGCGACGACGTTCCCGCCACCCGCCTCCGGCTGCAGGCCTACCGGGAGGTTCTCACCGAGGCGGGGATCCCGATCGATGAGTCCTTGATCGTGGAGGAGATCTCCGAGACCCCCGGCGGCTACCGGGCGGGGAAGCGACTGCTGCAGCGTGCCGACCGGCCCACCGCTCTGTTCTGCTACAACGACCGCATGGCGATGGGTGCCTACCGGGCGGCCGCGGAACTGCGACTCGAGATCCCCCGCGATCTCTCCCTCGTCGGGTTCGACAACCAGGAGATCATCGCGGAAGGCCTCTACCCGCCGCTGACGACCGTCGCCCTGCCGCACTACGAGATGGGCGCCTGGGCCGTCGACACCCTCGTCGGCCTCCTCGCCGGCCGCGGCGAGGAGCTCCTCCTCGCCTCGCACCCCGTCCTCCTGCCGTGTCCGCTTATCCGCCGCGACTCCGTACAGCCCCCGGCCGCGGCCGCCTGACCCTCGAGCTCCCCGCCGCCCCCGCTCAGCCATAGGTCGGCTCGGGTGAGATCGTGGATCCACCCGAAGCGGAGATCCCGGAATCGAGTGCGCCCGCACCGCCGACTCACGAAAGGCGACTTCCGCCATGACCTTCAGCTCCTCCACGTCTGTCGACCCGGTCGTCCTCGTGATCGGGGACGTCCTCATCGACGAGATGAGGACTCCACTGGGCTCCGTCGACGTGCCCGGTGGATCCGCTCTCAACGTCGCGGTCGGACTGGCCGTCCTCGGCGTCCCGTCCGTCCTCGCCGCCATGGTCGGCGATGATGCCGCGGGCTCCGCGCTCCGCGCCCACCTGCACTCCCACGGCGTCCCTCTCCTGGCCACGGCGGCACCGCGGGGAACCGGACGCGCCGTCTCGGACCGCACCGACGGCGAACCCCGATACTCGTTCTCCGACGCCTCGCGCTCGCGAACCATCCTCCCCACGGATGCACTGCGCGACGTGGCCGCGCGCGCGGACCTCATCGTCGTCAGCGGCTTCCCGTTCGACGACCCGGCCGAACTCGCGACCTTGCTCAGCCTCATCCCGCGGGGAGCTCGTCTCGCGATCGATGCGAACCCGCGACCGGGTCTCCTGCGCGATCGCGCGGCGTTCGCCGAGGGTCTGCTCGGCATCGCCGCCGGTGCGGTCCTGGTCAAGCTCGGGGCCGAGGATGCCGAGCTCGTCTTCGGGGTGTCGCTCTCCTCCGCGACAACGCGCGTGTTGGCCGCCGGCGCCGACACCGTTCTGGAAACCGCTGGAGCGCAGGGCGCGTCGCTCGTGACGGCCCACGAACGCTGGTCCGTCCCCGTCGCCGCCGTTCCGGGTCGTGTCGTGGACACGATGGGAGCGGGCGATGCCACCTTCGCAACGGTCGTAGAGGAACTGGCTGCGTCGGGCGGTCATCGCGTCCATCACCCGCGCGCGGTTCTCACCCGGGCGATGAGCGTCGCCGCCGCGACGATCCGATCGAGTGGTGGCCTCCTGCGGCTACCCGGCTGAGCCTCGGGAGATTCGACCTCGACTCGCTCAGCCGTCCGATGCGGCCACCGCGGTAACCTGCGAGTCGGGCAGCGAGCAAGGGAGAGTCATGGACCGCAAAGTCACCGTCTACGACGTCGCCCAGCGCGCGGGCGTCTCGATCGCCACGGTGTCCTTCGCGTTCACTCGTCCCGAGAAGATCAAGACGTCGACGTTGGAGAACGTGATGGCGGCGGCGGACGAACTCGGTTACGTCCCCAGCGCCAACGCGCGTGGACTCGCGCGGGGACGCACCGGCGCGATCGGGCTCTATTCCTACGATTACCTCCTCGACCCGCCGACGGGTTCCACGACTCCCGGCGACATCGCCCAGGCGTCGCGCCTCTTCCCGCTCTACGTGGACGAGGTGCAGCGCGGCGTGCAGCTGGAGAGTCGTCGCCGCGGCCTCGCCCTGATGATCGGCGGCAACCGAACGCCGACCCATCTCCCGCACGTCGTCGAGGTGGCGGGGCGGGTGGACGGCTTGATCGTGTTCGCCGGGGCTCTCTCTTTGTCGCACCTCGAGCAGGCCGCGGCGCGTATCCCCGTCATCGAGCTCGGCGGCGAGGTTCGAGCTCCCGGAGTACGGACCGTGCTCGCCGGCAACGCCGCGGGAATGGCCGACCTGGCACGGCACTTGGTCGAGGTGCACGGGTACCGGCGCTTCGCGTATCTCGGCGAGCTCGGCACCCAGGAGTTCCGCGATCGCCGCGAGGCGTTCACGGGTGTTCTCGCCGCAGCCGGCGTGCCGGTCCCGCCCGTCGTGCCCGCCCACGCCGGGGACGATGCGACGACCGTCGCGGCGATCCGCGGCCTTCTCGCCGAGGCGGAGCTTCCCGAGGTCGTCGTCTGCGACACCGATCAGTCCGCCCTTGTTGCGATCGACGCCCTCACCGCCGCGGGAACGGTCGTCCCGCGCGATGTCGCCGTCACGGGATTCGACGGCATCGTCGCCGGGCGCCTCGCCGTTCCCACCCTCGCCTCGGTTCGCCAGCCGATGACCGAGGTCGGCGAGACCGCGGTCACGATCCTCGCGCAGGCGCTGGCCGATCCGGGATCTCCGGCGCATCCGCACGAACTGCGTTCGGTCTTCGTTCCCGGCGGCTCCTGCGGCTGCATCTGAGACCGAACGGTGATCATCCTGGCTCTTGTGCCGCAGCAATTTATGCGCATAAACTCACCAGCACGACGGAGCAGTCGCCTCGAGCGCATCAGCTCCACACCGGAACGACCACACCCGAACGACAGGAACGATGATGATCCGACGTAGAACCGCTGTGACGCTCGCCGTCACCGCATCGGCCGCACTACTGCTCACCGGCTGCGGCCGCAGCACCGACACCGCGGCGGCCGGGAGTGCCGCTGAGATCAGCTCCGGCCCGGCCACGGGGACCGTGACCATCTGGGCGCAAGGCACCGAGGGCGAGGCGTTGAAGGACTTCATCGCCCCGTTCGAGGAGGCGAACCCGGACGTCGATGTGAAGGTGACGGCGATCCCGTGGGACTCGGCGCAGAACAAGTACCAGACGGCGATCGCCGGCTCATCGACCCCCGACATCGGGATGCTCGGCTCCGACTGGATGCCCGGCTTCGCCTCCGCCCTCTCCCCCGTCCCGGATTCGATCGACACCAGCGACATCTTCCCGTTCGCGCTCGAATCGACGAACATCGACGGAACCGCCCTCGGTGTCCCGTGGTACGTGGAGACGCGTGTGATCTTCTACCGCACCGACCTGATGCAGCAGGCCGGCTTCGAGTCCTTCCCGACGGACTGGGACGGGCTGAAGGCGCTGGCGCAGGCGTACAAGGACAAGGCAGGCGCCGACTACGGGATCACCCTCCCCTCCGGCGGCTGGAACGCCTTCCTCAGCAACCTGCCCTTCGCCTGGTCCGACGGCGCTCAGGTCATGAACGCGGATCAGAGCGAGTGGACGCTCGACACCCCCGAGATGACCGCGTCGCTCGAGTACCTGAAGTCGTTCTTCGAGGAGGGCCTCGCCGACTCCAGCCCGAGCACGGAGTCCGGCTCCGCCTCCGCGGACCTGATCAGCGGCGCCGTGCCGATGTTCCTCAGCGGCCCGTGGGACATTCCCGGCCTGACGCAGAACGGCGGCGAGGGCTTCGCGGACAAGTTCTCCGTCGCCCCGATCCCCGCCTCACCCACGGGCACCTCGACGTCTTTCGCCGCCGGCGCCAACCTCGCCGTTTTCAAGAACGCCGAGAATCCCGATGCGGCGTGGAAGCTGATCCAGTGGCTGAACCAGCCCGAGGTGCAGACCGACTGGTTCTCGGCCGTCAATGACCTGCCGTCCCAGCAGTCCGCGTGGGACTCGGAGGCGCTCACCAGCGACCCGAAGGTCGCCGTCTTCGGTGATCAGCTGAAGAGCGTCGAGATCGCCCCGACCCTTCCCGCCTGGGCCCAGGTCTCGGCGGCGGCCGACACCCAGATCGAGCAGGTCTTCCGCGGCGGCAAGAGCGTCGCGGATGCGCTGAAGGAGCTGCAGTCGACCGCGGATTCCCTCGGGACCGGGCAGTGACCACCTCGACCGACGCCCTGGCTGCTCCGGCGATCCGCCGCAGCAGCCGGGGAACCCGCGCCTCCCGGCGGCGCACCGCCGTCGTCGCCTGGCTGTTCGCGCTGCCCTTCGTGGCCAGCTTCGCCATCTTCATGCTGTTCCCTCTCGGCGCTTCGCTGGCGATGTCGTTCACCGACTTCCGCAACACGGACATCCTCGACCCCCTGGCCGTCGGCTTCGTGGGCCTCGACCAGTACGTGCGTCTGTTCCAGACCGAGCAATTCGTGCGGTCGTTGCTGAACACCTTCTACTTCGTCGGCGTCGGCATCCCGTTGACCATGGCGGTCGCCCTCGCGCTGGCCGTCGCACTGAATAACGGGATCACCCGATTCCGTACCTTCTTCCGCGTCGGCTTCTACGCCCCCGTCGTGACGAGCATCGTCGCCGTCGCCGTCGTCTGGCGCTTCCTGCTGCAGCCCGACGGCCTGTTCAACACGATGCTCGGCGCGATCGGGATCACCGGCCCGGACTGGTTGGGGGACCCCGCCTGGTCGATGCCGTCCATGATCATGCTGGCCGTCTGGCGGAACATGGGCACGCTGATGATCATCTTCCTCGCCGGGTTGCAGGGCATCTCGGAGGAGGTGCTCGAGGCCGCTGAAGTCGATGGCGCAGGCTCCTGGCAGCGCTTCTTCCGGGTCACGCTGCCGATGCTGCGCCCGACGTTGCTGCTCGGCGCTGTTCTGCTCTCGGTCGGCTTCCTGCAGTTCTTCGAGGAGCCGTTCGTGATGACGAAGGGCGGCCCGTTGGATTCGACGCTCTCGATCAGCTACTTCACGTTCAACCAATTCGGCTTCGGCAACTACGGCACCGCCTCCGCCGCCAGCTACGTACTGTTCGTGGCGATCGCCCTGCTCAGCCTGTTCCAGTTCCGCGCGCTGCGCAGTAAGGACTGACCATGACCGCCACTGTCGAGCCCGACCTCACCCGCCCGAGCGACACCATCCGCTCGAAGCCCCCTCGCGACGCCGACGCCGCGATCAAGCGCCCCGTCCGCGGAAGTCGCGGGCGTGGGCGTCGCAGCCGCACGATCGTGATGGTGCTGCTCTCCCTCGCGCTCATCGCGACCCTCGTGCCGTTCGCCTGGATGTTCCTCGGGTCGGTGAAGACCGAGGCGGAGTTGCGACAGCGACCGCCGACGTGGTGGCCGCAGACCTTCACCTGGGACAACTTCGCCGCGTGGTTCGGCCGGCTCGACATCGGCACGTTCTTCCTCAACAGCGTCATCGTCGCCGGCTTCACCGTTCTCGGCACCCTGTTGTTCTGCTCGATGGTCGGCTACGCCCTCGCCAAGTTGGACTTCCCCGGCAAACGCGCGCTCTTCGTCGTCGTCCTGATCACCCTGATGGTGCCCGGCGTGGTCACCTTCGTCCCCCTCTTCGTCGTCATCAGCAAGCTCGGCCTCGTCAGCACGTACCCGGCCCTGATCCTGCCCTTCCTGGCCGGCCCACTGGGGGTGTTCCTGATGCGCCAGTTCATCGGCGAGATCCCGGATTCGTTGATCGAGGCCGCGCGGATCGACGGCGCGAGCGAGGTGCGCATCTTCCTCGGGATCGTGCTGCCGCTGTGCGGCCCGGCACTCGCCACGCTCGCGATCCTGACCTTCCTGGGCTCCTGGAACAACTTCCTGTGGCCGCTCGTCGTCGCCCAGTCGGAAGACATGTACACACTGCCCGTGGCTCTGTCGCTGTACTCGGTCGGGCAGAACGCGACGAACTACGGCGTCCTCCTCGCCGGATCGGTGCTCGTGATCGCACCGGTGCTGCTGCTCTTCGTGGCACTTCAGAAGTACTTCATCCAGGGCATCGCCGCGACAGGAATCAAATGACAACCCTCACCCTCCCCGTCACCGACGACACGACTCCCGCCCTCATCTCGACGAGCCTGCATCCGATCGTTCCCGGCTTCCACCCGGATCCGACCATCTGCCGCGTCGGCGACGACTATTACCTCGCCAACTCGTCGTTCGAGTACTCCCCCGGCGTGCCCATCAGACACAGCCGAGACCTCGTGCACTGGGAACTCATCGGCAACGCCCTCGAACGCGCCGACCAGTTCCCGGCCGGACACTCCGGGGCGAGCAAGGGCGTCTACGCCCCGACGCTGCGCCACCACAACGGGCGCTTCTGGCTGATCACCACCGACGTCTCCGGAAGCGGCGGCCAGCTCCTCGTCTCCGCAGAACAGGCATCCGGCCCATGGACGGCCGCCCGCGTCATCCCCGGCCTGCAAGGAATCGACCCCGACCTCGCCTGGACCGACGACGGACGCTGCTACGTCACCTATTGCTCGACCGCCGTCGGGCTCACCGGGATCGCCCAAGCGCAGATCGATCTCGACTCCACCGCCGTGCTCACGGATCCGCGACTGATCTGGAACGGCACCGGACTGGCGTTCCCCGAAGGGCCGCACCTCTACCGCCACGACGGCTGGTGGTACCTCGTGATCGCCGAAGGAGGGACCGAGCGCGGACACACCGTCTCCGTCGCACGCTCGCGCGACATCGAAGGCCCCTTCACCGCCGCACCGACCAGCCCGCTGCTCAGCCACCGCAGCACCGAACACCCTGTGCAGAACATCGGACACGCCGACTTCGTCCGCACCGTCGACGGCTCGTGGGCCGTCGTCTACCTCGGGGTGCGCCCGCGCGGGATCACCCCGATGTTCCACGTGAACGGGCGCGAGACGTTTCTGGCCGGCGTCGATTGGATCAACGGCTGGCCCACGATCGACGAAGACCGATACAGCAGGGCGCTTCGCCTCACCAGGTATGTGGACACCTTCGACGCGCCTCGACTGCACCAGCGCTGGATCTCACCCGGCGCCGCCCTCGCCGACATGGCCACGGCGACTCCGGGAACCGGTCTGACGTTGCGCCCTGCGCGCGCGGCGAGCGGCGCGATCAGCGCCCTGACCGCCCGGGTGGAGGATCCGTGGTGGTCGTTCGAGATCTCGATGGACACAACAGCGGGCTCCGCCTCGCTGCTCGTCCGACTCGACGATCGGCACTGGTACGAGCTCCGCGCACAGGACGGATACGCCTGCGCAGTCGCTCGGATCGGAGAGATCGAGGCGGTGGTCGGTGAAACCGTGACGATCGATGCGTCCAGGACGCGACTGCTCGCCGAAACCGTCGAATCGGAATCCGGCGGCCCGGACGACGTCTTGTTCTCCGCGATCATCAATGGGTCGAACCAGCCGATCGCTCGAATCGATGGTCGGTACTTGTCGACCGAAGTGGCCGGAGGGTTCACGGGGCGCGTCGTCGGCATCCGACCGATCGATGGGGTGGTGGCAGTGCATCGCGTCGAATACATCGGATCCGCGACAGTGCCGGAATCCGTCGATCTCGGGTGACCCGACCAATCCTATCGGCCGGTTTCCGACGCGTCACTGAGACGGCCCGCTTCCTGCTCTGACGGGCTTGCGCAAAATCCGCTCGTCGGAGGGCGTCGGCCTGATCATCCGCGTACGTTTCTCGAGCGACGATCGCAGTACGCGCTGCGATGCGACCTGTCGTCGATCCGGTCAGCTCACCGTCTTTTGGTCAACCGGTTGTCCAACTATGGTGGTTGCATCGACTCGAAGGAGAGAAACAGAATGAGCGGACGCCTGAACGGCAAGAACGCCCTCATCACAGGTGCCGGCTCCGGCATCGGCCGGGCCGTCGCAGAACGATTCGCGCGCGAGGGCGCCCGGGTGGCCTTCTCGGACCGGGACCTCACCGCTGCCCAGGGCGCCGCGGATGGATTCGCCGATGCGGTGGCCGTCGAGCTCGACATCTCGGACGAGAGCAGCGTCGAGGCGGCCTTCGCCCAGCTCGCCGCCGAGGGCCGCGCGCCCGACGTGGTCGTGGCGAACGCCGGAGTGCAGCTGTTCGGGCAGGACGCGAAGATCGCCGACCTCGCTCTCGAGACGTGGCGCCGAACGATCGACATCAACCTGACGGGCACGTTCCTGACCGTCAAGCACGCGGTCCGCGCCATGCTCGGACGCGGCGGCTCCATCGTCCTGACCGGCAGCCCGACGGGCCTGAACGGCGAAGGACAGGACTTCACCGCCTACAGCAGCTCGAAGGCCGGCATCCACGGCCTCGGCCGCACCGTCGCCGCCGCCTACGCGGGCGAAGGGATCCGCGTCAACACCGTCGTGCCGGGCTACACCGAGACACCGCTGGTCACCGCCATCTCGGGCGACGCCGAGGCGCGCGCCGCGATCGTCTCGCGCATTCCGATCGGCCGGCCGGGATCGGCCGCCGACGTCGAGGGCATCATGGTGTACCTCGCCAGCGACGAGTCCTCCTACGCAACCGGCGCGCTCTTCCGCGTCGACGGCGGCATGACCACCCTCTGACGATGGCGGAGATCGAGATCGGGCCGTCGGCTCCGACCGTCCCGGTCGACCTCCTGCTCCCCGGCGAGCGCGGCGAGCAGGAGGTGCGCTGCGGCGCCTGGTCCCTGCGCGCGGCCGATGGGCGGCTCGACGACATCCGCTTCGACGGGGCTCGGGTCCTCCGAGGAGTCCGGGTCGTGATCCGCGACCGCGACTGGGGCACGTTCGCCACGACGCGTGCCGACGCTCACGCCGAGGGTGCTGCTCTCGTGGTCGAGGGAACGAGCGAGGCGGACGGCGCGCGCGTCGACTGGACCCTGCGAGCGACGTTCGACGATGCGTCCCTCGCGCTCGCACTCGAGGCGCGGGCCGCGACCGCGTTCCTCCGAAATCGTCTCGGCCTGATCGTGCTGCACGGAGTCCAGTCGTTCGGTGCCCCGCTCGAGGTGCGCCACACCGACGGCGCGATCGAGCGGATCCGATTCCCGGACCGGATCTCGCCGCATCAGCCGGCGCGCGACGTCGCCGGGCTCGCCTGGACAGCGGACGGTGTCGCCGTCACCGCGGCGTTCGAGGGCGACGTGTTCGAGATGGAGGACCAGCGCAACTGGACGGATGCCTCGTACAAGACCTACTCGACTCCCCTCGACCGACCGTTCCCGGTGAGTGTCGCGAAGGGCGAGGTCGTACGCCAGAGCCTTGCGCTGACGTGCTCGGGAACGGCGCGGCTGCGCGACGAAGCCGCCTCGCCTCCGCGGATCGAGGCGGTCGACGGACGGTTTCCCGAGATCCAGACCGTCGCATCGAGCGCCCCGACCACGCGGCGCCCGGCCGAGCACCGACTCCGCGGCGTCGGGCTCCTGGCCGAGATCGATCCACACTGGGCCGGCTGGCGGCGCTCTCTCGCCCGCGTTCTCGAGGAGGCGGACGGGCGGCCGGTCGACCTGCGGATCGTCGCAACGACTCCCGCCGACGTCGACACGGTGCTCGAGGCTGCGGGCGCAGCACCGCTCGCTCGGCTCGGCGTGTTCGACGCTCAGCGACATTCCAGCACGCCCGAATTGTCGGCTGCGATCAGGCGAGCCGGCGGCGAACGGGGCATCGAGGTGGTGGGCGGTGTCCGCTCGCACTTCACCGAACTCAACCGCGGCTCCCGCGAGCTCGCCGACGCCGATGCGGCGCTCGCCTTCAGCCTCACCCCGTTCATGCACGACACGTCCGGGCACCAGCTCGTGGAGTCGCTCGCCGTGCAGCGGACCGTTCTCCGGGACGCACTCGCGATCGCCCGCGGGCGTCGACTGCACGTCGGCCCGGTCACGCTCGGTGCGCGGATGAACGCCGTCGCGACCACACCGCTCGCCCCGGGAGGCCCGGACGTCGACGCTTCCGGTTACGGTCCGGAGCACGTGCCCGGGGCGACGGATGCTCGACAAGCTTCGCCCTCGCTCGCCGCGTGGGTGGTCGGGAGTCTCGCAGCCCTCGCGCGACCGGGCGTGGACTCCGTGACGTATTTCGAGGAGTGGGGCCCGCGCGGTGCGGTCGGCACACCCGCCGGGCGCGTCCTGGAATGGGCGGCGGAGCTGAGCGGCGACACGCTCCTCGCGGTCCACAGCGATGCACTCGTCGGAGTGGGCGTGGTCCGACGGGAGCAGCAGGTGCTCCTTCTCGGCAATGCCGGCGGCGCCGTGATCGAGCCCTCGGTGGACGGCGTGCGCGACTGGCTCCGCTCCGGCGACGGCAGCCGCGGAGAGGGGCCACTCCGGCTCGGGCCCGGCGAGGCCGCTCGCGTCGTGCGCGACACTCGGCCCGAGTGAGGCGGCGCTCCGATCAGCTCCCCGACTCCGCCAGCCGGCGCGAGGCGGTGCTCATGTGCGCTTCCATCGCGCGAGCCGCGGCCGCCGGATCGCGCGCGGCGAGCGCCTCCAGCACCGCGCGGTGCTCGGTGAACGCGTCGAGCGCTTGCTGGGGGCTGCTCAGCGCCCTCTCGACCCAGACGCGCAGGAGTGAGCGGATGGTCTGCAGCAGGTCGCGCAGGACCGTGTTGCCGCAGCTGAGCGCGATCTGCAGGTGGAACCGCACGTCCGCCTCCACGAAGGCCGCCATGTCGTCGAGGTGCGACTCCATCGCGCTCAGGTGACCGCGCAGTTTCTCGAGGTCGACGTCGTCGATCCGCAGCGCCGCCAGCATCGCGGCCTGGACCTCGAGACCGCTGCGCACCTCGATCAGCTCGGCCGTTCGGCCGGCCGAGAGCATCAGGCCCCAGCTCAGCGTCGTCGGCAGGAGCTCGGAGGTGTTGTCGCGCAGGTAGGTACCCGAACCGGGACGAACCGTGACGATACCGAGGATCTCGAGAGCGGCGAGGGCCTCACGGACCGCCGAACGACCGACCCCGAGGCTGCCGGCGAGCTGGCGCTCGGGAGGCAACCGCGAGCCGGGAGCGAGGTCGCCGGAGGTCAGGAGGGAGGTGAGCTGCTTGGCCACCTCGGCGACCGCCGTGCCGCGAGGGACCGCTTGCAACTCCAGGCGCACGAGGGACGCGTCGTCTTCGGGATACGCCGGCATGGAATGACCGTAGCAACGCCTGGGGCCCGCCGTGACACCGAGTCGATTCTCAACCGTTGACAGGCCGTCCGGAAAGGTTCATGATCAAACCGGTCAACCGGTTATCCAATTGCCGATCGACTTGCTCGACCCACCGACACGACGAGAAAGACCTCGACATGACCCGGCTCTACAACGACCCGTCCGATTTCGCCGACGAGATGGTCGACGGTTTCGTCGCCGCGAACCGGCGCTTCGTGCGCCGCGTGACGGGTGGCGTGGTGCGCGCGACGGCGAGCGCACCCGGCACCGTCGCGCTGGTGGTCGGCGGCGGCTCCGGCCACTACCCCGCCTTCGGCGGCCTGGTCGGCCAGGGGCTGGCGCACGGCGCGGCGATGGGCAATCTCTTCGCGTCGCCGTCCGCCCAGCAGGTGCACTCGGTCGCGAAGGCCGCCGAGCACGGCGGCGGCGTGCTGCTCAGCTACGGGAACTACGCCGGAGACGTGCTCAATTTCGACGCCGCCCAGCGACGCCTCCGCGAGGAGGGCCTCGACGTGCGCACGGTGAGAGTCACCGACGACATCTCGAGCGCCGATGTCGGCGAGAAGCACAAGCGCCGCGGCATCGCGGGGGACCTGACGGTGTTCAAGGTCGTCGGAGCCGCCGCGGAGGAGGGCGCCTCACTCGATGAGATCGAGCGCATCGCGATCCTCGCGAACGAACGCACCCGCTCCTTCGGCGTGGCGTTCTCGGGCTGCTCGCTGCCCGGCGCCCCGGAGCCGCTCTTCACCGTGCCCGAGGGTCGGATGGCGGTCGGGATGGGCATCCACGGCGAGCCCGGAATCCGAGAGGACGATGTGCCCACCGCGGACGGCCTGGCCGAGCTGCTCGTCGATTCCCTCCTCGCCGAGCGCCCGGAGGCGGTGGCCGGCCCTGAGGGCGCCCGCCTGGTCGTGATCCTGAACGGCCTCGGCTCGGTGAAGTACGAGGAGCTGTTCGTGGTCTTCTCCGGCATCGAGCGCCGTCTGCGGGAGCTCGGCGTGGAGATCGTCGAGCCGGAAGTCGGCGAACTCGTCACGAGCTTCGATATGGCCGGCGTCTCCCTCACCTTCTTCTGGGTCGACGAGGAATTGGAGCGCCTCTGGTCGGCTCCGGTCGACGCCCCCGCCTACCGCAAGGGCGCCGTGCTCCTCGCCGAGCGGACGGAGACGATCGCCGATGAGGAGTCGCGGCCCGCCGCGATCCCGGCGGCGAGCGCCGATTCACGCGACGCCGCACGCACCGTGATCAGCGCCCTCGAGGCCGTGCAGCGCGTGATCGACGAGAACGCCGACGAGCTCGGCCGGATCGACGCGGTCGCCGGCGACGGCGACCACGGCATCGGCATGCAGCGCGGGGTGCACGCCGCCGTCGCCGCAGCGCGAGCGGTGTGCTCGTCGGGAGCCGGAGCGGGCACCGTTCTCGACACCGCCGGGGACGCCTGGTCCGACCGCGCCGGTGGCACCTCCGGAGCCCTCTGGGGCGCCGCTCTCGGCGCCCTGGGAGCGGCGCTCGGCGACGAGGAACGGCCCACCGCCCAGACGGTGCTCGCCGGAGTCGACGGCGCCCGCACGGCGATCCTCGCTTTCGGCGCCACGCCCGGCGACAAGACCATGGTCGATTCGCTCGTGCCCTTCGCCGACGTGCTCGGCGAGCGGATCTCCGCGAGCGACTCCCTCACCGTGGCCTGGACCCGTGCGGCGGAGGCGTGCACGGACGCGGCCGCTGCCACGGCGCAGCTACTGCCGCAGATCGGCCGGGCCCGACCGCACGCCGAGAAGAGCCTCGGCACCCCCGACGCCGGCGCGCACTCGCTCGCCCTGATCGTCACGGCCGTCGGCGAGGTGCTGCGCGAGAGCGAGTCCGCCCCGACCGGCCCCGGCGCGTGACGCCGCCCCCACTCGACCCGTCATCCGACACCAAGGAGAACATCATGAGCGCACCCTTCCGCATCGTCGTCGGCGCCGACGACGCCGGCTTCGGCTACAAGGAGACCGTCAAGGCCGATCTGGAGAAGGACTTCCGCGTGGCGAGCGTCGTCGACGTGGGTGTGGACGCCGAGTCGCACACGCCGTACCCGAGTGTCGCGATCGCCGCCGCCGAGATGATCGCGCGCGGCGAGGCCGACCGCGCCGTGCTCATTTGCGGCACCGGCCTGGGCGTCGCGATCGCGGCGAACAAGGTGCCCGGTATCCGCGCCGTCACCGCGCACGACTCCTTCTCTGTGGAGCGCTCGATCCTGTCGAACGACGCCCAGGTGCTGTGCATGGGCCAGCGCGTCGTGGGCATCGAGCTGGCCCGCCGCCTGGCGAAGGAGTGGTTGGGCTACGAGTTCGACACGACCTCCGCATCCGCCGACAAGGTGCAGATCATCGAGTCGTACGAGGAGGGTCGGCCCACGGAGGCGGCGGCCGCCTCCTCTCCGGCGTCGTGCTGAGCGCCACCTCCGCGCCCGCCTTCACCGTGGGCGTGAGCCTGAAGATGTACTTCGGGCACGGGCGGACTCTGGAGTGGAGTCGGAGTGTCGCGCAGATCGCCCGGACCCACCTGGCGGTCACGTCGGGTCTCGTCGAATTGTTCGTCGTGCCGACGTTCCCTGCTCTCGTTCCGGTGGCGTCCCTCGTCTCCTCTGCGGGGATCGCTCTCGGAGCCCAGGACGTGTTCTGGGAGGACGAGGGCGCGTACACCGGCGAGGTGAGCGCCTCCGAGCTCCGCGAGGTCGGCTGCCGGCTGGTCGAGATCGGCCACGCCGAGCGGCGCGCGCTCTTCGGCGACGACGACGAGCGGATCCGGCTGAAAGTGGCCGCGGCCTTCCGCAACGACCTCGTTCCGCTGCTCTGCGTCGGCGAGGCGCAGCGCGGCTCGATCGAGGAGGCGGTCACCTTCGTGCTCGCGCAGATCTCGTCGGCGCTCGAGGCGGCCGACGCCGCGGGCTCGACGGGGCCGGTGCTCGCGGCGTACGAGCCCGTCTGGGCGATCGGCGCTCTGCAGCCGGCAGAGCCGGCCTTCATCGCCGGAGTCGTCACCGCGCTCCAGGATGCGCTCGCCACTCTCCCCGGGCGCTCGGGCAGCCGCGTGATCTACGGCGGTAGCGCCGGGCCCGGTCTGCTGACCGCGCTCCAGGGCCGGGTGCCCGGGCTCTTCCTCGGCCGCTTCGCCCACGACCCCGAGGCCGTCCGCGCGATCCTCGACGAGGCGCTCGCGCTCGCGGGGGCCCGACGGTGAGCGCGCGCATCGGCCTGAGCAGCTACGCGTTCTTCTGGCGCTCCTCCGACCGCGTGCCCGAGCCGATGGGCGTCGAGGACATGGTTCGAGAGACTGCGGCGCTGGGGGTGGATCTCCTTCAGCTCTGCGATGTGCCGGAACTCGAGGAATTCGCCCCCGAGCGGCTCGCGTCCCTCCGCGGCCTCGCCGCGAGCGAGGGCGTCGCGCTCGAGCTCGGCACGCGCGGCACCGACCCCGCGCACCTGCGTCGCTGGATCGAACTCGCCCATGCACTCGACGCGGTGCTGCTGCGCAGCATGTGGACGTCGGGTGAGGACCGGCCTGATAGCGCGGAGACGCTGCGCCGGCTCAGGGTCATCGCGCCGGAGCTCGAGGAGGCGGGGATCACCCTCGCTCTGGAGACCTACGAGCAGGTGACGACGGGCGAACTCGTCGACGTCATCGCCACGCTGGATCATCCACGCATCCGCATCTGTCTCGACCCCGCCAACACCGTCGCCAACCTCGAGCTGCCAGCCGACGTCACCGCGCTCTGCGCACCGTACGTCGCCAACTGGCACGTCAAGGACTTCGACTTCAGCCGCAACCCGGGCTGGGTCGGCTTCGTCTACACCGGCACCGCGCTCGGCGACGGCCGCCTCGACTACGACGGCATACGCGAGTTCCTGGATCCCGCAGCCCGCGGCATCACCCAGATCATCGAGTTCTGGCTCCCCTGGCAGGACAGCGTTCCCGCCTCGGAACAGGCACTCGTCACCACCCGGCTGGAAGCCGAGTGGACCACCACCACTCTCGAACACCTGAGGAGAAGGAACCCATGACCGACACCACCACCGCCATGTCGGGCACCGCCGCCCCCGCTCTCACCGTCGCCGTCATCGGCGCCGGCGGCAAGATGGGGATGCGGGTGTCGAACAACCTGCAGAAGTCCGACTACAACGCGCTCTACAGCGAGGCCTCACCGGCCGGCCAGGAGCGCACCCGCGAGGCGGGTCGCGAGATCACGGCGACCCCTGAAGCGGTCGCGGACGCCGACGTCGTGATCCTCGCGGTGCCGGACGTCGTGCTCGGCGCGGTGTCGGAGGACGTGATCCCGCAGATGAAGTCGGGGGCGATCATCCTGACCCTCGACCCGGCCGCCGCCTACGCCGGCCTGCTCGCGAAGCGCGACGACATCCACTACGCGGTCGCCCACCCGTGCCACCCGTCGGTGTTCCTCGAGCGCACCACCCCGGAGGAGTGGGCCGACACGTTCGGCGGCATCGCCGCACCCCAGGAGGTCGTCGCGGCCCTCGAATACGGCGACGACGACGTGCGCGCGATCGCCGAGAAGGTCATCTCGACCATCTACGCGCCCGTGATCGCCGTGCACTGGGTCACGGTCAAGCAGCTCGCCGTGCTCGAACCGACGCTCGTCGAGACGATCGCCTGCATGATCGGCGAGTTCCTCAAGGAGGCCCTGGAGGAGACCGTCAACGGCGTCGGAGTGCCCTACGAGGCGGCCCGCGCCATGCTCTACGGCCACACCTGGATCGCTCTGACCAACGGGCTGCGCGGCTCCAACCCCTTCTCGGAGGCCTGCCACATCGCCATGGGTTACGGCCGCGAGGCGCTCATCAAAGACGACTGGAAGAAGATCTTCGACGACTCCGAGCTCGACTCGGTCATCGCCAAGATGCTGAAGATCGACGCCATCAAGCGCTGACCGAAGCAGCTGTCCCGGAGTGCCGACGTCGTCGGGACTCCGGGACTGTTGCGTGAGTGCGTCGTCCGGCATGAACCGAGGTGCCGCTCCCAGCCGGGTCGCCGAATGGTCCCCTCCGTGAGAGGCGCGTCATCTCTGAGGATGCGACTTCCGAACGCCTCGTCGACGTCCACTCGAGGAGCGTGAGTGACGGCGCACAAATATCGGACGGCGCGGCTGCGTCGAGCGCCGAGAGAAGCAGGTATTCGGGAAGATGAATGTGCGAGCGTATCGACGTTCCAAGCGATAGAAGCAGGAGGAAGTGGCAACGCCAACGTCAGAAAGGCGGGCAAGGACGCCAGATCATCGTCTTCTAGAGACAAGAATGAGGCGGCGGCTCTGCTCGGTTGCGTCGACGTAGGTCCCGGCGGTCGCGCCTGCGCCGAGCGAGATCAGCGACGGGGAACCACAGCGTCGAGCACGTCGGGCCGGCGGCGCCTCAGCGTCGCTGGCCCGGCGATGATCGTCCGTGCCGCTATCCGCCGAGCGTGGGAGGTTGCGCAGTACTCTCCCGAATGATGAGCTCTGCCGGCACGAGGTCCATAGGTCCGACCGGCCGCCGCTCGACCGCCGAGAGGAGAACGCGGATCGCCGTCTCGCCGACCAGAGCGAAATCCTGGCGAATCGTCGTCAGTGGCGGCCAGAAAGCCGCCGACTCCGCAAGATCATCGAAGCCGACGACGCTCACGTCTTCCGGAACACGACGACCAGCGGTGTGCAGAGCATTGATGACCCCGAGCGCCATCTGGTCGTTCGCGGCGAAGATCGCTGTGACCTCGGGCAACGCGGCCAGTCGCGCACCGGCGAGGACACCGGACGCAGAGGTCCAATCGCCGAGGAGGGGCGGAGGCACCGGAGCATGATGCTCCGTGAGCGTCTGCTCCCAGGAAACCTTTCGGCGGTGCGCCGAGTACGAGTTCGGCGGCCCGGCGATGTGCCAGACCGTCGTGTGGCCGAGCTCGAGGAGATGCTCGACCGCCTGGCGCGCGCCCGACACCTGGTCAGTGTCGACGACGGGGTATTTATCGCCGCCGGCGGAGTCGATCACCACGACGGGCAGATCCGGGGGCAGCACGACGTCGGTCTCGTCGATCAGGTGCGCCTCGACGATGATGACGACGCCGTCGACGGCCTCTTCCCCCAAACGGTGGAATGCGCCGGAGACCTCGCCCTGCGTGGGGTGGGAGACGGGGATGAGGGTGATCGAGTAACCGGCTTCGGCCGCAGCCACAGCGATCGCATCGAGGGTGCGCATGTTGCCGAAGGAGGAAAGCGTGAACATGATCACGCCGATGCTGTGGAAGCGCCCGGTGCGCAGGGCCCGGGCGGCGCTGTTGGGGCGATAGCCGAGTTCGCGCATCGCGCGGAGCACGCGTTCGCGCGTCTCGCCGTCGACGTTTCGCATCCCGTTCGACACGCGTGAGACCGTTTGGGCGGAGACCTGGGCTCGACCGGCGACATCCGCCATCGACACTCCGCGGCGCCGGGGAGCGGCGCCGGTGGTCGGTTTCGCCTCGATGGCCATGAGCCACCCTTCTATCGCTGGGTCACAGTGACGCGATATCGCGGATCCGGATGCGAGTGAAGGCACCGAACCGCCGATGCCGGAGAGGAACAGTCGCATCTGTTGACGTGAACATGCTACCGTGGCGTCCTGCCATGTTGACGTGAACATCTCGACAGGCGTTTCAACGAACGGAAAACCATGACGACGACGTCTCCACCCGTCCCGCTGGCCGAGGTCTCCCCTCCAGCGGCGCCCCTCGGGCTGCCCCGCTCCCGCGAGAAGAGCGAGTGGAAGGGCCTCGCATTCGTCGTCCCGTTCCTCGTGGTCTTCGTGCTGGTGTTCATCGCACCGGTCGTCTACTCGATCTACCTCAGCCTTTTCCGCGAGCAGCTCGTCGGCGGCAATTCCTTCGTCGGCTTCGACAACTACCTCGCGCTGTTCGCCGACCCGAACTTCTGGGAGGGCTTCTTCCGCGTCCTGCTGTTCCTGGTCGTGCAGGTGCCGATCATGCTCGCGCTGGCGCTCATCGCCGCTCTGGCCATCGACAGCGGCCGGCTGCACGGCACCGGCTTCTTCCGCATCGTGGTCTTCCTGCCGTACGCGGTCCCCGCCGTCGTCGCCGTACTGATGTGGGGCTTCATCTACGGCGACAACTTCGGCCTCACCGCCAACGTGAACGACCTGCTCGGCTCGGATGTGGTCCAGCCGTTCTCGCGCGACTGGATCCTGCCCTCGATCGGCAACATCGTCACGTGGGAGTTCGTCGGCTACAACATGCTGATCTTCTACTCCGCCCTCAAGACGATCCCGACCGACCTCTACGAGGCCGCTGAGATCGATGGCGCCGGAGCGATGCGCGTGATCACCGCGATCAAACTGCCCGCGCTGCGCGGCGCCATCGTGATCGCGACGATCTTCTCGATCATCGGCAGCTTCCAGCTCTTCAACGAGCCGAACATCCTGCGCACGCTCGCGCCGAACATCATCACCACCTACTTCACCCCCAACATGTACGCCTTCAACCTCTCCTTCGCGGGGCAGCAGTACAACGCCTCCGCGACGGTCGCGATCGTGATGGGCGTGATCACCGCGGTGATCGCCTACGTGGTCCAGCTCCGCGGCGCACGAAAGGAAAGCTGATGGCGATCGCAACCGCCCCTCGTTCCCGGCGCGGATCCTCCGTGCATCCGCGCAAGTCAGTGGCGTTCACGCTGCTGATGTCGCTGTTCATCCTCTACAGCCTCGTGCCGCTGGCGTGGCTCGTCATCAACGCGACCAAGACGCAGGGCGGCCTGCTGTCCAGCTTCGGCCTGTGGTTCGACGACGACTTCGTCTTCTTCCAGAACATCGCCGAGACGCTGACCTACCGCGATGGGATCTTCCTGCGCTGGTTGGGCAACACCCTCGTCTACGTCGTGGTCGGCGCGGGTGGAGCGACGCTGCTGGCGACGCTCGCCGGCTATGGGCTCGCGAAGTTCCGTTTCGTCGGGCGGCGCGCGATCTCCGCGGTCGTGCTCGGTGCGATCGCCGTGCCCGGTACGGCGCTGGCCGTCCCGACGTTCTTGATGTTCAGCCAGCTCGGCCTCACCAACACGCCGTGGGCGATCATCATCCCGTCCCTGATCAGCCCCTTCGGCCTCTACCTGGTCTGGGTCTACGCCGTCGAGTCGGTGCCGACCGAACTGCTCGAGGCCGCCCGGATGGACGGCGCCGGTGAGTTCCGCACCTTCTTCACCATCTCGGCACGGCTGCTCGCCCCCGGCATCGTGACGGTGCTGCTCTTCTCGGTCGTCGCGACCTGGAACAACTATTTCCTGCCGCTGATCATGCTCAGCGATCCCTCCTGGTATCCGCTCACCGTGGGGCTCAACCAGTGGAACGCCCAGGCCACCGGCGTCAGCGCGCAACCGATCTACAACCTGGTGATCACGGGCTCGCTGCTCACGATCATCCCCATCGTCGTCGCCTTCCTCGGCCTCCAGCGCTTCTGGCAGTCCGGCCTGAGCGCGGGCAGCGTCAAGGGCTGAGCGCCCCACGAACTCATCCCCCCGAGCGGAGCGTCCTGCCCCGACTCACCCACAGCACGAAGAAGTGAAGGGAACACCCACTATGAAGATCGCCCGTTCCGCCCTGCGGCGGACACTCACGGTCGTTGCGGCCGCAGCTCTCGCTGCCGGCTCGCTCGCGGCCTGCTCGTCGGGCTCCGGCGGCGACACCAGCAGCGCGAGCGGCACCGCAGCCGACCTCGACGCCGCGCTCGAGGCCGGTGGAAACATCACCTACTGGAGCTGGACGCCGAGCGCCGAGGCCCAGGTCGCCGCGTTCGAGAAGGCCTACCCCAAGGTGAAGGTCGACCTGGTCAACGCCGGAACGAACAAGGACGAGTACACCAAGCTCGAGAACGCGATCAAGGCCGGCTCGGGTGCTCCCGACGTCGTGCAGATCGAGTACTACGCGATGCCGCAGTTCGCCCTGTCGGACTCGCTGCTCGACCTCTCGCAATACGGCCTGGGCGACCTCGAGGACAAGTACAGTGCCTCGACCTGGGGCAGCGTGAACATCGACGGCAAGCTCGTCGGCCTCCCGCAGGACTCGGGCCCCATGGCGATGTTCTACAACAAGAAGGTCTTCGACCAGTACGGCATCGCCGTGCCGACGACCTGGGACGAGTACGTCGAGGCGGCCAAGACCCTGCACACCGCCGACCCGTCCAAGTACATCACCGCCGACACCGGCGACGCGGGCTTCGCGACCAGCATGATCTGGCAGGCGGGCGGCGAACCGTTCACGGCCGACGGCACGAATGTCGCCGTGAACCTCGAGGACGAGGGCACCAAGAAGTGGACCGGCGTCTGGAACCAGCTCGTCGAGGGCGGCCTGCTCTCCGACACCCCCGGCTGGGGCGACGAGTGGTACAAGGGACTCGGCGACGGCTCCATCGCCTCACTGATCACGGGCGCGTGGATGCCCGGCGTGCTCGAGTCGAGCGTTCCGGATGCGGCCGGTGACTGGGCCGTCGCGCCCATCCCGACCTACGACGGCACCGCCGTCAGCGCCGAGAACGGCGGAGGCGGCCAGTCGGTCACCAAGCAGAGCGAGAACCCGGCGCTCGCCGCGGCGTTCCTGCGCTGGCTGAACAGCGACCAGTCCTCGGTCGACGTCTTCCTCGAGAGCGGCGGATTCCCGTCGACCACGGCCGACCTGACCAGCTCCGACTTCACCGGCAAGGCATCCGACTACTTCGGCGGCCAGAAGATCAACGAGGTGCTGACGCAGGCTTCGGAGGACGTGCGTCCGGGCTGGTCGTACCTGCCCTACCAGGTCTACGCGAACAGCGTCTTCGGCGACACCGTCGGCCAGGCCTACGCCAATGGCACCAGCCTCGACGACGGCCTCTCGGCCTGGCAGAGCCAGATCGTGCAGTACGGCGAGAAGCAGGGCTTCACGGTCTCCGAGTAACACCAACGACGTTCGAGGCCGGCCGGATTCTCCGGCCGGCCTCGACCCGTCCCATCGCTCGAGAGAGCGCTTCGATCCTGAGGGGGATCCCGCATGACCACCGCTCCCGCGAGCCGCTTCGCCATCGGCACCGACGACTTCGAACTCGACGGCCGCCCGCATCGCATCCTGTCGGGGGCGCTGCACTACTTCCGGATCCACCCCGACCTCTGGGCCGACCGCATCCACAAGGCCCGTCTGATGGGCCTGAACACCATCGAGACCTACGTGGCGTGGAACGCGCACGAGCCGCAGCGCGGCGCCTGGAACGAGGACGGCGGTCTCGATCTGGGCCGGTTCCTCGACCTCATCGCCGCCGAGGGCATGCACGCGATCGTGCGTCCCGGCCCCTACATCTGCGCGGAGTGGGACAACGGAGCGCTTCCCGCCTGGTTGTTCCGCGACCCGGAGGTGGGCGTTCGGCGTTCGGAGCCGCACTATCTCGCCGCGGTCACCGAGTACCTCCGCCGCGTCTACGCGATCGTCGCGCCGCGGCAGATCGATGTCGGCGGGCCCGTCGTGCTCGTACAGATCGAGAACGAGTACGGCGCGTACGGCTCCGACAAGGAGTATCTGACCGAGCTGGTCCGCGTGACCCGCGACTGCGGCATCACGGTGCCGTTGACGACGATCGACCAGCCCACCCCGCAGATGCTCGCCGACGGCAGCCTCCCGGGCCTGCACATGACCGGCTCCTTCGGATCGCGCACGGCGGAGCGTCTCGAGACGCTCCGCGCGTTCCAGCCCACCGGCCCCCTGATGTGCATGGAGTTCTGGTGCGGCTGGTTCGACGACTGGGGCACCCACCACCACACCACCGACGCCGAGGCCTCAGCGTTCGAGCTCGACGAACTGCTCTCGAGGGGCGGATCGGTCAACATCTACATGTTCCACGGGGGCACCAATTTCGGCCTGACCAGCGGCGCGAACGACAAGGGCCGCTACTCGCCGATCACGACGAGCTACGACTACGACGCCCCTCTCGACGAGAGCGGCGAGCCGACGGCGAAGTTCTGGGCCTTCCGCGAGGTCATCGCGCGCTACGCGCCCGTGCCGGACGAGGTGCCCACCATGCGGTCCCCCGCGCCCGAACTCACGGCTGTGCTGCACTCCGGCCCCGTGCTGATCGGTCTGGAGGAGGCCTTCGGCCCGGAGGCCCGGCTCGAGACGATGGCGAGCTTCGACGACCTCGGACACGACCACGGCTTCGTCCTCTTCACTACGACGCTGTCGGGGACCGACTGCCCGGAACGGCTCGTCGTCGGCGAAGAGGTGCGCGACCGCGCCTGGGTGCTCCTCGACGGCATCCCCATCGGGACTCTGGCGCGGGACAGCCACGAGCGTTCGATCACGCTCCCGCGCAGCCACGGCGAGCTGGCGATCCTCGTCGAGAATCAGGGGCGGGTGAACTACGGGACCCGCATCGGCGAGCACAAAGGCCTGATCGGAGGCGTGCGGCTCGGCGGCGCCGAGCTCTCCGGGTGGACGGCGCGCCCCGTCGATCTCGACCGTCTGCCCGATCTCGCCGGCCGCGCCGCGTCGAGCCCGGTGCCGGCCGGTCCCGCCCTCTCCTCCGGTTCGTTCGAACTCGATGACCAGGCCGACCTGTATCTCGACACGCTGCACTGGGGCAAGGGTCTCGTGTGGGTCAACGGCTTCCTCCTGGGCCGCTACTGGCGGCGGGGCCCGCAGCGCACGCTCATCGTGCCGTCGCCCGTCACGCGCGTCGGTCGGAACGAGGTCGCGGTGCTCGAACTGGAGTCGATGGCCGAGCCCGAGATCCGCCTCCTCGCGGGGGCCGAGCTGGGGCACACCGAGCTGTAGCCCGCTGCTCACAGCCTCCGGTGCCACGCGCGGGCGCGACCTGCGCCCCGCACGGCGGCGGAGTCGGGGGAACCGCCACCACCGGCTTCATGGCTGCGGAACCCCGGGTGTTCACGTGCAGGAGTTCAGATCGAGCGCATCGCCATCATCCAGTTCTCGCCGGACAACCGTCGCACTCCCTCCGCCATGGCGCGCCCGACGTCCAGAGTGCGGTCGTGCATCCACATTCCCGTGAGACCCTCGAAGAGTGCATGGATCTGGAGGGCAACGAGCTCGGGGTCGAAATCTGGATGCGCCATGCCCTGTTGCTGACGATGAACGATGAGTCGCGTGAAGATCGCGAGGGCCTGCTCCTGGCGATGCGCGAAATATGCCGCCGCGGGATGTCCCGGGTCGGCCGAACTGCCCTTGAGCGCCTCGAACAAGCGAAGGCGATGCTCGTCGGCCATCACCCCTGAGGTGGCGATGACGAGCATCGCTGCCGGATCGATGACCGCGGTGTCGCTTTCCAGGCCGGCTGCTGCCAGCGCGATCTCGTCGGCGACCCTGACCGCGTGAACGAGGAGATGATCCTTCGTCGGGAAGTGATAAAGGACCGTGGCGACAGCGGTACCGGAGCGCTCGGCGACCTGAGCAATGGTGAGGGCGACGTGACCCGCCTCCTCGACGAGTTCCAGCACCGCTGTTGCGATCTCACTTCGCCTTTGCGTCGAGCGTGCGTAGGGGCCCCGCTTGCCCGCTGTCGTGGAAGTGCTCATTCAGCCACGCTACCCCGCCATGGTCTGCGCCATGAGGGCGACCGACAGCAGTCCACCCGACAGGCGGGGCGGTCATGCCCACTTGGGACTGAAATCCGAGTCAAGACCGAATTTTGACGGGATATTTTTGCGCAAGACCGCTGCTCGATACTGCAACTGTGCCTAAAGTCATAACAGCTCTCAAGGTTGACGAGCGCAGGACACTTCAGTAGGTCAATGGGCCGTGCTGAGGGGGAATGCTCCGGGACGGTCGTGAACGAATTGCACGGCCGGACACAGGTAGAGATGAGATGACGATGGAGTCCAACGAATCCCCGACGCTCGAGAGGCCGTCCAAAGCGGACCGGATGGCTGCGAAGGCGGAGAAGCGCCGAGACCGCGTGTCGATCGGGAGGGTGATCCCCTGGTCCGCGCACTCGTTCTCGATGAACGCGCTCGTCGTCTTGACCGGTTACTTCACGATCTACGCGACGGACACCCTCGCGCTGAACCCTGCGGTCGTCGGCGGCCTGTTGGTGCTCGCCAAGGTGATCGACGCCCTCGGCGCACTTCTCGCCGGCTACCTGGTCGACCGTGCGCCCGACACCCGCTTCGGCAAGGCGCGGCCCTTCGACCTGGTCATCATCCTGTGCTGGGCGACGACGGCGTTCATGTTCTCGGTGCCCGGAGACCTCGGTGAGGTGGCCAAGTACATCTGGCTCTTCAGCTCCTACGCGCTGCTGACCGCGCTCTTCATGCCGCTGTACAACGCGAACAACCCCCTGTTCACCGCGCGCGTCTTCCCGCGTCGCGAGCACTACAGCGATCTGGCCGCGAAGAGCGGCCTCGTGACCGTCATCGTCGCGATCTTCATCACCATCGGTCTCCCGATCGCCGTGCAGACCGCCGGGAAGGACCCGGGAATGTGGTCCCTCGTCGCTGTCTGCCTCGCCGTACCTTTCACACTCATCGGCCTGATCCGGTTCTGGGCGTTCCGCGAGTCGAAGGACGCTTCCGAGATCGTCCTCGAGCGGTTGCGGATGGCCGACATCCTTCTCGTGCTGCGCACGAATCCGTACATGTGGGTCGTCTCGATCATCGCGCTCCTGGTCGGGATCTACGCTGGCCTCGGTGCCAGCGCCTACTACTTCCGCTATATCGTCGGAAACCTCGGCCTCCAGGGTGTCGTCTCCATATCGTTCGTCGCTCTGCTGCCGCTGATGTTCTTCTTCCCGATGCTCATCCGGAAGTTCTCGATCTCGAGAATGATCGCCGTCTCCAGCTTCATCGGCGCCGGCGGGTTCATGGTCATGATGTTCGCTGGCGGGAACATCGCGCTGATCATGTTGTCCGCTGTGCTGACTGCGCTTGCCTCTCTGCCGTTCAACTTCCTCGCACCCGTGCTGATCATCGACAACGCCACGTACAACGAGTACCGCGGCAACCGCAGGCTGGAAAGCGTCGGAGGCGCTCTCTTCTCGTTCGCCAGCACCGTCGGCGCGGCCCTCGCTGCGGGGGTGCTCGGCGTCGTGCTCAGCGTGACCGGCTACAGCGGGTCCGCCGACGAACAGTCGAAATCCGCTCTCGACGGCATCATCGCCCTGAACAGCTGGATCCCCGCATTCTTCGCGCTGATCGTCGGATTCGTCGCTCTGTACTACCACCGCCTCGAAAAGGAGATGAAGGTCATCAGCGCCGAAGTCCTCGCTCGCCGCGAGATCGGCAAGGAGGACACTCTCGTCGACGGCATCCCGCTCTCCACCGCCGCCGCCGTCTCCG
This sequence comes from Microbacteriaceae bacterium VKM Ac-2855, assembly GCA_013204985.1. Classification (GTDB taxonomy): domain Bacteria; phylum Actinomycetota; class Actinomycetes; order Actinomycetales; family Microbacteriaceae; genus Rathayibacter. The sequence goes on from JABMLG010000004.1 coordinate 43,858, forward strand.
GGACCGAAGCCATTCGCGTCGTGCGGGAGGAGAGCGGTTCGCCTCTCGGGCGCCGCGGACGCCGGAACAGGAAGTAGTCGCACCATCCACCCTCGATGCGCACGGAAAGAGCTTCGAACCATGACCAGCACCTCCCCTGCCGATACCCAGTCCGATCTGACCACGGGCCCGTGGGAATTCGCGACGACCGACGAGATGTTCGGGCTGCCCTACGTCGACGTCGACGAATGGCGCGATGCTCCGGTCAAGCATCGCTACGTGCACGGCGGCTTCACCGAGACGGACACGCGCTTCTCCTTCTACTTCCCGGAGCCATCAGCGTACGAGGGCCGGTTCTTCCAGCACGTCACGCCGTTCCCACAGAGCGAGAATCTGGGACCGCTGGATCAGAGCGGTTACAACAAGATCGCGTTCGCCGTCGAGAGCGGTGCGTACTTCGTCGAGACGAACGGCGGGGGCGGGAAGTCGGCCGATCCGACGTCCGGAGCAGACCCTTCGATCGGCGCCTACCGGGCCAACGCCGCATCCGCGGAATTCTCCCGCCTCATCGCGAATCGGATCTTCGGCGAGCACCGCGTCTACGGCTACCTCTATGGCGGGAGCGGCGGCGGCTACCGCACCATCGGCGCCGCCGAGAACACCGTCGGCACGTGGGACGGCTTCGCTCCCTACGTGATCGGCAGCTCCGTGGCCATTCCGAACGTCTTCACCGTCCGGATGCATGCCATGCGCATCCTGCGCGACAAGCTCCCACAGATCGTGGACGCCTACGATGCCGGCGGCGACCCGTCAGCCCTCGACCTCACCGCAGAGGAGGCCGCCGCACTCACCGAAGTGACGAGGATGGGATTCCCGCCCCGGTCCTGGTTCGGCTGGAAGACCATGGGCATGCACGCCTTCAGCGTTCTCTACCCCACCGTGATGATGGTCGACCCGGGCTACGCCGACGACTTCTGGACGGTGGACGGGTACCTCGGAGCGGATCCGGATGCGTCGATCCACCAGGACCGCATCCAGCACACGAGCACGGTGGTCGAGCTCATCGCCGCTGCGGCGTCCGAAGACGGCGAACTGACCGCAGGGGGTGTCGACGAATCCTTCCTGCACTCCGCCTCCGGTGCGCACAACATCGTCGGGGTACGCCTGGCCAGTGCACCGACCGGCTGGCTGCTGGGCGGTCAACTCGACATCCGGTCAGGTGCCTCCGCGGGACGGACCCTGCAGATCAACGCGATCGACGACGGCGTCGTCGACATCCAGCCCGGGCAAGGAGACGTCCTCGCGGGCCTCGCTGTCGGTGACGAGGTGACCGTCGACACCTCGAAATTCCTGGCCGTGCAGACCTACCACCGGCACCAGGTGCCCGGTCCGGACTTCCCCGTCTGGGATCAGTTCCGCGACGGGAGCGGAGCGCCGGCGCTTCCGCAACGCGCCATGCTGCTCGGCCCGCTGATGAGCCGCGGCGCCTCCGGCACCGTGCAGAGCGGCCGCATCAGCGGCAAGATGATCGTGGTCTCGTGCCTTCTCGATCGCGAGGCGTTCGCGTGGCAGGCCGACTGGTATCGCCGCTTGGTCGTCGAGCATCTCGGCGATGCGGAGAAGGATCAGTTCCGCCTCTGGTACGTCGACAACGCGCTGCACGGCGACGACGACGTGCAGGAGTTCCCCGCACGCACGGTCGCCTATCTCGGCGCGCTCGAGACCGCTCTTCGCCAGCTCGCCGCCTGGGTCGAGCGCGGGATCGAGCCGTCGCCGACGAGCGCCTACGAGGTCGTGGACGGACAGATCCGGATCCCTGCCGACGTCGAGCAGCGCGGAGGTGTCCAGCCCGTCGTCGCTCTCACGGTCGACGGCGAGTCCAGCGCTCGGACTCGCGTGGGAGAGAGCATTTCGGTGCGCATCGATGTCACGGCGGCTCCGGGTGGCGTGATCGTCGAGGTCCGGGAGGTGGTGACGAATGCCGAAGGGGAAGAACATCTCAGCGATCCCCTGGATATCGATCCGGCCGAGCACGTGGTCCTGCAGCGCAACGCCGTCTTCGACGCTCCCGGCGTGCACGTCATCGCCGTGAGGGTGAGCGCGCAGATGAACGCCGACCCGACCGATCCTCACGCCCGCGTACAGAACATCGCCCGAGCCCGTGTGACCGTCGTCGACTGAGTCCCGACGCCGAGGAGAGAGATCCCGTGTGGACGTGGACCACCGCCGAGGAAGGAGAGCGAAGGAGTGGTGGTGCTCATCCGCGCCCGATCGGGTTCGCGCGGAGTTCCGCCAGGCGTGCCAGCAGACGCTCGCCCAGCACGGGGAACGGCAGCTTGGACGCGGCCATCGGCAGGATGGTGCGAAGCGGCATGGGGAGCACGAGCGGCAGGGTCGCTTCGTCGAACTCGCCCGCCCCCTGGGTCGCGAACTGGGTCATCATCTCCTGAAGGGCGACCGCACCCTCGGCGTCGGCGAACCAGTCCCCCATGGCGGAGTCGAGGGTCAGAGGCGGCGCGGGCTCGGTGCCCGCGAGTTCGATACCGACTTCGGCGCGGATGTCGCGCGATGAGGCTCCGGCCTGGATCGTGTACGTGCCGTCGGCGCGCACCCATTGGCGAGAGCGGCTGCTCCAGTAGTCCAGGTCGCCGAGCGGGATCCTCGTGGTGACCGTGACGCTCTCGCCGGCCGCGACCTCGACCTTCTCGAAGCCGACGAGCTCGTGCGACGGCCGGTCCTCCCCCGACGTCGGTGGGACGGAGTAGAACTGCACGATCTCCGCGCCGTCTCTGGATCCCGTATTGGTGACGTGAACGTGGACCTGCAGGGCCTCCTCGACGACGTCGACGCTGAGGCGGTCGTAGTCGAAACTCGTGTAGGACAGGCCGTGGCCGAAGGGGTAGGCGAGGTCGCGGCCGACCGAGTCGAAGTGGCGATACCCCACGTAGATCCGTTCGCCGTAGAGCACGGTCTGACCGTTCCCGGGGAAGTTGTGGAACGAGGAGGTATCGGAGAGCGCGAGGGGGATGGTTTCGGCGAGCTTGCCCGAGGGGTTCGCGTCACCGAAGAGAAGGGAGGCCGTCGCCGTGCCTGCGGCCTGGCCGGCCAGCCACATCTCGAGGATGGCGGACACTCCCGCCCGCCATGGCTCGACCGACACCACTCCCCCGTTCGAGAGGACCACGGTGACGCGATCATTGACCGCCGTGACCTGCTCCAGCAGTGACAACTGGTCGGCGGGCAGGTCCATCGTGGTGCGGTCGAACGCCTCGGACTCGTCTTCGGGCGGGAGGCCGAGGAAGACGACGACGTCGGACGCCGAGCGAGCCGCGGAGACCGCCCGCTCGATCAACTCGACGTCTTCGTGGCCGTCGAGCGTGAATCCCGGTTCGAAAAGCACCGGACGGTCGCCGGCGCGTTCTCGGATCGCGTCGAGGGCGGTGTCGAGGCGGGTGGGCACGATGTGACTGCTCCCCGCGCCCTGGTAGCGGGGAGTGCGAGCGAATTCCCCGATGACAGCGAGACTTCCGCGGTCGCGGGTGGAGAGCGGAAGGACTCCCTCGTTCTTGAGGAGCACCGCCGAGCGCTCGGCGATCTCCCGAGCGAGCGCGTGATGCGTGTCGACGTCGAAGGCAGGCACGTCGCCGGTGCGTTCTCCGACGATGGTGGCGGCGAGTTCAGCCACACGGGACGCTGCCCGATCGAGGATGTCTTCCTCGAGGACTCCGGTCTGCACGGCCTCGATCAGGGCGGCGGATCCCGCTCCGGTGCCCGGCATATCGAGGTCGAGGCCTGCCCGCACCGCGGCGACGACATCGGATGCGGCCGCTCCCCAGTCGGAGACGACGACGCCGTCGAAGCCCCACTCGTCACGAAGGATCGCCGTCAGCAGCCACGCGTTGGCGATGACGGGCACTCCGTTGACGGCGTTGTAGGAGGCCATGATCGTGGCAGGCGACGAGCCTTCGACGACCCGTTGGAACGCCCGCAGGTAGATCTCCCGCAGAGTTCGCTCGTCCACCTCCGCGCTGATGCTCATGCGGTCGGTCTCCTGATCGTTCGCCACGTAGTGCTTGACCGATGCCCCGACTCCCCGGGTCTTGAGGCCTCGCACCCAGGCAGCGCCGAGCTCGCCGGACAGGAAGGGGTCCTCGGAGAAGTACTCGAAGTTCCGCCCGCAGAGCGGGCTGCGCTTGATGTTCACTCCGGGACCGAGCAGAACGTCGACTCCCAGGCTTCGCGCTTCTTCCCCGAGCGCGACGCCCAGGGTGGAGAGCAGGTCCCGATCCCACGAACTGGCCGTCGCGGATGCCGTCGGGTAGGCAGTCGATGCTCTGGCGGCGTTGATGCCCAGATGGTCGGCACCCTGCTCCTGCCGGCGCACCCCGTGGGGACCATCCGACAGGGTCACGGCCGGCACACCGGCCGACTCGACCGCGGTGGTGTTCCAGAAGGCGAAACCGGATACCAGGGACGCTTTCTCCTCGAGGCTCATGCCCTCGATCAGCGGGTAGGTGCTCAATGTGTGGATCTCCTCTGACGAGTCCTGCAACAGTTCGTCCTGTCGCACGGCGGGGGACGTGGGCGACGTCATGAAATGGCTCGGGCCAGGCCGGCGCTCTCTCCGCCGTCGGCGACGAACTCCGAACCGGTGGAGAACGACGCCTCGTCGCTGGCGAGGAAGACCACGAGCTTGGCGATCTCGCTCATCTCGCCCATGCGATGGAGGGCGACGTGGTCTTGGGGGAACTCCATGCCCTGAAGGAGCGGGGTGCGGATGAGGCCCGGATGCACGGTGTTCACTCGAACGTTGTAGGGGCCGAGATCGAGGGCCGCGCTCTTGGTGAGCCCGCGGAGACCGAACTTCGAGGCGTTGTAGCCCGTGATCCCCCCGTATCCCTGGAGGCCCGCGTCGGAGGAGATGTTGATGATCGATCCGCGCCCGGACGCTTTCAGGGCCGCCGCCGCCGCTCGGATCCCGTAGAAAGAACCCGTCAAATTGATGTCGATGACCAGGTTCCAGTCCTCGGGTGTGTGCTCGTCGATCGGGGCCCTTCGCACCACCCCGGCATTGTTGACCAGGATGTCGAGGCGGCCGAAAGCCCGCTCGGTCTCCGCCACCGCGGCGACCCACTCGTCGTAGCTCCGGACGTCGAGATGCGCATAGCGCGCTCTCTCCCCGATCTCCTCCGCGAGCTGTCGACCGTCGTCGTCGAGCACATCCCCGATGACGACCGAGGCCCCCTCGGCGGCCAGGGCTCGCGCGAACTCGGCCCCGAGACCCCGGGCTGCCCCGGAGATGAGTGCAACTTTGTCGGTAAGACGGTTCATAGCTGATGACTCGCTTTCTTGTCGTTCATGGTGTGAGTGATCGCACGCGTGCGCGAATGCCCGCCTACCGGACGCCGCGCACCTTGAACAGGATCACCAACGCCCCGAGGAGGGCGAGCGATCCCGACAGCACGTACATGAGCGTGTAGTTGGGGGACGAACCGGCGCCGATCACCAGGATCCCGGCTGCAGCGAGCGGACCCACCGTGTTCGGGAGCTGCTGGGCGAGCTGCATGATGCCCAGGTAGCGGCCTGACTCTTCACGATCGGGAAGCACGTCGAGGACGATCGCCTGGTCGACGGTGGAGAATGCGCCGATCGCCATGGTTGCGAGCAGTGCTCCGCCGATGAGGCCGGGCAGCTCGTAGGACACGGCGGACAGCACGGTTCCGGCCAGCATGATGACACCGGCGAGCACCACGAAGATCTTGCGGCGCTTGAGCCGGTCCGAGAGGAACCCGACACCGAGCGCTCCGATCGCACCCGTGACGATGCCACCGACACCGAGGATGGCCACGATGCCGCCGACACCGCTGACAGGCAGATCGAGCCGGGAAGCGATGAAGTAGGTGCCGTAGGTCGTGGTGAATGACAGGCCGAAGAAGAGCAGTGCGCGCCCGAGCCAGTTCCACGCGTAGCTCGGGGCCTTGCGCGGGTTGAAGACCATGTTCGACACGATCTGCCCGATCGAGGTCGTCTTCGGCGGCGCCAGGTCCGGGACCTCCCGCGCGAAGATGACGAAGACGATCACGCCCGCAACCGCGATGATGCCCGGGATCAGGAACAACAGGACCAGCTGCGAGGCGACGGATGAGACAAGGCCGATACCGAAGATCGGAGCGACCATGTTCGCGAACCCGATGTACGCCGAGACGCGGCCACGCTGCTCCTCAGGGAGGCGGTCGCCCATGAAGGCGATGACCATGCCGCTCGCCGTCTGCCAGCCCACCAACGTCACGATCCACCCCACGAGGAGGATCGGCACGGAGGGCGCCACGGCCAACGCGTAGAGGCCGATGAGACCGGCGATCCCGCCGCCGATCGCCCACGGCCGGCGTCGTCCGAGTCGCGTGCGGGTGCGATCGGACAGCACCCCGACCAGCGGTGTCGCGATCACCGACGCGATCGCTCCCACACCCGTGACAAGTCCGAGGACGTCCACCCGGCCGGGAACCAGGATGTCCAGCTTCACCGAGAGGGAGAAGGCGATCGGGGCGACGACCGCCATCGAGGCGCCGAAAGTCAGGAAGATCAGCACCCAGATGAGCCCCGCGCGCAGGCGTGCCTGTGGCGCCGCGGCTTCCGCTCCCGCGGACTCGCTCGTCGCCGCGAGCACCGCACGTGCGGGTGACACCGCCGCAGCCGGCAGGAGCACCGCGTCAGCGGCGACGTCCTCGACCATGTGTCGATCGTGGCCCTCGGACACGGGCGGCACGTTCTCAGGGGGCGTTCGGTTCACGGCAATCTCCATCGACTGGTTGAAACTTGCGCCTCTGCGCAACATTGGGCAATGTAGCGAAAATCGCGGAGCAGCGCAAGGTTCAGGTACGGTGATGGCATGACTGTCACGGTGGCCGCGTCCTCGACATCCCACGCTCGGCAGGTCGCTGCGCCTCGGGGGCGCTACGCCAAGTCCGAAGAGGTGCAGAAGCGAATCGTGAAGGCGGCTGCTGAGGCGTTCGCAGCGAGTGGCTTCAACGCCGGCACCTTCAAGGAGATCGCCCGACGAGCAGGTGTCAGTGAACGCGGACTCGCCTATCACTTCCACACCAAGGAGGCCCTGCTCGAGGCCGTTATGAACGACCATCACCAGCGGCGGTCCGCCGTGGTGACGTCCGCCTCGGGTCTCGCCTCGTTCGCGGCCGTGATCGCTGTCGTGGAGGCCGACGCGCTCCGACCCGACGTCGTCGGTCTGCAGAGCATCCTCATCGGGGAGGCCACCGCCCGCGAGCATCCCGTTCACGACCACTACCGGCTCCGGTACGCCGACCTCCGCAACTATCTCAGCGAGGCCTTCTCAGCTGCACTGCGCGGTGGCCAAGCACGTTCGGACCTCACGGCCGAGGACCTCTCCGCCGGGCTGATCGCCCTGCTCGACGGCCTCCAGATGCAGTGGCTCTACGCTCCGGAATCGGTTCGTGTAGCGACCACCGTGGACGGGTACCTCGCCGCGATCCTGTCTCGTGAAGCGATGGCAGAGGTGCGCCGACTCCGCCACGAGTTCAGTAGCGACTTCGCCGAGGAACCTCGGCCCTAGAGGTAGCCCCTCTCGAGTGACTCGATGAGCCGATTCAGGAGTTCACTCCACAGGGCACGCGCCGCATCACTGGTCCGTCCATCCGTCGCAGCGAGCCAGTGAGTGGTGATGACGACGATCCCGCTCGTCAGTGCGCCCGCGAGCAACTCGCACTCGAGCACATCCGTTTCCGTCCCTCGTCGCGCGAACGGGAGCACGAGTTGGTCCGCCGTCCTGGTCAGGGCATCGAAGGCGAATTCTCTGTAGCGGCCAGTGGGCTGCTCCTGAGCGCCGAGCGCCGCCCAGACCACGGCGATCCCGGCGGGGAAGTCGGTCTGTCGGAGCGCCCCGGTCATCTCCTCGAACATGGTCCGTCGTGTGCGGGCACCACTGGGGGCCGGAACAGAAGCAGCCTCGATGCTGCCGATCACGTTCGCCAACTTGCGTCGGCACTCGGCGATGATCACGTCGTCGACGGAGGAGAAGTAGTTGAAGACGGTCCGACGAGCCACACCCGCGCGTTCAGCCAGCTCGTCGACCGTGAAGTCCGGCCTGCCGCGCTCCGTCATGAGAGCGCCGGCGGCATCGAGGATGGCGACCCGGTACCTGCTATCGGACGTCCTCCGGCGGTTCGTACTCGGAACGATGCTCATCCGCACATTCTCTCCTGACGGCGCACTCACGGCTCACTCGCACCGATCGTGCACTGAGTGCACGTAAGGTGTCAGAGTCTGAACCGAACGGTCCGAGGCGCGATGCCATTCGGACCCATCACGTTACGAGGTGTTCATGCTCGTCGTCGTCGACCTCAACCGCTGTCAGTCCTACGGGCAGTGCGTCTTCGCCGCGCCGGAAGTCTTCCGAATGGATCACAACGAGACCGTGGAGTGGACGTACAGTCCCGATGCCTCCGAAGAGGATCGCGTCGTCCGGGCATTCCACGCCTGCCCCGTTCAGGCCATCACGCTCACCACGGATGGACACCAGTGACGTCGGCCGAGCGCGTCGTCATCGTGGGAGCATCCCTCGCCGGCACGCACACCGCCCGCTCGCTCCGAGCGCAGGGGCACATCGGCGAGATCGTGCTCATCGGTGATGAGCCGCATCCGCCCTACGATCGACCGCCGCTGTCCAAGGGGCTGCTGAGCGCGGACCGACCTTTCGCCGTCCCTGTACTGACGCGGCCGGACGAGCTCGACGTCGTCTGGCGACTCGGCGAGACGGCGACGGCACTCGACCGGAGCCGCCGAGCAGTCCAGTTGCACAACGGCGACAGTGTGGGCTACGACCGGCTGGTCATCGCCACGGGCCGCCGCGCGCGCCCCTGGGACGACCCGATCGAAAGCCGAATCGCGGGCGTCTTCGCGCTGCGCTCGTTCGAGGACGCCCACAGGTTGCGTGCCGCGCTCGCCGACCGGGCGGGACGGGTGGTCGTGGTGGGTGCCGGTTTCATCGGATCCGAGATCGCCTCCGTGGCCCGCGCCCACGGTGTGCCGGTCACCGTCATCGCGCGGGGCCGGACACCGCTCGACGGCGCTCTCGGCGAGAGCGTCGGCCGCATCGCCACGGGGTACTACCGTCGGGCGGGCGTCGACTTCCGTCCGAACACAGCGGTCGTCAGAATCGTCGATCGAGACGGCCGGGTCGCGGCGGTCGAGCTCGATGACGGCTCGACCGTCTCCACCGACGTGGTCGTGATCGCAACAGGCTCGCTCCCGAATGTCGAGTGGCTGCAGGGCTCCGGGCTGGACGCCGGCGGCGGCGTCGCCGTCGACGGCCGACTGCGCGCGCTGGATGAGGCCGGTGCGCCCGATCCTCGCGTGTTCGCCGCCGGCGACGTCACCAGGTGGGCCCATCCGCTCAGCGAGGGCCGCCTACGCTCCGTCGAGCACTGGGGTAATGCCGTCGAACAGGCCGGACACGTGGCTCGCACCATCGCCCTCCACGACCAGCAGCAGGCGGAGTTCGCCGAGCTGCCCCGCTACTGGTCGATGATGTTCGGTTCGAACATCAAGTCCGTCGGCGTGCCCTCCCTGGGAACCGAGGTCGTCGTGGTGCAGGGTTCCGCGCTCGACCGGCGCGGCGTCGTCCTCTACGGGCGGGACGGCAGAACCGTTGGCGCGGTCGCTCTCGATTCGCCTCGTGAGCTGGTCTTCTTCGACTCGCTCGTTGCTGCCGGTGCACCGTTCCCTCCTCGATTGACCGTGACGGATTGGGGCTCCTCTCCGCCCCCGAGACCAGTGCCGGCTCGCTTCCCCGACCGGCTGTCCCGTTATGCCGATCGGGACGAGGGCGGGACCCGCGCAAACCCGGCAGCCGGCAGACCCGACGGACGGCTCGTGCCGTGACCTGCACGGGAGAGCCGCTCATCCCCAGCGCTGCACCGATCCCCGACCCGAACGACGAACGACAAACGACGAACGACAAGGAGAACATCATTCCTACCGCCACACTGTTCAGTGAACTGCTCGACCAGTCCCATCGCGCCGCGCCCGAGACGATCTGGGCCCAGCTGCGCGCTGACCCGGTCAGCGAGCAGAACGACGGCACGTGGGTCGTCACGTCCTACGAGGCCGTTCGCGCCTTGACCGCGGACCCTCGAGTGAGTGCGGCGGCCCGCTTCACGGAGGAGGGTGCGCACGGAGACGCCGCGGGGAGCAAGAACTTCGTCATCGAGGACCCGCCGGAGCACACGCGCGACCGTGCGTCCGTGATGAAGCACTTCGGCCCACCCCATCGTCCCGGGTTCGTCGCCTCGCTCGAATCAGCCATCACGAGGTACACCGGTGCCGCCCTGGACGAATTGCGCGGCCGGCGGCGACTCGACGTGGTCGCGGACTTCGCCTACCCGCTTCCCGTCCGCGTCATCTGCGACGTGCTGGGCGTTCCCCCTGAGGACGAGCCGTCCTTCTCCGTCTGGTCGGCCGCGCTCTCGATGCTGGGGGCACCCGAGGCGCAGGGGGACCCCGACGTGCTCGCTCGCGGCGCCGAGGCCGGTCAGGCGGCGGGAGAGTACATGGGGGCCCTCATCCAGCGCCGGAAGACCGATCCCGGGAACGACATGATCTCCGACATGGTGCAGGACACCTCAGCGGACAGGCTCTCCGACGAGCAGATCATCAGCAACTCGATCATCCTGTTGATCGGCGGTCACGAGACGACCGTCAACGCCGTCACCAGTGGCATCCTGCTCTTCCTCCGCAACCCGGAGCAGGCGGACCGCGTTCGTCGCAACCCGGCGCTCATGCCGGGCGCATTCGAAGAGATCCTCCGACTCGAGCCGCCCATCCAGTTCCGCGACCGTACCGCTCTGAGCGACATCGCCATCGCCGGCAAGACCATACCGAAAGGTGCGACGCTGCAACTCTCCTACGCCGCCGCCAATCGCGACCCGGCCCGCTTCGCCGATCCCGACCGGTTCGATCCCGAACGGGTCGACAATCAGCACCTCGCCTTCAACACGGGACTCCACTACTGCTTCGGAGCCCCCCTCGCCCGGCTGGAGGGGATCATCGCCCTCAACGCCTGGCTGGCGCGGGTTCACAACCCGCGCCTGGTCCAGGACCCCCCGCCCTACCGCAGCAACCCCGCCCTCCGCGGTCCGAGCGAGCTGCTCGTCGATTTCGACAGCATCGGCTGACGCGGAGCCACGGACCTTCGCTGGCGGGCCGGACGCCCCGACCAGTCCGTGATCACGGTGCGCCAGGGAACCGCTCGTCCTGCACGCGCACGCGCACGGCGAGGTAGGGCTTGCTCGGTAGACCGATCGGCACCCTGCCCTCGTGGTGGCCGGGAACGGTTTCGATCGTCATCGCCCACGTGTCGATGATGTCGACCTCCGCCCGCCGGCCGGCGGGCACGGTCACGTGGATCATCCGCGGCTGAGCCAGGCCCAGATACAACACCTCGTAGACCCCGGCGACACCGCCGACCCGTCCGAGCAGCCCCGTGCGCACGACGCCGAGACGGCCGGACGGCGAGTCGGCGACGATGCCCGCGAGGAACGCGATGCGGGCTGGGCTGTCGCCGGTCAGTCGACCGCCCTTCGCCCAGAACACCACTCCGTCCTCCCGCCAGAAGGTCTCACCGTGCGTGACGTAGGCGCCGGCGACGGTCGCCTCCCAGAACTGCCGCACCACCTCGAAACCGGGCACGTTCCCCCACTCCGGTTCCAGGTCGCCCTCGTAGCCCATCTCATCGAAGACGACGGGCTTGCCCCACTGCCGCAGCAACTCGCCGGCGGCATCGGTCGTCCGGATCGAATCGCACCTCTGCAGGCTCGCGTGAGTGGCCCACTCCGCCGTGTAGTCGAAGGGATACAGGCCGTTGTGGATGGAGAGCAGGTGGTCGGCGTGATCCTCCGAGCGCACGATCCCGGCGAGGCGGTGCCACTCGGGGACGTCCTTTGACGAGATGAGATCGTACTCGTTGGCCAGCGACCACCACACATTCGGAAGACTCGCGAGACGGCGCACCACGTAGCGCAGGTAACGCTCGTCGACGGCCTGCCCGAGATCCGCGAACCCCCAGCGGTCGTACGGGTGGAAGAGGATCACGTCCGCCTCGATGCCGAGGGCGTCGAGGTCGCGGATCCGCTGCTCGAGGTGGCGGAAGAACGCGGGGACGAAGCGGGTGGTGTCGAAGCCGCCCTCCGTCGCCTCGAAAGGTACGAGCTCGGGATCGTCGACGCTGTAGGGGTAGGACTTCGGGAAGACGCACATGCGGACTTTCGTGAACGCAGCAGCCTCGAGCGTCGCCAGGGTCTGCTCCTGCAGTTCCGCCGACTGGTGGGTCCACGCGTAGATCGTCGTGCCGTAGGGCGTGAACGCCGTGCCGTCCGCAGCAGCGAATCCGGTGGCTCCGTCGACGCGGACGACACCACGACCCCGTCCCTCCTCTACCTCGACCACGCCTTCGAGCCCGTCGAGGGCGTGTGCGGTTGATCCGGTTCGAAAGCTCCAGGGCCCGGCCGCCTCCGGGAGAAAGCGCACGCGGTAGATGCCGTCGCCGTCGTAGAAGCCGCCCGCGCGGATCACCGTGCCGGACTCGGACGTGAACTCGGCCCACAGCTCGACATCGACGAAGGGGTTGCCGTGCGAGGGGCCCTCGAGAACGACCTCCATCGTTGCGTAGACCTCGGCAGTCAGCGGCGCTCGGACCCGCGCGCGGACCGCATCCTCGGAGTCGTACCCGTCGTTCGGAGCGATCGCGGAGCCGTGCGGCCTCGCCGCACGCGGCACGCGCGCCAGCTCTTGATAGAGCGCGCCGTGCTCGTGCGTCGGCACGCCGATGATCGCGAGAGCAACAGAGGTCGGCTGGTCCAGCAGCGCGTCGGGCAGGACGCCGTCGGGAACGGCCGCGTCGAAGATCTCGCCGAGCGCAGCGCGGCCGGCCTCGGAAGCGAGCGCCTCGCGCAGCGTCGAGTGGGGACCCATCATGACCGTCGTGGTGGGGTGCATCGAGGGGACTCCCTATCGCTTCGTCGTTGTCGCAGTGCCGTCGCATCCCTGATCGGGACGGTCGGATGAGAGTCGATCCAGCCATGATCGCGAGAAGTGCACCCGCCGCGCCCGATCGACCTCGAGGCTCGGACCGTTCACGGAGACGCTCGCCCGGCGGGCGTCGTCCTCGGCGTGCAGTCCGACGACGACCTCGACGTCGGCCGGGTCGACGACGAGCCGGAGGTCGCGTCCGGTATGAGCCAGCTGCGTCGCGTCGACGACGAAGCGCACCCGCGCGCGCTCACCGAGGCCCAGCTCGACCTCCTGGAAACCAGCCAGCTGCTGGAACGGCCGAGTCAGCCCGCTCCCCCGCACGCGCAGGTACAGCTGAACGATCGTGGCGCCGTGCCGGGCGCCGGTGTTCTCGATGTCAACCTCGACAGGAAGTTCGTCGCTCGTTCCGATCGCGGCCGGCGCGCGGGGCACTCCGAGCTCGAACGTCGTGGTGCTCATCCCCGCCCCGAACGGATACGCGGGAGTCGCGGGCAGGTCGAGGTACGTCGACGTGCCTGAGGAGGCATGCCGGCCGCCGCTGCCGGTGTCGCGGTGGTGGAAGATCGGGATCTGACCGCCGTGCCGCGGGATCGAGTACGGCAAGCGGCCGATCGGCGGAACGACCCCGGTCAGGACGTCCACGACGGCGCGCGCGCCATGCGGTCCGCCGAAGCTCGACACGATCAGCGCCCGCGCTTGCGACGCGCACGGCGGGAGCGGATACGGACGCCCCTGCACCATCACGATCGCGAACGGCATCCCGGTCGCGGCGATGCGCTCGAGCAGTTCGCGCTGGGCGGCTGGCAGGGCGATGTCGGCCGTGTCGCTGGCCTCCCCCTCCGTCCGCTCACCGCTGAACCAGAGGCTCGCGCCGCCCAGCGCCACGATCGTCAGCTCCGCCGACCGCGCGGCCTCCTCCGCATCCTCGAGAGCGGAGCCGGCCAGACGCTCGGTGATGCCGGAGCCCGGAGCGCGGACGACGTCGGCGCCGGCGGCCGCGAGGGCATCGGCGAGTGAGAGGGTGCCGTACCGCTCGCGAGCGAGGTGCTGCCCCTCGCCGGCGGGCAGCAGCGCCTGATGCCACGCGTCTGCCCGCTCGTCGACGCCGACCATCGTGATCTCGCCGCCCAGGTGGATCGCGTCCACGGCCTGGCGCCAGGACGGGTAACTGTAGGCGGCGAACTGGAGCGAGGGGGCGTCCGCGTGCGGGCCGACGACGGCGATCCTCCGCCCCGAGGCTCGCAGCGGAACCAGCCCATCGTTCTCCAGAAGGACGACGCTGCGGCGGGCGAGTTCGAGCGAGAGGTCGTCGCCCTCGTGCGCGATGCCGTCGAGATCGATCACCTCCTGCGGGTACGGGTCCTCGAACAGCCCGACGCGGAACTTCGCGGCCAGGACGCGGGCGACGGACGTGTCGAGCACGTCCAGCGCGAGGCGTCCGGACTCGACTTCTGCCACGAGAAGGTCGCCGTACGCCGCGGGGCGGGGGTACTCGACGTCGAGGCCGGCCTCGAGGGCCAGGCGACCCGCCTCGGAGAGGTCGCGCGCGACGCCTTTCACGGTGACGAGCTGCTCGATGCTCGCGTAGTCGGCCGAGACGAAACCGTCGAAACCCAACTCGTCGCGCAGCAACCCCGTGAGGATCTCGCGGGAGGCCGCGACCGGCGCTCCGTCGATGTCCGAGTAGGAGTTCATCACCGATGCCAGGCCCGCGGTGCGGATCGCCGCCTCGAAGGGCACGGCGAACAGATCGCGCAGACGGCGCGGGCCCACGGGGATCGTCGCCGCGTTGAGACCGGCCTCGGGCGCGGCATAGCCCAGGAAGTGCTTGCCGGTGGCGATCACACTCTCGCGGAGATCCCCGCCCTGCATACCGCGGACGTACGCGACCGCATTCGCCGACACGAGGTAGGGGTCCTCGCCGTAGGTCTCGTGCACGCGTCCCCAGCGCGGATCGAGGGCGACATCCATCACGGGCGAGAGCACGTGCCGCATCCCCACCCGCCGCAGCTGCTGCCGCATCAGCAACGCCATGCGCTCCACGAGTTCTGGCTTCCACGCGGCGGCGAGACCGATCGCGGTCGGGAAGACCATGTGGCCGCCCGCGAGGAGGCCGTTCAGCGCCTCCGCGTGGAAGAGCGCCGGGATGCCCAGTCGCGTGCGCTCGATGAAGCGGCGCTGCAGAGCCGCCACGTCATCGGCCAACAGCCGCGGATCGTCGCGGATCAGCTGCGCGACATGCCCCGGCGGTCGCGACAGCACGGCCGCCGTGGTGTCGAGATCGCTCCCGTCGGGTCGCACGAGATCGAACGCCATGATGCCGGTGAGCTGGTGCGCCTTCTCGGGTAGCGTCATCACGCGCAGCAGCGCGCCGACGCGGTCGTCGATCGAGAGGGACGAGTCGAGGTGGTGCATGGGAACTCCTTCGAGGCGGTTCGGCCGGGTGCGAGCGGACGGGACCGCACCGCCCCGAGAGGAGTGGCGGTTCAGTCGATGACGAACCGGATCGCCATCCACGGACGGGCCGGAAGCGGGACGCGGACGACGCCCTCGTGGCGGCCCTCGAGCGGGGTCACGGTGCCGTTCCAGGTGTCGAGGACGTCGATGCGCGCCGTCGCTCCCTCCGGGATGCGCACGTCGCGGAACGCGGGGCGCCGCTCGTCGAAGTAGATCACGACGTAGCGGCCCTCGACGCCGCCACGAGTGGCATCGAAGTCGGAGGACAGCGGTTCCAGCCGCCCCGTGGGCGACTCGGCCACGATCCACTCCAGGAAGCGGAGCTTGTCGGGCACGTCCCCCTGGAGCGTCCCGCCCTTCGCCCAGAAGATCACGTGGTCATCGCGATAGAAGGTCTCGCCGTGGGTCAGGTAGCCGCCGCGGAGAGTGCCCTGCCAGTGCCGCGACAGGGCGACCTCGCCGGTGAGGTTGCCCCAGCCCTGATCGAGGTCGCCCTCGTAGCCGAACTCGTCGACGAGGACCGGCTTGCCCCACTGGTACCGCCACTTGTCCACATTGCCCGCGATGGAGTCGCCGTACTGGACGCTGACGTGCGTCGCCCAGGGGGCCGAGTAGTCGAAGATCTCGACCCAGTTGTGGATCGAGAGCGGGTGCCCGACGGGGTCGTTCGTGCGGACGAGTTCGGCGAGGCGGTCCCAGTCCTCGCGCGTCTTGCCCAGCAGCAGGTCGTACTCGTTCGCCATCGACCACCACACGTTCGAGAACCCGGCCAGGCGCCGCACGGCGTAGGAGATGTAGCGGTCATCCGCCGCGCGGCCGAGGTCTGCGAACCCCCAGCGGTCGTAGGGGTGGAAGAGGATGAGGTCGGCCTGGATCCCCAGCTCGTCCAGCTGTCGGATCCGCTTCTCGAGGTGACGGAAGTACTCGGGATCGAACCGGGTGGTGTCCCAATCGCCGTCGGCCGACTTCTCGAACACGAAGCGCTCCGGCTCGTTCTCGTTGTAGAGGAACGACTTCGGGAAGAGGCACATCCGCAGCTTCGTGAACGGCGTCGACGCGAGCGAGTTCAGCGTCTCCTCCTGCAGGTGCTCGTCCTGGTGGGTCCAGGCGTAGGCCGTCGTGCCGACGGGGCGGTACGGAGATCCGTCGGCGTAGGCGAAGTGGAAGGTGTCCGCAACTCGGACGGGACCGTGACCGAGGCCCGCAGCGACCTCGAGCTCGGTCTCGACGGCGTCGAGGGAGCGAGCGGTGGAGGCCGTCGTGACGGTCCAGGTGCCGGCGAAGGGCGCGAGGAAGCGCAGCACGTAGCGACCGTCGCCGTCGTAGAAGCCACCGACCCGCACCTCGGCGTCACCGGAGCGGAAGACCGACGTGAGTTCGACGTCCACGAAAGGGTTCCCGTGATCGGGGCCGAGCAGCACCACGTCGGCCGGAGCGTCCGTCGTCGCATACGCGGGGACGCTGATCGCGGCCGACCCGCGGGCGACCGAGGGCGATTCCAGCTCGGGGTCCGGCACGATCGCGGCGGGCGCCGGCTTGCGGGGCGTCGGGTCCTCGATCTCGGAGACGCGCGCGATCACCCTCGCCGCGAGCTCTTCCTCCACACCGAGCGCCGCGCGCACGGTCGTGCCCAGCGGGAAGTCCGTGCCGATCTCGACCCACGGTGAGGTGAGGAAGCGGGGGGCGATCTCGCTGATCGCCGCTGTCGCCTCGGTGGAGGCGAGCACATCGCCGAGACGCGACTGGGGGCTGAAAACGGGCATAACGACCTCTCTGAGTGATGCCGCACTGAGAGGTGGCCACACCTTCGTCAACCGGCCCATCGATCGTCCATCGGATCGGAGGGCCGCATCAAGTGATTCCCCTTTATTGCGCAATCGACGTCCTGTTCAATCGACCGCGGGCAGACGGCGTGGCTCGCGCGGACTGATGCCCAGGCTGCTCGTGGTCAGGCCGGCTATTCGCCCGCCCCGAGCTCGAGAACCCGACTGGAGCCACGGACGATCAGCTCGGTGGGCAGCTCGATGCGCTCGTGGTGCGTCTCGCGCAGCTCACGCAGTTCGCGCACTCTCTCAACGGCGCGCGCAGCCATCATCCGCAGCGGCTGGCGCACCGAGGTCAATCCCGGTGCCGCGAGTGCGGCCCGTGGCTCATCGTTGAAACCGACGACGCCGACGTCGTCGGGAATGCTCCGCCCGAGCCGGCGCGCCGCCTCATACACTGCGAAGGCCATCTCGTCGTTGCAGGCGAAGACACCCACCCGCCCCCGGTCGGGCGCCAGGGCGCGGAGCATCGTCTCGTCCACCCGAGCCGCCGTCCAATCCGAGTTCACCTTCTCCACCTCGGCACCCGGCCGCAGCTCTGCAAGGGCGGCGCGGAAACCGTCCTCCCGCGCCCGCCCGAAGCGGTACCGCGGTGTCCCTGACACGATGACGAACCGCTCAGCGCCGGTGCGGGCGAGGTGGGCGCCCGCGTCGTATCCGCCCTGTCGGTCGGTCGTGCCGACGCTGGGCAACTCCCCGTCGGGGTCCGAGCGCGGGTCGAGCAGCAGAACAGGGATCCGGAGTCCCTGCAACTCGGCGAGCTGACGGGCGGTCGGGCGGATGATGCCGACGATCACTCCGGAGGGCCGCCGCGTCGCGGCCCTCGTCGGCCAATCCTCCGCGGGGTTGTCGCGCTCGAGGGTGAGCACCAGGTCGTAATTCAGCCGGAACGCAGCGTCGCGGGCGCCGTCCGTGACAGCGGTGGTCCAGGCGTCGTCGAAGCTACCGAGCACGAGCTCGATCAGGTGCGGGTCGAGAGTGCGCGGTCGACCGCGCCCCCGCTCCATTCGGACATAGCCCAGAGCCTCGGCGGCGTCGGCCACCCGCTCGCGCGTCGCTCGCGAGAGGTCGCCTCGACCGGCGAGGGCTCGCGAGGCGGATGCGATCGAGACGCCCGCCGCCTCAGCCACGTCCTTGAGGGTCGATCCGGTCGGTTCCATGTATGTCGTTCCTCCTGCGCTGCGTTGCGCTGCGATGCGGTACGGGTCCAGTTTCTCCCTCAGGCGAAGGAGACTCCATGATTGCGCAAAAAAGGACCGTTCCGTTGCCGGGGCAAATGCACCCGCATAGTCTCCAGACGCGGACGGATCCGACAGCAGGGGTCCCACCCCGCTTCGGCTCCCCCGCCGAGATCCCTCACAACAAAGGAGTTGCAATGCGATCCAATCGTCGCCGCGTGGTCACAGCCCTGGCGCTGCCCGCGGCCGCCATCTTCGCCCTCTCGGCCTGTGCCCCCGGAGGCGGAACCTCCGGCACCTCCGGTGACGGCAAGACCCTCACCCTGGGTATGACGGCCGATGTCCCCGGCCTGAGCATGCTCATTCAGCCCAGCTATCAGGGCTGGTTCGCCGATGCCGTCTGGGACACCCTGCTCATCTGCGACGAGTTCGGCAAGCCCTCCGCCCAGCTCGCCGAGAGCTGGGAGTACAACGAGGACCGCTCCGCCGCCACGCTGAAGCTGCGCGAGGGCGTGAAGTTCTCCGACGGCTCGGACTTCGACGCCGCGGACGTCGAGGCCAGCCTGAACGCCGCGGGCACCGTCAATGCGCGCTTCGAGGGCCTCACCTTCGACATCGCGGATGACCACGACATCACCATCACCTTCCCGCAGCCCATCCCGACCCTCGACCTCATCATGTGCGAGTCGACGATCACCAGCTCGGAGGCGATCGAGGAGGACAACCTCGACAACACGGTCGTCGGCTCCGGCCCCTACCTGTACCAGCCGGGCGAGAGCACCGTCGGCTCGAGCTACACGGTCACGAAGAACCCCGACTACTGGGACTCCGAGACCTACCCCTACGACAAGGTCGTCTTCAAGGTCTTCACCAATGAGACCGCGGCCCTCAACGCTCTGAAGACGGGCCAGATCAACGGCACGCTCGTCTCCGCCGCGACCGTCGACGAGGCCAAGAGCTCCGGCCAGGAGATCGTGACCCTCCGCGGCACGACGACCCGGCTCCTCATCACCGACCACGACGGCGCCTCCATCCCCGCACTCGGCGACGTCCGCGTGCGCCAGGCGATGAACATGGTGTTCGATCGTCAGTCGATCGCGGACCAGCTCTACCGGGGTTACGCCGACCCGGCCTACCAGATCTTCCGACCCGGGAGCGACGCCTACCTCGACACCATCACCGAGGACCCGTACCCCTACGACGTCGAGAAGGCCAAGGCCCTGATGGCCGAGGCCGGCTACGCGGACGGCTTCACCCTGAAGATCCCGTTCCTCGAGGGCCAGAACCATGACCTGCTGTTCCCGTACATCACCGCCCAGCTCGCTCAGCTGAACATCACCGTCGAGCAGGCCAACCTGTCCGGTCCCGACGCGATCTCGAACCTGCTCAGCGGCGACTACCCCGTGCCGCTCTGGCAGCTCGGCAACTACGGCGAGTCGCTCCAGGACATCAAGGATTACGTCCTCCCCGACGGCATCTGGAACGTCTCGCACCAGCCCGACGCGACCATCGACGGCCTCTGGCAGCAGATCCTGACCGCCACTCCCGAGGAGCGCGTCGGACTCGAGCAGCAGATCAACCAGTACGTGATCGACCAGGCCTGGTTCGTTCCGATGGCGTACCCGGACGGTTTCTACGCTCACAGCAAGGACGTCAAGATCCCGACCGTGTCCGACTTCTCCGCGTTGCACCCGCTGCTGCGCGACTTCCAGTAATCACGTCGACGGGCCCCACCATGCTTCTCTCCCTTGCAAAAAGTCTCATCCGCGCCGTCGGGGTGCTGCTCATCGTGAGCTTCGCCACCTTCTGCCTCATGTTCGGCAACGGCACCGGGATCGCCCGGGTCGTCCTGGGCCTGAACGCGACGGACGAGCAGGTCCAGGCGGAGGTGGTGCGGCTGGGGCTCGATCGGCCTCTCCTCGTTCAATACGGCGATTGGCTCGCCAGAGCCGTCCAGGGCGATCTCGGATCGTCCTACCTCACGGGGCAGGCGGTGACCGACGCCCTCTCCAACCGGGTGCCGGTCACCCTCTCCCTCATTCTCACCACCCTGCTGATCACGACGGTCATCAGCGTCCTCCTCGGCGTCACGGCGGCGGTCTACGGCGGCTGGATCGATCGATTGGTCCAGTTCGTCTCCGTCCTCGGTGGAGCCGTCCCGCCCTTCATCGTCGCGATCGGCCTGGTCTTCGCCTTCGCGATCGCCGTGCCGTACTTCCCGGCGACCGGCTACATCCGTGCGACCGAGAGCGTCCAGGGCTGGATCTGGGCCCTCACGCTCCCCGTTACCGCCCTGATCGTCGGCAGCGTGGCGAACGCCGCCGCACAGTTCCGCGGAGCCGTCGCCGACACTCTGTCCCGAGATTTCGTCCGCACGCTGCGCGCACGGGGCATCCCGGAGTCGCAGCTCGTGTTCCGGCACGTCCTGCGCAACGCCGCCGGGCCGGGACTCGTCACCCTCGGCCTGCTCACGCTCGGCCTGTTCGGCGGCACCCTCTTCATCGAGGAGGTGTTCGCGCTTCCCGGTGTCGGGCAACTCGCCAACCTCTCCGCTCAGGCGGGTGACGTCCCGATGGTGATGGGAACGGTCATCTTCGTGATCGTCCTCGTCCTCGTCGTCAACCTCCTGACCGACCTCCTCAGCGCCGCCCTCAACCCGAAAGCGCGGATCCGATGACCATCGACCAGCACGGAGTGGATCCGGTCGCGGACGGAACCGCAGCGCTCATCGCACCGCGGCGCCGCTCGACCTTCACCTCCCTTCTCCGCAATCCTCTCGCCGCCATCAGCCTTCTCTTCCTCGTCGTCGTCGTCGTCCTGGGCCTCGCCAGCACGTGGATCGCGCCCTTCGCCCCCAACGCGACCGACCTCGCATCCACGAACGCGGTGCCCTTCACCGACGGGCATCTCTTCGGCGCCGACGCCTCCGGGCGCGACATCCTCTCGCGCCTGATGTGGGGGACTCAGCAGACGATCATCGCCTGCGTGCTCGTTCTCGGCGTCTCGCTCCTGCTCGGACTCACCTTCGGCCTGATCGCCGGGTACTACCGCGGCAAAGCCGAGGCGATCATCAACTTCGTCTCGGACGTGGTCCAGTCCCTGCCCGGTATCGTCATGCTGATCGCGTTGTACGCGCTGACGGGCCCGAACATTCCCGCCGCCATGACGGTCTTCGGCGTCATCGTCGCCCCGTCCTTCTATCGTCTCGTTCGTTCGGTCGTCGTGTCGGTACGGTCCGAGCTCTACATCGACGCCGCGAAGGTCGTGGGCCTGTCCGACTTCCGGATCGTGGGACGGCACGTCCTTTCCGCGGTCCGCGCCCCGGTGATCGTGCAGAGCTCCTTCGTGCTGGCGACCGCGATCGCGATCCTGGCCGGAGTCGACTTCCTCGGCCTGGGCGACCCGTCCCAGCCGTCGTGGGGCCGGATCCTGCAGGAGGCGTTCAACAACATCTACACGAACCCCGCGAACGTCCTCTGGCCCGCCCTGCTGATCAGCGCGTCGATCCTCGCGCTGATCCTGCTGGGCAACGGCCTGCGCGACACGCTCCAGGCCTCCAACCGGAGCGCCGCGCTCAAGCCGGCACGACGCAAGGCGCTCCTGCGCTCGGCGCACGACGATCGTGTGGCCGGCGCGAACGACCTCACGCCGCGGCAGGACGACATCCTCACGATCCGCGACCTCCGAGTCGGCTACCCGCGTACGGCGACGGAGGTGGCCGAGGTCGTCCACGGCGTCGACTTCGATCTCCGCCGCGGCGAGATCCATGGCCTGGTCGGCGAGTCCGGCTCGGGCAAGTCGCAGATCGCGTTCTCGATCCTCGGCATCCTGCCCCGTGAGGCCGTCGTCCTCGGCGGCAGCGTCTTCTTCGACGGTAAGGACCTGCTCGCCGACACGGCGCGCCTGAAGAAGGTCCGCGGTCGGAGCATCGCCTACATCCCGCAGGAGCCGATGTCGAACCTCGACCCCTCCTTCACGATCGGGGCACAGCTCGTCTACGGACTCCGCGCCGCGACCGGCGTCTCGAAGAAGGAGGCGCGCGAGCAGCTCACCGCCCTGCTCCAGCGCGTCGGGATCACCGACGCGGAACGCGTGATGCGGCTGTACCCGCACGAGATCTCCGGCGGAATGGCCCAGCGCGTCCTGATCTGCGGCGCCGTCGCCTCGGATCCGCAACTGATCATCGCCGACGAACCGACCACAGCACTCGATGTGACCGTGCAGGCCGAGGTCCTCGAGCTCCTGCGGGAGCTGAGCACGGAGCGCGGTCTCGCGATGATCCTCGTCACCCACAACCTCGGCGTCGTCGCCGACATCTGCGACACGGTCAGCGTCATGCGCGCCGGACTGATCGTCGAGACGAACACGGTCGACGCACTCTTCGCGTCGCCGAAGGACCCGTACACGCAAGACCTCCTGGCATCGTCCCGCCAGGTCGAACTCCTGGAGGTCGAAGATGACTGAGCCGCTCCTGCGCATCACCGATCTCGTCGTCCGCTACGGCGGCAAGCGCGGTGGGAAGACGGTCATCGAGGATGTTTCGCTCGACCTCGCCGCAGGCGAGACCGTCAGCCTGGTCGGCGAGTCCGGCTCCGGCAAGACGACCATCGGGCGCGCCATCCTCGGACTCGCACCCGTGACGGGCGGATCGATCGAGTTCCGCGGCCAGCGGATCGACTCGCTCTCGCGGTCCCAGCGCCGGGCGGTCGCGAAAGACATCCAGGTGATCTTCCAAGACCCGTACTCGTCGCTCAACCCGTCGATGACGATCGAGAGCATCCTCGTCGAGCCGCTGCGTGCGGCCGGCTCCAGCACGGGACGCACTCGCGTGCGCGAGCTGCTCGACGCAGTCGGACTCCCCGATGACGCGGCCGGACGCTACCCGCGCGAGTTCTCGGGCGGCCAGCGCCAGCGGATCGCGATCGCCAGGGCTTTGGCCATGGAGCCCGCCGTGATCGTCTGCGACGAGCCGACGAGCGCACTGGATGTGACCACTCAGGCCCGCGTCCTCGCGCTCCTGGCCGATCTGCAGCGCGACACCGGGGTGGCCTACCTCTTCATCAGCCATGACCTCGGCGTCGTGCAGTCCATCAGCGACCGGATTGCGGTCCTCAACGGCGGTCGGATCGTCGAGCTCGGCCAGGCGCATCAGGTCGCCACCTCGCCGCAGCACCCCTACACGAAGCGGCTGCAGATGGCGGCTCCCGTGGCGGACCCGGTGCGCCAGCGAGCGCGGCGGAAGGCACGCCTGGAAGCCCTCGCCGCTCCCGTGCCCACAGCGGAGGCCGCCACTGACTGATGCCTGACCCGCATCCGTCCCCCGCCTCGCCCGTCAGGAGACCCTCCATGGCCCTCAGCGCCGCCCCGACCGCCCCCCGCTTCGACCACCGGACCGACGACGGTCCCATCCTCGGGCTCGCTTCCTCCCAGCCCGCGCTCTCGTGGGTCACGCCCTCCGCGGAGCCCGGCTGGGTGCAGCGGGAGTACGAGCTCGAGGTCGAACGTGCCACCGGCATCCATCGGTACACAGTGCGCTCCGCCGACCAGGTGCTCGTCCCGTGGCCCGAGGCGCCGCTCGCGTCGCGCGAGCGGGTCTCGGTCCGGGTGCGGGTGTCGGACGAGCAGTGGAGCGACTGGAGCGAACCGGCCGTCGCCGAGGCGGGCCTGTTCGAGGAGTCCGACTGGACCGCGCGCTTCATCACACCGACCGGCCTGGGACTGCTGCGTCAGCCGGCCCCGGAGCTGCGCGGCGTCCTCGACGTGCCCGGCGACGTCGTCAGCGCCCGGCTCTACGCCACGGCGCACGGCGTCTACTCGGCGCGTCTGAACGACCGGCCTCTGGACGACAGCGTGCTCGCCCCGGGCTGGACCGCCTACCAGCATCGGCTCCGGTACCACGCCTACGACGTGACGGAGCTGATCCGTCCCGGGTCCAATCGCCTGGACGTCGTGCTCGGCAACGGATGGTGGCGCGGACGCTTCGGCTTCCTCGGCGAGCGGGCCATCTACGGCGACCGCCTCGCCCTGCTCGCCCAGCTCGAGGTCACAACGGCGGACGGCACCGTGCACGTGCTCGGCACCGACGACACCTGGCGCGCCCGGCCGACGGGCATCCTCGAGGACGACATCTACGACGGGCAGAGCACCGATCTGCGTGTGGACGCAGCGTTCGACGCACCCGTCGAGACGATCGACGCCGACCTCTCCCTCCTCGTCGCTCCCGACGGACCCCCGGTGAGCGTCACGGAGCGGGTTCCGGCCCGGCGGGTCTGGCCGACTCCGGAGGGATCCACTCTCGTCGACTTCGGTCAGAACGTCGTCGGCTGGGTGCGGATCACCGCACGGGGAACGCAGTCGGGCCGGGACGTCGTCGTCCGGCATGCCGAAGTGCTCGAGGACGGCCGGCTGGGGGTCGGACCACTGCGCAGCGCGCGGGCGACCGACACCTACCTCCTCCGCGGCGCCGAGACCGAAGTGCTCGAGCCCTCCCTCACCTTCCACGGCTTCCAGTACGCCGAGATCTCCGGACTCGCGGGGGTTCGCGCGGAGGACGTCGAGGCCGTAGTGATCGGCTCCGACCTGCGCCGCACGGGTTGGTTCGAGTCCTCCCATCCGATGCTCGACCGATTGCACGAGAACGTCGTCTGGGGCATGCGCGGCAACTTCCTCGACGTACCCACGGACTGCCCGCAGCGGGACGAGCGCCTCGGCTGGACCGGCGACATCCAGGTCTTCGCACCCACCGCGGGCTTCCTCTTCGACAGCGCCGGCTTCCTCACCTCGTGGCTGGCCGACCTGGCGGCCGAGCAGGAGCCCGACGGGAGCGTGCCGCACGTGATCCCGGACATCCTCCGCACGCCCCTCACCTCGGCGCCGGCCGCCGCCTGGGGTGATGCCGCCGTCGTTGTGCCGTGGGTGCTGTGGCAGCGCACCGGCGATTCGGGCGTACTGCGCCGGCAGTATCCGAGTATGCGTGCCTGGGTCGACCGGCTGGCCGACGCCGCCGGTGACGACCTGATCTGGCGCGGCGGATTCCAGTACGGCGACTGGCTCGACCCGACAGCGCCGCCCGAGGACGCTGCCGACGCGGCCGCGGATCCGGATGTGGTCGCCACCGCCTGCTTCGCGCGCTGCGCCCGCCTCCTCGCCGAGAGCGCCCGCCACCTCGGCCATGTCGAGGACGCCGAGCGCTACTCGTCGCTCGCGGACGGGGTGGTCGCGGCGTTCCAGCGGGAGTTCGTCACGGTCTCGGGCCGCATCCTCTCGGATGCCCAGACCGTGTACGCGATCGCTCTCGAGTGGGACCTCCTGGCCGAAGACCAGCGCTCGGTCGCCGGCGACCGGCTCGCGGACCTCGTGCGGCTGAGCGGCTTCCGCATCGCCACGGGCTTCGTCGGGACGCCGGTGATCTGCGACGCCCTCACCAGCACGGGGCACGCCGACGTCGCGCACCGCCTCCTGCTGCAGACCCAGGCCCCGTCGTGGCTGTACCCCGTCACCATGGGCGCCACGACGATCTGGGAGCGCTGGGACAGCCTGCTCCCGGACGGCTCGATCAACCCCGGCGGCATGACGTCGTTCAACCACTACGCGCTCGGCAGCGTCGTCGACTGGGTGCACCGCAGCGTCGTCGGACTCGCGCCGGCCGCGCCGGGCTACCGCGTCATCGAGGTGGCCCCGCATCCGCCCGCCCAGCTCGACCGCGCCCGTGCCCGGCACCTCACGCCGTACGGCGAGGCCGAGGTCTCGTGGGTCCGAGCAGGCGGCCGTTTCGTGCTCGACGTCATCGTCCCGGTGGGCGCCACGGCCGAGGTGTCGCTACCCGGAGAGGGCACAGTGCATACGGTTCAGCACGGTCATCACCACTGGAGCCTGACCGATCCCGCACCGACCGCACCGTTCTCCGGAACGGTCCGAGAGCTCATCGACGACGCCGCCCGCTGGACGCGCGTCAGCGCCGCCGCCGTCGACGCCGGCCTCGCCTCGGACGACGCCGCCCTCGCCCGCGCGCTCGGGCCCTGGCTCGACCGCCCGATGTCGGACCTGCTGGACGGGGTGTGGACGAAGGGGTGGCCCGCCGCCTCCGCCCTCGCCGCGATGGCCGAGGCCCTCGATACGACCCGACCCCTGACCACGACTCCGAGGACGACCACCCATGTCTGAGACGATCACCGCACCGACTCTCTCCGAGGCCGGAGCGAACGGCGCCGTGCAGCCCATCCTCGGCGGGTTCTTCCCCGACCCCACGATCTGCCGAGTCGGCGCGGACTACTACCTCGCCACCTCGAGCTTCGAATACTTCCCGGGCGCTCCGATCTTCCACAGCCGCGACCTGGTCACGTGGACGCAGATCGGCAACATCCTCACCACGCGCGACCAATTCCGTCTCACGACACCCGGCGCATCCACCGGGATCTACGGATCCACGCTGCGCTACCACGACGGTCGGTTCTGGTTCATCACGACCAACGTGAGCGACTTCGAGGCCGGACAAGTCATCGTCCACGCCACCGACCCCGCGGGCCCGTGGAGCGAGCCCGTCTTCGTGCCGGAAGCGGTCGGGATCGATCCCGACCTGTGCTGGGACGACGACGGGCAGTGCTACCTCACCTGGCATCTGCTCGACTTCGTCGTCGGCGGGCAGGGTATCCGCCAGGCGCCGATCGATCCCGCCACCGGCCGGTTCCTCGAACCCGACTACCCCATCTGGCAGGGCAGCGGGATGCACGCCGCCGAGGGCCCGCATCTGCACCGCATCGGCTCGTACTGGTACCTCCTGCTCGCGGAGGGAGGCACGGAGCGGGGCCACTGCGTTACCATCGCCCGCGGCCCGTCGCCCCGCGGACCCTTCGAAGCGCACCCCGCCAACCCTGTGTTCACCCACCGCAGCAGTTCCCACCCGGTGCAGAACGTCGGCCACGCCGACCTCGTGCCGACGACGACCGGGGAGTGGGCGGCCGTCTACCTCGGCGCTCGGACCCGGGGATCCACCCCCGGCTTCCACGTGCTGGGTCGCGAGACCTTCCTGGCCGGGATCGACTGGATCGACGACTGGCCGGTGTTCGTCGAGGACCGCTTCCACATCCCCCAGGCCCGCACCGCTTTCGCCGACGACTTCAGCAGGACACGGCTCGACGCGCGCTGGGTCGTGGCCGACGGCGAGCCGGACGCCCTCACGCTGCAGACCCCGAACGGTCTCGCCTTTCCCCGCGCTGGAGCAGGCGTCGGAGTCGAAGCAGGCTCGCTCTGCACCCGAGTCCGCGATCTCGCCTGGCGGGCCGAGGCCACCGTCACGACCGACGGTTCCCTGAGCCTGCGCCTGGACGACCGGCACTGGTGCGGAGTCGTCCTCGAGAACGGCCGCGCCCGCGGTGTGGTGCGGATCGGCGATCTTCTGCAGGAGGTCGGCAGCGCCGACGTCGGAGCGGACTCCGCGGTCCTCGTGTTGGAATCGGTGGAGCCCGGCAGCCCTCCCGCGCCCTTCGGCCACGGCGGTCCGGACGACCTCGTCCTCGCCGTCGTCATCAACGGCGAGACGGTGCGGATCGCCCGCCTCGACGGCCGCTACTTCTCGACCGAGGTCGCCTCGGGCTTCACCGGGCGGATGCTCGCCGTCGGCGCCGTGACTCCGGAGGGCCGGATCCGCTCGATCTCCTACGTCCCGAGCACCGCCTGATCGGCGGGTGCCGCGCGTCCGTACCGGGGGGCGGCATCGGTTCGCGAATTTTGCGCACATCGTTTGCTGGACTCATCCCCTCGTCGGAGGATGGTCGAGGACCGGATGATCAGGCTGGCCGCACAAAGGAGTCCCATGCCTCGTTCATCGTTCAATCAGGGTTGGGCCGTCAGGTCCGGCATGACGGTCTTCAGTCAGTTGAACGACGCCGGCACCGGTGAGCCCGTCACTCTGCCGCACGACGGGATGCTGTCGCTGGAGCGCAGCTCCGCCCACGCGCTCAGCTCCGCCTACTTCCCCGGCGGCGCCCTCGAATACCGCCGGACGCTCACCGTGCCCGCCGAGTGGCGCGACCGCCGGGTGACCCTGCACTTCGAGGGCGTCTATCGTGATGCGGTCGTCGCGGTGAACGGCGGCTTCGCTGGTCAGCGGCCCAACGGCTACACCGCCTTCTCCGTGCCACTCGACCCGTTCCTCCTGTACGGAGAGGACAACACGATCGTGGTGGAGGCGCGCGCACACCAGGATTCCCGCTGGTACTCCGGGCTCGGCATCCACCGCGACGTGAGCCTGTCCGTCACGGGCCTCGCGCATCTCGTCGCCGACGGCGTCCGGATCAGCACGCCGGAGATCTCCGGCGAGAGCGCGATCGTCGCTCTCGCCGCCACCGTTGCGAACGAGGACGTCGTCACCCGCACGCTGACCCTGCGCTCGCGGATCGTCGCCGCGGACGGCACCGAGGTGTCGACCACCTCGTCCCCGGTGACCGTCCGAGCCGGCGAATCGGAGGTCGTCCGCCAGCGGGTCCACATCAGCGAGCCCCTGCTCTGGGGTGTGGAGCACCCGCACCTCTATCGGGCCACGACCGAGCTGTGGGACGGGGACGAGCGGATCGATGACGTCGATACCGCGTTCGGTGTCCGCAGTCTGTCGCTGGACCCGGCCCACGGCCTGCGCATCAACGGCGAGACCGTGAAGCTGCGCGGCGCCTGCATCCACCACGACAACGGACTCCTCGGCGCCGCCGCCATCGGGCGCGCCGAGGAACGCCGCATCCAGATTCTCAAGGAGGCGGGGTTCAACGCGATCCGCGCCTCGCACAATCCTTTGAGCACAGCGATGATCGAGGCCTGCGACCGGCTCGGGATGCTCGTGATGGACGAAACCTTCGACATGTGGACGACGGCGAAGAACCCGTTCGACTACTCGCTCGCCTTCCCCGAGTGGTGGGAGCGTGACGTCGAGTCGCTCGTCGCGAAGGACTACAACCACCCCAGCGTCATCCTCTACTCGATCGGCAACGAGGTCCTCGACGCCGGCAACCCGCACGGCGCCCGCCTCGCCCGCCACCTCGCGGAGAAATTCCACGCGCTCGACCCGACGCGCTACACGACGAACGCCGTCAGCGGCTTCGTCGCAACGATCACGCAGCTGCTGCCCGAGTTCCAGAAGCGGGCCGGCGAGCTCCGCGGCCGAGTCGGCGTGAACGATCTGATCGGCGAGATGCACCACGTCTTCGACGAGTTCAGCCTCTCCGAGACCGTCACCGACCGCACGGAGGAGACCCACTCCGTGGTGGACGTCGTCGGCCAGAACTACGCTCACGCGCGCTACCTCGGCGACAGGGAACGATTCCCCGACCGCGTCGTCGTCGGAACCGAGACCCTCGCGAGGGACATCGACGAGCTGTGGGCACTCGTGACGGCGAACCCCCACGTGATCGGCGACTTCACCTGGACGGGCTGGGACTACCTCGGCGAGGTCGGACTCGGCGTCACCCGGTTCGACGACGAGGAGTACGGCCCTTTCCCTGCGCTGCTGGCCTGGTGCGGCGACATCGACATCACCGGCTACCGTCGTCCTGCCTCGTATTACCGCGAGATCGTCTTCGGCCTGAGCGATCAGCCGTACCTCGCGGTGGACCGGCCCCGGGGGTACGGTCGCGCCTCCTACGGACTGGGCTGGGCGTGGACGGACTCCCTCTCATCGTGGGATCTCGCGGTCGAGGTCGGGACCGCCGTGCCCGTCGAGATCTACAGCAGTGCCGACGAGGTGGAACTGCTGCTGAACGGGCGCTCCGTGGGTACGGCTCCGGCCGGCGCCGGTCACCGCTTCCGCGCGTCGTTCACCGTGCCCTTCGAGCCGGGCGAACTCGTCGCCGTGGCGCGGACGGCCGGTGAGGAGACGGGCCGTGCGACCCTGCGCACCCCGTCCGGACCCGTCCGTCTCGACGTCACGCCGGATCGCTCGGAGATCCGAGCCGAACCGAACGATCTCGCGTACGTGACGATCGAGCTCCGCGACACCGACGGCGTGCTCGCGACAGCGCAGGACCTCCTCGTGCACGCGACCGTCGAGGGCCCGGGCGTCCTGCAAGGGATGGGCAGCACGCGGCCGGTGACCGAGGAGTCGTTCCTCGAGTCGTCGGCGACGACCTTCGAAGGACGCGCTCTCGCGATCATCCGCCCCACGGGCGCGGGCGAGATCGTCGTCACCGTGTCGGCCGACGGCCACGACGACGTCCGCGTCACCGTCATCGCTCGCGAGAGCGGCACCTCGGCCCGCTGACAGCGGACCGACGCCTTCCGTGGAGGGCGGCGCGTTCCTCGCGACGCCGCCCTCCTCCCGACCCGTCCTCCCGGACGTAGGCCGGTCAGTCCTGCCGACGCCGTCGGCTCGTCCTGCACGCCCCACGTCTCCAGGAGTACGTCCATGAGTCTGTCCCCAGACCTCGCCCCCTCGTCCACGCTGCGCACTTTCTCGCTCGCCCTCGGTCTGCTCTGCCTGCTCGGGCCGCTGACGATCGACCTCTACCTCCCCGCCTTCCCTCAGGTGCGCGACGATCTCGCGACGACCGAGGCCGCCGTGCAGCTGACGCTGACGGCGACGACGCTCGGCTTCGGCGTCGGGCAGTTCGTGATCGGCCAATGGAGTGACGTCATCGGCCGACGCATCCCCTTACTCGTCGCGACGGCGGTGCACGTGGCCGCGAGCATCGGTGCCGCTCTGGCTCCCGACATCACCTGGCTGATCGTCTTCCGGCTCCTGCAGGGGATCGGCGCGGCCGGCAGCGGGGTGATCGCCACGGCGATGGCACGCGACCTGTTCGCCGGACGCGCCCTGATCCGCGTGCTCGCCCGACTCGCGCTGATCTCGGGGCTCGCTCCCGTCGTCGCCCCGGTGCTGGGGGCGCAGCTGCTGACATTCCTCGACTGGCGCGGAGTGTTCGTGTCCGTCGCGGTCTACGGAGCGGCCGTTCTCGCCACGACGGTCCTGCTGGTGCGCGAGTCGCGGGTGGTCGTGCACCGCTCCTCGCCGGAGCACCGCTCCCAGCGCTCGCGGCTGTCGTTGCTGCTGCGCGATCGCTCGTTCCTCGGCGTCGCACTGATCGGCGGGCTGATGGTCTCGGGAGTGTTCACCTTCATGTCGACCTCCCCGTTCGTCTACCAGGAGGTCTACGGCCTGGATCCGCAGGGCTTCGGCTGGATCTTCGCCATCCACGCCGTCGGATTCGTCGTCGGCTCGCAGACGTCCTCGCGCGTTATGCTGCGGGTCCCTCCGCAGTGGATCCTCGCCGTGACGCTGCCGATGCTCGCACTCTGCGGAGCGGCTGTGACGATCCTGGCGGCGACGGCGGCGCCCTTCGGCTGGCTCGCCGCGGCGACCGTCGCGTTCCTCCTCTTCTCCGGCGCCACCGCGCCCTGCATCGGGATCCTCTCGCTCGCGCGCCACGGCGAGCGGGCGGGCACTGCCGCGGCGGTGATCGGAGTGGTCAACTTCGGGCTGCCCGGTCTGTCCGTGCCCCTGGTGGGTGCGCTGGGCGGCGGCTCCGCGATCGCGATGGGCCTCTTCATGGCGGGCTCCCTGACGCTCGCGACCGCGGTGCTGTGGCTGGTCGTGCGACCGCGTTCCGTCCCGAGCATTCACTGACACCCTCCAGGGACGGGCCTGCCCGGTGCGTCGACGGACGCACCGGGCAGGGGTTCGCCGGGCTATTTCACGACCACGCGGACCCTGTCGAGGTTCGCGACGTTCGCGAACTCGCTCGCGGCATCGCCGTCCCGCTGCGACGCGACCTGGACCGTGACGTAGTAGGTGCCGGGAGTCGTGAACGTGGTGCTATTGGTGGTCGTCACGCTCTGGCCGGGAGCGGCAAGAGTCGAGGGTCCGTATTCGCCGGTGCCGCGCAGGTCCCATTCGGCGCTGACGACGACGCCGGCGCCGGCCGGGGCCTGCGCCCTGGCGGTGAAGGTCACCTTCTCGCCGACCCGCACCTCGATCCGGTCGCGACCACCCGCGGTCAGCGAGACGACGGGCTGGATCCCCTTGCGCTGCGCCGCCGTCTCCGGCACGAGGATCTGATTCTGCAGGACCGAGAATCGCGTCGAGGCCGGCGGGGCGACCCCGTCCTCGGCCCACGCGCTCACATCGCGCAGGGCCTGCTCCACGCTGTCCGTGAATTCGACCAGCCGGGAAGCCTTCTCCCCGACGACCGGCCCTTCCTGGTGATTGGCGTGGTCGTTGAAGTAGACCCGGAAGGAGTCGTCGAACGAAGCGCCGAGCGACGCCTTCACCTTGCCGGTGTACCAGGCCGCTCCCCACGGCACGGCATCCGTGTCGTAGAGGTTGTCGACGACGATCGTCTTCATCGTGACGGCTCCGCTGTACGCGGCGCCACCGGTCGTGGAGTTCGCGATGATCGGCGAGACCTGAACGGGGCGCTGCGGGTAGATGGGCGATCCGTCGGCCTTGCGGAACTGGTCCCACTGCGTGAACTCACGGCTCTCCGGCGTCTGGTGGCGGTGGTAGCCGTACATCGCGACGTGCCAGCGGTTGTCGATCCGCACCGTCGCTCCGACCTGGGCCGCCGCGACGACCACGGGGTCGGCGTCGGCGTTCTGGGTGAAGACGCGGGTCGCCGGATCGAACGATCCAGCGAAGCGCACGATGGCGGCACCCGATGCATCCTGCACCGTGAAGTCCGTGGTCGCGCCGGTCGCGGCGTCCGGTACTCCGTCGAGCGTCACGGTCGTGCGGCCGTCCGCGGCGGTGCTGACCGCCGTGATGGTGCCCGTCGTGTCGAACTTCTCGGCGCGGATCATGTCGCCGAGTTCGGATTTCTCGGTGCCGAGGTAGCCGGGCTCGCTCCAGAAGGCGTCCGCGTAGCCGGGGTCGATCGCTTGCACCGTGGTCACGAAGATGCCGTCGTCCGACAGGTCGACGTAGTCGAAGTCCTCCCACGCCCGCGGAGGCACACCGAAGCGCGTCGCCTGCACCGCGATCGAGCGCTGCAGAGGGGTCAGACCCGCGACAGACTCGATCCGGCCACCCGCCGACGCGGCGTCCTCGATCTGCGCCTTCTTGTCGCGCAGCACGAAGCCGGCCAACGCACGCATGCTCGCGGTGTTCGCGAACGACACGGGGGTGGCGAGGATCGACGGCACGGCACCCTGCCAGACGTCGTGGGTGTTCTCGACCGCGCCGATCGACTGGTACGACCCGCCGCTGCCGCCGTAGACGTAGCCGTAGATCTGGCGATCAGCCGTGCCGTAGTAGTCGGCGGCCACGGTGCGGGCGAACTTCGCGGCGGCCGCGTCGTGGCGATACCCCTGCGTACCCGTGGTCTGCACGGTGTAGCCGCCGCTGGCCGCACCGAAGGCGACGACGCGGTCCTCCGCGTTCTCGTCCTGGATCGGGTAGACGCGCTGGAAGAAGCGCCCCTCCCACTGGTCCGCCGGGGGGAGGTAGATCGTGAAGCGCGTCGGGGTGCCCTCGAAGTGGCCGATGACCTTGCGGATCGGCGTCGGGCTCTGCACATCGGTCTCGCTGTCGATCACCGGGACGGAGTACAGCGGATCGATGCAGATCGCGTCGACCAGCACGGCGCCGGTCGGTCCGGTCGCACATTCTGCGGCCTCGGTGGCCGTGGCCGAGGACGGCGCGGCGGCCAGGCCCAGGGCGAGCGTGGCCGTCGCGACCGTTCCGAGGAGTGCTCGACGCAGATGGGGGGCCGTCCGGGTGGGACGGTAGAGCGGACGTGGATCGCCGGTGGTCATAGTGTCGTCTCCAGCTTCATCGATGGCAGGAGCTCGTCGCGCAGCTGGTTCCTCCGGCGGCGGCGGCGACTCCGGGACATCCGGGCCAGGGGCCTCGGTGTGCGGCTGACGCTAGAAGAGCAGGCCCGGGGCGGTCAAAGTCGTTGCGCAAAAGCCCGGTGAGGAACGGCCGGGCGGGCGGCCTCAGTCAGCCGCCTCCTGGGCCCGCGCACTGTACGAGACCGAGAGCACGCGCGACTCGGTGACGCAGGAGCCGAGGGCGAGCATCCGCCCCGTGAAGCCGGTCGCAACCTCCGTGGAGAGGTAGCGGCCGTCGATCCGGGCGAGTTCGTGCCGACCATCCTCGTCGACCACGGACAGCACGATGTCGTCGGGGCCGCCGTGGCCCTGGAGCACCGGCTCGGCGACGATCGGGACGCTTTCGATGCGCAGGACGAGCGGGCGCTCGCTCACTCGTCGTGAGCCCAGATCCGGGCGAATATCGCCGATCCGCACGTCCGCTCTGACCACGCCGTCCTCGAGGTGCAGGCCGTACCAGTGCCGGTCGTCGATGCGCACACAGAAGCGGCCCGCCGACTCCACGGTCGCCTCCGCCACCCAGTGGTGATCACGGACCCGCGTGCACAGAAGTCGGATCGCCCCGTCCGTCGGCGGCAGGACGAGACCGGAGGAGCCCTCACGGCGGGCAACCGCCTCAGGCTCCGAGTACGGAACCACCCAGCGGTGATGGAACTCCGTTGAGGAGAAGTCGTCCACGAATCCGGTGTCTGCGACCGGGACCTCGTAGCGCTCCTCCTCGAAGACCGGCCAGCCCTCGCTCCACCGGACGCCCGCGACAAAGGTCTCCCGACCCAGGACATGGAAGCCCGGCACGTAACCGCGCGGACGAGTCGCCAGGTACACCGCGGCCCACTCCCCCTCCGCGGTCTGCACAAGATCGGCGTGGCCCGTGCTCTGCACCGGGTGGCCGAGGCTGCGATGCGTGAAGATCGGATTCTCGGGGCAGGCCTCGAACGGGCCGGCAGGATGGGATGCGCGCGCGACGGTGACGGCGTGACCACGCTCGGTCCCACCCTCGGCAAGGAGCAGGTACCAGAACTCGCCGACCTTGTAGAGGTGTGGCCCCTCAGGGGCGTTGAGTCCGCTGCCCTGCCAGATCGGGTAGATCTCGCCGAGGGCGCCCGTCCGAAGGTCGAGGCGGGCCTGCAGGATCCCGTGCTCGGCGGTCGAGTCCAGCGTTCTCCACGTCAGGAAGCAGGCGTCGCCCTCCCAGCAGAGGTCGGGATCGATCCCGGAAGCCCCGGGGATGAAGACGGGGTCGCTCCACTCGCCGGCCGGGTCCGTCGTCGAGACCAGCACCTGACCGGACTCGAAGTCGCTGAAGTTGGTGGTGATCATCCAGAAGCGGTCGTCGTGGTGTCGGAGCGTGAGCCCGTACACGCCGAAGGATGGCCAGGAGAAGCCGGCACGGAATTGCGTTCGTCGCGTCAACGCGTGGCCGATCTGGGTCCACTGGACGAGGTCCGTGCTGTGCCAGATCGGAACACCGGGGAAGTACTCGAAACTGGAGTTGGCGAGGTAGTAGTCGTCGCCGACGCGGCAGATCGACGGGTCGGGATAGAAGCCGGGGATGATGGGCTGCAACGATCCGTTGACGACCGCCGGAGTGTTGGCTCCGCCTCCGTCGCGGTCCGCCACCGGAAGCGTCATCGGACCCACCTCACGGCAGCCGCGTTCGAGGACGCGGAGCCGCGGTGATGGCCGAGTGCTCCTCTCCGAAGGCGCAGAAGGGCGCGAGGACGCGATCGGGTGGTGGATCCGGGCATGGTCATCTCTCTCAGCGACAGTGCTCGGCGCGAGACGGACGCGGTTGCGCAGAGCGGCTGTCCATCGTCCCTCGGTCCGCGGAGCCGCTTCAAGACGCCTCACCTCTATTGCGCAACAGGGTGCCACCTCGGCGTGGATGCGGACCGCGACACCGATAGACGTCTGGGGCCCGGTGTCAGTGGATCGCGATCTTGAGAACGATGATGACCACTCCGAGCAGGAGCGCCGACACAGCGGCGAACGCCTTCACGTACAACGGCAGTCGATGCCGACGGAGGACCAGCAACCCCAGGAACGCCAGCGACACGACCGGTACCGCCAGGGCCGCCCAGTACGCGCCGGCCTCCGGGAGCAACCCGGCGGCACCCGAAGCCAGAAGCAGGCAGGGGATGACCGCGGCGTAGATCACACCGGTGGACGCTTCCAAACCGTCATGGACCGCGGCTTTCAGCGTCGGTGGGGCGGTGGCGTGCTTCCTCCCGAGGAACGCGAGGGTCTCTGCGAGGACGTGCGCGAGCCACAGCACGATGATCGTTCCCGCGGCAGCGACCAGCACCTTCAGGTCAGGGTCATCGTCTTCCGCTGAACCGATGACGGCGGACACCATCAACGTCCCGTAGATCATCTGGGGGGTCGCCAATGCGTCCGCGACGCGTGCCAGTGACGCGCTCATACGCGGGGCTGCTGTCTGGTTGCGCAGTGCACGCCACCGCCGCCGGCGGCCACTCCGTCGATGTCGAGCTGGACGACCGTCCGATTCGGGTAGTGGTCCGCCAACACCCCGCGCGCCCTGTCGTCGGCGGTCTTGTCGCCGAACTGCGGGGCGATGACCGCGCCGTTGCAGAGATAGTAGTTCGCGTACGACGTCAGAAGATCGCTGCTGCTCGAGCGGACGGATTCCGGGTCGTTGATCACATCGACCACGTACTCGGCACCATCCAGGGTCGGGGTCGTGGCGAAGAGGTCGACCAACTGGGATGCGGCCTCAGCCCACGCCCCGTCGGTCTCCAGCGGGACCTGGATGATGACCGACCCGGGTGAGGTGAAACGCGCACTGGCGTCGATGTGGTCGTCGGTGATGTCCTGCCCCCGCACCCCATCCGCCCACAGCATCCGGCTCGCACCGGTGAGTTCGAGTAGACGCATCTCGATGCGTTCCTCCGACCATCCCGGGTTCCTGTTCTCGTTCACCCACGACGACCGGTTCGCGATGATCGTTCCCGCGCCATCGCCTTCGACGCCGCCACCCTCACCGGTCAGACCCACATCGACGAGGGGAACGCCCAGGATGGCGGCGACCTGCCGGGAGAGGAGAGCGTCACCGGCATGCTCCTGCTTGTCACCCCAGCCGTTGAACTGGATCAACCCCGCGGCGAGCCGGTCCTGCCCGGTGGCCGTGGTCAGGAACGTCGGCAGAGTGTCGCGAGCCCACAGATCGTCCACCGGTGCCTCGAGAACCTCGGCCTCGGACCCCAGACGACGTTGCAGAGCGGCGACCTCGGACGGGCGAGCAAGGACGGTCACCTTCTCCCACTCGAGGATGGCCAGCGCGATGCTCGCCACGGACTCTTGCGCGCCTGCGAGATTCCGGCCCCAGATCGCTGTGGAGGACGGCCACGTCATCCACGTGCGCTCGTGCTCCCCGGCCTCATCCGGCATCGCCCACCGCTCGTTCGCCGACACCACCGCGACCGTCGCATCCGGACCCGTTGTCGAACAACCGGCAAGGGCGGTTGCGACACCGGCCGCTCCGAGACCACCGAGATACGTCCGACGCGACACCAGCCGACGGCGAGGGGAGAACATCATCAAACCTTCCAGGGCACACGAACGCATACCGAGCATCCCTCACGAAATGGTAGGGCACGCATTCGACGCGACCAAATCTGCTTGTACGTCGTTTCGATGGCGCCGCCGACGCCCGGATTCGGCGATACCGTTCAACCGCATCGCACTGTATCCGCGCTCGGCGAGGATGGATGCGATGTCGCGATTTCGAGCGTCATCCGTACCGCTCTATGGTTGAGACGTTGTATTTGGAGGACGAGTGAGCTCGAGAACCGCGGTCGCGGCCTGGGAGTCGCTCTTCCGCGCCCAGGTGCAGGTGATGCGCTCCCTGAACGCCGAGTTCCCTTCGCGCGAGATCTCGCTGAACGAGTACGACGTGCTCTTCAACCTCACGCAGCAGCCCGATCGGCGCTGTCGCCTCCGCGACATCAACAAGCACGTGCTCCTCACGCAGCCCAGCGTCAGCCGGCTGATCGACCGGCTGGTGAGTCGCGGCTACGTCGACAAGAGCGACGACCCGGGCGATGGGCGCGGCACGATCATCGCGATCACGGAAGAGGGGTACGCCCTGTTCCGCCGCGTCGCCCTCCAGCACATGGACACCATCACCGATCGGGTCGGCTCTGTGCTCGACGAGCCCGAGCTCGCCCAGCTCACCGCGCTGTGCGACAAGCTGCGCCGCGGCGTGGCCGACGCGCCGTAGCGCCCGACCCCTCCCGCGAGGGACTTCGCCCGGGGACGTGGGGTGCATTCACTGTCGGTGGTGTGACCCATAGTGGGGTCATGACCACATCGACGCCCGGCACACGGATCGCAGCCCTCGCCGCGAGCGTGCGCGCCGAACTGACCGGGGTCGACTGGACGCGGATGACCGAAACCGAACTCGTCGCAGCATGCGTCGCGCTCGGAGAACTCGAGCGAGTCGTCGGCGGGAGTGCCGTCGCGGCCGCCGGAGTCATCGAAAGCGCATCGGGGCGAGAACGAGGGATGGACGCACTGGCGAGCAAGCACGGGCAGCGCACCGGCAAAGCACTGCTCGCGATGCTCACCGGCTGCTCAGAAGCGACCGCGGGGCGGCGCATCCGGCTCGCGCAGGGCGTCTTCGCCGGTGTCGGGATGCTGGGCCAGGAGGTGCCCGCCGTGTTCCCCGCCGTGGGGCAGGCGGTGCGTGAGGGGCGACTGCATCCGGATGCGGCCGAAGCCCTCACCACCACCCTCGGGCCGGCCGCTGCGCGCATCCACCCGGATGAGCTCGCGATCGCCGAAGAATCGATCCTCGCCGCGGCGACCGACCCCGACGGGGAAGCAGCGACCTCGGGTGGTTTGACCGGGATCGGGATCGCCGCAGACCTCGTGAAAGTTCAGGCGCTCGCGTGGACAGCACGACTGGATCCCGACGGGCTCGAACCCACGGAGGAGGAGGCGTTCGAGAAACGCAACGGCGTCTGGCGCCGCGGGAAGAACGGACTCGAAACGCTCGTGCTCACGTTGACGACGGAGCAGGCGGCGGCGGTGAAGGCGTCGCTCTCGCCGCACACCAGCCCCCGCCGGCCGCGGTTCACGGATGCGGACTGCGACGCGGCCGAGAACGATCACGTCGACGACAGCGAAGTGTTCGCCGACTCGCGCACCACGGGGCAGAAAGTCGCCGACACGGTCGTGTCCCTCGTCGTCGCCGGTGGCGCCTCCGAATCCCCCGTCGGCGCGACCCCGCAGATCACCGCCCACATCCACGCCGACGACCTCACCGACGAAACCGCGACCGGGCCCGCCTACCTCGACCACGTCGAGGAGCCCGTACCCGCAGCGACCGTGCGGCGGCTGCGCTGCTTCGGCGAGATACGCATCGCGATCACCGGCAGCCACGAGCAGACCGACGCGCTCGGACAACCCGCCCGCGACTTCACCACCAAACAGAAACGCCTCCTCGCCGCCCGCGACGGCGGCTGCGCCTGGCAGGGCTGCACCGCCCCACCCGCCTGGACACAAGCCCACCACGTCACCTGGTGGAGCCGAGGCGGTCAGACATCCATCGACAACGGAACTCTGCTCTGCAGCTTCCACCACCACGTCATCCACGCGAAAACCGGCTGGCGCATCCACATGCTGCCCACCGCCGAAGGCCTACGACCCCACCTCACCGCACCACCCCACATCGACCCCCGACAGACACCACGACGCATGGGCAACCAACGCGCCACCATCGCCGGCATCACCCGAAGACGACCACGAACCCCCGCAACCCAACCGGATCCGCCTCCACCAGCGACAACCGAGTCGACCGGAACCCCGAGGGAGCCTACCGATCGGCGCGGCGAGTGAACACCAGGTGCACCACTCCGCTCGGCGACGGTGTCGCCTCGATCTCGAAGCGCTCCTCGAGCCCTTCGAGGCCGCTCCAGAGACGCTCACCCCTGCCCAGAACGATCGGCACGAGAACGATGTGCAGGTGGTCGATCAGATCGGCCTCGAGGAACTGCCGAACCGTCTCCACTCCGCCGCCGATCCGCACGTCGAGGTCGCCGGCCAGCTCGCGTGCCTTCGCGAGGGCGGTGACCGGATCCGCGTCGACGAAGTGGAAGGACGTTCCACCAGCCATCTCGAGCGTCGGCCGCGGATGGTGGGTCAGCACGATGACCGGGGTGTGGAACACCGGATCATCGCCCCACCAGCCCTGCCACTCCTCATCCGCCCACGGGCCGCGCTGCGGGCCGAACTTGTTGCGCCCCATGATCTCGACGCCGATCTCCGGCGCCCAATTGCCGGCGAACGCGTCGTCGATGCCGAAGGAACCGGGCCCCTCCCCCGGCATGCCCATCGCGCGGAAGGTTCGCGTGCCCATCGCCCACTCGACGAGCCGATGGCCCGCATGGCCGAACGGAGCCTCCATCGTCTGGCCCTCACCGGCTCCGAAGCCGTCGAGGGACACCGCGAAGTTGTGCACGCGTACGAGTGACATGTCGTCTCCTGAGGTTTCGTCGAACGTCATCACCTTAGGACTAGCCACACCGCCGCCGCATCCGCCAGTCCTGTCGAGGGCCTGCCGATACCCGAGAGGATGGGGTGATGTCCTCCTCACTCGTCTGGCTCCGCGACGATCTGCGGATCGCCGACAATCCTGCTCTGCGGGCCGCGGTCGACCGCGGCGAACCCGTCGCGGTGTGCTTCATCCTCGACGAGGAATCGACAGGCATCCGCCCGCTCGGCGGCGCCGCGAAGTGGTGGCTGCACCACAGCCTCGACGCACTCGCAGCAGACCTCGACGGCCGCGGCGCCCGCCTGATCCTGCGACGCGGGCCGGCCGAGGCGGTCATCCCGCAACTCGTCGAACAGCTCGGCGCCGACGCCGTGTACTGGAACCGTCGCTACGGCGGAGCCGAACGGACGGTCGACACCGCGATCAAGACCGGGCTGCACGAGAGCGGATACGAGGCCCGCAGCTTCCAGGGTTCGCTGCTGCACGAGCCGTGGACCATGCAGACCGGCAGCGGGGGTCCGTACACGGTCTTCACCCCGTTCTGGCGGGCGTGCCAGAAGAAGGATCACCCGCGCGAGCCGCTCTCGGCCCCCCGCGCGATCGACGGGACGAAAGCATCCGTCGAGAGCGACACCCTCGCGAGCTGGAAGCTCCTGCCCATGCACCCCGACTGGTCGGGTGGTCTCGCCGAGCGCTGGCAGCCGGGCGAGAAGGCGGCAATGCGCCGCCTGCGCGCCTTCATCGCCGAACAGCTCGACGATTACGCCGATGGCCGCGACCACCCCGCCGAAGACGCGACCTCCAACCTCTCCCCGCATCTGCGCTGGGGCGAGGTCAGCCCGTTCCAGGTGTGGCACACGGTGGAGGAGCAGCGTCGCGGTTCGGGGCCGAACGCGGGCGGCGCGAAGTTCCTCGCCGAACTCGGCTGGCGCGAGTTCTGTTACAACCTGCTCTACCACTGGCCCGATCTGGCGACCGAGAACTTCGACAGCCGCTTCGACCACTTCCCGTGGGGCGAGCCGCACGCCGGCGAGCTGGAAGCGTGGCACCAGGGCCGCACCGGGTATCCGCTCGTGGACGCCGGGATGCGCGAGCTGTGGAAGACCGGCTACATGCACAACCGCGTGCGGATGGTCACGGCCTCGTTCCTGATCAAGAACATGCTCGTCGACTGGCGGGTCGGCGAGCAGTGGTTCTGGGACACGCTGGTGGACGCCGACAGCGCCAGCAACGCCGCAAACTGGCAGTGGGTCGCGGGTTCGGGAGCCGACGCCTCGCCCTATTTCCGAGTGTTCAACCCGGTGACGCAGAGCGAGAAGTTCGACCCGCGCGGCGAGTACCTGCGCGAATACGTACCCGAACTGGCCGAGGTGACCGGCAAGGCGGTGCACCAGCCGTGGACTCAGAAGGATGCGCTGCTCGATGCCGCCGGGGATTACCCCGAGAGGATCCTCGACCTCGGCGAGACGCGCAACCACGCGCTCGAGGCGTTCGAGACCGTCAAGACGCACCCGCGCGCGATCCGGCGGGCAATATCTTAGGGACATGACCGCAATCGGTACGCTCCTCTTCCTCGTGCTCGGCCTCGCCGGGCTGCTGGCGTTCAGTGCGGTGATGAAATGGCGCGACCCGCGCGGCAGCCTCGCCGCCGTCACGGGGTTCGGGATCCCCACGCGCTACGCCGGACACGTCGCGGTCGGGCTGCCGTTCGTCGAACTCGGCCTCGCGGCGGGTCTGCTGCTGCTGCCGGGCGTTCTCTTCGCGGTGGTGGCATGGCTCGTCTTCCTGCTCTTCGCCGCGTTCAGCCTCGTGGTCGGCGCCGCACTCGCCCGCGGCGAGAGGCCGGTGTGCCACTGCTTCGGCGAG
Organism: Microbacteriaceae bacterium VKM Ac-2855; assembly: GCA_013204985.1. Classification (GTDB taxonomy): domain Bacteria; phylum Actinomycetota; class Actinomycetes; order Actinomycetales; family Microbacteriaceae; genus Rathayibacter. Next base: position 86,547 of record JABMLG010000004.1, read on the forward strand.
CTGAGTTCGGAGCCGATCAGTCGGCTCACGGCGGTGCGGAACGTCGTGCTCACGGTGCTGGCGCTCGTGATCGCCATCGTGCTCGGCACGCCGTCCTGGCCGGGGCTGTTCGGGATCCTCGCCACCCTCAGTGGCGACCTGCTCGTCGAGGTGGTCCTCCTGGTGACTCTGGCGGTCACGCTGGCGGTGCTGTGGTCTCGGCAGGCACGTCTGCGCCGCGAGCTCGCCGACCTGCGCGCGCGCGTCAACGCGCGTGAGGCGGCGGCCCCCGACGCGGAGGCGATCCCCGAACTCGTGCTGCGCGATGCCGAAGGCGCGGCGATCACCCTGCCGACGCTCTCGTCCGAGCGAGCCGTGCTGCTGCTGTTCGTGAACCCGGGCTGCCACGCCTGCGCCGTCGCCCTCGAGCGGATGCCCGCGTGGCGCGCCGAGCTGGGCGGCATCGTCGGGCTCCAGCTGGTGAGCACCACCAGCGACGACCTCGGGATGCCCGATGTGCTGTTCGATCCGCATCGCGCCGCGCTCACCCGGCTCGGAGGCACCGGCACGCCGAGCGCCGTCCTGCTCGGCACGAACGGCCAGATCGGCGGCGGACCGGCCGACGGCCTGCCCGCGATCGAGGAATTCATCGACGGGGTCGTCGCCGCGATCGAGCTGAACCGCGAGTCGCACACGGCGATGCCGGGTGATCCCGAGACCGAGGACCCCGTACTGCCGACCTTCGACGCGACGCCCGCGACCACGCAGGCGGCGTGGGACGACGCCGAACTCCCCTCCGCCGCCCTCGCGACCGAGGCCGGCGATGCCGTGGATCTGCGCGAATCCGTGGCGCGTACCGGCGCGGGGCGCAAGGCCCTCGTGTTCTGGCGCTCCGACTGCGCGTACTGCGAGAGCATCCTGCCCGAGGTGCGCGACGCATCCGCTGCCGGTAGCACCGTGCTGGTGACGACCTCGGAGCCGGATTCGGTGCGGGCTCAGGGCCTCACCGGTCCGCTCTACGTCTCACCCGATCGCGCCGCCCTCGCCGCCATGCAGGTTCCCGGCACGCCCGTCGGCTTCCTGGTGGACGGCCACCATGTCGTCGCCGGCCCGTTCATCGGCGCCGACGCCGTGCGCGAGCTGGTCGCGCGGCCCTGACGCCGCGCGCCTTCGCGACCACTGAACCATGAACTGACCACGTGATCCGGATCGGTACCAGCGGCTGGAGCTACGACCACTGGGTGGACGTTCTCTACCCGCGCGGGCGCGGCGACCTGCGATTATCGCGGTACGCCGAGAGCTTCGACACGGTCGAGACGAACAGCAGCTTCTATCACTGGCCGCGCGAGCACGTCTTCGCCTCGTGGCGTTCACGGGTTCCGGAGGATTTCCTCTTCGCGGTGAAGGCCCCGCGCGGACTCACTCACGCGAAACGCCTCTACGACCCCGATGTCTGGATCGAGAGGATCGGCAGGGGGATGCACGAGATCGCCGGCCGACGCGGCCCGCTCCTGGTACAGCTGCGTCCCGATCACGAGCGCGATGATGCGCGGCTGGCCTACTTCTTGCAGCAGCTGCCGCCGTGGCTGACGGTCGCCGTCGAGTTCCGGCACCCGAGCTGGCAGGAGGAGCCGGTGTTCCGGCTCCTCGAGCGATTCGACGCCGCCTACTGCGTGACCAGCGGAGCCGGGCTGCCCTGCATCCTGCGCGCCACGAGCGAGCTGGTCTACGTCAGGCTGCACGGACCGGACCACCACACCCTCTACGCCGGCAGCTACACCGACGATGAACTGTGGTGGTGGGCCGAGCGGATGCGGGAATGGGAGGCGTCGGGCCACACCGTGCTCGGCTACTTCAACAACGACGGCGGCGGCAACGCGGTGCGCAACGCGCTCACCCTGAAGCGGATGCTCGGCCGGTAGCGGCTGGCGAGGCCCGATCTTCGCCGAGGTCCGATTTTCGGCGAGGTCCCAGGGGTTGGGGGGTTGTCGTCGGCGCCGCTCGCGTCGAAAGTAGAGGGACATCGCGGTTCGACGACGGGGTCGATCGCGGATGGGGAGGTGCACGATGACGTCTGCCGGCACGCCGACCTTCGGGGTCGAAGAGGAGTACATGTTCCTCGATGCGCTGACACTGCAACCGCTCGCGATCGTGGATCGTGTGCACGAGGCCTTGCACGTGAGCGCGGGTGAGGCCGAGAACGTGCAGCACGAGTTCTTGGCGTGTCAGATCGAACGCTCAACCGCGGTCTGCAGCACGCGCGAGCAGGCGGAGCGCGAACTGACGGCGTTCCGCAGCCGGGTCGCCGTCGCGGCGGAGGGGCTGGGCGCACTGGCGGTCAGCAGCGGGTTCGCGCCGAGCGGCCTGCGCAGCGCTGTGGTGTCGGACACCGATCGCTACCGTTCCATCCGCACGACCAGTCGCAGCCTCGTCGACGAGCACTACGTGAACGGACTGCACGTGCACGTGGGCGTCGCCGATCGGGCGGCGGGCCTGACGGCGATGAACCGCATCCGGGTCTGGATGCCGACGCTGGTGGCGTTGGCCGCGAACTCGCCGCTGCATCGTGACGCCGACACGGGCTTCGCGAGCTGGCGGACCCTGCACTTCCAGCGCTGGACCACGCACGGCTGCCCACCCGAGTTCGCGGATGTGGAGAGCTACGACCGCCGGCTCGACGCGCTGATCGGCATCGGCGGCTCCATCGACCGCGCGGTGATGTCGTTCAACGTGCGCCTGTCGATGAACCACCCGACGATCGAGGTGCGTGCGGCGGATGCGCAGCTCGAGGCGCGCGACTCCGTGATCCTGGCAGCCCTCATCCGTGGGCTCGTCTCGACCGCCCTCGACGACGCCGAACTCGGCCTGCCGCCGCTGCACGTCGACCCCGAGATGCTCGACTCGGCGCTCTGGCACGCCGCGCGCGACGGGGTCACGGCGGAGCTGGTCGATCCGCGCACGAACACGTTGCGTCCGGCGCACGAGGTGGTCGGCGCGATGCTCGAGTGCAGCGAGACGGCGTTGCTGCGCGCGGACGACCTCGAAGCCGTGACCGCCGGCATCGAGCGGCTTCTGCGCGGCGACAACGGGGCGATGCGTCAGCGAGCGGCGTTCACCCGCGGAGGCGTGCGCGGGGTCGCGGCGCTCCTGCGCGACTCGTTCACGGAGCCGCGTTCCACCTCGCCCTTCACCGCGGCGACTCCCGTGCAGAGCGCCGTGCCCGTGCAGAGCGCCGTGCCCGACGCGCAGCTCAGATAACCGAGAAGCAACTCAGATGACGTAGAAGGTGGGGTCGGTCAGAGGCGTGTGCGCACCCTCGCCGGCCGAGAGATCACGGGCCGGGATCCCGACGAGCACCGCGCCGGGCGGTGCGTTGCGCACGACGACGGCGTTGGCGCCGACGCTCGCGCCCGCTCCGATCGTGACCGCACCCAGGATGACGGCCCCGGCCCCGACCGTGACGCCGTCGCCGAGGGTCGGGTGCCGCTTCTCGCGCCGCAGCGACTTCCCGCCGAGAGTGACGCCGTGGTAGAGCATGCAATCGTCACCGATCACCGCGGTCTCGCCGATGACGACTCCCATGCCGTGATCGATGAAGAAGCGCCGACCGATGCGCGCCCCCGGGTGGATCTCGACGCCGGTCGCTGCACGCGCCGCCTGCGCGAGCAGACGCGCCGGCAGCCGCAACCCGGGGGCGAGCCACCAGCGGTGCGCGACGCGGTGCAGCCAGACGGCGTGCACCCCCGGGTAGGCGAGCACGATCTCGAGACCGGACCGCGCCGCGGGATCGTGAGCGCGAGCGTTCGAGACGTCCTCGCGCAGTCGTGCCAGCACGCTCATCCGATCACCGCCCTTCTCGCGAGGGTGGCCGCCAACTAGTCGAGCAGGTCTGCGTAGAGCGCCGTCGAGATGTAGCGCTCGCCGAAGTCGCAGACGATCGCGACGATGGTCTTGCCCGCGTTCTCGGGGCGCTTGGCGACCTCGAGGGCGGCCCACATGATCGCACCGGACGAGATGCCGCCGAGGATCCCCTCCTGCGTGGCGAGGTCGCGCGCGACGCGCACCGAGTCGTCGAAGGTGACGTCGATGATCTCGTCGTAGACCTCGCGGTCGAGGATGTCGGGCACGAAGTTCGCGCCGATGCCCTGGATCTTGTGCGGGCCGGCGGTCCCCTGCGTCAGCAGCGGCGAATCGATGGGCTCGACGCCGATGATCTGCACGCCGGGCTTGCGCTCCTTCAGCACCTGACCGACGCCGGTGATCGTGCCACCGGTGCCGATGCCGGCCACGAACACGTCGACCTCGCCGTCGGTGTCGGCCCAGATCTCCTCGGCCGTGGTCGCGCGGTGGATCGCGGGGTTCGCCTCGTTCTCGAACTGCTTCGCCAGGATCGCACCGGGCATCTCGGCGGCGATCTGCTCCGATTTCGTGACGGCTCCCTTCATCCCCTCGCTGCCGGGAGTGAGAACGATCTGCGCGCCGTAGGCGCGCAGCAGCACCCGGCGCTCCTTCGACATGGTCTCGGGCATGGTCAGGACGACCGTGTAGCCGCGGGCCGCGCCGACGAGGGCGAGCGCGATGCCGGTGTTGCCGCTGGTGGCTTCGACGATGGTTCCGCCGGGCTTCAGGGCCCCGGCCTTCTCGGCCGCATCGATGATCGCGACGCCGATGCGGTCCTTGACGCTGTTGGCCGGGTTGTAGAACTCGAGCTTCGCGGCGACGGTCGCGTTCTCGGCACCGGGCAGCCGGCGGATGCGGACGAGAGGGGTGTTGCCGACGAGTTCGGTGACGTCGTTGTAGATGCGCGAGGCCATGTGATGTGCTTTCTGCGGGGCGGATGAGAAGCGTGGCGTGGAGCGGATTTCGCGCGCGGACGTGACGGTGCAGTCGCGCAACAGTCCAACGATACGGATGCGTGCGGCCGCCAGGCTGAATGTTGCGTCACGAAAGGGCCGCGCGGCGCATTCGGATCGTCTAAGAATCACCCTCGAATCCTTCGGTGCGGCTTTCAGGGACACCGTTGCCCGAAGAAGGGTCCCGTACTGTGCAGGGTGGATTCGCTCGGCACGGTGGAATCGCCCTGCCCGCATTCCGTCCGCGTCGAAAGGAACCGCACTTCATGGCCCGATCCTCCCGCACTCCCACTCTTGGTGGCTCGCTGCGCGCTCTGCTGGGCCTCGTCGGGATGAGTGTGATCGCGGGTGTGCTGCTGACGGTGGGGGTGACGCCGGCGCTCGCGCTGACGGGTCTGTCCGCATCCAACACGATCGGCCTGTTCAACAATCTGCCCGGCTACCTCGAGATCGGTACGCTGATGCAGCGGACGAACATCTACGCGGCCGACGGCACCACTCTGCTCGCCTCCGTCTACGACCAGAACCGCGTCGAGGTGGGCTGGGACGACATCTCGCAGGCGGTGAAGGACGCGGCGGTCGATGCGGAGGACCCGCGTTTCTACGAACACGGCGGCATCGATCTGCAGGGCACCGTGCGGGCCATCGCGAGCACCTACGTGATCGGATCCGACACGCAGGGCGGCTCGTCCATCACGCAGCAGTACGTGAAGAACGTGCTGGTGCAGAAGGCGGAGTCGATCAGTGACGAGACCGAGCGCAACGCCGCGTACGCGGAGGCGACCGCAACGACCCCCGAGCGCAAGCTGAAGGAGATGCGTTACGCGATCGGCCTCGAGAAGGAGTACTCGAAGGACGACATCCTGCTCGGCTACCTCAACATCGCGCTCTTCGGCGGCACCGTCTACGGCATCGAGGCCGCCGCGAACTACTACTACGGCATCCACGCCAGCGACCTCTCGGTCGATCAGGCCGCGAGCCTGATGGCGATCGTGAACAACCCCGAGAAGTTCCGCTTCGACCAGCCCGACAATGCCGACAACGGTGCGGCGAATGGCTACGCGGCGACGCTGGAACGACGCAACTACATCCTGGCGCAGATGTACGAGTACGGCGCGATCACCGTCGACCAGGTGCAGTCCGCGGCCGCCACGCCGATCACGCCGAACATCACCGAGCCGTCGACCGGATGCGCGACAGCCGGGAACGCCGGGTACTTCTGCGACTACGTGCTGCAGACGCTGCGCAACGATCCGAGCTTCGGCGCGACCGATGACGAGCGCTACGCGAAGATCAAGCAGGGCGGCTACGACGTGGTGACCACGCTCGACCTCGGTCAGCAGGCCGTGGCGCAGAACGCACTGAGCGCCTATGTGCCCGCCTCGAGCACCGTCTTCGATGTGGGAGCGACGGCCAGCGCTGTCCAGGTCGGTACCGGCCGCGTGATCTCGATGGTGCAGAACACCAAGTACACCCAGGATCCCGACGTCGCGGCGGCGAGCGCCGACTACCTCGGCCTGAACCTCAACGTCGACGCCGATCGCGGCGGCGGAGCGGGCGTGCAGACCGGCTCCACGTTCAAGGTGTTCACCTTGGCCCAGTGGCTGACGACCGGGCACACGCTGAACCAGACCTTCGCCTCACCGACCTCGGGCTTCGCCGGGTACGACCAGCGGTGCAACATCGAGAACTCCGGGAGCTACGCCGGCTCGCGGTACGTCTACGGCAACGACGAGTCGGATGAGAACCAGGAGTCGATGACGGCGGTCTACGCGACGCAGCGCTCCATCAACACCGGCTTCATGGGTATGGCGCACGAGCTCGACCTGTGCGACATCCGCACCGCCGCCGAGGCGTTCGGCGTGCACCGCGCCGACGGCACGGAGCTGCGCGACGGTCCGGCGATGGTGCTCGGCACCAACGAGATCGCGCCGCTGACGATGGCGGTCGCCTACGCCGGCATCGCGAACGACGGCGTGACCTGCTCCCCCATCGTGATCGACAGGATCACCGATGGCACCGGAGCCGCCGTTCCCGCGCCGGCCTCCACCTGCACCACCTCCGTCTCGAGCGAGGTCGCGCACGGCATGCAGTACGCGCTGCAGCGCGTGATGACCTCGGGCACCGGTACCCAGTCGAATCCGAATGACGGAATCGAGCACATCGGCAAGACCGGCACCACGGATGACGCAGCGGATGTGTGGACCGCGGGCGCGAGCAAGTCGGTCGCGCTGGCCGTGTGGGTCGGCAGTGTGCAGGGCCACGACGACGGCAGCCGGCAGAACCTTCGCGCCACCACCATCCGCGGCACCTCGGGCAGTGTGCTCGCCTCCAACGCTCGGCACGTGATCTTCAAACCGATCATGACGGCCCTCGACGCCGCCTACGGCGGAGCGGACTTCAGCGCGCCGACCTCGACGATGCTCGCCTCGTCGCCGTCGTCCAGCGCGAACATCAAGGTTCCGGATGTGGAGGGCATGACCGTCGAGGCCGCCACCGCGGCCCTGAAGTCGTCGGGCCTCAGCGTCGGGATCCAGGAGGCGGTCGACACGAACACGATCGCCGCCGGCAGCGTCGCGTCGACGACTCCGGTCGCGGGATCGACCGTGGTCAAGGGCGCCGTGATCCAGCTGCAGATCTCGACCGGCAAGATCCTGACCAATCCCGCAGACTCCTCGGATGTGAACGGCGATCTGCTCGATCAGTAGGCCCTGCTGGATGAGCCCTTGCTGGATGAGGCCCTGCTGGATGAGGAGCCGGACCGGCCGGGGCGAGTCCTGCCGGGCCCGCCCCGGCCCGGAGATTAGGGTGCAAGAGCGATGAAACGACCCACCGGACCGATCCTGCTCGAACGCCGCACCCTCGGCGGGGCGTTGCGCGCGCTGTTCGGTTTCGTCGTCGTCAGCGTGCTCGCCGGGCTGTTCGCCACCCTCGGCGTCGCCCCCGCGATCGCACTGACCGGGTTCGGGACCTCCGGAACGATCGGCCTGTTCGAGAGCCTGCCGAGCTACCTCGACGTGGGGCGGCTCATGCAGAAGACCGACATCTACGCGGGCGACCCGGAGGATCCGCAGCTGCTCGCATCCTTCTACGACCAGAACCGGATCGAGGTCGCAGGCGACCAGATCGCGACGACCGTGAAGGATGCGGTCGTCGCCAGTGAGGACCCCCGCTTCTTCGATCACGGCGGCATCGATCTGCAGGGCACGATCCGGGCGATCACGAGCACCTACGTGCTCGGCGCCGAGGTGCAGGGCGGCTCGTCGATCACCCAGCAGTACGTGAAGAACGTACTGGTGCAGAAGGCCGAGTCGATCTCGGACCCGACCGCGCGCCAGGCGGCGTACGAGGAGGCGACCGCGACGACGCCCAAGCGCAAGGTCGCCGAGATGAGCCTCGCGATCGGCCTCGAGAAGCGGTTCTCGAAGGAAGACATCCTGCTCGGTTACCTCAACATCGCGCTCTTCGGTGGCACCGTCTACGGCATCGAGGCCGCCGCGAACTACTACTACGGCGTGCACGCGAGTGAACTGTCGCTCGATGAGGCGGCCGCGCTCATCGCGATCGTGAACAATCCCGAGAAGTTCCGCTTCGACCTGGCCGACAGCGAGACCAACGGAGCGGCGAACGGCTACGCGGTCACCCGCGAGCGGCGCGACTACATCCTCGATCGGATGCTCGAGTTCGGACACATCACCGCGGCCGAACACGACGCCGCGATCACCGAGGAGATCTCGCCGACGATCACCCAGCCGTCGACGGGTTGCCAGACCGCGGGCAACGCCGCCTACTTCTGCGATTACGTGACCCAGGTGCTGCGCTCCGACCCCGCCCTCGGTGCCACGGAGGACGACCGGTACGCCGCCCTCAAGCGCGGCGGTCTGCAGGTGTACACGACGCTCGACGTCGACATCCAGAACACCGCGCAGGAGACGATGGATGAGCTGGTGCCGAAGGTCGACCCGCGCTTCGATCTCGGCGCGGCCACGGTCTCGGTGCAGGCCGACACGGGCCGGGTGCTGATGATGGTCCAGAACAAGGACTACAGCCAGGACCCGACCGTGATCGCCACGGGAGCGAACTACTCGGCGATCAACTTCAACGTCGACAAGGCGATGGGTGGCGGCCTCGGTTTCCAGACCGGTTCGACCTACAAGGTGTTCACGCTCGCCGAATGGTTGAACGCGGGCCACACGCTCGTCGAGCGTTTCGATTCGAAGCGCAAGAACTGGGACGACTTCACCGACAGTTGCAACGGGACGTGGAAGGCGGACCCGGCGGACCCATTCAACCCGCAGAACTCGACCCCCGACGACGACGCCGACACTCTCGACCCGATCACATCGACGGTCAACTCGATCAACACCGGGTACATCGGCATGGCCCACGAACTCGACCTGTGCGCGATCCGCAGGACGGCCGAGGCGTTCGGCATCCATACGGGAGACGGCAGTGAACTCGGGCAGAGTCCGGCGACCGTGCTCGGCACGAACGGCATCGCGCCGCTGACGATGGCCGTGGCCTACGCCGGAATCGCCAACGACGGCGTGACCTGCACGGCCATCGCGATCGACTCGATCGTCGATGCCGACGGTACGGCGATCACGCCGCCCGCGTCGAGCTGCACACGCTCGGTATCGACGGCCGTCGCGCACGGCATGCAGTACGCGATGCAGCAGGTGCTGCTGCAGGGCACCGGCACGATGTCGAACCCGAATGACGGCGTGCAGCACATCGCGAAGACCGGTACGACCGACAACAGCTCCGACATCTGGACCGTCGGCGCCAGTTCGAAGGCCTCACTGGCGTTCTGGCTCGGCAACGTCGCGCCGGTGAACGGGGTCAAGACGAATATGGCCTTCCTGACCTTCGACTACGGCCCGATCGACATCGCGCGGCACTACGTGTGGAAGCCGATCATGACGGCGCTGGATGCGAAGTACGGCGGATCGGATTTCGCCGCGCCCGATGCATCCGCTCTGCAGACGCCGATGGTGACGGTGCCTGATCTCGCGGGGCTCAGCGTGGCCGACGCCACCACCGAGCTCACAGCCCTCGGACTGATCCCCGGAGACCAGAACCCGACGCCCGCATCCTCGGCGGTGGGCTCCGTGTCGAACACAGCACCCGCTGCGGGCGAGTCGGTCGCGAAGGGCACGTCGGTACTGATCGGGATCAGCACCGGGCCGGCAGCGACGGCCACACCGGCGCCGGCGCCGTAGCCCGGGACCGCCGTCAGTCGGTGGCGGGGTCGTCGGAGGCTTCGGGCTCGGGCTCGGGCTCGATCTCGTACTCCGGCTCCGCCTCCGCTGCCGGGGCGCGCTTGCCCAGCTCGATCGCGACGGTCGAGCCGACGACGCCCGCGATCAGGGCGAACAGCGCCCAGCCGGTACCCCAGCGCTTCTTGCCGATCAGCGCGTCGAGCGAGAGCTTCCCCGGTCCGTCACCGGCGAGCAGGGTCACCGCGGCGATCAGCACCGCGTTGTACTCGTAGCCGCCGTTGCTGTTCCACGGTCCGTTCGAGACATGCACCTTGCGGATCGCGGTCGTCATGGTCGCGATCAGTCCGGCCGCCGCGAACGGCGTGCCCGCACCGAGCACGAGAGCCGCACCACCACCCGTTTCGGCGAGCGCCGCCGCGAGCGCGTTCTGCTTCGCCGGCCGCATCTCCAGCTGCTCCATCATCGCCTCCGTCCCCGTCAGACCGGGGCCGCCGAACGAGCCGCGCAGCTTCTGCAGGCCGTGCCCGACGAAGAAGCCGCCGACGACAAGGCGTAATACGAGGGTTCCGAGTTTCATGGGCAGCCTTCCGCTGAGGAGGATGGTGCGGTCGTTCGGAGTCTATGCATCCGCATGACCGAAGGGAACGGCCTTGCGGATCCGCTGTTCAGCGCACGCGGGAGGCGGCGAAATGCGGATGCGACGGCAGCGCCGCCAGCGTCCGTGAGCGGCCGAACTCGGCGTGGGCGAAAGCGATCGCCTGCGCCACCTCATCCGCACCGTCCACGATCGCATCCACGAGCAGCCGGTGCTCGCTGTGGCGCACCTCGGGATCGGAGTGGATGGTCGCCGCGCTGAGTCGGTCGGTGCGGTCGGTCAGCGGCGCGAGGGTCTTCTCGAGCAGGCGGCTTCCGGAGAGGCGAAGGATCTCGCGGTGCAGGTGTGCGTTCGCGGCGTCGAGACCGGCGGCATCCGCAGAGGACAGCGCGAGACCCGCCTGCGCGAGCGTGTCGCGCAGAACGGTCGGATCGGCACCGCCCGCGACCCGCCTCGCCGCGGTCCGGGCGACCAACGGTTCGATCACCGAACGCAGGTCGTAGAGCTCCTCGACGTCCTCCGCGGTGATGAAGGTGACGATCGCCCCCTTGCGCGGTTCCATCCGCACGAATCCCGCGGTCTCGAGGCGCGGCAGCGCCTCACGGATCGGCACCCGCGACACCTCGAGCTCGATGCCGAGTTCGCGCTCGCGCAACCGCTCGCCCGCCGGATATTGGCAGGCGATGATCGCGCTGCGCAGTCGCTCGTAGACGACCGAGGAGAGGGCGGAGGAGCCCCGATCGGCTGCTGGGTCTTCGTCCACGTCCCCGACCTTAGAGCACACGGTGCAGCGTCGCGCTGCGGATGAGGTTCACGAGCTGCTCGACGGCCGCCGGCACCGGTTGCACGACGGTCATCCCCAGGCTCGCCGCGAGGGCGCGAGCGCTGGCGCCGAGGGGACCGCCGCCGATCACCACCGCCTCCGCGCCGTCGGTCTCACGGCAGAGGCGGCAGGCGCGTTCGAGCTCGCGCAGCTGCCGGTCCGGATCCGCGGCGAGGGTCGGCGCCGACGAATCGGTGAGCCGCACCCCGGTGAAGTGTCCGGCCGCCCCGTACCGCTCGGCGAGCGCCTGCAGTGAACCGGCCAGGAGGGGCGTGGTCGTGACGATTCCGAAGCGTCGGCCTCCCGCAGCCGCGACCCGAGCCGACGCCTCGCCGATTCCGACCACGGGCACGGTGCTCTCGCGGCGCAGCACCTCGACGCCCGGGTCGCCGATGGCCCCGATGATGATGCCGGCCGTGTGCGGTCGGACCGCGAGGCGCGCGCAGTCGAGTACGGCGGTCTCCGCGGCGTCCAACCCGGCGGGATCCACGATGACCGACGGCCCGACGGCGACGGTCACGGCCCTGATCACGAGATCCGCGTCGTTGTCGCGAGCGCGCAGTCCCTCCGCGGCGATCGAGCCGAGCATCGCGGTGGTGTCGGGGTTCGTGTTGGGGTTGATCAGGAGGATCTCCCGCAGCTCGCCGCTCACGCGACGACCGCGAACCGGTCCGTCAGCCGAAGCAGCGTGATCTCACGCAACTCTCGGCTCACCTCCGCCAGCTCGGTGTCGGAATCGTTGCCCAGGCGACGGATGAGTTCGGCGAGCACGTCCGCGCTGGAGCGGCCGGCCGCTCGGATCAGGAAGATCATTCCGAAGCGCTGCTCGTAGTCCACGGTCAGCGCCGCGATCGACTCCGCCCGCTCGCGATCGGCGTTCACCGAGAGCTGCTCGCCGGCCGAGAACGGATTCGACGCGGGGATCGAGCCCCCCAGTCGCGGACGGCCGGCGACCGCCGACCGCAGCTCGGCATCCGTCCACGGGGTGCGTTCCGCGAGCTGCACCAGCGTGGCACTGTCGCCGAACGGCCGGGCTGCGACCAGCGTCGCGACCCAGCTCGGGATATCGAGCACGGTCGTGAGCTGGGCCGTCGCCTCGGCCGGCGCCGCCGCATCCCAGGCGGCGAGTGCGCCGCTCATGCGTCCAGGTGCGCGGCGAAGGCGGCGAGCCGGGGCTTCGCGAACACCTCGGCCGGCGGGCCGTCCTCGATGATCCGGCCCTTCTCCATGAAGATCACGCGGTCCGAGACGTTGCGGGCGAATTTCATCTCGTGGGTGACGATGACCATGGTCATGCCCTCCTTCGCGAGGTCCGTCATGATCGCCAGCACCTCGCCGACGAGTTCGGGGTCGAGAGCCGAGGTCGGCTCGTCGAAGAGCATCACCTTGGGCCGCATCAGCAGAGCCCGAGCGATCGCGACGCGCTGCTGCTGGCCTCCGGAGAGCTCCCCGGGGTACGCCTTCGCCTTGTCTGCCAGGCCCACCTTCGCCAGCATGGCTCGTGCGTGCGGCTCGGCCTCCTTCTTCGACTGCTTCAGCACGAAGCGCGGCCCCTCGATGAGGTTGTCCAGCACTGTGCGGTTCTTCCAGAGGTTGAACGACTGGAAGACCATGCCGACACTGGTGCGCAGCCAGATCAGGCGCAGATTCGCCGTGTAGCTGAGCTTGCCGACCCGGTTCGCCTTGTAGTGCACGGTGTTGCCGTCGACTACGACATCTCCGCTCGTGGGCACCTCGAGCATGTTGATGCAGCGCAGCAGCGTGCTCTTGCCCGCGCCGCTCGGGCCGATGATGGTGACGACCTGACCCTCGGCCACGTCGAGATCGATGCCGTGCAGAACAGTGCTGTCGCCGTATTCCTTGACGATGTTGCGCAGAGTGATCATGACCGGTCCTAACGGGTCCTGACGCGCATCCGACGCTCCACCGCTTGCTGGACGAGCATGAGGATGCTGGTCATGGCGAGGTAGAGCACGGCCGCGACGCCGAGCGTCTCGAGCGGGGAATAGGTGGCGTTATAGGCCTTCTGGGCCTGGAACATCAGATCGGGAACGGTGATCACGGAGACCTGGGCGGACTCCTTCATGATGATCACGGCGTTCGAGATGTAGGGCGGGGTGATCGTGCGCACGACGGCGGGGACGGTGACGCGCAGGGCACGGCGCAGCGGGCTCATCCCCACAGCCTCCGCGGCCTCGAGCTGGGCCGGGTCGACGGACTGCAGGCCCGAGCGCACGATCTCGGAGATGAACGCGGCCGAGGTGATGGTCATCGCACACAGACCGGCTTGGAAGGCCGTGAGAGTGAGCCCGAGGGAGGGGGTGGCGTAGTAGAAGAAGAACAGCGCCAGCAGCGAGGGGATGCCGCGGAAGAACCAGACGTACACGGCGGCGACCGAACTCAGCACCCGATTGTGCGAGGTGCGCATCACCGCGATGATCGTGCCGAGCACGGTCGCGCAGACGATCGCGGAGAAGACGATGCCGAGGGTGACGAGCGCGCCCTGCAGGAAGAGCGGGCCGTAGCTCGCCAGGATGTCGGGTTTCACCGGCTCAGTCCTCGATGGTGAAGCCGAACCACTTCTCGGCCAGCTCGTCGTAGGTGCCGTCGGCCTTGAGAGCGGTGATGGCGGCGTCGATCTTCTCGACGAGCTCGGTGTTGCCCTTCTTCACGCCCACCCCGGCCGGCAGCAGCTCGAGAGGCTCCCCGGCGAGGACCACCGGGTCGCTCGTGCTGGTCTCGGAGCGGATGAAGTCGTTGGCGGGGATGCGGCCGACAGCGTAGACGTCGATGCGACCGGCCTTGAGATCGGCGAACGCTTCGGCGGCCCCCGGGTACTCCTTGAGTTCGGTGTAGCCGCCGATCGCCTGGATCGCGGACATGTAGCCCGAGCCGCCGGTGATACCGACGGTGAGGCCGTCGAGGTCGGTGATGTCGGTGACCCGGCTGTTGCTCTCGAGCGCGGTGGCGATCACCCCGTCGGCGACGTAGGGCACCGAGAAGTCGATCGACTGCTTGCGCTCGTCGGTGATCGTGAGCGAGGACATCACCGCGTCGTACCGGTCGCTCTGCAGGCCGGTGAGGAGGCCGGTGAGCTGACCCTCGACGAACTCGACGTCCATGCCGAGTTCGTCGCCGATGGCGTTGGCCCAATCGATGTCGTAGCCCTGCAGGGTGCCGTCGGCGGTGAAGTTCATCGGCTTGTACATGCCGGTCGTGGCGATGACGAGCGTCTCGGACGCGGCGTCGGCGGTAGAGCCGGCGGCGGTGGAGCCGGCGGTCGCCGTGCCGCTGCAAGCGGTGAGGGCGAGGGCCGCGGCGGCGAGCAGCGGCAGGGTGGTCAGGGTGCGACGGCGGATGCTGGTCATGAAGAACTCCGTGAGTGGGTATACCGAAAAGGGGGATGCTGCCCGAGACTTCGGAAGAACATGGCCGGTGGTGCGTCTCTTGGTATACATAGTGACGGATTCTTGTTTCGCGGAGTCGTCCGTGAGGTTTCCGGATTGTTACGGATCCCGCGGATTCACGGGAAGTGCCCGGGTGTCGGCGTCAGTCAGTATCCGCGCGGTATGCGCGGTGCACTTCTGCCGGCTCACGCTCGGTATACCCGCGCAGCGAAATGCCCCGCGAACCGTGGGTTCGCGGGGCTTTCGGATGACTCCCATCAGGTGGGGCGCCGGCAGAACTCACACGGCGCGGGCCGCCGCCGGCAGCAAACCGAACTCGACGAGCTCGTCATCGGTGAGCATCCGCGAGCGGATCATGAACCGCTTGTTCTCGGGCGCCTCGACGCTGAAGCCGCTGCCGCGACCCACAACGAGATCGACGCTGAGGTGCGTGAACTTCCAGTACTCGAACTGCGACTTCGACATGTAGAACTCGATCGGCTGGTCGATGCCGTCCACGTGCAGCGTCTGCAGCAGCACATCCGCGGCGCCGGTGCGGAACATCCCGACCGGGAAGCACATCGGCGAACTGCCGTCGCAGCAGCCGCCCGACTGGTGGAACATCAGGGGGCCGTGCAGCGCCGTCATCGCGCGCAGCATCTCGGCCGCCGCGGGTGTCACATCCACCCGGTCGTACGTCATGGTGTCTCCTCTCACTACGGGTTGCCGTTTCTTTGACACGGCCTTGTCGACGAAACGACTGGTCCGTCAAAGAAACGGCAACCCGATCATTGGGACAGCCCCGCCATCCTCAGGCCTCGAAACGGCGCGATCTGTCGATGGAGCGCCGCGACGGAAATTCGCGTTTCAGCGAATTCGCCGCAGCGCGACGGAAGACGCTCCGTGGAACATTCCCGCCGTGAAAAGCCGACTACGCGATTGCTGACGAGGATCGAGGAAGCAATCGGAGCGAACTCAGAAGAAGCCCATGGGCCCCTCGGCGTAGGAGACGAGGAGGTTCTTCGTCTGCTGGTAGTGGTCGAGCATCACCTTGTGGTTCTCGCGTCCGATGCCCGACTGCTTGTAGCCGCCGAACGCCGCGTGCGCGGGGTACTGGTGGTAGGTGTTCGACCAGACGCGACCGGCCTCGATGGCGCGGCCGGCCCGATACAGCTGAGCGCCGTTGCGGCTCCACACACCGGCGCCGAGGCCGTACAGCGTGTCGTTGGCGATCGAGATCGCGTCGTCGAAGTCGCTGAAGCTGGTCAGCGAGAGCACCGGTCCGAAGATCTCCTCCTGGAAGATCCGCATCGAGTTGTTGCCCTCGAAGACCGTCGGGTTGACGTAGTAGCCGCCGCTGAGCTCGCCGCCCAGGTCGGCGCGATCGCCGCCGATCAGCAGCCGCGCGCCCTCCTGCTTACCGATGTCCATGTAGCTCAGGATCTTCTCGAGCTGGTCGTTCGAGGCCTGCGCACCGATCATCGTGGACACGTCGAGCGGGTTGCCCTGCTTGATCTTCTTCACGCGGTCGATGCCGTCGCCGACGAAGCCGTCGTAGATCGACTTCTGCACGAGGGCGCGAGACGGGCAGGTGCAGACCTCGCCCTGGTTGAGGGCGAAGAACGAGAAGCCCTCGAGCGCCTTGTCGTAGAAGGAGTCCTTCTGCGCCGCGACGTCCTCGAAGAAGACGTTGGGGCTCTTGCCGCCGAGTTCGAGCGTGACGGGGATCAGGTTCTCCGAGGCGTACTGCATGATCAGGCGGCCCGTGGTGGTCTCACCGGTGAAGGCGATCTTGCGGATGCGCGGATGCGACGCGAGCGGAGCGCCCGCCTCGATCCCGAATCCGTTGACCACATTGAGTACACCGGCGGGGATGAGGTCCTTGATCAGATCGATCAGCACGTGGATGCTCGCGGGCGTCTGCTCGGCCGGCTTGAGCACGACGCAGTTACCCGCGGCGAGTGCCGGCGCCAGCTTCCACACGGCCATGAGGATCGGGAAGTTCCAGGGGATGATCTGGCCGACCACACCGAGCGGCTCGTGGAAGTGGTACGCCACGGTGTCGTGATCGAGTTCGCTGACGCCACCCTCCTGCGCGCGGATGCAGCCGGCGAAGTAACGGAAGTGGTCGATGGCGAGGGGGATGTCGGCGGCGAGCGTCTCGCGGACCGGCTTGCCGTTCTCCCACGTCTCGGCGACCGCGAGAAGCTCGAGGTTCGCCTCCATCCTCTCGGCGATCTTGATCAGCATGTTGCTGCGCTCTGTCGGGCTGGTCTTGCCCCAGGTCGCGAAAGCCTTCCAGCCGGCTTCGACTGCGCGGTCGACGTCTTCCGCGGTGCCGCGGGCGACCTCGCAGAAGGTCTTGCCGGTGATCGGGGTGGGGTTCTCGAAGTACTGGCCCTTCGCCGGCGCGACGTACTCGCCGCCGATGAAGTGGTCGTACCGCGAGCGGAAGCTCACGACGGATCCCGCAGTGCCGGGATTCGCGTAGACGTTGGGGTTGTCGTGAGCGGCGGGTGCCGCTTCGGGAGTGGAGCCCTGGGCGGGAGAGTCCGCGTACAGCGTCATGGTTGGTGTCCTCCATCGACTTCATCGTCGCGCGCCGTGTTCGGCGCCGCGCCGTCTTCGGCGCTTTCGGCTGACGGTACGCGCGGGAAGGTTGCGCGCAGTTGCGCCGAGTAGCGCGCCGCGCCCAGCAGCGCCGAGCGCTCGTCAGCGGTCGTCACCGCTCGTCAGCGTTCAGCGGAGGGCGCGCTCGATCTCTTCCAGATGCGCGACGACACCGGGGCGACGAGGCGAGCGCGGGGGCAGCAACTGTAGAAGCGCGTGCCAGACCTCCTCGTCCTGCTCCGCCTCGGCCGTCTGCGCGTAGGCGAAGAGCAGGTCGACCGACGCCGCCTCGAGTAGGGACTCGCGCAGACGACCCGCGATCTCCGCGCGGATCTCGGCGATCCCCGGCGCATCCGAGCCCGGCAGCACCACGCCCGCGTTCGCATCGAGGGCGACTCGGTGAGCACCGCGATCGAGAAGCGCGAGCACGTGCCGGGCGTCGAGTTCGATCGGCAATGGCAGGCGGTACGGACGCGACAGCGGCACGAGCCGCGCCACGTCGCGCTCGAGCGCTTTGCGCAGCCGCACCATCTCGGCTCGGAGCGTGACGACCGCATCCTCGCGGCCGTAGACCAACTCGGCCAGACGCTCCGCCGAGAGTCCGCCGCGGTGCCACGCGAGCAGGGTCATGATCTCGGCGTGCCGCGCGCTCAGCTCCGCGGTCGCACCGCCGACGCTGATCGCACCGGTCGCGCGACCGAGCACCCGCAGGCTCGGCGGGCGCGCCGGCTCGACCCGGACCGCGGGCCGTCGACGCGGGCGGCCGGCACGCAATCGCTGCACCATCAGCTCGCTCTCGACGGCGGCGGCTGTCGCCTCCATCAGCGGCAGCGTCTGCGGCGCCACCACGTCGGCGCCGCCGGTGATGTCGATCACGCCGAGGATCGCGCCAGTCTCGGGGTCGTGCACCGGCACCGCCGTGCAGCTCCACGGATGCACCAGGGTCGAGAAATGTTCCGCCCCGCGGATCTGGATGCCGTGGTCGAGCTCGAGCGCCGTGCCGGGGGCAGAAGTGCCGACCTCGCGCTCGGCCCAGCCCGCACCCTCGACGAAGAGCATGCCCTCGGCGAGACTCTTCATCCGCTGATCCCCGTCGACCCACAGCAGCCGACCCATCGCATCCCCCACGGCGACGAGCACGCCGGAGTCGTCATCCGCATCGCGCACCAGCAGGCGGCGGATGACGGGCAGCACCGTGGCCAGCGGATGCGCGAGCCGGTAGTCGCGCAACTCGGTGCCGTCGAAGGCGAGCGGCGCCGTCGTGCGCTCGGGGTCGAGGTGCGCCAGGCGGGCGCGCTCCCACGACGCGGCGACCAGCGCGCGCGGGCGCCGTGCAGGCGTCGGAAGGGCAAGCCAGGGATTCGTCACGTACGGTACCCATCATCGTTGATCGGGGCGCGGTCGCCGCGGCTACGCTACCTCCGCAGGCTGGGGACGCGCCACGTATCGGCGCCCGTCCTGTTGCGAGAGACCCCTTCTCGGTGCGAGGGCGCCTCCATCGGGGGCGCTCTCGCACCGCGAGACTCACTCGACGGACGTTGCGGTACGGGGCGACTGACGGGTTCGGTGTCGTCTTTCAACCAATGTCGGTGGTGTGCCTCATAGTGGGGTCATGAGCATTTCGACGCCCGGCACACGGATCGCGGCCCTCGCCGCGACCGTGCGCGCCGCGTTGGCCGGGGTCGACTGGGCACGGATGACCGAGACCGAACTCGTCGCAGCGTGCGTCGCGCTCGGAGAACTCGAGCGAGCCGTCGGCGGGAGCGCCGTCGCGGCCGCCGGTGTCATCGAAGGCGCATCGGGGCGAGAGCGCGGGATGGACTCGCTCGCGAGCAAGCACGGGCAGCGCACCGGCAAAGCCCTCCTCGCGATGCTCACCGGATGCTCGGAAGCGACCGCGGGGCGGCGGATCCGGCTCGCGCAGAGCGTGTTCGCCGGCGTCGGAATGCTGGGCCAAGAGGTCCCCGCCGTGTTCCCCGCCGTGGGTCAGGCGGTGCGTGACGGGCGTCTGCATCCGGATGCGGCCGAAGCACTCGTCAGCACCCTGGGGCCGTCGGTCGCGCGCATCCACCCGGACGAACTCGCCATCGCCGAAGCGTCCATCCTCGCCGCCGCGACCGACCCCGACGGGGAAGCAGCGACTTCCGGTGGATTGACGGGGATCGGGATCGCGGCCGACCTCGTGAAAGTTCAGGCGCTCGCGTGGAAAGCACGACTGGACCCCGACGGGCTCGAACCCACCGAGGAGGAGGCGTTCGAGAAACGCAACGGCATCTGGCGGCGCGGCAAGAACGGACTCGAAACCCTCGTGCTCACGTTGACGACGGAGCAGGCGGCGGCGGTGAAAGCGTCGCTCTCGCCGCACACCAGCCCCCGCCGGCCGCGGTTCACGGATGCGGACTGCGATGCCGCCGAGAACGTCGACGACAGCGAGGTGTTCGCCGACTCGCGCACCACGGGGCAGAAAGTCACCGACACGGTCGTGTCCCTCGTCGTCGCCGGTGGTGCTTCCGAATCCCCCGTCGGAGCGACGCCGCAGATCACCGCCTACATCCACGCCGACGACCTCACCGACGAGAACGCGACCGGGCCCGCCTACCTCGACCACGTCGACGAACCCGTACCCGCAGCGACCGTGCGACGGCTGCGCTGCTTCGGCGAGATACGCATCGCGATCACCGGCACCCACGCGCAGACCGACGCGCTCGGACAACCCGCCCGCGACTTCACCACGAAACAGAAACGCCTCCTCGCCGCCCGCGACGGCGGCTGCGCCTGGACCGGCTGCACCGTACCACCCGCCTGGACACAAGCCCACCACGTCACCTGGTGGAGTCGAGGAGGCGCCACCACCATCGACAACGGAGTTTTGCTCTGCAGCTTCCACCACCACGTCATCCACGGAAAAGCCGGCTGGCGCATCCACATGCTGCCCACCCTCGACGGGCGGAGACCCCACCTGATCGCACCGCTCCACATCGACCCCCGACAGACACCCCGGCGCATGGGCAACCAACGCGCCACCATCGCCGGCATCACCCGACACAGACCAGCCGAAACCGAACCGGATCCGCCACCACCACCACCGACGCTCGGATCGGCGTCACGGTTGTGGGAGCAGTGAACGAATCAACCGGGCCCATCCGGCATGGAAGCTTGCGACCGATTCGCTGTGCCAGGACCGATTCGCTGTGCCGGATGGAGCTGCGGTGCCAGATGGGGCCCGCTGCGCCGGCCCTGCGTACCACCGCCCGCACGGTCAGGCGAGAGCTCACTCCGCGAGCACGGCGCCGCGCCGGCGAACGGTGAGCACGAGCACCGCCACCAGCAGCACCACGAGGCCGATCACCGCATCCGGTGTCAGCACCTCGTGCAACACAACGACGCCCAGCACGGTGGCGGTCGCCGGTTCGGCCAGGGTGAGCGTCGAGACCTGCGCGGCCGGAAGCATCCGCAGGCCGCGCGCGAACAGGGTGTAAGCGACGGCGACCGTGATGACTCCGAGCCAGAGCACCGTCAGCAGCACGGGGCCCGAGGCGAGCTGCGCCGGGTCTGCGAGCAGCAGCACGGGCAGCATCACTGCGGCAGCAACGCCGAACTGGGCCCCCATCGTGGCCGCCGGTGTCCAGCCGCGCTCGAGCAGCAGCTTTCCGCACACGGCGTACACGCCGTAGCAGAGCCCGGCTCCCGCGGAGGCGAGCAGCCCGAGCGGCGTGACGCGCACACCCTCGGCCGCACCGCCCAGCGCGAAGACACCCGAGAGGAAGACGACCCCGACTGCGGCGAGCGCCGTCGAATACGCCCAGCGCCTCCCCGGCGGGGTCCGCAGTACGGCCCACTCGAGCAGCCCGGTGAAGATCGGCGCGGAGCCGAGCGCGACGATCGTGCCGACGGCGACACCGTTCTCGCCGGTGCCCGTGAAGAAGGTGGGCTGATAGCCCGCGACCCCGAGCGAGCCGGCCACCACCAGCAGCGCAGCGCTCCGCCGCGAACCGCGCGGGCGGGCGACGGGGGCGCGGCGGCGCATCCGCTCGACACCGAGCGCCCCGGCCAGCACTGCACCGCCGAGCACGATGCGGGCGGCACCGAGCGTGAGCGGATGCACGTCCGCGGCGCCGAGCGCCTGCGCCGTACCGGTGGTCGCGAAGCAGATCGCGGCGAGGAGGACCAGTACCGCGGGGTTCATGCGGCTGCCGATGAAATCACCGGTTCACCCTACGGGTCACGGTGCGTTGGCCACGCAGGCGGAGGCGGCCATCACACTCACGCCGGCACCGCTCCGGCTGAGCACCAGACCCTCCACGACAGAACCCGGCGGCCGCTCATAGGACGCGACCGACGCAGCCGCCGCCCCTGCGGCACCGTCAGCGCTCGACGATCGCACGGCGAAACCCATCGCGTGCCAGGCGGCGTCGATCCGGTCGGCCGCGGCGGCGTCCTCGGTCGACGGCGGCCCGGCGATGTCGCCCGACGGCGCCGCCTCAGCAGAGAAGCTCCCGCGCGCGATGAACTGCACGCTGCGTTCGTCGCAGACGTACTGCGCGCTCGGGAGCGGCACGCCATCGAACCAGGTCACGGTGCCGGCCGCGGCAGTGGTCGACTCGACGAGAACGCCGAGCTCGGCACGCGCCTGCTCGGGCGTGAGGTCGACACGAATCGGGATGGGCGCACCTGCACCGGCTTGGCAGCGGGCTCAGGCGCGGGGTGCGACGCGTCGAGCATGCGCAAGGCGACGAACGGTCCGAAGACCACGATCGCGAACACAACGGCAGCGATCACGCCGGCGATGACGATCGCCCGACCCGACGACGTCGGCGATACCGGCTCGACGACGGGCCCGGCCTCCGGCGCGACCCGACGACGCGGCGGCATCGGTGGGCCGGGCGACCTCACCCGCTGCGTCGAATCCTCCGCCACATGCCCTCCCCCGATGACCTGCACAGGCTAGTCGACGCCGACCGGCCCGATGCTGCACGCGCTGGTGACCGTGATGGTCACCGGGTCACCGGCGGTCAGCCGCAGCGTGGCCCGCTCGCTTTCGAACAGCACCGATCCGTCGGCGTCGGCCTGCGCATCCGCACCGTGACCGAGGGCACGCCAGGCGGCCTCGATACGCGCGAGCACCTCGGCGTCGCCGCCCGTGAACGTGCCGACGGTCGCGGCACCGAAGCCGCCGCTCGGGCACGCGCTGTCGACCACGGCGAGCGGATCCGCACCCGTCCAGGCGACCGGACCGGCCGCGGCGAGCGTGGCGCGGGCGATCGCGGCGATGCTCTCGCGCTGCTCATCCGAAGCCAGTTGCAGAGGAGGGCGCGGGGCATCCTCCGCCGGAGCGGCGACCACCGGCTCGCGCTCCGCGAGGGACGTGAGCGTCGCGCTCACGGAGGCGGCCACGATGAGCAGCACAGCGGCCACGGCCGACCAGCCCGCGACGGGGCCGGCGCGCAACCGACCGCGATCGTGTTGCGCGAGAGTGAGAGCCGCGCCGGCGCCGATGAGTAGCACAAGGACGGTGACGAGAACGACGAACGCCGAGACGAACATCCACGGCACCACGATGCCGAGGAGAACGGCGGAGCACAAAGCCGCGGTCACTCCGCCCACCAACCATCTCGGCGAGCCGGGCAGCACACGCAGCGCGAGGTGCACAAGTGCCCCGGCGGCGAGGCCCCCGACAGCACCCGCGACCGCAGCGACGACCGCCGCGAACTCGACGAACCACATCCCGGATCCGCCCATCGCCGCCATAACGAGGCTCGGCGCGACCTGAACGACCACACCGACGAGAGCGCCCCCGACCGCCGCCACACCCAGCAACGGGCCGAGGCGGAGCGGAGGGCGGGGCGGCAGGCGGGGCGATGGGCGGACGGAAGTGCTCATGGTCTCGAACACGGTACCTCGGCTCACCCAGCCTCCCCGTCGGCGGGTGATGCGATGATGTCTGTTCACGATCCCGGATCGCCGAACCGGAAGGCCCTCGTCCATGTCCTCGCACCGCGCCCGCACCGCCCCCGAGCCCGACCCGATCCGCGTGCCGAACGGCTTCGCCGTCACGGTGCCCGACTGGGTGCACACCGAGCTGGCCCAGATCCCGCGACTGATCCCCGACCTCGACGACCGGATGCGCCTGGTGCACCGGATGGCCCAGCGCAATGTGATCGAGGGCACCGGTGGCCCCTTCGCCGCCGTGATCTGCGAGGAGGCGACCGGCGCGGTCGTCTCCGTCGGCGTGAACCTGGTGCTCGCGAGCGGCCTCTCGAGCATGCACGCCGAAGTGGTGGCGATCTCGCTCGCGCAGACCGCGGGCGGTGCGTGGGACCTCGGGGCCGAGGATGCGCGGCTGCAGATGGTCGTCAACGGCCGACCGTGCGCGATGTGTTACGGATCCGTCGTCTGGAGCGGACTGCGCGCGATCGCGACGTCGGTCGAGGGGCACGAGATCGAGGAGATCACCGGTTTCGACGAGGGTCCGGTGACCCCCGATTGGGAAGGCGAGCTCGAACGGCGCGGCATCGCCGTGACCCGCGACGTGATGCGCGACGAGAGCCTCGAGCTGTACCGCTGGTACCGCGATCGAGCGGATGCGGGCGGCTCGCTGGTCTACAACGCGCGCGGTCAATCCGCCGCCGGCCGCTCCGCCACCGCAGGTCTGGCCGCCACCGCTGGTCTGGCTTCCACCGCGGATCCGGCCTCCACCGCGGATCTGGCCGACTGACCCCGACCATGACGACCGAGTCCCCGGAGCTGCCCGCCACCTCGTATGCTCTGCTCGGCCTGCTGCTGTTCTACGGCCGCACCGAAACCGGCGTCACCGGGTACGAGCTGAAGCAGCGCGCCGACCGCACTCTGCGCTACTACTGGGTCGCTCCGGCGATGAGCCAGGTCTACTCCGAACTCAGCCGCCTGGTGCGCGCCGAGCTGGTCGAGGCCGACCCGGGCGAGCGTCGCGGGGCGACCACCTACCGCATCACGGACGCGGGCGAGGTGGCTCTGCGCCGCTGGCTCGACGATCGCACCCCCGAGTTCCCGGTATTGAAGCATCCGGTCGCCTTGCGGCTTCTGATGGGACACCTCTCGACTCCCGAGAAGATGAAGTCAATGCTCGAGGACTACCTGGTCGCCCTCGAGATCCGCCGAGCGGAGCTTCAGGGCGTGCGCGACATGCTGGGCGAGAACCCGGCCGTGCGTTACGCCGCGATGGTGGCCGACTGGGGCCTGGAGTACTACGACGCCGAGACGGTCACGGTGACGGGTCTGCTCGAACGTGCCGGCGCGTCGCTCGAAGTACCGCTACCTCAGCCGTGAGCGCAGAACGGTGAGCGCAGATCGGTGGAGCTTCTTCCCCTGACCGCCCGCACGGGCCAGGATGGAGCAACGAAGGAGGCCGCTATGCCCGTCGCCGCCCGGTTCGACGTCCGCGACTACGCGCGCACCGCGCACGGCAGCCTGCGCGGCGATTTCGATCGCGCCGAGTTCGAGGGTTTCCCACTCGATCGCGAGGCCATCATCGCCACCGCCTACCTGCGCGCGCTGGAATCAGCTGCGGCCGGACGCATCCCGCCGGTTCGCGCTGAGACGCGCCTCGCCACGTTCTTCGAGGCATGGGCGGAGGAGAAACAGTGGATCGCGCAAGCGCTGGCCGACGTTCTCGACGCCTCTCCGCGCATCCGCGGGGTGCAGGCCCCGACGCCCGCTCCCCCGCGCAGGAGCCGCCGACTGCTGAACGCGCTCTTCGCGGAAGAACTGCTGGCCGCCCGCCTCGCCGCGGGAGCCGTCGATGCGCACGCCATGATGCGTGGCTACCACCACCTCGCCCACCTGTCGCTGCACCCCGAGATGGAACGACTGGCGGGCGCGATCATCCGCATCCTCGACCGGCACGCGGAGTTCTTCCTCGACGAGGCGCAGGCCCGGCTGAGCGGATCGGCGCGCGCTCGGCTCGTGACCCGGGTGCTCCTCGAAACCGGCCATCTGCCGATCGGTGAAGCCGACCTGCCCGCACCGCTGGCGCAGGTGGGCCGTGCCCTGCTGTTCGCGCGCGACCGTCGTGGCCTGACCCGCATCGATCGGGGGCTCAGCAAACGCCTTGGGGTACCGAGTACGGCCGCGCGGAGGTTGACGCGCCCGGCTGCCGGAGCCGATGTGCGCCTCGCACGCTGGATCGGCGCTTTCGCCGCCGACATCGTCGACGCCTACCGGACCGCGTCGGTGTGAACGCGTGAGCTGGATCCGCTCCCTCGAAGACGAGGCACGCGCGCTCCTGCCCGACTACGTGTACCGCTACTTCTCGGGCCGAGCCGGGGCGGGCGAGAGCATCGCGGATGCGCAGCGCGAGTGGGACGCGCTCCGGTTCCGTCCGCGTGCGTTCGTCACTGGCGACCACTCCTCCACGAGCACCACCGTTCTCGGCATGCCCGTGGACACCCCCGTGCTCATCGCGCCGATGGCGAACCAGAACGCGGCCGATCCGGAGGGCGAACGTGCCACGGCCCGCGCCGCCGCACGGGCGGGCTCGGTGCTCGGCGTCTCGACCAACACGGCGGTGCGGTTCGACGAGATCGCCGCAACCGGGGCGCCGTGGTGGTTCCAGCTCTACCCGATGCGCGATGCGGGGCTCACGGATGCGCTGGTGCGTCGAGCATCCGAGGCCGGCGCCCGCGCCATCATCCTCACCGTCGACCGCACCTCGCTTACGAGCGACGGCCGGATCATCGAGCCGCGTGACTGGCCCGAGACGCCGCGGAAGGCGCGCCTGGCGAACATCCTGCAGGAGGATCTCACCGGCCTGCCGGCGGATGCGATGGAGATCGTCCGCGACTTCTCCGATGCCGAGGTGCAGCACCTGCGCGAGGTCAGCGGACTCGACGTGCTGGTCAAAGGCATTCTGCGCGGCGATGAGGCGCACCGTGCGGTCGAGGCCGGCGCCTCCGGCATCGTGGTGTCGACCCACGGCGGGCGGCGGATGGGGCGCTCGGTGTCGTCGATCCACGCGCTGCCCGAGGTCGTCGCCGCCGTCGGCAATCGCGCCGAGGTGTACATCGACAGCGGGGTGCGCGAGGGCGATCACATCGCCGCGGCGCTCGCTCTCGGCGCGCGGGCGGTGTTCGTGGGGCGCCCGGTGATGTGGGGACTGGCGACGGGCGGCTCCGACGGCGCATACGCGGTGATCGCGCGTCTCACGGAGGAACTGCTGCACTCCATGGACCGGATAGGTGTGCGCACGGTCGCCGACCTCACACCGGATCTCGTGGCCTGAGGCTCTCGCGGCTGGAACCGCCACGGCCGAATTCTCTCGCGGCCGGCGGATCGGCTACCCTGCCAGCACCGGAGGGAGGCACCGTGACCCGCAGACGACTGCGCACCATCGCCGTCGCCATGCTCGCAGCCCTGGTGCTCGGTGTCGTGGCCGGCCTGCCCGCCTACGTGTTCCCGCACACCGATCCGGTTCCCGAGTCGGCGGACGCGATCGTGGTGCTCGGCCCCGCGACCCGGGCACGCACCGATCTGGCGCGCGATCTCGCAGCCCGCGGTGTTTCCGACACGCTGTTGATCTCGGTCTGGGCGAGCGATCAGGCTCTGGATCCGGATGAGCGCGACGTCGTCGCGTGCAACGAGCCGGCGTTGCGGGTGTTCTGCTTCACCGCCGAGCCGGCGACGACGCAGGGCGAGGCGCGCGCTCTCGCCGAGTACGCCGAGAAGTACGACTGGAATCGGGTCGTCGTGATCACGCAGACGCCGCACATCACGCGCGCGCGGATGCTGCTCGAGCGCTGCTACGGCGGGCGCATCCTGATGGAGACCTCCGGCGAACCGTTCGCGGCTCTCGACTACGTCTACGAGTACGGCTACCAGACCGCCGGGTTCGTCAAGGCGGCGCTCAACCCCGGCTGCTGACACGCCCGTTCCGACCCCGCCCGATGCGAAAGTCGCAGCTCTGGCTGACCCAGAGCTGCAACGTTCCGGAAGGGATCAGCGCAGCAGTTCTTGCACGTCCTCCGCGGTGATGCCGCCGGCCGAGACCGTGGCGTCGTCGCTCATCACGGCGGCGAAGAGTTCGGCCTTGGCCGACTTCAGCGCCATCACCTTCTCCTCGATCGTGTCCTTCGCGACGAGGCGGTAGACCAGCACGGAGCGGGTCTGCCCGATGCGGTGCGCGCGGTCGACCGCCTGCGCCTCCGTCGCCGGGTTCCACCACGGGTCGAGCAGGATGCAGTAGTCGGCCTCGGTGAGGTTGAGCCCGAATCCGCCGGCCTTCAGCGAGATCAGGAACACCCCGGCGGCGCCCGAGCGGAACTGGTCGATCACCTCGTCGCGCTTCTTGGTCGCGCCGTCGAGGTAGGCGTACGAGATCCCGGAGGCATCCAACCTCGAGCGCACCCGACCCAGGAACCGCGTGAACTGGCTGAACACGAGCACGCGGTGACCCTCGGCCAACGCATCCGCCAGCAGCTCGTCGAGCAGCTCGAGCTTCGTCGAGGGCACGGTCGCGTGCGCCTCGTCGACGAGCGCGGCGTCGAGCGCCACCTGCCGCAGCGTGGTCAGCGCGCGGAAGATCGCGAAGCGGTTCTTGTCGAAGTCGCCGATGAGACCGAGCACCCGCTGCCGCTCGCGCGCCAAGTAAGTGTCGTAGACCTTGCGCTGACGCGGCCCGAGTTCGACCTCGATCGTCTGCTCCTGCTTCGGCGGCAGCTCCGTGGCGACGAGTTCCTTGGTGCGGCGCAGCATGAGCGGCCGGATGCGCCGGCGCAGCTGCACCAACTTCTCCTGGTCGGCCTCGCGCTCGATCGGCTTCTGGTAGAACTCCGCGAATCCGCTCGGCGACGGGAACAGGCCCGGCGAGACGATCGAGAGCAGCGACCACAGCTCCATCACGTTGTTCTCCATCGGAGTACCCGTGATCGCGAGCTTGAACGGCACGTCGAGCTTGCGCGCGAGCTGGTGCGTTGCGGCCTGGCGGTTCTTCACGAACTGCGCCTCGTCGAGCATGAGCCCGGCCCACTCGATACCCGCGTACGACTCGTAATCGAGGCGGAACAGCGCGTACGACGTGATGACGAGCTGCGCATCGCCGACGACGGCGGAGAGGGCGCGCCCGCGCTTCTTCGACGTCTCGTCGATACCGACCGTCGGCAGGCCGGGTGAGAAGCGACGGGCCTCGCCCACCCAGTTCGGCACCACGCTGGTGGGGGCGATGACCAGGAACGGGCGGATGTTCTTGCCCGGCTCGCCGGCCTGCTGCTTCATCGCGCGGGCGATCAGCGCCAGCGACTGCACGGTCTTGCCGAGACCCATGTCGTCGGCGAGGATGCCGCCGAGCTGGTTGTCGTAGAGGAACGACAGCCAGTCGAAGCCGATCTGCTGGTACGGCCGCAGCGTCACGGTGAACCCCTCGGGGATCGGCTGCGTCTCGAGGGCTCCGGATGCGGTGAAGCCCGAGAGCCCCTCCACGGCGCGGCGCCAGGCGGCGGCCTGCTTCTCCACGATGCCGAGCTCGACCAGCTCGTCCCACAGCGACGACTGGAACCGGCTGATCCGCAGACCGCCGCTGGGGTCGTCGGAGAGTTCGCGCGCCTCGGCGATCAGCTCGCGCAGCTTGCCGAAACGCTCGTCGTCGAGCGCGAAGTAGATGCCGCTGGGCAGCACCATGAACTCGTCCCCGCGGGCGAGGGCGAGGAAGATCTCCGCGAGCGGAACGGCCTCGTCGTTGACGGTGACGCTGATCTCGAGGTTGAACCAGTCGCGGCTGCCGGGCTGGGCCACGGTCTGCACCGCGACGACCGGCGCGACCTCGGCGGGCCGGTACTCGACCGCCTGGCCGACCTCCTCGACGTCGACGTCACCGCTCTCCCGAAGTCGCTCGACGATATCGCGCATGAACGCGACCGTCTCCATGCCGCGCAGCTCGAAGGTCGCGCGCAACCGGCGCGTGGCGGGCACGACCAGGCGCGGGGTGCTCACGGCGTCGATGCCGAACTCGACCAACTCGTCCAGCATCCGCTGTTCCGCGGCGTCGTCGCGGTAGGTGACCGCGCCGTCCGGATGCAGGGGCAGGCGCTCGCCGGCCGCGCCCCGCGCATCCGCCACCGTGTACTGCCACCACCAGCGCCCGGTGACCCCGGCTCCCGCGGTGTGCTCGATCGTGAGGCCGAGCCGCGGCTCGGGCAGCTCAGGGGTCTGGAACGTGCCGTCGAGAGAGACGATCTCGAACAGCTGGTGCAGCCGCTGGTAGTGCTCGGTGAGGAACGCCGACTCCTCGGCGGCCGGGATGCGGATGGGTTCGGTCGCGTGCAGGAAGCTGCGGGCGGAGGAGACCAGCGGCGTCGCGAACGGCACCAGGGTCACAGGGCGCGCGCGCAGCTCACCCTCGCCGGACCAGAGGTAGAGGCCCACCGACGGGTCGCCGATGAAGCCGAAATCCTTCGTGATGGTCTCGGGGCCGACCATCACCAGCGAGTTCAGTTCGAGGCCCTCGGTGGTGCGGGTGACGTCGATCGACGCCGTCGCCGTGGTGTCGAGGATGCGCAGCGGCGCCTGGTCGCGGTCGCCCATCACGAGGCCGATGCCGGCGCGGACCCCGGCGTGCAACGCGGCCCAGATCGCCTCGCTGCGACACTGGTCGAGGTAGAGCCAGGTGTCGGGCGAGTAGTAGCTCGACGCACTGTGCCCGGCGAGCAGGCCCTGCATCTCGCGGACCACCTCGATCTGGCGCTCGTCGTAGTCGTGGCTGTAGTGCAGATAGCCGAGATCGCGCCAGCTGGTGCCGGTGCGGACCCAGCGCCCGCGGTCGCCCATCCGCACAGGACGCACGCCGAGGCGGGGCCGCGGCTCCGGGGCGGGACGGTAGCTGTTGTAGCGCCCGGCCTCGCGGCGCACGGGCTCGCCGGGGAGCAGCTCGAACTGCAGGCCGAGCGGGATGCCGATCGCGCCGTGGCTCGCGCCCTCGAGGATCGGCTCCAGCGCGCTGCGCCACTCGGGCACAGCATCCGCGGCACTCGTGCCGGGCTTGCTCAGCCCGCCCTGCTCCTCGGCGTCCAGGGCCGAGATCAGCACGGCGGCGACGTGCTTGCACTCCTTCTTCACCGGGCAGCTGCAGGAGCCGCCGAGGATCGCGAGGCTGTCGCCGTCGTCGCGCAACTGCACGCTGACCGCGTAGGGCGAGCGCCCGGATCCGCGGACCTGGCCGAACAGCCGCGTGCGGCCGCCGAACCACTGCAGCTCGCTGACACGGTTGTCATCGACGTACGCCGAGCCGCGTTCGAAGGCGCCGGGACCGACGAGCGCGCGGACATCCTGCTCGGTGTACATGGTGTGCCCGGGCATCGGCCTCGCAATCTGCGCGCTCCCGACGGAACGCATCCTTCTATTCAACCGCAGGTGGCTGGGTGCCGGTGACGGTCGGGTGGATGCGGGCCGTGCGGGCGGGCAGGTGCGCGAACCTCCGTACCATGGTCGAGTGCCCCGCCTCGCCGTCATCTCGGCCCACACGTCGCCGCTGGAGCGGCCGAGCACGGGCGACGCCGGCGGGATGAACGTCTACCTCGCGAGTGTGCTGCCCGAGATCGCGCGGCTCGGCTGGCAGGTCAGCGTGTACACGCGCGGCGAGGGCGTGCGGATGCTGGCGCCCGGCGTCGAGGTGATCGGCGTCCCCGTGGCGGCCGGCGACAAGTACGCGCTCGCTCGCGCGGCCGGCGAGTTCGCGGACGCAGCGCGCGGCTGCGACCTGGTGCACTCGCACTACTTCGTCTCGGGGATGGCCGGCGCCCTGCTCGGCGCGCCGCACGTGCACTCGATGCACT
The DNA here is from genome assembly GCA_013204985.1 of Microbacteriaceae bacterium VKM Ac-2855. Classification (GTDB taxonomy): domain Bacteria; phylum Actinomycetota; class Actinomycetes; order Actinomycetales; family Microbacteriaceae; genus Rathayibacter. The sequence continues at coordinate 117,811 of JABMLG010000004.1, forward strand.
CGATCTCTCTCGCCAAGAACGCCCGGCTCGCCCCGGGCGACGTGGCCGAGCCCGCCGAACGGATCGAAGCGGAGCGCTGGGTGCTCGATTCCGCGGACGCGGTGGTCGTCGCGGGCGTCTCCGAACGATCGACGATCGAGCGAGGCTACGGCGTGCCGGCCGAGCGGATCCACGTGGTGCCGCCCGGTGTGGATCCGCGGTTCGTCGCGGGGAGCGGGCCTCGCGCCGGAGTGGTGCTCGTGGGGCGCGTGCAACCGCTCAAGGGGCAGCTGCTCGCGGTGCAGGCTCTGCGGATGCTCGCGCAGAACATGTCGGGGCAGGGGATGCCGGCGGAGCGCGTGTCGGCGGATGTGCCGACCCTGACGATCGCGGGCGGCGCGGCGCCGGGGCGCGAGAGCTATCTCGACGAGGTGCGCGCCGCGGCGATCGGCCTCCCCGTCGAGTTCACCGGGCCGGTCGACCGCGACGAAGCGGCGCGTCTGCTGCGATCCGCCGCCGTCGCGCTGATGCCCAGCGCCGTCGAAACGTTCGGACTGGTGGCCCTCGAAGCGGCCGCGAGCGGCACGCCGGTGCTCGCGCGGCGCACCGACGGCCTCACGGATGCGGTAGCCGAGGGCCGATCGGGGCTGCTGGTCGACTCGGCCGAACCGGCCGACTGGGCGGCCGCCCTCGGAGCGCTGATCGCGGATGCTCCGTTGCGCGAGCGCCTCGGCGCGGGCGGGATCGCCTGGGCGGGCGAGCACTCCTGGTCGCGCGCTGCATCCGATCTCGACACGCTCTACCGGCGCCTGCTGGGGTAGCGCGGCAGCGGCTGCGCTACTGCGGTAGCCGAAGTGCTCCGCGAGCCGAAGTACTGCGCGAGCGGAACTACTCCGCGAGCAGTTCGCCGCTGAGGTGTGCGCCCTCGGTGCTGCGGTGCCACGGAGCCAGGCGATCGGGCGAGACCGCGACCATCGCGGCGCCCGTGAAGCCCGCGTCGTTGCCGAAGTGCGCGGGGACCATCTCGGTGCCGATGTCGATGAACGACGCGAAGTCGTCGAAGACGTGCGCCGCCGCGCCGCCGATCACGAACAGCTGCGGCGAGAGCAGCGCCTCGAGGTGCCGGTAGTAGACCGTGAGCCGCGCGGCCCACTCCTCGAAGGTGATCCCGTCGCGGCGCACAGCCGAGAAGCCGACCTGCGGCTCGAAATCGGGTCCGTCGATGTGCACGTGGCCGAGTTCGGAGTTGGGGATCACGACACCGTTGTAGACCAGAGCCGTACCGATGCCGGTGCCCAGGGTCGTGAAGACGCAGAGCCCATCGTGATCGCGGATCGCTCCGAATTCGCGCTCGGCGACGCCGGCCGCATCCGCATCGTTGACGACGATGACGTCGACGCCGATTGCCTCCGAGAGCAGTGCCTGCGCATCCGTGCCCACCCACCGTTGCGAGACGTGGGTGGTCTGCCGCACGATACCGCCACGCACGATACCCGGGAAGCCGACGCCCACGGGCGTACCCTCGACCGGCGACACGTCGCGGACGATCTGCCCGATCGCGGCGGCGAAGTCCTCGGGCTCCTTGCCCAGCGGATTCGCGAGCGCGAAGCGGCGGGAGGCACGCTCACCCGTGGTCACATCGACGAGCGAGGCCTTGATCGAGGTGCCCCCGATGTCGACGCCGACTGCGAAGCGCGGAAGAACGCCGTCAGGGGATGAGGTCACGAAGGCTCCGAAAGGGTCGGGGGACGTACGAGTCTCTCAGAAGAACGCCGCCGGCTGACCGTTTATGCCTGATCGAACGCTTCGAGAACATAAGCGATGACCGGCTCGTACAGGTGCACCGCGATGCCGTCATCGATCGGCACCACGATCTCGATCGAGCCCTGCGCCTCGGCGACGAAGACCGCGGGGTCGTTGCAGTCGGCGATCGCGATCGTCGGGTAGCCGCGCCTGCCCGCGGCACCGGCCCAGCCGTGGTCGGCCACGACCAGGTCGGGGCGCACCCCCGCCGCCTCCAGCGCATCCAGCAGGGCGTTCATCGGCTCAGCGGCGTGCGTGTGCAGCAGCGAGCCGCCGCGGTACGCCGCAACCACTCCCCCGGTCTGCCAGAGGTAGAGGTGCGGGTCAGCGAGGTCGACGCGGATGCCGTCCGGCTTCGCGAACGGCAGGGCGTTCACATCGACCGCACGGGCGCCGGAGCGCCGGATCAGCTCGCGGTAGACGTCCATCAGCGTCGCCGGATGAGCGGTGGCGAACAGGATCAGCTCGTCGGCCCGCACGGCAGCGGCCAAGCGACGGCGGTAGGCGTCGAGCCGCGCCACGGTGAGGGCGGCGTCGATGCGGTCCTGCCCGGTCTCGAAGGTCGGGTCGGCGCTGATGCCGACGCGGTCGACCATCAGGTGCAGCAGCGACTCGAAACTCCAGTGCGCGGCGACGTCGACGCCGTACAGGTGCGCGGGCTCGCGCGCGGCGAGACGGCGGAGGTTGCCGAGATTGCTCGCGCGCGTGGTGAGGACGTCGCCGGCGAGCAGGGCTTCGTCGAGGTAGCGGGCGAGGTCATCGGCGTTCATCGGATCGGCGGACATCGGGGTGGCGTTCATCGGGGTCACCCTAGCGATTTTCGATTTCGTGTTGACATCGCGATAGTTACCGATATATCTTTAACCCATCGCAACCGATCGAAGAGCATCGCCGGATGAACCAGGTCGAACACCACGACGGATGCGACCCCATTCACTTCGAATCAGAAAGGGTTCACCATGAACCGCACGCATTTTTCCCCGAACAACGATGGTCACTCCACCGAGAACCACGCCCACCACGACCCGCGAGAGCGCTTCGGCCGCCCCCAGGACGGCGCACCGCGCCGCGGCCCGGGCGGACACGGCCGCGGCTTCGGCCCCGGCTTCGGCGGCTTCGGCCCCGACTTCCGTCCCGGCTTCGGCGGCCCCGGCTTCGGCCCCCGCGGAGGTCGCGCCCGCCGCGGCGACGTCCGCTCCGCGATCCTCTCCCTCCTCGCCGAGAACCCGAGCAACGGCTACGGCCTGATCAAGGCCATCGCCGAGAAGACCAACGGCGCCTGGAAGCCGAGCCCCGGCTCGGTCTACCCGACGCTGCAGCAGCTCGTCGATGAAGACCTCATCGTCGCCAGCGGCGAAGGCCGGCGCACCGAGTTCGAACTCACCGACGCGGGCCGCGCCTACGTCACCGAGCATGCGGACGAGATGACCGCCGCGTGGGAGGCCACCCCCGGCCACTCCGAAGGCCACGCCGCCTTCTTCGAGAGCGTCGGCAAGCTGATGGGCGTCGTCCAGCAGTACCGCCACTCCGCCACGGATGCGCAGCGCGCCGCCGCGGTCGAGAAGCTCGACGAGGCCCGTCGCGCCCTGTACTTGATCCTGGCCGACTGAGTCAGTCCGACTCTCTCCTCGTTCCTCGTCGATCGCCGGCGGTCGGCTTCACGACGGTGACAGTGTCGGAGAGCCGGTTGCGCTCGCGCTGAGGTGGTGCAGGTCCGAGATCGCGCGGTGGCACGATCGCACACGGCACGATCGCACAACGGCACATGGAACGGCCCTTCCCAGAAACGGGGAGGGCCGTTCGTCGTCGGCGGCACGCCTTCGTGTGTGAAACGAAGGATGAGGCGGAAGTGCACCCGATCAGCGGCGACGAGACCCGCGGGATTCCGCGGATTTCCGCCGGGCGTGGGAGGTGGCCGAGCGCGCCGTCCTTCGTTTCACACACCGAGGCATGGTGACCGTCTCGTCATGGGCGGTGGGTGCGCCCCTGCCGTCAGCGGTGTGCCGTCAGCGGTAGGACGCAGCCAGGCGGGCGAAGCCCTCATCCAGCGAGACGGCCGGGGTCCAACCGAGCTCGGAGCGGACGGCACTCTGATCGAACCAGTGCGCGGTCGAGAGCTGCTCGGCGAGGAAGCGGGTCATCGGCGGCTCATCCGGTCCGCGCCACACCCGCTCCACGAGCGAGCCCGCGACGCGGGCGACGGAGGCGGGCACCGACCAGGCGGGCGGGCGGACGCCGGCGGCGCGACAGATGCCGGCCAGCAGTTCGGCGACCGGGCGCGGCTCGCCGTTCGTGATCACGTACGCGCGACCGTGGACGTCCTCCGCGCGATCGAGAGCCGCGACGAAAGCGCTCGCCGCGTTGTCGATGTAGGTGGTGTCGATCAACGCCTGGCCGTCGCCGAGCAGAGGCAGCCGGCCACTGCGAGCGCGCTCGACGATCCGAGCCACCAGCTGCGTGTCCCCCGGGCCCCAGACGAGATGAGGACGCACGACGACCACCGCGAAACCGGCCGCATCCGCGGCGAGAGCGATGCGCTCGCCCTGCGCCTTGGTGCGCGCGTAGTCGCCGTGCGCGCGCTCGGGGTCGGCCGGTTCGGCGCCGACGCCCACGATCGAGGCCCCCGCGTGCGCGACCGACGGGGAGGACGTGTGCACGAAACGCGAGACACCCGCGTCGGCGGCGGCCGCGAGCAGCCCCCGCGTGCCGTCGACGTTGACGCGCACGAAGTCGCGCGGATCACCCGCGAGCGAGACCTTGGCGGCGAGGTGCACGACCGCCCCCATCCCGTCGACCGCGCGCGCGACCGCGCCGGCGTCGGTGAGCGAGCCCAGCGCATCCATCGCCCCGACGACACCGGATGCCCGACGCTGGAAGGTGCGCACCTCGTGCCCGGCGGTCAGCAACTCGCCCGCTACCGCCCGACCGAGCAGCCCGCTCGCGCCGGTGACCAGAACCTTCACGGCGCGAGCATCCGCCCACCGGCGAGCACGCCGGACGCCCACGCCGCGAGGCGGGCGCGGTCGATCTTGGAGTTGTGGCGGATGTCGGTGGGCAGCAGGGGCACCACGAGCACGGCGGCGACCGGGCGGCCGACGGCCACCCGCACCGCGTCGGCGAGCTCGGCCGAGGCCAGCTCGACCGATCGCGTGGGTTCGACGAGTTCGACGACCGCCACCAGCTGCTGCACCCCGCGCGGCCCGACCCCGACCATCGCGGCGCGGGCGACCGACGCGAGCGTCTCGATCCGCTGCTCGGGGCCGACGGGAGTCACGGCTCCGGATGCGGTGGCGATCACGTGCGGAAGCCGGCCCTCGATCCAGAGCCGGCCGTCGGCGTCGAGATGCCCGACGTCGCCGGTGCGGTGCCAGCGCTCCCCCGGCACCGCGCCGCGGCGCGCGGCTCGATCGGTGAGCCACAGCCGGTCGTAGTGGTCCTCGACGTGCGGCGCCGAGACGAGGATCTCGCCCGTGACGCCGCGCTCTTCGCTGGGATCGCCGACGGCGTCGCCGAGCGCATCGAGAGCACTCAGACGGATGCGCACGCCGGGAGCCGGTGCGCCGACGAGCACGCCGCCGCGCTCGTCCGGCACCGCCGCGCGGATCTGCTCCAGCGTCGCGTCCGTCATCAGCAGGCCTTCGGTCATGCCGTAGGGCGTGTGCGCGGTGGCGTTCGGCATCAGCGCCTGGGCCGCTTCGAGCAGCGCGAGCGACACCGGCGCACCCGCCGAGAGGAAGGTCTGCACACCGAGCATCGGGGTGTGGTCGCCGAGCGACGCGGAGGTGGCCACCACGTTCGCCAGCGCGGCGGGCGAGAGGAACACGACGGTGGCGTCGACCTCGGCCGCCGCCTCCGCCACGGCGCGAGCGGTGAGCGTGCGCGGCGCGGTCACGTTCATGTCGGGGGTCACCGAGCGGGCGCCGAGCGCCGGGCCGAGCAGCGCGAACGGCGCGAAGCCGGCGACGAGCCCGGTGCCCGGGCCGACGCCGTACTGCGCGGCGAGCACGTCGCGGACGGCACCGAGCTGCGCGTGCGTGTAGACGACTCCCTTCGCCGGTCCCGTGGACCCGGAGGTGAACAGCACGGCGGCCACCGCATCCGCCGTCGGCGGCTCGGGCAGCGATCCGCCCGCGGCGAGCGCGGCGCGACCGCGATCGGCGAGCCCGGCGAGGCTCTTCTCCACCCCGAGCGCGAGCCGGAGCGAGGATTTCATCCGCTGGGTCGAGAACTTGCGCCCCGGCCAGCCGAGCGCCCGGGCGACGGTGAGGCCGGGAAGGGCGCCGATCACGTGATCGGGCCAGGCCCCGCGGACGGCGTGGGTCATTCCGCGCAGACCGAGCCCCGCATCCGCCACCACCACGACTGCGCCGATGCGCAAGCACGCGTAGAGCACGGCGGTCAGGTCGGCACCCGGCGGGACGAGCAGCGAGACGCGGTCGCCGGCCTTGACCCCGGTCGCCGCGAGCCCGGCCGCGATCTCGGTCACGCGCTGCGACAGCAGCCGCCACGACACGGTGCGGACCCCGCCCGGCGCGGCCATCTCGACCAGCGCGGTCGAGTCGTCCGCGGCGTTCACATCGAGGTAGTGCCAGAGCGGGCGCGGATCCGTGGAAGCGCGCAGGATGGGAACCGCCGGCTCGAAGGCTTCGGCCAGCCACGACAGCGCGACGCCGGCGTAATCGACGTCCTCCGCGATCAGGTGCCCGGCGCCCTCGAAACGGTGCACCTGCGCGTGCGGCAGCCGCTCGACGAGGTCGTCGAGGTAGCGGTCCGAGAAGATGGGGTCGCGCGGGCCCCACAGCATCAGGGTGGGCACGGTCAGCTCGGTAACCGCATCCGCGATCCGCTGCAATTCGACGAACGACGGATGCGCGGGCCCGACCGGGATATCGGCCACGAACGCGCCGATACCGCCCCGCCAACGGGCCGCCTCGTACGGCGAGCGGTAGGCGTCCTTCACGGCCGGGTCGAGCGGCGGATGCGCGAGCGCCAACGTCGTCTCGAGGAATCCGCCGGTGCGCACGGTCGCCGCCCCCAGCACGCCACTGGCCAGAGTCAACCGCAGCGGTGCCGGGATCGGGTCGTCGGTGGGCTGGTGGATCGCGGTGTTCAGCAGCATCACTCCGGCCAGCAACTCGGGATGCTCGATCGCCCACCCCAGCGAGACCACCCCGCCCCAGTCGTGCCCGAGGGTGACGACCGGGCCGGCGAGGCCGAGCGCATCGGTCAGCGCGCCGAGATCGGCGACGCGGTCGCGGAGGATGCGCGGCGAACCGCCGCGCTCCGAGAAGCCCATGTCGAGCTGGTCGACGGCGATCACACGCCACGCCTCGCCGCCCGCGCGCGCCTGCTCGAGGCTCGCCGCGGCGATCGAGCGCCAGAGGTACGACCACGTGGGGTTGCCGTGCACGGCGAGGATCGTGCCCGCGACGGCGGCGTCACCCACCGCGGCGTCACCCAGAGCGACGTTACCCAGAGCGGCGCCCGTGTCGAGCAGGTGCCAGGTGCGCGGGATGCCGTGCGCATCCGGTGCCGTGACGTGCCTCGACCACGACGGGTCCAGGCCCGGCAGGCCCGCGGGCGGCAGGGCGGCCGGCGCGGGCGTGGCCGCGATCTCGGGCAGCCGGGCGGCGGGGTGGCTGAGAGGCGGCGTCACCAGGCGATCTCGAGCATCGCCGTGTTGATCCCGGAACCGACACCCATCAGCAGAACGCGGTTGCCCTTGGTCAGTTTCGCCGACTCACGCTGCAGCGTGATCGGGATCGAGGCCGGGCCGACGTTGCCGAGCGACGGGTACGTCAGGGGCACCCGATCGCGATCGATGCCGATCGCCTTGATGAACGCGTTCGTGTGCACATCCGACACCTGGTGCATGATGTAGCGGTCCATGCCGCCCCAGTTCCAGTCGCGCTTGGCGTCCTTCCAGGCGGAGACCACCAGCTCCATGCCGCCCTTGAGCAGCGCCTTCGCGTCGGTGAACATGCCGTCGACGCTGCCGACGCAGAGCTGATTGAACTGCGTCGCCGCGCGGGTCACGCCGCCGAGGATGCGGTGCCCGTTCGGATGCGCATCCGCCGGGCCGAGGATCGCGGCGGCCGCGCCGGAGCCGAGCGTGAGGCTGGCGAACTCGCTCATGAAGTCTTTGCGCTTGATGCCCTCGCGCAGCAGACGCGTGATCGTGTTGCGCTGCACCTCGTCGGCGTCCTCGCCGTCGATGATCATCGCGTACTTGATCTGGCCCGAGTCGATGAGCTGCGCGGCCAGGCTGATGCCGTTGATGAAGCCGAGGCAGGCGTTGGCGATGTCGAAGTTGATGGCCGAGGAGGGCAGGCCGAGTCCATGATGCATCCGCACGGCCACGCTGGGCTCGAGGTGCGGGCGGGTGACGCTGGTGTTGATCAGCAGGCCGATCTCGTCGGCGCGGATGCCGGCCTCCGTCAGAGCACGCTTGCCCGCGTCGATCGCGGCCGCATCGAAGCCCTGCTCGGGGCCCCAGTTGCGGCGTTCGAACACGCCGGCGACACGCTGCAACAGCCCCATGGGCAGCTTGAGACGCTTGAGGGCGGGCGCGAGGCTGGCGTCGATCTCCTCCGAAGTGGTGATGCGCGGTGCGATGGTGCTCGCGACAGACAGCAACGCGACGTTGCGGTGCGTGGTCGTTGCGTTTCCGTCCAACGGAACTCCCTGTCGAGTTGTAGCTCTGGTCGCCGTATTTTCATGCGGATGGTGGATGGTCGGCACGGACATGCCGCGATGATTTTACGCTGGTCCGCGCTCGACGCTCGCTGGATGCCCGCTGGACGCCTACTCGACGGCCACAGGGGTTGACAATACGGGCGCGGATCACGCTGGCGGAGCCGGTCGTCCTCGGGCGAGGACGAATCGAACGGATGCGGAGGTGACCGGCGATTCTGCCCGCATCCGCTTCGTATCTCCTCGGCTGAGGAGGTACGGCGCGCCGGCTGCCCTTCGCCGGGAGGGAGCGACGACCCCCTTCGAGGCGCACAGCCCCGCAGAAGCACGGAGATAGCTAGGCTCGACACGTGACGGATATCTACGACATCGAGTTCGAGACGGCCACCGGCGAGACCACCACCCTCGCCCCCTATCGCGACGAGTTGCTGTTGCTGGTGAACGTCGCCAGCAAGTGCGGCCTCACCCCGCAGTACGGCGAACTGCAGACGTTGAACGAGACGTACGACGGCCTCAACATCGTCGGGTTCCCCTGCAACCAGTTCGCCGGGCAGGAGCCCGGTACGAACGACGAGATCCAGGAGTTCTGCTCGACGACGTACGGCGTCGACTTCCCGGTCGTCGCCAAGATCGCGGTGAACGGTGCCGACCGGCACCCGCTCTACGCCGAGCTGACGCAGGCGACGGATGCCGCGGGCGAGGCCGGCGATGTGGCCTGGAACTTCGAGAAGTTCCTCGTGAAGAACGGCGCCGTGATCGCGCGCGTACGCCCCCGCGAGTCGCCCTCGACGCCCGAGTTCATCGCGCTGGTGGAACAGAACCTGCCGGTCTCGGCGTAGCGTTCCGGCTCACCCGGTGGGCCGTGCGGCCCCCAGCACGACCAGAGCGATCATTCGTCGCATCCGAACCCCCATCCGTTCCCCACAGGCTACTCCGGCCACTGCTCCGACACGTGCCCGAAACGAGCGGCGCCTACGGTGTTCGGATGCAGAACGGTCAGAAGAAACGGATGCGGCTGGGGCTCTTCGAGGTCGCGTCGCCGCAGGTGGGCGGCACACTGAGTTGGCCGCATCCGCGGAGCGAGTCGACACGGTTCGCCGAGCTGGACTACTGGATCCACATCGCGCAGGTGCTCGAGAACGGCGGCTTCGACTTCCTGTTCTTCGCCGACGGCTACGGGTACCCGTTCCTCGACGGCGACCTGCCCGACGTCGCGATCCGCGGCGGCATCAACTTCCCCTCCCTCGATCCATCCCTGTACATCCCCACGCTGGCGCGCGAGACCGAGAGGCTCGGCTTCGTGGTGACGAGCTCGACGGGCCTGGACCATCCGGCGCAGACGGCGCGACGTTTCGCGACGCTCGACCACCTCACCGGCGGCCGGATCGGCTGGAACATCGTCACGGGCGCGTCGCAGGATGCGGTGGCGGCGCTGTTCGGCCACGACGCGATGGCGCAGCACGCCGACCGGTACGCCGCCGCGAACGAGTACGTCGACGTCGCCCTGCAGCTCTGGGAGGGCAGCTGGGAGGACGACGCCGTGCTCGCCGACAAGGCCACCGCGACCTACGCGGACCCCGCCAAGCTGCACCGCGTCGAGCACAGCGGCACCGCGTACCGCTCCTCCGGCTACCTCGCCGCCCCGCCGTCCCCGCAGCGCACGCCACTGCTCTTCCAGGCCGGCACCTCGGCGCCCGGGCGCGAGCTCGCCGCGACGAACGCGGAGTGCGTCTTCGTGCAGGGCACGACGCCGGCGCTGACCGCGGCCGCGGTGACGGACATCCGCGCACGGGCGTCGGCGCACGGCCGCGATCCCGAGTCGATCGCGATCCTGGTGGGCGCGACCGTTGTGGTGGCGCCGACGCGCGAGGAGGCGCTGGCGAAGCGCGCCGAGTTCGACGCGCTGCAGAGCGACGAGGTCGTGGCGACGCTCTACGCCGGCAACACCGGCATCGACCTGCTCTCGCTCGATCCGGATCGCGATCTGACGCAGGCGCTCGAGGGTGGTCGGGTGGGGCAGATGGGGGTCTCGAACATCGAGCGATTCCTGCCGCGAGACGGCAAGCCGGGGCCGACCGTGCGCGAGATCCTCGACCAGCTCCGCGGTCGGGGCACCCGCGGCTTCGCGGTGACCGGTTCGACGGAGGAGGTCGCGGACGCTCTCGAGGAGCTGATGGACGCGACCGGCCTCGACGGCTTCCTGCTGGAGCAGACCGTCTCGCCGGGCGACATCGAAGACTTCACGTCGCTCGTAGTACCCGAACTGCGGCGCCGCGGCCGGGTGCCGCTCGCGCCCGACCCCGGCCCGACGTTCCGCGAACGCATGACCGGCGGCACCCGGCGCCTCGCCTCGACGCATCGCGGGGCACGCTACTCCCGCTGACGCTGGCGCGGACGCGGACGCTGCTGCGAATGCGAACGCGAAAAGAGGGGTGGGCCGTCACGGCCGAGCCTGGGCCGAGAGCCACGCGCGCAGCGGCGCATCCGTGGTGAGGGCGATCGCGCGGGCGTAGGCGGCGGACGCGTCGCGCCCGGCGCTCGCGAGCAGTGCGGCGCGGGTCGCCCACGCCGGCTGGAACCGCTCGGCCCCGGTGATCGCGTCGAGGGCGGCGAGGCCCGCCTCGGGGCTCTCGTCGCGGGCGATCGCCGCGGCGAGCGCCACCTGCGAGCCGAGCGTCGGGGTGTCGGCGACGAGCGCGGAGTAGAGCGCACGCAGTGCAGCCCAGTCGGTGCGGCCCGTCCGCGCCCGGTCGGTGTGCACCGACTGGATGGCCGCCTCCCACTGGAACCGTCCCGGTGCGCCCAGCATCGATGCCGTGTGCAGCATCCGCTCGCCGTCGGTGATCGCCGCCGCGTTCCAGAGCGCGGTGCTCTGCTCGTCGAGCGGGATGTAGACGCCCGGCACCCGCGATCCCGCGCGAGCAAGGCCGAGCGTCAGCAGCGCCGCGAGCCCCCACGCCTCGGGTTGCGTGCCGAGCAGTCCCGCAGCGGTCACGGCCAGGTAGCGCGCCTCATCCGCCATCGACGTGCGCACCTCGGGCCCCGCGACGAGCGCCTCGATCGTGTAGCAGGCGTAGATCGCCTCGAGCACCGGCGGCAGCCGCGTCGGCATATCCTCGAGACCCGGCACCTGAAACGGGATCCCCGCGTCACGGATCCGCCGCTTCGCCCGCACCAGTCGCTGCGCCAGCCTCGCCGTCGGCACGGCGAAAGCGGATGCGATCTGCCGCGCTTCGAATCCGAGCACCGTCTGCAGCATCAGCGGTGCACGGATGCCGACCTCGATCGCCGGATGCGCGCACGCGAACAGCAACTCGAGACGCTTGTCGGGGATGGCGGAGGGATCGGCGGCGTGGTCGAGTGTGACGGCGTCCACGTCGTCCAACGGCGCTCGGGTGCGGCGCGCGGCCGAGCCGAGCAGGTCGCGTTGCCGGTTGCGGGCGACGGTGAGCAGCCACGCCTCCGGGTTCTCGGGCACGCCGGTCTCGGGCCAGCCGCGCAGGGCCCGCTCGAACGCGTCGGCGAGGGCGTCCTCCGCGAGCGCGACGTCGCGGGTGGGCGCTGCGAGCAGGGCGAGCAGCCGCCCGTACGAGGAGCGGGCCGCGACCTCCGCCGCGGCCCGCGCCCGCTCGCGGCTCAGCTCGTCCACGCGCCGTTCTCGACGTGCGTCGCGCTCGGGCGGATCTCGATCGGACCCCAGTACGCGCTCGGCGCCTTCTCGGCCCAGGCGATCGCGGCGTCGAGGTCGGGTACGTCGATCACGAAGGTGCCGCCGAGCTGCTCCTTCGTGTCGGCGTAGGGGCCGTCCTGCACGGTCAGTGCGCCGTCGACCAGGCGGAGCGTCGAGGTGGTGGAGGAGGGTTGCAGCACCTCGCCCGAAACGAGGACCCCCGCCTCATGCGCGGCCTGCGCGTAATCGCGGAAGGCCGCCTGACCCTCCTCGAGGGCCACCTCGTCGAGCTCTCCGGCGGCCTGCATCTCGGGGTAGTGCAGCAGCAGTGTGTAACGCATGGTGTCGTCCTTTCATCGGTGTCTTGCCGTGATGACGATCGACGCCGCCTTCGATCGACACCTCCTCCGAAAAGGGTGCGGGGTCAGACGGCGCCCCCGAAGGCCCAGGGTTCGCGGTCGCCGCGGAGTCGTGCGGCGAGGGCGATGGCCTGCTCATCGGTGAGGGACGCGACGTAGTCGAGGATGCCGCGGGCCCGGCCCAGGCGTACGAGATCGGCGGGGCCGGCCGCATCCGCCGGCAGCCACTCGGGCGCGTCGACCCGCAGACGGAAGTAGCCGTCGGTCGCGAGCTCGATCAGGTCGAGCAGCTTCTGCGGCGCGCGAGCGCCGTCGCGCGCATCCGAGAGCCACGAATCCAGATGCGTCACCAGCACGTCGAGCACCCGCGACTGACCGCGCTGGTAGGTCGCGAAGTCGGGGCGATCGATCACGAAGCGGGTGTGCACGAACTTCAGCACGGCCACGTCGTGCCACGCATCCGGCAGCAGCGAGACGTGCCCGCTGCGCACGTTCGGTGTGGCGAGCACGAGCACCGACTGCTGCAGCCGAGCGATCCAGCTCGAGACGAAACGCTCGATGTTGCGCTCGGTCTGCGTGGATCCGTCGAACGGCACCGCGAGCAGACCCTCGACCAGCTCGGTCGCGACACGCTCGACGGAGGCACGGAACAGCTCATCGCCGGCGATCCACGGGTCGCGGGCGACCAGCCGCCGGCGCAGCATCTCGAGCGAGTGACCCGGCGCGCGCACCCACAGCTCGGCGGCGTCGAGCTCGGCGAGAGCCGACTGCTCGCGCAGGAAGGCGCGGAACTCCACGGCCACGGCCGCCTGCTGCAGCACGCCCGCGCGGTAGAAGTCGTCGAGGTCGTGCAGCGAGTAGGCGATGTCGTCGGCGACGTCCATCACCGAACACTCGAGGGTCTGCTGCCACGGCGCGATCGCGGTGAAGTTGCTGCGCGCGTCGAGCAGGTCGTGCAGGTCGAGCGTGTAGGCCGAGAACTTCGGTGGCGCGGTCTCCCACTGGCTGGCGGTGGAGCCGCGGGGCAGCTCCGTCGGATCGCTCGTGTCGATGTCGGGCCGGCACTGGAAGCGGCCCCACGGATACTTCAGGACCGCAGCGCGGGAGGCGGCGGTGAGATTCAACCCGGCCTCGACCGTCTCGCAGACGTCGAGTTCGGAGAGGATGCGGAACGACTGCGCGTTGCCCTCGAAGCCCTCCGCAAGGCCGAGCCGTTCGCGGGCCAGCCGGTCGAGTACCTGCTCGCCGAGGTGGCCGAACGGTGGATGTCCGAGGTCGTGCGCCGACGCGGCCGCCTGCACGACCACCGGATCGCATCCGCCGAGCCGGTCGACCAGGTCGCGCTGCGCCCGATCGGTGGTGGTCAACTGCATCGCGATCGCGCGGGCGACGGCGGTCACCTTGATCGAGTGCGTCAGCCGATTGTGCACGACCTGCCCGACGCCGCTGGGCGAGATCACCTGGGTCACCGCCGAGAGCCGGGCGAAGTAGGGCGAGAAGCGGATGCGCTCCAGATCGACCCGGTACTCCGGGAACTCCTCGCCCGTCGAGAAGCGGTCGACCGCCTCGAGGATGCGCCTCTCGCGGCGCCAGTCGCGCGGCCGACGATGCTCGCCCACAGTGCGCACACCGCCGGTGTTCGCGCCGAGCAGCGCGCCCTCGTCGGCGGGGGTCGGGGGAACAGCGGCCTCGCTCATGGCTTCACCCTAGTGAGGTGGGCGACGACCAGGCGGGCAGCGGTGTCGACCGCGGCCGCGATCACGGCGCCCACGGCGTAGGCGAGCAGGTCGGTCCACACGAACCCCACGCCCGTGATCAACCGCAGTGGCGACCACAGCTGCACCAGCGCGCCGGCGATTCCGACGAGTTGCAGCAGCTCCATCAGCGCCGACCACGCGAAGGCGGTCAGTGCGACGACGGGTGGGCGCATCCGCACGGCGACGAAGGCGACGAGGAGGTACACCAGCGCGGTGTACAGCACCCCGCCGGCCAGGTCGCCGACAGCGCCACCGACCCCGAAGCGCAGGGCGAGCCCGGCGGCGACGACCACGACCGCGGCGAGCGCGAGTCGCAGCCGTCTCACCCGCGCGCCTTCAGCAGCATCCGATAGGCGGTGAGGAAGGCGGGGTCGTCGGCGACGTCCCACAGCAGGCCACCGCGCAGCTGCAGCACCACGAGCGGCAGCACGATGCGCCCGCGCCCCTGCGCGATCTGCAGCATCGCGGCGCGCACGCGGCGCACGTCGAGGCCGACCGTGCCGACGCCCACCGCTGTGACGCGAGCCCACGGTAGCTCCAGCCGGGCGTCGACGCCGGGCGCCGCGAACGAGACGCCATGCCGATCGGCGGTGACCACGTCGAACGGATGCCGCGGTGCGGCGGGTTCGATCGGCTTGAGTCGCCGACGCAGTTCGGCCCCGCGCGCGATCACGAAGCCGCCGCTCGCCCGCGCATGCTCGGCGAGCACACGCGGGGCGGGTCGCGCCGTGGGGCGCCGCGCGGGCGCGACCAACCCGGCCGGGTTGAAGGCGACGCGCGGCGGCAGCGCGATCGGCGCGAGCGGCTGACCCCAATCGGGCTCCGCGGCGCTGCCCCACTCGGGCTCATCACTGGTCATCGCTCCACATCTTGCTCCTCGCGCGCTGCGAACGTACGATGAGATGTACCCCATGGGGGTATCCACCCGATCCCGTTCAGGAGATTCCATGAGTTCATTCCTCGACCTCGGCCTCACCGCGAAGGGCGCGAGCGACGCCGCGTGCGGCTGCGGTTCGACCGGCGAATGCGCGTGCGGCGGCCACGGATCGTCCGCGCACCAGCACGGTTCGGCGGGCGCCGCCTCGGTGCAGAGCTTCGGCGTGGCGGGCATGACCTGCGAACACTGCGTTCGGAGCGTCACCGAAGAGCTCGCGTCGTACGACGACGTCGTCAGCGTCGACATTTCCCTCGTGCCCGACGGCACCTCGACCGTGACCGTCGGCAGCCGCCGTCCGCTCGGCACGGAGGAGATCGCGGGCGCTATCGCTGATGCGGGCTACCGGCTCGCGCCGCTGAACGCGTAGGTCGTGACCCGCCGGCGACCGATCGGGAAGCGTTCGACTCGCCCGACGTATGAAACGAAGGACGCGCCAGCACCGCACCATCGCCCGCGTGAAATAATCCCCGGAATCCCGCGGATCCACGTCAGCCGAAAGTGGTGACCGTCGGGCGCGTCCTTCGTTTCACACACGAACGACCTCACACACCAGGAGCGATCAGACCGAGACGGGCTGGCCCAGCGCTGCGAGCGTCTCGAACGGCTGCTCGCGGAAGTCGCGGATTCGGAGTACGGGCTCCTGCCGCTGAACGGGTAGCTCGCTGCCCCGGCGTACCGGATATCAGACGGCCCACGACGGCACTGATCTGGAGCTCCGAAGATCCACATGATCACAGGCATCTCGCGACGAGCGGAGCGGTGGCCGCCGCGCCGATCTGAGATCCGGTACGGGGTCAGACCGAGACGGGCTGGCCCAGCGCTGCGAGCGTCTCGAACGGCTGCTCGACCGCGGCGAAGTGCCCGGCACCCGGCAGCACCGTCTCGCGGAAATCGCGGATGCGGGAGGCGAAGCCCGCCGCATCGGCGGGTCCCACGAAAACGTCGTCAGCACCGCGCACCGAACGGACGGGGCAGCGGATCCAGCGCCAGCGGTCGAGCCGGTACTCCGCCGCGGAACGCGCGGCGACGGCGAACGAACGCGGCCGGATCTCGGTCGAGAGCGCCTCGATCACGGTCGCGTCGATCCGACGACGGCGGGCGAACAGCGGCGCGGCCAGCGCGGGGAGCAGACCGAGGTGGAACAGGCCGCGCACCAGCGCGACCCCGGCGGATCCGAACAGCGCGAGAATCCGCATCGCCAACAGCATCCCGGCGAAACCGGGCAGTGCCGAGCCACCGCGCAGCGGATGCCGCACCGCCTCGACGACGCCGGTGCCCGTGCCCGAGACCAGGCCGACGCTGAGCGTCGCCGCCGGGTAGGACGCCGCCAGGTCGAGCGCGACGACACCGCCGAGCGAGTGTCCGATCACGTTCCAACGTTCGTAACCGAGCGAGCGGGCCACCTCGGCGACCGTCTCGCTCATCCGCTGCACATCGATCGCGTCGGGCAGTGCGCTCTCGCCCCAGCCCGGCAGATCGATGGCGATCACATCCGTGAGCGGCGTCGCCGTATCGTCGGACGCCTCGAGCAGTGGTGTCCAGGTCGACCAGGATCCGGCCGCGCCGTGCAACAGGATCGTCGCCGGCGCTCCGGCGACTCGACCCGCGTGAACGACGACGGGGCCCACCACGGACGGAACGACGCGTCGCCACAGCCCGACCCGTTCCGGAGCAGAACTCCGGAGCGGGAAGGGACAGTAGGCGGGCAGCCTCGACTCCCCGGCGCCCATGCGCGACAGGGAATCGATGGCGGGGATGCTGCTCACACCTCATCTTCGTCAGCACCCCCGACATCGGATGGGAGACACACTGGATCCATGACCACTCGTGTGCTGCTGCTCGCCGATACGCACCTCCCCACGCGCGCCCGCGCCCTCCCTGAGCAGGTGTGGGCGGCCGTGGACGCGGCGGATGTGGTGTTCCACGCGGGCGACTGGGTGCACGAGCCGTTGCTCGACGAATTGCTCGAGCGATCGGCGCGTCTCGTCGGCGTCTACGGCAACAACGACGGCCCAGGACTGCGGCAGCGGCTGCCGGAGATCGCCCGGGTCGAGCTCGAGGGCGTCCGCTTCGCGATGGTGCACGAGACGGGAGCCGCGGCCGGTCGGGAGCGCCGGTGCGATGCGGCCTTTCCCGACACCGACGTGCTGGTGTTCGGTCACAGCCACATCCCGTGGGACACCACGACCCCCACGGGGATGCGTCTGCTCAATCCCGGATCACCGACGGATCGGCGACGCCAACCCGCGTGCAGCTACATGACGGCCGTGGTCGAAGACGGGGCGCTCGGCCACGTAGAACTCGTCGCGCTGCCACCCCGGGCTCAGTCGACCCGAGCACTGCCGCCCCGGGCTCAGTCGACCGCGCCGCAGAGCGAGGACGTCGCGATCCGCACGGAGCCGTCACCGAAGCGCACGTCGTAGCCGCGCCCCTCCGGGGTGACCATCGTGATGGTCGCCGGAGTCGGACTCTGCTCGCTCGAGATGTTCCAGCCCTGCGCACCGGCGTAGTCGGCGAGGGTGTCGGCCCACGCATCCGTCGCACCGGTCGTGGTCAGGGTGCGCACGGTCGCCACCCGCGCCGTGCCGGCGGTACAGGCGAGCGTGCTCTGCTCGTCGTCGACCGCGAGCACCTCATCCGCCGGCAATGCGGCCGTGACGGATCCGAGTTCTGCGCTCGCGATCGCCGTCTCGTCGGCGAGGACGGCCGGTTTCGGCACGAAGAAGACCGCCGCGATCATCGCGACGGCGATGCCCAGCACGGCGAGAACGATGGCGAGCCAGAGCTTCCAGCGCGACGGACGCAGGTCGGGCGGCCGGCCCTCGCGGTACTGCGACGTGAGATGCACCTCGGTCGGATTGATGATGCTCATGAATCCAGCCAACGCCTCGCGGCACCGTCGCGATCGGGTTCACCCGTGATACTCAGGTGCCCGCCGAATCAGGTGCCCGCCGCCTCAGGTGCCCGCCGCCTCAGGTGCCCGCCGCCTCAGGTGCCGTCGTACCCCGTCGTCAGCACGACCTTGCCGCCCGCGTGGCCGCCCTCCACCAGCGCCAGCGCCTCGGCCGCCTGCTCGAGAGCGAAGGATGCGCCCAGCGTCACCTCGAGGCGACCCTCGCCGGCGAGCTGCAGCAGCGTGCCGCGCGCGGCGTTGCGCAGCGACGAGCCGGCGTCGGCGCCCGGGCCGCCGCCGAGCTTCTTGATGCCGCCGATGGCGCTCGCCCGCGCGAAACCGGCGATGGTCGCGATGCGGGTCTTCAGCGGCGTGACGACGACGGAGACGTCGAGTGCCTCATCCGTGCCGACCGTGTCGAGGGCTGCGTCGATGCCGTGCGGCGCGACCGCGCGGATCCGCTCGACGAGCCCGGGCCCGTAGGCGACGGGTTCAGCGCCGAAGCGCGCCAGCAATTCGTGATTGCGTTCGGAGGCAGTGCCGATCACGCGAGCGCCGCGGATGCGCGCCAGCTGCACCGCGAGCAGACCCACGCTGCCGGATGCGCCGTGGATCAGCACGGTGTCGCCCGCGCCGACGTGCGTGGCCTCGAGCAGGTGGTAGGCCGTGACACCGGTGAGCAGCAGGCCGGCCGCCTCGTGCCAGCTCAGCGTCGGAGGCTTACGCAGAACCGTCGCGCTCGTGGTCTGCAACTCCTCCGCATAGCCGCCCGCGACGCGATACGCCACGACCTCGTCGCCGACCGCGAACGGGACATCCGACCCACCGACCGCGCTGACGACGCCCGAGACCTCGCTGCCCGGTCGCAGCGGCAGACGAGCACCTCGACCGAACTGCCCGCGCACGAGCTTCGCATCCGACGGATTCACGCCGGCCGCGACCACCCGGATGTTCAGGTGCCCCGGCCCGGGGTGGGGCACCTCGACATCGACGACGCGGAGTTCGGCCGGGCTTCCGTACTCGGGTGCAATGACTGCTCTGACCATGCTGACCACCTCGTCGTGAAAGTACCACTCGCGGATGGCCCGGGCCCGGGTTCGCGCGAGATGGCGCCGCCCCGAGTCCTAGAGGGCGCTCAGGCGGCCCATCAGGGGTTCGAGGCCGGCGACCCAGCCCTGCGGGTCGGGGCCCTGAGGGGCGAGTTCGACGAGGGTGATGCCCTCGGCGGCGTACTCCTCCATCGAGCGGAGGAAGCCGTCGGGATCGCCGATGGGGTCGCCGCCGCCGATGATCGTCTTCGTGATCGTGTCGTAGTCGCGGCCCACGTCGTCGCAGTGCGCGCGCAGCACATCCAGCTTGCCGCGGATGCCCTCGGCGCCGATCGCGAAGAGGTTGCAGGCGTCGCCGTACTGCGCGACGAGGCGCAGCGTCTTCTTCTCGCCGCTGCCGCCGATGAGGATGGGCGGGCCCGGCTGCTGCAGGGGCTCGGGGTGGCAGAGGGTCTCGGCGAGCTGGTAGTGCGCGCCGTTGTAGGGCCCGTCGTCATCGCTCCACATCTGCTTGCAGATCTGCAGCGCCTCCTCCAGCCGCTCGAAACGCTCCTTGAGCGGCGGATACGGCACGCCCAGCGCGAGGTGCTCGCGCTCGTACCAGGCGGCGCCGATGCCGAGGATCGCGCGGCCACCGGAGAGGATGTCGAGCGCGGTCACGGTCTTCGCGAGCAGGCCGGGGTGGCGGTAGGTGACGCCGGTGACCAACAGCCCCAGTTTCATCCGCGAGGTCTGGCCGGCGATGAAACCGAGCGAGGTGTAGCCCTCGAGCATCGGATCCTCGCTGGTGGCGAACTGCTCCATCTGGAACCAGTGGTCCATCAGGGTGAACCACTCGGCGCCGAGGTCTTCGGCGGTGCGTGCGGTGGCGGCCAGAGTCGGCGCCAGCGCCGCTCCTCCGCCCGGAAGGGTGAAGTTCATGAAGTGGATGCCGAGCTGCAAGGGTGTGCTCCAGACGTCGAGAGGGGTGTGTTCAGCCTCGCACGTCCGCGCCACGACGCCCCCGGCTTCCACTGCGTTCTCAGGCGCCGGGCGGGCCGACGACCAGAAGCCCGGTGAATACGAGCGCAACGGCCACGGCCAGCAGCCCGGCCGCGAGGATCGGCCGGGCGAGCGACCAGCGCAGCGCACGGCTGGGCAGGCGGGCGTCGCGCGGATCCGCCGTCGCGTGTCGGCGCCACGGGCCGGCGAGCATCCCCCGACGATCGAAGCCGATCTCGACCGGGATGGTCGCGTACGGGATGACGGCGGCGGCGATCGCGAGCACCGTCGCGCGGATGCTCCAGCGCTGGTTCACGGCCAGCACGATCGCCGAGGCGCCGTAGGCGAGGAAGGCGAAGCCGTGGATCGGCCCGGCGACGCTGACCGCCCAATCCAAACCGGCGCCGTACTTCGCGAACATCGCGATGATCAGCAGCGTCCAGGTCACCGCCTCGGCGAGGCTCAACAAGCGGAAGGACTGACGCGGCGACATGCTTCGAGAATACTCAGATTCGCTGGGAAGGCGCGCCGACGAAGAGCCCGGGTTCAATGTCCCAGGATGCGCGCGACCAGCGCATCCGCGAAACCGTCCTCGACCTCGAGGGCGACGGCGGTACGCGACAGGCCGGCGTCGACGTAGCCCGTGTAGCGGGTGCGGAGGTCGACGATGGTCTGGCCGCGGCCCGGCCCGCGGGTGGTGTCGACCTCGACGGGCACGATCGGAGCCAGACGAAGCCCGCCCGTGCCCAGCGCGACGGCGACGGCGAGCGGGTCGTGCAGCGCGGCGGACCGGCCGCCGAGGATCGGCACGTAGAAGGCGAAGTAGTAGTCGAGCGCCTGGCCGATCGCGACGGCGAGCGGATCGCCGGAGCCGAGGAGCTCGTCGCGATGCCGCTCCTCGATGCGCTGGGTCATCGTCACGTCGAGCCCGACCATCACAACATCCCAGTCGGCGGCGAACACCGCAGCGGCCGCCTCGGGATCGTGCCAGATGTTGGCCTCGGCGACCGGGGTGACGTTGCCCGGATGCTGAGCGGATCCGCCCATGATGGTCACCGAGTGCACCATCGCCGGCAGATCGGGGTAGCGCTCGAGCGCGATCGCGAGGTTCGTCAGCGGCCCGACGGCGATCACACGCAGGGCTCCCGGATGCGCGAGCGCCAGCCGGTGCAGCAGCGCGGCGGCATCCTCATCCGCCACCGACGCGGCAGCAGCGGTCAGGGCGACGTTGCCGAAGCCGTTGTCGCCGTGCACCTGCGGCGACCCTCCCGCGTACTCCTCGGCGAGGAAGTGGTGCGCCCCGATAGCGACCGGCACGTCGTCGCGGCCCGCCAGAGCGAGCAGCGCGAGCGTGTTCGCGGCGGCCGTGGTCGAGTCGGTGTTGCCGCTCACCGTGCCGATACCGACGATCTCGGCCTCGGGCGAACGCAGCAGGTAGGCGAGCGCGAGCGCGTCGTCGATCCCGGTGTCGCAGTCGAAATAGAACGGTGAAGCAGGGGCGGGCATGCGCACGAGAGTATCCGGGGCACGTTGCGGCGAGGTTTCAGACGAAGGCTCGCTCGATACCGGTATTGACGGACCCCGCCACGACCCGATGGCGCTGGCTAGCATTGAAGAGCCCCTCGATCGCCCGCGAACGTCAGGATCCACCGTGCCGCTCACCCCCGGAACGCTCACCCTCGGCTACAAGGCCTCGGCCGAACAGTTCGCCCCGCGCGAGCTGGTCGAGATCGCCGTCGCGGCCGAGAGGCACGGCATGCAGTCGGTCACCGTCAGCGACCATTTCCAGCCGTGGCGGCACACGGGCGGGCACGCACCGTTCTCGCTGAGCTGGATGGCTGCCGTCGGTGAACGCACGAGCGACATCCTGATCGGCACCAGCGTGATGACGCCGACTTTCCGCTACAACCCGGCCGTGCTGGCGCAGGCGTTCGCGACGATGGGCTGCCTGTACCCGGGCCGGATCATGCTCGGTGTCGGCACCGGCGAGGCTTTGAACGAGATCGCCACCGGCTTCCGCGGCGCGGGCGAGCAGGACTGGCCCGAGTTCAAGGAGCGCTTCGCGCGGCTGCGCGAATCCGTCGCCCTGATGCGCGCGCTCTGGAAGGGCGACCGGGTCAGCTTCGAGGGCGAGTACTACTCGACGCACGAGGCCTCGATCTACGACGCGCCGGAAGGCGGCATCCCCGTGTACATCGCGGCGGGCGGCCCCGTCGTCGCCAAGTACGCCGGCCGCGCGGGCGACGGCTTCATCTGCACCTCCGGCAAGGGAATGGATCTCTACACCGAGAAGCTGATGCCCGCCGTGGCCGCCGGGGCCGAGGCCGCTGGCAAGTCGATCAGCGCCGTCGACACCATGATCGAGATCAAGCTCAGCTACGACACCGACCCCGATCTCGCTCTCGAGAACACCCGCTTCTGGTCGCCGCTGTCGTTGAGCAAGGAGCAGAAGCACGACATCACCGACCCGATCGAGATGGAGAAGGCGGCGGATGCGCTGCCGATCGAGGAGATCGCCAAGCGGTGGATCGTCGCATCCGACCCCGAGGCCGCGGTCGAGCAGATCAAGCAGTACGTCGATGCCGGCTTCCGCCACCTGGTCTTCCACGGCCCGGGCGGCGACCAGGCCCGGTTCCTCGAGCAGTTCGAGCGCGACCTCGCGCCGCGGCTGCGTGCCCTGGACCTCCCCGAGGCGTGAGCGCGGCCGCAACGCGCTGGTCGATCGTCGTGCCGGTGAAGGGCACGCCGACCGCGAAGTCGCGCCTGGGCTCCGATCCGCAGCTGGCCGAGGCGATCGCCGCCGACACCGTGGCTGCCGCCCTCGTGGTCGCGCGGGTGCTCGTGGTGACCGCGGGCCCGATGACCGCGTTCGACGGCGCCGAGTTCATCGCGGATCCGGGCCGTGGCCTGGGTGACGCGATCGCCGCCGGGGTGCGCGCGGCCGGCAGCGGCCCCGTCGCCGTGCTGCTCGGCGACCTGCCCGCGCTCCTGCCCGTCGAACTGAGCGCGGCGCTGGCCGCGGCGCAGGCGCATCCGCGGGCGATGGTGCCGGATGCGGACGGCATCGGTACCGTGCTCGTCACAGCGCGCTCCGGCCACGAGCTGGTGGCCTCGTTCGGCGACGACTCCCGCGCGGCGCACCGCGCCGCGGGCTACGTCGAACTCGAGGTGGCGGGCGACTCCGGCCTGCGCCGCGACGTCGACACCATCGAGCATCTGGCCGCGCTGTTCGACGCCGGTCGGCTGGGCGCGCGGACCGCCGCTCGCGCCGCCGCGCACGTGGCCGCGACGAACGTCTCGGAAGAAGCAGCATGAGCCACGATGCACTGAGCCACGACGCACTGATCCACGACGCACTGGATCGCGCCGAACGCGATCGCGCCACGACGCAGGCGGATGCGGAGCTGCTGCTGGCGGCTCGGGGCGACGACCTCGAGCGCCTGCTCGATCTCGCGTCGAGCATCCGCGACGAGGGCCTCGCCGCGACGGGTCGCGACGGCGTGATCACGTACTCGCGCAAGGTGTTCGTGCCGATAACGAAGCTGTGCCGCGATCGCTGCCACTATTGCATCTTCGTCGACACGCCGGGCGGTCTCGCGGCCAAGGGCGAGTCGACCTTCATGGAGCCGGAGGAGATCCTGCAGGTCGCCCGCGACGGCGCGGCACTGGGCTGCAAGGAGGCGCTGTTCACCCTCGGCGACCGCCCGGAGGATCGCTGGCCCGTCGCCCGGCAGTGGCTCGCGGAACACGGCTACTCCTCGACGATCGAGTACATCCGCGCGATGGCGATCCGGGTCACCGAGGAGACGGGGCTGCTCTGTCACCTCAACCCCGGCGTGATGAGCTGGGCCGAGCTGCAGCGGCTGCGCCCCGTCGCGCCGTCGATGGGCATGATGCTCGAGACCACCGCGACGCGGCTCTGGAGCGAGAAGGGCGGTGTGCACTACGGCTCGCCCGACAAAGACCCGGCACTGCGGATGCGCGTCATCGACGATGCCGGCCGCGCGCGCGTCCCGTTCACCACAGGGGTGCTGCTGGGGATCGGTGAGAACGACGCCGAGCGCGCCGAGGCGCTGTTCGCGATCCGCGGCTCGCACGAGACCTTCGGCCACGTGCAGGAGACCATCGTGCAGAACTTCCGGGCGAAACCGCGCACGGCGATGCAGAACGAGGTCGACCTCGAACTGCAGGAGTACATCGCCGCGGTCGCCGTCGCACGCCTGGTGATGGGCCCGATCGCGACGATCCAGGCACCGCCGAACCTCACGGATGCGCAGGAGCTCGGCCTGCTGATCCGGGCCGGCATCGACGACTGGGGCGGTGTCTCACCGCTGACCGCCGATCACGTGAACCCCGAGCGGCCGTGGCCGAACATCGACGACCTCGCCACGCTGACCCGCGCGAGCGGTTACGAGCTGCGCGAGCGGCTGACCGCGCATCCGCCCTACCTCGCCGACCCCGAGACCTGGATCGACGCGCGCCTGCACCCGCACCTGGAGGCGCTGACCGACCCGTCGACGCACCTCGCGATCCAGGATGCGCCGGTCGTCGGCCGCCCCTACGAGGCCTCGCTGAGACGCCCCGTCGGCACGCGCACCCCGCTGATCGAGCGCGCCGCGGCCGACCCGGCCGGGCTCTCGGACCCCGACTACGTCGCGCTGCTGAACACCGATGGCAACGAGCTGGATGCGCTGGCCGCACTCGCCGACGACGTGCGCCGCGAGCGCGTCGGCGACGAGATCTCCTTCGTCGCCAACCGCAACCTCGACTCGACGATGTTCGGCCCCTCAGAACTTCTCGGCCCGGATGCGCTGACCCACGAGCGCCTGAGCGAACTGGTCGCCGAAGCGGTCGAGCTGGGCGCCAGTGAGATCTGCCTGCAGGGCGCCGTCTCGGCCGCGCCCGGCTACGACTACCTCGACCTGATCGAGCGGATCCACACGCAGGCCCCCGAACTGCACCTGCACGCCTTCCGCCCCGCGGAGGTGCTCGACGGCGCGGCCCGCCTGGGGCTGACGCTCGAGCAGTTCCTGGTCCGGTTGCGCGAGGCGGGCGTGGGCACCGTGCCCGGCACCGGCGCGCGCATCCTCGACCAGCGCATCCGCGACGTGCTCAGCGGCAACACCGACCCGAGCGTCGAGAGCTGGGCGGATGCGATCACGACCGCGCATCGGGCGGGCCTGCGCTCGACCGCGACGATGGTCTACGGCCACATCGAGACCCCCGAGCAGCAGCTCGCGCACCTGCGCCGGCTGGCCGAACTGCAGGATGCGGCGATCGCGGCCGGGGTCGGCGGCTTCACCGAGTTCATCGCGATGCCGTTCGTGCCGTCGGAGATGCTTCTTCCGGACGGTGGGTCGGTCGACGGCGCCCGCCCCGGCCCGTCCCTCCGCGAGACCCGCGCGGTGCACGCCGTCGCACGGCTGCTGCTCGCCGGGCGGATCGACAACGTGCAGACCGCCTGGACCAAGGTCGGCCTGCGCACCGCGCAGACCCTGCTGATGGGCGGCGCGAACGATCTCGGCGGCCTGCTGCTCGACGGCACGATCCGCCCCGAAGCCGGCGCCGAGGCCTACCGTCAGCTGAGCCTGGCCGATGTGCAGCACGTGGCGGCCGAGCTCGGTCGGCCCGTGCGCCAGCGCAGCACCGATTACGGGGTGCCGACGCATCCTCTGACCGCCGCGAACGCCGCCGCGCCCGTGCGGATGCGCCTGCCGCTGCGCGAGCGCCGCGCGTCGTGAGCGGCCCACCCGCCGACTCCCGGCACGCCGAGTACCTCGCGCGTCGGGCCGCGGTGCTGCACGCGGTCGGCGGGGGTCCGGCGGGCGGCGGTCTGGGCGATGGTCTGGCGGGCGATGGTCTGGCGGGCGGCGGTCTGGCGGGCGGCGACGGGCCGCTCATGGTGCTGCTGCCGGGGTTCGGCGGGCTCGACGAATTCGAATTCCTCGCACCGATGCTCGCGAGGCGGCACCGGGTGCTCGCGCTCGAACTCGCGGATGCGCCCTTCGACGAGGTCGTCGCGCACGTGCACGCGGCGCTGCCCGTCGAGCCGCTGACCCTGGTCGGATTCTCCTTCGGCGCGCTCGTCGCCCTGGCTGTGGCCGAGGAGGTGCCGTCGCTCGATGCCCTGGTGCTCGGCAGCGGACGACTCGAGCCCGACGATGCGTTCACCCGTTTCGCCCGGCTCTGGCTGCGCCTGCGCGAGACCGACCCCGATGCCCTGCCCGAACTCGAGCGGTTCGCGCTGCTCGGGCCGGCCTCGCGCGACGACGCGCGCATCCGCAAGACGGCGGGGGCGCAGCTGCGCGCCGCTCTCGAGGTGGACCTCTCGGCACACCAGGTCGCCGCGCCGACCCTCGTGCTCGCCGGCGAGCACGACGCTCTGGTCGCGCGCGAGCACTCCGAGCGCCTGTTCGGCTCGTTCGACGACGCCCGCCTCGAGACGCTCGACGCCGGCCACGCGCTGCTCGCCGAACGACCCGCCGAGGTGCTGGCGCTGATCGAGCGCTTCCTCACCGACACCGCGCATCCGCTGGTGCGAGTCGCCGGATGAACGCGCCGGTCACGGAGGCACGCGACGTCGACACCCTCATCGTCGGCGCCGGATTCGCCGGACTCGGCGTCGCGATCCGGCTCACGCGGCAGGGCGACACCGACTTCGTGCTGCTCGAGCGCGCCGACGACGTGGGCGGAACCTGGCGAGAGAACGTCTACCCCGACGTCGCCTGCGACATCCCCTCGCACCTGTACTCGTACTCGTTCCGGCCGAAACCCGATTGGTCGGCGTACTTCGCCCCGGGCGCCGAGATCCAGCAGTACCTGCGCGATGCGGCCCGCGAAGAGGGTGTCCTGCCGCGGCTGCACCTCGGCGTCGAGGTGCTCGAGATGCGCTGGCACGACGCGGATGCGCGCTGGGACGTGAGCACAACGGCCGGGTCGTATCGCGCTCGCGCCCTCATCCTGTGCGCCGGTCGCCTCTCGGAGCCGCGCATCCCCGCCGCCGACGGGCTGGAGTCCTTCGACGGCCCGCTGTTCCACTCGGCCCGCTGGGATTCCTCCGTCGAGCTCGGCGGGAAGCGCGTCGGCATCGTCGGCTCCGGCGCGTCGGCGGTGCAGCTGCTGCCGCATCTAGCGCGCGAGGCGGCGAGCGTCACGCTCTTCCAGCGCAGCGCGCCGTACGTGGTGCCGCGCCGCAACCAGGAGTACTCGGTTGCCGAACGGCGGGCGTTCAGCCGGGTGCCCGGCGCGGTCGAACGGCTGCGCTCGCGGCTGTTCTGGGCCATGGAACGCGGTTTTGCGGGCCGTGTGGCGACGCCCGGCTTCCTCGACCGGTTGCGCGCGGAGGCGCTCGATCATCTGACCGCGCAGGTCCCGGATCCGCAGGTGCGCGCGACGCTCACCCCCGACTACGAGATCGGCTGCAAGCGCGTGCTGCTCTCGGACGACTACTACCCCGCCCTCGCCCAGCCGCACGTGACGGTGGTGCCCTCGCCGCTCGCCCGCGTCGCCGGCTCGACCGTGGTCGCGGTCGACGGATCCGCTCACGAGCTCGATGTCCTCATCCTCGCCACCGGCTTCCAGGCCACCCGGCCGCCCTTCGCCCGGCGCGTGTTCGGCCGTAACGGTCGGCTGCTCGCCGACAGTTGGAGCGACGGGATGCGCGCCTACGCCTCGACCACGGTGCACGGGTATCCGAACCTGTTCGTGATCAACGGACCCAACGCCAGCCTCGGCCACAACTCCGCGGTCTTTATGATCGAGACGCAGATCGACTACGTGCTGGGCGCTCTGGCTGCTCTGGCTGCTCTGGTTGCTCTGGTCGAGCAGCCCTCGCTCGAGGTGAGCCGCGCCGCCGAAGACGCGTACGTCGCCGAACTCGACGCGCTCGCCGCCGACACGGTGTGGACGAACGGCGGATGCGGCAGCTGGTACGTCGACGCCGCGAGCCGCCGGCTCACCCTGCTCTGGCCCGACTTCGCCTACGTCTTCCGCCAGCGCGTCGGCGCCTTCGACCCGGCACCCTACGCCGCGCCGGCGCTCGACCCGACGCCGTAGCCCGCGGACTGCACCCTGTATACAGCCTGAGGGCTTACCTTTACAGGATGACGACTTCCGATACCGCCGCAGTGGACGAGGAGCAGGCCGCTACCGAGCAGGCCGCCCCCACCGCAACCTTCGCCGACCTCGGGCTCGGTGATGCCGTGCTGAAATCCCTCAAGGATGTCGGCTACGAGATCCCCTCCGCCATTCAGGCCGCCACCATCCCCTCCCTTCTCGCCGGCCGCGACGTGCTCGGCGTCGCCCAGACCGGAACCGGCAAGACCGCCGCGTTCGCCCTGCCCATCCTCGATCGGCTCGACCTCTCGCAGAAGTCGCCGCAGGCACTCGTCCTCGCGCCGACCCGCGAGCTCGCCCTGCAGGTGTGCGAAGCGTTCGAGCGCTACGCCTCGCACCTGCGCGGCGTGCACGTGCTGCCGGTCTACGGCGGCCAGGGCTACGGCACCCAGCTCTCCGCACTGCGACGCGGTGTGCACGTGGTCGTCGGTACCCCCGGCCGCATCATGGACCACCTCGACAAGGGCACGCTCGACCTCTCGCAGCTGAAGTACCTGGTGCTCGACGAGGCCGACGAGATGCTGAAGATGGGCTTCGCGGAGGACGTCGAGTCGATCCTCGCCGACACTCCCGACGAGAAGCAGATCGCGCTCTTCTCGGCGACGATGCCCTCGCAGATCCGCCGCATCTCCGGCAAGTACCTCAAGGATCCCGAAGAGATCACGGTCAAGAACAAGACCACGACCTCGGCGAACACCACCCAGCGCTACCTGATGGTGTCGTACCCGCAGAAGATCGACGCGCTCACGCGCATCCTCGAGGTCGAGAACTTCGAGGGCATGATCGTCTTCGTCCGCACCAAGAGCGAGACGGAGCTGCTGGCCGAGAAGCTGCGCGCCCGCGGCTACACGGCCGCCGCGATCAGCGGAGACGTGGCCCAGGCGCAGCGCGAGCGCACCGTCGAGCAGCTGAAGAACGGCAAGCTCGACATCCTCGTGGCGACGGATGTGGCCGCTCGCGGTCTCGACGTCGAGCGCATCTCGCACGTGGTCAACTACGACATCCCGATCGACACCGAGTCGTACGTGCACCGCATCGGACGCACGGGGCGCGCCGGCCGCAGCGGCGCCGCGATCAGCTTCGTCACGCCCCGCGAGCGCCGCCTGCTCGCAGCGATCGAGAAGGCGACCCGTCAGCCGCTGACCGAGATGCGCTTGCCGAGCGTGGAAGACGCCAACGTCATCCGCCTCAGCCGCTTCGACGACCAGATCACCGAGGCGCTGGGCAACGACGAGCGGATGAACCAGTTCCGCGACATCATCGCCCACTACGTGAACCACCACGACGTGGTCGAGTCGGATGTCGCGGCAGCGCTGGCGATCGTCGCCCAAGGGGACAGCCCCCTGCTGCTCGAGGCCGACGACCCGCGCTTCTCGCGCCGCGAGCGTGAGCGCGAAGAGCGCGACCGTCCCGAGCGGGGCGACCGCGGTGAGCGCAGCGGGCGTTTCGAGCGTGACCGTCCGAATCGTGATCGTCCGGAGCGTCGTCCGCGCTCGGGTGTCGCGCTCGCCTCGTACCGCATCGAGGTCGGCAAGCGTCACCGTGTCGAACCGCGCCAGATCGTGGGAGCGCTCGCGAACGAGGGCGGCTTGAGCCGCGACGACTTCGGGCACATCGACATCCGCCCCGATTTCTCGATCGTGGAGCTGCCGGCCGACCTGCCGGCCGAGACGCTCGACAAGCTCGCCGACACCCGCATCAGCGGTCGCCTCATCGAGCTCCGCCCGGATCGCGGTCGCCCGCAGCGCCGCGACGACCGCGGTGGCGAGCGCTCGGAGCGCCCCGACCGCACCCCGCGCTACGACCGCGACGACCGGCCGCCGCGCAAGCCCCGCTACTGAGCCGAGCGCGAGGGGCCTCCTCGAATGGGTTGCCGTTTCTTTGACACGCCTCGTCAAAGATACGGCAACCCACTCATGGGCCTCGTCCTGCCGCTCGGTCTGCCTCTGACGGCGCTTCTTCGCACCAGCCCGAGGGCCTCTCGGTACCTCACGGTGTGAAACGAAGGATCCGACGGCAGCGCACCCCCCGCCGCGTGTGGACTTCCGCTGAATTCCGCGAGTCTTCGGCGGCCGGATGAGGTGACTTCGTCCGGCATCCTTCGTTTCATACGCGGCGCGCCACGGCCCGCAGCGATTCAGACGGCGGCGACCCTCGGGAGGGGTGGGGACGTCGTTGTCATCCGTGGTTTCCGTTCGTCCATGTTCACGAAAACATGCGCCCCCCTCTCGCGAGCTCTCGCCTCCGGAACGCGCGATGAACGCATCCGGGACGCGCTATAAATGGGGAGCATGACCGCCGAGAGCATCCCACCGACCACCGCGCGCCGACGCGGCCCGTCGATGGCCGACGTCGCCCGCGAGGCCGGCGTCTCCGGTCAAACCGTCTCGCGCGTGTCGAACGGCAAACACAACGTCGACGCCGACACCCGCGAGCGCGTGCTCGGGGCCATGCGCTCGCTCGGTTACCGGCCCAACAGCGCGGCGCGGGCGCTGCGTACGGGCCGATTCCACAGCATCGGCGTGATCATGTTCACGCTGTCGACGTTCGGCAACATGCGCACCCTCGACGCCATCGCGGTCGCGGCAGCGGATGCGGGCTACTCGATCACGCTCATCCCGGTGTCGCACCCGACGCAGGGTGAGGTCTCGGTCGCGTTCCACCGGCTCAGCGAGGAGGCGGTCGACGGCGTGATCATCATCGTCGAGGCGCACCTGCTCGACGAGGCCGACATCGAACTGCCGCCGGAGCTGCCGGTCGTTGTGGTCGACTCGACCGCGAGCGACCGCTACCCCGTGGTCGACACCGACCAGGCCGCCGGCGCTCGGCAGGCCACCGAGCATCTGCTGGCGCTCGGGCATCGCACCGTGCAGCACGTCGCGGGGCCCGAGCGCTCCTACTCCGCCGAACGACGGCGCACCGAGTGGGAGCACACGCTGCGGATGCACGGCGCGCCGGTACCGGAGCCGCTCGTGGGCGACTGGTCCAGCGGGTCCGGCTACCGCCTCGGACTGCAACTGGCGGCCGACCCGACGGTGACGGCGATCTTCGCCGCCAACGACCAGATGGCGTTGGGCGTGCTGCGCGCCCTGCACGAGCGCGGTCGCGCCGTGCCGGGCGAGGTGAGCGTCGTCGGCTTCGACGACATGGAGGAGGCGGCGAGCTTCTGGCCGCCGCTCACGACGGTGCGGCAGTCGTTCGGCGACACCGGCCGCCGCAGCGTCGAGAACCTGCTGCACGAGCTCGAGACGGGCGTGGGGTCCGGCGTGACACTGGTGCCGACGGAGCTCATCGTGCGCGACAGCACGGGCCCCGCGCCTGTTTGAGCGCAGCGAGCAGGGTTGCCGTTTCTGTGACGAGCTGACGCTCGTCAAAGAAACGGCAACCCGATCAGCTCAGCAGCTGCGCGCCGGGTAGGCGGCCGGAACGACCGTGGTCACCGGGGCGCCATTGAGGGTCGCGGTCGCGGTGACCGTGACCTCGCCGGCGGGCACCGACACGGCACGGGTGCTGAACGCCGCGGAAGCGTTCTTGCCCGGGGCGACGGCGGTGAACTGCTTCGAGCCGTAGCCGCTGGTGACGTTGAGGTCGACCGGCACCGCAGATCCGTTCGTCGCCTGCACCGTCAGCGTCACCTTGCCCGCGACGCAGCGGGTGGAGGCGATCACGGCGACGTTCAGCGCCGGCGGCGCGACCACGTCGACCGCGACCGTGGTGGTCGTGCTGCGCGAGCCGTCGGCCGAGGTGACCGCGATCGTGCCCACTCGCCCGTTCTGCTCGGTGGGCTGCGTCACGCGCACCCGGGCGGCGGAGTCGGTCGCGACGGCGCCGATGACGGGCATCCGCTCGGCCGTGACCGCGTACTCCGTGCGCGCCGGGTCGAAGCCGGCGATGCCGACCCCGTCGATCCGCAGTGCCGCGAGGGTGCTGACCGCGGCCGCCGAGGCGACCGACTCCGAGATCTGCACCTCCGAGACGATGAGGTGCGTCGCCGCGTAGGCGTTCATCACCACCCGGAGTCCGGTCGCGGTGATCGGCGCGAACGTCGCCGTTACCGTGGGCGCCGTGCCGTCGGCCGGCGAGGCGACGGGCTGCGCCGTCTCCCAGCCGGGCACGGCGACCCACGAGCCGTCGGCCGCGCGGGTCTGCAGCTGCATCGTCTGCGCCCAGCTGTTCGTGCCGTCGCGGTAGAACTGCACCGAGACCTGCTGCACCTGGTGCGCCGCCGCGAAGGCGTACGTCAGGGTGCTCTGGGTCGGCTTGTTCGTCGAGACCCAGTTCGACCAGCCCTTGTCGCCGAACACGCCGTTGCGGGTGCGGTCGGCGCCGTAACCGGATTCGGCGGAGGTGGCGGTCGCGGTGTTGCCCGCATCCGGGTTGAAGTTGCGCAGCGTGCCCGCGGTGACCAGCACCGTGAGCTGCGCCGGCAGCGTCGCTCCGTCGGCCGTCGCGGTGCCCGTGATCGTCACGGCTCCGGGCTGCGCGAGGGTGGCTGCGGTGAGCGGCGACCAGTTCCACACCACCGGCACCGCGAAGGTGCTGCTGGAGGCGCCGACACGTGCCGGCACGGTGGCCGGTGCCGCGGCCTGCACGCCCGCGACGGATGCGCCCGCCGCGACCGTGATCGAGACCGGGTCCGCGGCGGTCAGCCCGCCGACGTCGACCAGCGCCGTGACCGTGATGGTCTGGCCGTAGAGGTCGGTCGCGGTGCCGGGCACCTCGACGCGACCGGCGCTCGCCCACGCGGAGGCGGCCGGCAGCTGCCAGCTCGCCGCCGTCGCGGGGCCCACGCCCCAGGCGTACTGCGGCGTGACGGAGGCGGGCAGCGTCGGAGCGACACCCACAGCGGTGCGCGCCGGCACGGTCTGCCCGGCGAGAGGCGCGAGATCGCGCAGTTGCCACGACTGGTTCGTACCGCCGTTGGATCCGTAGACACCGACGCCGGTGTTGTCGGCGCTCGACTGCCCGGCGACGTCGAGCGAGAGCGCGAGCGCCTCGTTGACGAGGGTGAAGCGGATGCCGTCCGTGCTGTTCACGATCCAGCGGGTGGCCGGTGTGGTCGCCGCGGTGGCCGCGGTGATGCTGCGCAGGTCCGTGCCGTTGCTCGTGGCGCCCAGGATGCGGCCGTCGGCCGTCTCGAGGACGACCCGATCGGTCGCCTCGCGCTCACCGGCCGGCACCTCGTGCACGGTCCAGGTCTGCTTGGCGGCGGTCGCGGAGTCGGTGCCGAGGGTGGTGATGGTGGTCGCGGTGCCGGAGGCGTTCGCGGTGAAGGCCTTCCCGCTCTGCGTGCCGACGAGCTGGTAGCGGTGGCCGTCGCGCAGCGCGGGGGCGCTCGCGGCGATGCCCGTGACGCCGTCGATGACGAAGCTGGTGACCGACTTGGCCGGAACCGTGAACGTCGCCGTCTTCGCGCCGCGGTCGATCGCGACGGCGGGCTTCTGCACCAGTGCGTTGCCGGTCGGATCCGCAGCCGAGGAGGCCTGCGTGGTCACGTACGGCGTGACGCTCGCACCGGCGGCGATGCTGCCGAAGCGGGAGAGGTCGATGGTGACGGTGCGCTCCGAGGTGGCCGTGTTGCTGTGCACGAGAGTCGCGCCCGTGCCGTCGGCCCGGATCGCGGCGGTGCTGGTGGTGTCGTCGACCGCCATCAGGTGGTCGCCCTCGTGGATGAACTTGGTGAAGTTGCGGATGGTGTTGAACTTCGAGTTCACCTCGACGCCGCAGACGGGCGCGAGGGTCGAGTCGCCGCCCGCATCCGCTACGCGCCGCGCCGACTTCCAGACCTCGCCGCCGGCCTCCTGGTACGGCTGGCAGTCGAGGTCGATGAAGATCGAACCCCAGTTGAGGTTCTCGCCCTTGGGGCTCATGTTGTAGAGGTCCTCGACGGGCTGCCAGAGCACCCACGCCTTAGGCTCCAGCTCGCGCAGGTCGTCGGTGATGCGGGAGGCGATGCCGAGGCCGTTCTCGATGTTGACCGGGTTGTAGCCCGAGACCCAGTTGCCCTCGATCTCGCTCATCCAGAGGTCGGTGTCGGCGCTCTTGGCGAGGTCGCGCACGGTGAGGCGACCCGAGGTGCCGTAGGTGTGCACGTTCATCCGGTCGACGAGCGCGCGGGTGGCGGCGGGATACGCGGCCCAGTTCGTGGCGAAGATGCCCGGGTTCGTCTCGTCCATCGCGGCCAGGCCGGCGTCGGTGCTGGATGCGGCCAGCGCGGCGGCGACGTCGTCGATCAGCCCGACTTGGCGGGTCGGCCCGACGTGCATGCCCTCCTGGCGACCGCCGACCGGCACGCCGTTGCTCAACGTGGTGCCCCAGTAGTTGGTGTTCGGCTCGTTGAACGGGTCGAGCGAGTCGACGCTGATGCCGTACTCGTCTTCGAGGTGTTCGGTGACCGTGGTCAGGTACTGGGCGAACTGCGCCTCGGCGGCAGGCTTGAGCTGCTCACTCGTGGCATTGAAGCCGCCCGAGACGTAGCCGCTCTCGGTCATGAAGTAGGGCGCGCTGTTGGCGAAGGTCTCCCAGTGCGTGATCTGGTCCTCCGCGGCGAGCTTCTCGACCCACCAGCGCTGGGTCGCGTCGGCGCTCCAGTCGTAGGAGTCGGGGTTGTTCGCATCCCAGGCGGCGAGCACGGCGTCGCGGTCGGCGTACTTCGTGGTGGCGCCGCCGTAGGTGCCGGCGCTGCCGTCCGCATCCGCCGCCCAGTAGCCCTCGACCGCGCCGCCTGGGCGGAGGTAGTCGTTCACGTCGGAGGCGTTGCCGCCGCCGATGTTGTAGCGCGCGATGTTGAGGTCGAGGCCGTCCTCGCCGAAGACCTTCTGGTAGAGGTCTTCGCGCAGCGCCTCGGGGTAGTCGCCGGTGGCGTTGGCGAACCAGACGAGGCTCGTACCCCAGCCCTCGTAGGCCTCGCCGGCGACGGCGGGGTTGGGCGTGATGCGCACCCCGTCGGCCGCCTGCGCGGGCTCGGCCGCGCTCGGAAGGGCGAGCAGCGCCCCGGCTGTGAGCGCGGCGCATGTGGCGAGCGCGATCATCCGTTTCGAATACATCGTCATTGATGCCGTCCTTCTGTGGGGCCGTCGGAGGAGGCCATCCACGGATGTTCCCGGGAACAGTCTCCCTAGTGACACTACATGTTGACGTCAACATCTGGCTAGAGGTTCCTGGGTTGCCGTTTCTTTGACAAACACACCCCATCGACGGGTTGCCGTTTCTTTGACAAACACACCCCATCGACCGGTTGCCGTTTCTTTGACGAACGCCCGTCAAAGAAACGGCAACCCGGATTCAGGACGCGTACGCGCCCGCCGCGATGTCCTCTCCGAGCGTCGGCCCCGTCGGCGTCCAGCCGAGCAACTCCTGCGTGCGGATGCTCGATGCCGACATCTCGGCGCCGAAGAACCGGCCGAGGACGCCGAAGTGCGCCACCGCATCCGCCGGGTCGATCGAGGTGGTCGGCACACCGAGCGCGGCGCCGATGTACCCCGCGATCTCGCGGGTCGGCACGCCCTCCTCGCCGACGGCGTGCAGCCGGCTGCCGGCCGGCGCGGCCTCGAGGCCGAGGCGGAC
Source organism: Microbacteriaceae bacterium VKM Ac-2855 (assembly GCA_013204985.1). Lineage (GTDB taxonomy): Bacteria > Actinomycetota > Actinomycetes > Actinomycetales > Microbacteriaceae > Rathayibacter. The sequence goes on from JABMLG010000004.1 coordinate 153,613, forward strand.
GACGCGGGCCGCATCCGCTCGATGCACGGCCGCCCACCGATTCGTGCCCTCGCCGATATAGCCGGCGACGCCCTTCTCGCGCGCCACCTGCGTCAAGATCGCGATGAAGCCGTGGTCGCCCATACCGTGCACCGTCGGAGCGAAGCGGGCGCTGAGCGCGTGCACGCCGCGGTCGAGGTAGTCGAGCGCCAGGTTCTCGGTGCCGCCGCGCATCGCGTCGGGGCCGCTGAAGGGCGAGGCGTCCCGCTCGGTCGACGGCCGACCGCTGGCGAGCCCGGCGACGCCCGAAGCGAGCATGAAACGTCGACCTGACCCCTCGAGGGCGTCGAGCAGGGTCTGCACGGCGACGCGCTCGGCCCGGTTCGATTCGGCGGGGTTCACCCAGTCGTGCTTGTTGGCCAGGTGCAGTACGGCCTCGGAATCGGCGGCGCCGGCGCGCAGGCTGTCGAGATCGTCGAGATCGCCGCGCAGCACATCCGCCCCCTTCGCGGCGAGCGACGCGGCGGAGGCATCCGACCGGGCGAGCCCGAGGACCTGGTGGCCGGTGGCGAGCAACTCGTCGACGGCGGCGGAGCCGATCCAACCCGAGGCTCCGGTGATGAAGACGCGCATGATGCGACCTTTCGTTCTGCTCCTCCGTCTCGGACGAGCGATGTCAGCGACTGTCATGTCAGCCGCAGACATCACGGTACACCCTGATGACACTCACTGCCATCGGTAGAACGCGTCATCGGTAGGATGGGTCGTATGGTGCGATGGCAGCCGGGCGCGAAAGAACGCCTGCAGGGGGCGGCGATGCAGCTCTACGCCGAGCGCGGCTTCGAGCGCACCACGGCCGCCGACATCGCGGCCGCTGCGGGCCTCACCGAGCGCACCTTCTTCCGCCACTTCGCCGACAAGCGCGAGGTGCTCTTCGACGGGCAGGATCGACTGCGGCAGAGCATGATCGACGCCGTCGCCGCGGCCCCCACCGACGCCTCACCGGTCGAGATGGTCGCGGCGGCCCTCGACGCCGTCTCCGACTTCTTCGCGGATGAACGGCGCGAGCACTCCCGCCGGCGCCAGCTCATCATCGAACAGAATCCGGCGCTGCAGGAGCGCGAACTGCTCAAACGCGCGCGCCTCGCCACCGCGCTGGGCGAGGCTCTCCGGGCGCACGGCATCACCGACCCGGATGCGGCACTCGCGGCCGAATCCGGCGTCGCGATCTTCCACGTCGCCTTCGGCCAGTGGATCGCTCCCGGCGAGGAGCGCGGCTACCGAGAGCTGCAGCGGGCGGGCCTTCGGGCGCTCGGGGTGTTGCACCGGTGATCGCGCGCAGGCTCCTCTTCGCCGCGGCGGCCGGATGCGCCCTCGCACTCACCGGCTGCGCGCCGTCGGCGGCTCCCGGTTCGGGCTCGGTGTTCGGCGGCAACGAGGTGCGCACGATCACCGACGCCTTCCCCGTTCTCGAGACAGCGGCGACCGATGTCGACGCGCTTCCACCGGGCAGCGATGTCGACCTGAATCTCGATCCGGGATCGACCCGCTTCATCGTCACGCAGGAGGACCGGGGCATCTGGATCGCGACGGACGACGACGGTTCGACCGTCTGCATCGTGTCGATCCCTGTCGATCGCGCCGGTGACGGGATCTCCGGATGCGGCACGCCGCAGAACGCCGACGCGGTATCGGGCATGGTCATCGCGACCGCGGTACCGGGCGTGGCGGAGCTCGCTCTCTGGGCCGAGGGAAGCGACGCCGAGGCGGAGTCGGCCGGCTGGACCGAGCTGGGCGACAACCTTTGGACCCGCTGAGACGGGGAACAACACGCGGCCACCCCCGGTTGGCTCGGGTATGACAACACTCGGCATCATCGGAGCAGGAAACATCGGCAGCCAGGTCGCTCGCGCGGCGATCGGCGCCGGATACGACATCGTGATCGCGAACTCGCGCGGCCCCGAGACTCTCGCGGATCTCGTCGCGGAGCTCGGTCCGCGGGCGCGCGCGGCGACCGCCACGGAGGCGGCCGAGGCGGCGGACGTCGCGGTCGTGACCGTGCCGCTCAAGGCCTACGAGCAGATCCCGGTGGCTCCGCTCAACGGCAAGATCGTGATCGACACCAACAACTACTACTTCGAGCGCGACGGGCGCATCCCCGAGCTCGACGCGGGCGAGGCGACCGTGAGCGGACTGCTGCAGGCGCACCTGCAGGGAAGTTTCGTCGCGAAGGGCTTCAACCACATCATGGCGAAGGACATCACCACGGACGGCTCGCCCGCCGGCAGCCCCGACCGCCGCGCGCTCGCGACCGCCAGCGACTTCGAGGATGCGGCCGGCTTCGTGACGAAGCTGTACAACGAGCTCGGCTTCGACTCCGTGAACGTCGGGCCCCTCTCCGAGAGCTGGCGCGTCGAGCGCGACCAGCCCGCCTACGTGGTGCGTCAGAACGCCGACGAGCTCGTCGCCAACCTCGCGAAGGCGACGCGCGCCGGCGCCTGACCCACCTCCCGCATCCTTGCGAGGGACCCCTCCTGTGCGCATCGGACCCGCCCAGGGCGGGTCCCACGCGCACAGGGCGGGTCCCTCGCAGGAAGGCGGTCAGCCCGCGTTGTGCTCCTGCAGCCACATCTCGAGCAGGGCGAGCTGCCAGAGCGCGTTCGAGCCGAGGTTGGTGCGCGTCTCGTTCGGCGCGGCGAGCATCCGCTCGACCGTGGCGGGGTCGAACAGGCCGCGCGCGCGGGCGGCCGGGTCGGTCAGCGCATCCGTGACCCGCTGCAGGTACGGCCCCTCGAGTTGCCGGATCGCGGGCACCGGGAAGTAGCCCTTGCTGCGGTCGATGACCTCATCCGGCACGATGCCGCGCGCGGCGCGCTTCAGCACGCCCTTGCCGCCGTCGGCGAGCTTCAGCTCGGGTGGGATGCGCCCCGCCAGCTCCACGAACTCGTGATCGAGGAAGGGCACGCGCGCCTCCAACCCCCACGCCATCGTCATGTTGTCGACACGCTTCACCGGGTCGTCGACGAGGTTGATCGTGGTGTCCTGCCGCAGCGCCGCATCGACCGAGGTGTCGGCCCCCGGCACCGCGAACTGCGCCGCGATGTAGTCGGTCGCGACATCGCGACCGAGCCACGACGGGGCCATCAACCGCGACAGCTCGTCGTAGCGGCGGTCGAAGAACACGGATGCGTAGGCCTCGGCCGCGTCGCCGCGCGGCACGGATGCCAGCGGCGGATACCAGTCGTACCCGCCGAGCACCTCATCCGCACCCTGCCCCGACTGCACCACCTTCACGTGCTGCGAAACGTCTTCGCTGAGCAGGTAGAACGCGACGCAATCGTGCGAGACCATCGGCTCGCTCATCGCCCGGATCGCTCCGTCGATGCCGGGCAGCAGCCGCGAAGAGTCGATCTTGATGCGGTGGTGGTCGGTGCCGAACCGTTGCGCGACCAGCGTCGAGTACTCGAACTCGTCGCCGGATTCACCGCCCGCCGAGTCGAAGCCGATCGAGAAGGTCGCGAGATCCTTCTGCCCCATCTCGGCCAGCAGGGCCACGACAAGGCTCGAGTCGATGCCGCCCGAGAGCAGCACGCCCACGGGAACATCGGCCACCATCCGTCGCTCGACCGCGGTGCGGAAGGAGGCGATCAACGCATCCTCCCAGTCGCGGGCCGACCAGTCGGCACGCGTGGCGTCGCGGCTGAACTCCGGCGTCCAGTACACGTGCTCGTGCCGCGAACCGTCGGGTTCGTACACCCGCACCGTCGCGGGCGGCAGCTTCTTCACGCCGTTCAGGATGGTGCGCGGAGCCGGCACCACCGAGTGGAACGACATGTAGAACATCAGGGCTTCGCGGTCGATCGAGGTGTCGGTGCCGCCCCCGTCGAGCAGCGCCTGCACCGTTGAGGCGAAGCGGATGCGGTCGCCCGACTCATCGAGGTACAGCGGCTTGATGCCCAGCCGGTCGCGGCCCATCACGATGCGGCCCGAGACGTGCTCGACGATCACGAAGGCGAACATCCCGAGGAAATGGTCGACGCAGTCGGTGCCCCACTCGGCGTAGGCCTTACCGATCACCTCGGTGTCGGAGTGCGAGAAGAAGGTGTGGCCCTTCGCGATCAGCTCGTCGCGCAGCTGCTCGTAGTTGTAGATGCAGCCGTTGAACACCACCGAGAGCCCGGCCGCGGAATCGACCATCGGCTGCCCGCCGGCGGCCGACAGATCGATGATCGACAGGCGGCGGTGGCCGAGGGCGACCGGTCCGCGTGCCCAGATGCCGTCACCATCAGGGCCGCGATGCGTCATGCACTGCGTCATCCGGTCGACGGCGCCGACATCGGCCGTGCGCCCGTCGAGGCGGATCTCTCCGGCCAGTCCGCACATCAGTTGCCTCCGCGCATCAGTTGCCTCCGATGATCCAGGTGTCTTTCGCGCCGCCGCCCTGCGAGGAGTTCACGACCATGCTGCCCTCGGCCGCGACGCGGGTGAGGGCCAGGTCGGCGAGCTCGACGTCGTCGGGGCCGGTGCCCGTGACGAACACGAAGGCGCGCAGGTCGACGTGCCGCGGCTGCAGCTGCGTGCCCGAGAAGGTGGGCAGCGACGAGAGCGTGACGACCTCCTGCGCGACCCAGCCCGACGGATCCGCTGCGATCTCAGCGCGCCGCTCGGCGACCGTCGCAGCCGCCGCGGACGGACCGATCAACACACCGCGCCCGCCGAATCCGTCGACCGGTTTGGTCACCAGCTCGCCGACACGTTCGAGCACGATGCGCCGCTCGGCCTCGTCGCCGGGCCGGTAGGTGGGCACCGCCTCCAGCAGCGGACGCTCGTCGAGGTAGTAGCCGATCAGCTCGGGCACGTTGCAGTACATCGCCTTGTCGTCGGCGAGGCCGTTGCCGGGCGCGTTCACCAGCGCCACCGCCCCCGCTTCGGCGACGCCGAGGATCTCGGCGCCGAGCGGATGCCCGTCCGCCGCCACGATGTCGGCCAGCTCGCCATCGAGTCGCAGGTAGAGCGCGTCGATGGCCGAGTCGCCCGCGAAGACGCGGCCGGCCCGCACGCGCAGATCCCCGGCGGTGACCAGCAGCAGCCCCGCACCCTCGGCGAGGCGACGGTGCTCGTACCAGGCCGAGCTATCGGATCCGCTGGAGAAGAGTGCCAGCACCGGCGCCGCGATACCCGGCGTACCCGCTGCCGCCGAGATGAGGGTGCGCCGCAGGGCACCGAAGGCGGTGTGCGGATCGCGCAGGGTGGTTGGACGCGGAAGGTCGGGTACGACCTCGTCGAGCAGTTCGCGGATGCCCATCGCGTAGGCGAGGCCGCTGGGGTTGCGCACGTTGTCCTCGAGCACCCGCCAGCCGCCGAACTCGTTGCGCACGAGGTCGAAGCCCATGATCGGCGCTCGCACGGCGCCACGCGGAAGGCGCGTCGCCTCGTCGCGCCAGCCGGCGGAGCCGCGAAGCGGGGGCAGGATGCCGTCGGCGACCACGCGCGCCTCGCCGTAAGCATCGCGGAGGAACGACTCGATCGCCCGCGCCCGTTGGCCCAGGCCCGCGGCCAGTTCGGTCCACTCGTGCGACTGCAGCACCCGCGGCATCAGGTCGACCGGGAAAGGTCGATCCTCGCCGTCCACCCGGAAGCTGAACCCGGCGGCGGCGACCCGCTCGTCGCGAGCGCTGTTGCGCTGGGCGAGACCGGCATCGCCGAGCTCGCGGAAGTGGTCGACGAGAGGCGCGTAGGCGCTGCGCGGTCGGCCGCCCGAGCCGACGGCCTCGTCACCCGCGCGAACGCGGTAGCTGCGCAGGCTCGGTTCGGCGAGAGGCGGGCCGGATGCGGGCCCGTGCGTTTCGGCGACGACCGCGTCGACCACGGCGTCGAGCGTGCCGAGCTCGGCGTAGACGGCGCGCTGGCGGTCGGCGGAATTGCCGCGGGCGAGGGCGATCTCGGCCAACTCGCGCACCTGCTCGAGGTCGCCGAGCTCGTCGAGCGCGGGCTGCAACCGCGCGATCATGCTGCGCAGGGCCTCGGCGGCCGGCACCGGTCGCGGATGCGCGGTGTGATCGAGCAGTTCGCCCGCCAGGCCGCCGCGCGCGGCCTGCCACATCGCGGCGCGATGGATGGGCGGCGGAGTCTGTCGGAAGGGCCGACCGGCCTCGATGTCGAGTTCGGCCGCGCGGACCAGCCCGCGGAAGAGACCGGCGATCAGCACCGCGTCGTCGACGATCGGCGTGGCGTCGCAGACGCGCAGCTCGAGTGTCGGCGCGTGCGACGACGGCCGTACGTCGAAATAGGCCATCTTCGAGTCGGCGATCACGCCGGTGGCGATGAGGTCTTCGAGAAGCCGGTCGTACTCGGCGGCCGAGGCGAGCGGACCGGTGGCGCCGGCGCTCGGCCAGCGCTGCCAGATGATCGTGCGGATGCTCGCGTAGCCGGTGTCCTGGCCGTTGAGGTACGGGCTCGAGGCGCTGAGCGAGAGCAGCACCGGCAGGTCGCGGGCGATGCGCTGCGCGATCTGCACCGCCAGCTCGCGGTCGGAGACGCCGACGTGGATCTGCGTGCCGCAGATCAGCTGCTCATCGACGAGCATCCGGTACTGCTCCTGCATCCGGCCGTAGCGACCCGTGCTGGTGAGCTCGAAGTCGGAGTAGTCGGAGCGCGGGGCCGTGCCGACGGCGGCGATGCCGATGCCGTCGGGGGCGGCCGCCTCGATCACCGCCTGCCGCAGCCGGACCAGTTCGGTGCGCAGCCCGTCGAGCGTGTCGACGACCGGGGTGTTGGTCTCGACGGTAGTGCGCTGCAGCTCGGCCGAGAAGAACTCCTTCGGCAGCCTCGCGAGCACCTGCGGCGCATGCGCCGACAGCTGCTTCGTCTTCAGATCGATGAGATGGAGCTCTTCTTCCGCGCCGAGCGTCAGTTCTGCGGCCATTCGACCACCGTACGTCGTATAACCGTTCGCCGCTCGTGTCTGAGAAGTCGGGTTGTGGGGGTCGCAGGGTCGGGCGTCGGTGGTCTACGCGCGCGCGAGCGCTTGAGCGGGTATCGGTCTCGAGTGCGAACGGGGGCCAGGACCGCCTGCCGCTCCGCGCGGCTCAGTGCAGTGCGCGGACGGTGTCGCGGCTACGGGCGAGGATTCCGCGCAGCACCGCGATGTCGATGTCGGCGAGCCGCTTGAGGTAGAGGCAGCCCTTTCCCACCGAGTGCGGCCCGAGCCGATCGAGCTCGACCTCGTGGGCGGCGACGCCGTCCGCCAGGTAGAGGGAGAGCGTGGTTCCGCGAGAGGCGAAGCTCAGCAGCGGCGCGTCACCCTCGCGTCCGCTGGCGTAACGGTAGTGGTAGCTGCCGAACCCGATGATGCTCGGCCCCCAGAGCACCGGTGCTTCGCCGGAGATCGCCGACATCTCGGCGATGAGGATGCGGCACTCGGCCTGGCGCGCGAGGGGGAGGCCGGCGAGGTGGAGCTCGACGTCGGCCGCCGTCGGTACGGTCTTCGGGGTGGTCTTCGGGGTGTTCTTCGGGGTGTTCGAGCCGGGTGCCATGCGGCCATTCTCACGCCCTCCGCGGGGTGCGACGACTCGCCCGGTCCGGGCGGTGCCCCACAGACGGGATCACCAGTCGGTCAGGCTGCGGATGCCAGGATGGATGCACACGAGGCGCGTCGATCGCGTTCGTTGGTCCTGAACCGAGCGATGGCCGAACCGAGCGATGGAGAGTCCGTGGACACCGAGATCACCCTTGTGGAGGCGGCGCTGAGCGCGGTCGCCGAGAGCGCTCGCCGGGCCGTCGGCGCGACACTGGCCGCCTACACCGAGGACGGCGCCTGGGGCCGCCTCCTGCCTGTCGAGGCCGCTCAGGTCGCCGACCCGACTGGGGCGCGACTCCCCCTTCTCGCCTTGACCACCGAGCTCGACGGCATCGGCCGACCGTTCGCCGAGATCCTCGGTCGCAGCGGTGCCCGCTCGGCCGCGGAACTGCTCGGCATGTGCGAGGCGTGGCAAAGCGGTGTCGTCTTCGAGGGCGACGACGCCGACCGTGCCGTCGAGGCCGGTTCGCGCCTGCTGCGCGCGCTCGGCGACCACGAGGGAGCTGCGCGAGTCGCGTCACTGGGCCTGGAGGAGGCGAGCCCGGATGCGGCGGCGGACGAGAGCGTGCCGCAGGTCGTCACGACGGGCGGCGCTTCCGATGTGGTCCCGGCCGCCGATAGCGACTCCGACGCCGACGCGACTCTTCCGACCTCGACCGACGTGCGGCTGGGTGACTTCGCGATTCCGCAGGATTCGAATCCCTTCTACTCCTCCGAATCGTTCGTCGAGCGGATGACCCGCGGCACGGCCGACTTGTTCGGAGCCCGCTCCGACGATCCCGAGCCGGCCGCGGACCCGGAACCGGCTGTCGTCGTCGAAGCCGAGCCGGCCGCTGCACCCGAGCCTCCCGCGGCGGCGGCGCGCGTGTCTGAGCCGGAACCTCCCGGAGCGATGGCCGCGTTCTTCGCCGCGGCATCGTCGCCCGGTTCGACTCCTGCGAGCACGGCCTACGCCGCATCCGAACGGCTCCGCGAAGCCCGGGAGGCGGCGACGGAAGCGGAGCGGGTCGCTGCGGAGCGGGCGGCCGCAGCCGATCCCGACAGCGCCGACCGCCCCGCCTGACCCGTCAGCCGATCAGCTCGAGCACCGGACCCTCGTGCACGGCTCGGTAGATCGTGTCGCGGATCACGTTCGCCTGCGCATCCGTCAGCGTGCGTTCGATCGGGCGCAGGGTGATCCGCAGCAGCACGTTCTGCTGATCAGCACGGATGCGCAACCGCTCCCGAGCCGGGGCGGGGAGCGCCGCCGCGGGGGTCGCCGCGAGCACGCGGACCGATTCGATGTCGTCGGCGCTCTCACCGAGAGCTCGGCGCACCTGGTCTCCGAGCGTCTCCGCATCGGCTTCGGGCCCGACGACGATCGAGAGGTCGCGTCGGATCGACGGCAGGCTCGAGACCGGCCGCCACGGCTCGAGGTCGAGCATCTGCGTGGCGATGCGCGGCTCCGTCGCGCGCAGCAACCGGATGTCGGGCACGCCTTTGCGCAGCATCAGAGCGCGGTCGAGTCCAAGGCCGAGCGCCAGCCCCGACCAACGTTCCGGGCTGAGCCCCGCTGCGCGGAGCACACCCGGGGCGACGAGGCCGCACTCGGCGAGTTCCAGCCACTCACCGTGCATCCGCACGTCGAGCTGGTAGCCGCCGACGGTGTACGGATGCACGGCGGGCACCGCGCGCCACGCGGCACCGGGCTGTACCGCGTCCACGACCGCGGCCATCGCTTCGCGCAGCTCGGCATCGGCGAGCGCTGCATCGCCGAGCGGACGGTCGGAACTCAGCCGCCAGACGTCGAGCTGGTGCGGCTCGCCGACGTGGGTGCGATCGATGGCGTCGCGGCGGTACACCAGGCCCGGGGCGAGCAGCACGCGATCGTCGTCCGCCCGCAGCATTCGCATCCGTGGAGGCATGGCGGCCGAGGTGTGGCTGCGCAGCATCACGGTGGATGAGAGGTAGCGGGAGTATCGACGGTCTCGGGTGACGGCAGCCGCGTCGAAGCCGAGCGCGTCGTAGTTGTCGGCGACGGCGACGAGCGGCCCGTCGCGCACGATCTCGACGGGTCGCGGCCACAGCGCGGCGAGCGCCGCGGTGATCTCGTCTACCACCAGTTGCATGGCGTGCGGGCCGTGCGCCGGATCGCTGAGATCACGCAGGGTGAGCGCGGCCGACAGTTCGGCGGGGGTGAGGGTGGGCATGATGAGTCCTTCGGTCGGATGCGGTGAGGAATCTCTCCCCCGACCGAGCCGACGCGAGCGGACTAGTGCGCAATCAGGCGCGCGGCGAAGCCCTCGCGACCGGGAACCGGTCGGGGGCGCGGAAATCGCTGCGTGGCCTGCATGACTTCAGGGTAGGCGCATCGCGGCTCTCGGCGCCAGCCACTGCCGATCATCGATCGCCGTTCGTCCGCCGGCGCACATCCGCCGCCGCACATCAGCCGCCGTTCATCCGCGCGGGGACTCCCTCTCCGGGCCGTCCCCGCTCGGATGCGGGGGCTCAGTCGGCAGGGCCACCGGATGCGGTGTCGGCCTCGTCCGGGTCCGCTGCCGCCTCTTCGTCCTCTTCCGGGTTGAAGTGCGAGGCGCCCCCGACGCCCACGGCCAGGCCGTCCTCCGAGTCAGGGATCGTGTTCTCGCTGCCGACGCCGTCGTTCTTCTCGCTCATCGTTCACTCCTTCGTGCTGCGGGCGCCTGATCGACGCCTGGTTCAACCGTAGGCACCGCCGGTTGACAGCCCGCAGGGGGTGCGCCGTGGCCGCGCGAATGCTAGTGAATGCGCCGCCTGGAGGTCGTAGGCTGCCAGAGGTCGCACCGTCGGAAGGAAGCGCATGCCCCGCTCGAGCCCCGCCGACGGCGCCGTCACCCCGAGCATCCGGATCGCGGCGGCGTGGAGCTGGCGCTTCCTCGCCGTGGTCGGCGTGCTCGGTCTCGTCTGCTGGCTCGTCTCGCAGGTGCCCGTCGCCGTCATCCCCGTGATGGTGGCCCTCCTGCTGAGCGCGCTGCTCACTCCCCTGCGGGTCTTCCTGCAGAGCCGGCACTGGCCGAAATGGCTCGCCGTGCTGGTGACCTTCCTGGTCCTGCTGGTCGCGGTCGGTGGGCTGGTAACGCTCGTCGTGCTGCAGACCCGCTCGGGATTCACGGGGCTGCGCGAACAGACCCTCACGGCGACGCGCGGCTTCGAGGCCTGGCTCGCCGCCCCGCCGTTCAATGTGACGGATGTGGAGATCAGCGGCTGGATCGACACCGGCCTCTCGACACTGCAGACGCAGGCGGGCACGATCGCGTCGGGTGCCGTCCGGGTCGGCTCGGTGGTCGCCGAGATCGGCACGGGGACACTGCTGACTTTGTTCACGCTGCTGTTCTTCGTGCTCGACGGTCGCGCGATCTGGAACTGGATCGTGCGGTTGTTCCCGCGCAACGCGCGCGCGGCGATCGTCGAAGCGGGCGACGCCGGCTGGCGCACGCTCAGCCTGTTCGTCCGTGCGCAGCTCGCCGTCGCCGGTATCAACGCCATCGGAATCGGGATCGGTGCCTTCGCTCTGCAGTTGCCGCTCGCCCTGCCGATCGCGGTCGTGGTCTTCCTCGGCTCCTTCATCCCGATCGTCGGCGCCATCGCCACCGGAGCCGTCGCGGTCGTGATCGCGCTGATCTACAACGGCTGGGTCGTGGCGCTCATCATGCTCGCGATCGTGATCGTGGTGCACCAGCTCGAGGGCCACGTGCTGCAGCCCCTGATCCTCGGCTCCGCTGTGGAGGTGCATCCGCTTGCTGTGGTGCTCGGCGTCGCGTCGGGCCTCGAGATCGCCGGCATCGCGGGGGCGCTGTTCGCCGTGCCGCTCATCGCCACCGCGAATGCGATGGTCACCGCGGTCGCACGACGGCAGAGCACCTAGGTGAATCCGTTCGATCCGGCGACCGCACTCGGCGCCGCCGCCCTCGCCGCGCTCGCCTGCCCGGTCTGCGGCGAGGCACTGGCGCCGCGCGGACCCGAGCTGGTCTGCGCGCGCGGACACTCCGCGAGCGTCGCCCGCCAGGGCTACGCGTCGCTGCTGCGCGGACGGCACGCGACGTCGGGCGACAGCGCTGAGATGGTGGCCGCGCGTGCCGCCTTCCTCGGTGCCGGACACTACGCGCCCATCGCCACAGCCCTGGCGGGGGCGGCCGGCGCGGCGAGCCCGCACCTCGTCGTCGATCTGGGCGCCGGCACGGGCTTCTACCTCGCCGCGGTCCTCCGCGAGGCACCCGACGCCTTCGGCATCGCCCTCGATCTCTCCGCCTACGCGTGCCGCCGTGCCGCGCGGGCGCATCCGCGGGCCGTCGCTGCGACGGCGGATGCGTGGCAGCCGTTGCCGGTGCGCGACGGCGCCGCCGATCTGCTGCTCAACGTCTTCGCTCCGCGCAACGGAGCCGAGATGCTGCGCATCCTTCGACCCCATGGCACCCTCCTCGTGGTGACCCCGACGCCCCGGCACCTCGCGGGCATCCGCGAGCGTTTCGGGATGCTCGCCATCGACGCTCGCAAGGCCGAGCGCCTCGACACCCAGCTGGCGGGATTCGACCGGTTGGCTGTCGAGGAGGTCGAGTACGAGACGTCGATGACGGCGGATGATCTGCGCAACGAGGTGATGATGGGACCGAGCGCCCATCACGTGAGCCCGGACGCCCTGGATCCACTGCTCGCGGAGGTGACGGAACCGGTCGCGGTGACCATCTCCGTTGTGATGGCGCGCTATCGCCGCCCCTGATCCGCCCCCTGGCGGGAACCGCAACAGCATCCGCTACCTCTTCTCTCCATGAACCGCGTGGCTCTCTTCGTAACCGAACGGCGGCGGCCAGAGGGCCTACTCCCCGGCCGCCGCCGTGCTCTTCGACCGTAGGCTGCCGGGCCATCCCTGCTCGGGCCGTGAGCGCCGATCCGGGACGGTCGCCCGCATCCGCTGCCCTGTGGAGGAGGAGACCGCGAAGACGGATCGCATTGCGGACGATAACTGTCCTGATTCGCTCGTAGCGTGATCGCAACGAACGAAGGGAACCCCCGATGACGAACAGCACCCGCACCACCAGCCCCCTGCGCGGGCTCGCGAACATCAGCTATTTCGCCGACGACATTCAGGCCGCCCGCGACTGGTACACCGACTTCCTCGGCATCGCGCCCTACTTCGAGAGCGGAGGCGCCTACTTCGAGTTCCGCATCGGCGATGATCACGACGAACTCGGGCTCATCGACGCGAAGTGGGCTCCGCCCGGCGCCGGCGGCTCGGGCGGACCGATCGCGTACTGGCACGTCGACGACGTGTTCTCCGTCTACGAGCGGTTGCTCGAGCTCGGCGCCATCGCGCAGGACGAGCCCCGCGAGCGCGGCGAGGGTTTCATCACCGCGTCCGTGATCGATCCGTTCGGCAACCAGCTCGGCGTGATGCAGAACCCGAACTGGCTCGAGCGGCACTGAATCCCAGCAGAGCGCTGCTCAGGGGGCTGGGCGATCCAGCCGCGCGGACAGCCGCGCGGACAACAGTTGCGCCAGGTGCTCGCCGTCACGACCGGCGAGCTGCTGCGCCTGCGTGCGGCACGAGAAGCCGTCCGCCATGAAGACCGCCTCGCCCGCCTCGCGCAGCGCGGGCAAGAGGCCGTTCTCGGCGACCGCGACCGACACGTCGTAGTGCCCCTGCTCCATACCGAAATTGCCGGCCAGGCCGCAGCAGCCGGCGATGCTCTGCACGCTCGCCCCGGCACCGCGCAGCAGCGCCTCATCGGTGGCGAACCCCATCACCGCGTGCTGGTGGCAGTGCGGTTGGGCCAGCACCGATACGCCGTCCAGTGACGGCGGCTGCCACGCGATGTCGGTCAGGAATTCGGCGAGTGTGCGCGTTGCCGCAGCCACCGCTCGTGCCCGTGGATCCTCCGGCAGCAGTTCGATCACGTCGCTGCGCAGAACCGCGGTGCACGACGGTTCGAGACCCACGATCGGCCGGCCCGCCGCGACGTGCGGCGCCAGCGCGTCGACGCTCGAGAGCAGCAGTCGGCGCGCGGTGTCGAGTTGGCCCGTCGTGATCCAGGTGAGGCCGCAGCACTCCTGCCGCGGCAGCACGATCACCTCGCAGCCGGCATCCTCCAGAACCGCGACGGCCGCCGTGGCGATCTCGGGCGAGAGCCCGTTCGTGAACGAGTCCAACCAGAGCACCACCTGCCGCCCGCCGCGCCGCACCTCATGCCGTCGCCACCAGCTGCGGGCCGAGCGCCGAGGCAGTGCAGGCACCGCGCGTCGCGGATCCGCCCCGGCCAGCCGGAGCGCCCAGCGCCGAAGCGAGGGAACTCGCCCGGCCGCGTTCACCAACGGCCCGAACGGCCCGACGAGCCGCAGCCAGCGCGGCAGCCAGCCGAACGAGTAGTGGCTGATCGGGCGTCTCTTCCCGCGGTACTTCTGGTACAGCGCCTCCGATTTGTACGCCGCCATGTTCACCCCCGCCGGGCAGTCGGATCCGCAGGCTCGGCACGAGAGGCAGAGGTCGAGCGACTCGGCGAGCTCCGGGGCGTCGTACCCGGCGACGAGAGCCCCGTTCGCCAGCTCCTGCAGCACGCGGGCGCGGCCCCGGGTGGAGTCCTTCTCGTCCTTCGTCGCGAGGTACGAGGGGCACATGAAGCCGCCCGTCGCGCTGTTGTCGGCCCTGCACTTACCGACCCCCACGCAGCGGTGCACGGCCCGGCCCAGGTCGCCGCGGTCATGCAGCAGCGCCAGACCCTCAGCGGGCAGCGGATGCGTACCCGGCAACCGCAGGTCGACGTCGACCGGCGCGGGCCGCACCACGATGCCCGGGTTCAGCACCCCCTCCGGATCGAACACGGCCTTCACCTCGGCGAACAACGCCAGCGCCTGCGCCGTGTACATCGTCGCGAGCAACTCGCCGCGGGCGCGCCCGTCGCCGTGTTCGCCCGACAGAGATCCGCCGTGGCGCACCACGATCGCCGCCGCCTCCTCGACGAACGCGCGGAAGCGGGCGGGCGCATCCTGGATCGGCAGGTCGAGGCGGGTGTGCACGCAGCCGTCGCCGTAGTGCCCGTACGAGAGCCCGCGCACCCCGTGCCGCTGCTTCAACTCCTCGAACTCGCGCAGATACGCGCCGAGCCGTTCGGGCGGCACCGCCGCGTCCTCCCAGCCGGGCCACGCGGGCTCGCCCTCCGGCGTCCGGCCCGCGAGGCCCACCCCGTCTTCACGGATGCGCCACAACCGGCGCGCCTGCGCGGCGTCGGCGACGATGCGGGCGTCCAGCGGATGCGCAACAGCGAGCACGCGCTCGGCCCGCTCCCGCGCCTCCTCGACGGTGGCTCCGGCGGTCTCCACGAAGAGCCACGCGCCGCCCTGCGGCAGTTCGGGCACCCTGCCCTGCGCCCGGGCGACCACCTCGACGAGGTAGGAGTCCATGCTCTCGATCGCCTGCGGCTGGAGGGGCAGCAGCTCCACCGCGTCGTCCGCCGCGGTCGCCGCATCCGGATACGCGAGCACGGTGAGGACCGTGGCGGCTGGGATCTCGACGAGGTCGATCGTCGCCTCGAGGATCAGCCCGCAGCTGCCTTCGGTGCCCACGACCATCTTCGCCAGGTCGCGGCCGTTCTCGGGCAGCAGGTGCTCGAGCGCGAAGCCCGAGCCCTGGCGAGTGAAACGGCCGAACTCGAGGCGCAGCAGCGCGAGTTCGCGCTGGACCACCGACTCCAGCTCGGGGTAGGGCTCGAAACCGGTGCCGAGCTCGCGGACCACCCCGCGCCCGTCGAGGATGCGCACCGCGCGGACATTGTCGGAGGTGCGGCCCCAGCGCACCGCTCGCGGACCGCAGGCGTTGTTGCCGATCATCCCGCCGATCGTGCACCGCGACTGCGTCGACGGGTCGGGGCCGAAGCGGAGGCCGTGCACGGCGGCGGCGCGCTGCAGCTCGGCGAGGATCACGCCGGGCTGGACCCTCGCCGTGCGGGTCGCAGGGTCGATCGCGAGGATACGGTTGAGATGCCGCGAGAAGTCGAGCACGATGCCCGGGCCGATGGCGTTACCCGCGACGCTCGTGCCGCCACCGCGCGCCGTGACGCTCGATCCGTGCGCCCGTGCGTGCGCCAGCACCGCGAGCACGTCGGCTTCGCTGCGCGGGAAGACGACCGCCGCGGGCGGCACGCGATAATTCGATGCGTCGCTGGAGTACTCGGCCCGGCGGCGGGCCGAATCGTCCAGCTCGCCCTCGAGCAGTGCGGCCAGATCCGCTAGGCCCGGACCGCGCTCACCCGACGGGCGAGGCGGTGCGTTCAAAGCCATGAGCCCATGCTGTCAGTACCCGCCGAGCGACACGACGGCCGCGCGAGCCGAGATCGCGTTACGGCGTGCGGGTGAGTCGCTCGACGAAGCCGGCGAACGCGCGGAGGTCTTCGACCGACCAGGTGCTCAAGCTGCGGTGCATCGGCATCGTGCCGGCGGGAGCCGCCACGCGCATCCGCTCGATGCCCGACGCGGTCAAGGCGAGGAACCGCGCCCGCCCGTCGCTCGGGTCGGGCCGGGTCTCGACCAG
Source organism: Microbacteriaceae bacterium VKM Ac-2855 (assembly GCA_013204985.1). GTDB lineage: Bacteria > Actinomycetota > Actinomycetes > Actinomycetales > Microbacteriaceae > Rathayibacter. Next base: position 169,707 of record JABMLG010000004.1, read on the forward strand.
ACCGAGTTCTTCGAGCTGGCGCGCCTGCCGGCTCACCGCGCTGCGGTCGACGTACAGCACGTCGGCCACGGCGGAGGCGTGCAGGGGGCCCGAGCGTTCGAGCATCCGCAGCAGTCGAAGGCCGAACGGCGGCAGCGACGGGTCGACCGCCGCCGCCGCGTCACGGATGCTCGCTCGGATCTGACCCGCGAGGGTGCTGATCTGCTCCTCCACCTCGAACAGGGCCTCGCGCGCCGGATCCGCCTGCGTCTCGGCGTCGACCGCCACGGGGAACATCAGCGTCGGCGCTCGATCACGTCGATCGAGCCGGTCGGATGCGCCTGACCCACCGGAGTGAGCGCAGAGGCACCGTCCGCAGCGGCGATGAGCGCGTCCTCGGCGTCGCCGACGACCCTGCCGTTCTCGGACTTGAGCTGCACCGCGTTCTGCGTGCCGAGCTTGGCGTTCGGCAGGAAGATGACCGCGATCAGGGTGATGATCGCCAGCGGGATGCTGAAGAGGAACACGTCGCCGACACCGATGCCGTAGGCGCTCTCGACCACCACGCGCACCGCATCCGGAAGCGTGTTCACCTGCGGGATCGTGCCGCTGCCCAGCGTCTGCACCGCGATGGCCTGGTCGGCGGGCTCGAGGCCGGCGATGCCGGTCTTGATGCGTTCGGCGATGACGGTGCCGAGCACCGAACCGAGCACCGAGACACCGATCGTGCCGCCGAGGCTGCGGAAGAAGGTGACCGCGCTGGTCGCGACGCCCAGGTTCTTCACCTCGATCGAGTTCTGCACCACCAGCACGAGGTTCTGCATCAGCATGCCCAGGCCCGCGCCGAGGATCGCCATGTAGATGCCGACCAGGACCAGGTTCGTGTCGTAGCGCAGCGTGCTCAGCAGGAAGGTGCCGACGACGGCGAGTACGCCGCCCGAGACCATGATGGTCTTCCATTTGCCGGTGCGCGAGATGATGCCACCGAAGATGGTCGAGGCGATCAACAGGCCACCCATCATCGGGATCGTCAACAGACCCGACTGGGTCGGCGTGGCGCCGCGCGACAGCTGCATGTACTGCGCGAGGAAGACCGCCGTGCCGAACATCGAGACGCCGACCGAGATGCTCGCGACGACGGCGAGGCTGAAGGTGCGGTTCTTGAACATGCCCATCGGGATGATCGGCTCCGGAACCTTGAGCTCGACGATGACCGCGGCCACCAGGATCACCACGGCGCCGCCGACCATCAGGGCCGACTGCCACGAGGCCCACTCGAACTGGTTGCCCGCGAGCGAGACCCAGATCAGCAGCAGCGAGACGCCCGCCGCGATGAGCACCGCGCCGAAGTAGTCGATGTGCACCTTGCGCTTGGGGTGCTTGGGCAGGCGAAGGGTGACCTGCAGCAGGATGATCGCCACGATCGCGATCGGCAGCGCGATGAAGAAGTTCCAGCGCCAGCCGAGGGAGTCCGTGACGAGTCCGCCGAGCAGCGGGCCGCCGACCGTACCGATCGCCATAACGCCGCCGAAGAGACCGGCGTAGCGACCGCGCTCGCGGGGGCTGATGATGTCGGCCATGATGATCTGGCTCAGCGCCGCGAGTCCGCCGCCGCCGAGGCCCTGGAACACGCGGAACACGATCAGGGTGTTCGTGTCTTGCGAGAAGCCCGCCGCGGCGGAACCCACCACGAAGAGGGCGAGGGCCAGCTGGATGAGCAGCTTGCGGTTGAAGAGGTCGGCGAACTTGCCCCAGAGCGGCGTGCTCACGGTCGTTGCCAGCAGGGTCGCGGTGACGACCCAGGTGTAGGCGGACTGGTCGCCCTTGAGATCCGAGATGATCAGCGGCAACGAGGTCGAGACGACCGTGCCGGCGAGGATCGAGACGAACATGCCCAGCAGCAGGCCGCTGAGCGATTCGAGCACCTGGCGGTGCGACATGGACCCGTCGGGACTGACGGGGGTGGTACTGCGTTCGGCGCGCGACATAGGACTCCTGAAGACGTTCTAGTTGATCGGCATCAACTATTGACAGAATGCAACTATATAGCCTGGCTGAGTGTTTGTGCAGCCCTTAGCCGGATTCGTCGCCTCGGCGCGCTTGTGTGTCGCCATCGTCAACACCTTGCGGCGCACGCCCGAGCCGATCATGCTCGGAGCAGGCACCGCCGCCCGCCCGGGCGCCGATGCGCCGATCACGAAGCGAGGCACCATGAGCGAAGAGACCACCGGACGCGGACGTCACGCCGCCGAGACGTCCAGCGAGCACACCGAGACCTCGGGCGAGACGGGAATCTCGCGCGAGACCGTTTCGGGCGAATACACCGAGACCGAGAACTCGCGCTCGCGCGACACCGACGTCGAAGGCGAGTACACCGAATCGGATGACACTCCGCCCATCTCCTCGGAGGAGAAGGGCAGCTACGTCGACACCGAGTCCCACAGCGAGGACGGGCCCGAGGGCGAGTACACGGACGCCGACCAGTAGGGCCGGGCCGAACTCGGGCTGGGCCGCATGCGGGCTGGGCGCTACGGCAGCAAGTGGCCGAGCCCCAGCCCGATCGCCGTCATGAGGCGGCTGCCGTTCATCCGGTAAGACTCGAGCAGAGCGAAGCGGCCCTCGCTGGTGTGCACATCGCCGTACTGATCGAATAGAGCGACCGGCTGCAGATCACGCAGCAGGACCCAGGCCGCTTGACCGCCGAGGTACAGGGAGCCGAAGCTCTGCTCCTCCCACCACCACTGTTTCAGCGCGGGCACGCTCGGGAAGCCGCTGAGGTCGCCGGCCCACTCCAGCGAGGCGGTCACCGGCGGGTCGTCGGGCCGCTCGCCGCGCACCGTCCAGTCGTGTCGATCGTCGACGGTCAGCGCCAGGATCTTCGCGATCACGCGGAACCGGAGGTTGACGGCCGTTGTCGACGGCCTCGCCTCGGGTGCACTCAACGCGTTCTCGAGTCGCTTGATCACCGTCAGCCTGCTGGTTGCCGCGAACACCTCGGGCCAGCCGATCCGCAGGGATCCGTGCGGAAGCACCTCGAGACCGCGCGTACGGGTGATCCGCAGTTGCGACCGCTCCTGCGAGCCGAGGTCGGCGACCGTCAGGGCGCTGCCGATCGACTCGTCGAACGTCTCGATGACCCCCCAGCCCGCGTGCCGGCGAAGCGTCTCGGCGATCAGCCACCAGCTCTGCGCGTCCACGAAACGGTCGGCGATTGGAGGAGTCATCACCCCCATCATCGCGCAGCATCAGCCTGGATCGGTGGGCTTGCGCCCGGCGAGACGCATACGCGCCAGTAGGGCTGACCAGGCGAGCTACGCCGGATCGCAGTCGATACCGTGGCTCCGGACGGATGTTCACTGACCCGTCGAGAGGGGAAGCCGCCATATGGATGCGGGATCGATCGCGGAGTGGGTAGCAGCGGCTGCGACTCTCGGGGCACTTGCGGCAGCAGTCGTCGCCGGCATCACGGCCAAGCGAGTACTGCAGGTTGAAGTCGACCGAGATCGCCGTGGGGACGCGAAACAGATCGCCGTTTGGGCGGCGTGCGAACTTCCCGATCCGATCGCGCGGCCGACCTCGTGGGGCCTTGTCGTGCACAACGCCTCGAACTCGGTGGTTTACGACGTGGAGGTCGACTCGATGTTCTTCGGTGAGCCGACCTCGCTGCCGAAGATTCAAGTTCTTCCGCCCGGTGACTTCTACTTCTCGCGAAATCGCGCGACAGGGTCGTGGAGCTTCGCCCAGAGTTGTGCCGCGATCGGGCATGAGATCAGACCTCTGACCAAGCCGAGCGAATCGACGAAGAAGACTGGGATCACCTCGCTTCGGTTCCGCGATTCGGCCGACCAGCGCTGGTTCCGAACCGAAGGCGGTGAACTCCGAGCAGACTGACGCCTCACCGCGCGACATCGGACGAAGCGTTCCGTCGGGGAGCCGATGTCAGACGCTCGGTCGCCGCCATGGCGTCGCAGCGGACCCGGTCCAGGAACAGCTCCGACTCGTCCACGTAGTGCTCGACCAGCATCCGCGGCAGGCACTCCATACCCGGCAGCTGGGCGAGTGAGCCGTAGCCGATGCTCGACCAGCTCGTCTCTTCGTCGTCGTCGAAGACGATATAGCCGATCAAGGCGGCTTCCTTCTCGGCGAGTGCCACGATCAGTCGATCGAGCGAGCTCTGCCAGACGGGTCGGCGACCCGCGCGGAGCGCCATCGGATTCCCGTGGAAGCAGAGAGCCACGAAAGGCAGACCGGCGGTGGCCGAGACGATGCTGTCGATGAACGGATCGATGTCGCCGTCGAACTCGAGGTGATCACCTTCGAGGAAGTCGGAGAGGCGAACGGCGCCCACTACCTCCATCTCCATGGAGAAGTACGCGGCGCAGATCTCCTCACCACCGCCGCAGTCGTGCAGCACGCTGCGCAGAAAAGCCATCAGGTCTCGGCCGGATTCAATGATCATGCGGCCACGGTAGGCAGCCGGCGCACCTCGCCGCAGCGAGAATCCGCCGATTGTGGATGACTCGCCGAACGGTGTCAGCTGTGGAGGAGGCGACTCGCCACACGTGCCGTGTCGAGTCAGCGCACCGCTGCGAACAGCACCGGTTCGGCGTCGTCCCACCGCCCGACGAGGGTCTCCCCGTCCGCGGCGAGCGCCGCCCCCAGCACCCGCGGCAGGGTGAGCGTGTAACCGTCACCGATCACCACCGTCGCCACCTCATCGCTTGAGGGGTCGGTCGCGAGCGGAACATCGATGCCGCGATCAGCGGATCCGCTACCGCGCAGCCGCACCGTCGGCTCGCGGCGCTCCGCAGGGGCTCCGTCCGCTCCCTCGATGAACTGCTCGGCCTGCTCGGCGCCCGTCCGCGCGGCGTTGACGAAGGCGGCGACCGCGACCGGGTCGCCCATGGCGTCGTACACCCAGCGCGTGCCTAGCGCCGAGTGCTCCATCGTGGTGATCAGCGCCGCCTCGCCACCCGGCAACGGCTCGCCGCGGTAGGTGAGCGGCACCTGCAGCACGGCCCCGCTCTCGGCGCGGACGACCAGCGTCTCGATGCCGACCTCTCCGGCGGGGTCATCGAAGCGGTACGAACCGAGCTGCGTGTAACCGCCGCCCGATCCCCACGGTTGCGTCGGCGCCCACGCCTCTACGAGTTCGAGCTTCGTCGGGGTGATCGTCGCGCGGTGCAGCAGGGCCATGCTCGATCGTAGAACGCACGCGGTCTCAGCCGGTCGGCTCCGCATCCGTGAACACCGGTCGACCGTTCGCCCGCCCCGCGCGCCACTCCGAGACGTCGCGACCGGCCAGCAGATCGGCCACTCGGTCTATGAGATCGGCTTTGCGGCCGTGACCTTTCAGTCCGTTCTTCTGCAGGAACCGGGTGAGGGCATCCACCTTCCACGTCAATTCACGGAAGTCCTCCTCGCCGAGCTCGGTCGTAAGCAGAGTGCCCTCGTACGACGTGGGCGGCGGCGGCACGTAGGGCAGCCGTCGCACCCGTTCCTGCTCCTCCAGGGCGAGCAGCCGCTCTCGCGCGTCGACGCGGGCCCGCTCCAGGGACGCCGCGAAGTCGTCGTCGACGGACTCGCGCGACAGCTGATGCCAGCCATCGACGGAGACGCCGTCGTCGTAGATGATGTGCCGGAGGACGATGGCGCCGGCGTCGGCCAGCTCGAGACGCAGCCGTTGCAGCGACGCCGACCACGCCATCCCGTCGGGCTCGAGTTCGGCGCGCCGTCCGTCACCGCGGTGGGCGAGCACCACGTACCGCCCTCGCTTGTGCACCACCGCGTCGAGAATGCGGCTGGTCGCACGGTGGAAGTCGTTGAAGAAATTCGACGAAACCTGTTCGAGGTGACTGCACCGCAACGCATCGTCGAGGACCGCGACCACCAGAGGCCCATGGCGTTCGTATCCGTACGACGGTCGACGAGCCCACGCAGGGACGTCCGGTTCCTCCTGCTCCCGGAAGAACGCGTGAACGAGGAGGTGCAGGTCGTGGCCGCTTTCGATGATCATGCTGCGACCGTAGGGCGGCACGTCGGCCGCGCACCCCGCATAACGGCCGATCGTGGAAAGGTCGCGTCGAACCCGAGGCTGTGGAGGAGCCGGCAGCCCTGTGGATAACTTCTGCGAGGCGGGCGCCGAGGCGGCTACGGTCGCCGGATGAAACGCATGCTTCACTCCTCCCGGTTCTGGGGTGCCGTCACTCTGGCGCTCGTCCTCGTCAGCATCGCCGCCGGGCTCGCCTTCGACTCAGCACCGGTGGCACACCGGGCCGCAGGTCATCACGCATCCGATGTCGGGGGTCACCCGTAGTCTCGGAGGCATCATCACGAATCGAGGTATCGGTGTACATCCAGGGCGATCGCGTGGTCTCGAGTCCGAGTGATCTCAAGACCGCCAGCGAATGCGAGTTCGCATTCCTGCGCGCCCTCGATGTGAAGCTCGGTCGCGCCGAAGCGCTCGAGACCGCCGACGATCCGATGTACCGGCGCACCTCGGCCCTCGGCGACGCACACGAACTGCGGATGCTGGAGCGGTACCGCGAGCAGTTCGGTAGCAGCGTGGTCGAGATCGAGCGCCCCGATCTCCGCGATCCCGCGGCGGTGGTCGTCGCGGTCGAGGGCACCCTCGGTGGTTTCGCGGCGGGAGCCGACGTCGTCTTCCAAGCCACCTTCGTCGACGACGATTTCGTGGGCTTCGCCGACTTCATCGTGCGCACCGCAGACGGCCGCTACCGCGTGCAAGACACCAAGCTCGCCCGCTCGGCCAAGGTGACGGCCCTGCTCCAGCTCGCCGCCTACGCCGACCGGCTGCGCCGCGCCGGCATCCCTGTTGCGGATGAAGTCGATCTGCTCCTGGGCGACGGCAGCATCAGCACGCACCTGCTCGCCGACATCCTGCCGGTGTACCGCAAGCGCCGGCAGCGGCTCGACACGATCATCGCCGAGCGCCTCGCCGAAACCGAGCCGCTCGTCTGGGGCGATCCGCGGTACGCGGTCTGCGGTCGGTGCGAGGTGTGCGTGGCCGAGATCGACGCCTCGCGCGACGTCTTCCTGGTCGCCGGGATGCGCATCCTGCAGCGCGAGAGGCTTCACGCGGCGGGCATCGCCACCATCGAGCAGCTCGCCGCAAGCACGGGAGCCGTCGAGAACATCACGGCCGAGACCCTGGGCAAGCTGCGCAGTCAGGCGCGGCTCCAGCTCGCCGCGTCGCCGGGTCAACCGCCGCCCGTCGAGGTCTACGCCGCCGAGGCTCTCACCGCCCTCCCCGAACCGTCGCCCGGCGACCTCTACTTCGACTTCGAGGGCGACCCGCTCTACACCGAGGGTGCGGGCACCAGCTGGGGCATCGACTACCTGTTCGGTTTCGTCGACCGCTCCGAGACCTTCACCGCCTACTGGGCGCACTCGTTCGCCGACGAGCGGGTGGCCCTGCGCCGATTCCTCGACGACGTGGCCGAGCGCCGAGCGGCCGACCCGAAGCTGCATATCTACCACTACGCCTCCTACGAGCGCACGCACCTGCTCTCGATCGCCGCCCGGCACGGCATCGGCGTCGACGAGATCGACGCTCTGCTACGCGACGGCGTGCTGGTCGACCTGTACCCGCTGGTGCGCCGCACCGTGCGCGTCGGTTCGCCGTCGTACTCGATCAAGAAGCTCGAGCCGCTCTACATGGGTGACGAACTGCGCAGTGGTGAGGTCACCAACGCGGCCGCCTCGATCGTCGAGTACGCGGATGCCCGCGCCCTGATCGCCTCGGGAAAGGTCGCGGAGGGTGAGCACAAGCTCGCCGAGATCGGCGACTACAACCGCTACGACTGCGTCTCGACCCTGCGCCTGCACGAGTGGCTGCTCGATAAGGCCCGCGCCGCCGCCGTCGTGCTGCGTGGAGCCGTCGAGGAGGCGACGCCGACGCCCGCGGCGAGCCCCCTCTACGCCGAGTTGATGGCCCTCGCCGGCGACCCCCTCGACGCGGCCCGCTCTCCCGAACGCACCGCACTCGCCTTCGCCGCGGCCACCCTCGACTTCCATCGCCGCGAGCAGAAGAGCTTCTGGTGGGAGCACTTCGCGCGGCTGCTCTACCCGATCGACGATTGGGCGGGCCAGAAGGGCGTGCTCCGCGTCGACCGAGCCGAAGTGGTGCGCGACTGGTACCGCGATCCCGGGCAGCGCGTCGACCGCCGGCGGCTGCGACTGCACGGCGAACTCGCCGCAGGCGGCTCGCTCAAGCTCGGTTCGCGTCCCTACCTCGTCTACGACTTCGACGCCTCCGTGGTCGGCCCGAAAGACCGGGAGGACCAGCGGCACTACCATTCGGCAACCGTCTCGACCGAATACGACGGCATCACCGTCGAGTTCGACGAAACGCTGCCCCGCGGGGTCGAGGCGTTCGACGACCTGCCGATCGCCGCGACTCCCGAGGCTCCCCCGCAGGCGGGTAAGCAGCAGGACGCCATCACCGAGTGGGCCCAGTCCGTCCTCGACGCGCAGCCCGTCTGGCCGAACGACCCGGCAGCCGACATCTTCCTGCGCCGCCCGCCGCGAACGCGATCGGGCAGCCTGGTCACCGGCGAGACCCTGCCGGCCGTGATCGCGAGCATCCTCGACCTCGACGACTCCTACCTCGCCGTGCAAGGCCCACCCGGCACCGGCAAGACCTACCTCGGCTCGCACGTGATCCGAACCCTCGTCGCCGAACACGGCTGGAAGATCGGTGTCGTCGCGCAGTCGCACGCCGTGGTCGATAACCTCCTGACCGCGGTCGTGCGGGCCGGCCTGTCCCCCGCTCTGGTGGGCAAGAAACCGCGCACCGGCGAACCCGAGTCGCCCGACTACGTACCGCTCAACGCCGACGGCTACCTCGCCTTCGCCGAGGAGAACCCCGGCGGCTTCGTCATCGGCGGTACCGCATGGGACTTCGCCAACGCCGACCGCGTTCCGCGCGGCAGCCTCGACCTGCTCGTCATCGACGAGGCCGGCCAGTTCTCGCTCGCCTACACGGTCGCCTCCGCTGTCGCGGCCCGCAACCTCCTGATGCTCGGCGACCCTCAGCAGTTGCCGCAGGTGAGCCAGGGCATCCATCCCGAACCCGTCGACCGCTCGGCACTCGGCTGGATCGCCGCCGGCCACGACGTGCTGCCCGCCGAATTCGGCTACTTCCTCGCCGAAAGCCGGCGGATGCACCCGGCCGTCGCCGACGCCGTATCGACCCTCTCGTACGAGGGCGCGCTGCGCTCGCACCCGGTCGCGCTGACGCGGCGACTCGACGGGGTCGAGCCGGGCGTGCATCCGCTGCCCGTGGCACACGTCGGCAACGCCAACGCCTCGCCCGAGGAGGCGGCCGTCGTGGTCGAACTGGTGCGTCGGCATCTCGGGCTCGGCTGGAGCGACCCCACCCCGGGTCGGCCCGAGTCGACCATCGTCGAGAGCGACATCATCGTGGTCACGCCCTACAACGCGCAGCTCGAGCTGATTCGTGAGGCGCTCGACGCGGCCGGCTGGCCAGAGGTGCGCGTCGGCACCGTCGACAAGTTCCAGGGTCAGGAGGCGGCGATCTCGATCGTCTCCCTCGCCGCGTCCTCGGCCGCCGACGTTCCGCGCGGAATGGGCTTCCTGCTACAGAAGAACCGGCTCAACGTCGCCATCTCACGGGCCAAGTGGGCGAGCTACCTCGTCTACTCCCCCGCGCTGCTCGACGATCTCCCGCACACCCCCGCGGGTGTCGCCGAGCTCAGCCGCTTCATCGCGCTCGTCGAACCCGCCGCCGCGTGACCCTGTTCGTCGGCATCGACCTCGCGTGGGGCGAGGGCAGCGCCGCCCGCCGGGCCAACGAGACGGGCCTCGCAGCGATCGACGCGACCGGCCGGGTTCTCGCCGCCGGCTGGGCCCGCGGCATCGACGCCGTCACCGACTGGATCGATCAGACCGTCGGTACCGCGGATGCACTGATCGCCGTCGACGCCCCGCTCGCCGTGCACAACCCGAGCGGGATGCGCGCCGCCGAACGCGAGGTCGGCCGCGGCTACGGCCGCTGGCGTGTCGCCGCGAACGCGTCGAGCTTGACACTGCCGTGGCTCGGTGGCGTCACGCTGCGTCGCCGGCTCGAAACCCTCGGCTACGCGTACACCGACGGCCTCGAGCCCACCCCGCCTCGCGCGATGTTCGAGTGCTACCCGTACACGACCATCGTCGGCGCGGCCGAACTGGGCTACGACGTCGAACGGCCGCGCTACAAGCGGTTCAACACGTCGCTGCCGCCAGAGGATCGCCGGCCGGCACGCGCGGCGGCCTGCGACGAGTTGATCCGCCGGCTGGCTCAGCTCGACACCGGGGAGGTGCCTCTCGCGCTGCGGTCGCATCCGCTGACCGCCGCGCTCGTCGACGAACCGTCGCCACTGAAGGACGCCGCCTACAAGCACCGGGAGGACCTGCTCGACGCGGTGATCGCGGCCTGGACCGCGGCACTGTGGGCACGCCACGGACTCGAACGATGTCAGGTGCTCGGCGCGGAGGACGAGGTGGTGGCCGGGATGCGCGCCACGATCATCGCGGTGGCGCGACCGGAGCAGCGGGTGCGGCCCGCGTAGCGGGGGCGATGACGACGCTCACGCGGGCACGTCCACCACGCGTTCGACGCCCGCGACGGGTTCGAGCGCTCCGCTCGACGCCGCTGCGATGTCGGCCCGCAAGCGGTCGAGCTCGCTCGCCGGCAGCCACAACTCGAACGTCGCGCGCGCCGCGTAGCTCGTTTCGCCGAGGCTCGCGCCGTTGCCCGACGCCCACTCGCGCAGCAGATTGTCGTAGCGTCCCGCATCCGCGTGCGGAACCTCCAGGGTCGCCTGGGTCAACACCTCGCGGCGCAGCACCATTGCGCGGTCGAGCGTCTCGGACACCGCCGTGGAGTACGCGCGCACCAGACCGCCCGCGCCGAGCTTGACCCCGCCGAAGTAGCGGGTGACGACCGCCACCACATCCGTCAGCTCGCGGCGGCGCAGCACCTCGAGCATAGGAATCCCCGCTGTGCCGGAGGGCTCGCCGTCGTCGGAGGAGCGCGCCTGGTCGCCGAGCAGACCGGTGACCATCGCGACGCAGTTGTGCCGCGCATCCCAGGCCGCTTTGCGAATGGCCGCGATCACCGCCTCCGCCTCCGCAGGAGAGCGGGCGGGATGCACGTGCGCGATGAACCGCGACTTCTTCACCACGAGCTCGTGCTCGACCGCGGCGGCGATGGTTGCCGGGTAGCGCCGCGAGGATGTCATCGCCCCGAGCGTAGCTGTGCCAGCATTCTGGAGTCCCTCCCGCACGACCGATCGGAGTCCCCCATGCGCACCCTCATCACCTCAGGCTCGCCCTGGGAATCGAAGATGGGCTACTCCCGAGCCGTGGTCGTGGGCGACACCATCTTCATCTCGGCCTCCGCCGCCACCGGCGCCGACGGCCAGGTCGTCTCGCCGAGCCTCTACGAGCAGACCTCGCACGTGATCCGCGCGCTCGGCACCGTGCTGACCGACGCCGGGTTCTCGCTGACCGATGTGGTGCAGAGCCGCCTGTCGGTCGCCGACTCGGCCTGGGCTGACTGGCAAGAGGCCGCGCGTGCCCACGGCGAAGCCTTCGGCGAGATCCGCCCGGCGTTCGCGATCAACCACGTGCTGCCGTTCGTCGACCCGGCCATCCTGGTCGAGCTCGAGCTGGTCGCGATCCGCGAACGCTAGGGCGGCGGCCGGCCTCGCCACCGCCCCGCGAGATGCCTCTTATGCACACCTTTCTCGGCGTGTCGCGTGCATAAGAGGCATCTCGCGGGGAGGGGCGTGCGCTACCCGAGGACCGACTCCGCCACGAACGCGCGGATGTCGGCGACCAGCGCCTCCGGCTCCTCCATGGCGGCGAAGTGGCCGCCGCGGCCCTCGACTTCGGTCCACCGGGTGATGGTGAACTCCCGCTCGGCGTAGCGGCGGATGCCGATGTCGTGCGCGAACATGATCGCGCCGACCGGCTGCTCGGGCCGTTCGGCCTGCGCGCCCCACGAATCCGCGGCGTAGACGATGTACGCGGCCGTACCCGCGCACCGACTCAACCAATAGAGCGTCGCGTGCGCGAGGATGCGGTCGTAGCCCAGGATCTCGGCCGGATCGGTGTCGAACGGAAAGGTCCACGCCCAGAACTTGTCGAGCAGCCACGCGAGCTGCCCGGTCGGTGAATCCGCCAGGATCTCGCCGACGAGCGCCGGCCGCGTCGACTGGATGCTGATGTAGCCGAACTCGTTCTGCATGAATTCACCGACCCGGCGGAAGCGATCGCGTTCGACCTCGGTCGAGCGCTCCAACTCCTCCTCGCTCGGCTGTTCGAACGGCGCACCGATGCTGCCGTTGACGTGCACTGCGACGCAGTGCTGCGGGTCGGCCCGCGCGAGTTCGGGAGCGACGCCGGCGCCGTAGTCACCACCCTGAGCGACGTAGCGTTCGTAGCCCAAGCCGGCCATCAGCTCGGCGATCACCGAGGCGACCGCCGCTTCGTTCCAGTCCCGGTCGGCGAGCGGAGTCGAGAAGCCGAAGCCGGGGATACTCGGGATCACCACGTGGAACGCCGGTTCTTCGTTGCTCGGCGGGTTCGTCAGAGGCTCGATCAGTTCGAGGAATTCCAGGAAGGATCCGGGCCAGCCGTGCAGCAGCACCAGCGCCGCCGCATCCGGTCGCGACGACGGCACGTGCAGATAGTGCAGCGTCTGGCCGTCGATCACGGTCGTGAACTGCGGATGCTCGTTCACCCGCTCCTCGATCGCGCGCCACGAGAAGGCGGTGCGCCAGTGCGCCACGTACCTCTCGAGCACAGCCGAAGGCACGCCGCGCGACCAGTCGTCACCGGGCAGCGGATGCGGGTACCGAGCGGATCCGAGGCGACGCTGCAGCTCGTGCAGTTCGCCCTCGGCGACGTTCAGACGGAACGGTTTCGCGGTGAATTCAGCCATAACCTCACAGTGCGCCACTATCAGGACACCCCCTGTCCTGATCCGGAAAGTGGCAGCCCTCAGTCGAGCAGGCCCCGAATATCGTCCGCCGTCAGCGTCGAGACCGCGCCCGGGTCGCCGTCGAGCACCTCGTTGAAGAGCTGCGACTTCGAATCCTTCAGCGCCATCACCTTCGCCTCGATCGTTCCGCGCGCGACGAGCCGGTACACGACGACGGGTCGGGTCTGCCCGATGCGGTGGGTGCGGTCGACCGCCTGCGCTTCGGCGGCCGGGTTCCACCACGGGTCGAGCAGGATCACGTAGTCGGCCTCGGTGAGGTTGAGCCCGAATCCGCCGGCCTTCAGCGAGATGAAGAACACGGATGCGTCGCCCTGACGGAACCCGTCGATCACGTCCGCACGTTTCCGCGTGGATCCGTCGAGGTAGGCGGAGGTGATGCCGCGTGCATCCGCAGCCTCGCGGGCCCGGGTGAGGAACCGCGTGAACTGGCTGAACACCACAACGCGGTGCCCCTCCGCGGCGGCCTCCTCGAGGATCTCGCCCAGCGCCTCGAGCTTCACCGAGGGTGCGGTGGAGTCCTCGTCGACCAACGAGGCATCGAGCGCGAGCTGGCGCAGCATCGTGAGCGAGCGGAAGATCTGGAACTTGTCGTCCTCGCCCGATTCGATGAGCCCGAGCACCTTCTGCCGCTCGCGCTGCAGGTGCAGCTGGTAGATCTCGCGGTGCTCCGGATGCAGGTCGAGCTCGAGGGTCTGCTCCTGCTTCTCGGGCAGGTCGGCCGCGACCAGGCTCTTCGTGCGGCGCAGCAGGAACGGCCGCAGCCGCCGCGTCAGCTGCGCGAGCTTCGCCGCGTCGTGCTCGCGCTCGATCGGCTGCCGGTAGTACTCGGTGAAGTGGGTGACCCCACCGAGCAGGCCCGGGCATACGAGCGACGCGATCGACCACAGCTCGAGCACGTTGTTCTCGAGCGGAGTGCCGGTGATGGCGAGCTTGAACGGCACGTCGAGCATCCGCGCACACTTGTAGCCGCGAGAGGTGTGGTTCTTGATCACCTGCGCCTCGTCGAGCAGCAGGCCCGACCACTCCAGCTCGGAGTACCGCTCGAACTCGAGGCGGAAAAGCGCGTAGCTCGTCACGACCACGTGCGCGCCGGCCACCGCATCCGCCAGCGCCGCGCCGCGTCGCTTCTGCGTCTCGGTGATCGCGACGACGCTGAGGCCGGGCGCGAACTTCGCGCACTCGCTCGCCCAGTTGCCCACCACGCTGGTCGGCGCGACGACGAGGAAGGGTGGCATCGCGCCATCGGATTCTTCGCGCGCGATCTCCATCATCGCGATCGCCTGCACGGTCTTACCGAGACCCATGTCGTCGCCGAGGATCCCGCCGAGATCGTGGCGGCGGAGGAAGTCCATCCAGTCGAGCCCGGTGCGCTGATAATCGCGAAGGGTCGCATCGAGCCCGCCCGGCACGGGCACGCGCTCCATCGCCGCGGTGCTGCTGAGGGCCTCGACGGTCGCCCGCCAGGCCTCCTCCTGCTCGTGCACCACGCCCAGCTCGACGAGCTGCTGCCAGAGATCGACCTGGTAGCGGCTGAGGCGCAGGTGCTCGACGGGGCGGTCGTTCAGCATCCGCGCTTCTTCGATGATCATCCGCAGCCGGTCGAAGTCTTCGCCCTGCAGCGAGAAGTAGCGACCGCTGGGCAGCAGGAAGACGGGGTCACCGAGAACGAGCGCCGCGAAGATCTGGGCGAAGACCACTTTCTCGTCACCCACCGACACCTCGACCGAGAGATCGAACCAGTCGGATTCGGCGCCCGTCACCGAGAGCTGCACCACGGGCGCCTCGAGCGCTGCGCTGTACTGCGGGCCGATCTCGTTCTCGACGATCTCCACATCCGCCAGCGCTCGCAGACGCGGCAGCACTTCGCCGAGGAAGAGCACCGCCCGCCCGCCGGTGAGCGTGTGCGCGGCGAGGCCGGCGAGGAGGTGCGGATGCGCGCCCGCCCCCGCGATCACGGCCGCGGTGATCTCCGACTCCGCCTCCGTGCCCGCGCGCCCGCGCCGCCAGGTCCAGTCGAGCGTGACGGCGTCCTTCTCGTGGGTGAGGCCGAGCACGAGCACCGGACGCGGCGGTGCCGGCGGTTCGTACGATCCGTCGGTCGAGCGGATGCGGGCGAGCCGCGTCAGCCGTGGCAGGTACTCGCTCTCGAAGAGGGGACGCTGCTCCTCCGTGACCGAGATCGAGTCCTTGCGGCGCAGTAACGCCTGGATCTCGGCGGGGATCGGCTCGCGGGTGCGCAGCAGCTCGACGGTCTCACCCTTCGTACCGGCGTCGATGATGCGGGCGACGCCGATACCGGGCCTGCCGATGAAGCTCATTCCCTCCATCGAGGCGGGTTCGCCGTCGATCGCGAGCTGCGCGTCGATCCGCAGCCGCTTGCGCGCCTGCTTCGCGTCGAGCTCGACGGATGCGCGCTGGTCGCCGAAGCGGATCGGCGGCTGGCTCTTGCTGTTGTAGATCAGCTCGATGCCGGCGCTCTGGGCCTCCTCGATCAGGCTCCAGAGGGCGCGCGAATTCAAGGTGTCGAGCGGGAGCCATTCGGGCGGAAGGTAGCTGTAGGTGGTTTCACCGCTGGTGAGGTAGAGGCGCGTGAACTCGTCGAGGAGGGCGAGGTGGTCGGCGCGGATGGGCGCGGTGCCGAGGCGTCCCCATTCCGTGCCGCCGCGGATCCAGTTGTCGCGCGCCCCGCGAACCGCCGGCCGGATGGCGAGGTACGGATGCTTCGGCGACGATGTCTGCCACCACTGCTTCTTGCCACCGGGCTGGCGGATGTCGACCACGAGGGCGGCCGGCGAATCGTCGGGATGCGGCTCATCGCCGAGGATGCCGTCGAGCGTGCGCTGCCACGGCGCGACGGGTGGTGGCGGTTCGAGCGGCACATCCTGCAGCGCGTAGGCGATCAGCGTCGCAGCCAGGTGGGGGCAGCGGTGCTGCCCGCAGTCGCAGACCCCGTCGATCCGCGTGCCGCCGTCGATGTCTTTCAACTCGATGAACGCCCGGCTCGGCTCCGGGCCGCTGCCCACGGTGCCGGCGAGCGAGACGAAGCCGAGCCCCTCGCGCACGTTCAGGATGACCTCGCCATCGCTGACGAAGCCGATCCCGTGCGACACCGCGGACGCGGAGGTGAAGGCGGTGACGTCGTCGACGGAGTAGTAGAGGCGCATCTGTTCCTGAGGGCTGGGGCGCTGGCTTGGACGGTTCCAACGCTACGGGCACCCGGCGCTGGTCAGGCTCGTTCGAGCGTGGATCGGCGCAACTCGTCGGGGCGGTGAGCTTGTGGAGGAGCCGCGCGCCGTGCCGATGGCGCCGGAGCCTGAGTCGCCGGACGTTGAGTTGCGCATTTCGGTCGCATCGCCGGCAACGGATGCAGCCGAACCGCGCAACTCAGGGGGACTAGTCAGCCGATCGTCCGAGGGGTCCTTGTGATTGTTTATGGCACTAAACAATCACAAGGACGCCGTTTCAGCGTCCTTGAGCCCCGATACGAAACCCGCCGCGGAAGGCGCCGCTCACCCGACCGCCGCCGCGCCCTCTTCCGCCAGCGCCGCGAACGCCCGGTCCTCGATCGCCGCCTTCACCAGCCCGTACGTGTGAACGCACGCGCCGCCCGCATCCGTGTCGCACGAGAACGACCACTGCCCCGTCACCACGTTCACGCCCACTGTGGCGTACGCCGACCACCCCTTGTGACGCTCCATCTGCGACGCGTACGAGACCTCCGCATCCCAGCGGGTCGCCTCCGGATCCTCCGCCGAGAGGACCACGCCCGCGTCGACGATTTCGGCGCCGAAGATCTCGCGGAGCCGCGCGTCGCTGAGCCCGAACCGCGATTCGATCGCAGCGGCAGGGGCACCAGCGCCAGCAGCCGCACCCTTCAACTCGACGACGATCGCCCGCGCCGACCCATCGCCGACGTTCTGCACGGCACCCACATGCGCCGGTAGCCACGCGGCCTCGCCCGCAGCCAAGGCGACGCCGCCGGCCCAGTGCTGCACATCCGTCAGCGCCACGACCACGCTGTTCGGATGCTCGCGCGGCTCACTCTGTGCCCCCGGCTCGGCAGCGTAGGAGAGCACTCGCACGAACTCGTTCTCCCAGAGCACGGTGAACTCGCTCGAATCGTTCATCCGGCCAGCCTAGGGAGCCTCAAGAAACCCGAACTCACCCCCGCAGCACCTTCTCCATCGCCTTCCCCTTCGCCAGCTCGTCGACGAGCTTGTCGAGGTAGCGGATCTTCTGCATCAGCGGGTCCTCGATGGTCTCAACGCGGATGCCGCAGATGAGCCCGGTGATCTGCGTCACGTTCGGGTTGAGTTGCGCCTGCTCGAAGAACTGCTCGAACGTCGTGCCGTCGTCGAGGTGCGCACGCAGTTCGGTCTCGTCGAAGCCGGTGAGCCAGCGGATGACCTCGTCGAGTTCGGCGACCGTGCGGCCCTTCTTCTCCACCTTCGTCACGTAATGCGGATACACGGAGGCGACGGGGACGGTGAAGATCCTGCTCATGCCCGCGATCGTAACGCGCATCCGACGCGGGTGGCCTGCGCATCCGCACGCAGCCGCATCCGCCCACGCCAGCCCACCCGCCCGACTCACGCATCGACAGGACCTACCCGAAGTACAGAACCCGCAACTCTCCGCGCGCGATGGGGCACAACATCAGTACGCCCCCGAACTGGCCCTATGCGGTTTCTGAAAGGAAGAACAGTCTGGCGACGCGGGGGCACCGACGCCCCCGCGAACCTGCTGGAGTGACCGTGTCTCGGAACATCCTGTCCATCGCTGTTGCCACGGCGCTCGCCTTCGGGGCGCTTGTCGCGCCGGCAGCGTTCGCCGACGATCCCGCCCAACTCGGCGGCGTCGCGCACACGAACGCGCGACCCGTGCCGGATCAGCGCAACAGCGCCCGCGCCCCGGCCGTCGCTCCGCCGCCCAACGATGCGTATGCGAACGCGCAGACGGTGACCACGCTGCCCTACTCGGGCGCCGTCTCTTACGCCGGCGCTACCCTGCAGCCGGGCGAGACCGGCACGTGCCGCACCACCGATCCCGACGGCACCGAGTACTTCACTGAGGCGATCAGCTCGGTCTGGTTCCGCTACACCTCGCCCGTGCGGCAGACGCTGACCTTCTCGGGCGGGGTCGACGGGCACTACTCGATCGTCGGCGCGTACAAGGATGCCCCGATCGCCTCGCTGCAGCGCATCAGCTGCGTGGAGAGCGAGTACCGAGAGCTGAACTTCGTGCAGGCCGAGGCCGGGCAGACCTACTACTTCCAGGTCAGCGACAGCTGGTACAGCGAGAGCCCGGTGCTGCCGGAGGAGCTCGCGAACTTCACCCTCTCGGCCAGCGCGGCCATCCCCAACACGACCTTCGGCAGCGCGACCGTCGTCAACTCGCTGCCCGCGACCATCACCGGCTCGAACACCCGGGTCGACTTCAACTGGTACGACCCTTACGCGTACTGCGGCGACGAGCGGGCGCTGATGGGCACGCTCTGGTACAAGTTCCAGCCGTCGAGCAGCGCCTCCGTGCGGGTCGATTCGAGCGCCAGCAACTACCCGGCCGACTTCGCCGTCTACGACTCCGTCGGCGGCGTGCCCGGCGGCGACCAACGCTGCGCCGGACGCTACGACGTGTGGCCCGAGGGCGTCGTCGAGTTCTTCGCCCAAGCGGGCAAGACCTACTTCATCCAGGTCGGCAGCTCCTCGTTCCAGTCGGGTACCTTCAATCTCGCGTTGACCAGCATCAACCGCATCACCGGTTCGACGCCCACCATCTCGGGCACCGCCGCGGTCGGCAGCGTGCTCACGGCGAACCCGGGCGCGTGGGGTCCGGCGCCGGTGACGTTCAGCTACCAGTGGCAGCGCAACGACGTGTCGATTCCCGGCGCGACCGCGAAGACGTACACCCTCACCGCGGCGGATGCGGGCGAAGGCGTCTCGGTGCTCGTCACGGGCAGCAAGACCGGCTACACGCCGGTCACGCTCGGCAGCACGAAGTCCGTGCGGCCGCCGCTACTGAACCTGCAGCCCGGCACCCCTGTTCTGACGGGAACGGTCGCGGTCGGCCAAACCGTGACCGCGACGACGGGCACGTGGACCCCCACGCCCGATGAGTTCACCTACATCTGGCAGCGCAACGGCGTGGAGATCGCGGGCGCGTACGCGTCGACGTACGTGCCGGTCGCTGACGACCTCGGCACCTCGCTCACCGTCAGCGTGCGCGGCTACAAGGTCGGCTACAACCCAGCGGATGCGACCAGCGCCCCGAAGACCGTCGCCCCGTCGCTGCAGACTCTGACGCCGACCCCCACCATCTCGGGAACACTGAAAGTCGGGTCGACGCTCACCGCTACGCCCGGGACGTGGGATGCGGGCGTGACGCTGAGCTACCAGTGGAAGCGCAACGGCGGCAGCTACATCCTCGGAGCGACCTCGCCCACGTACGTGTTGCGTGCGAACGACGCCGGGGCGACGCTGACCGTGTCGGTGACGGGAACGAAGCCCGGCTACTCCCCCGCGACGAAGACCAGCGCGACGACCGGGATCGTGGCGAAGGGGACGCTGACGGCGCCGACACCGTCGATCACGGGGACGCCGGCGGTCGGTAAGACGCTGACGGCGGTGACCGGCTCGTGGGGGCCGGCGCCGGTGACGCTCTCGTACCAGTGGAAGCGGAACGGCGTCGCCATTTCGGGCGCGACTGGGGGGACGTACAAGGTGGTTTCGGCGGACGTGGGGAAGCGGATCACCGTGTCGGTTACCGGAGTGAAGGCGGGGTACGAGACGGTGACGAAGGGGAGCGCGTATCGGGTGGGGGTGCGGTAAGGGGAGGCTTCGGCTTCTTCGGGGAGCTTGCCGCGCCCGGAGCCGATCGTCTGGCGCCTGATCTCCTCAACTGCGCCGATCAGCCAGCGTGTCCTACCTAGCGTTAGCGAGTGATCGACTCGACCTCGTGGAGTACCGCCCAGAAAACCGCACTGAACGAAGGCAGCCACGCTCTCGGGGCTACGCCCGTCGCTCCGCCCGCAGTTGCCGTCGATGCTGCTGCTCAGCGCATCGGTCAAACGCGATCGGTTGTGTTCGGCGAGTGCCGCGCGCCGCGGCTACAGGAGAGAAAAGCGCGGTTCGACCTTGCTGGTCCGGATGGACGGTTCGTCTCGGTCGAATTGAGCGGAGACAACTACGTCAAAGTTTCCGGCTTTCTCCGCCGGTCCGGCAGTTCGCTCGAGGCTCTCCTCGTCGAGGGGAATCTGCTCACAGTGGACGGCGAACTTCGATTCGATACATGGTCTGGTCGGCTTGTCCTCGTCGCCCGACGCCTGTCGAAATCAGTTCATACAGAGGGCTGGGCCGCGACAGCGCGCATGGCGACGGCCAATTGGCTTCGGCAGCAGTTCCGCGCCGGTCCTCGACGGTTGGCGAGGCAGAATGCTCAGGCCCCGCATCTCGAGCGGAATGAACTCAGCTCGCTGCTCATCGACCCGTTTCACCATGTGGTCGCGATCACCGCCTCTTCGTCTCAGACAGCGAAGGAGTTCGCGTCGGGCCTCAGGAGCGCCCAGGCGAAGCGGCTTTTCAACTATCGGGAGATCCGAGTTCCGATGGTCGGCTCGCAGGCGCCCGCCATAATCGCTCGAACACTTGCCGATCTCGCGGACACGTCTCCCGCGGGGACTCTGGTCGTGATTCATCGCGGTGGCGGCGACTGGAGTGGCCTCGACGTGTTCGACAGTCGGGCTGTCGTTGAGGCGATCGCGACCTCGCCGCTCAGGGTGCTCACGGCCATTGGACATCGGGATGACATCCACCTTGCTGACCGAGCAGCCTTCGCGTCCGCCGACACCCCGACTCGCTTGGGGACGGAGATCTCGAACGCCGCCTGGGCGATTGCGAAACGACGTGACCGGACGCCAGCCAAAGCCGCACCTGCGCGCCCGTCCGAGCTGGAACGCCTGCGAACGGAACTCCACGCCACACAACGCGCCCGAGATCAGGCGCTCGCTGGTCAGCGCAGCGCTACGAACGGGATGGCGCACCATCATCGACTTCGCATGAGTGAGGCGGAGACGCATGCGTATCGGCGGGTTGTTCTACGGGCACGGCTTGTGGCGGTGGCAGCATCGGTTCTGGCAACGATCAGCGGCATCGCGGCGCTGAACGTCGGGGTGTCGGTGCTCGTCGAGAACCGTACGCCAGACGGAGGAAAGCTGGTCGGCGCGCTCGTCGGCCTGGGAATGGGCCTCGCGCTGCTCTTCTTTGCCGCTCGCGCGCCGCGACGGGCGCGACTCCCGTTGAGCCTGCGCTACCAGCGTCGACATGAGCTCCCGGAGCGCGGATCGGAGCAGTGGTTCGCGGCGGCGGCGAAGGTAAAGACGGTGGGTCAGTTCCGAGCCGTTTTCGCGGGTCGGTTGAGTTAGCGCGACCGGCAGTGATATCTATCCTCCCGATGAGCGAACGTATTCGCATTCGACAAGCGTCGTCGCTAGCTAGTGGAGACTTTGCAGCGCAAAAGATCCCCTCCAATACATAGGTGGTAACCGGAGCGGGAGTATTCCTGACGGAGATTGCTGTCAGTAGTCTCGCGAGATGCCCGCCATCACGCCTGCTGACCTCTCGCTCGAGCTCAATATCTCGCAGAAGCGGGTTCGGGACATCCTCCGCTCGATCTTCGGAACGCTGCCACCGGGCACCACACGATGGGTGGTCACGGACGAGCAGGCGGACGCCGTTCGCGATGCCGTCCCTTCGCGCGAGCGCAACGGCCCCGCTGAATGGACGCTCGAAATCGGCGACACGGTTCGCCGTCGTGCCATCCACGACCGTTACCGCGGCCAGCAGCAAGGCGGGATTTCGACACCGAAGAGCATCCCCGACATTCTCGTTTTCAGCGCCCCCGCTCAAGGCGCGGCATTTGGTTACGACACGCACGAAGGATTCCGCGAGGACGGCTCCTACGCCTATACGGGTGAGGGCCAAATCGGGGACATGCAGTTTGTGCGGGGCAACCTGGCGTTACGGGACGCGAACCTGAATTCTCGTCCCATTCGGCTCTTCACCACGAAGGGCACGAACGCAACATACGTCGGAGAGTTCACCACGGGCGACCCCACTTGTTGGTTCGAGACGATTGCGGATGTCAACGGCAACCCGCGCCGGGGGATCATCTTCAACTTGATCCCGGTCGACGCAGATGTGCGCTTGTTCGCCCCAGTGGGCTCGCCGACCCAGTCTGCCGCCCAGCAGTCGACGTGGACTCCACCCGACGCATCCGACGTGATCATCGTCCAGGAAGAACCGACCGTGCCGGGCGAGAGAGTGGTGTCCCGGGTCGAGTTCGACCTGCAGAGCCGCTTCGGCACCTGGCTCATCCAGCGCGGAACACCGCCGACACGGTTGCGCCTCGCGGTCGGCCCGACGACCATCGAGCCCGACTTCTACGTAGAAGGAGAGTCGTGGATCGTCGAGGCGAAAAGATCGCCCGCGCGCGGCTTCGTCCGCACCGCCATCGGTCAGGTGCTCGACTACGTCAACGTCGCTGAGCGTGCCGGCATACTAGCGAGGCCTGTTGTCTTGTTACCGGGGTTTCCGGAGGACGACCTCGTCGACTTGATGCACCGGCTGGGGATTGGGCTAGCTGTCGCGACGGCAGACGGATTCGAGCTGCTAAAGCCCGCGAGCAGCTGACGTGAGCAGGCGAACGGCAGGGATGTCGGGAAGTGCCCAGTCCAGCGCCTTTAGTCCCTCGCGCGGGAGCCAGAGCATTGAGTCGTGGTCCGAACTGCGCGCCGGTCGATCGCCAAGCAGACGGGCCCGATAGCACTCGAGTCGAATCGCTCGCGAGTCGACGGTTGTCTCTTCCGTCGAGAGGTGCGAAACCACCTCGATGGTGACGTCGAGCTCTTCGCGGATCTCGCGCACGAGGGCCGCCTCTGCCGTTTCACCGTCTTCGACCTTGCCCCCGGGAAACTCCCACTTGCCCGCTGACGCGCGGCCCGGGGCCCGTCGGCAGACGAGGACGAGGTCCCCATCCTCGATGACCGCCGCAACGACGCGGAGAGGCTCAGGATGCTGATCGGACACGTGTAAAGGCTACCGACGCAGACTCCGAAGATCGCGAGAGCGGCAGGCGGGGCGGCGGCGCACTTGACACCGTCTTCCCATCGGAGACAGTCAAACCACTCCTATCGCAGCGGCATGAGACGGGCCTGCAGTAGGGCATCGCATGCGGCAGGCCGTCCACGCTGCGAAACGGGCCGTGAACTTCGTGATCCCCGTCACCGCCCTGCCGAGGTGTCTCGTAACCAACGACGAGCACGCTGAGGCCGCCCAGGGGTTGCGCGACATAGTTACGAGAATTCACGGGCTCACGAGATCGGCGTAGACATGCCGATCGGCCGCGACCGGGCTCACTGGCTGTGAGATGTGACGAGACGTCTCGCATCCCAAGGGATACGAGACAGCCGTCTACATCATTACTGACTCGATCTGGCTGCATAGCGGCTCCACCTCGGTGGGGCTTGCAGTCGCTCCGCGGGAACCGTGTGCAACCGAGTGTCGTGTTGACGTGGACCACCAGTACCTTCTTCGCTGCCGTCCGCGCTTCTAGCCTCGAGACATGCAAACCTTCACCCTCAACAACGGCGTCGTCATCCCGGCTCTGGGCCTCGGCGTCTTCCAGACCCCGCCCGACGAGACAACCGCCGCGGTCACTTCCGCGCTGCAGACCGGCTACCGCCACATCGACACCGCCGCCGCCTACGGCAACGAGCGCGAGGTCGGCGCTGCCATCGCCGACTCCGACATCGACCGCAGCGACGTGTTCATCGAGACGAAAATCTGGATCAGCGACTACGGCTACGACGAGACGCTGCACAGCTTCGATAAGAGCGCCGGCAAGCTGGGCATCGACCAGATCGACCTGCTCATCCTGCACCAGGCCCTGCCGAGCGCCTTCGAAAAGACCATCGGTGCGTACAAGGCGCTCGAGAAGATCCTCGCCGACGGCAAGGTGCGCGCGATCGGCGTCAGCAACTTCATGGTCGAGCACCTCACCACCCTCCTCGAGCAGACCGACATCGTGCCCGCCGTGAACCAGATCGAGGTGCACCCCTACTTCCAGCAGCGCGAGGTCGAGGCCTTCGGCGCCGAGCACGGCATCCTCACCCAGGCGTGGTCGCCGATCGGCGGGATCACCTCGTACCGCGACTCCGGCCGACGCAGCTTCGACGAGCCCGTCATCCTCGCGATCGGCGAGAAGTACGGCAAGTCCGCCGCGCAGGTGATGCTGCGCTGGCACATCCAGGAGGGCCGCCAAGTCATCCCGAAGTCGACCAAGCCCGAGCGCATCGTCGAGAACCGCGACGTCTTCGACTTCGAACTCACCTCCGACGAACTCACGCAGATCGATGCGCTCGAGACCGGAAAGCGCGGTGGGCCCGAGCCCGAGTTCATCACGCTGGAGAACTTCGGGCGCGACATCCCAGAAGCCTGAGCCGCGTCAGGTACCTAGACGGCCGCCGTCCTCGACGAGGGCGACGGCCGTCCGGCATCCCGCACGACGAACGGCGCGGTCAGCGGTCGATCCAGGCCTGCATCTTCTCCGGATAGCGAGCCACCGTCGTGTCGATCAGAGCGGACGCGGCCGTGAGGCGGTCTCGTTCCTCGACCGTCAATCGGACTTCCGCAGCACCGACGTTCTCGGCGAGGCGGTGAGTCTTGGTCGTACCGGGAATCGGCACGATGCTGGACCCTTGCGCAAGCAGCCAGGCCAACGCGACCTGGGCCGACGTCGCCTCCGCGCGCGCCGCGATCGACGCCAGCAGCTCGACGAGGTCGTCACCGGCCGCTCTGCCCTGCTCGCTGTACCGCGGAAGCGTGGCGCGGACGTCACCGGCCGCGAAGGACGTCGAGCGGTCGACGGTACCGGTGAGAAGCCCCTTTCCGAGCGGGCTGAAGGGGACGAAGCCGATCCCGAGCTCTCGCAGCGTCGGCAGGATCTCCGCCTCGGGCTCGCGCCACCACAGCGAATACTCGCTCTGCAGCGCGGTGACCGGCTGGACGGCATGGGCGCGACGGATCGTGGCCGCACCGGCTTCGGAGAGGCCGAAACCGCCGACCTTGCCCTCCTCGATCAGCGTCTTGACCGTGCCCGCGACGTCCTCGATCGGCACGCTCGGATCCACCCGGTGCTGGTACAGGAGATCGATCTTCTCCACCCCGAGCCTCTGCAGCGAGCCCTCCACGGTGCTCCTGATGTACTCCGGCGAGCTGTTCAGACCGCTGTCGCTGGTGCCATCGAAAGCGAAGCCGAACTTCGTCGCGATGGCGACCTGATCGCGAACGGGCGCGAGGGCCTTGCCCACCAGCTCTTCGTTCACGAACGGCCCGTACACCTGCGCCGTGTCGAAGAAGGTGACTCCGAGATCGACGGCGGCGCGGATCACCTCGATGCCGTGCGCTTCATCGAGGGCGTTGCCGTATCCGTGACTCAGCCCCATGCATCCGAAACCGATGGCCGATACGTTCAGGCCGCGTCCGAGCGAGCGTGTGTCCATGTGCTTTCTCCTGACTCTCCTCATCCGAGCACTCCGTGATCGGATCTCCATCGAGCCTAAGAACGGCGCGCAACCGAAGGGAGGCTCTGATAGAGCGCCCCTCGCGACGCCGGCTCGAGGGTGTACCGCCTTGACTCGGACCAGCGGTACCTGGTTCGGGTGACCGCGTCGTCGTTGACTGAGAGAGAACCGCTCCGGCTCGCTGAAGGGAAATCGCATGGACTACACCCGACTCGGAAACTCCGGCCTGAGGGTCAGCCGCATCTCACTGGGCTGCATGAGCTTCGGCCTCCCCGGCACCGGGCGCGACTGGAACCTCGACGATGCCGCGGCCGAGCCGATCTTCCGACAGGCGCTCGAGCTCGGGATCACCTTCTGGGACACCGCCAACGTGTACGGCCGCGGCACCAGCGAGGAGATCGTCGGCCGCGCCATCCGCTCTTATTCCTCCCGCGAAGAGATCGTGCTCGCCACCAAGATCTTCAACCCGATGCACGACGGACCGGGCGGACGCGGACTCTCCCGCAAGGCGATCCTGGAACAGGTCGACGCCTCCCTCAGCCGCCTCGGCACCGACTACGTCGACCTGCTGCAGATCCACCGCTTCGACCCCGACGTGCCCGTCGAGGAGACCATGGAGGCGCTGCACGATGTCGTCAAAGCCGGCAAGGCACGCTACCTCGGCGCCTCCTCGATGTGGGCGTGGCGCTTCTCGAAGATGCAGTACGTCGCCGAGCTGCACGGCTGGACGAAGTTCATCTCGATGCAGGACCAGTACTCGCTCACCCACCGCGAGGAGGAACGCGAGATGTTCGGCCTCCTCGCCGACCAGGGCGTCGGCTCGATCCCATGGAGTCCCCTCAACGCCGGCCGGAACGCGCGGCCGTGGGGCGATGCCTCAACCGAGCGCGCGAAGCAGAATCCGGACGTGGACATGTTCGGCAACCCGCTGTTCCTCGAATCCGACAAGGCCATCGTGTATGCGATCGAGGCGATCGCCGCGGAGCGCGGCGTTCCGATGGCGCAGATTGCGCTGGCCTGGGTGCTGCGCAACCCGGTCGTCGACTCCGTGCTCTCCGGCGCCACCAAGCCGCACCACCTCGCGGACGCGGCGGCCGCGCTCGACGTCACCCTCACGGGCGACGAGGTGACGGCACTCGAATCCGCTTACGTGCCCCGCACGCCCACCTACTTCGCATGACGAGCGCGACCGCCGACGCCCCCCTGCAGACGAAGAGGGATCCGCTGTGGACCGGCCCCTTCGTGCTCTTACTGATCAGCGCGACCTTCATGTACCTGTCGACGTTCATGCTGACGCCGACCCTGCCCCTCTTCGCCGAGGACACCGGAGCCGGCGGCATCGAGATCGGCGGGCTGATCGTCGCCGCATACACCCTCGGCTCGCTGCTGCCGCGGCTGCTCTGGGGCCGGCTGACGGATACCTGGGGTCGGCGCCGGGTGTACCTCACCGGCGCCGCGATCATCACGATCATCTCCCCGCTGTTCGGAGTCGCGGCGATCCTGCCCCTCATCATGGCGCTGCGGTTCGTGCAGGGCGCGGGGTTCAGCGCCTCCTCCACCGCCGCGTCCACCATGGCGGCCGACCTGGTGCCAGCGACCCGGCGCTCGGAAGGTCTCGGCCTCTACGCGCTGGCGAACACCGTGGGGATGGCGATCGGACCCGAGCTCGGGCTACACATGCTGCAACAGTTCGGCCACGCGGCACTGTTCGCGACGAGTGCGGTCACCGGTGTTCTGGCGATCGGAATCGGCTTCTGGCTCAGCTACGAGCGCCGCCACGCGGTCACGGCCCCTGCAACGGCCACCGCGACCGGTTCGCGATTGATCGAGCGCAGCGCGATCCCCGCCTGCCTGTTGTTCCTGTTCATCGTGATGCCCTACGGCGCGATCACGGCCTACGTCGCGGCCTACGGCATCGATCGAGGGGTCACGAACGTCGGCCTCTACTTCACCGTGTTCGCGATCGCACTCCTCGTGGTTCGCCTCGGCGTCGGCCGGTTCGCCGACCGTCGTGGGACCGCCGCGGTGCTGCTGCCGTCCTTCGCGCTGATGTTCGCCGGTCTCATCGTCTTCTGGTGGGCCGACGGACTGCTCGTCTTCCTGGTATCCGCGGTGTTCTTCGGCCTCGGCTACGGCGCGGCGCTGCCCACTGTGCAGGCGGCCGCGTACACCCTGAGCCCGCCGGATCGCCGCGGTGCCGTCAGCGCTACCGTGTTCGCCACTTCGGATATCGCCTACGGCATCGGAGCCATCCTGCTCGGCGCCGCGATCCCGCTCGTCGGTTACGCCGCGGCCTTCACCGCGCTGGCGGCCTTCGTCGTCGTGGCCCTCGTCCTGTACCTCGTCGTCCTCAAGCCGAGGCTTTCCTCCAGAACGTGACGGTCGCGTCTCCCACCCATCTACCGAGGTAGTCGAGCGCCGTCGACCCCACCGCCGATGGCCTGGACGACCTGGAACCCTCTGTGCACCACGACGTGCGGGCGAGCATCTGCCACCAGACGATGCGATCGCGCCAGATCGTTCTGACGCCGAACGCGAGCAGCGTCCTGGCGAGGGCGAGCGGTCCGCCGATGGCGACGTCGGTGAACGCGAAACCCGCACTGCAGTCGCCACCCTCGACACCGGAGGTCGGCTCGGCTGACGATGAGTCGGAGCGTCTCTTCGGGGGTCCCCTCATCGTCAGCGGGGAATGAATCCCGCCCTGGCCACCCACTCCTCGACATCCGGCGCCGCGTCGGCGACCGTCTCTCCCTGAATGGCGAGACCCTCGCCGATCGACGCTCCGGGGGCGGCTTCGGTGTAAACCTCGACCGTTCGGCCCAGACCGCTCATGGCGTGGGTGGTCACCGGGAAAAGGGTCTTTCCGCTCCAGTCGAGGGACTCGACGAAGGTGTTCAGGATCATCGGCGGGCGAACGTTCCAGATGGGGCTGGCGACGATGATCGTGTCGTACTCGCCCGCATCGGGGATCTCGCCGGCGATCGCGGGTCGTGCGTCCTCGTTCTGCTCGCGCACGTTGCGTGCGACGGTGTCGTCGTACGAGTCGGAGTAGGGCTCGACCGCCTCGATCCGGAAGACGTCGCAGGCGACGCGTTCCCGGATCAGCCCGGCGAGGAATTCGGTGTTGCCGATGTCGAGCGTGCGGCGGTCGCCGTACCAGTAGTTCTCGCCGGCGCGGGAGAAGAAGGCGAGCAGGATGCGCGGTGCGCTGGGCATCGAGGGAGTTCCTTCCGGGGTCGGCTCGGCCGTGGTCGGCGTCGAGGTGGATGAGGCCGGGTCCGGGTCGCTCGGCGCACAGCCGGCGATCGTTCCCGCGGCGATGAATCCGGTTGTGAGCAGTGCGCGACGACTGAGGTCGTTCATCGCGCGGGTTCCCGTCGTCGGGCACGTTCGGCGGGCAGGATCACGATCGCGGCGGTGAGCAGGGCCACGGCGAGCATCACGACGGCGCCGTCGTAGGCGATGACGACGCGGTCGGCGAGCGTCGCAGCGCCGATGCCGAGCGCGGTCAGGATCGCGACGCCAAGGGTGCTGCCGAGCTGATGGGCGGTGTTGACCATTCCGGAGGCGGCGCCGGCATCCTCGGCCGCGGCGCCGGAGATTCCGACGGAGGTCAACGGGCCGAAGCCGACGCCCTGGCCCAGGCCGATCAGTAGCAGCGGGCCGGCGAAGCCCGTGAGGTAGTCGGTGTCCGGCGTGATCCGGCCGAGCCAGACCATGCCGGCCAGCACCAGAACGAGGCCGACGATGACGAGAGGTGCGCTGCCGAAGCGGCGGGTGAGCCGAGCGACAGGCAGTGACGAGAGCAATTGCAGCACGGTCATCGGCAGGAAGGCCAACCCCGCTTGCAGCGGGGTCCAGCCGTAAACGCCCTGCAAGAACTGGGTCGTGAAGAAGAAGAACGCGATACCGGTGCCGGCGAACAGGATGCGCGCGATCACCGCGCCGCTGCGCTCTCGGCTGCGGAACAGCCGCAGCGGCATGATCGGCTGGATCGCCCGCCATTCGTTCAACACGAACAGGGCGAGCACCAGAATCCCCACGGCCATCGGGATCACGGTGGCGAGGTCGCCCCAGCCGCGTTCGCCGGCGTTGACGATGCCGTACACGAGCGAACCCATCCCGAGCGTGGAGGTGATCGCCCCGACCACATCGAAACGGCCGCGGTGCGCGGCGACGGAGGGGACGTATCGCAGCGCGAAGACGATCATCACGATCGCGATCGGCACATTGATGAAGAAACCGGCACGCCAAGACACCCACTCCGCCAGCGCTCCGCCGACGACCAGCCCGAGGCTCGCACCGAGACCTGCCGTGGTGCCGTACGCGGCGACGGCGCGGTTGCGCTCATGGCCGGGCGGGAAGGTGACGGTGACCAGAGCGAGCGACGCGGGTGCGACGACCGCCGCCCCGATTCCCTGCAGCGCCCGGGCCGCGATGAGCCACGCCTCGGATTGTGCCGTGCCGACCAGCAACGACGCGAGGCCGAACAGAGCGAGGCCGATCACGAAGATACGGCGTCGGCCGAGTAGATCGCCGGCGCGCGCGCCGAGCAGCAGGAGCCCGCCGAAAACCAGCGTGTAGGCGTTCTGCACCCACGACAGCGCCGTGGGCGACAGGCCCATCGAGCGCTCCAACTGCGGCAGTCCTGTGAAGATGATGGAGTTGTCCAGCACGATCATGAAATAGCTCACGAGCACGATCGCGAGAATCGCCGCCGCATGCCGTGGCGGAGAAGCGGTGGGTGCCGGCGCGTCGGCCGTTCTCGTCGAGGTCACGACACGATTCCACCGCGCGGTGCGATGGGGCGGCAGTGACGAGCTATCCGCGTACTGGCAGTACCTCTCTCGTCACCGGTCGCGGCCGTACTGTTTCGGCATGGACAACCAGCGCGAAGTGAGCGAGTTCCTCCGTAGTCGCCGCGACCGGATCACCCCCGAGCAAGCCGGGATCATCGGCGGCGGCCGCCGCCGGGTGCCCGGGCTGCGCCGTGAAGAGCTGGCGATGCTCGCCGGAACCAGCGTGGACTACATCGCCAAGATGGAACGCGGCCTGCTCAACGGCGTCTCTGCCGAAGTCCTCGACGCCCTCGCACGCGCTCTGCAATTGGACGAAGCCGAGACCGAGCATCTGCACGACCTCGCCCGTGCCGCCGCACCGACGCCGAGCCGTCGCCGCCCGCGACCCACTGAGGCAGCCGTCCGCCCAACGTTGCAGCGCTTTCTCGACGCCGTCACCGGCACCCCGGTCTGGGTGCGCAACAACCGCATGGACTACATCGCCGGCAACGCACTCGGCGACGCACTCTTCTCCCCCATGCTCGAAGAGCCCAGCTGCCGCGGCAACAACGCCCTCTGGACGTTCTTCAGCCCCGCAGCCCGGCTCTACTACACCGACTGGGAACAGGGCGCAGACGGCATCGTCGCCTCACTTCGCAGCGCCGCCGGCCGCAACCCGCACGACAGGAAGCTCACCGACCTCATCGGCGAGCTCGTCACCCGCAGCGACGACTTCCGCTTCCGCTGGGCCAAACACGACGTCCGCTTCCACCGGGGCGGCCGCAAACGCATCCATCACCCCGCCGTCGGCGACCTCGAGTTCGCCTACGAGGCGATGGAACTGCCCGACAGCCCCGGATTGACGATGTTCGCGTTCACCACCGAGGCCGGCTCACCCAGCGAGGAACGGGTGAAACTGCTCGGCAGCCTCGCCGCAGGAACCGCGCCGGCGTTGGAGCAGCGATGAACGCGATCGAGCAGGAGATCCTCACACTCTCGCGAGACAAGTGGCGGTGGATGTCCTCTCAGGACGCGGACCGGCTGGTCGGTCTGTTCCATCCCGAAGCGGTCTTCGTACACATGGGCGGAACGTTCTCAGCCGCGGAGGAACTCGACGTCATTCGCAGCGGTCGGATCCACTACCTCGACATCGACATCACGGCGGAATCGGTGCGGATCGTCGGCGCGACCGCGTTCGTGCTGAGCACCCTGAAACTTGGGGCCGTGGTCGAGGGCAACACCGTGACCAACCCGTTCGTCGTCACCGAGGTCTATGTGGTCGACGGAGCCTGGCGGCTCGCCTCCATGGCGTTCACGCGCCGGATCGACGGCGTCGACTGACCTGGCGAACGCCGCGCGCTACGAAGCCGCTGCTCTTCGGCAACTGAACCGTCGCTCCCTCGGCTCCGACGCGATAGAACCTGTGTACAGCGAGCAGATCAGCAGGGTTGCTGTGGCCGAGCCAGCCGGCGCAGGCGCAGCCCTCGTCGAGATGACAGAGGAACACCGGCTCTGGGCTGCTCGGGACGGTCGACGTCGTTGCGGGCAGCTTCTCATGCTCCTCTACATCCCAGATCCCGGACGGCACGTCGCGGCGGTAGGGACAAGGACGCATCGAGCGTCACCCGCGGCCGGATCGGCTCAGTCTGCTCGTCAACCATCACATTGTTCCTCCCGGCATACTCTGCTTCGCTTCCTGCAATCGGTCGGCACCTGGCTGTACAACGAAGGGGGAATCCATCTCGATGACGAGGTCGTGGGTGAGGACGAGTAGTGCGGTGACGCGTTCGTCGAGGTCGTCATACGCGTCAGCCACCTGCCGCAGCGACATCGCTGGCTCCGGCGACCGCGGACGGACCTGCGGGTAGTTGTCCGCCGGGTCGATGGTCGGGTCTTGTCGGCGGGCGGTGATCGCGGAGATGCTGCGGGTGGACAGGGGGCGGTGGTTGTCGAGCCACCCGTACCGGTCGATAGCCGGCAGCAGAGTCGGTGCCGCGATCCACCCGTCGTCAAGCGGCAGCTCGCAGTCGTGCTCGTCGCTGTGGCGGGTGGGGTCCAGCGCCTCGGCGGCGCTGAAGCGCATGCCGAGCGCAGCGGGACCGAGCACGCGCAGCCACCGCGACAGCACGCACCGCTCACAAGTCACCGCGGGTTCCGACCACTGCAGCCGAACGCCCGCGATCGTCCACTGGCGCACGTCGACGTCCGTGATCGCAACTGCGCGGATCCGGCGCCGGCTGAGCTGAAGCCGGTCCAGGAGCAAGAGGATGAACGCGTCGCGCCGACTGACGAGCCCGACCGGATATCGGGTCACCGGCATCGCCGCGATCGCCTGCGCTACGGGCGCCCACCCCTCGCCCACCCGAACCGCGGACGGCGGGGAACTGAGGGGAATCGGAAACGGAGCCGCAATGAAGGCGTGCGCGATCCGGATAGCGCGGATCCGCGCGACCGATGTGCTGAACGCAGCCGGCACCTCCCGCAAGTATGCCGCCAGCTGTTCACCCGTCGCGGGCACGGTTTCGAGATCGCGTGCGTCGCACCAATCGGCATACAACTGCCAGTGCGCCCGGCTCGACACCGGCAGCTGCTCCAGAATGCCCATCGGGTCAAAGTCCGAGGTCGTTGACAGCGTTGCCGGTAAGGGGGTCGCGTTCGCGGGCGTAGACCTCCACGGTCGCGGAGTTGCGATGTCCGGTCTGCCGCATCACCGCATGCGTTGACGCACCATGCCCCAGCGCCTCGGTGACGAACCCGGCGCGCAGCGAGTGTCCGCTGTACCTCGTCGGCTCGAGCCCGACCGCGGTGACGCGGCGCTTCACGATCAGATTCACCGACTGCGCCGTCAAACCGACGTCGGTCGGCAGCCCGGTCTTGTGCATCCGGCGTAGGAGTGGCGTTTCGGCGTCGACGGTGGGCCGGGTGCTGCGGCAGACGTGCACGCCCGGGTCATCGGTGAATAGGACCCGCATCACCGCCGCCCGTCCCTTCTCGGCCGCGGCGAGTACCCGCAGCCAGCGGATCCACACGCACGGCCCGCACGTGAGCGGTTCCCGTCCGTACGGGATCGCCTTGATCAGTCCGCGCCCATCCTGATCCGTTTTCGAGCGCCGTACCCGCAGCTGGAGCCCGTCCTCCCGATGCCGCGTCACATCCCCGATGCGCAGTTCGGCGAGTTCGGTGCGGCGGAACGCTCCGGCCCAGCCGATCAGGATCAGCAGCCGGTCTCGAATCCCGGTGACCCCGGCCGGCCAGGTGTCGACGCTGATCTTGTCGAGGATGGCCTGGACGTCGGTGAGCAGCAGCGGGTCCGCCTGCCGCGGGATCCGGATGCGGGCGCGACGGATGCCGTTGAGGGTACGCGTGACCAGTGCGGAGTGTCCGGGGAGGGGTAGGTCGTGTTCGGCGTGGGCGGCGTTGATCGCGGAGAGCCATCGGGTCATCGTGGACGGTGCATACCGCCACTCCCCTGCCGTGGTGAGGATGCTGGCGCGGTCGGCGAGGTACTCCGCGACTGTCTCCGGTGACGCGGGCAGCCGCGACCGGCCGTGTGCCGCGCACCAGGTGACGAAGGCGCGCAGGTCGGACGCGTAGGCGCGGCGGGTGTTCGCCGCGATCGACGCTTCCCCCAGCTCGAGCACCCCCGCCGACAGTACGAGCTGCTCCCCCGCCGCCGCGAGCGGCGCCGGGCTCGTAGCGCCGATGTCGGTGCCGGCGGAGAGCGTCATGACGTGGGGGTGCCGAGGATTTCGCAGGCGCGGCAGTCCGGGTCGCGGACGTCGGGGCCTTCGACCTGGTCCGGGCAGGAGCCGCGATAGAGATGCTGGATGCGGCCGTCAGCGATCTGCTCGAGCCGGCGCACTCGCTCCAGCAGCTGCGGGGCCGTGGTGCGGATGACGGCTGTTGCGCGCAGCGGCACGTCCACCCGGGCGGTGCCGTCCGCGTCGACCCAGTTCAGCGCCTGCAGATCGGCGAGTTCGACGGCGATGGCATTGAGGTCGGGCGCGGTGGCGAGGATCTCGTCGAAGGGCCCGTCGAGTTGGTCCGTGTCCGTCACATGGGCCTCCCGGTGTCGTTTCCGTCTCCAGAATGCCAGTTTCGGCCCGAATCGCCTAGTAGCGGTAATTCACATTATCGCTACCCAGTGCCCGTCTATCGAATCTTCGTCCGTTGTTGTTCGCGGCGCGATCCTGTCGACTTTTAGCCACCATGCTCTCGCTCACGCCGTAAGGTCGTGACGAATCACAAAACTACCGGTCCACCGCAGCCGGCAGCCGCCCGCGAAGGTGCTCTCGCAATCCCGGGTCACAGACATAGACGTAGGTCCCGCGCATTCCTCGGGTCGTCAAGACAGAGTAAATATTTCGCACATACGCCAATAGGTCATTGTCGGTGTAAACCATCCCCCGCCGGGGATTGTTCTCCTTGCCCTTCTTATCTCTGTAGTTCTCGCGATCGAACACGATCACGCCGCGTTCCGCGTCAAAACGCAAATCCGCGCCGATAATCACTCCGGCGTAGTTCAGGTCATATCCCTGGACAGTGTGGATGGACCCGACTTGGTCAACCGCTCCGCTCGAGTTGATCCAATCGGTGTCCGTCTGGTTCCAGCGGAGCCGATACCCCTCGACTTCGATGTCGTAGGCCGAGCGATCAGTCTTCGTCGCCCAGTCCCACGCAAAGCCGGCGACAAGTCGCGACAACCCCAACTCGGCGTCCCTCGCCCGGATAGCGGCGTGCATGGCGCCCAGATCGTCAAAGAAGCGCAGATCGTAGTCGCCAAACGACGGCGATCCGACCGGCGAGGTTCCAGCCAGAAGGGACCGGACGAACGCGAGGTAGTCGTTCCCGCCGCTGACGCGCATCTGCGATAAGAGCGGAAAGTGGCGAGTCTGCGCCCGAGCAGAGTCGACGAGCTGACGCACATACGCCGCTGGCAAATCGGCCGGTCGTACGGCCTGCTCCTCGTCGAGCAGCAGCACCCGATGCTTGCTGCGGGCGAGTACCCAGTCGAGCTGCGTGAACTCGTCGTCATCGCGGCCAAAAAGCTGGAGGTTGATGTCGGCGAAGGCTTTGTTCTGAGCGGCTGACGGCTGGTTGGCACGGTGATTCAGCCGGTGCGCCTCGTCGACAACGACCAAGTCGTAGACCACATCCGCCTTGCCGAGTTGCGCCGGCGAAAGCACCGGAGTTCGCTGCAGTCCGGGAGTCTTCCTGAACACTTTCTTGATGGAGGCGCGGAGCGATTGTTGCGGGACGACCAAAGCGATGCTGAGGCCGTTCAACAGCTGCCGGTTCTCCTCTACGAAGAATTCGGAGAACATCGAATCGTGGTCGGGCTCATCGTCCTCGGTGATCGCGGCTATGTCGCGGAGCAGCTTGAGCAGGTAGATCCCGACGATCGTCTTTCCGGTCCCAGCGCTCCCCTCTACGACGGCGGTGCTTCCGTCGAGGCTGTGGGCGAGATCATGCAGGAGGCTCTCGACGATGTTTTCCATCGCGGCAGCCTGATCCCGATTCAGGCTCTTGAAGGGAGACAGTTTGAAGAGATCACTGTTCTCGATCTCGGGGATCGAACGCGAGAACAGCTGCTCCGCCCGGAGCTGATCGAACACCTCACGAAACGTCTCGCGGTAAAGCGCGCGATCGTAGTAATCGGCGTCGATGACACCGCTGTTGCGATTGAGAACGACCCGGACTCCGTCGCCCGAGAACCAACGAATCAGGTGGGATTCCAGATCGAGGCACACCGACTTGTTGAATCGGTCGGCCAACACGACACGGACCGTCTCAAGTCCAGCTTTCGATTCGGAGTCGCGGTGCTGCTTTATGCGAGACGCGACGTTGAGCGACTCACCGACATAGACCCGGCCGCTGTCGTTCAGAGTGTAGACAACGGGCCAGTTTGCGAAGCGGCCCGCCTCCGATGCCCAACGCCCCATGTCCTCTGGAGAGAAGGCTGCTCGCTCGATTCTAAAGTCGGTCATATTTCTCGCTACGCCCTCTGGACGTCTCCACCGGGTACTTCTCTCGGGTTACCGCAAGTTTGGCGAGCACGATTTCTGAAGGGTCGAGTGAAAGCCGATCGGCCAGGAGCAGACAGTAGGTGAGAACGTCCGCGAGTTCGGCTTGCACGCGGTCAGTGTCAGCCTCCGCGCTCCACTGGAAGCACTCGAGAAGTTCCGCTGCCTCGATCGAGATACTTTTCACCAGGTTCTCCGGGCTGTGGAACTGAGCCCAGTCCCGCTCGGCCACGAACGCTCGGAGCTCGCTGAGTACGCGTTCATCGGTCACGAGTTCACCCTAGCGAGAGCGAGTTCAGAGATCCGCAGGTGATCTTGTGGCGCTCAAAGGATTTCCGGTCTCCGCTTGGACCACGACACGATCGCAGTTGATTCGCTGCGCGGTATAGCCGCCGAAGCGTTCGATGAGTCGCTCGATCTCCCGCCACGCCGGCGTCTGCTTCTCGGCCGCGCTCGCATCCGCGACGAATGCGAGCAAACGCGCTCGCAGCTGCTGCTCGGCCGGCCGCAACGCTCGCTTGTGCCCGTCGGCCAACAGGTAGCCGACACCGTCGCTCGCGAAGGCGAGAAGCGCATCCAGGAACAACTCGAGTCGGCGCGCGGCCGCACCGGCGTTGGAGCCATCGCCGAATAGTTCGAGGTCGAGCTTGCCCTTCCACAGCTCGGTCACGAGCGGATCCGCTGTGAGCGTGAGCGCCGTCGCGAGGGCCGCACCGTCGGGTGCGCTGCTAGGGAACGCGTTCACCACGTCGTGCAGGATCTCGTGGAAGTGCGGATCGGTGAAACCGAATCCGACGAACAACAGGTGCCGGGTCGCCATGGTCGAGGTGACGATCGCCAAGAGCGCGACACGGGACGCGTTGTAGCCGACGTAGTCGTTGCGGGTGAGCACGATCGTGTCGGGATCTGCGACGTCGCCGTGGAGCTTCAGGAGCCAGCGGCGACCGGCGTGCGGCGCCGAGGCCGCCTTAATGACGGCGCGCGGGGCGCCTGCATCGGCTGCCGCCGTCTCAAAGAGGGAGTCGTAGTTGAGCGTTATCGCCTGCTCGGCGGTCAGCGAGGCGAGGAGGGCGGGGGCGGGGGCGAGACCATCTGCGAGCGAAGCCAGCAACTCATTCCAGCTCGGGCCACCAGCGGACACGCTGGTGCCGGCCCCGAGGAAGGGCACCAAGCGCCCTTCGCGAGCCAAAGCGCAGAGTGGGTGTGCGGGATCGAGCTGCTCGGGTGTGAGATCGGCCAGAGTCCGTCGCCCCTGCGGATGCGTCCAATCCGACCGAGTTCGAAGCCTGAGACATCACATTTCACAATTAGCAGGTGATTGCCAGGCTCTGCCAAGCTGAGACCCTTGCTCCGATCACTAGCGCGAAGGTTCTCCGAACTCATGGCACCAAGCCCGTCCGCCGATGATCACCCGGCACGAACCGACGCGGACCTCGAGGATACGCCGATCGAGGCAGAACGATCCGACGACCCTTCGGCCACGGACCAGGAGCTAGGTGAACCCGCGCAGTCTGGCTGGCAACGAACGCTAGCGCGACCTCGAAATCTTGTCCTCGCCGGAGCTTCAGTGCTCCTCGTCGCGCTGCTCGTGGTCGGTGTAATTGGGATCAGTTCTGCTATTCAACGTGAGAACGAGGCAAAGGTAGCGGCGGTCGCCGAGTGGAACCGACTCCAAACGAATCGTGATGCCGCTCTTCGGGACCTCGAAGAGACGATTAACGACGCCAGCGCATTGGTGCTCAGCACCAACGCCGATCAGCTGACCGACGCCGGGCTGCTGGACGGTCTCCGTGCGAGCCTCGACGCCTCGCAGGGGTCCTCTGCTGAGTGGTCCGACGCTACTCCGATCGACACGGACACCTCATCACGTCAGATTGTCGAGGACGATTTCGGTGGTCTGAAGGAGTCGCGGTCCGAGATCAACGTGAGCCGCCAGGAACTGGAAGCCGCGATCGAGTCCGTGGAATCGGACAAAGCTACAAAAAGCGAACGCCTGGCCGCCGAGAAGCGCGCCGCGGAGGCCGCAGCCCTTGCCGCCAGGCAAGCGGCCGCAAAAGCAGCAGCGCAACCGACGACTTACGAGGAGCTCTTCCGCGCAGGTGACAGCGTCACGGGCAATTACTACCGGTTCGAAGGAAAGATCATTCAAGACGCCAGCGGCGGCACCTACCGAGTCAACATGACGAAGGACCCGGGATATTCGTTGGTCTTCTGGGAGGACACAATTCTGGTGTCGATCAGCGGCACGACGTCACAGCGGCTCCTCGAAGACGACATCATCAGCTTCACCGCGGCCTCAGGCGGGATCGAGAGTTACACCACCATCTTCGGAGCCACTGTCGAACTGCCGCTGGTCACCGCGAGCGCACAAGACGTCGCTGTCACAGGACGAGACAACTGACGACTGACCCCGCCCCTGGACGCGTTCAGGGCTGACCGGTAGCGCAACAGCGCTTTCCTGGACAGTGCACGGCGTCTTCTGCACATGAGGCGCACACGATGCGGGTACGTACGCACCGTCGCGGATGCTGCCGCGAAGCGCCGCCGTCCTTAAAACCTGCAATCACAGCCCAACCATTAGGAGAATCATGACTACCCCTCTCGACACGCCTCCCGTCGCGACCGGCGCCAAGCAGAAGAATGGGCTCGGTCTTGCCGCACTCATCGTCGGCATCGTTGCATTCGTCTTCGGGATCATCCCCCTGCTGAGCTTCCTCGCCTGGCTGCCTGCCCTAGTGGCGATCGGCCTGGGCATCGCCGGGTTGGTCGTCAAGAACAAAAAGCGCCTCACGGCATGGATCGGCTTGGCGCTCGGCGTTCTCGCGATCATCGTGGGCATCATCGTCTCGGTTGCTTCGGTGGCGGCGGTTGCGACCGGAGTCGGCGAGGCCATCGCCTCGGCATCGAGCGCACCACTGCCGGAGGCTACGACGCCTGCCGAGAGCGCCCCCACCGAATCCGCTCCGGCTCAGTCGTCGAATACCGTCAAGCTGCAGTATGAGGTCACCGGCGACGGCGCGGCGAGCAACATCACCTACTCCACTTTCGCCAGCGGCTCCTCCGGCACCGAGCAAGCCAACGATGCCGGTCTTCCCTTTACGAAGGAACTTGACCTGGAGCGCGGTGGCGCATTCGATTACTCGATCTTCAGCTTGGTTGCTCTCGGATCCGCGGACACCACCACCATCAGTTGCAAGATCACTTACGACGGAGTCGTGCTCTCGGAGCAGACGTCCACCGGCGCATACTCCGCCGTGACCTGCACGGGCTCGCCGGAGTAACCCTTTCCTGCTGCCAGATACCAAAAGTAGACGGGCGAAGGCCACTGCATGGTCTTCGCCCGTCTTACATTCTGCTCGCTCGAGAACGATGCCCGAAGACGGAGTCGCATCTGCTTGTATCGCTGACGTACTGCTTCAGACATTAGGAACGATTACGGATGCGGTGTCGTGCCCTGTGAAGCGGGTGACGCCCCGCGCGTCCGTGAGCACGGGGCGTACCGAAACATCGAGACCTACCTGCGCCGCCCCCGATAGAACAGAACTGCTGCCGATAGCAGGCACAGTAGACCGAGGGCTCCCATCGTGAACTCGGTCGCCGACATCGGTGCGACGCAGCCGCCTGCATCCGCCGTCATGCCATGCTCGTGCGCGAGTACGACGATGCAAGCGATCAGCGTGGCGCCGATTGGGGCCAGAAGTTGCGCGGTGGCTCTGGACGTCATCCGCACAGTCCTACCAGTTGCACCAATGGGATGTCGCCGACGCTCCCCAGCCCGAATTGTTCGAGCGAAACTTCTCGAGGTTCCACGATTCGCCCGGCTTCAGCAAGGCGTAGATCGCATGGCAGTCGTATTGCTGGTGCAGCGATTCCTTCGAGCGAAGCGCGGGCCAACGAGAACTCGCCTCCGCCCAGCCTGCGTTGAGGAAGATGGACTGGCTTGTGCCCGGGCTCGCACTGTTCGCAGCACCCCAGGCGCTGCGATACAGCATGTATCGGGGCTGACCTTGATCGGTCGTGGTGCTCATCCGGTCGAAGAGATTGATCCCGAGCCAGGGGTCGGCCGTAACGGGGTACGAGATGCTCGTCGCGGAGTGATCGACGACCTGAACGAGATCGACGCCGTCGACCTCGTAATGCGTCGGAACCGCAACGCCCGTCGCATCCTGCGCCCATGCCGGAGCGACGCCGGCGACGAAAGCACCCTCTCGATCTACGACCATGACGCCCCCGTCATCCGTTGGAACCAGGGCGCCACCTTCAGGGACGTCCAGGACGTATCGGTAATGCGTCGGGGCGGATTCGTCGGCGAGGATCGTGGCCATTTGGACGGATCCATCGTCTTTTACTACCGCGACGGTCGTGCTGCTATTTCCGTTATCGAACGAGACGACTCCGTCCGCGAGAGCGATCGAGTCATCTGCCTGCGAAGCAAACGGAAGGGAAATGGCGATCGGATCGACTCGTTCTGAATCAAGGGTGATCGGTCGAGACGGATCGGTAGGAACGTCGACGTCGATCCCGGCCACCGTAGCGTCGATCGAAGAGACTCCGACCTCGTCGGTGTGAACGTTCGCGACATCGTCGAGCACGGTTTCCGACGGCGATGCCGCCTGGTCCGTGACATCCTGCAGGACGTCGATCGTCGATTCGCCGACTGGATCCGCAGCCGCCGGAGTGCCAGCTCCGACGGCGAGGGTTATGCAGACCATGCCCGTCACGATGGTTCGATTGAAATTGATCATGCTTCTCCTTGATCTCGTCGAAGACCGGCGGAGAAATGCGCGATGAACTCCCTATGAGTGCAATACGCGTATGGCCTCTGACGTGACCCAAGCTAGCGACACGGGGGGCGTTTCGCAAGCGGAATTGTCTTTTGTTCGGTTTGACGACTGCTGGTTCTCGAAGGAGGTGTTGTTCGTCGCGTACCCAGCAGGTGATCTCGCCCGCACGCGCGCCCTGCTCGAATGAATGCACCCACGTTCGCTCCAGAGGACGCGGTCTCGCGGCAGGCGATGGCCATGTTCGTCGCGCGGATGTCGGACGAGGTCATCCCTCGGGCGACCGAGCTGAGATTCACGGACGTCAGCCCCGAGAACCCGTTCGTCGACCAGATCGAATGGGTGGCCGCGGAGAAACTGACGACCGGCTACGCGGACGGAGGGTTCCATCCGCTGGAGCCGGCATCGCGGCAGGCGATGTCGGCGTTCCGGTTCGACGCGACGCGGCAGAGTCTCGGGTCGCCTGGTCACAATCTCACCTAGCCTCCCATCGCGTCAGATCTCAGCGCGGACGACGGATGAGACATGCTGTT
This sequence comes from Microbacteriaceae bacterium VKM Ac-2855, assembly GCA_013204985.1. Classification (GTDB taxonomy): domain Bacteria; phylum Actinomycetota; class Actinomycetes; order Actinomycetales; family Microbacteriaceae; genus Rathayibacter. Next base: position 211,408 of record JABMLG010000004.1, read on the forward strand.
TCATCTAGTTTCGGCTCCCAAGAGGTCATTCCCATCGCGAAACCGGCCGAAACCAGTGCCCTCCGGCCCTCGATCTCGCGGAACGACGCGGATCCCGCACCCGCGTCAGCGAAACAGTGACGCCCCCGGCCCCCCGAAAAGGCCCTATGTGCGACCTGTGAATCTCATCAAGATGAACACGCCTTCCTCGGCCGCGCGCAACTTCGCGGACTCTGCGGGCGCAGCACCACTACCCGACCCGCCGCTCGCCCTGGAGTACTGCCATGCCCGCCTTCCCGCCTGTCCGCTCGCGAGTCCTCGGAATCGCCACCGCCATTGCCATTGGTGTCGGCCTCCTAGCAGGCCCCGCCGCACCTGCTTTCGCCGACGACCCGCAGATCTCCGTCGCCGGCGAATGGCATACCGACGATCCGAAGCCCTCTGCGCCTCCGTCCAGCAGTGCCCGCGAAGGAGCTGCCGCCGCGGCCGCGCCGGTCAATGACAACCGAGCGAGCGCCACATCGATCGCATCGCTCCCGTACTCGGTCTCGGGCGCGCAGTGGAAGGGCTCCACCCTCGAGGTCGACGAGGAAGCGGAATGCCGCACCACCGACCCCGATAACACCGAGTACCCGACCAACGGCTACGGGACGATCTGGTACAAGTACTACTCGACCAAACGGCAGACGCTGACGCTGAACGGGGAAGTCTCCGGAATCGCTTCCTTCGCGAGCGCCTTCGTCGACGGCCCCATCACCAACGCCACGAGGATCAGCTGCTCCGAGTCCCAGTACCGCTCGCAGAACTACGTGCAGGCTGAAGCCGGAACGACCTACTACTTCCAGGTCGGCGGCGATCCTTACTGGGAGAGCGTTGAGCCCGCGATGCTGGCCTCATTCAGCCTGACGTCGAGCGCTCCGATCCCCAACACGACCTACGCAGGCGCGACCGCGATCTCGTCCCTCCCGGCGACGATCAACGGCACCAACCGCGAGGTCGACTTCAACTGGTACTACCCCTACTCCGGCTGCGACTACAACGCCTTCATGGGGTCGCTCTGGTACAAGTTCACGGCGACCACCACGACCTCCGTGCGAGCGGACGTGGGCAAGAGTGCGATCCAAGCGAACATCGGGGTCTACAACTCCGACGGCACAACCCCCGGCGGTCTGCTCGAGTGCCTCGACCAGTCCGTCGAGTACGAGGGAGTCGGATTCTCGCCCGATCGCGCGAACACCAGCTTCACCGCACAGGCCGGCAAGACCTACTTCATCCAGGTCTCGAGCTACGGTTTCGGCTCCGGCCCGTTCACCCTCGAGCTCGCGAAGGTCGGAACCCTGACCAGCTCCACCCCTACGATCACCGGTTCGGGAGCGGTCGGCGACACCCTGACCGCAGTGCCCGGCACCTGGGGTCCGCAGCCCGTCACCTTGGCCTATCAGTGGCTGCGCAACGGCTACCCCATGAGCGGCGAGACCGAGCCCCAGTACGTCGTCGATGCCTACGACTTCGACAGCGGAAGCACGATCAGCGTGCAGGTCATCGGCACGAAGGTCGGCTACGCCAAGGCGATCAAGACGAGCGCCGCCGTTCCTGTCACAGAAGGCTCACTCACCTCGTCGGCGCCGACCATCTCGGGCTCGCCGTTCGTCGGCCAGACCCTGACGGCGAATTCGGGCAACTGGGGCCCTCCTGGCGTCGACCTCGCCTACCAGTGGAAGCGCAACGGCGCCGCGATCTCCGGGGCGACGGCGAGCACCTACGTCGTCGCATCCGCCGACTCGGGAGCGTCGCTCACCGTCACCGTCACCGGTAGCAAGTACGGATACAAGACAGCCTCGCGCACCAGCTCGGCCGTGACGATCGGCCTCCCGCTGCAGACGTCGATGCCAACCCCGACGATCTCGGGATCAACGACGGTCGGTTCGACACTGACCGCGAACCCGGGCACGTGGGACTCGGGCGTGACGCTGAGCTACCAGTGGAAGAAGAACAACGGCGTCTACATCTCTGGAGCGACGGCGAAGACGTACGTTCTCAAAGCGGCGGATGCGGGAGCCACGTTGACCGTGTCGGTCACCGGCACCAAGCCCGGTTACTCGTCGGCCACGAAAACCAGTGCCACCACCGCGGTCGTGACCAACGGAGCCGTCATCACGGGCCCCACCCCCACGATCACCGGCACGCCCACCGTGGGCCAGAAGCTTACGGCCGTCCCGGGTAGCTGGACGCCGGCTCCGGTGACCCTCGGGTACCAATGGAAGCGCAACGGCACCGCGATCAGCGGAGCCACCGCCGCCACTTACACCCTCGTCGCCGCCGACGCCGGAACGGCGATCTCGGTGAGCGTCACCGGCTCGAAGAGCGGGTACACGAGCGCGACGAAGACCAGCGCCACCGTGACCGTCGCGGCAGCGTTGCAGACGTTGATGCCGACCCCGACAATCACCGGCACGACCAAGGTCGCGTCAACCCTGACCGCGAACCCCGGAACCTGGGACACCGGCACGACGCTCACCTACCAGTGGAAGAAGAACGGTGGCGTCTACATCAACGGCGCCACGTCGAAGACCTACGTTCTGAAGGGCTCCGACGCCGGCGCGACGATCACGGTCTCGGTCACCTCCACGAAGCCCGGATACTCGCCCGCTACGAAGACAAGCGCCACTACCGCGGCCGTCGCGAACGGCACCCTCACCGGGGCGACTCCGACGATCTCCGGAACAGCGAAGGTCGGTCAGATCCTCACCGCCAAACCCGGCACGTGGGCACCCGACCCCGTCACGCTCACCTACCAGTGGTTCCGCGGGACGACGGCGATCAGCGGAGCGACCGCCGCTACCTACAAGCTCGTCACCGCCGACAAGGGAGCGGCGATCTCCGTCAAGGTGACCGGCACCAAGACCGGCTACACGACCCTGACCAAGCAGAGCGCGTCGGTCAAGCCCAGCTGACTCGTGCGGTGAGCGCGGCCGGACGACCCGGCCGCGCCCACTCTCCCATTCCGGCTGCAGTCCACGCGACCGGTGCTTCGTCCTGCCGCTTCACCCACCCGAACCAGGAGATCTTCGTGCGCACGATCCGTGGCGTCCTCGCCACTCTCACCGCTCTCGCCCTCGCGGCGAGCGCGACAGCTCCAGCCGCAGCAGCGGCTCCCGCCCCCACCCAGAGCTACATCGTGCAGACGCAAGCGGGAGCCGCCCGCTCCGCCATCGCCGACGCCGGGGTGTCCGCGTCCGCCGTGACGGAACGGTACTCCCGCGCCCTGACCGGCTTCGCGGCGAATCTCACGGCCGCCCAGGTGGCCGAGCTCAACGCCGACCCGACGGTCCTCTCCGTCACGCCTGACGCTCCGACGGAGGCTGCCACGATTCAGGTGGATCCGCCGTACGGGCTCGACCGGATCGATCAGCGCGAGGTCTCCGGAGACGCCCGGTACAACTACGACACGACCGGAGCCGGAGTGACGGTGTTCGTCATCGACACCGGCATGCGGTTCACGCACTCCGAGTTCTCGGGCCGCGCGCGCAGTGGGTGGGACTTCGTCGATGACGACGCCGACGCATCCGACTGCGCAGGGCACGGGACCCACGTCGCCGGGACGATCGGAGGAGAGACCTACGGCGTCGCCAAGGACGTCGACTTCGTCTCCGTCCGGGTCTGGAACTGCAACGGCAGCGGGTACTTCAGTGACATGGTGGCAGCGATGGACTGGGTCATCGCCAACAAGCCCGCCGGACCATCCGTCGTCAACATCAGCGGCGGCGGCGGCGGCAACGAGCCTATGGACACGGCCGTGGCCAACACGGTCGCGGCTGGCATCCCTGTCGTCGTGGCGGGCGGGAATGAGAGCACGGATGCGTGCGAACGCAGCCCTGCGCGAGCACCGTCCGCGCTCACCATCGGCGCCGTCGACCCGGTCGACCAGCGCGCCTACTTCTCGAACTACGGCAGCTGCATCGACCTCTTCGCACCGGGCGTGAACACGATCTCGTCGACGATGGACACGGACTATTCCAGCGGCGCGATGAGCGGAACGTCCATGGCCACTCCTCACGTCGCGGGCATCGTCGCGCGTTACCAGGAACGCAATCCCACGGCCGATGTGTCGCGGATCAACGCGGCGATCGTCTCGGATGCGACACCTAACGCGGTCATCGACCCCGTCGGATCGCCCAATCTGCTCGCCTACGTCGCGCCTCCCATACCCGTCATCACGACGCTCACCGGCTCCACGCCCACCATCTCCGGCACCGCTCAGGTCGGCAAGACCCTCACCGCTAACCCCGGAACGTGGGCACCGCAGCCTGTGTCGCTCGCCTACCAGTGGAAGCGCGACGGATCCGTGCTCGCGGGTGCGACCGCTTCGACCTACATTCCGGTCGCTGCCGACTCCGGCACGACGCTCACCGTCACGGTCACCGGGTCGAAGACGGGCTACACCTCGCTGTCGAAGACGAGCGCAGGAGTCTCGGTCGTGGCGGGGCTGATGACTTTGATGCCGACCCCGACCATCTCGGGCAGTACCACCGTCGGGTCGACGCTGACCGCGAATCCGGGCACGTGGGATTCCGGCGTGACTCTGAGCTACCAGTGGAAGAAGAACAACGGCGTCTACATCGCGGGCGCCACCTCAGCGTCGTACGTGTTGAAGGCAGCGGATGCGGGCGCGACCCTGACCGTGTCGGTGTCGGGAACGAAGCCGGGCTACTCCCCGGCCACGAAGACGAGTGCGACCACCGCCGTCATCACCAACGCCGCAGCCATCACCGGGCCGACGCCGACGATCACGGGTACCGCAACAGTCGGTCAGAAGCTCACCGCGAACGCCGGCACCTGGGCACCGGCACCCGTGACGCTCACCTACCAGTGGAAGCGGAACGGGACGGCCATCACGGGAGCGACCGCGTCGAGCTACACGCTGGCCGCGGCGGACGCGAACACGTCCGTGACCGTCGCCGTTACCGGTGCGAAAAGCGGTCTCGCTTCGGTCACCAACACGAGCGCTGCCGTCGCCGTGAAGCCCGCGCTGATGACGCTGATGCCGACGCCGACCATCAGCGGAACGGCCAAGGTCGATTCCACGCTCACCGCGAATCCCGGAACCTGGGACGCGGGTACGACCCTGAGCTACCAGTGGAAGAAGAACAACGGCGTCTACATCAACGGCGCCACGTCGAAGACGTACGTGCTGAAGGGTGCGGATGCAGGCGCGCAACTGACGGTGTCGGTCACCGCGACCAAACCCGGCTACTCCCCGGCGACGAAGACCAGCGCCACCACGGCGGTCGTCGCGAAGGGCACCCTCGTCGGGCCGGTGCCGACGATCAGCGGGACGGCGAAGGTCGGGCAGGTACTGACCGCGAAGCCCGGCACCTGGACCCCGGCACCCGTGACACTGACCTACCAGTGGTACCGCGGATCGACCGCAATCTCGGGCGCCACCGCCGCGACGTACAAGCTCGTTACGGCCGACAAGGCTGCCTCCATCACCGTTCGGGTCACCGGCGTCAAGACCGGCTACACGACGCTCGTCAAGACCAGCACGGCCGTCAAGCCGAGCTGACCCGGCCCGCGCGTCCGCTCATGAAACCGTCTCAACGCAGGAGTACCGCCATGTACCGCGCTCGTCGCCCATTCCGGGCAGTTGCACTCATCGCCGCGATCGCGGTGGGGTTGACCCTCGCGCCCGTTGGGGCGGCTTCGGCCAGTCCGGCGGATGCACGCTCCGCCACTCCCGGCGGGGCGTGGCACCCGGATACTCCGGTGGTGCGACCGCTTGCTCCGGATGCGCCCGAGAGTGCCACCGGGGACGCGGCCACCCCACCGGTCAATGACCAGCGGACCAATGCGACGAACATAACGTCGCTGCCGTACTCGAACTACGGTGCTCCGTTCGGCGGCGCAACACTCGAGACGAATGAGGCGTCGGCGTGCCGCACCACCGACCCCGACAATACGGAGTACTTCACACCCCACGACCACTCGATCTGGTTCAAGTACACGTCGACGAAACGTCAGACGTTGACATTCTCTGGCGACGTCCCCGGGCTGAGCTGGATCGTCAGCGCATTCGCCGATGGTCCGATCACGGAAGAAACACGGATCAGTTGCTCGGAAGAGGGATTCCGGGACGAGAATTACGTGCAGGCGGAAGCGGGCCGCACGTACTTCTTCCAGGTCAGCGCAGACTCCTACGATAGTGAGATCCCGGCTTCGGCGTCCGCGACGTTCTTTCTGTCGGCCAGTGCAGCCGTCGCAAACACCACTTACTCGACTGCAACTGTCATCCCGTCGCTGCCGACAACGATAGAAGGCTCCACATCCAAGGTCGACCTCAACTGGTACGAGCCCTACGACGGCTGCAGCTGGAACGCGTTCATGGGGTCCGTCTGGTACAAGTACAAGCCGACGAAGACCTCGACCGTACACGTCAACGTCGGGAACAGCTTCTTCCCGGTGAATGTCGGTGTCTACGACTCGGACGGAATCACTCCGGGAAAACTGCTCGAATGCCCGGATCAGTCGTCTGAGCCAGAAGGTTATAGCTACTCGTACGACAGGGCTAATACGGATTTCATGGGTCAGGCCGGCAAGACGTACTTCATCCAAGTGTCCGGCTTCTACTTCTACTCCGGGGATTACGTTCTCGAGTTGGAGAACGTCGGCGATCTCACGGCGTCGACGCCGACCATTTCGGGTTCGACCTCGGTTGGTAACACCGTCACTGCGGTGCCCGGTTCCTGGGGTCCCCAACCGGTGTCATTTGCCTACCAATGGCTAGAAAACGGATACCCGATCGACGGAGCAACAAATGTCTCCTACACGCTTTCGACAGATGACTTCTATCCTGGCGAATTGAGCGTTCGAGTCACAGGCACCAAACCCGGCTACGCAAAGAGTGCCCGAACAAGCGACGTGTCGACGGTCACGCCCGGCTCGCTCACCTCCAGCGTGCCAACTGTCTCAGGTACCACCGTGGTCGGCCAAACCCTCACGGTCAGTCCCGGGAACTGGGGTCCAGCCCCAGTCGACCTTACCTATCAGTGGAAGCGAAACGGCGTCGCCATTTCGGGCGCGACGAGCTCGACCTACGTCCTGACATCCGCGGATTCGGGAACCTCCATAACAGCGGCGGTCACAGGCGCTAAATACGCATACTCGACCGCGACCCGCACGAGCGCAGCCAAGATCGTTGGCCAACCCCTGATGACCCTGATGCCGACCCCGACCATCTCCGGATCCACCACTGTCGGCTCCACTCTCACCGCGAATCCCGGCACCTGGGACGCGGGCGTCACGCTGAGCTACCAGTGGAAGAAGAACAACGGCACCTACATCGCCGGCGCGACCGCGAAGACGTACGTGCTCAAGGCGGCGGATGCGGGCGCGACACTGACCGTATCCGTCACCGGCACCAAGCCGGGCTACTCTCCCGCCACCAAGACCAGCGCAACCACCGCCGCTGTCACCAACGGTTCCGTCATCACCGGGCCCGTTCCGACGATCACCGGCACGGCGACCGTCGGCCAGAAACTCACCGCCAACGCCGGCACCTGGGCACCCGCACCCGTCACGCTGGCGTACCAGTGGAAGCGAGGTGGAGTCGCGATCTCCGGAGCGACCGCCTCGACCTACACGCTGGTCGCAGCGGATGCGAACACTTCGGTTACCGTCTCGGTCACCGGTTCCAAGTCGGGCTTCACCTCGGTCACCAACACCAGCGCTGCAGTGGCGGTGAAGCCCGCGTTGCTGACGCTGATGCCCACGCCCACCATTTCCGGAACCACGACCGTCGGCGCCACCCTCACCGCGAATCCGGGTACGTGGGACACCGGCACCACCCTCACTTACCAGTGGAAGAAGAACAACGGCGTCTACATCAACGGCGCCACGTCGAAGACCTATGTGCTCAAGGGAACGGATGCGGGCGCACAGCTGACCGTCTCCGTCACCGCGACCAAGCCCGGCTACTCCCCCGCCACCAAGACCAGCGCAACCACGGCGGCCGTTGCGAAGGGCACGCTGACCGCACCGACTCCCACAATCTCGGGAACCGCGAAGGTCGGCCAGACCCTGACCGCCGCGCCGGGCACGTGGGGTCCGGCACCCGTCACGCTGAGCTACCAGTGGAAGCGCGGCGGGATCGCCATCTCGGGCGCCACGGCGAGCACCTACAAGCTCGTCGCCACCGACGCTGGGAAGGTCGTCACGGTGACCGTCACCGGCGAGAAGGTCGGCTACACGACCATCGCGAAGACGAGCGCGGGCAAGACGATCGCCAAGTAGGTCGGCCTGTGGATAACTTCTGCGAGGAGTCGTCGACTTTGTCTACCGTATCGGGATGCCCCTCCCCCGAATCCTCGTCACTGCCGTCGCCGTCACGCTCGCGCTCTCGCTGAGCGGGTGCGTGGGGGAGGCGCGCGGTCGGTCGAGTCCCAACGCGAGCAAAACGTGGGCGTCGCCGTTCGCGAGCAAGAAGGACGCGTTGGCAGCTGCGAATCGAGCCTTGCAGGACTTTCTCGATGTCGACGCGGCCATAGCAGCCTCGCCCTCCCTTGACCTATCCGCGGTCAACGGAGTCGCTGTCGGCCAAGCGGCCGAGCAAGAGATGGCCGATACGCAGCGCTTCCGCGATCAAGGCATCTCCCAGACAGGCTCGGTCTCGTTCGACAATCAGCGTTTCGAGTCCGGTCGATCAGGCGAGGACGGCAACGTCGTCGTCACCACCTTCGCCTGCATCGACTACAGCGACACTCGAGCAATCTCGCAATCGGGTGAAGACGTCACTCCGGCAGACCGGAACGACCGCGTCGAGATGAAATTCGAGTACACGACGCGCAACCCCGAGTCGCGAATCTTGGTACTTCAGGGGAGTGAATTGTGGTCGTACGACGGCGCCTGCTGACCGTATTGATTGCCGCCGGACTCATTCTCGGCACGACGGATCCCGTTGCGGCTGCCGGGTTGCGAGACGAAGCGCCGTCTGCCCAGAGCGACAATGACGGAAACGCGGTCTCGATTCGCGGCGAGTTCATCAATTCTGGGGGCTCCGGCGAAGAGCCTCCAGCGTCCGGCGCGGAAGACACCCCCGCCGACCCCGCCGACCCCGTCGACCCGGAGACGACCCCGGGCCAGCAGACCGACGACTCCGCGACCACCAACCGCCGCCACCACTACCGCTGCACTATCGGCGTCAACTGCACCACACCGACATCGCCATCAACACCCGGCGCCACGGCCGCGCCCGCGCCGACGGTCACCATCCGCGACCTCGCGACGTTCCTCCCCGCGAGCACCACCCTCACCATGGAACCCGCGCACTGGATGCTCCGCGACCGACCCACCAACTTCATCGCCCACGCCCAAGAACACACCGTCACCGGAACACTCCTCGGCCAACAAGCCGACGTCCGCTTCACCCCCACCAACTACACCTTCGACTACGGCGACGGCACAACCACCACAACCGAAACCGGCGGCGCCACCTGGAAAGAACTCAACCTCCCCGAATTCAGCACCACCAAAACCAGCCACACCTACACCCAACGCGGCAACCACACCATCACCGCATCCGCCAACTACGTCGCCGCCTACCGCCTCAACGGCGGACCCTGGACCGCCGTCACCGGCACCCTCACCAGCCCCACCACCCACACCGGCCGAACCCTCACCATCAACACCGTCCTCGTCCGCGGCACCTGCACCGACTACCCCACCGACCCCGGCTGCCCGGACTGGAACCCCGACCAATGAGCAGGCCGCGCGAACGCGCGCACCTCGAGGATGGGCCGGCTGTGATCAGCCGGCGGTCACTTCAACTTCGCCAGCCGAGAAGCCACGGTCGCGGCCAGCGCCTGCGAGGCCGGGTATTCCAGGTCGCCGCCGATTCCGTCACGATGGCCACGACGTTCGCCCGCTGCAGCATCGTCGTGAACTCGTCATTTGCGCCCCTCCGCCGCGCCGCGTTTATCTGCAGTTCACGGCGGGCGCAGCGTGGGGCTGAGCCAGTACCGGTGGACGCGTGTCACTCAGCTCTGCAGCCGGTGTCGACTAGGGAACCCACATTGCGACACCATGTCTCATTATCTGGACACCCGGGGTCCGGTCGGCCAGCATGTGGTTCATAGCAACGTCGACCTCCGGAACGAGTGACCCAAAGCAAGCCATTCACCCGCGTATCGAACCGCGCTTCTGGCCCCCGATCTCATCGACGAAACGGCCAGCTCACTCGAACACCGGCCGCAGAGCAGGCCGGCCTTGATAAAGGAGTCAAGATGAAGAATTCAGCCCGCCAGATCGAATCGGTTTCCACGAAGCATTCCGCGCGGCGGGTGTCGAGGCGCAATATCCTCATCGGTACGCTGACCGCGATCTCCCTGCCATTCGTGGCGCCATCGATCGCCTACGCGAACACCTACTACAACGCGAATTCCGGCACAGACTCCATCACCACCTCTACGACGCTGTACTTCACGAATCCGCACGGCAACTTCAACCTACGGGTCTGGGTGACGAAGACCTCCTGGAACTCGGGGAGCGATCGCTACACGATCAGCTTCTACGACAACGCGGGTCGGAAGCTCTTCTCGGAGGGCAACCAGGGCGACCGGACTTACGGCGTCGGCGGAAATGTCACGAAGGTCGTCATTCAGCGCGCGAACGCTGTCGCCTCGGCCGCAACGACCCACTGGCAGCGCTCGTAGCCGCCTCGCACGAACGCGATCTCCGTGAGGGGCTCGCGTTCGTGCCCCTGGACGCGTCCGAGCCGTTCCAGGAGGCCCCCAACAAGCGAGGCGGCGCCTCGAGTGATGCAGCGACGCCCCTCCACCCCGCGGATCACGAGCAACAGCTGCGCCGATCGAGCGCGCGGATACGCGACCTACGATCTCATTGGGAACGGGACGCATCACCCTCACCGGGAGCATTCCCGTCGCCGCCGCCGGCCGCTCCTCCCGCTTCGCACTCGGCGCCGCCGCCGTGCTCCGCGCCCGCCGACCGCTCCTGTCGAAACGACGGCTCCGGCAGCTGAGGCTCCTGCCGCAGGAGGTTTCCGCGGAGTTCGAATCGGCCCTGGTGAAGGCGCCGTCATAGTCCGACCTGCTGTCGATGAACGGCGGGCCCGTGCGACCAGTTGACGTCAGAGTATGGCGAGCAGTTCTCGCCCGAAGCGGCTCAGTACGGAGTCGACAACCTCACGGTGGACTGGAACGCGAACGCTTTCGCCAAGGCGAAGCTGTACCAGCAGACGATGTCGATGTCGCCCGCGGCCATCCAGGACCAGCTCACGAGCGAGTACGGGGAGCAGCTCCTACCCGAGAAAGCCGACTTCGCGATCCTCCACCTGAACGACTGAAGCGACGACCGGCGCGAGCTCCGTCTACGAGACGAGGCTTGCGCGGGGTACGCGCGCCGGTCATCCGACTACATCGAACGACGCACGACCTGAGTCGGATCGCGGACGCGCTCGTCAGACCCGCCAGAGCACGGTGGAGACGATCGCGTCGTAGAGCGCCAGCAGCGCCTCCTCCAACTCGGCGAGCGCCGATGAGAATGACAGTACGACGACGCGTTCGCTGCTCGGCACCGTCAGCCAGTAGTCGACGATCACGGTCTCGCCCGCAGCGGATGCGAGGCCCTCCGCCTCGGCATCCGGCCGGGTGCGGCGAGCGCGGCGCACGACTCCAGAGCCTGCGGCCACGGCATCGGAGAACTCAGTAGGATCCGCATTCGTCGCCTCGACCAGCGCCTCACGAAGGAGCGAGGCCGCGGCTTCGGGGCGTGCGGCGTCCTGACCAGGTACGCGGAGATCCGGCCACGCGACGACCAGCGCGCTCGGGATAGAGAGCCCCGGAATCAACTCGCCGGCGAGGTAGAGGTCGCGGCCGCCTGCCTCACGCGCCCGAGCCGCCATCGTGGCGAAAGCCTCGCGCAGTTCGGCGCGCAGCTTCGCTCGGTCGTCGCGCGAGCCGACGGTGTCGGCGACCAGCCGGCGGACCGCTGCACGCTCGCGCTGCGGGTCATCCAGTGGGATCGCACGCCAGCTTCCCGGCAGAACGAACTCGAGGTCTGGTTGCACGTCGACGCTGGTCATGCGGACACTCCTTGTTCGATGCGGACGGTTCGGGCGAGGGTTTCCGCTGCGCTGGACACGCTTTGTAGCAGGCCGAGGTCGACGCAGACCAGCTGCACTCCGATCATTCGCCCCTGGCGTTCGAACAGAACTCGGCAGCGCTCCGCGATCTGCTCGGGCTCGCCGGCATCGCCGGACGGGCCCACGCGCACCCAGTCCGCAACGGCGCGTGCTCCCGGACCCAGCCCGCTCGGCTCGGATTCGATGGGTCGACTACCGACGACGGAGCCATCGAGCAAGCCCTCCCCCGCGGCGACGGTCGCGATGGCAAGAACGGTACCGTCCGCGTCGCGCCGCAAGAGAGTGAGGCGCCCGAGCGCATCGGCCTCGAACCCTTCCCACCCCACTGGGACGCTGCACCGGAGCGCGAGAACCATCCCGGCGGTCACCGGCCGGCTCCGCTGGGCAACACAACGCGCTCGACCGAGATGACGATCGGCTGCGCAGTGAAGGACGCCCACTGCGGAGTCCCACTCGGTGACGCGAGTGGCGCTCCTACGATCTCCGGTTGGGCGAAATCCATCCCGGAGATGTCTGTCACGGCGGAAGCTTCATGCGTCTTCAATGCACCGAATACAGCATCACTGATCTCCCAGACGATGCCCGGATTCTCGATACCCCAGGCGTTCACATCGACCGAATCGCCGAATTTCGAGATCTTATAGGCAGCCATACCGCCTTTGGATATCTCCGTCCAGAGTGCGCCTTTCGAAAAGACGAAACCTCCGCCCTGCACGAAGAGACCTCCGAGGTCGCCTACCGGGCGCATGAGGGTGGAGACGGTGCCGGCCGGAACCAGCTTGAGCGTTAACAAGGAGACGATTGCGCCGATAGCCGCGAAGATAAAGTCCTTGACCGGACGATCGCCGAGGGCGACCTGAAGCGCGACGATACCGAGTTGGATCAGTTGCGTGATCATCGCCGCCGCACCAACAAGCAGAGCGATCGGTTGTAGGCCAGGAATGAACGCGAGGATAACCGCGAGCACCCCCAGAATGATCGAGACGATCGTCAGAACCTGGTCGAGGAATGCGAGGAACGGTGACAGGTACTCTTTCGCCCACGCCCGGAATCGCTCTGCGATACCGGCCAGGTCGTCCCACATCGAATCGTTCAACTCATCGGAGCCGACGATCCCGCTGATTCGCGCCGTGGCCTCGTTGGCCGCGCGATCGCGGTCTACAACAGCTCCTTGGTATTCGGCCTCCGCCGCGCTCGCGGCTGTCTTCTGCGCCTGCAGCTCAGTCTCGGAGCTGTTCAGCAGCATTTCGTAGTGTCGCCGATCCTCGCCCTGCACGAGAGGGTCCGCGAGAATGAGACGGTAGCTATTCACATCGCCTCTGGCTGAGCCGATGTCGGTGCGGGCATGATCCGCTATCGCACGCAGCGCTCGATCCTGGGCTGCGTGCAGCTTGGGCGCGTAGTCGAGAAGGGCTTCGGCGGTCTCGACGTACCTGACGTGAGCTCGCATGATGCTGGCACCGAGATCACGGGCGTCGGCACGGATCGCGTCGACAGCTTCGCTGGTGTACTCGCCGCTGTCGGCGACTCTCTTCAGTTCTTGTCCAGCCGAGCGAATGGCGTCTGCCGCGTTCAAAAGCGAACTCGCCCGCCCTGCGAGCGAGGCCGGCTCGCCCGGCAATGGCGTGAACGACGTCATGCGTTCTCACCCTCCAGGGCATCGGCCAGGGCACGGTCGAGGGCGGTGAACTCCTCCACCACGGTATCGACGGTGCCGATCATCGCTGCCAGAGCTGTGACGATGTCGTCGCGTCGGTCGTTCCACTTCGAGGCGAACGCGCGCACCGCTGCAGCGAGGTGGTCGTGGCCGACCATATCCGCCACTTCACCCGCCAGAAGATCAGCGGCGGAGAAGTTCACCCGAACGAGGTTCAGGTCATCGCCGAGCGTGCTCAGCGCGCTGAGCGGGATGTTCAGGTCGGGCACGGGCGGTCCTTCGGGTCGGTGAAGAGGATGAGATGTGGGTGGGAGGGACTGCCCGTTTCGCAGCCCCTCCCGGAGCGTCAGCCCTTGATCGCGCTGGCGAGTTGGCTGTCGGTCTCGCTGTAGGCGCTGGCCGCGGCATCGAGGTACTTCGCGAGGCCTTCCAGCCCTTCGACGCCCTGACGGAGGCCGGCGCTGAACTGATCGAAGGAGTCGTTATAGGCCCCGGACGCCTGGTCGGTGACGAAGCCGTCGCTGACCAGGTTGTCCACCAGAGCGCTCAGTTCCGAGAGGGTGGTGGTGAGCTGCTCCTGGCCCTGGCGCAGTCGCGCGGCGGCGTCGGTCATCGCGGAATAGGTGACGTTTACGTTCGGCATGGTCGGTCCTTTCGAGAGTTCCTGCAGCGGATGCGGTGCAGGGATGGTGGGAGAAGAAGAGTCGGTGTGGGAAATCTATGCAGCGGGTGCGGCGAGGGCGATGGGGAGCACTCCCCTGGTCAGCGGTCGTTCATCCAACTCCGTCCGCGAGAGGGATCTGAACCCGGGTCGCCACGCCGCCGACGGCGACGTAACCGCGACCAGGAGGGAACTCGGAGCGGTTGGCGCGCGGGAATGCGGTCTTGAGGATCAGGTCGCCCTCGTGCGACTCCGGCTGCAGGAGGAAGCCGCGTCGGCTCGATTTGACCTCGGTGTTCATCGCGATGGACGAGCCCCAGGTCGCCGTCTCGGATTCGACGAGCGCGAAGCTGTCGCTCCCCTTGACCGTCTTGAACAGTTCCATCAGTGCGGCGTCCGCCGGTGTGTAGCCGTAGTCGGAGAGCGACTCCACGACGACGGCGAAGGGCGGCTCATCGGTGCCGAGCCGTGCACTGAGCTCGCGGGCGAGTGTGGCGACCTCCGTCACGCCGATCGCGGTTCCCTCCCAGCGCCCGCTCGCCGGCAGGAGCGAGCGACGATGGCCGAGATAGAAGAGATCCAGCGACGGGTTCCAGCGACGCAGAGCCGTGACGAGGGTGTGCAGAGCGTTGGAGCGGCCACTACCCACGCCACCGCCGAGCAGGAACAATCCCGAGGGCGTGAACCCGACCGGCCGGAGCGTCTCCTCCGAGAGCCCGAGCACCGGAACGCCATCGACGGACGCCGGGAGAGTCGACTGCAGGAACTCCTTCGGCAACGATCGGATCTCCGGCGCGACCGCGGCGGCGCCCCTTCGACTCAGTCGGACGCCCCAGGCCTTCGTGGCCGCCGTCTGTTCGGCGACGGAGCTCGTACCTCCGATGATGGCGATCTGCGTCTCCAAGCCATCCACGATCGCGCGGCCGGGCGGTGAACCGGATCCGAGCACATCGGTCGGTACATCGAGCAGGGTGTACATGGTGTCGTCGGACAGCCTCAACACGACGCGTCGCTGCACACTGGACAGAACCGAGCTGGGCACGCTGCCGGGACGGTCGGCGGTGAGGGCCACGTGCATGCCGAGCTTCTGCCCCTCGGTGAGCAGCTGCTGGAAGATGCCGTACCACTGCGCTCGCCCCCCAACGCCCTCGTACTCCGTGCGGAAGGTGGGATAGCCGTCGACGAGGAGGAGAACACGTGGCTCGCTCTGCGTGCCGGTCTGGCTCCGGTACTCGGTGACCGAGCCGGCTCCGGCCGCCGCATACGTCGCACTGCGGATCTCGAGCATCTCCTTCAGCATCCGGAACAGCCTCGCCACCCGCTCGCTGTCGTCACCGCGGATTACCGAGCCGACGTTCGGAAGCGCCTCCAGCATCTGCAGACCACCGGAGGCGAAATCGAGGCCGTAAACCCACACCGGGCCTCCGTCCGGAGTGCGCGCCGCGGCGGCGGCGAGGGTCCGCAACACCACGGACTTGCCGGTGCCGCCGGTGCCGAACACGGCCAGGTGGCCGTCGAGATCCGGGCGGAAGAACACGGTCTCCATGCGTTGATGCTTCGGCGCGTCGGCGAGGCCGAGCACGAGTTCATGGTCGCTGCGCGGGTGGAAGCCGGAAAGCGCGTAGCTGCCTTCCAACTCGTCCTGCCACGGCCGCCGTGGCGCTGGAATGCCCGCCGACTCGGCCGCCGCAGCGGCGGTGGCGACGAGCCGCTTCTGGTCGTCCGGGCCCTTGGCATCCCGGCTCGCCCTGGCCGGTGCATCGGTCTTCTTCCAATCCGGCCACGCCACTTCGGTGCCGAAGCGGAGTTCGGCCACCTCGATGCTCGCGGGGACCGGTGCTTCATCCGTCCAACCGCTCGCGTAGGCGGACTGGAAAGAGGTCAACCTGCCAGGCCCGATCTTCGCCACCGCGCGCCCGGGAACGGACGGATCGAAGCCGCCGGCCACGGGGTCATCGACCACGTCGATGCTGTTCGCACCGTCGGACATCCGCAGCGCGATGCGGAGGTTGGTGTTGGCGCGGAGATTGTCCTTGATCACACCGGCGGGCCGCTGAGTCGCCATGATCAGATGGATTCCGAGCGAGCGACCACGTTGCGCTACGTCCACGACGCCGTCGACGAACTCGGGAACATCGGTGGCCAGCGCAGCGAACTCGTCGATCACGATCACCAGCGACGGCGGGCAGTCCGGGTCACCCGATTCCTCCAGCGAAGCGAGATCCTTCATGTCCTTGTCGCGGAGCAGCTGCTCGCGGTAGGTCAGCTCGGCTCGGAGGCTGGTGAGCGCCCGCCGGACCAAGTGCGGTCGCAGGTCGGTGACGAGCCCGACGGCGTGCGGCAGCGCGACGCAGGCGGCGAATGCGGAGCCACCCTTGTAGTCGACGAAGAGGAACGTGACGCGGTCCGGGCTGTACTCAGCCGCCATGCCGAGCACCCACGCACGCAGGAACTCGCTCTTACCGGACCCGGTGGTGCCGCCAACCAGTGCGTGCGGGCCGTGAGCGCGCAGATCGAGGTGCATCGACGCCGACCCGGCCTGTCCGACGAGGGCGCGCAGCTTTCCAGGCTTTCGCTCGACGAGCGCACCGCCGGACCGGTCGTGAATCGAATCGTTCTCTCGCCACCGGCCCAGCACGGCGTTCGCGCTGCGGGCCATCTCGGCACCGATCAAGTCGAGTAGCGCGATGCTGCCGGGGAGGTCACTGGTGTCGGCGACGTACGCGCCCGCATCCACCACGGGCGCCAGGGCCAGCGCCAACCGCAACGCCTCCTCGCGAGAGACGCGTTCGACGACGACCCCGTCGGCTTGCTCGCCGGTGCGGATGAACGAAACGGTGGCGGCCGACGTGCCACGGGTGCAGTCGACGAAGGTGCGGCAGGCGGCCGGAAGTCCTGACGGGTCCGCGGCCAGCCACAGCGGGAAGATCCCCGCCTGCACGGCCCGTTCGGCGATCTGGACGAGGCGCGCGAGGTCGACGGGGGCGTCGGCGCCGACCAGCAGCAGGATGGCGGGCGAAGCGATCTCGGCGGCCGGCGAGAGCTCCGAGCCCATGCCGATGCGCGATGCCCTGACCGATGCCGATTCCTCGGGCGCCAGCGGACCGAGCGGCCGCGGTGGAGCTGCGGCCTCACGACCCAGCCGGAGGGCGACGAGTTCCTCGAGCGCGCTGACCAGGGCGCCGGCACTGGTCGGGCTGTCGGCGAGGTGCGCGCCCGCCAGAGGACTCTGCGGCGAACTGCTGTGCGGCAGCCACTTGAGCCATTCGAAATCTGCCGCGCTGCCTGGTCCGACCACGGCCGCGACGACCAGCTCGGACGGCGAATGCGCCAGCAGCAGTTGAGCCAGGTAGGCGCGAGCCACGTCGGCTGCGACGGGCGCGTCCGCCGCCACCCCGATCCCGCCGGCGAGCGCGAGATTCTCGAGCAGCGGAACGCCCTCGATGAGGCGGAAACGCTCCTCGAGGCCCTCCAGCTTCTTCGAAAACTCGGGAAGTCCGTCCGACCTCTCCCCGCCGGCCGCGACGCGATTGCGGGAAAGGTCCGTTCCGGTTCCCAGACGGATGCCGAGGAACGGCCAGTGCTCGGGTCGCCGACTCCACAAGCGTGCCCGCGCCCCGTGGGCGTCTCGGATCAGTTCAGCGACGGCGGGCGCCTCTCCGAGCCGGGCCTCGCGCTCCCGCGGCACCGCCTCCGCGAGGAGCTGTTCCAGCGCCGCGAGCTGGGTCTCGAAGCGACGAACCACCTCACCCTGCCTGCGGCGACGATTCATCCGGGTGGTCAGATAGTTTCCGGCGAGCATGATCGGCGAGAGCACCGCGAAGACGAGGGAGAGCGGGTTGCGCGTCACGGCGAAGAGCGCGCCGGCCATGATCAGCGGCGCAAGCATCGTGATCCACGGGAACATCGGCTTGTCGTACTCGGAGGGCACCTCTGGTCGCGGATGCACGGTACCGGGGTAGCGAGGCTCCAGCACCGGATGCCGGACGAACCCGACGGAACCGCCGACCACGGCCGCAGACGGCTCCGTCCGCGCCTCGTAGGGCGCCGTCAGAGTGACGGTGACCGCCGTGTCGCCGATCAGCACCACCTGGTCGGGTGCGAGCACGATCTTGGCTACGAGGCCGCCGTCGACGATCAGGCCGTTGGCCGAGTTGAGGTCGGTGAGTTCGATGCGGGCGCCGATATCGACTCGCATGTGCCGCTTCGAGACCAGTGAGTCGCTGAGGACGACGTCGCAGCCGGGATCGCGGCCGACCTCGCTCAGACCCGCGCGGAGATGGTACTCCCGCCCGGAATCCGGGCCAGAGAGCACACGCAACACGGCGGCGATCTGCACGGCGCCGCCCGATCCCTGACCCCCGGCCGGCACCACCGCAACGGAGTAGCCGGAGCCGAGCGGCGACTCCACCAGGAGCCGCTCCGCGTCGAGAGTCGTCCCGCCTGCCGTGTACGGCTCGGCCACGATCAGGGTGAGGTCCTCCTCCACCTGGCGCGGCCGGCCGGCCGCGGCGTCACCCGTACGGCGGATGGTCGCCGCGACATCCGACACCGTGGCCCGTGCGTCGGTGGTGACGACGACGTCCTTCGTGGCACCGTCGCGGCCCACGACACTCAGCTTCAAGCGCATCGTCAGTCGTCCTCATCGGTCGGGGGCTGGTCGAGCAGGGCGAGATCGCCACGGGTGACCAACTGGGTAGAGACGGCGTACTCCACGAGGCGCGCTCGGCGGTTGGTCGCGAGGGCACCCGGCCCGCCGCGCACCCCACGGACGCCGACGCGGTCGAGCTTCTCGCAGACGTTGTCGAGCTTTCGGTTGAAACGAGTGGTGAGCCAACCGAGGCGCGCGGCAGCGGATGCGGAGGAGGGGATGTCGCTGGTGCCGGTTCCATCGCGACGCAGCAACGGCTCGGCCAGCGCCACGATGAGCAGACGCTGCGATGGGGTCAGCGCGATGCCACCCACGGTCGTGCTGCCCGTCATCGGGCGCGTCGAGGCCGTGGTCTGAAAAGCAGGCGACGCGGAGTGGATGCTCAGCTCGTACGTCGTCGGACCGGCGGTGAAGATCACGACGGTGTAGCCGAAGACGATGGGCAGCCTGCTGCCCGGACCGAGCCAGGCCTGCACGCCGCCCGAGCCATCGGTGATCGTCGCCGTCAGGCGACTGCCGACATTGACCAGCCACCAGAGCCCGTCGCCGAACCCGACCTCGAGGAACCGGCGGTGCAGGAACGGATTGTCGTCGAGGTCGAGGTCGCCCTCACGGCCGATCACGAACGGTTCGCTGCGCGTGGGGGTGAACCACTCGCCGCAATACTCGACGCTGATCTCGTTCTCCGACGGCGACGGCAGCACGGGGAGGATCGATGTGGTCACGGAGCACATCCCTTCGTTGAATCGTCGGCGGAGGTCCCATCGGAGCGCACCAGCACGACTTCGATGCAGGTGGCCCCGGCGGGCTCCGCGGGGATGGTCAGCGACGTGTCGTCGACGCTGTTGAAGACCGGGTCCTGACCGGCGCGGTCGATGGACCACAGGTAGTAGTCGCCGACCGCCGGCTGCGGATTAGTCCACGTGAAGGTTGCGGTGCCCTCAGCGACCGAGCCCGTCAGGTCGGTGACCAATGGTGCGATGCCGTCGACGAGCGGATCCGCGGGGGCGTCGGGCGCCACCGTCTCGCCGGCCGAGGAGACGGTGCCACTGGAGGAGAGCACCGCCGCTCCTACGGCGATGGAGCCGCCGATCAGGGCGAGAGCGAGCACCGCGATCACGGCGATGCGCGCCGACGGGCGTCTCGGCACGACCGGCTCGGCGAGGTCGGGCTGCGGTCGGGGAGCGGGTCCGATGACTGTTCCAGCGTTCGACCCGCCACCGTCTCCGAGCGACACGACGCGCGGAGCGGCCCTCTCGGTGTCCAGAAGTGGAGTCGGGCGACCGACGTCGGGCGTCGACGGCGCGGGCGTGCTGGGCGTCGACGTCACAGGCGTCGACGTCACGGGAGTCGACGTCACGGGAGTCGACGTCACGGGCAAGGGCGTCACATTTTCCGGCGATGAGTGCAGGTTGGGTCGCGTCGGGCTCGACGACGTGCCGCTCTCGTCGATCGGTGGCTGCGGGTCGGCGCGGCGGCGGACCCTCGGCTCCGTCCTCGGGAAATGCAGTTCGTGCTGCACGCGCTGCATCGCCAGGGCGAACTCGTAAGCGGTGGTGAATCGATCCTCCGGGCGCTTCGCGAGCGCCGTCGCGAGCAGTCGCGCGAGCGAAGCCGGCACTTCGCTGCGTCCGATGGGCTGCAGCGGCGACTCAATGATCCGCAGCATCTTCGAGTCTTCGTCGTTCGCGCCACCCGGCACATGGAACGGATCCCGGCCCGCGAGCAGACCGTAGATCGTCGCGCCGAGACTGTATATGTCGGCGGCATTGCCCTCGACAGCCGCCGACTCGAGCACCTCGGGCGGCGACCAGATGACCGAAAGCCCCGACACCTCGCCGGCCCGGGCCTGAGACGTCGTAGCGGAGATACCGAAATCGCTGAGGTGCGGCTCGTCCTCCTCGTCGAGCAGCACGTTCTCCGGCTTGATATCGCGGTGAACGAGCCCCGCGCGGTGCAGGGTCTCCACGGCACCCGCGAGCTTGATGCCGATCTGCAGCACCGACTCGACCGACATCGGGCTCACTCGGAAGCGCTTCCCGAGATGCTGGTTCCGGTAGTACTCCATCACGATGTACCCACGGCCGTTCGGCGCGATGTTCGCGTCGAAGATGGTCGCCATGTTCTGGTGCCAGGAGAACTGCGCCATCATCTGCGCCTCGGCCTTGAATCGCGCGATCAGATCGGCCTCGGTCGCCGTGAGCACTTTGACCGCCACGACTCGCTTGGTCAGCGTCTGCTCATAGGTGAACACCTCGGCGAACCCGCCGGAGCCGAGATGATCGAGGAAGGTGAGGCCGGGGATCTCAGGCGGTGCCACCCGCTGCCGGCCGCTCATCGGATCTCCCGGAACGTGAGGCGCACACCGTCACCGATGTCGAAGGCGTCGCCGTCGATCACCGGAACGGGCACCCGGGTCGTGAGACGTTCCGGCTCGGCGCCGGCGCGATGCAGCACCGTTCCGTTGGTGCTGCCGACATCCGTGACGAGGACGAGGCGGCCTTCGACCCGCACTTCGAGGTGGTTGCCGGACACCTCCGAGCTGGGGCTCGCTACCGTGATCAGCGTGGGCACCGCGCCGGACACGCGGGAGAGGTGCGGCTGCCGGCCGATGATCAGCGCTCCGTCGATGGTCAGGGACTCGCCCGTGGACAGGTCGATGCGTCCGAAGGTCCGCGGCGTCTCCTCCGGAGCATCCGGGGAGGTCACCGCACTCGCTCCGACGCGGGGGATGCGCGGCGGGGATGCTCGGGTGAAGCCGTCATGGTCCGGATCGCTCGCGTTCGACTCAGGCGGCGCGGCCGGTGGAGCGGATGCAGCGGGTGACGACGAGGCCGAGCGAGCGAAGCCGCGATACCCGTCGATGACGACGGCGGACGACGCTGCCGCAGCGGGCGCGGCCGGAGGAGTCGGCGCGGGCGGAGGCATCGGCGCGGGCGGAGCCGGACTCACCTCGACATCGAGAGCCGTACCAGGTGCCGGAGCCGATGCCGGAGACGGAGGGACGGGGACGGGATCCGCACGTCGAGGCGCGGCCTCCCACGGCGACACCATCTTGGTGAAGCCTGTCGAGCCTTCGTCGAAGTCGTCGTCGAGGTCGGCCCCAACGTCCGGTTCCTCCTCCCCGTCGGTCTCGACAGCGACGACGGTGAGCGAAGCGCGTCGATCATCATCGTCGATTTCGACGTATCCACGCGTCAGATCGGCGGGCTCGACGATCTCGATCTGGTCCGCGGCGAACTCGCCCAGGCCCGCCTCGACTGGGGCTGGCTCGCGCTGCACGCCGGGAACCGGCGATCCCGAATCCGCATCTCGTCCGGGCAGTGGAGCCAACGCATCCGGATGAGCGGGCGCCCAGGAGGGTGAGGGCGGCGAGACGGGCTTGACGAGCGACGGCGAGGCGGGCTTGACGAGCGACAGCGGCGTCACAGCCGGGCGGCGCACGACGAAAGGGTCTGCGACCGCACGATCGAACGGCTCAGAACCCAGCGGAAGCGGGTCCGCCGTCGCGGCCCCGAACCGCACCGAGGCCGCGGCGACCACCCCGTCGATGATCGGCAGTGCGGATGCACGGGAGTCGAACGCACCGCCGGTCTCGATGACGGCGCCGGCCGTCGCATCGAGTACCGACTCGGTCCAGGTCGAGACACCCGAGCCATCGATGATCGTCGCTCCGCCGAGTACGCGGACGTCCCCTCGGACGACGACGCGGAGCCGTTCGCCTTCAGTCAGCACGACCGCGAACGGCGGCAGCGCCAGGATGCCTCCCGGTGTCGCCGTGTCGAGGGTCTCCAGCACGGCACCGAAACCCGCCGCCACCGACTCCCAGAGCGCCCGGACCGTCGTCGGATCCGTCGAACCGGGCACCAGCACGACGTTGCCGCCCCGCACGGCGGCGAACCATACGCCCGGTACATAGCTCAGATCACTCATGGGATTCCGCCTCTGCCGTCGCGCGTGGGGCCGTCGGTACCGTGTCGCCCGATCGATCACTCGGCGCGACCCGATCAACGGTGGTGGCGGCGTCGTCGTCGCCGTCGACCTCGACCGCGTCGATCACGAGCACGGTCAGGTTGTCGTGTCCACCGGCCTCCAACGACTCGACCACAAGTCGATCCGCAGCGCTCTGCGGATCCGCCTGCGCCAACAGCACCGAAGCGATGCGCTCGTCGTCGAGCTCGCGGGTCAGCCCATCCGAGCAGATCAGCATCCGGTCGCCGCTCTCGGCCGGGATGAACCAGTAGTCGGGATCGGGCTCGTCGGTCGTTCCGACCCCGAGAGCCCGGGTGATCACGTTCCGTTCCGGATGCGTCGCCGCGTGAGCCGCTTCGATCTCGCCCGAGTCGATGAGCTCCTGCACGACCGAATGATCGACACTGATCTGCTCCAGCCGCCCCCCTGCCATCCGGTAGGTGCGCGAATCGCCGATGTTGAAGACGAGCCAATAGCCGCGCCCGGCGATGTCGCAGATACCGAGCCCGGTGACCGTCGTGCCGGCCCGGAACTCCCCGTGCGCCACGATTCCGGCGATACCCAGCTGCGCACGGTTCAGGCTGTTTCGCACATCGTCCGCCACGATCGCCCGAAGGCCCACCAGCGGCTCGAACGAGTGAACGGCGATGCTACTGGCCACCTCGCCGGCCTCGTGTCCACCCATGCCGTCCGCGACCACGAAGACGGGCTTCTCGGCGAGGAAAGCGTCCTCATTGATACGCCGACGCTTGCCGCGGTCGGTCGCCTGACCCCAGCGCAAAGCGATCGGCGAACCGCCGTCGCTGCGCGTGATCGCCGCGCCGGTCATCGCGTGCCCACCGTGATCCGGCGCTCGCCGATGCAGACCGTATCGCCGGCCTGCAGCCGCAATGGAGTCTCGCCCACCGAGAGGCGCTGCTCGCCTCGGACGACGACCGTGCCATTCGTGGAACGCCTGTCGACGACACTCAGATCACCGGCGATCACGTCGAAACGGGCGTGCGTCTTGGAAAGGGACATCGTGCGGGTGTCGTCGACGGCGTGAACCGCGGCGATCAGCTCGCCGGGGCGCGGTGCCGGATCGCGCCCCACGAGCAAAGACTCGGAGACGAGAACCACTGAGGCGTCGTCGAAGACGAGGCGAAACGGCGTCGGCGGGGTGGCGGGGGCCGGCGCGCCCGTGGCGTAGCCGGCGAGCACCGGAGCACCGATCGGCGGAGTGGGTCGCGACTCATTGGGGCGCACGACGGTGTGCGTGACCTGAACCGGAGTCACCTCGGAGGCTGCGGGGTGAACGACGGCGGTCGACTCCGTCACGAACGCGGCCAACGTCGAGCGAACCGCCGCCGGTGCCGACGGCTCCGGCAGTACCGGCGCCCCCGGGTTCTCCGCGACACGCGTGGCCGCGGGGGGCACCGCTCCGTTTGTCCCTGGCAGGGGGAAGCGCGCATCCAGCATCCAGGTGCCGGACGCCGCATCATGCCAGCCGCGCAGTCGACCGCTGCTGTCGAACAGCGGGGTGAAGGGTCCGATGAGGATCACTGTGGTCAGCGAGAGCACGATGTTGCGCAGGAACGCGCGGCCGAAGCCGGCCGGGCGCCCCGTCTCGAACGACACGAGCCGCAGTCGCAGCGCCCGCATCCCGAACGAGCCGAGACCGCCCTGCATCGCCACGAACACCAGGCCCCAGACGGCACTCAGAGCCGAAGAGGCGATCGCGCCGATCAGCAGCGACCCCCCGTCGGAAGTGCCGCCCGCGGTGGCGAATGCTGAGACCACCAGAACCGTACCGACCACTCCACCGATCATCGAGGCGATCAGCGCATCGATCAGGTACGCCAGGAAGCGGCGACCCAACGCGGCGGGCACGCCGGTGACGGAGGCGGTCCCTCCGCTCAGCCTGTTCTCACTCATGCGATTGCGCCTCTTTCTTCGTGACTACCGATGACGAGCCTGCGGGTGTCTTTCCGGATGCCGGGCCGGGCCCGCTCGCCTGATCCGCTGCTGATCGATGTCCGACGGTCGAGCGCCGCGCATCGAGTGCGGCGCGCACCCATTCAGGGCGCAGCGATCGCAGCGACACCGCCGCACGCCATCGCACGGTGCGCGACACCGAACCCTTCATCTGGGTCACGATGCCGTCGACATCGACCCAGAACGCCTTCGCATCGTCGTCTTCCGGTTCGACCGGGCCGAACACGGCCGAGTCTGCCGCTCGGGCGGCTTCGATGACCTGCGCCGAGGGGAATGCCTTCTGCAGGGTCTCGGCCTCCTCGCGGCGTGTGGCACCCGCGGGGAGGACGGCACCGAGATCGGCGGCGTGATCGCGGATCTCGGACCAGCCGCCGCTAACCCGATCCGCCGCGCGTCCGGTGGCGCTCCGGCGCGTGCGACGCTTCGCCTTAACGATTGCGATCGCGATCGCCGGGCCGAGCAGAACGGCGAGACCCGCGACGGTCCAGCCGAGTGCGCCGAGCACGACGAGGATCCAGCCGAAAGCGTTACCGCCTTCTCCGGGCGGATCGTCCTCCGCGACTACATCCGGCGGCACTTCTGCGGGTTCCTGAGGCGGGGGCGGCGGCTGCAACACCTGAGCCTGCGGCTGCTTCTGCGGCTCCGGACTCTGCTGCTGCGGCACCTGCTCGACGGGCGGCGTGGGATCGAACACGACCCAACCGGCGTCGGAGAACGGGATCTCGACCCAGGCGTGCAGATCGGCACCGGTGACAGCGACCGTGCCGTCGAGAGGAGTTCCCTCGACCGGGTAGAAGCCCATCACGACCCGCGCCGGGAGGCCGATCGATCCGGCCATCAGGGCCATCAGCGTCGCGTACTGCTCGTCGTCGCCGATCATCTCGCCGCCCGCGGCCGCTGCCGCGAGCATCGACTGCAGGCGCCCAGAGCCGTGACCTGGGCGCGACGGCGACTCGCCCTCGAGGCCGTGGCTGAAGAAGCCTTCCGTGTGCAGCGAGGTCTCGATCGCTCGGGCCTGCGCGTACGCACCCGTCGTATCGCCGACGGCCTCGGTTGTCGCCGCTGCGACCGCCTCCGGCACGCTCCGTGCGGCCGGGACGGTGACCGCGGTTGCCGCGGCGCCCGCGAGGTCGGCCTCCTCCGGTGGAGGAGGGAGTACTGCCGAAATCGTGTAGGAATCGCCTGCCGCGAGCCCCGCCGTCACGACCCCGACCCCGGTCGCCGCGTTGTAGTGCATCGATGCGGCCAGGCGCGCCTGCCGGTCGCCGTCGAAGCGGATCCCCGTGAGGTAGCCCGAATCGGGCAGCCAGACGCCAGAGAGGCCCTCGATCGCCAGCGTGAGTTCCGTCGGTGTGCCGGTGCGCTCCTCCTGCACGGACTCGCCGATCCGCGCGAAGGTGCCCGAGGCGGTGCCGCCACCGGATGCGACGTCGTAGACCAGTCCTGTGTACGAGTCCATCGTCGCCAAGCGGATGCGCTGGCCGGCGGCCAGTCCGGTGACCGTGAAGAGTGTGGTCTCCTTCTGGTCGCGAACGATCTTGCGGTACGACGCGAGCGGAGTGACGTAGTCGTGCAGGTCGAGTGGCGGCACGATCCGCTCACGCAACGCGAAACGCGCACCCGAGGAGTCGGCGACGGCCGCGGTGCCGACGACCGCAGTGGCGGCCACCAGCAGCACGACGACTGCGGATCCGAGCCGTCGAAGACGGAGCCCCGTGCCGCCCGAGGTAGTGGGCTGAATCCTCCGCCACGCGCTCCAGCCCAGCGCGACCGCGCCGAAGGCGATCGCCTGGCCGAGCGGCGCGACCGCCTCGGTCGTACCGAAAAGGATGGAGACGCCCAGGACGACGGCAGCGGGCAGTAGCGCCCACAAGGGCCGCGCCGCGCGGAACGCCAGGCTGAAGCCGATGACTCCGCAGATGAGCACCGTGAGGTAGGGCACCAGCAAGAGTTCGGGGAATGCACCGGCGGGCGGGCGGATCGTCAGAAGACTCTTCCACCCGGTGACTGGCGCCGTGACCAGATGCTGTACCGCGGCGGGGCCAGGGAACACTCCGGCCACGGCCTCGAAGCGCAACGCGGCGGCGGTACCGGCGAGCAGGTACCCGACGACAGTGAGGAAAGCGATCATCAACACCCCGAGTCGGAATCGAGCGCCGAGCAGAGCGACGACGAGCGCCACGACCACGCCGACACAGCTCGCGACCAGGTGTTCGGCGCCCGAGAACACCCGGCCGAATCCGACGGCGCCCGCGACCAGCAGTGCCGACATCGCCAGCGCATCGAGGGCGAGAGCGCGCGCCGGACGGGTCGGCACGGAGGTGACGCGGGCGGCGCTCATCCGTCGCCCCGCTGCAGGATCCGCGGCAGCTCTTCCAAGGTGGGAACCGTGAGCACCACGATCTCGCCGAGCATCCGTCGGGATGGTTCGGCGCCGGGCGCACACCGCAACACCAGCACGCGAGCGCCGCGCGGCAGGTGCTGAGCGGCCGCGCGCAGCTGAGCCGGCTTCGTCTGCGGACCGACCGAGAGCACCACCACGGACGCCTCGGTGGCCCTCCGCCCCACCGCGCGGGCGAGCGCGATCACGTCACCGTCGGGAACGAGCTCGACGCCGGCGAGAGCGTCCAGCAGTTCGCGTCGTCCGCTTGAGCGGAGCACCACGTTCTGCGCGACGAGGCTGACGGCCCTGCCGTCGGCGAGCGCCTGGAGCCCGACCGAACCCGCGGCCGACACCGCCAGTTCGAAGCCGATCGCTACGGGAGCGTCCGAATCCGGATGCTCCGAGCCCGCGACCGAGATTCCGATCGCGATCTGGGTCCGTCGGGTCTCCTCGAACTGTCTCACCATGAGGGTCCGTGTGCGGGCGTAGGTCTTCCAGTGCACGTGGCGCCGGTCGTCGCCGAGCGAGTACTCCCGAAGAGCGTGAAAGGAGACGTCGCTGTTCGAGAGTTCACGGCTCGGGTCTCCCTCGAGATCTTTCAGGAGGCCGGCCGCCGAATTAGCCAAGGCGACCGTGCGCGGATGGACGAACAGCTGTTGCGGCTCCGTCCAACGCACGACCCGGCGCAGCATTCCGAACGGGTCGCCTCGAACCGACCTCAGCGGGCCGACCGGCAGCACGCCGCGACGGTGCGTCGGGATGATGAAGCTCGCTTCGTGCGCAGCCCCGGCTGCCAGACGAGGCAGCGCGAAGACCTCAGTAGTCCCTCCGATCGGCAGCTCGATCGTGGCCGGCAGCAGAGCATGGCCGGACGCATTCGCCACGCGGACGCGGCCCACGGCACGATGGCCGACGACGACCCGGTCTACCGCCAGATCCAGCGCGACCCTGTAGGCGGACCGACCGATCGTGAACGCGGTGGCGACAGCCAGGGCGGCCAGGCCGAAGACGGCCAGGAGGCGCACCTCCACCCACCCGAGCGCTGCGCCGAGCAGCAGCAGGACGACGCTGACGAACAACACACTCCACCCGAGCCGGGTCACCACGCGAGCCGCGGGGGTGACTCGCACGAGCGCCGGGCGAACCGCCGCGCCGACTACGGCCGCGACCGCGCCAGTGCGCTCGCGCAGCGCCGCAGTGCGCCGAGCCAGGGGCATCGATCCGCCCGTCGTGGTCACGCGGCGGCTCGATCCTGCGGTGCTGGGACGGCCGCGAGCACCGCGCCGAGCACGGAGGCTGCGGTGGCGCCCGAGAACTCGGCCTCCGGATCGAGGACGAAACGGTGCAGCCACACGGGTGCGACCAGTCGCTTCACGTCGTCCGGCAGCACGAAGGTGCGTCCGTGCGCTGCCGCCCACACCTTCGCCGCACGCACCAGGGCGAGCGCACCGCGCACGGATATGCCGACTCGCACTTCCGGCGCCGATCGGGTTGCCTCGGCGAGCAACGCGACGTACCGCAGAACGGCCGGATCGACGTGGGTCCGCGCAGCCATCTCGGCCATCTCGATGACCCCCGCACCCGATACCACCGGAGCGAGCGAACTCGACGGGTTGCGATCGCCGGATCCAGCGAGAATGCGTTCCGCAGCGGCCAGGTCCGGATAGCCGATCGATGTCTTGATCAGGAAGCGGTCGAGCTGCGCCTCGGGGAGGCGGTATGTACCGGCCGTCTCGATCGGGTTCTGCGTGGCGATCACCATGAACGGGCGGGGCGCGTCGTGGGTGGTGCCGTCCACCGTCACCTTCGACTCCTCCATCACCTGCAAAAGAGCCGACTGCGTCTTGGGCGAGGCACGGTTGATCTCGTCCGCGAGCACGATCGAGGCGAAGATCGGCCCCGGATGGAATTCGAAACGGTTCGTGCGCGGATCGGGGATCTCGGCTCCGGTGACGTCGCTGGGCAACAGGTCCGGCGTGAACTGGATGCGGTTGCTGCTCGACTGCACGGTCGCGGCGAGCGCCTTCGCGAGGCTCGTCTTACCCGTACCCGGTGCGTCTTCGAGCAGCACGTGGCCCTCGGCGATGAGCGCGACGAGCACGAGCGCCACCACCTCATCCTTACCGAGGACGGCCTGGCCGATGTTCTGCACCATCTTGCCGAAGGTGTCGGCGACCCAAGCGGCTTCGTCCGGGCCGAGCGGAGTGGACGGGTTCAGGGGCATCAGAGGGTCTCCATCGTCGTGGGTCGGTGGGGGGGGAAGGTAAGGGCGAGATCACCATGCGGTGGATGACGTCGTCATGACGCCGATGATCTCGACCGAGATGTTCGCCTTGAAGCCGTAGTAGCAGCCGAGCTGCGTCGAACCATTCGCGTAGAAACGGGTACGTCCTGTCGTCGGCGGCTCTGCGAATACGGCACCGTTGGCGAGGCACTTGTACTGGTAATCGCCCTCGGGGAAATTCTTGGTGTCGACGATCACGAAGGGACAATTGCCGGATTGGCAGGGTCCGTTCTCCGAACTCTTGCGAACGGACGCCTCTTTCGGCGGCGGATCCACCGTGCGTGCCTCGGCGTAGGACTCAGCACTGACCTGTCCGGCCGTGTCGAACGCCTTCACTCGGATCGAGTGGGTCTCGCTGTAGCCGTTGCCGGCCGAAGTCGAGCCGTTCGTCGGGTCGACGCGCTGCCAGGAGCCGTTGTCGACCATGATCTCCAAGCGGTCGAGAGGGCGCCCGTTGGCTGCGGGGGGCGCCCAACTCAAGGTCACGGACGTGCCGTTCTGCGCCGCGCGCGCCACCGGGGTCTGCACCGGACCGAAGGGGGCTAGTGGTGACGACGGCGAGCTCCACGCGCTCTCGTACTCGTTGCCTTCGACCGTGGCGACTGCTTTCACCCGCACGGTGTAGGTGTTGTTGTTCGAGATGCCTTGTGTCAGCGTCGCGCTCGCGGGCCGGCGCGATTCGTCTCCGTTCAGGTCGTAGACGTAACGGGTCTCCGATGCGCTCAGCCCGTTCGCGGTGCCGGGCGTCCAGGCGAAACGCACGATGGAGTTGTCGCCCTCGGCGGCGGATGTGATGACCGGGGTACCCGGCGTGCCGACCGCTCGGCGGGGCGCGGAGTCCGCGCTCCAAACGGGCGCGCTCTTGCCCGCATCCGTCGCCTTGTTCTTCGCTGTCACGGCGAAGGTGTATCCGTTCTCGGAGTTGTCCACGGTCACGGCGGCGGTGAGCGTCTTCGAGTCGGTATCAGCCGTACTCACAACAGTGCCGCTGCGCTTCACCTGCACGGTGTAGCCGCTGAGTGCCTCGGCGTTCGGCACAGCAGGGGCCGTCCAGGTGACCGTGAGCTGCGACTGGGCACCCACCGGCTTTGCCGGGGACACGATCGGAGTGCCGGGAGCGCTCGGTGCACCAGCCGGACTCATCGACATCGGCCCGCTCCAGTCGGATGGGTCGGGCGCCTTGTTCGACGCCCGCACCTTCAGCGTGTAATTCGAGCCGTTACTGAGACCACTGAACTGCCGAGTACGCGTTCCAGCAGCGACCGGGAACTCGCCTCCGCCCTCGCCGACGAGCTGCACGGTGTAGCCGGTCACGGCGGAGCCGGGATTCGGACCGTCCGCCCACGTGACCGTGAGCGAGCCGTCGCCGAAGTCGAGAGCAGTGATCGTCGGGGCGCCGGGACGCGCGTCCGGGCGAGCGATGGCCGAGGCGGGCGAGGGGTCGGACTCGCCGACCTCGTTACTCGCGGTGACGGTGAAGACGTACTCCACGTCGTTGGTCAGCCCGCCGATGGTGCAGGTGGTCGCCGGGCAGCCCTGGCTGCCGCCGGACCATCGCACCGTGTGCCCGGTGATCTCGGCGCCGTTGTTCGGGCCATCGGGCCAACTGAGCACAACCGTGCGGTCCTGCACGGAGCTCACAGAGGGCGTCCCGGGCGCGGCCGGCTTGCCCTGCACGGTGACCAGCACCGAGCCGTACACGTACCGATCAGGGTCCTCGGTCGCATCCGCCACTCGATAACGCACCGTCATCGTGCCGACGAAACTCGCCGCAGGCGTGATCACGAGGCTTCGACCCGACGCCTGAACGTCGCCCGCCCCCGGTGTCGTGACCTCGGGCTGGCCGACGAACTCGAGCGGGGACTCGGGGTACGGGTTCACGTCGTTCGAGAGCACGTCCACCGTGACAGCGCGGCCCTGCGGCGCCTTGGCCACGACATCGTCATTGGCAACCGTCAGAGGGCGCGTGGATGCAGTGACGGCGACGACGACGGAGGCGGTGACCGCCGGGTTCGTCCCGTCGGTCAGGGTGATCGTCAGCGTCTCAGTGGTGCCCTTGGAGACGTCCTCCTCCGCGGAGACGGAGAGGACGGAGCCGTTGACCGCGGCGGTGAAGCCATCGGGCGCCGCGGAGACCTGATAACTGAGTTTCTCCAGGTCGCCGGGATCCGGATCGGCGGAGAGGGCACGAAGGTCGAGGGTCGCCGCGGCCTCACCCGGAGCCACCTGCATCGCCCCGTCGGTCATCGTCGGAGGCTGGTTGCTGGCCGGGAGGACGGTGATCGGCAGCACGATGGTCGCCTTGGCGCCCGCCGGGTCGTCCGGCCCTTCTCCGTCCGTCACCTCGAAACTCAGCGCATCCGGGCCGAAGTAGCCTGCCGCGGGCGTGTAGACCAGCGTGCCCTCGTCCTGCACGAATGCGGCATCGGCGGCGTGCGTCGCCGAAACCTTGTCGGCCTGCGTGATCCGCAGCGGTTTGCCCGACGGCGAGTCGACGTAGTCCGCGATCAGGATCGTCACCGTCTCGCCAGAGGTGACCTCGACCGCGTCCACGTCGTCCTTCAACGACGGTACGAGGTCGGCCAGGCCGGGTACGCGGATGAAGGCCGAGCCGGTCAATCCGTCTGGATCCGTGACGGTGTAGCGGATGATCTGCGCGGTCTCGGCGAGCTCCACGGTCACGGCGGAGTCCGAGACGCTCGCAGCCGCGGCTTCCACCGTGATCGTCAGTTCGGCCGCAACGCCGTCCCGATCCTCGTCGTTCTTCAGCACCGCCACATCTACCGTCGTCGTATCGTCCGTAGCGGCCACGGTGACGACATCGTCCCGAGCGATGGGCGGTTGCAGCGGGGCGTCGGCCGAGACCGTGACGAGGAGGCTGCCGACGGCGGTCGCGCCTCGGGCGTCCGTCACGGTGTATTGCAGGGTGTAGTCGCCCTCCGTCTCCGGCGCGGTGACCAGCACGCGACCGCCGGCGATCTCAGCGGTGATGCCCTCGTCGAGGACGAGGCCGTCCGTGGCCAGGCTGAGCGTGTCGCCGTCCGGATCGGTGTCGTTGCCGAGCACGTCGACCGCGATCCGGCGCCCTGGTAGCGCGATCACCGTGTCCTTCACGGCGTTCGGGGTCTGGTTCTGCAGAGAGGCGGGTGCCACTCCGACGCGGATCGTGGCCGTGTTCTCGGCGCCCAAGCTGTCGCGCACACGGTAGGTGAAGGTGTCGGTACCAGCGGAGTCGGCGTAGGCCTCGTACGAGAGGAAGCCGTCTCCGACCTCGTCGATGCGACCGAGCTTCGGCGCTTCGGCCTGTCCGACGAGGGTGACGCTGTCGCCGTCCTGATCGATGCCGGTGAGCGGCACCGGGATCCGAATGGTCGTACCTGCGAGCGCGCGCGCATCCAGGTCCTGGGGCCGCGGCGGCGTGTTCCCTGCATCGGCAGGAAGGATCTGGATGGAGACGTAGCCGGCGTCCTTCTGACCCAGCGGATCGATCGCCTCGTAGGTGAGGTAGACCGTCTTCGGCTCCGGGCCGGCGAGGAAGCGCACCCGATCCTCGGAGATGAAGGCCTGACCGTCTGCCTCCGCTGGTACCGGCTCCACGAGATCGGCGGCGACGTGCAACGTCGCCCCGCTGGGAGACGAGTCGTTGGCGAGCACATCGAGTGTCACGACGTCGCCCGCTCGGACGACAGCTGTGTCGTCGACGGCGACGGGAGGCCCGGCCGACGGCGGTGCTGGTACCGGGATCACCAGCACCTCGCCCGGTGCCGTGGCGGTGCCGTTCGAGACGGTGTACGAGAAGGTCACCGGCTCGGTGATGCCCGGCTGGTCCGTGATTCGCAACACCGCATGATCAAGAACGGCGACGGCGACTCCGAGTGTCGGCGAGACGGTGACCTCCTGCACGACGAGCACGCCGCCTGCCGGATCCGAATCGTTCTGAAGTACATCAACCAGCACGTCTCCACCGACAGGCAGCAGCGCTACGTCGCGCACTGCGACCGGCTCCGCGGCGGTGGCGTCGCCGGGCAGAACGTCGATGCGCACCAGACCCACCGCGACGCGCGGCCCGTCGTTGACTCGGTATTGCGCGTAGTAGCTTCCCTCGGCGGCAGCCGTGAACGTGAAGGTCCCCGCGGTGTAGTCCGGTACGACTGTCGCGCCCGACACGTCGTCCACGTCGGTCAACGTCAGAGGGACCCCGCTCGGACTCAGATCGTTGGTGAGCGGAGCGACGATGACCGGCTGATCCACCACCGTGATCACGTGATCGGCATTGGCGATCGGATCGTTCACTCCGGGCGCTCGGACGTCCACACGCAGCACTCCGTCCACCGGCTCGGTGCCGTCGGAGACCGAGAGCAGAACGTCCTTGCGACCCTGCTGGGCGCCGACCGCGTCGAAGGTGACCAGCCCGTCCGGGCGCGAACGCACCTGATCATCAGTGGTGGGGGCGGCCGACTCGAGGTAGAGGTCGTCGCCGTCCGGATCCGTGAAATCGGGGAGCACGTTGTACGAGAGGGAGGCACCCTGCTCGACCACGATCGTCGCCTCCCGCTTCTGCACCGGAGGACTATTGCGCTCCGGCGGCACGACGCTCAGCGTGACAGTGGCTTCCGCGACACCTTGGCGACCGTCGGCCACGGCGTAGCGGAAGATCGCGGACCCGACAGCCTCCGGGTCGACTCTGATCTGTAGGGCGGCTCCGCCGGAGATCGACACGATCTCGCCGATCGCAGGATCGTCCCCCACACGCTCTGCGGTCAGCACGTCGCCATCGGGATCGGAGTCGTTGTCGAGGACGGGCAGGATGATCGTGCGACCGGCGCGCACCCCGAGCTCGTCGTCAACAGCGACGGGAAGCCGGTTGTCCGCCGTGCGCTCCGGGATCGTCGTCTCGACCCGCTGCTCGCTGCTCTCCTGGTCCTCGTCATCGGTCGTCTCGTCGTCCGAGGGCGTGATGTCATCCCAGTTCTGCAGCTCCTTCATGTCCTGGTCGACCAGCCAGACTTTCCCCGTCCCGAGCTCATTGAGGACCACGGCCGCTCTGTTCACGCGAAAGACGGCGCGCGCGTCGCCCAGCAGACTGGCCACATCTCGGGCATCATCGTCGACAGTTCCAGCGCAGTCGCGCAGATATTTTCCGGATCCAGTCCAGGCCGCATAGCTGCATCCACCGACCACGACCGGCGCAAC
Organism: Microbacteriaceae bacterium VKM Ac-2855; assembly: GCA_013204985.1. Lineage (GTDB taxonomy): Bacteria > Actinomycetota > Actinomycetes > Actinomycetales > Microbacteriaceae > Rathayibacter. The sequence goes on from JABMLG010000004.1 coordinate 246,316, forward strand.
AGCGGTTCCCGCGCCCTCCGACGAGATCCGGGTGGGAGCCGAGCCGTCCAGGGGCTGCAGCACCAGCGCGGTGTCGTCGGAGTAGGAGAGCGAGCCGGCGGCCGGACCAGGGCTCTGCAGACGAATGGCCCCGGGATCACCCGCGACATCCGCGGGAAGGGGCTGTGCCTCTCTGGCGTCGATCGACAGCGCCCCGGACGCCGAATCGTAGACGACAGGCACGGCGCCGACCGCCGTGACGTTGAGCTCCGCCGACGCGCCGAACCCGCCCAGCGCCTTACTGCTCACGGTCCCGTCCGGAGCGATCGTGACCAGGGAGGCCTGTTCGCGCGAGGCGGCGAACACTGTGCCGTCCCCCGCGACCGTCATTGCCGCCCCCGCGCCGAGCGTCGCGACCGGCTCGGTCGATGCCACATCGAACGACTCGACCGACTCGGCCGTGGTGGCCCATAGCCGGCCGCTCTCGCGGTCGAGAAGGGCGAGGACGTCTCCGCCCAGGGTGACCGTGCTCAAGCCCGGCACAGCAACCTCCGCGCCGAGAGCGACGTTCGCCGTGTCGACCACCGATACCGTCGCGTTGATCTCGTCGTGCACGACCACGGTGTCGGCAACCTGATCGATGTCGAACTCGGCGGCTTTCGTGCGCAACCCGGCGTCGAAGACTTGCGACGGGTAGTTCACCCGACCGGCCAGCAGACCTGCGGGCTTGGTCACCCACACTCCGCCGTCGTTCAGGTCGACGTCGGCGGTCGTCACTCCCTGGTACAGCACTGCCATCGTCGAGACCACGATCGACACAGCTGCGAGCGTCGCTACGGAGGCGATCGTCCGTGGTCGTCGCGAGACTCGCGTGAATGCCATGGTGTTCCCGTCGTCGGAGGCGGCGTCGTTCGTCGCCACCGCCGACGCTATGGAAGCGACTACACGGGGACCATGGGGAGTGGTCCCCATCGACGAAGGGCGTACGGGGGCGGAGAGTGATGTCGAGGAGGTGTGCCTGTGCGGCGGTATCGAGAGGTGAGCCTCATCGTCGCGGGCGCCGACGGGGTCGGGTACCCGTCATTTGTCGCGGCACTCACTCAGGTGTGACCAACAATGGGACACCATGTTGATACCTGATGTCCCAAATCATCGAACTCTGTTGCCTGTCGGGATCGCAGTGAGCAGAATGACGACGAAACGCTCACTCCGACCCGAGAGGACCGCCGTGACCCAGGCCGGCCCGCAGGCGATCGCCGTGCCGTTCGCGATCGGTGTCGTCGATGGCCGCGCGATCGTGCGTACCGGCATCGCCGCGATCCTCGGCGTCACGCCGGATCTTCGCGTCACCCGAACCGCAGCCAACGTCGCGGAACTCGGAGCCCACGAGCTCGACCTCGTGATGCTTGATTCGAACCTCGGTGATGGCAGCGACCTTGCCGACAACGTCGTGCGACTTCGTCGTAGCGGCGCTCTCGTCATCCTGCTCACCGACGGACAGCACGACGCGTCGGTCGATGCCGACGGCCGCTTACACGCCACATCGGGCGCCGACTCCGTGATCGGGACGATCCGCACCGCTCTCGCGGGCCGGAACGGCTCCACCGGATCCACTGCCGGACGCGCCAGCGCTGATCCGATCGCGGTACCGGCCGACCCCCGCCTCAGCGCGCGCGAGCGTGAAGTGCTCGCTCTGTACGCTTCGGGTGAGAAGGCACAGCATGTCGCCTTCATCACCGGGCTGTCCCGCGATACGGTCACCCACTACGTGAGCCGGATCCGGGCGAAGTACGCGCGAGTCGGGAGGCACGCCGATACGAAGATCGATCTATATCGCCGCGCTATCGAGGACGGATACCTGTCGGTTCCGAACTAGCCGGTCATCGCTCCTCGGCAAGACCCTGGAAATGTACTCGAGCGGCGAGGAAAATGGCCCCGATGGAGAACCAGACCTCGTGACGCGAAGACCTCCGGCCAGGCGCACTCGAGCGGAAGCGGCCGCTTCTCCGGGATGATTCGGCGTCGGCCGGAATCCGATCATTCGGGTCGCGAACCGAGCTCGGAGAAATTCCTGTCCGGGCATCGGAGACATCGGCGAACGACATCGGCACAGACGAACCCGCCCGAAGAGACATTACGTTCCATCGCCGCGCTCCGAGACGTCTTTCGAGCACCCAGTACGGGGCACAAAGCGCCGCTTCCCGCGGATCCCTGTTCTCGGCACTCGGTATGGTCCAGACGGTCCGCCCCGTCTTCGCGGACCGTCCGTCTCACCGAGAGCACCCATGACTCATCCGCCACTCCCGCCGGCCGCCTGGTACCCCGACCCCGCCGATCCGACCCGCGAACGATGGTGGGACGGCGAACGATGGGCCGGGAGCAGTCGCACCCCGATCGCGATTCCGGCCGGAAAGCGTCGGCTGCCGCTGCTCACCGTGATCGTCGGCGGCATTGTGGCGGTCTTGGCCCTGACCGTCTCAATCTCGAGTGGCATCGGCGGAGTTCTCGCGTTGCTCGGACTGGCGGTTCTCATCACGGGGCTCTACGCGCTCGTGACTCGACGCCCCACTTGGCTTCGACTCCGGCGCTCCCGCAAGCTCGGCGCGGCGATCACGGCCGGAGGTCTGGTCGCGATCGTGCTCGGCGCGGGACTCAGCGGCGGATCGACCGGATCCGATGCGAGAGAGAAGCCGACCGTCGCGTCCGCGACGCCGATGGCAACAGCGTCAACGGCAGCGGCGACACCGGCAGCGGCGACACCGGCCGAACCGATGGATCCGGACACATCGGTGACGCCGCCGATCGTCGCCAGCGTCGTGATCGCCGACAGCGCTGCCACCAGCTCGATCACCGTAGCCGCACTTCTCGACACCCTGCCGGTGAAGGGCAAGGCGCCGAAGACCGGTTACGAACGGACCGATGATTTCGGCGCGGCGTGGCTCGATGTCGATCGCAACGGTTGCGACACCCGCAACGACATCCTTGCCCGCGATCTGACGAATCCAGCGAGATCCGGTGTCTGCCGCGTCGTCTCGGGAACCCTCGTGAGCCCTTACACCGGTGACGAGATCGACTTCGTGCGTGGTAACACGACCTCCCAGGAGGTGGCGATCGACCACGTCGTTCCGCTGCTCAACGCCTGGATCACGGGAGCCCAGCAGCTCACTCTCGCGCAGAGGGTGAGTCTCGCCAACGACCCGATCAATCTCCTGGCTGTCGATCGATCGTCGAACTCGCAGAAGTCGGCTGGTGACGCCGCGACATGGCTGCCGGCCGACAAGGCCTATCGTTGCGACTACGTCGCGCGCCAGGTGTCCGTGAAAGCGACGTACGGCTTGTGGGTGACGGAGGCTGAGAAGACCTCCATCTCCAGAGTCCTTTCGACGTGTCCCGAGCAACTCGCCCTCACTTCTCCGTTCGCTCCCGCGCCGATCGTCGTCGAGCCGGCCGCGGAACCCGAAGTCGCGGCGCCTGTGGTCGCGCCCGAACCCATCACCATCGAGGCTCCGGCGCCCGCTGTCGTCGAAGCTCCGGCGCCCGCTGTCGTCGAAGCGCCGGCGCCGGCGGAGCCGAGCGTCATCTCCGGCGTCAGCCCTGGTGGCTATTGCGGAGCATTCGGTGCGATCGGTGTCGCCGACAATGGCAAGTCCTACCAGTGCGGAGGTAAGGGCGCTGACGCGAACGGGAAGTACCACTGGAACGCGATGTGACCGGCCTGGGTGTCGATCGGCGATGGCGCCGTGTGTCGTGTGCTGGCGGGGAGGACCGCCCGAGGTCCCGTTCTACTCAGCGGGACCGCCGCGTTGCCGCCAACACGGCGCGATTGGCCCTGATGACCTCCGCGACGGCCCAGAGGACGACGACTGCACCGACGGCGACCGCGATGAACCATCCCGGGCCCAGTTCGAGGGTCGCCGCGGGAATGGGCGCGGCGAGGTCGATGGTTCGCAGATCGACGGTCGGTCCGGGGACCCCGATCACGCTGAGGTCGATGCCCTCCGGAAGCGTCACCACACCCGCGTCACCCGTGAGGCCGAAGGACCCGAGCGCATCGCCGACGTCGTAGGAGAACGCGTCGATGTCGTTCAACAGCGCCGTCACCTGCACAGCCAGGGCGAGCACGGAGCCTGCGACGAAGGTCCAGATCGCGCCGGCCGTGACCGCGATGACCGCGGCCCAGCGAGAGGGCCGCCACCAGGCGAGCCCTTGCGCCGCGATGAGGAAGACGACCGTGCTGATCACCGCCACATCGAGACCTGTTCCCCAGGCCCAGACACTGAGCGGTGGAACGATCTGCGAGTCGAACGTGAACCAACTGACCAGCAGCGACGCTGCGGCGGCGACCGTGGCGGTCGCGAGCACAACGAGGCCGACCAAACGAAAGAGACTCGGCGGATGCGCTCGGTTGCGCCCGAACCGGCCGGTGAACGTCGACAGGCGCGATGCCGACGCACGCGGCGGCTCGATGGCGGACGCGACGCCGTTTCCCGCTGTGTTCGCCATGTCGTCAGCGGGGATCCCCACACCGCTCCCGAACGGCGACGACGACGGCGACGGAGCTCCTCCGAACGGTGAGGCTCCCGCACCTGTGGCGCCGAACGGCGATCCCGGGGCTGAACTCCCGAAGTACTGTTCGGGAGCGCCGCCCCCGAACGGCGAACCGACGGACGCTGCACCGAACGGTGTGCCTGCGGCTGCCCCACCGAACATCGAGCCTGCGCCGTCGTTCGAGGGTCGGGCCGCCGGCACCGGGAGCGTAGATGAGCCTTCGTGCGGTGCATCGACTGTTCTGCTGCGGATGAGACGGATGAGCACCAACACGAGGAGCACGAACGGCCCGATCACGGGCAGGAGGGTTGCAATGACGGCTCCCGCCCACTGCGGCAGGCCGGCCGGCAGAGCGAGGGCGAGGCCCGTTACGACCGCTGCAGCGACCCAGCACAGCACGAACAAGAACATCGACTGCGCGAGGAAATTCATCCAGCCGCTGAGGTCCATACCGTCTCCTTCGTTCCCGGCTCCGAGATGGAGCGATCGGCTTGTGCGTACATCCAGCGAACGATCTCGAGTGAGGCACCGGGACCCGCCGAAGGGGTGACGGCAACACCGGGTGGGCGCCGTACATCCGCGTGAGCCGGCACGATCGGATGGTCCGCCGCGGCGAGCATCCGACGATCGAGTTCGGCGTCGCCGGCAGCGAGAACGGTGCTCGCGCCGAGTCGACGGGCGACCTCGGCCATCGCGACGGCCTTCTCGACGACGTCGGGGACGAGATAGACCTTGCGTCCTTGCCTGCTGCACCCCCAGCCGGCGTCGCGGCACAGTCGGTCGAGGCCGAGGCGAGCGCTCTCGGCCCGGTCGGCGGTCGGCAACACCAGGTACACGAACACGTCGTCCACAATCCGTGCCACCGACGTCGGCTCGGCCGCTACCGCGTGCTCGAGCACCCACTCGACGGTGCGCCGACCGCTCCGGATCGAGTCCGCGACCGTCCGACTCCAGTGCGGGTCGATGCGTCCGCGCTCGAGGATGACGCCGCCGTTGGCGGCGATCTCGAAGCGCACCGGCACCTGCTTGAACAGTGTGACCCGCCGCAGTTGCTCGACCGACCGCGTAGTCGTCGGAACCACGGAGGCGAGGCAGGCGAGCCTCATCAGCTCGCCGGCGAGACCGGGCGCGGCGTACGCCGACGCGACGCCGTCGATGTACTCGACGACCTCCAATCGTGCCGTCTCCTCGGCGACCGAACGCGCCGAGTGGATGAGGGTGCGGTCGAGGTCGAGGAAGGCGGCGATCATGAAGTCCGCCGATCGGCGATGATTCCGAGCGCCCCGAACGGCATCGCGTCATCGACCAGGACAGGAACACCGCGATCCTCAGCGAGCACCCGGAGATGAGCCACGTCGGCCCCCTCGCCGGAACGGAGCACGATCGCCTGCGGCTCCCGCCGAAGCAGCACCCTCGTGGTCTCGCCGATGCCCGGCTTGAGCAGATCGCGATGCCGGACTCCGTGACGATGCAGAAGTGCGACGATCGCCGCATCCGCCGCGTCCGCATCCGCAGCGGAATTGTCGACCGCTGCTGGCGCGACTCGCGGGAAGTGCGCCTGGACCGCGCCGATGAACTCCTCCGACCGATCCACCTCCGCGAGATGCCGGTAGAACTTCGCGCCGTGGTACATGCCGGGGCCGATCAGCTCAGACGACAAGACGGTTCGCGATACCAGACCCGAGACCGTCGAGTTCAGACATGCCGATGGAATCAGCATGTCGTCCCGTGTCGCTCTCAGATCGGCGACGCCCAATGGATCGCTGAGCACGGCAAGAGATGCTCGCAATCGCGTACCGGCTCGGGTGGGGTGGGCGGCGACGGCGTCGCGTACGGTCCCGGCGATCACGCCTTTCCCGGTCCAGCCGTCCACGAAGACGACCGTCTCCGCCGGGAAGCGGTCGAGAACGTGGTCGAGAGCCAGCGTATCGATTCCGCGATCACGGATCACGGAGAGAGCGAAATGCGGAATGTCGTCGCCGCGGACCTCCGCGAACCAACGCCTCAAGAGGATGCCGATGGGAACGCCAGCTCGAGCCAATGAGACCAGAGTGGGCTTCGAGCCGTGCCGCACCTCGATCTCCCCCGCCAACGTCGCGACGGCCTCCGCCACGCGCCGAGCTCCGCGGTCCAACGCCCGTTCGTAAGCGGAAAGGTAAGCCGCAGTCGGCTCGTACTCGACGGGAAGGCTCTCGGAGTAGTGCATCGCGCCCGCCTGGATCGATCCCTCGCGTTCCGCGCGCGGCCGTTCCAAGGCGTACTGCGAGAGATCGGAGAGCAACCACGACACGTCCTCACAGCGGTAGCTCGAGAAGTGCGGCCCGGTGAGTGGTTCCGGCGTGTGTCGCGGACCGGCGACGACACAGTGGACGACGATCACCCGGTCGAAGAGTTCGCTGAGCGCCCCGATGAGGGATCCGGCGTGGTCGCCGGGAGCGACGGTGTCGTCGTGACACAGGACGACCACGCGCATCCCGACGGAGCGGTCCTCGAGGTTGTAAGCGAATCTCAACGAGTCGCGTTCTCCTGCAACATCCATCCGCACGGCGAAGCCGGAGCGCAGGCCGTAGCCCGGCTCGTCGAGCACAAGACCGGGCGAGCGCGTGGTCGAGCTGGAGAGCACCCGCGCGCGGACACTCTCCTCGAGGTACTCGGCGAGCAGTTGCGGAGCTCGCAGGAACTCCTCCGTGCCGAGGACCACGATCTGGTCATCCGGCCCGAGCGACGCGAGCACCTCTTCGTCGAGAAGACGTCGGCCGAGGTCGACGACACCCGCGCGGAGGCCGAGGCGACTCGAAAAGTCCGAGCCGGCGGCCGAACGCCCAGACAGACACTCGGCCCGCAGACGGCTCGGTGCGATCACCGGAGCCGCCGCTGAATGAAGCGTCGCGGGCCGCGCGGAGCGGACGGTCCATCGGTCGACCGATCCTCGGACCTCATCATCATCGACCTCGTGCAGGGCGACCAGTCGCACGGATGCATCGAACTCGAGCACCGCTTGCTCCCACGCCGCCCGGTTCTGCGCCGAGCGGGCGTCGTGCAGGGCTCCGAAGATCACGAGTCGAGTGGGGTGATGTTCCAGCAGGACTCGAACGAGATTGAGAGCGGTCCTGCCGGATGTGAGCTCGTCGTCGATGACCACCAGTGCAGCGACGGCGCCGGCCGGCATCGCATCCGCAAGGATCACATGCTCGCTGGCGTGAGAGTGCGCCTCCTCGAAACCACCCGCTACCGCGTCCCCAGGAAGCAGGTACCGCGTGGAGTGTGCATCCCGCCGAGTGTTCAGCTCGTCCGCGACGGCGGCGGAAAGACCCGTCGCCGTTTCCGCGAAACCCATTACCACGGCATCAGCAGGATCGACGCCGGCGGCTCGCGCGGCCGCGCCCACGAGGACCGCCAGTTCTACAGCAGCGCGACGGAGCACTGACGGTGCGGTCGGCACATGCTTGCCGAGGAGCGCACTCACGAGCAACTGCTTGCGCAGTGGGTTGTCTCGGAGGGCGACGGCGACGGGAGCGGCGTTCGCCGCGACGGTCGTCATCGGCTGATCCGATCGAGTTGCAGCAGCAGATCGACGAAGCCGAGGTCTGGACGGAGCACACCGAACGCGGCAGCTCGGAGGAGCACCCGATCGGCCCAGGCCGTATGCGGGCGGACCTCATTCATCTTGTTGCCGGCGCTGCTGTGCACCAGACCGCCGCGATCGCGGGCGGCCGCGACGGCGACCGCATCACAGAATTCCTCGTGGCGTACGGCGCAGAGCGAATGGACGACGGACACATGGGACGGATGGATAACGGTCTTGCCCGTGAGGCCGTTCAGCTTGTCGAGTTCGATCTCGTTGATGAGACCGTCCAACCCTTTGTCCAACAGCGCTCGGCGATAGTGCGGCGCATCGTGGTCCAGAAACGGCGACTCCCGCAGCCGAGGCTTCTGCACGCGGCTGTTTCGATGGAAATGTTCCCAGACGGCGCCCGATACGGGGTAGGCCCACGGCACCTCGCGAGCGAAGACGTTGATGATGTCGCCGATCGCGTCGGCCACCACCCTCACGTCGTAGATGGTCGACTCCCCGTCGCGGCGCAGGCCGAAGGCGGAGGCGAGATCCGTCGCGCCGATCCGGACGCAGAGGACGGACCTTCGATGCGAGTCGAGGAGTGCGCGCGTCGCGAGCAGTTCAGCGAAGCGGGACTCGCGATGTGCGACCGATGCTGCCTCGATCACCGGCATCACGAGAAAGCTGCGTCCGGTCATCCGCTCAGCCGCTGCGAGGGCGTCGAAGTACGCCTCGCCTCGTCGTCCCGCCTCGAATTTCGGCAGCACGAACCCGGTCAGCGCGCCGCAGCGTTCCGGACCGAGCGAACTCAGCAAGGATCCGATGCCGCTCGGATCGGGAACGCGAACGAACACAGCGGGCAAGGCGGTCTCCCTCGCCCCCGCGCCTCGCTCATCGGCGCGGGACAGTTGCGTCAATGCACGGACGACCGACTGCATCGCCTCAGGCCGGGCAGCAGGCGCCACCGCGTCCTCCAGGTCGACGACGAGGGACTGTACTCCGTTGCGTCGCCGGGACAGCACATCGTCCACCAAGAACCGCCGATCGGCCGGCACATAGAGTGTCGCACCGAGCGCGATCCCCAGCTCACCGGTGACCGAGTCGAGGGGAATCGGGCCCGGCGGGATCTCGAACAGTTCGTCGAGCTGTTCCTCCCGCAGGGAATCGAAGTGCTGCAGGTGCACGGCGCGGACCTAGACCGTCTCGCTGACGGCGGCCGCCTCGGACTCCGCGGCTGCGGAGCGCCGATTGCGCACCAAGCTGCTGATCCAGCCCGCTGAGATGAAGACCACACCGATGAGACCGGTGACGAGCTCCGGAATCGCCAACGAGACCGTCAGCAGCATGATGATCGCGAGAGCACCGACGGCCCACAGGGCGCCGTGTTCGAGGTAGACGAACTCGCGCAAGGTTCCCTTGCGTACGAAGTAGATGGTCAGCGAGCGGATGTACATCGCCCCGACGCCGAGCCCGATCGCTATGAGGATCGGATCCGAGGTGATCGCGAACGCGCCGATCACGCCGTCGAATGAGAAGCTGGCATCGAGCACCTCCAGGTAGAGGAACAGGAAGAACGCGGCCTTGCCTGCGACTTTCGCCGTCGCCGTCGGTCCACCGCTGGAAGACGGGAGCTCATCCACCTGCTCCTCGAACACGGCGCCGAGGGCGTTGACCAGAAGGTAGCTGCCGACGCCGATAGCGCCTGCTATCAGCACCACGCCAGCGTCCTCGGCGAGGAACTCCGCGACCGACACCAGCACGGCGAGCGCCACGACCACGGCGATGTTCTGAACCTTGCCGACGGTCTGCAGGGGACCCTCGATCCAGCGCAGCCAGAGCACGTCACGCTCCTCGAACAGGAAGCCGAGGAAGAGCATCAGGAGGAACATTCCGCCGAAGGCGGCGATGGCAGGGTGTGCTTCGTGCAGGATGTATCCGTAGCTGCCGGGCTGCGCCGGGTCACCCTGCTGCATCGCGAGCGAGACGGCTTCGATCGGGCCGAGTCCGGCTGTCGCGGCGACGACGACGAACGGAAAGACGAGCCTCATCCCGAAAACCGCGATCAGGACGCCGATGGTGAGGAAGATGCGCTGCCAGGCCGCGGTCATCCTGTCGAGAATCGTGGCGTTCACTACGGCGTTGTCGAACGAGAGCGAGATCTCGAGGACGCAGAGGATGAGCACCAGTAGCAGGCCCTCCACCCCACCGTAGAGGAACCCCAGCGCGATCCCGAGGAGAGTGATCGCGTAGGACCACCCGAACGTCTTCAGCATGTGTTCTCTTTCGTCAGGACGGCGATCGCCGTGGTGAGAGCGTTGAGCTCATCGATCGGGCCGTTCTCGTCGGGGGAGCCGAGAATGGAGAGAGCGTCTCCCGGTCGCGGTCGGGCCACCACCGGGAGACGCGCGGGTCAGATGTCGACGCCGAGGCTTCGCAGGATGCCGACGAATCCGCCGGGGTGTCCGTCACCGATTGCGCGGAACTTCCAGTCGGAGCCGTCCCGATACACCTCGCCGAAGGTCAGCGCCGTCTCGTGCCCGGCCCCGCTCGACAGATCGAAGCGAGCCAGCTCGGAGCCGTCGAAGTCGTTCACCACCCGGATGTGAGCGTTCGGAACCTGGCTGAACGATTGTGCCCGCGCCACGGCGTCGTCGATGCTCACGACGAAGGCGATGGCGGTGGCGGCCGCCGGCAGGGCCATCAGGTCGACGAAGATCTTCTCGTCATCGCCGTCCCCCGCAGGACCATCGCCCTCGCCATCCCGTACGTCGCCGGAGTGACGGACGGACGAGTCGGGGGTCTGCAGATTGTTGTAGAAGACGAAGTACGCGTCCCCTAGTGAACGCCCATTGACGTCCACGACGACCGCGGACGCGTCGAGATCGACGAGCCCATCACCGCTCGGATCCCAACCGAGGCCAACTGAGACCGCGGTCAATCCGCGCGGACCCGCCTCCTTGGTCAACGAGATCGTTCCGCCCTTGCTGAGTGTCACTGCCATAGTCGTTTCCGTTCGCTTGTCGTCGTGGTTGTTCAGACGTTGACGCCGAAGGCGCGCAAGGTACCCTCGAATCCGCCGTCGTGGGTGTCGCCGAGGGCCCGGAACTTCCACTCCGCGCCGTCGCGGTAGACCTCGCCGAAGACGAGAGCGCTGCTGGAGCCGGCTCCGGCTCCGAGATCGAAACGTGCGAGTTCGGCGCCGCCGTCGTTGTTCACGACTCGGATGAAGGAACTCGCGATGGAGGCGAAGGTCTGCCCGCGCTTCTCGGCCTCGTAGATGCTGACGAGGAAGGTGATCGAGGTGACGGATGCCGGGACGACGCGCAGGTCGATGACGATCTGCTCGTCGTCGCCGTCGCCATCGCCGGTGAGGTTGTCGCCGAGATGCGTCACGGCTCCGCTGACATGCGTCAGATTGCCGAAGAAGACGAGATCGGCGTCCTGGCCTACCTTGCCGGACGCATCGAGGAGCAGGACGGAGGCGTCGAGATCCGCGGCGGCGGCGCCGAAGCTCGGCGCAACCGGATCCCAGCCGAGCCCGACGGTGATCGCGGAAAGTCCGCGCGGTCCGGCTTCCTTTGTCAGCGAGATCGTCCCGCCCTTACTGAGGCTGATGGGCATGATGGTTCTCCTAGATTGTGTTCGGATCGGTCGGTTCGGTGTGAGTCAGAGGATGCGGGCGACGGCGGGCAGCAGGTCTCGGATGGTGCGCCCGTTCGTCTTCTCGCCGATGGCCTGCATGGACCACCCGGCTCCGTCGCGGACGAGCTTCGCCATGATCTGGGCCGTGTGCGAACCCGAGCCCGAGAGGTCGTAACGAGCGACCTCGACGCCGTTCGTCGCATCGACGAGACGGCAGAACGCGTTCTCGATCTGACTGAAGCTCTCACCTGAATAGCTGTTGACGACGAAGACCAGCGTCTTGGCGCGAGGATCGACCGCGGTCAGCTCGACCACGATGCTCTCGTCGTCGCCGTCACCCGCGCCGGTCGTGTTGTCACCGGTGTGCCGGATCGCTCCGTCGACGCTGATGAGCTGGTTGAACCAGACCTGGTCAATCAACGCCCCGGCCGCGTCGTAGACCAGGCAGGAGGCATCGAGGTCGATCGACTGCTCCTTCGCGCGGCCGAAGAAGCCGCGCACCGTGGCGGCATCCCAGCCGAGCCCCATGTGGGCGCGGGTGAGGCCGCCACCCTCGCGTTTGAGTAGCGAGATGGTCTGGCCCTTGCTCAGGCTGATGGACATGATTCGTTCTCCTCAGGTTGGATCGGGTCGGGATGGCGGCTCAGGCGAGCACGCCGGTTCGGGCGAGGGTCCACTTGATCGGGTCCAGGCAGCGGAACGGAGCGATTCCGCGAGCGTTCAACTGCTGTCCGTCCGGCGACTCGCCCAGGGTGGAGACGGCGAAGAATCGATGGTCGATCGCGCCGCCCTCGTGGGGGTTCTCGAGCGTCAGCACGATCGACCCGGCATCCATCGCGTAGAGCAGGCTCTTGACCTCTTCATGCAGGAGGCCGCCGTCGACTGCGTCATAACCCGGCGAATCGTGGCCGGGATCGCGCAGGATGGCCGAGCCGGCATTGGACATCACGGTGGACCAGGTGACATCGTCCACGGCGCTGAGGCGCTGCACCGCGTCGAACTTCGACAGCACGATCGCGAGTCGTCCGGTACGGCCGCCCGACAGGGTGATCAGGTTGCCGAGCACGGTCAGCGCGTCGCCGCCCGACTGGGACTGCGCCGGGATGATGTCCTTCAGCTTGTCGCGGACGGACGGCACAGCCAGCGGGTCGAACATGAAGATGATGCCGTCAGCGTTGCGCAGGAACGCGAGATGACCCGCACGAGCGGGCGGCTGTTCCATCTCCTCGCCCGCGACGTCTCGGATCACGACGAATCGGCGCACCCCACGCACGACCCCGAGGCTGAAAATCAGAGGAATACCTTGATACGAATCCGTGCTCTGCGAGCGGGGGGTGGGCGGCATCAGACCGCGTTCGACGTACAGGGGCGATTCGTAGACTTCGGTGTAGACGCGTCGGGTGTCCTCGGTCGCGTACTGCAGCACGGTGCCCAGCCTTTGAGCCAGATCGGCGAGCTGCTTCACCACGACCGCGATGTACAGACTCTTGCCCGTGGCTCGAGCTCCATTCATCGCGATACAGCTGGCATGCCCACCCCGATAACCCGAAGGCAGAGCGAAATGGCAGCTCGGGCACGCGTCCGCCATCGTCTCGGCGCACTCGGGGCACTGGATATCCGTCGGAGGCTCCCACCGTTTCGGGGCATCCGTCGGCCGATTCAAGGCATAGCGGGTTCCGGTCGTCACGTCCGTGTTCGCGAATCGGGTCGCTTCCGCGTCGAGCGTCCGCGTGCAGCGGCCCGTGGTGCAGATCCATGCAAAGGAGCTGTCGGCGATCGGCGTGAAGCAGTTAGGACACTTCGTCATCGCGCGACCCTCTCGAAAGCGTCGGTCCCGGGAGCGAAGCAGCCGACGAGGAAGGATCGAACGAGCGAGCGAAGCAGAAAAGGATCGCTGAGCAACACCGCGGCGAGGCCCCGGCCTGCCGGGTCCGGTTCGATGACGGTGTGCGGCGTCGAGGGTGACCGCTGCAACTGCCAGGCGGCACGCGTGCCCACGAACGCGAGATGCCGCGCCTCCCCCTCGATCTCGTCGGCCGCCTCGAATGCGGCCACATCAGCCGGGACCGCATCGGTGACCACGAAGGTCATCGTGTTGCCCGGCGCGAAACCGGTCAGTGCAGCCGAACCGGACCGCAATCCGCTGGACCGCGGAGCGGAGTTCATCGCCGCCACCAGCGCGACCGGCATCGCGTCGCCCGGTGGGAGTTCGAATCGGCGAGCGGCTGCACCGACCACCGCGGCACCTCGGCGCTCGCCGGCGGTGATGACCGCCGAGACGCCGTCGAGGACGGAGGCCACCGTCTCGGCGGTCGACGGCTGCCCCACCTTCCCATCCTCGAGGAAGCGACGGAACGAGGCGGATGCGTCCACCGCGGTGACCACGTTCAGCGCACTCATCGCCGCCACCGATTGCGTCCCGAGAATCTCGACTGCCGCGATGCGCGCCGCCTCCCCGACAGGGTCCAGAGGAAATCCGACGTCGACGCGACGAACCGCGTGCACCAGCACACCGCCCTGGCCGGGCTCGAGCACGAGGATCTCGCGCTGATCCAGGCCGGCGAGGTCAAGGGGAGGGACCACGGCACGCTCCGGATCCGCCGACCGGGCATCGTCGATGCCGACACTGACGTTGGCGACCGCGCCACCAGGGAAGCGATCCGTACCCACCGGCGTGAGCCGGATCACGATTCGCTCGGTGACGGACGGAACGATGAGCAGATCCGCTCGAGGCCGCACGGCAGAAGCGAGCAGCTCGCTGCCGACCACAGCATCCAGCCTGGCGTGCGCTCCCCCCTGCAACTGGAGTCGTACGGTCAGGGGGCGGTCGCTCAGGCGGACCACGGCATCCGCAGTGAGCATGTAGCTCGGCATCAGCGTTCCTTTCGATCGGAGAGGAAGGAGGCGAATCCGCCCAGGAGCGGACCGCGGGATTTGGCGCCGCGCAGCTCGCGCTGCCACGCCTTGGCCGAGCGCTCGATCGCGGAGATCATGCGATCGTCGCCTCGCTCCCGCCGCTGCACGAGTATCGCGACGAGCCGTTCGATCACATCGGGGACGAGGTCGTCCTGGGTGATGATCCCCGCTGAGATCATGTCGCGTAGAGCATCGTCGAGCAGGCGGACGTCGCCGCCCTCGCCATCGGGCACTCTCAACTCCGACAGCGCGTGGGCGCGCGGGTCGGCCGCTGTCGGATCGGGGAAATCGGGCGACGTGATGAAGGAGAGCAGCGCCAGGCGGGTGACCGAGCGCTGGGAGTCCGGAGCGGCTAGGTTGCGCCGCAGACTCTCGGCCGCTGCCACCGCCGCTGCCGAGAGCGCGCGGATGAGAGTGATCTCGGCCTCGATCTCGGCCGCACCGACCGACCATTCATCCGGGCCCGGCTGCGATTCGTTCGCGAGCGCGGCCCGGGTCGGTTCGAGTGACGCCGCGTCCGAGCGGCGCACGGTCTCGGCAGCGGCCGACCAGGCCGGCCCGTACGGACGTCGGCTCATCGCCAGCACGGTCAGGGCGACGAACAGAGATGCCACCTCGGCGGGAATCCGGTCGGCTCCGACGACGCCGGCCATCTCGCGGATGGCCATCCGCAACGATGAAGCCGTCGGCTTCGCCTCCCCCGGGAGCAGACCATCCACCCCCGCGCAGCGCAGTCGTACCGCAGCGATCCGCGCGCTGCGACTGCCTCGCCGAGATCGGAGCACGCGCAGTCCCAGTTTCTCAAGTGCGGCGCTAGCCGGAGCAGCGGCGAGGTTCTCCTCGAGGAACTCTGCCGGGATGCTTCCGCCGAACTCCTCCTCCAGCTGGGCGAGTTCGGGCACCCGCAGCGCTTCCGGTCGGAGTAACGCTCGCTCGAGCACGGCGCGGTCCAACGGAGCAATCCGGTTCCAGTCTCCGGACTCGAGAAGAAGCGAATAAACCGCATTGGACAACGCTCCCGGCGCAGGTTCTCCGACACGCAAGTGCCACAGAACCAGTTCGAGGTGGAGGGGAGACAGCGGCTCGATGGAGGCGACGACCCGAGCCCGAAGGGCTTCCGGGAGGTCCGTCGTTCCGCCGCAGAGCCAACCCAACACTTCCTCGGCGAGCGGCCCGCGTAGAGTGTTCTCCGATCGCGCTGCTGCGACGAGCGGAAGAATGATGCGCTCACGCAGTCGCTGATCGACGACTCCGGTCCGGATGACCACGGCGACTCCGCTCTCTCCCTCGAGCAGAGGCACGACAGCCTGACCGACTATCTCCCTGACCTCCTCGACCGTTGCGGCATCGACCGGGCGGCCGGAGATCAGCCCGGAACGCAGCAGCAGGTCGATCAAGCGGAGGACGACTACAGCGCCTGTGGCCGGTTCTCGGCTCGCGATCCGATCCGACAGTGCGGTCACGGCTTGCGCGGCGAGAAGACGAAGACGTTCACGCTCGGCGTCCGGGAGTGACAACGGCACCGGTAGAGGAACGGCCTCGTCGCGCAGCAGCCACTCGTCGTCGAAGAGGCACCGTTCGAGGTAGGCCGACGCCATGAGCTCGGACACCAGACGCGAGGCGTCCGGCTCGCGCTCAGCTATCTCCTTCCACACGCCCCACGTCGTCGAGCCGATCTGAGCAGCAACCACGTGAGCCGTGCGTTCGAAGAGCTCCGCGTCCTTTCGGATGCCATCCGGCGAGGAGTCCAGCAGCACGCGGGAGGCGCTCTCCAGCGCGTCGGCCGTCTCGTCTCCCAGCAACACGACGGCCATCGCGAGCGGCCATTCCACAGACAGATCCGCGTCTCCGACCCGATCCGCGACGGAGTCGAGCGTGAGCAGAACGCGCCGCGCGACCACCTCATCGACCAGAACCATCTGCGCCATCGCCGACCAGTCGGACGCGACGACGACACTGCCGGCCGCGGTGATGTGCGCGGCGCCGCCTAGCTGACCGATCTCCGGCATCTCGGCCTCGTCGATCACGACCAACGACTCGCTCGCAACGAGCTCCTGCGCATCCGCACGGGGCACAACGGCCACGTGGATCCCGCGAGCCCAGACGGCCGGCAGACCGATGGCACGCTCGTACAGCGACCAGCAGAGATCGCGAGCCGACGCCGGCGACATCAGACGCTCGACCGCACCCAACCAGAGGGCCGCCGTATCCTGGTCATCGGAGACCAGCACGACAGGCGCGCCGCCGTCGAGCGCCGCTGCGACCGCGTCCATCAGCACGGACAACACTCCCGCTCTCCAACTCGATGGATCGCAGACGAAGCTGACGACGGAGTCGAGTCCGACGACTTCACCCGTGCGAGGCGCCTCAACGGGCGTCAACTGCGATGCTGCGACCTCGAGATGATTCCACGGCACGAGGAGGTCGGGAGACCGCCAGAACTCGATCGGACGCACCGGAACCGACACATCGTGTCGGTTCCGGTCGAACACGACGTGGTTGTAGACGTTGTTCGGCCGACCCGTGCTGTCGGTGCCTGCCTCCACCGCGTGCAGATAGACCGACGTGCCGTCAGACGCCGCGAGATGCACCATCCGTCGCGGCCGGGTGGCGAGTTCGACATCCGCCGGAAAGTCGGACAGCTTCTGATGCGAACCGAAGCCGGTCACCGCCGATGCCTCCACCGTTGCGAGCTCCGCCGCCGTAGGCTGCCCGCTCATGAGCTGCACGCCCCAGCCCTGATTCAGGGTGTACGTCACCTGACTCCAACGGCCCGACGAACGGCCCTGTATCGACTCAGCCACCGAGAACTCGATTCTGCAAACCGCTGACTTTTTCCCGCAGGCTCTGCACCCTCAGGGTGTCGACCGGTGGGTCGAGGAGGGCGACTCTGCGCAAGTACTCGGTCGGCAGATCGACGAACAATCTGACGAAGCCGGTGGGATGCGGCACATCCTGCGACCACGCCTCCGTGTCGGTCCGCCAGCCCGGCTGCTCCGTGCGCGCTCCCATAGGTCCCGGCACGAATCGGCGCACCGGGCTGGCAACGGTCTCTATATCAGGAACCATCGCGAGGGCCGTTCCATCGCCGATGGTCAGAGGGAAGCGCTCCGGGTGATGCACCAGCACGAACGGCGGCGCGGACTCGAGCGGCACCTCCGACCAGATCGACACCGTCACGGTGTACTTGCCCATCAGGCTGCGCTTGACCGTGCAGCGGTAGCCGAGGCGCAACAAGCCCGGGTAGACGATTCGGCGGGCGGCGCCGTGAACCCGACGGCCCCCGTCGAATGAGGCCGACACCAGGTGGAGTTCGCACCCGGATGCGTCCAGCTCGCCCGTGCGGTATTCGAGCGAACCGCGCTCGAAGTACGCGGAACGCGAGATCTCCTTGGGCTCACCTTGGACTGCCAGCTCGGAGTCGAGACCGACCGGCGAGGTGTAGGCCAGCACCACATCGGCACCGTCCGGCCATTCGAACGTCACACGCTGGCGATCGACCCGCTCGATCAGACGAAGTTGCGCCACCGGCGGCACCCGCACTCCTCGGACCGTGTTGCCGACGTAAGCGTTGCCGTCCAGGAGGACGACGACGGTGAAGTAAGCCCGGGTCCAGCCGCGAGGCCACGGGACATCCCGCATCGACGCGCGCGCATCGTCGGTCGTGATCGGATGCGCGAGCCGGCTCTGAGCGTTGAGGTTCGCCTGCGGCAGTACCGACTCCGGCTGCACCTTGCGCTCGATCCCGGCACTGGGCGGCTCCGTGGTGCGATAGACGACGACCTCGCCACCCCTCGGCACCGACCACGCGAGATCGAAGAACGGCGCCTCTGCGTCGTCGTGCAGGTCGAAGGCCAGATCGAGCACGGGTTCGTGGACGACGGAGATGTCCACAGGGATCGAGGTCGGGGCGGAAAGGCGCGGGACCCCGTCGATGACGGCCTCAGCGAAGACTTGATAGAGGTACTTCTCGCCCCGCGCAGGTGCCGGGTCGACGAACCCACCGAGGTTCGCATCATCCGCCACGATGCGGTATTGCGGATCGCCCGAGGCCATTCCACCGCGCGAGCGTGGGATGCGGAACACCTGCACACGCGTCGTGCCCGGTAGTGCGCGCCAGCGCCCGATCACACGGCCCTCATCCTCTCGGATGTCGACATCGAGCGCAGGAGCGATCACGGCACCGAATGAGTGCAGCGATGGCTGCTCCAGAACGGCATCATCGACATCCCGGCCGACATTGCGCCAGACCTGGAAGTGTCGCACGGCGTGCTCGAAGGGTTCGTCATCGAGGACGCCGTGCTCGCGCGTGGCGGCCACCATCCGTCCGTCCTCCGGCGAGTAGGGCGCGTTCTCATCCGCCGCGATGAGCCGATAGACGGCCACCCCAGACTCCTCGTATTCGTTCCACACCGCGCGCACTGAGCCACCCGGACCCGGGGTCAGCTTGAGCGACGTCGGCACGCCCTCCGGAGTTCCGTAGGCGAACGGCGCGAAAGAGTCGGGATCGACGTCCGAAGGAGCTGGGGGCGGCGCGGGAGCATGAGGCGCCACTGCGATCGTCGGGCCGGCTTCCGGCAGGGGCGATGGACTCGGCGTTGCATCGGAGGCGGGCGAGGACGTCGCGGCGACAGTCGCGATAACGGCAGCGATCTCGTCGGCGAATTGCCGAACGATCGGCGCGAAGGTGGCGCGCAGATCCTCCGCCTCACGTTTACCCGACCGCGCGACGAGCTTGAGATGGGTTTCCGTAAGCGGCGTGATACCCGGCGTCTGGGCGGCGATCGCTTCTTCGCGCCATCGCTTCAGAGCGGCCAGGACCGTGTCCTCCGGCGAGAGGTCCGGTGCCGGCGGCACGGAGTCTGGCGACGTCGGCGTGGGCTCGACCGTGCGACCGAGCCCGATGTCGTTCCCCCGCCCAGGGTTCCGCTCCAAGCCGTCGGGCAGCAGCAGCGCGCTGGGCAGGGACAAATGCGGATCGATCGCACCGAAACGGTCCTGCTTGAGCAGGTGCTCGAGCGTGCGCCACCAGGCCCGCACTTCGACGGATCCCGAGCTCGCCACAGCAGAACCGGCGTCCGCCATCCGCTGCAGATCGTCGTCGGAGGGCACCGGGTAGCCACGCGCCGCCGCCGCGCTCGCCCACGCGAAGAGGAAGGTCCGTCGCCGATGCGCGCTGGGATCGGTCATGTCACGCTCCGCATCGTGCAGGGATGGATCGGGCTGAGGAGAACGATGCGTGCATCAGAATGGCTGCCCGCCGAAGGGATCCGGTAGGTCCAGAGTCGAGGGCTCAGATGATATGACGCGTGTGGGCGCGGTCGGGGTCGCGTTCGTCGCGGGAGCGACAGCCCACCCCGGGCCGTTCAGCGAAGAAGGATCGAAAATCTCTGGGTCTTGATATGCGATGAACTCATAGGCGGGGATCGCGGCGGTGAGCTCCGTCAGCGAGACCACACGACTGAGTCCACGTCGTCCGACCCGCGAGTCCGGTCGCTCGACGACGCTGCCGCCGTTAGCACGAGCCGAGTCGGAGAGCGGTGCATCGTCGAGACGGTCGCCGCGCAGCCGTTCAACGGAGTCGGTGTTACCCATGAAGATCGCATACGGCACCGGCTGGCCCCCCGACAGGCGAGCATCCGAGACCTGAGCGAGCAGGCGATCGGCGACGGCGGCGCGGGGGCCATCGAGATCGGCGAGCACCCTGCTCCACGTTTCGTCACCGACCGCACCGGCCACTCCGTTCTCCTGCAAGGCGGCGGTCCAGAGTGGCAGCAGGCTGTCTTCCCCCGAACCACGCTGACGGAAGAGTGTTCTGGGCTCCGCCTCGATCTCCACTCCGCGGGGGCCGATCTGCTTCGACGCGCCGGCCAGGGCGGAATCCCAGCACCCCTGCAGCCATCCGATGGCGAAGATGTCACGACGCAATTCGATCGAGGCGCTTCCGACGGCGTTGGCGTCAACGACACCGGCACCGAGACGGACGGACTGCGGCAGGTCGACGACGTCGACATCCGTTGCCACTGCCGCTTCCGACGAACGACCGAACGGAGCACGCAGGACGCTTCCGACGACACGCGACCACGCGAGGTACTGGCTGTACGCGTCCGTGAGGCGCCGCGCGTCGCGCACCGCGTGCCGTATATTGCGGCGCGCCAGCTCGTTGCGAGCCAGGAGTTCTTTTCTCGCATTGAGAAGGGCGAACAACCGGCGGTTCTGCACGATGAACACCCACAACGCCACCACGAACCAGAGAAGCAGTACGGACGCGAGGATGATCAACCCGATCGTGAGCCCCACCACACCGGTGAACAGCAGCACCGCCACTGTCACCGCCGCCGCGCCGAAGATGATCGCGAGGATTCTCAGGGTGCGCGCAAGGCGTCGGTTCCGAGCGGACTCGGCAGCGAGCAGATCGTCTGCGCTGGCTGCCTGACGAATCTCCTCGAGCAGGGCGGCGATCTCTTCACGGACCGCGAACAGGCTCTCTCCGATGCGAGTCCCCACACGAGCGGCGAAGGTCTCGCTGTGCTCAGATCGCCACGATCCCAATTGCTCGAGGGTCGCCGAGGCGGCGACTCCCAGCATCGGCTGTTCGGCTACCCGGCGAAGGCGACCGCCGAGCGCGAAAGTACCGAGAACGTCGAACGGTTCGGCCGTCGCTATGCCGATCGACGCAGCGAGGTGAGGTGGGACCGCGTCGAACGCGTCCTCCACTGCGGGCACGATGGAGCCCGGCCGACGCAGCACCCCACGTTGAGTGCCGATCTGGACCGGAGTCAGGCCCGTAACGCGATCTCCACCGTCGGCGAGGGTGAGCGACGCGGCCACATAGTCCTGCCAAAGTGCCGAAAGATCGGCGTGGGCCTCGTGATCGCGCCGAGCACCTCCGCCGTCATCGAGCGCTTTGTCGAGAGCCACAGCGGCACCTTGCAGGTCGAGCCAGCTCGCCGGCATGCCGTCGGCCGTCACCCCCTGAACAACGACGGCGTAGGCGGACGGCGCGGCGCCGAAGACGAGTCCGTGGACGGCCGCGGCGGCGTCCGCTCTGACGCGGTTGACGACGCCGGCCAACCACGCTCGGGGCGCTCCGCGCACTGCGGCGAGGATGAAGGCGAAGAACATCTTCAGCGCTTCCCACGCGCCGATGGGCTTGACCTTCTCCGTCGCGAGGGTGTCCCTCGGACCTCGGAGTACCCCGGGATGCCTGGCCCATAGCTGTTCAGCCATGTCCTGAGTGGCGAGTGCTGCATCCTCGACATAGGTGGCCGCTGCTCCGAACTGCGTGGGCAGCGGCAGGCCACGTTCCATCGATAGCACGTCCGTCCGAAGCGCTCTCTCCAGCTCCGCGGTACCCAGGCGCCGGTAGTACGAACGGGACATCCGCACCAGGCCGCCGTAGGCGAGCGTCTCCGCATCGAGGGGCGAACCGTCGATCCCCGACCACAGTCCGGTCAGACCGGCAACCGCGGCAGCCGCAGGTGCACCGAGATCGAACGGGTCCTTCGTAGGGCCGAGCCTCGTTTGCCCGATCCCGGGCCCGGAAGAGTCTTCCGGCGAGAGCAGAACGTTGTGCCATCCGTCGATCGCGAGGTCCGGAAGGGTCGCCCGATCGTCGGCGCGCGTCACGATCGCTCGGATGCGCGTAACGGGTGCGCTGCCGAAGGAGCTCTCCAGGAATGCGGCGAGCTCCTGCTCGACGGCCGTTCCGACCCCCTGCATTCCGGTGATGGCCGGGACCAGGACGACCAGGCGAATGCGCGCGATTCGACCGGAACCGGCGAGTGCGTTCAACGTCGCTCCATCGAACGCTCCGCCGTGCACCGAGAGTGCGGAGAACGTGCCGCTCTGGATCATGTGCGGCTCGACCCAGTAGAACCGGTCGATCAACCTCGCAGCCGACCAATCCGCGAGAGCGTCCCGAACGCCGGCGAGCGGGCCGGAAGGAGCCAGGATCACAGAGATGACGGACATCAGAACGCTCCGAAGTCGGGTTCGGGAACCGGCGGAACAGCGCCGGCGGGGAGTTCACCGGGGCGTGCGAAACCCGAGGCGGGAGCGAACGGGTTGGCTACAGGAACCGTCGGTCGCTCGGCGAGGACCTTCGCTGCGGAGAGGATCTGAGCAAGATCGCTCGTCACGACCAGGATGTCCGGAGCGAGGTCACGGAAGATCGGCGTCGCTGACGCCGTCCTCCGGTTCGGGATACTCGAGAAGGCGCCCGGTGCGCTTCCGGGCGACGGCGCCGTGAACATCGTCGCGGTGTAGGAGTTGATCGAGCCCAGCCAGGCGAGCGCATTGTCGTAGCGTTCGCCGAGGGTCTGACCGACGATGCGCGACGGCGATCCGCTCGGCGTCACCCCGGAGGCCAGCCAATTCGCCAGTTCCAGCTCGGAGGAACGGGTGATCAGTCCGCTCGCCGGGCCTCCCGGGTTCGCGTCGGCCAAACGGCGCAGTTGACGGTACGGGAGGAGCGAACTCATAACCGGCACGTCATGAGCGCGCGAGATGGCCAGAAGGAACGACTCGAGCACGGCGGGTAGCCAGTCGATCGACAGCCCGACGAACTCGGCTGGTGGGGTCAGCAGCGGATTGGGGAACGGTATCCACCGGAGATCCTCCGGGTTCCATATCTCGACCGGGGCGTCATAGGGCGGCCCCGGGATGCGGACCTGTCCGGTGATCTGACCGATGTACCATCCGGCGATCATCGTGCGGCGCTCCACGTCCCCCATCGGCAAGGCCGCGGGCAATGGACGACTCCGTCGATTCGCCCAGAACTGTCGTCGCCCGTGCGGCGATGTTCCAGCCCACTGCTGAGCCACCGGCACCAGTAGCGCATCGAAGACGAGGGGCACGTAGTTGCGGTACGAACCGAAGATGTCGATTCGGGTCAGGGTGTCCTCGGCGCTGATCGCCCTGTCGAAGATCTGCGCGACCTCATCCGCCATGTTCGGTCGCGCAGCGATCACCTGCGCAAGAGCGGAGACCACCGGGGATCCGGAGAAGGGGATGCTCGAGAACTTGTAGCGGTACTGCGTCGGCGTACCGTGAATGGCGTTCACCGCGTCGGAATCGATGCTGATCAGCGGCAGTGCCCGAGAGAGAGCCTCGCCGAACTTCGCGACGAGATCTGCATGCCGTCCCGCCCGACCGGATTCGGGAAGATCGGTACCGGACGCGAAGTCGCGCAGTGAGAGCGCGCAGAAGGATTCGAACGACTCGCCCGGTCGGCGTACGAACGCTAGCGAGCGTTCGAGCAGTTCCTTCGGCGCGACGGCAAAACGGTAGCGTCCCTTGGACGGTGTGAGGGGGGCACCGCTGATCGGGTCGCGGTTGAACAGACCCGGACGCCAACGCGCCATCCGCAGCAGGAGTCCCCCCGGAGCCGCCGCGCCCGATGCGACCGGCCATTCGCCGCTGATGACGAAACGCGCGCCGCGAACGCGCGCCTCTTCGAAATCGATATCGGCGGAACCGTCGGCGACGGCCGAGCGCAGGTCGCCGGCATACTGCTGATCGAATCCGGCGGAGGGCGTGAGCAAGATCTCGTTATCGGCGACATCGAAACGAGGGGGCACCGCGTGGTCCGCATCGGTCGGCCAGGCCGTGTAGTCATCGGTCGCCACGTTCGCCAAGCCGACGTTGCTCGCCGTCGCGGTCGCGGCGTTCTCGAGCAGGATGATCCCCTCGCCGAGCGCGGCCTTGAGAGGCGCGAGCACGTCGGACACCAGCGCCTG
This sequence comes from Microbacteriaceae bacterium VKM Ac-2855, assembly GCA_013204985.1. Classification (GTDB taxonomy): domain Bacteria; phylum Actinomycetota; class Actinomycetes; order Actinomycetales; family Microbacteriaceae; genus Rathayibacter. The sequence goes on from JABMLG010000004.1 coordinate 270,697, forward strand.
CAGGATCGCCTTCGCGACATCGGCACTGCGGGCATAGACGGTGTCCCGCGTCTGCGTACGGAACTGCGTCACCAGGCGATCGACGATGCCCTGCCCGTTCACGATCGTGCCACGCATCGACGCGATCTCCGTCTCGAACGCCTGGGGCATCTGACCGAGATCGCCGCTTTGGTAGCCTGCCATCGCCGCGAGCTGAGTCAACATCTGATCCTGGACGAGGCGCTCGACCCGTTCGACCAGCTCGCGTGCGTAAGGGAGCCCGAACAGATCGACAGCATGGGTGATCTGCGCCAGAATCCGCTCGTGCAGGCGTTCGCTCCACTGGAAGCCCCACAGGTACGCGGCCTCGGCGGCAGCGCTGACCAACACGGACTTGCGCTCGAACAAGAACTGGCGCAGTGTCGGCGTCCACTGGGCGACAGTCGCGGCGGGCGGGGGCACGTAGGGGATGAACTGTTCGTCCAGGATCCGTTGGCTCGCGGCCTCTGCATCCTGACGGGCGAACGCAACTCCGGTGAACCAGCCGAACATCTGCTCGGACGAGATCGCCCCCGTGGCCGAACCGACCGGGAGTCCCATATCGGCTGCTACGTGCGTCCACTGCGAGTCCGCGAGAGCTCGCAACTGATCGACTCCGGAAGCCGTGCTGCCGGGCTGGAGGTGCCCTTCGCGCAGCCGGTCCCCCGCCGTTCTCGCGAGACGCTGGGCGCTGTAGTGCCGGTAGCGATCACGGCCCATGGACAGGCTGGCGAAACCGAACGCGCCCCACGGAGTCGCGCTCGACTTCGCGCCCCAGCCGAGGTAGTCGAGATCGGCCGGGGTCGGATCGGCCTCGTTGCCGAGGTCGAACGAGACGAAGTCGCCCGAAGCGCTTCCACTGCCCATCAGCGCCGCAAGGCCCCGACCCAGGCCTCGATAGACGGCGGCCTGTGATCCATCGCCGAACCGGGTCTTCTCCGTACCGACGAAGCGGCCGACGGGGAAGACCCGCGCGAACGGCGCGGCCCCCGTGCGCGGAGCGTTCTGCCCGAGAGCGTTCAGCACGGTGACGTCATGCTCCTCCGCAGCGACCGTTTGCGTCGCGACGATCTCTCCGAGCATCGCCAACGCGTTGGCGCGCACGCCGCCACGCGCAGAACTCGGCAGCGAGTCGAAGACGTCGGGCGTCACCATGAACACGCCGACGAGGCCGGGATCGACGCCGGGAACGAGCGAGAGGATTCGGCACACGTCCAACGCCATGCTGGCACCCGCCCCTCCTGCCATGGATGAGACGACGAGCACCACAGGTCGAAGCGCTGGGCTGAAGTCGCCTGCGCCCGGCATCGTCGCCGCGAGCGCGGTCATCTCTGCGTTCGCTTCCACGGTGTTCAGGTTCTGGAAGGCCTGCGACAGCCCCTGGAACACTTCGCTCGTGCGTTGCAGTGTGATCGCACGGCCGACGCTGCGCATCTGGCCGGCTCCGTTGGCGATGGGAACGCTGACGCTTTCCGGCTGTCGCGGAGCCCAGGTGCCGAACTCTCCCAACGCACCGCGGCCGGCCAAGCGATTGCTCAGCGCGTTGTCCAGCACCGAGTACGTCCCCGCCGTCGGAGCCGTGCTGATGTAGCTTCCGCCGAGGTCACGGACGTTGCCGATACCGTTGATCCTGGTGTCGGGAGCACTCGGGACATCGATGTGCACGAACTGCCAACCAGCCGGTATCCCTTCGATACCTAGCGGCGCCAGCTCGGAGCGGAGCTGATCCATCATGTAGGCGAGCGTCGCGCCACCGGAACCGCCGCAACCGACGACCAGGAACTTATACACGGATCAGACCTCTTTCGGGAAGCGAATGGTGCGGTCGGGAGCGGGCATCAGAACGAGTCCCAGGGGCTGGAACCGCGCGGCGGCGTCGGGTCCCCGTCCGACGTCTCCGGCGGCGAGGCTGGAGGGTCGGCCGAACGGTTCGGTGCCGGTGAGCGCACCACCGTCGGAGTCGCGGTCGCGGTGGCGGCGCCGAATCCACCGAATCCGCCCGCCTGCTGGGCCGTGGAACCGAACGGCGAGCCCGGTCCCTCCGGCGTGACCGGCACATCCGAAACCGGCTCGGCGGCGACGAGCCGGGCGAGAACATCTGTGAGCCGCGCATTCACATCGTCGGCGAGTGCCGTTCGCTGTGCCGCCGAGGCGTCTCCGCCGATCAGTAGGAGAATTTCGGCCGATGTCGCCGGATCACCCGGGCGGTGGAACACGACCCAGTTGTTGTGCACTGCGAGCGGGAGCCGCGCAGTCGTACCCTTCGCGTCCGTAGAGAGCCGATCGCCGGAGGCGCCCGAGAACCCCGGTCTCTGCACGCTGACGAATCCGGCTTCGGTGGGAGAGGCGCTCACCCTGGCCCGCAGCGTGGCATCGCCGACGTTCGCGGTTCGTGAGCCGCTAGCGCCCAGTGCGACGACGGTACGCAAGTCCTCCGCACCGATGGCGAACCGGCTGCCGCCGCGGATCACGCTGGAACCCGAGACCTCGATCGGCACGGTGGCCGCTACGAGCGGTCGCGCCGGAATGACGGAGACCAACCACTTCGCGAAATACAGCACGCCGACCGGCACCGCGATGCCGGCGAAGAGGGTGAGCGCGAAAGTGAGCCAGGTCACGCCCGCGTCCAACGGAAGAGCCAGGCTGGCTGTGAACGGCACCTCGATCTCGAGCGGTTCACCGCTGCCGTCCGAGGATGTGAGCATCACCCTGACCGTGCCGTTGATCGAGCCGTTTCCACCCGCATCGGTCGTCAGCTGCACGGGAAGACCCTCCGCGTCTGCCGATGCACACGACTCGGGACCATCGTTCGGCGAGGACGCTCGTACGCTCCCCAGGCCTTCCGGGGAGGCCAGCACCTTCACTGCGTCTTCGGGAAGCCAGGCGCATCCCTCGCCGGTCATCGCCAGCAGGGTTGAAGCGTCTGCGGGGCCTTCGATCTGGCCGAAGTCGAGGCGTTCGGCGACCGTGGGGTAGGAGGCAGGGGCTTCGATGGAGATCCGCTGCGCCACGATGCTCGGATCGAGAGCCGTACCGGGGATGGCGACACCGGTGGCGGACGTAGCCGTCGCGGTGGTCACCTCGAGTCGGAGCGTCAGCAGGCCCTGCCCGACCGCGGCGTTTGCGAGCGGGATCGAAACGGGTGCTCCGATCGCCGCTTTGTCGGTGGTATCGAGAACAGTGGACTCCTGGCCCTTCGCGTCCTGGCGGGTGACGGTGTATCTCAAGGTGCCGAGAACAGCCGAGGGATCCACTGCCGCCGCATCCCGCCCGATCAGCGAGAAGACTGCTCCCTCGACGTCTTCGCCGGTGTGCAGCACTACGCCGTCAGCGTTGCTCCAACTCGGCTTGAGCGCGCCGGTGATGTGCAGATTCGACTGCGATCGTCGACCGTCGGATGAACCGAGCGGATCCGTGAAGGCGAACGACCACGGTCCCGACCAGGCGGCATCGGTGGCTGCAGCCTTGTCGACGATGACGGAGATCGTGTTGTCGGTGATCCAGGTGTAATCCACGGTCGCGCCGGCGACGCCGGCGGTGGCAGTGTCGCCGACTGCGCCGCGGGTCAGATCGACCCGCTCTCCTGTCGGGAGCACGATACTCGCCGTCAATCCGTCGACGTCCGCGGAGGCGAGAAGGCGAACCCGCGGCGTCGATGCGTCGAGCACGAAATTGTGCGCCTCGTCGGCACAGACAACGACCTGACAGATGCCGGCCTCCTGCGCTATCGGATTCGTGCCGGGGGAGGACAATTCGTCGAAAGCGAACAGGAGCGCGTCGATATTGTCGGCGAGGTAGAACGAACCCGGCACCGGTTCAGTGAGGTCACCGCACCGGGAGCCGGCCGTATCCGCGCCCGTAGCGACCGAACGGATGAAATCGAAGTCGGTCGGGGTGGATCCACTGCCGTTGAGGCCGACGCCGAATAGCGTGATCTTCGAGGATCTCAATTGATCGGCGAGGCCTCCACTGCGGCAGAGGTCGCTGCTCGCAGCGTCGCGAATCTGCGTCGCTGCGGCGGCCGACGTCAGCTGCACGCCTGGAGCGAAGCGCTTCTCGGTTCCGTACGCCGCTCGCTCGGCTTCGGATTCGCGCGGGAAATAGTCGAGCTTGCCGTCGGTCAGCCAGACGATAGCCTGACAGCTGGTCTCTGTCGTCCGCGCCGCCGCGCGGGCTGCCAAGTCGGTCCGTGCCCCATCGAGAGCCGTCCAGTAATCGGTGTCGAAACCATCCACTCGTTCAGCGAGGCCGGCGATGCCAGACCGGACGGAACCCAAGGAGTCGGCCGAGAGCCCCGTCCAAGGCAGAATGGTCTCGTAGCCGTCCCCGAACACGCTCAACTGCACGTCGACCGGCGTGCCCACGTCCGTGGCGAAATCGGCGAGCTGGTTCACGAAGTACGTCGCGGACGTGACGCGGCCCAGTTCAGGATCACTGGTGAGCAGACTGCTGGACTCATCCACCAGGAGGAGCACATCCGCGCTGCCACCGCCCGCGATACAGGCGCCGAATCCGCCCAGTGCAGTGTCCCCCTCGGCCGCAGAGGCAACAGCCGGTAGAGCGATGGCTGCTCCGATAGCGACGAACAGCACGGCCGTCGCCGAGAGCGTACGGCGAAGCGCGTTCATAGCTGCCACACCCGCCCCGCCCACAGGGCGATGCGACCGGAGCAAGCGATGACCGCCAGCAGCACGACGACGAGCCCACCGCGGTACACCCATGGCGCCCAGGTCGGGGGGGAGTACATCAGCTGGGTGCGCCGACGGGTGTCGAGCAACAGATAGACGGCGAAGAGGCCGATGGCGACCGGCCCTGCCAGGGCCCAAGCGGCAACAGCGATTCCAGGTTCCGTACCCAACACGAGCGCAGCTGCGGCTGAGACGAGGGCAACGGCGATTCCGGCTATGAGCCAGCCCACGGGGGTTCGAACCGAGCTGGGCGACGGCGCCGCGACCGTGCCTCCGCATCCGGTAGGAGTTTCCGCCGCGGGCACCCGATCGACCGGCGATTCTCCCGCGGTTCCGAATCTGATGGGTTGCGTCGGCGACGTCGGCCCGGCCTGCGACGATTCGCCACCGGATCCCGCGGGTCCCCCGCCGTTGAAGCGGCTGAAGTCCCAGCCACCCGTCGGATTGCTCATCCGTCGCCCTCCACCCACCGCTCGGTCGTGCGGTGCGTGCCACGATGTCAGCCGGCCACCACCGGGTCACGTCACACGGATCGGTGACACGGTCGAGATGTCACATGAAGCGGTGACAACGGATCGGGGCGGGCTTCAGATCTGTTGCGCGTTGACGAAGAAGTCGATCTTCGTGTCGAGACGGATCCCGCACTCGACGTACTTGGCCTTGATCCGCTTGAGATACGTGCGCACGGTGTCCTGCGAGAGGCCCATCTGAAATGCGACGAGCTTGACCGGCAGACCGGTCGCGTACAAACTCATCACGCGTTTCTCCTGGATGCTGAGCGCCGGACGACGGATCAGCGATTCCTGCAGCAGAAGTGCGGTCACGTGCGGGGTCAAGTAGTCCCTGCCGGAGGTGGCGGCCTCGATCGCGTGCCGGATCTCAGATGCGCTTTCGCTCTTCGATGCGTACCCCACCGCTCCGGCTGCGAGCGCGCGGCGCACGACCCCGGCGTCGGCGAAAGTGCTCACGACGATCACCCGCATCCCGCGGGCCGAGATCTCCGACACACGGGTCTCGATCGTGCTGTCGTCCTTGAGGTCGACATCGAGGATGACGACATCGATCGGTGTATCGACATGATCGAGAAAGCCGGCGTAGCTCTGCGCCTTCAAGACCACCCGGATCCGCGAATCGGCCGCTGTCAGCCACGATTCGAGTCCATCCAAGAACATCTGCTGATCGTCCACGATTGCTACACGTGTGATTGCGCTCAGAGTCACGCCGGTCCCCATCCCCGGAACGGTTCGGGCCGCCCCGCTCGCGACCCTAGGGGAACTCTTCGACGGTCCACAACGGTTTGAGACACGCAGTCCTCAAGTCGCCCGAGCGCGGCTTCCCACGTGTGATGTCCGGTGTAACCTCGCTGACTACATCGAGCCCGTTTCGTGGTTCTGCCGGTGATCCGCCCAGCCCACCTCGACCGTCGCATAGCCATCGATCTCGGTCGATGTCGCGTCGATCGCCGCGATCGCCTCGGCGTATCCGGGCGTGCGATCGACGCTGCCGTGCGCGAGTCCGGGGCCGGATGTCGCGACGACGTCGACCGAGTCGCCGTAGTCAGTGACCACCACGGTGGTAGGTCCCGCAGATCTCAGTACTGCCAGCACTGCGAGAAGCGCAGCTCGAGACTGCGACGGGATGGCGTCGGCCGCCGCATCCCCATCGAGCAGACGAATCTCCTCCGCTCCCGGTGCGGCGTCCTCCCGCCACTGCCCGATCGCAGACGCCAGCCAATCAGTCGCCGGCTCTGCAGCAAGAGAGTCGCGGACCCGTCGGGCGACCGCCGCCGCCCGCGCCGCGTCATCGTCGCCCAGCGGAAGCGCGAGACGACCGTCGGCGACCGGTTCGAGCACCGGCGCGACCATCGCCACGACCGCTGCTCGTCGACGTGCGATCATTTCGGTCGCGGCAGTACCGGCATCCCGCTCCGCCAGCACGCGTTCCGCCTCGATGTCGAGCCCATTCAATGCGATCACTGCACGCCCGGCCGAACGCAGATACAGCGCAAGTCCGACCGGTACGAGGATCGTTTCCGCGGCGAGACGCCCAAGCATGGCCACTGAGCCCACGAGGTCGGCTGGATCGGCCGCACCGACGACGACCGCTACGACCAACAGCGCCGTCGTATGCACCACCGCCAGAAGCAGCACCCATCGGCTCGATTGCAATCGGTACAGCCAGGCCAGCGCGAGCGATACGCCGGTGATTCCTACATTGGCCGACGAGAAACGTAGAGACCCCGGTGTGATCACGGTCGCGATGACGGTGACTCCGGCGAAGACCACCGCGGCGATACCGAGCACGATCGGTGCGGAGATCCGAACAAGTCCGGAGGCGGCGATGCCGACGACAGCGAGAGCGACTATGCACATCGCGGCGAGGGCGGGGTGGACGTACGCGTTCCAGAAAACCAGCACCATGACCGCCGCATCGACGGCCCCTACCCATCCGATCACGAGCGGCGCGGCTCGGGAGGCGCGCCGCAGCTGCTCCGCCGCGGGGACTTCCGACCGTCGCGGAGCATGCGCGACCACCCGAGGCGCGTTGATCAGGATGCGAGTTCCCTTGCGCGCGGCCGAACGCACCAGGACGTGTCCACCAACAGTGTTCATCCTCTCGATGATGGATCGAGCGATGCCGAAACGCTCCGGTGGCACATCGCGGAGCTCGAAGCCGACCCCGTGGTCGATGATTTCCACAGTGAGCGAACCCGCCCGTTCACCGAGCCGGATTCGGACGTCGTCGGTGCCCGCATGAATCCGTACATTGCGCAGAGCCTCCCGCACTGCCCCGTCGGCCGCTTCCGCTGCACGGTTCGGCAGCGGGAGATCGACACCGGTTTCCTCTAGCTCGAGGCGAAGCCGCAGCGACTCCGCGAGGCGTCGCCAGCCTGCGATCAGCGTGCTTACGAGCACGTCAGATCCGGGACCGGCTCGGACCACCGTCGTCAGCCCGTCGAGGTCATTGCGGCACCTTTCCCTGAGCTCCCGAGCGTCGATCCCAATGCCGTTGTGGCTGAGCATGCTGAGGGTGGCGAGAACGCTGTCGTGCACTGCGACGTCCAGTTCCCGGCGATGATGGGCGAACTGCTCGCCGTACACACGGTCGCGTCGAGCCGATGCAAGCGTGACGATGGCGTGAACGGCCAGCGTCGCTCCTCGTCGCATCCCCCATCCGCCGATCGCGCAGACCGCGGTCACATTGGCGGACCACAACGCGGCTGCCGCCAGACGCTGCGTCGGCGCACCCAGCCACATCGCTCCGCCGAGCGAGAGTACAACGACGACCGCGGAAGTCGTGAGCGCTGTCCGCAAGCGAGTCGCGCCCAGACCGACAACGACGAGCGCGATCCCGATTCCGAGTGGCCTGACACTCTCAATGGCGAAGGTCGAGGCCGGCGACGGCGAAGACGCTGCGCTGACGAGCCACACGAGAACACCAGCGGCTGAGACCGCGGCGAGCCAGGATGACGACCACCACCTGCGGCCCGCCAGGAGAAGAACGAGTGTGCTGACGACCGCGGCCACGGTCCACCACTGCGAGAAGTAGACAGCTTCGAGACCGACTACCAGCGTGTAGCACGAGCTAGCACCGATCGCGATGGAACGCAACACGACAATAGCCGCGGTGATCTCCATTCGGGAGGGTGTGACCGAGCGGCGCACGGGGCCTCCTCGTGTCGTCCCGAGACTATGTGTCGACCAAAAGTCGCACCCGTCGCATTAATCGGTGACAGACGCACAGACGACTCGCCCCTACAGTCGGCTGCATCCCAGATGAGAGCGAGAGAAAATGGCATCCGAATCCGAGTACCGTGCCGCAATCGCGCGAGTGAAGAACTCGCCGGCGACCGCCAGTCGGAGCGATTGGGATCTCGTGAACAAGGCCGCTCAACAGGCTGGCGAGCTCGGCAATAGAGCCCGCGAAGCCCGCGACGGTCGTTGAGGGGTTCGCCTCTCCCTCTGTCAGCACTGCAGTACGTCCGCGGCTGAGCAACCGAGAAGTGTCCCGTCGCCTTCCCGATCGTCGGCAGGCGGGGGGCGCTTGACGCTCCCCGACGTCAGGCGACTCGATCCGCCGCGCCCGCCCGACGCTCTCGATCCGCCTCGCCGTAGCTCGCGCGCGGGTTGCGGCCGAGTCGGTCGCGCGCCGCGGCCCGCGCCAGCGTCATCGCACTCGAGATCCGAGGGAAGCGGAGCGTGCCTGCACTCTGCGAATAGACGTCGATGTACGCGAACGACGGCGCCCAGGTGGGCTGGGGCCTGCGGTTGCCCACCCCCGCTGTGAGATGGAGGAAGGCCTGCGCACAGCCGAGGGCCGACGCGGCATCGACCCCGGGTGCGATGGACGGGAGCGGAGCGGGGCGATCGGCCGTGATGGCCGCGAGGACGCGAAGATCCGTGTAGGGCGGAATGCGTGGCAGCGTGCGTGCGAGATCGGCGGGACGCGCTGCGATCCGGTCGAGCGGGATGTTCGGCGCGACCCCGAGCATCCGCTCGACCGTGAAGCGTGATCGCGGATGGAACGACGTCGCCTGAGCCGCCCAGCCGACGTTCATCACCCACAGAACGGGTGCGCCGACCCGCCGAGCGGTTCGTGCCACGAGAACGCCGACCTCCGGGGTGGTCAACTCCGTCTCGTCGATCACCAGATCGGCGCCGGCCGCGAACTCGTCGGCGTTGTCCGGCTGGACGCCCGTCGCGAAGACGTCGACCGTGGCGCGCTCGTCGAAGGCGAGCACGGCCTCCCGGAAGACCTGCGCCTTGTTGCGACCGATCGCGGCGCGAGTCGCGGCGGGCACACGATTCGCGTTCTCGGGAGCGAACTCCTCCGGATCCGCGACGGCGAATGAACGCACCCCCATCTGCGCCAGCTTCAGACCGAGCTGGAAACCGTCGCCGCCGACGCCGGCCAGTGCGACGCGAGCCGATGAGAGCGCGAGCTGCTCCGGCTCGTTCCAGAACCTGAAGTTGCGCGCAGAGCGCGGGTCGGCGACGTCCATGCTCACGCGGCGCGCTCCTCGGTATCGGAGAAGCCGACCAGGATCTCGCGTGCCGTCTCGAATCGCCCCGGCAGCCATCGGCTCAGCCGACGGATGCGCGGCACGATGATCTCGATCGCCACGTTCTCGCTGTTGTAGCGCTCGATCCAGCGCGGCTCGCCGACGCGGCGAACGGTGAAGGAGGCCCGCAGCATCCGCTCGAGGACCTGATCGACCAGCCCGTACGCGCGGTTCAGGCCGGCCTCGTCGAGGAAGCTCATGACCGCCGCGTAGAGGGATACCGCGTAGTCGTGCTGCTTGCGGCGATCCTCGTAGCGAGCGATGAGCCGGGAGACTTCGACGGACGGCTCCGGAGCAGGGTGCGGGCCGAACTCCTCCGGCCAGTAGTGCTCGACAGGGAGCCGATCGTCGGATGTGCGCGCTCCGTAGCCCTTCACGATGAGGCGGAGGCCGGCGAGGACACGGACGTGTCCGTCCGACTCGTCGATGACCGCGAAAGCGAGCGATCGGGCATCGTCCGGATCGGTCTCGATCTCACCGGGCGCGGCGGCCGCGTCGAGGTAGGCGGCCTCTTCGACGTAGACGGCGCGACGCAGTTCGAGGAACGCGCGATACGTGCGCTCGTGACCGCGAACGGGGGTGTCGCCGAAGGCGATCAGCGCAGGGAACGGCTGGAGCGACTCGGGTCCGCGGTGCTGTTGCTCTGACATCGTTGCTCTCTTTCGTCTCGGGTTTCGTAGTCGTGTCGGCTACGACTCCGATCGTGGAGAACGGCGGCGAAAGTCAGAATGGGCACGACTGCCCGTGGGTAGAGGTACCCGTCGAGGCATCGAGTTCGTGCCTGTGGATAACTTCTGCGAGGAGTCGTCGACTTTGTCTACGGTGTCGGGATGCGCTTCCTACGAATCCCTATCGCTGCCGCTCTCGCGCTCGCGCTCTCGCTCTCGTTCTCGCTGAGCGGATGCGTGGGGCAGGCGCGCGAGAGACCGGATCCGACGGCGACGCCGACCTGGGCGTCGCCGTTCGCGAGCAACAAGGAGGCGCTAGCGGCTGCGGTTGCGGCTTTTCAGAGGTATGTGGATGTGAGTAATGAAGTCGGCATGGCGGGCTTTGTCGATGTAAATCGCATAGAGGGTGTCGCGAGCGGCTCCGCAGCGGAGGTGGCGATCAGCGACGGAAATTCGCTGAACCAGCGAGGCATAAAGCAATCCGGACCGACGACCATTCACTCACCCCTATTCAGCTCGGGCGAGCTTCGAGCGGACGGCCGCACTGAGGTCCATGCCTACATCTGCGCAGACATCTCACAGAGCCGACTGATTGACCCAGCCGGTGTAGACGTCACTCCGCGCGACCGCGCGGACCAGCTCGACTACTCCCTCAGCTTCGTTGCCGACACCCCGGGAGGGTCAAATCTTGTGGTCGAAAGGAGCGAGCTTTGGTCCTCAAACGAGCGCTGCTCTGCTGCGTACTGATGTCCCTCTCCGCGGCTCTTGCCTTCCCAACTGAAGCTTCTGGTGATCCGCTAGAACCGCACGTTCAAGCATCGACAGGGGCATCGGATACTTCACTCTGGGGTGACTTCAGCAATTCGAGCGGGAATACAAACGACAACCCACCACCGACAGGTGGGTCCGACGACTCCACCGACGCCACCCCCATTACCGAGGCTGAAGCCGAGGCGGCCCTCCGCCAGCAGATCTACGACTCCGCCATCGCGAACGGCCGCTACGTCTACCGCTGCGTCGTCGGCGTGAACTGCACCACACCGACCACACCATCCACCCCGACGCCCGCCACCACCACCGCCCCGGCACCCACCGTCACCATCCGCGACCTCGCAACATTCCTCCCCGCCAGCACCACCCTCACCATGGAACCCGCACACTGGATGCTCCGCGACCGACCCACCAACTTCATCGCCCACGCCCAACAGCACACCGTCACCGGAACACTCCTCGGCCAACAAGCCGACGTCCGCTTCACCCCCACCAGCTACACCTTCGACTACGGCGACGGCACCACCACCACCACCCAAACCGGCGGCGCCACCTGGAAAGAGCTCAACCTCCCCGAATTCAGCACCACCAAAACCAGCCACACCTACACCCAACGCGGCAACCACACCATCACCGCATCCGCCAACTACGTCGCCGCCTACCGCCTCAACAACGGACCCTGGACCGCCGTCACCGGCACCCTCACCAGCCCCACCACCCACACCGGCCGAACCCTCACCATCAACACCGTCCTCGTCCGCGGCACCTGCACCGACTACCCCACCGACCCCGGCTGCCCCCAATGGAACCCCGACCAATGAGCACAGACGACGGGCCCCCGCCAAACAGGTACTGACAGAACACTCCACTTCACGCGGCGGGGACCGTACGGTTGCCCACATGGATCACCGAGCTGAGGTACGCGAGTTCCTCTCCTCGCGCCGCGGACGCATCACCCCGGAGCAGGCGGGCCTCGAGCCCGGCGGCGGACGCCGCCGGGTGCCCGGGCTCCGCCGCGACGAGGTCGCGCGCCTGGCCGGGATGAGCGTCGACTACTACAACCGCCTCGAACGCGGCAACCTGGCCGGCGCCTCCGATACCGTCCTCGACGCGATCGCCCGCGCCCTCGAACTCGACCGCGCCGAACACGACCACCTCTACGATCTGGCCCGCACGGCCAACGCGTCGAGCATCCGCACCAAGCCCAAACAGCCGGTCGCCACGTGTGTCCGCCCCGAACTGCAATACCTGCTCGACGCGATCACCGCAGCGCCCGCGTTCATCGCCAACAACCGGATGGACATCGTCGCCGCCAACCCGCTCGGCTTCGCGCTCTACTCGGCGATGTACACGAGCCCGACCCGGCCGGCGAACCACTCGCGATTCATCTTCCTCGACCCCCGCGCGCACGAGTTCTACCCCGACTGGGAGCGCGCGGCGAACGTGAACGTGGCGATCCTCCGACGGGATGCTGGCCGCAACCCGCACGACAAGCAGCTCGCAGAACTCATCGGCGAGCTGTCGATGCAGAGCGACGACTTCCGCATCCGCTGGGCCGCGCACAACGTGCGCCGCCACTACGCGGGCACCAAGCAGTTCAACCACCCCGTGGTCGGCCTGCTCGAACTGACCTTCCAGGCCATCGAGCTCGAAGACGACCCCGGCCATTCGATCACCATTTACCCGGCCGTTCCCGGCAGCTCCTCGGACGAGAAACTGCGGCTCCTCGCCACCTGGGCCGCGACCGAACGGATCGTCGACCGCGCCACCAGCGACGCCCGCTGACCCGGCTTCCCCGCGGCAGACGACGCCGCGCCCTCCACCCTGCCTCGAAGGACGTTATGAACTCCACCGCGCCCGCCGCCACCCCCACGGCGACAACCGCCCCGCAGAAGATGCCGTGGCTCGCGCTCATCCTGCTCGCCACGATGGGCTTCATCCTCGTCGCCGCCGAGACGATGCCCGCCGGTCTCCTCCCCGTCATCGCGGCGGGCATGGGGATCAGCGAGGGAACCGTCGGCCAGTTCATCAGCGTCTGGGCGCTGGGAACCGTGATCGTCACGATTCCGGCGATCAGCCTCACCCGACGATTCCGGCGCAAGCCGCTCATCCTGCTCAGCATCACCGGCTTGATCATCGCCAACACGGTCACCGCGCTCTCGAGCGATGTGGCGCTCTCGCTGGGTTCGCGCTTCGTTGCGGGCGCCTTCACGGGGATCATCTGGGGCATGCTCGCCGCCTATGGTCGCCGCATCAGCCCGGCCCACCGCAGCGGTCTGGCCCTGTCGATCGTGTCGGTCGGCGCCCCGGTCGGCTTCGCGCTCGGCACTCCGGTGGGTGCGTGGCTCGGCACGACGTTCGACTGGCGCTGGTCGTTCGGCGGGCTCTCGCTGCTCGCGCTGCTCACCTTCATCCTGATCGCGCTCTTCGTGCCCGATGCGGCCGGACAACCGGCCGGCGCCTCGGGCCGTCTACCGTTGGCGAGGGTGTTCGCGATGCCAGGTGTCGCGATTGTGTGTGCGGTGATCTTCGTATGGATGCTGGCGCACAACACGATCTACACCTACATCGCCCCGTTCCTCCGCGCGACCGAGACCGGGCTGGGCGCAGACCTCGTCCTGCTCGTCTACGGCATCGCCTCGATCGCGGGTGTGGGCATCACCGCGGTGCTGATCGATCGCTATCCGCGTGCGCTGCTGCATCTCAGCGTCGTCGGGTTCATCGCGGCCGCGCTCATCCTGCTGCTCGCGGGTGCAGTGCCCGCGGTTGTGCTGCTCGCTGCGGCGCTCTGGGGTATCACGTTCGGCGGCGCATCCGCTCAGCTGCAATCGGCGCTGAGCCGCTCGGGCCGCGAGAACTCGGATGTCGCCAATTCGTTCCTGCCGGTGGCGTTCAACCTCGCGATCTTCGCGGCCGGGGTGCTCGGGGCGGTGCTGCTCGAGCAGTTCGACGCGCTGATCCTCGCGGGTCTGATGGCTGCGCTCGGTGCGATCGCCTTGCTGCTGACCCTTTACGGTCGGCGCAGTGCGTTCGCTGCGACGAACTAGTTGCCCATCACCTTCTCGATCAGGTTCTGGATGAACGGCACGATGTCCTGCGCCTGATCCACACCAGCGATCGCGACCGCCACGATCGGCCAGAGTGAAACGAGCAGCGTCGCGACGACCGCGGCGACTGCGAGGACCCACGCGAACGCGCCGTTGCGCGTGCGAAGGCAAAGAAGGAGGAACGCAAGGGCGAGTCCGTAGCCGACCACCAGGGCGACAGCGATGGTGCCGACCGGCACATCGAGCGCTCCGGCGGTGGCACCGTCAGCCGCCCCGATCAGGCCGAGCAGGGGCAGCAGAACGCCGAGCAGGATGAGCGTGACGACAACGGTGCCGGTGGCGAGGGCCGCCCACACGGCGCGGGGGCGGCGGACGTAGCTGGAGGTAGTGCGGCGGAACGGCGACATGGTGCTCTCTCGTCTGGGCGTCGGAACGGATGCGTGCGCTACCGGTGAGACGTCGCCCGTCGACCGATCATCACTCCCGGTCGGCGAGCTCCCAGGAACCGCGCGCGGTCGCGCCGGCGCGCGCTCCCCGGCGACCGAGCCGGCCCGGGTCCGCCACGGTCCGGGCGTACCGGCCGCGGACCCGGACGCTTCACGCCCACCCGCGCCCACCCCACCCAGCCCGGGTGGTCACGACCCGGCCGATTCGGGCCCGGGCAGGACCCTTCACGCCCACCCCGCCACCCCACCCAGCCCGGGTCGGCACGAACTGGCCGACTCGAGGCCATGGGATGACGCTTTACGCCCACCCGGGAGGGCAAAGCCGCCCGAGCCGGACTCCGCCGAGATGCCGGCACGGGAGCGGCGGATGCGAGCACCGCTCAGACTTCGATGTCGGAGGTGTCGGTGACAATAGACGCACCTCACAAACACGGCAGGATCCCTGCAGCCGAGACGAAAGGAGACGAGCGGATGAGCGCCCTCACGACCGCCCTCACCCTGCGCCGGCTGCGTGAAGATTCGGCGGCATGGTCGCTGCTCGGGGCCTCCAACGCGGCCGTCGCGGTCGCAGTTCTCGCCGAGCACCTCGGCGCCGACGAGCGCCGGCTGGCCAGCAGTGAACTGTTCGAGCGGGTCGAGGCCGACCTCGTCGAGTTGCGCGTGCACGGCTTCGAACTGCCACGCACCGGCCAGGCGTACTGCGCCGAGTGGCGCGGCGACGGCATCCTCATCCGCCGTCCATCGGAGGAGTCGCGCGGCGAGACCTACGAGCTGTCACCAGACGCGCTCAGTGCGATCCGCTACCTCACGCAGCTCGCTGAGCCGCGGCAGTCGGTCACGGAGTCGCGGCTGGCGCTGATCGCCGGGCAGCTGCACACCCTCGCGGTCGATACCGACCCTGATGTGGAGCGTCGGCTGCAACAGTTGCGCGACGAGCGCGACGCGATCGACGCGCGCATCGAGGCGATCACACGAGGCGACGTCGATGTGCTCGGCGACGATAAGGCGATCGAGAGGGCCCGCGACATCCTCGCCATGGCGGAGGAGCTTCCCGGCGACTTCGCGAAAGTGCGCGCCGAGATCGAACGGATCAATCGCGCACTGCGCGAACGGATCGTCGACAGCGACGAGACGCAGAGCCACGTGCTTGACGAGATATTCCGCGGAGTCGACCTCCTCGCCGCATCCGACGCCGGCCGCAGCTTCGCCGGCTTCTACGCCCTCGTCCTCGACCCCGAACTCAGCGCCGCCTTCGAGGACGACATCGAGCGCGTACTCGCCCGCACCTTCGCCGGCCGCCTCACCCCGGTGCAACGCAAGACGCTGCGCAGGCTGCTCTCGATGCTGCAGGAACAGAGCTCCGAGGTGCACGGTGTGATGACCACGTTCGCCCGCGGGCTGCGCCGCTTCGTGCAGAGTCAAGAGTTCCAACAAGACCGGGTGATCAAGCGGATGCTGCGCGAGGCACTCGCCGAGGCGCTTCACGCCGCGCAGATCGTGAAGCCGTGGGATGAAATCGGGGTCGAGCTCGCGCTCAGCTCAGTCGAACTGCGGAGCATCGGCGCGCTCAGCCCGCACAACCCGGCCGACCTTGAAACGGCGATCGACGTGGTCGAGCACGAGGTGGGCACAGTCGACCTCGACGATCTGCGCGAACTCGCCCGCGAGACCGAGATCGACCTCGCCGAACTCACCCGCAACGTGAACGCGGCGCTGGAGACGCAGCCGAGCGCGACCATCGCGGAAGTGCTCGCCGCGCATCCGGCCACCCAAGGGGTCGCCAGCGTGATCGGCCTGCTCGTGCTCGCCGATCGGCACGCCGTCGACGGGGGCGAGCCCGAAGACGTCGAATGGGCACCCGCCGACCTACAGACCGCGACACCCTCTACACGCCGCCGGGCACGCATCGCCCGGCACACCTTCACCGAGAGAATCCACTTATGAGCGACATCGACACGGGGTGGCAGCAGTTGCAGGAGCACAACGAGGGCGGCGTCTGGTCGGGCGACACCGGGGCCTTGCCCGAGGCCTCGCGGCGCGCGCTGCTCCAACTGCTGCGCGGCCCTCTGCTGTCCCAGGCCCTGCATCCGCAACTGTGGGGCGCCCTGCTCGCCGACGAGGCGGCGATCCGCTCGCGGTTGCATGAACTCTTCCTCGACCTGGCGATCGACCCGGGCAGCGAGGTCGCCTACATCCGCAACGCCGAGACCTTCGATGTGGCGGTTCCGAGCACGGTCCGATCCGCCTCGCTGACCTTCCTCGACACCGCGATGCTGCTCGTTCTGCGCCAGCATCTGGTCTCGGCGGACGGCAGCGAGCGCGTCATCGTCGGAAGAGACGACGTCTTCGAGCAGCTGGCTGTGTACCGCGACGCCGGGCGCGACGAGTCCGACTGGGCCCGCCGGCTGAACGCCTCGTGGGGCAAGCTCGGCAAGTACGGCATCATCAGCAAGGCTTCCGAGGACGAGCGCGTCGAGATCTCGCCCGTGCTGAGGCTGGTCTTCGGCCCCGAGCAGATCACCGGTCTACGCGACGAGTACCGCCGCATCGCCGAACGCGGCGGCGGCGGATCGACCGACTCGACGAGCGAGGAGAACGAATGACCCTCTCTGTGCCCCTCGAGTTCGACCTCGCCGACGCTGAGGCGCCGCGCGAGCCGCACCCCGCGCAGTGGCGGATGAGTCGGGTCGAGCTGGTGAACTGGGGCACGTTCCAGGGCCACCACCGCATCGACGTCGCTCGCAAGGGTCACTTGCTCACCGGCCACTCCGGCTCGGGCAAGTCCTCTCTGCTCGACGCCATCGCGACCGTGCTGACGCCCCGCAAGTGGCTGCGATTCAACGCCGCCGCCGGTGATTCGCCGAGCCAGAACGACCGCTCGCTCGTCAGCTACATCCGCGGCGCCTGGCGGCGGCAGACGGATGAGGAGACCGGCGACGCCGTCGCCCAGTACCTGCGCCCGCTCGCCACCTGGAGCGGCATCCTGCTGCGCTTCGACACCGCGGATGGCGCCGAACCGATCAATCTCGTTCGACTGTTCCACCTTCGCCGCGGCGCGAACGCTGTCGCCGACGTCTCGGAGTTGTACCTGAGCAGCCGCGGCGAGCAGCAGCTGCTCGACTTCCAGGCGCACGCGCGCGACGGAATCGAGATGCGCCGCATCAAGGCGGCGTGGCCGGATGCGGCGGTCACGAAAGACTTCTCGGCCTTCTTCGCCAAGTTCCGCCGTGTGCTCGGCATCCAGAACGAGGGAACGCTGCAGCTGCTGCACAAGACGCAGTCGGCCAAGAATCTGGGCAGCCTCGACCAGCTTTTCCGCGGATTCATGCTCGACGAGCCGAGGACCTTCGAGATGGCGCGCACCGCCGTCGAGCAGTTCAGCGAACTCTCGGACGCCCACCACCGAGTCGTCGAGGCCCGCCGCCAGGTCGACCTGTTGCGTCGGGTGCAAGAGCCGGCCGAGGCGTACGAACACGCCGTGGAGCAAGGGCGGGCGGCGGATGTGCAACTCGCCGCGCTGCGCGACTACACCGACCAGCGCATCCTCGACCGCGCACGGCGCGAGCGCGAAGAGCTGGGCGGCACGCTCGCGCACGCGCAGGATGCGCTACGGCTGGCGCAGACCGACGAGACCGCGACAGGTGACGCCGCTGAGCTCGCTCGCCGCCTCGTCTACGACGTCGGCGGAAGTGAACTCGATGCCCTGCTGGTACGTATCCAGGGCGCCGAACAGCGCCACGCCGACACCCGTGCGCGGCGCGAGCAGTGGACCGAACAGCTGCGCCGCGTCGGCGTACCGATGCCCGCGACCGCCGAAGAGTTCGACCAGTTGCGCGCCGCCGCCGACCGCGACCGCGCATCGGCCGCCGACGACGAAGCCACCCTGAGCACCGCCCTGTTCGAGCAGCACGACGGTCGTAGCGAAGCGCAGCGTCGACTGCTCGCGATCGATGAGGAGATCGCGCAGCTGCGGGCCAGCCGCTCCAACATCGACGCCCGGCTGCTGCGCGCTCGTGCACTGGTGGCAGAGAAGGCGGGCCTCCCGATCGGGGCATTCCCCTTCGCGGGCGAACTGATAGACGTCCTCCCGGAGAGCGCGGCCTGGAGCGGCGCGATCGAGCGGGTTCTCCGCCCGCTCGCTACCGTGATGCTGGTGCAGGATGCGCATATCGGCGACGTCACGCACATCGTGAACGACACGCACCTGGGCACCCGACTGGTGTTCGAGTCGGTACCGCTGCGGGCCGAGACGCCGCGCCCCAGCGACTCGGCGCGCTCGCTGCTGAACCGCATCCGCGTACTCGACGGGCCGAACGCGCAGTGGCTGCGACACCGACTCTCCGATCGCTACGACTATGCGTGCGTCGACAATGCACGTCAACTCCGCGATGTGCGCCGTGGAGTGACCCCCGCCGGCCAGGTGAAACACGGATCGCGTTCTTTCGAGAAGGACGACCGCTCGCGGGTCGAGGACCGCTCGCGCTGGATCCTCGGCTCCGACAGCACCGAGAAGCTCGAGCGATTGTTTGCGGCGCGTGCCGCCGTGGACACCGAACTGCAGAAGGTGACCGCGCGGATCGACGCCGCGGCAACCGCTGCGAAAGCCGCGGCCACCCGCGCCGCCACCCTGAACGCGCTGCAGTCGATCGGTTGGGCCGATGTGGACGCCGACACGGTGGCAGAGGCGGAGGCACGACTGCGCGAGCGGCACGCCCAGCTGCGCGATGGCAACGCCGAACTCGCCGCAGCGGAGGCGCGGGCCGACGAGGCGAAACTCGCGCACGAACACGCGGTGCAGCAACGGCGCGAAGCCGAGCGTTCCGTTATGCAGCTCGACGGACGAGCCGCTGAGCTCGACGCGCAGATCACGGCTCTCGGCGCCCGTGAATCCGATTGGGACATCGCGACAGCGACCGCTGAGGCGCTGGGCATCCGCTTCGCCGGCCTGACGCGCTCGCAATCGCGGCAGACCCTGCAAGAGACGGCGACCGCCGTGTCGACTGCACTCGGCAACGAACGCTCGGCGGCCGAGCGCGCGATGGGTGCGGCTGCGCGCGAGTTCGACAGGCTCGCGAAGGAGGTCAACGACACCTGGCCCGCTCTCACCAGCGATCTCTCCCCCGTGATCGACGACCGCGCCGGTTACCTCGCGCTGCTCGACCGCATCGTCGCCACACGCCTGCCCGAATACGAGAGCCGCTTCTTCGACCTGCTCACGACGCAGAGTCGGCAACTCACCGGCAATCTGCTGCAGGAGATCCGGCTCTCGCGCAGCCGCATCCACGCGCGGATCGAGCCGGTGAACGCCTCGCTCCGGCGCTCGCCGTTCGACACCGGCCGCTTCCTGCAGATCCAGGTGAAGGACAAGCGCACGGGCGAGGTCACCGAATTCGTCGACGACCTCCGCACCATCTCGAGCGACAGCTGGGGCGCGGAGGATCGCGCCGCCGCCGAGCGACGATTCCTGCTGCTGCGCCGGTTGATGGACCGACTCGGCTCGACCCAGGAGCAGGCCTGGGCGCGCCGCTGCCTCGACACGCGCGAGCACGTGACCTTCGTGGGCGTCGAGCAAGACGAGGACGGCGCGGAGATGAATCGTCACGACTCCGGCGCCGGACTCTCGGGCGGGCAGCGGCAGAAACTCGTCATCTTCTGCCTCGCCGCCGCCCTCCGCTACCAGCTCGCGGAAGATGAGCACGACGTACCCGCCTACGGCACCATCGTGCTCGACGAGGCGTTCGACAAAGCCGATGCCGAGTTCACACGAATGGCGATGGACGTATTCGAGGAGTTCGGCTTCCACATGGTGCTGGCCACTCCGCTGAAACTCCTGCAGACGCTAGAGGGGTACGTCGGCGCGGTATCGAAGGTCAGCTGCCTCGACCACCAGGACTCACGGGTCGCCACGATCGCCATCGAGTCGGTCGAGTGACCGCGGCCCGTTCATCCGAGCGATTCATGCTGACTGTCGCGCAGGCGAAGGCGGCGGCGCTGAAGCTTTACGAACGAGACCACCGCCAGTGGGTGGCCGAGGGCGAAGGCGAAGGCGAAGGCGAAGGCGAAGGCGAAGGCGAAGGCGAAGGCATCGTCTTCGAAATGGTCCTTCATCCGCCGACCGAGGCTGCGGGGCTGCGCGATGTCGATGCGGTGGCGGCGTGGATCGCGTCCTGGCGGGCCGCGCAAGCACGTGTGCTCTGGGAGACACGGCGGTGGGCGAGCGCCGGCTCGCAGACGTTGCCGGTGCGGATCCGCATCGAGGGCGCAGACGCGATCGCGCGCTTCGCCGGGCAGTCGCGAGAGTGGTCGCTGCTCACGCAGCGGGTCGCGAGGCTGCGCGCGTCATGGCCCGACGCCGACCTCGCGACGCCGATCCGCCGAGAGGCACGAGCGTTGCTGACCCTCGACGACGACGACTTCGAGCGGATGCTCGCCGTGCTCGGTTGGACCACGACCAACCCCACATCCGGCTGGTACATCCGCCAGCTGCCGATCCGCGGGGTCGATAGCAAGTGGGTACAGCGGCATCGCGGCACGGTGCTGGCGTTCGTGCGCGCGATGACCGGGGCGGAGACTCTCGGTTTCGCCGAGAATCCCGTACTGATCCGCGTGCGGTTCCTCGACGATGCGTTCGGGCCCGGGCTCGCGGACCTGGCTGCGCCGGCGAGCGAGCTGGCGCGGCTCACGATCACTCCCGGCACGGTGCTGGTGTGCGAGAACCTCGAGTCAGTGCTGGCTCTGCCGGCGATGCGCGATGTGGTCGCCGTGCACGGCGCCGGGTACGGGGTGGGCAGTCGGCTCGCCGCGGTGCCCTGGATCCGCGAGGCTCGTATCCGCTACTGGGGCGACCTCGACAGCAACGGTTTCGCCATTCTCAACGAGCTGCGGGCGCACTGCGATGATGTCACCTCGGTGCTGATGGACCTGCGCACGCTCGTTGATCACCGTGACCTGGCGGGTCACGAGGCGACACCGAATAGCGGCGTCTTCACGGGCCTGACGCTCGCGGAACACGAAACCCTCGACGCCCTGCGCGATGGCGACGTGCGGCTCGAGCAGGAGCGGATCGAGTGGGGTTACGCGCTCGAGCGACTGCGAGCCACGTTATGAGCGCTCGATGTGCAGCACCGCCTGCAGCGCCTCGTGATCGGAGGCGGATCGGCCGTCGTACCGCACCGCGTTCACCCCCACCACGCTGACCGCGACGCTCGGGCTCGTCAGCATCCAGTCGATGCGCTTGCCCTCGAGCGAGATGGGACCCCAGCCGTTGAACGTCGCCCATGGCGGGGTGAGCTGCTCGTCGGCGATCAGCCACGCATCCTGCAGCTCACCCGAAGCGGCGAGTTCGAGGTAGGGGGCTGACCCGACCTGCGCGTTGAAGTCGCCGGTCACGATCGTCGGCAGGTCGTCCTCGGCAGCGAGCGAGGCGATCATCCGCGCGGACTCGAGCCGCGCCGGCTCCGACTCGTGATCGAAGTGCACGTTGACGAAAAGGAACTCGACGCGCGTCTCGCGGTCGCGGAATCGGGCAGCGACGAGGATGCGCGGGATGCGGTTGCCCCACGACCGCGCGCCGGGCTTGAACGGGGTCGCGGAAAGGGCGAGCTGGCGCCAATCGAGCAGTTCGAGTCGGCGCGTGTCGTAGACGATCGGGATGCGTTCACCTTCGCCGTCGGCGTTCCGACCGCGTCCGACCGAGCGATAGGTGTCGCCGAGAGCTGCGGTGACGAAGCTCTGCTGGTGCGCGAGCGCCTCCTGCACGCCGACGAGACTCGGCTGCTCGGTCTGGAGGAACCGCAGCAGCAGCTCCTTCCGCACCTTCCACTCATCCGGTGTGCCTGGCGCCGCGCGGGGCATACGCCGACGGATGTTGTAGCTCATCACGTGCAGACCAGGAGCGGGAACCGCGCCGATCAACGGGGTATCCGCCATGCGTCCAGGCTACGCGCCGGAGCGAGGCGCAGGCCGCAGGCGCTGTGGACGAGCCTGTGGATAACTTCTGCGCCGATCGGACGGATCCGCCTACGGTAGGGGCATCGCGGAACCGCCGGCCGCGCATCCCTCACCCGATGCTCTCTCCCGGAGGCCGTATGTCGTCGATCGAAACACCCACCAACACCGAGCCTGATCAGGCACCCCACTCGCCGAACCTGCCCCAGCGCTCCGCGCCGGTCAGCGGCCTCGCGATCACGTGCATCGTGCTCGGCGGCGCCTCTCTGCTCGCGCTGGCCACCCCGTTCAAAGCTCTCGCGATGCTGCCGCTCGGCTTCGCAGCCGTCATCATCGGGGTGATCGCGCTGACCCTGCGCCACCGGCCGCGCATCCTGTCGCTGCTCGGTACGATCTTCGGCGCCCTCGCCATTGCCATCGGGTTGGCCTCGGCCGTGGTGATCGCGGCCCAACTCGGAGCGATCGACGGGATCGCCGGCTTCGGGGGGATCGGCGAGACGAGCGAGTTCGGCGACCTCGACCCGGACGACTCCGTCGTCCTCGCCCCCGAAGAAAGCACGGTGCTCCGCTTCGGCGAGACCCACACCTACGCCGACGGGGTGACGCTCTCGGTCGCGGAGCCCGTCGCCTACGTTCCGTCCGAGGCCGCGATCAGCGCCGATCAGGCCGATCAGATCGCACTCACGTTCACCATGACGAACGGCTCGAGCATCGGTCTCGAGCCGCAGATCCTGCCGACGATCGCCTCGGCCGGGGTCGAGGCGAGCGAGATCATCGACGTGCATCCGACGGTGCCGATCGACCATGGCCCGATGACGGTGCTGCTTCCGGGCAAGAGCGCCACGTGGACCCAGGCCTTCTCGGTGGCGGATGCGGACGACCTCGTGCTCGAAGTGCGGCCGAACTTCGACTTCGATCGGCTCCTGTTCACGTCGGATGCGCCGTGATCCGGTCGATGCTGCCCGAGCGCGCGGATGCAGCCCCAGAATCGGCCTGACCCTGACGGATCCGAAAAACCTTCATTCGGACCTGATCCGGGTGCAGGCTGGTCGTATGACGGATGAGGGCATGAACGTCGAGAAGCAGACGCTGCTGAAGTACCTCCAGGAGGGCCGCGATGCCCTGCTGCACAAACTCGACGGACTCGGCGAGTACGACATCCGCCGACCGCTCGTGCCGACTGGCACCAACCTGCTCGGTATCGTGAAGCACACCGCGAGCACCGAGGCCGGTTACCTCGGCGACGTCTTCGGCCGGCCGTTCTCGGAGGCGCTGCCCTGGATGGACGAGGACGGCGAGCCGAACGCCGACATGTGGGCGACGGCAGTGCAGTCGCGCGAGTGGGTCGTCGACTTCTACCGGAGAGTGTGGGCGCACTCCGACGCGACCGTCGCGGCGCTGCCGCTGGACGCATCGGGTCGCGTGCCCTGGTGGACCACGCCGGAGGTGACGCTGCACCGTGTGCTGATCCACATGATCGCCGAGACGCACCGGCACGCCGGCCATGCCGACATCGTCCGCGAGCTGATCGACGGCCGCGCCGGACTGCGCTCGCCGGGCGACAACCTGCCCCCGGTCGACGAGGCGTGGTGGGCCGCCTACGTCGCGCGCCTGGAGGCGGTGGCGCGCGCCGCCGGCTGACCCCGTGCGAAAAGTTGCAGCTCTCGCCCGCCGAGAGCCGCAGCTTTTCGCACGGGGGTGGGACGTTGTAAGTTTTTTGATACATCCGGCTGACGTTTAAAGAAATGCCGCATTTGTTTAAACGTTGACGTATACTCGGGAAATGACCTGGGATAGATCGGCACCCTATAACCAGCTGCCGGACTTGCCGCCGAGCGCGGACCTCGAGAGCAAGCGTGTGCTCAAAGCGACGATCGAGGCTCGTGTCGCGCTCGCTGCCTTGGAGCAGGCGTCTCGAGCGTTGCCGAACCCGACGGTGCTGATCAACAGCATCCAGATCTTGGAAGCGCAAGCGAGTTCTGAGATCGAGAACATCGTGACGAACTCCGACGAGTTGTTCCGATTCGCCCAGGACGAGGACGCCGCCGCCGACCCCGCCACACGTGAGGCGCTCCGCTATCGGCGGGCTCTTTTCGAGGGCTACGAGACCGTGACGACAAGGGCGCTGACGGCGAACACGGCTGTTCAGGTCTGCTCGATCATCAAACAGCACGAGATGAGATACCGCACGACGCCCGGCACATTCATCGGCAATCCCGCCACCAATGAAGCCGTTTACACCCCACCCGTCGGGGAGAAGGTCATCCGCGACAAGCTCGCGAATTGGGAGTCGTTCATCCACGAATCACGAGCGCTCGACCCTCTCATCGTCATGGCCGCTGCGCACTACCAGTTCGAGGCCATCCACCCTTTCGAGGACGGCAACGGACGTACAGGCCGGGTGATGAACGTGCTCGTCCTCGTCCAACTTTCGCTGCTGACACTTCCGATTCTCTATCTGTCGCGGTACATCATCCGCAACAAGACCGAGTATTACAGGCTCCTGCTTGCGGTGACCTCAGAAGCGAGCTGGGAGGAATGGCTTCTGTACATGATCGAAGGTATTCGCGAAACCGCCCAGTGGACGCTGGCGAAGATCAGTGGAATCAGGGTCCTTCAGGACGACGTGTACGAGGTGATGCGTGGCGGGTTGTCCGGCGGTGCGAATGCCGACCTGCTCGCGATCCTGTTCGAGGAGCCGTATTGCCGCATCCGCAATGTGATGCAGCGCTGCGGAGTCTCCCGACCGACCGCGACGGCATGGCTGACGACGCTTGCGAGGGAGGGCGTGCTGACGGAACTCCGTGCCGGGCGCGAGCGTCTCTTCGTCAACCGGCCGTTCCTCGAGTTGCTGCACCGGGATGAAGCCTCCGGGGCCATACCGGAACCGACCCTGTTCTGAAGCGACCGTCCCCCCGCGAAAAGTTGCAGCTCTCGCCCACCGAGAGCCGCAACTTTTCGCGTGAAGGTGGGCGGGCCTAACGCCAAGCGGGCCCGGCGTAAAGCCCCAGCGGCGAGGCGCGCGGGGGCGTTGGCTAGGGGTGTCCGCGATGACACCGACGAACCGCCGGCCCCGTGGCTCCGAACTCCTGCAGACCGCCACGAAAGGAACTTCATGACCATCCCCGTGAACGACTACGCCCACATCCGCCTCACCGTGCGCGACATCGACGTCTCGCGTGCCTTCTACGACTCCGTGTTCGGCTTCGACGTCGCCTTCGAGGCGCCGCCCGCGGATGCGGACGAGGCGACGAAAGAGCAGCTCGCCTTCCTCTTCGGCGGCGTGATCTACTCCTTCCCCGGCGGCCTGCTCGGCCTCCGCCCGGTCGCCCCGGCCGACGACATCTACAACGAGGACCGCGTGGGTCTCGACCATCTCAGCTTCGGTGTCGCCTCGGCGGCGGCCCTCGAGGCGGCGGTGGCGACCCTCGACGCGCTCGGCATCGCGCACGAGGGCATCAAGGACACCGGCCCGCAGAGCATCCTCGAGTTCCGCGACCCCGACAACATCGCCCTCGAGCTCTCGGCGGCCAACTGATGTTGGGCGAGAACGGCATCGGGCCCGTCCTGCTCTCGCAGGACCTCACCGCGTCGCGCGCGTTCTACGCGGACAAGCTCGGCCTGGAGGTGCTCGAGGAGAGCGACTCCGCGATCTCGTACGCGAGCGGCCCCGGTCGCATCACGGTCACCGCGAGCACCACCGGCTCGAAGGACGAGCAGACGAAGGCGTCGTGGCGGGTCACCGACCTGCGCGCCGAACTCGACGCGTTGAAGGCGCGCGGCGTCGAGCCCGAGGACTACGACACCGACGAGCTGAAGACCGAGAACGGGATCGCCGACCGCGGCTCCGTCTGGTCGGCGTGGATCACCGACCCCGACGGCAACGCGCTGGGCATCGAACAGCCGAAGTAGGGCGCCCGCATCCGCCGCCTCTCTCCATCCGCCCGGCCGCGCGCGACGGAAATGCAGGAGATCTCGGGAAATGCAGGAGATCGCGGGGTCTGCGCCAGGTTCGTGCGGATGAGCGCGGTTGCGGCCGAAGATCTCCTGCATTTCCAGATTCTCTGCGGCAGGGCGCCCGGGGTTCGCCCGCTCAGCGCCGCCACACCGAGCGCGGCTCGAGCCCGAGGCCCCGCGCCTCCAGCGACTGCGAGACGCGGGCCGAGCGGCGGATGCACGACACCAGCAGCGCGAAAGCGGCGCGGCGGAACGAGACGCGGCCGCGCACGGCCTGCGCCGCGCGGATCGTCGCCCACTCCGCGGGCAGCTGTTGCAGCATCCGCTGGCCGGCGAGGATCGCGAACGTCACCCGAGCAGGCAGGCGCAGGTCGAGGTGCAGGCTGATCATCAACGCCACCGGGTCGACCGCGCGGAGGAACGCGACCGAGAGCGTGCCGAGCGTCAGGGTCCGCAGGGCGAGCGCGGCGCCGACGGCGAGACCCTCCTCCGTCACCCGGAACGGCCCGGCCGACCAGAGTTCGACGCCCGGCCGGCTCATCGCGTTCACCAGCAGGATGCCGGTGGCGAAGCCGGCGAACGCGAGTTGCGCGTGCAGCAGCGGCCGCATCCGCACGCCCGCGGCGAAGGCCGCGACCAGCAACGACGCCCCGTAGAGCCCGGCGGCGACACGGGGGTCGAACACGAACATCAGCGCCGCCGAAATGACGAACAGGCCGATCAGCACCGCGGAGGGATTCGCGCGCGACAGCGGGCTCACGCCGGTACCGCCGCGAAGTACTCCGCGGTCGGGCCGTCGAAGACGATCCGCCCGTCGCCGACCGCGATCACCCGACCCGCGTACGCCTCGACGAGCGCGCGGTCGTGACTCGAGAAGAGAACTGCGGCACCGCCGGAAGCAGCCGCCCGGAGCGCTTCCATCGTGGTGAGCGCGTCGCGGCGGTCGAGCCCGAAGGTGGGTTCATCCGCCAGCAGCACGGACCGCTCGTGCGCGAGCATGGCGGCGAGGCTGAGCCGGCGCTTCTCGCCTCCCGAGAGCCGGTGCGGCGAGCGTTCGACCAGGTGCGTCAGCCGGTGGCGTTCGAGAGCCGGGTCGACGAGTAGGCTCGCGCGCGGCAGCCCATATCCGACCTCCTCGCGCACCGTATTCGCGACGAACTGGTGCGCCGGATCCTGGAAGACCATACCCACCCGGCCGCCCGAGACCGATCCGGCCAGCGGCGGCAGCAGCCCGGCGAGCGTGCGCAGCAGTGTGGACTTGCCGGCACCGTTGGGCCCGAGCAGTGCGACGAGCTCACCCGGACGCAGCGTGAGATCGATGGCCTCGAGGGTCGGGGTGGGCCCGGGTGCGCGCCGGGATGCGCGCCGGCCGCGCGGCGGTGACGGATGCACAGCCAGACCCACCGCGACCAGGGCCGGCGCGGCCAGACCCACCGCGCTCAGCCCCGCCGCGCCCAGCCCCGCCGCGCCCAGCCCCGGCGCGCCCAGCCCCGCCGCGCCCAGACCCGCCGCGCCCAGACCCGCCGCGCCCCGACCCCCCGCGCCCAGCCCCGCCGCACCCGAAGGATCCACCGCGACACCCGGCACCGGCAGCCGCTCCCCCGGCAACCAGCAGCCCGCCTCGCGCAAGGCGTCGCCGTGTTCGGCGAGCACCTGCGCGGTCGGCCCGTCGGCCAGCACTCGCCCGTCGCGCACGGCGATGGTCCGCGCGGGCAACGGACCCAGCTCGTCGAGCCGATGCTCGACCAGCAGCACGGCTACGGATGCGGGCAGCGCGTCGAGCGCGTCCCGCACCGTCGACACGCCCGCCGGGTCGAGCATGGCGGTGGGCTCGTCGAGCACGAGCAGCGCGGGTCGCGGTGCGAGCGCGGCCGCAAGCGCGACCCGTTGCGCCTCGCCGCCGCTCAGCGCATCCGTCAGCCGGTGCCGCAACGCGAGGCAGCCTGCGGCGGCGAGCGCCTCGTCGATACGGCAGTCGATCTCGGCGGGATCGACGCCGTGGTTCTCGAGAACCAGCGCGATGTCCTGCTCCACCGTGGGCAGAACAACGGCAGCCGACGGGTCTTGCGCGACGAAGCCGAGCGTCCGCGTGCGTTCGACGACCGGCGCATCCGCGACCCCGCCGACCACCGCGCTGCCGCTGAACTCGGCGTGCACCGAGAACGGCACAACGCCCGTGAGCGCGTTCAGCACCGTCGACTTGCCCGACCCCGAGGGCCCGATCAGCAGGATCCGCTCGCCCGGCGCGATCTCGAACGAGACGTCCTCGAGCACGGTCGACGAACCGAAGCGCACCGTGACGGCGCGCAGGGCGGCGACACTCACGCCCGGGCCGCGCGGCCGATGGCGAAGTCGTCGACGACCCCCGTGCGGGCCAGCGCCGACACGATCACCTTGGCCAACAGACCGCCGAGGAGTACGCCCGACGCGAGCTGGATCACCAGGCGGATCCAGAACAGATCGGTGTCGTACCAGCCCGAGCGGAACGCCGAGAAGAAGAACACCAGCCCCGCGCCGAGCAGCCCCGAGAGCGCGTACCGCGCCCAGCCGAAGCGGCGATAGCGGCCCACGGCGAACGGGATCTCGCTGCCGATCCCCTGCAACGCCGCGGCGACGAACAGGATCGGGCCGACCGCCGAACCGAGAACGACCACCTCGATCACGGACGCGATCACCTCGGCCGCGATCCCGGCTCCGGGCCGGCGCACGATGGCCAGCGCGATCGGCGCCACGAGCAGCCAGCCGCCGAGCAGCACGTGCTGCGTGAGGTCGCCGAAGGGCCCGGCGGCCACCGACAGCGCGATCCAGCCCTGCACGAGCGCCCAGTAGAGGAAACCGAACACCACCCCCAGCGTGACCAGCAGAACGATGTCCTTCAGGTCCCAGCGCGCGCCGCCCAGGCGTGCGCTGTTCTTCCCTGCGTCGCTCATGCGCGCACCGCGCTCGGGCTGTTCAGCGACACGGTGAGGTGGCTGGTGACGTGCGCGACGGAGCGGCCCACGAGCACCCAGCCCGCCGCTGCCGTGGCGATCACGTCGGCGAGGTCGCCGCGCAGGGTGGTCGCGAAGTGCTGCGAACCGGCGTAGGTGCCGAGCTCTTTCGCGTAGTCGATCGCCGCGTAGATGTCGCGCATGTGGTCGGCGGTGGGCGCATCCGACAGCGGATACAGGGCCCACTGCGCGATGGCGGCCAGCCCGGTCGGCTCGGCGGTCGGTACGGCTGCCTCGCGAGCGAGGCCCGGGCTGCAGGCGACCTCGCCGGGGCAGCCGCGCGAGAAGGTGACGGTGGCCGAGACGTGCGTGCCGGAGGCGGCGGCCCGCCCGATCAGCTGCACGAGGAAGCGGACGATGCTCTGCTCGTCGCCGCCGACGAAGGTGCTCACCTCGTCCGTCTCGGCGACGAGGCCCGAGGCGTCGGTCTCGGCGAGCGCGGCGACGATCACGTCGGCGAAGTCGTCGCGCATCACCGCGAGGGTGACGCGGGCGCCGACGCCGAACTCCTGCGGCGTCGGTGTGGGTAGAGGTGCTGTGGCGAGGGAACTGGCGAGGGTGTCGGTCATTGCGGCGTGCCTTCCGAGAAGCGGATGCACGGGTCGGCGGCACGCGGATGCGCACTTCCGTAGAGAAGCCTCCCTGCGCTGGCATGATCCAGATCAGGTTCGACGGTCGAAGATTGGGGATCTTCCTCTCAGCCCGGCCTACCGGACTCCCGTGTTCGTGCACGACCCTAGCGCAGCTCGCGGATGCGGTGCCAGCACAGCGTCTCAGCGGGCGGCGATGCGGCCGAACGCTGTGGTCAGCCCGTGATACGCAGGATGCACGCGTCCGCCGGGTCGGACTTCGCGAGCCGTTGCACCAGCTCGAAGCCGCGGAACTGCCAGCCGTACTTCTTCGCCAGCGCCCGTGTATGACCGACGCGCGCCGACGCATCCGTCACGATCGCGGCGGTGCCGGTGATGTGCGGGGCATCGGGCGCGACGCGGCCGCGCATCCCGCACGGCGCCACTTCGACGCGGCCGCTGTTGCGGATCCGCTTCGCCTTTCCCGTGCTGAGGTGGGTGGTCACCACGAGCGCGTCGCCGTCGCGGGCGACCCACACCGGCGTCGAGACCGGCACGCCGGATCGGCGGAACGTGGTGAGCGAGACGTAGCGGGCGTCACCGAGGGCGAGCAGCGGGGTCGACATGGCTGCACGCTACTCCGGCACGACGACGGCGCGCGAGCCGCGCACGAAACGCACCGTCGCGACGGCGAGCCCGGCGACCATCACCGCGCCGCCGATCAGTTCGAGCGGGGTCGGCGCTTCACCCTGGAACACCCATGCCGAGATCACGCCGACGACGGGGATCAGCAGCGCGAACGGCACCACCTGTGCGGCCTCGTGCCGGGCGAGCAGCGTGTTCCAGATGCCGTAGCCGACGAAGGAGGCGAACACGACGGTGTAGAGGGTGCTCAGGATCGCGGCGAGCGAGAGCGAGCCGAGTGCGTCGAACACGACGGGGGCGCCGTCGACCAGGAGCGACAGCAGGAACGCCGGCACCGGCACGACGATCGCCGACCACACCACCATCGACAGCCCCGAGGCGCCCGTCGCGCTGCGGCCGATCACATTGCCGATCGACCACGACAGCGCGGCGGCCAAGGTGACCAGGAGAGGCAGCCACGGGGCGACCGCGCCGTGCGCGATGATGACGACCGCGAGTCCGATCAGCCCGATCGCGAGGCCCGCCGACTGCCTCGGCGTCGGCCTCTCTTTGCGCACGACCGCCGCGATCAGCACGGTGAAGACGATCTGCGTCTGCGCGACGAGCGAGGCGAGGCCGGCCGGCATGCCCAGGTGCAGGGCCAGGTAGAGCAGGGCGAACTGGCCGAGACTCAAGAAGAGCCCCATGCTCAGGATGATGCGCCACGGCACGGCCGGGCGCTTGATGAAGAAGATGGCCGGCACCACCACGAGCACGAAACGGAGCGTGAGCAGCACCAGCGGCGGAACATCGGCGAGACCCGCGTCGATCACCACGAAGTTCAGCCCCCAGAGCACAACGACGAGCAGGGCGAGGAGCGAATCGCGGCGGGTCACCCCTCCAGCCTGGCGGGTCGTTGACGGCAATGAAGCCGGATGGGCTTAAAGCGGGCCACTTTCGGCGGTTCGGAGCCATCCGACTGCATTCCCTGACGACCCACCCGTACGCTCGCAGGATGACCAGCTTCGACGCCCTCGCCGGTGAGTCCTTCGTGTCCCTCACCACCTTCCGCAAGACGGGCGTGCCGGTCTCGACCCCGGTCTGGATCGCGCGTGACGGCGCGGAACTGGTGGTCACGACGCCGGCGGAGTCGGGCAAGGTGAAGCGGGTGCGCAACAGCGGTCGCGTCGAGCTCACGCCCTGCGATCGCCGCGGCCGGGTGGCCGACGGGGCGCCGACCCTGCGCGGTCACGCCGTGATCCAGAGCGACCCGGCGACGGTCGAGCGCCTGGGCGGCGTCTTCTTGCGCAAGTACAAGCTCGAGTACCGGGTGTTCCTGTTCATCGAGCGGATCGTCGCGCGGGGCAACAAGCGTCGCGTGATCCTGCGGATCGCGGCGGCGTAGGCGCGTAGCGAGGCCTCAGGCCAGAGGCCTCAGGCCACGTCGTCGAGCTCGTCGAGTTCGATCGACACGTCCTCCGCGGCCCGGGCCGCCGCCCGCGCCCGCCAGGCGAGCAGCAGCGCGAAGGCGACTTCCAGAGCGTCCGCGTCGCGGAGCAGGTGCCGCTCCTCCGAACCGAACTCCCACGCCTCCGTGCGGTAGACGGGCCGCGGCTCGCCGGGGTTCAGCAACGTGATCGCGCCGACGGCCGGATGCTGCCGCTTCTCACGCGCGATCCAACGATTCGCGTGACTGCGCGTGAGGATCATGATCGCTACCGCCTTGGTCGAGGAACTCCCCACAACGATCCTCCCGCGCGCAGGTTATCGGCCTGTGTCGGGAAGCTGAATTCTCGCGGTGAACGACGGGAGACAGCATCCGCTCGGCCTGCATCATCGGCGTGGCAGAATCGGCGGCATGAGCGGAGCCCTGCGCGTCACCGGTGTCACCCAGCAGATCGACGTCGCCGACCTGGCCCGAGCGCGGGGATTCTACGACGCCCTCTTCGGCGCGGAGCCGAGCATCATCGTCGACGACGACACCGTCGAGTACGAGGTGCAGGCGGGTTTCTGGGTGCAGGTCACGGTGCAGGATCCGCCGCGTGGAGCGCAACGCTGCCGCTTCGGCGTCGCCGACATCGTCGAGGCGCACGCCGCGCTGCTCGCGCTCGGTGTCGATGTGACACCGGTCGACACGGTGCCGGAGTTCGTCTCGTGGTGCGACTTCACCGACCCCGACGGCAATCCGCTGGGCTTGTACCAAGACCTGAGCTGACGCCACCGCCGCACTGCCAGGATGGTCGGCGTGGGTGCGATGAACGAACTGCTCGGTCCGGCGGCGATCGACAGCTTGGCGGCATCGCTCGCGCGCGCATCCGGTGGCCGATGGAGCGAGGTGCTCGCGGCGAAGGAGCACGTCGATCCACTCGCTCTGCGCGCTCGCAGCGATCTGCTTGCGGCGGCGATCATCCGCGATCACGGCGACGACTACGCGAGCCTCGCCGCCACGTTCCGCGCAGCGCTCGACGACCCGCACTTCGCCGGCTGGATGATCTGGCCGGTGACCGAAGCGACGGTGACTCTCGGCGCCGAGCAGGACTTCGACGACGCCTTGCAGCTGCTGAGCGAACTGACGCCGCGGCTCTCGGCCGAGTTCGCCATCCGCCGTCTGCTGGCACACGATCTCGATCGCGCACTGGAGCGGATCCAGCCATGGACGCTGCATCCGAACGAGCACGTGCGCCGACTGGCCAGCGAGGGCACCCGCGCGTACCTGCCGTGGGCGATCCGCGTGCCGGCACTGACCGCGCGCCCCGACGCTACGCTGCCGATCCTCGACGCCTTGCACGCGGATGAGAGCGAATACGTTCGCCGTTCGGTCGCGAACCACCTCAACGACCTGGCCCGGCACGCCCCCGAACTCGTCGTCGCGACGGCCTCGCGCTGGCACGACGCCGGCTCGGAATGGGTCGTGCGGCACGGGTTGCGCACCCTGATCAAGAAAGCCGATCCGGACGCGCTCGCGCTGCTCGGCTTCGCGCCGGTCGAGGTCGAGGTGGCGGCTCCGGTACTGGCGGATGCGCGGGTGCCGCTGCCGGGAACGCTCTCGTTCTCGGTGTCGGTGCGTAACTCATCCGCTGTGCCCGCGCGGCTCGCGGTCGACTACCTGGTGCATTACCGCAAGGCGAACGGCACGCTTGCGCCGAAGGTGTTCAAGCTCGGCGTCACGACCCTGGAGGCGGGCGAGACCCGCGTGTTCGCGAAGTCGCACGCGCTTCGCCCGATGACGACGCGGGTGCACCATCTCGGCGCCCACGCCCTCGAGGTGCAGGTGAACGGCGTCCGGTCGGGCTTGACCCCGTTCACCCTCACGTAGGCGAGAAGGTGCACGAGTCGGCCGGCGACTCCCGCAACTCTTCCGCCTAGAGGGTGGCGAGCCAGGCGTCGACCTGGGCCTGGGAGCGGAGTCGCACGACGCGCAGGGCGGGGTTCGCGCGAGCGGCGGCGGGGACCTCGACGCGCAGTTCACGGCGCACGCGCAGGCTCCACGGGATGAGGTGGTTGCGGTCCACCAGCGCGGTCCAGAGGGGCGGCTCGGTATTGCCGGCCCAGAGCGCCTCACGCCCCCCGCGGCGGCGGATGCTGCGGCGCACCAGCCGCGACATCGCGACCCGCAGCGGCAGATCGAGCCAGAGCATCGTGTCGGCGCGGGCGGCGATG
Organism: Microbacteriaceae bacterium VKM Ac-2855; assembly: GCA_013204985.1. Taxonomy (GTDB): domain Bacteria; phylum Actinomycetota; class Actinomycetes; order Actinomycetales; family Microbacteriaceae; genus Rathayibacter. The sequence goes on from JABMLG010000004.1 coordinate 305,144, forward strand.
ACGGGCTTCGCGGTGTCGAACTGCCACTCCGTCACCCATCGCTCCGTACGCGTGAAGGACTCCACCTCGGCGTCGAAGCTCTCGCGGACCGACCAGTTCGGGCCGTGGAAGAGCTCGTCGAGCTCGATCGCCGGGGCGGGGAGGCGTTCGGCCACCTGCAGCGCGAGCGCCGTCTTACCCACCCCGGGCGGCCCGGCGATCGCGATGCGCGCAGGTCGCGCCTCCGCAGCCGCCGCATCCGCCGCTCGTGTCATGCCCGGCAGCCTACCGACGCGGATGTCCGGGCCCCGGATCGCGTGCGGCGCTGGCGTGCGGCACTGTCGCGCTCCGCTGTCGTTTTGGCCGCGCGCGGGTGGCATGCCTGCAGCGCGCGGTGAAAACGACAGCGCGGCCGGACCTTGTGCCCTCCGAAACGTTTCACGTAGGGTGAGGGCCAGCTCAGGAAAGCGCATTCCCCTCCGCGATGACAGCGGCCGGATGCGCCATCGGCCGAGCCCTCTCGCCCACGAAACGTAGGGATTCAATGTCGAATTCGAAACCACGCCACCTCCGCCGCGCGACCGTCGTCGCAATCACCGCGGCCCTCGCCGCGACCGCCGTCGCCACACCCGCCGTCGCATCCGACGCATCCGCGACCAACCCCGTCATCACCGCACAGCTCGAGACCCTGGACCGCGGCCTCGTCGCCCTGCCCGCCGACGGCGGCGGCGTCTTCCTCAGCTGGCGCCTGCTCGCCACCGAGGTCACGGGCTCGAGCGACTCCGGGATGATCGGGGCCGACTTCGCCGTCTACCGCGGCGACACGAAGATCGCCACGGTCACCGACAGCACCAACCTCCGCGACGCAGAGGGCGCATCCGGCGACACGTACTCCGTCGCCGCGATCGTGAACGGGGTCGAGCAGCCGCGCAGCGCCGCGACCTCCGTCAGCCCCGCGAACTTCCTCGAACTTCCGATCAACAAGCCGGCGGACGGCATCACCCCCGCCGGCGAGGCCTACACCTACAGCGCCAACGACATGTCCGTCGGCGATGTGGACGGCGACGGCCAGTACGAGTACATCGTCAAGTGGTACCCCTCCAACGCGAAGGACGTCTCGCAGAAGGGCTACACCGGCAACACGTACCTCGACACCTACGAGACCGACGGCACGCTGCTGCACCGGATCGACCTCGGGGTGAACATCCGCTCGGGTGCGCACTACACGCAGTTCATGGTCTACGACTTCGACGGCGACGGCCGCGCCGAGATCATGCTGAAGACAGCGCCCGGCACCACCGTCTCCGCAGGCGGCGCGACCACCCCGATCACTCTCCTTCCCGAGGACGTCGTGGCCGGCTACACGAACGCCGACGACTATCGGATGAGCGCCGCCGACTACCGCGAGCACCTCGCCGAGGTCTTCGCCGCGTGGCCCACCCGCTCCGAGGTGACGAGCGGCCAGTGGCCCGCCACTCTCGAGGAGGCGTGGGGCGCGCCCGAACCGCTCGGCAGCGTCGATGCGCAGGTCGACTACTTCATCGGCACCTACGCCCCGTCGCGCAGCGACCGCAACGACCTCACCACGTTCGAGGGATTCATCCTCGACGGTCCCGAGTACCTCAGCGTGTTCGACGGCGCATCCGGTGCCGAGTTGGAGACCGTGCGCTACGAGCCCGGCCGGGAGGACGACGGTCTGCTCTGGGGCGACTACGCGATGTCGCGCATCGAGCCCGGCAACCGCAACGACCGCTTCCTCGCCGGAGTCGCGTACCTCGACGGCCAGGCGCCCTCGGCGATCTTCGCCCGCGGCTACTACACCCGCGCGACCGTCGCCGCCTACGACTGGGACGGCGAGCACCTCTCGACGCGCTGGTTCGCCGACTCGGGATTCCCCGCGATGAGCAACCCGTTCAACGATTCGCCGCACGGGGTCGAAGGCCCCTCACCCGAGTGGGGTCGCCTCACCACGCAGGGCTTCCACTCGCTCAGCGCGGCGGATGTGGACGGCGACGGCAAGCAGGAGATCGTCTACGGATCCGCGACGCTGGATGACGACGGATCACTGCTCTACTCCTCGTACGACACGCTGCCCGAGGGCAGCGCGGCGCCGGGCACCGAGGCCAAGCTCGGCCACGGCGACGCGATGCACGTGACCGACATCGACCTGAACCGCCCGGGCCTCGAGATCTTCACGGTGCACGAGGGCGGCACCTCGGCCCCCTACGGCTACGCGCTGCGCGACGCGGCGACCGGCGAGGTGATCTTCGGCGCCTACTCCGGCAAGGACACCGGTCGCGGCATGATCGGCGACATCGACCCGGCGACACCCGGCCAGGAGGTCTGGGCGATCGGCACGCAGTCGGCCGCCGGCGTCGAGCAGCCGATCACGGCGGCGGGCACCAACATGAGCATCCGCTGGTCGGCCGACATGACGACGCAGATCGTCGCCTCGACCACCATGCAGGACGCCACGCCGGTCACCCCGACCATCGTGAACGGTGCGGATGCATCCGTGCTGCTGAGCGCGGACGGCACGCACACGAACAACGGCACCAAAGGCAACCCGTCGCTGGTGGCGGATGTGTTCGGCGACTGGCGCGAAGAGTTGCTGCTGCCCACGAGCGACGACTCCGCGATCCGCATCTACTCGGCCACGTCGGTCACCGACCGCAAGCTGACCACGTTGATGCACGACCCGCAGTACCGGGTCGAGGTCGCGCGACAGAACACCACCTACAACCAGCCGTCGCACACCTCGTACGGTCTGGCGAGCGACATCCGTTGGTCGGACGTGCCGGTGCTCGCCGCCGAGGCGCCCGTGACGCCGACCCCGGCGCCGTCCTCGCCGGCCACGTCGGGCCCGGCGGCACCGGACCCGGCGGCACCGGCCTCCGCGGACCCGACGCTCGCCGCCACCGGCGCGGACCCGACCGGCTGGGCCCTGCTCGGCGCGCTGCTCCTGGGCGCCGGCGCCGTGCTCGCGCTGCGCCGCCGGCGCGCCTGATGCTTCCGAGAAGGTGCAGGAGTGCAGCGCCACTCCTGCACCTTCTCGCGAGAGGCGGGCAGGCATGACGGGGCGCACGGGAGGTGGGCATAGGAGGCGCATAGGCGAGTCATAGGCCGGCGTGGTCGGATGGGCGTCGACCTACCAAGGCCACCAAGGAGAACCCATGAACTACCTCTTAATCGTCGCCGTCGATCTCGCAGCGATCTGCATCCTCACCTTCGGCATCTACTTCCCGCGCCACCGCCGCCGCGACCTCGTCGTCGCCTTCCTCGGCGTCAACGTCGGCGTGCTCGCGGTCTCGCTCACCCTCGGATCCTCGACCATCGGCGCTGGCCTCGGCCTCGGCCTCTTCGGCGTGCTGTCGATCATCCGGTTGCGATCGGATGAGATCGAGCAGCACGAGGTCGCCTACTACTTCGCCGCGCTCGCGCTCGGCCTGCTCTCGGGCCTGACCGCCTCTCTCACGGTCACGACCGTCGGCCTGATGGCGCTGATCGTGCTCGTGCTCTTCGTCGGCGACCACCCGCGACTCTTCCGCCGCGCTCGGCAGCAGACGATCGTCGTCGACCAGGCGTTCACCGATGAAGCGGCGCTCACTGCCCACCTCGAGGCCCTCCTCGGCGGCCGGGTGCGCCACGTCGCCATCAAGAACCTCGATCTGGTCAACGACACCACCGTGGTGGATGTGCGCTTCGACGCTCCCGAGACGGCGCCGGTGCGGGCGCACGCGCTGAGCCGCTGAACCCGGCGACGCTGAGATCTCAGCCCGCCGCCAGCACGATCGCCCGGGCGAAGGCTCGGGCGATCGGCGTCGGTTCCGCCGACGCCGGATAGTCCAATTCGTCGAAGACCTCCCGCACGGGCAGAGTCAGTTCTTCCGCATCCGCCGCCGTCGGCCATTCGCCGTCGCGCAACTGCCAGCCGAGCGCCGCGAGTCCGAAGGCGACCCGCTCCATCCGCCCCGCACCGTCGCCACCGAGCGCGATCTCGACCGCGAACAGTAGCGTCGCGTCGACCTCGGCGGGCACGCCCAGGCGCGAGATCGTCTCGGCGAGGTACGCCCACAGAGTGTCGGGGGTCGCGGTGACCGCGGCGGTCTTCGCCTGGGGCAGCAGTCTCCCGCGGTACTTGCGCACCAGGCCGAGCCAGCGCAGGTGATCCTTCAGATCGCGCACCGGCAGGGTGGTGCGCTCGCTGCGCACCGGGAACGGGAAGCGGTCGCCCCAGTTCAGCTCCTGCATCACCTCGCGCACCAGCGGAGGCTGCAGCCACCCCGCATCCGTCACCGGAACCCCGTCGGCGCCGATTCGCCCGAGGAACCACAGATACGGATGCAGGAAGCGTGCCTGCTGCACCGGATCGGGCCGGGCGCCTCGGCGCAGCGGCGCGATGTACGCCCGGAACGCGCGTGCCTCGCCCGACGCCAGCGCGCTCACCAGTGTCGGCAGCAACGGAGCCGGCGCGGTTGCGGGGTCGAGACCGGCGAGTTCGTCGTTGACCGTTTCGAGGTCGAACGTGTGCGGGTCGAACCGCCGCCACGGGCCGACGGCGCTCTGCGCGCCCTCGTGCAGCGGATGCGCGGGGTCACCCCACGCCTCCACGAGCGTCGCGTAACCGGCGGGCCCGCCCGCATCCTCCAGGGCCGGGCCGAGCTCACCCTCGATCACCCTCGCGTGCGGCTCACCGTCGAGCGCCGCGCGCGTGGCGAGGAGGTCGAGCCGGTGGGTCCAGCCGTCGCCGAAGTCGTAGCCGTAGTAGAACTCGCCACCGGTCGCGCCGAAAGCCGACGCGACGCTCCACTCGTTCTCCGGCAGACCCTCGAAGCCGTCGGCCAGCGCCTCGGCGTCGAGCCAGCGCAGCGAATCCGCCGTCGGGGACGCGTCGTCGCTGAACTCGTGCAGGTGCCGGTCCTCCCAGCCGAAGGCGACCTGGAGCACCTGGTGCAGTTCGGCGAGCGTCATCGCCCCGTCGAGTTGCAGGAGCCGACGGATGCCGGTCTCCATAAGGGTGGCCTCGATCCTCAGCGTGTCCGTCACGCCATCCATCGTCGCAGGCGCTGTACGGAAATGAAGTCGGATGCGCTTCGAGCGGGTCGAAACGGCGGGCCGAAGGCGATCCGACTGCATTGCCGTACAGGTGGCCCTCCCTGTGCGGCGCCCGGGCAGCGGTCGACACGCCGGCTCGGGGCTACTCTCCTCCTCCACAGACCCGGAATCACCGCGGGCTTTCCCGATCCGGGCATTCTCGCGCCGGCGGCGGTCGGCGGATCGGCACCGTGGATGACCATGGAACTCCTCGTGAACACCCTCACCGAAAACCACGGTGTCGCCTCCGCCGCCCAACTGCACACCGCCGGGGTCACCGCCCGCGACCTTCGAAAGGCCGTTGCCGACGGCGACGTCCTCCGCGTCAGGAAGGGCTGGTTCGCCCTCCCAGGAACGAGCGAAGCCGAACGGCTCGCCGTCGCGAACGGTGGTGTGCTCAGCTGCGTCTCGGCACTCGCGGCGGCGGGACTGTGGGTGATCCGACCGGATGGCGTGCACATCGCCGTCCGTCGGCACACCGGATCCGTGCGATCGCGGGGAAGCGTGACGCTGCACTGGCGCCGCTGGGCCGGCTGCGGCACGACCTCTGCCTCGGTCGACGGGATTGCGGCCTCGCTCCTGCACCTGATCATGTGCGTCCCCGCGGACGACGCGATCGTCACGCTGGATTCGGCCGTGAACTCGGAGAAGATCACGCTGGACGATCTGCTCGCCCTCGGTTCGCTGCTGCCGCTCGGCAAGCGCGGCATCCTCGATCGCGTCGACCCGGGCTGTCAGTCCGGCCTCGAGACCCGGGTTCGAATCGCCTTCACACGCCGCGGCCTGCAGGTGCGCACGCAGGTGCACATCGACGGTGTCGGACGCGTCGACGTGCTGATCGGTGACCGGCTCGTCGTGGAGACCGATGGTCGGCGCTACCACTCGACGTCGGACCAGATCGACGACGACTACCGTCGCGACCTCGCGCTGTTCGATCTCGGTTACGCGCGGGTGCGAGCGAATTACGGGCAGATCATGAACGACTGGCCGCACACCCGCGGGGTCATCGAACGCGCGATCGAGCGCGGCGTGCACCTGTGGACCCCCGCGCAGCGCCGGAGCAGAGAGCGCCGTGTCAGCGAATGAAGTCCGATCGGCTCCAACCGCGCCGGATCCACGGATCGGAGGCGATCCAGCTGCACTTCCTGACACGCCGCCAACCCCGACGCGGGCCATAGAGCCCTCATAGCCGCTGCATAGCGCGATGTCGTCTGATGGACACCGTTACATCACCAACCGTTCGGAGTTCCCATGAGCCGTCTCGACACCTTCGCCCCCATCTCGTTGCCCGAGCTGATCGAGAAGGCGGCGCTGCAAACGCGCGTCGACCGCAAATACATCGTGCCGGCGTGCGACCTCGAGAGCGTGCTCGCCGATCTCGATCCCGGCACGCGCATCCTCGAAATCGACGGCAAGCGGCACTCCGACTACGAGTCCATCTACTTCGACACCCCCGAATTGACCAGTTACGTACTAGCCGCGCGCGGCCGGCGACGGCGGTTCAAGATCCGCACGCGCAGCTACCTCGACTCGGGCGAGGCCTACCTCGAGGTGAAGACCCGGGGCGCCCGCAGCGCCACCGTGAAGGAGCGTCTCGAGTACGACATCCGCCGGCGCGACGTGCTGACACCGGAGGGTCTCGCGTATGTAGCCGAGACGCTCGAGGGAGTCTCGGACATCGACCCGACCACCCTCACGCCGACCGTGATCACCCGGTACGCCCGCACCACCCTCTACATCCCCACCTCCGAGAGTCGCGCCACGATCGACACCGGGCTGAGCTGGCATCTCGGCACGCTGACGCTCGACCGTCCCGAGATCGTGATCGTCGAGACGAAGTCCGGATCCCGAGCCTCCGAGGTCGATAAGGCCCTGTGGGCGCACGGGCACCGCCCCGCCACGCTGTCGAAGTACGGCACCGGTCTCGCCGCCTTCCGCGACGACCTCCCCTCCAACAAGTGGGCGCGCACCCTGCGCCAGTCCTTCACCCCGTCGGCCCACGAAGCCGCACTCGTCGACTAAGGAACGCATCATGAAACCCCGCACCCTCGCCCTGTTCGCGGGCTTCACCCTCACAGGGGTGCTGCTGGCCGGCTGCGCGACCACCGTCGCCGCCGGTACCGACTCCTCCGCATCCTCGAGCAGCGGCTCGACCGAGACCGCCGTCGAAGCGGTCGACACCACGCTCGACTCCACCGCGCAGCAGATCATCGCCGCGAACGCGACCCTGGTCGACACCACGGATGCGGACGCGTACGACACCACGGATGCGACCACGATCACGCTCGACGGCGACACAGCCACGGCGGAGGGCGACGGCGTCACCGTCGACGGCAGCACTGTGACGATCACCGCGGGCGGCACGTACGTGCTCAACGGCAGCCTCAGCGACGGCCAGGTCGTCGTCGATTCGGGCGACACCGGCACCGTCTACCTCGTGCTCGACGGCGTCAGCATCGCCAGCTCCACCACCTCCGCGATCAGTGTCACCGCCGCCGAGAAGGCGGTCGTCGTGCTCGCCGACGGCTCGACCAACACCCTCAGCGACACCGCGAGCTACGCCACCGACGCGGAGTCGAACGCTGCCCTGTACAGTGCCGCCGACCTGGTGATCACCGGTGACGGCGCGCTGGACGTGACGGGCAACGGCAACGACGGCATCGCCGGCAAGGACGATCTCGTCATCCTCTCGGGCGCGATCACCGTGAACGCGGTCGACGACGGCATCCGCGGCAAGGATGCGCTGGTCATCTCGGGCGGCGACATCAGCGTGACCAGCGGCGGCGACGGCTTGAAGGCCGACAACGACGAGGATGCGACGAAGGGCTGGATCGGGATCAGCGGCGGCACCGTCGCGGTCGACGCCGCCGGTGACGGCGCGCAGGCGACGAGCGACGTCGTGATCACCGGCGGCTCCATCGAGGTGACGGCGGGCGGCGGATCCGGCGGCACGGTCGCCGACGACTCGAGCGCCAAGGGTCTCAAGGCCGGCGTGATCGTCGACGTCGAGGGCGGCACCGTGACCGTCGACGCGGCGGACGACGCCGTGCACTCCGACACCTGGGTGCACGCGACCGGTGGCACGCTCAGCCTCGCCTCCGGCGACGACGGCGTGCACGCCGACACCGCGCTGCTGCTCGACGGCGCGAGCGTCGACGTGACCGAGTCGTACGAGGCGATCGAGAGCGCTGACATCCGCATCTCGGCCGGCGACGTCGATGTGACCTCGAGCGACGACGGGCTGAACGCCTCTGCCGGCAGCACCACCGAGAGCTCCGAGAGCGCCGGCGGTATGGGCGGCGGGGGCGGCGGCTCGATGGGCGACGACGGCTCGGTGATCACGATCTCGGGCGGCACCGTGACGATCGGCGCCGAGGGCGACGGTCTGGATTCGAACGGCAGCGCGAGCATCACCGGCGGCACTGTCACCGTGAACGGGCCGACCGGCAGCGGCAACGGCGCGCTCGACGTGAACGGCACCCTCGACGTGTCGGGCGGCACCCTGGTCGCAGCCGGCAGCTCGGGCATGGTCGTCTCGCCGTCCTCGGATTCGGCGCAGGGCTGGATCTCGGCGACGCTCGATTCGTCGGTCTCCGCCGGCACGGAGGTGACGGTCACCGCCGCCGACGGCACCGTGATCACGAGCTTCACGGCCGCGAAGACGTTCCAGAACGTCGTGGTCTCAGACGCCGCGATCGCCTCCGGCTCGAGTTACACGGTCACCGCCGGCACCGCATCCGTCACCGTCACCGCGGGCGAGGCATCCGCCGGCACCGGGATGAGCGGCGGCCCCCAGGGCGGCCGCTAGCCCCCACCCCGCGTTCACGTCATCCTGCCCACCCCGGGATCCCCGCGAGATGCCTCTTATGCACGCGACACGCCGCAAAAAGTGTGCATAAGAGGCATCTCGCGGGGATGGGGGCAGGGGCAGGGACGAGTGCGGCAGCGGTCGGCGCTCAGCCCTGCCAGCCGAGGTTGCGGGCCAGCACTTCCAGCACGCGGAGGGTCTCGTCGTACTGCTCCTGCGTCAAGCCCTGCGTCGCGGCCGTGCGGTTGGCAGCGACGACCTCGGCGAGGCGGGTGAAGGCGAGCGTGCCGCGTTCAGTGATGGCGAAGCCGGCGTCCCCCGCGGTGATCCAGCCGCTCTCGACGAGTTCGGTGAGGTGCTCGGCGGCGGATTCGCCGTCATCGTCCTGCAGGAACGGCGCGACCGCCGCATCCAGTTGCTCCGTGGTGCCCGGCCCGCGCGAGAGCACGTTGAGCAGCTGCCATTGCCGCCGAGTCACACCGTGCTCGTCGAGCGTCTCGGCGAAGCGCTCGTCGATGAGGCGGTCCACCAGCTTGAGCCAGTATCCGATCGGTCGTTGATCAGCCATAACGCCACGATACGCCCAGCACCACGCGGCAGACTGGCCCGATGAGCGTGACGACGAAGCTGCTGACCGGCATCCTGGCGACCTCCGGCACCATCCACCTCGCGCGGCCCCGCGTCTTCGATCGGGTGGTGCCGCGCTGGATCCCCGGCGCGAAACGTGGCTGGGTGTACGTCTCGGGCGTGGCCGAGCTGGCCTGCGCCGTAGCGCTCGCGCATCCGCGCACCCGTGCCGTCGGCGGGCTGGCCACGGCCGCCCTGATGGTCGCGGTCTTCCCCGGCAACGTGCAGATGGCCCAGGATGCGCGCAGCCCGCGAGCGCGCGCCATCACGCTCGCCCGCCTGCCGCTGCAGATCCCGCTCATCCTCTGGGGCCTGCGCGCCCGCTGACCCGAAGCCACCCCTGCGAGGGACCCGCGCTCGGATCGAGGGCGCCTCCATCGGGGGCGCCCTCGAGCCGGGAAAGGGTCCCTCGCCCAGAGGGTGGGCTACTTGTCCTTATCGAGGGCCGGGCGTTCGGCGACCACGGGGTAGGCGCCGGTGTAGCCGTCGCGCGCGGCCGCGGCGGCCAGGATGCGCCCGCGCTGCAGGTACCACCCCAGAATCAGTAGCGGGATGAGCACGATCAGCGAGGCGAGCACCCAGCGGCCCGTATCCGAGAAGCCCATGGTGACCAGCACGAACGCGAGGAACGCGAGGGTCAGATAAGCCGTGAAGGGCGCGCCGAACAGCTTGAACGCGGGGCGCTCGAGCTTGCCCTGCTTCGCCCAGCGGTGCAGCTGGATCTGGCAGAGCACGATGGTCGCCCAGCCGCCGATGATGCCCAGCGCCGAGATCTCGAGCACGACGTTGAACGCCTCCGTCGCGCCGAGGAAGGCGCTCAGGATCACACCCAGCAGGGTGAGCGTGGCGGTGAGCAGGATGCCGCCGAAGGGCACGCCGGCGGCGTTCATCCTGCCGGTGAATTTCGGTGCGGATCCGTTGACCGACATCGAGCGCAGGATGCGGCCGGTCGAGTACAGCCCCGCGTTCAGCGACGACAGGGCCGCGGTGAGCACCACGAAGTTCATGATCGAGGCGACGATCGCGGCCGTCTGCTCGCCGCCGATGTTCGAGAAGAAGGTGACGAACGGCGACTCGCCGGCGCTGTAGGACGAGTAGGGCAGCAGCAGCGAGAGCAGCAGCACCGAACCCACGTAGAAGATCGCGATGCGGAAGATGACGGTGTTCACGGCCTTCGGCATCACCTTCGCCGGCTCGGCCGTCTCGCCCGCCGCCGTACCGACCAGCTCGATCGCCGCGTACGCGAAGACCACGCCGCTGATCGCGAGGATCGGCGCGAACGCATCCGTCGGGAAGAAGCCGCCGTTGTCGGTGATCACCGAGAATCCGGTCACCCCCTCGTTCGTCCGGCCGACGAAGATCAGGAAGATCACGCCGACGATCAGGAACGCCACCAGCGCGGTCACCTTGATCAGCGCGAACCAGAACTCCATCTCGCCGAACACCTTCACCGACACGAGGTTCAGCGAGAGCACCACGGCGAGCGCCACGAGCGCCGTGACCCATTCCGGGATCTCGGCGAGGAACGGGATGTACTGCCCCCAGAAGTGCACATAGATCGCTGCCGCGGTGACGTCGACGATCGAGGTCATCGCCCAGTTGAGGAAGTACATCCACCCGGCGGCGTACGCCATCTTCTCGCCGTAGAACTCGCGGGCGTACGAGACGAACGAGCCGGAGGAGGGGCGGTGCAGCACCAGCTCGCCGAGCGCGCGCAGGATGAGGAACGCGAAGAATCCGCAGACCGCGTAGACGAAGATGAGCGACGGTCCCGACGAGGCGAGTCGCCCGCCGGCGCCGAGGAACAGGCCGGTGCCGATGGCGCCGCCGATCGCGATCATCTGGATCTGACGGGGTTTCAACGTCTTGTGGTAACCGGCGTCCTCGCTGTCGAACTCGTGCTCGGCGTTGCCGCGGTCGCCCGTGGTCTCGCGCCAGTTCTCGAGCTTGTCCGCGATGTCGTCGCGTCCGTGCGTGTCTTCGCTGCCCATGGGCCGTCTCCGTTCGCCGGGTTCGCTGAGGGAGACAAAGGCCCCTGGAACCGTTGTCCTGCTCACGCTAGACCTGCGGACGTTTCCGGTGGGTAAATCCGGCGCCAGACGGATGCACGCATGTCGCCCGCCGGGCTGCGACGGATGTCCGGTGGGGTACCGTCCTCTGTATGACCGACGAGAGCGCCGACAAGCGCGCCGATCAACTCACTTCCGCCCCCCAGTCGACCCCGGAGGACGCGCGCGCCCGGATCGATGTGACCGAGACCGAGAACGGCACCCGCCGCATCGACATCCGCGACGACGCGAACGCGCGCCCGGGCAAGGGCGACGACGGTGCCTGAGCGGCGGCGCGCGGCTCTCGTCTACAACCCCATCAAGGTCGACCTCGACGCGATCAAGGCCGCCATCGCCGCCGAGGAGGCGGAGGCCGGCTGGGAGGAGACCCTCTACTACGAGACGACGGTCGAGGATCCGGGCGCCGGCCAGGTGCGCGAAGCGCTGCAGAACGGCGCGGATGTGATCATCGCGGCGGGCGGCGACGGCACGGTGCGCGTGGTGGCCGAGGCGATGCGCGAATCCGATGCGGCCCTCGCCCTTCTTCCCAGCGGCACGGGCAACCTGCTCGCCCGCAACCTGAACCTCACGCTGGCCGATGTCGAGAACGCCGTGCACGTCGCGTTCACCGGCGAGGACCGGGCGATCGACATCGGTCTCATCGACATCGAGGCGAAGCCGGGCGCGACCAAGAAGCGGCACGCCTACGTCGTGATGGCCGGTCTGGGTATCGACGCGAAGATGCTGGCCAACACCGACGACGAGCTCAAGAAGCGAGCCGGCTGGCTCGCCTACGTCGATGCGCTGGGCAAGGCGCTGCGCGACAAGAACCAGCTGAACTTCCGCTTCAGTCTCGACGGCTCGTCGCCGCGGCACGTCCGCGCGCACACCATCATCGTGGGCAACTGCGGATCCCTGCCGGCCAACATCCTGCTGCTGCCGGATGCGGCCGTCGACGACGGCGTCTTCGACATCGTCCTGCTGCGGCCTGAGGGATTCTTCGGCTGGGCGCAGATCATCTTCAAGGTGGTGTGGGAGAACGGGATCCTGCGCCGCAGCGGCGTCGTCGGCCAGAAGCTGATGGGGCTGAGCAAAGAGGTGCAGGCGCTGCGCTACGTGAAGGGCCGCGAACTCGTCGTCCGACTCGAGAAGCCGCAGGAGATCGAACTCGACGGCGACGGCTTCGGCACCGCCGCCGCGTTCAAGACCTGGGTCGTCCCGGGTGGCCTGACCGTGCGGGTGCCCGCGAGCTGACCGAGCCCCACCCCTGATGACGGCGCAGTGTGGCGCGGTCCCGACCCCGCCACACCCCGCACCTCCGACAGAACGGAAGCCGTCTCATGATGCTCGTCGAAACCGCCCCCGACCACTGGGTCGCCCGCGACACTCCCCGGGCACCGGCCCGCGGGTTCGTCACCGCGAAGGTCGTGGCGGACGCCACGGTCTACCACGCCGAGTCGTACCACATCGTCCGCGAGAAGCGCACGGACCTCGGTGCGCACCCCACCCCCGAGGCCGCGCTCGCCGCGATCGTGGCCTTCACGGCCGACTCGTCACGCTCACGATGACCGCGGCGGAGCCGGGAGGCTCGGCCGGATACTGGGCCGATTCCCGGGATTCTCTCCGGTAGCGCACGAACCGACCGCCCATACTCGGACCTTCGAGTGCTCTCGGGCACCCACCTGTACCCCTTCCCACGCCGGCAGCCGAACTCGGTGTGCCACGCCCAGTTCATCCGCAGCGCCTACCCGGCACGCGGATGCGGCCGGGCCACGCCAGAGAAAGGATCCGCGCATGAGCGATTCCGTCCCACCCCGCGACCGCAACCCGCGCAGCTGGCTGCCCGCCCGCGACACCCGCCCGCACTCCGACGAGACCCGCCGCTCCGCCCCCGGCGACGGCGTCGACGAGACGCCGACCAACGTGGTCGAGACGTCACCGCAGCTCGAGCCGTGGCTGCAGCAGCCGGTGGCTCCGCCGCGGAGCCGCGCCAAGGCGCCGAAGGCCGATCCCGAGGGCGAGAACGACACCGTTCCGATCGAGTCGCTGTTCGAGACGGCCGAGACCGCTCCGGTCGATACGGCGCAGGCCGAGACGGCCCAGTCCGAGACCGCCCAGTCCGAGACCGCCCAGTCCGAGACGGCCCACGTCGAGACAGCGCAGTACAAGACTGCACAGTACGAGAACCCCGAGGCCGAGCCGGTCGCCGCCCCGCAGTCCGAGCCCGACTCCGAGACCGCGCAGACCCTCGCCTTCGAACCCGTCGTCGCCGAGGAGCCGGCACCCCGCGCATCCGGTCGCCGCCGCCGCTTCACGTTCATCCGCGACGAGAACACCCTCGCCGTGATGGGCGGCGCCCGTCGCGACGCGATCCAGAGCGCTCCCGGCGACCGCCAGACGTACTCGGCGATGGCGCTGATCCTGATCTTCACCGCCACCGTGGCCGCGCTGTCGATGGCCTTCGCGCTCGGCATGGTCTTCCACGCGGACTGGTACTGGTTCATCCCCGTCGGCATCTTCTGGGGCGCCGGCATCTTCGCGATCGACCGCGCCCTCACCATCCAGCTGACGCACACGAAGGGCGTCTGGCGCACGCTGTTCGCGGTGATCCCACGGTTCGCGCTGGCCGCGATCCTCGGCGCCGTGATCTCGACGCCGGTGACCCTGCAGATCTTCGAGCCGGAGGTCTCCAGCGAGATCCTCGTGATGGAGGCCGAGGCCCGCACCGCGTACGCCGCCGAGATCGCGGGCGACCCCATCCTCGCCACCGAAGCCGATGTGCGCGCCACGATCACCGCGGCGCAGTCCACGCTCGACCAGAGCGATGCCGTCGACCCGGCGCAGGACCCGACGTACGCCGCCGCGAAGGCTGCAGAGGATGCGGCCCTCGCCGACTACAACGCGAAGCAGGCCGCGTGGGTCGCCGAGTCGAACGGCACGGGCGGCACCGGCGTCGTCGGCACCGGCCCGATCACCGACATCGCCAAGGCGGCGGCGGATGCGGCCCTCGTCGTCTACCAGCAGGCCCAGGCCGCGACGGCCGCCGCTCTGACCACCGCCACGCCCGCCCTCGAGGCGCAGCTGGCGCAGGCCAAGACGCAGGCAGCAGCCGACCTCGAGACCGCGCAGGCGTCGCTCGCCACGATCGAGACGCGCAAGGCCGACTTCCAGGCGCAGAGCGACGCCGCGGTCGCCGCCTCCGATGGCATCGCCAACCGGCTGACCGCGCTCGACCGGCTCAGCCAGTCGAACGCGGCCGCGGGCCTCGCCCACGTCATGGTGTTCCTGCTGTTCTTCGCAATCGAGCTGCTGCCCGTGATCATCAAGCTGCTGCGCAACCTCGGCGACAAGGAGTCGGTGCACGACACCACGGCGCGCGAGAAGGATGCGGCGCAGCTCGCTCGCGTGCGCCAGCGCTACGGGATCGACCGCGACGAGGTGCTGCTGGACGCTCAGATCGCCGCGGGTCGCCTGGCGACCCGTCGGGAGCTCGCGGTGCAGGAGGAGGAGCTCGCGCTCGCGACCGGCAAGCGCACCAACTTCGAACTCGATCAGCGGGCCCGCCGCAAGGCCGACGCGTTCTTCGACGAGTGGGACTACGACGAGTCGCCGCTGCGCGGGCGCCGCTGACCCAGCCTCCCTCCGAAACGCCGACCTCCTCCGAAAAGTTGCAGCTCTCCCCCCACCGAGAGCTGCAACTTTTCGCGTGAAGCGGGGCCAGCCGGGGTGTCAAGCCGCACGGCAATGGCCCGGCGGGGGGCCGTGACCCCCTAGCGTTGAGCCATGGGCCTCTTCGATCGCACCGACCCGTCCACGCCACCTCAGTCACCGCCCGAGAAGCGGCCCGGACTCTGGGGTGATGGAGTCGGCCGGCTCGCGACGCGCAGCCTCCAGATCCTGATCGTCATCGCGATCGCCTCGGTGCTCGTGTTCGCGATGACGCAGCTCACCCTGGTGATCATCCCGGTGCTGATCGCGCTCATCCTCGCCTCGGCCATTTCGCCTCTGCTGCGTTGGATGCGGAGCAAGGGGATCGCCTCGATCTGGGCCACCTGGATCGCGCTCGCCGCGATCGTGGTGGTGCTCGGCGGCATCATCTGGCTGATCGTGAACGCGGTGCGCAACCAGTGGGGCGAGTTGGCCGATCAGGCGGTCGACGGGTTCAAGCAGCTGCAGGACTACGTCTCGCACCTGCCGTTCGCGCCGACGGATGAGCAGATCCAGAACGTGGTCGACACGGCGACCGATTTCGTGACCAGTGCGAGCTTCGGCTCCGGCGCTCTGGCCGGCGTCTCGGCCGCCACGAACTTCGTCACCGGCCTCGTGCTGATGATCGTGGTGTTGTTCTTCTTCATGAAGGACGGCCCGAAGATCTGGGAGTTCCTGCTGCGCCCCTTCACCGGCGGCCGCTACGACCGCGCCAAGCGCGTGGGAGCCAAGACGGTCGACGTGCTCGGCAGCTACGTGCGCGGCACGGCCACCGTCGCGGCGGTCGACGCGATCGGCATCGGCGTCGCGCTGTGGATCATCGGGGTGCCGCTGGCGCTGCCGCTCGCGGTCGTCGTCTTCGTGACCGCGTTCATCCCTCTGGTCGGCGCGACCGCCGCGGGCATCCTCGCGGCCCTGGTCGCACTGGTCGCGGTCGGACCGATCCAGGCCCTGATCGTCGTCGCCGTCGTGATCCTGGTGAACCAGCTGGAGGGCAACTTCCTGCAGCCGGTCGTGATGGCGCGCTCGCTGAACCTGCACGCCCTCGTCGTGCTGGTCGCGCTGACCGCCGGCACGATCCTCGCCGGCATCATCGGAGCTGTGCTCTCGGTGCCGATCGCCGCCGTCGCCTGGGGCATCATCTCCGTCTGGAACGGCCCCGACGCCCCGGCCGAGCCCGCGCGCCAGAAACGCCCCGAGACCGTCTGACCCACCGTCCTCTTCCGAGAAGTCGCCGGAGTGGAGCCCCCACTCCGGCAACTTTTCGCACGGGGTCGGATCAGGCGCGGCCGCCGTCGCCGATGTAGCGCGACGAGCCGTAGCCGACGATGAGGTAGCCGATCAGCGACAGCAGCCAGAGCAGGAAGAAGCTGAAGACGCCACTCCTCCCGAACGCGCGGCCCACGCCGAGCGCGAGGAAGATGCCCCAGATCACGTTCACGATCGGGATGAACAGCAGCAGCATCGTCGCGCCGTGGTAACCGGCGATCTTGGTCAGCAGATACGTGTTGTAGATCGGGATGATCGCGCCCCAGCCCGGGCGACCGGCCTTGGTGAACACCGGCCAGAGCGCGACGACGGCGAGCACGTAACCGACGAGGCCGCCGAACACGCCCCCGACGGAACTCGCGGCATTGAAACCCGAAGGCGAATCGTTCTGGGCGTAGGCGATGAGAGTGTCGAGCACGGTGGTCTCCTCCACGTCGATGGTGTGCGCTCACCGTAGCGGGTCGCGACGCACCGGTAGCGTTGGATCGTGCGCACACTTCTTCAGCTCGATTCCTCCGCCGATCTCGTCTCCTCCCGCTCGCGGCGCATCACCGCCGCGTTCGCGGAGGCATGGCGGGATGCGGGCGGCGCCGTGGTCGTGCGCGACCTGCACGCGCATCCGCTGCCGCACCTCGCCACCCCGGCGCAGCACTGGCCCGAGCGACTGCGCTCGGAGGCCGTGCCCGCCGAGCTCGACGCCGTGCAGCAACAGGTGCTCGAGGAGCTCTTCGCCGCCGACGTCCTGCTGATCGGCGCGCCGATGTACAACTACTCGATGCCCGCGGTGCTGAAGAACTGGATCGACCTGATCCACGTCCCCGGCGTCACCGCACCCTTCGACGGCGACACCCAACCGATGAAGGGCCGCGCCGCCGTGATCGTCACCAGTCGTGGCGCCACCTACGACGCGGGCAGCCCCACCGAAGGCTGGGACCACGTCGTGCCGCCGCTGAGCCTCGTGCTCGGCAACTCGCTCGGCATGGAGGTGCGCGTGATCGCGACGAGCCGCACCCTCGCCGACACGGTTCCGGCGATGGCCGCCGAGCGCGAGCGAGCGGATGCGGAACTCGCCGCGGCCCTCACCGCCGCGCGCGAACTGGCCACGAGCCTGTAGGGCTCCCGCGTCGGTCGAGAGGGGCCCGGGGTCAAGCGGGTCCCTGGTCGAACGGCGTCCGCGGTCAGCGGCGTCCCTGGTCGAGACGGGCCCGCGGAGAGCGGCGTCCCTGGTCGAGACGGGCCCGCGGTCAGCGGCTTCGCTCGTCTGCGTGCACAACCTCGGCTGAGAGGGCCGCTCAGCGCCGATGGACGCTGACGAACGCTCCCAACCGAGGTTGCGTCGGGCGCGCGCTGTCAGCCGGGCCGTGCTGCGGCACGAAACCCGCCGGGTCGGCACGCGCAGCGCGGCCAGCCGGCCTGTCACCGCACCGCGTGCCTCGCAACAGGGTCGGCCCGCGCGTGCGGATCACCTTCCGCGCGTGTCCGCGGTCGAGCCGGGTCCGCGGTCGCGGTCGTAGTCGCGGTCTCGGTCGTAGTCGCGGTCTCGGTCGTAGTCGCGGTCGTAGTCTCGGTCGTAGTCGTAGTCGCGGTCGTACTGACGGGCGGCTCTCAATCGCCGGCGGCGCAGAGGAGGCGTACGTGCGTCTCCCATCCGTCGGCGAGACGCGCCGCGTCGATGCCTCGCTGGACGACCTCGAACGCGATCAGCGTCGCGTCCAGTGCCGCGAGGAGGTGGTAGCCGAGCACCTGCACGTCGCCGGGCACGCCGGCCTGGCGCAGCAGCACGACGATGTGCAGGTGGGCGACCCCGCGCGCCGGGACGTCATAGCCCGACCACGCGTCACCCTCGGAGGCACGGATGAGCGGACCCTGCGTCTGCAGCAGCGCGATCCGCGCGCGGCCGTAGGCGACCAGCCGTTCGACAGCGGGCGCGCCGGGACCGAGCGGGGGCGGCCCGCCGAGGAAAGCCGTCTGGAAGTCGACCTCGATGTCGTCGACGAGTGTGCGCAGCAGTCCTGAGCGCGAGCCGAACCGGCGGAAGACGGTGCCCTTGCCGACACCGGCGCGACGGGCGAGCGCATCCATCGTGAGCCCCTCGACACCGTGCTCATCGAGCATCTCGCGCGCGGCGACGAGGATGCGCTCACGATTGCGGATCGCATCGGCCCTGACCGCCTCCGTGGCAGGCAGAAGCGACAGCGGCGTCCGGCTCATGACTCGGAGAGTAGCAGTCGGGAATATCCGGACCGCAGTCCGGTTAGATGATTGCGGCGGTATCGCCGCCTCCCTTCTCATCCGCTCTCATCCGCTCTCAAGGAGAACCATGACCGAGATCCTCGCCCTCGTCGGCAGCCTGCGCGCCGAGTCCACCAACCGCAAGCTCGCCGAGGCCGCCGTGCACCTCGCGCCCGTGGGCGCATCCGTCGTGATCTACGAGGGCCTCTCGGAGCTGCCCTTCTACAACGAGGACATCGACGTCGAGGGCTCGCTGCCCGAGTCGGTCGTCGCGTTCCGCGCGGCCGTTGCCGCAGCGGATGCGGTTCTCGTGGCGACCCCCGAGCACAACGGCACCATTCCGGCCGTGTTGAAGAACGCGATCGACTGGGCCTCGCGCCCCTACGGCGCCAGCTCGATCACCGGCAAGCCGCTGGCCGCGATCGGTGGCGCCTTCGGCCGCTTCGGCGGCCTCTGGGCCCAGGACGAGACCCGTAAGGCCTTCGGCATCGCCGGTGCCGCGGTGCAGGGCGAGGCGATCCTCTCGATCGCCGAGGCCGGCATCCGCTTCGCCGAGCTGCACCCGAAGGACGACGCCGAGGTCGCCGCTCAGCTGAGCGCCGTCGTCTCGGGCCTGGTCTCCGCGGCCGCGTAACCCGCATGCCCCGAGGGGGTCGTCACTGCATCTCGCTCTCTGCGGGAGGCAGTGACAACCCCCTCGTCGCTCGGTTCACGGCGTCGAGGAACGGCAACCGCGCTCCTTCGCGCGAGGCGCCGCGCGGCGAACGTGGTGTCAAAGAAACGGCAACCCGTACCTCCCCCATGACGGAAACGCCATCCCACCGTCGCGCTGCGCGGCCTGTCGTGCTGCGCGGCCCACAGTCATGAGGGTTGCCGTTTCTTTGACGAGCGCCGCGCGGCGAACGTCGTGTCAAAGAAACGGCAACCCCTACCCCCTCCACGACGGAAACGCCATCGCACCGTCGCGCTGCGCGTCCTGTCGTGCTGCGCGGCCCACAGTCATGAGGGTTGCCGTTTCTTTGACGAGCGTCGCGCGGCGAACGTCGTGTCAAAGAAACGGCAACCCCTACCCCCTCCACGACGGAAGCGCCATCGCACCCCGGTCGTGTCAGACCGCCCGATCGCGCCGGCACCGGCAGCCATAGGGTTGCCGTTTCTTTGACGAGCGCCGCGCGGCGAACGTGGCGTCAAAGAAACGGCAACCCGGCCGCGTCGCGCGAAGCGCCTGCGGCAGAGCCGCTCAGGACGCTGCGTAGCCGCCGTCGACGAGGTGGTACGAGCCGGTGATGAAGGTCGCGGCGTCGCTCGAGAGGAACGCGACCAGAGCGGCGACCTCCTCCGGCGTACCGAGGCGACCGAGCGCGTGCTTCGCGGCGAGGGCGTCCTGCGTGGCCTGGTCGAGGTTCGCGACGAGCAGCGGCGTCGAGATGAACCCGGGGCCGACCGCCGTGACGCGCACCTTCTGCGCCCCGTACTCGAGCGCCGCGTTCTTGGTGAGGCCGAGCAGGCCGTGCTTGGCGGTGACATACGCGGAGGAGTTCTGGATGCCGACGCTGCCGAGCACGCTCGCCATGTTCACGATCGCTCCGCCGCCGTTGGCCGCGATCGCCGGCAACTGAGCGTTCAGGCCGTAGAACACCGCGTTCAGGTTGACCTCGATGACCTTGCGCCAGCTGTCGAGCGGGTACTCGCCGACGGGCGCGGATGCTCCGCCGATGCCCGCGTTGTTCACCGCGATCTTGAGCGGAGCGAGGGCGTTGGCCTTCGTGATGCTCTCGGCGATCCAGGCCGTGTCGGCCACATCTCCGACGAAGGCTGAGGCGGCGCCGCCCGCCTCGGTGATCTCGGCCGTCACGGCCGCGGCCGCATCTCCGTTGAGGTCGGTGACCAGCACGGTGGCGCCGCTCGCGGCGAGCTCGAGGGCGATGGAGCGCCCGATTCCGGAGCCTGCTCCGGTGACGATCGCGGAACGGTTCTGAACGTCGTAGGTTGCCATGTTTCTTCTCTTCCTCCGATTGCGTGTCCGGCGGCGGGGCACGGGCAGGGGCGATCGGAAGGAGCGCAGTGCGGAGTCCAGCGCGTCGGGTTTATCCAACGTTTGTTGCTCTATACATTACTCCCTTGAGACCGCATCCTGGCAGGCCCTGAATTCCTCGTCGATTCTCTCCGATATTCGCCGTGATCGGCTCTTTTGCGCGCGGCTCCCGGATCCTAGACTTCGATCGGACCGGGACGCACCGACGCGTTCCGCCCTCTCCAGACGCGAGGTGGGTCATGAGCACCCGAAGCATGTCGTGGGCGCAGTTCGCCGCGATCCGAGCGAACGCGACAACGCTGCCCTGGCTGGCGCGTCTTCGTATCGACGACGCGCATCCGCCCGTGTCGGTCATCCGGATCTCGATGGCCGAGCGGCGAGGCGAGCCGCGCACGGTTCTGCTGCGGCTCGCGGTCGACCATGAGCAGTTGCTCGTCTTCAGCCGCACCGGAGCGATCGTCTGGCTCACCGATGCCGGTACCGGGCGGCACGAGCTCACCCTCGCCGTCGCTTCCGAACTCGATGCGCTCTACATCGCTTCGTTCCACGGGCGCCGAGGCGCGATGATTCCCGAGTCAGAAACCGCGACGGATGCCGGCGTGCTCGAACGGCACTGGTTCGACGGCCAGGAGATCGGTGGCCGGCGAGTGGGCGGCCGGCGCGTGGGCGGCCGGGGTGAACCCTCGGTCGAGGTCGAGATTCAGCGAGCGCCGACCGCGTCGATGGCACCTCCGCCCGCCGCACCACCCCCTCCCGTACCCGACGTCGCCGACGTCGATCTCCCCCAGCTCGATCTGCCCGACGTTGATCTCCCCCAGTTCGATCTGCCCGCCGTTGACCTCCCCCAGTTCGATCTGCCCGCCGTCGACCACCCTCCGTTCGACCTGCCCGCCCTCGAGGTCGCCGAGGCCGAGGCCGCGCCCACCCCCGCACGTCGCCGACGCCGACCGGCCCGGGTGCGCGGCAGCGCGACCGGCGCGATACCGCCCGAGGTGGAGGTCGACGAACCGTTCGAGGTCGCGTTCACCCTCAGCGGGCCCGGCGTCGCTCCCGCCGCCGGCGCCGCGGTGTTCGCCGTCGCGCCCGACCACGACCTCGAGGTGCAGCTCCTTCGCCGGCGCAACGTGCTTCTCGAACCGGGCGAACCGGATCCGCTGCGCGTGCGCCTCCCGATCGGCAGCCGCAGCGAGCACTACGTCTTCCGGGCACGGGCGTCGGATGCGGGCCCGGTCGAGATCGAGCTGAGGATCACCCAGGACGGCGAGCACCTCGGCACCATCCCGTTGCGCGGCCTCGCCACCACCACCGCATCCTCCACGGCCGGATCCCCAGTGGCCACGACCATCGACGCCAGTCGGTACCCGCAGAACTGGCTGTTCCAAATCACCGATGGCGCCGGGAATCCGCCGGCCGGCAAACGCGTGCTGCGCTACACCCTGCGCGGGAGTGACGGCACGGATGCGAGCTGGGACCAGATCCTGAACAGTGACGGCCTGCTCACCCGGCTCTACCGCGACATCGAGCAGGTGTGGCGGGCCATCGCCGAGAGCCCGGCCACGACCGAAGAGCGCCACGCCGCTTGGACGGCGGCGCTCGCCGATCGGGGTCGGCGGATGTTCCGCGACCTGCTGCCTCTCGAGGCGCGCCGCGCGCTCTGGGCGCGGCGCCACGAACTCCGCGACATCCTGCTCTCGACGAACGAGACCGAGATCCCGTGGGAGATCGTGCTGGTGCACGATCCCGACGATCCCGACGCACCCGACGAGCCGGAAGCGGTCGCTGCGGATGACGGTCCGTTCTTCCTCGGCGAGCGCGGCTTGTTCCGCTGGCTCACGGGCACCGTGCAGCGCGACACCGTGCGGATCGACGCCCCGCACGCCTTCGTCGTCGCTCCCGCCGGCGGCCCGGCCGCGGCGGGCGGCGAAGCCGAATTCGTCACCACATGCATCCGGGCGCAGCGGATCGACCCCGCCGACGTCGCGCGGATGACGGCCGCGCTGTCGACCGCCAAGCTCTCGCTGTTCCATTTCGCCGGGCACGCGATGGTGGACGATCAGGTGGCACCGCCCTTGCAGCAGCTGATGCTCGCGGAGGCCGGCCGATACTCGGTCGCCGATCTCGAGCGCACCCTGCCCGTCATCGGTCGCCGGCCCGGGCCGTTGACCGGGGCGACCGTGCTGTTGAACGCGTGCCGCAGCGGCGTGCTGCCGACCTCATCCGCCGGTTTCGGCACGGTGTTCCTGCGCGCAGGGGCCAGCGTGTTCATCGGCACGCTCTGGTCGATCGGCGACGATCCGGCGGCCGACTTCTCTCGCGCCTTCTACGGCGAGCTGCTCGCAGCCAAGGCGCGACGCCGCCGCGCCCGCCTCGGCGCCGCTCTCGCCGCCGGCCGCGATGCCGCGCGCGCGAGCGGCGACCCGAGCTGGCTGGCGTACGCCGTGTACGCCGACCCCGCCACGACCGTGTCGGTCTCGGTCTGATGTCGGTCTCGCTCTGATGTCGATCTCGCCCCCATAGTCGATCCCGCTCGGAGCCACGCGCATCCGCACATCGAAACCCGCACAGGGCACGCGCATCCGCACATCGAAACCCGAACAGGGCACCCGCACCCGCACACCAGCACCCCACTCCTACAGGAAAGGCCCGCCATGACCACCGAAGACGCACGCGGTCGCCGCTACAGCACGGAGGAGATCGCCACGCTGAAGAAGCACGTGATCGCGATGAAGAACGGGCGGCTGATCGACCCGCGCGACGGCGACGCCCTCCTCATCACGACGTCCGCCGACCTCGACGCGCTGGTGAACACGCATCTGGCGGGTTTCGTCGAGAAGCAGCGTGCCGCGAAGCCGCAGGCGGCCGTGCCGATCATGCTGCACGCGCACGGCGGCCTCGTGCCGCCCGCATCCGCCCTCGACTACGCGCTGCACACCATCGACTGGTGGCTCGGCATGGGGGTGTATCCGCTCTACTTCGTCTGGGACAGCAACATCTGGGATGCACTCGGCGACGCGATGACGGATGCGATGAAGGGGTGGTGGACGGAGGGTCGCGGCGACTTCATCGACGGTCAGATCGAATTGCTCCTGCGCAACGTGCTCGGTCCGCGGGTGTGGGGCGCGATGAAGGACGACGCGAGAGCCTCATCGGATGCGCGGGTGGGCGGCGCGTACCGCCTCGCGACCGAACTCGGCGCCTACCTCGCCGGCCACGCGGACGAGGTCAGCGTGAACGCCGTCGGCCACAGCGCCGGCTCGATCTTCCACGCGCACTTCCTCCCGGTACTCCTGCAGAGCGGAGCGAAAGAGATCCGGACGCTCTCGCTGCTCGCACCGGCCGTGCGCGTCGACACCTTTCAGGCACTCGTCGCTCCACTGCTGCGCAACGGCGGCCTCGGCGAGGTCGCCGTATTCACCATGGACGACGCGACCGAGCAGAACGACAACTGCTTCACGGCCTACCAGAAGTCGCTGCTCTACCTCGTGCGCGGCGCCTTCGAGGCTGAATACGAGGCTCCCCTGCTGGGCCTGCAGATCGCGATCGATGCGGACGCGGACCTGAGGCGGCTGTTCGGCCGCGACGGCACCTCGCCGGCGCGCGCCGATCTGGTGTTCTCGCCCGGTTCGGCGGGCCCGCGCTCCGAGAGCGGCTCGACCAGCCATGGCCGCTTCGACACCGACCCCGCCACGATGCAGAGCGTGGCCCGGCGCATCGTCGGGCGCGCGAAGGTCCCCGACTTCCCGCCGACTGGCGAGAGCGGTCGAGGCGATGGCCGGGTGGACGGCTACATGCCCTACGAGGTGCCGCCGATCCGACTCGAGTCGACCGTGCAGCCGCATCGCACCCGGCGGGCGGTCTGCATCGGCATCGACCGCTACGCCGAGCGTCCGCTGCACGGCTGCGTGGCGGATGCGCTCGCGTGGCAGGCCGCGCTGGAGCAGCTCGGCTTCGACGTGCTCGCCCTGCACGATGAGGCCGCGACGAAGAGCCGGATCCTGCGCGAGATCACTCTGCTCGTCGCCAATAGCCGGCCGGGCGACAGCATCGTGGTGCAGTACGCGGGCCATGGCACCGAGGTGCCCGACCTCGACGGCGATGAGGCTGTGCGGCGCGGACCGGACGCGAAGAAGGACCAGGCCCTGGTGCCTTACGGCTCGGGCCTCGGCACCACGAGCGGCGAGTACGTGATCGACGACGACCTCGGCCGCATCTGGGACACCGTGCCCGAGGGGGTGCACCTGACGGTGTTCTTCGACTCGTGTCGCTCGGGCGATGCCGTGCGCGGACCCGAGCTGGTCGCCAGCGGAACGGCGGAGGCGGCGATCGCGGCGGCCGCATCCGTCGACGGGCTCGAAGCGCGCGTGATGGTGCTCGACACGGTGCAGGAGGAGGCCTACCGCGCAGCGCGGGGTACGCCGACGACCGTGACGAGCGTGACGACGGATGCGGCCGTGAGCTTCAGCGCCTGCTCCCCGGTTCAAGTCGCGTACGAGAACAATCGGCGAGGCGTGTTCTCCGTCGCAGCCGTACCGCTGCTTGCGAGCAGCGTCGGCCTGCTGACGAACGCGCAGTTCATCGACAAAGTCGTTGCGGCGCTGGGCACGAATCCGCAGCAGAACCCGGGCTATTACGGTCCGGATGCGTTCCGGTCGCGACCGTTGTTGGGCGTTCCGTTCACGGATGCACCGCCTGAGAGCGAGTCGCCGCTGCCCGTGCTTCGGTCCGCCACCCGCTCCGGCGCTGACCCGGCGAAGCTCGCCGCGTTCCTCCGCGCCACCGCCGATCTGCTCGAGGGCTGACGCGGCGCATCTGCTGCATATGACCTCCGGGAAGGACGTCCCGGCCGGGTGAGGAAGAACCGGGCCCGTTCTTCCTCACCCGGCCCGATCATCCTCCGGCGAGGACACGAGAGACGCCCTGTCTCAGCACATCGGTGCAACCCGACCCGCCACACCCCGACGCCGTCCTTCCTCCGGGAAGGACGTCCCGGCCGGATACGGAAGGACCGGGCCCGTTCTTCCTCACCCGGCCCGATCCTCCTCCGGCGAGGACACGAGAGACGCCCTGTCTCAGCACATCGGTGACCATCCAACCCGCCACACCGCGACGCCGTTCTTCCTCCGGGAAGGACGTCCCGGCCGGATCAGGAAGAACCGGGCCCGTTCCTCCTCCACCAGTGTGTTCCTCCTCCGGCGAGGACACGAGACCCCCTGTCTCAGCACATCGGTGACCATCCAACCGCCACCCGACGCCGTTCTTCCTCCGGGAAGGACGTCCCGGCCGGATCAGGAAGAACCGGGCCCGTTCTTCCTCGCCCGGCCCGATCCTCCTCCGGCGAGGACACGAGAGACCCCCTGTCTCAGCACATCGGTGACAACCCGACCCGCCACACCCCGATGCCGCTCTTCCTCCGGGAAGGACGTTCCGGCCGGATAAGGAAGAACCGGGCCCGTTCTTCCTCACCCGGCCCGATCCTCCTCCGGCGAGGAGACACGGCGCCGTGACAACCTCCTCCGCCCACCCCGAGTTACAAGCGCCCCACCGTCTCGATGTCCTCCAAGAACTCCGCGTGGGTCTCGGCCGACACCGTGGTGCGGGTGGCGGCGATCGCGGCCACGTAGTCCTCGGTGGCGGGGCCGTTCGCATCCGTCGCCCCGGCGTAGACCGCGTTCTCGAGCGCTGATTGCGAGGCCTTGCGGGCCGCGTACTCGATGTCGGCCGGCGAGAATCCTTCGGTCATCCCGACGAGCACGGCGAGGTCGATGTCGACAGCGGCGGCGGGGATGTACCGTTCCCAGATCGCGGTGCGCGCCTGCTGGTCGGGCAACCCGATCGGGATCACGTAGTCGAAGCGTCCGTGACGGAGAAACGCCGAATCGAGCGCGCGGATGAAGTTGGTCGCGCAGATCAACAGCCGATCCGACTGCTCGCGGAACGCCGGGATGATCTTCAGCAGCTCGTTCGTCACACCCTGCGTCGGCGACGGCGGCTCACCCTGGCGGTGCGAGGCGATCTCCTCCACCTCGTCGATGAACACCACCGCGTGCTCGAGATCCTTGATCTTGAGGAACGTGTCGCGCAGCGCCCCGGCGAGACCCGCCGGATCGGAGGCGAGCCGCGAGGGGAAGACCTCGACGAACGACCATTCCAGGCGCGAGGCGATGGCCTTCGCGAAGGTGGTCTTACCGGTGCCGGGAGGGCCGAAGAGCACCACCGCGCGCGGCGGCGCGACCCCGAACCGCTCGGCCAGCTGCGGCTGCGCCAACGGCATCACGAGGCGCCGCTCGAGCATCTCCTTCTCGGCGGTCATGCCACCGACGCTCTCCCAGAGGCCGCGCGGCAGCACGCGTCCGCCGAGCTCGGCGAGCAGCTTCAGCTCTTCGCGCTGCACCGGGATGTGCCGCTCGAAGTAGTGCAGGTTCTGCTTCTGCTCGAAGCCCTGGTGACGGAAGGCACCGACCCGGGTCTCCGCCGCGGGCATCAGCGCCGAGAGCTTCGACATGCCGAACGGCGCCATCCGAGCCTCGAGCGCCGCCAGCAGTGAGGATCCGATGCCCTGGCCCTGAGAGTCTGTCGCGGTGGCGAGGAAGACGACCCAGCCTTGCGCGTGCGCGGCACGACCGACGGCTGCGCCCACCACCTGATCGCCGATGACGGCGACGACCGCGTGATCCTTCGCACAGGAGGCCAGCACCTCGGCGAGGTTGTAGACGGGTTCGGAATCGGCGGCGGTGACCTGCTCCCAGAGCCGCAGGATCCCGTCGACGTCGTCGGCGTGATAGTCGCGGATGCGCCAGCTGGTCATGTCGTTCTCCTCGGACTTCGGTATCTGCCTGCGAGCCTAGCGCGCCATCGGCACATTTGTTAGGACAAACTGCGCAACCTCTCCCGCCGGGCGAGGTTACGAGCAGACATGGCGGATGCGGGTGCCCCGGCGCGCGCGAGCCGCTTCGGCCCCGCCCCGGCTTACGGTGGAACCGGCGGACGGCGAGCGGAGACACACGTGACCACCAGCAACACCGAATACGTCGAGAGGGCACTCGGCCTGCTCGTCGACGGCATCGAACCCGCGCTCGTCCGCGAGGTCGCGCCGCAGCTGCGCGAGGGGATGCCGTGGACGGCACTGCTGGGCAACAAGACCAGCAGCGACCCGCACGATCCCGCGCTCGTGCTGCGGGCGATCACCGAATCGCTCGGCCCGCTGGGTCGGCCGTTCGAGGAGAGACTGGGCCGCGCCGGCCTCGTCGCGGCCGAGGAGCTGCTGCGCGTCCTGCCGGGTGACGGCAAGGCCGACGACAGCGATGAGCAGGTGACGCGGGTGATCAACGCCGCCACGAGCATCCTCCGCCGCTTCGAGGTCGACACCGCCCCGCTCACCACCCTCCGCGACGAGTTCGATGCGCAACACGGCCGATCGACGCAGCCGCAGCCGTCCTCCGGCACCTGGCAGGCGTACGCCCCGATCGCCGAGATCGATCTCTCGTGCGCCGACGTGCTCTCGTACGCGATGGCGCACAACCGCCTGACCGCGATCGATCAGCTCAGTATCCGCAACACCGGCGCCGCACAGCGCGGGGTGCGCCTCAGCGTCGAGATCGCGACGGATGCGGGCCCCGTCGCGGCCACGGTCGAGCGCTTCGTCGACCTCGCCGACGGCTCGGCGGAGCCCGCGGAGACGATCGTGCCGCAGCTCGACATCGTCGCCGATCCGGCCGTGACGCTCGGCATCGAGGAGGCGCGCCCGGCGACGGTCACCGCGACGCTGACCCGGGAGGACGGCGTCGTTCTCGGGCGGGCGACCCGCGCCGTGCTCCTGCTCGCCGCGCAGCAGTGGCTCGCCCGGCCGCTGCCGATGTCGCTCGAGCTGCTCGCCGCGCACGTGCAGCCGAATCATCCGACGCTGCAGGCGCTGATCGACGAGGCGACTCTGCACCTCGAGGCCGAGACCGGATCCGCGGCTCTGGTGGGCTACCAGCAGGGGCCGGAGCGCGTCGACCAGACGGCCGCGGCGATCCTGCGCGCGATCCGCGCCCGCCGCATCCGCTACAGCGTTCCTCCAGCGAGCTGGTCGGACGACGGCCAGAAGGTGCGCACCCCCGCGGAGGTGCTCGACTACCGCCTCGGCACCTGCCTTGACACGAGTGTGGTCGTGGCCGCGGCCCTCGAGCGCGTGGGCATTCGTCCGCTGCTGTTCGTGGTCGAGGGGCACGCCTTCGCCGGCTATTGGCGCGAGGAGCAGAGCCTCGGCTCGCCGGCGCAGACCGAGGTCGCGAGCATCGTCAATTACGTCGACCTCGACCTGATCCGCGTGATCGAGACGACCATGCTCACGGAGGATCATGCGGATGTGAGCCTGGCGGAGATGCAGCGCTTGCCTCGCGAGCAGCACCTCCGGGGTGACCTCGCGAGCGTGATCGGCGTCACCGACGTGTATCAGGCCCGGCGCAGCCGGATCCTGCCGCTGCCGGCACGGACGACCGAGGCGAACGGGGCCGTGACGGTCATCGAGTACACCGCGACGCACTCGCAGCCGGCCGCCTTCGTGCCGGAGCGCCGCGAATCCACCGCCGAGCGGACGCCGGCCCCGCCGCGCGTCGCCCGCTGGAAGAACGCGCTGCTCGACCTCAGCCTGCGCAACCGGCTGATCAACTTCACCGACCGGGCTCGCTTTCCGCTCGGTGTTCCGGAGGAGACGGTCGCCGAGTTCGAGGACCTGATCAACAGTGGCAAGCCGGTCACACTGATCCCCTCGGACGAGCTGGCAGCCGTCGACCGGCAACGCGGCATCCGCCTCGGACGAGAACTCGCTACCGAGGCCTTGACCGAGCTGCTCCGCGCCAAGCGGCAGGTTTACACCGAGGTCACCGCCGAGAGCTATGCGACGCGGATGCGCGCGCTGGCCTACAAAGCCCGCACGATCGTGGAGGAGAGCGGGGCCAACAACCTCTACCTCGCGATCGGATCGCTGGTCTGGCAGAGCCGCGACCGGGTGCTGCGATCGCCCCTCGTGCTGGTACCGGTGACGCTCAAGCCGCTCAGCCGAGGCGGCGCCTATCAGCTCGTGCTCGACGAGGCCGGGGCCTCCACTCCGAACTACTGCCTCCTCGAGAAGCTGCGCGCCGACACAGGCGTGACGATTCCCGGCTTGGCCAACCCGGCGGGCGACGACGCCGGCATTCATGTGACCGCCGCCCTGCGAGCCGTGCGCGAGGCGATCGCCGCCGCGGGGCTCACGGCACACGTCGAACCGACCGTCGACCTCGCGATCCTGCAGTTCGCGAAGTTCCGGCTGTGGAAGGACCTCGACGAGAACTGGGAGGCGCTCGCCGCGAATCCGTTGGTCCGTCACCTCATCGAGTCGCCGGCGGATGCGTTCACCGACCCTGCTGCGGCGCGCGCCGACCCGGCGCCCGACCTCGATCAACTGCTCACGGAGCTGCCGGTGCCGGCGGACTCGTCGCAGCTCGGTGCGGTCGCAGCGGCGAGCGCCGGCCGCACCTTCGTGCTCGAGGGCCCGCCCGGTACGGGAAAGTCGCAGACCATCACCAATCTGCTCGCCAAGGCGATCGGAGACGGCAAGCGCGTGCTCTTCGTCGCCGAGAAACGCGCCGCTCTCGATGTGGTGCAGCGTCGTCTGGCAAGTGTCGGGCTGGAGCCGTTCGCGCTCGACCTGCACGACAAGGGTTCCAAGCCCGCCGTCGTGCGGCAGAAGCTGAAGGCCTCGCTGGCCCAGCGGAGCAGCGTCGACGTCGAAGGGATGCAGGCGGCGAGCGACACGATCGACGCTTCGCGCCGCGCGCTCGCCCGCTATACGAACCGTCTGCACGAACCGAACCCGGCCGGGCTGAGCCTGTACGCCGCTCGGGGCGCCGAACTCGCCACCGCGGACGCACCGTTCGCGCTCCCGGTACCGGTCGAGTGGGCCGGGCGGATCGCCTCCGCCGAGCTGGCACCGCTGCGGATGCTGCTGCGCGAGCTGCCCGACGCCGCCGACCGCGCGAGGCCGGCGCGCGAGCATCCGTGGGGCTTCGTCACGCGCAGCGAAGCGGCCGCGGATGAACGGATCGCCGCCGCAACGCGCGCGCTCGACGCCGCGATCGATGCACTCGCGCCGAGCGAGGAGTTGAACCGGGTGCTGGTCGAGGCGAGCACCCCCGACCAGTTCGCCGCGCTCGCGGCGATGGCCGGCGCCGTGCCCCTGCCGTTGGAGATCCTCGCTGCGACGAGATCGGCCTTCTGGAATCAATCGACCGAGCAGATCGAGCACGACCTCTCGCGGCTGCCCACCCAGTTCGGCGACGTGCTCGCGCTGGTCTCGACCGAGGTGCTCACCCTCGACGCGAAGCGCCTGCACGCCGAGGCCGTTGCCGCCCACGAGTCGGGATTCTTCGGCCGTAAGGGTCGCCGCCGCGCAGTGTCGGCCCAGTTCGCGGCGTTGCTGCGGCCGGGTCAGGTGCTGAACCTCAAACTGCTGCCGCAGATCACGCAGCGCTTCGTCGAACTGGATGACGCCGTCGCCGCGCTGCGGACCCTGATCAACACCACCGCGGGGCTGAGGGTCGCCCCCGGCTGGAATCCGTTGAACACAGCGGAGGCGGAGGCGGTCGGCCAGCAAGTGCGCTGGATGCGCTGGCTCGCGAGCGCGACCGCTCCGGTCAGCGACCCGGCCGATGCCGGCTTCCGTTCCGCGCTCTCCTCCTACGCCGTCACGGAGCGTCCGGGCGATCCGGCGGTAGCCTCCCGCGTCACCGCGGTCGGCTCCGCGCTCACCGCCCTGCTCGAGGCGGCGGGACCCACCCCGGCCCAGTGGACCGCCTGGCTCGGTGGCCGCAGACTGCTCGACGCCTGGTGGGCGACCCGCGCCGGCCGTGACGCCGATCGTGCGGGCTCGGTGAGCGTGGCGTCGTGGACCGCGTGGCTGAGAGCGCTCGAGCCGTTGCGTGCGGTCGGGCTGACGGCCGCGGCGGATGCGCTGCTGCCGGGCGAAGTACCCGCCGACGACGCACTGCGCGCCTTCGAGCGCGGTTTCGCTGCCGCCGCCCGCACGGAACGCGCGCGCAGCACCGGCCTCGAGAGCTTCGACGCCGTCACGCACGGCCGGGCGATCGAACGCTTCACAACCGCCTCCGAGCAACTGCGCGGCGAGCTGCCGAGGGCCATCCCCCACGAGTTGCTCGGCCGGCGACGCTTCGATCCCAGCACTGACGGCGGCCAAGTCGGCCTGCTGCGCCGGCAGCTCGAGCGCCAGCGCGGTGGGATGAGCGTCCGCGAGCTGATGAGCGAGTTCGGCGAGCTGATCACGCAGATCACGCCGTGCGTCCTGGTGAGCCCCGACTCCGTCGCACGCTTCTTCCCGGCGCAGGGCGGGCTCTTCGACGTGGTCGTTTTCGACGAGGCCTCTCAGGTGCGGGTCGCGGATGCGATCGGTGCGATGGGGCGTGCCGCCTCCGTCGTCGTCGTCGGCGATAGCAAGCAGATGCCGCCGACCGTCTTCGCCGAGCCGGGTTCGGGCGACGCCGAGGAGGACGTCTTCGACGTGAGCGAGCTGGCGACCGAGGACGAGGAATCGATCCTTTCGGAGTGCGTGCAGTCGCGGGTGGAGAGCCGCTGGCTCTCGTGGCACTACCGCAGCCAGGACGAGTCGCTGATCGCGTTCTCGAACCGCTTCTACTACGAGAACCAGTTGACATCCTTCCCCTCCCCCGCGCACGGCACGGTCGACGGTGGCGCGAACGGGCACGGTATCTCGTGGCGACGGATCAACGGTACGTTCCTCCGCTCCGGATCGGCCAAGACGCTCCGCACCAACCGTGCTGAAGCGGATGCGATCGTCGACGAGATCATCGCGCGGTTCCGCAGCTCGCCCGACACCGTCCCCTCGCTCGGCGTGGTCACGTTCAACGCGCAACAGCGCACCCTGATCGAGTCGTTGCTGCGCGATGCCGGCGACCCGCGCATCGTCGAGGCGCTCGATGCGGTGGACGGCCTGTTCGTGAAGAATCTCGAGAACGTGCAGGGCGACGAACGCGACACGATCCTGTTCTCGACCGCGTTCAGCGCGAACGAGAAGGGTGTGCTGCCACTGAACTTCGGGCCGCTGACCCGCTTCGGCGGCGAGCGACGATTGAACGTGGCGATCACCCGCGCGCGACGTCAGGTGGTGCTCTTCTCGAGCTTCGACCCGGCAGACCTCCGTGCCGAGGAGACCTCGTCCGTCGGGATCAAGCACCTGCGTGCGTACCTCGAGGTGGCTCGCGGTGGCGCGGAGGCGACGCTGGGCTCGCTGGCGCAGACCGCCACGACCGATCGGCATCGCGAGGAGATCGCGAAGGCGCTGCGCGAGCGCGGTTTCGCCGTGCAGACCGATGTGGGCCTCTCGGACTTCCGGGTCGATCTGGCCGTGGCGTCGCCCGGCGCCGCGGAGAGCCCCGTGCTCGCCGTGCTTCTGGACGGCCCCGCCTGGGCGGCTCGCCGGACCGTCGCCGACCGCGACGGCCTGCCGCTCGAGGTGCTCTCGCGGCTGATGCACTGGCCGTCGGTGCAGCGCGTGTGGCTGCCCGAATGGCTCGCCGACCCGGAGGGGGTGGTGGCGCGTCTCGCGTCCGCGGCCGAGAATCCGGAGCCGGTGACCGATGCACCCGCTGCCGACGCGCCCGCTACCGGCGCGCCGGTCACCAGCGCACCCGTCAGCGACGCACCGGCCGACGACCGGCCTGTCTCCGACGCACCGGTCGGCGACGAGCCGCCGCACGACGATCTCGGCGAGGCGCGGGAGGCTCGCGCCGAACGACGCACGGCTGCCGACGCTCCGGACTACGGACCGAACGCGACCGCCTATGTCTCGTGGCTGCCGCATCCGACGGGCGGAGTCGAGGTGCTCGACTCGCTCGACACGGCGCGCAGCGCGAGCGCGGTGCGTGCCGTGCTGCTCGAAGTGGTGAACGCGGAGGGCCCCGTCCACCTGGGGGCGCTCGCCAAGCAGGTGGGCGCTGCATTCGGTCTCGGCACGGTCAGTGCCGCCCGAGCGCAGTCGATCCTGAAACTGCTGCCGACCGAGCTGACGATCACGAACGACGTCGCGCGATTCGCGTGGCCCGAGGGCATCGATCCGGCCACGTGGCTGGGCTATCGCGTTCCCGCCGCCGGCACCGCGCGCCCGATCGATTCGATCTCGGCGCACGAGGTGGCCAATGCGATGACGGAGCTCGCTCGAGCCGCGGGCGGCATCGAGGAGGACGAGCTGCTGAAAGCCACTCATCGGGTCTTCGGCGGCCGGCGCCGCACGCCGGCGATCGAGGCCGAGCTGCGTCGGGGTCTCGCGCACGCGCTCGAGAGCGGGCGGATCCGGGTCGAGGGCGCGCTGCTGCTGGCCGAGGAGTGACCGCGCATCAGAGGTAATCGTCCGGCGCGATCCACTGCACGCCTGTGCTGTGCGAGAGCAGTTGTGCGCGGAGGGGCACACCGCTGCGCCGGGACGCCTCGATCGCCGCCGATGCCCACATCCGCTCGGCCGGCGCCAGCGATGCGCCTCCCGTGCGTTCCCAGACGAGCATGATCGCGGCCGCGCCGGTCTGTGCCTGCAACACCTCCATCACCCCGGCGAGCCGCTCGATGGATGTGGGCGGCGGGCGGCGCGGCAGGCCGGCGATGGGGCTGACGATCGGGATCTGACGCTCCTCGCCGTCGAGCAGCAGCCACCACAGCTGCCGCCGGACGGCCGCGCCGACGAGGTGTTCGACGCGGCGCAGGATGAGGGTGTCGGTGGTCAGGGGGTGCTTTCGCGCCTCTTCGGCGCTGATCGGCTTCATGCGTCGATCCTGCGTGGTTCGGAGAATCCGGCAGGGCAGGAAAGGGCTCGGACCGGAAAGCTGCCGCGTCTTTTCGCCCTGTGGAGGAGCAGACGCGAGGGCCGTCGAATCCGAGTTATCCACAAGTCCGAGAAATAGGGCGCGGAACGAGCAAGCATCGCGTAGAGTCGTTTCCATCTACATGGGCGTTCGCCCGAATTGACGGCTGAGAAGTCGAAACCGACGAAGAGACTCAGCTGTTGAGCACACCCGTCCACACCGGTACCCCCGGCGGGAACGGAGCCGTGCTCACCCGCACTGCCGAACACAGGGCGCACCGCACTGCGTGCCGTCCCTCTAGCGCCACGCGCGCTGCCCGATCCACCTCTGCCCGAACTCACCGTTCCGACCGAGGACGATCCCCCCGACTGCCCGACCGAATCCCCGCTCTGCGTGCATCGACCGCAGAACCGAAGGTTCGATCGGGTGCCGCACATTCGTGCGGAATCTAACGACGAAGCCCCGGCTGTCGTCACCATCAAGTAAGGAATAAGAAATGCCTACTGGCACCGTTAAGTGGTTCAACTCCGAAAAGGGCTTCGGCTTCATCGCGCCCGACGACGGCGGCGCCGACGTCTTCGCGCACTTCTCCGCGATCGCGAAGCAGGGCTACCGCGAGCTCGTCGAGAACCAGCACGTCGAGTACGACGTCGAGCAGGGCCGCAAGGGCCCCCAGGCCGCGAACATCCGCGGCGTCGGCGAGTAAGTCGCAAGACTTCCCGTACGAGGAACGCCTCGTCGCAACGCACCCTCGGGTGCTGCGCGGCGGGGCGTTTCCGCGTCGTGACCGTCACGAGCACCGCCGGATGCAGAGCCACGTGCGCTCCGAGCACCGCTGAGTGCGGAGCGAGAGCGATCACGGAGACCGGTCGACGGCGCACACGCCAACGCCCTCGCACCGCGCGATGATGCGCCTCCCCTACGCGATCCGCAATGTCTTTCCCTCGGCATCAGCACACGGCACCCTGAAGGGATGCAGCGGATCCACTACATGGGAGGGGTAGCCGATACCGGGGATCGCACGTGCGACGCCCTGTTCGGCTACGGCAGAGCGCTCGCCAACCGAGGCGTCGCCGACGTCGTCGAGATCCCCGTCCGCGAGCGCGACGGCTCCGTCGGTACGGCCCGTTTCCTCCTCGGGCCCGCCAGTATGCTGCTGGCCACGCAGATCGAGGGGTCGAGCACCGATCTCTCGGATGATGCCACGGCCGACGACCTCGAGCGCAAGACCGCGGAACTCGTGCCGAGCACGTCCGCGTGGAGCGGCATCGCCGACGACCAGCCGACAGGGCCGGCATTCGACGACTTCTTCTGACGTGCCGCTGCGCGGAGCGCGCGTGCGACTCGGTTAGAGTTCGAGAAGGTGCGCGGATCCGCCATTCGCGCTCCGGCCGACGTGCGGAGGAACAATGGGCAAGCTGATCTACGGACCCCAATCGCTCGAGATCGACTTCGACGATCGACTCCTCGCGCATCTGAAGATCGCGATGTTCACGAAGATGCGTCGCAACGAGTCGTTCAGCCTGTCGTGGACCGAGTCCGAGAGCAGCGGATACGGGCGCAGTTCCATCTGGGTGCACCCCACCACGCCCTTGCACTTCCGCTTCTTCGGAAGCAAGCGCCCGTCACTCAATCGGATCTGGGTCGAGACCCTGGTGTCTGGCGCCAACAACACCGGTGAGATGATCATCGTCCCCGAGCCGCACGACGATCCGTCCGCCTGATCCTGCTCGACGCAGCCGGCACGCCCCGCCCGCCGCGGCACTCGAAGCGCCCGCTGAGCCCGGCCCGACGCCGCGCCCGGCCCGCCGCCGCGCTCGACGCCGCCGCTCAGGCCAGATCGGGTCGCGCGGGATGCAGTAGTTCGTCCGCCGGCAGCGCGCGCAACCGATCGGTGACCGCGTCGGCCCCGGCAAGGATGGCATCGTACTCGCGCGGCCAGAGCGGGGTCACGGTGACGAGTCGGATGGAGCCCGTCGCGATGGCCATCTCGCGCGGAAGGCCGGGGCTGGTCAAGCCGAGCGCTACTCCCACGGCACCGCGCGCGCCGATCCAGCCGGCCGGCGCGGGCACGCCCCAGACCTCCATCGGTACGACCGACTGCTCGTTCAGCCGGGCCGGCACGTCGATCGCGAAGTGCGCCACGCTCTGCGCCGTCCCGTAGAGCAATTGGAACTGCCAGTTGTTCCAGAGCTCGGTAGCCGGCACGCGGGCGAGCGCGGTGCTCTCGAGGCAGAGCTCGCAGCCCCAGCCGACGCCCGGATCCTCGACCGCGTCGAAGGGATCACTGAGACCGTCGGAGGCGACGATCACGGATGATCCGCGCGCGATCCGTAGGAAGTACTGGTGCAGACTCGGCCAGCGCGGGGCCCCGGTATCGCTCGGATCCTGCAGAGTTGCGACCACCGTGCGGTCGAGCGACCCGACGGCACGCCATGCCTCGGCTCGATCCTCGGCGACGGCCTCGGCGAGCGCGTCGCGTTCGTCTGAAGTCCAGACGGTAGGTCTGGTGCGGTGAGCGAACAGCGACATGACCTCCCCGATCCGCGCGGCTCGTCGCCGCGCTGCCCAGCACCGTACGCGGCCCGCCGGTGTAGGGCCTCCGAGTCTGCGGAGTGATCGCTGGACTCGGCTGGCGAAAGGGGAGGTCCGGCCCGTGCGCAGGGAGGGCAGGCCGACGGCGTGAACTCAGCCGAGCGGATCGACGCCGTTCGTCCGCCAGCGCTCGTCAGCGAGTTGCTCCGACGCCGCGGTGCCGTCTCCGGTGCCGAGCGGCTCTTCCTCCTCGTCGGGTTCACCGCCGAGCGACGTGCCCGCACCGTCGGCGGTGCTGCCGGGCGGAACCAGTTCGGTGTCGGCCGGGCCCGTCTCGTGTTCGGGGGTGTTCTCGGTGCCGCTGGCCGCCGTGGGGTCGTAGTTCGAGTCGGGATCGCTCTGCTCGGATGTCATGTGCGGCACGCTAACACCCCGGAGCCGACGGTCACCGGGGATTGCGAAGCCGCAACACCCTAGGGTGGTGGGACGAAAGTGCTCAGGAGGCAGGATGCGGCGACTCGGCTACACGGAATTCGGCGACACGAGCGTGCTGTCGTGGGCCGAGACGCCGACGCCGATGCCGAGTCACGGCGAAGTGCTGGTGCGCACTCGTGCCGCGAGCCTGAACCCGACCGACAGCAAGGTGCGCAGCGGTGAGCTGAAGGCTCTGGCTCTGTTGCGCCGCAAACCGTATGGCATGGGGATGGACATCGCGGGCGTCGTCGAGGCCATCGGCAACGGGGTGACCGCCGTGCGCATCGGGGACCGCGTCGCGGGCATGACCGCATCGGGAGACGGCTTCGCCGATGCTGCCGTCGTGAAGGCCGACCGGCTCGCGGCGATTCCGGACGGTGTCGACTTCGCGCACGCAGCCGCGATGACCATGTCCGCAGCGACCGCCGTCGGCATCGTTGAAGGGATCCATCCGGCGCGCGGCTCGCGAGTATTCGTCAGCGGCGGCTCCGGCGGAATCGGTCAGTACCTCATCCGCCTCCTCATCCTCGCCGGCAGCACTGTCGCGGCGAGCGGATCCGCCCCGTCTCTCGGCACGATCCGAGCCCTCGGCGCCGAGCCGCACGACTACCGCGCGCTCGACCCGGCGGCACTGGCCGGCCGGTTCGACGTCGTCATCGACCTCTCGGGCGCAGTGCGTCTCGCCGATGCGTCGCCGTGGCTGCGTCGTGGCGGCCGCTTCTTCCCGATCGTGCCGGATGCGCGCGACGTGCTCGACGCGGCACGCACGGTCGTGCCGGGAATCGCGCGGCACCGCTCGCGGGTACTGGCCGTCACCTCGAACGCGGAGCGGATCCGCCGCGCCTTCATCTTCGCCTCCGCCGGGTCGCTCCCGGTTCGGCTCGGCGCGGAGTACCCGTTGTCGGATGCGATCGCGGTACTCGCGCGGGTCGAGGCCGGCAACGAGGCCGCGATCGGCAAGATCGTGCTCACGACCGACGGCGACGCGGCCCTCTGACTCAGAGCCTTGGCTCAGGGCCGTCGCGCAGGACCCTCGCGCAGGGCTCTGACCCAGGGCTCTGACCCGACGCTCTGGCCCGACGCTCTGACCCGACGCGGCCGCTGGTTCAGGCGATCACGGCTCGAGCGGTGCGCTCGAAGGCTGCGCGGGTCTGGGCGACGCCGTCGAGGTAGCCGCCCACCAACGCGGCGTCGCGCAGCAGTACCAGGGAGTCCGCGCGGTCGGCGGGGTCGTCGATTCCGGATGCGGTCAGCACCTGCTCGAGCGTCTCGCGGAACCAGCTGCGGTGCCGGGCGACGACCGCACGCACGGCGCTCTCCGCATCCGGGTACTCCGCCGCGGCGTTGATGAACGGGCAGCCACGGGTGTGGTGTCGCGCGATGTCGTCGGCGATGCCGTCGATCACCGCGTCGACGAGATGTGCCGCATCCGCCTTCTCGGCGGCCTCGGCGAAGAGAGCGCGCAGCGCGGCGTCCTCGGCCTCGAGGTAGGCGACGACGAGCCCTTCTTTACCGGCGAAGTGTCGGTACATCGTCGCGCGGGTGACCTCGGCCTCGGCGAGGACGCGTTCGAGACCGACGGTGTGGATGCCTTCGCGGTAGAACAGGCCGGAGGCGATGCGGAGCAGGCGGTCGCGCGGCTTCGACGCCTTGACGGTGGTGCTGATCATGGTCTCAATGTACCAGAACGTTCTTTCTCTTTTTCCTTGACAGCGGATTCGGAGCGGGATACGTTCTGGAGCAAGAGAGAACGACCGTTCTTTCTTATCTAACCTCGAGGAGCACCCCATGAGCACCGCATCCGTCGCCCCGATCACCACCCGCGAACAGGCGGAGATCGATGCCGCCAACGCCTCCGGCCTGCAGCCCGTCGTCTTCGTGCACGGGCTCTGGCTGCTGCCGAACAGCTGGGCCGACTGGCAGCAGCACTTCAGCGCCGCCGGCTACACGACCCTCACCCCGGGCTGGCCCGACGACCCCAAGACCACCGCCGAGGCACTGGCGAACCCGGGAGTCTTCGCAGGCAAGTCGGTGCAGGGCATCACCGACCACATCGCCGCGATCGCGCGTCGACTCGACCGCGCGCCGATCCTTATCGGCCACTCCTTCGGCGGGCTCATCGTGCAGAAACTGGCCGGAATGGGCCTCGCCGCCGCGACCGTCGCCATCGATCCCGGTCCCATCAAGGGCGTCCTCCCGCTGCCGTTCTCGGCGCTGAAGGTGGCCAGCAGCGTCGTGCTGAACCCGGCGAACTACCGCCGCCAGGTGCGCCTCACGAAGGAGCAGTTCCGCTACGGGTTCGGCAACCGCGTGACGCCTGCCGAATCCGACGCCCTCTACGAGCGCTACTCCGTACCGGGTTCGGGCATCCCCCTGTTCCAGGCCTCCACCGCGAACTTCCGTTTCGGCGGTGAGACCGCGGCCGACACCACGAACCCCGCGCGCGGACCGCTGCTGGTGATCTCGGGCGAGTTCGATCACACCGTGCCGCGTTCGATCGCGCACGCGGTGTACCGACTGCAGGCGAAGAACCCGGGCGAGACGGAGTTCATCGAGATCGCGGGCCGCGGTCACTCCCTCACCATCGACGCCGGCTGGCGCGACGTCGCCGACACCGCCCTGGCGTTCGTCAGCGCCCGGGTGCCCGCGTAGTCGGCAGCGCAGAGGGCGGGAGCGCAGAGGGCGTCAACGGGCCCGGTGGCCGCGCGCATACCAAAGCCCGGCAGGCGCGGCAAGCGCCCGAGCGCGACCTCGGCGCCCGCCAGGATGGACGCATGCCCTCCTCACGCACCCGCCCCTACCCGCTCGGCGTCACCCTGGTCGACGGCGGCGCGAACGTCGCCATCTACTCCGAGACCGCCGACGCGATCGACGTCTGCCTCTTCGACGGCGCCGACGAGACCCGCATCCGCCTCACCGACCGCACCGGTCACGTCTTCCACGGCATCGTCGAGGGCATGGGCGTCGGCAGCCGGTACGGTCTGCGCGTGGACGGCCCGTGGGACCCGGCGAACGGACTGCGACACAACCCCGCGAAACTGCTGCTCGACCCGCACGCCACCGCGATCGAGGGTGCGTGGACGAACGGCGAGCAGCTCTTCGGCCACCATTTCGACGCGAACGATGAGCGCAACGACACCGATGACGCCGACTCCACCCCGCGCTGCGTGGTCACCGACCCCGGGTCCTTCGACTGGGGGAAGGATGCAGCACCGCTAACGCCGCTCTCGGAGACGATCGTCTACGAGGTGCACGTGAAGGGCTTCACCGAACTGCACCCGGATGTGCCGGAGGAGATCCGAGGCACGTACGCCGCGATCGGGCATCCGGCCGCCATCAAGCACTTCGTCGACCTCGGCGTCACGGCCGTCGAGCTGCTGCCGGTGCACCAGTTCGTGCAGGATTCACACCTCGAGGAGAAGGGACTGCGCAACTACTGGGGCTACAACTCCATCGGCTTCTTCGCCCCGCACAACGAGTACGCCGCGAGCGACGACGGGCGTCAGGTCGACGAGTTCAAGGCCATGGTCAAGGCGCTGCACGAAGCCGGCCTCGAGGTCATCCTCGACGTCGTCTACAACCACACCGCCGAAGGCAACGACCAGGGCCCCACCCTGTCGTTCAAGGGCATCGACAACGCCGGCTACTACCGTCTCGTCGCCGACGACCGCGGCAACTACTTCGACACCACCGGCACCGGCAACTCGCTCAACGTCAGCCACCCCGCAGCGCTCGGCCTGATCATGGACTCGCTGCGCTACTGGGTGACCGAGATGCACGTCGACGGCTTCCGCTTCGACCTGGCCACGACGCTGACCCGCCAAGACGGCGACGCCTCCATCCACTCGGCCTTCCTCGACCTGATCGCGCAGGACCCGACCCTCGCGCCGGTGAAGATGATCGCCGAGCCGTGGGACACCGCCGGCTACCAGGTGGGCGGCTTCCCGGCCGATTGGTCGGAGTGGAACGGCAAGTTCCGCGACGACGTGCGCGACTTCTGGAACGGCGCCGACTCCGTTCTCGGCACGACGGCGCAGCGGATTCTGGGCTCGCCCGACGTGTACGAAGGCGACCGCCGCTCCCCGCTGGCCAGCGTCAACTTCGTCACCGCGCACGACGGCTTCACCCTCGCCGACCTCACCGCCTACTCGCGCAAGCACAACGCGGCGAACGGCGAGGACAACAACGACGGCGAGAGCGACAACAGGTCGGCCAACAACGGCGCCGAGGGGCCGACGGACAACGAGGCGGTCTGCATCCGTCGCGACAGGATGCGCCGCAATTTCCTCGCCACGCTGCTGCTCTCGGCGGGAGTGCCGATGATCCTCGGCGGCGACGAGCTCGGACGCACTCAAGGCGGCAACAACAACGCCTACTGCCAGGACAACGAGATCTCGTGGTTCGACTGGGCTGAAGCCGACCGCGAGCTGCTCGCGTTCACGACGAAGCTGATCGCCCTGCGCCGCGCAGAGCCGGCCCTGCGACCGCGCTGGTTCCGCTCCGCTCCCGAGGTGGGCGGCAACGACACCGTCGACATCGTGCGCTCGGACGCGAAGCGTTTCGCGGATGAGGACTGGGACAACCCGGATGCCCGCACGGTCACCTTCGTGTTCGAACACGAGGGCGCCGACTCGTTCGC
Source organism: Microbacteriaceae bacterium VKM Ac-2855 (assembly GCA_013204985.1). Taxonomy (GTDB): domain Bacteria; phylum Actinomycetota; class Actinomycetes; order Actinomycetales; family Microbacteriaceae; genus Rathayibacter. Next base: position 347,439 of record JABMLG010000004.1, read on the forward strand.
GCTGCTGCTCAACGCGGCCGAGAACGGCGTCGAGTTCACCGTGCCGAAGGCGCCCGGCGCCGAGTGGTCGCTCGAGCTTTCGAGCGACCCGGGCCAGACGGTGGCCGGAGAAGTGACGACCCTGATCGTGAGCGACGCATCCTTCACGCTGCTGCGGAGCGCCGCCGCGTGAAGTCCCGACGATTCAGCGGCCGGATCGCGGGCTTCGGCACCGCATCCGGTACGCGGATCGTCGTCGGGATGTGGGAGTCCGGGCCGCTCGGCCGCTTCGGCGACGTGATGCTGGAGCAGGCCGACGGCCATCGCATCCTGTTCGCGCCGAGCGACGAGGTGGCGACTTTCGTCAGCGAGACGTACACCTTCGACGAGGTGCGTCGGGTGCCGGTGACCTGGCGGCGCATCGACGGCGGGCTCGCCGTCGACGCGGGTGAGCTGCGCATCCGGATGCGCATCGGTGGCATCTCGCCACTCGGTCGGCTGCTGCGGGCGGTGCCGCGGGCGTTCGCGACGCATCCGCTCTGGCTGCGTGCGATCGACCCGCTTGCGCGGGTGCTGCAGCCCGGTGCGCGCACCGCCGGCTCGGCGGGCAACGGCCGACGCGAGTACTACGGCGTCACGGATGCGCGCCGCATCGTCGGGGTCTCCGTGCGGCGCGGTGACGACTCGCTCGGCGGGCTCACGCGGCTGCATCCGCCGGTGCGCTTCGGCTTCGGCTCCGCGCCGGCCGCGCCGCACCTCGTGGATGTGACCACCACGATCCTGCTGCCCGCGACGCACGCCTGAAGCCTCCCCCGCGCTCGCCCCGCGAGCAGCCCGTCGAGCCCCGCGAGATGCCTCTTATGCACACTTTTTGCGGCGTGTCGCGCGCATAAGAGGCATCTCGCGGGGAGGCGTCAGGTCGCGCCCCGCGTCAGGTCGCGCACCGCGTCAGCGCTCTCCGGCGAGGAACGCCGCGAGCGAGAGCGGATCGCGACCGGTCACGTCGCGAACAGCGCTCGAGACGCCGTCCATCTCGCCGGCCGCGATCGAGGTGTAGGTCGACACCCACGCGTCGTACTGCCAGTCGGGTGCATCCCACGCCCGGCGCGACTCGTACGCCTCGGGGATCGTCTCGTTGTGGAACCGGGCCTGACGGCCGGCGGCGGTGAGCACGGCCGCGACCTCGGTGAGGGTCAACGCCTCGGGCCCGGTGAGGTCGTACGTCGCCCCGATGTGCGACGAGGGATCCTGCAGCACCGTCGCCGCGACCCGCGCCACGTCGTCGCGCGCGACGAAGGCGCCGCGACCGTCGGCGGCCGGTCCGCGCAGCACGCCGTCCTCGCCCACCATCATCGGCAGGAAATCGAGGTAGAGATCGTCACGGAGGAAGGTGAAATCCATGCCCGATTCGCGGATCGCCTGCTCGGTGAACCAGTGGTCGCGGCCGAGGGTGAAGACGGCCTCGGGCGCCGCGCCGAAGAACGAGGTGTAGACGATGTGCTGCACGCCCGCCTCCCGGGCGTGCGCCACGAAGGCGAGGTGCTGGGCGCGGCGCGTCGCCGACTCGGACGCCGACACCATGAAGAGCGTCTCGACACCGTCGAGCGCTGCCAGCGTCGCTTCCCGGTCGCCGTACGACGCCTCCGCGACCTCGCCGAGGGCGGGAGCGCGCGTCGCGTCGCGCACCAGCAGCCGCAGCGGGATGCCCTCGGCCGCCAGGATGCGCGCGACGGCACCACCCACGTAGCCCGTCGATCCGGTCACGGCCAGCGCTGCACGAGTCATGCCAGGTGCAACCGCGGCGGCGGGCTCGCTCTTCCCGTGGATCCGGCGGATGCGCAACCCCGTGCATCCGCCGACCGGCCGACGCACCATGGAGCCATGCGAAAAGGCGATGACGTGAGCTGGAAGACCTCTCAGGGCGAGACCCACGGGCACACGGTCGAGAAGAAGACGAAGCACTTCGAATTCGACGGGCAGAACTTCAACGCCTCGACGGATGACCCCTACTGGATCGTCGAGAGCGAGAAGACCGGGGCGCGCGCCGCGCACAAGGAGTCGTCGCTCACGAAGAAGTAGCGGCGGATTCGCTCGATCCGCGGCGGAGAGCGCCGTCGCGCCCGCGCGGGCATCCGTCGGCCCCTGCCAGAGGTCCGCGTCATTCCGCGGATGCACCGGTCGCGCACCCGGCGTAAAGCGATTGTTACGGGACGCGACCGAATGGGGCGACCGGCGCAATCCAGATTCAACATCCGAGTGTCAGGATTCTGCACAACGGCAGGCGATCGGCCCGCCCGCAGCAGAAGGAGTCGGCATGAGCACCGTGATCGTGGTCGGGAATCCGAAGCCGCAGTCGCGCACCCGTGCCGCTGCTGAGAACCTCGTCGCCAAGCTCGGCCTCGATGAGCCCGACGTGATCGAACTGTCGGACCTCGGGCCCGGCCTGCTCGGCTGGGGTGACCCGGCGGTGAAGGATGCGATCGCCCGCGTGCAGGCCGCCGACGTCGCCGTGTTCGCCACGCCGACCTACAAGGCCACCTACACGGGCCTGCTCAAGCTCTTCCTCGACCAGTTCGCGGGCGGCACCGGGCTGCAAGGTGTCGTCGCGATCCCGCTGATGCTCGGCGCAGCGCCGAACCACGCGCTCGCCTGCGACCTCACCCTGAAGCCCGTGCTCGTCGAGATCGGCGGCATCTGCGCCACGCCGGGCCTCTATCAGCTCGACTCCACCTTCGCCGACGACCCCGCCCTCGACGCCTGGACGGCGCGGTGGAGTGTCGTCATCAATTCGATCCTCGGAAGGACGAACCAGTCATGACGCTCGAGACCTACTCCCCCGACCCGCAACTGCTCCGCCAGGCGTTCTCGCACTTCCCCTCCGGCGTCGCGGCCTTCGCCGCCGAGGTCAACGGCCAGCTCGAGGGCATGGTCGCGTCGTCCTTCTCGGTCGGTGTGTCGATGGACCCGCCGCTGGTGATGTTCGCGATCCAGAACTCCTCCACCACCTGGCCCGTGCTGCGCGGCGCCGAGCGCATCGGCGTCTCGGTGATGGGCGCCGACCACGAGGGGCCCGCCCGCCAGCTCGCCTCCCGCAACAAGGCCGGCCGCTTCGAGGGCCTCGACATCGAGAAGAGTGAGGCCGGCGCCGTCTTCGTGCACGGCTCGCCGCTCTGGCTCGAGTGCTCCATCTACGGCGAGATCCCCGCCGGCGACCACCACGTGGTCCTGCTGCAGGTCACCGCGCTGCACAACGACGAGACCATTGCGCCGCTGGTCTTCCACGGCTCCACCTTCAAGCAGCTGCACTCCGCGGCGTAGCCCCCCAGCCGGTCCCGGGAGCGCGCCCTCTGCGCTCGCTCTCGGTCGACCACGTCCGCCCCACCTCGTCGGCTTCCCCCAGGCCGGGGAGGTGGGGCGTTCCTCGTGAGGTGGCGGGCGGCGCTCACCGGCTCCAACCGCGCACCGCGTGAATCGTCGCGGACTTCGGGTACCGGCCGCTCGGCGGCTGCGTCTCGAACAGGTCGACCATCAGCAGCAGCGGATACGTCGGCGCCTGCGGCGTGCGCATCACGACGACGCCCTGGCAGCCGATCAGCGTGCCGCCCACGCCCCACTGCACCGACCAGGTGTGCGGACGGGAGGCGTCCAGCGGCACTGACACTTCGACCATCTCGGTGACCAGCGCGTCATCGTGGTGCGCCTTGATCCCGCAGCGGGCGCGCGTGGCTCCTTCTGCGGCTCCGGCGATAGCCCCGTCGATGGCCCCGGCGTCGATCTCGAAGACGCAGATCTCACCGCTGTGCTGCGGCGAATCGTTCTCCACACCGACCAACCAGACCGCGAGCATGCACCCCTCGTCCGTGCTCGCGCTGACCGTGACGTCGAGTCGCCCCGCGGACGGCGCCCAGAGCAGGTGCTCCGGCGTCTCGGTGCGCACCGTCAGCCCGTCGGGCCGGTGCCGGTGTGTCCCCCGCGTCGAGCCGATCCCACCCGAGAACACGCCCGTCTGCAGGTTCGACACGCGCAGCGGAGCATCGTCCTCCCGCCAGTCGAGCTGGTCCTCCTCGATGAGCAGACGAGCACCGGATGCGCCCAGCGCGTAACGTGCGCCCGAGCGCTCGGGCGTCGTCCAGTGCGGCAGGTAGTGCGCAACCCAGAGATCGTCGCGGAGGGCGGGGCCGGCGAAGTCGTCGGCGACGTCGGGCGCGCGATCGGGCGCCGTGGGGAACAGCTCCATCGCGCCAGTATGCCGCGCGATGCCAGCGGCGCAATAACGATGCAACACGACCCGCGTAGCGTCACCGCCATGAGCCTTACCATCGCCGTGATCGGCGCCACCGGCCTGCAAGGTGGGGCGACCGTGCGGGCGCTGCTCGCCCGCGGCCAGAGCGTGCGCGCGCTGGTGCGGGATCCCGCATCCGCCGCCGCTCGGGCGGTCGAGAGCGTCGGCGCCGAACTCGTCGTCGGCGACCTCGACGAGCCCGATACGCTCGGCCCGCTCCTCGAGGGCGTGCGCGGCCTCTTCTCCGTGCTGCTCACGGCGCCGCCGACGGATGCGGAGCGCGAGATCCGTCAGGCGCGCGCCCTCATCGCCGCGGCCGAGGCCGCGGGGGTGACCCAGCTGGTGCATTCGTCGGTCTCGGGCTGGCTCGACGACTCCGCCCGCGCTCTGGCTCACGACGAGGTTTACTGGCGCGGCAAGGACACGGTCGACGCGCTCGTGCGGCGCAGCTCGATCGACGTGACCACGATCATCCGCCCGGCGCTCTTCATGGACAACTTCCTGCCGCCCCGACTCGACCGGATGTTCCCGGAGCATGCGGAGGGTCTGCTCGCCGCCGCGACGGGTGCGACGACCCCGCTGCCGCTCACCGCGACCGCCGACATCGGCGACGCCGCGGCGGCCGCGTTCGCGGACCCGCGGCGTTTCGCGTGGGCGGAGATCGAGCTGGCGGGCGATGTGCTCACCTTCACCCAGGTCGCCGAGGCGATGGGCCTGCGCTACGAGCAGCGCCACCCCGAAGCGCTCGCCGACCGCGCGCCGAGCTGGCTCGGGAAGCAGCTGTGGTTCGAGGCCGTGAACCACCGGGCGCGCCCCGAGCACTCGGCGCCGTACGGACTCCGGCCACGCAGCTTCGGCGCGTTTCTCGCCGAGCGCCGCTGACAAGCCTCGGTTCGACCGACGCAACCTCGGCTGAGAGCACCTGACAGCGCCCATCAGAGCTGACGAACACTCTCAGCCGAGGTTACGTCGCGCTCCCCTCTGCCAGCCGTCGCAATCAGCTCGGCGACCGAGTAGGCGGCGCCGGCCCTCGGCCACGCAGCTTCGGCGCGCATCTCGCCCCGCGGCGCTGAGCCCGCCCAGCGCTCGACCGACGCAACCTCGGCTGAGAGCACCTGACAGCGCCCATCAGAGCTGACGAGCTCTCTCAGCCGAGGCTGCGTCGCGCTCCCCTCAGCCAGCCGTCGCAATCAGCTCGGCGACCGGGCAGGCAGCGCCGGCCCTCAGCCACGCACCTTCGGCGCGAATCTCGCCCAGCAGCGCTGAGCCCCCCAGCGCTCGACCGACGCAACCTCGGCTGAGAGCACCTGACAGCGCCCATCAGAGCTGACGAGCTCTCTCAGCCGAGGTTACGTCGCGCTCCCCTCAGCCAGCCGTCGCAATCAGCTCGGCGACCGGGCAGGCAGCGCCGGCCCTCAGCCACGCACCTTCGGCGCGAATCTCGCCCAGCAGCGCTGAGCCCCCCAGCGCTCGACCGACGCAACCTCGGCTGAGAGCACCTGACAGCGCCCATCAGAGCTGACGAGCTCCCTCAGCCGAGGCTGCGTCGCGCTCCCCTCAGCCAGCCGTCGCAATCAGCTCGGCGACCGGGTATGCAGCGCCGGCCCTCGGCCACGCAGCTTCGGCGCGAATCTCGCCCCGCAGCGCTGAACCCCCCAGCGCTCGACCGACGCAACCTCGGCTGAGAGCACCTGACAGCAGCCATCAGAGCTGACGAGCTCTCTCAGCCGAGGTTGCGTCACCAGATCCGGCCGACCACATTGATGCTGATCCGCTGACGACGACGCCCGTCGTTGCCGCGTTAAGGCACCGACGTCACGAGCGAGTTCTTGTCGACGACTTCGCTCCCGGCGAGGATCCCGCAGCGGATGGTGGTGCGCAGCAAGGCGTTCGCCCGGCGCAGACTGCTCCTCTTCCTCAGGAGTGTCAGAATCCCCGCCAAGCCAACATGTGTTGCCCTGATTGCGGAAGGGCACGGCGGACGTAACGGCCGCGTCACATCCGCCGCACGGCTGCTCGACTTCGAGGGCGCGGCGTCAGCTGCGCGGGCCCGCCGCGTCCGCCGCCGGAGCGATGGACTCCGCGACCGCCAGCAGTTCTTCGATGCTCGGGTACGCCCAGCGCAGGTAGGCGACCGGGATGCGGCTGCGTTCTGCCACCAGTTCGTAGGTCACGACCTCGGTGCGCTCGACCGAACCGACGGTCTGCGCGATGGCGGCGAGGCGGCGCTGCTCACGGTCGCGGCGGATGCGCTCCGGCTCGCCCGCATCCGTGCGACGCGTCTTCGCGGTCACCGGGCCCCAACGGCCGTGGTTGCGGGCCGGGTTCGCGCTCTGCTCGCGTGCCCAGGTGCGGGTCGCCTCGATGTCGCGGGCGAGCTGCTCGACGAGCGCCTCGGCGCCGCGGTACCGGCGCTGCGGGCGCAGCTTCGCGCGCAGCTCGACGACGATCGCGTGGCCGTAGAGGCTGCCGTCGAAATCGAGCAGGTGCGCCTCGAGCAGGCGCTCGCCGTCGCGGCCGTAGAAGCTCGTGCGCCGGCCGACGGAGACGGCGGCGATGCGGGTGCTGCCATCGGTCTCGTCGTAGACAGTGCCGGCGTAGACGCCGTCGGAGAGGCTCGACTCGCCCAGCGGCAGGTTCGCGGTCGGGAAACCGAGCAGGCGACCGCGCTGGTCGCCCGGCACGACGACGCCGCTCACGACGAAGAGGGCGTCCTCCGCTCCGGAATCGGTGACGGGGGCGGCGGGACGTTCGGCGATCGACATGGAGGGCTCCTCTTCGGCGGACGTCTCCATTCAACGCGCCCGCCGTTACGCCGTCGAGACCGGCATCGTACGTTCGTATTGCGCCGCTGCGATCAGCGGATTCGTGCGGATCGGGTCGGGATTGCGCCGCGCATCCGCCGGGATACCGATCGAATGGGCCCGGCGCTGACGCCATTACGCCGGGCCGGGGCCCGCCGTGACGAACGTGCGCCGGGTCAGCTCAGCGTGCCCGGCGCGCGGTAGCGGAACTCGGCATCCTCCGGACCGATCGGCCGGATGATGCGCGCCGGCACCCCACCGACGACGACCCTCGGCGGCACGTTCTTGGTGACCACAGCGCCGGCACCGATGACGGAGCCCGCGCCGATGGTGATGCCGGGCAGGATGGTGACGTTCGAGCCGACCCAGACATCGTCCTCGATGCGCACGGGCGTCGAGAACTGCTCGCCGGCGGGCCGCAGGGCGGGATCGACCGGGTGACCGGCGGTCGAGATGGTCACGTTCGGGGCGAACATCACGCGCGCGCCGATGAAGACGTCCGCGTCATCGACGATCGTGAGGTTGAAGTTCGCGTACACGGGGCCCGCGAGGTGGATGTGCTTGCCGTAGGACACGTGCAGCGGCGGCTCGAACCAGACGTGTTCACCGTCGCCGCCCGAGCCGAGCAACTCGGTGAGGATGCGCGTGCGCTCGGCGGTCTCGCTCGGACGCGTGCGGTTGAAGTCGTAGACCAGCTCTTTGCCGGCCGCTCGCTCCGCCTCGAGCTCCTCGAGGCCGGGGCCCACATCGACGTACAACTCGCCGTTGTTCGCCGTGGCGCGCATCCGCACGTATTCCTCGGTGTGCTCGGTCATCTCTACTCCTGCTCGAGTCGTGGTGGTAGGTGGCCGCTCGTTCCCCTCCCCGCGAGATGCCTTATATGCACGCTCTCCGCGGCGCGTCGCGTGCATAAGAGGCATCTCGCGGGGCTCAGCGCGAGGAGAATCGCGAAATCAACTCAGCGTGCGCGCCAGCGGGTCGAAGTCGAGAGGTACGGAGCCGATCGGCTCGACCGTCGACGTCACCGGGACGAAGGTACCGGATGCAGCCGACTCCTCGATCGCGACCAGTGCGTCGAGCACGTGATAGCCGAGCTCGCCGGTCGCCAGGTGCGGGCGGCCGGCACGGATCGCGCGGGCCATGTCGAGCACACCGAGGCCGCGACCCGAGACGACGCCCTCCTCCTCGATCTCGATCCATTCCTGCGTGATCGGCATCGCCAGTTCGGTCAGTGGGCGCACGATCGCGACGCGACCCGAGAAGGTGTTCGGGTCCGGCAGCACGATGGTGCCCTCGGTACCCGAGATCTCGAACACGCCGTGGCGGAACAGCGGCGAGTCGAAGCTCAGCAGGTTCTGCGCCTGGCCGCCCCGCTCGAACTGCGCGAGCACACTGACGGTCGACGGCACCTCGACCGGGAAGGTGTCGCCGGCGTTCGGTCCGGCCTTGATCGTGCGCTGCTCGTCCGCCTTCAACCCGAGCGCCGCGACCGTGGCGATGGGGCCGAAGATCTGCACGAGCGCGGTGAAGTAGTACGGGCCCATGTCGAACAGCGGGCCGCCACCGTTCGCGAACAGGAAGGCGGGGCTCGGGTGGAACAGGTCGGGGCCCTGCCACTGCATCGAGGTCTGCGCGAACAGCGGACGCCCGATGGCGCCGGCCTCGATCGCCCGCTTGGCGGTCTGGATGCCGGGGCCGAGGACGGTGTCGGGCGCGATTCCCACGCGCAGACCGACCGCATCCGCCTGCTCGAGCAAGGCGAGCGCGCTCTCGCGGGTGACCGCGATGGGCTTCTCGCTCCACACGTTCTTACCGGCGGCGATGATCGCCGACGAGACCTCGGCGTGCACGGCGGGGATCGTGAGGTTGATCACGATCTCGACGCCGGGGTGCGCGAGCACGTCCTCCGTGGTGCCGAACGCGGGTACGCCGTACTTCTCGGCCTGGGCGCGAGCGCGGTCCTGATCGAGGTCGGCGACGATCAGCACCTCGACGTCGGGGAAGGTGACGAGGTTCGTCAGGTACTGGTCGGAGATGTTGCCGGCGCCGATGAAGCCGACACCGACGGTGCCCGATCCTTTCGGGGTGAACACGGCCATCAGGACAGGCCTCGCGCGGCGAGCCAGGCGTAGCTCTCGGCGATGCCGTCGAGCAGATCGCCTCCGGGATAGGAGTCGTACTCGATCACGGCGTACTCGATCGAGCCCGCGACGTCGAGCGAGGCGGCGAGCGGTACGACACCGCGTCCGGCCGGCACCTGGTCGGAGGGCAGCGCGAAGTCCTCGGTCGGCTCGGAGTCGAGCGTTCCGTCCTTCACGTGCACGGCGATCACGCGGTCGCCGAGGCGACGCAGCAGCTCGGGAACATCGGCTGCGCCGAGAGCCGCCCAGTACAGGTCGACCTCGAGGACGACCGCCGGGTCGAGCAGCTCCGCGAAGACCTCGAGCGCGATCCGCTCGTCGATCGCGCTCTGGATCTCGTGACCGTGATTGTGGTACCCGACGCGGAGTCCGTACGCGGCGGCGGATGCGGCGGCCTCGTTCAGCAGGCGCGCGGTCTCCTGGATGTCGGCGAGGCTGGTCCAGCGCTCGGGCGCGACATAGGGATCGATGACGGTCGTGATGCCGAGCGTCTTCGCGGCGGTGAAGACCTCGTCGTGGGTCGGCGCGGCCATAACGGTGCCATCGGGCAGCGGGATGGAGGTGGAGGCGATGAACGCGTGCCCGGTCTTGGCCGAGAGGCCGTGGCGCGCGAACGCTGCGGCGAGGTCATCCGCGCGGTTCACGAAGTCGAAGGCTTCGACCGTGGTGAGGCCGATCTCGGCGAGCCGCGAGAGCGTGCCGTCGATGTCCGCCGTCAGGAGGTCGTTGACCGTGTAGAGCTGGAGCGAGATGGTCGGTGCCGTCACCGTGAGCCTTCTTTCTAACGTCATTGTCGGGCCCCGGCGCGATGCTCCGATCCGGGTCAGAGAGAGGCTAACAGAAATACCTCCGCTTGGAGGTTTTTCTTCGCGAGGTGCGGATGCGCACCTAGGATGGCCGCATGCCCAGCGACAGCGCAGCCCCACGGTCCGGCCGCAGCGGCACCTACGCCAAGGGTGTCGCGCGACGCCAGGAGATCCTGGACCGCGCGATCGAGGTCTTCGCCGAACGCGGCGCGAACGGCACGTCGCTGCGCGCCATCGCCGAAGCCATCGGAGTCTCGCACGCCGCACTGCTGCACTACTTCGCCTCGCGCGAGCAGCTGCTCGTCGAGGTCTTCCGCGCGGCGGAGGCGAAGCTCGGCGAAGACGACCCGAAGCAGCGGCAGGGCTCGCCCGTGGCGGGGATGACGCACGCGGCGCGACGCAACCGCGGCGTCCCCGGGCTCGTGCAGCTCTACTCGACGCTGGTCGCCAGCGCCCTGGAGGAGGGGCACGACGACGCGCAGCAGCACTTCGGTGCCCGCTTCGCGCGGCTGCGCACCGAGTTGACCGAGCAGGTCGCCGTCGAGCAGGAGGCGGGACGCATCCGCACCGACATCGAACCCGCCGCCGTCGCCGCCCTCATCATCGGCGCCTCCGACGGCCTGCAGATCCAGTGGCTGCTCGAGCCCAGCGTCAACATGGAAGCCTCGCTCGAACTCCTCGACACCCTGCTGAGTTCGTAGGCGGATCTCCTCGTTCCTCGTCGGTCCGCGGCGGTCGGCCCACCCAGAAGGTCGCGCCCCACAGAGCCCGTTCCGTCGCGCTGCGAGAATTCGCTGCAACGCGAATTCCCGTCGCGGCGCTCCGCGCGCAACGCGCCCACAGCACAGCCGGAAGACCAGCGACCGACCTCGTCGGTCCGCGGCGGTCGGCCCACCCAGAAGGTCGCGCCCCACAGAGCCCGTTCCGTCGCGCTGCGAGAATTCGCTGCAACGCGAATTCCCGTCACGGCGCTCCGCGCGCAACACGCCCACAGCACAGCCGAAAGACCAGCGACCACCCTCGTCGGTCCGCGGCGGTCGGCCCGCGCAGTCCGTAGCGTTCCACAGAGCCGGTTCCGTCGCGCTGCGAGAATTCGCTGCAACGCGAATTCCCGTCGCGGCGCTCCGCGCGCAACACGCCCACAGCACAGCCGAAAGACCAGCGACTGTCCACAAGCGACGCCATTCCGGGTTGCCGTTTCTTTGACACGCGGAATCGCCCGATGAAGAAGGGGTTGTCACCGCGCCCCGCGCGGAGCGGGACGCAGTGACAACCCCCGTCAGAGGTGCAGCTAGCGGACGCGCTTGATCGGGATGATCGCGAGCGCGCCGAGGATGCCGATGATTCCGGCGCCCCAGAGCATCAGCACATAGTTGCCCGAACCGACGCCGCCGATGCTGAGCAGGAAGCCCGCGAAGGCCGGGGCCAGCGACTGCGGCAGCGCGTTGGCGATGTTCACCACGCCGAGGTCCTTGCCGGGGCGGTCGGCGTTCGGCAGCACGTCGACGATCAGCGCCGTGTCGACGGCGGCGTAGATGCCGTAGGCGAAGCCCATCACGATCTCGGCGACGTAGAACATGAACAGCGTGTCGGTGCTCACCAGCAGGATGAGGCCGACAGCGAACAGCGCCGTCGATCCGCCGACGAAGATCTTGCGGCGGCCGAGCTTGTCGGAGAGCCAGCCGGAGAAGGAGGAGCTGATCAGCAGAGCGATCGTGTACAGCAGAACACCGAAGGCGACGGCCTGGGTGGCCTCGACCGCGCCCATGCCGATGTGGTCCTGCATGTAGAGCAGGCGGTAGGTCGTGAACATGAACGTCGCGAAGATGATCAGGAAGCGCGACCACCAGGCGAAGCCGAAGTCGGGGTTCTTGAAGGGGTTCGTCCAGAACGAGGAGATCAGGTTGAGGAAGGTGAACTTCTTCAGCTCGTAGTCGGGCAGCTCGTCCTTCGCGACGAAGGCGTAGATGAGCACGAGCACAACGGCGAAGATGCCGGGAGCGATGAACAGCATCGGCAGGTCGCCGACGAGCACCACGGCGAGGTAGGTACCGGCGAGCACAGCTAGGTTCTGGGCGAGGGCGATCACCGAGGAGGCTGCGCCGCGCTGCACGAACGGCACGTTGTCGGCGAAGCTCGCGGTCAGGGCCGCGAACACGGAGTTCGCCGCGACCTGGCAGAGGAGCCAGCCGAGGGTCAGCATCAGCACGTCGTTCGAGAAGCCGAGCCAGACGAGCGAGCCGAGGAAGGCGAGCACCCCGCCGACGAGCCACGGGCGCCGACGGCCCCAGCGGGTACGGGTGCGGTCGCTCAGCGCGCCGGCGAGCGGGTTGGCGAACAGAGCGCCGAGGGCACCGATCGGCAGGACCGTGGCGATGACGCTCGCCGGGTCGCTCGGGTTGAGCTCCTGCGCCTTGAGCTGCATGGTGACGTAGACCGGGGCGAGCAGGGCGATGAAGAGACCGAACTGTGCGGCACCGAGCGCCCACATGTAGAACTTCGATACGCGCTCCGTGCTGACCGGAGTGGTGAATGGAGCTGGTGCTACGGGGTCGGTCATCTTCGACGACATTGACGCCTCCTTGAGTCAGTAAACCAATACCAACCACTGGTTGGCTTTGGTCATCGTAGGTGTCATGTCAGCACATCTGCAATACCAAACGGCCTTCGGTTTCGTAGAAACGCAACATTTGTCGTTTTGCTCGTGCCAAGCGCCGCTTCGTTGTCGCTCGACGCCCAGCGCGGGTCAGTCCGGCCCGCACCTCGACGACACAACCTCGGCTGGAAGTGCGCCTCAGCCGCGATCACGCCTGAGATCGCTTCACAGCCGAGGTTGTGTCGTCCTCCCCTCCGCCCCGCAACCGACGCGCACGGCCGGGCCCCCGTCAAAGACGAAAAGTTGCAGGAGTCGAGCGCCGACTCCTGCAACTCTTCGGATGAGGTGGGTCGCCACTCCGGCCCGCGCCCGAGATGGCGGGACGCAGTGACGACCCGGTCTAGAGGAGCGCGCCGGACTCGGCCACCACGCGCCCGCGGTGGATCACCGTGCGGTCGAGAGCGCGGTCCATCACCGCGGCCGTGGGGGTGTCACCGCGCAGGATGACCAGCTCGGCCGGATCCCCCACCGCGGTACCGGGCCGGTCGGTCACGGCACGAAGACGCGTCAGTCCGCCGTCGATCACGGTCGCCCCGCCCCACGTCGCCACCGCGAGGGCGTGCTCGATCAGTGCGTCGTCGGAGTAGCCCTGGCCGTGCGCGAGCAGGAAGGTGCGCTCGAGCATGTCGCCGTTGCCCCAGGGCGACCAGTAGTCGCGCTGGCCGTCCATCCCGAGCCCGACCCGGACGCCGGCATCGAGCAGATCGAGCAGCGGCAGCTCCAGACCCTTGCCCGGCGCGATGTTCGTCAGCGCGATGTCGAGGGATGCGAGGGTGCCGATCGTCGGAGCGACGGCCGGCTCATCGGAGGCGAGCGCGAAGGCGTGCGAGATCGAGACCTTTCCGGCCATCCCCAACGCGCGGGTGCGCTCGGCGATCAGCTCCATCGAGAACAAGCCGAGCGAGCCGCCCTCGTGCAGGTGGATGTCGATGCCGACCTGGCGTTTCTCGGCCAGCGCGAAGACCGCGTCGAGGTGACGGATGGGGTCGCGGTCGATCTCGCACGGGTCGATGCCGCCGATCAGGTCGCCGCCGAGCGCCAGCGCCTCGTCGAGCAACTCGACGACTCCCGGCTCCAAGAAGATGCCGACCTGGGGGAACGCGACGATCTCCACATCCGCTTGATCCCGGTGCGCCTCGCGGGCGGCGAGCACACCCTCGAACTTCTCGAGGCCCGTGTCAGCGTCGACCTGCGCGTGACTGCGGACGCGGGTCGCGCCCTTCTCGATCATGGTGCGCAGCGTATAGGTGGCGCGGTCCGCGACGGAGGCTTCGGCGCTGCGCCAGTTCTCGCGGTCGTTCATGATGCGCCCCCAGCGTCCGCTCTCGCCGGTGCGCGGGCGGAAGGGCAGCCCCATCCGGGTCGAGTCGAGGTGCACGTGCACGTCGGAGAAGGACGGCACGAGGATTCCGCCGCGTCCCTCCACGACAAGACCATCGGATGCGGTGCCGACCGGTTCGATCGCGAGGATCCCGGTCTCGTCGACGACGACATCGCTCGCTTCGCCGCCCCAGGGGCGGACATCGCGGAGGATCGTGGGCATGAGTGTTCCTTTCCAGTGACGGGGTCGTCACTTCGTCGGCCCCGAGCGCGAACCCGGCTGCGGCCGACGAAGTGACGAGCCTTCGTGCGTGGGGCTATTCGGTGAAGGTGATGTCGCTGAGCACGTACTCGCCGTCGGCCCGCGGAGTCCACTCGATGCCGGAGGCGACCGCGTAGTCGGCCTCGGGCGTGAACAGCGGGTCGATGAAGGCGTTGTCGACGTTCAGTTGCGCCATCTCGGCGAAGACCGCGTCGCGGTCCGACCCGGTCACGGTGCGCTGCTGAGCGACGAGTGCGGCCATCTCGGCGGACTTCGCGTAGTCGTTCTGACCGCCGGAGAACAGGTTCGTGGCGGGCATGTCGCCGTCCATCGTCGAGGGCGCCCACGTGTTCAGGTACAGACCCTGCACCGAGACGGTGCCGTAGATGATGTTCGACAGGCTGGCCTGGTCCATGCCCTTCAGGTCGACGGCGATGCCGACGGCCTCGAGGTAGCCGCCGATCGCCTGGGCGATCTCGGCCGAGAGCGGGATGCGTCCCTCGGTCGCGTACTCGAGCGGGATCGCGCTGCCGTCGTATCCCGCCTCTGCGAGCAGTGCCTTCGCCGCGTCGGGGTCGTACTCCGTGGCGTCGATGTCGGCGTAGCCGGCCACATCCGGTGCGACGATCTGGTCGTTGGCGACCGCGCGTCCGCTCAGTACGCCGCTGACCAACGACTCCTTGTCGATCGCGAGCCAGATCGCCTGGCGGATGCGCACATCAGCCAGCGGACCGGTGGTCGAGTTCATCCCGAGGAAGGTGACGCCGTTGGCCTCGCGGGAGGCGACGTTCACACCGGTACCGGTGAGCGAATCCACCTGGTTAGGCGAAATCAACGCGATGTCGAGGCTGCCGGAGGAGACGCCGTTCAGACGCGCGTCCTCGTCTCCGACGGTCTGGAAGGTGACGGTGTCGACCTCGGGAACCGTGCCCCAGTAGTCCGCGTTCTTCTCGATCACGTAGTCGACGCCGCGGGTGTAGCTGACGAAGGTGAAGGGTCCGGAGCCGACGGGGGCGGCGGCGAAGCCCTCCGAGCCGAGCTCGGTGTAGACGTCCTCCGGAACGATCGAGATCGCGGTGGTGATCGACGGCCAGGGCGAGAACGGCGCGTTCAGCTGGAAGACGACGGTGGTGTCGTCGGGAGCGCTGACGGATTCGAGCGCACCCATGTAGCCGAGGTTGTCGGAGTCGGGGGAGGCCAAGATCGTGTTGTAGGTGAAGGCCACGTCGGAGGCCTTCAGCGTCTCGCCGTTCGAGAACTTCACATCGTCGCGGATCGTGTAGGTCCAGCTGGTGAAGTCGGCGCTCGGCGTCCATTCGATGGCGAGCGAGGGCTGGATCGCACCGTCGGCGTCGAGCTTCGTGAGCTGGTCGAAGAGGTTGTAGTAGTAGTTGTAGCCCGCGAGCGAGCCCTCCATGATCGGGTCCGGAGCCGACTCCGGCTCGGCGACCTGGCCGATGACGATGTCGCGATCGGCGGATGCGCTGGAGGTGCCGGAGCAACCGGTGAGGCCGGCGATCGCCAGAGCGATCGTCGAAAGGGCGAGGGTGGGCTTGAGCCATGTCCGGGTCATCGGGGTGTGCTTTCTGTGTGAGGTCGACGGGTGCGGCGGTGCGCGGTGACGGCCCCCTTCGAGGAGGGGTTGTCGCCGCGTCCCGTGGGTTAGGACGGAACGGGGGCGGAGGCGCGCTGGCGCGGATCCGAGATCGGGATGGAGTCGAGCAACGAGCGGGTGTAGGCGTGCGCGGGCGCACCGAACACCTGGTCGCGGGTGCCGAGTTCGACGAAGCGGCCGGCGTTCATCACCGCGACGCGATCGGAGAGGTAGCGCACCACCGAGAGGTCGTGCGCGATGAAGAGGTAAGAGAGTCCGTGCGCCTTCTGCAGATCGCCGAGCAGGTTGATCACCTGCGCCTGCACCGAGACGTCCAGCGCCGAGACGGGCTCGTCGAGCACGAGTACGTCGGGCCGCAGAGCC
This sequence comes from Microbacteriaceae bacterium VKM Ac-2855, assembly GCA_013204985.1. Lineage (GTDB taxonomy): Bacteria > Actinomycetota > Actinomycetes > Actinomycetales > Microbacteriaceae > Rathayibacter. Next base: position 363,667 of record JABMLG010000004.1, read on the forward strand.
AGAGCCCGGGCGATGCCGATGCGCTGGCGCTGGCCGCCCGAGAACTGCCCGGGTCGCTTGACCAGCGCATCCGTGCCGAGCCCGACATCCGCCAGCAGCTCGACCACACGATCCTTCGAGTAGCTGCCCGCGATGCGCAGCGGTTCGGCCACGATGTCGTGCGTCGTCAGCCGTGGATTCAGAGCGGAGTAGGGGTCTTGGAAGACGAGCTGTACCCGGTTCTGCACCCGTCGGCGCTCGCGGCCGCTGAGAGCGTCGAGGCGTTTGCCGAGCACCTCGATCGAGCCGGAGGCCACGGGGTTCAGCCCGAAGATCGTGCGTACCAGGGTCGACTTGCCGCAGCCCGACTCGCCGACGAGGCCGAGGGTCTCGCCACGGCCGAGTTCGAACGAGACGCCGTTGACCGCGTCGATCACGCGCTTGCCGCGCAGGCCCACCCGCTGGGTGAACCGCACGTGCAGATTCTCGATCTTCAACACGGGCGCGTCGCTCATGCCGTCACCGCCTCGGCGAAGCGCGGCGTCTGCTCCGCGAAGTGGCACGCGGCCGACTGGCTGCCGCCGACGAACTCGAGCTCGGGCTGCAGCTGCGTGCACAGCTCCGACTTGGCCGGCAGCTCGCAGCGGGGCGCGAAGGGGCACCCCGTCGGCCGGTTCAGCGGCGAGGGCGGGGCGCCGGGGATCGCGTAGATGCGGTCGCCGGTGTGCTCCGCCGAGAGCAGGCTGGCGAGCAAGCCGGCGGTGTACGGATGCGCGGGGTGCGCGAAGATGTCCCACACGTTCCCGCGCTCCACGACGCGGCCGGAGTACATGATGCAGATCTGATCGGCCACCTCGGCCACGAGGCCGAGGTCGTGCGTGATCAGCACCATCGCCGCGTCGTTCTGCTCGCGCACCGCGCCGAGCACCTTCATGATCTGGGCCTGGATGGTGACGTCGAGCGCCGTCGTCGGCTCATCCGCGATCAGAACGGCGGGCTTGTTGGCCATCGCCATCGCGATCACCGCGCGCTGCCGCATCCCGCCCGACCACTGGTGCGGGTACGACTTCGCACGCTGCTCCGGATCAGGGACCCCTACGCTCTCGAGCAGCCCGGTGACGCGATCGCGCACCTGGGCCCGGCTGAGCGAGCGGTCGTGGACGGAGATGGCGCGACCGATCTGGCCGCCGACCCGCTTGACGGGGTTGAGCGCCGTCATCGGGTCTTGGAAGACCATCGCCAGTTCGCTGCCGCGCAGCCCGCGCAACTCGGGTTCGGGCATCGCGAGGATGTCCTGCCCGCGGTAGTGCACGGATCCTCCGAGTACCTCGAGTCCGGCGGGCAACAGCCCGAGCACGGCGAGCATCGTGACGCTCTTGCCCGAGCCGGACTCGCCGACCAGGCAGAGCACCTCCCGCTCGTGCAGGGTGAACGACACCCGGTCGACGAGCGTGATGGTGTCGCCGTTCTCGGCGGTGTAGCCGACGCTGAGGTCCTGCACATCGAGCAGGACGGCCGCGGTCGGAGTCGGTCGGGGCGTGGCGTTCATCGGAGGCTCCCCTTCTTCGTACGGACTCGAACAGCGCGCCGGGAGTTGCGGCGGATGGTGGTGGCGGAGCCTTCGGCCGTGAAGCGCTGGCTCAGCAGGTTGGTACCGGCGACCATCAGGAAGATGGCGATGCCGGGCACGATCGCGAGGAACGGCGCCTGGCGCACGTACTTTTGCCCCTCGCTGATCATGAGACCCCAGCTCGGGGTGGGCGCCTGGACCCCGAGGCCCAGGAAGTCGAAGGAGGAGGTGAGCAGCATGATCGCGCCGATGTCGCTGGAGGCGAGGATGAGCATCTGCACCGCCACGTTCGGCACGATGTGCCGGCGCACGGTCCACCAACCGGTTGCGCCCTGGATCCGCGGGGCGAGCACGAAGTCGCGCCCTCTGAGGGCCATCGCCGTCGATCGGGCGACTCGGGCGTAACCCACCCAGTACGTCGCGGCGAGCACCGTGATCATCAGCCACACGCTCGGACCGAGCGAGGCGGCCAGCGCGATGAGCACCAGCACCACCGGCATCGCGAGCTGGATGTCGGCGACTCCCATCAGCACGTTGTCGGTCTTTCCGCCGACGTAGCCCGACCAGATGCCGATCATCATCCCGATGATCGAGTTCACGATCACGATCGCCAGCACGATGCCCAGGGTGACCCGGCCGGCCAGCGCGAGCCGACTCGCCTCGTCGCGACCCAGCGCATCCGTACCCAGCCAGTGACCGGGAGCGGCGCCGGGTGCGGCGAGCACGGTGGACAGATCCTGGGTGAACGGGTCGTAGCTCGGCAGGAAGGGGTAGGCGATCGAGAACAGCACGATCGAGCCGACCATCAGCCCCCCGATGACCTGCAGTGCCGGAACCCGGCGGCCGCGGGCGAAGGCGACCGTGATGCCGGCGCGCAGGCCGGCCGTGCGGATGATCTCGGTGGTGGTCATGCGAGCCGCACTCTCGGGTCGATGAGGCCGTAGACGATGTCCACGAAGAAGTTGGCCAGGATGAACAGCAGGGCCACCACGATCAGGCCCGACTGCACGACCGGGAAGTCGCGCGAGTAGACGGCGCTGAGCATCAGCTGCCCCATGCCGGGCCACGCGAAGACGTTCTCGACGATCACGAGCCCGCCGAGGAACGAGCCGAGGCTGATGCCCGCCACCGTGAGAACGGGGAGGAACGCATTGGGCAGCAGCTCGCCGACCACCACGCGGAAGCGGTTCTCGCCGCGCGCGTAGGCGGTTCGGGCGTAGTCCTGGCTCGACTGCTCGCTCAGCGCGTTGTCGAGCAGCCGCGTGTAGACCACGAACTGGCCCGTCGCGATGACCACCGCGGGCATGATGATCGCCAGCGGGCTCTTGTTGCCCAGCGAAGGCAGCAGCCCGAGCCAGACGGAGAAGATCAGCACCAGGAGGAGTCCGAAGAAGAAGTCGGGGATGGCCTGGCGGGTGGAGCCGAGCCCGAGCGAGAGGGTACGCAGACCGCGGGAGCCGGTGAGCTGGATCACGAGGCCGGCGATCATCGCGAGGGCGAGGCCCAGCACGAGGCCGACCGCTCCGAGCGAGAGCGAGGCGGGCAACCGCTCGAGGACCAGCTGCATCGACGAGATCCCCGCCTGGCGGTAGGAGTCGCCGAAGTCGCCCTGCACGAGGCCGAGCAGGTAGTTCAGGTACTGCTGCCAGAGCGGCAGGTCGAAGCCGAGACGGTGGTTGAGATCGCTGATCTGTTCCGGCGTCGCGTTCTCCGTGAGCAGCAGCGCGGCGGGGCTACCGCTGAGCCGGCCGAGCGCGAAGGCGATCGTCACCACCGCGAAGATCGTCGCCAGGCCCTGCAGCACGCGTCGGATGACGTAGCGGCCCATGACGTCACCTCCCAGGTCGTCTGTGGATCGTGGTGAAGCGACCGGCTGGTCGTTCCGTATACAGAATGGGCCTCTTCTGTTTCGTGCGCATCACCGGATGTTTCGGCGACGTAAACAGATTGCACGCCGATCAGGTTCGAAAACCGGCCTAATCGCTTGAAATACCGCGGATGCCTGAACTGCGAGCAATGCACCCGCTCGCCAGAACGGGGGTACCTGCTCATTGAACGGAACATGCGGATCCGCATTTCTGGATACAGAATGAGATCCAGGAGGAAGACATGACGACACGCATCATCACGTCGGCGCAGACCGAGGAGCTCATCGAGTGGCCTGGCCTGGTCGACGCCTTGGCCGACGCGCATCGGGCGCTCGCCACCGGCGGCGCCGTGCAACCCGAGCCGCAGAATCTGCGCATCCCCGGCGATCGGACTCCCGACGGCCCCGCCATCGTGCCGATGACGGCTTTCGCGCCCTACCTCGACCTCGCCGCCGTCAAACTGCTGGTGGACGCCCCGCGCAATCGCGCGATCGGCCGGCCTCCGCAGCGCTCGACCCTCGCGCTCTTCTCGGCGTCCACCGGCGAGTGCACCGCACTGATCGACGGCCGCGCGCTCACCCGACTGCGCACCGCCGCGGTCACCGCCCTCGCGACCCGCACCCTCGCTCGGCCCGAGTCGCGCATCCTCACCCTCGTGGGTGCCGGCCCGCTCGCTCGCGAGCACGCCCGCGCCATGACCGCGGTGCTCGGCATCGACCAGGTCCGCGTCTGGTCGCCATCGGGCTCGTCGGCGCAGGTGCTGGCGGCAGAACTCCTCGCGAACGGTGTGAACGCCTCCGCCCCGTCGTCGCTGCGCGAAGCCGTGCGCGGCACGGATGTGCTGTGCACACTGACGCCCTCGGTCGAGCCGATCCTCGATGCCGCGTGGCTCGAGCCGGGTGTGCACGTCAACGCGGTCGGCTCGCCGCCGCGGCACGGCTACCGCGAGCTGACGGCGGAGTGCTTCGCCCGTGCCTCCGTCGTGGCGGTGGATGCGCGCGGCGTCGCCTTCGCCGAATCCGACAATCTGCGGATGAGCGGACGGACCGAGGTCGTCGAGCTGGGCGAGATCCTGGCCGGGGCACCGGGCCGCGCAGAGTCCGCCGACATCACCCTGTTCAATTCTGTCGGCGTCGGCCTGCAGGATCTCGCCGCCGGCGCGTACGTGCTCGCCCGAGCCGAGGCCGAGGAGCTCGGGGTGGCCGTGCAGACCCGGGCCGAGCGTGTTGAATAGGAGCGTCGCCGAGAGAGGGAGCCGCATGACCGCCGTCGTTCCCGAGGAATCGCTGACCACTCAGACCTATCGCACCCTGCGCCGCGAGATCATCCTCGGCAACTACCCGCAGGGATCGCGCCTGGTGGAATCGACGCTCGCCACCGAGCTGCACGTCTCGCGTCTGCCCATCCGCGAGGCCGTGCCGCAGCTCGAGAACGAGGGCTTCGTACGCACCCTCCCCCGCCGCTCCTCGCGCGTGTCGCAGTGGACGGCCGCGGATGTGACCGAGCTCTTCGATGTGCGCCTGAGTCTGGAGACGCTCGCCGCGCGCCTGGCCGCGCAGGCCGTGGCCGGCGGCGCGTCGCTGCAGCCGCTGCAGGATGCGATCGACGCCGAGCATCGCGCGCTCGACAGCGAGGACTGGCTCGAGGTCGCCGAGACCTCCACCGTGGTGCACGAGGCGATCGTCGATGTCGCGGGCAGCGCCCTGCTCACCTCGCTGATGCGCGCGGTCTCGGGCCGGATGACCTGGCTGTTCTACTTGACCAGCGCGCGCGACCAGCGCCAGCAGTCGGACGAGCACCACGGCCTGCTCGACGCCATCCGCGCGGGCAATGACCGCCTGGCGGAGTCGATCGCGTTCACCCACATCGAGAAGGGCCGCGCGCCCTCGCTCGCGATGCTCGCCTAACCTCCTTCGAAAAGTGCAGCTCTCGGCGGGCCGAGGCCGCAGCTTTCCGCACGGGGTGGGGCTGCCCGAGCGCTAGCAGAGCTGCGTCACTCCGTCGCGCCGGATGTCGGGTCTCCACCGGGAAGACGGAAACGAGACGCAGCACAGGTCACGCAGTAGCTCGCTTGAGCAGTATGGGATACAAATTCTGTGATCCAGGTAGACGGCTTCGAGCGGCAAGACCCGTGTTTTCGCAGCTATGCTCAACTCGTAGCACGCCGGAAACCTGCCCGAAACAGTATTTGGGATACAAATTACGTACCCCCGCGGAAGCCGATCTGAAGGCTCCGCCCCACACCTCACACGCTGGGAGTTACACATGACTGCTGTATCCCGCTCCACCAGCTCCACCGGCTCCACCCGCACTCTCGGCTCCGGCCGCACCGTCGCATCCGTTCTCGACTCGATCGGGTTCACCCGCGCGCAGTTCTGGATCTTCATGCTCATCCTCGCCGGCGAGTTCTTCAACACGCTCGAGCAGAACTCGGTGGGCGCCATGGCGACCCACATCAAGGACTCGCTGCAGATCGGCGACTACCAGCTCACCGCGATCAACACCGCGACCGTCATCGGCGGACTGATCGGCCGGCTCCTCGCGGGCTTCCTGGCCGACAAGTACGGCCGCCGCTTCTCGCTCAGCTTCAACCTGCTCATCTACACGCTCGGCGGCCTGATCAGCGCCGTCTCGTGGAGCTACGAGTCGCTCCTGGTCAGCCGTCTCATCGTCGGCATCGGCATCGGCGGCGAGTTCATGATCGGCATCGTGATGCTCTCCGAGATGGTGGCCACGCGCTTCCGCGGCACCGCGATCGGCGCGATCAACGTGGGCGCCGGCGGCCTGGGCAACTTCATCTCCTACGGCCTGTTCCTGCTGCTGCTCGGCCCCTTCGAGTCCGGTCTCGGTGGACCCGACGCCGTCTGGCGCTGGTCCTTCGTGATCCTCGCGGTACCCGCCCTCTTCGTGGTCTTCTACCGCCGCCGCCTGCCGGAGACGCCGCGCTGGCTGCTCTCCCAGGGCCGGGTCGATGAGGCGAACCGTTCGTTGGCCGTACTCGCCTCGAACAAGCTCAAATACTCCGGCGAGCGCCCGCCCGTGGAACTCACTCCGTCGGACCTGCCGCCCGTGCAGATGTCGGCCTCCCCCGCCGCCGTCTTCAGTCGCCCGGTGATCCGCCGCACCGCCGCTCTCGGTGTCGCCTCCTGGATGGCGTTCGGCTCGCAGGTCACGCTGAACTTCCTGATGCCGACCCTGCTCGTCGAGCGCGGCTACTCGGTCTCCGAGAGCCTGCTCTACACGATGATCATGAACATCGGCTCGCTGCTCGGAGCAACGACCGCCGCGGTCATCGCCGGTCGCGTCGGCCGCAAGGTCGCCGTCGGCACCGCAGGAGTGCTCGGCTGCCTCACCGCTCTCGCCTTCGCCGGCTTCGGCAACGGTACGGTGACGATCCTGATCCTCGGCGCCCTGTTCCAGTTCTTCACGATGATCACCAACACGACCATCGCCACCTGGACAGCCGAGGTCTTCCCCACCGCGATCCGCGCCTCCGGCGCCTCGATCGTGAACGGGATCGGCAACATCGCCGGCGCCGTGATGCCCTTCCTCGCCGTGGCGCTGTACGGATCCTTCGCCTTCGCCGGCGTCTTCGGACTCGCCGCCGTGATGTACGCGATCCTCGTCGTCGCCTCGCGCTTCGCCCCCGAGACCCGGGGCCGCTCGCTCGAGGACGTCAACGAGAACGCGATCGCCGCCGCCCACTGACCCATCCCACACATCCCCGGCGCCGCACCCGCGGCGCCGGGCCCACCACAGGAGGAACACCCCATGGACACCCTGAACGTCTCCGCCACCGCCAACGGTCTCAACTACCTGCCCGAGTACGTCGCGAACGTCGGCGGCCTCTTCGCCGCCAACGGCCTCACCGTCACCGCCACGGCCTGCGACCCCTGGACCGGCGTGCTCGACGATCTCGAGTCCGGCGCCGCCGATCTCGCCCTCGGCGGCCATTGGGTTCCGGCCATGTACGCCGGGATGGACCGCAAGGTCACCGTCGTCGGTCAGCTCAACCACAAGTTCCCGATGGCGATCGTCGCTCGCGACGCCGACGGACCCATCAGCCTCGATTGGCTCGCCGGCCGGGTCGTCCTCGCGCCGGGCGCCGGCGGCAGCGCCCCGTTCGAGTTCACTGCCGGCCTGATCCGCGAGGCGGGCCTCGACGTCTCCGCCACCCGCTGGGTGCGCGACCTGTCGACCGCGATGATGATCGAGCTCTACCAGGGTGGACTCGGCGACGCCATCATCCTCGACCTGCTTTCGGCGAGCGAACTCGTGGCGGCCGGTGGCGGATCCATCGTCTTCAGCATCCTCGAGGCCGGTGGCGTGATGCCCAACAGCATCTACTACTGCCGCACCGACCGTCTCGAGGAGCTCTCGGACCGCATCGAGCGGTTCATGGATGCGATCGCGACCGCCATGCAGCAGATCAACGCCGGCACCGTCGATGCGGTCATCGAGACCGTTCTCGCCGAGCGCTGGCCCACGAAGGACAACGCTCTGCTGCGCGCGGCCATCACGAAGATGGCCGACGGCGGGGTCTGGGACACCGCCGTGATCGACCCCGACGGCTCCGACCGCTGGATGCGCATCCTCGCCGAAGCGGGTCTCGTCGTCCGTGCCCCGTCGCTCGCCGAGCTCACCGGTGCCCGCACGGTCGGCCTCTCGGCATGACCCTCGTCCTCGGTGCCCAGCAGATCGCGGCTCTGCTCGGCGACGTCGATGTGACCGCCGCCGTCGAAGCTGTCTTCGCCGATCTGGGCACCGGGGCGATGAACCAGCCCGCGCCGGGAGCGCTGTACGGCGCCGACGACGCGATCCTGCTGCCGATGACCGCCCGCTCCGATCGTCTGGGCCTCGCGGCCGTGAAGATGCTGGCCGATATCCCCGACAACGCCTCGCGTGCGCTGCCGACGCAGCGCTCGACGATCATGGTCACCTCCACGGTCACGGGCGAGTGCGTCGCGGTGCTCGACGGAGCGCTGATCACCCGGATGCGGACGGCTGCCGCATCCGCCATCGCGACCCGCTACCTGGCACGCCCCGACAGCCACCGCCTCGGCCTGATCGGCGCCGGCAACCTCGCGATCGAACACGTGCGGGCCATTCGCGCCGTAGCCCCGATCGACGAGATCGTCGTCTGGTCGCGGTCGACGACGACCGTGGAGCGCTTCCTCGACGCGATCGAGCCCGGCCTGCGGCGTCGCACCATCGCAGCGGATCCACGCTCGGTGGTCGAGAACTGCGACGTGCTGTGCACGCTCACGCCATCGATCGATCCGATCGTCGAGGGCGCGTGGCTGCGTGCGGGGCAGCACGTGAACGCGGTCGGGGCGCGCCCGCGTCCGACGCATCGCGAGCTGGACGGGGCCGCCATGGCGCGCGGCACACTCGTTGTGGACAGCGCCGCGACGGCGCGCTCGAAATCGGGCGACCTCCTCGTTGCGATCGCGGAGGGGGCAATGAGCGCCGACACCCCGCTGCGCGAGCTCGGCGACGTGGTGGCACGCACCGCGCCCGGCCGCATCCGCGCCGACGAGGTGACCGTCTTCGACTCCGTGGGCCTCGGCGCGCAGGACCTCGCCGTCGCCGCCGCGCTGATCGATCTGGCTCGCCTGCGCGATATCGGCTCGGATGTGCGCATCAGCGCGATCCCGGTGGCGGCATGACCCGCATCGCCGTGGTGAATTGCAACACAACCGTCTCCATGACCGAGACCGCCGCGGCCCGGGCTCGTCTCGCCGTTCATCCGGGCACCGAGATCGTGCCGATCACGCCGTCGTGGGGCGTCGAGTCGGCGGAGGGTTGGTTCGACAGCTTCATCAGCGCCGCCGCGGTTCTGCACACGCTGCAGCAGCTGCCCGACGACATCGACGGTGTCGTGATGGCGGGCTTCGGCGAGCACGGCCGCGAGGGCGCCCGCGAACTGCTCGACATCCCCGTCGTCGACATCACGGAGGCCTCGGCTCACTTGGCCATGACCCTCGGCCGCCGCTACGGAGTCGTCACCACCGTGCGCCGCGCGGTGGGTCAGATCGAGGACAGCCTGACGACCGCCGGGCTGATCGGGCACTGCGTCGCCATCGAGGACACCGGGCTCGGGGTACTCGAACTGGACCAGGACCCGTTCGTCACCGCCGAGGCGTTCGTGGCCGCCGGCGAGCGTGCCATCGCGAAGGGCGCCGAAGTGATCTGCCTCGGCTGCGCCGGGATGGCGGGGTTGGAGGAGCACGTGCGCGATCGGCTGCCCGTCCCGGTGGTCGACGGTGTCGCCGCGGCCGCCGCCATGGTGGAGACACTCGTTCGGCAGGGCCTGAGCACCAGCACGATCGACAGCTATGCGAGTCCTCTCGCCAAGGAGCGCAGCTGGCCCGTTCTCTGAGCGTGTTGAATGGAGGCGGTTGAAGGAGGCCTATGACCGCCGTCGCTCCCGAGGAGCCGCTCGCGCTGCGCACCTATCGCACCCTGCGGCGCGGCATCATCCTCGGCCGCTACCCGCAGGGCTCGCCGATGGTGGAGGCGGCGCTCGCGAGCGAACTGAACGTGTCGCGTCTCCCCATCCGCGAAGCCGGTCCGCAGCTCGAGAACGAGGGCTTCGTGATCGCCCTGCCGCGGCGCACGTCGCGCGTGCGGCAGTGGACGGCGGCGGGGGTGATCGAGCTCTACGACGCCCGGTTGAGCCTCGAGACCCTCGCCGCGCGGCTCGCGGCCGAAGCCGTCGCGGCCGGCGCCTCGTTGCAGCCGATGCTGGATGCGCTCGATGCGGAGCAGCGTGCGCTCGACGAAGCCGATTGGCTCGCGGCCGCCGAAACCTCGACGCTCCTGCACGAGTCGATCGTCGAGATCGGGGGCAGCGAACTCCTGGGCACGCTGATGCGGGGCATCTCCGGCCGGATGACCTGGCTCGCCTATCTCACATCGACGCGCGACCAGGGTCAGCAGTCCGACGCGCACCACGGCCTTCTGGATGCGATCCGCAGCGGCAACCCCCGGCTGGCCGAGGCCGTCGCTGCGGCTCACATCGAGAACGGCCGCGCCCCGTCCCTGGCGATGCTCGCGCGCGGCTAGCCCCGCCCCATCCGAAGAGTCGCAGCTCTCGGCGGGTCGAGGCTGCGACTTTTCGCACAGGGGTGGGGCGCTAGGGGGCCGCGCGCACGACCTCGTGCACCCAGGCCAGCTTCTCCGCGATGCGCGGGGTGATCACGAACGGGTAGAGGTCGTCCTTGCCGATGGAGCGGTTCACCGCGTTCAATGCGAGCGAGAAGCCGTGCCAGCGGCGCAGCACCTCCGGCATCTCCATCCGCGCGATGACGGCCGCACCGCGCGAGTGGATGGTCTCGGCGAGCGACGCCGGGATGCGACCGGTCGGGCCGTCGACCGCGATGCCGACCGAGTCCGTCGTCTCGAGCGCATCCGCGATGTGCAGATAGTGCGCGAACGTCTCGGCGAAGTCCTCCCACGGATGCGTGGTCGCGTATTGCGAGATGTGGTCGCGCTGCCAATCGGCGTTCGTGCCGTCGCCGTAGTGCGCGTCCAGGGCCTTGCCGTAGTCGACGCGCTCGTCGCCGAAACGATCACGGAAGTCGTGGATCCGCTCAGTGCCGTCGACCAGCGCCTGCCAGTAGTAGTGACCGATCTCGTGCCGGAAGTGCCCGAGCATCGTGCGGTACGGCTCGCCGAGCCGGGCCTTCAGCGCTTCGCGATGGGCATCGTTCGATTCGTCGAGATCGACCGTGATCACGCCGTTCTCGTGGCCGATGGTCACCTTCTCGCCCTGCTGCGAACTGGCGAGCAACTCGAAGGTGAGGCCGACACCGTTGCGGCGGCGCACGATCGGCAGGATCAGGTGCCGCAGCTGCCTGATGAGGCGCCGTTTCGCGTGCTCCGCGACAACGAGTTCGGCGAGCACCTTCGTCGTGTAGGTCGCGGGGCGCACGGTGGTGAGCACGCAGGATGCGCAGGCACCGGCACCATCCGGATCCGCGAGCCAGGAGCAGCGCAGCGTGCCCCGGTAGCGGCAGAGCGCGCGCCCGTCGGCGACGACGATGTCGTCGTGGTCGAGGTCGTAGGCGATCTCCGTGGCGCACGCGAGACACACGGTGTCCTCGAACTCCACCCAGGCGCCGCAGTGCGGGCATCCGAACACGCGCATGCTGCCCGCTCTCCTTCTGTCTGCGCGGGTGTTCCGGTCATGCGCGGGTGGCATGCCGCCCGCGCGTGGCCGAAACAACCGCCCAGAGAGGTTACCGAGCCCGGATGGGCTGCGGGTGGGGGTTGCGCCGTACAGGGGTGCCGGGCGGTGCGCGCCACCTCACGCATTGCAAAACTATATAGATCAGCTATATAGTTACGGAGTGATCACTGCTTCCGTCCCCGCTCGCCTGGCGAACGCGACGAACGCCCTGACCCGCTACGCCTCCCTCGAGGCCGGCGGCAGTCAGTCCGCCGCCGTCTGGCACACGCTCGCCGAACTGCAGAATCGCGGCTCCGTCCGCCTCGGTGAACTCGCCCGCATCGTCCGCGTCAGTCAACCGGCCATGACCTCGATCGTCACCCGACTCGAGGAGCACGGCTGGGGCGCGCGCATCCCCGATCCCTCCGACGGCCGCGCGTGGCTCGTCGAGGGCACGGATACCGGTGTCGCCGCGCTCGACGACTGGCGCAGTCGGATCGACGACGCGATGCGCCCCCTCTTCGCCGACCTGGCCGACGACGAAAGCGAAACGTTGACGCGAGCGCTCGGGATCATCGAGTCCCGCCTCGCCACTCTCTCCCCCGCCACCCCCGTTCAGAAAGGCTTCGCCTCGTGACCTCGCACGGACACACGGAAACCGGCTCCATCCTGAAACAACCCCTCGCCGTCTGGGCCGTCGCCTTCGCGGCGGTCATCGCCTTCATGGGCATCGGTCTCGTCGACCCGATCCTGCCCGCCATCGCGACCTCGCTGCAGGCGACCCCCACCGAGACCTCGCTGCTGTTCACCAGTTACTTGGTGATCACGGGCGTGGTGATGTTCTTCACCTCCTACGTCTCGAGCCGCATCGGCGCGAAGAAGACGCTGATGATCGGCCTCGCGCTCATCGTCGTGTTCGCCGCTCTGGCCGGCACCGCCGGCAGCGTCGAGGGCGTCATCGGCTTCCGCGCCGGGTGGGGTCTGGGCAACGCCCTGTTCATCTCGACCGCTCTGTCGACCATCGTCGGTGCCGCGAGCGGCGGCTCGAGCGCCGCGATCATCCTGTACGAGGCCGCGCTCGGCGTCGGCATCGCCGTCGGACCACTGCTCGGCGGGTCCCTCGGCAGCATCTCGTGGCGCGGGCCGTTCTTCGGCACCGCCGTGCTGATGGCGATCGGCTTCATCGCGATCCTCGTGCTTCTGCGCGAGGACCCGGCCGCACCGCGCACACCGACCAAGCTCTCCGCTCCGTTCGCCGCGCTGAAGGTCGCCAGCATCCGCTATCTCGCGGGCGCCGCGCTGTTCTACAACATCGGCTTCTTCACGCTGCTCGCCTACACCCCGTATCCGCTGGGCCTGGACGAGATGGGACTCGGCTTCACCTTCTTCGGCTGGGGTCTGGCCGTCGCGATCACCTCGGTGTTCGTCGCTCCGCTCCTGACCGCGCGGATGAAGCGGACCAGCGTTCTGAAGCTGGCACTGACGCTGCTGGCCCTCGACCTCGTCGCCGGCGGCCTGCTGATCCAGTCGCAGGTGGGCCTGATCGTCTGCATCGTGGTCGGCGGTCTGATGCTCGGCGTCGTCAACACCGTGCTGACCGAGTGCGTGATGGAGGCCTCCGACCTGCCTCGGTCGGTCGCGTCATCCGCTTACTCGGGCGTGCGCTTCCTCGGCGGCGCCGTCGCTCCGCCCGCCGCCTCCGCGCTGGCTGCCGCGATCTCGCCGTCGTTACCGATGTATGCCGCCGCCGCTTCGGTGCTGATCGCCGTCTTGCTGGTGTTCCTTGGCCGTCGACCCCTGACGCGCGTCGATGACGGCCCCGAGCCGGCCGCCGTCGAGGCCGAGGCGGTCGCCGTCGGCGCGGAGTAGCCCTCGGCAGCGTCACCTTCCGAAAAAGTTGCAGGAGTCGAACGTCGACTCCTGCAGCTTTTCGCATCAGGGGAGGGCGTGCTCGATGTTCGTCCGCGCCATCGCCACGGCCTCGCCGGCGCCGCCGTTCATCACGACCTTCGAGAGCGCCAGGGCGAATCCCTTCACCTGGCTCCCGGTGATGGTCGGCGGCAGGCTCAGCGCGAGCGGATCCGTGACGATGTCGACCAGCGCCGGGCCGTCCGCGGCGAATGCCGTCGCGAGTGCCGCATCGAGCGTCTGCGGATCCTCGACGCGGATGCCCGTGATCCCGAGCGCGTTCGCCACGGCCGCGTAGTCGACCATCGGCACATCGACGCCGAAGTCGGGGAACCCGTCGACCAGCATCTCGACCTTCACGAGCCCGAGGGTCGAGTTGTTGAACACCACGACCTTCACCGGCAAGCGGTAGGCGGCGATCGTGACGAGTTCGCCCATCAGCATCGAGAGCCCGCCGTCGCCACTGAGCGACACCACCTGCCGCCCCGGATGCGAGACCTGCGCCCCGATCGCCTGCGGCAGCGCATTCGCCATCGAGCCGTGCAGGTAGGAGCCGATCAGGCGCCGCCGGCCGTTCGGCGTGAGGTAGCGCGCCTGCCAGACGTTGCCCATCCCGGTGTCGGCCGTGACGATCGCGTCGTCGCTGAGGTGTGCGTCGAGACGCGACGCCGCGTACTCCGGATGGATCGGCGTGCGCTTGTGCGGCTCCGTGTACTTCCCGACGACCCCGGTGACCAGCTTCTCGTGCTTCTTCAGCGTCCGCTCGAGGAACCGGCGGTCGTCCTTGCGCTGCACGAGCGGAGTCAGCGCGTCGAGCGTCGCCGCGACGTCGCCGTGCACCGGATGCGTGACGCTCGCACGGCGGCCGAGGTGCGATGCATCCGCGTCGACCTGCGCGATGACGACCTTCGCCGCATCCGGCAGGAACTGCTCGTACGGGAAGTCGGTGCCGAGCAGCAGCAGCAGCTCGGCGTCGTGGATGCCCGCGTGCGCCGCTCCGTAACCGAGCAGCCCGGTCATCCCGACGTCGAACGGGTTGTCGTACTGGATCCACTCCTTGCCGCGCAGCGAATGCCCCACAGGCGCGCCGACCAGTTCGGCGAAAGCGACGACCTCGTCGTGAGCGTTCTGCACGCCGGCGCCGGCGAAGATCGCCACCGTCTTCGCCTCGTTGATCGCCGCGGCGAGCGCCGCGACGTCGCTCGCCGCGGGCACCAGCGTCGGCGTGGCGGGCAGCACGAACGCCGCGGGCGTGCCTTCCTCCTTCAGCTGCGCCACGTCACCGGGGATCGTCACCACGGCGACGCCGCGCAGCCCGACGGCGTGCCGCATCGCGGAGTTGATCACGCGCGGTGACTGCGCCGGTGTCGAAATCAGTTCGCGGTAGTTCGAGCACTCCACGAAGAGCCGGTCGGGGTGCGTCTCCTGAAAGTAGGAGGCGCCGATCTCGGTACTCGGGATGTGGCTGGCGATCGCGAGCACCGGTGCGGAAGAGCGGTGGGCGTCGAACAGTCCGTTGATCAGGTGCAGGTTGCCGGGGCCGCAGCTGCCGGCGCACACCGCGAGGCGACCGGTGAGCTGCGCCTCCGCACCGGCGGCGAAGGCGGCGGCCTCCTCGTTGCGGGTATGGATCCAGTCGATGCCGCCCTTCGCCGATCCGCCGCTGCGGCGCACCGCGTCGACGATCGGATTCAGGGAATCCCCGACGATTCCGTAGATGTGGCGTACTCCGGCATCGATGAGCTGGGCGACGATCTGGTCGGCAACGGTTCGCATGACTCCATTCGACCCTGTCGGCCTGGGCGTCGGCTACGCCTTGTGTCGAAAGCGGATGCACGTGCAGACGGAGAACCGCGCCCTCGAGCGAGTCAGTGGTCGGCGCGCGGCGGGCGCAGGCGGGTCTCCTCGAGGTCGAGCATCGCCTGGGCTCTGCCGAGGATGCGCGAGGGGTACGCGCCGCGGGCACGGGCGTCGAGCAGGCTCTCCCGCTCGGCATCGACGATCGCGAGGCGCAGCAGCCGGTAGGTGTGGTGCGGCGTCTCGGAATGGTCGTCGTCATCGGCTTCGTGCGATCGCTCCCACGCCGACTCCGCTCGCAGGAACGACGCCTGCCGGGCGCGCTCCACCACGTCGGGATGCACTTCTTCGGCGGCGATCGCGGCCGCCGGATCCTCCAGAACGGCGAGCCCCGCGAAGCTGATCTCGTCGAGCAGGGTCGCCAACTCGCGTCGGTCCTCGACCTCGTCGACCCCCTGGATCCGCAGCAAGCGGATGAGCGCCGGCAACGTGCCGCCCTGCACCACCAGCGTCAACACCGCCACGGTGAAGGCGATCAGGATGAGTTGCGAGCGGTACGGGATCGACTCCGGCAGCGACTGCGCGGCCGCGAGCGTGACCACACCGCGCATCCCCGACCAGCTCAACACCAGACCTCCACGCCAATCGATGTTCTCGCGCCGCAATTGCTCGAGGTCGGCGCGCTGGCGTCCATAGATCCGCTCGGCGCGGCGCATCCGACTCGCCTCCCACTTGTTGCGCACCGGCGCCCGCCGGTAGTGGTCGAGGGCGAGCCGCATCTGATAGGTCGACTTCTCAGCGTGCTGCGCCCGCAGGTGCAAGCCGTAGATCAGCGGGGTCACCCAGAGGAACCGGACCACGATCAGCGCCCCGGTCGCCAGAGCGCCGAGGGCGAACGACGCGGGCACGCTGAGCACCTCGGGATCGTCCACGTGCTCGATCAGCGTCTTGATCTCAAGACCGATCACGAGGAACACGGCGTTCTCGAGCAGGAACTGCACAGTGCGCCAATTGATTCGGTCACTGATGCGCGCCTGCGCCGAGAACGAGGAGGGGCTCGCGTGGCCCGTGTAGAGGCCGGCCACGACCACGGCGAGCACGCCGGATGCACCGATCGCCTCGGTCGGCATAAAAGCGGCGAACGGCACCGCGAACGAGATCGCCGTATCGAGCACCGGGTCGTGCAGCTTGCTGCGCACGTACACGGTGATGAAACCGGCGGCGAGCCCGATGGCGATCGCGACGACAACGGCGTAGAGGAAGTCGAGCACGGTGTCCCAAGGCGTGAGCGCACCGCCGAGGGCCGCGGCGCTGGCGGAGCGCAGCAGCACCAGGGCGGTCGCGTCGTTCACGAGCCCCTCGCCCTCCAGCACGGTCAGGATGCGCGGGGGCAGCCCGAGGCGCCGGCCCACCGAGGTCGCGGCGACTGCATCCGGAGGGCTGATGATCGCGCCCAGGGCGATGGCCGCGGCCAGGTTGAGATCCGGCAACAGTGTGAAGAGCAGGAAGCCGACGCCGAAGGCCGTGACGATCACGAGGACGACGGACAGAGACGTGATGGTGCCGATGTTGCGGCGGAAGTCGACGACCGGCACGCTGATCGCCGCCGCGTAGAGGATCGGCGGCAGCAGCCCATCGAGCACGAGCTCGTGCGGCAGCTCGATGTCGGGTACTCCGGGCAGGTACGAGATCAGCAGCCCGACGATCACGAGGATGATCGGGGCCGCGACGCCGAGACGACCCGAGAAGTAGGCCACCGCCACGATCACCGCTATGCCGAGAACGGCATATATCCCGAGTTCCACCCGGCCAGGCTATCGAGCCGAGGTTTCCGGCACGCTACGGATGTCGGCTTGCGGCGTAACGTCTGCGCGGATGCGGGCTTGGTCTGGCACGGATGGGAACGCAAGTGCGTACCAGCTCTCAGATCCGGGCTCCGGCCACTCGGCCCTGTGCCGGATAATCCTCGGAATCGCGCGGATCCGGTCGAGCCGATTCCGATGGCCCAGCGGCCCATCCGTGATCCGGTACGCGGGCCTCCCGAGGCACCCCGAACGACGGCCCCACCCGCGCCGGGCTCGGCAGCGGAATGGCCTCGTCGCGCGATCCGCGGGAGAATGAACGGGTGACCCGCGACGACAGCCTGGCCTTCCCCGATTCCCACGATCTGCCGGGATGGCAGCACGCCTACTCCGGCAAGGTGCGCGATCTGTACACCCCGGTCGAGGCGGATGCGACCCACGACGCGATGCGGATGCTCGTCGTCGCCTCCGACCGCGTGAGCGCGTACGACGCGGTGCTCGAGCCGGGCATCCCGCACAAGGGCGAACTGCTCACCGAGCTTTCGACCTGGTGGTTCGGGCAGCTGGCCGACGTACCGAACCATCTCGTGCCCGGCGAGATCCCCGAGCCTGTCCGTGGCCGCGCGATGCTGGTGAAGACGCTCGACATGTTCCCGATCGAGTGCGTCGTACGCGGCTACCTGTCCGGCAGCGGGTGGAAGGAGTACCAGCAGTCGCAGTCGGTCTGCGGAGTCGCGCTCCCGGCCGGATTGGCGAACGGCGACAAGCTGCCCGAGCCGATCTACACCCCGGCGTGGAAGGCCCCGCAGGGAGAGCACGACGAGAACATCACCTTCGATCGCACGGTCGAGATCGTCGGTGCCGATGCGGCGGAGGCTCTGCGCACGCTGTCGCTGCAGGTCTACGCCGAGGCCGCCGCGATCGCGCTGGAGAAGGGGGTCATCCTCGCCGACACGAAGTTCGAGTTCGGCGCCGATCCGAAGACCGGCATCGTGACCCTCGGTGACGAGGTGCTCACCAGCGACTCCTCGCGCTACTGGGATGCGGAGGCGTACGACGCCGGAGTGCGCGACCAGAGCTTCGACAAGCAGATCGTGCGCGACTGGCTGTCGGCCAACTGGGACATGCAGGGCGCCGCCCCCACCCTGCCGCCCGAGATCGTCGAGCGCACCGCCGCCCGCTACCGCGAACTCATCACGCGCCTGACCGCCTAATACGGCACCCCGCTCCGCCTGACGCCCCTCCTGCGAGGGACCCCTCCTGTGCGCGTGGGACCCGCCCGGGGCGGGTCCCACGCGCACAGAGCGGGTCCCTCGCAGGAAGGCTTAGGCTCGATCGGGTGAGTGCAACGCAGGACGTCGGTCGAAGCATCTACGACCGGCGGTACCTGCTGACCACCTTGGGCACGACGGCACTGGTCTTCCTCGGCGCGTTCGAAGCGCTCGCGGTGACCACCGTGATGCCGCTGGTGAGCCGCGATCTCGACGGCCGCGAACTTTACTCCCTGGCCTTCGCGGCCACCCTCGCGGCGAGCGTGGTCGGAATGGTCGCCGCCGGCGCATCCGCTGACCGTCGCGGCCCGACGCCTGCCCTCGCGGTCTCGGTCGCGCTCTTCACGGCCGGACTCATCCTCGCCGGAACCGCGACCGACATGACCGTCTTCGTGGCCGCGCGCTTCGTGCAGGGCCTCGGCTCGGGCGGCGTGAACGTCACCCTCTACGTGCTGGTCGCGCGGGTGTATCCCGCGCAGCTGCATCCGCGGATCTTCGGCGCGTTCGCCGCCGCGTGGGTGGTGCCGTCGATGGTCGGCCCGTTCGCGGCCGGTCTGGTCGCCGAGGCCTTCAGCTGGCACTGGGTCTTCCTCGGCGTAGTCGGGCTGGTCGTGATCTCGGCCGGCCTCGTCGCGCCGGCACTCCGAGGGCACGCCGTCACCGAGCGCACCCCGTTCGATCGGAGCGCGTTGACCCGCGGAGCGTTGGCGATCGTCGTCGCCCTCGCGGTCGTCGCGCTGAGTTCGAGTGGCGAGTGGGACGGATCCGCGTGGCTCGTCGCGCTCCCCGCCGCTGCGGTCCTGCTGCTCGCGGTGCGACCGCTGCTGCCGGCGGGGACTCTTCGCGCTCGCGGAACCCTGCCGGCGACCATCCTGCTCCGCGCGGGCGTCGCGGCGACGTTCTTCGGCACCGAGGTGTATCTGCCTTTGCTGCTGCACGACCGGTACGGACTGCCCTCGTGGCTCTCGGGCCTCACCCTGATGGCGGGCGCTGTCGCGTGGGCGCTCGGATCCGCGGTGCAGGCGCGCACGACGGAACGGCTCGGCAACGGCCCGGCCATGCAACTCGGCGCCGCGCTGCTGGTCGGCGGAGTCGGTGTCGTGCTGGTGACGGTGCTGCTGGCGCCCAGTCCCGCCGTCGCGGCGATCGTGGCCGCAATCGGCTGGTTCTTCGCCGGCGCCGGCATGGGTGTGGTCTACCCGCGGATGAGCTCGCTCACGCTGACCCTGTCGCCGACGGGGCGCGAGGGCTTCAACTCGTCGGCGCTGCAGATCGCCGACTCGGTGGGCGGGGCCACCTCGCTCGCCCTCTCGGGTCTGGTCTTCACGGCACTCGGCTTCGCAGCGACCTTCGGCTACGGCACGCTGATCGGCGCCCTCGCCCTGCTGCTCTCGTTCCGCGTGGCGCGCCTGCTGCGCTGACGCACGGCGCTGACGCATCCGCTGCGCTGTCGCACGGCGCTGACGCATCCGCTGCGCTGTCGCACGGCGCTGACGCTCGGCGCTGTCGTTTTCGCCGCGCGCGGGTGGCATGCCTGCAGCGCGCGGCGAAAACGACAGCGTGGCGTCAGGTGTAGAGCGACTCCGGCACCTCGAGGCCGTAGATCGCGCGGCCCGAGTCCCAGATGGCGGCGCACGCAGCGCGGAGGAGGTCGAGCTCGCTCGCTCCCTCCGCCTCGATCACGACGTCGTTACCGTCGACACGCACCTTCGCCGCGCCCACGACGCGAGCCCCGCTCTTGGCGACCACGGTCGACGGGTACGGCTCGTGCAGTTCGCGCAGGTCGCCCAGGATGTAGGTCGGCCGGGACTTCGCATCCGCCGCGATCAGCTGCTTCGCCCGGTCGATGCCGGTGAGCACCAACGCCGACTCGATCTGGGCGTTGTTCGCGCCCAGGATGTCGGTGTCGAGTCTGTCGCCGATGAAGAGCGGATTCGTGGAACCGAACCGTTCGGTCGCCGCGTCGAAGATGGCGCGTTCGGGCTTGCCTGCCACGACCGGGAGGCGGCCGACCGCGGTGTGCACCGCCGACACGAGCGTGCCGTTTCCGGGAGCGATGCCGCGGGCGACCGGGATGGTCCAGTCGGTGTTCGTCGCCACCCACGGGATTCCCGTGTGCAAGGCGAAGGATGCCTCTGCGAGTTGAGTCCAGCCCACATCGGGCGCGAACCCCTGGATCACCGCGGCGGGCGACTCATCCGCGCTGCGCGTGACGACGAAGCCGCCCTTCTGCACCTCATCGACCAGGCCGTCGCCGCCGATGACCAGGATGCGGGAGCCCGCCGGGACCAGGGCGGCGAGCAGCACGACGGCGGCTTGCGGCGAGGTCACGACGTCTTCGGGCCGCACGGCGAGGCCGAGTTCGCTCAAGTGGCCGGCGACCGACGCATCCGTGCGCGAAGCGTTGTTCGTGATGTAGCCGACCCGGAGGGACTCGGCCGCGCGGTTCAGGCTCTCCACTGCGAACGGGATCGCGTCGGCACCCTTGTAGACGACCCCGTCGAGGTCGGCGAGCACGGCGTCGCGGCCGCTCAGCGGCGTCACGTCAGTCTTCACGGTTCTCGTTCGGAACAGCGGGGGCATCGTCCTCATCCTGGTCGTCGAAGTCCTCCTCGGGCGAGGCGGACGCGAAGGCGGGGTCGTAGACCGCGTCGTCGTCGGGTACGTAGCTCGTGTCCTCGTCGTCCTCGTCGGGGTCGAGGTCGCTCAGCGAGAACTCGAACTCCTCCTCGACGATCTCGACCGTCTCGTCGTCACCGGCGGATGCGCCCTCGGCCTCGGCGATCGCGCGCGCGGCGCGGTCGGCGCGCAAGCGCCACTCGGCGGCATCATCGATGCGCCCGAGCTCTTCGAGGACCTCGGCGTAGGCGGAGAACAGCTCCGGACTGTAGGAGAACGCCCGATCCGGCTGCAGCTGCGGGATCTCGAGTTCGACAAGGGCAAGGCCCGGCTGATCGAGATCGAGGCGGGCACCCGACATCGCGATCGCGAGCGACACCTGCGCCTGGACGGAGAGCGTCGAGCGATCGACGGAACGACCGAGTTCGAGAGCCTTATCGGGTCGCCCGACGCCGCGCTCGCTGTCGACCATCATCGGCAGCTGCTCATCGGATCCGGAGATGCGACGGTAGGTGCGCAACTCGCGCAGCGCCAATGCGTAGTCGCCGACGGCGTAGGCGGTGATCGCGAGCGATTCGCGGACGACACCGATGCGGCCGGCGCGTCGTGCGGCGGAGGTCACGTGCCGGTGCGCGAGCTCGGGGTCCTCCTCCAGAAGGCGAACAGCCATTACCAGGTGACGCGCGACCCAGTCGGCGTTCTCCTTGGAGAGCGTCTTGAGCTCGTTGCGCGCGATCCGATCGAGCTCTTTCGCCTCGACGTCGTCCGGAAGGTCGGGGTCGTCGTGCCGGGGGCGGATGCTCTGCAGCTCACGCCGGCGCATCTCCTCCTCGGTGAGAGGAGCCTCGAACCGGTCGTCGCGACCTCCACGCGCTCCGCCACGATCGTCGCGGCCACCGCGCGAGCCGCCACGATCGTCGCGGCCACCGCGACGGTCTCCTCCGAAGGCAGGGCGATCGCCGTCACGACGAGGGCGGTCGGAGTTGTACGCCGGACGGTCACCGTCACGACGCGGACGATCCGAGTTGTACGCCGGACGGTCACCATCACGACGCGGACGATCCGAGTTATACGCCGGACGGTCACCATCACGACGCGGACGATCCGAGTTGTACGCCGGACGATCACCGTCACGACGCGGACGATCCGAGTTATACGCCGGACGATCACCATCACGACGCGGACGATCCGAGTTGTACGCCGGACGATCACCGTCACGACGGGAGCGGTCCGCGTTGCCTCGTGAGGCACCACGATCGCCATCCCGAGACGGACGCGTATCACCGTCACGACGGGGGCGGTCGGAGTTGTACGCGGGACGGTCACCGTCACGACGGGGGCGGTCGGAGTTGTAAGGCGGACGATCACCATCACGACGCGGACGATCCGAGTTGCCTCGCGGAGCACCGCGATCGCCGTCGCGCTGCGGGCGAGCGTCACCGTCACGGCGGGGACGGTCGTCGCTCCACCGCTTCGGACGGTCATCGCCGGCGCGGGGCGCCCGGCTGTCGAAGGATCGTGCAGGACGATCGTCGTTGCTGCGAGGAGGACGGTTCTCGAAGTTCCTGGGCGCGCGGTCGTCGTTATTGCGAGGCGGACGACGGTCACCCTCTCGCGGAGGACGCGCGCCGTCGTCGCGGCGAGGACGATCATCGTTCCGCGGAGGTCGACGATCACCGTCATGAGCGGGGCGGGGGTCGGAATCGCGTCGAAGTCGATCACCGCGCGGCGCACCGGAATCCCGAGACGAGTCCCTCTTGTAGGGAGGCCTGGACGAACCGCCGGACCCCTCGCGTCGGGGTCGGTCCGACGAACGGTCCTCGCCGTTATCCGATCGGTTGTCACTCATGGGGTCCTCGCCTTGTGCTCGTGCTCTGTGAAGTTGGTGGCGGCGAACGAGTCGCCTCCGGTCGTCAACGATACGTGACGACCAGGTGCCGGCGCCTCGCGTGGGAGGCGGACGGCAGATTCTGACGCGCCGATGTCGATCCACTGCGTTAAACAACGAAGGCCACCCAGTGTCTGGGTGGCCATCGGTGTGTGTTCTGTGAACACGAATGGGTGTCCGGCGGTGTCCTACTCTCCCACAGGGTCCCCCCTGCAGTACCATCGGCGCTGAGAGTCTTAGCTTCC
>JABMLG010000005.1:0-198058 GCA_013204985.1 Microbacteriaceae bacterium VKM Ac-2855
CAGACCGCCGACATCGAACACACGTTCGACCCGATCCGGGACAACTCACGCTGAAACCCACCCTGTGGAGGAGGCGACCGACCTCATCCGGGGGACTGCGCATCCTCGATCACGGTCGCTGTACGGATGAAAACGCTCGCGACCGCCGTGGCGAGCACGAGAGCGGCGGCGATGATGAAGCTCAGTTGCAGCCCCTCGACGAATCGGCTCCGGTCGGCGATGAAGGCGCCGAAGACGGCGATGGCGACGGCGCCGCCGACCTGGCGGAAGGTGTTGAAGACGGCGCTGGCGGTGCCGGCCCGGGCGGGCGGGACGCTGGCGAGGACGACCGACGTGACCGGCGGCATGGCGATGGATCCGCCGGCCCCGGTGAAGCAGGCGAACAGTCCGACCAGGATCGGGGAGCCGAGATGCGCGGTGACGATGTTTCCGGCGAGACCCACGACCATGATCAGCAGCCCGGCGACGATGGGGACGCGGGCGCCGAAGCGGTTGGCGAGGCTGCCGCTGATGACGTTGCCGACGATCGCGAAGGCGGCCGAGGGCAGGAACACCAGCCCGGCCAGCAGCGGTGCGAGTCCGAGGTATTGCTGCAGGTAGAGGCTGAGGACGAAGACGGTGCCGAAGTTGCTGACCATGAACGCGAATCCGACGGCGAGCGAGATCCGCATCCCGCTGGAGCGGAACAGGTCCAGCGGCATCATCGGATGGGTCCCGCGCGCCTGGATCCGCAGGAATACGGCGATTCCGACCACGGCGACCACCAGGCTCACCAGCACCAACGGATCTCCGAAGCCGACGGCGCCGCCCTCGATGAGGCCGAACACGAGCGCGGCGAGGGCGATGATCGAGATGATCTGACCGGCCCAGTCGAACGGGGAGGGTCGCATCTCGGAGCGCTGGACGACACGCAGGAGGACGAGCATCAGGATGCAGACGGGAAGGTTGATCGCGAAGACCAGTCGCCAGTCGAGAGACGTCAGCGCTCCTCCGAGTACCGGACCGACGGCACCGGCGACGGCGCCGCCGACGGCCCAGATCCCCAACGCGTGCGCGCGCTCGCGTCCATCGGGGAACGCCTCGCGGATCAGTGCCATCGACGCCGGCAGCATCACCGCTGCGCCCGCGCCCTGGAGGGCCCGAGCCGCGATCAGAAGCTCGACGGTGGGCGCGAGCGCGCACGCGATCGACGCGATCAGGAACACGATGATGCCGACGATGAGAGCGCGTTTGGCGCCGAGACGGTCGGAGAGGTTGCCGGCGAGGAGCAGGAGCGCGGCGAAAAGGAGCGTGTAGGCGTCGATCACCCACTGCAGATCGGCGGTGCTCCCGCCGAGTTCACTGCCGATGCTCGTGAGTGCGACGTTGACGATGAGGATGTCGAGGGTGATCAGGAAGAACCCGAGCGAGCAGACGAACAGCGTCGTGCGTGTCCGAGAGCGCCCGTCGACCGCGCGGGTCGACGCGGTGTCGGCCGCTGTCACGATCGAGCCCGGAGTTCGGGCGCGATCGCATCGCCCACCGCTGGTGCGCTCCAGCTGGCGAGCAGTTTCATCGCGTCCGCCGTCGCGGATCCGGGTTCGACGGTGTAGACGAGCATGACCAAGCCGGGATCCGTGGAGAGCTCGAACGATTCGTAGCCGAACTCGACGTCGCCGACGACCGCATGGGTGAGCATCTTCGCACCGCTCCGGTAGCGGTAGACATCGTGCGATTCCCACAGCTCGCGGAACTCGGCGCTGCGGGTCGAGAGGGTGCCGACGACGTCGATGAGGTCCTGATCGTAGGGGTCGCGGGCGGTCGCCGCGTGCAACAACGCGATGACACTGTGCTTGGCGTGCGCGTAGTCGCGGTGGAAGTCCCGCGAGCGCGGATCCAGGAAGAGGAACAGCGCGTAGTTGTAGCGATCGCCGGATCCATCGGCGGGCAGTGAGTACAGCGCGCGACCGATCGGGTTCGCTGCGAGGCGTTCCATTCGGGCGTTCTGCACGAACGCCGGCCCCTCGATCGAATCGAGAACAGCCTGGATGCCGGGTCCGATGACGCAGCGACGCGTCGACGAGCGTGGCTGACGCCGCCGCTGCGTGACCTGCACGAGCGCGAAGAAGTGCTCCTGTTCGTCGACGTCGAGTTGCAGGGCGCGGGCGATCGCGTCGAGAACCTCCCGCGACGCGCCCGCTATCCGGCCGCGCTCCACACGCGCGTAGTGATCGACGCTGACCCCGGCGAGATGGGCGACCTCGTCGCGACGCAGGCCCGGCACCCGACGCAGGCCGCCGTACTGCGGGACGCCGGCGGCTTCCGGGGTGAGCTCGGCGCGGCGGGTGGTGAGGAAGCTGCTGATCTCGGCGTTCGAATCCATGCGTGTGTCCATTCCATCGTGCGTGTTCTCGACCCTAGAGCCGCCGTCACCGGGTGTGAGAGGACCTGACAGACCACGTCACAGGCGGTCCGGCAGCCCCCACGGCCCGCCTCCCGACGCCGGCCGAATCGCCCGACGCACCCGATGCGGTGCCCGCTCTCCGGCGGCATGGTGCGGATCGGCGCGAACGATTCCCGGCCGCTTCATCCCGTTCCTGTGGTCGTACACGGGTGGCTCGAGCGAGCCCGCTCCGACCGTTCATGACGCTCTGCGACGGCCGCACTGGGCGCCGGGGCCGCGCCTTCCTAGGGTCGGACCATGACATCCTCGCAAGCCGCCACCGATCGCCTCGACATCATCGGCGTCCTCGCCCGACACGCCTACGCCTTCGATCACGGCGACGCCGAGCTGCTGCGCTCGACGGTGACACCGGATGCGCGGATCGACTCGCTCGTCGACCCGCTGCATCCGCCACTCACCGTCGACGAGCTGCTCGCGCTCGAGATCGCACCGTCGACGACGCACGAGCACGTGCTGCGGAACGCGCTGGTGACGGTGTCGACGGATGCGGCGACCGTCGTCGGCGAGCTCGGCCTCGTCGCGCTCGAGTTGCAGCCGGAAGGGCGGGCCGAGCGGCGACAGCGAGACGCCACGGTCGTGGACACGCTCGTCCGCTCGGCCGACGGCTGGCGGTTGAGCCGCCGGCACCTCAGTCTGACCGACGTCGAGGACGCATCCGTCGCCGTGCCCGCGGATCGTCGGACGCTCATCGAGCAGGGTGGGGCCGTGCTCGCCGCTCCCGCGTTTCTCGGCGCGGCGGCGCCGTCCGCAGCCCGGCCGTCCGCAGTCCGGCCGTCCGCAGCGGCGCCGTCCGCAGCCGGGCCGACTGACGCCCGCCCGTCCGGCACCGAAGCGTCCGAGGTGCTCGACATCGAGACGGCGCTCGTGCTCCACACCGCCACGCGCGACCGGGAGGCGGATGCGCTCAGCAGCCGGCACCTGGTCAGCAACGTGAAAGCGTCGGTCGACGGCGACCGGGCGATCACCGAGTCGGAGTTCGTGCGCACGGTGCTGACGGAGGAGGGTGGCGGCATCCTCCGCTCGCGCACCAGCGGCGTCGAAGTGTCGGAACTGCATCGGGAAACCGGCGGATGGCGAGTCGTCGCGCGCCGGGAGTACGTGAAGAGTGCAGCGAATGGGGCTGCGGAGTTCTCCGACGGTGTCCTCGACGCGATCCGCGCGTCGGCAGCGGCCGTTGCCGCGCTCGAACTGCCGCAGCCGGAGACGCTCGGTCCGGTCACCGATGCGCGGCTCGACATCCGCACGTTGCTCATCCGCTACTCGTCGGCCTTCGACCAGGAGCGCTGGCAGCTGGTCGACACGGTCTTCACCACGGATGCGGCGTTCGGCACCGAAGCCGTCGGGCTCCAGGGAGCAGGCGCGGCCGGTTTCGTCGCGGGAGCCCAGGCGCTATACCACGACCGTCTCACCGGGCTGCACTCCATCGCCGAGCCCGTGCTCCGCGTCGAGGGCGACCGCGCGTGGGGTTACACCGACTTCACCACCATCGCCGTGCACGAACCCGCCGACGGCCTCGCCGAGCACCTCGACCGTCTTCGTTCCGGCGGCTTCTACGTCGACGAGTTCCGCCGTACCGAGGCGGGCTGGCGCATCGCGCGGCGCGCGGTCGCGTTCAGCTCGAGCGTTCGCGACACGATCGCTGCGAGCGAGGGCCTGCGTGAGCGCATCGCCGCGACGCGAAAGGCGCTCGCCGACGCCTGACGGCCGGGTCGTTCATCCTCGCCGAAGGAGGAACGGCCCCGCCGAGGATTAATCGGCCCAGTTCTTCCTCAGGCGGAGCGTTCTTCCTCCGGCGAGGTGGGACGCGGCGCGGCGCAACGCGGAGCGCCGAGGCCTCAGAGTCGAACCGCCGGCGCGTCAGCGCCGCGGGCGCGGAGCCGCCAGCACCTCGCGGTAGACCGCAACGGTCTCGCGGGCGATCGCGTCCCACTCGAGAGCTGCGAGGTCGGCGCGCTCGTCGGCCGGTCGACCCTCGAGCCAGACGATGGCTTCGTCGAGCACGGCCGTGTCGAAGGTGCCCTGGTACAGATGCACCCAGTGCGGGCCGACGAGTTCGGCCAGTTCGTGCATCGCGCCGAGGTCGGGCACCAGCACGGGCCGATCGGCCGAGACGGCCAGGATCGCCGATCCGGAGTTCTGGATCGCCGAGTACGGCAGCACAACGAGGTCGGAGGCACGCAGCCAGAGCGCCATCCGCTCATCGCTGAGGAAGGCGAGCTCGAGCACGATGCGCGGATCGGCCTTGGCCGCGGCCTCGATGCTGCTGCGTAACGGCCCGCGGGCCGGGTTGCCGGCGACGCCGAGCATCGTGCCGTCGTCGGCGCGCGCGCGGAACTGCTCGATCAGGCTCGGCACGTTCTTGTACGGCCGGATCTGACCGACGGAGACGAGCAGCCGCGCGTCCTGCGGAATGTCCAGCAGCCGGCGTGCCTCCGACCGGGTGATCGCGAAGTCGTAGTCGTGCCGGTAGTGCCCGTGCGGGGTCACGTACGCCGGCACGTCCTTCAGCTCCGGATACGCGGACCGCATCGCCGCGATGCCGTCGGCGGAGAGGCAGATCACCGCGTCGAGGTTGCGGGTGAGCAGCTTGCGATACCAGCCGCGCAGGAACGCGGTCGAACGCTCCTCGTGCGAGTTGATGTTGTGGGCCGTCCACACCAGGCGCGTGCCGCGAGCGCGCGCCACCGCGAGGAACGCGAAGAAGAACACCAGTCTCGCGACGACCCGGTACTGCCGGATGCCGCTGAGGAAGGTGAGGTCGGGCCAGTGCAGGTGCACGATGTCGACGCGCGCGATCAGCAGGCGCAGCCACGACATGTCGCGCACCAGCACGCCCTCGGCCGTCATCGCCGTGTAGAGCCGCGCGTTGTACGGATTCGCGTGCGCCGTTCGGAAGGCAGGCTCGGCCTCCACCACGAGGCGCCGGTCGGCGCCCTTCGACGCCGAGCCGCGCTGCTGCACGGATGCGCTCATCGCGTGGCCGCCGGCGAAGGCAGCGTGCGGCCGAACAGGGCCTCCTCGGCGTGCGGGTAGCCCGCGCGCCAGTCTGCCCGGCGCTGCCAGACCTCGGTCCACGCGCGGCGCTTGCGCTTCGTGGCGGCTTCGAGGCCGGTGCGCACCAGGGCGCCGGCCTGCAGGAGGCCGATCCCGAGCTTCGCGGCGGGCGGGCTCCACGAGAGCCGGATCATGGTGGCCTTGCCGGCCATCACCATGCACATCTTCTTGCCCGAGTTGCCACCCTCGGCGTCGCGCGTCGAGAAGCCGACGTCGTGCACGATCGTCGCGCTCGGCACCACGATCGGCCGCATCCCGGCCTTGCGGGCGCGCACCGAGAACTCCGCGTCCTCGCCGTAGAGGAAGAAGCGCTCGTCGAGGCCGCCGATGCGGAGGTACTCGGTGCGCTGCATCAGCAGCAGGCAGCCGGTGATGATCGGCACCTCGCGCACGGTGTCGCGCTGCCAGCGGCCGAGCGACTCCGGGTCGAGCACCGGGTTCGAGCGGAACGCGGTCGAGAGCATCGTCGCGTAGCAGAACAGCGACCAGAGGCTCGGAGCCCCCCAGCACGAGGAGGGGTCGACGGATCCGTCCGGGCGCAGGGTCCGGCCGCCGTACATTCCGTTGGCCGGGTGGGCGAGCGCGAAGTCGATCAGAGCGGTGAACGCGCCCTCCTTCACGAGCGTGTCGGGGTTGAGCAGCAGCACGAAGCGCTCGCTCGCGTGCGAGACCCCGAGGTTGACGCCGCGAGCGAACCCGAGGTTGTCGCCGGCCTCGACGACCTCGACCTCCGGGTGCGCGGCGCGGATCGCCTCCGCCGAGCCGTCGACCGAGCCGTTGTCGACCACGATCACGTGCGGTGCGGTCGGTGCAGCCCCCAGGGGGATGGAGTCGAGGCAGGCGAGCGTCTTCTCGCGGGTGTTGAAGCTGACGATCACGATCGCCAGGGAGGTGTCGGTCATACGCTCTGCTCCCCGGATGCGGTCACCGGTGCGGCCTCTGCCGTCGCACCGCCGGGTCGCTGCCCGATCACCTTCGCCGGCACTCCGCCGGCGATGCAGTTGGCAGGAAGATCCTTCGTAACGACGGCGCCCGCTGCGACGATCGCTCCGTCGCCGATCGTGACGCCCGCGAGCACCACCACGTTGGCGCCGAGCCAGACGTCGTCACCGATCACGATGTCGCGCTCGATCTTGGGCTGATCCATCACGGGCGTGCCCTGCTCGATGCCGTAGTTCGAGGCGGTCACGGTGACGTTGGGGGCGAGGAGGCACTTCTCGCCGAAGCTGATCCGGCCGGTGCTGTTCCCGGCCCAGACGACGCTGTGCTCTCCGATGTGGGTGCCCGCGCCGAGCGTGATCCGCTCGCCGTTGCGGAACGACACGTTCGGCGCGAACGAGACGTTCGCACCGCGCGTGAGCTTCGGCACCTGCTGGGCGTGGCTGTACGCGGCGAAGTGCAGCAGCTTGACCGCCTGCAGGTACGTGCTGAGCTTCGTCAGCGTCGCGCGGGGGCCGCCGCCCTGCTTCCCGCTCATCGGTCGGCTCCCACGACGGGAGCGGCGCCGTCGAGCACCGGCGCTCCGATCTCGGCGAGGCCGTCGGCGATGGTCCGCACGAAGAGATCGCTGTCGAGATCGGCCCGCAGGTTCACGGCGACGTCGAGATGGGTCGTATAGGAGCTGGCGAACACGGCACCCTCATCCTCGGGTTCGGTCACGGGCCACAGGGTCATGGCGCGCACGGCTGACGGGCCGAAGAACATCGGCCTCGGGAAGACGGGCAGGTAGGAGGCGTATCCCAACCAGTCCCGCTTCCCGCGGACGATGCCGCTCTCGCCGGTCTGGACCGCCAGCTGCACCTGGGCGCGGACAGCGGCGATGGTCTCGGTGAGGCTCAGCGCGGTGGGTACGGCGACGCGCACCATCGAGACGTGGTTGCGGGTGCTCTCGTCGCGGTCGCGCTGCGGCGAGACGGGAACCAGGATCGAGGTGGAGTCGGTATCCGGGTGCAACGCCGCGAAGCCTCGCAGCGCGAGGGCGACGGTCAGGTCGGCGACCGATCCGCCGGCCGCGCGCGCACCGGCCTTCGCCGCTTTCAACTCCACGCGCAGAATGGCGGCTTCGTGGGCGTGCACGGTGCGCTCGAACAGGCCGGAGCGGCGGATGTACACATCGCGGATTGCGCGGATGTTGCGTCCGCCGACCCGCTTGAGACGCTTGATGAGCGGTTTGCGCTTCCAGTCGGCCCACTCCTCCGCGAAGTTCGCGTAGCGGGCGGCCACCGAGCGGCGCGCTGCGATCGTGAGGGCGATCGGCCCGCGCGGGGCGGGCGGGTCGTCCGGGAAGTCGATCACGTCGCGGGTCTCGGGCTCGAGCACCTCGGGCTCCGAGCGCAGCAGCTTCGAGATCAGGAAAAGCCCGAACATCCCGTCGCCGATGGCGTGGTGGATGCGCACGGGGCAGGCGAGATCGCCGTTGCTGAGTTCGATGACCAGGGCGTCCCACAGCGGGCCGCGCGGATCCATGGTGCCGTTGTGCGGGCCGGTCGCGAGCGCGACATGGCGCGTGTCCCAGTCGACGACGCCCGGGTGGTAGCGCAGGTGCTTACGCAGGTCGATCGTCTTCGCCGAGACCCACGACGGGGTGAACAGCCCGAACGGTGCGCGACGCAGCTTCATCCGCATGGCTTGAGAGGCGAGCAGGAACTGCTCGAAACCCGCGTTCAGCAGCGCACGATCGAGGCTGCCGTCGGCCTTCCGGAACGGCGCGGAGTCGAAGACCATGGTGGCCGTCGGCCGGGCGATCTCGAAGGCGATCGCGTTCGACACGAACTTCTCGTCGAGGGTGCGCATCGGGTCGGCCACAGCACGCATACGGCTCATCGCGCGGCCTCCGTCTCGGAGGTCGGAGCGGAGGCACGGGGCTCGCGCAGGCGGATCGGCGTCGGCGGCCGCTCGTCGAGGAAGACCGAACCCGAGAGCCGCAATCCCCGCGAACGCAGCAGTCCGCGCGCGATGCCGCCGATCGAGGCGAGCTCGTCTCGGGCGCCGGCGCCGCGGTTGCGCGCCGAGCGGACGAGCCGGCGGCCGCTGCGCACGCCGAGCACGAGCAGCATCCGCGCTCCGATCATGCCCGAGAGACGCAACCACTTGCCGACGAGGGCACCGAGGCCGAGTCCGTAGCCGCGCATCAATCGGCGGTAGGCGGTGGGGTTGCGGGTGTTCACGTGCAGCACAACGCTGTCGGGCACGTAGACGACGGTGGAGCCGGACTCGAGCACGCGGCAGAAGATGTCGAGATCTTCGGCACCGGCGAGGAAGCGGCCGGCGCCCAGCACCTCGTCGAAGCCGCCGAGGGCCAGGAGGGTCGAGCGGCGGAAGGCCATCACCGCGCCGTGACCGGCGTCGAGCCCGCGGATGGTGCTCGAGTAGACGATGCGTTCGCTGGTGGGCACGTCGCTGTCGACGAGTGTGTGATCGAGCATCCGCCCGGTCGTCGCGGCGACCTGCGGGTCATCGAACGGCAGCACCAGGTTCGACACCCACTCCGGCGTCGGTGAGCAGTCGTCGTCCGTGTAGACCACGACCGCACGCTCGCTCGCCGCGAGACCGAGGTTGCGGGCGATGGACAGGCCCTTCACGTCGGTGCGCACGTAGCGGACACCCGCGGCTCGAGCGACCTCGCGGGTCGCCCAGCTGGTCGAGGCGGAGTCGACGACGATCACCTCGACGTCAGGGTGCGTTCCTGCCGCGATGGCGGCGAGGGCGTCCCGCAGCATCTCCGGCCGCTCCCGCGTGCACAGCACGATGGAGATGTCACTGTCGAGCATGGTGGTTCACGGCGCCTTTCGGTCGTTCGAGGAAGATGCATGCCCGGCGCCGGCGGCGAGCAGCATGGCGGCCCGGTACGCGGCGACGAGGTCGATGCCGGCGCGTTCCCAGGTCAGTTCGGATCGGTGGGCGAGGGCGGCCCGGCGCAGGCGCTGCAACAGCGCCCGATCCGTGGAGACCTCGTCGAGCTGTGAGCGGAGGGTGTCGACATCGCGCACGTGATGCACCAGGCCGTGCACGTTGTCCTCGAGGTTCGCGCCCGACGCATCCGACACCAGCGGGACGCAACCCGCGGCCTGAGCCTCGGAGGTGACGAGGGCACTGCCCTCCTCGATGGTCGGCAGCACCAGTACGTCGGCCGAGGCGAAGACGCTCGCGACATCGCTGCTGAAGCCGCGCAACTCCACGCCGGGCTGGTCGAGGAGCTCTTCGAGCACCTCGCGGTAGCCGGGGGTGAACTCCCCGTAGATCAGGAAGCGGCCGCCGTGCTCCTTCGCGACCGATCCCTTCCACGCCTGCAGGGCGTAGAGCAGACCCTTGCGCGGCTCGACCCGGCCGACGTAGACGGCGGTGAAGAGGTGATCCGGATCATCGCGCGGGTCGGGGTCGATGGCCGTGGTCGTATCGATCAGCGCGCCGTAGCGGTGGCGCAGCAGCTTGCCGGGCGCGACGCCCTGCTCGATGAAGGTCCGCTCGACCGAGGCCGAGGGCACCAGGATCGCGGTCGCGCTCGACCACTCCTTCTGCTCGAGGCGGAGGGTGTGCGCGTTGTAGGTGTGCGGCGACTTCGTGGGCGGTGTGATGCCCAACCGGCGGTACTCCTCCGCGACGACCTGGAAGGCGTGCGCGGTGTGCGTATTGGGGGCCTCACGCACCGAGGCGACGCCCAGACGGGCCGCCTCCTCGAAGGTGCGGACGGATCCCCACGGCCAGCCGTGCACCACGTCGTAGTCGCCCTCGCGAAGGATCCGCGCAGCACGCCAATCGTGCAGGGCGATGGCGCGGTTGCGCCCGATGGCGCGGTGCGGGAGCCGACGACCGAGGATCGTCAGCGTCGTCGCGACACGGGCCACGGTGCCGATCGGCGTCGCCACACTCGCGGCGACCACCGTCACGCGGTGACCGGCGGCCACCAGTGCGCGCACCTGCTGCAGCGCGGTCCAGCCGATGCCGGAGTCGCCGAGCGGATGCGGGAACGAGTAGAGCACCGACAGGGACGTGGGAGTGGCGTCGTCGCCGGAATCCGGGATCGGTGTCGTCAAAGGGTTCGAAGGGAACTCGGGTCGGTCTACGGAGGTGACGGAACGCTGCTCCGAGGAGCGCTGGTGCACATCATCCATGCGTCTCCTGTCGTGAGGGCGGCGCGTCCAGGAATGAACAACTCCACCTTCGTCGCCCGGCTGAGAGAAACGCAAGCTCAGGCACGGCGCGGGGCGGACGCGTCGCACAAGCTTAACAATCTCGCAATCATTTCGCCTTCCGGTACCGTCGGGGTGCAGTGACAATGAATTGGCTGCCGCAGTGTTCGCCGTGAACCACGTTCATCGTTCGCCTTGAACCACGTTCATCGTCGAGTACCGCGCAGCCGCAACACAGCACGAAACAACAACCGCACCACGCACCAGTTCCTCATCGTCCCGCTCCGGCGGTCGAGTGGAATCACCCGTTCCGCCACTACCCGCCGTAGTGCCGGAGGCGTTGCTCCAACGGATGCAGCACGCGCTCTTCTGCATTCATCGGCGTGTCGCCCGAGGTCCCACCTCGCCGTCTGGAAGTCGAGACCGAGATGTCCGTACCCCTTTACCTACGCGTCCTCTGGAGCTACAAGTGGCTCCTCGCTGTCGGCCTGATCGTCGCAGTCCTGGCCGCGATGGTCGCCGGATTCACCATCAAGGACGGTGCGATCGTGTCGCGCGCCGAATCGACGTACCGCAGCTCCACCACGATCCTGCTCGGCGGCGGTGCCAAGAACCCGTACGTCGCTGAGACGCCGGGCCAGGCGATCACCGAGGGCACCACGGCCGCTCAGCAGGCCGACCTGACCAACACGGCCGTCATCTACGCCTACCTGGTCAGCGGCTCCGCGACCCGCGCCTCCGTCGAGGCGATCATGGGCCCGCTCGGAGACACCGAGTCGCTCAGCGCCGTTCGCCGCACCACGCAGCCCGCGGGTGACGAGACGCAGGGCTCCGGCCGCTTCGTGCTCCCGATCCTCTCGATCGTCGGCACCTCGACCGACCCCGACCGCGCGAACGAGATCGCGGCCACGGCGACGCAGGTCTTCCAGGACAACGTCAAGGCGCAGCAGGATGCAGCGGCGATCGCCGACAACCTCCGCGTCACGCTGACCGTGACCGACACGGGCGACCTCGCCATCGCGGACGAGTCGAACCCGGTCATCCCGATCGCGCTCACCGGAGTGGGTGTGTTCCTCGCCTTCATCGCTCTCGCGTTCATCCTCTACAACATCCGGGTCTCTCGCGAACGGGTCACGAGCAATCGTGTGAACGCCCAGCAGGGGGCTTCGTTTCGTCGCGGCCCCGCACTCGGAACTTCCTCGGAGGAGCCGGCGCTCGCTGCAACCCTGAGCGCCACCGGTTCCCGACCCGCTGAGCTCGCATCGTCGGGCAAGCGGAGCGCGACCTGACCCCCGGGTCGGGATCGGAGAACCCCATGACCACGGACGCCCCCACGCGTCGTGCCCGGATCCCCGCGGAGAAGCCCCGAAAAGGCCTTCCCCTCGGGGTTCCCGGCAGCGATGACCCGTACGCCGGCGAGATCTTCGTCGCCAAGACGTTCAACTGGCGTTCCGTCGTCGCCACCCTCCTGCTCACGCTCGTGGCGGTGGGGGCCGTGTACTACCTGCCGCAGCCGTACGGCGGTGCGATCCTGCTCGCAGTCTCGCTGCTGTACTTGACGCGCAAGCTGCTGTTCAACTGGACCGGCGGCCTGATCGCGCTCCTGACGATCATCATGTTCATCCAGGTGCGCCACTACTCGCTCCCGGTGCCGTTCTCGTTCGCCCTCGAGCCGTATCGCGTGACGATCATCCTGATGGCCGTCTGCGGCATCGTGGCTCTGCTGATCGACCCGAAGTTCGTCTGGCGGCCGGCCGTCTTCGGCTGGGCGTTCGCCGCCTTCGTCGGCACCGGGATCATCTCGGTCGCCTTCAACGTGCAGGGGATCACCGAGACGGGCGTGGGCAGCGGTGTCGTCGGCGCCCTGCTGAACGAGATCCTGATGCTCACGGTCTTCTTCATCGTTCGGCTGGCGTTGAAGAACGCCTCGATGGTCGAGCTCGTGCTCACCTTCCTGGTCTGGACCGCCGTGGTCGTCGCCTTCGTGGCGATCATCGAGCGCGCGACGCACCAGAACCTGCTCACGAAGCTCGAGACCTTCCTCCCGCTCAAGGTGATCAGCGGAGACTCCGAACTCACGGCCAGCGGTTACCGCGCCGGTGGCCAGCGGGCGTACGCCTCGTCGCAGCACCCGATCGCTCTCGCGGTCATGTTCACGATGATGATCCCGATCGCGTTCTACCTCTCGAAGTACGCCAAATGGCCGTTCAACGAGATCAACCGCAAGATCATCTACTCGGGCGTCGTCGCGATCCTGCTCGTCGGCGTCGTCACCGCCGTCTCGCGCACCGCGATCGTCACGTTGGGCGTGATGTTCCTGATCACGCTGATCCTGCGGCCCAAGCTCGGCGGCATCCTCATCGTCGCCACGATTCCCACGATGATCCTGGGAGCCGTGGCGGCACCGAAGGTGTTCAACGACACCATCGGCTCGTTCCTCGACCCCGACACGCTGATCGCATCGCAGTACACGTCCGCGGGGTCCGCGGGAGCCGGCCGTCTGGCCGACCTCGAGCCCGCGATGAGGATCGTGAACGCGCATCCGCTGTTCGGCACCGGTATCGGCAGCCGCATCGTCGTCGGTGAGGGCCGCAACGCCTTCATCCTCGACAACCAGTGGCTGGGCACACTGCTCGACGCGGGCTGGGTCGGCGTCATCGGTCTGGCGATCTTCTTCATCGTGCCGATCGTGCTGCTGCTGCGCTACAGCTTCAAGCGCGGCACCCTGCCGCAGTACCAGAACCTCGCGTTCGCGCTCTCGGTTCTCCTGATCGGCTACGTGACCGCGGCGTACTTCTACGACGCGTTCGGTTTCTTCCAGACCTACATGCTCTACTACGTCTTCCTCGCGGTCGGCGCCTGGGTGATCAGCGAAGCGCCGCAGAAGAGCGCCCGCCAGATCGCCGCCGAGGATCGCGGACACGTGCCGGCCTTCACCGCGGCTCACCACACGGATCCGGGCTACCTTCCCGGCATCGACGCGCACGTCGTCCGTAAGCCCGCGCCGCTGGAGAGTTGAGGGTGGCGCGCTACAGCGTGATCATCCCGGCGCACGACGAGGCCGCGGTGATCGGGCGACTGCTCACCGCGCTCGTCGCCGGAGACCCGGACGTCGAGATGGAGATCGTGGTCGGAGCCAACGGCTGCACCGACGACACCGCGGCGGTCGCCCGAGCCGTGGATCCGCGGATCACCGTGGTCGAGACCGCCGCGGCGGGCAAGATCGCCGGCCTGAACGCGGCGGACGCCGCGGCGACGGTCTTCCCGCGGATCTACCTCGACGCCGATGTGACGGTCTCGGCGGATGCGTTGCGCGCGCTCGCCGAGGCGCTCTCGCGGCCCGACGGCCCCCTGGTGGCGGCGCCGACCTTCCGCGTCGACACCACCGGTGCGTCGTGGCCGGTGCGGGCCCACTACTCGGTCTGGGAACTCTCGGACTACCGCGTGGCCGGTCTCGTCGGCTCGGGCATCTACGCACTTTCGGAGAAGGGCCGGGCCCGCTTCGGTGCTTTCCCGGACATCATCGCCGACGACCGCTTCGTCCAGCAGCTCTTCGACCCCGCTGAGCGGCTCACCCTGACCGATCACGAGTTCACCGTGCGCGCCCCGCGCACGATGGCCGCCCAGGTGCGACGCACCGTGCGGATCGCGATCGGCAACACCCAACTCGCCGCGTCCGGTCTCGTACCGAACCGCGGCACCACCGACGGCGGAGGGGGCGGCCCGAAGGCGCTGATCGCCCGCGTTCTGCGACGGCCGGCACTCTGGCCCGCATTCCCCGTTTATTGCTACGGCTATATCCGTCCGCGCCTCATCGCCCGGTCGGTCATCGCTCGAGGAGGCGTCCCTGCATGGAACCGCGACGAAACGACGCGCGTGTGACGCGGCCCGGATCCGACGGCGTCGGACGAGGATCCGCTGCTGACGGCGAGATCGAGTCGGCGATGGACGGCGTGAAGGCGCCGACCGAGACGCTCGCGGTCGACGCGATCGCCGAGGGCGGCGCCGGAGCGGCGACCGACACCGGACCCCGCAAGCCCGCGTCCGACCTCGGCCATCGCGCCAGCCGCGGGGTCATGCAGACCCTGGGCGGTCAATGGGGCAAGACCGCGGTCCAGCTGATCTCGACCGTCGTGCTGGCTCGCCTGCTCGACCCGAGCGACTTCGGTCTGCTCGCGATGGTCACCGCGATCGTCGGCGTCGCCGACCTGGTGCGCGACTTCGGTCTCACCGGCGCCATCGTGCAGGCCCGCACGATGAGCGAGACGGTCTGGCGCTCGGTGCTCTGGCTCTCCGTGGCCCTGGGCATCGCGGGAACCATCGTCATCGCCGCCGCCGCGCCGCTCATCGCGATGCTCTACGACGAGCAGCGCCTCATCGTGCTGACCCTCGCTGTCGCACCGACGCTTTTCGTCAACGCCCTCTGCATGCCGTTGCAGGCGAAGGTGCAGCGCGAACTGAAGTTCGGCGTGCTGGCCAACATCGACGTCATCTCCATGGTGATCGGCGTCGCGCTCTCGATCGTCGCCGGCCTGCTCGGCTGGGGCGTCTGGTCGCTGGTCGTGCTGCAGGGCGGCGCGCTGATCTACCGCGCGATCGCGCTCTGGGTCGCCGCCCGACCCACCTTCGGCCGCCCGCGCATCTCGCGCGAGGTCATCCCGCTGGTCTCGACCGGCGGCAGCATCTTCGGCGTGCAGCTGCTCAACTACGCCGCCCGCAACGTGGACAACGTCGTGGTGGGCCAGCAGCTCGGCGCGGGAGCGCTGGGTCAGTACTCGCGCGCCTACGCGCTGTTCCTGATGCCGCTGCAGCAGTTGAACGGGCCGCTCGGTCGCGTGGCTCTGCCCGTGCTGAGCTCGCTCCAGGACGACGGCGAGCGTTACCGCCGCTACGTCCGCGGCGCGCTGCTCGTGATCGGCTACCTGACGCTGCCGACCTTCGCCGTGCTGTCGGCCCTGGCCGCGCCCCTGGTGGAGCTGCTGCTCGGACCGCAGTGGAGCTCCGCCGCGCTCATCCTGTCGCTGCTCTCGATCGCGGGCATCGCACAGGGCATCGGCAACGTGCAGGGCTGGATCTACATCTCTCTCGGTCGTGTGCACCGCCAGCTGATCTACTACGTGGTGACGCGTCCGATCGTGATCGCCTCGTTCTTCGTCGGTGTGTGGTGGGCGGGCACCGAGGGGCTGGCGCTGCTCTACGGCCTGGTCACGCTCGTCCTGCTCGTGCCCGGCTTCTGGCTGGCCATCCGCGGCACGTTCGTCACCGGGGCCGACATCATCGTGCCCGTGCTGCGCCCCGCGCTGCTGGTGCCGTTCGTCTTCGGCGCCGCCTGGTACCTCGGTCAGCTCGGCGAGCTGCCGGCGATCGTGCACCTCATCCTCGGCGGAATCGGTGCGCTCATCCCGATCGCGTTGGCCATGGTGATCCCGGCGTACCGCCGCGACGTCGGTCAGATCTGGGCATTCGTCAAGCAGGTGCGCAAGCCCAAGAAGCCGGCGCCCACGACTCCGAGCGAGGCCGCTGCGTGAACCGTCGACTGATCCGTGCCGCCGCCGTCGCGACCGTTCTGGTCGCGGCGCTCGCGGGCTGCACGTCCACGCCCGAACCCGTCGAGACCCCGACCAGCTCCAGCGCGCTCGGCATCCAGGTGACCTCGATCGCCGCGCTCGGCGATTCGATCACCGCCGGCGTCTCGGCCTGCGGCGACGCGAACT
The DNA here is from genome assembly GCA_013204985.1 of Microbacteriaceae bacterium VKM Ac-2855. Taxonomy (GTDB): domain Bacteria; phylum Actinomycetota; class Actinomycetes; order Actinomycetales; family Microbacteriaceae; genus Rathayibacter. The sequence goes on from JABMLG010000005.1 coordinate 16,341, forward strand.
CCTGCCCCAGCGCCTCGTGGGCCGTCGGCGATGACCCCGAGGTCGATTCGATCGCGACCCGTGTGGCCGAGGCCGGTCAGGCGGCGCCCGCGGTCGAGAACTTCGCGCGCAAGGGTGCCGTGGTCGCCGATCTCGCGACGCAGGTTCCGCAGGCCATCGAGGCCGCGCCGTCGCTCGTGACCGTGTTGATCGGGTCGAACGATGTCTGCGCGCGCAGCACCACGGTCATGACGGATGCGGACACCTTCGCCAGCACGGCGACGGCGGCGCTGCAGGCGCTCTCGACGGGTCTGCCGGACTCGACGATCTACGTGTCGTCCATCCCCGACCTCCTCGCGTTCTTCGAGCTCGAGCGCGGGGATGCGTCGGCGCAGCGGCTCTGGGCGGGCGGCGGGTGCAACTCGCTCCTCGCCAACCCGGATTCGGACGCCGAGATCGACGTGAACCGCCGCGACAAGATCGGCGCGCTGATCGACTCCTACAACACCTCGCTCGGCGAGGCCTGCTCCGCACTGAGCAACTGCGTCTACGACGGCGGCGCCCTGCACGAGCTGGATGTGACCGCCGACGACATCTCGGACGTCGACCACTTCCACCCGTCGCTGACGGGTCAGGCGGCTCTCGCCGAGACCGCCTGGACCGCGCTGGTCGCCGCTCGACCGTAGGGGCGCCACTCGCGCTGTGTGCTGCGGCGGTCTCGCTGCCGGGCGGCTGTGCGGTGGTTATTGCAGCATCGACCGCGGTCGTGCTCGGATGCGGCAGGAACGGGCTAGTTCTGCCGCGTCGCACCGTTCTTGCAGCATCGACCGCAGAACGTCGGACGGTGCTCCCGGGCGGTTCGTGCGGCACAGGCCGCGGAACCGCCCGGGGAGGGACTACGCGCTGCGCGGCTCCGAGGCGGGCACCGAGACCGGAGCCGGGCGGCGCACGACGTCGGTGCTGAAGCGGAACAGTGGCACGTTCTCGGCCAGGCCCGTGCTCATTGCGGCCGCGCGGCGCAGCAGCGCCTCGTCGAGCTGCTCGACGGAGGCGTTGATGGCGAGGCCGCGCGAGTCGAGCTCGCGGGCGATCTGCAGCTGGTGGTCGTCGATGTGCTCGCCGTAGGCGGCGAGGCGCGGCACCAGGATCGGCATCTTGCCGGCCTCGATGGCGGTGACGGCAGCGCCGGTACCCGCGTGCGCGATCACGACATCCGCTTCTGAGACGGCCTGCTGCAGCTCGTGGTGCGGCACGCTCGAGCGGCCCTCGATGCCGTAGGTCGAGAGATCGGCCGTGCCCGACTGCCACAGGGTCTCGACGCCTTCGAGCAGCGGCACCAGGGCCGTGAAGATGCGGTCGAACGGGTAGCCGTCCTGCGTGCCGACCGAGACGACGGCCTTGGTGATCGGCTTCTCGTCGCGGGTGGGCCCCGTGGTGTACGCGTCGAAGATCGATCCGCCGAACTGCCAGCGCTCATCCGCCCAGACGGGGTACTGCGTGTACGTGTGGATGTTCTTGAACTTCGAGATGATCTTGCCGGTCATCGACGGCCCATCGGCCCGTGCGGCGCTCTCGATGTAGTGGCACGGGATGCCGCGCAGTGTCGCCAGCGGCATGAACGAGACGGCCGGGCTGGAGCCCGTGCTGAACACGCCGTCGTACTTCTCGCGGCGGAGGATGCCGTTGGCCATCGCCGCGTTGCGCGCGATCGGCAGCGCATCGCGCGGTGCGGCGAAGCGGCTGAACGTGACACGGCGGTCCGCGAGCAGGGAGCGGCTGAGTCCGTTGTCGAACGTCACCCAGTGCTGGTCGGCCGGGTCGATGTCGAAGCGGCGGGCGAGGGTGAACAGCTGCTTGAGGTGGCCTCCACCGGAGCAGACGAACAGATACTGGGACATTGAACCTCCTCCACCGAGCCTCTCCCGGAGGAGCGAGGCGCAGTGGTGACGTGACGTGACGGCGGATCGTGGTCGAGGAGGGCCGTGACCGGATGGTCGCGGCCTCGCATCCGGACGAGGCCCGGACGCGGTCTCCAGCGACCGTCGGAAAGCAGGGCGTCGGTGAACTCGGGTTCTTCCGACGGAGGATTACAGGGGCGGATCGCTGGGCAGCGACGTCAGACTTCGACGGTGGCGGGCGGGGCGAACAAGCCGGTGTCGTCGGCGCGGGGGCCGCGCGCGGTCGAGGAAGCCTGGTCGTGCACCCCTTACGATAGCGAGGCGCCGATCAGGTCGCCATGCCCCGGTAACGGGTGACCGCGATGTTTACACGGGCGACATATTGTGCGCGCGAGGCGATGCCCCAGAGCGCGAGCCCGTGAGCCGCGCACGCGAGGCCGTGACCCTACGACGCGGCGGACCCGGTACGTGCGCCACCGAGGTCGAGCGCCATGTCGAGCACAGCGAGGTGACGCGCGCGCCACGAGTTGCCGTGCACGAAGCTCATCCGCTCCTCCTCCGAGGCCGGTCCGGCCGCGAGCGCCTCATCGACGACATCGGCGAACTCGGTCATCGTCGGCACGATGCGGATCCGGTCGCTGATGCCGTGGATCGGCGGCAGGTCGACCGAGATCACGGGGCAGCCGCTGGCGACGTATTCGTAGAGCTTCAGCGGGCTCATCGCCTCCGTCAGCTCGGTGCGTCGGTGTGCGAGCAGGCACAGGTCGACGTTGCGCATCGTCGCCACCAGCTCGCGGCGGCCCACGGAGGGGCGCAGGTGCACATTGGCGAGACCGGCGATCGGGGTGAGGTAGCCCGCATCCGGCTGCGGACCCATCAGCACGATCTGCAGTTCCGGTCGGGCACCCGCGAGTTGCACGATGCCCTCGACGTCGAGCCGGTCGTCGAGTGTGCCGACATGCAGCGCTTTGGGGCCGGGGATGCGCGCCAACCATTCGGGTGCCGTCGGCACGTCGCCCGCCCACTCCTCGGGGGAGACGCCGTTGGGTACGACGGCGTGCGGCCCCTGCGGCGCGATGCGGTCGATGATCTCCTGCGAGACGGCGGTCACGGAACGACCACTCGCTGCGACTCGGCGGTACGCCTCGCGGAACGCGGGCCAGTAGGCCTTCCACCCGGTCGAGGTCGTCCAGTCGTCGCGCGCGAAGAACATCACGTGCTCGGCCCACGCGAACGGAGCGAAGCCGGCGACCATCGGATTCGTCGTCACGACGACGGGGCGCGTGAGCTCCATCGAGTCGGCGAGGCGAGCGAGTGAGCGGTCGTACTCGAGATACTCGGCCTCGAGGCCGGCGATGTCGGTCGGGTCGCTGCGCTTGGTGCGCAGCGGGGTGTGCAGCACCTGCGACTCGGTCGCCGGGAACTCGACGTCGCGGCCGAGCGCGCGGCGCACCGCATAGGTCGGCGCGAAGCGGAACGGGTTCGCCACGATGAGGCGACCCACGTTCGGACTCCGCATCAGAGTCGTCAGCAGCTGGTCCGGCGGCCGCATCATGCCGCGCTTGGCCGCATCCGTGTACGTCTCGTACGAGAACGTGAAGATGACGTCGCGCACCTCGTCGATGGCGGAGGAGCCGGGTCGCGACTGCTGTTCGAGTTCTGCGCTCACGGGGCGAAGGTCCTGATCACTCGGGCGGGCACGCCGACGGCGACCGCGTAGTCGGGGACGTCGGAGCGCACCACGGCATTGGCGCCGATCACGGAGCCGCGGCCGATGGTGACTCCGGGCATGATGACCGCGTTCTCGCCGATCCACGCCCCCGCGCCGATGCGCACCGGGGCGATGCGTTCGAGCGGCTGATCGCGGATGAACGTGTCGCGGTCGGTGAAACCGTGCGAGTGGTCTGAGATGTACACGCCGCGGGCGATGTCGACGCCGTCCTCGATGATGACGCTCTGCACGGCCGTGATCGCGGCCATGTTCATCCGCACGCGATTGCCGATGATCAACGCGGGGCTGGGGGCGTCGTCCGAGGGCACGAGCAGCATGCAGCCGGCACTGATCAGCACCTTGTCGCCGATGGAGATCTTCGAGCCGCCCGCGACGCGGAACGGGAGCAGGATCCGTGAGCCGGCACCGAAGCGGTGAAAACCGCCGGCGACGACCTTGCTGAACACCAGGTCCCTCGCGCGTTGGGCGAAGATCGCCAGGTCCAGTCCGTTCACGGGCATCAACTCCAGTTCGATCGCGTTCCCGAGGGGCGGATTCGGCCGCTCCCGGATACCGGCGGGGCCGGCGGAACGAGAGCGGGACGTGGAACGGGTCGAGGCCACGATACCGAGTCGATCCGTGAGGCACCTCCCGGGTGCAGCCTTTTTAACCCTCCGGAAACACGCTGGTGACCGGATGGACCATCCGCGTGGCTCTCATGAGGGAAGCTCGGGATGAGGCGGCTTCGAGGGTGCCCAGCGCGCGGTCAGGTGGGCGGCGCTGCGACGGGTAAAATCGATCCGTTCCCTGCATCACTCGAGAGGCTCGATCGTGGCCGTCGCCAACGAATCCCTCCGCTCGGCGGGGCGCTACTGGAGCGTTCCGCTGACGCGCGCCGCCGTGGCGCTCGTCGTCGGCGCGGTCATCACCTTCTCCACCGACCACAGCCCGGCCTACGGTCTCGCGGTCTTCGGTGGTTTCGCGGTGCTCTCTGGTCTGCTGGTCGTGCTGCTGCACGCCGCCCGCCTCGCGACATCGCCTCGCGGTCTGCTGATCGCCTCCGGCGCCGTCGATGTTCTAGCCGGAGCCGTCGCTCTCGCATTGCTCGTCGCGCCGTCGCTGGCGGGGTTCGTCTATCTGGTCGCCGCGTGGGCCGTTGTGTCCGGGGTGCTCGAGTACCTCGCCGGGCGGCGTGCCGCGGGCGAGCTCGCGGCCGCCGGTCGCGATTGGCGCCTGGTCGGAATCGGCACCGTTCTGCTGGGTATCGTCTTCGCGGTGCTGCCCCCGCATCCGATCGTCTCGGTCGGACTCCTGGGCGCCTACGCCGTGATCCTCGGCGTCTTCCTGGGCATCGCCGCCTTCTCTCTCAAGTGGGCCGCCGCCGGCGTCGGCACGCCGACGCAGTACCCGACAGACGGAGGGCCTCGATGACGGCCGACCAGAACGAACCGATCGACCCGACCCCGGCGGGATCCACGCCGCCCCCTGTGGGATCCACGCCGCACCCGGTGGGATCCACGCCGCACCCGGTGGGATCCACGCCCGGCGCCGACGCCGAAGACTTCCGCGCCCAGACCTTCCAGCCGACCCGCAAAGACAGGCTGCGTCCGGCCGAGTTGGTCGGTGTCTCCGCGGTGATGGCGCTCTTCGTGGGCCTGATCGTGATGCTGTCGACGCGCGAGGTCGTGCTTTCGATCATCTTCTTCGGTGTCGCCTTCATCGTCGTGCTGGTCGCGATCGCGATGTTCTCGCTCTCCTTCAAGCCCGACGATGCCGAGATCGCCGACCTCAAGGAGCAGGACGGCGACGGCCGCCACGGCTGAGCTGCTCAGCACCGACGCGATCGGCACCGAGGAGCTCAGGGCCCCCAGATCGACGCGAGGTACGCGTCGTCGGGCGTCGGGCTGAGGTCGCGGATGCGCTCCGCCGACCAGTCGAGGATGCCCCCGTCGACCGTCCAACGGCCGCTTCGGGGTGCTGCACCGCTCGAGACGTAGCCGACACGCGAGCGTCGCACCTCCGCCCACGTCGCATCGCCCATCGCACCGATGAACGTGGAGTCGAACGCGGTGCATCCGTAGCTCTCCCCCGGACCGTTGACGGCGCTGTGGCTGCCGCCGGTATCGGCGCCGTCGGGCAGCGGATGCACGGCCTTCCCCACGGATCCGCCGACCACGAGGCAGTGCTCGAAGCGCACGCTCGGCGCCGAGCCGATCTGGAACGCGGTGTTCGTCGAGGCGAAGTCGATGCAGTCGATGCTGGTGAACTCGCCGTAGTAGTTGTTGTTCTGGCCCGAGAACTGCACGGTGTCGGTGTGGGCGCTGGAGCCGGCCTCCATGTAGCCGGGCGCGGTGTAGCAGGCGATCCGGGTGACCTGCCTCAGCGACCCTGTTCCGTCGGTGGGGGTGCGCATCCCCGAGACGTCCTCGTTGCGCAGCTGCGCCGCGGGCACCACTACCTCGACGAGTTCGATGTTCTCGGTGTACTCGACGCCGTCGGCACCGTAGACGTTGTGCGCCGCGTCCACCTTGATGCGGGCGAACGCCGACCCCGAGCATCCGGTGGCCATGAAGCCGCCCCGGGTCACGATGCCGCCGAAGGCCACGCCGAACACGCGGGCCCAGCGCCAGGATCCTTCGACGGTGACCGTTCCGTAACCGTCGCGCGGGTAGACCAGGATGCGGGTGGCCCGGTCGAGCGAGCCCACGTCGCGCAGCGTCGCCGCACTGCCGGAAGCGGCGCCGGCCCCAGGCAGGATTCCCGGGGCGACCAGGATGCGTGCCGTCGCCTCCGCAGGTGTGTTCTGCACGATCTGCGTGATCGCGGCGCTGATCGCGGCCCACGTGCACGGCACCTGCAACTCGACGTCGACCGTGCCGGTGATCCACGGCGTGTCGCTGGGCCAGTGCGTGCCGTTCGGTCCGAAGGAGGCGACCGCCTCGGGCACGCTCTCCATCGCCGGCGCCCCGCTGTTCGGCAGTGCGGCCACCGTGGTGGTCGGAGTCGGCGCGGGCGTCGTTGCGGCCGCGCGGCTCGGTGAGGCGCTCGGAGCCGAGGAGGAACTGCTCAGGGCCGCCGTCGCGGCGACCGCAGCGGCGATCGCGACGACGCCTCCGATGCCGGCCCACATGATCGCGCGACGGCTCGGTGGCGCGAGGTCCTCCGGGGTCGGATACCGCAGCAGCGGCTCCGGCTCGTCGACGGGTTCGCGCTCGTCGTCGTAGTCGAGCCGATCGTCGCGGTCTTCGCCTTCGGGCTGTGCGGGCGGCGGTTGGTCGGTCACGAGAGAGTCCCGTCATGGCGCTGATCGATGGCGCACCGTCCGGTGAGGCGATGCCTGTCGTGTCACTGCGTCGGGACGAAGGGCGGTGGAAGCGTAGCAGCCATGATGCTGCGCCGGCCGGGGCGGGAGCGGGGCTCCCGCCCGGCACTGCGACGGCGGCCGGTCTACAGCCGGTCGACGAGGGCCGACGCGGCGCCGATGTAGCTGCCGGGCGTCAGCGCGAGCAGTCGTGCCTTGGCATCCGCTCCGATGTCGAGGTCGCTCACGAACGCGCTGAGGTCGGCGGCGCCTATCCGCTTGCCGCGCGTGAGCTCCTTGAGCAGCGCGTACGGGTCGGCGATGGATGAACGGCCGGCGGCCACCTCGGCGCGGATCACGGTCTGGATCGCCTCGCCGAGAATCTCCCAGTTGCCGTCGAGGTCGGCCGCGAGCAGCGCCGGATCGAGGTCGATCTCCTGCAGACCGCGCTCGATGTTGTCGAGGGCGAGCAGCGAGTGGCCGAAACCGACGCCGATGTTGCGCTGCGTGGTCGAGTCGGTGAGGTCGCGCTGCAGCCGCGAGGTGACCAGTGTCTGCGCGAGCGAGTCGAGCAAGGCGCTGGAGAGTTCGAGGTTCGCCTCCGCGTTCTCGAAGCGGATCGGGTTGATCTTGTGCGGCATCGTCGACGATCCCGTCGCGCCCGCCTGCGGGATCTGACGGAAGTAGCCGAGTGAGATGTAGGTCCAGATGTCGGTGCAGAGGTTGTGCAGGATGCGATTGACGTGCGCGACCTTGCCGTAGAGCTCGGCCTGCCAATCGTGCGACTCGATCTGCGTCGTCAGCGGGTTCCAGGTGAGCCCGAGAGAGGTGACGAACTCCTCCGAGATCGCGGCCCAGTCGGCGTCCGCATCCGCCACCATATGGGCGGCGAACGTGCCCGTCGCGCCGCTGAATTTGCCGAGGTATTCGGTCTGCTCGATCTGCGAGATGACCCGCTCGACGCGGTACACGAAGACGGCGATCTCCTTGCCCATGGTGGTCGGCGTCGCCGGCTGCCCGTGGGTGCGGCTCAGCATCGCGTCGTCGCGGTAGCGCAGCGCCTGCGCGCGCAGGGAGGCGACGACCGAGCGGAGTTTCGGCAGCCAGATATCGCGGACCGCTTGCTGCACGGTGATGGCGTAGGAGAGGTTGTTGATGTCTTCCGACGTGGCCGCGAAGTGCGTCAGTTCGGCGATATCGGTGAGACCGAGAGTGTCGAGCCAGTGCCGAACCAGGTACTCGACCGCCTTCACATCGTGGCGGGTGCGTGCCTCGAGCGTGGCGAGCTCGTCGATCTCGGGCTGGCCGAACTCGGCCGCGAGACGGCGCAGCTCGTGCGCCTGCTCGCGAGCGACGGGTTCGGAGCCGAACATCCGGTGCTCGGTCAGGTAGAGCAGCCACTCGACCTCCACGTGCACGCGGGCGCGGTTCAGCCCGGCCTCCGAGAGGTACTCGCCGAGCGAGCCGACGGCGGCGTTGTAGCGGCCGTCGAGAGGGCTGATCGGCTGCGGGGGGAGCGGGCTCATTCGGTTCGTTCTCCAGTGTCTGTTACGGGGAGGGTCGGGATGGATTGCGTGTCGTGACGGGCGTGCACGGATCCGCGCAGCCCGGGTTCGATCTGGTGGAAGAGGGCGGCGCAGGCCGCCTCGATCAGGGCGAGGACGGCATCGAACGTGGCGTCGTCGGAGTAGTAGGGATCGGGCACGTCGCCGCGCACCGACAGGCTCGGCTCGAAGGCGAGCAGACGACGCACCTTCGCTCGGTCGCCCTCGTCACGGCCCCACGATCGCAGCGCGCGCTCGTGTCCGTGATCGAGCGCGACGACGAGATCGAGCTCGTCGAAGCGCTCCGAGTCGAACAGGCGAGCGCGGTGCCGTCGGCCGTCGTAACCGCGGCGGGCGAGCGCCTCGATGGCGCGGTGGTCGGCGTGTTCGCCCAGGTGCCACTCGCCGGTTCCCGCCGAGGTCACCTCGATCGTCTCGCCGAGCCCGGCTCGTTCCGCCAGCTCGCGCAGCACGACTTCGGCCATCGGCGAGCGGCAGATGTTGCCGGTGCACACGAAGCACACGGTGAACGCGGAGGGGGCGTCGCGCGTGTCGTCGGAAGTCACCCGTACATTCTGGCCCACCCTCGGCTCCTCAACAGGTGCCGATTCCGTCGCATCCGTCCCGGATCCGGCGATCTGCGGCGCGCAGGCACCTCCCTGCACCGATGCTGGAGAAGCCCGGCAGCAGCCGGCGCTCGAACGGGGCAGACGATTCGAGGAGGACGGTCATGGCCGAATGGGCGACCGATACCGGGGACGACGCAGAACACGAGGTCCGCAACGCGATCACGGGGCTCACCGAGCTGCGCGACGCGCTGACACGGGTCGCGAACGAGATCGCGCAGGCGAGCGCAGACAACGCGTCGCTGCCGCACGATGCCGAATGGGACGACGGCGCGGCACGAGCGTTCGCGGTGAAGGCGGAGCAGCTGCTCGCGTCGCTCGACACCGCCCGGGAGCAGACGTTCGAGGCCGTCGGCCGCGCTCAAGGGGCCCTTGAGGACGTGCTCGGCCGCCTGTCGGTCTCATGAGCGATTCGCTCACGGTCGCCGGTGGCGGCAGCCGGCGCGTCACCACCACGGCGATCACCGACCGCTCCGCTCAACTCGACACCCTGCTGACGGAGGCGCTGCAGTGGGCGGGCTGCGTGCTCGACGCCCGGTACACCACTCCGGGTGTCGGCGGCTCGCTCGCCGCTTCTCTCGAGACCCTGTCGACCACCCTGATCGGGATCGAGAACGACTGCGCGACCCTGTCGAGAAAGCTCGACGAGGCCGCGCTCGGTTACGGCGAAGCGGAGGAGCGGGCACGGCGGTTCGCTCAATCCACCTCCGGCGGCTCTGATCTGCTCGGAGCGGTGCTCGCGCAGACGAAGAACCTCGCGACGCCGCCCGTGCTGCTGCTCGCGCCTTTGCTGATGCGGGCGATGAAGGAGCACGGTCTGCCGCCCGCGGGAGCGGATCAGCAGGAGGTCTGGCGGTACGCCGAAGAGCTGTTGCGCAGCGGGGAGCTGCTGCGCGTCCTCGGCGCAGCGGTGCTGTCGCAGCCGGCGATCATCGCCGCGATCCGGATGCTCGTCGAGACCACCGATCGACGACTGCTGGCCGCGGTCGGCCTGCCGTGGGTCATCGCCCGAACGCTGCTCGCCCACGGCAAGGAGGGCGGCGCCGAGGCGACGGTAGCGACGCTGGTGTGGCTCGCGCGCGTGCGCTCGCTGGCTCACCCGCCGGCTCGCACGGCCATCGTCGCGACGCCGCTGCCGGAGGTGACGCGCCCGGCTCGAGCGCCCGGCGGCTTCCGCGAGCTCTACGAGAACATGCCGACGGCGGCGCTCTCTCCGGAGGCTCAGATCGGAGTGCAGCGGATCGGCGACGAGTACGTCGTGTACGTGGCCGGCACCACCGATTTCGGGTCCGATCCCGAGCAGCCGTTCGACATGACCTCGAATCTGCTGCTCGTCGCCGATGAAACGGCGCCCGCCGAACTCGCCACTCTGGCGGCCATGGATCGTGCCGGTGTGCCCAGGGGCGCGTCCGTCACGTTCATCGGCCACTCGCAGGGCGGGATGGTCGCGGCTCGGATCGCGCTTTCGGGCCGGTACGACGTGCACGATGTGGTCAACCTCGGTGGCCCGATCCGGCAGATGGACCTCCCGGAGTCGACCCGAGTGCTCTCCGTGGAGCACACCCAGGATCCGGTGCCGGCCACGGGTGGCCTGCCGCGGGCGCCGGAGGACGAGCCTCAGGTCATCCGCGCGAGCCGTGATCTCGACCCCGCCGAACTCGCCGTCACCGACACGGGGCCGATGCCGGGGCACAGCCTGCGCACCTACGGCACGACCACGGGGCTGCTCGACGGCTCGACGGATGAACGCGTGATGGAGATGAAGGAGCAGCTCTTCGGGCGCTTCACGGGTGAGGCGGGCCCGGTCGCCTACTTCGCCGTGAGCGGCGAACCGGTGGCGAAGGCGGCCCCGCCGCTCAATCGCGTTCGCGTCGCAGCAGGGGCCGGAAGATGACCCCGATCAGCCAATTCACGATGCCGAAGACGAGGGCGCCCAATACACCCCACCAGAAACCGTCGACGGTGAGTCCGAAACCGAACCAGCCACTGACCCATGCCGTGAGCAGCAGCAGGAGTCCGTTCACCACGAACGCGATCAGGCCGAGAGTCAGGATGTACAGCGGGAAGGCGACGACCCGCACGACGCTCCCGACGACGGCGTTGACCACACCGAAGATCACGGCGACAAGGAGATAGGTGAGCACGGTGGCGAGAACGCCTGGATCGTACGCGTCGACCCGCACACCGCTGACGAGCAGGGTGGTGAGCCAGAGCGCGAGGGCGTTGGTGACGAGGCCGAGGATCAGTCTGGGCATGGCCCCACTATCCCGGCTTCGAGCCGATCGCGCATCCACCGTGTTCCGGATCGGACCCCGAATGGCCCGGGTTTCGACCGCCCGTTCGCGTCAGGGTGCGGGGTCGGCCGGGGGCGGATCCTGCACCGGCGGATTGGTGTTGGCCGGGGGATCCACCACGACCGGGGGGTCCGGTTCGGGTTCGGGGTCCGGATCGGGGGAGGACGGTTCCGGGTCGGGGACCGGCTCGGTCGTGGGCTCCGGAACGGGATCGGGCACGACCGGAGCGGGTGCGGTGGTCTGCTGCGGCTGGGGTTGGGGCTGCGCTGGGGCCGGCGCTGGCACCCGCGGGGAGTCGTTGCCCGAGCCACCGCCCGAGCCACCGCCCGAGCCGCCGCCCGAGTTCGACGCCTGAGAGGCGCGTACCGCGGTCGCGGCGGAGACGACGGATGCAGCGGGCGACGAGATCCCGGTACGCGCGGTGATCGCCGCGCGCAACTGGTCGAGTGCCGTGCCGAGCGCGGCTCGGGTGGCGGCGCTCGCCGAGGTGCCGGCGTCGAGATCGGCTTGACCGAGTTCGACCAGCCGGCCCGCGACGGTGGCCATCGCATCCGTCACCGCCGTCGCCGCCGTGGTGAGTGCTGAGGCGGTCGCGGCGGTCATCGCCGTCTCGAGCGCTTCGACGGCGGCGTCGAGCGGCGCCAGGCGGTCGCTCTCCACAACTCCGGCCGACGACGCGGCCAGCGCACGGCCCTCGGTTAGAACGGAGCCCGCCGTGGTGCGCGCCGCCGTGAGTTCGGGGCTCGCCGTCAGCGCGACAGCGGTCGTTGTCACCTTGGGCACCGGTCGGCCCTCGTCGCCATCACCGGACGCACCGCATCCGCTGAGTACCAGGGCCGAGACCAGGATGAGAGGTGCCGCGAGCCGGTACCGGCGCGCGCCGGGGTGCACGGATGTCGGCGGCGTCATGCGAGAAGCGTAACCGCGCGGAGAGACTTTCCGTCCATTTATCAGAGAGTCGACCGTGTAATTCGGGGGTCGCCCGGCCTAATCCGCGCCGATGGCTCCGCGGGACGGCGGGGGGAGCCCCCGGCGGGCACCTTAAACTGGCCGGGTGACCGACCAGCAGTTGCCCCCCGTCCGCCTCCGCCCCGAGATCCTCGAGCTCCCCGCCTACAAGCAGGGCAAGGCGGCGGATGCCGACGCGTTCAAGCTGTCGTCGAACGAGAACCCGTTCGACCCGCTGCCGTCGGTTCTGCACGAAGTCCAGGCGGTCCACGACTTCAACCGCTACCCCGACGCCTCGGCGACGGCGCTGCGCACCGCGCTCGCCGAGAAGTACGGCGTCGGTCTCGGGGAGGTGATCGTCGGAGCGGGTTCCGTCGCCGTCATCGCCCAGCTGATCAGCGCTGCGGCGGCTCCCGGGGACGAGGTCGTCTACGCGTGGCGATCGTTCGAGGCGTACCCGTCGCTCGTCACCACCGCCGGCGCGACCAGCGTGCGCATCCCGCTGCGGGAGGACGACACCCACGACCTCGTCGCCATGGCCGAGGCGATCACCGAGCGCACGCGCATGGTGATCGTCTGCACGCCGAACAACCCCACGGGCACCGTCGTGACCGCCGACGACTTCGTCGCGTTCATGGCCGAGGTCCCCGGCGACGTGCTGGTGCTCCTCGACGAGGCGTACGCGGAATTCGTCTCGGACGACCGCGCGGTGGACGGCACGAAGATGCTCGGCCGGTACCCGAACCTCGTGATCGCGCGCACCTTCTCGAAGGCCTACGGGCTCGCCGGGCTGCGAGTCGGCTACGCGATCGGCAACGAGTTGATCCTGAACGCCGCGCGTTCGACCGCGATCCCCTTGAGCGTGACCCAGTTCGCTCAATCCGCCGCCACCGCATCCCTCGATCACGAGGGCGAGCTGCTCGAACGCGTGCGACGGATCGTGCTGCTGCGCGATCAGCTCTGGCAAGCGCTGCTCGACCAGGGCTGGACGATCCCGAAGGCCGAGGGCAACTTCCTCTGGTTCGACACCCGCACCGAGACCGCGTGGGCCGCCGACGTGTTCGGCAACGCCGGCGTCGTCGTCCGGGCGTTCCCGCCGGAGGGCATCCGCGTCTCGATCGGCGAGTCCCGCTCGGTCGACAAACTGCTGGGCGCATCCGCCGAGATCCTGGCCGGACTGCCGACCGGTCACCCCGCCCGCCGCGTTTAGCCGAGCGCGGTGCGAGGGCGCCGAGCACACCGCGTATGCGTCGAGCGGCATGACTTCGTGCGATAGCGCCAACGACTCGTCGCCTTTTGTTGTGCCGATGCTCCATCATCCGCACCCACCCAGCGGGTAGGTTGGACGGGTGGAAGCCTCCGACATCCCGTCGCCGACCGTCCAGTTCCTCAGCGTCGCTGGACGCTACGAACCGAGCCCGGCCGCAGAACCGTACGCCGAGTTCCTCGAGACGATCGGTGAGGCCGATCATCGAACCTTCTACCGCGAGATGGCGGTGGTGCGCCGCTTCGACCTCGAGGCCGCGAACCTGCAGCGCCAAGGCCAGCTCGGCCTCTGGGTGCCGAGTCACGGTCAGGAGGCGGCGCAGGTCGGATCCGCGTACGCCGCGAAGCCGCAGGACCACATCTTCCCCTCCTACCGGGAGCACGTGGTCGGCAAGATGCGTGGCATCGACCTCATCGACGTGATGCGCCTGCTGCGCGGCACCACTCACGGCGGATGGGATCCGTACGACCCCGCGAACGGCAATTTCCACCTCTACACGCTGGTGCTCGGCTCGCAGGCTCTGCACGCGACCGGCTACGCGATGGGGCTCACCCTCGATGGCGTCACCGGCACCGGCGATGCCGACACCGACCAGGCCGTGATCGTCTACTTCGGCGACGGCGCCTCGAGCCAGGGTGACGTGAACGAGGCGCTCGTCTTCGCCGCCAGCTACCAGACCCCGGAGGTGTTCTTCCTGCAGAACAACCACTGGGCGATCTCGGTGCCGGTCAGCGTGCAGTCGCGCAGCCCGCTGTACCTGCGCCCCTCGGGCTTCGGGATCCCCGGAGTGCAGGTCGACGGCAACGACGTGCTCGCCAGCTACGCCGTCACGGCGAAGCACCTGCACGACGCGCGCAGCGGGGGTGGCCCGCAGTTCATCGAGGCGCTCACGTACCGGATCGGCGCGCACACCTCGAGCGACGACCCCACCAAGTACCGCACCGACGACGAACTCGCCTCGTGGGTCGCCAAGGACCCGATCAAGCGGTTCGAGACCTTCCTCCGAGCGGAGGGGGTCGAGCAGTCCTTCTTCGACGAGGTGGACGAGGAGGCGCGCGACTACGCCGCCGACATCCGCAACCGCACCCTGGCGCTCGAGGCGCCGCCCATCGACGTGATCTTCGACCACGTCTACGCGGAACCGCATCCGCAGACCGCGGAACAGAAGGCGTGGTTCACGCGCTACGAAGAATCGTTCGGAGGCGAGTGATGACTCTCGAAGCAGCCCAGTCCACCCAGGCGGATGCATCCGCGGCGGTGCCCCGCATCGAGTCGATGTCGATGGCCAAGGCGCTCAACGCCGGCCTGCGCGCCGCGATGACCGGCAACGACAAGGTCCTGCTGATGGGCGAGGACATCGGTCCGCTCGGCGGCGTCTTCCGCGTCACCGAGGGCCTGCACGCCGAGTTCGGTGCGAAGCGCGTGCTCGACACCCCGCTCGCCGAGTCGGGCATCGTCGGCACCGCGATCGGACTCGCCATGCGCGGCTACCGCCCGGTCTGCGAGATCCAGTTCGACGGTTTCATCTACCCGGCGTTCGATCAGATCACGTCGCAGCTGGCGAAGATGACGAACCGGCACGAGGGCGCGGTCACGATGCCCGTCGTGATCCGCGTGCCCTACGGCGGACACATCGGCGCCGTCGAGCACCACCAGGAGAGCAACGAGGCGTACTTCGCGCACACCGCCGGTCTGCGCGTGGTGAGCCCGTCCACGCCCAACGACGCGTACTGGATGATCCAGGAGGCGATCGCTTCGGACGACCCGGTGATGTTCTTCGAGCCGAAGGGCCGCTACTGGCCCAAGGGTGACGTCGACCTCTCCGCATCCGCTCTGCCGCTGCACGCGACCCGCGTCGTGCGCCCGGGCACCGAGGTGACCGTCGTCGGCTACGGCCCGATGGTGCACGTCGCGCTGCAGGCCGCCGAGCTCGCCGCCGAGGAGGGCACCTCGATCGAGGTGGTCGACCTGCGCTCGATCTCGCCGATCGACTGGGAGCCGCTGCTCGCCTCCGTGCGCAAGACCGGTCGCCTCATCGTCGCGCAGGAGGCGTCCGCGAACGTCAGCGTCGGCTCCGAGATCGCCGCGACCGTCACCGAGCGCGCCTTCTACTCCCTCGAGGCGCCGGTGCTGCGCGTGGCCGGCTTCGACGTGCCGTTCCCGCCCGCCAAGGTGGAGAAGCTCTTCCTCCCCGATGTCGACCGCGTCCTCGAGGCCGTCGACCGCTCCCTCGCCTACTGAGCGTTCCGCTCCCCGCTCATTCGAGCGTTCCGCTCCCCGCTCATTCGAGCGTTCCGCTCCCGCCTCCTGAGCCTTCCGCTCACCTCACGCTAGGACTCCGCATGACCGAACAGTTCCTCCTCCCCGACGTCGGCGAGGGCCTGACCGAGGCCGAGATCGTCCAGTGGAAGGTCAAGCCCGGCGACGAGGTCGAGATCAACCAGGTGCTGGTCGAGATCGAGACGGCGAAGTCGCTCGTCGAGCTGCCGTCGCCCTTCAGCGGCACCGTGCTCGACGTGCTGGTCGAGGAGGGCACGACCGTCGATGTCGGCACGCCGATCATCACGGTCTCGGGGCCGACGGCCGCCCCCACCCCCTCGGCACCCGCCCCCTCGACGAAGGAACCCGGCGAGGAGTCGGGTGGAGCCGCGCTCGTCGGCTACGGCACCGCCGGTCACGCCACCAGCCGCCGCCGTCGAGGTGCAGATGCGCCCGCCGCCCCGGCCGCGCCCGCGCGCCCCGCGCCGAGCCCGCGTCCCGCATCCGTGCCCGCTGCCGCCGCACTTCCCGTGATCGCCAAGCCGCCCATCCGCAAGCTCGCGAAGGATCTCGGCGTCGACCTCACGCAGGTGCAGGCGACCGGTCTCGCCGGCGAGGTCACCCGCGACGACGTGATCCGCGAGGCGTCGCAGGCCAGCGTGTTCCGCAACATCCAGACGCCGGAGTGGGGCGACAGCCGCGAGGAGCGCATCCCGGTCAAGGGTGTGCGCAAGGCGATCGCCGCAGCGATGTCGCAGAGCGCGTTCACCGCCCCGCACGTGAGCGTGTTCGTCGACGTGGATGCGACGCGCACCATGGAGTTCGTGAAGCGGCTGAAGAACTCGCCCGACTTCGCCGGCGTGAAGGTCTCGCCGCTGCTGATCATGGCCAAGGCGATCATCTGGGCGGTCCGGCGCAACCCCACGGTGAACTCGGCCTGGACCGACTCCGAGATCATCGTTCGGCACTACGTCAACCTCGGCATCGCGGCGGCGACCCCACGCGGCTTGATCGTGCCGAACGTCAAAGACGCCCAGTCGATGAGCCTGCTCGAACTCGCCGGGGCGTTGGAGAAGTTGACGATCAGTGCCCGCGACGGCAAGACCCAACCCGCCGACATGCAGAACGGCACCATCACGATCTCGAACATCGGCGTCTTCGGGATGGACACCGGCACCCCCATCCTGAACCCGGGCGAGGTCGCGATCATCGCGCTGGGCACGATCAAGCAGAAGCCGTGGGTCGTCGACGGCGAAGTGCGCCCGCGCTTCGTCACCACGGTCGGCGGATCCTTCGACCACCGCGTGGTCGACGGAGACGTCGTCTCGCGCTTCGTCGCCGACGTCGCCTCCGTGCTCGAGGAGCCGGCGCTGCTGCTGGACTGAGTTGTTTTGCCCTTTCTCCTCGTTCCTCGTCGAAAGGGCGGCGGTCGGCGGGGCGGATGGTTCCGCTGCGGAGAGCCTGTTGCGGCGCGCTGCAAAGAATTCGCTGGAACGCGAATTTTTGTCGCGGCGCTACGCGCGCGACAAGGGGCCCGGTAGTTCTGCGCAGGGGGACGTTGTGCGGAGGATGGGGGCCCTCTGGTGCGGGGGCGTGTGAGACGCCCGGATGCGGGCGAGACGCCCGGGTGCAGGTGGGGGTTTGGAACGGAAGTGGGGGCGAGGCGCGGCGGGACGGCTCGTCAGGCGAGGATCGCGAAGACCAGGGCGAGTGCCGACAGGCCGAACTGGATCGCGGCGGAGCGCAGGTAACGCCGACCGGTGGTCGCGAGCACGAGGCCGGCGAGCGTCATGCAGCCGGTGCCGAAGATCACCAGTGTCTTGCCGATCACGAACGCGTCGCCGCTCTGCACCAGGAGCACCAGACCCACGATGACTCCGACGGCGAGACCGAGGTTGTAGAAGCCCTGGTTGTAGGCCATGTTCTTCACCGTGTCGGCCTCGGACTGCGAGGCGACGCCGAAACGGCGGAACACGGCCGGTCGCGTCCACAACACGCTCTCGAAAACGAAGGCCATCACGTGGAAGAGGACCGCGAGGGTTCCGAAGACGAGGGCTGGAACAGTCATGGTGCAGTCTCCCGAGAGGTTGATGGACCGATCGGTCCGAATAGATCAATACTGGACCAATCGGTCCGAATAGATCAATACTGGACCAATCGGTCCGCGAGGGCAACTAGGCTGACGACATGGCTCGGCAGAAGACCTTCGAGGACGCCGCGGTCGCGTCGGCAGCGCGCGACGTCTTCTGGCGGCACGGCTACGTGGCGACCTCGCTCGCGCAGCTGCAGGCCGCCACCGGGCTCAGCAAATCGAGCCTGTACGAGAGTTACGGCAGTAAACGCGGCCTGTTCGATCGAGCGATCCGCGACTACCTCGACACCGTGATCGATCCGCTGCTCGCGCCCCTCGAGGCCGAGGGTGCCGGGCGCGCCGAACTCACCGCCTACTTCGCCGCCCTCGCGCGCCTCTTCCGTGAGGCTCCGCATCCGATCGCCCGCCGCGGCTGTCTGCTGCTCAACACCGCGATGGAGCTCGACGACCTCGATGCGGATGCGGCGCGCGCGGTCGCCGACTACCGCGAGCGGATCCGCACGGCCTTCGCGAACGCGCACGCCGCCGATCCCGATCTGCTGACGGCGGCTCAGATCGGGCTGATGGTCACCTCGCGCCTCGACCCGGCGCAGGCCGCCGACCTCGCCGATGCCCTTGCTCGATTTTGACAATCGTTATCAATAGGCGCTACCGTCGGAGCAACACCCGCACGATTCGACCTAGATCGGCCACGTCCTCGCCATGAAGCGCCCCGCACGTCTCGCTCTCGTCTCCCTCGCCGGGGCCGCCGCCCTCATCCTCTCCGCCTGCTCGGGCTCGACCAGCGGCACCGCCACGGACGACTCCGGCCCGATCCGTGTCGTCGCCTCCACCAACGTCTACGGCGACCTCGTGTCGAGCGTCGGCGGCGCCCTCGTCGACGTCACCAGCGTGATCGACAGCCCCGACAAGGATCCGCACGAGTACGAGGCCGACGCCCGCACCCAGCTCGCCGTCTCGAAGGCGCAGCTGATCGTCGAGAACGGCGGCGGATACGACGACTTCATCGGCACGATGGTCGACGCGTCGAAGTCGACCGCTCCGGTGATCAACGCCTCCGACGTCTCGGGCTACGACCAGGAGGGCGAGTTCAACGAACACGTCTGGTACGACCTACCCACCGTCACCGCCGTCGTCGCCGACATCGCGAGCGAGCTGAGCACGATCGATCCGGCCAACGCCGAGCGGTACACGCAGAACGCCGACGAGCTCACCCAGAGCATCGCCTCGCTGTCGACGCGTGTGCAGGAGCTGCGCGGATCCGTCGCTGGTACCGGCATCGCGATCACCGAGCCCGTGCCGCTCTACCTCCTCGAGGCCCTCGGGCTCGACAACAAGACGCCCGAGGCGTTCAGTGAGGCGGTCGAAGAGGACAGCGATGTCGCGGCATCCGTGCTCGAGGAGACCCTCGCGCTGTTCGAACAGCGGCAGGTGGCGGCGCTCGTCTACAACGAGCAGACCACCGGTGCGCAGACGGATGCGGTGCTCGATGCCGCGAAGAAGGCCGGCATCCCCGCGGTGCCCGTCACGGAGACGCTGCCCGCCGACCTGCACTATGTCGACTGGATGAACGCCAACCTCGACGCGATCACCGAGGCTCTCGGCCGATGACCGACGACTCCGCGCGCACGCCCGTCTCTTCGGAGGCGGGCGTCGCCGCGTCCCGCGAGGTGGTGCTGCGGATGCGCGACGTGAGTCTGCGCTTCGGTGCGCGCGAGCTCTGGGGCGGGGTCGACCTCGACCTGCACGCGGGGGAGTTCGTGGCGGTTCTCGGAGCGAACGGCTCCGGCAAGACCAGTCTGCTCAAGGCGATCCTCGGCCAGCAGGCGCTGACGAGCGGCGAGCTGACTGTGCTGGACGCGCCCGTGCGGCGCGGTAACCGCCGTATCGGCTACATCCCGCAGCAGAAGCTCGCCGATGACGGCACGCCGCTTCGCGGTCGCGACCTGGTGCGGCTCGGCCTCGACGGCCATCGCTGGGGTGCGCCGCTGCCGTCCGCGCGTCGGCGGCGCGAGGTCGACGCTCTGCTCGAAGCAGTCGGCGCGACGGAGTACGGCGATGCCCCGATCTCGAGCCTGTCGGGAGGCGAGCAGCAGCGTCTGCGCGTCGGCCAGGCTCTCGCCGGCGACCCGCGGCTGCTGCTCTGCGACGAGCCGCTGATCGCTCTCGACCTCGCGCACCAGCAGGCCGTGAGCAGGCTCATCGATCGGCACCGTCGCGAACGGAATCTCGGCGTTCTCTTCGTGACGCACGACGTGAATCCGGTTCTCGACATGGTCGACCGTGTGCTGTACCTGGCCGGCGGCGCGTTCCGCATCGGTCCGCCCGATGACGTGCTGCGTTCGGAGGTGCTCAGCGAGCTGTACGACGCACCCGTCGACGTGATCAGGGCGCGCGGGCGGATCATCGTGGTCGGCACCCCCGATCACTCGCACGCCCACGAGGACCACGCCCACGAGGGGCGCACCCGCGAGGACCGCGCATCGTGACCGCCGACTTCTGGTCGCAGATCTTCGACTTCTCCGACTACGGCGAACTCCTGGCGCTGCTGATGAACTCGGTGATCGCCGGCGCGGTGCTGGGAGTCGTGGGTGGTCTGATCGGGGTCTTCGTGATGGCGCGCGACATGGCGTTCGCGGTGCACGGGATCAGCGAGCTGTCGTTCGCGGGTGCATCCGCGGGTCTTCTGCTGGGGATCGGCGTGGTCGAGGGGTCGATCGTCGGCTCGATCGTGGCCGCGCTGATCATCGGGATCCTCGGCGCGCGGGCGCGTGATCGCAACTCGATCATCGCGGTGCTGATGCCGTTCGGGCTGGGTCTGGGCATCCTGTGCCTGGCGCTGTATCCCGGGCGCAGCGCCAACAAGTTCGGTCTGCTCACCGGCCAGATCGTCGCGGTCGACGATCCGAAGCTCGGCTCGCTGATCGCCATCTCGATCGTGGTCGTGCTGGGCCTCGCCCTGATCTGGCGTCCGCTGACCTTCGCCAGTGTCGACGCCGACGTCGCCGCCGCGCGCGGCATCCCGACGCGCGGGCTGTCGATCGTCTTCATGCTGCTTCTCGGGCTGGCGGTGGCGGTCTCGGTGCAGATCGTGGGCTCGTTGCTCGTGCTCGCGATCCTGGTCACGCCGGCCGCCGCTGCGCTGCGCCTCTCCTCCTCGCCGGTGGTGGTGCCGCTGCTGAGCGTGCTGTTCGCGGTCGGCTCGCTCGTGGGGGGCATCCTGCTCGCGCTGGGCGGTTCGATTCCGATCAGTCCCTACGTGACCACGATCTCCTTCCTCATCTACGTGATCTGCCGCGTCTTCGGCCGGGGCGGTGCCGGTCGTCGGCGACGAACGGTGCGACCCGAGGCTGTGGCGTCATGAGTCGGCGAGGTACCGTGGGGTCCGTGGAATCGAGCCGACCGAAGATCAAGCGCAACACCTGGCAGCGCGAGGCCGTGCGTGAGGCGCTCGGCGCGCGCGAGGACTTCGTCAGCGCCCAGGGTCTGCACAGTGCTCTGCACGCGGCGGGATCGCCGATCGGACTCGCCACGGTGTATCGCGCGCTCTCGGATCTGGCCGGCGAGGGCGAGGCCGATTCGCTGCAGTCGCCCGACGGCGAGAACCTCTATCGCGCGTGCACCCCGGGGCAGCACCACCACCACCTGATCTGCCGCCGGTGCGGGCTGACCGTCGAGATCGAAGCGGATGCCGTCGAGGAGTGGGCGCGGGCGGTCGCCGGCGAGCACGGCTTCACCCAGGCGCAGCACGTCGTCGACGTGTTCGGGCTGTGCGCCCGCTGCACCGCCGAAACGGCGTCCTGAGCTCGGACGCCGTCGCGTGGCGCCGCGTGACGCCGAAGGGGCGCTGACCGCGTTGGTGGGTTGCCGTTTCTTTGACGCGTGGGCCGTCAAAGAAGTGGCAACCCATACTTCGAGGTCGGCGGTGAGCGCGCGGTCTTTCACGCCGACGGATCCCGGCCGTTGACGCCTCGCGGCGTTGACCCCCTTGGTGGGTTGCCGTTTCTTTGACGCGTGGGCTGTCAAAGAAACGGCAACCCATGAGTCGGGCGGCTTTGGGGTTGTCAATCGGTCCCGCGTTCGACGCCGCGCGGCGTCCTGACGGCGGGAGGGAGTGACGACCCCGTTCATCGAGGTGGGCGGCGGGCGCGCGGTCTTGCGCGCCGTCGCGTCGCGTGACGCCGAAGGGGCGCTGACCCCGTTGGTGGGTTGCCGTTTCTTTGACGCGTGGGCCGTCAAAGAAAGGGCAACCCATGAGTCGGGGGCTTTGGGTTGTCACTGGTCCCGCGTTCGACGCGGGTGCGGCCCTCTGTGGTGGGTTGCCGTTTCTTTGACGCGAGGGCCGTCAAGAAGCGGCGTCCGCGTCGCGGCGGACTCTCCGCATCGCGACGCCATCCGCTTCTCGTCGCGGGGCCGCAGGATGCCGACCGCACGCGATAGACGAGGAACGGCCACAGAGTGAAGCGATCACAGCCCCTGGTCGAGGACCGCCTCGGGCGTGAGGCGCACGGAGCGGCGCCGCGCGCGGGCCCACACGAAGAAGCCGGTCAGGGTGAAGGCGCCGTAGAACACGTACATGAAGGCGGATGCGTAGTAGCCGGCGGAGAAGAGCAGCGGCACTCCAACGAGGTCGACGGCGACCCAGATCAGCCAGAATTCGACCCAGCCCTTGGCCATTCCGTACGTGGCGAGCAGCGAGCCCATGAAGATCCAGGCGTCGGCCCAGACCGGCTCGTAGCTGCCGAGGGCGGTGAAGATCGGGGTGAGCACGAGCGTCCCGCCCACGAGGGTGGCGATCAGCAGCAGGCGCGTGCGGCCGCTCGCCCACTGCGGCTCGATCGTGACGCGTTCGCCCTGATCGCGGCGACTCCAGCGGTACCAGCCGTAGACCGAGACGAGGATGAACATCACCTGGCGACCGGCCTGGCCGAGCAGGTTGACCGGGTTCGGCGTGCCGAACACGGCGCCGAGGAACACGGTGAACAGCAGCGCGTTACCGACGATGCCGACCGGCCACGCCCACACCTTGCGTCGCATCCCGCCGAGGGCGCTGAGGAGTCCGAAGACGTTGCCGATGATCTCGCGCCACAGGATCGCCTGGTCGCCGATCACCAACTGCGCATCGAACAACCACGTGATGACGTTCATAGCCGCTCCCGCCGTCCGTCGACGCGGAGGCGTCGTCACTGCTACTGAACACCATTCGGCGGGTAGGACTTCCCACCCACGGGATCACGCACGGGATCAGGCGCGGTGGAACACTCCCGCTTCGCGATCCTTGGCGACCGCGCCGGCAGGGAAGACCTGGCCGCTCATCGCGATGTAGACCCCTTCGGGAAGCAGCTGCACCGCACCGATCGCGAGGCCGAGGTTGAACGCCGCGTCGCTGTCGCGCATCCGTGCGGGCTGCATCGCGCCCGTGAGCACGATCACCCGGCCCGGGATGCCGCGCAGCGTCTCCGCGGTGGCGGTCATCGTGTCGGTGCCGTGCGTGACCACGATCCGCTCGTGCGCGGTGGCCTCGACGTGCGCGCGGATCGCCGCGCGGTCGGCGTCGTCGAGATCGAGGCTGTCTTTGCGCAGCACCGACTCGTGCACGAACTCGAGGGGGGTGATCACGTCGGCGAGGATGCGCGGCGATTGCGGCTCGCCGATCTCGAGATCACCCGCGATCGAGTACTCCTTGTCGATCGTGCCACCCGTGGCGAGGACGAGGATCTGCATAACGGGCTCCTGACGTTCGGTGCGGCCCCGACGGTATCACTGCGTCCCTTCCGCCCGCCTCAGAAGCCGTGCCTCAGGAGTCCCGCCTCAGGAGTCCCGCCTCAGAAGTCCTGCCGGGCGAGCTCCGTGACGATCGTGTACTCGTAGGCGATGCGGGCGAACGCGAACCCGGGGTCGGGGTCGAACGGGCCATCGGGCCCGGTGAAGTCGGTCCAGCGCACCGTGCGCAGGTGCTTCGAGATCGCGGCCGTCCACATCTGCCCGCAGCCGTGATCGAGCGAGCAGAGTGCGATCGGCGCGGTTCCGCGCGGCAGGGGGTCGTCTCGCCACGGTGCGCCGAGCAGGGCGGCGAGGTAGCCGGGGCGCTCGACGGGGGTGCCCAGCGGATGCGCGGGGTCGTAACCGACGCCGCAGACGATCTCGAGCAGCTCGGTCAGTGGCACGCGGTCGACCGCGAGCGGCACCACTTCGTCCACGAAGCTGAGGGTGCGCATCGATGCACGGGGTTTGGACATTGTCCTGACACGGTACGGCACATCCGCACGACGTGAACCCGTGTCAGCGGTAGCGCCGGGGCACCGTCCAGTGCCGGCCGAATTCAGCGTTCCAGCTCTCCGGCTCGAACGGGCTGTTTCCGCCCGCGGGATAGCTCGTCAGCTCGCCGAAGACGACCCGGTCGGGCAGGTGGTACAGGTCCACTCGGACGAAGTCGGTTCCCGTCGAGAGCCGTCGCGCGAGGTCGAGCATCTCGTCGAGGCGGGCGGGCCGGGGCCGGAGCGTCGGAGCCCAGGGCAGCCCGCCGCTCATGGCGAGGTGCCCCCAGTCGGGCGTGTAGAAGTCCTGCGTCCGCTCGCCGAAGCGGCCGGCGTCGACCTGGATGTAGTGCACCCGCTCGTGGAAGACGAAGAATTTGTAGTCGTCCGGGATCTCGCCCTCCGCGCCCTCGAGAAGCTCCTCGACGATCAGCCGACGGGGGACTGCGCCGTAGGCCCACTCCCGGTTCGGGCCTTGCCCGTAGAGCTGCCGCGTCCAGTGCTCGCCGATCGCGATCAGCGCAGCGCGGTCGGCGACCTCGGGGCGGACGTGCCGGTAGACCCAGCTCCACTCGGCGCGCGGCAGCTCCGCATCCGCCGGCGCCCGCGGTGAGACGACCACCACGGCGCCGCTGCCGTGCGTGGGCTTGAACACGTACGACTCGGGCAACTCGAGCGCGGCGAGCGCGGCCGCTTCGTCGAGGATGCCGAACGCGCGGGGAAGGTACTGCTCGCCGACCAGCGCGGCGACGTGATCGCGCACGGCGGCCTTGTCGGCGAAGGTGACCAGGAGCCGGCGGTGATCGCGGAGCATCTTGTAGCGCACCTTCTCGGTGAACGTGCGTGGATGCATCGTGCGCAGCAGCCGCCAGCCGCGCACGACCCGGCTCCGCTCGCGCCAGGGCGGTCTCGAGTCCATCCGCTCAGTCTGGCGGTGGGTTCGGGCTCGCCACACCGGTTGACGCCTTCCTGCGAGGGACCCCTCCTGTGCGCGTGGGACCCGCCCTGGGCGGGTCCCACGTGCACAGGGCGGGTCCCTCGCAGGAAGGCGGTGCTGCGGATCACGGCAGACTGGAACGCACGCGAGGAATCTCTCGCGGCGAACGACGGGAACCGTATGAAGACCTCCGCCCTGCTCCGCGCCGCCACTGCCGGTGCCGCGGCGCTGCTCCTGCTGGCCGGCTGCGCATCCGCCGACACCGGTTCCGGCGAGAGTGCGAGCAGATCCGCGCCCGATCCCTCCGTCTCCGAGAACCGCAGCTGGACCGGCGACATCACCCTCAACGGCGACGCTCTCGCCGTCGAGCTCGACGGCGCCGCTGCACCGCAGGCCGTCGCCTCGTTCGTGCAACTCGCCGAGCAGGGATTCTTCGACGGAACTTCGTGCCACCGGCTCACCACGGCGGGCATCTACGTATTGCAGTGCGGCGACCCCACCGGCACCGGAACGGGCGGCCCGGGCTACTCCTATGGTCCGATCGAGAACGCGCCCGCCGACGACGTCTACGCGGCGGGAGTGCTCGCGATGGCACGTCGCGGCGGCGACGGCGCGAGCATGGGCAGCCAGTTCTTCATCGTCTACCAGGAGTCGCAGATCCCCTCGGATGCGGCCGGCGGCTACACCGTGCTCGGCACCATCACGAGCGGACTCGAGGCGGTTCAGGCGATCGCTGCCGACGGAGTCGAGGGTGGCGCATCCGACGGCACACCGGCCGACCCGGCTGTCATCGACGCGGTCGAGCTGAAGTAGCCCGCGCCGAGCCGCGCCGCGCCGCCCCGCCCCGTCCCGCCGTCCCGCCCCCGTCCTTGCGAGGGACCCGCCCCGTGCGCGTCGGACCCGCCCTGAGCGGGTCCCGCGCGCACAGGAGGGGTCCCTCGCAGGAGGGCGGGAGGGGCGGAGCCGGGGCAGGATGTCGGGTGCGCGCCGCGTGCGCAAGCACTGCGACCGGCCCGCCGCCTTCCGTAGCGTTGGACGAATGGTGCAGAAGACGCAAGACCGAGGTGTAGCCGTGGTCACCGGTGGAACGGCCGGGCTGGGGCGCGCGACCGTCCG
The DNA here is from genome assembly GCA_013204985.1 of Microbacteriaceae bacterium VKM Ac-2855. Lineage (GTDB taxonomy): Bacteria > Actinomycetota > Actinomycetes > Actinomycetales > Microbacteriaceae > Rathayibacter. The sequence goes on from JABMLG010000005.1 coordinate 42,570, forward strand.
CGAGCTGGCGGAACGTGGATGGGACGTCGCGATCCTGGCGCGCGGAGAGGACGGCCTCGCCGCCGCCGTCGCCGACGTGGAGTCGTGGGGCAGGCGGGCGCTGGGGATCTCGACCGATGTCGCCGACAGGGACGCCGTCGAGTCGGCGGCCGACCGCATCGAGGCGGAGCTCGGCCCGATCGAGCTGTGGGTGAACGACGCCATGGTGGGGGTGTTCGGCGAGTTCCTCGACACCGATCCGGCCGACTTCGAACGCGCCGTCGGCGTGAACTTCTTCGGCTTCGTCAACGGCACCCGCGCCGCGCTGAGCCGGATGGTGCCGCGCGACCGCGGCCACGTGATCCAGGTCGGCTCCGCACTCGCGCACCGCGGCATCCCGTTGCAGGCCGCCTACTGCGGATCGAAGTTCGGCGTTCGCGGCTTCACGGAGTCGATCTCGGCCGAGCTCATCCACCGCGGCACGAAGGTCTCGGTCTCGGTCGTCGACATGCCCGCGCTGAACACCATCCAGTTCAACTGGGTGAAGACGAAGCTGCCCGATCACCCGCAGCCGGTGCCGCCGATCTACCAGCCGGAGGTGGGCGCGACCGCGATCGCCGACGTCGCCGACAAGCCCCGCCGACGCACGTGGGTGGGTGAGCCCACCGTTGCGACGATCCTCGGCGACCGCTTCGCCGGCTCCTTCCTCGACTGGTATCTCGCGAAGACGGGCTATTCGGGCCAGCAGGCACCCGACAAGATGGAGCCGATGCTTCCCGACAACCTCTACGAGCCCGTCGCCGGCGACCACGGCGCTCGCGGCATCTTCTCGGACAAGGCGATGAACTCGAGCCCTCAGGTGTGGATGATCGCGCACCGCGGCCTCAGCTACGCGGGGGCGGCGGCCCTCGGCCTCGCGGCGGCCGCGGGGATCACGCGGGCGGTCCGGCGCCGATGACGGATGCGGTCGACGCGGTCGTGGTCGGAGCGGGGCCCAACGGCCTCGCGGCGGCGGTCGTGCTCGCCCGCGCCGGACTCTCCGTGCGTGTCTATGAGCGCAACGCCACGATCGGTGGCGGCGCACGAACCGCGGAGTTGACCCTCCCGGGTTTCCAGCACGACATCTGCTCGGCGGTGCATCCGATGGCCTTCGCCTCGGCGTTCTTCCGAGCGTTCGGGCTGGAGCGGCGCGTCGACTTCGCGGTGCCCGACCTCTCCTACGCGCATCCGCTCGACGGCGCCCGCTCGGGTCTCGCCTACCGCGACCTCGAGCGAACCGTGGACGCGCTCGGTCGCGACGGTGCGGCGTGGCGGCAATTGATGGGCCCGCTCTCGGCGCACGCGGATGGGGTCGCCGAGTTCACGGGCAACCAACTGCTGCGCATCCCGGCAGAGCCTCTGACGGCGCTGCGTTTCGGGCTGCGAGCGCTCGAGCAGGGTCTGCCCAGCTGGAACCTGCGCTTCCGGGAGGACATCGCTCCCGCGATGCTGACCGGGGTCGCGGCGCACTCCATCCGCCCGATGCCGAGCATCTCGACGGCTGCCGCCGGGCTCTTCCTCGCCTGCTTCGCGCACGCGCGCGGCTGGCCGATCCCGCTCGGAGGCACTCAGCGGATCGTGGATGCGCTCGCCGCCGACCTCGTCGCGCACGGCGGTGAGATCGTCACCGGCACCCCGATCACGAGCCTGGCCGAACTGCCGCCGCACCGCGCCGTGATCCTCGACGTCAGCGCGCGATCGCTCGCCGCGATCGCGCGCGACCGACTGCCCGCGAGCTATCTCGCGCGGTTGCGCCGATTCCGGTACGGCAACGCGGTCGCCAAGGTCGACTTCGCGCTCGACGGGCCGGTGCCGTGGGCGGATGCGCGGCTCGCGGAGGCCGGCACGCTGCACGTCGGCGGCACGCGCGCCGAGATCGCTGCGGCCGAGCGCGACGTCGCACGCGGCAAGCACTCCGCCGACCCGTACGTGCTCGTCGCGCAGCCGAGTCTCGCCGACCCGTCGCGCGCGCCGGAGGGCAAGCACGTGCTGTGGGCGTACACGCACGTACCGCGCGGCTCCGCGCTCGACCAGACCGAGGCGATCACCCGCCAACTGGAGCGTTTCGCGCCCGGCTTCCGCGACCGCATCCTCGCCTCCGCCTCGATGACGGCGCGCGACATGAACGATTACAACCCGAACTACATCGCCGGTGACATCTCGTCCGGCTCGGCCAGCGTGCGGCAGCTGATCGCCCGACCGGTGCTGTCGACGGATCCGTGGCGCACGCCCGGACACGGTATCTACCTTTGCTCGTCGTCCACACCGCCCGGCCCGGGAGTTCACGGTCTGGGCGGGATGCACGCCGCGCGCAGCGCTCTGAAGCACGAATTCGGGGTCGCCGCTCTGCCAGACTTGCAACCGTCGATGTGAAGGAGGCCCCGTGGCCGTCAACACCCGCGTGATCAACGCATCTCCCGAGCAGATCTTCGCCGTGCTGGCGGACGGCTGGCTCTTCCCCGCCTGGGTCGTCGGCGCCTCGCGGATGCGCGCCGTCGACGCGAACTGGCCGCACGTCGGCAGCCACCTGCAGCACTCGTTCGGTGCGTGGCCTCTCGTGCTCGACGACACCACGACCTCGCTGCAGTGGAACCCGCCGCACCGCTTCGTGATCCGGCCGAAGGGCTGGCCGCTCGGTGAGGCCGAGGTGACGCTCGAGGTGAAGCCGCACCGCCGCGGCACCCTCGTGCGGATGGCCGAGGACGCCGTGCAGGGGCCGGGAACGCTGGTGCCCAAGCCGGCGATGTGGCTGCTGTTGCGCATCCGCAACCACGAGGCCCTGAAGCGCCTGGGTTACCTGGCCGAGGGCGGCGCGGGCGTGTCGCTCGAGACTGCGGCTGTCGCCACCGAGCGCGACCGCCGCGAGCCGCCCAAGCGCCGGCATCCGCTACGCACCGCCGCGCTCATCGTCGCGGGCGTGCTCGTCGCCGGCGTCGGCGCGGTCGCGGTGGTCGGCGTCCGCGAGGCGCGCCGCTGACGCACGCCCGTCGGCGGCCGGGTCGGCGATGCGTCCGTTCACGGGCCGGTTCGTGAGCATCCGGGCGCGGTGGGGCGCCCGACGGTCGGCGTGGAGCGTCCGTTCGGGCACTGTGCGGGAGGTCGGTGATCGCACGGCCGGTAGCCGCCCGACACAACCTCGGCTGAGAGCCGACCTCAGCCGTCATCGAGCCTGACGACGGCTCTCAACCGAGGTTGCGTCGTCATCCCTCCGGCCGGCCCCGTCGAACGCGTCGCGGGCCGGCTGCGGGGGTGGCCCGGGTTGGCGCGAACCGTCCGTTTTCGGGGCGGGTCGGGGCGGTTCGTGACCACCCGGGCTTGTGGCGTGGGGTCGGAGGGGCTGTTGCGGCCCGACGCGGGGATGTGGGGCCCAGGTTGGCGGGATCCGTCCGTTTTCGGGGCGGGTCGGGGCGGTTCGTGACCACCCGGGTAGGCGACGTTGGTGGATGCGAGGCGCGACCCGGCGGCGAGCCAGGGCCGCGTCAGGCCCGTCGCGCCGGGCGGGCCGGGCCGGGCGGGCCGCGCCGGGCGGGGCACGCCGGGCGGGCCGGGCCGGGCTGGCCGCGCCGGCCGGGCCGGGCCGCGCGACCCAGGGCCGCGTCAGGCCTCGCGCGTCAGCTGCTCGATCGTGAGCGCCGCGTCGATGAGGGCCAGGTGGCTCAGCCCCTGCGGCAGGTTGCCCCAGAAGGCACCGTCGTCGGCGGCGATCATCTCGGAGAGCAGGCCGACGTCGTTGGGCAGGTCCTTCACCAGCGCGTCCATCATCTCCACGGCTTCGTCGCGGCGTCCGACGCACGCCAACGCCGACGCCAGCCAGAACGAGCACGCGACGAACGGATGCTCCTCCGCCTCCATCCCCGAGTAGCGCAGCACCAGGTTGCCGCGCCCCAGCTCGCCGCGCACGGCGTCGATGGTCGCGCTCATCCGCTCGCCACGGTCGAAGCCGCTCGGTGCGTGCAGCAGCACCGAGGCATCGAGCGAGTCCGAGCCGGGGTACATCGTGTACGCCTTCAACTCCTCCGACCAGCCCTCCTGGTCGATCCAGTCGCGGATCCGCTCCCGCTCGAAGCTCCAGCGCGAGGCGCTGCCGGCGATCTGCCCCGCCTCGGCGAGGTGCACGGCCGCGTCCAGGGCGAGCCAGCAACCCATCTTGGACGACGTGTAGTGCTGCGGTTCCTCCAGCTCCCACATCCCCGCATCGCGAGTGCGCCAGAGGTCGCACGTGCGGTCGGCGAGGTCGGCGAGCAGTCGCCCCGTGCCGATGTCGAGCACGTTGCCCGCATCGACGTAACTGCGGCAGATCGCGAAGAGATCGCCGAAGACCCCCAGCTGCAACTGGTTCTGCGCCCCGTTACCGCTGACGACGGGGCCGATACCCCGCCAGCCGGGCGCGTCGTAGTGGTGCACCTCGCTCGGCACGGAGCCGTCGAGGCCGTAGAAGATGTGCAGCTCGGGGCCGTTCGCTTTGATCGTCTTCAGCAACCACGAGAGCGCCGCGTGGGTCTCCTCGCGCAGCCCGAAGCGCACCAGAGCCTGCACCGTGTACGCGGCGTCGCGCACCCAGGCGAACCGGTAGTCCCAGTTCTTGCCGCCGAGCGGACTCTCCGGCAGGGAGGTCGTCGCGGCCGCCGCGATCGCTCCGGTGGGGGAGTAGATCAGCAGCTTCAGCGCGAGAGCGCTGCGCTGCACCGCATCCGCCCACGGTCCCTCGTACGAGAACTCGCGCGACCATGTCCGCCAGTTCTCGATGGTGCGGTCGATGCCGCGGTCGACGGCGAGGGGATCCGGAAGGTGCAGCGGCTCGTCGTGAGTCGCCGAGACCACGAGCACGTGCCGGGAGCCCTCGGTCGCGGTGAACGAGCCGGTCAACTGGTCGTGCGGTCCGTCGGCCGGATGATCGGGGCCGTGCTCGAGGCCTGTTACGCCGATCGAGGTGTCGCCGGTGCGGATCACGGCGGTGCCATCGGCGTTCTGCAGCCAGGGCGAGACGGTGCCGAGGCGTGTGCCGGGTCGTACGGCCCAGCGCATCCGCACGGATCCGCTCAGCGCGTCGACTCGGCGGGCCAATTCGGCCCACGGCAAGCGACCGGCGATGCCGGTGACCAGCGCATCCGTGACCCGCACCGAACCGGATGCGGTGTCGAACGTCGTCTGCAGCACATTCGTGCCGCGCACGTAGCGACGGCGCACCCGGGTGACCTCCTCGGCCGGCGACAACTCGATGCATCCGCCGGTGTCGTCGTCGAGCAGACGAGCGAAGACCGGAGTCGAGCCGAGGTCGGGCACGGGCAGCCAATCGACCCCGCCGTCGCGCGCGATCAGGGCGACCGTTCGGCCGTCCCCGATCGCGGCGTAGTCGCGCAGCGGTTTACCGGCGGCACTCACGGGGTGGGCGATCCGCCGTTCACGTTGAGGGTCTCACCGACGACGTAGCTCGACTCGGGCGAGGCGAGGAAGACGTAGGCGGGCGCGAGTTCGGCGGGCTGGCCCCAGCGGCCGAGCGGGGTCTGCTCGCCCACCGACGGGAGGGACTCCGGCGGCTGACCGCCCGCGGTCTGCAGCGGGGTCCAGATCGGGCCCGGAGCGACCACGTTCACGCGGATGCCCTTGGGCGCCAGCTGCTGAGCGAGTGCCTTGGAGATGGTGTTGATCGACGCCTTCGTGGTGGCGTAGTCGACCAGGTTCTCCGACGGCGCGTACGCCTGGATCGACGAGGTGTTGATGATCGTCGAGCCCGGCTTCAGGTGCGGCAGTGCGGCCTTGGTGATCCAGAACAGCGCGTAGACGTTGGTCTTGAAGGTCTCGTCGAACTGCTCGTCCGTGAGGTCGAGCAGGTCTTCGACGTGCTGCTGCTTGCCGGCGTTGTTGACCAGGATGTCGATGCCGCCGAGGCCCGCAACGGTCTTCTCGACGAGGTCCTTGGCGTGTGCCGAGTCGGTGATGTCGCCGGGCAGCGCGAGCGCGGTGCGGCCCTCGGCCTCGATCAGGCCGATGATGCGCTGGGCATCCGACTCCTCCTCGGGCAGGTACGAAATCGCGACGTCGGCGCCCTCACGCGCGAACGCGATGGCGGTCGCCGCTCCGATGCCGGAGTCGCCGCCGGTGACCAGCGCGCGCCGACCGGTGAGCTTGCCCGAGCCGACGTACGAGGTCTCGCCGAGGTCGGCCTTGTCGTCCAGCTTCGAGTCGAGTCCGGCGCCCTCTTGGTACTGGGCCTTGGTCTCGATGTCGGAGTACAGGGTGGTGGGGTCTTGCAGAGTCATTCGGTTCCTCACATCTCGCGAGCCGTGCGTTCGTAGCGCAGGCTCCGTATTGCTCGTGGGCCGTCCTTGGTGCGGAGCGGCTACTTCTTGGCAGTGCTGCGGTTCTCCGCGCTGACCATCCAGGCGTACTGCTCGAGCTTCGCGATGATCGCGTGCAGGATGTCCGCGCTGGTCGGGTCCTCCTCGTCGACCTCGTCGTGCACTTCGCGCATGGCCGCCACGGTGTTCTCGAGGCGGATGGTGATCAGGTCGACCGTCTCGGCCGTGTCGATCTCGCCGTGCGGGTACTCGGGCAGCGTGGTGGTGGCCGCGACGGTGTCGCTGCGGCCGTCCGGCACGCCGTGCAGCGCCCGCATCCGCTCGGCGATCTCGTCGCTGAACTCGCGCGCCGCGTCGATGATCTCGTCGAGCTGGAGGTGCAGGTCGCGGAAGTTCTTGCCGACGACGTTCCAGTGCGCCTGCTTGCCCTGCAGGTGCAGTTCGATCAAATCGACGAGCACCTTCTGCAGGTCGTCGAGCAGGGTCTTCGAGGCGGTGAAGCCCTTCTCGGCGTTCTGGCGGCGGGAGGTCTTCGCGCCGGCGCCGGCGGGAGCCTTCGTGGGGCGTTCCAGGGTGGTGGTCATGGTGTTCCTTTCCTGGTGGTTGAGGAGGTTTCGGCCGTGAGGCCTAGATGGTGGCGACCGAGCCGGAATCGACGCGGTAGTTGGATCCGTTGACGAACGACGCGAGGTCGGAGCAGAGGAAGGCGATCACTGCGGCGACCTCCTTGGGCTCTCCGCGACGCTTCAGCTCCATGTAGGGGCGCTCCTCGTCGAGGAACGACTCGATCGCCTCGTCCTTCGAGGTGCCGAGTTCGTCGGCGCGCTTCTCCATCATCGCGTCGGTCATCGGCGTGTGGATGAACGCCGGCGAGACCGCGTTGACGAGCAGACCCTCCTTCGCGTACGAGCGCGAGAGGCCCTTCGCGAGTGCGAGGATGCCCGCCTTCGCCGCGCAGTACGGCAGCTCGTCGTCGTAGGGCTGCACCGCGTCCTCGGAGGCGAGGAACACGAGTCGGCCCCAGCCGCCGGTGCGCAGGTCCGGCAGGAACTCGCGCACGAGTCGGACCGGGCCGAAGAGGTCGACCTCGATGGTCGAAGTCCAACCCTCGTCGTCGATCTCGTGGAAGAGACCCTGCGCGCCGGTGATACCGGCGGACTGCACGAGGACGTCGATCGGGCCGACCGCGGCCCGGATCTTCTCGTGCAGAGCGGCGAGGTCTTCGGGGTCGGTGACGTCGGCGGCGAAGGCGTACAGCGAGCCTTCCGGCGCGCCGAGCTTCTTCGCGGCTTCGTCGAGCGACTCCTGGTCCTGGTCGGAGATGACGACGACGGCGTGCTCGTCGAGCAGCAGACGTGCGGTCTCCCAACCGATTCCGGAATCGGCGCCGGTGATGAGTGCTGTACGTCCGGTGAGTCCGAGATCCATGTTCTCTGGTCTACGCCTGCAACATGTGTGGTTCAACTGGGTTGCGCGAAGGCGCGTACTGCCCTACCCCGCGCGGGCGTGGCTATCGCGAAGAGCGAGCCGCTTTCCGGGAAGTCGCTGAGTTGCTGCTCGGTGAGCTTCTCACGGGCTGTTCCGACGAAGAGGGTGTTCATGTCGTCGCCACCGAAGGCGACTCCGGTGACGTTCGGTGCCGGGATCTCGATCTCCGTATCGACCTCTCCATCCGGGGTCCAGCGGATGACGCGACCCTCGCCGTAGCAGCCGTTCCAGAAGTACCCGTCGGTGTCGAGCGCGAGGCCGTCGGAGGGGCGGCCGACGAGGAACGGTTCGGGTTCGCCGATCGCGTCGCCGGGGCCGTATGCGAGGCGGAAGACGGTGCTCACACTGGTGTCGGTGACGTACATCGTGCTGCCGTCGTCCGACCATTCGAAGCCGTTCGCCACGCCGAAGCCGCCGAGCAGCGTCTCGAGGCGGCCATCGGCGCTGACGCGGTAGAGGGCGCCGTCGGGCTCGCCGGTGGTGAGGTTCATCGAGCCGACGACGAAGCGGCCGAAGGGATCGCACTTGCCCTCGTTCAGGCGCAGGCCCGCGTGCGCGTGCTCGATGTTGGCGAGCGTGCGGGTCTGAGCGCCCTCCGCATCCAGGAGCACGACGCGGTCGCCGAGGGAGGCGACGAAACCACCGCCGTCGACGGGCTGCACGGCGCTCAGGGGCGGAGGCAGTTGCGTGACGGTGTCGGTTCCGTCGAGCCCGCTGGAGTGCAGTGCGCCGGCCGAGATGTCGACCCAGATCAGGCGTTTCGACGACGCATCCCAGAACGGACTCTCGATCAGGATTGCGCGGGCATGACGGAACACGGTGGGCTGCATCCGTCCACGCTCACCCGCGCGGCCGTCGCTGTGCAAGGGGTTGCCGGCGGACGGTGAGGGGGTGGCCCGGGTTGGCGTGAACCGCCCTTGTCGGGCGTGTGTGGGGGCGGTTTGCGACCACCCGAGTTGGTGCGGGGGCGCGGGTGTGGCCCGGGTTGGCGTGAACCGTCCGTTTCGGGCGTGTGTGGGGGCGGTTCGCGACCACCCGGGTTTGGGGCAGGGGTGCGGGGGTGAAGGGGTGCGGGGGTGGCCCGGGTTGGCGTGAATCGCCCTCGTCGGGCGTGTGTGGGGGCGGTTCGCGACCACCGGGCTTGGGGCAGGGGGTGCGCGTGTGGCCGGGGTTGGCGTGAACCGCCCGTTTCGGGCGGGTGTGGGGGCGGTTCGTGACCACGCGGGTTGGTGGGCGGGGTGCGGGTGTGGCCCGGGGTTGGCGTGAACCGCCCTCGGCGGACGCGGGCCGGGCGGTTCGTGACCACCCAGGCTTCCCGGGGCTCGGCGCGGCGCGGGTTCCGCCGCGCGGCCGCGTCAGCCCTCGATCACGGACGTGTCGAGGTTCTCCAACCACTCGAAGGCGGCGTCGTTGGGCGCCGAACCGTCGGCGGAGTCGTGCCGGCCGTAAGCGCCGACGCGGCGCGCGCCGAGGCTGGTCAGCTTCTCGCTGATGATCTCGCTGCCTCGGCTGTGCGTCTTGTAGCTGGAATCGCCGAGCCCGAACACGGCGTACTCGACGCCCGCGAGCTCGGGCTTCTCCGCGTCGAGCGCGTCGTAGAACGGCTGCGCGCCCTGAGGCAGATCCCCGTCGCCGTGCGTCGAGCAGACCACGATGTAGAAGTCCTCCGCCGTGAGGTCGGCGGGCGCGAAGGTGCTCATGTCTTCGACGACGACGTCGCCTTCGAGAGCGTCGGCCAGGTCGTCGGCGACGAGTTCGGCGTTGCCGGATTCGGTGCCGAAGAGGATCACGGTGCGGCTCATCGGAGCTCCTTGCTGTGGGTGAGATCGAGGGACGGATGACCGGGCTTGCCGGTCGGGAGACTTCCGGATTCGACGGCGGCGGCGATCGCATCCGCGACCAGCCGCGCATCCGCACGATTCTCGGGGATGCTGCCGCGCGGGCCGCGCCGAAGCCAGCCCACGCAGTAGAGGCCGTCGTCGAGCAGGCCCGTGGCCAGTTCGGTCGCGACGGATTCGTGGTCGCTGCGACGTAGGGCGGCGCTTGCCGCCTCGGTGAAGCCGATCGCAGTGCAGATCGCATCGGCGTCGAGGGCGAGGGCGGCGCCGTCCGCGTCTCGGAAGACGATGCCCTCGACACGGTCGTGGCCGATCACCCGCTCGGGCGTCCAACCGAAATGGAAGCGCACGGTCCGCGTGGCGTCTGCGGGGGAGGCGGCGACGAGCGCGTCGACCGCCTCGGTCGCCGGCGGCGCCTCGAAACGCACATCCGTCGCATCCGCCAACTCGTGGATCATCGCGGCGTCGAACTTGGCCTCGCCTGGAGCGGAGCGACCGACCACGTCGATGTGGCGCACCGGGCCGGCGGTCAACGCCTTCACCGCATCCTCATCGATGCCCAATTCGCGCAGCCGTTCTGGCCGCGTCAGGAACAGACGGAGCAGGTCGATCGCGACGTTGCCGTGGCCAACGATCACCACCCGCTCACCGAGCGCGAGGCCGGCGGCGTCCTCTTCCGGATGCGCGTTCAGCAGCCGGGTCAGCCGGCCGGATCCGTACACCTGCGGCAGCGTGAACCCGTCGAGCACACGGTCGGCCGGCAGGCCGGTCGCCAGCACCACCACGTCGTAGGAGGCGCGCAATCGAGTCAGCTCGGCGACGCCGATCTCGGTGCCGCCGACGAAGCGCACTGCGCCGCGCTCGAACAGGCGGTCGAACTGGCGGGCGACCGCCTTGGTGCCGAGGTGATCGGGGGCGACGCCGTAGCGGATGAGTCCGTAGGGCTGCTCGAGCCGCTCGAACATCGTGATCTCGGCGTCCCGCCACTGCTTGCGCAGGAACTGCGCGGTGTAGCACCCGGCGGGGCCGGTGCCGACGATGGCGATGGTGGGCGGGGCGATGGTGGGCGGGGCGATGGTGGGCGGGGCGACGGGCACGGCCATGGATGCGGTTCCTCCACGATCGGGACGCAGGCGCGCCGACGCTATCACGACGGGCTCGGTGACGGCAGGATGGAGGCATGAGGCGGGGGATGCGGCCGGTGCTCGCGGCCTGCGCGGCACTCCTGCTCGGCGGATGCGCGGCCGGTTACACAGCGCCGCCCAAGGATCCGATCGCCGCGGCCCGCGCGCTGCCCGACGCATCCGGAACCGTCAGCGTCGGCGATGCGTCCTGCGGCGAGTTCGAACTCGACCAAGGCGAGGAGGTTCCGGCCGAGGCCGTGGCGTGCTTGGTCGAGGCGACGGGAGAGGCCGAGATCGCGTGGACGACTCCGACGACCGAGGGCGACCCGATCGTGAACTTCGCCCAGGTGGACGACGCCTTCGGCGGGGTCTACGTGTACCGCACCACCGCGTTCGACTCCTACGGCGGCGACGGCTACAGCTGGACCATGTACAGATGCGCCGACCGCTCGGACCTCGGTGCCGCCGACGACTGCGAGGAGCTGTTCGAGGGCTGACCCCCGTCAAAGAAACGGCAACCCTGAGCTGGCGGGTACCCGAAGGAGTCTGCGACCTGACGAAGCGCCGGGTTGCCGCTTCTATAACGCCCGGGTTGCCGCTTCTTTAACGCCCGGGTTGCCGTTTCTTTGACGCCGGGGTTGCCGTTTCTTTGACGCCAGAACACTCCTCGATCCGAGCCGCCCTCGTATCATGTGCGCATGGTGAGCTTCGCCGACAAACCGATCCTCGACATCTCGCTCGAGGAGTGGGAGGCGTACCTCGCCGGCTCGCCCGACGACGGCGGGGTGCGGCTGAAGCTGCGCAAGCTCTCGTCGAAAGCGCCGGGGATCACCTGGTCGGAGGCTCTCGACGTGGCGCTCTGCTACGGCTGGATCGACGGCCAGACGGCGCGCTTCGACGAGGACTACACGCTGCAGGCGTTCACGCCGCGCCGGAAGAACAGCCCGTGGTCGCAGATCAACCGCGAGCACGCGGCGCGGCTCATCGCCGAGGGGCGGATGCGCGCCGGCGGCGTCGCCGAGATCGAGCGAGCCAAGGCCGACGGTCGTTGGGATGCGGCCTATCGACAGAAGAATGCGGTCGCGCCGCCGGATCTCCAACTCGCTCTCGACGCGTCGCCCGAGGCCGCGGCGTTCATCGCCGGGCTCAGCGCTGTGGACCGCTTCCAGATCTATTTCCGCCTCGGCAACATCAAGACGCCGTCCATCCGCGCGGCCCGCATCCGCGACGTGGTCGAAAAGGCGGCCCGCGGCGAGCGGCACTACCGCTGACGCAGGGGGCCGGTGGCCAGCACCCCTCAGTCGTCTAGCACCGCGGCGATCGTGTGGCGGGCGTTGGCCGCGAGGCCGGGGTTGGTGCGGTGGTAGTAAGGCAGCTGCACCAACGCCTGGCTGAGGGCGTAGCCGCGGCCGCGCGCCCAGGTGTCGGCGTCCACGTCGGTACGCAGCAGGTCGCGAGCGGATGCGGGCAGCAGGTTCCACGCGATCCGCAGATCGTTCGCCGGGTCGCCGACGCCCGTGCCCGAGAAGTCGATCACCGCGGCCAGCCGATCCTCGCGCAGCAGGAGGTTGCCCGGCGAGAGGTCGCCGTGCAGCCACACCGCCTGGCCATTCCACGCCGACGCGTCGAGCGCTCGTTGCCACGCGTCCGCGATGCCGCTCGTGTCGATCAGTCCGTCGAGGTCGCGGATCGCCTGCCGTGAATCGGCGTCGCGTTCGGGCAGCGTGCGCCCGGCGGCGGGAGCGCCCTCGATCGGCATCGCCCGGAACGCACGCAGCACGTCGGCGATGTCGGCGGCCACCCCGAGGGGATCCCCGAGCGCGCCTTCTCTCGCCGACGCGCCGTCGAGCCACTCGTAGACCGACCACGGCCAAGGGAAACCGAGTCCTGCGTGGCCGAGCGCCACAGGGCGCGGCACCGGCACGGGCAGTGCGATCCGCGGAAGCCATCGCTGCTCGTGCGCCACAGCCTCGACCGCCCAGTGGATGCGCGGCAACCGCGCCACCAGCGCATCGCCGAGCCGGAACATCGCGTTGTCGGTGCCGATCGAGGGCACCCGCGTGACGGGCAGCCTCGCCCAGTGCGGGAACTGCGCGGCGATCAACGCCTGCACGAGCGCCTCATCCACCGCGACCTCGTCGGGATGCATACGCAACCTCGGCTGAGAACCTTCGTCAGCCGTCATCGGGGTCGAGACACGCTCTCAGCCGAGGTTGCGCTCAGACGATGGGCTCGATGAGCCGCACGTGGTACACCGCGACTCGCTGAGGCTGGCCGGCGAAGGCCTTGGCCCGAGTCTCCGACGCCATGTAGGCCTCCTCCGCTGCGGCGAAGGCCGCCGCGTCGCCGGGAGCGCTCGTCGCCCAGACGAACTCGTTCACCTCGCGGTCGGCGTAGGCGAACTCGATGGCGAAGCCTTCCGCGTCGCGGGCGGGCACCAAGGTGGAGCCGAACCAGGCGATGAACGCGTCGAGTTCCCCTTCCACGATCTCGTAGCGGCGGAGTTGAATGGTCTTGGTCGCGTCGGTCACGCGGCCAGCCTAAATGGGGGAAACCGCATGCACACCACGAATTACGTCGACACCTTCATCGCCGTCGCCGACGACACGGCCGCACTCGAAGCCATCGAACCGCCGGCGCGCGCCCGACCGAGCGTCGCCGAGCTGACCCACCGGATGATCGCCGAGCATCCGTATCACTACACCTCCGACGATGTGATCTTCACCGTCTGGGCCGACCGGAACGGGATCGCCGAGGAGGACCGCGCCGCCCAGCGCGAGCAGTTCTTCAGCACCGGCCGGGCGTGCTTGCGTTCGAGCGACGTCGCGAAGCGCTACGGATGGGGTGTGCACGCGGACTCCGACAGCCGCGTCGCACTCGTGGCGATGGACTCCCCGGAGTACGCGATCTTCCTCGCCGGCGCCACTCCAAAAGGCGCCCCGATCACCGTGACGAAGGCGATGCGCTCGGCCCGTCGCTGACGCGGGTACGCTCATACGGCGGACATGTCTGCACAAAGGCGCACGTGCTAATGCGTCGACGGACACGCAGGCGGAGGAGACCCAGCTGGACCCGAAACGGCAGCGCGCGATCGCCTTCCTCGTCGCCGGATGCTTCTTCATGGAGAACCTCGACGGCACGATCGTCACGACCGCAGCACCGGCGATCGGCGCCGACCTCGGCGTCGATTCCGCCTCCGTCGGCCTCGCCGTCACCAGCTTCCTGCTCACCGTCGCGGTGCTCATCCCCGCATCCGGCTGGTTGAGCGAGCGCTTCGGCGTGCGGCGCATCTTCGCGCTCGCCATCGCGATCTTCACCATCGCCTCGTTGCTCTGCGCGCTCTCCACGAGCCTGCCGATGCTGGTCGGGATGCGTGTGCTGCAGGGCATCGGCGGCGCACTGATGGTGCCCGTCGGTCGGATGGCCGTGCTGCGGGTCACCCCCACCAGCGGCATCATCCGGGCGATCGCGATCCTGGTCTGGCCGGGGCTGGTGGCGCCGATCCTCGCTCCGTTCGTCGGCGGCCTGTTGACCACCTACGCGTCCTGGCACTGGATCTTCCTCATCAACGTGCCTCTGGGCATCCTCGCGTTCGTGGTCGCGCTGCGGATCGTGCCCGACGTCGACGGCCCGCCGGTTCTGCGGCTCGACCTCGGCGGCCTCGCTCTCGTGGTGATCGGCCTGGGCTCGTTGGTCTACGGATCCAGCCTGGTCAGCGAATCCGGTATCGATCTGTTCGGATTCGGTGCGGCGATCGTGATCGGCCTCGTGGTCTGCGGATTCGCGGTGCGGCACCTGCTGCGCGCGCCGCATCCGCTGGTGCAGCTGCGCACGTTCCGCTTCGAGTCGTTCAAGGTGGCCAACTCGAGCGGGTCCGTCTACCGCGCCACGATCAACGCAGTTCCGTTCCTTCTGCCGCTGATGTTCCAGGATGCGTTCGGCTGGTCGGCGGTCGAGGCCGGCGCGGTGGTGCTCTGGCTGTTCGTCGGCAATCTCGCGATCAAGCCGGCGACCACCTGGCTGCTGAAGACCTTCGGCTTCCGCTGGGTGCTGATCGTCTCGAACGCCGTCGGCATCGCCTGCATGGTCGGCATGGCGTTCCTGGCCGCCGACGTGCCGATCCTGCTGGTGGTGCCTCTGCTGATCCTCAGCGGCGTCGCCCGCTCGGCCGGATTCACGGCGTATACGACGATCACCTTCGCCGAGATCGACCAGGCGGCGATGTCAGGCGCGAACACCCTGAACTCGACGTTGCAGCAGGTGGCCTCGGGCCTCGGCGTCGCCATCGGCGGCATGGCACTCGCCGTCGGCTTCCTGATCGGCGACGGCCTGGCGCCCTACCGCTTCGCGTTCCTGGCCATCGCGGCGTTGACGCTGCTGCCTCTCGTGGCGTCGGTGCGGCTCTCCCGCGCGGCGGGCAGCACGCTCACCGCCTGAGCCTTCGTCCCGCCTTCTTCGCCCCGCCTTCTTCTCGCTAAGCGGGGTCGGCGAGCGAGAGGGCGACACCGTCCAGGATGTCGTGCAGTGTGACCGTGACCTCGCGCACCGGACCCGCGCCGGCCACCGCACCCAGCACCTCCGACCAGATCACCGCGCCCGCGCCGAGAACGTCTTCGCGACCCGCCCGTACGTAGGGCAACGCGGCAAGTTCGGCCGTGCTCAGCTTCAGGATGTCGGCGCACGCCGCCTGCATCCGCTCGAACGACAGCGTCGCGCTGTCGAGAGCGTCACGGTCGAGCGTGGCCAGCCGCAACGCATGTGCTGTGATCGTGAGCACCGTCGCCGCCACGCCGATGACCGCTCGCGCTGCGCTGAGATCGACGGATGACGCGGCGAGTGCAGCACGCACGTCGGCGCGCATCGCGTCCGCGTTCGCACCGTGCCGTTCGGTGAGGCGGACGCAGCCGACGTCCATCGAATGCGCGTGCAGCGGCTCGCCGAGTACCAACTCCGTCGACCCGCCGCCGAGGTCGACCACCAGCACGGGCTGCTCGGTGTCGACGGCCGACACCGCCCCGCGGAACGAGAGCGCCGCCTCCTCCGTGCCCGCGATCGTTTCGGGCCGGACCGCGAGGAGCCGTTCGACCGCGTCGAGGAACTCCTCGCGATCGGCGGCGTCTCGCGTTGCCGAGGTGGCCACGAAGCGGATCCGCTCCGCCCCGAGCTCACGGATCGTCGCCGCGTACTCCGCCGTCACCGCGAGGGTGCGCCGCAGCGCCTCCGGGTCGAAGCGTCCGGTGCGGTCGACGCCCTGCCCGAGCCGCACGATCTCGGTTCGTCGCCGCACTTCGGCGAGGCGACCGCCATCCGCATCGGCGACGAGCAGGCGGAGCGAGTTGGTGCCGCAATCGATGGCGGCGACGCGTGTCATTCGGCCAGCCTGGCAGGGCCGTCAGGAAATGAAGCTGGATGGCGGGGAACCGCTCGATTATCGCCGGGTGGAGCGCATCCGACTTCAGGTTCTGACACGACCCTTCGTTGTGCGCGCCGGATGCGGTCGTAACGGATCCCGCCGATCGGCCTCTTCTCACACGGCCGGCCTGGCAGGGCCGTCAGGAAATGAAGCTGGATGGCGGGGAACCGCTCGATTATCGCCGGGTGGAGCGCATCCGACTTCAGGTTCTGACACGACCCTTCGTTGTGCGCGCCGGATGCGGTAGACACGGATCATGCCGATCGACGTGATCCCCGAGAAGTACCGCCCGCTGCTCGACGAGGCGGTCATCGCCGCTCTCGGCACCGTCCGGCCCGACAACACGGCGCAGGTGAACCCGATGTGGTTCTACTACGACGCCGAGTCGCAGACGCTGCGCTTCACGCACACGACGAAGCGCGCGAAATACCGGAACCTGCAGAAGAACCCGTCGATGTCGCTCGCAATCGTCGACCCGGCCGACCGCTACAGCTACGTCGAGATCCGCGGCGAACTGGTCGAGACCATCCCCGACCCCACGGGCGCCTTCTACGTCTTCCTGCAGAACCGCTACGGAAACCCGAGCGACGTCCCGCCGCCCGACAGCGCGGACCGCGTTTCCCTCGTGATGTCGATGACCCACTCCACGCAGCAGTAGCGTTTGGGCTCTCTCCTCGTTCCTCGTCGATCGCCGGCGGTCGGCTGAGCGACGGTGCGGGTTTTGTAGAGCCGCTTGCGTTCGCGTACGACGAATCGCTGAGGACGCCATTCGGCGGTTACGCTCGCGCGGAGGTGGGTGCGTGGCGGAGGTCACCACGATCGGAGGCGGTCACGGGTCACCACGATCGCCGGCGGTGCACCGACGCCCCCGCCGCCGCGCTACGAAGCCAGCGCGAGCGACAGCGCGAGCACGAACATCAGGGCGGCGACGAAACCGTCGAGGATCCGCCACGCGCGCCGCGAACGGAACAGCGGACGCAGGAAGCGCGCCCCGAAGCCGAGCACCGAGAACCACAGCACGCTGCCCAATGCTGCGCCCGCGCCGAAGAACCAGCGGTCGTCGCCGTGCGTGTTCGCGACCGAGCCGAGCAGCACCACGGTATCGAGGTAGACGTGCGGGTTCAGGAAGGTGAGTGCGAGCACGGTCGCCACGGCGGTGCCGAGCGAGGTCGAGGCGCCGGCCGGATCCGCGTCGAGCGAGCCGGGCCGCACGGCGCGCAGCAGAGCGAGCACGCCGTAGACCACCAAGAAGGCGATGCCGCCCCAACGGATGATCACCAGCAGCCACGGCGCGCTCGCCAGGATCGCTCCGACTCCGCCGATCCCGAGCAGGATCAGCACCGCATCCGCCAGCGCGCAGATCGTGACGACGGCGAGCACGTGCTCGCGTCGCAGGCCCTGCCGCAGCACGAACGCGTTCTGTGCTCCGATGGCGACGATGAGCGAGAGGCCGAAGCCGAGACCGGCGAGGGCGGCGAGCGCAGCAGAAGTCATGGACCCGACGGTACGGCGCGGCCCGCCTGTAGACCAGCTCATGCTTCTTCAGTACCGTAAGCAGCGCTCATGATGGAACTCGACCTCGCCCAGCTCCGCGCCCTCGCCGCGGCGGTGCAGCACGGCACGTTCGACGCGGCCGCGCGTGCCCTGCACATCACGCCTTCGGCGGTCAGCCAGCGGATCAAAGCGCTCGAGATCGCCGCCGGCCGGGTGCTGCTGGTGCGCTCGAAGCCGGTCGCGGTGACGGATGCGGGCAGCGGCATCCTGCGGCTCGCCCGCCAGATCGACGCGCTCTCGGCGGATGCGACGCGCGCTCTCGAGCCCGACTCCGCGCATCCGGTGACCGTGCCGCTCGCCGTCAACGCCGACTCCCTCGCCACGTGGGTGCTGCCGGCGCTCGCCGCGATGCCGTCGGGTATCGTCTTCGAACTGCATCGCGCGGATCAGGAGCACACGACGCGACTGCTGCGCGACGGCACGGTGATGGCCGCGATCACCGCGGAGGCCGAGCCGGTGCAGGGCTGCACCGTGACCCGCCTCGGCAGGATGATCTATCGGGCCACCGCCGCACCGGCGTTCGCCGAACGCTGGTTCGCCGAGGGCGCGACAGCGGATGCGTTGGCGCTCGCCCCGGTGGTCGTGTTCGACCGCGACGACCGGTTGCAGCACCGGTACCTGCGCGCCCGCTCGCGCCGGGCGCTGCATCCGCCGCAGCACCAGGTTCCGGGCAGCACCGACTTCGTCGAGGCGGTACGGCTCGGGCTCGGCTGGGGGATGCTGCCCGACCAGCAGGCGGATCCGCTCGGCGCGCAGCTCGTGCGCCTGGAGGGCGAGCCGATCGAGGTGCCGCTCTACTGGCAGCAGTGGAGCCTGCGCACGCCGTCGCTCGACGCGGTCGCCGCCGCCGTGGCCGAGGCCGCCAGCGGCGCGCTGGTGTGAATCCGGCGACACCGACCGGCGACACCGACAGGCAATACCGCGCGGTCACACGCGGGCGGCATGCCACCCGCGCGTGACCGGAGCACCCGCGCTGCAGGCAGACCCGGAGCGCACCGTGGGCGCGAGGGTAGGCTCGAAGAAGCCGTTCGACGTCGAGGAGCACCGAGTGAAGAACCACCACGTCCGGGTCTATCGCAGCGATGAGCCGCTGCCGCGCGAGCAGCAACTCGCCTGGCGGATCGCGGAGGTCGCGACGGATCCGGTGGCGGTGACGCCCGAGGTCGCCGAGATGGTGATCAACCGTGTCATCGACAACGCCGCGGTCGCCACCGCCTCGCTGCTGCGCGCCCCGGTCGTCTCGGCGCGTGCGCAGGCGCTCGCGCACCCCGCCTCCACCGGCGGACGCGGCGCCAATGTGTTCGGCGAGGCGGCGGCGACGCGGGTCTCTGCGGAGTGGGCGGCGTGGGCGAACGGTGTGGCGGTGCGCGAGCTCGACTACCACGACACGTTCCTCGCCGCGGAGTACTCGCATCCGGGCGACAACATCCCGCCGCTGCTCGCCGTCGCCCAGCACGCCGGTGTCGGAGGCACGGCGCTGCTGCGCGGCATCGCGACCGGCTACGAGGTCCAGGTCGATCTCGTGCGCGCGATCAGCCTGCATCGACACAAGATCGACCACGTCGCGCACCTCGGACCCAGCGCCGCCGCCGGAATCGGCACGATGCTCGGCCTCGACGCCGCGACGATCTATCAGGCGATCGGCCAGGCCCTGCACACCACGACCGCCACGCGGCAGTCGCGCAAGGGCGCGATCTCGAGCTGGAAGGCGCACGCCCCCGCCTTCGCCGGGAAGATGGCGGTCGAGGCGGTCGACCGGGCGATGCGCGGCGAGACCAGCCCGTCGCCGATCTGGGAGGGCGAGGACGGCGTGATCGCCTGGCTGCTCGACGGTCCCGACGCCGCCTACGAGGTGCCGTTGCCCGAGCCGGGCGAGGCCAAGCGGGCGATCCTCGATACTTACACGAAGGAGCACTCGGCGGAGTATCAGGCGCAGGCTCTGATCGATCTGGCCCGCCGGCTGCACCGCGAGCATCCGCAGATCATCGACCCGGCGAACGTGGCGAGCATCGTCATCCACACCTCCCACCACACGCACAACGTCATCGGATCCGGTGCCAACGATCCGCAGAAGTACGACCCGAGCGCCTCCCGCGAGACCCTCGACCACTCGATCCCCTACATCTTCACGGTCGCGTTGCAGGACGGGACCTGGCATCACGTCGACAGCTACGCCTCCAGCCGCGCCCGCCGCCGGGACACCGTCGAGCTCTGGCGCAAGACGACCACGCAGGAGGACCCGGAGTGGACGCGCCGCTACCACTCGACCGACCCCGCCGAGAAGGCGTTCGGCGGTCGCGTCGAGGTGACCCTCACCGACGGATCCGTGCTGGTCGATGAGATCGCGGTGGCGGATGCGCATCCGCTCGGCGCACACCCCTTCACGCGCGAGCAGTACATCGCGAAGTTCCGGATGCTCGCCGAGCCGGTGCTCGAACGGGCTGAGATCGAGCGCTTCCTCGACCTGGCGCAGCGGCTGCCGTCACTGGATGCGGCCGGCGTCGCCGCCCTCACCGTCACCGCACCGCGCGCGCTGCTGCAGTCCGTCGCCACTCCGAAGGGCCTCCTCTGATGCTGTCCTCCACCATCGCGCCGCACGAGAAGCGCCGGCTGTTCCGTGAGCGACTCGCGTCGGGCGAACTGCTGCAGTTCCCGGGAGCGTTCAACCCGCTGTCGGCGCGGCTGATCGCCGAGAAGGGCTTCGATGGCGTCTACGTCTCGGGCGCGGTTCTCTCGGCCGATCTCGGGCTGCCCGACATCGGCCTGACGACGCTCACCGAGGTGGCGGGCCGTTCGCAGCAGATCGCGCGGATGACCGACCTGCCCGTGCTGGTCGACGCCGATACCGGCTTCGGCGAGTCGATGAACGTCGCCCGCACGGTGCAGACCCTCGAGGACGCCGGGGTCGCCGCCCTGCACATCGAGGACCAGGTCAACCCCAAACGCTGCGGCCACCTCGACGGCAAGCAGGTCGTGGGAGAGTCGACGGCACTCCAGCGGATCCGCTCCGCCGCCGACGCCCGCCGCGACGCGAACCTGTTGATCATGGCCCGCACCGACATCCGGGCCATCGAGGGCTTCGACGCCGCGCTCGATCGGGCCAAGGCGCTGGTGGATGCCGGGGCCGACGCGATCTTCCCGGAGGCGATGAAGGACCTGGGCGAGTTCGAGCGGATGTCCGCCGCGCTCGACGTGCCGGTGCTGGCCAACATGACCGAGTTCGGCAAGAGCGAGCTGTTCACCAAGCAGCAGCTGGCGGATGCGGGCATCCGCATCGTCATCTACCCGGTCTCGTTGCTGCGCATCGCCATGGGCGCCGCGATGCGCGCGCTCGATACTCTGCGCGACGAGGGCTCGCTGAAGAGCGAGGTGCCGGGCATGCAGACGCGCGCCGAGTTGTACGAGCTGCTCGACTACGAGTCGTACAACCGCTTCGACTCGGGCGTCTTCAACTTCTCGCTCGAGGGTCACATCGACGGCTGACCCGCGTGGCGGCGCACACCCGGTCGGCTCTTGCGGATGCGCGCCGCGGCACGTACCCTAGGGAAGTTGCGTGCATCTGCACGCGCTTGCGTGCTGCCCTCCTGGGCGACCAGGTAACCAGTACGCCGACAAGTGACCTTGGGTGGATCGACGCGGTGCCCCGTGCTTCTCCGGAAGAGCGGTGCGGATGCGCGGTCCACGGTATCCACATATGGAGGAAACCATGGCAGCAGTCTGCCAGGTGACCGGAGCCGTTCCCGGTTTCGGACACGCGATTTCGCACTCGCACCGTCGTACGAAGCGCCGCTTCGACCCGAACGTGCAGAAGAAGACCTACTACGTCCCGTCGCTTCGCCGTAACGTCACCCTGACGCTGTCGGCCAAGGGCATCAAGGTGATCGACGCTCGTGGCATCGAGTCCGTCGTCAAGGACATTCTCGCTCGTGGGGTGAAGATCTAATGGCAAAGCAGCAGGACGTCCGTCCCATCATCAAGCTCCGTTCGACGGCTGGTACCGGTTACACCTACGTGACCAAGAAGAACCGTCGTAACGACCCCGATCGTCTCGTGCTGAAGAAGTACGACCCCGTAGTGCGCAAGCACGTCGACTTCCGCGAGGAGCGCTAAGAATGGCTAAGAAGAGCAAGATCGCCCGCAACGAGCAGCGCAAGGTGATCGTCGATCGCTACGCCGCCAAGCGTCTCGAGATCAAGAAGGCCCTGGTCGACCCGGCCGGCACCGACGAGTCCCGCGAGGCCGCTCGCGTCGCGTTGCAGAAGCTGCCGCGCAACGCGTCGCCCATCCGCGTCCGCTCGCGCGACGCCGTCGACGGCCGCCCCCGCGGTGTCCTCACGAAGTTCGGCGTCTCGCGCGTCCGCTTCCGTGACATGGCTCACCGCGGCGAGCTGCCCGGCATCACCAAGTCGTCCTGGTAATCCAGACCTCCTGGTAGCCACCGGCTGACCACCCGAAGGGGCGGGGATCTTCGGATCCCCGCCCCTTCGGCGTCCCCCCGCCCACCCCCTTCTGCGAGGGACCCGCGCTCGGTTCGAGGGCGCCTCCGAGAGGGGCGCCCTCGAACCGAGGCGGGGTCCCTCGCAGGAGGGAGGCCGGGCCTAGGCTGGTGGGACCGCCGTCGACAGGGAGACCTCCGTGAAAGTCCTCGTCCCGAACACGATCCGACTCGAGCTGCCGGGAGTCGACGCCGTCGATTACGACCCCACCGGGCCCATCCCGGAGGAGCACCTGGATGCCGAGGTGCTCATCGTCTGGCGCAGCACGAGCGCGAGCGTGCAGGATGCGGCCGCGCGGATGCCGGCCCTGCGGCTGGTGCAGACGCTCGCCGCCGGACCCGACCAGATCCAGAGCGCGGGTTTCGCGCCCGAGGTGCTCCTCGCCTCCGGCCGTTCGCTGCACGACGAGACCGTCACCGAGCACACCCTCGCCCTCGTACTCGCCGCCATCCGACGCCTCGACCGGATGCGCGATGCCCAGCAGCAGGCGCACTGGGCGGAGGAGTTCAACGTCGCCCAGCGTGATCCCGAGACCGAGCAGCAGTACACGCTCGCCGGTGCGCGCGTCGCGATCTGGGGCTTCGGCTCGATCGCGAGCCACCTCGCTCCGCTCCTGAAGACCCTCGGCGCCGATGTCTTCGGCATCGCCTCCACCGCGGGCGAACGCTACGGGTTCCCCGTCGTCGCCGACATCGCCGAGCACCTCGGCGATGTCGACGTGCTGATCTCGCTGCTGCCCGCGACCGAGGCGACCGAGAAGGCGTTCGACGCCGCCCTGATCGCGCGGATGAAGCCGGGGGCGATCTTCGTCAACGTGGGTCGCGGCGCCACCGTCGACGAGGACGCGCTGCTCGCCGCGCTGGGCGACGGACGTCTGCGGGTCGCGGCGCTCGACGTGATGCGCGAGGAGCCGCTGCCCGCGGATTCACCGCTCTGGGCGGCGCCGAACGTGATCCTCACGCCCCACGCGGCGGGCAACCGACCGCGTGGCGCATCCGAACTGGTGCGTCGCAACCTTGCGGCTTTGGATGAGGGTGGCGAGATCACCAACCGCGTCTGACGCCCGGCGTCTGTCCGTCGGACGGGGTTGTCGCTGCGTCCCGCAGCATTCGGCCGGAGGTGACTTCGTGTGAAACGAAGGACCGGCCCCGACGCCACCCGATTTCGACGACCGAGATCCGCGTGTTTCCGGGGCCGGGATCGGGTGGCGTTTCGCCCCATCCTTCGTTTCACACAGGGATGCCCCGGCTGTACGAGAAGAGCGGATGCGGAGCCCCGAGCCGACCGCCCGGCCCCGTCCGAGAGCGGCGCGCCGGCTCCGGCGTAGGCTGGACGGATGACCGACGCATCCGCTCTGCCCTCCGTCAGCACCATCGCCGCGCTGATCGATCACGCGATCCTGAAGCCCGAGTTCACCCGCGCCGAGGTGGACGCGCAGCTCGACGAGGCCGCGGAGTACGGCGTCTTCAGCGTCTGCGTGCGCCCCTCCGACATCGCCCACGCGGTCGAGCGCCTCGACGGCACCGACGTGCTCGTGGGCACCGTGATCGGCTTCCCGCACGGCACCACCTCGACCGCGGCCAAGGTCGCCGAGGTGACCCAGGCCCTGGTCGATGGCGCCTCTGAACTCGACATGGTGGTCAACATCGGCTGGTTGCGCAGCGGGATGCTCGACGCGGTCGAGCGCGACATCGCTGCGGTCGTCGAGGCGGCCGGCGACCACATCGTCAAGGTGATCCTCGAGACGAACTACCTCGACGACGCCCAGATCATCGCGGGGAGCGAGGCGTCGGAGCGCGCGGGCGCCGACTTCGTCAAGACCGCGACCGGCTTCGGCGGCGGCGGCGCCAACGCACACGACTTGGCGCTGATGCGCGGCGCCGTGAGCGACGCCGTGCAGGTGAAGGCCTCGGGCGGCGTTCGCGACCTCGACACCCTGCTCGCCTTCCGCGAACTGGGCGTCACGCGTTTCGGCACCAGCGGATCGGCCACGATCCTGGCCGACCTCGCCGCGCGCCTCGCGGGCGACACCGCGTCGGCCCGGGTGGACGCCACGTCGTACTGACGCCCGGCCCCGCCCTAACGCCCGGCCCCGCCCCGCGAGATGCCTCTTATGCACGCTTTTCGCGGCGTGTCGCGTGCATAAGAGGCATCTCGCGGGGTGAGCGAGGAGCGCGTTTCAGCGGGCGAGCGCGTCTTCCAGGAACACGAGGGTCCGCTCCAGTGCCGCGTGCGCATCCGCGAGATACCAGTGGAACTGGTACTCGTGCGGCAGTTCGTCGCCGTGGTCGGCGGGGTAGAACAGCGGCGTCACCGGCACACCGAGGGCGGCGAGGTGCGCCGCGAACGGTCGCGACTGTGCGTCGGTCAGCGGATCCGCGTTGCCGCCGCTGATGAAGGTGGGCGGGAACCGCGGAGTCACGTGATCGATCGTCGACATGTGATCGCCGGCGATCGTCTTCGACCAGTTCTTCCGACCGGTGTAGGCCCAGAGGGCGATCTGGAAACCCCAGCCGCCCAGACCGGAGGTCTTCGCCATTGCGCGCAGGTCGTAGATGCCGCAGTGCAGCACAACCGCACGGATCGCATCCGTCGGCAGCTTCGTGAGCAGGCCGCTGGCACGGGCGTACGACGGATTCGTCACCACGGTCGCGAGCTGGCTCGCCAACTGCGCGCCCGCCGAGTCGCCCGCCAGGGCGAGACGATCGCGCGCGACTCCCAGCCGTCCGGCGTTCTTGCGCACGTGCTCCAGCGCGAGCAGCAGCTGCTTCGGAGCCGTCGGGTACACCGCCTCCGGCCCGAGCCCGTAGTCGAGGCCGACCACCGTGTAGCCGCGGGCCGCGATCATCCGCAGATATGGCTCGACGTCTCCGCGCCCACCCGAGATCCACGCGCCGCCGTGGATCCACACCACCGTCGGCAGCGGGCCGTCGAAGCCGACCGGTCGGTAGACGTCGGCGATGGTGTCGGGCGCGCCGCGGTGCCCACGGATCCCTTCACGGATGCGGACGACATCGGTCGGCGCATCGGGCCACATGGTGGCCGCCGTCGACTTCGCCCCCTCCTCGAACATCGAGCGGATCAGGAGGGCCGACGGCTTCGGATTGAAGCGCAGCAACGCAGCGGCGCCGAGCGCGGTCGTCACCGAACCGGCGATGATCCCCGTCGTCGTTCTGCTGAGCCCCCTGCGCACCGGATCACCCTACGCGCCGGATGTTTCGGGGAAGCGAACAATCTCGAGCGCGATCAGCGGCTACGGCATGGGATGCAGATGGCCGTGCGGATGCGTGACCGGGTCTGCATCGACGAGCCGCCGCAGCGCCTCGTGCAACGACTCGACCGGCGTGCGCCGCCTCGGGTCGAGCATGGAGGTGATTTCGAAGAGGCCTTCGACGCGCTCGATGACACCGATGACGCTGCGACTGTCGTGTTCGGGGTAGCGGATGTCGCTGATCCTCCAGGCGCCGTCGCCGATGGAGGTGAGGTGGAGGAAAGGGAACTCCGCCTCGTTGATCTGGGGAACGTGCATACCGTTATGCAATCCCTGCGGTGACGGCGCGCCAAGTGGTTGACAGTCGCGGCGCTGCGCGATCGAGGGGAATTCCGAAGCGCCGTGTTCAACGTCTCCTGCGAGGGGCGGCGACGCTCCGGAATCCTGGAAACGAGTCTGAGCCGGGTACTCCGCGCCGTTCCCTTTCGGGTGGATGCTCCCGGGTGTCGCGCCGCTAGGTCGGTGCTTCGGTGGTGTACCTCTCGGGGAATCCGTGGTAATAGTGCCCCACAGCGGGGGGTCAGTGTCACCCCTGGTTCGGGGGTCCGGAGGGTCGGGCTGACGAGCCTGAATGTTTCGTCCGAGCGCGCCGAGGGTCGGACGCGAGAATTCCGCATCCGAGGTCGACGTAATATTCGATCCTGCCGAGCGGATGTGGGCGAAGCTGGAGGCATGACTGCCACGCTGCCCATTCTCGACTTGTCCCGCCTCGATTCGGATGCCGAGGCGTTCCGTCGAGATCTGCGCGAGACGACCCACGAGGTGGGCTTCTTCTACCTGGTCGGCCACGGCGTGCCCCAGGAGCTGATCGACGAGGTCCTCGACGTCTCTCGTCGCTTCTTCGACCTGCCGGAGGCGGACAAGCTCGCGATCGAGAACACATTGAGCCCGCAGTTCCGCGGCTACACCCGGTTCGGCCACGAACTCACGAACGGCGCGACCGACTGGCGCGAGCAGGTCGACATCGGCGCCGAACGCGACACGATCGATCCCGGCCCCGGCGTGCCCGACTACGCGCGCCTCGAGGGGCCTAACCTGTGGCCGGCGGCGTTGCCGGAATTCCGGATCGTGTTCGAGAAGTGGCGGGCGGCGCTGGAGGAGGTCTCCATCCGTCTGCTGCGCAGCTGGGCCGTCGCCCTGGGTGCGCCCGCGGATGTGTTCGATGAGGCCTTCGCCGCTGCGCCGTTCTCGCTGATCAAGGTGGTGCGCTATCCGGGCACCTCCGATCCTGAGCCGAAGCAGGGCGTCGGGGCCCACCGCGACGGCGGAGTGCTCACGTTGCTCCTGGTCGAGCCGGGCAAGGGTGGTCTGCAGGTCGAGTACCAGGGCGAGTGGATCGAGGCACCAGCGCTGCCCGGTGCCTTCGTGGTGAACATCGGCGAGATGTTCGAGTTGGCCACCAACGGCTACCTCAAGGCGACTCTGCACCGGGTGATCTCGCCGCTCATCGGCTCGGATCGGATCTCGATCCCGTTCTTCTTCAATCCTGCGCTGGACGCCACGATGCCGCAGCTCGAGCTGGCGCCCGAGCTGGCCGCGGAGGCGGACGGCGTCACCGTCGACCCGTCGGATGCGCCCATCCTCGAGCAGTACGGCGCGAACGTGCTGCGCTACCGGCTGCGCGCGCACCCGAACGTCGCCGAGATCCACCACCCCGACCTTCTGCGCTGACCCGCCCCGCCCCCAGGCCGTCTTGCGAGGGACCCCTCCTGTGCGCCGGGGACCCGCCCAGCGGGGGTCCGACGCGCACAGGGCGGGTCCCTCGCAGGATGACCGCGGGAGCTGTGTCGGCCGCCGGCTCGCGCGGCGGTGTCGAGGCGTGGTGCGACGCAACCTCGGCTGAGAGCGTGCGTCGGCCCTGATCGGCGCTGGGCACCGCTCTCAGCCGAGGTTGCGTCGCCCTCTCTCCCCTGAGTCGAGCGCCCGCAGCCGTCGCCAGAACCGCAACCGTCGCCTCGACCTCCCCACGCCGTCTTGCGAGGGACCCCTCCTGTGCGTCGGGGACCCGCCCAGCGGGGGTCCGACGCGCACAGGGCGGGTCCCTCGCAGGATGGGGTCAGCGGTCGAAGGCGCGGAGCCGGAGCGAGTTGGTCACGACGAAGACGCTCGACAGCGCCATGGCGGCGCCCGCGATCATGGGGTTGAGCAGCCCGAGCGCGGCGAGCGGGATCGCCGCCACGTTGTAGCCGAAGGCCCAGAACAGGTTCGTCGTGATGGTGCGCAGCGTGCGCCGCGACAAGCGGATGGCCTGCGCCGCCGAGCGCAGATCGCCACGCACGAGCGTGAGATCGGCCGCCTCGATCGCCACATCCGTGCCGGTACCGAGCGCGATCCCCAGATCGGCTCGAGCAAGTGCGGCCGCATCGTTGACGCCGTCGCCCACCATCGCGACCACGCGGCCCTCGGCCTGCAGGCGCTCGATCAGCGCCAGCTTCTCGGCCGGCAGCACCTCGGCGTGCACCTCCTCGATCCCCACCTCCGCGGCGACCCGCGCCGCGACCGCGGCGTTGTCGCCCGTCAGCAGCACCGGATGCAGGCCCAGTGCGCGCAACTCGGCGACCGCGGCCGCGCTCGTCGGCTTCACGGCATCCGCCACCACGAGCACACCGCGCACGGCACCGTCCCAACCGACCAGCACCGCGGTGCGGCCCGCGTGCTGGGCGGACTCGATCGCGGACGCGAGCCGCGCATCCGGCAGCATCGCCCACTCGGCCAGCAGCGCGGGGCGTCCGATCACCGCGAGGTGGCCGTCGACGACGCCCTGCACGCCGCTTCCGGCCAGGTTGGCGAAGGCCTCGACGGGCACCAGTGCACCGCGCTCGCGGGCGGCGCCGGCGATGGCGCGCGCGATCGGATGCTCGGAGGCGTTCTCCAGGGCGCCGGCGACGCGCAGCAGCTCGGCCTCGCTCATGCCGTCAGCGGTGTGCGACTCGACCAGGGTCATCGTGCCGGTGGTCACGGTGCCGGTCTTGTCGAGCACGATCGTGTCGACCTGGCGGGTGGACTCGAGCACCTCGGGGCCGTGGATCAGGATGCCCAATTGCGCACCGCGTCCGGTGCCGACCAGCAGCGCGGTGGGCGTGGCGAGCCCGAGCGCGCAGGGGCAGGCGATGATCAGCACGGCGACGGTCGCGGTGAATGCGGCTTCGACCGGGAATCCGAGCAGGAGCCAGGCGGCGAGGGTCGCGAGAGCGATCACGATCACTACAGGGACGAAGATCCCGGCGACCCGATCGGCGAGCCGCTGCACCTCCGCCTTGCCCGATTGGGCGTCCTCGACGAGCCGGGCCATCTTCGCCAGCTGGGTGTCGGTGCCGATGCGCGTCGCCCGCACCACGAGACGTCCGCCCGCGTTCACGGTCGCGCCGACGACGGCGTCGCCCACGGCGACCTCGACCGGCACCGACTCGCCGGTCAGCATCGACGCATCGACGGCGGAGGCGCCCTCGGTGATGACGCCGTCCGTCGCGATGGTCTCGCCGGGGCGCACGACGAAGTGGTCACCGACCGCGAGGCTGCTGATGGGGATGCGCGTCTCGGCGCCACCCCGCAGCACCGCGACGTCCTTTGCGCCGAGTTCGAGCAAAGCCCGCAGCGCGGCTCCCGCCTGCCGCTTCGAGCGCTTCTCGGCGTAGCGCCCGATCAGCACGAACATCGTCACGCCGGCTGCGACTTCGAGGTACAGGTTCCCGCCGCCGCCCGTGGGCGAGACGGTGAACTCGAAACCGTGCCGCATGCCCGGCATCCCGGCCGTGCCGAGGAAGAGCGCGTACAGCGACCAGCCTAAGGCCGCCAGGGTGCCGACGGAGACGAGGGTGTCCATCGTCGTCGCTCCGTGCCGCAGGTTCGTCCAGGCGGCGACGTGGAACGGCCAGGCCGCCCACAGGACGACGGGTGCTGCCAGTGCCAGCGACGCCCACTGCCAGTACGTGAACTGCAGGGCGGGGATCATCGCCAGCAGGATGACCGGCACCGACAGGGCGATGCTGCCGATCAGGCGCTGGCGGAGGCTGCGCAGCTCGTCACCCGATCCGCTCGCCTGCGCGGATGTCGGAGTCGGCTCGGGTGCCGGCGGGGTCGGCACGACGGCCGTGTAGCCGGCCTTCTCGACCTCGGCGATGAGGGTCGTGGGATCCGTGCCCTGAGGGGCCGAGACCCGCGCCTTCTCGGTGGCGTAGTTCACTGACGCCTCGACGCCGTCGAGCTTGTTCAGCTTGCGCTCGATCCGCATCGCGCAGGAGGCACAGGTCATCCCGCCGATCTCGAGCTCGATGCTGTTCGCCACGTCTCTCATGCTGTCACCGCCGCGCGTTCGCCGCTCATCCGGCGCCCGATGTCGCTTCTCATGCGTTCCTCCTCGCGGCCCCTGTGAGTCCGTGCTACCGACAACCGTATACCCCCTAGGGGTATTCCCGAAAGGGATCGGTCCAGACTTCGGCGCCCTGGGTCTTCGATGTCGGAGGCGTCGCCTACACTCGAACGAGTCGAACTTCTGTTCGATGCAGACGCGGTGGTTTCGACGTGAGAGGTGGATGATGCGAACGATGGATGCGCCGGCACGAGGGCAGGGGATCACGCGTGGAGTGCTGCGCCAGCAGGTCACCGTGTGGACGAATCCCGAGGGGGTGCCCGAGCGTTTCGTGTACCGGGCCAGACGATTCCGCATCACCCGAGCGCCGCTGCGCTGGCTCTCCCGCGACTCCGCCCGGCCCGAGCAGTCGATGTGGCAGGTGGTCGCGCAGTCGGCCGAGGGCGAGGTGCTCGTGCTCGACCTGTACGCCGATTCCGAGCAGCCCACTCGGTGGTGGGCCGTCGACGTTCGGAGCTGACGGTGCCGGTGCGACTGCATGCGCCGACCCCGGCGTACACGGGAGTCGGTGAGCTCGACGCCGTGCCGGCGTTGTTGCGTGCAGGCGGTCCGGTACTGCTCGGTCTCGAGATCGAGGCGGGCACGACGCTGCTCGCTCACGGCGGCGGGCCAGGCGGATGGGCGGCCCTGGTGCGCGGGGTGGGCTCGCGCGGCCGTCGCCGTGCGGCCGAGACCACGGGCGCCGGTGCTCTTGCGCGGCAGTTGGGCGACACCGCGCGTGAGGTGACGGTGCTGCTGGGTGCGGAGTCGTCGGTGGCGCGAGCGACGAGCCGCGCATCCGCTCGAGCCGCCGCCGCCGAGTGGCGCGACCTCGATCTCGCCGTGGCGATCGCGGGCGAGCACGCGGTGCGGATGCTCGCACTCGCCCGCGATCTCGAGCTGCCGGCCGTGCTCGTCGAGGAGCAACCCGCCGTCGTTCCGGTCGGCGACGACCCGGTCGACGATCACGGGCTCCTGGCCGAGGAGCAGGCGCTCGACGCGGCCGTGCCGCCGTTCGCGGTGCGGATGTGGGCACGCGCCGCGACCGCACGCGCGGGCATCGCGCTGCCCGAACTGCTCGCTGCGACCGAGCACCTCGTCGCCCGCTGTCGCATCGACACGATCGCCGACCTGGGCTGGGGAGCCGAGCCTGCGGCCGTCGTCGTCGCCACCGAGGCGTTGGCGGCCGCCGGCCTCACGTTCTCCGTTGCGGGCTCCGCCGTTGCGGGCTCCGCCGTGTTGGGCTCCGCCGTGGAGGGCTCCGCCGTGCTCGGCCCCTCCGTGCTCGTCGAGCAGGAGCGGGTGACGGAGGCTCTGACCCTGCTCGCGGCCGAGCATCCCGGCTGCGCGCTACTCCCCGATGGCGGCATCGTGCTCGACGGATCCGCGGTGCCGCGCCGCGGACGCCGGCACGGTCATCCGCTCGCCGCCTTCGACCGCCTCGACTGCACGGAACTCGGCCTGGCCACCATCGGGGTGCACCCCGACCGCGCCCTCTCGGCGCTCGCGCACGCGCGTGTCGAGGCCGGCGACGGCGCGCTGAGCGCCGACGACCTCGTCGCCACGCACCCGCTCGCCGCGGCCTGCGGAGCGCTCGAGTTCGGGCTCGAGACGCCCGCCGTGTCGGTCCTGCCCGTCTCGGTCACCGCATCCGCTCGCCGCTACCGTATCGAGGGCGACGCGATTCGACCGCCGCTGCGGCTCGCCGGCCTGACCGATGCCGAGATCGAGCGGATCCTCGGCACCCGCCCGTTCCGCTCCCTCGACGACTTCGCCGCACGAGCCGCGCCGGCGCGGGCCCGCATGCTGCGGCTGGCCGCGGAGGGGGCTCTCGACCCGCTTCTGCCCGGCGTCGAGCGGGCAGCGGTGCTCGCCCGCGTGCGCGCGCTCGGCTCCGAGCCCGCTCCGGGCGACGATGCCGCTCCCGCGCTCTTCGCGGGCCTCGATATCCCGCTGCCGCCGCCACCCCCGCCGCCGCACGCGATCGAAAGCTACCGCCCGATGCTCGACGAACTCGAAGTGCTCTCGGCCGGCAGCCTCGTCGACGCGCGCCCTGGCGCGGAGGTACTGGTGGCGGGTCTGCGCATCGCCGGTGATCGCGCGCCCCGCGGGTCCACCGGGCTGTCCGTGCGGCTGGAGGACGGCAGCGGCGTCGCCGACTGCGCCTTCCCGGCGGATGCGCAGCGCGCGGTCGGCGCGCTGCTCTCGAGCACCCGTCTGATGCTGGTGCAGGGTCGCACCCGCGAGGGCGACGACGACCACGTGCGCATCGAGGCCGAGAACGCCTGGGACCTCAAGCGGATGTGGGCCGACTGGTCGGCGCAACGCCGCCGCTCAGCCTGACCACGCCCCCTGCCGCCCGCCCCCGCCCCGCCAGCCCCTCGCCTCCCGCCCCTCCCGCCCCCCGAGATGCCTCTTATGCACACCTTCTACGGCGTGTCGCGTGCATAAGAGGCATCTCGCGGGAGGGCGGAAGGGCGGGAGGGCGGTAGGGGGAGGGGGCGCCGGGCCTACTCCGCGCGCACCTCGTCCGGCGACTTGTCGGGGCGCCAGCCGCGCCAAACCGCGTGTCGGAGGGTGCCGGATGCGGTGCGTTCGGCGAAGCGCACCTCGCCGACGAGACGCGGCTCGATCCAGTGCATCCCGCGCGACTCCGGCCCCGGCACCTCGGCAGCGGCCTCGGGCGCCGCCATCGCCGCGAAGCGCGTCATCAGCGCCGCCCGCTCCTTGTCACTCAGCCCCGAGCCGACGCGACCGACGTAGCGCAGCACACCCTCCGCATCCGGTAAGGCCATCGCCAACGAGCCCACGGATCCGGTCAACGAGCCGGTGCCCGGACGCCAGCCGATGATCACCACCTCCTGCGCTCGCTGGTGCTTGATCTTGATCCATGCCCGGCTGCGCCGCCCGACGGCGTAGCTGCTGCCGGGCTGCTTCGCGACGACGCCCTCGAGCCCGAGCCGTGCGCTCGTCGCCATCGCCTCCGCCACATCGCCCTCGAATGCTGCGGGCAGGTGGATCCGCTCGTTCTCGAGCACGGCCTCGGTCAGACGTTCACGACGCTCGTGATACGGCAGGTCCACGAGCGAGACGCCGTCGAGTTCGAGCACGTCGAAGAGCATCACGAACACGGGGGTGCCGAGCGCGCGCTGCACGTCGCGCGGGTCGCTGAGCTGCGCGCGGCCCTGCAGGGTGCCGAAATCGGGCCGGCCCCGTGCATCCAGTGCCACGATCTCGCCGTCGAAGACTCCGTTGCGCCCCTGCACCGCAGCGCGCATCGCGTCGAGGAGGTCGGGGAACGTCGAGGTCTGGTCGTTGCCGTTTCGGCTGGTGAGACCGACGTGATCCGCGGTCACGGAGGCGAGGGTGCGGTAGCCGTCCCACTTCATCTCGATCGCCCAGTCGTCATCGACATCGGCGGCGCTGCCGGCCGTTGCGAGCATCGGCCGCAACGACGCGGGGTTCAGCGGTGTCGCCGCGGAGCTCTTCGCAGTCGATGCGGGTGCGGGTGTCGTCGCCCCCGGCTCACGGCCGTGCGCGCGGGCGCGTTCGGCGGCGCCTTCCTCCTCCTGCGCGGCCCCCGACTTCCAGCGCGGATGACCTTTTTTCGGTGCATCCGGATCCATCAGGTGCAGCAACCAGTTGTTCTCGCCCCCGCTCTCGCCGCGGCGCCCGCCGGTGTGCAGCAGCGCGTACTTGCGGGGCTCGCCCCCGAGCCCGCCGTCGGGGCGGCCGGTGAGCACCGCGATGATCTCCGAACCCTCGCGCCATTTCTCGAGCTCGTACTCGCCCGCATCCCAGATGCTGACCTCGCCGCCGCCGTACTCGCCTTTCGGGATCGTGCCCTCGAACGTGCCGTACTCGAGCGGATGATCCTCCGTCTGCACCGCGAGATGGTTGCCGTCCCCGGGAAGCGGCGGCCCTTTCGGCACCGCCCAGCTGACGAGGACCCCGTCGTGCTCGAGTCGGAAGTCGTAGTGCAGCCGGCGCGCGTGGTGCTCCTGGATCACGAAAGACGTGCCGTCGCTGCTCGGAGCCGCTTGGTCCGGCACCGGTTCGGGGGTCTTCGTTCCGTCGCGCATGCTGCGGTACGTCGCCAGCCGGTCGGCGGATGCGGCGGTCGGCTCGAAACGGTCGAGGTGCTCCGGCGTGGGTTCGAGGCTTGCGTCGCGCACCGCGAGCAGCGGCGCGAGCAGGTCGCCCCGGCGGGCGATCCGCTCGGCCATCTCGTCGAACCGGAGGTGGCGGAGTTTCGGCGAGGCGATCTCCTTCCACGTGCGCGGCGCGGCGACCGTCGGTTCGAACCTCCCGCGCAACGAGTAGGGCGCGATCGTGGTCTTGTTGCCGTTGTTCTGGCTCCAGTCGATCAGCACCTTGCCGCCGCGGAGCGCCTTCTTCATGTCCGAGACGATGAGATCGGGGTGATCGGCCTCCAGCGCACGGGCGAGTTCGTGGGCGACGGCCGAGACCTGGTCGAAGCCGAGCGTGCCGTCGAGGGGCGCGTACAGGTGGATACCCTTGCTGCCGCTCGTCACGGGCACCGTGGCCAGCCCCATCCCGTCGAGGATTTCCTTCGCGTAGCCGGCCACCTCGGCGCAGTCGCGGAGTCCAGCGCCCTCGCCGGGGTCGAGGTCGAGCACGAGCCGGTCGGGGTTGCGGCGATCGCCGGCCCTGCCGAATCGCCACTGCGGCACGTGGATCTCGAGCGCTGCGGACTGCGCGAGCCACGTCAGGGTCG
The DNA here is from genome assembly GCA_013204985.1 of Microbacteriaceae bacterium VKM Ac-2855. Lineage (GTDB taxonomy): Bacteria > Actinomycetota > Actinomycetes > Actinomycetales > Microbacteriaceae > Rathayibacter. The sequence goes on from JABMLG010000005.1 coordinate 77,157, forward strand.
CCAGGTCGTTGACCAGCGGATACTGCACGGTGCGACTCGAGTGCTCGATCCCGCGCCGCTGCACCCACTCAGGAGTGCCGTTCGGCAGGTTCTTCTCGAAGAACACCTCACCCGGATGCTCGGCGTCACCGACCCCGTCGACCCAGCGCTTGCGTGTCGCGGGGCGGTTGGTCGTGTGCGGAACCATCACCTCGGCTACGGCGGCGTAGTACGCGAGGACCTCGCCCTTGGTGGTGCCCTCGGGGTTCGCCTCGGAGGGCGGGTAGGCGAACTTGTCGAGGTTGGTCAGGCGCAGCCGGTGGCCGTCGACGGTGACGAGCTGTCCGGATGCGGTGGCCATGCTTCATCCTGGCCGGTCGCGAGCCTCGCGGTCGAGGGGCGTGGCCCGGGTGGTCACGTTTCGTCCTTGAACGTTGCGGAGGCGGGTGGTTTGCGCCAACCCGGGCTTGGGTGGGTGGCCGGGCCCGCGGGGGTGGCCCGGGTGGTCGCGTTTCGTCCCGGAGCGTTGCGGAGGCGGGTGGTTTGCGCCAACCCGGGCTTGGGTGGGTGGCCGGGGGTGGCCCGGGGTGGCCCGGGGTGGCCCGGGTGGTCACGTTTCGTCCCAAAACGTCGCGGAGGCGGGCGGTTTGCGACAACCCGGGCCCACCCACCCGGGCGGCGGCGGCCACGGCACTGCCGAACGCCGCACCTCAGCGCACCGAGCGCAGGAAGTCCTGCAGCACCTGCGTCACGAACGCCGCCTTCTGGTCGAGGAGCCCGTGTGTGGCGCCGGGCACGATGCAGAGCCGTGCATCCGGGATCGACTCCGAGATCAGCAGCGTGTGCGCCGTCGCGATCGAGTCGCGGTCAGCGGCCACGATCAGCGTCGGTGCGGTGATCCGCGCCAGGTCGGCGGCCGGGATGTGCGGCTCCTCGGTCCAGAGCCGGTAGAGCTTCGCCAGCACAGCGGATGCGTGCTCCGGCCCGTCCGGCGACAGCCGCGCGTACCACTCGCCCTCCGTGTCGGGCCCGGGTGGGCCGCCGCCTTCGGTGCGGAACCCGGAGGGGTCGAGGTTGGCGCTGATCGAGACGAGTGAGCGCACCCGCTCCGGGTGCCGCATCGCCAGCAGCAGGCCGAGGATCGCACCATCGCTGAAGCCGACGACGTGCACCGCGTCCAGGCCCACCGCATCGAGGTATTCGACCGTGAGGGCGAGCATCCGCTCGAAAGTGAAGTCGCCGGGTTCATCCGGGGTGCGGCCGTGGCCGGGCCGCTCGAAGGCGTGCACCGCGTACTCGCCCGAGCCCGAGCGCGAGAGCGCCTCGAACTGCGGCCGCATCGGCTCGAGCGAGTTGAAGCCCCCGTGCAGGAACAGCACGGGCACGCCGTCGCCCGCGGCCTCGCCGTACACCCCGCCGGGCAGGGACGGGAGCCCGCGGACGAAGGGCACTACGAAACCTTCGAGGACGCGCGCAGGATCTCGGCGAGCTCGGTCATGTGCGCGGCCTGCGAGGCGTAGTCGAGGGCGGCGCCGCTCCAGGTGTAGACCTGGCCGGCCTGCAGTGCTGGGCTCGAGACGAAGGTCGGCTGGGCCAGCAGGTCGTCCTTCTGGAACCCTTCGTTGTTCACCAGCAGCACGTCGCCCGTCATCATCTGGGCCGCGTTCTCCCAGCTGTAGATGTCCCAGTAGTAGTAGCCGTCGGGGTTGAGGTCGGTGTAGGTGACGCCGAGGCTGCGGTAGAGCTCCGTCTCGGGCTCGTCGGCCGGCTTGGTCACGTAGACGCCGTCGGCGTCCGCGTACATCGCGGTGACCTCGAGACCGGTCTCGGTGGCCGCCGCTGTCAGGTCGGCGGCGGCCGCGTCGTACTCGCTCTTCGCGGCGGCGATGGTGTCGGGGTCGGCGCCCAGCGCCTCGGCCAGGGTGTTCATGCTCTCGATGACGTCCAGGCCTGATCCGCCGACCTCGATGGCCACGACGGGCGCGATCTTCTCGAGCTGCTCCTGCTGCTCCACGTCGGCGAAGCCGTAGTACGCGCCCTCGAGGTCGAGGGTGCCCTCCCGATCGGTCGGGTAGATGCCGGTCACGATCAGGTCGGGCGCGGCCTCGGCCAGGGCCTCGAGGTCGATCTCGCCGTAGCTGTTGCCCACGATGGCCGTGTCGGCGATGTCGTAGGGGTCGAATCGTTCGTCCGTCGCGACGTCGAAGCGTCCGAAGATCGCGACCGGGTCGACGCCGGTGCTGAGCAGGCCCAGAGCGTAGTCGGCGTAGCTGGCGACGCGCTCCGGCTGGTGGTCGAGGGTGACGGTGGTGCCGGTGTCGTCGGTGAAGCTCCACTCGGCGGTGGATGCATCCGCTGACGTGTCGGACGCATCCGACGAGCAGCCGGTGAGCATCGCGAGAGCGACGGCGGGGACGAGCAGGAGGGCGGAGTACCGGGGAATCTTCACAGAAGTTAGGGTAGCCGATCCTAAGTTACGAAGCGACACCAACGGGTTCGACCGGCACGATCAGCGGGGTACCGCTGCTCGGATCCGGGATCACCATCGCGTCCAGGTCGAAGGCGGCCCGGAGCGTCTCGGGCGTCAGCACCTGCCACGGCGTCCCGTCGGCGAGCACACGCCCCTCACCCACCACGATCAGCCGGTCGGAGAAGCGACCCGCGAGACTGAGATCGTGCAGCACCATCACCACGGTCGCGCCGCGCTCTCGATTGATCGAGCGGACGAGGCGCAGCACGTCGAGCTGGTGACTGAGGTCGAGGAACGTGGTCGGCTCGTCGAGCAGGATCGTCGGCGCCTCCTGCGCCAGCACCAGCGCGATCCAGGCGCGCTGCAACTGGCCGCCCGAGAGCGAGCCCGAATCCCGATCCGCCAGCTCCAGCAAGCCGGTCGCCGCGAGCGCCGTGTCGACGACGATGCTGTCGTTCGGCGTCCACGGCCGCAGCAGGCTCTGGTGCGGATGCCGTCCGCGCGAGACGAGATCGCGCACGCTGGTCGCGGAGGGCGTGAGCGGCTTCTGCGGCAGGATCGCCAGGCGCCGCGCCACCTCGCGGGTGGCCAGCGAGCGGATGGGCCGCCCATCCATCTCGATACTGCCGCCGCTCGGTGCCAGCAGCCGGCCGAACGCCTTGAGCAGGGTCGACTTGCCGCTGCCGTTCGCGCCGATCAGCGTGGTCACCTCGCCCCGCTCGATCCGCAGATCGAGGCCTTCGAAGATCGCGGCGCGATCGTACGACAAGGTGGCGCCGCGCGCCTCCAAGGCCGCGATGGTGTCAGTGCTCATGCGAGGCTCTCCCGTTCCTTGCGCCGAGTCAGCAGCCAGATCAGGTACGGCGCGCCGACGATCGCCGTGATGATGCCCACCGGGACCTCCCCGGGCAGCACGCCGCGCGACAACGCGTCGCCGGCGGTCACGATGAAGGCCCCCATCAGCGCCGAGGCGAGCAACGGAGGCCGCCCGGTCTTGGCGAGGCGGCGGGCGATCTGCGGAGCGACGAAGGCGACGAACTCGATCGGCCCGCTCGCCGAGACCGCCGCTGCGGTGAGCAGGACGGCGCAGACCACAACGATCACGCGGTGCCGCTGCACGGCGACCCCGAGGCCGGTCGACAACTCGTCGCCGAGCTGGCTGATGTCGAGGCTGCTCGACTGCAGCACAGCGATCGGTGTGATGACGACCAGCGCCACCAGCACCGGCCAGACACTCGCCCACGAGATTCCGGAGAGGCTGCCCACCAGCCACTGCGCAGCGGCGGTGGCCTCGGTGATCTTCGCCCGTGCGATCAGGTAGCTGGTGACGCCCGTGAGCGCGGCGGTGGCGCCGATGCCGATCAGGATCATCCGGTAGCTGTCCACACCGCCGCGCCACGACAGCGCGTAGAGCGCTGTCGCGGTGATCAGCGCGCCGAGGGCCGCCACCGCGGGCAGGCCGAGCGTGAGGGCGCCGGCGCCGATCGCGTAGCTGCCGCCGAAGAGAACGATCGCCGAGACGGCGCCGAGACTGGCGCCCGAGGTGACGCCGAGGATGTCGGGCGTGGCCAGCGGATTGCGGGCGAAGGTCTGCGTGAGTGCGCCGGCGAGCCCGAGGGCGGCGCCCACGGCGATACCGCCCGCGACCCGGGGCAGGCGCAGGTCGAAGACGATGAGCTCCTGCGCCGCGGTTCCGCCGCCGAGCAGCGTGCGCACCACATCCGGCACGGTGAGCGACGAGGAGCCGGCGACGATTCCGAGCACGGCGACCGCGATCACCGCGATCAGGCAGGCGACGGTGGCGGTGACGACGCGACCCCGCCACAGCCTGCCGAACAGCCGGTGACCGTCGGGCCGCACGACCGCGGTCACAGCGTGGCCAGCTTCCCGCGGCGCACGATGGCGATGAAGGCGATGCCGCCGAGCACGGTGAGCACCACGCCCACCGACACCTCGGCGTTACCGCCGATCATCCGCCCGACCGTGTCGCAGACGAGCAGAACGACCGCGCCCACCAGGCCGGATGCGGGAAGCAGCCAGTAGTGGTCGCCGCCGATCACCGAGCGGGCGACGTGCGGGGCGGTCAGGCCGACGAATCCGATCGGCCCGGTGATCGCGACGGCGCTCGCCGTGAGGAGGGTGATCGCGGCCAGGCCCACCAGGCGCGCGCGGAGGAGGCTCTCGCCCAGCCCATGGGCGAGCTCGCTGCCCAGCTGCAGAGTGTTGAGCGAGCGGATGTTCGCTGCGGCGAAGACCATCCCGACACCGGCGAAGAGCAGGGCGGCATCGACGCCGGTCAGGGTGCGGCCCGAGAGCGAGCCGACGACCCAGATCCGGTAGGCCGCGAGGGTCGTCTGGTCCGAGAGCACGAGGAAGGAGGTGAGTGCCACGAGCAGCGCGGAGACGGCGGTTCCGGCGATCGCGAGGGGGACGGGGCTGGAGAGTCCGCGACCGAGGGCGGCGACCGAGAAGACCACGACGCTCGCGACGGTGGCGCCCGCGAGCGCGAGCCACAGGGTGGTGAGGATGGAGCTGGTGCCGAGCACGTAGACGCCGATCACGACGGCGAGGCTCGCGCCGGCCGAGACCCCGAAGATGCCCGGATCGGCGAGCGGATTGCGGGTCTGTCCCTGCATCACAGCGCCGGCGACGCCGAGGCAGAACCCGACGAGGAGGCCGAGTACCGTGCGCGGCACGCGTGAGCCCCAGACGACCGCGCCGGTGTCGCGCGTCGGGTCGAACAGGCCGGTGAACACCGCGGTCGGGCTGATCAGGTTGCTGCCGAGCATCAGGCTGACGAACGCGACGGCCAGGACCGCGCCCGCCAGTGCGAGCAGCACGAGCGGTCGGCGAGCGGATGATCGAAGCACCGTGTAAGCGTAGCCTCACCTAACGCGCCTCCGCGCCCGCGGCGGCGCCGAGCCCCACGTCCTCCTGCGAGGGACCCCTCCTCGGTTCGAGGGCGCCCCCGAGCGGGGCGCCCTCGAACCGGGAAGGGGTCCCTCGCAGGGAAGCGTCGGCGGGCGGGGCGGTGGGGTGCTGCCGGGCGGCGGGGTGCCGCGCGGCGGATGCGGGGAGCCGGCGGGCGAAGACGAACGCGCGTTGCGCGGCGAAGCCCAGCACGTACAGCCCCACCTCGGTGACGAGTTTGGCGGCGAGCAGCGGCACCCCCGCGCCGGTGAGCGCGAGCAGGGCGACGTAGTTCGCGGCGAGCAGGCCCAGCGCGAGGGCGGCGTACCGCAGTGCATCCGTGCGCATCCGCCCGCCGGCACCGAAGACCAGACGCCGGTTCACCACGAAGTTAGCGCTCGCGCTCACCAGCCGCGCGCCGATCACGCCGGCCAGCAGCGAGCCGGTCACCGCCGAGATCAGCTGGAGCAGCGCGAGGTCGAGGAGGAACGAGCCGAACGACGCCGCGACGTACCGCAGCAGCGGCCGCAGCACACGAACCGAGTCGACGAGCGGCCGGAAGTGCGAGGACGCATTGTGCTCCAGGTACACCGTTTCGACGGTGATCTCGGAGATGCGATCGGGCGCCGCCAGCAGCATCGCCAGCTCGTAGTCGAAGCGCTCGCCGCCGATCCGCAGCAGTTCCGGCATCATCCGCTGCGGGAAACCGCGCAGACCCGTCTGGGTGTCGTGCACGCTCACCCCCGTCGCCAGGCGGAAGGCGGCGCGCGCGACGGTGTTGCCGACGCGACTGCGCAGCGGCACGTCGCCCGAGAAGCGGCGCCCGCCGAGCACCATCGCGTCACCTCCGCGCACGCGTTCGGCGACCCGGAGTATGTCGGCCACCCGATGCTGCCCGTCGCTGTCCGCCGTCACCACGTCGTCTCCGCCGAGTGCGATCGCGCGGGCGAAGCCGGTTTTGAGGGCGTGCCCCTTGCCCTGGTTGTGCGGGTAGCCGATCACCTCGGCACCCGCCGCGAGCGCCGCGGCGAACACGCCGGAGTAGGCGGATCCGCTGCCGTCGTCGACGACGAGGACGTACAGCGACGGATCCGCCCGCAGCGCCTCGCGGACAAGAGCGGGCAGGGCCGCATCGGGCTCGTAGGCGGGGATCAGCAGGATCACGATCAGCCGCCGATGAACAGGATGTCGGAGGTGCCGCGTTCCTGACCCGTGCCCAGCGGCTTGTTCACCAGCGCGCCGTTGAAGTACATCGTCGACGAGCCGCCGCCATCGAGGTTGTAGGCGGTGGTCGCACCGAGTTGCACGAAGATCGCCGCCAGGCCGGGCAGGGTGACGCCCTTGCTGTACCCGGCGCTGCGGCCGTCGACCACGACGAAGACCAGGTGATTGTCGCCGATCACCCCGATTCCGGTGCGGGGCTGCTCACCTTGGATCGAGTGGTTGCCGAAGTTGGTGTCGACCTCGACGGACTCGATCCCCGCGACGATCGCACCGTTCTCGACGACGGCGGGCCCGAACGAGAGCGTGTTCCAGACGCCGGCGGCGAGCAGCGTCGCCGCATCCGTCGCCGTCTCGTCGTAGACCTCGACGCGACCGTCGAGGGAGAACGCGAGGCCCTGCCGGACGCCGGAGTCGCGGTAGCTCACGCCGTTGCGGATCACGATGCCGGTGTCGCGGAAGCCGTAATAGTCGCCGTTGATCGCGAAGATCGCAGCGTTGTCCTGCGCGATGGCGGAGGTCGTCTCGATGATGTTCTCGCCGAACCGGTTGTCGGCGAAGGCCGATTGCAGCACGGTCGCATCCGACACGGTCACGTCGGCGACGTAGTACGTGACGGTATCGGATCCGCTGCCGGTGACGACGGTCGAGATCCGGATGCCGGCATCGTCCGAGCTGTAGCTGGTCGCGGTGGTGACGGCGTTCGAGGTGTCGACGGTCGTCGCGTCGGTCGTGGCGTTCTCGGCCTGGTACGCGTCGACGTCGGCGACCTCGACGTGCTCGATGACGAAACGGTCGAGCGCCCAGGCCGCGCCGCCGCCGACGACGGCGGTGAGGGCCGCGGCCCCGCCGATGATGAACCGCCTGCGCGGGATGTTCGTACTCATGTCTCCGACGATGCGCGCCGCGGCTACGCGAACGGCATGCGGCGGGCGCGACCGCGCGGGGAGAACCCTATGAGCCGTCGGAGGGGGACGAGTCGTCGGAGCGAGTCGAGTCGTCGGAGCGAGTCGAGTCGTCGGAGCGAGTCGGGCCTTGTCAGGGAATGCAGTCGATCCGCCGCCGCGAGCCCGATCGAGCGCCGAAGAAGTGCATCCAGCTTCAGATCCTGACACCCCACCCGGCGTGGGGCTCCGCTACGGTGGCGGCAGGGGCGGGTCCGCACCACCTCGCCCGAGAAAGGCCTCGCCATGCGCATCCTCTTCGTTGTGACGCGGGCGGCGATCGCCCTCGCCATCCTGGCCGCCATCGTCGGTCAGCTGATCGTGAGCCTCGACTTCTGGCGCTCCCGCGGAGTCGAGAACATCGCCTCGAACGTCACGAATTTCTTCAGTTTCTTCACGATCGAGGCGAACATCCTCTCGATGGTGGCGCTCCTGATCGGGGCGGGATTCCTGCTCGCGAACCGCGGGGATCCGCTCTGGTTCCAGGTGACCCGGGCGAGTGTTGTCACGTACATGGTGACCACCGGCGTCGTCTACAATCTGCTGCTGCGCGGCATCGAGCTTCCGCAGGGGTCCACGGTGGGCTGGTCGAACGAGATCCTGCACGTGGTCGCGCCGCTGTATCTCTTGCTCGACTGGCTCTTCGCGCCGGGGCGCAAGCCGCTCTCGTTCCGAACGGTCTGGATCGTGATCGTCTTCCCGATCGTCTGGGCCGTCTACACGCTCGTGCGCGGGCCGCTCGTCGACGACCAGGTGTACGGCAACGACTACTGGTACCCGTATCCGTTCCTCAACCCGAATATCGCCCCGACCGGGTATTTCTCGGTCGCGTTCTACATCGTGCTGATCAGCGCGATCATCTCGCTCGCCGGGCTCGGGGTGGTCTGGGTCTCGCGCCGCCGAGCCGTAGCGAAGGCGTGACGGCCAGCACTCTGCCACCGGATTCGGAGCGGATGGCCACCTGCGGCTGATCGACTGAAGGTCAGGGCTCAACGGTGTGCCGCCCGCCGCCGAGAGGAGCCCGCCCGTGAGCCCCACCCGCACGAGCACCACCACGACCACGACATCGACGTCGTCCGCCCACGGGCCGCACCTCTCGGGGCTCGGTCTGCCCCTGATCCTGCTGATCGTCGCCACTCCGCTGGCCTGGTTCCTGCTCTCACCCGCCGCCGCGTTCGCCCTGATCGCGCTCACCGTACTCGAGCTGGCGATGGCCGCCGACTCCTCCGTTCCGATGGCCGGCATCGCCGGTCGCTTGCACTCGCCGGCCCGCCGCCTGTTTCTTTCCATCGGTCTGGTCGCGGGTGTGCTGGCGATGCGCATCCTGCTGCCGCCCGCCGCCGTCGCGGTCGCCACCGACGAGTCGCCGCGCGATGCAGCGGCCGAGGCCGTGCTGCAACCTGCTCTCTTCGCCGAGCACCTCGCCTCAGCACGACCGGGCCTGGCGGCGTTCGGCGCCGTCTTCATCGGGCTCGTCTTCGCCGAATACCTCTTCAATGTCGATCGTCTGCAGCGTCGCCCGTGGCTCGGCCGCGTGGAGGCGGTGCTCGCGAGTACGCGTCGCCCACGAGCGGCCGGACTCACCCTCGCCGTCGTCGCTTCGACCGTGATGACGGTGCTCGCGGATGCCTCCATCCGTGTCGAGGTCGCGATCGCCGCGTCGATCGGGATCGTGTTCTACCTCGCGGTGAAGGCACTGGCCGCCTGGGCCAAGCGCGATCCCGACTCCGGGATGCGCCTGCACGTGTACGCCGCGACCGTGGTGTTCGAGCGCGGCCTCACCGTTTTTATGCTGTTCGAGATCCTCGACGGCGTGTACACGCTCTCGAGCACCGACACCGGCTTGGGCTACCTCGAGCAGGCCGCCGTCGCCGCCGTGGGCGTGGGCATCGGCGCCGTCTTCCTCGCCCGTCTCACGGCGCGGGTCGACGCCGCGAAGGGCCTCACCCGCCTCCGCTACCTCAAGGCGGGCGCAGCCTATGTGCTCGGCGTGCTGTCGCTGCTGCTGTGGGCGAGCCTCGTCGTGACGATCCCGGGCGCCGTGGCCGGCTGGTTCGGCACCGTCATCATCGTCGCGGCGCTGCTGAGCTCGCTGCCGCGGTGGCGGCGGATGCGGCGGGCGCGGGTGTGAGGCGTCGGATGTGAGACGTCGGGCCCGGATGGTCGGGCCTCACGCGTCGGCCCGGACCGTCGGGCCTCGAGCGTCGGGCCCGAGACACCGGCGCCGATCTGCCGTCAACGACTGCCACGCGAGCCGCAGACCCGGCACACTGCTGGGATGCAGCTGTATTCCGCGTCGCCCGTCGCTCGTGCCCGTCAGCTGAGCGCCGATGTGCTCGCGCTCGCCTCGATCGTCGGATTCGGGGCTCTCGGCAGCACGGTCGGTGCGCTGATCGGCAGCACCGCCGCGTTGGGGCGCGGGCTCGCGGATGCTGGCGAGGGCTTCGAGGGCACGATGACGGATGCGTCCAGCGCGCTGGCGGGCATCCCTCTGCTCGGGTCGGCGGCCTCGACTCCCTTCAGCCAGGCGGGCGCGGCCGGTGCGACGCTGGCCCAGGCCGGCCGCGATCAGCAATCACTGATCGAGACGGTCGCCTGGATCATCGGCCTGCTGATCGCGCTCGTCCCGATCGCGGTCGTCCTGCTGGTCTGGTTGCGCCGCCGGATCGGGTTCGCGCGGCGCGCCGCATCCGCTCGTCGTCTCGCTGCCGCGCCCGGCGGTCGCGATCTGCTGGCGCTGCGCGCGCTGAGCAGCGTCGAGCCGCGCATCCTGCTCGCTCTCGATACGGACGTCGCCGCGCGCTGGCGGGATGCGGATCCGCAGACGGTCGACGCGCTGGCCGCTCTCGCGCTGCGCGAGGCGGGCGTGACGCGCTGAGGGCGCTCACGCACTCCGGCGCCGGATGCAATCCCTGCTGCGCGGCGGCGGGTACTGCTTATCTGGGAGCATGCGACGCATCATCTACGACGGCAATGCCCTGGTCACCAGTGTCTCGGTGGCCGACGCCGTCATCGCCTATGCGGCGGAGGTGATCCGCCTGGGTACGAGTTCGACCGTCGATATCCCGGTGCTCGAGTCGAACGGCACGATCCTGCAGCACACCATCCTCATCGGTCCGGCGACCCAGCTCGAAGTCGTCGACATCGACGGCGAATCCGCTGCCGTGTCGGAGGACGACTTCGAGATGCCGGCCTTTGCGCCGCTGCTCTCGGTCGGGGCTCCCGTGCACTCCGCCGCGCACGACGACCTCGCTCCCGGTATGGGCGACGATCTGCACGATTAGGGTTCGGTCGGCTCCGGCATCATCGTCAGCTCGCCGTGCAGGCTCGCGGCCTCGAGCATCTGCTCGACCCAGGCGCGATTCAGTCTCTGACGCGACCGCTCGCGGAAGCGGAACTGCATCGCGATCGCCGGATGCACCCAGATCGAACTGCGGCCGTGACCGTGGCGCTCAGGCTCGGTCCATGCCAGTGAGAACGACTCGGAGCGGCGCAGCTTCGCCAGAACGGCGACCTTGAGATGCGCGAGCTCGCGTTCTCCGAACTCGACCTCCAGTCGTTGCGGGCCGTAGATCAGAGTCGCCATCGGCGTCCTTTCGCGTCGAACCGCGCGAACTCTTCGGCAGCGGTTTCGTCACCGTATCGACGCAGGCGTCGCGAGCCGAAATCCGCGGAGGGGCGGTTGACAGCGGCCTATTCCTTCGGTGCGTCCCAGCCCTGTTGGGGTGTCGCACAGGTGCCGCGGAAGACGTACTGCGAGGGCAGCTTACGCTGGTGCGAGGACCAGTCGATGGCGGGTCGGCGTTGTTCCTTCGGCAGGTAACCGAGCCGGTAGACGGCCATCAACTCGAGTTCGTCGGGCACGCCGAGCAGCTCGACGATCTTCTGCCAGCCGCCCGGCACCTCCATCGGGAACGAGATGAACTGGATCCCCATCCCGATCTCGCCGGTGGTGAGCCAGATGTTCTCCATGGCCGCACCCATGCTGAAGACGGAGTAGAAGGAGGAGAGCTCGCCCGGGCGGTATTCGGCGCGGTCGAGCATCACCCCCAGCAGCAGGGGCGAGCCGGCGACCAGTTTGCGGTTCTCCTCGCCGAGGGTGTGCGGTACGCGTAGCGAGTTCATCAGGAACTGGCCGCGCTTGGTGAAGACCTGCTTGGTGAACGGACGAAGCGGAGCGGGCAACTTGTCGAACAGCATCCCGTCACGGCGCTGCTCCATCTCGTCGGCGCTGAAGCGGAAGTAGGGCTTGTAGCGCTCGAAGAAGGTGCCGTTGCTCATCGCGGTGGTCATGCTCGAGCCGCTGATGGTCGCGATCGCGTCGATCGTCGCGCGTTCCTCGACGATCACGAACCGCCACGGCTGGCTGTTCAGCTGCGACGGTGCGCGTCCGGCGACCTCCATCAGGAGGCGCTGGTGCTCCTCCGAGACGGGTTCGGGCAGAAAAGGTCCGTTGGTGGTCTTGCGGCGTCGCAGCACATCGAGGAACTCCATACCCGCGATTCTCCCCGACCCCCGGCACTTCGTGCCGCCGCCCGTCAAAGAAACGGCAACCCAGCTGTGTGCGGATGGGCGTCGACAGAACGGCGACCCCGCTTCATGGGTTGCCGTTTCTTTGACGGCGGCCCGTTGGTTGCGGAGCGCCCTTCCCTCGGTTCGTGGGACGCAGTGACAACCCGCTACATCGGCGCACGAGACGCCGCGCGCGAGAGGGAGGGGGGTTGTCACTTCGTGCCGCGCCCGTCAAAGAAACGGCAACCCGGCTGTGTGCGGGTGGGCGTCGAGAGAACGGCGACCCCGCTTCATGGGTTGCCGTTTCTTTGACGGCGGCCCGTTGGTTGCGGAGCGTCCTTCCCGCTCGTGCGTCAAAGAAACGGCAACCCGATGGGCGGGGTTCACCCCCTCCCGCTCGTGCGTCAAAGAAACGGCAACCCGATGGGGGGGGTCGCGTTCTGTGACGGTGCCCGTCAGTCGCGGTGGGCGAGGATGAGGGCGGCGGCGATGAACGGGGCCGCGGCCAGAGCGATGGTCGGATGCCGGCGGCCGCGCGTTCCGGCGAACGGGATGATCGCCAGCGGCACCGCCGCGGGGAGCAGCGCACGACCCGCCGGGCGGCGCTCGGCCAGCAGCACGGTCGCGGCGGCCGCCGACAGCGTGGCCGTGCAGATGTAGAGGGCGTGGTGGGTCCAGTGCCACCGCCCGGTGTGCACGAGCCCGGTGCCGACCGCAGTGCCCAGCGCGCAGTTCGCCGTGTAGCTCACGGCGGCCGCCGTCATGAGTGCCGTGCCTGCGCGCGTCATGCGGCGCACTCGTGGGTGAGGAGGAGGCGGTACGGACGCACACGCTCGACCCGCCAGCCGCTCGGCGCGACGGCGCGCAGCTCGCCCGCGGTGTAGCTGCGCCGGATCGAGAGCAGCCCGTCCTCATGGATCAACGATCCGCCGTGCGCCGGCCGCGTCGCCACCGCGTACACGCCGTAGGCCAGCCTGGAGCGGTGCAGATCGTTGTGCACGCTGTAGCGGCCGAGCCGTTCGCTGTCGGCGAGGAGGGCCGCGAGTTCCGGCGCCGCGAGGTGGTGCAGCACGTGGTTGGAGGTCACGATGTCGAAGCTACCCTCCACCTCCGAACTCAGCACCGGGCGGAACTCGACGCCGAGCGTGGCCGGCTGCGCAGCGACGAAGGCCTGCGCGCGCGGATCCGGGTCGATCGCGGTGATCCGAAGCGCGAATCCGTCGCGTCGTGCCCACCCGGCCAGCGCTCGCGGAACGTCGCCACCGCCGAAGCCGATGTCGAGCAGGGTGTTCTCGCGACCGCGTTCGAGGCGCGGGCGGATGCGCGTGCGGTAGATCGCGCGCCAGCGCGAGACGAGCGCGTTGACCAGGCGGAACTGCTCGTAGGTGCGGGTGAGCCGGCGCAGGTCGCAGTCCGGATCGTCCATCGCCTCCAGCTCCACCGTCTCGCGGGTACCGAAGTCGATCACTCCGCCCGCCGAGGCGAGAGCCGGCGCGTGAACAACCCGGTCTCGACCGTGAGCCCCGGCCCGAACGCCATCGCGACGACGCGCTCGTCGGTCGCGCCGGCAGCCGCGAGCAGGTCGCGCAGGATGAACAGCACGGTCGCGCTCGACATGTTGCCGTAGCGGCGCAGCACCTCCCGTGAGGGCGCGAGCTGCGCCTCCGTGAGTTCAAGTGCCGCCTCGACCTTGTCGAGGATGCTGCGGCCGCCCGGATGCACGGCCCAGAGCGGCACATCGGCGGGCGTCTCGGCTCCGAGCAGCGGTTCCAGGGCACCGGTGATGAAACGGCCGATGATGCTCGGCACGTAGCTCGACAGTCGCATCTCGAAGCCGTGGTCGCCGATGGTCCACGCCATCTCCTGCTCACCCTCGGGCGTCAGCACGCTCTCGAGCGCGTCCAGTTCGAGCACGGGCACTCCTTCAGGTGCCGGGCGGGCCGTGACGATCGCGGCCGCCGCGCCGTCGGCGAAGACGGAGGTGGCCACGATCTGCTCGGGATCGTTCGAGGTGCTGAGGTGGATGGTGCACAGCTCGACGCACGCGATCAGCACCACGGCGCCCGCATCCGCTTCGCAGAACGCCTTCGCCGCCCGCAGCGCCGGGAACGCGCCGTAGCAGCCCATGAATCCGAGGTGGAAGCGCTGCGTCGACGGCCGCAGGCCGAGCCGGCGGACGACGTCGTAGTCGGGCCCCGGTGCGTAGAAGCCGGTGCACGAGACGGTGATCACGTGCGTCACGTCGTCGGGTTCGAATCCGGATGCGGTGAGGGCGGCACGCGCGGCGGGCACGAACAGCTCGGGAGCCCGGGCGGTGTAGAGGCCGTTGCGCACGGCCGTGCTCGGGTCGAGCACGAGGCCGTCCGCGAGCAGCGGGCCGGATCCGCCGAGCAGTTCGTCGACGACGGTGTGCCGTTCGTCGATCGCGGAGGCGTCGAACGCGGCCGTGATCAGCCGCGACCCGAGCCGGCTGACGCCCGGTTGGCCGGCGAACACGTCGCAGGCACGCGTCTGCAGCAGCACGGCCTCGGGCACCGCGGTCTCGATCGTTCGGATGTGCACAGTCACTGCCGCGAGCGTACCTCTCGATGCGGCCGGATCGGAGCCGCACCGAGCATCCTCGGAGCGGGCGGGCGGGCGCGCGAGCGGGCTCGGCGCGAGCGGGCTCCTCGCGAGCGCTACCGCGCGACGCGCTCCGCGATGTCGGTGCGGTACTGCCCGCCGTCGAGCTGGATGAGGTCGAGGGCCTGGTAGGCGCGGGCGCGGGCCTCGGTGAAGTCGGCCCCGACCGCGACGACGTTGAGCACGCGTCCGCCGGTGGCGATGTAGGTCTGGTCGTCGAGCTGGGTCGCCGCGTGCGCGATCGTCACCCCGGGCACCGCCGCGGCGGCATCGAGGCCGGTGATGACGCGTCCCGTGATCGCGTTCTCGGGGTAGCCCGCGCTCGCGAGCACCACGGTGACGGCGACCTGGTCCGAGAACTGTGGCCACGGCACCGACTCGAGCTCGCCCGTCGCGGCCGCGAAGAGCAGCTTCGACAGCGGCGAGACGAGTCGCGGCAGCACCACCTGCGTCTCGGGGTCGCCGAAGCGCGCGTTGAACTCGATCACGCGGATGCCCGCATCCGTCACGATCAGGCCGCAGTAGAGCAGCCCGATGAACGGCGTCTGCTCGCGGGCGAGCTGGCGCACGGTGGGGATCGCGATGGTGTCGATGACCTCGTCGACGAAGGCCTTCTCGCTGCCCCAACGGTCGGCGAGCCACGGCAACGGCGAATACGCGCCCATGCCGCCGGTGTTCGGACCCTCGTCGCCGTCGCTGAGGCGCTTGTAGTCCTGGGCCGGGCTGAGCGGCACCACGTTGTGGCCGTCGGAGAGCAGGAAGAGCGAGACCTCTTGGCCGGCGAGGAACTCCTCGATCAGGACGTCGCCGTACTGCAGCCAGAACTCGGCGTGCGCGATCGCGGCCGAACGCGACTCCGTGACCAGCACGCCCTTGCCGGCGGCGAGGCCGTCAGCCTTCACGACGTACGGGGCGCCGAATTCGTCGATCGCGGTGGTGGCATCGACGAGGGTCGACGTGCGGGTCGCGCGGCCGGTGGGAACGCGGGCCATGTCCATCACCCGCTTGGCGAACGTCTTCGAGCCCTCCAGCGCGGCCGCGGCCTTGCCGGGGCCGAAGGTGGCGATTCCGCGGGTGCGCAGCGCATCCGCCACGCCCGCGACCAGTGGCGCCTCGGGGCCGATGACGACGAGTTCGATTCCCGACTCGAGTGCGAAGTCGGTGACGAGCTTGGGCGAGTTGGTGTCGAAGTGGATCACCTCGACGTCGTGGGCGATCCCGGCGTTGCCGGGGGCCGCGATGATCTCGTGGCGCTCCTCCTCTGCGAGGAGCGCGGTGATGATGGCGTGCTCGCGGGCACCCGAGCCGAGGACGAGGATCTTCACCTGAACAGAGTACGGGACCACGGGCTCCGCGGCGGTGCCGCGTCCGGGCGGCGGCTCCGTCCCGCGGGGGAGTCGTCGCGCGCAGCTCGGATGAGACAATGGGTCCAGCAGGATGCACGCAAGGGGGACGCATGACCATCTTTCTCGTCGTCGGCGGTATCGGCGTCGTCCTGCTGCTCGCATCCGTCGTGATCGGCGACCACATCGAGTCGATCGGCGACGGCGCGCTCTCTGGCACCGCTCTCGGCATCGCGGCCGTGCTCTTCGGCGGCGCGGGCGTCGTCACCTCCGCTGCCGAATGGTCGCCCGTCGCGGCCTACGGGCTGGCCGGGCTCGCGGCCGTGGGTTCCTACTTCGGGGTGCGCGGTATCACGCGCGGGCTCGTCGGCTCCTCCGACGGCGGCCCCGTCGACGTGGTGGGCCTGCGGGGCATCGCCACCGCGACCATCACGGTCGAGGGCGGCGAGGTCAGCCTCGACGGCCCGCGCGAGGTCGAGCGACGCCTCGCCTACTCCGAGGAGCCGATCCCGCCCGGCACCCGCATCCGCGTGATCGAGATGGCGGGCACCCGCGTCAAGGTCGAACGCGAGTCCTTCGGCGTCTGACGCCAACCGCCACACGCCAACCGCCATCGCCACCCGCACCCGCCACCTCCGCTATCCGCCCATCCGCACTCGACCCCACAGGAAGAACCCATGAACTCCGAGCTCGTCCCGGTCATCGTCGGCGCCGCGATCGTCATCGTCCTCATCGCGCTGCTGAGCTTCGTCGCCAGCCGCATCCGTCGGGTGCCGCCGAACGAGGCCCTCGTGATCGTCGGGCGCGGAGCGGGCAAGGCCGCGGTCGGCTCGGAAGACACGGGGCAGCGCGTCGTCATCGGCGGCCGCACGTTCATCTGGCCGGTGCTGCAGCAGGGCTTCGCGCTCTCGCTCGAGCAGCGTCAGATCGCGATCACCGTCGAGGGTGTCGATAAGAACCGCATCAAGATCGCCATCAAGGCGTCGATCAACTTCAAGGTCAACGGCACCGAGGAGGGGGTGCGCCGCGCGGCGCAGCGCTTCCTGGCGCAGCAGGCGACGCTGACCGAGACGATCAAGGAGTCGCTGGAGGGTTCGTTGCGCTCGATCGTGGGTGACTTGCCGATCGAGCAGATCATCTCCGACCGCAAGTCGCTGTCGGACCGCGTCGTTTCGGAGACCAAGGCCGACCTCGCCGAGCAGGGCCTGCAGGTCGACCTGCTGAACATCTCCGACATCTCGACCCCCGGCTCCGACTACCTCGCGAACCTCGGTCGCGCGGAGGCCGCCCGTGCCCGCCAGGTCGCCGAGGTCAGCGAGGCCGAGGCCGCCCGTGCCGCGGAATTCGCCCGCATCGAGGCCGCCGAGCAGATCGTCGAGCGCGAGAAGGCGTTCAGCCTGCGGAAGGCCTCGATCAAGGCTGAGACCGACAAGGCGAACGCCGAGGCGGATGCGGCGGGCAAGCTGGCCCAGGCCGAGCAGGAGAAGCTGATCGCCGTGCTCGAGCGCGACGCGCTCACCGAGCAGGCGCTCGTGACCGAGGAGCGCCTCGACATCGAGGTGAAGAAGCCCGCCGAGGCCAAGGCCTACGCCGAGGTGCAGCAGGCGAACGCGAATCGCGACTCCGCGAAGGCGGCTACCGAGGCGGATGCGTTCAAGCGCACCAAGATCGCCGAGGCGAACAAGATCGCGTCGCTGCAGGATGCGGAGGCCTCGGCAGCCGCCGTGCGCCTCGCCGGTGACGCGGACCGCGACCGTCAGGTGGCGCTCGCCGCGGGTATCACGGCTCAGGGTGAGGCGAAGGCGTCGGCGATCAAGGCCGAGGGTCTGGCCGAGGCCACGGCGACGGATGCGAAGGCGGAGGCGCTGAAGAAGTACGGCGACGCCGCTCTCGCGCAGGAGATCATCTCGCGCCTGCCGGAGATCGTGCGGGCCGCGGCCGAGCCGATCTCGAACATCAAGCAGCTCACCGTCGTCTCGACGGATGGCGCCAGCGCCGTCACGAAGAGCGTCGGCCAGGTGCTCGGCGAGGGCACCGAGGTCGTGCGCACCCTGACGGGCCTCGACCTGCCCACGCTGCTGTCGAGCTTCGCCGGCTCGTCCCTCGCGAAGGACACGACTCCGGCGCCCTGACGCCCGGCTCCGCAGCCCGCGCCTTCTTGCGAGGGACCCCTCCTGTGCGCGTCGGACCCGCCCAGGGCGGGTCCCTCGCGCACAGGGCGGGTCCCTCGGAGCAGGGCGGTGCGGGAGGATGGGAGCATGGCGAAAGGGAAGATCGACGAAGCTGCGGGGCTCGCGGCGGTGCACGCGGCGCTCGGGGGCGCATCCGACCGCAACACGCTCGCGACGGCCGTGCGCTACCTGCTGCAGATCCTCGAGGCGCGCTTCCCGGGCAAGAGCGTCGAGGTCCGTGTGCCTCCGTTCGGGGCGGCGCAGTGCCTCGAGGGCCCAGGCCACACCCGCGGCACCCCGCCGAACGTCATCGAGACGGATGCGCAGACCTGGCTCGCTCTGGCGACCGGCGCGCTCGCGTGGAGCGAGGGCGTCTCATCCGGTCGTGTCCATGCCTCGGGGACACGGGCGGACCTCTCCGATTACGTCCCGCTCCTGCGTGTCACCTGAACGGTGTCGCGTTAACTTCTCGTAAACGGACGCTGTAACCCCTCGTTCGAGGTTGACCTCGGAGTGCGGTTCGGGTTGGCTGACAAAGTTCCCCGAATGCGGCAGGGGTTTGCTCTGCCCCCATCCTCATTGGAGACAGCGCCTCTATGCACGAGAAATCCTCCCGCCAGCGCGGGTTCGCCCGGCTCCTGTCGGTGGCCGGGATCGGAGCCGTCGCCGGCGCCGCATTCTTCGGCGCCGCCCCGGCCATGGCGGCCGACGTCGCGAACATCGACGTGTACACGATGAACGACTTCCACGGCCGCATCGAAGCGACCGCCGGTACGAGCGTCTCGGGCAGCACCGCCGGAGCTGCATCGATCGCCTCCGCCTACTCGACGCTGCACGCGGAGAACCCCCTCTCGACGCTGGTCGCGGCCGGTGACAACGTGGGCGCCTCGACGTTCACGTCGCTGATCCAGGACGACAACCCTACGATCGACGCTCTCAACGAAATCGGCGTCAGCGCGAGCGCCGTGGGCAACCACGAGTTCGACCAGGGCCGCGATGACCTCGACGACCGCATCATCCCGCGCGCCGACTTCGAGTACATCACCTCGAACATCTTCGAGAAGGGCACGGACGAGCACGCCTACGCCCCCTACGACATCCAGGACTTCGACGGCGTGAAGATCGGCTTCATCGGCGCCACCACCGAGGACCTCCCGTACCTGGTCAGCCCGGCCGGCATCGCGACCCTCGACATCCGCTCGATCGTCGACTCCGTCAACGCGGTGGCCACTCAGCTCACCGACGGCGACGAGAGCAACGACGAGGCCGACGTTCTCATGGTCGTGATGCACGAGGGTGCGGAGTCGCCGACGGCGGACTTCACCGCGACCGACACCGTCTTCGGCAAGATCGTCAACGGAGTCGGCGGTAATGTCGACGCGATCATCTCGGGCCACACGCACCAGGCGTACGCCCAGTCGGTCACCGTCGGCGGACACACCATCCCGGTTCTGCAGACCGGCAGCTACGGCACCTACCTCGGCCACATCAACGTGCAGGTCGATAAGGACACCAAGGAGATCGTCTCCAGCGCGGGTGAGCTGAAGGACCTGCTCACGCCGGTCACGACCACCACCAACGGCGTCACCACGACCTCGTACGTGCCGATCTACGACCCCCAGTCCACCCCCGAGGGCATCGCGGTCGCGAAGATCGTCGCCGACGCGGTCGCCGTCGCGGATGTGCAGGGCAAGGTCTCGATCGGATCCATCACCTCGGACCTCAAGCGCGGCGTGCAGAGCGACGGCAGCGAGAACCGCGGCGCGGAGTCGACCATCGGCAACCTCGTCGCCGACGCCCAGCTGTGGGCCACGCAGGACGACCTTGGGACACAGATCGCGTTCATGAACCCGGGCGGAATCCGCCAGAACATCACCTACGCGTCCTCCGGCGCGGACGACCCCGATGGCAACGTCACCTACAAGGAGGCGGCCGTGGTTCAGCCCTTCGCCAACACCCTCGTGACGGAGACCCTCACCGGTGCCCAGATCACGACCGTGCTGGAGCAGCAGTGGCAGCCCGGCAAGTCGCGCCCGATGCTGAAGCTCGGCGTTTCGCAGGACCTCACCTACACCTACGACCCCACGGCGCCGGACGGCTCGCACATCACCGAGGTGTTCTTCCAAGGTGAGCCGATCGCCGACACCGACACCTTCAAAGTCGTGACCAACTCGTTCCTCGGGGCCGGTGGCGACAACTTCACCGAGCTGGGTAACGGCACGGACAAGGCCGACTCGGGCCGCAGCGACATCGTCGCGTTCACCGACTACATGGCGGAGTTCTCGCCGGTCTCGCCCGACACCGCCACCCGCTCGATCGGTGTGCACGAGACGTCGGTCGAGGGTGCGGACACGCTGAGCTTCGACCTCTCGTCGCTCGACGTGAACAGCGCCGACCCGACCCTGCTCGACTCCGAGGTCGAGGTGCTCGTCGACGGCGAGCTCGTCGCCACGGCGCCGATCGACCACTCGATCGTCGACACGATGGACGAGCAGGGCCGCGCGAGCGTCTCCTTCTCGGTCGCCGGTCTCAGCGAGGGCGAGCACACCTTCGCCTTCTCGCTGCCGACTTCGGGTGTCGAGCTCAGCTACAGCTACGACGTCACCACCGGCGCCGTAACCCCGATCGACACGACCGAGCCGACCGAGACCGTCGTCTCGACCGACCCGACGCTCGCGGCGACCGGTGTCGACAGCTCGCCGATGCTGATCGCCGGCCTCTCGGCCCTGCTGCTCGGCATCGCGATGACGATGACGCGCCTGCGTCGCCGCACCGCCACGAAGTAGAGCACTGATACGACGAAGGCCCCCGGTTCGCGCCGGGGGCCTTCGTCGTTTTCTTGCGTGCCGTGTTGCGAGGTGGCCGCGCTGTCGTCGTGCCGCGCTGTCGTTTTCACCGCGCGCGGGTGTTGTGCCGGGCGCGCGCGGTGAAAACGACAGCGCAACGCAGAAAGCGCCGCACCCCGGCGGGGGATGCGGCGCCTTGCGCGGTGTAAGAGTGCTGTTCTAGGAGCGGGTGGGAACCTGACGGTATCCGTCGCGGCTAGCAACCAGCACCGATGCCACCGCGCCCCACGCGGCGACTGCACCGAGGACGACGACGATTGCGATGCTCATTACTTGTGCCTTTCGATCTGAGCGGGCACCTGATCCGGCCCGCTTCTGTAAGTACAACCATCAATATCCTCCCCTTTGTTCCTAAGCACAATCGCATAGTTCTTGACTGTGGATGTAGCCGCGCTACATAGTTGGCGGATGGACATCAAGCGTCTCGAACTGCTGCGCGAGCTCTCGATGCGCGGATCCATCACCGCCGTCGCCGAGGCCACGCACCGCACCGCATCCGCTGTCTCGCAGCAGCTCAAAGTGCTCGAACGCGAGGCCGGTACAGCCCTCACCGAGCGCTCCGGTCGCGGGATCGCGCTCACCGCCGCGGGCCGCGAACTCGCCCGCAGCGCCACCGAGATCGCGGTCGCCCTCGAACGAGCGGATGCGGTCTGGCAGAAGTACAAGAACAACCCGATCGGCGAAGTGACCATCGCCACCTTCCCCACCGCGGGGCAGATGCTGCTGCCGAAGGCGCTGGTGGCGCTCGCCTCGGTCGAGGGCCTGGTCGTCAGCTGCTCGGATGCGGATCCGGGCACCGCGGAGTTCGGAGACATGACCGCCGATTTCGACATCGTCCTGGGGCACTCGCCGCGCGGGCGCAGCGCGTGGGCGGGTCGCGGACTCACCACGGTGGAGCTCATGGTCGAGCCGCTCGACATCGCGCTGCCGGAGGGGCACCGCCTGGCCGACAAGGTCACCGTCTCGGCGACCGATCTGATCGGAGAGACGTGGATCGGTGTGCCGGGCGGGTTCCCGTTCGAGCGCATCCTGCAGGAGATCGAGTCGGCGTCCGGTGAGCCGGTGCGGGTCGAGCAGCGCTTCGCGTCGACCCGCGTCACGGAGGCGTTCGTCGCGGCGGGGCTCGGCATCGCGGTCATCCCACGTTTCACGGCGGGGACGGAAGGCATCGTCGTGAAGCCGTTGCGCGGAGTGGAATCGGTGCGGCACATCGTGGCCTTGATGCGCCCCGACCGGGCCGAGCGGTTGTCGGTGCGCACCGTGGTGCGAGAGCTGCGGGCGCAGGCGGCACGGGTGGTGCATCCGGCGATGGGGCGGTGAAGGGGTTCGGCTGAACGGGCAGGCATCACCTCCTCCACAGGAATCGAACTGGCGCCACCCGAGCGTTCGGGGCGGTATCGCCACGGCCCGTTCATCCGCTCTGGTTAGGCTCGCGGCGTGGGGAAAACTTGGACGGATGCGGCAGTCGACTACCTGGGAGATCGGGAGATCTGCCCGCGATGCGATGACGGGCCGATCACGGACGGCATCTGCCGAGCGTGTCGAGTCGATCTGAGCGCTGCCGGCGGAAACGAGGTGTGGCGCCTCTCGCAGGAGGCCGGTGCGCTCCTGGCGCGGCGCCAGGCGCAGGTCGATGCGCTGCCGATCGTGGAGGTCGCCGTCACGATGCCGACCGAGTACGTGCCGCCGGCGCTCCCGGCCGATTACGCGCCGCCGGCGCTCCCGGTGCCGGGCACGGAGCCGCGCGTGTTCGCGCCGCGCGCTCCCGCCTGGACCAGCGCGCCGCCGTCGCCCGCGGCCACCGGAGCGAGTTCGCGGATCAGCATCCAGTCGGTGCTCGCCGTGGTCGGCGCCGCTCTCTTCGCGGTCGCCGCCATCGTCTTCACCTTCTTCAATCCCGACCTCACCAACTTCGCCACGCGCTCGCTCATCGTCGCCGCCATCACCGCCGTGTTCCTCGGTGGGGCCTGGCTGCTCGCGCGGCTGAAGCTGCAGTTCTCCGCCGAGGCGGTGGGAGCGCTGGGCATGGTGTTCGTCGTGCTCGACGTCTCGGCTCTCGCCAGGGCGGTCCCGATCGGAATCGACGGCTGGGCGGCGGTGGGCATCGCGACGCTACTGTGTTCGGCGGTGATGGTGCTGATCGCAGCGCTGGCGCGCATCCGGAGTTGGCTGTGGGCAGGGCTCGTCGGCGTCGCGCTGGCCCCGGCGTTCCTCGGCTACTCCGGCGACATGCAGCCGGCGTCGTGGGCGGGTCATCTGGGCGTCGGCTTCGTCGCCGTCGCGCTGCACTCCGTGCTCGAGCGGATGCGTCGCCGCTTCGACGCACCGCTCGCCGCCGATCGCCTCACGCTGATCGTGCTGCAGCTGCTCGCGACGACGGTCGTGACCGGGCAGCTGCTGTTCGCGGCGCTTCTCGCGATACCGGACGCGCGATACGGCGCCGTCCCGAGCGTGCTCGCGCTCGCCGCACTCGCGCTGCTCGCCGCGGTGAGCACGCGGACAGGTTCACCACGGTTCTGGAGCTGGTTCGCCGGTGCCTACTCCCTGGCCGCGGTCAGTGCGACGATCGCGCTGCTGCCCGCCGACATCGGAGACACGTGGGTGTTCGCGCTGGCCGCAGCCGCCTCGATCGGCATCGTGGTGCTCGCTGCGCTGCCGGTCCGTGCCCCGCTCGCGCGCCTTCCGCTGCTGCTCGGAGGCTGGGTGGTGCTGCTTGTCGCGACGCTGCCGGCCCTGTCGTTCGTTCTGCTCTCCGCCCCCGGCTACGCCGGTGTGCCCGTCGCGCCCGGGCTGCTGGGACTCGTCACGTCGGCTGCCGGAGCCTGGCTCGCCGTCTCCGCCGCTCGGCGGGGCGGAGCGGATCCGCTGACCGTGCACGCGATTCGAAACGTCTCGAACCGCGTCGTCGGCGTTACCGGCGAGCCGGCGCAACTGGTCGCGACGCCCACACCGGTCTCCACCGACTACGGGCGGGGGATGCGCGCGGTCGCGCTCTGGCTTCTCACGATCGCGTCACTCGGCTTCGCGAACTGGTGGATCTTCCTGCCGCTCACCCGCATCGCGATCGGGTTGGTCATCGCCGCCGCGTTGGCGCTACTCGTGACGCGAGTGCGTGCCATCGCCGAGGCGCCGCTGATGCTGCGAGCGATACCGATCACCGCGGCGCACCTGCAGCTGATCGCCGCCGCGGCCGCAGTGACGCTGGTCTCGCCGCTTCAGCTCGCCGTCGGGGTCGGGGTGCTCGTGGTTCTCGTGGCCGTCGCGCGCACGGTTCCGATCCGGATCCGCTCGCTGCACGTCGGTATCGGCTTCGCCTACGCGCTCGTGGTGATCGCCGTGACGCTCACGGATGCGGGGCTCGACGTGATCCCGGTCCTCTGCTTGACCACCTCGATCGCGTCCGCAGCGGCCCTCGGTGCGACGCTCATCCGCCGGGTGCAGCCGGGGCCCTGGTACGCGATCCTCATCGTCACCGCCGTTCCGTTCTTGATCGGGATCGCCTCGGTGCTCGCGGTCCGCAGCGGCTGGACCGCGCTGTCGACCGGTGTGACCTTCGCGCTGGCGCTGACGCTCGTGCTCACCCGGCGGCCCGGGCTGAACCGCCTGGTTCGTTCGGCGGCGGCCGCGATCCTGGTCCCCAGCCTCGCGGTCGTGGTGGTCTGCCTCGGCGCCCAGATCCTGCTCGACAGCGCCTCGCCGGTCACGCTGCCCGTCATCGCCGCAATCGTCGCGGTCGTGCTGCCGTTCACCTCGGCGATGGAGCGCGCTCTGGTGCGCCACGGTCTCGGTGCGGCGGATGCACGCGCTGCGCGGTCGTGGATCGAGCTGTCGTCTCTTGTCACGGCCGCGCTGGCGGTACTGCTCGCGCTCGTACGCTCCGCCGCGGGCTTCGAGACCAGCTTCCTGGTGCTCGTGATTCTCGGGCTCGGTGCGAGCGCGGCCGGTGTGATCACTCGGCGGCGCGACGCGTGGGTGCTGGCGGCGGTCGCGTGGACCGGCGCACTGTGGAGCCTCTGGGCGATGTTCGGCGTCACCGCGCTCGAGCCGTACGTGCTTCCACCGGCGCTCGCCGCAGCGATCGTGGGCGCGGTGTTCGTGCTGCGCGGGATGCCGGGCCGGGTCTTCTACGCGGTCGGGCTGGTGATCGCGGTCGTGACGCCGCTGGGCGTGCTGGCGAGTACCGGCGATGGCAGTACCGGCGACGAGCGCTGGCGGGCGCACGCACTGCTGTCGGCCGGCGTCGCGCTGGTCGGGCTGGGTGCGTTGCTGGTGCGGCGCGGCGTGAATCCGCTCGTGTCGCCGACCCTCGGTGCGGCGGTGCTCGCCGGTTCCGCAGGGGCGATCGAGGGCGTGCGGATGGGGCTGCGGCTCGACGAGGCCGGCGTCGCGGATGCGCAACTGCTGCTGCCGGTACTCGGGTACGCCGCCGTGGCGACGGCTGTTGCGATCGTGGCCGCACGCATCCTGGTGCGATTCGCGGACGACGGTGCGCGGCGTCACGGAGGAGTTGCAGCCTCGGTGGTGCGCTCGCGGTGGGCCTACGCGCCGGCGGTGCTGCTCGCGGCGGTCGGGCCGATCACCGCTGTCAGGCCAGGACCGCTCGCGTTCTGGGGGCTGTGGCTCGTGATGCTCGCGCTCTTGACGCTGCTGCTGGTGACCGTGGCGCGGTCGCGCATCCGCACCGTGACGCTGCCACCGGCGTGGTTCCTCTTCGCGGTCACCTGGTGCGTCGCGGTCGCGGGTTGGTCGACCCGCGAGTCGCGCGTCGAGTTCTACGCACTGCCCTTGGGCTTGGCTCTGCTCGCCGCCGGCGCTCTCGCGGCACGCGCCGAGGGGCGCCCGGCGAGCTTCACCTCCTGGCCGATCGGGCACACCGGCTCGTGGCGGCGGCTGACGCCGGGGCTCGTTGTGTTGTTCCTGCCGTCGATGCTGGCGACGGGGACGGATCCGGAGACCGCGCGGGCGATCCTGGTGATCGTGCTGGCTCTGGCGGCGATCCTGATCGGCTCGCTGCGCCGACTCGGTGCGCCGTTCGTGATCGGGATCCTGGTGCTGCCGATCGAGAACGCGATCGTGTTCGCGGTGCAGCTGGGCCGATCGATCGGTGCCGCTCCGTGGTGGATCACCCTCGCCACCGCGGGCGCGGTGCTGCTCGTGATCGCGGTGACCTCCGAACGCCGTACGCGCGGCGGCACAGCCGCCCGACTCCGCGACCTCAACTAGCACTCACCGCCTTCTTGCGAGGGACCCCTCCTGTGCGCGAGGGACCCGCCCAGCGGGGGTCCCTCGCGCACAGCGCGGGTCCCTCGCAAGACGTCGCGCGCTAGCCCGTCGCGCGGATTCGCGGGTCCG
This sequence comes from Microbacteriaceae bacterium VKM Ac-2855, assembly GCA_013204985.1. Taxonomy (GTDB): domain Bacteria; phylum Actinomycetota; class Actinomycetes; order Actinomycetales; family Microbacteriaceae; genus Rathayibacter. The sequence continues at coordinate 103,527 of JABMLG010000005.1, forward strand.
GCGCGGGCGGGGGACAATAGCAAGGTGACAGACCCCGCACTGCCCTCTGACGACGCACGGCCCTCCGGCGAGGCATCGGCTTCTGACGGTGCTCGGGTGACGCGCGAAGAGGTCGTGGTGCGGCGGTCGCCGCGGGTGTGGCGCATCCTTGCGCTCGGGGCCGGCGTCGGGGCGGTGGCCGCATTCGTCGCCACGTTCGCCCTGCCCGAGACGCCAGGATTCTCAAAGGGCCAGATCTTCGGATTCACGTTGCTGGGTTTCGTGGTGATCTTCGTCGCGCTCGCAGCGCTGCTGGTGATCGTGCTCGACCGCACCGTCGGTCGTCGCACGCGGACTCTGCAGGCCGAGCGGCTGACGGTGGGTGACGAGAGCGGCGAGAGCGCGGTGCTCGAGAACGAGACCCAGGCCGGGTCGGAGTCTGCTTCTCTGGAAGGCCCCGACGTCGAGACGTCGAGCGGCGACGACGCGCCTCCCGCACGCTGAGACCCGCTACTGCATCTGCACGACTTTGATCGAGCCGCCGGTCGGGTCGGCGATCTTCGCGAGCCGGCCGAACGGTGAATCCTCCGGTGGGATGAGGATCGAGCCGCCGAGGTCGAGCGCAGCGGCGACGGTCGCATCGGTGTCGGTGACGACGATGTACACCTCCCACGCAGCGGGTGCGCCCTCGGGGAGGAAATTCGTGCCGTCCATCACCCCGGCGTACGGCTGACCGTCGACCATGAGTCGCCCGTACCGGAACTCATCGCTGTCGCTCATCAGGTCGGTGCTCCAGCCGAACGCGTCGCGATAGAAGGTCATCTCGTTCGCGAAGTCGCGGGTGTGCAACTCGAACCACCCGGGTGCGCCGTCTTCGCCGAACAGCCCGTACCCCTGCATCGTCTTCGGCTGCCAGACTCCGACAGCGCCGCCGTCGGGGTCGACCGCGATGGCCATCGTGCCGAGCTCGGCCACGTCGTCGGCAGGCACCAGGACAGTGCCGCCGGCGTCGGCGATCGCCTCGGCCGTAGCAGAGGCATCGGCCGACTTGAGATAGACGGTCCAGCCGTCGGGTGCGCCCTGACCCGGGTTGGCCATCATCCCGGCCACCTGCACACCGTTCTTCTCGAAGTTCACGTAGCCGCCGAATTCGGCCGGACCCTCGATGGCGAGCCAGCCGAACACGCCCTCGTAGAAACGCGTCGATTCGTCGATGTCGGATGTGGCCAGGTCGAACCAGACGGGCGCGCCGACAGGGATCGGGGGTGTCTCGGGCATGGTGTCCTCCTTGAATGAGCGTTCGTCGAGACTCTACGCCTCGGTACCGACACCGAACGTGCTTGGCTGTCGGCATGACATCACGAGCGGATGCACTGCTCGCCGGACCGCGCGGCCGGCGCCTGTGTCTTGAATTCGCACGAGCCACCGCATCCGACGACGGCGCATTGGGCCAGGCGATCTTCACCGCGGCCTACCGCGACACCGCGCCCAGTCGATTCAGCATCCTCATCTCGTCCGGGCCCGATCCTGGCCGCTCGGAGCCGCCGCCGGCGACACCATCGGACGTCGCGCGGCTTCTTCGGGATGCTGCGCTGCGTCCGCCCACGGCGAGCGAACTGCTCGACGCGCTCCGCGCATCCGTCGACGCCGCGATGTACTGGCAAGAACCCGACGAGCAGGACGAGCTCGCCGCGCATCCCGAGGTGCGGCACGCGCTCGTCGGGGTGGCGTCGATCGTCGTGGATTCGCCGCATGCGGAGTGGTGGAGCGATGGCTCGGACGCCACCGGGCAATGCATCGTCGCGTTCGACGGCGCACTCGCGCCCGCGGGCGACGCGAATCACATTCTGCGCGAGTGGCGTGAGGGTATCGCCGACGAGGTGGAGCGCGCCGAGATCGAGCGGCCGTCGGACCCGTCGGCCATGTACAGCGGCGCCTGGTGGTCGACGCCGCCGCGTCGGCTGGCCAGCACGGTCCGCGCGCTCTCGAGCGGAGCGCCGGTCGGTCTCGACCTCGTGGAGGACGGGTTCGGTTGGACGGAGGCCCGCACCGAGCGCATCCGTCCTCCGGCCGCGCCGCGTATCTTCGAGATCGACGGTCCGGAGTCGTGGGCGGAACTCTGCCGCGGCGGGGTCGCAGTGACGGCCGCCCGCCGGCACGACTGGTACCGCACCACGGGAAGAGTCGGAACGTGGCTGCTACCCGATTGGATGCGCGTCGCCGAGAGTTACGACGCCGTCCACCTCACCGTCGATGGCTACCTCACGACGGCTGGTGGTGCCATCGACGTGGACGATGGTGCGAGCGTGCTCGCCGGCTGGAACCCCGACGAGACCTTCTGGTTGTGCGACGTCGAGCGCTCGCCCGAATCCGCGCAGGCGTGGACCCGCGACACCCCGGGTGAACCCTGGCGAGCGCTCCCCGGGTGACCGCGACGCTCTCCCCCGCGAGATGCCTCTTCTGCACGCGACACGCCGCCACAAGCGTGCACAAGAGGCATCTCGCGGGGTGGCTCCAACTCAGCTGAGCTGCGTGCGTTCCACCCAGTCCAGGTATTCGGGGCTGACGCTTCCCGTGATGTACTCCCCGGTGAAGCAGCTCATCTCGAGGTCGGTGACGTCGGAGCCCTCCAGGATCGCGGCCTTCATGTCGGCCACCTCCTGGTAGATCAGGTAGTCGGCGCCGATCGCCTCCGAGATCTCGGGGATCTTGCGGCCGTGGGCGACGAGCTCTTGGCGCGAGGGCATGTTGATGCCGTACACGTGCGGGTAGCGCACGGGCGGGGCGGCGGAGGCGAAGGTCACCTGGTTCGCGCCCGCGGCGCGTGCCATGTCGACGATCTCCTTCGATGTGGTGCCGCGCACGATCGAGTCGTCGACGATCAGGATGTTCTTGCCCTTGAACTCGCTCGACATCGCGTTCAGCTTCTGCCGCACCGACTTCTTGCGCTGAGCCTGGCCCGGCATGATGAACGTGCGGCCGACGTAGCGGTTCTTGTAGAAGCCCTCGCGGTATTCGAGGCCCAGCTTCTGCGCGACCTGCATCGCGGCGGGGCGCGACGAATCCGGGATCGGCATGACCACGTCGATCGCGCCGCCCGGCGTGTAGGCGGCGATCGTGTCGGCGAGACGGTCGCCCAGGCGCAGGCGCGCCTCGTAGACCGAGATGCCGCTCATCACGGAGTCGGGGCGGGCGAGGTAGACGTATTCGAACGAGCACGGCACGAGGCGTGGGTTCTTCGCGCACTGGCGCGAGTGCATCTGGCCGTCGGGGGTGATGAACACGGCCTCGCCGGGCGCGACGTCGCGCACGATCTCGAAGCCCTGCGCCTCGAGCACGAGCGACTCGGAGGCGACGATGAAATCATCCGGCCCGTTGACGTTGTACCGGCGCCCGACGATCAGCGGGCGGATGCCGAACGGGTCGCGGAAGGCGAGCAGGCCGTGACCGGCGATCAGCGCGATCGTGGCGTACGAGCCCTCGACGCGCTCGTGCACGTTCGCGACCGCGTCGAATACCTCATCCGCTTCGAGCTGGTTGCCCGAGATCGATGCCTGCAGCTCGTTGGCCAGTACGTTCACGAGCAGCTCCGTGTCGGAGGTCGTGTTGAGGTGCCGGCGGTCGACCGTGAACAACTCCTGCGTCAGCTCGCGCGTGTTCGTGAGGTTGCCGTTGTGCACGAGGATGATGCCGTACGGCGCGTTCACGTAGAACGGCTGGGCTTCCTCTTCGCGCTCCGCGTTGCCCTTCGTGGCGTAGCGGACGTGACCGAGGCCCATGGTGCCCAGCAGGGTGCGCATGTCGCGGGTACGGAACGCTTCACGCACCTGACCCTTGGCCTTGCTGATGTGCAGCGTGCTGCCCTCGGCCGTCGCGATGCCGGTCGAGTCCTGTCCCCGGTGTTGCAGGAGGGAGAGGCTGTCGTAGATGGACTGGTTGACGGGTTCCGAGGAGACGATTCCTACGATTCCGCACATGCCTGGTGGGCTCCCAAAGGGTACAAGGGGGATTGACGCCCTATCTTTTCACGCGATCTTCACTCGACCTAACCGAAAGTCCTCGCCCCGAGCGAACACCCTCCCCGCGCTGTCGTTTTCACCGCGCGCGGGTGGCATGCCATGCGCGCGCGGTGAAAACGACAGCGCGGCCTGGTAGGGCAGCCCAGCAGTACTATCGCCTGGCCCGGGAGTTCTAAGGGACAATGGTCCGCGTGACGAACACGAGCGCGAACAGCTACGCCCAGGCCGGAGTCGATACTGCAGCGGGTGATCTCGCCGTCGAACTGATGAAGGCGGCGGTTTCTGCCACCCACAACTCCAGCGTGCTGGGCGGCGTCGGCGGCTTCGCCGGGCTGTACGACGTTTCGTTCCTCAAAGACTTCGACAAGCCCCTCCTCGCCACCAGCACGGACGGCGTGGGCACCAAGGTCGCCATCGCGCAGGCGATCGACAAGCACGACACCATCGGTCAGGACCTCGTCGGCATGGTCGTCGACGACATCGTCGTGGTCGGCGCCCGTCCGCTGTTCATGACCGACTACATCGCCTGCGGCAAGGTCGTTCCCGCGCGCATCGCGGACATCGTGGCCGGCATCGCCAACGCCTGCGCCGCCACCGGCACCGCGCTCGTCGGCGGCGAGACCGCTGAGCACCCCGGGCTGCTGGGCCCCGACGACTACGACGTGGCGGGTGCCGCCGTCGGTGCGGTCGAAGCGGATGCGGTACTCGGCGCGGACAGGGTGCGCGACGGCGACCTCGTCATCGCGATGGCCTCCTCCGGACTGCACTCCAACGGATTCTCGCTGGTGCGGCACATTCTCGCCCAGCGCGGCATCGGCTTCACCGACTACTCCACCGAACTCGGCGGCGTCGTAGGTGAGGTTCTTCTGGAGCCGACCCGGCTGTACACGACGCCGCTGCTGAGCGTGCTCGGCGACGCGAGCATCGGATCCGCTGTGCACTCACTCAGTCATGTCACGGGTGGCGGCATCGCGGCGAACCTCGCGCGGGTCCTGCCGCGCGGCTCCTGGGTCGAGCTCGATCGCGCGAGCTGGAGCCCGTCCGACGTGTTCCGCGCGCTGACCGCGATGTCGGGTGCGACGCTCGAGAGCACAGAGGGCACCTGGAACCTCGGCATCGGGATGTTCGCGGTCGTCGCCCCGGAAGCGGCCCCCGCGGTGATCGACGCGCTCGCGCCCGCCGGCATCCCGGCGTGGGTCGCAGGACGGGTGTCGACGGATGCGCGCGACTTCGCCGGGTTCGAGCAGGGCGCCAAGGGAGTCGACGGCGGCGCGGTGCGACTGGTCGGCAAGTACGCGTAGCGCGTCCCGTCAAAGAAAAGGCAACCCATGCAGAGGTCGCTGCCGTCTTCTTGGGACCGCAGCGAAGGTGGGCTGTAGTGCGTCAAAGAAACGGCAACCCCTCGAGGCGGCAACGCGTCAAAGAAACGGCAACCCGTCGAGGCGGCAACGCGTCAAAGAAACGGCAACCCGTGAGGCGGCAACGCGTCAAAGAAACGGCAACCCGCGCGGAGGTGGGTTGCCGTTTCTTTGACGGCCACCGGAGGTGGGGCGCCGGTCAGGCGGGCTGCTGCACGAGGGTGCGGTGCGCCCGCTCCCAGCGGTGCTCGTGCCGCGTCAGCATCCACGAGCCGACGAAGCAGGCGAACAGAGCGCAGAGGGTCGACAGTGCGACAGGGGTCCAGGTCGCGCCGTCGCGGCTGACCAGCAGATTCGCGGATGCGATCAGCACGCCCAACGCCGCACCGACGCTCGAGCCCAGCACGAAACCGAGGTCGGCGCGGGAGAAGCCGCGGACGGTGATCATGCCTGCGAGTGCGCCGACCCCGCCGGCGAACCCGATGCCCGCGCCGGACGCCGTGCCCATCAGGAGGCCGAAGGCGATCAGTCCACTGCCTTCGACGAACCCACTGGCGATCACACTGGGGATGAAGATGAGCACGGCAACGGCGGCGCCGATGGCGGCACCGACCACGACCGCGCCGAGCAAGAGGGCGAAGCTCACGTACAGGGCCCGCGCGACAGGGTGCGCGGAGATATCGGGTTCGAACATTGCGGGGCGGCTCCATCGACGCCGGGCGCTCGGATGTCGCGCCCGTTACGACGACGTTACAGCCGTGTTACGACACGCGGGAAGGGTCAATCCTCCGAAGCTGCTGAGACCGGCGTAAACACAGAATCAGGGCCGCCCCGAGGGGCGACCCTGCCTTCGATGAAACGTCAGGCCCGCTTCTGGTGCGGCTCCTGCACGTAGTCCTCGTCCGTCGTATCGAGCTCGTCATCCGTCTCGTCCGCGTACTCGGCCCACTTGGCGTACTCGTCCTCGTGAGGGTGACTGAGTTCGCGTTCGAGTGCGTTGTAATCGACCGAGGGGCTGAATGACTTCAGCTCACGTGCGATCTTGGTGTTCTTTGCCTTTTGACGGCCGCGCCCCATGGGTGACCCCCTCACGATGACAGGCCAGACGGGCAACAGCCGGCTGGGAAAAAACCAAACAGGGAACGATGAAATCTAGCCGGTAGTTTAGCAGACGGGGCAGGTACCGCCCCGAGGTATCAGAACGGTCCCGTCGGCCGCCGCAGAACCATAGCCGAACAACCCGTTGGATGGACCGTGCCGCCCGAATCGAGAACCGTGCCTGTGGTGGTGATCGGCGCCGGTCAGGCCGGTCTCTCCGTGGCGTTCCATCTGCGCCGACTCGGTCTCGGCGACGAGTTCGTCGTGCTTGATCGCGGGCCCGAACCCGGCGGGGCCTGGCAGTTCCGCTGGGAGGCCCTTCGGCTGGGTTCGGCGCACAAAGTGCATGATCTGCCCGGCATGGAGAGGCTCGGTCTGAGTTTCGCGACGGCGGATCGCTCCCGCCCCGCCCGCGATGTGGTGACCGACTACTACGGACGCTACGAGCGTGCCTTCGAGCTGCCGGTGCGTCGACCGGTCGCGGTGAGCCGCGTGTCGGAGGCGGGCGACGGCGCCCTCCTGGTCGAAGCCGATCCTGCCGAGCGCGCTTGGCGTGCCCGCATCGTCGTGAACGCGACCGGCACATGGGGCTCGCCGTTCGTGCCGTACATTCCGGGGCGCGAGCTGTTCCGCGGCCGGCAGCTCGACACGACGCACTACGTCGCCGCGTCGGAGTTCGTCGGCCAGCGCGTCATCGTGGTCGGCGGCGGCACCTCCGCGATCGGGTTCCTACTCGAGCTCGAGCGGGTGGCGAGCTCGCTGGTATGGGCCACGCGACGCCCGGTGGAGTTCCGCGACGGCGACACGCTCGCCATCGAGTCGGCGACCGCGGCGGTCGCCGAACAGGATGCCGCGGCGCGGGCGGGGCGTGCTCTACCGAGCATCGTGAGCGGCACGGGGGTGCAGCGGACGCGACGCATCGCGGCCGGCATCGAGCGCGGCGTGCTGCGCGAGCGTCCGATGTTCATCGCCATCGAGCCCGACGGCGTGCGCTGGAGCGACGGCGGCTTCAGCGCGGCGGATGCGATCATCTGGGCGACCGGTTTCCGGCCGGAACTGCGCCATCTCGCTCCGTTGCATCTGCGTGAGCGCGAGGGCGGCATCGCGGTCGCGGACGGCGCGTCGCTGAGCGATCCCCGGATCTTCTTCGCGGGCTACGGACCCACGGCCTCGACCATCGGCGCGAATCGCTCGGGTCGCCGGATCGCGCGGCAGGTGCTCGCGCGCCTCGGCTGAACGCGTATCCGCTGAACGTGCATCCGCTGAACGCGCCGCGCTGAACGCGCATCCGCTCGATCGTTCGAGGGGGTGACAGGGGTCGTCCGTCGGCGCACACTGGCCGTGGAGAGGAGCCCACGTGGCGAAGAATGCAGAGGCGAGCGTGCACGTGCCGGCGACGCCGGAGCAAGTGTGGCGGGCGCTGACCGATCCTGATCTCGTGAAGCAGTACTTCTTCGGCACGACGCTGAGCACCGACTGGCGGGTCGGCAGCCCGATCCGTTACAGCGGCGAGTTCGACGGCAAGACGTACGAGGACAAGGGCACGGTGCTCGAGTACTCCGAGCCCGAACGGTTGGTGACCAGCTTCTTCAGCCCGGCGAGCGGCAAGGCCGACGTGCCCGAGAACTATCAGACGGTGGTCTACGAGATCGCGGCCGAGGGCGACGGATGCACGCTGCGCATCACGCAGGACAACAACGACAGCGACGAGGCCGCCGAGCACTCCTCCGCCAACTGGCGGATGGTGCTCGACGGCCTCGTGAACGTGGCGCCCACGGCGTGATCTCGCGGGAGCCGCGCGGGAGAGCCCTGGCCGCGGGACGCTACTCGAGGCCGCCGCTGCGGTCGTCGGCGTCCTCGATCGGGTCGGAGTCGCCCCGGTCGAGAACGTAGGTCACGTGCACGGTCTCGCCGATCTGCTTGGCGGAGACGGCCTTGTAGCCGAGCTTCGTCTCGACGCCGTCCACGGCGGCGTAGGCGTCGATGGTGTCGTCGTAGCCGCCGTCGGTGCTCACGCGGCTCTCGGTCTGGCCGTCGAAGGGGCCGCCGCTGTAGATCACCAGGTAGGAGTCGCCGTCGGCGATGGTGCGGATGTCATCAGTCATGCCCCAGGTCTACCACCTGCGGTGGAGAGGTTGCGCCGGGTTGCGTCCGCACGGCGGGGACGTCGGCGGTGCGCACCGAGGCCGATAGCCTGTCAGCCGTGAAGTCCTACGAAGCCGACGTCGTGATCGCAGCGCCCCTCTCCACGGTGTGGAAGGTCGTGACCGACGGCGCCGCCTACTCCGAGTGGGATTCCGGTGTGACGAAGGTCGAGGGCACCATCACCGAGGGCGCGCGGATCAAGGTGTTCGCCGCCGTCACCCCCGATCGCGCCTTCCCGGTGCACGTCACGCTCTCTGCCGATCACCGCGTGATGACGTGGACGGGCGGGATGCCGCTGGGGCTGTTCCGCGGTACGCGCGTCTTCACCCTCGAAGCGGCGGATGAGGGCGGCACCCACCTGCACGTGCGCGAGGAGTACACGGGCGCGCTGCTGCCCCTGATCTGGCGCTCGATGCCCGATCTGCAGCCGTCCTTCGATCAGTACACGGCCGGAGTCGCCGCCCGCGCGGAGTCCCTCGCCGGATGAGGCGTCGGCGCGGAGGCGTCGGCCGAGCGCGCCCGCATACACTGGCAGGACCGAACACGGCCGCCAGGGAGACACGAGGATGACGATCGACCGCCGCCTCTTCCTCGCTGGGGCGTTCGCCGGCGCGAGCACTCTGGTGCTCTCCGCGTGCACACCCCAGAAGCCGAGCCCCGGTCCGACCAGCTCGGTGACGACGGCCCCCGTGCCGACGCCGACCGGCACGGCGGTGCCGCGCCCGAGCGCGTTCGTGCGCAACAGTTGGGGCGCCGACCCCTACGCCTACGGCTCGACCTCGTATCTGCCCGTCGGCGGCACGCCCGAGCATCGGATCGATCTCGCGCAGAACGTCGGCGATCGGGTCTTCTTCGCGGGCGAGGCGACCGATTCGACCGCGCCGGGCACGGTCGAGGGCGCCTACGCCTCGGGCGTGCGCGCCGCCGGCGAGATCAGCGCGATCGCGGCCGAGGGCGAGAAGATCGCGGTGATCGGCGCAGGCCTCGCCGGTGCCGTCGCGGCTCGCCGCCTGGCGGATGCGGGCTACCAGGTCTTCGTCTTCGAGGCCCGCGACCGCCTCGGCGGCCGCATCGCGACCAGCACGCCCGACGACTGGCCGGTGCCGGTCGACTCGGGCGCCTTCTGGTTCGAGGACTCCGGAACGAGCACCCTCGGCACCGCGCTGCAGGACGCTCAGCTGAGCACGGACCCGATCGACCTGACCGTCGCGGCGGTCGACGCGGCGGGCGCCTCCGTCGATCTCGGCGACGCCGGAGCGCGCGCGATCGAGCGTGCCGTCGCCTGGGCGGCCGAGCAGCCCCTCGACCTCCCGCTCATCGACGCCCTCGTCGGCTCCGGGGCGGCGGATCCGACCGCTGCCGAGCCCGCCGACGGCGTGAATGACGCCGACCGCATCGCGAGCGCGCTGGCCGCCGGTCCGTCCCTCGCGCAGGGCGCCTCGGCTGCCGAGATCTCGGGCTGGTACGCGCTGGGCGACCCGGCGTCCGCTCCCACCTCGACGCCCACCCCCGCGCCGGGCGACGGCAGCCTCTACGCTCCGGACGGCCTGGGCGCTCTGGTGTCGTCGCTGCTGACGGATGTGGAGGTGGCGCTCAAGACCGTGGTCACCTCGGTCGGCTACGACCTCGACGGGGTGAGCATCCGCTTGAGCACCGGCGAATCGTTCGCGGCGGGCCGCGTGCTGGTCACGGTGCCGCTGGGCGTGCTCAAGACCGACGCGCTGGCTTTCGATCCGCCGCTGCCGTTCGCGCACCGAACGGCGATCGGCGCGTTGGGCATGGGTGTCGTCGACACGCTGTGGCTGCGCTTCGACGAATCGTTCTGGTCGACGGATGCGGTGCGCTGGTCGCTCGTCGACGGCTCCGACGCGCTCACGGAGTGGCTGAACCTCGAGCCGCTCACGGGCGAGCCGATCCTGGTCGCACTGATCGGTGCGGATGCGGCGCTCGCCACCGAACAGCTCGGCGACGACGATCTGCTCACGGCCGCGATGGCCGCACTGGCTCCGTTCGCCGCCGTCGCCGACTGAGGCGGTCGGGCGCCGACGGAAACGGGTCGGCGCCGACGGAAACAGGTCGCCGACGGAAACGGGCGCCGACGGAAACGGGCGCCGACGGAAACGGGCGCCGACGGAAACAGGCGCCGACGGAAACAGGGCGCCGACGGAGAGCGCCGTCGCCGCGCTCAGTCCAGGTGGAACACCTCGGGCAGCGCGTGCCACCATTCACCGTCCGCCACCTCGGCCACCGGGCGCTGCAACGGCATGCACAGCTGCCACCACTGCTGGGTGATCGGGTCCGCCGCGACGAGGGCGAGGTCGGCCTCGAGGTCGGTACCGCGGTACTCGAAGTACGAGAAAAGCAGGGTCTCGTAGCGGTAGATCGAGTAGTTCGTGATGTGGCTGGCCGTGAGACGCGCGAGCACGGCCGGCCAGGCCGCGGCGTGGATCCGCTCGTACTCGGTGACGCCCGCCGGATCGAGCGCGATCACCTCTGCGACGCGCCTCACGACGCGACCGCCCGAGCCAGCAGCTGGGCATCGATGCGGTAGAAGCTCTCGGCCGTCCCGCCGGTGATGGCGGTTCGTTCGGTCTCGCCCAGCCCTGCGAAGATCCCAGTGAGAGCATCCCAGACCCGGTCGTACCCGCCGGCCGTCACCGAGATCGGCCAGTCCCCGCCGTACATCAGACGTTCGGCGCCGAAGAGCCCGAGGGCGTGTTCGAAGGCGGGTCGGATGCCGTCGAGGGTCCAGGATGCGGGATCACCGACGGCCGAGTAGAGGCCGGACACCTTGGCGCAGACCAGAGGATTGCGTGCGGCGTCGGCGAGGAGGGCCGACCACGACTCCCATGAGTCGGCGCCGATCGGCGGCTTGGCGAGGTGGTCGATCACGATCCGGAGCTCGGGGTGACGCTCCGAGAGGATCGGCACGAGCTCGAGGTGCTCCGGCAGCACGGCGACCAGGTCGAAGCTCAGCGCCGCCGCGGACAGCAGGTCCAGGCTCTCGCGCTGCGCCTCGCCGAGCAGCCATCGCGGGTCCGGAAGGTCGTGGATGAGGTTGCGCACTCCGACGATCGCGGGATCCGCGGCGAACTCTGCGGCGAGCTCGGCCGTGCGCGTCGGGTCATCGAGCGGCGCGAACGCGACGATCGCGGCGATCTGCGGATGCGCGGCCGCCGTCTCGCGCATCAGCGCGGTGTCCTCGTCGTTGTCGGCCGACTGCACGAGAATCGTGGCCTGCACCCCGGCGCGCCGGAGCGAGGGCTCGAGTTCCTCGAAGCCGATCGCCCGGTCGATCGGCGCCAGCGCGGGGCCGAGCCAGTCGTAGCGGGCCCGAGCCGGGTCCCACACGTGCTGGTGCGCGTCGATGACCGCCATCAGAAGCCTCGCCCCGCCCAGTAGCTGCCGGTGGGGTATGTGTAGTGCTGGACTGATTGGGGGTGCATTTGTGCGCTGTAGCCGGGTGCGTTGGGGATCGTGTAGGCGCCGTTCTGGACGATGCAGGGGTCGACGAAGTGTTCGTGGAGGTGGTCGACGAATTCGGTGACGCGGTCTTCGAGGGTGCCGGAGACGCAGACGTAGTCGAAGATGGAGAGGTGTTGGACGAGTTCGCAGAGTCCGACGCCGCCGGCGTGGGGGCAGACGGGGACGCCGAATTTCCAGGCCATCAGGTAGACGCTGAGGATCTCGTTGACGCTGGCGAGGCGGGCGGAGTCGAGTTGGCAGAAGTCGATCGCTTGGGCTTGGAACATCTGTTTGAACAGCACCCGGTTCATTCCGTGTTCACCGGTGGCGACTCCGATGGGGGCGACGGCGTGGCGGATGGCGGCGTGGCCGAGGATGTCGTCGGGGCTGGTGGGTTCTTCGATCCAGTGCGGCTGGAATTCGGCGAGGGAGTGCATCCACTCGATCGCTTCGGGGACGTCCCAGACCTGGTTCGCGTCGATCATGAGTTTGGCGTCCCAGCCGATGACCTCGCGGGCGATGCGCAGGCGGCGGATGTCGTCCTCGCGGTTGGCGCCGACTTTGAGTTTCACGTGTCGGTAGCCTTCGTCGACGGCTTCGTGGAGGAGGCGGCGTAGTTTGTCGTCGGAGTAGCCGAGCCAGCCGGCGCTGGTGGTGTAGCAGGGGTAGCCGCCGCGTGTTTCGAGTTCCGCGATGCGGGCGGCGCGGGTGGGCTGCTTCTCGCGGAGGATCGCGATCGCTTCGTCGCGGGTGAGGGCGTCGGAGAGGTAGCGCAGGTCGGCTGCGTCGACGAGCTGTTCCGGGGTCATCTCGGCGAGCAGTCGCCAGAGCGGTTTGCCGGCTCGGCGGGCGGCCAGGTCCCAGACGGCGTTCATCACCGCGGCGGTCGCGAGGTGCACGACGCCTTTCTCCGGGCCGAGCCAGCGCAGCTGCGAGTCGTTCTGCATCGTGCGGTACGTCGCTCCGAGGTCGTCGGTGATCTCCTCCACCGTGCGTCCGATGAGGGGGAGGCCGCGCTGGCGGGCGGCTTCCACGCACAGGTCGTTGCCGCGGCCGATGGTGAACGTGAACCCGTAGCCCGATACCGCCGGGTCATCGGTGTGGATCACGACGTAGGCGGCGGAGTAGTCGCCGTCCTTGTTCATCGCATCCGAGCCGTCAGCACTCAACGACGTCGGGAAGCGCACATCGTGCGTAGTCACAGCGGTGATAGTGGTCATGATGCTCCAGTGAAGGTGGTCGGCGAGTCGATCAGACCGGCGTCGCGGAGTGCGGGCCAGAGTTCGGTGGGCACGGAGGCGCCGGCGCGGCGGACGTTCTCGGTGAGCTGTTCAGCCGAGCGGGCGCCGAGAACGACCGAGACGACGGCGGGATGGCTCAGCGCGAAGGCGATGGCGGCCTCGGGCAGCGTGCAGCCGAAGCGCTCGCAGACCTCGGCGATCAGGGTGGCGCGCTCGATCAGCGCGCGCGGCGCCTCCTGGTAGTCGTAGTGCGCATCGGTGCGAGGTCGATCGCGGCCCAGCAGCCCCGAGTTGTAGACGCCGGCGGCGACGATGCCCACGCCGCGCTCCAGCGCGAGCGGCAGCAGCTCGTCGAGACCGCTCTGGTCGAGGAGGGTGAAGCGGCCGGCGAGCATGATCAGGTCGACGTCCGCGACGCGGATCAGCTCGGCGGGCATCGCGCTCTGGTTCATCCCGGCGCCGACGGCGCGCAGTACACCCTGCTCGCGCAGCTCGATCAGTGTGTCGATGCCGGTAGTGGACGCCGAGCTCCAGTGGTCGTCGGGATCGTGCAAGTACACGATGTCGAGCCGGTCGAGACCGGTGCGCTCGAGGCTGGACTCGATCGAGCGCAGGATGCCGTCTCGTGAGAAGTCCCAGACCCGCCGGGTGTCCGCGGGAACAGCGAAACCCTCCGAGTCGATGCCGGGATCCGGGTCCGGGTTCGCCTCGAGCAGTCGACCGGCCTTGGTGGAGATCACGAACTCGTCGCGCGGATACGCCCGCAACGCCCGCCCGAGTCGACGCTCGGAGAGTCCCAAGCCGTAGTGCGGTGCGGTGTCGAAGTAGCGGATCCCACGCTGCCAGGCGGCGGCGACCACGGCTTCGGCCTGCTGATCGTCGATCGCGCTGAACAGATTGCCCAGCTGAGCGGTGCCCAGCCCGCTCTCGGTCAGCTCGAGCCCGCCTCGTGTCGCGCGTCGTCGCATCCCTCGCCTTCCGTCGTCATCGACCATTTGTCTCAGACCAGGAATACATTAGATCAATCAATGCGTCAATGGCGCAGACGGCGCTGCTGCACAAAGACCTTCCGAGATTAGTCGGATGAATCGGACGACATCCGGCGGATCGCGCCGCCGGTCGGTCCACCCGCGCGAGCGTGACGTCATTGCGTATGATCAAACGATTGCGCACGCACCGCTCAGCGGGATACCGTGGGCCGACGCAACGACCGCGGCCGACACCGCGCGGTCACGGATCCGAAGGACGACTCATGCCCGGACAGCCCACCACCCCACCCGAGCCGCGCACGCCCGCCCGGGGCGCCCGGCCGCTCGACGGCATCCTCGTCCTCGATTTCTCACAGTTCCTCGCCGGCCCGGTGGCCGCGATGCGCCTCGCCGATCTGGGCGCGCGCGTGATCAAGATCGAGCGGCCGCAGGGCGGCGACATCGGTCGGGGGCTCGCCTTCGCCGGCCGGACGGCCGACGGGGACACCGTCTCGTTCCACGCGATGAATCGCAACAAGCAGGGCATGACGGCCGATCTGAAGAACGCGGACGATCTCGCCGCGGTGCGCGATCTCGTCGCGCGAGCCGACGTCATCATCCAGAACTTCCGACCGGGGGTGATGGAACGGATCGGGCTCGACTACGAGTCGGTGCGGAAGATCAACCCCGCCATCGTCTACGGCAGCGCCAGCGGATACGGCGACACCGGCCCGTGGGCGTCGCGCCCGGGTCAAGACCTGCTCGCGCAGTCGGTCTCGGGGCTGCCCTGGCTCAACGGCTCGGCCGAGGACGGACCGGTGCCGGTCGGGCTCTCCATCGCGGACCACCTGACCAGCTGCCACCTCGCCCAAGGAGTGACGGCACTGCTCGTGCGCCGGTTCCGCACCGGCGAGGGCGGCCTCGCCGAGACCAGCCTGCTCGAGGCGATGCTCGACCTGCAGTTCGAACTGCTCTCGACGCACCTCAACGACGACACCGTCACCGTCCGCCGCGGCGGCGCCCATTCCGCGCACGCGTTCCTGCCCGCACCGTACGGCACGTACCCCACCAGCGACGGCTACCTCGCCCTGGCGATGAACCCGGTCCCGAAGCTCGGTGAGCTCCTCGGTGTCGCCGAACTGGTGGCGATGACCGATCCGCAGCAGTGGTGGGACCAGCAGGAGGAGATCGAGGCGCTGCTCGCGGCCCACTTCGCCACGGCGACGACGGATGCGTGGCTCGAGGTGCTCGACGCGGCGGACGTGTGGTGCGCGCCGGTGCTCACATTGGAGCAGCTCGTCGCGCACGACGGCTTCCGCGCCCTCGACATGACCCAGAGCCTGGTGCGGCCCGCCGAGGTGACCGATGACGGCACCGAGCTGACCCTGCGCACCACACGCAGCCCGATCCGCATCGACGGCGCGGTGCTCTCGAGCCCGGTCCCCGCGCCGAAACTCGGGCAGCACGACGCTCTGATCCGCGCCGAGTTCCTCTCCGACACGTCGGTGCCCGCGTGAGCGTGGTGCTGAGGGGGATGACCTGGGAGCATCCGCGCGGCTACGACTGCCAGGTCGCGACCGCGGCGGCGTTCGGCGCGGCGCATCCGCAGATCGAGGTGCGTTGGGAGAAGCGGTCGCTGCAGGCCTTCGCGGACGCGCCGCTGGACGCCCTCGCCGCCGAGTACGACCTGCTCGTGATCGACCACCCGCACGTGCCACTGGCGGCCGAGAACGGCTGGCTCGCTCCGCTCGACGGCGCCGGGTTCGACGACGAGCTGGCCGCGCTGGCGGCGGAGTCGGTGGGTCGCTCGCACGCCAGCTACCGCCACCTCGGCCGGCAGTGGGGGCTGGCGACGGATGCGGCCGCGCACGTGGCGGCGTACCGCCCCGACCTGCTCGCCGAGCCGCCGCGCGACTGGGCGGCGGTGCTCGACCTGGCGCGTGAGGGACGCGTGCTCTGGCCGGCGAAACCGATCGACGCGTTCTCGAGCCTGGCGAGCGTCTCCGGCAGCCACGGCGCCTCACCGCATCCGCAGCCCGGTGTCTGGCTGGCCGAGAGCGACGCCCTCGCTGCACTCGACATCCTGCACGAGCTCGCGGCGCACGTGCCCACCGAGAACCTCGGGCACAATCCGATCCAGGTCGCCGAGATGCTCGCCGATGGTGATCAGTACGCGTACGCGCCGCTGCTGTTCGGCTACACGAACTACTCCCGCCCGGGCTTCCGCCCGCATCGGTTGCGGTACATCGACATGCCGGCGGGATCGCACGGGGTGACCGGCTCGTTGCTGGCCGGCGCCGGGGTCGCGGTATCGGCCTTCAGTGCGCATCCGGATGAAGCGCGGCGCTACGCGTTCTACGCCGCGAGCGACGCGGTGCAGGCCGGCGTGTACTACGACGCGGGCGGCCAGCCCGGCTACGCCCACGCGTGGGATGACGATCGGTTGAACGCCGACGCCTGGGACTTCTTCCGCGGCACCCGGGCCTCCCTCGAGTGCGCCTGGACCCGCCCGCGGACGGCCGGCTTCATCGAGTTCCAAGACACGACCTCGCCCTGGGTCACTGCCGCGCTCCGCGGCGAGCTGACGGATGCCGACCTGGTGACGCGGATGAACGACGCAGCGTCGCGGCTGCTGTGAGACCGGGTACGACCCGGCGACGAGAGGACCGAACATGCTGACCCTGGACCGCTGGTACGACGACTACGACATCGGTGAGAGCCGAACGAGCGTCGGGCGCACGATCACGGAGGCCGACGTGGTTCTGCACGCCGGCCAGACCGGTGACTTCTTCCCGCATCACATGGACGCCGTGTGGGCGGCGACGCAACCGATCGGAGCGCGCATCGCCCACGGCACGTTGATCATCGCCGTCGCGGTCGGGATGACGGCCGGAGACATCAATCCGCAGTCGATGAGTTACGGCTACGACCGGGTGCGGTTCATCCGCCCGGTCTTCATCGGCGACACGATCACCGTCACCGCCGAGATCGCCGAGAAGAGCGACCACGCGAAGCGCCCGAGCGAGGTGGGCTATCTGCACGAGCTGGTGACGGTGCGCAACCAGGACGCCGCCGTCGTCGCGGTGCTGACACACCTCTACCTGGTCAACAAACGCGGCTGAGCCCGCCGCCGCGGCCGGGCTACGCTGACCACATGGCCACCCTGAGCGACGTCGCGACGCGGGCGGGCGTGTCGATCTCGGCCGCCTCCCGCGTGCTGAGCGGTGATCCGGCCGGACGCGTCAGCGCGGCCACGCGGGAGCGGATCACCGCCGCCGCGAAGGAGCTCGACTACCGCCCGAACTTCGCCGGGCGCGCCTTGAAGATGGCTCGCACCAACGTTCTCGCGCTGATCGTTCCCGATCTGACCAATGCGCTCTTCACCGAGCTCACCCGCGGGGTCGAGGATGCGGCGATCGAGTTGGACTACGTCGTGCTGCTGGGCCGAGCGGAGGACATGCAACCGGGCGGGGAGATGATCGCCAGACTCATCGGTGAAGGCCGCGTCGACGGCGTGCTGGTGCAGTTGGGTGAGACGGTCGCTGCCGAACACGTGGCGACGTTGGCGGAGGCGAAGGTGCCCGTGGTGCTGATCCAGTCCGCTCTGCCCGGACGCCTCTCCTCGGTCGAACTGGAGGACCAGCGTGGGGCGGACGCGGCGACGCAGCACCTGATCGACCTCGGCCACCGGAGGATCGCGCTGCTGAACGGGCGACCGGACGTCTCGACGGCACGACGCCGAGGTGCCGGCTTCGACGCGGCGATGACGCGGGCCGGTCTCGAGGTCGACCCCGAGCTGCGCAGCGACCTCGGTTACGAGCCGGTATCAGGGCGCGAAGCGCTGCGGGCCGTGATGGGCGTGAACCCACCGCCGACCGGCGTGGTGGTCGCCAACGTCAACGCCGCCATCGGCGCGCTGCACGAGGCTCGCACCCTCGGACTGCGCGTTCCGGAGGACGTCTCGATCGTCGGGATCCACGACGCCTGGACCGCCGAGAACACCTGGCCGCCGCTGACGACGGTGCGCATGCCCCTCTACGAGCTCGGTCGCGCCGCCGTCGAGCGCCTCGTCGCGCGGATGCGATCGGATGAGCGCGAGACCGTGATGGTGACCGAGCCCGCTCCCGAACTCGTCATCCGCGAATCGACCGCGCCTCCGCGCTGATCCGGTGTACCCGTCACTCCGGCGGGGGCGAATGCTGCTGCAGGAACGACTCGACGGCGTACAGGTGGCTCGCCATCCGGATGCGCGCGCCGTCCGCATCCCGCCGGGTCAGCGCTTCCAGAACGGCGCGATGCTCGGCGTGCGTGGTGCGCTCCGCTCCCTCCTCGGAGATCGCGCGCCAGAGGCGGTCGCGCACGGTGCGGCCGGCCAGCGCGTTGATCAGCGATTCGAGCACGGGGTTCCCGCTCGCGCGAGCGATCACTCGGTGGAAGGCGATGTCGGCGTCCATGAACTTCTCGTGCTCGGTCTCGCCGGCCGCGACCACCTCGTCGATCGCGGCGAGGACGCGCTCGGCCTCGGCGAGCTGGTCCTGGTCCATGCGGGTCGCGGCGCGGAAGGCGGCCTCCGACTCGAGCACGCGACGCACCGACTGCAGGTTCGCCCCCGTCTCCGGCGCCTGCAACTCGACCACCAGCCCCATCGGCGCCAGGAGCAGAGCCGGGTCGAGTGACGTCACATAGGTGCCGTTCCCCTGGCGGGTCTCGAGGACGCCCATGAGGGCCAACGCCCGCACACCCTCGCGGAGCGAACCGCGAGAGACGCCCAGCTCGGCCGCGAGGTCCTTCTCCACCGGCAGCCGGCCGCCGGCCGCGAGCCGACCGCTCGTGATCATGCCTTTGACTCCGGCTACCACGACGTCCGTTTGGCTCAACATCGCACCAGTGTACGAGCGCTTCGGTCACGGCGCGCTCTCTCAACGCGTTGTCGCCGTCCGAACATCCAATCTTTGAGACTCGTGATCTGCGCAAATTGCAATGAACACACTCTTGCGCAATGAATGATCGGATGAATACCCTGAATGCGAACTCACCACCGGTCGGCGGCATCCGAATCGCCGCCGGGGGTAACCGCCTCGGCGGGAGAAGTTTGATCAAACGTTTGCGCAAAGCCGGGCGACTGGGTTAGCGTGACAGCACCGCGGTCTCGTTCGACCGCTGCGCGACGCACAGCGAGGTGCTCCAGGAGTGCCTCTTCCATCACCAGGGAGTGTCAATGAAGACAACAGGTTCTCGCTCGCGAAGCGCGACCAGGAATGCCGGGATCCTCGCCACGGCGGCGGCGCTGATCGCCCTCACGGGGTGCAGCGGAGGCGGAGGCACCTCGAGTTCCGCAGAGGAACAGACCGACTCCGGCGGAGCGATCACCGTGTGGGTGGACCCGCCTCGCGTGCCGGCCGCCGACGCGTTCGTGGCGGCCCACCCCGAGATCGACGTCACCGTGAACCAGATCGATGGCACGGTCGGCGGCAAATCGCTCCAGCAGCAGTTCGCCCAGTTCGACCAGGCGGGCAAGGGCTGGCCCGACGCGATCTTCTTCCCCTCCAACGACGACATCGCCTGGGCCACCGGCTCGCAGAGCAACTATGCGGCCGACCTCACCGAACTCCTCCCGGACGTGATCTCCGGCTACGACGAGGCGGTCATCGCTCCCTGCAACTTCGACGGTCAGATCCGTTGTCTGCGCAACGACGCCGCGCCCGACGTGTTCTGGTACAACGCGACCTTCTTCGCCGAGAACGGCTACACCCCGCCCACCACGTGGGAGGAGTACGCGGACCTCGCCGTGACGATCGCCGCCGCGCATCCCGGCAAAGTCAGTGGCTTCCTCGGCGACGCCTACGCTCCCGACCGCTACCTCTGGGCATCCGGATGCCCGACCAACGACCGCATCTCGGCCACCGAGGTGCACATCGATCTGACCGACCCGAACTGCGTGCGTGCGAAGGACCTCATCGCCACCATGGCCGACGGCGACGCCATCTCGGATCTCGGTATCTTCGACGCCGACGCGGCCACCGTCGGTGTCGACATGGTGATGAGCCCCGGTGCACTCTGGTGGGGCGACTACCTCTTCAACCAGACCTGGAAGATCCCCGCCGGGCAGATGACCGCGACCGCGCCGCTCACCTGGGACGGCGAATCGAAGCCGTCGACGGGCAACGAGGGCGGCGGCCTGTGGGGCGTCTCCAGCCACATCACCGGCAAGCAGCTCGACAACGCGCTGACCTTCGCGACCTTCGTGGCGACGGATCCGGCCTGGCAGGTCGAACTGTCGACTGGTCTTCCCGCCTTCGGTGCGGTGCAGGACGATTGGATCACCAAGCAGAAGGCGGCGAACTACTTCGCCGACAACGACGCCACCTTCGCGGCCTTCAAGGAGGCGACGAGCCAGGTGGTCGGTGACCACTCCTACATGCTCTACAACACGGGCGGGATCTGGACGGAGTCGATGGTGCCGGCGCTGACCGGCGGCAAGAGCGTCGACGATGCGTGGGCGGACTTCTCCTCCGAGCTCACGAACCAGGCGAAGACCTTCGGCTACACGATCGTCGACTCGAAGTAATCCTGAGGGGGCGCGGCCTCGGTCGCGCCCCCTCACCACCCGACCGCTCCACATCTCGAGGACGAGTACATGAGTGCAGATACGTTGACCCGGCCGGTCCCGGCCGGTGCCGAAGCTCCGCTACCCGGCGGGGCGCCGCGGCGCCGCGGCACCCTGCACCGTAAGGAGGCCCGGGGCGCGTGGATCCTGCTCGCGCCCTACACGCTGCTGCTGCTCGTCGCGGGCATCGTGCCCGTTCTCTACGCGCTGTACACAAGCCTGCAGAAGGCGCCGACGCCGGTGAATCCCGACTCCGGTTTCGGTGGCATCGACAGCTACGTGACGGTGTTCAGCGACTTCCGCTTCTGGGGCACCTTCGGCAACATCTTCGGCGTGCTGCTGGTGTGGCTGCCGATCATGATGATCGGCATCGTCGGTCTCGCGCTGCTCGTGCACGCCAGCGCCGGCCGCTTCGGCAACGTGATGCGCTTCGTCTACTACCTGCCGGGCGCGCTCGCCGGCATCGCGAACTTCACCCTGTGGGTGTATCTGCTCAACCCCGGCCAATCGCCCATCGAGTTCTTCCTCTCGGGGCTCGGGCTGGACACGATCAAAGAGGTCACGGCCCCCGGCAACCTGCCGCTGATCCTCGCCGGGATGCTGTTCTTCCAGGGCGTCGGCACCTGGATCGTGATCGTCAACGGCGGCCTCAACGGTATCCCCGACGAAGTGTTCGAGGCGGCCAACATCGACGGCGCCAGCACCTGGCAGATGACGTGGCGGATCAAGCTGCCCCTGATCCGGCCGTGGATCGGCTACGCCGCGCTGATGAACCTCGCCTACGGCTTCCAGCTGTTCCTCGAGCCCTATCTGCTCGATCAAGTGTCATCCGGGTCCTTGCCGGACCAATGGACACCGACCCAGTTGGGCTACGCGTTCGCGTTCTCCAACTACAACTTCCCGGCGGCGGCGGCGATGTCCATCATCTTGCTGGTGATAACGCTCGGGATCGGCCTGCTGATCGTGTTCCGCAGCGGCCTGTTCGGCGAGGAGGAGAAGTGATGTCGGTCGCGACCAAGGCCCCGCGCATCCGCAAGGCGACCCCGGAGTCGCACGTTCCGCACGCCGTCGGCAGTCGCGCCTGGACCACCGGGCGGGTCTCGCGCATCCTGGTGATGCTGGTGATGGCGGGGGTGTTCATCTTCCCGATCGTCGGCTTCGTCGCCATGGCGTTCCGCGACCAGGACGCGGTGGCGGCCGGTACCGACGGATTCATGGGCTTCGGCGGGCTCTCGTTCGAGAACGTCGCGTACAGCTGGAGCCAGGTGATCGGCTTCGGCGCGGGCGGCGGCGGCATCTTCCTCACCTGGATGGGCAACTCGCTGATCGTCGGAGTCGGGGGCGCTCTGATCGCCGTCATCGCGGCCATCCCGGCCGGCTACGCGATGGCTCGGCTGCGTTTCCGCTACCGGCGCACGCTGCTGTTCATCACCCTGCTGACGATGGTGATGCCGAACACCGTGCTGGTGATCCCGCTCTTCCTCGAGGTGAACGCGATCGACGCCGTCGGCCAGTTGTGGCCCGTCGCCGTGATCATGGGCTTCTTCCCCTTCGGCGTCTACCTCAGCTACATCCACTTCATGACCACCATGCCGGCCGAGCTCGTCGAGGCCGCACGGATCGACGGTCTGAGCGAGGTGGGCATCTTCCTGCAGGTCGCGACGCCGATCTCGAAGCAGGCGATCGCCCTGGTCGCGTTCTTCGCCTTCGTGGCGAA
This sequence comes from Microbacteriaceae bacterium VKM Ac-2855, assembly GCA_013204985.1. Classification (GTDB taxonomy): domain Bacteria; phylum Actinomycetota; class Actinomycetes; order Actinomycetales; family Microbacteriaceae; genus Rathayibacter. The sequence goes on from JABMLG010000005.1 coordinate 126,124, forward strand.
CTGGACGAACTTCTTCCTGCCGCTCGCCCTGCTGACCTCGAACTCGCAGAACAAGACGGTCTCGATCGGGATCCAGGAACTGATCGGCTCGAGCCCGCTGTTCAACCCCACGGTCGCGGCCGGCCTGGACGTCAAGCTCTACATGCCCCAGCTCGCGCTCGCGACGGTGATCTCCATGCTGCCGCTGCTGGCCGTGTTCCTCGGCGCCCAGAAGTTCTTGATGCGCGGACAGACCGTCGGAGCGGTGAAGGGATGAGCGGGGCGCCACCCGAATTCCATCCGGCGGCGGCCTACACGCTCGCGCTGCCGGAGCATCCACGCCCGATCGTCCTGCTCGGCGCCGGCGGGATCGTCCGCGACGCCCACCTGCCGGCGTACCGGAAGGCGGGGTTCACGGTCGCGGCGATCTACAACCGCACCAAGGCTCGTGCCCAGGCGCTCGCCGACGAATACGGCATCCCGCTGGTGTTCGACGACGTTGCAGAGGCCGTCGCCGCGGCTCCGGCGGATGCGGTCTTCGACATCGCGCTGATGCCGGAGCAGTACCTCGACACCCTCGAGCAGTTGCCGGACGGCGCGGCCGTGCTGATTCAGAAGCCGCTCGGCAATCACCTCGACGACGGCGCGCGCATCCGTGAACTCTGCCACCGCAAGGGCCTCGTCGCGGCGGTGAACACGCAGCTGCGGTTCGCGCCGTACGTCGCGGCGGCTCGGGCGATGATCGCGGACGGGGCGATCGGCGAACTCTACGACCTCGAGATCCGCGTGTCCGTGGACACGCCCTGGTCGATGTTCCCGCACGTGCTGCTGCTCGATCGGCTCGAGATCAACATGCACAGCGTGCACTACATCGACCTGGTGCGCTCGTTCCTCGGCGACCCCACGGGAGTGAGCGCCGTGACCGAACGCAACCCGGGCCGCGAGACGCGCAACACCCGCTCCCTGATCCTGCTGCGGTACGGCGACCGGCCCATCCGCGTGGTCATCTCGACGAATCACGACCACGACTTCGGCCCCGGCTATGAGGAGTCGTTCGTGAAGTGGGAGGGTACGAAGGGCGCGATCCGCGCGCAGCTCGGCCTCCTGCTCGACTACCCGCGCGGAGGCGAGGACCGCCTCGAGTACGTGCTGCGCGCCGAGAAGGAGAAGGGATGGCGACCGCTGGAATTCGACGGCTCGTGGTTCCCGGATGCGTTCATCGGTTCGATGTCGGCCCTGCAGCGCTTCGTCGAGGGGTCCGTACCGACCCTGCCCACCTCGGTCGACGACGTCTACCGAACGATGGCCGTGGTCGAAGCCGCGTACGACTCGGCAGCCCGCGAGGGCATCCTCCCCGCGTACGACGCCTGACGATCGGCCGATCACCCCACCACCGCGCCGCACGGGCGCACGAAGGAGAAGCATGCGATTCATCCGAGTCGGCGAAAGCGGGCAGGAAGTGCCCGCCGTCGAGCACGAGGGAGCCCGTTACGCCCTGACGGGGCTCACACCGGACATCACCGGCTCGTGGTTGGAAGCGGGCGGCATCGCGGCGACGCGGGCGGCGCTCGCCGACGGATCACTACCGCGCATCGACGACGGAGGTCGCCTCGGCGCCCCCATCGCGGCGCCGACCAAGATCGTCTGCATTGGACTGAACTACCGCGATCACGCCGAGGAGACGGGGGCGGCCATTCCTGCCGAACCGGTGGTCTTCATGAAGGACCCCTCGACGATCGTCGGCCCGTTCGACGACGTACTGATTCCGCGACGTTCGGTCAAGACCGACTGGGAGGTGGAACTCGGAGTGGTGATCGGCCGGACTGCGCGCTACCTGGAGTCGCCCGAGCAGGCGCTCGCGCACGTCGCCGGCTACGTGCTCTCGCACGACGTCTCCGAGCGTGAGTTCCAGCTCGAGCGCGGCGGGCAGTGGGACAAGGGCAAAAGCTGCGAGAGCTTCAACCCGCTCGGGCCGTGGCTCGTGCCCGCCGACGAGGTCGCCGATCCGCAGGCTCTCGGAATGCGACTCAGCGTCAACGGCGAGGTGCACCAGAACGGATCGACGTCGACGATGATCTTCGGCGTCGCGCACGTCATCTGGTACCTCAGCCAGTTCATGGTTCTGCGGCCGGGCGACCTGATCAACACCGGCACGCCGGCCGGCGTGGCGCTCGGGTTGCCGGGCAACCCGTACCTGCGGGCCGGCGACGTCGTCGAGCTGTCCATCGACGGCCTGGGCACCGCCCGGCAGACCTTCCGGGACGCGTGATGGCCGAGTTCGACGGCCTGGTGGCGGCGGTCACGGGCGGCGCCTCCGGCATCGGTCTCGCTACCGCGCGGCTCCTGCACGAGCGAGGCGCACGCGTCTTCGTGCTCGATCTGAACACCGACGGCCTTCCGGCGGGACTCACCGGTATCGCCTGCGATGTATCCGATCGCTCGTCCGTCGACGCGGCGATGGCCGAGGTCGAGGTCGCGGCCGGTGGTCTGGACGTCCTGGTGAACAACGCCGGGATCAGCGCCATCGGCACGGTCGAGGACAATGCCGACACCGATTGGACGCGGGTACTCGACATCAACGTGGTCGGGGTCGCCCGCGTCACCGCCGCGGCGCTGCCGCTACTGCGACGTTCCGGCGCCGCAGCGGTGGTGAACCTGTGCTCGATCGCCGCCTTCAACGGGCTTCCGCAGCGCGCGCTGTACTCGGCGACGAAGGGTGCCGTCTACGCCATGACGCTCGCGATGGCGACCGATCACGTCCGCGAGGGCATCCGCTTCAACTGCGTCAGCCCCGGCACCGTCGATACCCCGTTCGTCGCGCGGATGCTGCAGAACTTCCCGGATCCGGTCGCCGAGCGTGCAGCGCTGGACGCCCGCCAGGCGACCGGGCGGATGGTCAGCCCGGAGGAGGTCGCCGCCGCGATCGCCTACCTCGCCTCGCCGTCGGCGGGCTCGACGACCGGCACCTCGCTGCTTGTGGACGGCGGCGTGACGACACTCCGCGTGCGTCCGCGCTGACGCCACCGCATCCGCCCCCGCGCCGCAGCACCGTGGGGGCGGACGGTGTGCCCGCCGAGGGGGCGTACCCGGCTCAGCGCGGCCACGAAGGCGGCGATGCCGGCGAAGAGCACGAGCACGATGACGTCGTAGAGGGCGTACATCACCGGCCCGTCGACCTGGCCGGGATCGAGGAAGAAGTAGGGGTACCAGCCGATGATGGCGCCGCGGATGAGGGTCACGACGCCCCAGCCGACCGGGAAGATCAGCACGAACAGCGTCGTCCTCCACGGCACAGGACGTCGGCCGGGGCCGAGGATCCAGTCGAGGATGGCGATGCTCGGGATCCAGAAGTGCAGGATCGCGCTCGACCACGGGATGTCGAGACGGTAGCTGCGGGTGTTCGCCTCGGCCGCGATCAGGCCGAAGACGATCCCCGAGACGATGATGTACACGATGACCAGTGCCCGCGTCACGCTCAGCCAGCGCGGCTCCCAGCGGCGTGCGAGTCCGACGAGGCCAGACAGGGCCATCACGAGTACGCCCGCCATGTTCGACTGCGTCGTGAAGTAGGCGAAGAAGTTGTCGATCTGGAAGGCGCGGAAGCCGAGCGTGTAGAAGTAGTCGCCGGTCAGCGCGATGACGCCGAGCACGGCGAGGGCGAGGCGGAGGATCGCGAAGGCTTTTCGCACACGCGCTCCGATCCGGCCGATATCCGGGCGACGACGCGTCCTGACCCGACGACTCCTACCCGACGCACGATTCTACGGTCGAGCCGCGGCGTCGACCGTCGCGTTGCCTGAGTGCCGGCGCTGCGGACGCCGTGGCGGCACGATGCGGTGCCAGCGTCGTCGCCGTGCCGACGCGGACTGCGCAGCTCCTGTCGCAGGGCCCTGGCGCTGCGACTTACAGATGAGGGATGCAGGAACACCCCCTCGGCGGGCCGCTCTCGCGGTTACCGACGATGTAGTGATCGCCGAACAGGAGACGGTGGCCCGGCTGGCCACCGCGGGTCTCCTGACGGTTTCGTTGACTACGTGAAAACCTGCTCGGCATCTGTCGGAGCATCAGCGGCTTATCGAGTTCGAGGGTGTTGTGGCGCAGGATCGCGGTTCACTCATCGCACCCGAGGTGCGTCCGTCGCCGCCGACGTCGCCGCTTTCGTCCGGCAGGAGAGCGTAGCTCTGCTCGGTGGGTGCATAACTTCGGCTGAGAGGGTCGCTCAGCGCCGATGAGCGCTGGCGGGCCCTCTCAACCGAAGTTGTGTCCAGTGCGTTGTCAGCGTGCCATGTTGCCAAGTGCGCCCGAAATGCGATGAGCCGCATCAGGTCACGACGCCACTTCATCCTGTCTCGAACCGATAACTGATGAGCACACCCTCACGGCGCACTGGTACACGAACTCCGACGCGTCCAACAACGCGGAGCTCAACACGAGTTCCAGCCTCTTCGCTCCCACCTCGAGCGAGCGTGCGGTGACCAACGGCGCCTGCTCGCCGGCGAACAACCAGCGCGCTCGCGTTGTCCTGCCAGCAGCGCTGCCTCGAACTCGGATCAGCAGAAAGGCCGCGCGGCGGTCGACGCTGTGGGCACCAGGCCCTACCACGATGAGCGCTGGCACCGCCTCGTCCGCTCGGCTGACCCCGCGCGGGGGAGGCCCGCTGCCACGGCGCGAGGTAGCGTGAAGACAGCCCCTCAGGGTGGGGTGGTCCTTCCAGGGGGAAGGTCGGTCCTCTTCGGAGGACCGCGGGTGAGTGCCGCGAGTGCGTCGGTTGGGGAACCGACGCCTCGCGGCCCCCCATTCGTCTCGGGTCGATTCTTCGCCCGCTTCGGGCCGATCCTGCAGCATCCGGTCGATGTCGCAGTAGCCATCGAGGTGTCGATGCATCGACCGCAATCCTTGCAGCAGAGACCGCCAAATTTTTCAGCAGCGACCGCAGTTTCGTGGCAGGGACCGCACCGTCAGGGCCGGCGCCGCGCTCGGCCGGCACCGCGCTCGGCCGGCACCGCGCTCGGCCGGCACCGCGCTCGGCCGGCACCGCGCTCGTCTGGCACCGCGCTCGTCCGGCACGCCGCGCTACCGGCGCCGGGCGACCTTCGTGCGCTTGCGCGCCGGGGTCGGCGGATTCGCGGGCCGGCGTGGGGCCCCGTCACCGGCGGCGCCCTGGGGCAGCACGTTGGCGGGAGGAGCCATCCGGCGCGGCACGGCCGCGCGTACGGGCTCACCGCGGCGTGCCTGACCCGGGATCGGACGCGATCGGCGCCCGTAGATGACCTCGGAGGAGTCGAGCAGCCACGGCACCAGAGCCACGGTCACCCCGTGCATCATCAGCAGCTTCTGGCGGATCCGACGCGACTTGTGATTGTGCAACACCGTCTCCCACCAGTGGCCGACGATGTACTGCGGCATGTAGACGGTCGTGATCTCGGACCCGTGTTCGAGGCGGTGCAGCTTGATGTGTTTGATGACCGGAAAGGAGATGTCGCGATACGGCGAGGCGACGCAGAGCAGCGGGATCTGGATGTTCATCGCGGCCCAGTCCTTCTTCAACTGCGCGGTGGCGTCGTCGTCGATGGAGGCGTGCACCGCTTCCAGCGTTTCGTGACGCGCGGCGATCGCGTAGTCGAGGGCCTTCAGCGTCGGCTTGTTCATCTTGCCGACGAGCACGATCGCGTGGTCGCCGTTGGCGCCGAAGGTGATCGAGGGGTCGACCTCGATCTCCTTCTCGACGTCGCGGTAGTACCGGAAAACTCCGGCCATCAGCACGCCGAGGATCGGCATGATCAGGAAGACCAGCCACGCTCCGTGCGTGAACTTGGTGATCGTCACGATCACCAGCACCACGAAGGTCATCGTCGCGCCGATGAGGTTGATCACGAGACTCGTGTAGACCGTGCGGTTGCCCTCGCCGCGTTTGATCATGCCGATCCAGTGCTTCACCATGCCGCTCTGCCCGAGCGTGAACGAGACGAAGACGCCGATGATGTAGAGCTGGATCAGGTGCGTGAGGCTCGCCTGGTACACGAATAGGATCGCGATCGCCACGGCACCGAGGATGATGACGCCGTTCGAGTAGATCAGGCGGTCGCCGCGGGTGTTCAGCGATTTCGGCGCGTAGCCGTCTTTCGCGAGCACGGAACCCAGCAGCGGGAATCCGTTGAAGGCCGTGTTCGCGGCGAGTAGCAGGACCGTCGCCGTGGCCGCCTGGATGATGAAGAAGAGGATCGAATTGTTGCCGAAGGTCGCGGCGGCGACCTGCGCGATCAGCGAACGCTGCGGCTCGGTGGCGCAGTCGGTCCATCCGACGAGGTCGCAGGCGTTCTCGGCGTAGTGCACGCCCGAGATCAGCGCGAGCGCGGTGAGGCCGGCGAACAGCGTGATCGCGATCCCGACCATGGCGACCAGGGTGAGCTGGGCGTTGCGGATCTTCGGGGTCCGGAACGCCTGGACTCCGTTCGAGATCGCTTCGACACCGGTCAGCGCCGAGCATCCGCTCGAGAACGCGCGCAGCAGCAGCAGGATGAACGCCGCCTGCGCGAGGTTCTCGCCCTGCACGGTGTAGCCGGCCGACTCCGCCACGGGGGCATCGCCGAGGAGCGCGCGGATGAGACCCGCCACCACCATCACCAGCATGCTCGCCACGAAGAGGTAGGTCGGCAGAGCGAACGCCTTGCTCGATTCGGACACGCCGCGCAGGTTCACCGCGGCGAGCACGATCACGAAGAAGATCGCCAACTCGACTCGCAGGGGAGCGAGAACGGGCAGCGCCGAGATGATGTTGTCCACACCCGAGGCGACCGAGACGGCGACGGTGAGCACGTAGTCGACCAGCAGTGCGGAAGCGACCGTGAGCCCGGCCGTTTCACCCAGGTTCGTGCGGGCCACCTCGTAGTCACCACCGCCCGAGGGGTAGGCCTTGATCAGCTGGCGGTAGCTCAGCATCACCACGATCAGGAGGACCACGACGCACGCGGCCACCCATGGGGCGAACGAGAGGAATGCGAGACCGCCCAGCAGCAGGATCATCAGCAGTTCCTGCGGGGCGTAGGCCACCGAGGAGAGCGCGTCGCTCGCGAAGATCGGCAGGGCCATCCGCTTCTGCAGCAGCTGGCCCTCGAGCTTGTCGGTGGAGAGCGGCTCTCCGATGAAGAAGTGTTTGGCCGACCGCAATTCCTCCGCGTCGGATGCGGGTGCCTCGTTTGTCACGAGCCGCCACACTACTCTTCGCACGGGGCCAGTCAAGCCGGGCCCCATCGCCCTGAGAGAACGTTCATCTCAGTCGCTGATCAGGCCTTTCCCAACCCGTCATCGGGGCAGTCCCAACCCGCGATCGGGGCAGCCTCAACACGCGATCGGGGCAGCCTCAACACGCGATCGGGGCAGCCTCAACACGTGATCCGGAGCAGTCCCAACACGCGACCCGGAGCAGCCTCAACCCAGGTCCGGGCATCCGTGCTCCGTGGCGCGGGATCAACCCAGGTGGCGGTGCACGGTCGAGCGCGAGACGCCCAGAACCTCGGCGATCTGCAGGATCGTGTAGCGGCCGGAGGCGTGCATCGCCCGAGCCTGCGCGATGCGCGACGGAGTCATCTTCTGTCCGCGCTCGTTGCGGCGGGCCTGAGCCTCGCGCAGTTCGCTGACACTGAATTCGAGCACGTTCGCCGAACCCGAAGAGTTGCGATCGTTCTGAAGCGGTGCGTGTGGTGCGGTCATGCGGTCTTACCCCCGGTGGTGCGGTGCTGCGTGGTGCGGTACTGCGTGGTGCGGTTTGTCGTGATGCCGTGCTCCCTGATGGACGAGCTTTCGAATGCTCTCATGCCCGTTTCTTCGACGCATCTCCCTTGACCGGATTGGAACACCGTGTGTAACACGACATCCGGCGCTCGAGGGCGACACCTCGTGGATACGTCCCCGAAGTGGGGATACCTATCGCGGTGTGTCGGAGTCGGATCTATGAGGTTCTAGTAGTGGGGGATCTGTGGGACGCCATGTCGCGACGCTCGGACCTCCGTGTACCACCTGAGTTCACGTTCCGTTCTCGAGACAAGAATCGATGGTCATCGTGCCTGCTGCCTCCCACTCCTCTCCCGTTCGCGCCCTTCGGCGCAGGGTCGTGTCGGCTGTGGGGGTGATCGGGCTCGCCGTCGGCATGATCGTCGCGGGCTCCGCGCCGGCGCAGGCGGCCGATGCATCCGGCCAGTACCTCGTCACCGTAGATACGTCGAGTGTGCCGACCGAACTGCTGTCGAAGATCGATCTCACCGACTACGCCGAATTCGACGGCGGACTCGCCGGCTTCACCGCGACGCTGACCGCCGGTCAGCGCGCGGTTCTCGAGGCGGACCCGCGCATCGTCGGCCTCAGCGCCGCCGACCAGGTCTTCGAGGGCCAGGCTCAGACGACCCCGTCGCACGTGAAGTCGGTCGAGGCCGACGAGGCGCCCGTACGGGCGGGCGACGGAGTGACCAACTGGAACGGCCCGGCCGTCGCGGTGATCGACTCCGGCGTCAGCGCGCATCCCGACTACAACCTCGCGATGAGTGTCAACTGCTTCGGATCCGGAACCGCCGCGGATGCGAACGGTCACGGCACCGGCGTCTCCGGCTACATGGCCGCTCTCGACAACGGGGTGGGCAGTGTGGGCATCGCCCCCGGTGCGCCGATCTACTCGGTGCGTGCCCTGGACGCGAACAACCGCGGTTCGGCCGCCACGGTGATGTGCGCTCTCGACTGGGTCTCGGCCAACGCCGCCCGCTACAACATCAAAGTCGTGAACATGTCGCTCGCGACGTACGGCACCGACGACGGCAACTGCGGCCGCTCGAACGGCGACGTGATCCACCAGTCGGTCTGCGAACTGGCGAACAAGGGAATCGTGGTCGTCTCTTCGGCCGGAAACACGACGGAGAACCTCGCGGGGTGGATCCCCGCCGCGTACGACGAGGTTCTCGCGGTGACCAACATCGCCGACTACGACGGCCAGCCCGGGGGCAAGGCGGGCATCCCCTGCGCCGGCATCACGACCAAGGACGACAACCCCGCCGTCACCAGCAACTTCGCCGTCTCGGCTGCGGACCAGGCGCACACGATCGCGGCGCCCGGCACCTGCCCGTACACGACGAAGAAGGGTGGCGGCTACGCCTACATCCAGTCGGGGACCAGCATGTCCGCCGCGGCTGCGAGCGGTGTCGTACTCGACTGCTTCGCCTCCGGCGGATCCTGCGTCGGCAAGACGGCCGCACAGGCACGCGCCCAGGTGATCCAGCAGGCGCGAGCCGCGGCGACCAGCCGAGGCCACGTCTTCACCGGTGACCCCACGCGTCCGCAGGCCGGCCGCTACTACGGCTACCTCGCCGACACGGTCCCGACCGGAACGACCCCGCCGACCACCCCGCCGACGACGCCTCCGACCACGCCGCCCACAACGCCTCCGACCACGCCCCCCACGACGCCGCCGACGACGCCCCCCACCACCGACACCGTGAAGCCCACCGTGTCGATCACCTCTCCCACTACCGGGACCACGGTGAAGGGGACGGCGAACATCGTGGCCTCCGCCTCCGACAACAAGGCGGTGACGTCGGTGGTGTTCTACTCCGGCACGACACGTCTGGGCAACGGTGTGAAGCAGAGCAACGGATCCTGGCTGCTCGCCGCGAACACCGCGACGTACCCCAACGGTGGCTACCAGGTGACGGCCCGCGCCTACGACGCGGCGGGCAATGTGGGTGTGAGCGCGGCCATCCGGATCGTCATCGCGAACTGAGGCCCGGCCCCGCCGGCGATGGAGGGGGTTGTCACCGCGTACCGCGAAACCGCGTGACGCAGTGACAACCCCCTCCGCCGCGTCGAGCGGGACCGGGCTGCTGTGACACGATCGAGAAGATGAAACTCCTCGACCGGTGAGCACTTTCCAGTACCAGGCCGCCTCGATCCCCTTGCGGCTCGCCAGTGCCGGGATGATCGTCGCGTTGCCCGTGCTCGCGGTCGAGCAGCTCGACGATGTCGCCGTCGGCGGCCTCCTCGTGGGCGTCGCCCTGTTCCCGAGCATCGTCGCGGCCCCGCTCGTCGGCACGGTTCTCGACCGGATGCGGCATCCGCGCCGGCTGCTCATCGCCGCCGCCGTGGCGACCGCCCTCGCTTACGCGCTCGCCGCTTTTCTCGGCGACCTCCCCACCCCACTGATCGGCGCCGTCCTGCTCGTCGCCGGGCTCGGCGGCCCCGTGTACACGGGCGGGATGTCGAGCTTCGTCACGAGCGCGATCGCCGACTCCCGCACGGCCTACGCGCAGGACTCCCTCTCCTACACCGTCTCGCAGGTCGGCGGGCCCGCCGTCGCAGCGCTGGCGATCGTCGTCGGTTCCGCGCGTTCGGCGATGCTGGCCATGGCGGTGCTGGCCCTGGTGGGCGCCGTCGGCTCGCTCGGCCTCACGATGGCCGCCCGCCCCGCTCCCGAGACCGGCGTGCTGAAGACGATCGGAGCGGGCATCCGACGCCTGACCACGCACCGCCCCCTGGCCATCGTCACTCTGGCCGGCACACTGAGCCAGGTCGCGGGCGGGGCGGCCGGCGTCGTCGCCATCAACCTGTCGCTCGAACGGATCGGCAGTGCGGCCGCCGCGGCGTGGATCGTGACCGCCTTCGCGATCGGCGCACTGGTGGGCGGCGTCGCCGTCGCCGCTCGCCGGTGGACGCGGCGCTCGCCGGCGTGGGTGATGGGGTTCAGCTATGCGGCGACCGGTCTGCTGCTGCTGATCGCGGCACCCGATCTGGGCATCCTGATCGCGATCGCCGCGTTCGGTCTCGCCGGCATCTTCACGTCACCGTCGAACGCGGCGATGCTGTTGCTGCGCGATCTGGAGAGTCCCGCGAGCGTCAAGTCGCAGGTGTTCACGATCGGCTCGGGCCTGCGTTCCGCCGCCGCCGCGGTCGGCGCCGCTCTCGCGGGTGCGGTCTCGGGGCTGGATGCGGGCTGGCTGGTGGTCGGCATCAGTGCGGTCTGGCTGCTCTCGGCCTCGCTGCTCTCGGCGTTCCCGCGACGAGACGAGACGTCGATGCAGGCGTAGCCTCGAGCCATGGTGGTGAACTCGGCCGGACTCGTGCTGTATCGGGGCGCGCCGCGCGAGGTCTGGCTGGGCCGGATGGGCGGACCGTTCTGGGCGCGCAAGGACCGCGCCTGGTCGATCCCGAAGGGCGAGTACGGCGCGGATGAAGACCCGCTCGCCGCCGCCCGCCGCGAGTTCGCGGAGGAGATCGGCACCGCTGCTCCGGATGCGGCCTACGCGCTGCTCGGGGAGTTCCGCATCGCCTCCGGCAAGCGCATCACCGCCTACGCCGCCGAGACGGACTTCGCCGTCGACACACTCCGCAGCAACACTTTCGAACTCGAGTGGCCGCCCCGCTCGGGCCGACGGCAGTCCTTCCCCGAGATCGACGACGCCCGCTGGTTCCGTCTCGCCGAGGCACGCGAATGCATCACCTCGGGGCAGCTGCCGCTACTCGACGCCCTCGAACGGCTCTGACGGCGGGAGGGCGCCGGCTCAGTCGAGCGCCGCGAAGTCCTCGATCTTCTTCGGCTTGCCGGCCACGAGGATGAGGTCGTCCTGGTGGATCACCGAGTCGGCCTTCGTGTAGTCCCAGCCGTGTTCGCTGCGCACGGCGACGATGGTGACGTCGTACTCCAGCTTCGGTTGGATCACCGACAGCGGCTTGCCGCACATGCTCGGCGGCGCCGGCGTGGTGATCAGCGCGAACTCGCTGTCGAGCTCGATGTACTCGCTCAGCGAGCCGCGCACCAGGTGCGCCACGCGCTTGCCCATGTCGTGCTCCGGGAAGACCACGTGCGGCACGCCGAGCTGTTCGAGGATGATGCCGTGATGCTCGCTGATGGCCTTCGCCCAGACGTTGAGCACCCCCATCCGCAGCACCAGCGACGCGGTGAGGATGTTCGCCTCCAGGTCGGTGCCGATGGCCACGACCACGTGCGAGAACTCGTGCACGCCGAGCTGGCGCAGCGCGGCCTCGCGGGTGGTGTCGGCGCGGACGACGTGGGTGAGCTGGCCGTTGAGCGATTGCACCACCTCGTCGCGCTCGTCGACGCCGAGCACGTCGACACCGAGCTCCATCAGCTCCAGAGCGAGTGCGCTGCCGAATCGACCCAACCCGATCACCGCGACGGAGTCGGCGCGGGCGAGCTTCGCCGCGGTCTGCGAGCGGCCGGAGCCGCCGAAGAGCTTGCTAACCAATGATCGGCCTTTCTTCGGGGTACTCGTACAGTCTCGTCGTCCGCTTGAGGGCGAGCGAGGATGCGAGCGCGATCGGTCCGAGCCGGCCGAGGAACATCAGGGCGCACAGGATGAGTTGCGCGGCGACCGGGAGCTCGGCGGTGATGCCGGTGGACAGACCCACGGTGCCGAACGCCGAGATCACTTCGAAGAGGATCCGGTCGAGATCGATGTGGGTCATCATCATGATCGCGATCGTGGAGCTCATCACGGCGGCGACCGCGAGGAGAGCGACCGCCGTCGCCTCCCGGATCACGGCGTTCGAGAGCCGTTTGCCGAAGATGTGCACGGCGCCCTCGCCGCGGATCTCGGTCCAGACCACGAAGAGCAGGGCCGAGAAGGTCGTCACCTTGAGCCCGCCCGCGGTTCCGGCCGGGCCGCCGCCGATGAACATCAGTACATCCGTGACCAGCCACGACGCGGAGTCCATCTGGCCGACGTCGATGCTGTTGAAGCCACCGCTGCGGGGGGTGACGGAGGCGAAGAAGCCGGCCAGGAGCTTCGCCGGCCAGTCGAGGGGGCCGAGGGTGCGGGGGTTGCCCCATTCGATCGCGGTCAGCACGAACCATCCGCCGACGAGCAGCACAACGGTCGACGACAGCACGAGCTTGGTGTGCATCGACCACATCTCGGGCACGCGGAACCGTCGCCAGAGTTCGAAGATCACCGGGAAGCCGATGCCGCCGAGGATGATGCCGACCGCGATCGGCAGGATCACGTACGGATCATCGACGAAGCGCGTCAGGCTGTCGGAGAAGGTCGAGAAGCCGGCGTTCGTGTAGGCGGCGACGGCGTGGAACGCACCGGTGCCGAGGGCCTCGAGGAACCCCATGCCGTAGCCGAGCCAGAAGCGCAGCGTCAGTAGTACCGTGATCACCGCCTCGATCAGTGCGGTGGTCAGGACGACTCCCAGCAGCACCGATCGGACGTCGCCGAGGTTCAGGCTGTGCGTCTCGTTCTGGGTGTTCATCCGCGAGCGCATGCCCAGCCGGCGGGCCACGAGCAGACCGAGCAGGGTGGCGATCGACATCACGCCGAGCCCGCCGATCTGAGCGAGGACGGCGATGATCGCCTGGCCGGAGTCGGTCCAGTGCGTGGCGGTGTCGACGATGATGTGGCCGGTGACGCACACGGCGGACGTGGCGGTGAAGAACGCCTCCAGCGGAGTCGCGCCGTCGGCCGAGGCGAACGGGAGCATCAGCAGCAGGGTGCCCGCGACGGTGACGCCGAGGAATCCGAGCACGACCACCTGGGTCGGATGCAGGGAGAAGGGGCGTCGTTGCACCGGCCCAATCTAGCCTTTGCGGTCGGTGCGACTCGAAGTGTCCCGAAAGGCGTCAGCCCGTCGATCGGGAATCCGGTTGACGTGACGGTGCCCCTGACGGTGTCGCATCACCCGCGTCCGGTCGACTCAACCATGACAGCCGGTCCCCGTGCGGGGTCACGCAGGCGAGGGGTCGTCCGTCGAGCGCGAGCAGGAACGGCGTCGGCTCGGGTGCGACGAGGCCGGCGCGTGCCGCCGCGAGCTCGGGCAGGGCGGATTCGGGCTCGAGGGTCACGGTGTGTGCGCCGTACGCGCGGGCGAGCTCGAGCAGCGCGTGTCGATCCGCGGGCGGCAGGTACACCAGGGTGCCGAGGGCCGCGACCACGATGCGCAGCCCGGCGGGTACCGCAGCGAGAACGCCCGGGAGTGCGGCGAGGGCGTCGCCCGCGACGATCGTGGGCGGATCGATCGTCTCGAGCGCCGCGTCGAGTCGCGCGACGCGCTCGGGCCGATCGGGGGGCAGCAGCGCGCGCAGCCAGCGGCGGTCGTCGGTGTCACCGGCGTCGAGCGGATGCAGGTCGATGCCGCAGCGCCACGTGATCCGGGGGATCCGCGGCGGAGGCGATCCGCCCGTCACCGTGCAGCCCAGCAGCGGCGAGCCCGTGCCGAGCAGTGCGCCACCGAAATCGTAGGAGTACGCGTCGGGGATCAGGCAGAGGCCGGCGGAGGCGCCCACCTCGATCAGCGCGATCGGTTCGTCGGGCAGCAGCGCGAGCGCCGCGACCAGCGGGGCGCAGCGGTTCGGCTCGTTGGTCTGCGTCGTGCGGGTCGCCGCGAGCGCGGCCACTGCCCGCCAGCGCTCGGGCAACCAGGCCGCCAGGTCGGTGCTCGCGTCGGCGCCGAGGTAGTGGGCGACGGAGAAGACCAGGGACGGCTGGCGATGCTCTCGCGGTAACTGCTCGATCAGGGCGATGCAGGCGGGATCGTCCGCGATCGCTCTGGCCCAGCGGACCTGCACCGCGGAGGTGCCGGCCAGCTCGTCGGCCGCGCGGAGGTACCACGCGGCGGTCGGGTTCGGCTGCATCAGGCCAGTCTGGGGGATGAGCGAGGGCCTGCGGTGGCTCAGGACCGGTCGCGTGAGATCGCACCGGTGCTTCGCGTCGAGGGTTCTGCGTCATCCCGCGGGATGCAGTGACAACCCCCGAGTCGTGGGACTCAGCTCGTGGCCGCGCCGATCAGCCGGGTGAGGGAGTCGCGGATGGCGACGAGATCGTCGAGCGGCATGTCGAGGCGCTCGACGATCTGCGGCGGGATCTCGAGTGCCTGCTCGCGCAGCGCCGCGCCCGTCTCGGTGAGTGCGATGTCGAGCACACGCTCGTCGGCGCCGTTGCGGGTGCGGGTGATGTAGCCGATCGCTTCGAGTCGACGCAGCAACGGGCTCAACGTCGCGGGCTCCAGCCGCAGCGCCTGGCCCAGCTCGCGAACGCTGCGCGGGTTCTGCTCCCAGAGCGCGAGCATCACCAGATACTGCGGATGCGTGAGCCCGAGGGGTTCGAGCACCGGCCGGTACAGCGCGATCACGGTGCGCGCGGCCACGGCGAGTGAAAAGCAGACCTGGTTCTGCAGGGCGAGCGGATCGGGCGTCATGCCGCCATCTTCCCATGTGCGCTAATGGTTAGTACACTAACGAATATGACCCGAAGCGGACGCACCCTCTACCAGCGCTTCAACGACCGACTCTTCCCGTGGCTCGGCCCGCCCCCGCTCGGCCCCTACGACCAGCCCGAGCCGCCGGCCGCCGCCACGCGGGCCTGCCCGCTCTGCGGCGCGGCGATGTCCGAACACCGCGTCGACCGCTCCGGCGAGCGCACGCAGCTGTACTGCCCCGAGGGCGCCGGCGACTGACGTTCGGCCGTTCGCGGGAATCCGCTGCCGCCGCCCCGCGTTACTCAGGGGCAGGCCAGACTAGGCACCAGCAGGAGCCGGTTCGAGCAGCAGGGAGCCCCGTATGGATCCGGTCGTCTCGATCGTGTGGATCGTCTCGTTCGTCGTGGTCACCGTCGCCGTGACCGGGCTCTCGGGTCGGGTCGGCTGGTCCGCGCCCGTCGCTCTCGTGCTGGTCGGCGCGCTGGTGTCGTTCATCCCCGCGGTGCCGCAGATCACGGTCGAGCCGGATGCGGTGCTCTACGGCATCCTGCCGCCACTGCTGTACGCGGCGGCGATCCGCACCTCCTTCGCCGATGTACGAGCCCGCGGCGACAGCATCCTGCTGCTCTCGGTGGGGCTGGTGGTCTTCACGGTGCTGACCGTCGGATTGGTGGCGTGGGCGGTGATCCCGGCGATCTCGATCGCGGCCGCGCTGGCATTCGGAGCCGTCGTCGCGCCGACGGATGCGGTCGCCGTGACGGCGATCGCGGGGCGGATCGGGCTGCCGCGACGCGTCGTGACCGTGCTCGAGGGCGAGAGTCTGCTGAACGACGCCACCGCACTCGTGGCGCTGAACGCGGCCATCGCGGCGATCGTCAGCGTGGTGAACCCCGGCATGGTCGCGGTCGACTTCGGCATCGCGGTCGTCGTGGGAGTCGCGGTCGGATTCGGCATCGCGTTCGTGCTCGGCTTCATCCGCCGTCAGGTCGACTCGCCCGTGCTCGACACCAGCCTGTCACTGGTGACGCCGTACCTCGCGTTCATCCCGGCGCAACTGCTGCACGGATCCGGGGTGCTCGCGGTCGTCGTCGCGGGGCTGTTCCTGGGCTACAAAGCGCCGGTGATCCAGTCGGCGCAGGCGCGGATCGCGGAGGCGCTGAACTGGAAGACGATCCAGTTCCTCCTCGAGAACGCGGTGTTCCTCTTCATCGGGCTGAGCCTCTCGGCGGTGGTCGCCGCATCGCTCGATTCGGGGATCGGCATCTGGCCCGCGGTGGGGATCAGTGCCGCGCTGCTGGGCGCACTGATGGTGAGCCGGGTGATGTGGATGGTGCTCACCACGAGTCTCTACAAGTACGGGCCGCAGCGGTTGAAGGATCGTGGCTGGAGCTGGCCGGTGTCGACGGCGGTGTCGTTCGCCGGGATCCGCGGGGTGGTCACGTTGGCCGCCGCTTTCCTGCTGCCGGAGGAGACGCCGCAGCGGGCGTTCCTGCAGTTCCTCGCGTTCGTCGTGGTGGCGGGGACGCTGCTCGAGGGTCTGGCCCTGCCGTGGCTGATCCGACGCCTGAAGCTGCCGGCGCCGAACACGATGCAGGAGCACGTCGAGAAGCAGATGCTCTTGGCGGAGGCGCAGAGCGCCGGGCTGGAGCGGCTTTCGGATGAGGATGTGCACGGCGTCGAAGAGCGTGTGATCGAGCGGCTGCGCACCAACGCGACCTTCCTCGCCGACGCGCTGGAGCATCCGGCCGCCGGCGAAGAGCCGCTGCCCGCCTCGTACAACCGGCTACGCCGGGTGATGATCGCGGCCGAGCGCGACGCCGTGCTGAAGGCGCGGGCCGAGAACCGCTACCAGGAACGCGCGGTGCGATCGGCGCTCGCCTTCCTCGACGTGGAGGAGCAGGCCCTCGGCGTCGGTCGGGAGTGAGACGGGTGGGTTGCCGTTTCTTTGACGCGCCGCGGCGCGTCAAAGAAACGGCAACCCACCGAGGGGGGTCAGCGCAGGGCGGCTCGCAGCTGCTCGCGCGCCTCGGCGAGCGATTCGCGCAGAGCGGGCACGACGGATGCGGGCAGCTCGCCGCGAGCGGCGGCCGTGCGAAGTTCGGCCCGCACCTCGGCGCGGAACTCGGTCAGCGCCACCTCGGCGTCGCGCAGCGCGACGCGCGAACGCGAGCGTGCATCGTCCGAGACGGGCGACTCCTCCGTGCGCGCCTTCGCCTCGCTCGCGGCGTTCGCGAGATCGGCGCGCAGGCTGCGCATCGCCTCGCTCACGCCGGCGCGCACCTCGTCGGCCAGACGACGCACCGAATCGGTGAGGTCGTCCTCGATGTCGCCGAGTTCGGAGGCGCGGCTCGCCAATTCGGCGCGGCCCGCATCCGTGATCGAATACACGGTCTTGCGGCCATCGACGCTCTTGGTGACCAGGCCCTCCTCCTCGAGCTTCGCCAGCCGGGGGTACACCGTGCCGGCGCTGGGCGAGTAGGTGCCGCCGAACCGCTCGCTGAGCGCCTGGATCAGTTCGTAACCGTGCTTCGGCGACTCCTCGAGCAGACTCAGCAGGTACAGGCGCAGTCGCCCGTGACCGAAGACGGGGCTCACAGCGAGCCTCCCTCGGTGTCGGTGCTGTCCTGTGGACGCTGCTCGGACGCGGCGTGATGCGCGACCGTACGACGCACTACGGTGACATCACCCGAGACGGTGTTGGCCGCGACATCGACCCACACGCCGTCGAGGGCGCCGCGCGTCTCGTTGTAGCTCTGCCCGAAGGAGCGCTTCACGACGGCTCCATCGATCTGCAACGTGCCCGAGACGGTGTTGATCTTGTATCGGGCGCCGAGGGTCTCGTCCACGCGGAGGGTGAGGTCGCCGCTGACGGTGTTCACCTCGACCTGGTCGGGCGCTCCCTCGGCGTCGACGAAGATGTTGCCCGAGACGCCGTCGCAGGCGAAGCGGGTGATCGCTCCGGAGGCGGTGACGTCGCCGCTGACCGTGTGCGCGTTGATCCGACCGGTGTGGTTGCGCACCGAGACCTCGCCGTTGACGGCGTTCACCTCGATGTCGCCGTGCACGCTGTCGACCACGAGGTCGCCGCTGACGGTCGAGATCTTGGCGTCGCTGCAGAGCCCGCTGACGAGACCGGAGGCGTGCACGACGCCGAACGTGAGCGCCACGGAGCGCGGCACGATGAGGCTGATGTCGGCGCGGTCGCCGGTGCGGCCGAAGCGGCTGAAAACCTCGAGGAAGTTGTCCCAGCGGAGCTGCGGGTGGTCGATCTCGAGCACATCGCCGTTGAGCGAGATCTTGAGATCACGACCGACGACTCCGTGCACCTCGACGCGGGCGCCGGGCTCGTCGTGACCGATCACGTCGATCTGGCCGCCGATGAGGCCGACCTTCACGGTGCGGACGAGCTCGAGGTCGATGACCTTCGACTCGCCGGGTTGCACGAGCCATTTCTCGAGCGACATGGATTCCTTCTCTCCTGGTGGATGAGCGCTGCCTTTCGAGCTATAGCGCGACCTGATGAGAATCACGCTATATCGCGAGTCGGGGTCTGGCTACCCTGAACTGCGGCTTTCAGGGTCGACGTCCGGGTTCACCCTGAGGGCTGCGCTGTCGTTTTCACCGCGCGCTGCAGGCATGTCACCCGCGCGCGGCCAAAACGACAGCGCAGCACGACAGCGCAGCACGACAGCGCAGCGCGACGGCGCCGGGCACGCCGGGCTTGACCTTGACGCAGCGTCAACGTTTAGCGTGGCGGTCATGACAGCACGAGCAGCACGGGACTGGTCGATCCAGGAGATCGCGCGCATCGCCGGCACCACGAGCCGCACCCTCCGCCACTACGGCGAGCTGGGCATCCTGGCACCGACGCGTATAGGAACCAACGGTTACCGGTACTACGACCAGACCGCGTTGCTGCGGCTGCAGCGCATCCTGCTGCTGCGCGAACTCGGTCTCGGCCTCCCGGCCATCACCGAGGTGCTGCGCGCTCAGGCGGATGCGCCGAACGCGCTCGAGAGCCACCTCACGTGGTTGCAGGGTGAGCAAGAGCGGCTGGCGAGGCAGATCTCGGCGGTCGAGACGACGATCAGAAAGATGAGAGGAGGGGAGGAGCTCATGGCGGACGAGATGTTCGACGGCTTCGACCACACGCAGTACAAGGATGAGGTCGAGCAGCGGTGGGGGTCGGCGGCCTACGCCGACTCCGACCGGTGGTGGCGCTCGATGAGCGCGTCCGAGCGGGCCGACTGGCAGACGCGGCAGAAACGGCTGGCGGCCGACTGGACCGCGCTCGCAGCGACGGATGCGGATCCGAGCGGTGAGCAGGCGCAGCGGCTCGCCGAGCGGCACGCGCAGTGGCTCGGATCCATCCCGGGCACGCCGCGGAGCGCATCCGCTCGACCGACGCGCGAGTACCTCGAGGGCCTCGCCGAGATGTACGTCGCGGACGAGCGCTTCGCGGCGAACTACGGCGGCACGCACGGCGCCGCCTTCGTGCGCGAAGCCCTGCTGCAGTACGCCCCATCCCTCTGACCCGCCTTGCGAGGGACCCCTTCCGTGCGCCACGGACCCGCCCGGAGGGGGTCCGACGCGCACAGGAGGGGTCCCTCGCAAGACGGGGTGGGGAGGAGGTGGCGATCCGGAGCGGGGTTCGGCTGCGAATACAAGTGCTGGGCAGGGATTGACATCCGTGGTCGGATCGTATTCTCACCAAACCGAAAGGGTCCGACCCGTGGCCATCCAGACCGCCCTCGACGCCGTTCGCGCGGCCCCCACCCTGCTCGAAGGGATGCGGCGCGCCGACGAACTCACCGTTGCGGCCGTCAGCGACGGCGGGGCTCGGGCCGTGAAGGTCCTCGCCCGTGCCGCCCGCGAGGACGACGACCAGCTCGCCGCGATCGCCGCGGTGCACGCGCTCGCGCAGATCTTCGACGACGCCGCCGATGCAGCCCTCCTCGACCTTCTCGACGGCGAGCGCGCTTTCCTGCGCGAACACGCCGCGTGGGCGATCGGCGGTCGCCTGCCGCGCCTCGAAGCCATCGCCGGGCTCGTGCAACTGGTGCGGGTCGGCGGATTCGCGGGCATGCTCGCCCAGCGCACCCTCGGTCTCTGGGGCGCCTCCCTGCCCGATCATCTTGCGCTCGCGCTCGAGGGCGCTCTGCTCGCCGAGACCGGCGGCGACTCGCGCGCCCGCCTCGTCGAGACGATCGGCCTGGTGCCCGGTGTGATCCCCGAACGGCTGCTGCTGCGCGTCGCGGGTGACGGCGAGGAGTTCTTCGGCGCCCGCTCGGCCGCTGTGGCGGCGCTCGGTGACCGTCGGGCCGGCGCTGCTCTGCTGGCGAGTCTCGCCGCGACGGACGGGCCGCTCACCGCGACCGCTCGCCTCGCAGCGGCCGACCACCTCGACTCGGCGCCGTCGGATCACGGCCGTACCGTGGCACAGCTGTTCCTGCACGCCGACATCGACGGTTCGCTCAGTCGCGTCGGTGCGGGTGACAACGGCGGTATCGCCACCCTGCTCGTGCGGCTCGGCGACGCGCTCATCGCCCAGGGTGCGGCCGAGCGGGTCATCACCCTGTCGCGAGGAACCCCCGAGCAGGCCCTGCATCCTCTCGCCGCCGAGCACGCCTTCGCGACGGTGCCCTTCGACGGCGCCCCGGTCTCGATGGCCGAGTCCTGGCCGCGCCGGATCGCGGCCGAGCGCGGCATCCGTCGCGCGCTGCGCGCAGCGGGCCATGTCGACGTACTGCACCTGCGGATGGCCGACGTCGGCTCGCTCGCCGCCGCATCCGTCGCCCGCGAACTCGACATCCCCATCGTCTTCACCGTCGCTCCGGATCCGCACGGCGCGATCGACGCGCAGGAGCGGGCGGGCACGCTCACCCGCGGCAACTTCGGCGAGCGCGACGCGATCGAGCACCTCTGGTTCCGCGTGCGGCTCGTGCAGCGCCTCGCGGCCGACTCCGCGCACACCGTACTGTTCCCCCGCCCCGACCTCGAGCGCAGCCTGCGCGAGTTGGTGGGCATCGACGTGTCAGCGCATCCGGAACGTCACACCATCGTGCCCGAGGGCATCGACCTCGACCGGGTCGATTCGGCGGTGGCCGCCCGCGGCTCGGACGCACCCGAACTCGACACCCTGCTCTCGAGCCTCCCTGCCGAGAGGCGCGGTCTGCCGCTGCTGATCAGCGTCGGTCGGATGCATCGGGTCAAGGGCATGGCCGCGCTCGCGGAGGCGTGGTCGGCGGATGCGCGACTCCATTCGAGCGCGAACCTTCTGATCGTCGGCGGCGACGTCGCCGACCCGAGCGCCGACGAGCGCGAGCAGTTCGACCGCATCGCGGCCGTCGCCGCGCCCGGGCTGCTGCTCGCCGGTCATCGCCCCAACGACCAGGTGGCGCGCTGGCTCGCCGCCGCGCGGTTCGGTCGGCCCGGCCTGGCGGCTCCCGGCGGCGCCTACGTCTGCGCGAGTCAGAAGGAGGAGTTCGGCATCGCTCTGCTCGAGGCGATCGCGACCGGTCTGCCGGTGGTCGCTCCGAACGCGGGCGGTCCGGCCACGTATGTGCAGGACGGCGTGACCGGACTGCTCGTCGACACCGCGGATCCGCAGGCGCTGACCGCAGCGGTACAGGAGGCACTGACGCTGCAGCCGGTCGGCGGTCGTGCGATGGTCGCCGAGCGATACACGATCGCTGCGATGGCGCGGGCTCTCGCGCCGGTGTACGCGGAGGCGGCGCGCCAGGCGGTTCCCGCGTGACGCTGCTGATCATCAGTCCCGACTACGCCTCGCACTTGCTGCCCCTGGCGACGCTGGGCACCGAATGGTTGCGCCGCGGCGAGCGCGTCGTGGTCGCCACAGGCACGGCGACGGCGTCGATCGTCGAGGCCTTCGGGTTCGAGCACGCTCTGCTGCGCCTGGGCCGCGGGTCGAATCCGGGCACCATCCGCGCGGAGGAGCAGGTCGCCGAGGAGGATGCGTCGTTGCGCGGCTTCTTCGCCGCGACACGCGTGGGCATGGTCGCGACGCTCGACTACCAGGCGCGCGAGCGGCTGACCGACTTGCTCTGGGACCCCCGCGGGGTCGCGACGGCGCTCGCCGCCATCATCGCCGACGTCCAGCCCGACCAGGTGATCGTCGACCACCTCGCCTTCACCGCCCGGCTCGCGCTCGATGCGGCCGGCGTGCGCTACGGCGACGTCGTGCTGGGGCATCCGTCGGCGCTCACCGTGGCGGGCGAGGTGTACGGTTTCCCGCCTGCGTGGCCTTCGGCCTTCACCCCGGCGCAGCACGATCTCGACGAACTGTGGCGCCGGTGCACGCAGGTGCGCGACTCCTTCACCGCCGAGTGGAACGCAGCCCTCGCCGAGCTCGACCCTGCAGCCGACCCGGTGCCGGATGCGTTCGCCACCAGCGGCGAGGTGCTGCTGCTGAACTATCCCGGCGCCCTGCATCCTGCCGCTCGCACGGCGGCCCTGCCGCCGCACGCCTTCCTCGGCTCGGCCGTGCGCGAGGAACCCGTCGACGACGAGGTCGCCGCCTGGCTCGCCGCCGACGACGCTCCCGTGGTCTACGTGAGTTTCGGCAGCTTCCTCTCGGTACGGGCGGATGTGCTCGCCCGCGTCGCGACCGCGCTGCAACAGGTGCGGATCGGCGGCCGTGCGGTGCGCGCCGCGGTCGCCGTGGGCGCGGCCGATCCGCTCGAACTCGCCGATGCCGGCTGGGGCAGTGTGCCCGACGGCTGGCTGGTGCGCGGCTTCCTGCCACAGGTCACCCTGCTGCGGGCGTCCGCACTCGCCGTCACGCACGGCGGCAACAACAGCGTGACCGAGGCGCTCACCGCGAGCGTGCCGATGGTGGTGCTGCCGTTCTCCACCGACCAGTTCGCGGGAGCGGCTGCGCTGGTGGATGCGGGCTTCGCCGAGGCGCTCGACCCGAACGCGGCCACGGTGGCCGAACTGCGAGCGGCGATCGAGCGGATGCTGGCGGCACCGCGCCCCGGGCTGGCCGAGCTGGCCGCGTCGCTGCAGCAGACCCCCGGGCCCGCGCGAGCGTACGAGGCCTTGCGGTGACAGCGCTCGCGCCCGCCACGGCGCTGTACACGGATGCGGTGCTCACGGCCCCGGCGGCGCTCGCCGCGGTGGCGCGTGCGCTCGGTTCGCGTGTCGTCGGTGGAGGCACGGCCTCGGCGCATGTGCCGTTGAGCGGCGGCGGTCGCGCGACGGTCGCGGTCGCGAAGTTCGGCGACGAGGTGCCGGTCACGATCGACGTCGTGGGCGACGCCGTGGCCGTCGCTGACGCGTTGCGGGCGGTGGGCTGGTCGGTGCGGCTCGGGTTGGTGTGAAACGACGGATCGCGCGCGAGGTCACCCGATTCCGGCGGCCGCAATCCGCGTGATTCCGCGGGTCCGATCCGGTGCGGTTCGGTGGCGTCCTTCGTTTCACACGGCGGGCACCGTCGACCCACCACGAGGGTGCGATCAGCCGCCGAATTCGCGCACCAGCGCCGCGACCGCCTCGCGACCGTGCGCCGCGGCGTCTCGATAGCGCTGCATCCGCGCAGCATTGGCCTCGTACTGCTCGCCCTCGCGCTGCTGCGTCTCGTGCTGCAGGGCGTATACACGGCCCTCGTGCCGCGCGGGTTCGGCGCCGAGCAGCATGGTGTGCGCAAGCAACCAGGCGGAGTCCTCGAAGCCCCAGCCGCGGAAGCCCTCATCCTGACCACCGTGCGCCGCCCAGGTCCGCGGGGTGGTCACGTAGACGCCCGAGCAGGCGCCGTGGATCAGGGTGAAGTCGCACTCGGCGAGCGGTGTGCCGGCGAGGTGCTGCGCCGAGCCGTCGAGGCCGAGCCAGCGGTATTCGGAGTACGGCAGATGCACAACGCCGTCGACCGCAGCGGCGAGCGCAGCGAGGAGTGGCGCGCGCTCGGGGATCGTGTCGGCGTCGCCGATCACGAGCGGTTCGTCGGGTTCCGCCGCCGCGACACCGAGGTTGCGGCAGCGGGCGAGGTTGAACGGCACATCATCGCTGTCGACGGTGACGATGTTCGCGCCCTCGAGATTGTCGCGATACCAGCTCGAGACGGCGTCGAAGGCGACGAGTCGGGAGGGCTGCGGGCGCCAGGGGATGATCACGGTCGTCACCCCTGAAGCCTAGGCACTACGGCGCCTGTGCGGCGGGCCGGCGGCGGGTCAGCCTCGCGCGGCGGACTCCGCCAACGACAGCGCGCCGAGCACGCCGGCGTCGTCGCCCAGGGCCGGCGGCAGGATGCGGATGCGGCCCGCATCCGTTCCGTTCGCGCCGGGCGGGCCCATCAGCCGCTCGATCTCGCGCTCGACGAGCGGGAGCAGGCCGGGGGTCTTCGAGACGCCGCCGCCGATCACCGCGAGCTGCACACCCACGGTGTAGGCGAGGGTCGCCACCAGCTGAGCGAGGTAGTACGCGCTGAAACGCAGGTTCTTCTCGGCCCGTTCGGGGTCGAGGCTGGAGCCGTCGGTACCCCACCGGCCGAGGATCGCCGGTCCGGCGACGAGCCCTTCGACGCAGTCGCCGTGGAACGGGCACGTACCCGCGAAGTCGTCCTCGGGGTGGCGGCGCACCAGCAGGTGCGCGATCTCGGGCCACCCGCTGCCGGCCAGAAGGCGGCCTCCGTTGATCAGTCCGCCGCCGACGCCGGTGCCCACGGTGAGGTAGACGAAGTCGGACGTCGATGCGCCCGCCCCCCATCGGGCCTCGCCGAGTGCGGATCCGTTCACATCCGTCACCAGTCGCGACGGCACACCGGGCAGGGCTGCGGCGATCGCGCCGAGCACGTCGGTACCCTCCCAACCGAGCTTCGGCGTGGAGGTCAGGTGGCCGTACGTCGGCGAGGCGGGATCCACGTCGAGCGGCCCGAACGAGGCGACCCCGACCCCCGCGATGTCGCCGTCGGCGCTGCCGAGGAAGGCGGCCACGTCGGCGAGCGTCTCGATCGGGCCGCGTGTGGGCAGGCTGGTGCGGGTGAGGATGCGCGTCGGCTCGTCGAGCGGGGCGAGCGCGCAGACGACCTTCGTCCCTCCGGTCTCGATACCGGCGATCAGCGTGGTCATGGCGCGATTCTCCCTCGAATTCTCACGGTGGCATCGGCCACGATACCGACTGCCCGCGCCCGTTTCTTTCTTCGTACCTGCTGTGGAGTGATCCTTCGTGGGTGTTGGCCCGCTGGGCATCGGCATGATGCTGTGCCCCTGCCGTACGCATGATGAGGGGGGTGCTGTCACCCGCTCCTCCGTGCCCGGTGTCTCCTCGCGGGTGCCGGTCGGCTGAATCGACCGCGCACCCGCAGTCGATCAGGCTCCGTCTGCGGCGATGTCTGCGAGGAGTGTCGAGACGCGCGCCTCGGCGCGCTCGCGGACGCCTCCACCTGGGGCGGAGTGGACCCGGCCGTCCTCGACCGCGCGCAGGGCCACCTCGGCGACCTCGAGCGCCGTGAGGATCCCGCCGTGCGCCGCGGCCAGCTTCCGCATGGCCTTCGGATCCATCGCAGGCGAGGGCGGCACGATTCCGAGGGTCGCGGAGTTGCGTCCGAGTGGCGTGTCGACGAGTCCCGGGCAGAGGACGGTTGCCCCGAGTGCCGGTGAGACCGCGCGCAGCTCTGCGTCGAGCGTCTCCGTCAGGCCGACGACCGCGTGCATGGTGCCCGCGTAGGGGGTGCGCCCCGGCAGTGGGGCCAGGCCTCCCGAGGAGGCGGTGTTCAGGATGTGACCCGACCCCTGTCGGACGAGGTGCGGAGCGAAGGCCCGCACTCCGTGCACGACTCCCAGGAACTTGATGTCGATCATTCGGCGCCAGGTCTCGGGCGTCTGCTCCCACATCGGTGCTGCGGGGGAGACGACGCCCGCGTTGTTGCAGACGAGGTCCACCCGGCCGAACTCCTCGATCGTCCGCGCGGCGAGCCGCTCGAGCGCGTCGGCGTCGGTCACGTCGACCGCCGCGCCGATGACCCGCGCTCTTTCAGAACGGAGGGTCTCGACGGCCTCGGCGACCGCCTCGACGCGGACGTCGCTCAGGACGATGTGGACCCCCCGCGCGTGCAGCGCCTCGGCGAGCCCGTAGCCGATCCCGCTTGCAGCTCCGGTGATCACGGCCACCTGGCCTGATTCGATCTTCATTCTCATCCGTTCGTCGTCGATATCGCTGTGTGGTCTTGCCTAGAGCACGTTCGAGCGCGCCGTCGCGCCGAGCCAGGCGAGGCTGGGCTTCGGGTGCCGCTGGAAGGTCGTGCGGTCGACGGCGATCAGGCCGAAGGTCGGCTCCCAATGACCCCACTCGAAGTTGTCCAACGCGCTCCAGTGCAGATACCCGCGGACGTCGATGCCGTCGCGCATCGCCCGGCCGAGTCCCTGCAGCGCCTCCGTCGTGTACGCGATGCGACGCTCGTCGTCCGACGTCGCGATGCCGTTCTCGGTGACGAGGATCGGGACGCCGCCGGTGATCTCCCACGCGTGACGGACGGCGATCTCGAGAGCCTCCGGGCGGTACGGCGAGCCGACGAGGGTGTTGTCGGGGTGTGCGGGGTGCGGGACGGGGCCGCGCGAGTCGACGGCCTGGGTGGAGTAGGCCTGCACGCCGAGGAAGTCGTCGCCGCGAGCTCCCTCCAGGAACACGTCTTCGCGTACGTGGCGCTCCTTCAGGTAGACGGCCTCGTCGGCTTCCGACGCCGCGTAGAGCGCGAGGTTGGCCGTCGTCCAGCCGACCTTCGCCGCCGTGCGCTCCCGCACGATCGCCCGAGCGGCGTGGTGCGCCTGAACGAGCCGGCGCGACGTATCGGGGAGCGGGCGGGGGAGGACGAACCCGCCCTCCGTCTGCATCGTCGGGGTGTCCATCACCGGCACCGCGTCGGCGTTGATCGTTCGAGCCATCAGGATCATGAAGGCGAACATGTTCGGCTCGTTGATCGTGCAGACCCATTCGACCCCATCGAGGATGTCGCAGACCCGCGCGACGTAGCTCGCGAACCGCTCCAGAGCGGTCTCGCCGAGCCAGCCGCCCTCCTCGATGAACCAGCGCGGGCTCGTGAAGTGGTGGAGGGTGATGATCGGGGTGAGGCCGAGTCGGAGCGCCGTGTCGATCATCCGCCGGTAGTGCGCGAGCTCGGCGAGGGAGAACTCCCCCGGTAGAGGTTCGACGCGCGCCCACTCGATCCCGAAGCGATAGGCGGTGAGCCCGGCGTCGGCGAGGAGGCGCATGTCCTCCTCGTAGCGGTGATAGCTGTCGACAGCGTCACCGCTGCGGGCGAAATGCGGGGAGCGCTGCTCGTAGACCCACCAATCGCTGAGCACGTTGCCGCCCTCGATCTGGTGCGGAGCGCCGGAGGCGCCCCAGAGGAAGCCTGGGGGGAGGTCGGTCATCGGACGGTGTCCTTCCGGAAGTGCTGCGTCGTCGTCGAGGCAGCGGAGGGGAGTGGTGACGCGTGTCACTTTAGCTCTTGCGTGAACAGAGTGCACCATTCATACTCGGTGACGCGAGTCACCACTCGACACACGTCCCTATCCCGACAGCGTTCAGACAACGGAGTTATGACATGACCGATCCCGACACGCCCACCCGAATGGGCCCTGCATCGCCGACCGGCCTGCCAACAGCGATGGAGGCGGGCAGCGAAGAGATCGGAGAGGCCGTCTCGACTCGCGCCGAGCAGCCGCTGATGAAGAAGCGGCAGATCCTGCCGATCCTCGTCGCTCAGTTCACGCTCTACGTCGCCTTCGTCGCGCCGACCGCGTTCTCTCTCGCGATCCGCGTCGAGTCGATCGATCCGACGACGAAGGACCTGGTCCTCGCCCTGGCGATCGGAATCCCCGGCGTGATCGCCATCTTCCTCACCCCCTTCGTCGGGGTGCTCAGTGATCGGACCCGCTCCCGGTTGGGTCGGCGGCGACCGTGGCTGATCTTCGGAGGCGTCCTCGGCCTCGTCGGCTCGTCGACCATCGGACTCGGAGAGTCAGCCCCGCTACTCGTCGCCGGCTGGACCGTCGCGTTCCTCGGTTACACCTTCTGCTCGGTGATGATCCTCGCCCACTTCGGCGACCGGCTGCCCGCCTCGCAGCGCGGCAAGGTCATGGGCATCAACGGAGCCATCACCCAGATCGCTCCGCTCGTGGGTATCGTCGCGGCCGGCGCCTTCACGGCCACTCCGGCCCTGATGTTCCTCGTCCCGGGTGTGGTGGCCTTCGTCGGGCTCGTCCTCTTCGTACTCACCATGAAGGACCCGCGCGCCACCGGTCCTGTTCCCGTTCTGCGGCCGATCGAGCTCTTCCAGGGCTTCTGGTTCAACCCCCGCCGCTACCCCAACCTGGGCTGGGTCTGGCTGAGCAAGGCATTCGTCTTCGTCGCGCTCGCTCTGATGCAGATCTACGGCGTCTACCTGCTCGGCTCCCGACTGGGTCTGGACCCCGCGGGCGTCGCCGGTCTCGTCGCCGTCGTCGGCGCCGGCGGCATCGCCACGGCGATCCTCGGCGCGATCGGCTCGGGCTGGCTGTCCGACAAGCTCGGCACCCGCAAGCCGTTCCTCGTGGTCAGCGCGCTCACCCTGGCGGTCGGGCTCCTCGTGACGGCGACTATCTCCACTCCCGGGCAGTACGTCCTCGGCTCGCTCATCGGTTCGCTGTCGATCGGCGTCTACGGCGCGGTCGACCAGGCGATCTCGCTCGACGTGCTGCCGAAGGACGAGGACCAGAACGGTCGCTTCCTCTCCACCCTCAACCTCGCGAATCAGGTGCCCCAGGCCATCGGCCCCTTCCTCGCGGCGGCCGTGCTCGGACTGTTCGGCGGCGACTACAGCTGGGTCTACGTCGTCGCAGCAGCCTTCGCCGTACTCGGCGCTCTGGCGATCCTGCCGATCAGCATCGGCCGCCGAGCGACGCTGTCCACGACGAGCACCCGAGTGATGCGCTGATGAAGACGGTGCGGCGCTCGCCGGCGGCGGTGCACCTCTTCGTCGATGGCGATACGTCGTGTCCGCACTGCGACACTGGTGCAATGAACACCGACGTCCGCGCCGCCCGGCCGACCACCAGTGACATCGCGCGCGTCGCCGGGGTCTCGCGGTCGACCGTGAGCCACGTGTTGAACAACCACCGAGGGAAGTTCTCCGAGGAGACCGAGGCGCGGGTCCTCCAGGCGCTCGAGACTCTCCGCTACCGTCCGTCGATGGGCGGCCGCGCCCTGGTCAACGGGAGGAGCGACGTCCTGGTGGTGATCCTCCCCAGCGTCACGATCGGGTACGCCCTGCAGTACGCCCTCGACCAGATCGTCGCTCAGGCGGCTGAACTCGGCGTCAGTGTCGTGATGCGCTTCGCCGGATCCGATCTGCGCTCGACCGTCGATGCTCTCCTCTATCTCCGTCCGCTCGCGGTCATGGATCTGGGTGGCCTCGTCACGGGTGAGCGCCAGGAGCTCGAGCGGGAGGGACTCGCGTTCCTGCCCAGCAGCGAGCGCCTCGCCAGTGAGGGCAGTGTGAACCCCGAGCAGGTCGTGGGCCGCATCCAGGTCGACGCGCTTCGCGCCACGAAGGCCGGCATCGTCTTCGCCGCACCTCACGACGGACAGGGACCGGCTCCGGCGGCCGCGACGCGGCAGGCAGCGGTCGAGGAGGCCTGCCGCACGCATGGTCTCCCCGACGTGCTCACCGTCGCTGTCCCGCTGACAGCCGGAGGGGCGACGGATGCTCTCCGCGATGTCCTCCATCCGGGTATCGGCGTCGCCTGTTACAGCGACGACATCGCGACCGCCGTCCTCGTTGCGGCCCGCCGGCTCGGATTCGCGATCCCCGCTGACGTCGCCGTGATCGGAGTCGACGTCACTCCACTCGGTCAGCTGCTCGACCCTCCGCTCTCCAGCGTCCGCGTCGATGTCGCGGCCGCGATCGACTTCAACATGGAGGAGCTCCGCGTCCTCCTCGGCCGTCCCTCCGCCGCCCCTGTGGGACTGACCGACGTCGTGTCTCTCCATCCAGGCGGCACGGCCTGACCTCCGCGCTCGTCGCGCCCTCGCATTCCGCTGACGCAAGTGACTCGCGTCACCATCTCATCTCCCCGTAAAGGAACCGATTCCATGACCCGCACTTCGTTCAACTCCGGCTGGATCGTCCGCCCCAAGGTCAGCCCCTACGCCCAGTTGCGCGGCGGACAGGAGGAGGGGGAGCCCGTTACGCTCCCGCACGACGCCGTCATCAGCCTGCCGCGCGCCGAGGGACACGCCGAGGGCGGCCGTAACGGCTACTTCCCCGGGGGCGTTTTCGAGTACGTGAAGACGTTCGAGGCGCCGGGGGATTGGCTGGGGAAGCGCGTCTCCGTCGAGTTCCAGGGCGTGTACCGCGACGCGATGGTCTTCGTGAACGGAACCTTCGCCGGCCAGTGGCGCTACGGCTATTCGACCTTCGTCATCGAGCTCGACCCCTACCTCCGCTACGACGAAGCGAACACGATCCGCGTCGATGCGCGGGCGCACGACGACTCGCGCTGGTACACCGGGGCGGGCATACATCGCGACACAGCACTCATCGTCACCGACGCCGTCCACGTGCCCGGGGACGGCGTGCGCATCAGCACCCCCGACATCGACGCGTCGCGCGCCGTCGTCGAGGTGAGCACCCTCGTCCGGAACGCGGGGATGCACACCGAGACCGTCACCGTCGAGACGAGGTTGACGGATCCCGACGGCGCCGAGGTGGCACGCGACAGTGCCCCGGTGACCGTGCGTGCCGGTGGCAGCGCCCTGGTGCGGCAGCGGCTCTACGTCCGTGAGCCGCAGCGGTGGAGCCTGGATTCTCCCGCTCTGCACCGGGCGCGGACGATCCTGCGCGACATCGCCGACATCCTCGAGGAGCGGGACACCGTCTTCGGCATCCGGACTCTGCAGGTCGATCCCATCCACGGGCTCAGGATCAATGGCGAGAGCGTGAAGCTCCGGGGTGCCTGCATCCACCACGACAACGGTCTTCTGGGCGCCGCAGCGATCGGGCGGGCGGAGGAACGCAGAATCGAGCTGCTCAAAGAAGCCGGTTTCAACGCTGTCCGCAGCTCGCACAATCCGATCAGCCAGCCGATGCTCGACGCGTGCGACCGGCTCGGCGTGCTCGTGATGGACGAGACGTTCGACATGTGGGCCGAGGGCAAGTCCTCCTTCGACTACTCGCTCGACTTCCCGGAGTGGTGGGAGCGCGACGTCGAGGCGCTCGTCGCGAAGAACTACAACCACCCCAGCGTCGTCTTCTACTCGATCGGCAACGAGATCCTCGAGACCGGCGATCCGCTCGGCTCGGAATGGGGCAGGAAGCTGGCAGAGAAGATCCGCGAGCTCGACTCCACGCGGTTGGTGACCAACGGAATCAACGGGTTCGTCTCCGTGCTGCGCGATGTGGTGGCGATGATGCACGCGCGCGGAGCGTCCGACTCCGAGGGGGGCGTGAACGGCCTGATGAACTCCGCCGCTGACTTCATGAACCAGGTCAGCGCGTCGCCGATGGTCTCGGAGAAGACCGCCGAGTCGTTCTCGGTCCTCGATGTCGCCGGGCTGAACTACGGCGACGGCCGCTACGAACTCGATCGCACGCTCTTCCCGAACCGGGTGATCGTCGGCTCCGAGACCTTCCCCACCCGGATCGCGGAGTACTGGCGCCTGGTCGAGGAGAACCCGCACGTCATCGGCGACTTCACCTGGACCGGCTGGGACTACCTGGGCGAGGTCGGTGTCGGTCGTGTCCAGTACACCGACACGCCACCGGCATTCGAGGCGCCGTACCCGTGGGTCACCGCCTGGACCGGAGATCTCGACATCACCGGTACTCGACGCACGATGTCGTATTACCGGGAGACCGTCTTCGGGCTCCGGCACGAGCCGTACATCGCGGTCCTTCGTCCGGAGAACCACGGTCGCAGCAGGATGCCCGGCCTCTGGGCCTGGAGCGACTCGCTATCGACCTGGAGCTGGAACGCGCCGGCGGGGTCGCCCGTGGAGGTCGAGGTCTACAGCGACGCCGATGAAGTGGAGCTGCTGATCAACGGCGAGAGCCGCGGCGTACAGTCCGCCGGGCGCGCGAATGCCTTTCTCGCGACGTTCGACGTCGCCTACGAGCCCGGAGAGATCGTCGCGGTCGCGCGGACCAATGGCACGGAAACGGCACGGACTCGTCTCGTCTCGGCCTCCGACGAGGGGGTCCGCCTCATCGTGACGGCGGACCGCGTCCAGCTCCGCGCCGAAGACACCGACCTCGCCTACGTGACGATCGAACTCCGCGACCGGGCCGGAACCCTCGTGACGCATCGGGACCGCCGCGTAGCGGTCGCCGTCGAGGGTGCTGGAATTCTCCAGGCGCTCGGCAGTGGACGTCCGGATAACGCCGAGTCGTACATCGGCTCTCACCACTCCACCTTCGAGGGCCGCTTGCTCGCGATCGTCCGGCCGACCGGCCCGGGGCCGATAACGGTGACAGCGTCGGCGGACGACTGCGCCCTCGTGAGGATCGCGCTGGGAGCGTCCTCCGCCTCCGCCACCGCCGACGCCGAGACCGTCTCGGCCTGACCTTCATCCGCCGGCCGACGGCTTCCTCAGGTGGATGGCCGGCGCTCAGTCGTTCGCAACGACCGAGCCGGTGCCGCGGGTGATGGAGCGCTCACCCAGCGGCTGGGCGGGGCGAGTGTTGCCCGGGTGGGCCTCGTCGACCTCGTCCAGCTGCTGAGCGGAGAGCTCGATCGGTGTGCTCAGCACGATCCATTGCACGCCCTCGCTGCACGGCGGGGTGGTCAAGCTGCCCTCGTAGGCGTAGTGGTCGAGCGTGGCCGGCAGCATCGCGGCCACGTCGAGGTCGATCTCGGGGTCGGCATTCGTGCCGACGGTCGCGGCAGCGTTCTCGGCGAAAGCGTCGTAGGCGCTCGACTCGGCGCCCTCCACGGCAAGGACCCCCACGACCAGGCGATCGCCCGTCTCGCTCTGGTGAACGAAGTGGAACTCGGCAGCAGCCGCGACACCGTCGACGGTGTGCTCGGAGGGGGTGTGCACATGCATCTGCGCGAGCTCGTAGCTCGTGCCGTCGTACTCGACGCGGGAGGTGCCGTTGTCGGCGCCGACCTGCACCGTGTGCCCGGTGTCCTCGACGTCGCCCTCCGAGCGTTCGCTGTCGAGCGTCAGGAGAGGGCCCGCGAGAGAGGTGGAGGAGGGGATGTCGATCGGGGACTGCTGCGTTCCGGTCGCGCAGCTCGAGAAGCCGGCGTCGAGGTCACCCCAGCCCGTCGGGCCGGAATCGCCCGCGTACGACCAGTGCGCCGGCTCGGCTGCGGCGGGAATCGGTGTGGTGGCGGCGGTGCCGGAGCTGCCGGCACAGCCGACGAGGAGGAGGGCGGAGGCCGCGGAGGCCATGAGGAGGGGGAGAGTCTTGGCGAGATTCACGGGTCGCGCCTAACGTGCGGAGGTCGAGAGGCCGGCGAGGAACAGGTCGACCGAGTCGCCGAGGTCGACCGATGTCGAGCGGAGTACCGACCCGTCCAGGAGTACCGACCCGTCAGGGAGTACCGACCCGTCCAGGAGCGCCGTCGGCACAGTGGCGGCGGTAAGGGGCTCGAAGGGAGCGGTGGGCTGCGGCATTTTCGTGTCCTTCAGGTGGGGCGACGCGGGGTGCGTCGCTGTCCTTCGAGACTCGCGGAGTGCTCGGCTGCGCTCATCGTCCACGAGGAGCGACCTGCGTCGTCCCGATGCAGTAGAGCCGTGTCTTTACGCGGGAAAGCCCGCTCGATAGGCGAACGACACGAGCTGGGCGCGGTCGCGGGCGCCGACCTTGGCCATAGCCCGGTTCGCGTGCGTCTTCACCGTGAACGGCGAGACGAACAGCTCCCCGGCGATCGTGGCGTTGTCCAGCCCCGTGGCGATCGCGGCGACGATCTCGCGCTCGCGCGGAGTGAGGACCGAGAAGCGGTCGAGCATCGCGGTATCGACGGCTGGGGAGGCGGCCTGGGCCGAGACGTGACCGATGAGCACCGCGCTGGCCGCGCTCGACAGGGCACCGCCTCCGGCCGCTACCTCGCGAATGCCGTCGGCCAGAGCGGCGGGACCGACCCCCTTGCTGAGGAAGCCGTTGGCCCCCGCGCGCAGGGCCGTGAGGACGTTCTCGTCGTTGTCGAAGGTCGTCAGGACGACGATGCGCAGCTCACGGGCGGAGTAGTGCTCGCGCAGGCGGCGCGTGGTCTCGACTCCGTCGATACCTGGCATACGGATGTCCATCAGCACGACATCGACGTCGAGAGCCCCGATCGACTGCAGCGCCTCGAGCCCATCGCCTGCCGACCCGACGACGTCGATTCCGTCCTGCCGCGCGAGGATCGCCTGCAGGCCCTC
The DNA here is from genome assembly GCA_013204985.1 of Microbacteriaceae bacterium VKM Ac-2855. Classification (GTDB taxonomy): domain Bacteria; phylum Actinomycetota; class Actinomycetes; order Actinomycetales; family Microbacteriaceae; genus Rathayibacter. Next base: position 160,657 of record JABMLG010000005.1, read on the forward strand.
GCGGATCATCTCCTGATCGTCGACGATCATCACGCGCACCATCAGGTCCGTCTTCCTTCCAGACGCAGCTGCGCCACGACGCGGTAGTCACGGTCGGTCTCATCGATTCGGAGGGTGCCTCCGGCCGAATGGGCGCGCTCGCGCATGCCGATCAGCCCGAAGCCTCGTCGTCCGGGGGCTCGCGCGGTGTCGCAACTGTTCGAGACGATGATCGTGAGCAGTCCTCTCTCGGCGCTGACCGTGACGGAGGCGGGGCCGGTGCCGTGTCTCTGCGCGTTCGTGAGCGCCTCCTGGGCGATGCGGTACGCCGCGGTCGAGACCTCGGGGTCGAGCCCCGCCGGTGGATCGATCAGCTCGGCCTCGACGACGACGCCGGCTGCCCGGTACGACTCGATCAGCGCCGGTATCCGGGCGAAGTCGGGCGTCGGCGCCGAGTCGCCGGGGTCGGAGTCGGAGCGGAGCACGCGCAGGACGCGCTGCGTCTCGTACAGGACCGCCTGCACGCTCGTCCTGGCCTGCTCGAGTGAGGTTCGGGACGCGTGGGCAGCGTCGGGGAGGTTCACTTCCGCGACCCCGAGGTGGATGCCGAGGACGGCGATCTCGTGACCGACCACGTCGTGCAGATCGCGGGCGATACTCAGGCGCTCCTCGGCCACACGCCGATGGGCGTCCGCGTCGCGGACGGCGATCGCCTCGAGGGCGCGGCTCTCCACCTCCTGCTGGAACTGCGCGTAGCTGCGCAGCGCCGCGCCGGCGGAGGCGAAGGCGAAGGACACGGCCAGCGCGACGCCGGCCGTCGGGTTGACCCAGCCTCGGTCCTCGAAGACCGCTATCGCGGCATAACTGACGAGGCCGAGGACGGCGCCGACGAGGGGACCGGAGAGCCCGCGGAGTGCGATCGAGAACCCGGTGAAGACCGCGAGGTTCCACGGAACGAGCGGATCCGTGCCGAGAGCGGTCGAGGAGATCGGGCCGAAGGCGAGGACAACGGTGCCGACCCAGAGCCTCGTCCGGTCTTCGGCGATCCTGGTCGGGAGGAGGTCGCGGACGATGGCGACGCCGAGGAGGGCGACGATCAGGCTGACGTATCCGCCGATCCCCGGTACGGTCCCCGCTCCGACGGCGAACCCGTTGATGATGAGCGCCACGAGTGCCGTGGCGCTCGCGGTCACGGTCACGGCGAGCGCGGTGAGATCGAGCCAGCGGATGCGGCGCGTCGACGAGCGACCGCGCGCGCCGAGCTGGAGCAGGAACGAGGATGCCACACCCCCATCGTCACAGGAGCGCCCTTCCGGCCTGTACTCCGTTCGCAGTACTCGGGCGACGCGCATTCCTCGCTCGGGTGGCACCTCGACGCTGGCGGCGACGACCGCGTTAAACTCTGGCCGGCTCGGCCGCCGTCGGTTCCGCGTCGTCGACGGGCTCCACCGCGGCCGTCGCTGCCGGGATGAGCGACGCGAGGACGGCGGCCGCGACGGAGACGCCGGCGCCGACCAGGAGGGCGACGCGGAACGCGTCCTCCGAGGGCAGTGCCGAGGCGCCGCTGCCGATGGTGAGCTGAGACAGGACGACGCCGATGACGGCCGCGCCCACCGATGTGCCGAGTGAACGCATGAGGGTGTTGAAGCTGTTCGCCGATGCCGTCTCGGAGCGGGGAACCGAGCCCATGACCAGCGCGGGCATCGCGCCGAACGCGAGCGCGACGCCGCTGTTGATGACGATCGCGGTGGCCAGGATGCCCCACGTGCTTCCCATCCCCAGCAGCGCGACACCGTAGCCGGCCGCGATCGTGGCGGATCCGAGCACCAGAGTGAACTTCGGTCCGCGGGCGTCCGAGAGCCGACCTCCGACCGGCGAGAGGAGCAGCATCATCAGCCCCGCTGGAGCGAGCCAGAGGCCCGCAGCCAAGACGGACTGCCCGAGTCCGTACCCCGTCGACTGGGGCACCTGGAGCAGCTGCGGCAGAACGAGCATGCTCGAGAACATTCCGAAGCCGACGAAGATCGACGCCACGTTCGTCATCAGCACGCGCGGGCGCGCCGTGGTCCGCAGGTCGACCAGCGGCTGCGGTGTACGCACTTCCCACCAGCCCCAGAGCGCCAGCACCACGACGGCGACCGCGGCGAGGCTGAGCGTGGAGGCCGATGTCCAGCCCCAGGTGGCGCCCTTCGAGAGAGCGAGCAGGAGGCTGACGAGTCCGATGGCGAGACCGATCGCTCCGATACCGTCGAAGCGCTGACGGCGAGGTGTCTGCTCCGGTGACGGTGCGGCGAGCCACAGGGCGGCGGCGGTCAGGGCCGAGACGACGGCGCTGCCCCAGAAGAGGGTCCGCCAGTCGGCGAACTCGATCACCGCGGAGGCGAGTGGCAGGCCGATCGCTCCGCCGACTCCGAGCGTCGAGCTGACGGTGGCGATCGATGCCGAGAGCTTCTGCGGCGGCAGCGCGTCGCGCAGCAGTGCGATGCCGAGAGGCATGATCCCACTGCCCAAGCCCTGGAGCGCCCGGCCGGCGATCATCGTCTCGACGTTCGGGGCGAGGGCGCAGACGACGGCGCCGAGCACCAGGGGGGCGGTGCAGATCACGAGCATCCGTTTCTTGCCGAACATGTCGCCGAGCCGGCCGGCGATCGGTACGAAGACTCCGGCGGCCAGGAGCGTCGCCGTGACGATCCAGGCGGTGTCGTCGGGACTGGCGTCGAAGATCCTCGGCAAGGAGGGGACGAGCGGCGTGATCATCGTCTGCGTCAGGGCGGAGGCGATCCCGGCGAAGGCGAGCGCCGCGACGAGGGGCCCCGTTCGCGCGCGGAGGCGGGTCAGAGACATAGGGCTCCTTCTCATCGATTCTTATGCATCATACACACGATATGTATGATGCATATTCGTTCTCGCTAAGATCGCAGCGGAGGATGAGTGATGAGACGGGCTGTCGACGAGATCGAGTACGAGCAGATGCTGCTGACGCGGTACTCGCTCGCGCAGCTACGCACCGCCCAGGAGCTCGACCGGAGCGCCTACATCCTCCTCAGCCGCCTCGAGGCTCAGGGCCCGATGACCGTCGGTCAGCTCAGCGCCGCCCTGCAGCTCGATCTGTCGACCCTGCAGCGGCAGGCCGCGGCGGCGCTCCGACTCGGCCTCATCGAACGGACTGCCGATCCTGCAGGGGGTCTGGCCCGTCGGCTCTCGCTCTCAGCGGAGGGCCTGGGACGCCTGGAATCGATGCGTGGACGGAACATCGACTCCGTCGGCAAGGTGATGCACGACTGGCCGGCCGAGGATGTCGAATCGTTCGCGCGCCTCCTCCGCCGCTTCAACGAGAACATCGAAGACCTCCGCGGCGAGCCCTGGCCTCGCGAGATCTGATCCCGCGGGAGACGTTCCGTGGCGAGGTCTCAGAGCTTCGCCGCCAACTGCCAGAGGTTCACTCCCGAGACCGTCGACAGGGGGGAGTTCGGGAGGGAGTCGAGCGACAGCACCAGCTTCAACACCAGACGCTCCAAGGTCTCGAACTCCTCGACGGTCCAGCCCTCGGCGGCCGGAGTGCTGGTGCGGTCGATGGCGGCGCTGATCCGCTCCGCGACGGTCCTGCCGTACTCCGTCAGGACGATCACGGTGGCGCGCTGGTCGTTCGGGTCGGCCATCCTGGTGACGAGATCGGCGTCCTCCAGTCGACGGACGATCTTGCTGATGTTCGAGGTCCCGGTCTGGATGGCGTCGGCGACGTCCGACGGGCGCACGGCGCCGCGATAGATCAGCTGGTTCACGAGCAGAAACGCTGGTAGGTCGTCCCGGAGGGGGAAGTCGCTCTGCCGCATCAGCTCCTCGCGGGAGCTGCTCGCCGTCGACCACGTCACGAATGCATGCATCGCGATTCGCAGCTTGGCGCTGGTGGGGCCGACGAGGGGTCGCATCGCCTCCGGCGTCGGCACATCAGACGCGTGCGCGGCTCTAGCCACTTCTGCTCACCAGTACTCCCTCTCGCGGGGCCCTGCCCGTTCCCGTCCGGCGAGGCGGCGCTCGCAGGAGCCTCCCTCGATGGTAGATCGACGCGTGCCCGCGGCCTAACGCATCGGCGCTGGTTCGTGGGTCCGCTGCCCGAGCCGGGCGCCCTCGGAGGTGTCGATGCTCGAGGTCGGTTTATCGTCTCCGCGCCAGTTGTAGTGGCGATACGACAGTTAAATCGCTATGGTCGTGCCCAGTCGCACCGCCGTGCCGACTCGGCCCACCACGTAAGGACGAGACGATGACGTCATCAGGCCCCACCCCTCCGCTCCCGCAGCCGGACGCCGCGAGCCCGCTCACGAAGTCGATCGACACGCACCTGCCCGGCGCACCGGACGTAAGCCCCGAGGGCGTCCGTCTGGACACCACCGAGCGCGTTCCGTTCCGGGGCAGGTTTCGCCGATTGGCGCTGAACCTCGTATTCGCGAACTTCAGCCTCTTCATGATCTACGGGGCCGTGCCCACGATCCTGCTCCCGATCCAGATCCAGCAGCTCGATCCCGCGAACAAGGTCGCGAATCTCGCCCTGGTCACCTCGGTCGCGGTTTTCGCTGCGATGATCGTCCAACCGGTCGCAGGGATCCTGTCGGACCGCACGCGCAGCCGTCTCGGTAGACGAGCGCCGTGGATGCTCGGCGGTGCCGTCGCCACCGGCGCCGCTCTCATCGCTCTCTCGTTCTCGCAGAGCATCCTCGCGATCGCGATCCTCTGGACCGCCACCATCGTCGCGGTCAACTTCGTCCAGTCACCCCTCAGCGCAGTCATGCCGGACCGCGTGCCGCGAGTTCGGCGCGGAACTTTCGCAACCTTCATCGGGCTGGGTCTGATCGCCGGAGGCGTCGGCGGATCCGCGGTCGCCGCGGCGCTCTCCACCGATCTCTCCGTGGCCTACCTGGTCTTCGCGATCGTCCCGGTCCTCGCCATGCTGAACCTCGTTCTGCGCAATCGGGACCACTCCTCGGCCGGACTCGAACGCCCGAAGGCGAGCCTGAAGGAGTATGCGAAGACGTTCTGGGTGAATCCTCGCAAGCATCCCGACTTCTTCTGGGCCTTCACCAACCGCCTCGTGATCTTCACCGCGTACTACATCGTCAACGGCTACCTCTTCTACATCCTCCAGGACTACGTCGGGTTGGGCGGCGCCGCCGTCGGATACGTCCCCCTGCTGGGCGGGATCAATCTGCTTTTCAGCCTCGTCACCATCTCGCTGTTCGGCCCTCTGAGCGACCGCCTGGGACGACGGAAGATCATCGTCGTCCTCGCTGCGATCGTCATCGGAGTCGCCTTCATCGCGCCCTGGGTCTCGCCCACGCTGATCGGCGTGATGATCTACGCGGCGCTCTCCGGGGCGGGCTTCGGCGTCTACCAGTCGGTCGACTCCGCTCTCATGAGCGAGGTGCTGCCCTCTCAGAAGTCGTTCGGCAAGGACCTCGGCGTGCTCAATTTCGCGCAGTCGCTCCCGCAGATCATCGCTCCGGCCATCGCGGGATCGCTGGTCATCGTCGGCGGTTACGCCGCTCTCTTCCCCGTCGGCCTGGCGATCGCCGTTCTCGGCGCGCTCACAGTCCTCCCGATCCGCTCTGTGCGCTGATCCCCGCATGACCCCGTTCTCCTCTCGAAAGGACTCTTACCGTGACCCTCTCCTCCTTCCGACCCGGCGCGACGTGGCTCGACACGGACGGCAACCGCATCCACGCGCACGGTGGCTCGATCTTCTTCGAGGACGGCACCTACTACTGGTACGGAGAGAACAAGGAACGCTCGACCGCGGGAAGCGGGATCTGGCATTGGGGAGTGCGCTGCTACAGCTCCACTGACCTCTACAACTGGACCGACCGCGGCCTCATCATCCCGCCCACTCCCGATGACTCGGAGTCACCTCTGCATCCCGCGAAAGGGATGGATCGGCCGCACATCATCAAGAATCGCCGCACCGGACAGTACGTCTGTTGGATCAAGGTCATCGGTCACACCGAGCAGCAGGAGCAACTGTCGACCGTTCTCGTCGCCGACGACATCCTGGGCCCGTACGCCGTTGTCCGCGAATCGTTCCAGCCGCTCGGAATGAACGCCGGCGACTTCGACCTCGTCGTCGAACCCACCGACGGAAAGGCCTACTACTACTTCGAACGCGTGCACAGCGAGCTGATCTGCGCTGATCTGACGGACGACTACCTCGGAGTCACCGGGTACTACTCCACCCACTTTCCGCACCCGCATCCGCCGCTCGTGCGCGAGGCTCCCGCCTACTTCCGCCGAGAAGGGACCCATTACCTGATCACCTCCGGCACGACCGGCTACTTCCCCAACCCCTCCGAGATCGCCGCCGCACCGTCCTTCCACGGCCCGTGGAAGGTCATCGGCGATGCTCACCCTGAAGACGACTCCAGAACGTCATACCGATCGCAGATCAGCTCGGTGTTCAAGCATCCCGAGAAGAAGGACCTTTACATCGCCCTTGCCGACAGATGGCTGCCCGAACTCGATGCAGCGGCGTCCGACCAGTCCGAGAACTTCACCAAACTGTTCACGGGTCGTGCCCACGAGATGAGCGGCGCCGCGGCGATGGCGGAGCACGCGGTCCCCGATACGTCGATCGCCGATTACGTGTGGCTCCCGGTCCGGTTCGACGACGGACACCCGACCATCATCTGGGCTGACGAGTGGCGGATCGAAGACTTCGGCTAGACACGTCGACGGCCTGCGGGCGCTTTCACCCGAACGGCCTCGAAGCCGGAGGTCCGCGAGGACCGGCTTCGAGGCCGCCGTTCTTTCCCCGCAGAGCGGGGAGGGAATGTTTCAGTCACTCCGCAGCGCGGAGCTGCGCGCCGGAACCGTAGAGTCATCCTCCGACCAGGACAGGTTGTGGACGCCGCCGCTGAGGGCTTCCCGCATCCCGCCGATCTCGACCTCCGCCTCCGTTCCGAGTGGGACCGAGAGCCGTAGCAGAATCCGGCCCTCGGACCGCTCCCACCTCGAGACGATCGTCCCGTACCCGGTCGCGAGAGACGTCTCAGCGAAGGTCAGCTCTCCGAAGGTCGGCGAGACGAGGAAGCGTCGGTAGCCGGGCTCGAGGGGTCGGACGCCCGCCACGTATTCGTGCAGCCACTGGGTGACGCTGCCGAATGCGTAGTGGTTGTGCGAGTCGGCGGGGTTCCCCTTCTTGTCGTGCCCCTCCCATGTCTCCCAGATGGTCGTCGCTCCCTGAGCGATCTGCGCCATCCACGAGGGCGATGTCGGGTTCAGGAGCACCCGCCAGGCCACATCCTCCCGGCCGTTGTCGCACAGCGCAGGGAGTAGGAGCGCGGTACTGAGGAAGCCCGTGTCGAGATGGTCGCCCGCGGTTTCGATCAACTCGACCAGGCGGTCCGTCGCGGCCGCTCGGGCAGTCTGGGGGAGAAGGTCGAAGGCCAGTGCTCGCACGTAGTCGTCCTGCCGATCGGCCCCGATCCGCGTGCCGCGCCGCCGGACGAAGGCCAGGTTGTACGCCTCCTTCGCCGAGTCCGCGACGTCGGCGAAGTGCTCGCGGTCGTCGTCGTGACCCAGAATGTCCGCGATGCCGCTGAGCAGGCGGGCGGAGTTCGCGAAGTAGGCCGTCGCCACCTCGGGGCGCCCGGTGAGCAGGTTGCCGGCCATCTGAGAAGCCGCCGTCTCGCCCGGTCGGAGCCACTCGCCCCAGTTGAATCCGGTGTCGATGATGAAGTCTTCGAGCGGTCCGAGCCGTCGCCCGAGGCGGCGCGACACTCCGCGCTTACATCCGCGGCGTTCGAGGAACCGCACCCACTCCTTCGCGCTGTCGTACTGGTTCTCGAGCACCTGGAGGTCCCCGAAGTACCGGTGCAGAGTCCACGGCAGCATGACCGAAACGTCGCCCCACCCGACCGAGGTCCGCGCCATTTCCTGCAGTCTGTCCTTCTCGCCGAGCGATCCCGGCGCCTCGGAGGGGATCACCGGGGGGATCGTTCCGTCGTGGAACTGGTCGGCGGCGAGATTTCGGAGGTAGCGCCGGAGGTAGGCGTCGGTCCGGGCGAGGATGCTGGCCGCGGGTCCGAAGATCTGGATGTCGCCGGTCCACCCCGACCGCTCGCGGGTCGGGCAATCCGTCGGGGTGTCGGCGAAGTTCGAGCTCATCGACCACCAGGAGTTCCGCCACAGCTGGACGAGGCGCGGGTCCGAGCAGTCGAAGTGGCCGGTGCGCTCGAGATCCGTCGAGACGACGACCGCCTCGACGTCCTGATCGGTCAGGAGGTGAGTGCTTCCCTCGACTGAGAGATAGCGGAAGCCGCGCACTGCGAACGACGTCTCGTACACGCGAGCCGTCCCGTCGAGGACCACCTCGTCCCGCTGGAACCATTCGTCGTCTTTCGAGGACCCGGGGAAATGGAGGTAGTCGGTGTTGAGCTCGCCGTCGCGGGTGAGGACCTCGCTGTAGCGGAGCACGGCTTTGCTGCCGGCCGGGCCGGTGAGCAGGATCCGGGCGTGGCCATTGAAGTTCTGGCCGAAATCCACGAGCTGATCACCGGCCGGCGTCTGAGAAACCGTGCCGCGGAGCGTCCCGACCTGCGTGACCCTCTCGACCTCCTCCGCGATGAGTCGCCGCGGATGCGTGGCAAGCGGCACGGCGGACCGCTCATTCTCCGGCCCGCTTCCCGGGCCGAGCCACTGCATTCCGTCGATCCGGAGGTCGACCCGCTCGCCGAACTTCGGGTCAGCGGAGACGATCCGCCCCGTGCCGACCGTCCAGGACGAGTCGCTGCCGACGACGAGTCGCTCACCGTTCCCGAGCTCGACGGCGATCTGCGCGATCGCCGCGAGGCGGTCGCCGAAGCGCTCAGGCTTCGAAAAGGCTCCCAGGCGGCCCCGGAAGCGACCTTCCGAAACCACGACGCCTATCGCGTTCGCGCCCTCCCTGAGGAGATCCGTGACGTCGTACGTCTGGTACTCGACGTAGGCGTCGAAAGGGGTGAACCGTGGGACGAGGGCCTGATCGGTCACGTTCACTCCGTTGATCCAGAGTTTGTACCAGCCCAGTGCGCTCACGTACGCCCGCGCTCTCAGGGTCGGTGACGGCAGCTCCAGATCGGATCGGAAGTAGAGCGTCCGCGGGGATTCGGTCACCGGGTCGGTGATCCAGTGGGCGATCCAGTCGTCCTCCTCGAGCAATCCGGTCTCGAAGACCGACGGCGGGCTCCACTCGGACACTTCTTCGACCGAGCCGACCTGAACTCTCCACCAGTAGCGAGTAGCGGAGGCCAGCGGCGGACCGCCGTAGGCGTGTCCGAACGGAGCCGGGTCGTCCACCCAACCCGACCTCCAGAGGATCCCCGAGCCGGCGAAGCCCGGGTCGGTCGCGACCTCGATCGCGTACCTATCCTGAACACCGTCCTGCACCTTCCAGGAGAGCACGGGTGCGGGGGAGTCGATTCCCAGGGGTTCGACGAGGTCGTTGACGGTCGGAGACGAGATGAGGGGCGCCATGCCGTGGTCCTTTTCTTGTGAGGGAAGTCGCGTTGCGGGAGGTCGTCAGCGTGAGGAAGTGTCGGACGTGAGGCCGACCGGGGCGGCCACCGTGGCTGGGTCGTCTCCGAGCGCCGATCGGAATTCGCTGTGCGCATCTCGCTTGCGGAACACCACCCAAGCCCAGGCGACCCCGACGAGAGCGAGGGCCGCGAGGACGCCGTACATCACGCTCGGCCCGACAAGCAGGAGCAACGGTGTCACCGAGGCGAGGCCGGCTGCGGCGAATCGGGCGACCGAGATGATCACGCCCTGCGCCGTGGTGCGCAGGAGCGTAGGGAAGGACTGCTGGGTCCAGACCTTCATGATCCCCTCGAACGCGAAGGCGCTGCCCGCGGCGGCGAGGACGGCCTGCGCGAGGTACGTGGGGATGCTCACGCCGAACACGGCGTAGACGAGTGGTGCGGCGACCAGGCAGATCGCGCCGATCGTGAAGTAGAGGAACCGGGAGGGTTTGTCGGCGATCTTCATGAACCACAGGAAGCCTGCGATCGAGAGTGGCAGGAGGGGGAGGCCGATCACCGCGGCCGTCTCGATCGGGATGCCGCCGAAGTTGACCAGTACGTAGTTGCCGTACTGGCCGGTGGTGTTGGCGACGAGGTTGGTCAGCGTGTAGAACACGATCAGGGCGACGAAAGGGGTGCGGTAGGGCGCTCGGAAGAGTTCGCGGATCGAACCGCGGTCGAGTCGGGTTCTCGTGCCGCCCGCCAGGCGATTCCGACGAGCGGTCTGCCAGACGTGCGACTCGGGGATGGTCAAGCGGGCGATCATCGTGAGCAGGGCCACGGCGGCGATGATCGCGAAGATGATTCGAACACCGGGGACGCCCTGCGCTGCCAGCTGGGAGCCGACGACGGTGCTCACGACGATGCCTGCGATCCAGAGCAGATTCGAGAGCCCCAGGAGCCGCCCGCGGTTCTTATCGGTCGCGGCCTCCGAGATCGTCGAAAGAGACACGGGCAGATCCGCACCGGTGCCCAGGCCCAGTAGCAGCGCCGAGGCGAACAAAACGGGGAAGCTCGGCGCCAGGATCAGGCCGAGCAGGGCCACGAGGATCACGACCATGGTCACGGTGAAGATCGGGCGGCGACCGAAGCGGTCCCCCAATCGCCCGCCGATCAGGGCACCGACCGCGATTCCGAACGTGAGGGACCCGGAGGTGAGCCCGACCTGGAGTTCATCGAGGCCGAAGGCCCGCTGGAAGACGACGATGGCGATGCCGAAACTGATGATCGCAGCCGCGTCGATGTACGAGGCCATCCCCGAAACGATCGCGACCCACCAGGGCCCGCCCCTGCGTTGATTCTGAACCATGCTTCTCCCTTGAAGTGTGTCTGTGAATCGATTCACAGCTGGATGGAGCATAAGCCTAGAACCGTCGCTACGCCAGTATCCACTGTCGCTGCGACCATATTTATGTCTCGTGAAGCAGGAATGGAGATCACTACCCTCGTCGTCGCCGCTCGACGAACTGCAGAGGGGCACCCCCGCCCTCGCGGGAAGGGGGTCGCCGGAGGAGGGGGCGAGCGGATGACATGCGCGGCTTGCGCGGGCGCCTCAGCGCCTGCGGTACTCCAGCTCGGGGCGGCCCGGCGAGCCGTAGCGCGGGGCGCGGTCGGCCACGCCCGCATCCGCGAGGTGCTCGAGGTAGCGCCGGGCGGTGACGCGCGAGATCTCGAGCGCCGCGGCCACCTCGGCGGCGGAGACGCCCGAGGAGCCGAGCAGGGTCGTGACCGATTGGAGTGTCTCGGCAGAGAGACCCTTCGCCAGCCCCGGCGCGTTCGAGGTGCGCAGAGCGGCGAAGGCGCCGTCGACCTCGTGCTGGCTGGCCACCGTGTCGCCGCCGATCCGGCGCCGGAAGTCGCGGTAGCTGCCGAGCTTGGCCGCGAAAGCGCTGAACACGAACGGCTTGATCAGGTACTGCACAATGCCGGCCGACACCGCGGCGCGCACCATCGCGGCATCGCGCACGGCCGTGATCGCGATCACATCGACGTCGAGTCCGGCCGCCCGGATCGCTCGGCACAGCTCGAGCCCCGCCATGTCGGGCAGGTTCATGTCGAGCAGCACGAGGTCGACGTCTCCGCCGCGCAACGCCCGGATCGCCTCGCGACCGGTGCCGGCCACGCCGGCCAGTCCGAAGCCGTCGACCCGGCGCACGTAGTCGGCGTGCGCCTGCGCGGTGAGCGGCTCGTCCTCGACGACGAGCACCCGGATCACACCGGCGTCCTCCATCACGAGCGCGCCCCGGCGGCAGCGGTCGCCGGCACGGGAAGCTGCACCGTGAACACGGCGCCGATGTGCCGCGACACCTCGATCGTGCCGCCCATCCGCCGCACCGACTGCGCGACGAGAGCGAGCCCGATGCCGCGACCGTACGCGTCCGCATCCTTCGTCGACCACCCGCGCGTGAACGCGTTCTGCACGTCGGCGACGCCCGGGCCGCTGTCGGAGACCTGGATCACCAGCTCGCCCGCATCCGACAGCCCGAGATACACCTCCACCCACGGCTCGTCCGAGAGGCCCGCGGCGTCGAACGCGTTGTCGATCAGGTTGCCCAGGATCGTGACGAGCTCGCTCGGATCCAGACCCTGCGTGCCGGGTGCGAGGTGGGTCTCGAGGTGCAATTCGATGCCGCGCTCGCGCGCCTGCGCCGCCTTGCCCAGCATCAGCGCCGCGATCACCGGCTCGTGCACCGAGCCGAGCACGCGGTCGGCGAGGCGCTGCGAGAGATTCAGCTCGCCGGCCGCGAACTCGAGCGCCTCATCCGCCCGCCCGAGCTCGATGAGCGAGGCGATCGTGTGCAGCCGGTTCGAGAACTCGTGCGTCTGCGAGCGCAGCGCATCCGACATCGTCCGCATCGACTCCAGCTCGCCGCTCACCCGCTGCAACTCGGTGCGGTCGCGCAGCGTGGTGACGGTGCCGAGGGTGCGCCCGCCCGCGGCTGCGGGGCGCTCGTTGACCACCAGGATGCGGTCGGCGGTGATCACGAGACGGTCGGCGACCGGGTCGTCGGCGAGGAGCACCGCGCGCAGAGCCTCGGGCACGTCGAGATCGGCGACGGCGATCGGGATGCGCGCGCCCTCGAGGCCGAGCAGTTCGAGGGCGTGGTCGTTCGCGAGCACCAGGCGCTGCTTGTCGTCGACCAGCAGCAGCCCCTCGCGCACCGAATGCAGCACCGACTCGTAGTAGGCGAACACCTGGCTCATCTGCTCGGGCCCGCGCCCGCCGGTGACCCGACGCAAGTAGCGCGCGAGCAGCCACGAGGCGAGCCCGCCGAGTGCGACCGTGCCCAACGCCGCCCAGACGACGAACTGGATCCGCGAACCGAAACTCGCATCCACCGCGGTGAGGGTGACGCCCGCCGAGACGAGGGCGACGATCGTGCCGTCTGCACTGCGGATGGGGGCGACCGCGCGCACCGACGGGCCGAGCGTGCCGGCGTACGTCTCGGTGAAGGTCTCGCCCCGCAGAGCCGGCGCGATGGTGCCGATGAACGCCTTGCCGATCTCGCTGCGGTCACGGTGCGTGTAGCGCGTGCGGTCGGGGTTCATGATCGTGAGGAACCCCACGCCCGTGTCGGCCATCACCGCCTCGGCGTACGGCTGCAGCAACGCCGACGGGTCCTCGCTCTGCACCTGCTCGATCACGAACGGGTTGTCGGCGACGGTCCGGGCGACGAGCAGCCCGCGCTGCGACGCCTCCTCGGTGGCGCGGCCGCGTGCATCCGCTGTCAGCACCGCTGCGGCCACCCCGGCGGCAAGCAGGATGCAGACCAACTGCACCGCGAACAATCGCGCGGCGATGCTCGTGCCTGTTCGGCGCATGCGACCTCCTCGTCCCTCACGATTGTCGCCTGTGCCCGGCGGCTCCGCGCCGTTCTCGCGCGACCAGTATGAACACAACCCCGCCTCATCGCCCGCGTCGCCGCACCATCGAACCCTCAGCGAAAAGTTGCAGCAGTCGGCGCTCCCCTCCTGCAACTTCTCGGAACAGACGTTCGCACGCAACCGCTCCACTCGACGAAGAGACAGGACACCGATCATGACCGCTACCGCCCCCCGCGTCCGGCGCTCGCTGGACAAGAACCACTACCTCTACCTGGCTGTGATCGTGGCGGTACTGGCCGGTATCACCGTCGGCCTCACCGCCCCCGAGTTCGGCAAGAGCCTCGCCCCGATCGGCACGGCGTTCGTCGGCCTGATCCGGATGATGATCGCCCCGATCATCTTCTGCACGATCGTGATCGGCGTCGGCTCGATCGCCAAGGCGGCCACGGTCGGCAAGGTCGGCGGACTCGCACTGGGCTACTTCATCGTGATGTCGACCTTCGCGCTCGGCATCGGCCTCGTCGTCGGCAACATCCTGCATCCGGGTGCCGGCCTCGACATCTCGGGCGCCACGTACGACACTTCCAACCTGAAGGCGGAGTCGACGCAGGAGTTCCTGCTCGGCATCATCCCGACGACGCTGTTCTCGGCGTTGACCGGCGAGAGCGTGCTGCAGACCCTGTTCGTCGCGCTGCTGGTCGGCTTCGCCCTGCAGAAGATGGGCGCGAAGGGCGCGCCGATCCTCGGTGCGATCAAGTCGCTGCAGGCGCTGATCTTCCGCATCCTGTCGATGGTGCTCTGGGCCGCTCCCGTCGGAGCTTTCGGGGCGATCGCCGGCGTGGTCGGATCCACGGGCTGGGGCGCGGTCGTCGCTCTCGCCACGCTGATGATCGGCTTCTACGTGACCTGCGCGATCTTCGTGATCGTGATCCTCGGCACGCTGTTGCGCCTGGTCACCGGCGTCAACATCTTCTCGCTGATGAAGTACCTGGCCCGCGAATACCTGCTCATCGTCGGCACCTCCTCCTCCGAGGCCGCCCTGCCCCGCCTGATCGCGAAGATGGAGCACCTCGGCGTCTCGAAGCCCGTCGTCGGCATCACCGTGCCCACCGGCTACTCGTTCAACCTCGACGGCACCGCGATCTACCTCACGATGGCCTCGCTCTTCATCGCCTCGGCGATGGGCACGCCGATGTCGATCGGCGAGCAGATCGGGCTGCTGCTGTTCATGATGATCGCGTCGAAGGGCGCGGCCGGTGTCACGGGGGCCGGGCTCGCCACGCTCGCGGGTGGTCTGCAGTCGTTCCGTCCCGACCTGGTCGACGGTGTCGGCGTCATCGTGGGTATCGACCGCTTCATGTCGGAGGCCCGCGCGGTGACCAACTTCACCGGCAACGCGGTCGCCACGCTGCTCGTCGGCACCTGGACCCGCCAGGTCGACACGGTGCAGGTGCGCGAGGTGCTCGCCGGCCGCGCGCCCTTCGACGAGAAGAGCATGGTCGACGACCACTCGGCGGGGATCACCGAGGGCGTGGCGACGATCCAGGGCTCCGCCGAGGCCGACGCCATCCGCGCAGAGGCATCCACCCGGCGCTGACGACGACGTGCGCTGAAGCACACGAACGCACATCTCGGGAGCCCCTCTTCGCGGAGGGGCTCCCGCGCGTTTGCACGGCGCATCCACGGCCCGCGGCGGCTACCCTGAACTGAGTGATTTCTCAGGCGAAGGGATGCGGATGTCGGCACTGACGGGTCGCGCGCCCGTTTCCGCACCCCAGAGCGTCGCCGGTCTGCTCATCGCGATGGTTCTCACCACGCTGTTCACCCTCAGCATCGGCGTCGCGACCGCGGCCGGCGCCCATCATCTGCCCTGGCTGCTGGCGATCCCGTTCCTGCTCGCGGTGCTGGCCCTGCCGCTCGCCTTCGCGCCCGGCCCCGGCCGGTGGGGGCGCCGCACGACGCGGAGCGAGCTGGTGCTCTGCTTCGGGCTCGAGGCCGCCGCCGTGCTCGCCATGCTGGCGACCGCGGCGAGCGGGCTCGCTGCGCCGGCCCTCCTGTTCGGTGCGGCCCAAATGCTCGCCGTCGTCATCTTCACGGCTCGCGTGCACACCGGTCGCTGAGGTCCGGAGCTCAGCCTTCGGCCGCTCGCCGCCGCCGCAGGCCCACGCCGTGGATCGCGTAGATCGCCGCCAGCGCGAGCGCGAGCACACCAAGACCCACGGCGGCCATCGGCAGCACGGTGTTCCCGGCGCTGCCGGCGACCGCGCCGCCCTCATCCGTCACCGTGAGCGTGACCCGGACATCGGCGGGAATCGCCTCCGCATCCTGCTCCGCGGTGACGTGCGCGAGAAAAGCGGAGGCCGCGGCGCGCGAGAGCAGCACGGCGCGATCCGGATCGGTCGAGCTGCCGAGCACCGAGAGCAGCGGCAGGGTGAAGCGCCCCGAGTTCTTCTCGTCGCCGGAGGGTTGGGTGGTGCGACGAACCGCGCCGACCGCTTCGTCGGCACCGAGTGGGCCCTCGACGCTCGTGACCGCCGTGCGGATCTCGGCGCCGCTGACCAGATAGGCGTACACGGCGGCGACGTTCGAGAGATCCTGCGCCTGCGCCGACGTCACTCCCGACTCACGCTCCGCGGGGTCGGCGCCCGCGCGATAGGGGCTGCGCTCGCCGCCGCCCAGCAGCAGCGTGGTCGCCGCGCGGTACTCGACGGGAGCCGTCGAGACGATCGCGCCGTCGCGCAGCGTGAAACCGGAGCCGAGTGCGGCGACCACGGCGAGCACCACCGCGGCGGCGAGCAGGGTGGGATGCAGGATCAGGACGCGCAGCCACGGCGGGATCTCGGTGGGGTCGGGGCGTGCGGCGGTGGTACGTGTGGCGTCGGTGCGTTCGGTGGTGGTGCGTGCGTTATCGGTACGTTCGGTCACCGGCTCATCGTGACGAGCGGATGCTTTCGCCAGCCTGAACAGGGTCGGCGGGCGCGGGGATGCGGATCTCGAGCCGAGCACCGCCGAGCGGCGACGACTCGAGCAGTGCCGTGCCTCCGCAGGCTCGAGCCGCCTCCGCGACGATCGCCAACCCGAGTCCCGAGCCGCCGGTGTCGCGCGCGCGGGCGTCGTCGCCGCGCTCGAAGCGGAGGAACATCCGCTCGCGATCCGCTTCGGGCACTCCCGGCCCGTCGTCGTCGATGCGGATGCGCGCCCCCGTCGCGTCCTGCTGCACCGAGAACGCGACTCTGCTCCGGGCGTGCCGGCGCGCGTTGTCGGCCGCGTTGCGGACGGCGCCGCGCAGCAGCAGTTCGTCGCCGCGCACCTGGGCCGGCCCGATCCCCGAGCTCTGCACGGCCACTCCCAGCGCGCGCAGACGCTCGGCCTCGTCGAGCACGATGTCGTCGAGGTCGACCTCCGGACGCTCGGCCGGAGTGCCCTCATCCACCCGCGCGAGCAGCAGCAGCGTCGCGACGAGTGCCTCCATCCGCGCGGCCTCCTCGTCGACGACGGCGGCGAGATCGGCCAGCGGCATCGCATCCGGATGCCGCAGCGCCACCTGAGCGTGTTGGCGGATCGCCGCGACCGGCGAGCGCAGTTCGTGCGAGGCGTTCGAGACGAATGCCCGCTGGGCGCGTTGCGAGCGCTGCAGTCGCTCGAGCATCCCGTTCATCGTGCGCGCGAGCCGCGCTATCTCGTCGCGCCCGCCCGGCTGCTGCACGCGCCCGCCGAGATCCTGCACCTCGATCGATTCGACGTCGGTGCGGATGCGTTCCACCGGTCGCAGCGAGCGGCCCACCACGAACCAGACCAGCGCGCCGACGACGGCGGTGATGATCGGCACCGCGACAGCGAGGAGGCCCGTCGCCGACCGGGCCGCGTCATCGGCGCCGGCGAGCGTGCGGGCCACGACCACGGTCTCGGCGGGATCGCCGCCCAATTGCAGAGCGGCGGATCGGACCACGAAGCGGCTGTCGCCGATGCTGGTGATCGTCGGTTCGGCGCTGACCGGCAGCGGCACCGTGTAGATGAAGTCGTCGTCTGCGACGGCCACCACCGCTCCGGCGCGTTGCAGCTGGATCACGACCTCGTCGGCGTTGAACGGGGGTAGCGATCCGATGTTCTCGGTGTCCGCGGCGATCTGGTCGGCCTGCTGAGCCGCGGTGAACGCCTCCGCGTCGACGAGCGAGCGCTGCAGCAGGGCGACGAACAGCACCGCGCCGAACAGCAGACCCGTCGCGAGAGCTGCGGAGACGAGCACCGTCATCCGCACTCGGAGCGACCAGGGGCGCCTACGCATCCGCGCTCAACCGGTAGCCGGCGCCGCGCAACGTGGCGATGGAGGCGGTGCCGAACGGTCGATCGAGCTTGGCGCGCAGCCGCGCCACGTACACCTCGACGATGTTGCCGTCACCGTCGAAGTTCTCGTCCCAGACGCCCTCGAGGATGTCGCGTTTGGACACCACGCGGTCGCGGTGCCGGGCGAGGTAGTCGACGACCGCGAACTCCCGTGACGTCAGGCGGATCGGGACCGTTCCCCGGTGCACCTCGCGCCGCGACGGGTCGATCAGCAGGTCGCCGATCCGGTGCGCGACCGGCCGTTCCGGGCGTCCGCGGCGCACCAGGGCGCGGATGCGGGCGACCAACACCGGATACTCCAGCGGCTTCACCACGTAGTCGTCGGCGCCCGCATCCAGCCCCTCGATCTGGTCGAGGTCGCCGTCCTTCGCCGTCAGCATCAGCACGGGCGTCCAGTTCTCCTCCTCGCGAAGACGCGTGCAGAGGGCGTAACCGCTCAGGCCGGGCATCATCACGTCGAGCACGATCGCGTCGTAGGAGACCTCGCGTGCCCGCCACAGCCCGTCGACCCCGTTGTGCGCCAGATCAACCGAGAAACCTTCCGCCTCGAGCCCGATCCGGATGCCGTCGGCGAAGCGCTCCTCATCGTCGATCACGAGAATCCGCATCCGCCGATCATCCCGTGCGCGCCTTGCGCGGGCCTGAACACGGCGGGTGTCGGTGGGAGTCAGTGAGAGTCGAAGTGCGGTTCCGGCGGCGCGACCGGCTTCGGTGGAACTCCGTCGGCGAAGATCGCGCGAAGGATTCGCTCGGTGCGATCAGGGACGACTTCGCCCGGATACATCGCGTCGTACAGATCATCCGCTTCTTCCATCGAGGCCACCGCACAGAGGGCGAGCAGCTGACGGATGTCCTCGACGTCGCGGCCTGGGCGACCGGCCTGCATTTTCATCGCTAGAAGCGCGCGCGAGGAGGCGACTTCGATCACGATGCCGGCCTCGCTATAGAGCGTCTGCCATCCGGGGCCTTCTCCCCAGGCCGGGATGAATTGCACGGCCGAGTCGTTCAACCAATCGTCTCCCCAGCCCTCCTCCTGTGCGACGCGCGTCGCGGCAGCCGAGATCTCGGCCGCCGGTTCAAGGCCGGCGTCGATGTCGACGGTTGTGCGTCTCTCGAAGTATTTCAACGCGAGGGCGGCACCGCCGACGATGCGGATGCCCGCGCTCACCTCGCGCTCCTTCAGCAGCGCGACCAGCTTGGTCAGCGCCCGAAGGAGATCGTCGCGATCGAGAAGGATCGTGTTTCCGCTCATATGCTCCGCAGGGTCGATGATTCGATGAGGATGTTGCGGCGACGGAGTTCGAATGGAACGTGGTCCGGGTCCGCCGCGATTCGCAGGCTGCCGTCGGGCGGCTGCCATGGTTCGCTCAGGAGGCGGCTCTGGGCGTCAATCCATGCTGCGCGAGGTAGACCCGATTCGTCTAGTCGCCAAGCGGCGATTGCGGCAATCGCGGCGTCCCAACGACGATCACCTGTCGTTCCTGGTTCTGCCAGGGTGAGCCCGACGCGGAGGGCCCCGTCGACGGCGGCGAGATTGTCCGCCTCCTGAACGAGGAGACGGAACGCGAGTGATTCGTCGAGGTCGCGAACGGCAGTGCGGATCGCGTCCGCGATGGAGGCGACGTCGGGGAGGACCGTCGGAATCGCGATCAGCGTGTGTCGGGCGCTCTGCAGCACCTTCGCGAGGGTGGCGGCCGTCGGGCTGCGCCGCCCGTGCTCGAACAGAGACAACGTCGAGCCGGCCACCCCCGAGAGCTGGGCCAGATCGGTCTGACTGAGCCCGCGTGCAAGCCGTGCGGCTCGGATGAGCGCTGCTGCTGTCATATCGTCCCCCTTTTACTTATCAGTAAAAGTCTACGCCCCGCGGTATGAAATCGTCGGACGTGTTCCGGTCTCCGATTCCGGCGCGGCCGGCCAGGGATCGGCCTGCCGCGCCACGCGGGCCCGGTTCTCGCAGCATCGAAGGCAGACTGTGCAGCGTCGACCGCACTATCGCGGGGATGCGGTGGATTCGGGCCGCTTAGGCGGCATCCGAGCGAACCTGCGGCATCGACCGCAGAACCGGCCCCGGTGCGGGGCCCGCGGAGGCCAGCGAAGAACCGCCGCCGGTCAGGCCGCCGCCACCACCACACGCGGCGCCCGCCGCGCCAGCGTCACGCCCAGCAGCGGCAGCGTCAGGCTGCACAGCGGGCCGATCAGCATGGCGAAGGCGAGGGTGCCGACGCCGACGTTACCGCCGAGCAGCCAGCCGACCACGAGCACCGTCACCTCGACGCCGGTGCGACCGACCCAGAGCGGCCAGCCGGTGCGGCGTTGGATGCCGGTCATGAGTCCGTCACGCGGGCCAGGGCCGAGGTTCGCGCCGATGTAGATGCCACTCGCGACGGCGAGCAGAACCAGGCCACCCGCGAACAGGAGGCCCTTCGCCCACCAGTCCGCCGGGGCCGGCAAGAGCCACATCCCGAGCTCGATGAACGGGCCGAGCAGCAGCACGTTGGCCACGGTGCCGACGCCGGGCTTCTGCTGCAGCGGGATCCACAGCAGCAGCACCAGTACGCCGATGATGTTGGTCAGAGCGCCGATGCCCAGGCCGGTGACGTTGACGAGACCCAGCGCGAACACCGTCCACGGATCCACGCCGATAACCGCGCGGATCATCATCGCCTCGGCGAAGCCGTAGACGGCGAGGCCGAGGAGCAAGCGGGGGATGCGGACGGCGAGCGAGTTCATGTGACAGATCCAATCTCACGAGTGGACTTCCCGTCTCGGTCCAATTCGGCTACCTTGGCTCGTATGGCAGATGTCCACTTCGGCGCCCGCGCCCTGCAGACCCTCCTCGGCGACTGGCGGGAGGAGCGTGGCACGCGCCCCGCGTACGTCGCGTTGGCCGACCGCATCCGCCTGCTCGGCATCGATGGCCGCATCCCGTCCGACAGCCGCCTGCCGGCCGAGCGTGAACTCGCCGCCAAGCTCGGGGTCAGCCGCACCACCGTCGCGGCCGCCTACCGCGAACTGCGCGACGGCGGCTACCTCGCGAGCGTTCGCGGCTCGGGCAGCGTTACGCGGATGCCGGGCGCCGCGGTGCACGCCGTGCCGAGCCTCGCGCCAGACTTCGTCGACTTCACCCGCGCCGCCCTACCGGCCGTGCCCGAGCTCACCGAGGCCTACGGCCGTGCGCTCACCGAGCTGCCCCGCCACTTCCACTCCGGCTCCTACGACCACATCGGCCGCCCCGAGCTGCGCCGCGCGCTCGCCGACCGCTACACCGAGCGTGGCCTCCCGACGGCGCCCGAGCAGATCATGGTCACCCTCGGCGCCCAGCACGCGATCGCCCTGGTCGCTCGCACGCTGCTCGCCCGCGGCGATCGCGCCCTGATCGAGGCGCCGACGTATCCGCACGCCTACGAGGCGCTCCGTCTGGCCGGCGCCCGCCTGGTCACGGCGAACGTCGACGGCACCGACGGGTGGGACGGCGACGGGCTGCTCGCGGCGATCCGCGGCACCAGCCCCACGCTGGGATACCTGATGCCCGACTTCCACAACCCCACCGGACGCTCGATGTCGCTCGAACTGCGCGAGCAGGCGATCGCCGCGGCGACTCGGCAGGGAACACTGCTGATCGCGGACGAGACCACCGCCGAGCTCGACATCGATCGGCGGATGACCCCGCTCCCGTTCGCGACGTACGGCCCGGAGTCGTCGGTGATCTCGATCGGTTCGGTCGGCAAGACGCTGTGGGGCGGGTTGCGGGTCGGCTGGATCCGCGCCGAGCGTCCGCTGATCCGCAAGTTCGTGGCCGCGCGCGCGGCGGGCGACCTCGGCACGCCCATCCTCGAGCAGCTCGTCGTGGCCGACCTGCTGCCGCAGATGGATGCGATCCTCGAACGTCGCCGCGAAGAGCTCGGGCGCGGGCGGGCGCACCTCGAGCGCGCCCTGGCCGACGCGATCCCCGAGTGGACCGTGCCGCACGTGGCCGGTGGCCTCTCGACCTGGGTCAACCTCGGCAGTCCGGCGTCGTCGCAGTTGGCTCTGGCCGCGCGCACCTTCGGGCTGCGGATCACGGCCGGCCCGCGTTTCGGCATCGATGGCGCCTTTGAGCGCTTCTTGCGCATCCCGATCGGCTTCGACGCCGACGAGACCGATCGCGCCGTCGAGGCCCTGGCGAGCGCCTGGGCGCAGGTCGCTCGGCACCCGTCGGCGGATGCGGGGTACCTGGCCGACGTGGTGTGACCACCCGAGTCGAGATGCGAGCGGCCCGTCCCTGTCGCTGTACCGCCATCATCCGCCACGCGGTGGACGTCCGGCCTTCCGCATCCTGACAGACTGACGCGGTGCATCTTCTCGCAGTTCTGAGTATGAAGAACCGGGCGCTCATCGCCCTCGTCACCATCGTCGTGGCGCTCTTCGGCGCGATCTCCCTCACCGGTCTGAAGCAGGAGCTCGCTCCCTCGATCTCGTTCCCGCAGCTCGCGATCGTGACCAGCTATCCGGGAGCAGCGCCGGAGGTGGTCAACGAAGACGTCTCGACGCCGATCGAGACGGCGATCCAGGGCGTCCCGGGGCTCGAGAGCACGAGTGCGACGAGCAGCACGAACTCGTCGATCATCTCGGCCACCTTCACCTACGGCACGAACCTCGCCACCGCCGAGCAGAAGATCGACCAGGCGATCAACCGCATCAAGTCGGCCCTGCCGGCGGATCTCGAGCCGCAGGTGGTCACCGGATCCTTCGACGATCTGCCCGTGCTGCAGGTCGCGGTGACGAGCGACGGCGACAGCAAGGCGCTCGCAGCCCAGATCGATTCGACGGTCCTTCCTCAGCTGAAGGAGGTCGATGGCGTCCGCGACGCGAGCCTGCAGGGCGAGGCCGGTCAGCGGGTCACGATCACACCGGACACGGCGGCGCTGACCGCTGCGGGTCTGAGCACGTCCGATATCCGGACCGCGCTGCAGCAGAACGGTGTCCTGGTTCCGGGCGGCGAGATCACGCAAGACGGCTCGACCTTCTCGGTGCAGGCCGGCGCCCAGCTCGGCTCCACCGACGACATCGCGGCGCTGCCGCTCATCCGCACCGTCACGACCGCCGAAGACCTCGCGGAGGGGGCCGTGCGGCCCGCCACCACCATCGGCTCCGTCGCGACGGTAGCGATCACGGATGACCCGATCACCTCGATCTCGCGCGTCGACGGCAAGCCCGCGCTCACGATCGCGATCACGAAGCTCCCCGCAGCGAACACCGTCGAGGTGTCCAACGGCGTGAAGGACGAGCTGCCCGGTCTCGAGGACACGCTCGGCGACGGCGCCACGTTCACCACCGTCTTCGACCAGGCCCCCTACATCCAGCAGTCGATCGAGTCGCTCGCCGAGGAGGGCGCGCTGGGCCTGGTCTTCGCGATCCTGATCATCCTGCTGTTCTTGCTCTCGGTGCGCTCGACGCTGGTCACGGCGATCTCGATCCCCACCTCGGTCCTGATCACGTTCATCGGTCTGCAGACCGCGGGTTACACCCTCAACATCCTCACGCTCGGCGCGCTCACCATCGCGATCGGCCGTGTGGTGGACGACTCGATCGTGGTGATCGAGAACATCAAGCGCCACCTCGACCTGGGAGAGGAGCGCGCGGCGACCGTGGTCGGCGCGGTGCGCGAGGTGGCCGGAGCGATCACCGCCTCGACCATCACCACCGTCGCCGTCTTCCTGCCGATCTCCTTCGTCGGCGGCACGACGGGGGAGCTGTTCCGGCCGTTCGCGCTCACGGTGACGATCGCGCTGCTGGCTTCGCTGGTCGTCGCGCTCACCATCGTGCCGGTGCTCGCCTACTGGTTCCTGCGACCGTCGAAGCGTGCCCGTCAGGCGATCGCGGAGCGACACGAGGCGCACCACGCAGCCTCGGTGGCGGCGGATGCGCCGGTCGCGTCACGTCGCGCGGTGAAGCACGCGCACGCGGGCGAAGCCGAAGACGACGAGACGCCGTCGCGGCTGCAGAAGTACTACATGCCGATCATCCACTGGACCCTCAAGCACTCGGTGGCGACGGTGCTGATCGCGGTCGTCATCCTCATCGGCACGGGTGCACTGTATCCGTTCATGAAGACGAACTTCCTCGGTTCGAGCGGCCAGAACACCTTCACGGTGAGCCAGAAGATCGCGACCGGGTCGAGTCTGGATGCGCAGGACGCTGTCGCGCAGCAGGCGTCCGCAGCGATCCAGGCCGTGCCCGGCGTCGAGACGGTGCAGTTGTCGATCGGCTCCTCGGGCAGCAGCTTGCGCGACGCCTTCGCCGGTGGCGGCGCGAGCGCGATCAGCTACTCCGTCACGACGGATGAGAGCGCCGACCAGGAGACCGTGCAGGCCGGCGTGCGCGATGCCTTCGACGGTATCGCCGACGCCGCCGACGTCAGCGTCGCGGCCTCCTCGGGCTTCGGCGCGTCCTCCGACATCGAGGTCGACATCTCCTCCGGTGCCCAGTCCGATCTGCAGACGGCGAACGACGCGCTCCTCGCCGCCCTCAGCGGCCTCGACGAGGTGACGCAGGCCGAGAGCAACCTGTCGGCCTCGCTGCCCTACATCGCGGTCACCGTGAACCGGCAGCAGGCTGCGGATGCCGGACTCAGCGAAGTCGCGGTCGGCACGCTGGTCAGTCAGGCTCTGCAGCCCTCCCAAGCCGGGTCGATCGCGATCGATGACACGACCCTGTCGATCTACATCGCCTCAGCCACGCCTCCGCAGACCATCGACGAGCTCAATGCGCTGTCGATCCCGACCTTCACCGGCGCGGTCCCGCTCTCGACGCTCGCGACCGTGGCACAGACCGACGGCCCCGCCTCCATCACCACCGAACGGGGCGAGCGCACCGCGACGCTCACGGTGACGCCCAAAGGCGACGACCTCGCCTCCGCGAGCCTCGCCGTGCAGACGGCGATCGACGACACCGCGCTGCCGGCGGGGGTCAGCGCCTCGCTCGGCGGCGTCACCTCCGACCAGTCGGATGCGTTCAGCCAGCTGGGCATCGCGCTACTCGTCGCGATCCTGATCGTCTACATCGTGATGGTCGCCACGTTCCGTTCGCTCCTGCAGCCGCTGCTGCTGCTGGTCTCGGTGCCGTTCGCGGCGACCGGCGCGATCCTGCTGCAGGTGCTCACCGGTGTGCCGCTCGGCGTGCCGTCGCTGATCGGTGTGCTGATGCTGATCGGCATCGTCGTCACCAACGCGATCGTGCTCGTCGACCTCGTCAACCAGTACCGCGAGCGAGGGATGAACGTGCGTGACGCCCTGCTGCACGGCACCGCGCGCCGACTCCGCCCTATCCTGATGACCGCGCTGGCGACGATCTTCGCGCTGCTGCCGATGGCGCTCGGCATCACCGGTCACGGCGGCTTCATCTCGCAGCCGTTGGCGATCGTCGTGATCGGCGGACTCGTGTCGTCCACCTTCCTCACGCTGGTCGTGCTCCCCGTGATCTACAACCTCGTCGAGGGCTTCCGCGAGCGCCGGGCCGCGCGTCGAAGTGACAAGACGTCCGACAACGCGGCCGGCGCCGCAGAATCCGGCGCCGCAGAATCCGGCGCGGCTGAATCCGGCGCCGCTGAATCCGGCGCCGCTGATTCCGGCGCCGCAGAAGAAGGAGTCACCGCATGAGCATCCCGATCGGCTCGACCTGGCGCAGCGGCCCCGAACGGGCCCAGGCCGACCTCGCTCTCCTGGATGCCGAGGCCTACACGGCCGCCGACTTCCGCCCCGGCATCCTGCGTCACATCGTGCTGTTCCGCTTCGCTCCCACCACGCTACTCGCGGATGTGGATGCGGTCACCGAACGCTTCCTCGCCCTGCAGCGCGACGGACTGCGCGACGGTCTGCCGTACATCGTCTCGATCGAGGCGGGCGCGCAGCTGAGCACGGAGCCCGTCGGGGACGGCTTCGATCGCGGCTTCATCGTCACCTTCGCCTCTGAGGGCGACCGCAATTACTACATCGGCCGGCCGGTGGTCGACGGCCCGGGCCTCTTCGATCCGGCGCACGACGCGTTCAAGGCGTTCGTCGGTCCCTTCCTCGACACGGCCGGTATCGTCGCTTTCGACTTCCGGCCCGACGGAGCCACCCACTGATGGCGACGCCGGCGTTCATCCTGCGACTGCGTGAGGGCGTCGGCCACGAGCTGCTCTGGCTCACCGGAGTCACGGCGGTGATTCTGCGCAGCGACGGCGCGACGGAGCAGGTGCTGCTGGTGCGGCGGTCCGACAACGGCCGGTGGACCCCGGTCACCGGCGTTATGGATCCGGGCGACACGGTCGCCGGTACCGCGATCCGTGAGGCGATGGAGGAGACGGGCGTGGTGATCGAAGTGCAGCGGCTGGCCTGGGTGCACACGCTGCCGCCGCAGGAGTACCCGAATGGCGACCGCAGCCAGTACGTCGACCACGTGGTGCGCGCGCGCTACGTCTCGGGCGACGCGCATGTCGCCGATGACGAGTCGACGGAGGTCGGCTGGTTCGGGCTCGACGCGTTGCCGCCGATGCAGCAGACCCACCTCGACCGCATCGCCGCCGCACTGCCGGTGGACGGCCCCTGCCGGCTGGACTGACCGCGTCGCTCCGCGATGCGTTCCGTCGTTCATCCCTGCGCTGTCGTTTTCACCGCGCGCACCCGGCAAAACACCCGCGCGCGGGGAAAACGACAGCGCAGGTTAGCGCTGGCGGCCCGGGACCTGGATCGCGGTGACCGTCACCGTCACGGTGCCGCTGATGTTCTGGTTGCCGGTCGGCGCGCTCTCGGGCAGGCGGAACGTCGCGCGCAAGTGATCGGTGCCGCCCACGGCGAAGGCGGCGGATGCGGGCAGCGCGATCGTGCCGCTCGCCGGTCGGTCCGCAGAGACGGTCGTGAGGGTCCCCGAGCAGGCCGTGGCGGAGGTCCACGCCACGGAGCACCGGTCGATCGCGAGTTGCAGGCCGTCCGAGCTGCTCGCGGCGACGGTCGTCGATGTCACGCCGAGTTGCAGCTGCGAGACGGCGATCGTGCCGGTGTTACGCAGATCGATCAGGCGCGCGGAGGTGTCGCCGGGCCGAAGCCCCGTCACGGGAACCGAGAACTCATTGACTCCGCTCGCGTTCCAGTCCACCGTGACCGCGCCCGCCCGCACGTTCGCGGTGGCGCTGCCCTGGCTGCGCAACACGGCGGATGCGCCCACCGCGCCGCCGAGGACGAGCACCGCGACGACCGCGATCGTTGCGCGCGCGTGCATCCGCCGGCGAGGGCGCGCCGCCGCCCGACGTCCGTGTTCCAGGGCGGCAGCGCGGCGGCCGTGCGTCACGGCGTGCCGTCCACTCACGAGCGTCCCTCCCGCTCGCGAGATGCCTCTTGTGCACGCAGTTCGCGGCGTGTCGCGGGCACAAGAGGCATCTCGCGGGAGTCGGGGGCTGCGGCCGCCTCGGGCGCGGTGGCCTCTGGCGTGGTGGGCTCTGGCGTGGCGGCCGCCGGCCGGCGCCAGATGGCGGCCAGCAACCAGGCCGCGACCAGAGCCCCGCCCACCCCGAAGAGCACGACGCGGCTGCGCGGGTCGCCGAAAGCTATCGTCGGCCAGCCGAGGTAGGGCACCACGGCGCTGCGGCGCCACACCTCGCTGTCCGCGATGGTGAGGATCCACGGATCGGCGGACTCGTTGTTGTCGCCCCTGGTGTGCAGGGCGATCATCCCCGGTTGCCAGCCGACGAGTTGCGCCGCCTCATCCGCGGGATAGAGCGACTCGACGCGGTGGATGACCCGCTTGCTCGGGTCATCCGGATCGGTGAACACGATCACATCTCCCGCCGCGATCTCGGTCTGCGCCACCGGTACGGTCACGGCGAGCGAGCCCGTCGGCATCTGCGGCGCCATCGAGTTCGAGAGAACCGGCACGAAGCGCACCAGTCCAAGCGCGGAGAGAGCGAAAACGGCCACGGCGGCGAGCACGGCGACCCCGACGAGTGTGCCGGTGAGGGCGCGGAACAGTCTCATCGCGGCTCCTCTCGGCGGCGTCGGGCGACCGACAAGGCCAGGCTACCCAGCAGCAGCGCGCCGAGCGCCCCGAGAAGGGCGGCTCCGATGTCGGCGCCGGTGATCGCCAGAGGGCCGTCGGGTGTCGCCGAGACCGAACCGTCGGGCACGGCGAAGGTCACTCGCAGACCGGCAGCGGTGTTCTCGAACTCGTTCCCGGCATCGACCGGGAAGACGATGCGGATGCGCACACCCGCTGTCGCGCCGGCACCGATGCTGCGCAGGGACTCGAGTCGGCCGATCGTCGCCGCCGCGCCGGCACCCAGGGCGACGTCGGCGGAGGAGCAGTCGTAGCGAGCAGGCGAGCCGATGGCTGTGAACCCGCCGTCACAGAAGTCGATCACGAGTTGGAGACCGTTCTCGGGATCCGCCGCGAGCGCATCCGTGCCGTCGGCCTCGACGATGACGCGCAAGGGCAGGGTTTCGTCGGAGGAACTCGTGGTCTCCGCGGTCCACTCGACCCAGTCGCCTGGGGCGAGATCGCGGACGTCGGCGGAGGAGGAGCGCACGACGAGAGGCGACGCGGTGTCACTCGCCGCAGCGGGCACCGCCGCGACGGCGGAGCACAACAGCACAACACCGAAAGCGACGCTGCGCGCGAGGGTGGTTCGCATCGGTGCTCCGAACAACAGGGTGTGGCGGGCCACCGCATCGCTGTTGACGCGGGGGCCGGAAAGAGGGGGCAGGAAAGAGAGGGGACCGGACCGGTGGACCCGTGTTGACGGGTTTCCGGGCCCTGCGTCGCTGGCGACGCAGGGCCCGTGCCGATGGGTCTCCGGGCACGGCGTCGCTGGCGACGCAGGGCCCGGGCCCGGGCTGGAACCGTACCTACTTCTGAATACCGGCGCGCTGGATCGCGGAGGCGGTGTAGGTGATGGTCGCCGAGGCGTTCTCGTAGTTGTTGTCGGCGGCCGTCGGGAGGGTCAGCGTCATCAGGGTGTTCAGCGTGACGGTGCCCGCGTCGGTCGGGAAGGTGCCGGTGGTGGTGGGGGTGACGCCGAAGGCGGCCGGGGTCAGGTTCAGCGGCACGGTGCTGAGGGTGTTCAGCTTGCCGTTGCCGAGGTTCGTGACGGTGCCGCTGCAGGTGTACACCCCGGTGGGTGTCGTGGTGGTGCTCCACGTGCCACCGACGCAGACGTCGTACGAGTAGTCCAGGCCCTGCGCGCCCGAGACGAGCGACTGGCCGACGCCGGCGCCGGTGCTCGCATCCGAGGTGCCCACGGTGTCGGCGGTGATACCGGTCTGCAGGCGCACGGAGGCGACCAGGTCGCCGTCGTTGGTCGTGGTCGGCAGCGAGATGCCGATCGGGCGCTGCACGATGTCGCCGGGTGCGATGTCGGTGACGGTCGCGGTGCCGGTGACGAGGATGTCGAGCTGGCCGGCGTCGACGGCGGTGGTGGCGGTGCCCGAGGCGGTGAAGACCGCGAAGGCGCCTGCGCCGACGAGAGCGCCGGCCCCGATCAGAACGGCGCCGGTGAGGGCGATCTTCTTCCACGGGCTCTTACGGGTGGTGACGGTGGAGGTCATGGCGACCGTTCCTTTCTCAGTGGTGCCCGGTGCGGGCGGTTTCGCCCGGTGCGGGCATTGGTGATCCGGTCCTCGGATGAGGGCGGAAGCGATCGGGCCTAGCAGCCCATGGCGGTGGCCACGGCTGGTTGGGCGGAGGCGGTGGAGGCAGCGGAGACGACGCCGGCCCAGCGCTGCAGATCGGGGCGGACCCGCCACTGGTAGCTGCGGCCCTCGCCGAGGCGGTCGTCCGTGAAGGTGGTGACGGCTCCGAGCACCGCGACGGTGACCCAGGTTCCGGTGGTCGCGATCCGTCGCTCGAGCATGTAATTCGTGGCGCCGGAGACCGCCGTCCAGCTCACGGTCGTGCTGGGGCGACCGGCGACGCACGTGCCGGCGGGGCTGCTGGCGGTCGTGGTCGACGCCCAGGCGCCGAGCCCCACGGCGGCGGAATTCGCGCGACGGTCGGTGAAGCCCTGCCGCACGATCGGCGCCGGATCGACGAATACCGTGATGGTGGAGCTCGCGGTGAGGCCGCCCGCGTCCACGATCGTGTATCCGATGCTGACGCTCCCGGTCCAGCCGTCGGCCGCGGGTGTGAAGCTGCAGGTGCTCGGGCAGGCGAAGGCGCCGTGGATTCCGCCCGGCACCGAGATCGACTGCACGGTCGGGGTCGTGCCGTCCGGGTCCGTGTCGTTGGCGAGCGGATCCACGCCGATGGCAGCACCACCGGTGGTCGCGACCAGGCGGTCGGCACGGGCGACGGGGGCGTGGTTCTTCGCCGTCACCGTGACCGTGACGCGGACGTTCCAGGTGCCGTAGGCGCCCGAGAGCGCGTAGTCGAAGACATCGGTGCCGACGAAGTAGTCGACGGAGCGGTAGCTGCACTGGCCGCGGTTCGCTCCGCTGTCGGCGCAGCTGACGGATCCGTAGATCGGGGTGGCGGGCGCGGGAGTCGCCGCCCCGCCGATCACGGTCGGTGCGGCTGAGAGCTGGGCGCGCGAGAAGGTGGCGCCGGTGGCGGCGACGCCGTCGTTGGTGAGCACGTTGATCACGACGATGTCGCCCTGAGCGACGGTGGCGCTGTCGGCGACCGGATCCGGAACGACCGGCACGGTGACGGATGCGGTGCGGGTGATGGCCGTGCCGCCCGCGGGCGTCGCGGTGATGGTCGCGGTGTTCGGGATGCTGCCCGCCGTGACGTCGGCGGCGGTCGACGTGTAGGTCGCGGTCGCGGTGACCACCGCGTTCGGCGCCAGGGTGCCGGCGGTGCCCGGCCAGGAGTAGGCGATGGCTGAGAGCCCGGTGTGCGGATCGGCGATCGAGACGCTCGAGAGGGTCGTGTTGCCGGTATTCGTCGCCGTGAAGGTGTACGTGATCACGGCGCCCGCGGCCTTCACAACGGTGGGGTTCGCGGTCTTCGTGAAAGTGAGGTTCGGGCTGCGCGTGAGGGCGACGGTCTTCGACGCCGTCGAGGTGACCACCGAGGCGTTCGGGGCCGTGCCGCTCGCGGTGGCGGTGTTCACGCGCTGGCCGGCATCGAGGTCGGCTTGGGTGATCGTGTACGTCGCGGTGGCGGTGACGGACTGGCCCGTCGTGAGCGTGCCGACCGTGTAGCCGCCCGGCCAGGTGATCGCGACGGGCGCGAGCGGATCCGTGAT
The DNA here is from genome assembly GCA_013204985.1 of Microbacteriaceae bacterium VKM Ac-2855. Taxonomy (GTDB): domain Bacteria; phylum Actinomycetota; class Actinomycetes; order Actinomycetales; family Microbacteriaceae; genus Rathayibacter. Next base: position 191,542 of record JABMLG010000005.1, read on the forward strand.
CCCGACCGAGGTCAGCGTCGTGGTGCCGGTATTGGCGAGCGTGAAGGAGTACGAGATCGTGGAGCCGACGGCGGAGGTGCCGTTGAGTGCGCCGTTCTTGGTCAGGGTGAGGGCGGGTGCGTAGTTGATCGGCGTGTTGACCGTCGAGGTGGCGCTGGTGAAGCCCGTCGCGGTGACGGTCGCCGTGTTCGTGATGGGGGTGCCGGCGTTGATGTCGGCCGCGGTGACGGTGTACTGCGTCGACGTGAACACCTGCGAAGCACCGGGCGTGAGCGTGGCGCTCGCCGGACTGATCCCGGTGACCTTCGGATCGGCGACGACCACGTTGTTCGCCGTGACGTTGCCGGTGTTGGTCGCGGTGAACGTGTACGTGATCTTCTCGCCGATATCGGCCTTGGCGTTGCCGTTCGCGTCGACCAGCGCGCCGACCTTGCTCAGACTCAGGGTGCGCGCCGGCGTGGTGATCGCCACGGTGACCACGGTCGAGGTCGCCGAAACGGTCGTCGTCGCCGGTGTCGTCGCGGTGGTCAGCGTGGCTGTTGCGGTCGCGGTCATCGCGAGGGTCGTCGCCGCCGTCGCCTCGGTCGGGGTGACGACGTGGTTGGCCGTACAGGTCGTGGATGCGCCGGCGGCCAGGGCGGTCGCGGCGCAGCTGATCGCATCGCCGAGAGTGTCGGTGACGCTCACCGAGCTGACGGATGCGCCGCCCGTGTTCGTGACGGTGTAGAGGTAGGGCACCGTGGCGCCCTGCGCGTAGCTCGCGGCCGGCGTCGGCGTCGGATTGACCTGCGCACTGACGGTGAGCGAGTTCAGCGGCTTCACCACGAGGTTGCGGATCAGGTGGGTGTCCTCGATCGAGCTCAGGCCCGCCAAGCCGCCGCCGCTGACCGTCGTCGTTCCGGTGAAGCCCATCTTGTAGCTGGCCGGTGCCGCCTTCGGCATCGTGAAACTCAACGACTGGGTGAGAGCCGAGGCCGTCATCCCCGCCGATGCGCCGTAGTAGACGGTGACGATCGGGGTGGCTCCGGTGCCGACGGTGACCCGGATGGTGCGCCCCGCGCCGACGGGAGGGTTCGTCGGGTCGACGGTGCCGAGGATGGGCAGGAGCAGGCCCGTCGGTGTCTGCAGGTCGGCGGTCGCGCTGCCGAGATAGCAGTACCCGGTCGTGGTGCCGGTCCCGGTGAACGGTCCTCGAGCGACGATCCGATTGGCCTGCTTGCCGGGTCCGGCGGAACCGGTGCTCGTGGGTGTTCCCGTTGTGCCGGTGCAGCCGGGGCCGTGGCTCGGCAACGAGTAGTTGCCCTGCACGTCGAGACCGATGCCGAGGTAGCCGCCCATGACACCGGAGCTTCCGGCCGCGGTTCCCGGGGAGTAGCCGAGGGCGCTGCCCGCGGATCCGGCGCTCGTGAGCGCCCCCGAGCCATCGGTGAGATAGAAACCGATACCCTCACCCGCCACCGCGAGTGTGAGCGGCGACATCTGGTACTGGTCGAACATCACATCGATCCCGGTCGGAGCGGTGATCGCGGTGTTGTAGAGGGAGCTGCCGGCCAGGCCCGGGCGGTCGTCGTTCAGCTGCAGGAAGCCGTCCGTCAGGGTCACCAGTGGCGCGTTGTTGCGGTTCGTTCCGCAGGTGCCGGTGGTGCCGGTAGGGATCTTCGTCAGGCACGCACCTCCCGACATCGCCCATCCGGATGCGGTCGTCCCCTTGAACGATTCCGACAGGGCGTCCGCCGCCGAGGCCGACTGACCGGGCAGGACGACGATCGCAGTGGCGATCAGCGCGGCGATGAGGGCGGCTCCGAGAAGTCGGAGCCGGTGCAGCGGGTGGGTCACGATCGGGCGACCGCCTCATCGAGCAGGAGGGCAGCGTCGAACACGGCGTTCCCCTCAGTCGGCGCGACGTGAGGCTGTCTCGCACCGGCTGCAGTAAAGCTATCCGCGGAGTTGGGCTGCGCCGGTGCCTGGCAGGAGGGTCACGAACCCGCAGAAGTGCTCACCTTTTGAGAATTTCGCGAGACGATCAGGCGCCTCGGATCGAGTCATGGCAGCGTGCGCGCCCGGCTGCTCGACGCATCTCGTGTTGCAGCATGGCCTGCCGACTTCGCGCTGGACGCAACTTCGGTTGAGAGCGTTCGTCAGAGCCGATCAGCGCTGAGCGAAGCTCTCAGCCGAAGTTGTGCACGCACCGCGCGAAGCTGCGCTCCCCTGCCGACGAAAGTGGCGACGTCTGCATCGACGCAACACGGGCACGATGAACGAGCCGCGACTTCTGGCCCGGGCCGCGACCCGCGAGACCGGCCGGATCAGCACGCGACCGCGTCATCGGACAAGAAGTGACGTCAACTCGTCAGACGAGGGGTTTGGCCATGCACAGGCTGGTCGGATCGAGCACGTACGGGCCGAAACGATCGATGTCGACGAAGCCGGTGGCTCGATACAGGCCGACGGCCTCCACCTGGGGCGCGCCCGTCTCCAGGCGCAGGATGCGCGCGCCGGCGACCCGCGCGTAGGCCTCGACCGCGGTCAGCAGGCGCCGTGCGACGCCGCGCCCTCGAGCGCCGTCGTGTACGAACATCCGCTTCAACTCACCGAACTCGTCGGGGCCGAGCACCAGGGCCGCCATCCCGAGAGCGGAGCGATCGGTCTCGTCCCGCGCGACGAAGACGCGCACGTGTTCACCTTCGAGATCGGCGACGTCCATCCGATGGAAGTTCTCGGGCTCGTAGATGCCGAGGTGGTAGTCGTCGCTGAGGGCGAGCATCGCCTCGACGTCGAACGTGCGCGCCGGCTCGACTCCGACGACGACGCCGGTCACGGGGCGGCTTCGATGGCGACGACAGCGGTCGTCGGCGGGACGAGCTCGCGGTGCAGGAAGTCGACGATCTGCCCGCGCAGCGTGTCGTTCAGCATCGCGATCGAGTGCAGCGAACCGGGCTGCACCTCGAACTGCACGTCCACGCCGGCGTCCGTGAGCGCATCCGCAAAGCCCTGCGACTGGCTCAGTGCCACCCGCTCCGACTCGGAGTGAGCGATGAAGAACGGCGGATCGCCGGCGTCGACCTGAGCGATCGGAGAGGCGGCGCTCGCCGCGGGGCAGGCGGCCAGGTCGGCGCAGCCGAGATACGTGCGCACCGCGGCCGCGATTCCGATGGCCGGGTCGTCGTCGGCCATGCCCTCCGCCGTGAGGTCGGTCGGGCCGGAGAGGTCGATGACGGCCGCGATGCCGGAGGTCGTCGTGCCGAGGAGGGAGGCGAGGTTGCCGCCGGCGGATCCGCCGAAGGCCGCGATGCGATCGGGGTCGACGCCGTAGCTGTCCGCGTTGGTGCGCAGCCAGTCGGCGGCGGCCGTGACGTCGTCGAGCTGCGCCGGGAAGACGGCGGCGGGCGCGAGCCGGTAGTTCACCGATACGGCGACGAAGCCCTCGCTCGCGAGCCACTGGCAGATCGGCCGCCAATTCGCATCCGCCTTGTCGCCGCGGGCCCAGCTGCCGCCGTGGATCTCGAGCACGGCCGGCAGCGAGTCGCCTCCGTCGGCGGGCGAGCAGATGTCGACGGTCTGACCGGTGGCGGGGTCGTAGACCACGTCCGCGTCGATGGTGACGGCGGAGTAATCACGGTCGGGGACCACGCTGACCAGCGCTGCCTGAGCGGCCGGTTGCGAGACCGGGGTCGTCGCGGCGCAGCCCGACAGCGCCGCGAGCACACCGAGGAGGGCGATCACTCGCAGGGGGTGTCGGCGCGCGTTGTGCATGGGGTGCGATCACTATAAGCGGCACTCTGTTTCGGTGACGTTTCGGTTACGCATCCTCGTCGTAACGCTGTCGTTTCACCGCTCTACTCCGGGCCGCGCTGTCGTGCTGCGCTGTCGTGCTGCGCTGTTCTTTTGGCCGCGCGCTGCAGGCATGCCACCCGCGCGCGGTGAAAACGACAGCGCAGTAGCCTCCGGCGGGACGGGGCCGGGGTGGTCGGGCCGCTACTCCGCCGGAGACAGAGCGACCGGCCGGGTCGGCGGCACCTGCACCGAGGCCGCGGGCTCGACGACCGTCGGCTCCGGTTGCAGCCTCACGAGCACGACCCCCGCCAGGATGAGCGCGCCGCCGAAGAACTGCACCGGCGCGGGCAGCTCGCCCAGGATGAACCACGACGCGAGCACCGAGAACAGCACCTCGGTCAGCCCCACGAACGACGCGATCCGCGAGCCGAGCCGAACGGTGCCGGCGATGCCGAGCAGGTATCCCGCGACGGTCGACATGCCGAGGATGACGCCGGCCGGCAGTAGCCACGAGACGGAGTCGCCGAGGAAGACGACGTCGCCGAAGGATGCGCGCAGCGGCACGATGCCGACGAGCCCGAGGAGCACGACCGTCACGGTACCGACGATCATGGAGCCGGCCGTGAGCACCAGCGGCGGCAGCTCGTCGTCGACCTTCGCGGAGATCACGTAGTAGACCATCACGCCGAGCGAGGCGGCGAGTGCGAAGCCGACGCCGATGAGCTCGGGGGTCGCCTGTCCGGAGAGGTCGAGCACGAACACCAAGCCGACCAGTGCCACGACGGATCCGCCGATCGTGTACCAGCCGGGGTGGCGGCGCGAGCGCGCCCAGACGAACAGCACGAGGAACACCGGTGCGAGGTACTCGATCAGCAACGCGATGCCGACGGACATGTGCTCAACTGCGCTGTAGAAGCACAGCTGGGCCCCGACCACGGCGAAGATGCCGTAGGCGACGAAGGTGCCGGCGTTGCGGCGAAGGATGCTCCACCGCCCCCGCAACTGGATCAGGGCCGGGATCGCGAGGATCGCGGAGGCGCCCGCGACGCGCCAGAGCACGGCTGCACCCGGGGTCCAGCCGGCCTCGAGCAGCGGCTTCACGAACGGACCGCCCATCCCGAAGGCGCCCGCTGCGAGCAGGGCGATCACCAGGCCGGAACCGAGGCGGCGGGGCTGGGTCATGGTCTGCTCCTGCGAGTCGGGCGACGCCTCCTGTCAGGAGTCATTCGCGGTTATGCTCGTGACACTAGCCAACGACAGTGTCAGGAGTCAACATGGTCTTCGCCTATGACATCGAGGCGACCCTCTCGGCCACGGCGGTGCTCGTCAACTCGCTCCCCGAGCTTTCGGATTCGGGGCAGGACGAACTCGCCACCACGGCGCAACTGAAGGAGTTCCTTCGCGAGCACCGCTACACCTTCACTCCGTCGGGTTCGCGCGCCGAACTCGAGGGGATCCGCGAGATCCGCGAGCCCCTGCGTGAACTCTGGACGACGACGACGGAGGAGGGCCAGGCCGAGATCGTCAACGGGATGCTGCGCTCGGGCAGCGCCCTGCCGCAACTGGTCCGGCACGGCATCTGGGGCTGGCACCTGCACGCGACGGCGGACGGAGCCCCGCTGGCCACGCGCATCCTGATGGAGGCGGCGATGGCGTGGGTCGAGGTGATCCGCACCGAGGAACGCGAACGGATGCGACTCTGCGCCGCCGACGATTGCGAGGCGGTGCTCGTGGACTTCTCGCGCAACCGCTCGAAGCGCTACTGCGACGTGGGCAACTGCGGCAATCGCGCCAACGTCGCCGCGTACCGGGCGCGCAAGGCATCCGAGGAGGGCTGAACGCCTGGGCCACCGCTCCCTCCCCCGCGAGATGCCTCTTATGCACGCGACACGCCGCGAAATGTATGCATAAGAGGCATCTCGCGGGGGAGGGGCGGAGTGGCCCCGCTCTTCCCCTCGCCGGGGTGCGCGTGTACAGTGGACCGGTCGGCTCTTGGCACCGCGCGGTTTTGCGCGCGGATGGGTTTGTAAGTCAAGCGGGCCGGTTCTCGCGACAATCGTCGCTGAGATTTCACGTGTGTGAATCGGTCCCGGTCAAAGACTCGCCCGGGTTCTTGTAGTGCGGCGTTCGTGCTGAGTTGAAACGGTAGGCATCCTGTCCTGAGGGGCAGGAGCCGAACATCCGTATGGCGACTCGAATGGGAACGCGCATGTTTTGCGCCATAAAAACAACCCAGGAAATCACCATGCCCAAGAACAAGAAGCCCGCCGGCGGACGCCCCGCCAAGAACTTCGAGCCGAACCGCTACGGCGCCAAGTCGGCCACCGCTCCGCGCTACGGCGCTCCCAAATCGACGCCCGGCTCGCGCAGCGAAGGCCACCGCGGATACCGCGCCGTCGACGAGAACGCCCCGAAGAAGGCCCGCTGGAACGCCGACGAGCGTGCCGCCCGCGCCGAGGCGCGCCCCGCTCGCTCCTACGACCGCGATGACCGCGCGCCCCGCCGCGACAACGCCGACCGCCCGGCTCGCAGCTACGACCGCGACGCACGCCCGGCCCGCTCGTTCGACGACCGCGCCCCCCGCAGCTACGACCGCAGCGAGCGTCCGGCTCGTGATGACCGCGCTCCGCGCAGCTTCGACCGCAGCGATCGTCCGGCTCGTTCGTTCGACCGCAGCGATCGTCCGGCTCGTTCGTTCGACCGCGATGCCCGCCCGGCTCGCTCGAACGACCGCGATGACCGC
>JABMLG010000005.1:198158-370974 GCA_013204985.1 Microbacteriaceae bacterium VKM Ac-2855
GCTCCCCGCTCGTACGGCGACCGTCCGGCTCGTGATGACCGCGCTCCGCGCAGCTTCGACCGCAGCGATCGTCCGGCTCGCTCGTTCGACCGCGATGCCCGCCCGGCTCGCTCCAACGACCGCGATGACCGCGCTCCCCGCTCGTACGGCGACCGTCCGGCTCGTGATGACCGCGCTCCGCGCAGCTTCGACCGCAGCGATCGTCCGGCCCGTTCGTTCGACCGCGATGCCCGCCCGGCCCGCTCCAACGACCGCAGCGACCGCCCGGCCCGCTCGTTCGACCGCAGCGACCGCCCCGCGCGCAGCTTCGACCGCAACGACGAGCGCCCGACCCGCTCCTACGGCAACGACCGCGGCAACGACCGGAGCAACGACCGCGGCAACGACCGCGGCGCCAGCAGCTTCTACCCGAACCGCGACGCGAAGCCCGCGTTCCAGCAGACGGATGACGTCGTGCTCGAGCGCCTCGAGGCCGACGCGATCGAGGCGAAGGACGTCGACGGCGTGACCTTCGGCGACCTGGGCCTCGGCGCCAACATCGTGCGCCAGCTGACCGAGATGGGTGCGGCCGCGCCGTTCCCGATCCAGGCTGCGACCATCCCGGATGTGCTCGCCGGCAAGGACGTCCTCGGTCGCGGCAAGACCGGCTCCGGCAAGACGATCGCCTTCGGCGCCCCCGTCGTCGAGCGCCTGATGGAGAACAACGGTGGCAAGGGCCGCAAGCCCGGCCGTGCCCCGCGCGCCCTGATCCTCGCTCCGACCCGCGAGCTGGCGATGCAGATCGACCGCACCGTGCAGCCCATCGCGCGCAGTGTCGGCCTGTTCACCACCACGATCTTCGGCGGTGTGCCGCAGTACAAGCAGGTCTCCGCCCTGCAGCGCGGTGTCGACATCATCATCGCCACCCCGGGGCGCCTCGAGGACCTCATCGAGCAGGGTCGCCTCGATCTCTCGACCGTCGCCATCACCGTCCTCGACGAGGCCGACCACATGTGCGACCTCGGCTTCCTCGAGCCGGTGCAGCGCATCCTGCGTCGCACGAAGGACGGCGGCCAGAAGCTGTTGTTCTCGGCCACGCTCGACAAGGGTGTCGCCACGCTCGTCGACGAGTTCCTCGTCGAGCCGACCGTGCACGAGGTCGCCGGTGAGGACCAGGCGTCCTCGACCATCGACCACCGTGTGCTGCTGATCGACCAGCGCGACAAGAGCGAGATCATCGAGCAGCTGGCCGCGCGTCAGGGCAAGACGCTGATCTTCGCCCGCACCCGCGCCTTCGCCGAGCAGCTCGCCGAGCAGCTCGAGGATGCGAACATCGCGGCCACCAGCCTGCACGGCGACCTCAACCAGGCCCGCCGTACGCGCAACCTCGCGCTGCTCACCAGCGGCCGCGTGGACGTGCTGGTCGCGACCGACGTCGCCGCTCGCGGAATCCACGTCGACGACATCGACCTGGTCATCCAGGCGGATGCTCCGGACGAGTACAAGACGTACCTGCACCGCTCCGGCCGCACCGGCCGCGCCGGTAAGAAGGGCACCGTGGTCACCCTGATCACGCGCAACCGTCGCCGTCGGATGGAAGAGCTGCTCGACCGGGCCGAGATCGAGGCCGACATGGTCCAGGCCTACCCGGGCGACGCGCTGCTGACCGAGATCAGCGCCGCCGCGGAGTAACCCCGCCGCACGACGAAGCCGGCCGCTTCCCCTCGGGGAGGTGGCCGGCTTCGTCGTGGCGGTGCGTTCGAGCGGGCGGGACGAGCGCTCACCCGACTCTGGGCATACGCAGAAGGGCGGGTGCCGAAGCACCCGCCCTTCCGTGTCGATCGCGTTCAGACGCGAGCCGGCTGGAACCTATTCGGCCGGCGGGGTGAGGACGGTGTCGATGAGGTAGACGGTGGCGTTGGCGGTCTGGACGCCGCCGCAGATGACCTTGGCGTCGTTGACCATGATGTCGTCGCCGGAGCCGGTGACGGTGACGTCGCCGCCCTGGACGGTGGCGTGGGTGCCGTCGATGTCATCGGGCGCGATCTGGCCGGGGACGACGTGGTAGGTCAGGATCGAGGACAGCGTCGCTGCACCCTCGGGGGTCTTCAGCGTTTCCAGCGTGGCGGCGTCGAGCTTCGCGAACGCGTCATCCACGGGTGCGAAGACGGTGAACTCGGAGCCGTTGAGGGTGTCGACGAGGTCCACGTCGGGGTTCAGAGCGCCGGACACGGCGGCGGTGAGGGTGGTCAGCAGCGGGTTGTTCGACGCGGCGGTGGCGACGGGGTCCAGCGCCATTCCGGCGACGGAGCCGGCACCGTCCGGGACGGTCTCGGCGTAGGAGGCGCAGCCGGGGCCGACGAGGTTCGCGGCCGGGTCCATCATCGACGATGCGGAGGCCGAGGGGGTGGCCATCTCCGACGCGGCGTCGGAGGACTCGGTGGTGGCGCCGCTGTTGCTGGAACAGGCGGTCAGCCCGAAGGCTGCAACGCTGATCAGCGCGAAAGCGGCGAGGGTGTTGCGCTTAGTGGATCGCATGGGATCGCTCCTTTGGTTTCGGCCGTGAGGCCTGGTGTCGGCCAACGGCCGTGCATGTGTCGGGCCTCGACCGGTTCGGTCTGTCGCTCTCTGGCCCGTTGCAGAGTCTTCGGAGCCCCCTCGGGGAGGGATTGGATGTAATTAGAGAATCTAGGTAACAGCTTCGTAACGGCACCGATCCGCCTCGATCCGCCTCGATCCGCCTCCATCCGCCTCCGGATGACCCGCGGCCCGCGGTCCCGTAGGCTTGTCCCCGCCCGCATCCGGTGGGCGGATGAAGGGCGACGAGCATGCAGACCCGGTGGGCGCGATTCGCGCGCGGCTGGCTCGCGGCCGTCGTCGCGACCACGACCGCGGCCGCCTCGCACACCCTCGGTGGCGGGCAGGCGCCGGCGTTCGCCGCCATCGCTCTGGCGCTCGCCTTCGCGGGCATGCTCTGCGTTCTGCTGGCGGGCAAGACCCTCTCGGTTCTGCGCCTCTCGGCCTCCGTCCTGCTCAGCCAGCTCGGCTACCACCTGCTCTTCCTGCTCGCGCCGGGCGGCGTCGCCGTCGAAGCGAGCGGCCAGGCGGCCATGCATCAGCACGGCGCCGCCGAGACCGTCCTGCTGTCGACCGATGCCGGAATGGCCGCGCACGCGGGCCACGATCTGGGGATGTATCTGGCGCACGCGCTCGCGGCGATCGTCACGGTCGTCGCCCTGCGCCACGGCGAACGCACCTTCTGGACCCTCGGTGACGCCCTCGTCGGCGCCGTCGTGCGGATCGTCGCCCGTACATCCGCTGCACTCGCGCCCGTCGCGCGCCCCCACGCTCTACGCCCGTTCGAGCGGATCGCGCTCCCGCATCCGCTCGACGACGTGCTCTCGGCGCTGCGGCACCGCGGGCCACCACGCGGAGCCCTCGCCGCGGTCTGAGCGCATCCAGCGGATGCCCGGCCGCGCGCCCGCGCTTCGGCGCGCCCACCCGCATCCGTGACCGGCCGCATCCGCGCGCCGATTCTGCTCGAAGGACTCTCATGACCCGCACCACCCGTACCTCCCTGCGCCGCCCCGCCCTGCTCGGCGGCGTCGCCCTCACCGCCGGTGTCGCCCTCGCGCTCGGCGCCCCGCTCGCCGCGAGCGCGCACGTCAGCGCCACGGCCACCTCCACCGCCGCCGGCTCCTACACGGTCGTGACTTTCTCGGTCGGTCACGGCTGCGACGGTTCGCCGACCACCGGCCTGCAGATCACGATCCCCGAGGGCATCAACTCGGTCACCCCCACGATCAACCCCAACTGGGACGTCACCAAGAACGAGGTGCAGCTCGACGCTCCGATCACCGACTCGCACGGCGCCTCCGTCACCGAACGCGTCGACACGGTCTCGTACACGGCGAAGACCCCGCTCGCCGAGGGGTACCGCGACACGGTCGAGCTGCAGGTGCAGTTGCCGGCGGATGCGGAGGGCGAGACGCTCGCCTTCCCCGTGCTGCAGAGCTGCGAGGTCGGCTCGACCGACTGGAGCGAGGCGACCGTCGAGGGTGAGGCCGAGCCGGAGCTCCCGGCGCCGACCGTCACCGTGACGGCCGCCGTCGCGGGTTCGGGCCACCACGACGACGACGGTGACGACGACGCCACGGCGACCGTGGCGGATGCTGCGCACACCGAGACCACCGCATCCGGTGACGACGTGCTCGCGCGCATCCTCGGTATCGGCGGCCTGGTCGTCGGCGCCGTGGGCATCGTCATCGCCGCCTCCTCGCGTCGCAACCCGAAGGCGTCGGCGTGATCCGTCGAACCCTCGCCGGAGCCGTCGTCGCCGGGGCCGCACTGGCCCTGGCGGTGGCGGCGCCGGCCGCCGCGCACAACTACCTCGTCGCGAGCACGCCGACGGCGGACTCCACGCTCACCACCCAGCCCGAGACGATCTCGGTCACCACGAACGACAACCTGCTCGATCTTGGCGGTGACGGCAACGCCGCGGCGATCCAGGTCGTCGGGCCGGCGGATGCTCCCCGTTACTACGGCGACGGCTGCGTCACCGTGCTCGGGCCGACCGCGTCGATGCCCGCTCAGCTCGGGGCGGCGGGCGAGTACACCGTGACCTGGCAGGTCGTCTCGACAGACGGCCACCCCGTCTCCGACAGCTTCACCTTCGAGTGGCAGCCGGACGCGACGCAGGTGCTCGCAGCTGGCTCCGCGACCGCACCCGACTGCAACGGCACGATCTCGGCCGCCGAACCCGTCGCGAGCGATCAGCCCGCCGCGTCCACCGCATCCGACCCCGCCCTGCTGAACGATGTGCTCTGGATCGGCGGCGGCGTACTCGCCGTGGTCGTGGCGGCGGGAGTCACGCTGCTGGTGCTGCGCCGCCGGGCCTGAGCCCGCACCGTCTGCGAGGGACCCTTCTCGGTTCGAGGGCGGGTCCCTCGCGGAGAGTTCGGTAGCGGTGCACGCCTAGGGTGGGGGCGTGCGCAGCATCGAGGTCACGTTCGACGACGCGACGGAACAGCGGATCCGCGATGACTGGAGCGCCCTGGCCGCCGCGGGTCTGCCGAGCCTCGCCGCCCACACGGGGGCGAGCAACCGTCCGCACCTGACTCTCGCGGCCGGGCCCGAGCTGCTGCCGCCGGAGCACATCCCGCCGACACCGACGGCGATCACCTTCGGCAGCCTCCTGCTCTTCCCGCACCGCGAGCGATTCGTGCTGGCGTGGGGCGTCGTGCTCACCCGCGAACTCGACGCCCTGCACCGCGCCCTGCTCGCGCGCGTCGAGGGAGCGCTGCCGACCTCGCTTCCGGATGCGTGGACGCCGCACGTCACGGTCGCGCGACGCCTCGACGCCGAGCAGCTCTCCCGCGCCCTGCCGCTGGTGGGCGCCCCGTTCACCGGGTCGGCTGCCGGCATCCGCTTCTGGAACGGCGACACCAAGGCGGTGACCGTACTCGGCTCCTCCACAGGCGCGGATGCGGGCTGAGCCGTCGCCTGGCGGCTCCTGATCCGAAGGTGCGTCAGACACCGGAAGGTAGAGTTCTCGGCGTGACAGAGGCGACCGAGACGATGCAGAGCGGGCCGACCGAGCGGGCGCAGCGCATCCTCGAGCGGGTCTTCGGCTACGGGTCCTTCCGCGGCGAGCAGCAGCAGATCGTCGAGCACGTGATCGGCGGCGGCGACGCCGTGGTGCTGATGCCGACCGGTGGCGGCAAGTCGCTCTGCTACCAGATCCCGGCTCTCGTGCGCGAGGGCACGGGCATCGTGGTCTCGCCCCTGATCGCGCTGATGCAGGACCAGGTGGATGCGCTGCTCGCGGTGGGCGTGCGCGCCGCGTTCCTCAACTCCACTCAAGACTCGGCCGAGCGCAATCGTGTGGAGCGGGCCTACCTCAGCGGCGAGCTCGACCTGCTGTACGTCGCGCCCGAGCGACTCTCGAGCGAGGGCACCAAACAGTTCCTCGCCCGCGGGCGGATCGCGCTGTTCGCGATCGACGAGGCGCACTGCGTGAGCCAGTGGGGTCACGACTTCCGCCCCGACTACCTCGCCCTCGGCGAGCTCGCCGAGCGGTGGCCCGACGTGCCGCGCATCGCTCTCACCGCGACCGCGACCGAAGCGACCCACCGCGAGATCACCACCCGGCTCCATCTGGGGCGGGCCAGGCACTTCGTGTCGAGCTTCGACCGGCCGAACATCCAGTACCGAATCATCAACAAGCTCGAGCCGCGTAAGCAACTGGTCGACTTCCTCCGCCGCGAGCATCCGCACGATGCCGGCATCGTCTACGCGCTCTCCCGCAAGAGCGTCGAGTCGACGGCCGAGCACCTCAACGCGGCCGGATTCACGGCCGTGGCGTATCACGCCGGTCTCGATGCCGGCACCCGCGCCCGCGCGCAGGCGCGGTTCCTCCGCGAGGAGGGCATCATCGTCTGCGCGACCATCGCCTTCGGCATGGGCATCGACAAGCCCGACGTGCGCTTCGTCGCGCACATCGACCTGCCGAAGTCGGTCGAGGGCTACTACCAGGAGACGGGCCGCGCGGGCCGCGACGGCCTTCCCTCGACGGCCTGGCTCGCGTACGGACTGCAGGACGTGGTGCAGCAGCGTCGCATGATCGACGAATCGCCGGGCGACCTCGCGCACCGGCGACGGATGAGCGCGCATCTCGACGCGATGCTCGCACTCTGCGAGACGGTGCAGTGCCGTCGGGTGAACCTGCTGGCCTACTTCGGCCAAGAATCGACGCCGTGCGGCAACTGCGACACGTGCCTCGAGCCGCCCGCGTCGTGGGACGGCACCATCGCCGCCCAGAAGTTCCTCTCGACCGTGGTGCGCCTCAAGCGCGAGCGGAACCAGCAGTTCGGCGCCGGTCAGATCGTCGACATCCTGCGCGGCAAGACCACCCCGCGCACCACCCAGAACCGGCACGAACAGATCGCGACCTGGGGCATCGGCGCCGACCTCTCCGACACGCAGTGGCGCGGTGTCGCCCGACAGCTTCTCGCGCAGGGGCTGCTCGGTGTGAACGACGACGGCTACGGCACCCTGGCGATCACACCGGCGAGCGCGGCGGTGCTCGGCGGCGAGCGCACCGTCGAGTTGCGGCAGGAGCCCGAGCGCGCGGCCCGCTCGTCGTCGCCGCGGTCGGGCCGCTCCACCGTCGCCGAGCTCGGTGCGGAGGCGCAGCCGCTCTTCGAGAAGCTGCGCGAGTGGCGCGCGGCCGAGGCCAAGGCGCAGTCGCTGCCCGCCTACATCGTGTTCAACGATGCGACCCTGCGCGAGATCGCGACCGTACGACCCGCGACGATGGATGCGTTGAGCATCATCGGCGGCGTCGGCCAGAAGAAGCTGCTCAGCTACGGCGAGGCGGTTCTCGCGGTCGTCGCGGGCGGCGCGGCGCCGACCGCGGGTGCATCGCCCCGCGCATCCGCCCCCCGTGCATTCGCCCCCCGTGCATCCGCGCCCCGCGCATCCGGCCCCGCTTTCACCCCCGACGACGACGCCCCGCCGCACGACGACGCCCCGCCGCCGGACGACGAGCCGCCCTTCTGGGACGACGAGCCCCCGCCCGACGACTACTGACCCGCCTGCAACACCGGGCCCCTGTGCCTTCTTGCGAGGGACCCGCCCTGTGCGCGAGGGACCCGCCCAGAGGGGGTCCCGTGCGCACAGGAGGGGTCCCTCGCAAGAAGGGGTCAGTCGGTCGCCCACTCCGCCGCGCGGCGCAGGGCGGGCTCGCCGAGCCAGCGGGTGAGGACGGCATCGGCGCGGCCTCGCTCGGCGGGGTCGAGGCCGGCGAGCAGCGGGCGGATGACGTCTCGGGCGAGCGGTTCGACCAGGGCACGGGCTGCGCTCGAGCGCACGAACCCCTCGAGACGAGTCAGATCGGATGCACGCAGCAGCTGCGCATTCGACTGCAGCAGCACCACCGCGGCGAGCCGCTGCTCGAAGACCGGTTCGCGCCACAGTTCCGACGCCAACGCGGTGACCGCATCGTGGTCGAGCCCGCGGAACTTGCGCAGCGCATCCCGGACCGTGCCGCGCACGGCTCCGACCGACGCCCCGGTGGAGCCGAGCCCCCCGCCCACTCGCTCGCGCACCTCCTCGGCGCGCCAGTAGTCGCCCTCGTTCTGCAGCGTGCGCAGGATGAAGTCACCGGGCTCGCTCACCCGTCCATTCTGCGACAGGCTGCGGATCAGAATCGCGTGCCCGAGCCCCGGCGCTCCAGCGGGGCGCATCCGGGCAGCGGATGCGGCCTCTGTGCGGTTCCACCAACGCGCAGTGCCGCGCATCCGTCGGGGGTTGTGGACGGGCGACGGTGCGCTTCGCATCGATGCAGAGCCGACCTATCGTGCTGCACGTGCGGTGCTGCTCCCGATGGTGGGGGCGCGATCCTCCGGCCGCGCACGAGGCAAGGACCAGCAGATGACCGACACCGAATCCCGCCCGCGCACCTCCCGGCTGCCCCGGTTGCCGCGTCCTGCCGCCACCCGCCCGCCGTCGGATGCGCTCGGCGCCGAGGCGGACGAGCATCTCGACTCTTCGGCCGAGACCACGACCCCGGCGGTCGACGTCGCGGCTCTGGGCGAGACCCTGCTGGGCACGTGGCGCGACGTCCGCCTGGCGGCTCGTGAGTTGACCGGTCGGCCCGAGCTGCACCGGATCGACGGCCTTACGATGGCCGAGCACCGGGCGCGCGTCAGCGGCCAGCTGCACACCCTGGTCGAGGCGAAGGCCGTGCACCGCGCCTTCCCGACGGACCTCGGCGGCTTCGCCGATCACGGCGGCAACATCGCCGGCTTCGAGGAACTCGTGACCGCCGACCCGTCCCTGCAGATCAAGGCCGGCGTGCAGTGGGGCCTGTTCGGCGCCGCGGTGCTGCACCTGGGCACCCGCTCGCACCACGAGCGGTTCCTCCCGGGCATCATGAACCTCGAGATCCCGGGCGCGTTCGCGATGACCGAGACCGGGCACGGCTCCGATGTGGCCAGCATCGCGACGACCGCGACCTACGAACCCGAGACCCAGGAGTTCGTGATCCGGACCCCGTTCCGCGCGGCGTGGAAGGACTACCTCGGCAACGCGGCGATCGACGGGCGCGCGGCGGTGCTGTTCGCGCAGCTCGTCACGCAGGGCGTCAATCACGGCGTGCACGCGATCTACGTCCCCATCCGCGACGAGAACGGCGCGTTCCTCCCGGGCGTCGGCGGTGAGGACGACGGTCTCAAGGGTGGTCTCAACGGCATCGACAACGGCCGGCTGCACTTCGACGACGTTCGGGTGCCGCGCGAGAACCTGTTGAACCGCTACGGCGACGTCGCCCCCGACGGCACCTACTCGTCGCCGATCGCCAGCCCCGGTCGGCGCTTCTTCACGATGCTGGGCACTCTCGTGCAGGGCCGTGTCTCGCTCGACGGCGCCTCCGTCGCGGCTGCGAAGATCGCGCTCGCCATCGCGGTCACCTACGGCAACGAGCGTCGTCAGTTCACCGCGGGTACGGCGGAGGAGGAGGTGCTGCTCGACTATCAGCGCCACCAGCGCCGACTGCTGCCGCTGCTCGCCACCACCTACGCGACCAACTTCGCGCACGAGAAGCTCCTCGTCGCGTTCGATGGCGTGTTCTCGGGCGCGACCGACACCGACGACTCCCGGCAGGATCTCGAGACCCTCGCCGCCGCCCTCAAGTCGCTCTCGACCTGGCACGCGCTCGACACGTTGCAGGAGTGCCGCGAGGCCTGCGGCGGAGCCGGCTTCCTCGCCGAGAACCGCTTCACGCAGCTGCGCGCCGACCTCGACGTCTACGCCACCTTCGAGGGCGACAACACCGTGCTGCTGCAGCTCGTGGCCAAGCGCTTGCTGACCGATTTCGGCCGTACGTTCAAGAACGCCACGCCGGGCGTGCTCGCCCGCTACGCCGTCGAGCAGGTCGCCTCCCGAACCGTCTACGGATCGGGGCTGCGCCGTCTCGCGCAGAACGTCTCCGACCGAGGCTCCACCGCTCGCTCGGTGGGCCAGCTGCGCGAGGAGCAGTCGCAGCGCGAGCTGCTCACGGAGCGCGTCGAGGTGATGGTCGCCGAGGTCGCCGGCCGGCTGCGCCCCGCGTCGAAACTGAGCAAGGCGGAGGCCGCCGAGCTCTTCAACGCCAACCAGAACGAGCTGATCGAGGCGGCCCGCGCGCACGCGGAGCTTTTGCAGTGGGAGGCGTTCAGCGAGGCGCTCGCCGGCGTCGAGGACGTCGGCACCCGCACCGTCCTCACCTGGCTGCGCGACCTGTTCGGGCTCGGACTCATCGAGAAGCATCTCGCCTGGTACCTCATCCACGGTCGCCTTTCGGCTCAGCGGGCGCAGGCCGTCAGCGCCTACATCGACCGTCTGCTGGCGCGACTGCGCCCGCACGCCGCCGACCTCGTCGCCGCCTTCGGTTACGGGCCGGAGCACATCCGTGCCGCGATCGCGACCGGCGCCGAAGCGGAGCGTCAGGCGGAGGCGCGCGCGGCTAAGCGATAAAGTTCGAGCCATGCGCAGCTTCTATCCCGAGATCGAGCCGTTCCACACCGGGATGCTCGACGTCGGCGACGGCCACCAGCTCTACTGGGAGGCCTCCGGCAACCCGGAGGGCAAGCCGGTCGTCTTCCTGCACGGCGGGCCCGGGGCGGGCACCAACCCGAACCACCGCCGACTCTTCGACCCCGAGAAGTATCGCATCATCCTGTTCGACCAGCGGATGTGCGGCAAGTCGACCCCGCACGCGAGCGAACCCGACGCCGACCTCGCCACCAACACCACCTGGTATCTCGTCTCCGACATCGAGAAGCTGCGGGAGTACCTCGACATCGAGACCTGGCAGGTCTTCGGCGGTTCGTGGGGCTCGACCCTTGCGCTCGCGTACGCCGAAGCGCATCCGGAGCGCGTGACCGAGGTGATCCTGCGCGGCATCTTCACCCTGCGCCAGGCCGAACTGGAGTGGTTCTATGAGGGTGGCGCGGCTGCACTTTTCCCCGATCTGTGGGAGAAGTACATCGCCGTGGTGCCGCCGGCCGAGCGAGGCAGCTACATCGCCGCGTTCTACCGGATGCTGAACGACCCGGATCCGGCCGTGCACGGCCCGGCCGGCGTCGCGTGGACCACGTGGGAGGCGTCGACCATCACGCTGTTGCAGCGCCCCGAACTCGTCGAAGCCTGGTCGCAGCCCGAATACGCGCTCGCCTTCGCCCGTATCGAGAACCACTTCTTCGTGCACAACGGCTGGTTCGAGGAGGGCCAGCTCATCGCCGATGCAGGGGTGCTGCGGAACATCCCCGGTGTGATCGTGCAGGGGCGCTACGACATCTGCACGCCCGCCTTCACCGCGTGGGATCTGCACAACGCCTGGCCCGAGGCCGACTTCCGGCTCATTCCCGATGCCGGTCACGCCTTCGACGAGCCGGGGATCCTCGACGCGCTGATCGAGGCCACCGACCGCTTCGCGGACGCCTGAGGCCGTTCGTCCTCGAGCAACCGCCTGAGGCCGCTCGTCCTGAGGCTTGCATTGTCGGCCTATCGTTATGACCATGGATGACGCGCTCGACATCGAGGGCTGGCCGACCGGCCGGCTGCTCGCTACGGCCGCGCGGATGGTCGAGCACGCCTGGCACGCGGCGCTCGCCGAGATCGGGCTCACGCACGCCGGGCTGATCGTGTTGCACCTGCTGCAGGCCGGGCCCGAGGCACAGAAGGATCTCGCCGCGCACGCGCACGTCGAGGTGCAGACGATGTCGCGCACCGTCGAACGCCTGGAGCGCGAGGGCCACGTCGCGCGCGCCACCGACGCGCAGGATCGGCGCCGACAGCTGGTCTCGCTCACCGACAAGGGCTTCGACGCGTGGGAGCGCGCGCATCTGCTCGAGGTCGACATGTTTCCGCGGATGGGTGACCAGGGTCCGCTGCGCGCGGCACTGCTCGAGATCATCCGCTACTCCAGCGAGGAGCGCTGGGGCTAGGTCGTGCGCTCGCGGCCCGAGCGGTAGCGTGGGCGGGTGACCTTCAACGACGACTCCCGACTCTCCGGCGGCAAGGTGCGCCGCCGCGGCCGCACCACCGGGATCGCGGTCGGCGGTGGCGCGCTCGGCGTGCTCGTGCTCGCGGTGCTGGGCAGTGTGCTCGGAGTCGACCTCTCGGGATTCAACGGGCTGGTCGGCGGCGGTAGCGAGGGCGGCTCGAGCGCCAGCAGCACCGAGTTGAGCTGCGCCACCGGGGCCGAGGCGAACACGAGCGTCGACTGCCGTCTCGAGGGCGGCGCGGAGTCGCTCGATCGCTACTGGTCGAGCGCGACGCCCGCGCTCGGCGTCTCGTACACGGGTCCCTCCGGTGGCGTGATCCTCTTCAGCGACCAGACGAGCACCGGATGCGGCGCCGCGTCGGCCGCGGTCGGCCCGTTCTACTGCCCGCCGGATCAGACGATCTATCTCGACACGGACTTCTTCGCCGAACTGAGCAGCCGCTTCGGCGGCTCCAGTGGCAACCTGGCGCAGCTCTACATCCTCGGCCACGAGTGGGGCCACCACATCCAGAACCTCACCGGAGCGATGGACTCGGCCGACCGCAGTGGTACCGGACCCGACTCCGACTCGGTTCGGCTCGAGCTGCAGGCCGACTGCTACGCGGGTGCCTGGCTCGGTGATGCCTCGACGGTGCCGGATGCGAACGGCAACACCCTGCTCCAGGCGCCGACCGATCAGGAGGTCGCGGATGCGCTGAGCGCCGCGGCCGCGGTGGGCGACGATCGCATCCAGCAGTCGGCGACGGGCAGCGTGGATCCGGAAGGTTGGACCCACGGCTCGGCCGAGCAGCGCCAGCGCTGGTTCACCACGGGCTACACGGGCGAACCGGCATCGTGCGACACCTTCGGAGTGAGTGCCGCGGCGCTGTAGGAGGCGGTCGCGCCGCCCCGGCAGAGGGCTGAACGAGCTGAGCGAGAGCGTGTGCTCCCGCTCAGCAGGCGTGGTGGACGCCTAGTTGTTGTGCACGATCTGGACGGCGGCCGACGCAGTCGACGTGGTCGTACCGCCCGCCGGCGTGATCGCGAAGATGAAGAACGTCGAGACGTCCACCTTCTTCAGGGCGGTGACGATCTTGACGGCACCGGTGAACGACCCGGTCGCGTCGGTGACGAATGTCACGAATCCGTAGTGCCCGCCACCGGAGGCGCCGGCGTTGTCGAAGGCGAACCGTGTGTCGAGGATGCTCACGGTGACTCGCGCTCCGACGAGCGGTACGCCTCCGACGGAGATCGTCGTCTTGATGCCGAGATGGTTCTGGTTCTCGTGGAACACGGTCTGCGAGAGCACCGCAAGCGGTGTGCCCACGGGTGACGCCGCGGCGAGCGGTGCGGCGACCGCCACGGCGATGGTCGGGACCGTCCAGGCGGCGGTCGAGGTCAGGGTGCGTCGGCTGATGCCGGACGGGTGTGCGGACATGGGTGTCCCTCAGGGTTTGCGGTGCACGGTTTCGGGTCCGCTCACGGTAAGGAGCCCGTCCGGCACGCGACAACTTAGGCGAACCTGAGTTTTTTTGTTCGCCTCCGCGGCACGAAAAGGGGGCGCGAAAGACGAATCCGCGGCATTCCGGGGCGCGATCGAGCGCGGTCGATCACAGACGATCGATGACGTGAATGTTTATGCGCCTGTATCGACCCTGAATTGGGGCGAGGCGACTTTCAATCCTCGGGCGCGACGTGCGTCAGGATCCGCCGCCAGGTGCTGACGATCGCGGCGTGACCGCTGCCGAGAACGCGCACGGTGCGCGAGCGCGGCACGCGGCGGGCGAGCCAGTGACCGTCGCGGATGGACGCAACGGTGTCGTCGTCGCCGTAGATGAAGAGGGTCTCGGCCTCGACGCGATCGAGGTCGTACGCCCAGGACCCATCGCGCAGTGCGAGCAGGTCGGTGGCGACGCCCGCGAAGCGGCCCGCGCTACCGGTCTCGATGAGCCGCGTGAGCCGATTGCGCGCACCGACCACGGCGAGGGCGCGGTCGTCGGATTCGATGCCGAGCGCGGCCAGCCCGTCGGCGCCGTGCTGCAGCACCGCGTTCGCCACCCCGCGCGGGCCGGCCCACCGGCCGATCCGCAGCCGTTCGACGGCGCTCGTCGGGGCCGCTGCGATCCCGGCTCGCGGGGGAGCGGGGGTGCCGACCACCGCGAGCGCGTCGACGAGATCGGGATGCCGTGCTGCGAGAGCCAGCGCGACGGCCCCTCCGGAGGACCAGCCGACGACGCCGATGCTCTCGGGGCGCTTGCGGTAGCTGCGCAGGTACTCGGCGATGTCATCGGCCCGGTCCTGCATCGTCGCCCTCTCGCCGAGACGCAGCGCATCCGAACCGCCGTATCCCGGCCGGTCCACCATCACCAACTGCACGTCGGCGGAGGCTGTGACCAACGGGTCCGGATCGAACGCGCCCGCGCCAGGAGTCGGATGGCAGAACACCACGGTTCGCTTCGCGAATGCATCGCCCTGCGCCGAGATACCGACGCCTCGCCCCGATGCCAGCACGAATCGACGGTCGGCCATGCGGTCCTCCTCCTGTGCACGCTACGGATGCG
Organism: Microbacteriaceae bacterium VKM Ac-2855; assembly: GCA_013204985.1. Lineage (GTDB taxonomy): Bacteria > Actinomycetota > Actinomycetes > Actinomycetales > Microbacteriaceae > Rathayibacter. The sequence goes on from JABMLG010000005.1 coordinate 212,724, forward strand.
GCGGTGCCCAGACCAGTCAAGCACCTTCGAAAAAACACACCTTCCGAAAGCGCTGTGCAGATCGAGCGTCGGGCACATCGCAATCCGATTCCCTCGCCCGCTCCGAAGTGGAACTATGAGCTCCCCGCAGGCTCATCTCCGATGAACCCGAACGCGTCGGAGCCCTACCGCGGGGCCCGATACTGGAGCCGACCCTGATGGCCATCATCGATCGTCCGAACAAGAAGAAGGGCGGCGCGGCGCCCTCGGCCCCCAAGAGCGCCCGCGTCGAGCACTCCTTCGATTCGAGCATCGAGGAGTGGCTCGCCGAGATCTCGGCGCAGGCGGCGGCCGCCGAGCTGGCGCGTCTGGAGCACGAAGGGACCGCGTTCCGCGTCGAGCCGGTCGTCGAGGCCGATGAGGCGGAATGCGCCCTCGACCCGGAGGCGCCGCTGCTTCTGAACCCGGCGGCGCACGTTGTGCTCGCAGAGACCACGGGAGCCGCTCCCGTGATCGGCGAGGTATGCGCGCTCGACGAGATCGTGCTCGAGAACCCGGCGGCCGCCGCCTTCGTGCCCATCGAAGCGCCGCCGCGTGACTCTCGCCCGGTCGCCACGCCGGCTGCTCCGCGCGAGCCGCGTCCGGTCGAGCCGCCGCTCTCCCGCCGCCGGGTGTTGGGCAACTGGGCGATCGGTGTCGGCGCCATCGCCGTGGCCGCCGTGCTCGTTGTGATCGGTCTACCGCGCTCCTCAGACCCGATCGCGCCGCTGCCCGTCTCGGCCGACCCCGCCATCGCGAGCGCCGAGACCTGGATCGCCGGGAACGTCGCCGGCGACTCGCGTGTCCTCGTCGACGACGACCTCTCGGCCGAGCTCGTCGCCGCGGGGCTGCCCTCCGATGCGATCCTGCCGTTGTCGCTGCTCGCGGCGGATGCCGACCCCGAGGCGTGGCGTTCCGCCGACTTCGTGCTCGCCTCTCCGGATGTGCGGAACGACACGGCGGCGACGGTCACCGCCGCGCTGGCCAACTCCACGGTGGTCGCCGGCTTCGGCGACGTCGAGGTGCGCCGGATCCGCTCGACCGGTCTCGACCCGGCAGCGGATGCGGCGGCCGTGACCGCGCGCGCCGCTCTCGGCGCGCAGCTCGCCAGTAATCCCGAGATCGCGCTCGCCGCGCCTGCCGCGGCAGCGTTGCAGGCCGGGCAGGTCGACGGGCGAATCATCGTCGTTCTCGGCGAGGCGCTCGCCGACCGTGCACTCGGCGTCGCCGACATGCCCGTCGGTGCGGGCGAGAGCGACGGCCCGCGGCACCGCCTTCTCCTGAACACGTTCGACGGCGCGCCGCTCGCCACCGATGCCACCGCCGTGGCGGAGGCCACGGCCTGGCTGGAGGGTCTCAGCGGCGACTACGCGCCGCTGTCGGTCACCTCCGGCCCCGACGGGGTGCTCGCCACCTTCTCGGTGGGCGACCCGAGTCGTGCGCTCCCTGCGAACTGACGCCGACCATCCGACTCGCTCGAACACTCGCGAACCCGACCTGCCCACCCCGACCTGAAGATCGCACTCGAAGAAGAATGAGGACCGCCATGAACCTCCGAACCCTGGCCCGCGTCGGCATCGTCGCCGCCGCGACCGCCGTATTCGGCCTCGCCGCCGCCACCCCGGCTGCGGCCGCTCCCGCCGTCGCGAACGAGGGATGGGTGCGTGTTGCGCACCTGTCGCCCGACACCAAGCAGGTCGACGTGCGCCTTACCGCGCTCGCCGGCGGCGGCACCGTGTTCGAGCTCGACGGCGTCGGCTACGGCGCCGTGTCGGACTACTGGACGCTCACCCCGGGAACCTACGTGGTCTCGATGGTGCCCGCGGGCGCGCCCGCGACGACGGCTCCGGTGATCCAGCAGTCGGTCGATGTCGTCGCCGGTACCCCGTTGACCGTCGCCGCGCTCGGCAAGAACGCCGATCTCTCGACCACCGTCTTCACCGACGACCTCACCGCGCCGGCCGACGGCCAGGCGCGCATCCGCGTGATCCAGGCTTCCACCACCGCCCGTACCGTCGATGTCAGCACAACAACGGGCATGGCGATCGCCTCCGATGCGACTGCCGGATCCGCGACGGCGTATACGAGCGTGCCGGCCGGACCGTGGACCCTCGACCTCGCGGCGGCCACGGCGACCTCGTCCTCCGCCGTTGACCTCGCCTCCGGCTCCGTGGCCTCGCTGTTCGTGCTCGATGACGCCAGCGGCGGGCTCACCGTCAAGTCGGTCGTCGACTCGGCCGGTATCGGCGCGGTCCCCATCGGCGGCATCCAGACCGGCGGTGGCGCGACCGCCGTGCACGTGAACTCGGCGGCGGATGCGTTCGCGGGGGTCGCCGGGATCGGGGTCGCCGGGATCGCCCTCATCGGATCTGTCGCGGCGCTGATCGTGGTTCGCCGCCGCACTCAGCGGGCATGACCGTGCGCATCCGGGCGGTGACGGTTCTGGCGGCGCTGGCGCTGGCGCTGGCCGGATGCTCCGCCGCGCCCGTGGATGTTCCGGCCGCCGCGCCTACCCCCACGGCGTCGGCAACTCCCGCTGCGGCGGCCGCCGTCGCCGCCGGTGTGATGCAGGATCCGCTCGTCGAGGCTGTAGCTCCGGTCCGCTCGGCGCTCGTGCCGACGCGGGTGATCATCCCCTCGATCGGGGTCGACGCGAACCTCGAGATGCTCTCGCGCGATTCGAAGGGCTGGATCGAAGCTCCGGCGATCGTGGACGAGGCCGGCTGGTACCAGGACGGCACCGTGCCCGGTGACGTCGGGCCCGCCGTGATCGCCGGTCATGTCGACTCGCGGATCGGACCCGGGGTGTTTCTCGACCTCGCCTCGCTCGCGCCGGGCGCCATCGCTACGGTGCAGATGTCCGACGGCAGCAGCGTCGACTTCGCGGTCACCGCGACGATCTCGGTGCCGAAGGAGCAGTTCCCGACCGATCAGGTCTACGGCCCCACCCCCACCGCGCAGCTGAGGTTGATCACCTGCGGCGGCGTCTTCGACGACTCGTACGGTCATTACGTCGACAACGTCGTCGTCTACGCCTCGAAGGTCGGCTGATGAGCACCCTGCATCCGCTCGCCCTCTTCGGTCTCGATGAGGATGCCCTGCTCGCCCGTCGCTCGTCGGCACCCGGCCCGTTCGGCGATGCGCCGGGGCCGATCGAACCCGCGCTGTTGCTCACCGCCGTCGCGATCGCGCCGACGCCGAGCAGCGAACGCGCAACCGCACCCGTCGCGGTCGTGAGCCGCCCTCCCGTGCGGCCGTTGCCGGATCGTGCGCTGGCGCCGGTGCTCCGCGTCGCTCCCCGCGGTGGAGCCCGGCTCGATCACGTGGTCGCCGCAGCGTTGATCGCTGTGCTCCTCGCCGTGGTCGTCGCCTCGGGGCTCGCGGTGCGTCCCGAGGCCACCGTCGCGGCTCCTGTCGGGATGCGGCTCGCCACGATCGAGGACGCGCCGTCGACCGTCGCCCAGCTCGCGGCGAGCGCGTCTCGTGCCCAGGCCGCAGAGCAGTTGCTGCGCAACCCGGCCCTGATCGCCTCGGACGACGCGACGCCGCTGCTCGCCTCCGGGCGCGTCGATGCGCGTCTCATCCTGATCCTCGGCCAGTCGCTCGCCACGGCTCCGACGCGCGTCGCGGACTTCCCGGCCGGCGATGACGACGCGACAGGCGTGCGGCATCGGATGCTCGTGGGCACCTACCAGGGCTTCCCGCTCACCCGGAACCAGTCGAGCACGCCCACCCCCGAGGCCGTCGCCGCGGCTACGGCGTGGATGGCGCAGTTGACCGGCGTCTTCGAGCCGACGGCGATCGAACTGACCGATGCGGGACTCCTGATCACCCTCGACGACGACGAACCGGAGGGCCTTCTGCCCGCCTTCTCGGCCGCCGCCCGCGCCCGCTCCTGAGCGCGGCCGGGCCGTGCCCCGTGTCGGCCCGGGCCCGTGTCGGCCCGTGTTGTCACGAACCGCCTCGTTCGGCCCCCGCGGTGGCGGCTTTGCGACCACCCCGGGCTTGCCGCGGCGGCGGTCCCGGGTCGGGGGTGGCCCGGGTTGTCGCGAAGCGTCCGTGCGGCGGCGGATGCAGGCCGGTTTGCGCCCACCCGGGCTTGTGGCGGTCGCGGCGCGGAGGCGGCCCGGCGTTGTCGCGAAGCGTCCGTCCGCGGTCCGCAAACGGTCGGTTCACGCCCACCCGGGCTTGTCGCGGTGGCGGGGCGGAGGTGGCCCGGGGTTGTCGCGAAGCGTCCGTCCGTGTGCGGGTGCCGGCCGGCTCGCGCCCACCCGGGCTCGACCTCGTGGCGGTCCCGGGTCGGGGGTGGCCGGGGTTGTCGCGAAGCGCCCGTCCGTGTGCGGGTGCCGGCCGGTTCGCGCCCACCCGGGCTTGTCGCGGCGGCGGTATGGGTCGGGGGTGGCCCGGGGTTGTCGCGAAGCGTCCGTCCGCGGGCGGATGCCGGCCGGTTCGTGCCCACCCGGGCTTGTGGCGGTCGCGGCGGCGGTGCCGGGGCGGTGGTGGCCCGGGTTGCCGCGAACCGCCCGCCCCGGGGCGGCAAGCGGCCGGTTTGCGCCCACCCGGGCAGGAGGGCGGCCGACGCGGCCCGACCGACCCCCGGCTCTACTCCTCCGGCGCCGCCATGAACCATTCCGTGAAGGAGCGCGCGCGTCCGTCGGCGGCGAAGCGGATCACCCACAGGTTGAGGTAGGTCGTGTCGCCCGGGTAGATGGTGCGGGCCTCGACCACGGCGGTCTCATCGGTCAGGGCGACGAGGCCCCACGCGAACGTCGGCTCGCTGGGCTCGTCCTCGGCGATCCACCAGTCCACGATCGCGTCGCGGGGCGTGATCGCGTCGCGGAACGGGGCGGTGAAGTACTCGGCGTCCTCGGTGAACAGCACGGCGACGTCGTTCGGATCGTCGCTCGCCCACGCCCGTTCGTACCCGGTGATCCACGCGTCGATATCGATCATGCGTTCAGGTCTACTCCTGACCGTCCCCGCGGCACCAGTGCGATCGCGAGCTCGCGCGGTGCGAACCCGACGGATCGGGAAGGATCGGGGCCGTCTCCGGGTTGGGACCAGAGTTCGCCATAATCAGAGCCGAGCAATGTAACGAGCGGCGCACCGCCGCCGCCGACCGAGAGGATCGCGTGAGCGACGCCGACAGACGCCGACTGACCCGCACCCCCGACCCGCGCCTGATCACCGCCGTTCTCGCCTTCGCTGGAATGAGCGCATCGTTCATGCAGACGCTCGTCGTGCCGATCCAGTCGGAGCTGCCGGAGCTGCTGAACGCACCTCGAACCGACACCGCGTGGGTGATCACCGCGACGCTGCTCAGCGCCTGCGTCTTCACGCCCGTCGCCGGACGACTCGGCGACCTGTTCGGCAAGCGGCGGATGGCCGTCATCGCGCTCGTCGTGCTGATCGCGGGATCCGTGCTCGCCGCCCTCTCGACGAACGTCTGGACCCTCGTCGCCGGTCGCGCGCTGCAGGGCGCGGTCATGGGCGTGATCCCGCTGGGGATCTCCATCCTGCGCGACACGCTGCACCGTGATCGACTGCCGGGGGCGATCGCCCTGGTCAGTGCGACGCTCGGCATCGGCGGCGCACTGGGCCTGCCGCTGAGTGCCGTGATCGCGCAGAACACCGACTGGCATGTGCTGTTCTGGATGGCGGCCGGCCTCGGCGTGCTCGACATCGTGTTGATCCTCTGGATCGTGCCGGTCTCGACGCTGCGCACGCCGGGCCGATTCGATCTGCCCGGCGCCATCGGTCTGGCGATCGGGCTCTGCGGGGTGCTGATCGCGGTGTCGCGCGGCAACGACGTGGGCTGGACGGATCCGATGATCCTCGTCAGCGGCATCGGTGGACTGGTCGTGCTGGTGCTCTTCGGCCTCTTCGAGTTGCGCACCGAGAGCCCTCTGGTCGACCTCCGCGTCGCCGTGCGTCCCGCCGTCCTCTTCACGAATCTCGCATCGATCGCCACCGGATTCGCGTTCTTCAGCGCGCAGATCACCATGCCGCAATTGCTCGAACTCCCCGCCGCCGGTGGGGTCGGCTTCGGGCTCTCCCTCATCGCCGCGAGCCTGGTGCTGATGCCCTCGGGCCTCGCGATGATGGGTACCTCGCCGATCGCCGCGCGGCTCTCGGCGACGTCGGGCCCGCGCCTGGTCCTCATCCTCGGTGCCGCGCTGATCGGCGTCTCGTACCTGCTGGCGCTGGTCTTCGCGGCCGAGGTGTGGCAGATCCTCGTGATCAACGCCCTGGTCGGAGTCGGACTCGGTCTCGCCTACGCGGCGATGCCGACGCTGATCATGCACGCGGTGCCGGCGACCGAGACCGCGGCGGCCAACGGCTTGAACGCGCTTATGCGCACGCTCGGCACCACCGTCTCCTCAGCCGTCACAGCCGCGGTGCTCGCGCAATCGGCGGTCGCTGTCGGGGGTGTCGCGATGCCGACGGCCGAAGGCTTCCAACTCACCTTCGTGATCGGCGCCGGCGGAGCCCTGGTCGCGGTCGTGCTGGGTCTGCTGATCCCGCGACGGCCGCGGGAGCAGGCGCATCCGTCGCTGCCCTGAGCCCTGCCCTCGGAGGAGTTCTCGGCGCAGCCCCTACGGCACGTAGCGCACGAACTCCTGCCGCACCAGCGGAGCCAGGGCGCGCTCGATGACCACGGTCACCTGCCGTTCGTCGAGGCGGAAACCGAGCGCGACCACATCCGGGTCGCCGTCGACGCGGATGCCGCGCACCGTCTCGCCGTCCACCCCGATCGGCGCACCGCGGGTCAGCTCCTCCTCGCGCAGCTGCACGGTCTTCCGGGAACGACTGTTCGCGCCCGGCATCAGTCGCAGAGCGTCCTTCATGTGCGCGCCCAGGCGTGCCTCGAGCGGCCGGGCGCGCTCGGTCGGGATGGTGACCGCAGTGCGCACCGCCTCCCACAGAACGGGGTACCGCATCCGGCGGATCTGATCGATCATCCATTCGGGCAGGTCGCCTTCCTCGGCGCGCCGGATCGCCCGATCCTGTTCAGCAGACAGGGGAAGCAGGTTCTCCGGATGATCGCGGCGATGCGGATGCCGCAACAGGGAGTACGACAGCGAGACCTCGACGATACGGCCGTTGGTGATCGACGGAGCGGCGGCGAACTGCTCGAGGCGCGGCTGCGGTACGAAGCTCACGACCGGTCGTCCGAAATCGAGCATGATCTCGTCGATGCGCGGTGGGGGTTTCGGGGAACGGCGCGTTGGCTCCGTGTTCCCGATCATGGGTCAACCCTGCCGTGTCCCCGCGGCGGGGCCAAATCGTCGAATGAGGCTCATCTCGGGCGGCGCTGTCTTTCGCTGCCGCTGACGGAATTCGCCGTGAATCCACCCCCGTACGGTTGTGATCCACCCGACAACCATTGTCTGGGCCCGTATTCCGTGGGTAGGCTCAGCGGACCCGAAACGACAACCGTCCGCCGCACCCGAAAAGCACCAGGCGGCGAACGAACGTCACCCTCTGCGCCGGACGACCCCCGACGGCGCGCCGCTTAACCTGGAGCAATCGTGCCTGCATCGACGCCTGCCGTCATCCCTGCGCGCTCGGAAACGACCGAGAACGTGCGCACTCTCATCCGCGCCCTGGAGGATCCGGGCGCCATCGACGCCGGGTTCGCCCGCCACATCTCCGCGCAGTTACGCGCCTACCTCTGCGAAACCGTTCCCGAGGGCGAGTGAGATTCCCGCGGCGCCGGATCCTCGACATCGGATCCGGCGCCGCGGGATAGTGTGGGCCGCGGAGGGGACGATGCCGTGACCGAAGCAGTGCAGACCGAAGCAGTGCAGCCCGAAGCTACTCCCGCGGGGGTCGGCTCGGCTCCCGAGCCGCGTACCAGTGCGTTCCGGCAGGCGGTGCTGCGTCTCGCCACCGCGATCGTCACCATCGCCTATCGGCTGTACCGCGTGCATCCGATGGTGTGGCGGTGGACGGCGCGTCACTACCAGCCGTGGATGGAGCGCTTCGCACGGCTGAACGCGTGGATGATCTGCCAGCAGGCGTACCTCGATGTGCCCGCCTATCGCGCGTATCAGCAGGCCAACGGCTTCCGGTTCCGGTGGTGGCGCCTCGACAACTATCGCCCCACCTCGAAGACCGATTACGTCAACGCCTACCCCGAGGCCCAGCGCTGCTGGCACGGCCGGATCGAGACCATCGGCACCGTCGTCGACGAGTCGAGCGGATCCTCCGGCAAGCCCTACAACTGGCTGCGTTCCAAGCGCGAGCTGAACACCGTGCACAAGAACGTCGCCGGCTACGTGACGCAGATCTTCGGCACCCGCAAGCTGTTCGCGATCAACGCCTTCTCGATGGGCGCCTGGGCCACCGGCACCAACACCGGCATCGCGATGTCGAAGATCGCCATGGTGAAGAACACCGGGCCCGATATCGAGAAGATCGTCGACACCCTGCTCTTCTTCGGCCCCGGCTACATCTACCTGATCAGCGCCTACCCGCCCTTCCTCAAGCACCTGCGCGACCGGCTCGACGCCGAGCCGCGCTTCGACTGGGAGCAGTACACGCTGAACGGTTTCGTCGGCGGAGAAGCGCTCACCGAGGGGCTGCGCGACTATCTCGAGGATCGCTTCAACCGTGTGTACTCCGGCTACGGCGCCTCCGACCTCACCATCGGCATGGCCGGCGAGAGCGATCTCACGGTCTGGCTCCGCCGCGCCCTGGCGAGCACCCCGGCACTGCGCGAGGACGTGTTGGGAGCGGAGGAGAACCGCATCCCGATGATCTTCCAGTACAACCCGCTCGAGACCTTCCTCGAGACGACGGAGCAGGGTGAGCTCCTCGTCACTCTGAACTCCACCGACATCATGAGCCCGAAGACCCGGTACAACATCGGCGACGAGGCGAAGATCGTCGACTTCCCGAGCATGGAGGCGCTCGTCGCCCGGCATCCGCGGCTCGCTTTCGGCTACGAGCGCGCCTTCGCGATCCAGCGGATGCGGCTGCCGTTCGTGCTGCTCTTCGGGCGCAAGGACTCGACCATCTCGTACATGGGCGCGAACATCTATCCGCTCGACGTCGAGAACGGGCTCTACCTCGACAACCCTTACGCGAGCGCGATCGAGTCGTTCAAACTCGGGCTGCTCGAGATCGGCGGGCACGAGCAACGGCCGATCATCCATCTGCAGCTCCGTGAGGGCAGCGAGCTCGATGAGACCGCCCGTGCCGACCTTCGCCGGCGTGCGGCGGAGGGGGTGCTCGCGCACCTCGCTCGGGTCTCGCGCGACATCGCGCAGTCGCTGGAGGAGGATCCCACCACCCGCGACGTGCGGATCGAGGTGCACGAGCACGGTACGGGGCCGTTCGTGGGCGGCAACATCAAGATCAAGAACGCCTACACGTTCGATCAGAATGCCGCGTCCGCTCAGACGGCCCCGCTCGATCAGACGGCCCCGCTCGATCAGACGGCCCCGCTCGCTCAGACGGCCCCGCTCGCTCAGAAAGAGGGGGAGCGCGCCTGATGCGCTCGACCGACTTCTCGAAGGCGCCGCCGCAGGGTCGGGCCCAGGCGATGCTCGTCGTCGACAGCGAGTCGGCGGATGCGGGCTGGGCGCGCGCACTCCAGCGGGTCGCACGCCGCGATCCGGCGCGGCTCTGGGATCACGATTACCGTGTCGCCGGCCACCGCGGCATGCTGATCGGCTTCACGAACCGCGACGCCATGCTCGCCTTCGCCGACACGGTCACGGATGCGCGCATCCGCTGTTATCGCGCCGAGCCGAGCGGGTACTCGAACGGCGTCTGGCGGGCCGAGGGCCCGACGATGACGCACATCCCCACGTTCACTCCCGTCACCCGTGAGCGCGAGCGCGGCGTCACTCCGCCCGAGGTCGCCGGCGGGCGCACGCTGGGGCCGGGGCGGCAGGGCCGTCGGCCGCGCGGGCCCGTGAACCCGCCGCGCAGCCCCATCGAGGGCGGCTCCCTCTTCCTCGGTGCGACGCGCTATCGCGGGCTGCGCAGCCTGCTCGTGCTCGCGCGCACCTGGTACCCGATGGTCGCCAAGATGCGGCGGATGAAGGGCTACGTCTGGCACGGAGTGTACGGCTCGGGCCCCTGGGCGCTCGGCACCATCGCGTTCTTCGACGACCGCGACGCCCTCCTTGCATTCGCCCGCATGCCCGAGCACCGCTACCTGATGCAGTGGATCGTCGAGGGGACGAGTTGGGCGACGGCGGGGTTCATCCGCCTCTTGGTCGCCGACGACAGCGCCGATGCCGAAACCGCGTGGGAGCATCCGTGATCGTCGAGACGGTGGCCGATCGCCGCGGCTTCCGCGACTTCGTCGAGCTGCCGCTGCGCCTGCATCCGCGCGCCCTCGCCGTGCCGCTGCTCGAGTCGACGCTGCGCTCCTGGTGGACGGGCCGCTCCGCGCATCCGCAGCCGATCGAGCTGTTGCTCGTGCGGGATGCGAGGGGTCGGGCCGTGGCGCGCTCGACGGTGCACACGGATCCGCGACTCGATGCGCGCCTGGGTGCGCCGTCGCTGCTCTTCGGCGCCACCGAGTTCGCCGATGCCGACGCCGCGTCGACGCTGTTCGCCGCGATCGAAGAGCGCGCGCGTGGTCGGCAGCAACTCGTCGGCCCGGTCTCGCTGTTGCCCAATCAGGCCGGGGGAGTGATCACGAGCGGATTCACCGAGCGCGGCTTCGTCGATTCGGCGTGGAACCCGGCGAGCTATCCCACCATCTACGAGGCGGCCGGCTTCGAGCGGCTCTGGCAGTCGGACACCTGGTCGGTGCCCACACGGAGCACACCCGGCGTCACCCCGGCGGAGTGGGCGGCCGCGGGTCTGCGCCTGGAGTACGGTTCGCGGCGCCGCATCGACGCGCTGATCCCCGAGTTGTTGGCGCTGCTCAACCGCTCCTTCGCCGCGCTGCCCTACTACACGCGGATCACGGCCGATGAGATGGCGGCGGCGACCGACGGGCTCGCGTTCCTGCTCGACGAGCGACTCCTCCTGCTCGCCCGTGATGCCGACTCGGGCGAGGCCGTGGCCTTCGTTCTGGTCGTGCCCGACATCACCCGCTTCGTGCAGCGCATCGGCGGGCGGATGCGGCTGCATCGCCAGCTGCAGCTGCTGCTCACCCGCGCACGGTACCGACGCGAGGCGATCCTGATCATCCAGGGCTCCGCTCCCGAGAGACAGGGCCAGGGCATCCTGAGTCTGCTCAGTCGGCAATTGCAGGCGAATCTCGCCTCGGGCGGCTACCGTCGGCTGCGCAGCACCTACGTGGGCCGCGACAATCTCGGTTCGGCTCGACAGTTCGAACGTTTCGGTGGCACCCCGCTGCACGGCTACACCTTCTACTCCCGGAGGATCGTATGAGTGAGGTCGACCTCGCTGCCCTGGTGCGCATAGCGAGCCGCTCGCCGTCGGCGCACAACACGCAGCCGTGGGCTCCGCGGATCGTCGCGCCCGACACGATCGAGGTGTCGGTCGTGCCGTCGCGTACGCTGCCGGCGGGCGATCCGTCGTTCCGCGACCTCGTGCTCGCCCTCGGCGCCTGGTGCGAGAGCCTGGCGATCGCGGCCGCGGGCGCCAGCCACTCCATCGACATCCAGCCCCTCGACGCCCTCAGCCGCCTCGACGAATCGCCGCTGGACGGACCGGCCGACCCCGAGAATCCGGTGCTGCGCATCCGCGTGCTCGACGAGCCGGGCGCGTCGGCGTACTCGGTGCAGGACGTGCTCGAACGCCGCGTGTTCCGTGGGCCGCTCGGCGCCATCGATTGGGCGCCGCCGACCCTGCCGCCCTGGCTGGGGGTGCGCGAGCTCGATGACGGAGCGATGACGCGTCTGGTGCGCCTCGGCGTCGCCTACACGGCCTCGCGACCCAGCGTCGCCGAAGAACTGCTGCACTGGCTGCGACTCAGCCCCGAGCATCCGAGCTACCGTCGCGACGGCATGACCGATCGGATGCTGGGGATCCCCAAGCCGCTCGCAGCGGTCGCCGGGCCGTTCACCCGACGCTCGCGGCTGCGCGACCCCGCCATCGCGGTCGGCGGCGCGCTCGGGCGTGCGCTGGAGGGGATCGAACGTTCCGTGCGGCTGCCGCCGGTCGAAGCAGGGCCGGGGCCGAAACACATCGTGCTGGTCGTCGATGCCCGCAAGCTCGGCGGCGACGTGCCCAGCGCGACCGAGGCGATGGACAGCCGCATCGGCGCCCCCGAGCCGACCGTGCTCGAGGCCGGACGCCAATTGCAACGGCTCTGGCTGCACGTGCACCGCCTTGGCGGCGTCGTCTCGCCGCACTCCGAGATCATCGACTCGCCGCACGCGCACGGTCGGCTCCGCCGACGGCTGGGGCTGCGACGCTCCGAGGTGGCCCTCGCCGTCTTCACCATCGGGCGGGCTCTGGGCGAGGTCCCCGTCTCGCCGCGGCTCACGGATGCGCGATGACCCACGAGCCGCGTCCCGACGCCGACGGCCGGCACTGGGGCGATCTCGAGGAGGGTCCCATCCATCCTGCGATCGATGACCGCACCCCCGAGCAGCGCTCGCACGACGAGGCCGACGCGCGGCGCTGGCGCGAGTCCATCGCCGCCCGGACGACCCGCATCGCTTTCCGCACCCGCGTGCTCGGCTGGGTGATGCGGCACTCGCGCTCGATGCACATCAGCACGATGACCGCGAAGGACATCGCCCACAACCAGACGATGAGCTACCTGCCGCGGTTCGTGCTGCGCTGGGTCTTCGGCGCTCGGCACCCCGAGACGCAGGCGCGCGACCTCCGTATCGACGGACCCGGCGGGCCGTTACGGCTGCGGCTCTATCGGCCCCGCCGCTCCGCCGCGACTCTGCCCGTCGCGGTGTACTTCCACGGCGGCGGTTGGACGCTCTTCGGTGGGCTGGACGCCTGCGACTGGCTGCCGAGCCGCGTCGCCGCACTCGCGGGGATCGCGGTCGTCGCCGTCGACTACCGGCTCGCACCCGAGCATCCGTACCCGGCCGCGGTAGAGGACGCGCTCGCCGCGGTGCACTGGGTCGACGCGCATCACGATGAACTCGGCACGGATGCCCGACTCGCGGTCTTCGGCGACAGCGCCGGCGGCAACCTCTCGGCGGTCGTCGCCCTCGCCCTGCGCGATGCCGCCCGCACCGAGCCCGGCATGCCCCGGCTCGCCGCTCAGGGGCTGATCTACCCGGTCACCTCGACCACCCTCGACGACGCCGCCATGATCGAGAACGCGCAGAATCCCGTGCTCTTCCGAGCCGACATGGCCGAGTTCTTGCGCCACTACCTGGGTGGCGACGCCGGTATCGCCGCGCGTTCGTCCGATCCGCTCGCCGCACCGTTGGCCGCGGCGACCCTGGCCGGTCTGCCGCCCGCCCTCGTGCAGATCGCCGATCACGACGTTCTGCGCGACCAGGGGATCGCCTACGCCGAGCGGCTGCGCGACGATCACGTGCCCACCTCTGTCGAGCGCTACCCCTCGGCGGCGCACGGCTGGGTCACCTATCCGCGGCTCGCCCGGGCATCGCGGCCGGCTGCGGAGTCGATGGCGCGCTTCCTGCGGCAGCGGCTGCGCCCCTGACCCGCCTCCGCCTCCGCCGCCTACGCCTACCTGCGAGGGACCCCTCCTGTGCGCGTGGGACCCGCCCCGGGCGGGTCCCACGCGCACAGCGCGGGTCCCTCGACCGGCGTCCGCCGCCGGAGTACCGTGACGATCATGACCACAGCAGCGAGGTATCGGAACGATCTTCCCCAGCTGAGCGACCCGCGCGTCTTCCTCACCGATGGTGGTCTCGAGACGACCCTGATCTTCCTGCACGGAATCGAACTGCCGCAGTTCGCGGCGTGCGAACTGCTCCGGAGTGACGAGGGCCGTACACGCTTGCGCGCCTACTACGAATCGTTCCTCCGTCTCGCGCAGCGCGACGGTTTCGGCTTCACCCTCGATACGCCCACCTGGCGCGCGAACCCGGACTGGACCGAGCGCCTCGGTTATGACGATGAGACCTTCGATGCGGTGAACCGGGCTGGAGTCGCGCTCGCCGCGGCATTGCGTGCCGAGTACGACCGTCCGGAGACGCCGGTGGTGATCGGTGCCACCCTCGGGCCGCGCGGCGATGGTTACGTGCTGAGTGAGAGGCAGACCGTGAGCGAAGCGCGCGAGTACCACCGTCGCCAGCTCGCCCTGCTCGCCGAGACCGAGGTCGATTTCGCCGCCGTCCTCACCCTCGGCTACTCGGACGAGGCGACCGGTGTCGTCCTCGCCGCGGGAGATGTGGGCCTGCCGATCGTGATCTCGTTCACCGTCGAGACGGACGGACGATTGCCCAGCGGCGAGACGCTGGCCGAGGCGATCGAGACCGTCGACGCGGCAACGGATGCGGCGGCCGCCTACTTCATGGTCAACTGCGCGCATCCGACGCACCTGCCCGATGAACTGCCGCACCGGGTGCGCGGGTACCGCGCCAACGCCTCCAGGCTGAGCCACGCCGAGCTCGATGCGTCCGACACCCTCGACGCCGGCGATCCGGCGGACCTCGCCGCGCGGATGGTGGGCCTGCGTCAGCGGATGCCTCAACTGAACGTGCTGGGCGGATGCTGCGGCAGCGACATCCGGCACATAGCGGCGCTCGCCGACCACCTCGCCTGACCCGCCCCGCCTCCCTGTGCGCCCCGCCTCCCTGCGCGCGCCCCGCCTCCTTGCGAGGGACCCCTCCTGTGCGCGCCGGACCCGCCCCGGGCGGGTCCCAAGCGCACAGCGCGGGTCCCTCGCAGGAAGGCGCAGGAAGGTGGTCAGGCGGTCGAGGCCAGCGAGGCGCCTACGAGGACGATCAGCAGCAGCCACGCGGCGGTGAAGGTCCAGCCCGCCCACAGCGCGACGCCCGCCGCCGCCCAGCCGGCCTCCCCACTCGTGCGGATGCGCGCCCGCGCCAGGTGCCCCAGCACGACGCCCGCCGGCGGGACCACGAAGGCGAGCACGCAGCCGACGATCGCCATGGTGTTCAGCACCGGCGTCGTCACCAGCCCCTCGACGACGCGTCTCTTGCCCTCATTGACGCTGATCACGATGCCGATCACCACGATCACCACCGGGATGAACCAGCCGAACAGAATCAGGATGTGCCATCCCGCGAGCCCTGCGAACATTCGTCTCCCCTTCGTCGTGCATCCAGTCAAGCCGCGATCGACGCGCCGATGGTCGTTCTGTGCGCCCGCATCCAGCTTCACACGGTGCCCACATCCGCTCCCCGAGGTGACGCCGTAGGGTGTTCGACGTGGAAGCGAGCAAGGATCAGGCCGAGACCGAGCGGTACGCCGAGGGCGTCGATCAGTCGACCTTCGCCGAGATCCGAGCGCTCCGCGACGACTTCGCCCGATTCATGCTGCAGTACAAGTTCGGGATGGACGAGATCGTCACGAAGGTCTCGATCCTGCAGGAGGAGTTCGCCGAGCTGCACGACTACAACCCGATCGAGCACGTGTCGAGCCGGCTCAAGTCGGCCGACAGCCTGATCGAGAAGATCGAGCGCAAGGGATGCGAGCCCACCTTCGACGGTATCGCGGACGCGATCACCGATATCGCGGGTGTGCGGATCACCTGCAGCTTCGTCTCGGACGTGTACCGGGTGTTCGACGTGCTCACCTCGCAGTCCGACGTGACCGTCGTCGAGGTGAAGGACTACATCAAGGAACCCAAGGCCAACGGCTACAAGAGCCTGCACGCCATCGTCGAGGTACCGGTGTTCCTCTCGGGCGGCATCGTCACCGTCCGCGTCGAGGTGCAGTTCCGCACGATCGCGATGGACTTCTGGGCCAGCCTCGAGCACAAGATCTACTACAAGTACGACCGCCAGGTGCCGCAGGAGCTGCTCGACGGGCTCTCCAACGCTGCCGCGACCGCTGCGAGCCTCGACGAGGACATGGAGCGTCTGCATCGGCAGGTGCGCGAGATCCCGTCGCAGACCTCGGTGCCGCGCGTCACGTCGATCTGAGGCCGCTGAGGCCCCCCTTCCGATGGATCCGGAGTCGGCGACCAGCCCCGTGCGAAGGTCGAGTGTGACCCACGACCAGTGCCGCGGTGGGCCACCCCGCGGATCGGTCACGGAGTCCGCAGAATCGCGGCGACGTCGAGCGCTTCGCCGCGGTGCCCGATCGCGCGCCCGGTCCTGGGCCCCACCAGGGCCGTTCACGGGCCGCCGAAGCGGCCGAGCTTCAAGTCGATCGACGTGTTCAGTGCGTCAGCGTCGGCGTTCAGGGCCTGGACTCGCGTGCGCAGAGCGTCGTCGGAGTCGATGTCGGTCCCGAGCTGCGTTGAGGTGGCGTCGAGCACGTCGCTGCGGGCCAGCAGGGCGGGGCGCTCGGTGTCGAACGAGGACTGCCCGGTCGGCCCGGCTCGATCGGGCTCAGCCCGCGAGCCCCGACGCCTGCACCAGCACCAGCAGCCCCACCGCCGAACCGTTCATCGTGGCGTGCGACACCATCGCGGCCCCGAGACGCCCCGTCTTGGTCGCGATCCAGCCGTGTACCAGGCCGGCGAGCACCGTGGTCGTGCCGAGCACCACCACGGTCGAGAGGTTGACCATCTGATGCCCGTGCAGCGCCGCGAACACGAGCGTCGATGCCACGATGCTCACGACGATCGCGGCGGTGCGGCGCGCGAGTGTCGGGAACGCACCCCCGTGCATCCCGCCGCGCAGCACGCGATGCCGCACGGCGCGCATGATCAGACCGCGGCACAGCACCTCCTCGACGATCGGCGCGACGACGACGGGGATGAACACGCTCGAGAGCACGAACCACAGCGGGTCGATCGCCAGCTCGAGGTTGCCCTGCGCATCCTGCAGCAGCGGCGAGAGAGCGGCCAGCACGACGATCAGCGCGATGCGGATCCCGAGGCCCAGACCGATCCCGATGGGCACGTCGATCCAGCGGATGCTGAGGCCGAAGTCGTCGCGCAGCGAACCCAGACCGCGCCACCGCGACGCCACCACGGGCACGATCAGCGCGACGAGGTAGCTGCCGAACGCGCCGGCGAAGGCGATCGGCTCGCTGTAGGGAATGAGCCCGAAGAGTACGAGCACGATCAGCAGGCTCAGCGGCGCGGCGATGCCCAGCAGGCTCAGTGCCGCGAGCGGCAGCCCCCAGCGCACCTCCGGTGGCGGTAGGTACAGCGCCGACGAGTACGGCTCGGGCTCCGCGGCCGCGCCGACGGGCGGCGCCCACGGGGTGGGCGGATGCTCCACCAGGGTCGCGGGATCGGGCGGCGGGAATCCAGCGGAACTCATCAGCCCAGGCTATGCACCAACCCTGATAGCCCGCGGGTTCTGGGCGTAGCCCACGGCGGTGCCGGGCGCGCCCGTTAACGAGAAGAACCCCCGCCATGTAGAAGCTAGGCGAGGGTTCAGTGGCTCCGACGGGCGTCGATCCCGTGACCTCACGATTTTCAGTCGTGCGCTCTACCAACTGAGCTACAGAGCCGGACGACATCCGTGCTTTCGCGCGATTGCGTCGACCAATGGAAAGGCCCTTCCTCTCGGAAGGGCTTCCTGCGACCCTGACGGGACTTGAACCCGCGACCTCCGCCGTGACAGGGCGGCACGCTAACCAACTGCGCTACAGGGCCTCATTGCGAAGACGAACTTACCATCTTCGAGGCTATTCAATTTTCACACTCGCGTGTGGTTCTTGCCGGCGCTTCGTTTGGTGACCCCAACGGGATTCGAACCCGTGCTGCCGCCGTGAAAGGGCGGTGTCCTAGGCCACTAAACGATGGGGCCGAAGCTTCGCGAAGCTTTCGCTCCATGACTGCCGACACGCAAGCATACGGATAACCGGGCACAGATGCAAAATCGAGAGTTCGGCGCGCCGTTTCACCCCCGTAGAAGCCTTGAGTGCGGTGATGCACAGTAGGCATACCGGAGTGCGTTTGTTACCGTGGACGCAATCGGCCTGTCTCGCGCACGTTCCCCGCCGCGACCAGGCCAGAAACCCCCTGAGGATCCATGCGTCACCTTCTTGCCCGCCGTGCCCCCCGTCCGCCGCAGAACCTTCGGGCCGCGGCGCGAATCCGGCGCGCCTCGGGGGCGGGTGCGATCGTGCTCGCGCTGGTCGCGAGCCTCAGCTTCGCGAGTCCCGCATCCGCCGCCGAGTACCCCACGTGGGACGAGGTGCAGGCGGCCAAGGGCAACACCGCCGCGGCCGCCGAGCAGGTCACTCGCATCCAGGGTCTCATCGCCGGGCTCCAGACGGAGGTGGCGGAGGCGCAGGCGCTCGCCGAACAGCGCGGCATCGAGTACTTCGCCGCGCAGGACGCCGCCGACATCGCCACCGAGCATGCGGCCCAGCTGCAGGCGCAGGCCGACGCCGGTCAGGCCAAGGCGGATGCGGCCTCCGAGCAGGCGGGCCTGCTCGCCGCTCAGCTGTACCGCACGACGGGCACCGACCTCTCGGTCAACATCTTCCTCGACGGGAACTCCGGCCAGGCCGACCAACTGTTGTCGAAGATCGGCAACATGACGAAGCTCGTCGAGCGCTCGAGCACGATCTACGAGCAGGCGAGCACAGCCAAGAACAACGCCACCGCACTCGGTGCGCAGGCGGATGTCGCCAAGGGCGAGCGCGAGAAGCTTCGCGCCGCGGCCGAATCGGCGCTGGCGCAGGCGCAAGAGGCGCAGCAGGCTTCGGAAGCGGCCCTGGCCGAGCAGCAGGCGCAGAGCGTCGTGCTCGAGCAGCAGCTCGCGGCTCTGCAGGACACCGAGGCGCAGACCGTCGCCGACTATGAGGCCGGAGTCGCCGCTCGCGAGGCGGCCCGCCTCGCGGCGATCGCCGCCGCCGCGGCCGCCGCCGCTACGGGCAGCGGCAGCAGCGCCGGGGCCGGTCTCGACGCCGGCCAGCTCAGCTCGCAGGGCTGGGCGGTGCCCGCATCCGGCAACATCACCGGAACCTTCGGCTCGCGCGCCTCCATCTCGACCGGCGGCGGCACCTCGAGTTCGTTCCACCGCGGCACCGACATCGCGGGAGGCTGCGGGATCCCGATCTACGCCGCGACGGGCGGAGTCGTCACCTACGCCGGCCCGAACGGCACCTACGGCAACTTCGTTCTCATCGATCACGGCTCCGGAATCAGCACCGGATACGCCCACATCCGCGCCGGCGGCATCTTCGTCAGCGTCGGACAGACCGTCGCCGCGGGCGAGAACATCGCGAGCGTCGGCACCACCGGCGCCTCGACCGGATGCCACTTGCACTTCGAAGTCCGGGTCAACGGCACCGCCGTCGACGCCCAACCCTTCATGGCCGCTAGAGGAGCCCCGCTTGGTTGACCAGCGCACGCCGAATCGTCCCCTTCCCTCCATGCCGCGTGAGCGCACCTGGAAGGGTCGCCTGCCCGTCGCCGTGGGTGCCGCGTTCGCGGTCACAGCCGTCACCGCTTCGCTCGGCTTCGCGCCGGCGCAGGCCGACGATCCGCAGTACCCCTCGTGGGACGACGTGCAGAACGCCAAGTCGAACGAGGAGACCAAGCAGGCCGAGATCGACAACATCACGGGCCTGATCGCGGGTCTGCAGGACGACGCCGATGCCGCGTCGATCGTGTCGATGCAGAAGGCGGAGTCGGCGCGGCAGGCTCAGGATGCGCTCGCGGCTGCGGCGACGAAGGTCGAGACGCTGCAGGCGAAGGCGACCACGGCCGCTGCGAAGGCCGACACCTCGCGGATGCGCGCAGGCCTTCTGGCCGCACACTTGGCGAAGTCGGCCGGCGGTGACCTGTCGATGAACCTGATGGTGCAGGGAGAGGATGCGGGCGATCTGCTCTACCAGCTCGGTGCGATGTCGCAGCTGACGGCCGAGTCGCAGCGCGTCTACGACGACGCCCTCACCGACAAGAACACCGCTCAGTCGCTGCAGGAGCAGGCGGATGTGGCCGTCACCGAGCGCCAGAAGCTCTCGGATGCGGCCGACACCGCCGCCGCCGAGGCGCGGACGGCCGCCGCGACGGTGCAGGCCGCGCTCGCGCGTCAGCAGGAGAAGAACGAAGAGCTCATCTCGCAGTTGGCGACGCTGAAGGACACCTCGGTCGAGATCGAGACCGCCTACCTCGCCGGCGAGCAGAAGCGCAAGGAAGAAGCCGCTGCGGCCGCTGCGGCAGCTGCGGCCGAGGCCGCCGCGCAGGCTCAGGCCAAGGCTGCCGCGGATGCCGCCGCTGCTGCCGCGCAGCCAGCGGCTCCCGCAGCACCGGCTGCTCCCGCAGCTCCCGCGGCTCCGGCCGCGCCCGCTCCGCCTGTGGTGTCCGCCCCGGCCCCCGCGGCCCCGGCGCCCGCGGCCCCCGCCCCGAGCGTCGGCGAGCCGAACAGCAACGCCGTCGAGACCGCGATCGCGTTCGGCATGGAGCAGTTGGGCGAGCCGTACGACTCGCCGGGAAACAGCGACAGCACTTGGGACTGCTCGGGTCTCACCAAGTCGTCCTACGCCGCGGCGGGGATCTACATCGGCACCCACTCGGCGACGAACCAGTACAACACCGCCGCAGCGAACGGCCAGCTCGTGCCGTACTCGCAGCGCCAGCGCGGCGACCTCATCTTCTGGGGCGGCGGTGGCGACTATTACCACGTCGCCATCTACCTCGGAAACGGCCAGATCCTCGAGGCCCCCGACTACGGCAAGACCGTACGCATCTGGAACACCTGGGGCTCACCGACGGGTATGGTCGCGCGCGTTTCCGGCTGAGCCGTTTGACCTCTCTCCTCGCTCCGCGGCGATCGACGGGGATCCGCTCGATCGCCGGGTGCGTCGCGGAGCGGCGCTTCGCGCGCGAAACGGCGGGCGGACGCAGTTCACGGTCCGGCGTCCGGCGCTCGATGGGTTGCCGTTTCTTTGACGCGCGGCGGACTGCGGGATGTCCTCGGCGGAGGATGAACGCACCGGATGAGGTGGAGCGGGCCCGGTTCTTCCGGCGGCGTGCGGTTTCTCCTCCCCGCAGGAAGACTTCTCCTCCCCGCAAGAAGAACGCCCGTGCCACAGGGACGCGTGCCGCATCCGCAGGGGGTTGTCACCGCGTCCCGGCGCCCCGGCTCCTGAAACGCCATTCGTCCCGGTACTCGGTGGGTTGCCGTTTCTTTGACGCGCGGCGGACTGCGGGATGTCCTCGGCGGAGGATGAACGCACCGGATGAGGTGGAGCGGGCCCGGTTCTTCCTGCGGCGTGCGGTTTCTCCTGGCCGGAGGAGGACTTCTCCTCCCCGCAAGAAGAACGCCCGTGCCGCAGGGACGCGTGCCGCATCCGCAGGGGGTTGTCACCGCGTCCGGGTGCTCGGTGGGTTGCCGTTTCTTTGACGCGCAGCGGACTGCGGGATGTCCTCGGCGGAGGATGAACGCACCGGATGAGGTGGAGCGGGCCCGGTTCTTCCGGCGGCGTGCGGTTCCTCTCTCCCCGCAGGAAGACTTCTCCTCCCCGCAAGAAGAACGCCCGTGCCGCAGGGACGCGTGCCGCATCCGCAGGTGTTGTCACCGCGTCCGGGTGCTCGGTGGGTTGCCGTTTCTTTGACGCGCGGCGGACTGCGGGATGTCCTCGGCGGAGGATGAATGCACCGGATGAGGAGCAGCGGGCCCGGTTCCTCCTGCGGCGTGCGGTTCCTCCTGGCCGGAGGAGGTACGCGCGTGCCGCATCCGCTGGGGTTTGTCACCGCGTCCCGGCACCCCGACTCCTGAAACGCCGTTCGGCTCGCCAGATCGACGTGATCTGACGAGCCGAACGCGGTCCGACGAGCCGAACGGTCAGTGGCCGCCCTCGTCGGCCAGCTTCTTGATGCCGTCCTGCACGATCTGCTCGGCCTCGGCCGCATCGCCCCAGGCCTCGACCTTGACCCACTTGCCGGGCTCGAGGTCCTTGTAGCGCTCGAAGAAGTGCTTGATCTCGTTCTTGGTCTGCTCCGGAACATCGCCGATGTCCTGGATGTGCTGCCAGCGCGGGTCCTTCGCCGGAACGACGACGACCTTCGCATCCGAGCCGGCCTCGTCGCTCATGTTCAGCACGCCCACGGGACGCACCGAGACGCCGACGCCCGGGAAGACCGGGTACTCGAGCAGCACGAGCGCGTCGACGGGGTCGCCGTCGAGGCCGAGGGTGTTCTCGAAGTAGCCGTAGTCGGTCGGGTAGACGAACGCGGTGAACAGCACGCGGTCGAGGTAGACGCGCCCGGTCTGGTGGTCGACCTCGTACTTGTTGCGGCTGCCCTTGGGGATCTCTACGACGACGTCGTATGCGGCCATGATCGCTCCTTGATTCGGTGATGCGCCGGGGTGACGCGAGGCATTCAGAATCCGCGGATGCTCGCGCGGATAGTTGCGCATAACGTTACTTGATGTGCCCGATCGCCCCCGCCTGACTCCTGCCGTCGCCGACCTCCGTCGTGCGACGCGAAACGCCCTCGCCGACCTCGCCGAAGGCACGACCGTGCTCGTCGGCCTGAGTGGAGGAGCGGACTCCCTGGCGCTCGCTGCCGCCGTCGCGTTCGAGGCGCCGCGGGCCGGTCTGCGTGCGGGTGCGATCGTGGTCGACCACCGGGTTCAAGCCGGGTCCGGCGTCGTCGCCGACACCGCCGCCGGGCAGGCGCGCGCACTGGGCCTCGATCCGGTGTTCCGCGAGGTCGTCAGCGTGGGAACCGACGGTGGTCCGGAGGCGGCGGCCCGCAGTGCCCGCTACCGTGCGTTCGACGACGCGATGGAGGCGAGCGGTGCCGCCTGCGTGTTGGTCGCTCACACGCTCGACGACCAGGCCGAGACCGTCCTGCTCGGCCTCGCCCGCGGTGCCGGCGCCGCCAGTCTGCACGGGATGGCGGCCGTGAGCGGACGCATCCGCCGCCCTCTGCTGGGCATCCGCCGCGCACAGACGGTGCAGGCATGTGCGGATGCGGGACTCACCCCGTGGGCGGATCCGCAGAACGCCGACCCCGCGTTCGCCCGGGTGCGCACCCGCCAGTCGGTGCTGCCGGTGCTCGAACGCGAACTCGGGCCGGGCATCGCCGAGGCGCTCGCCCGCACGGCCGAGCAGCTGCGCGAGGACGATGAGGCGCTCGACGGCATGGCGCTCGACTGGGCTCTCGAACTCGTCGGTCAGGACGACGCGGGCCATGTGACCCTCGACGTGCGCGGGCTCGCGGCCGACCCGGCGGCGCTGCGGCAGCGCATCATCCGCCTGGTGGTCTCGAACGAGTTCGGCGTCTCGCTGAGCCGGGCCCAGACTCTCGCCGTGGCGGCCCTCGTGACCGACTGGCGCGGCCAGAAAGGTGTCGACCTGCCTGGCGTGATCGCGACGCGACGCGACGGTGAGCTGGTCTTCGCGCCGGCGGGTTGACCGCCCCTCCCGTCGGTCGGCAGAGCGGGCACCGGCGCGAGGTGCAACGAGAGCGCACCCGCGGATTCCTGCCGAACCCATCCCCGATCGCGAGCCGACGCGACGCTCGCTGCCGACCGACGGGACGCCCTACGCTGGAAGTCGGGCGAGCTTCCCTCGCACCACCACCGCACGAGACGAGGACCCCGTGGAATCAGCCGATATCGCCGCCGACCTCACCGAGGTGCTCTACACGGAAGCCGAGATCCACGCGCGGATCCGCGATCTCGCCCGCGCGATCGAGGCCGACTACGCCGGCGAGAACCTCCTGATCGTCGGTGTGCTGCGGGGCGCCGTGATGGTGATGGCCGACCTGGCCCGCGAACTGAAGCTCGACATCACGATGGACTGGATGGCCGTCTCTTCCTACGGCAACAGCACGAAGTCGTCGGGTGTGGTGCGCATCCTGAAAGACCTCGATTCCGACCTCACCGACCGCAAGGTGCTGATCGTGGAGGACATCATCGACTCCGGCCTCACCCTCTCGTGGCTGCAGGGCAACCTGCGCAGCCGCGGCGCGGAGTCGGTCGAGATCTGCGCGCTGTTCCGCAAGCCCAAAGCGGCGAAGGTCGAGGTGCTGGTGAACTACGTCGGCTTCGACATCCCGAACGACTTCGTGGTCGGATACGGCCTCGACTACGCCGAGCGCTATCGCAACCTCCGCGACGTCGCCATCCTCGCGCCGCACGTGTACAGCTGAGCCCGGCCGAGAAGAGTCGGCACGGTGTCGGGTGGGAGCGAAGGTAGCGCCAACCCTTTCAAGATGGACGCGGCCGAGGCGGCGCAGCGCGGGCTGACCCACTTCTTCGGCGCCCGCGCCATCGGCCTGCACAACAGTTGGCCGCACGGGCTCCGCGCCGACGTCGAGTTCAACTACTGGTGGCTGGCCCACGCCATCGACGCGCGGGTCGACGGCTTCGAGCGCACGGGCGAGACCGCGTACCTCGACGCCGCCCGCCGGATCTACCGCGCCCTGCGCATCCGCAACGCCGGCCGGCTGTTCAACGGCTACTTCGACGACATGATGTGGCTCGGATGCGCGCTCGTGCGGCTCGGCGGCGCGCTCGTGTCGATCGGGGATCACGCCGGCGCCCGCTGCATCGACGATGCCGACGCGCTCTGGCTTCACGCCCGCGATCGCGGCTGGAACGCCCGGCACGGCGGCAGCCTGGCATGGCGCACGCGCCAACTCGACTACAAGAACGCTCCGGCGAACGGCCCCTTCGCGATCCTCGGTGCACGGCTCGAGCGCATCCGCCCGGCCGACCGCGCCGAGGCCGACCGCGCCGAGGCCGACCGCGCCGAGGCCGACCGCACCGAGACCGGCCGCGCCGAGACCGGCCGCGCCGCGGCTGCTCGCACCGAGACCGGCCGCGCCGTGACCGACCGCGCCGAGACCGACCGCGCCGAGGCCGACCGCATCGAGTACGCCCGCGCCGCGTTCGACTGGATGCACGTGCGGCTTCGCGACGACGCCACCGGATTCGTGGCCGACGGCATCGGTCGGGAGGGCGGATCTGCGCGCGACGACTGGGCGTTCAGCTACAACCACGGCGTCTACATCGGCGCCGCCGTCGCCCTGCATCGGTTGCGACCGGATCCGCGGCTCATCGCGCACGCGACGCTGACGGCGCTCGACGCGGTCGATCGGCTCGCGCCGGACGGCGTCTTCGTCGATCAGGGCGCGGGTGATGGCGCCCTCTTCAGCGGCATCTGGTACCGCTACGCCGCCGAACTCCTGACCACCGGCGAAGTCGAGAGCCGAGCGGATGCGCGGCTGCGCACGTTCATCCACTCGAGCGTCGCGACGCTGACTCGTTTCGGCGACACCGGCGGGATGCTGCTCGCCGGCCCGCGCTGGGACCGACCGGCGCCGGCTCCCACGTCGCTCGCCGCGCAACTCAGCGCGGTGCTGGCCACGGAGGCCGCTGCACGGCTCACGAGCGAGCCCCGAGCAGGCGGCGATCGGACCAGCTGAACCCGTCGTGGCGGCGGGTCGAACCTTCGATGTCACGGGCCTCAGCCCGGCGGCGGTCAGCCCACGGCGAACGGAGGGCCGGCGCCCAGAATCGGCGGGGTAGCCTTGCACTCACATTTCTTCGTCAGAAAGGTGCCGGGTGTCGCACCCGCAACATTCATGAACGTCAAGCGCATCTTCCGTGGCCCCATCCTCTACGTCGTGCTCGCGGTGATCGCGGTCTGGATCGGCTCGACGCTGATCACGATGTCCGGCTTCAAGCAGGTCAGCACGCAGGAGGGCCTCGCACTCCTCTCGGACGGCAAGGTCGCCTCCGCCAAGATCGTCGACGGCGAGCAGCGCGTCGACCTCACCCTCAGCGCTGCGGACGGCGACAACGGCACCCAGGTGCAGTTCTACTACGTCGCGCCCCGCGGTACCGAGATCGTCGACGCGGTCACCGCTGCGGCCCCCTCCGACGGCTACACCGACGAGGTTCCGCAGACCAACTGGTTCCTCTCCGCCCTCGGCTTCCTGCTCCCGATCCTGCTGATCGGTGCCTTCTTCTGGCTGATGCTCTCGGGCATGCAGGGCGGCGGCAACCGGGTGATGCAGTTCGGCAAGTCGAAGGCCAAGCTCGTCTCGAAGGAGTCGCCGAAGGTGACCTTCGACGATGTCGCCGGTGCCGACGAGGCGATCGAGGAGCTGCACGAGATCAAGGAGTTCCTCAAGGAACCCGCCAAATTCCAGGCCGTGGGTGCTCGCATCCCCAAGGGCGTGCTGCTCTACGGCCCTCCCGGTACCGGTAAGACTCTGCTCGCGCGCGCCGTCGCCGGCGAGGCGGGCGTGCCGTTCTACTCGATCTCGGGCTCGGACTTCGTCGAGATGTTCGTGGGCGTCGGTGCGAGCCGTGTCCGCGACCTGTTCCAGCAGGCCAAGGAGAATTCCCCGGCCATCATCTTCGTCGACGAGATCGACGCCGTCGGCCGCCACCGCGGCGCCGGCATGGGCGGCGGTCACGACGAGCGCGAGCAGACGCTCAACCAGCTCCTCGTCGAGATGGACGGCTTCGATGTGAAGACCAACGTCATCTTGATCGCGGCCACCAACCGCCCCGACATCCTCGACCCCGCTCTGCTGCGCCCGGGCCGCTTCGACCGCCAGATCGGCGTGGACGCGCCCGACCTGCTCGGCCGCAAGCGCATCCTCGAGGTGCACGGCAAGGGCAAGCCCCTCGCCGGCGGCGTCGACCTCGAAGTCGTCGCCCGCAAGACCCCGGGCTTCACCGGTGCCGACCTGGCGAACGTCCTCAACGAGGCCGCGCTGCTCACGGCGCGCTCGAACGCCCAGCTGATCGACAACCGCGCGCTCGACGAGGCGATCGACCGCGTGATCGCCGGTCCGCAGCGCCGCACCCGCGTCATGCGCGACAAGGAGAAGCTGATCACCGCGTATCACGAGGGTGGTCACGCCCTCGCCGCGGCGGCGATGCGGCACACGGATCCCGTCACCAAGGTGACGATCCTGCCCCGCGGTCGCGCCCTCGGCTACACGATGGTGCTGCCGTTGGAGGACAAGTACTCCACCACCCGCAACGAGCTGCTCGACCAGCTCACCTACGCCATGGGCGGCCGCGTCGCGGAAGAGATCGTGTTCCACGACCCCACCACCGGCGCGAGCAACGACATCGAGAAGGCGACCTCCATCGCCCGCAAAATGGTCACCGACTACGGCATGTCGTCGAACGTCGGCGCGGTCAAGCTCGGCCAGTCGAGCGGCGAGATGTTCCTCGGTCGCGACATGGGTCACCAGCGCGACTACTCCGAGCAGATCGCCGAGCAGGTGGATGCGGAGACGCGTCAGCTGATCGAGCAGGCGCACGATGAGGCCTGGCAGGTCATCAACGCGAACCGCGACATCCTCGACCGCCTCGCGGCCGAGCTGCTCGAGAAGGAGACGCTCGACCACGACCAGCTGGCCGAGATCTTCAAGGAGGTCAGGCGCATCGACGAGCGCCCCCAGTGGCTCTCGAGCGACAAGCGTCCGCTGTCGGACCTGCCGCCCATCGCGGTACCGGTCGCGAAGGCGCCCATCGACTCCGGAGTCACCGACGGCGGCGTGTCGTCGTCGGAGCCGGGCGAAGCCAAGCCGAAGCGTTCGCCGCTGATCAACCCGCGCCCCGCGACCGCGTAGGCCGCCGCATGGGGGTCGACAAGGCTCGCATCGAGGCAGCCGTCGCCGAGCTCCTCGCCGCCATCGGAGAAGATCCGGCGCGCGAGGGGCTGCAGGCGACCCCGCGCCGGGTCGCCGAGGCGTACGAGGAGTTCTTCGCCGGCATCGGCGACGACGCGACGCGCCACCTCAGCGAGACCTTCCCGATCGACGAGGCGGATGCGGGTGACGCAGTCGGCCCGGGCGACATCGTCCTCGTGCGCGATCTCGCGTTCCGCTCGGTCTGCGAGCACCACCTGCTGCCGTTCCTCGGCGTGGCGCACGTCGCCTACCTGCCGGGCGCGGAGGTCGTGGGGCTGGGTGCCCTGCCGCGCGTGGTCGACACGATCGCCGCGCGGCCGCAGCTGCAGGAGCGGCTCACCGAGCAGATCGCCGACGCGCTCGACGCCGGCCTCGCGCCCCGCGGCGTACTCGTGGTCGTGGATGCGGTGCACGGCTGCGTCACCTCGCGCGGGCCGCGCCAGACGGGGAGTTCGACGGTCACCGTCGCCGCACGCGGCGCCCTCGCGGAACCGGTCGAGCGCGCCGAGATCATGGCGCTGATCGGCGCCGGGCGGGCCCGATGATGGGCGCGCTCGAAGCGGTCGAGCACCGCGCGGTGCCGCCTCTTCCTGTTGGTGGCCCGACGCTGCTGATGGGCATCCTCAACGTGACGCCCGACTCCTTCAGCGACGGTGGCCGGTGGATGAAGCCGCTGACCGCGATCCGGCACGGGATCGAGATGGCGGCCGACATCGTCGACGTCGGCGGTGAATCGACCCGGCCGGGCGCGCCGCGGGTGGATCCGATCGACGAGCAGGCACGGGTGATCCCGGTGATCGCCCAGCTCGCGAGCCGTGGCGTACGTGTCAGCGTCGACACCATGAACGCCTCGACCGCCGCGCGCGCGCTCGATGCGGGCGCGCTGATCGTGAACGACGTATCCGGCGGGCTCGCCGACCCCGACATCCTGCGCGTCGTCGCCGAGCGCGACGCGCACTACATCGCGATGCATTGGCGCGGTCACAGCACTCACATGAACGACCTCGCGGTGTACGGCGACGTCGTCGCCGAGGTGCGCGACGAACTCTCGCAGCGCGTCGACGGGATGCGCGCCGCGGGCATCCGTGACGATCGCATCATCCTCGATCCGGGGCTGGGTTTCGCGAAGACCGCCGAGCACAATTGGGCGCTGCTGGCGAATCCCGAACCACTCGAGTCGCTGGGTTTCCCGATCCTGATCGGGCACTCGCGCAAGCGGTTCCTGGCGCCGTATTCGACCATGCCCGCCCCTGCAGGTCGCGACGAGGCGACCGCGATGCTCAGCCTCCTCTCCGCGCGGCGCCGGGTCTGGGGCGTGCGGGTGCACGATGTCGCATCGAGCCGCCTCGCTGTCGAACTCGCCGAGCGGATGCGGGAGGCTGTGCGATGAGCGGATTCCGCGACCTCGACTCCATCGTGCTCACCGGATTGCGCGTCCGGGCGCACCACGGTGTCTTCGACTTCGAGCGCGAGAACGGTCAGGACTTCGTCATCGATGCCACCGTGTGGCTCGATACCCGCGACGCCGCCGCGGGCGACGAGCTGGCCGATACCGTGCACTACGGCGAGCTGGCGATCGCGTTGGCGGATGCGGTCAAACGCGACCCCGTCGACCTGATCGAGACCCTGGCCGAACGGCTCGCCGACGTCGCACTCCGATGGACCCGCGTGGCCGCCTGCCGCATCACAGTGCACAAGCCCGACGCGCCGATCCCGCTCGACTTCGTCGACGTCGCCGTGCAGATCACGAGGGAGCGAGCGTGACGCCCACACCACGGATGCAGCGCATTCGCCCCGAACGCAAGGCCGTGCTCGCTCTCGGCAGCAACCTCGGCGACCGTCTCGGGCACCTGCAGGATGCGGTGGACGCGCTCGCGGCCCTGCCCGGCTTCACGGTGCAGGCCGTCTCGAAGGTCGTCGAGAGTCCGGCGTGGAAGGTCGACGGAGTGGACGAATCCGCACCGGCGTACTTCAACGCCGTCGTTCTCGGCGGCACCACGCTCGATCCGCTCGAGCTGCTGCGCGGTACCGCGGCGATCGAGCAGGCCGGTGGGCGCGTGCGCGGCGCGGGTGAGGAGCGTTGGGGCGACCGCAGCATCGACATCGATCTGATCACCGTCGGCGGCGTCAGCCATGACGACGAGACGCTGGTGCTGCCGCATCCGCGTGCGTGGCAGCGCGCCTTCGTGCTCGAACCATGGCTCGACATCGAGCCCTTCGCGACGCTGCCCGGCTCCGGTGCGGTCGCCGAGTTGCGCCGGCATGCGACGGACGCGGTCGCCGACCGCCCCGAGACGCTGCGACTCCCGGGAGGAAACGCGTGAAGCGCACCCGCATCAGTTCGCTGCTGGGTCTCGGCCTGGCCGGCATCGTCGTGGCCTTCCTCGTCGATCTCGGCGTCGCGGCCGCGGGACGACCGGTGCTCGTTCCTCCGCTCACTCTGCCGCTGACCCTCGTGGTGATCGCGGCGGTGGTCCTGGTGTTCGCGGTGCCGATCTACCGGGCGACCCGCGGCACGAAGAAAATGCGCATCGACCCGTTCCGGGCGATGCGTGTCGCGGTGCTGGCCAAGGCGTCGAGTCTCTCGGGGGCACTCGTGCTCGGCATCGGGATCGGTGTGCTGATCTATCTGGTCAGCCGAGCGGTGCCGGCGACCGCCTCGATCTGGTTGGCTGCGGCGACCATCGGCGGCGCCCTCATCCTGCTGATCGCAGGCCTGCTGGCCGAACACTTCTGCACGATCCCGCCGGGCGATGACGAGGACGAACGCGGCGTGCCGGAGCCCAATCGCGCGTAGGCCCGCCATCCCCCTCACCTGACGCAGTCCCGGCTCGGGGATACTGGAGGGCACGCAATAGGGGAAAGAGGAGCACGTGAGCAGTTCGACCACACGCCTCGATGTCGAGGCCGGTACGTGGCGGCGGGTCTCGCCGAAGTACGTGATGGTCGAGCTGGTGGGGGCTGTCGTAACGGGAGTCTTTCTGCTCGGAGCGTCCGCTGTGCTGCTGGTGATCGGCCTCGGCTGGGCGTGGTGGGCGCTCGCCGCGGCTGCCGCGATCACGATCACCGCCCTCATCGTCGCTCCGCGCCGGGCCCGCTCGTACGGCTACCAGCTGCGCGAGGACGACCTGCTGTTCCGCCGCGGCATCATGTTCCAGCGCTTCGTCGCCGTGCCGTACGGGCGCATGCAGTTGATCGACGTCAATCGCGGTCCGCTCGCCCGTGCGCTCGGACTCTCCGACCTCAAGTTCGTGACCGCCGCCGCTGCGACCGGCGTGAGCATCCCCGGTTTGCCGGAGGCGGATGCGGAGCAGCTGCGCGACAGGCTGGTCGAACTCGCCGAGAAGCGCCGGGCCGGCCTGTGACCGGGCCGAGTGAGCCGACCGGCCCGACCGGCCCGACACCTCCGTTGGAGGCCGTGACCGGCCGCGTCGCCGAGACCGACCTGGCCGACGGCGAGTGGCACCGCCTGCATCCGGCCAGCCCCGTGCTGAAGGGCGGCGTCGCGCTGATCGCGGTCGCCGCCATCGTCATCGGCAACCTGCGCGAGCGGCTGATCGAATGGTTCATCCCCGGCTCCGACCGCTACGACAGCGGCGACCCGGTGACTCAGCTGATCGACAGCGGTCTGATCGTCTGGGCGCTGCTGGCCGTGTTGGGCGTCATCCTCCTGGCGGTGTTCGGCTTCTGGCTGTCGTGGCGGATGCACACGTTCCGCGTCACCGACGAGGTCGTCGAGGTGCGCTCGGGCATCCTGTTCCGCACGAACCGGCGGGCGCGACTCGACCGCATCCAGGGCATCAACGTGCAGCGTCCGGTACTGGCGCGGCTCTTCGGCGCCGCGAAACTCGAGGTCACCGTCGCCGGTCAAGACGGCAACGTGCAGTTGTCGTACCTCGGCTGGCGGTCGGCGGATGCGTTGCGTCGCGACATCCTGCGGCTCGCCACGGGGGTCAAGGCCCGCGAGGCCGGAGTGGCGGATGCGCCCCATGCGGCCGCGGGTGCGCCGCCGACCGCGGGGGAGCCCGCAGCCGGTTTCGTCGCGCGCCGGTACGAGGAGATCAGCGCCGAGTTCGTCGACGACACTCCGCCCGAATCGCTGGTGCACATCCATCCGGCCCGCCTGATCGGGTCGCTGGTCTTCAGCGGCTTCACGCTGTTCCTCCTGGCGGCCGTGGCGGCGATGATCCTGGCCGCGGTCTACGGTTCCCCGTGGGTGCTGTTCGCGATTCTGCCCGGTGTGATCGGATCCGCCGGGTACTACGTGCGCCGATTCGTGCGGTCGCTGCGGTACTCGATCGCCGGCACGCCCGACGGCGTGCGGGTCGGTTTCGGGGTGCTCTCGACCAGCAGCGACACCATCCCTCCGGGCCGCATCCACGCGGTCGAGGTGACGCAGCCGCTGCTCTGGCGCCCCTTCGGCTGGTGGGAGGTCCGCATCGACCGTGCCGGCCACGCGAGCAATCAGGGCGCCAACGGCGACCCGAACACCACGATCCTGCCGGTCGGCGACTTCCGCGACGTGCAGCGGGTGCTCGGGCTGCTGCTGCCCGGCCTGTACGCCGCCGAGAACGCCGCCGTCGTCGACGCGGCCCTGCGCTCTCGCGACGCCGATGGCTTCAGCGCGGCACCGCGGCGCGCGGTGTGGCTGCGGCCGTTCTCGTGGCGGCGCACCGGCTACCGGCACGTCGGCGACCTCGCCCTGCTGCGCAGCGGGGCGATCTGGCGGCGACTGCAGATCGTGCCGATGGCGCGGATGCAGAGCATCGGCATCCGTCAGGGTCCGATCCACCGGATTCTCGACCTCGCCGCGGCCCAGGTGCACACGGTCGCCGGCCCCGTCACGGCGGGCGTCGGTGTGATGTCACGAGCGGATGCGCTGCGGTTCTTCGCCGAGACCTCCGCGGCCGCCGTGCTCGCCGCGGACCGCGAGGGAGCGCTCGACGCGGACCAGCCCGCGTCCACCGCGCTCACCGCCCCGTCCGCCCCGGTGGTCGCCCCCGCCGCGTGGGCGCCGCCCGTGGAGAGCGATCGTGCCTGAGCCGCGCCGCGACGGCCGCCTCGGCATCGGTATCGTCGGCGCCGGCCGTGTCGGGCCGGTGCTCGGCGCCGCACTCGCCGGGGCGGGTCATGCCGTCATCGGTATCGCCACCACGAGTGACGACGGCCGCGAGCGAGCGGATGCGCTGCTCCCGCAGGTACCGATCCTCCCGATCCCGGAGCTGGTCGAGCGCAGCGAACTCGTGGTGCTCGCGATCCCGGGCGACGAGCTGGCCGCCCTGGTCGCGGGGCTCGCAGCGACGGGAGCCTGGCAACCCGGGCAACTGGTGCTGCACACCGCGCCGGAGCACGGCTTCGGGGTGCTTGCGCCCGCTCTGGCGGCCGGCGCGATCCCGCTCGCGGTGCATCCGGCGATGGCCTTCACCGGCACCTCGCTCGACCTGGTGCGGCTGCAGGAGACCTACTTCGCGGTGACCGCGCCCGGCCCCGTTCTGCCCATCGGCCAGGCGCTCGTCGTCGAGATGGGCGGCGAGCCGGTCGTCGTCGCCGAAGCCGATCGCGCCGCGTACGCCGAGGCCGTCTCGACCGCGACGACGTTCTCCTCTGCCATCGTCACCCAGGCGGCCGAGCTCCTGGCCGGCATCGGCATCGACCAACCGGGCTTCTTCCTCTCGAGCCTCGTGCGCTCCTCCGTCGAGGACGCCCTGCGCCGCGCCGCCCGCGCCGACTGAATCCACCCACGCCCGCCCCCCGCCCGCCCCGCCCCGCGCCCGGCCCCCCCCCGGCCCACCGCATCCTGCGAGGGACCCTTCCTGTGCACGAGGGACCCCCTCAGGGCGGGTCCGACGTGCACAGGAGGGGTCCCTCGCAAGTACGGCGCAAGTACGGCGCAAGGACGGCGCAGGGGCGGTACGGGGCGGCGGAGGACGGTACAGGGCGGGTAACATGCACGGGTGAACAGCACCGCCCCCGTCGTCGTCGACTCCATCAGCGAGCTGCGCGAGCGGATGCGCGGCGAGCGGGCTGCCGGCCGTTCCGTCGGGTTGGTGCCCACCATGGGCGCCCTGCACGACGGGCACCTCGCGCTGGTCGACGCGGCGCGCGAGCACGCCGACGTCGTCGTGGTGTCGATCTTCGTGAATCCGCTGCAGTTCGGCCAGAACGAAGATCTCGACCGCTACCCGCGCACCCTCGACGCCGACGTCGCCGCACTCGCGGCCGAGGGAGTCGCCTACGTCTTCGCACCGACCGCCGCCGAGATGTACCCGACGGGCGCGCCCGGCACGAAGGTCACGGCCGGCGCGGTGGGCTCGCTCTACGAGGGCCGGGCCCGCCCCGGGCACTTCGACGGGATGCTCACCGTCGTGTCGAAACTGCTCAACATCGTGCAGCCCGACGTGGCGATCTTCGGTCAGAAGGATGCGCAGCAGCTCTTCCTCGTGCAGCGCCTCGTGCGCGAGCTCGACATCCCGACCCGCATCGTCGGCGTCGAAACGGTGCGCGAGGAGGACGGTCTCGCGCTCTCCAGCCGCAACCGCTTCCTCGACTCCCGCGAGCGCCTCGCCGCCCGCACCCTGTCGCACGTGCTCGAGGCCGCCGCATCCGCAGCCGACGGCGGGATCGACGCCGTGCTCGCCGCCGCACAGTCGGCAACGATGGGCGAACCGCTGGTTAAACTGGACTATCTCGTCGTCGCCAACCCGACGACGTTCCTCCCCGTCGACGACGACTACCGCGGCCGCGCGGTCGTGCTCATCGCCGCGACGGTCGGCGATACCCGCCTCATCGACAACGAATGGATCGCGCTCGCCTGACCCGGCGCCGTCCTCCCAGCCGAAAGCACTCATGGCAGACACCACGCCCACCGGACCGACCGAACCGACCGACGCCGCCGCGCTCGAGAAGGAGGCCTCCGAGCAGAAGGCCGTCCGCCTCGCCAAGCGCGACCGCCTGCTCGAGCTGGCGGGCGACGACCTCGGCGGCGGCGCCTACCCGGTCGCGGTCGGCGTGACCGACACGATCGCCGCGGTCCGTGCGCGCCACGAGGGCATCGAACCTGATGTGAAGACCGGAGAGACCGTGGGCCTCGCGGGCCGCGTCGTCTTCGCGCGCAACACCGGCAAGCTCTGCTTCGCGACGTTGCAGGCAGGCGACGGTTCGCGCATTCAGGCCATGGTCTCCCTCGGCGAGGTGGGCGAGGAGTCGCTCGCGCTGTGGAAAGAGCTCGTCGACCTCGGCGACCACCTGTTCGTCAGCGGCGAGGTCATCTCGTCCAAGCGCGGCGAGCTCTCCGTCTGGGTGGCCTCGTGGACCATCGCGGCGAAGGCGATCCTGCCGCTGCCGAACCTGCACAACGAGCTGAACGACGAGACGCGGATGCGTCAGCGCTACCTCGACCTCATCGTGCGAGAGCAGGCGCGCACCAACGTGGTCACCCGGGCGAAAGTGAACGCCTCGCTGCGCTCGACCTTCACCGGCCGCGACTTCCTCGAGGTCGAGACCCCGATGCTCCAGGTGATGCACGGCGGCGCCTCCGCCCGCCCGTTCGCGACGCACTCGAACGCCTTCGACACCGAGCTGTACCTGCGGATCGCGCCCGAGCTGTACCTCAAGCGCGCCGTCGTCGGCGGCATCGAACGGGTGTTCGAGATCAACCGCAACTTCCGCAACGAGGGCGCCGACTCGACGCACTCGCCCGAGTTCGCCATGCTCGAGGCGTACGAGGCCTATGGCGACTACAACTCGATCGCCGACCTCACCCAGGAGCTGATCCAGAACGCGGCTCTCGCGGTCGCCGGCTCGCACGTGGTGACCTGGGCCGACGGCTCGGAGTTCGACCTCGGCGGCGACTGGGCGCGCATCTCGATGTACGAGTCGCTGTCGGAGGCCGCGGCGCAGAAATACGACGGACACGGGGCGATCACCCCTGAGACGTCCGTCGAGGAGCTCGCCGCACTGGCCGCCCGCGAGGGTGTCGAGGTGCACGTGCCCAACCACGGAAAGTACGTGGAGGAGCTCTGGGAGCACTTCGTCAAGGATTCGCTCACTCGGCCCACGTTCGTGATGGACTTCCCGATCGAGACCTCGCCGCTGGTGCGCGCGCACCGCAGCATCGCGGGAGTGGTCGAGAAGTGGGACCTCTACATCCGCGGTTTCGAGCTGGCGACCGGTTACTCCGAGCTGGTCGACCCGGTCGTGCAGCGCGAGCGTTTCGTCGAGCAGGCGCGCCAGGCGGCCGCCGGCGACGACGAGGCGATGCGGCTCGACGAGGACTTCCTGCGCGCGCTCGAACACGGCATGCCTCCGTCGGGCGGAATGGGTATGGGCATCGACCGGCTGCTGATGGCGATCACGGGGCAGGGGATCCGCGAGACGATCCTGTTCCCGCTGGTCAAGTGACCACGGCGTCGTAGCGGGATCCCGGATCATGGCACGCACCTCCACCATCGTCGCCGCCGCACTCGCGGGTGCGCTCGCGCTCGCGCAGCTCGGCGTGGGCGCCGTCGGGGTGGGCGCTCTGGTGGCCGAGGCCCGGGATCTCAGTACTGCAGTGGCCGATCAGGCGGCTGCCTCCTCGTTCACCTCGAACGACACGATCGACGGATTCGCCGAGCGCACCGCGATGACGGCTCGCGGTCGCGCGCTCTACTACGCCTCGCATCCGTCGGTCGAGCCGACCGCGGGCTTCAACGAGAAGTGCGGATACGGCGCCTCCGACGACATCGTGCTCGGCTGCTACACGGGCGACGCGATCTTCATCTCGGATGTGGAGAACGCCGATCTCGACGGCATCCGCGACGTCACCGCGGCGCACGAGATGCTGCACGCCGCGTGGG
This sequence comes from Microbacteriaceae bacterium VKM Ac-2855, assembly GCA_013204985.1. Taxonomy (GTDB): domain Bacteria; phylum Actinomycetota; class Actinomycetes; order Actinomycetales; family Microbacteriaceae; genus Rathayibacter. The sequence goes on from JABMLG010000005.1 coordinate 249,168, forward strand.
CGCGCGAGACGGATGCGGAACGCGCGCACCTCTCGGACCTGCTCGAGGCGGCCTATGCGCAGTTGCCGCAGGACGGCGAGCTGGCCGACCGGCTCGACCTGTACGCCACCGACGGCCTGGGCGATCGCGACAACGAACTGCACTCGATCCTGGGCACGGAGGCCGCCGACCTCGGGCCCGAGCTGGAGGCGCACTACGCCGAGTACTTCGGCGATCGTTCGAAGGTCGTCGCTCTGAACGCGCAGTACGAGGCCGTCTTCACAGCGCTGGAGAAGCAGATCGACGACCTCTCGGCGCAGATCACCGGCACTTACGACGCGCTCAACGCCCGTGTGGCCGAGAACAACGCGGCGTTCGAATCATTGAACGCCGACATCTCCGACTTCAACGCGCGGGCGGATGCGGGCGACTTCGCCTCTGTATCCGCGTTCGATACCGAGCGGGCCGCCCTGCTCGCTCGCAGCGACGCGCTCGACGCAGCGCAGGCCCAGCTCGAGATCGACATCGACGCCTACGAGGCCCTCCGCACGCAACTCCAAGCTCTGAACGCCGACGCCGACGCCCTGAACAAGTCGATCGACTCGACGGTCGGCGGTCTCGGCGGCTTCTGACCAGCCTTCGTGTGGCCCAAGACCGGTCGGAAGATCGGGCACCGCGACTCGGCGCTCGGCATCGCCGTGATTCCGCGGGGGCGGGATGGGTTCATCGGTGTGGCGACTCCCAAGACCGCTCCTGAGCCGCAGTCGAGCTGCGCACCCCGGCACGCGAGTTATCCACAGATCCACCGCTCGCTTTCGCCACGGATTCGGCCCAGAGCCGGCTGGAGAGTCTCGTGCGCAGGCGGCTGCACCGGGTCGGCATCGCCGCCGAGCCGCAGGCGCGCATCGATGACATCGCCGTCGCCGACCTCCGCGTCGGGCGGACTCTGCTGCTCGAGCTCGATGGCAGGTCGACGCACGATTTCGACACCGACCGTGCCCGCGAGGAGACCGCCATCCGAGGCTTCGCCACGCTCCGGTTCTCGAGCACGGGCATCCTGCAGAACTGGGCGCGATGCGAGCTCGCGGTGCGGCGTTGTATCGAGCTGGGTCTGCACGAACTCTGTTGAGCCGTAGTGTCGCGTAGGCTTGAGCCATCATGGACTTCGAACTCTGGAACCAGGGGCTGTGGGCTCTCGCGCCCACCGTGCTCATCGGCCTGCTGTTCTGGTTCATCATGCGCGCGATCATTCGCTCCGACCGCAACGAGCGCCGCGCCTACAACCGCATCGAAGCGGAGGAGCGCGCCAAGCGCGGACTGCCGCCGCGCGACGCGTGACCCGGTAGTCAGAGGATGCCGTTCGACATCACGCTGAACTTCGCGTTCTTCGTTCTGCTGCTCGACATCGTCATCCGCGTGATCGCGATCATCGTGGTTCCGCGCAACCGTCGACCGACGACCGGCCTCGCCTGGCTGATGGCGATCTTCCTGCTCCCCTACGTGGGCGTGATCGCCTTCCTCGTGCTCGGCAGTTTCAAGCTGCCCAAGAAGCGCCGGCGCAAGCAGCACGAGATCAACCGCTTCATCCTCGAGTCGACCGAAGGCATCGACCGGGTCGCCCGCGATCATCCGTGGCCGGAGTGGCTCGAGTCGGTGGTCACCCTCAACCGCAACCTCGGCGCGATGCCATTGGTCGGCGGCAATGACGCCCAGCTGCAGGGCGGCTACGAGGAGACCATCCAGGCGATGGCGGATGAGGTGGATCGGGCGCGCCGCTACGTGCACGTCGAGTTCTACATCCTCGCCGCGGACAAGACCACGCTGCCCTTCTTCGACGCCCTCGACCGCGCCGTCGCGCGCGGTGTGACGGTGCGCATCCTGCTCGACCACATCGCCTCCATCCGCGTGCCCGGTTACCCGACGCACACGCTGAAGCGGTTGAAGCGGCTCGAGAAGGCCGGCGCGCACTGGGCGTACATGCTGCCGGTGCGGCCCTGGCGCTGGCAGTACCAGCGCCCCGATCTGCGCAACCACCGCAAGCTGCTCGTCGTCGACGGCAATTCCGCCTTCATGGGTTCGCAGAACGTGGTCGACTCCAGCTACAACAAGCGCGGCAACAAGCGTCGCGGCCTGCACTGGAAAGACCTGATGGTGCGCCTCGAGGGCCCCATCGTGCAGGGTGTCAACGCGATCTTCATCACCGACTGGTACTCCGAGACCGATGAGCTGCTGCTGCGCGAGGCCGAGCCGATGGAGGCGTTGCAGCGTCGCGACACCATCGACTGCCAGGTGGTGCCGAGCGGTCCGGGGTTCGCGGGCGAGAACAACCTGCGCCTGTTCCTGGCGCTGCTGTACGCCGCGCAGAAGTCGATCATCATCACGAGTCCGTACTTCGTGCCGGACGAGTCGATGCTCTACGCCATCACCACGGCCACGCGGCGCGGCGTGCACGTGGAGCTCTTCGTCTCGGAGGTCGGCGACCAGGCGCTGGTCTACCACGCGCAGCGCTCGTATTACGAGGCGCTGTTGACCGCGGGCGTGCGCATCTGGATGTACCGCAAGCCGACCATCTTGCACGCGAAGCACTTCACCATCGACGACGACGTCGCCGTGATCGGCTCCTCGAACATGGACATGCGGTCGTTCAGTCTCAACCTCGAGGTGTCGCTGATGGTGCGCGGCGCCGAGTTCGTGGAGGATCTGCGCCAGGTGCAGCAGGCCTACCGCGAGTCGAGCCGCGAGCTCACGCTGCGGGAGTGGCGCCGCCAGCCCCTGCGCTCGACCGTCCTCGACAACCTCGCGCGCCTGACCTCGGCCCTCCAGTAGCCCCGTGCGAGAAGTTGCAGCTCTCGGTGGCCGAGAGCTGCAACTTTCGCGGGGGTGGTGGGCGGGGCGTCAGCCCACCTCTGTCAGGCCCGCTCGAACCAGCCGCGCGGATGCGGGTCCGCCGTCAGGGCGCGGCGCGGCGCACGCGGGGCCGCCCAGCGCACGCCGTTGGCCAGCACGCGCTGGATGTCGGGGTGGTGGTAGACCGGGTACTCCTGGTCGCCGGGCGAGAAGTAGAAGACCTTGCCCAGTCCGCGCGTGTAGGTGACGCCCGAGCGGAACACTTCGCCGCCGGTGAAGCCCGACACGAAGACGAGCTCCTCCGGGGTCGGGATGTCGAAGAACTCGCCGTACATCTCCTGCTCGTCGACGATGATCGGGTTCGGCACGCCCTCGGCGATCGGATGCGTGGGCGCGAGCGTCCAGACCAGCTCGCGATCGCCGTCGTTGCGCCACTTGAGCGAACAGGTGGTGCCCATCAGCCGGGTGAAGATCTTGGAGTAGTGACCCGAGTGCAGCACCAGGATGCCCATTCCAGCGAGCACATGCCGGTGCACCCGCTCGGCGACCTCATCCGCCACCTGCTCGTGGCCGATGTGACCCCACCACAGCAGCACATCCGTCGCGGCGAGCCGCTCCTCGGTGAGGCCGTGCTCCGGATCCGTCAGCACGGCGGTCTCGACCGTCGCGACGTCGCCGAACGCGGCGCGCAGGCCGTCGGCGATCACGGTGTGGATGCCGTGCGGGTAGTGCTGCGCGACGCGCTCGTCGCCGCGCGTCTCGTGGATGTTCTCGTTCCAGACGAGGATGCGGACCATGTTCAGACCCCTTCGGTCTCGACGGCGACCTCGCGGCCCTCGGCGGCGGATCGGTAGACCGCGTCGACCACGTTGCTGCGGTGCAGCGCGTACTCGCCGTAGTCGAAGCTGCCGGAGCGGATGCTCGTGAGGAACTCGGCGATCACACTGCGGTGGTGTCCGCTCGGCACCGGCACATCCGGCACCGTGACGGCGGGAGCGCCGGCGACGTCGCCGTAGATCGTCACCGTGCCCTCGGTCGCGTAATCCGCGATGCCGAGGCGCACGCCTCCCGTCGCGCCGAGCAGTTCGACCTCGATGTCTTCGTGCACCTTCGAGTACGAGGCCCACGACGCCTCGAGCTGCATGCTCGTGCCGTCGTCGAAGCGCAGCAGGGCGGAGGCGAAGTCCTCGACTTCGAACGCCGAGTTCATCTGCTGGATGCTGCCACCGACGGCGCGTCCGCCGCGGCCCGCGCTACCGAGGTGGTTGTACGCGACGGCCGAGACGCTGGTGACGCGCGGCTCGCCGAGCAGGTACAGCGTGATGTCGAGCACGTGCGAACCGAGGTCGATCAGCGGCCCACCGCCGGCCATCGCCTTGTTCGTGAACCACGAGCCCATGCCGGGCACGCCGGTGCGGCGCAGCCACGAGGCACGCGAGTGATAGACGGTGCCGAGCGGGCGGTCGGCGAGGTACTCGTGCAGGTACTGCACATCGGCCCGGCGACGGTGGTTGTAGGCGACCTCCAGCATCCGATCGTTCGCGCGCGCGGCGGCGACCATCTCGGCGGCGAGTGCGCCCGTGGTGGCGAGTGGCTTCTCGCAGAAGACGTGCTTGCCGGAGCTCAACGCGGCCATCGCGATGGGGTGGTGCAGGTCGTTGGGTACACCGATCGACACGATGTCGAGGTCGTCCCGGGCGACGAGGTCCTCCCAATCCGTGTAGAGATTCGGCACCCCGCGTGTGTCGCCGAGTTCGTGCAGGCGCGCCTCCTCCTTGCCCGCGAGCGCGACGACGGTCGCGCCGGGGAGGTCGGTGAAGGCGTCGAGGTGGGTGGTCCCGGCGAAGCCGAGTCCCACCACCCCCACGCGCAGTTCAGCGGATGCGGGGTGGACCGAGGTCATAGGACTTCTCCTGATCAGTGGACGACGATGTCGCTCTCAACCGTAGCGCGGGTGGCTATCGAATCGATTCGAGACTTGATTCGGACACTCTATCAAGTCCTGTCCGTGCCGCGCTGTCGTTTTCACCGCGCGCGGGCGGCATGCCACCCGCGCGCGGTGAAAACGACAGCGTAGGCCAGGAGGTCGCGCCGCTCGGAGGGGTCGCGCCGCTCGGTGGGGGACGCCGAGGGCCAGAGGTCGCGCCGCACGGGTGGTCGCCGTGAGGCCGGCGCGGCGGCCGGTCAGCCGCGAGGCTTCAGGCGCACCGTCGGCAGTGTCGGGGCGGGCAGCGCGCGACCCGTGTAGCCGGGGACCGCGCCGAAGCGGCCGTGCGCATCCGCCCCGTCGATCACGTCGTGCTGCCAATCGGTGCGCGCCTGCACGACCTCGTCGTGGTCGCGGCCGACGAAGTTCCACCACATCACGAGTCGCTCGCCGAGCGGTTCGCCACCGATCAGCACGGCGCGCGCGCCGGCGGGCCCGGCGCTCAGGGTCAGGGTGGCGGATCCGTGCGCGACGTACGCGAGGTTCGGAGCGTCCACCTCGGTGCCGGCGACGGTGAGCGGCCCGATATCGACGATCAGGCCGTGCTCGAACGCCGGGTTCACGGGCAGGGTCACCGTCGCACTGGGCTCGAGGTCGATCTGCGCGGCGACGAGCGGGCTGAACGTGGTCGCGTCGACGGATGCGCCGAGCAGCATCCCGACGAAGACGCGCACCTCGGCGCCCGGCAGCGTCACGAGCACGCCCTCATGATGCTCGAAGAACGGAGCGATCCGGCGCGAGCCCTCGGGCAGCGCGACCCAGAGCTGCACACCGTGCAGCATCGGTACCCGACCGGTCGAGACCTCGGAGTGCGAGATGCCGCGGCCCGCGGTCATCAAATTCAACTGCCCGGGATGAATCAGCGCTTCGCTACCCACGCTGTCGCGGTGTTCGATCTCGCCGCTGAACAGCCAGCTCACCGTCTGGAGTCCGATGTGCGGATGCGGCGGCACATCCATCCCGGACCCTCCGGTCACGTCGACCGGGCCGTAGTGGTCGGCGAAGCACCAGGCGCCGATCGTGGAACGGGCGCGCTGCGGCAGCGTGCGCCGCACTTCGATCGCGCGAGGCCCGCCGAGGGGAACCTGCCGGGCCTCGAGTACCTCGACCGTCCGCGCCACCGCGATCGGGGAGGTGCAGTCGACCAGCGTCTCCGTGGGCCGCTCCTCGAGGTTGCTCATGGCCGAAGTCTATGCCCGCGTATGGAAATACGGCAGGGGGTCAGCGCCGCCGAAGGTGTTCCGCGTTCAAGGCATCGAGCTCGGCGTCGCTGAGTTCGTCGATCGCCTTCGCGTCGCGTGCATCCGAGCGGCGCCAGCGGATGAACAGCAGGATCAGCACCGGAACATCCGCGATCTCGGCGATGAACCAGAGCAGGTCGCCCGAGAGGTGCTGATCACCGAGCGGCGAGGGGAACCACGCCGGTCCGCCGGACGCCGCGGTATCGAAGAGTGTGTCGTTGATGCGCAGCAGGATGCCCGGGATCGCGTCGAGCACCAGCTCGACGAACGCGAGCAGGAACTCCACGGTGAGGAAGAGGCTCGTGCGTCGACCCGTGTCCTCCGCCATCGGCAGCACCAGGGCGAGTCCGGCGAGAGGGACGGCGAGGGTCAGCATCTCCTGGATCAGCGGCGTCGTGCGGGCGATCGCCGCGAGCGGGGTGAGCAGCAGGAGGAAGAGCGCGGCCGCGAAGAGGGTGGCGACCATCGCGTTGCCGGTCAGCCGCACAGCGCGGGAGGCGAGCGCCCGCTCGAGCCGTTCGCGCCCGCGGTCGCCGAGCGCTCCGCGGCCCAGCGCGATCGGCCGGCCGGCCGCGATCAGCCCTGGCACCACGAACAGCAGCACGGCGATGCGCGTCGAGAACGCCCAGCGCAACGAATCGGAGTACACGCCGAGGAACCCGCACTGCACGAGCAGGAACGCGAGCAGCCCGAGCGCGAACAGCGCCGCCCGGTGCCGCGGCCACGAAACGCGCCGCATCCCGCGGGCGTAGAGCAGGGCGGCCACCGCGGCGGCGACGAGCGCGAGCGGATCCAGCCGCCACGTGCCGAGGATCACGGAGGCATCTGGCACCCGCTCAGTGTGCGCGCCGATGCCGACAGCGGGGTCGGTGTCGACTCGTGGGCCTCGCAGGAAGCGGAGCGACGCAGCGTCAGTCCCGCATCCGCTCGCCGAGCCGCAGTGCCGCGACCACCGCGAGCAGGGTGAACCCGATGACGAACGGGGTGCCATCGACCAGCGTGCCCGGGAAGACCGGCTCGACGAGCGAACCCATCAGCTCGTAGCCGGCGACCAGATCGCCCAGGCCGCCCACCCCCTGCCCGAGCACCCCGCCGACCAGCACGGCCAGAGCCAGCACGGTCACCGAGCGGCGCAGGGATCGCGCGAACGGTCGCCCCGTGAGCACGGCGGTGCAGAACCGCATCACGGCGAGGGCGACCACCAACTCCGTCGCGAGCACGATCAGCTGCCCGGTGACGATCAGCGCCATCGCGCCCGGGCTCAACGCCCCCACAAGCAACTCGGCGGACGAGTACTGACCACCCTGCAGCACCGCCGATCCGCCCGCCTGCTCCGGCAGCACGACGGTGTCGGTCAGCGCGGTCACCGGGAACGAGTCGCGGATGAACTCGCCCGCGATCCCGAACGCCGTCGCGATCAGATCGCCGATCGCCGCGAGGAACGCGACGGCCAGAACGAGGATGAGGGCGGTGCGCTCGCCGCGGCGCAGCATCGGAGCCGACGGCGTCTCCGGAGCGTCCGGCTCGGGAGTGTGCGTGATCATCAGACCCCCGAATCATCGTGATTGCCGACAAGAACGCCGAACGATAACACGGTGACTCGGGCCGGGGATCCGCTCGATCCCGCCCGCATCCCGCCCGCACGGGCCCACCCGATTCGCAGCTCTCTCACGCCCACGGCGAACAGGCGCATGAATCGCAGCCGCCGCTGGTTACTCTCTCTGTATCGAGGCCCACCCCTGCGGGTCTTGTAGGGAGTGACAGCATGTTCGAGAGATTCACCGACCGCGCACGCCGCGTCGTCGTCTTGGCCCAGGAAGAGGCCAAGATGCTCAACCACAACTACATCGGGACCGAGCACATCCTGCTCGGCCTCATCCACGAGGGCGAGGGAGTCGCGGCCAAGGCTCTCGAATCGCTCGGCATCTCCCTCGATGCCGTCCGCGAGCAGGTCCAGGACATCATCGGCCAGGGGCAGCAGCAGCCGACGGGGCACATCCCGTTCACGCCGCGCGCCAAGAAGGTACTCGAGCTGTCGCTGCGCGAAGCGCTGCAGCTCGGCCACAACTACATCGGGACCGAGCACATCCTGCTCGGCCTCATCCGCGAAGGTGAAGGCGTCGCCGCCCAGGTGCTCGTCAAGCTCGGAGCGGACCTCAACCGGGTTCGTCAGCAGGTCATCCAGCTTCTGTCTGGGTACCAGGGCAAGGAGCAGGTGGCAGTGGGCGGTGAACAGCAGCAGCCTCAGGGTGGATCGCAGATCCTCGACCAGTTCGGTCGCAACCTCACGCAGGCTGCTCGTGACAACAAGCTCGACCCGGTGATCGGGCGCGAAAAAGAGATCGAGCGCGTGATGCAGATCCTGTCGCGCCGCTCCAAGAACAACCCCGTCCTGATCGGTGAGCCCGGCGTCGGCAAGACCGCCGTCGTCGAGGGTCTCGCCCAGGCGATCGTGCGCGGCGACGTGCCCGAGACGCTGAAGGACAAGCAGCTCTACACGCTCGACCTCGGCTCGCTCATCGCCGGTTCCCGCTACCGCGGTGACTTCGAGGAGCGCCTGAAGAAGGTGACGAAGGAGATCCGCACCCGCGGCGACATCATCACCTTCATCGACGAGATCCACACCCTGGTCGGCGCCGGCGCGGCAGAGGGCGCCATCGACGCGGCCTCCATCCTCAAGCCGCTGCTCGCCCGCGGTGAGCTGCAGACCATCGGTGCCACCACGCTCGACGAGTACCGCAAGCACTTCGAGAAGGATGCCGCTCTCGAGCGCCGCTTCCAGCCCATCCAGGTGGCCGAGCCGTCGTTGCCTCACGCGATCAACATCCTCAAGGGGCTGCGCGACCGCTACGAGGCGCACCACAAGGTGTCCATCACCGACGGCGCGATCGTCGCGGCGGCGAACCTCGCCGACCGCTACATCAGCGACCGCTTCCTGCCCGATAAGGCGATCGACCTGATCGACGAGGCCGGCGCCCGCCTGCGCCTCTCGATCCTCTCGGCCCCGCCGGAGCTGCGTGAGTTCGACGACAAGATCGCCGTCGTCCGCGCCGCGAAGGAAGCCGCGATCGAGGATCAGGACTTCGAGAAGGCCGCGTCCCTCCGCGACGAGGAGAAGCAGCTGCTCGGTGAGCGCCTGCGTCTCGAGAAGCAGTGGAAGACCGGAGACGTCAAGGCCACCGGCGTGGTCGACGAGGGTCTGATCGCCGAGGTGCTGGCCCAGGCCACGGGCATCCCGGTGTTCAAGCTCACCGAAGAGGAGTCCTCGCGGCTCGTCTTCATGGAGAAGGCCCTGCACCAGCGCGTCATCGGTCAGGAGGAGGCCATCGCGGCGCTCTCCCGCACCATCCGTCGCACCCGTGCCGGCCTGAAGGACCCGAAGCGTCCCTCCGGCTCGTTCATCTTCGCCGGCCCCACCGGTGTCGGTAAGACCGAGCTCGCCAAGGCGCTCGCCGAGTTCCTCTTCGACGACGAGAACGCGATGATCTCGCTCGACATGTCGGAGTACGGCGAGAAGCACACCGTTTCGCGTCTGTTCGGTGCCCCTCCCGGGTTCGTCGGCTTCGAAGAGGGCGGCCAGCTCACCGAGAAGGTCCGCCGCAAGCCGTTCAGCGTGGTGCTGTTCGACGAGATCGAGAAGGCGCACCCCGACATCTTCAACTCGCTGCTCCAGATCCTGGAGGAGGGACGTCTGACGGATGGTCAGGGCCGCGTGGTCGACTTCAAGAACACCGTGATCATCATGACCACCAACCTCGGTGCGCGTGACATCGCCGGTGGTCCGGTCGGCTTCCTGGTCGAGGGCAACGCTTCGACGGGTTACGACCGGATGCAGGGCAAGGTGAACGAGGAGCTGAAGAAGCACTTCAAGCCCGAGTTCCTCAACCGCGTGGACGACATCATCGTCTTCCCGCAGCTGAGCAAACCCGAGTTGCTGCAGATCGTCGACCTGTTCATCAAGCGTCTCAGCGACCGTCTGCTCGACCGCGACATGACCGTCGAGCTGACGCTCCCGGCCAAGGAGCGCCTCATCGAGGTGGGCTTCGACCCGACGCTGGGAGCCCGGCCGCTGCGCCGCGCGATCCAGCGCGAGATCGAGGACCAGCTCTCGGAGCGCATCCTGCACGGCGAGCTGGGCGCGGGCGACCACGTGCACGTCGACTTCGTCGATGGCGCCTTCGTGTTCACCACGACGCCGCGTCTGATCTCGATCAGCGCCGGCGCCGCGGGCCCGATCGCCTCGACCCCGGATCACGTGATCCAGGACAACTAGCGCGTCTCGGCCGGAACGGGCGTCGCACCTGCGGGTGCGGCGCCCGTTCTGCGTCCGCGCCCTCCTGTGAGGGGTCCCTCCCCCGAACCGAGGAGGGGTCCCTCGCAGGCCTCTAGGCTGGGTGGATGAGTTCTGCCGGCGACTGGAAGTACCCGGTGCGCCGCGCGCGCACCTCCGATGTGCCATTCATCCAGGAGGTGTGCGAGCCGTACGTGCAGCAGCGCATCCTGCTCGGCAAGGACCGCGTCGTGTTCTACGGGGCGGTGCAGGAGTTCCGCATCGCGGAGGACGGCAACGGCAACCGGATCGGCTGCGGCGCGCTGCACGTGATGTGGGAGGACCTCGCCGAGGTACGCACCCTCGCCGTGGCGCCCGAATGGCACGGCTCCGGGGTAGGGCACACCATCATCGAGCGGCTCGAGAACGACGCCCGCAAGCTCGGCATCTCGCGGCTGTTCTGCCTCACCTTCGAGGTCGACTTCTTCACCAAGCACGGCTTCGTGCCCATCGAGGAGAAGATCGTCGACCCCGAGGTCTACGCCGAACTGGTCCGCTCTCCGGATGAAGGCGTCGCCGAGTTCCTCGACCTCGCGCGCGTCAAGCCGAACACCCTCGGCAACACCCGGATGCTCAAGACGCTGTAGGTCGCGCGGGTTCGGGTGGCCCGGTTCGGGTGGCGCGGGGTCGGGTGGCCCGGTTCGGGTGGCCCGGTTCGGATGGCCCGGTTCGGATGGCCCGGGTTGTCGCAAAATGCCCGATCTCGCGTCGTGGAGGACGATCTGCGACAACCCGGGTCTGTTGCGGAGGACCGGGGACTCAGGCCTCGGGGAAGGGCATCCCCGTGAGCTGCTGCGAGACGCGCCAGACGCGGGCGGCCTCCTCGGTGCTGCGCAGCCGCGAGTAGAGCGGCTGCTCGGCCGGGCGCCCGCCGAGGTGACCGAGACCCGCGGGTCCGTAGAATCGGCCGCCCCGCGCATCCGCTGCCGTTGCGGCGTACAGCGCGGGCAGAGCAGCCGACTCGGGAGTCCCGACCAGGATGCGTCGAGCCGACAACCAGCGGATGACGCGAACGCCGGTCGTGTCGTTGGTCCGTCCCAGCTCGGGTCGGGCCGCGAGCAGGCTCGTCGGTGCGATGCCCGGATGCGACAGATTGCTGGTGATGCCCCAGCCCTGCGCCGCACTACGACGTTCGAGCTCGAGGCCGAACAGCCCGAACGCGATCTTCGACTGACTGTAGGCGGCACCCCCGCGGTACGAACGCTCGGAGTTCAGATCGTCCCACCCGATCGCGCCCTGGTTCGCGGCGACGCTGAGCTGCGAGGTGATGCGCGCGTTCCCCGCTCGGAGAAGAGGGAGCAGCTGCGCCACCAGCGCGACGTGGCCGAGATGGTTCGTGCCGAACTGCGACTCGAATCCGTCGACCGTGGTCTGCCGCTCGGGCGGCGTCATCACGCCGGCGTTGTTCACCAGCAGACCGATCGGGTCGCCCTCGCCGCGCAGGGTCTCGCCGAGGGCCGCGACGGAGGCGAGGGAGGAGAGATCGAGTTCGCGCAGGCTCACGGCTGCGGCCGGCACCTGCCCGCGGATCGTCTCGATCGCGGCCTCACCCTTGCGGGCATTGCGCACCGGCAGCACCACCTCGGCTCCCGCTCTCGCGAGCCGGGTCGCGATCCGCAGGCCGATGCCGTCGCTGCCGCCGGTGACGACGGCTCGGACTCCGTTCAGTGCGGGGACGGTGATGTCGATCGGTGTGCGTGCCATCGTGGCTCCTTCGGTGTGGTGCTCCGACTCTGCCTCGTGCGGAGGATCGCATCCAGGACTCGTCAGGTCACGGCTACGGCGGCGGAGAGCGACTAGAAAGAGGGCATGGTGATCGACAAGCCCGGACTGGCCGACTTCCTCCTGCGCCGCCGCGAGGCGCTGCAGCCCGAAGACGTCGGTCTGCCGCGAGGGCAGCGCCGGCGCACCAGCGGGCTGCGGCGCGAAGAGATCGCGGCCCTCTGCCACATGTCGCCCGACTACTACGCACGCCTCGAACGCGGCAGCGGCCCGCAACCGTCGGAGCAGATGATCGCCGCGATCGCGCAGGGTCTGCATCTCTCCGTCGACGAGCGCGACCACGTGTTCCGGCTCGCCGGGCACGAGCCGCCGTCGCGCGCGGCGTCGGGCGATCACGTCGGTCCCGGGATGCTGCGCATCCTCGATCGGATGCAGGACACCCCGGCCGAGGTGGTCACCGAACTCGGCGAGACGCTGCGGCAGACCCCGCTGGGCGTCGCCCTCACCGGTGCGACGAGTCTGCTGGCGGGGCCGATGCGCAGCATCGGGTACCGCTGGTTCGCCGATCCGCCGAGCCGGCGGCTGTACGCGGAGGAGGACCACCCGTTCCTCGCCCGGCTGTGGGTCTCGGGCCTGCGTGAGGTGACGGCAAGGCGGGGTCCGGATTCGCGCGCCGCACGGCTGGTCGAGGAGCTTCGCGAGTGCAGCCCCGAGTTCGTCGCGCTCTGGGAGCGCCAGGAGGTCGGGCTCCGTCCGCGGGAGGTGAAGAGGTTCGTCCACCCCGAACTCGGAGCGCTCGAGCTCAGCTGCCAATCCCTGATGGACCCGGTGCAGTCGCACGCGCTGCTCGTCTACACTGCGGCGCCGGGCAGTGAGAGCGCCGAGAAGCTGCGACTGCTCGCGGTGATCGGGGCGCAATCGCTGCCGATGTCCGGGGTGAGCGGCGTGTCGTGAACCGTCGCGTCGCGTCGCGGGGAGCCTGGATGCATGAGTTCCGCCCCGCCACCGCGACGACGCACCTCCGCCCGGGTGTACCGGCGGCGGCGTGCCGTGGTGTTCGGCGGGTTGATCATCCTGATCGTTGTGGTGGTGCTGCTGATCTGGCGGCCGTGGGCGGGCGCGAGCAGCGCGCCGACCCCCGTCGTGACGCCGAGTGAGACTCCGCTGCCGACCATCTACCCCAGTTCCCCGGCCGCTGGAGTTCCCGAGACGCCGACGGGCGAGGCCGCCGCCACACCGACGCCGACGTGTTCGGCCTCCGACGTCTCGGTCACGGCGGTGACGGATGCGAGCAGCTACGCCGCGGGTGCGATCCCGCAGCTCTCACTGACCCTCACGAACACCTCCGCCGCCGACTGCGTCATCAACGCCGGCACCAGCCAGCAGGTGTTCACCATCACCAGCGGATCCGACACGATCTGGCGCTCGAGCGACTGCCAGAGCGAGCCGAACGACCTCGAGATCCTGCTCACCGCGGGGCAGACGGTGAACGGCACGCCGATCCCGTGGGACCGCACGCGCTCCTCCACCGCCACCTGCGCCGGTGGGCGCGAGGCGGTGACCGCCGGGGGAGCGGCGTACAACCTGAGTGTCTCGGTGGCTGGGATCACCTCGGCGTCGACGGCGCAGTTCTTGCTGAACTGAGGTCGTCGACGCCGGAACGACCGGATGAGGCGACTCGATCACGACACAATCTCGGCTGAGAGTGGCCGTCGGCCTTGATCGAGGCCGACGACCGCTCTCAGCCGAGGTTGCGTCGCCCTACTTCTTGGCGTCGAGCATCGACGCCCCCTCCGAACCGTTGACGACGCATCGCGCGGCTCAGAGGGGGTCTGACAGGGCGCGTCTCGCGGCGTTCCCGGATCATTCCGTCGTGAAAGGATTGACGTGCTGCGCCCGCAGGAAGATCGCTCCCCTCCCACAGAGAGAATCCGGATGACCGACTCCAGTACCCGCACCGCTGTTGCGACCGCACCGCTCACCCTCGGCGACGGACTCGTCGTCACCGGCCAGGGCTACGGCGCGATGTCGCTCTCCGACGTGTACGGCCCGATCGATGACGCGCAGGCGCTCGCGACCCTGACGCACGCGGTCGACAGCGGCATCCGCTTCATCGACACCGCGAACGTCTACGGCAACGGTCGCAGCGAGAGCACGATCTCGAAGCTGCTCGCCACGCGACGCGACGAGGTCGTCCTGGCGACCAAGTTCGGCATCGAGAACGGTGGCGGCATCGGCAAGCGCACCATCCGCGGCGACGCCGCCTACGTGCACCAGAAGGTCGACGAGAGCCTCGCCCGCCTCGGCACCGACCACATCGACCTCTACTACCAGCACCGGCCCGACCCGAACGTGCCGATCGAGGAGACCGTCGGAGCCATGGCCGAGCTCGTCACGGCGGGCAAGGTGCTCCACCTCGGGCTGTCGGAGGCGACCGGCGCCGAGATCCGTCGCGCGCACGCCGTGCATCCGATCGCCGCGGTGCAGTCGGAATGGAGCATCGTCACCCGCGACGTCGAGAACCACGTGATCCCCGCGCTGGTCGAACTCGGCATCGGCTTCGTGCCGTACTCGCCGCTCAGCCGTGCTCTGCTCAGCGACCAGTTCTCGCCCGCCGACATCGGTGCGGGCGACGGGCGTCCCAACTTCCCGCGCTTCTCTCCCGAGAACCTGCCCGCCAACCTCGAGCTGGTGGCGGAGCTTCGCGCGTTGGCTGCAGAGCTCGGGATCAGCACCGCCCAGCTCGCGCTGGCCTGGGTCCACCGCAAGGCGGAGCGCCTCGGACTCGCCTCGTCACCGATCCCGGGCACTCGTTTCGCCGAGCGGGTCACCGAGAACGCGGCCGCAGCCGACATCGAACTCGACGACGCGACGCTGACCGCCCTCGACGGCTACGCGGCTCGAGTGCACGGGCCCCGCAGCTTCGACCTGAACTGGGTGTCGGCCGGGCGCGAGTAACCGCGCCGGGCCGACACCGTCGGGTCAGCTCGCGCGGCGACGTCGCAGCGAACTCACCAGCAGGGTCGCCGCTCCACCGAGGAGCAGCAGCAGGCCGGCGATGCCGCTCGCCGCTACCCCCTCGGTTCCGGTCGCGGCCAGGGTCGCACCGGACGCGGTCGCCGCGGTGGTCGGCGTGGCGGCCGGGGACGGCGTCGCGCTGGGGGTGGGCGTCGCGGTTTCGACGGGCGCCACCGCGTGGGTGAGTTCGGGCGTGGTCGACGGTGCGACGCGGTGCAGGGTGGCCTGCTCGTAGTCGTACGACATCGCCAGAAGTTCGGCGTCCTGGCTCCGCGGTGCGGCGAGTTCGAGGCCCGCGGCCTCACCGGTGGAGGTGAAGCCGGCCGGCAGCGAGACGGTCGGGATGCCGGTGTTCGCGCCCACATCGCAGAAGGTGGTGCCCGCCCAGTCCGGCGTCGCGGATCCGGCGCTCGTGGGCATCGCGAGAGCGTCGAGGTCGTGGTCGACGAAGTACTGGTCCATGGCGGCCTTGCCCGCATCCTGCTCGGCGACCGCCGCGTCGTAGGTGGGGTTCGGGATGTCCTCGCCCGCCATGAAGTAGTCGATGTCGCCCTGCGTCAGCGACGACTTGCCGTCGGCGATCACGTCCTCGAAGGTGAGAGCGTCGGTCGGCTCCGTCAACGCGGCGAGACCCTCGGGCCACGTCGCGTCCGTCGTGGCGAAGAAGGTGTTGATGCTGGAGCGCATATCGGTCCAGCCGCCGCTCTTCAACGTGCCCGAGACGAACTCGTGCGTGAAGTCGGGCACCGCGACGATCTCTGCGCCCTGCGCCTCGAGATCGGCGACCGCCTGATCGAACAGGGCGATCTGCTCGGCGAAGCCGGGCCGCGCCTGCTCCTCCGCCGTGTAGTCGTACTGCACGTAGCCGATGCGCTTGCCCTCGAGAGCGGAGTCGCTGAGTCCCTCGACGTACTGGTCGGTCACCTGCCCCTTCGCGATCTCGGTCAGCGGGTCGGCGGCGTCGTAGCCGGCGAGTACTTCCATCAGGATGGCCGCGTCGGCGACGGTCTTGGTCATCGGGCCCGAGACGTCCTGGCGGATGCTGAGCGGCACGATGCCGGCTGTGCTGGTGAGTCCCATGGTCGGGCGGTAGCCGACCAGGCTCTCGTGCGCGCTGGGGCCCACGATCGAACCGCAGGAGTCGGTACCCAAGCCGGCGGGGCCGAAGCTCGCCGCTACCGCCGCGCCCGTGCCACCGCTGGATCCGCTCGCACTGTTCGCCTGGTCGTACGCGTTGTTGGTGCGCCCGCGTTCGGAGCTGAGCGTGTAGGTGCCGTGCCAGGCGAACTCTGACATGTTCGTTTTGGCGAGGATGATCGCGCCCGCCGCGCGCAGACGCTCGACCGCGGTCGAATCGACGGCCGTCTGATAGGTCTTCAGTGAGGCGCTGCCGGCGGTGGTGGGCATGTCGAACGTGGCGTAGTTGTCTTTCACGAGGATCGGTACGCCGTGCAGCGGTCCGCGGAGCGTGCCGGCGGCGCGTTCGGCGTCGAGGGTGGCTGCCGTGGCCAGAGCGTCCGGATTGGCGAGGATCACCGCGGCGAGGCCGGGCTGGTCGCCGTACGGGTCGTCGTAGGCGGCGATGCGATCGAGGTACTCCTGGGTGAGCGCGACCGAGGTCGACTCGCCGGATTCGAGGAGCGAGAGCACATCGGTGATGCCGAGGTCGACGACCTCGGGGGCGGAGACGACGGCCGGGGTCGCGGCGAATGCCGCGGGCGCGAAGGCCGAGGTGGTGACGGCGAATCCGGCGCAGATGGCCGTGGCCGCGGTGAGACGGGTGAAGGAGCGAGGAGAAATGCGAGGGGGCAACGCTGATCCGTTTCCGAACGTGGGGTAGGGGTTCCTACAGAGTGTCGGAGGCGCGTTTCCCGGGCGTTTCGGATGCGAGTCGGATTCGGGCACGTGCGAAGTCGCGGGATGCGCGACTCGACAGGGCGAGCAGGGTCAGCACGTTCAGCGACACGGTGATCAGGTTCGACTGCAGGCTGATGGCGGCACCGCCCTGGGCGACGGCGATGAACGCCGACGCCGAGGTCAGCAGTGCGGAACTCATCGACAGAACGCGCGATCGGTTGCCGCCGCGATAGACGAGCGCGGCGAACACCGTGTTGATCAGTGCGAGGGCGATGAGCAGGACGACGATCACGGCAGTCGCCGCGGGCAGGTCGGCCGCGCTGATCGGGTCGTCGTTGATCGTCGCGTCGTTGAGGTTCAGTACGCCGCTGCCGATCTGCACCGCTTGCACGAGGGTGCTCACGGCGCCGATCAGCACCACGCCTGCGCCGAAGACCGTGGTGAGCGGTCGGCGCATCCGCGGGTCGACCGGGGTGGTGGGCGGGGCGAGCTCGGTCGCCGGGGAGGGAACGACGTCGGTGCCGATCGTCGGCGTGACCGTGCGCAGATCGACGACGGGCAGATCGCCGTCGGTGATGATCGAGTCGCCGCCGCCATTGCGCGAGTGGTATCCGGTGGCGAAGTCGCGGATCGTGTCGACGGTGATCCGCGGATCCGCGTCGCGCAGTGTTGCGACGATGTGGTCGCGTTCGCGGTCGGTGTCGGGCGAGATCTTATGGGTCACCTGCAGGGTGAACAGCGAGAGTCCGACGGAGCGGTCGAAGGTGCCGGCGGCCACCCAGTCCACGTTGAAACCGCCCGGCAGCAGCCAGCCGTCGGGCGCTTGCCAGAAGCGCACGTGGTGGCGCTTGGCAGGATTGCCGTCGACCTCCTGCTGGTAGGCGAGATCCTGCATCCGACCGAAGACGAAGAGCGGCGAGACCGGCGCCGTGTGGTAGCTGCGCCGGGTGAGGGTGGAGGTGATGATGCGCCAGCTGCTGCGCAGGGTGACGTCGTCGGCGCGTGTCCAGCCGGCCGCGCTCATCGCCGTCGTGAGTTGTGCGGCGGTGCCCCGAACCGAGAGGTTGACCGGGTCGCCGAGCAGTCCGTCGCTCGTTCGGGCGCGGCCGATGAAGTAGTTGGGCACGTAGATCTGCGTCAGGATGCGGTGCAGTCGCGGCAGCACGAGGTAGGCGACCAGAGCCCAGAGCAGCACGTACAGCCAGATACCGGCCCAGCCCGCTCGCACGCCGTCGTCGAAGACGACCCAGGCGAGCAGCACCGCGGCGACGCCGCCGAGGATGAAGAACGCCTGGTCGACGACGGCCGTCACGGTGTAGCCGCGCCGGTGGATCCACGCCCGGGCTGCGCTCTCGACTGCCATGGGATCAGCCTAGGAGCGGCTGTTCACCGACTGGGCGGCATCGCCGCCGGTAACTTCGCGATCGCGTCCATGATCGCGCTGCCGAGGGTGAAGATCGACGAATCCAGGTGACTGGTGTGGCCGAGCCGATCCGCCTCGAGACCGCGTTGGCGCGAATGCGTGGTCGGCCGGATCTCGCCGGCGAGGCTGATCTCACCGAAGGCGGCGATCTTGGGGCGCACCACCGTCTGGCTGAACGCGGACGCGATGGCGATGGCGATGGCGAGATCGGCGGACGGCTCGCTGAGTTTCACACCACCCACGGTGGATACGTAGACGTCACTGTCGCTGAGCTTGATCCCGGCGTGGCGTTCCAAAGCCGCGAGCAGCATCAGAACGCGGGAGTTGTCGACGCCGTTGGTGACACGACGCGGGTTCTGGCCGCTGGCGGAGGTGACGAGCGCCTGGATCTCGACGGCGAGCGGCCGACGACCTTCCATCGCGATGGTGACGCACACCCCGTGCGTCGGTTCGGGAGAGTTGCTGAGGAACATCGCGCTCGGATCCGGGATCTCGGTGATGCCCTCGTTGGTCATCTCGAAGCAGCCGACCTCGTCGGTCGGCCCGAAGCGATTCTTGAGCGAGCGCAGGAAGCGCAGTGCTGTGTGCCGGTCGCCCTCGAAGTGGCAGACCACGTCGACGAGGTGTTCCAGCAGCCGGGGGCCGGCGATCGAACCGTCCTTCGTGACATGCCCGACCAGTACCAGGGGCAGTGCCCGCTCCTTCGCGAGCCGGATCAACGCGCTCGCGACCTCGCGCACCTGGCTCGGACCGCCGGGCAGGCCTTCGACGTTGCCGCTGGAGACCGTCTGCACCGAGTCGACGATCAAGAGCTCGGGCTGAACGTCGTCGATCTGCCCGAGAACGGTGCCGAGGTCGGTTTCGGCGGCGAGGTAGAGGCTGCTGTGCATCGCGCCCGTGCGCTCGGCGCGCAGGCGCACCTGCGCCGTCGACTCCTCCGCGCTGACGTAGAGCACCTTCTGACCGGCCGCCGCCGCTTTCGAGGCGACCTCGAGCAGCAGGGTGGACTTGCCGACACCGGGCTCTCCGGATAACAGCACCACCGCACCGGGCACGATGCCTCCACCGAGCACCCGATCGAGCTCGGGGACTCCGGTGGGCCGGTGCGACATGGTGGCGGTCTCGACCTCGGTGATCGGGCGGGCCGCCTTCGTCGCGCTCGGCGGGATGGGAGCCACGGCGCGAGCTACGATGCCGGTCTTCTCGGCCACCTCGACGACGGTGCCCCACTGCTGGCATTCGCCGCAGCGGCCGACCCACTTCGACGCCGTCCAGCCGCATTCGGTGCACTTGTAGCCGGGTGCGCGGAACTTGGTGACGGCCATGGGGCCTCCCTTCGGGTTGGGGATCGGGTCGGGATCGGGTCGGGACCGGGTCGCGATCCGGGTCGCGATCCGGTCGTGATCGACGTTAGGCGGAACCTCCGACACCGAGCGCGGTATCGAACGTGTCTTCGACCCTACGGCACAGGTCCGACATCGGCCGGTCGCCACGGGCGGATGTGCAAACTCCGGCTCGGGCCTGTGGAGAACGCTCTGTGGCAGCGATGGTGCGCACTCATGGCCCGCGGGCTCACGTAGCGCTCCGCGATGCGCCTGCTCGACGAGCAGACCGCGGGGCTGGATGCGGCATCGCATTTCCGGCTCGCCGCCCGCGGAGGCCGCCCGCAATGTGGCGTTCGTGCGGGCCTCGCATGATGCGGCCGCGATCGACGAGGCGGATGCGGCGGCGCGGCTCGGATGACCGCGCCCCGCGAGCCGCATAAGCCCCAGGACCGGTCCGGGCGGCGGCCACCCCCTGCGTTCCGATCGGGATCCGCAGGGTCGTGCGGATCCGGCGATGTCCGCTCGGGGTGCCCCTCGCTGACGCCGGTCCTGAGCCACACTCCGGCCGACCGAGCGCCCGAGGTTCGACCGCCCGTCGCAGCGAGGAACCCGGCATCCCCCGCACAGCAGAACGGGGCGGGCGCCGCAGCGTCCGCCCCGTTCTGCAGCAACCGACCTAGCCCGAGGGGTTCTCGACGGGCGTCCCGCTGGGGTCGGTTCCGGTCTCGGGGTCGACGGTGTCGGGGTCGGTGGTCGACGGGTCGGTCGTGCTCGGCCCCGGCTTGGGTGTGCTGTTCGTCATCGCTTCTTCTCCTTCGGACGCTCGCGCGTCGGTTGCGGGTGTGCTGGGCGTGGTCGGTTATGGCGGCGCGCTACGGCGCGACCGGCCCGTAGAAGGCGTTGATGTCGGAGAGCTCCATCTCGGCGGTGTTCTGAATCAATTTCAGCAGATCCGCGTCGAGCCCCGGCGCGTACTCCTCGAAACGTTCCGGCGCGATGACCGAGGGCGTGCCGAGCGGCGCCTGCTCATCCGAGAGCAGGGTGGTGCCGTCGTTCGAGGGCGAGGCGCCCTGGAAGATCTTGCCGGCCTCGGAGGCGCCCTCGAGATCGAAGGTGTATTGCTTCGACTGCAGGCCGAGATCGACGAGCTTCTTCACCTCGGGGAAGCGCTCCGCGTTCGTCTTCGGGATCGGCAGCGTCTTCTTCCAGTCGATGCCGAGCGTCTCGAGCGCCTTCGCGTAGGCGTTCTCGTGGGCTTGGTCGCGCACGATCAGGTACGCGATCGTCGAGCGCGCCGTCTTGTTCGCGGTCATCTCGTAGATGCGCGACTTCTGCAGACGCCCGGTCGACTCGAGCATCAGGTTGTACAGCAGGTCGAGCACGAGATTGCCCGAGTTGTAGACGTAGCTGCCCGACCACGGGTTGCCCGCGGCGTCCACCGGTAGAGCGCCCTGCGCGCCGACGAGGTAGTGGTGGATGTTGCTGGTGTCGAGCGCGATCGACAGGGGCGTTGCGCCGCCGGCACCCGGCTTGTCGACCGGATCCGACTTCTTGCCCTGATACTGCGGCGAGCCGTCGAGCAGGCGCGAGATGGTGGTGCCGATCAGCTCGACGTGGCTGATCTCCTCCGTGCCGATGCCTTGGATCAGGTCGCGGTACGGCTTGGCCGTGGGGCCGCGGAAGTTCATCGCCTGGAAGAGGTACTGCATCATCGTGCGCATCTCGCCGAACTGTCCGCCGAGCCCCTCCTGCAGCGCGTTCGCCGCGGCCGGATCCGGCTCGTCCTGCTCGATGTCGTTGATGAGTCGCTGTACGTGGAAGAACATGGGGCCTCCGTCGGTCTGGATCTTCGTGTTATCGGGATCCTGGTGCTTCGAGCAAACGCCTCCGAATCCGTAGCTGATAGGGGTTGCCACGTCATGCGGTGCGGATGCCCAGGCCGGTGGAGTGCGGCGGGCGCCCCACACATCGAAGGGTTTCCGGCGCGACCGAAGGCGCCTTATCGGCGTTTCGAGGAGACACTTCAGCCCGGGGTCACCGACCGCAGGCCCGGGTCACCGTTCGGGCGGGCGCGCCTCGTGGTGGCGCCGACCGTGGCTGCGGCGGTCCTCCTTCATCTCCGCTTCGAAGAGATGGCGGCGGCCCTGCACCAGGGTGTCGCGAGCGTCGCGTTCCAGGTCTCGGAAGGCGGAGTAGTACCCGTCGTCGTACTCCTCGACGATCTGGAAGGTCCAACGCCCGTCGACGACGTTCCGGCCGATCAGCTCCGTCTCGATGCGGTCGGCGAGCGCGTCGTGACCCGCTTCTCGCAGAAGATCGACGGCCTCGCCCGCCGCGAGATCGGCGGAGCCCGTCAGGCGGTGGAAGCCGTACAAGAGGCCGCGCGCGTGCTCGACCGTCTCGAGAGCCTCCGACAGTTTGCCCAACGCGGCGACGGTCGTGTCATCGACGCCGGCGGGTCGGCTGTGAGCCTGATCCGGCCCCTCGGCCGCTTCTTCGTGGGTCACGGGCGCCACTCGATCCTGCGGATGGACTACTCGCCGGGCTCGTCCGGGGCGCCGCCCGATGCGGTGTCCTCCTCGGACGCATCCGTGTCACCTTCGCCGGCACCGGTCGGCAGGTCGTCGACGCGGTCCTTCTCTTCGTCGCTGGGGTTCGTGGACGTGGTGTCGTTCATGATCGCTCCTGGTCTCTGAGGTCTTCCCACCGTACGGCGAGGCGTACCTGCGTCGGCAGGGGGTTGCCAGCGCTCCGGAAAGCAGCCCGGTCTTGCTCCCGGCCCCGACGGAGCCCGTGCGCCGGGGTCACACTGCGGCGCAGTCGTCACGCTCGACTCCTCACCGGGGCCCCACGGCATCAGCGATCCAGAACGCCTCCGGGTAGATGAGCGCCCCGCGCAGCCACCGCTCGCGTGCGGTGAGCAGGCGAACCTGGAACGCCGAGTCCGGAATGCGCGATGACGGCGAGAGGAAACCCGCGGGGATGGCCGCGACGAAACCCGATCGCGAGTAGTAGGCGGGGTCACCCTCGAGGAACACCGCCGGAACACCCGATTCCTCGCCCATGCGCATGGCCTGCTCGATCAACGCGCGACCGATACCGCGCCCCTGCCGTTCCGGTAGCACCGCCAGCGGGCTCAGCACCCACGCCTCCACGAGCCCTGTTGGTGCATCCACCCACGCCCGTGACAGCAGGACATGGCCGGCGATGACGCCGGCTTCCTCAGCGACGAGTTCCAATCTCTTCGCCCCCGTGCGGCGCAACTCGGACATCAGCCGGATCACGAGGCTCGCCTGGGGACCGAATGCAGCGGACTCGACCGCGTCGATGCGACTCGCGTCGGAGTCATCCGCCGCACGGATCACTACGTCGATCATGCGAGAAATCTACTGGCGACGCGAAGAATTCGAACTCCCTTCGATCGAGGCAGTCAGCGGGGGACGGGTTGTTCTCTTGCCGAGACTCCATTGATGCGAGCGTGTGGCGCGCGCATCGGAAGGGTCACAGAGAGTCGGCTGAAGTCGGCGTGCCAGCCGCGTCCATCCAGATCCTCGGCACGGATGGCCGCGAAACTGCCGGTGAATCGAAGACGGTCTCCGTGATCGTCCGACAGCGTCCACGCCGGCTGCGGCGCACCGATGGGGACCCACGTGCCGCTGTTGCTGATCTCGAAGTGCAGGATGCCGTCCGCTAGTTCGAACCGCATCGGAACGATTCCCTCGGGGGCCTCGATCGGATCGGAACGAGTGGTGGCGTGACCGGCACGTCGAACGATGCGGAGGTGCCGTCCATGGACCTCGTCACGGGTCAGTTGCAGCCAGATCCAGGCGTCTCGGTCGTACCAGGCGAGCAATCCTGCGGCCTGACGGTGATCAACGGGCTCCGCGTCCACATCCGTGCTTGCCACGATGTGGTTCTCGGGCAGCCGTTCGGCCAGCATCGATTGTGCGAAGGCGGAGGCAGCCGAGCGGCCTCCGCGCAGCCGTAGCCATCCGGGACGAGTTCTGAGGTCGAACACGGTCGAGTCGGGCGCCGAGCGGAGTGTCGAGTAGCGGCGGGTATCGATGTGATCCCCGAAGCCACGCGACGAAACGGGAGTCGTGGTCGCCGCTGTCCCCTTGTCGCGGGCGACTATGTCCTCGAGGTCGACGGTCAGGCAGGCCCGGGTCCCTCCGCGACGCAGCCGTAACCAGCCGTCGATGAACACGACCCGCTGCAGGCAGGTCTCGCGGCCGAGGATGCTGTATCTCTCTCCGAGGTGCAGAATCGGGCGCGCGGCGAGGTGCACCATGAGCCACTCCCCATTGGGCGCCTGGACGAGTTCGCCATGGCCGGGCTTCTGCAGAGCTGCGCCGGGGTCGTCGCGGGCGGTGAGAACAGCCGGCGCCGGATCTCGTTCGTACGGGCCGAGCAGGTTGCGGGCCCGGGCTGTGGTGATGCCGTGGTTCCAGCCGGTGCCGCCCTCGGCGATGGTGAGCACATAGTGGTCGCCGACGCGGTAGAGGTTGGGGCCTTCGACCAGCCCCTCGGAGGTGAAGAGCGTGTCGGCTCGGCCGGTCATCCGCTGTTCGTCGGGAAGGTATTCCTCGAGCACCAGACCGCCGAACGACGGTGATTGCGGTCGGTGGTCCCATTGCACGCCGACCATGTAGTGGCGCTCGGATCCGTCGGGTTGGGCGTCGTGGAAGAAGGAGAAGTCGAAGCCGCGCGAGCCCAGGAACACGGGAGCGCTCCACGGCCCGTCGATGGTGGGGGCGGTGACGAGGTAGTTCAGGATGTCCTTATCGTCTCCGTCCATCGAGTGGACGATCGAGTAGGCGAGCCAGAACAGGCCGCCGGAGTGGCTCAGGCTCGGCGCCCACACTCCCCCGGAATCCGGGATTCCGGCGAGGTCGAAGCCCGCGCGTTCATCCAGCGCGTGGCCGATGACGTGCCAGTTCGCCAGATCGCGGGAGTGGTGCAGCCGAACCCCGGGGAACCATTCGAACGTACTGGTGGCGATGTAGTAGTCCTCACCGACCCGGACGATGGACGGATCGGGGTTGAAGCCTCGCAGGACGGGGTTGTGCAGGACGGTCATGCCATCGTCGCGAGGCTGCTGGCGAGGACGGGGTGCCGCGGGGGTGCTCCGGCTACGACGCGTTCCACCTCCCCGAGAACGCTTTCGCCCAGCAGAAGCAGCTCCGTGCCGCGGGAGCCGGCGATGTGCGGCGTGAGGAGCACGTTCGGCAGACCGAACAGGGGGTGACCGGGGAAGAGCGGATCCGGTTCCGTGACGTCGAGCACAGCGTCCAGCCGTCCGGTGCGCAGTTCGGCGATCAGCGCATCCTGGTCGACGAGAGCTTGCCGGGCGGTGTTGATGAAGGTCGCGCCGTCCGGCATCGAAGCGAACTCCGCCGCGCCGAGCATGCCGCGGGTGGACTCGAGATCGGGCGCGTGCAGGCTCACGATCGAGGACCGGGCGAGCAACTCGGCCAGGGGCACGCTCTGCACCCCCAGCTCGCCGGCTTCGACGTCGGAGAGGAACGGGTCGCTGACCAGCACCTCGTAGGAGAAAGGCCGCAGGAGTTGGATGACCTTGCGTCCGATTCTTGACGCCCCGATGATGCCGACCGTGGCGCGGTGGGCTCCGATGGCGGGATACTCGCGGGTCAGGTCGATCCCGCTCTGCCGACGCGCGTATTCGCGCGAAAGCGGGAACACGCGCTTACCGGCGGCGAGGATCATGGCGAGGGTGTACTCGGCGACAGGGACCGCGTTCGCGTCCGCGGCGGTGGTGACGAGGATTCCGCGGTCCCACACGGACTCGCTGACGATGGATTTCACCGAACCGCCGGCATGCAGGATCGCGCGTAATGAAGGCATCCGGTCGAGGACATCAGCGCTGACGCACGGGGCGAACCAGCCCGTGATGAGTACCTCCGTCTCGGCCAGATCGGTTCCGGCGACGGCGTCGAGATCGGTCCACGCGGTGTCGGTGCGGATCGAGACGAGCGATTGGAGTCTGCGCAGCATCGGCTCGTCGAAGAGCTTGTACTGCAGTCCTGCCTCCATCGCGAATGCGGCTTTCATGGGCATGTCCGTTCTCTCGTTTCACCGCGGGAGCGGTCGCTTTCCGCCGTCATCGACGCAGTGGATGCGGGTGTGTGAAGATTCGTGTGGAAAGCGCTCTCAGCTAGAATGGGCCGACTCGAAGTCGCTCCTGAAGCAAGGGGGATCCCATGAGCACGACGCGCGAGCCGCGCAGCACCGCGAGTCCAGCGACCTTGGATGATGTCGCCCGGGCGGCGGGAGTTTCGCGGGCGACGGCGTCCCGAGCGTTGAACGGTTCGGTGCGGAACGTGCGCGAGGAGCTGCGCGGGAAGGTCCTCGCCGCCGCGCGCGACCTCGGCTACGTCGCGAACTTCAGCGCCCAATCCATCGCGCGCGGCAGATCGCAGAGCATCGCCTTGATCGTCAACTCGATCACGGAGGACTACTTCTCCCCGATCGCCGTGGGCGTCTTCCGGGCCGCCGGGCAAGGGGAGTCGATGATCACGATGGTTTCGACCAACGAGAGCAGCGCCCGTGCCGCCCGCATCGCATCCGCGCTGCGCGGTCAGCGACCACGTCTGGTGATCGTGGCGGGCAGTCGCCACCTGACCGACCCGGACTACGATCGCGTCGTCGAGGAGTTGCGCTCCTACGAGGAGGAGGGCGGTCGCGTCATCGCGATCAGCCAGCCCGGGCTGCCTTTCGACACTCTCAGCATCGACAACGTCGGAGTGGGCCGGCTCATCGTCAAGCGTTATCTCGAGCTGGGCTATCGCGAGTTCACGGTCTTCGCCGGACCGGAGGACGCGGCGACACCGCGTGATCGAGCCGCGGGTATCGTGTCCGCCCTGGCTGAGGCCGGTATCGAGATCAACGGAGAACGGGTGATCCACAGCGCGTTCACGCGCGAGGGCGGGTACGTCGCGGCGGGTGAATATCTGCGCCGACACGGCCCGACCGAGGCGATCATCGCGACGGCGGATGCCATCGCTCTGGGTGCCATCGCTCGTTTCCGTGAAGCCGGCTTGCAGCTTCCCGGTGACCTCGCGATCTCGGGGGTGGACGATCTCGTCGCGCTGCGCGACCTGACGCCGGCTTTGACGACGGTCCGTCTTCCCTGGAACGAGGTCGGCGAGGTCGCTCTGCGCCTGGGCCTCGGCGAGGCTGCGGCGCAGCCGCGGCTGCTCTCGTTCGACGGCCATGTGGTGGTGAGGGAGAGCACTCCCCGTCGGCGCTGAGACCGCTCGGTCAGCCATTGACCGTCACCGTGCCCTTCAGGCGCAGCTCGGCGATGTTGATCCAGTCGCCGCCGATGATACGGATGTAGCGGTACGGCTGCGCCGAAGTCGACGGGTTGTCCATCGGAAGGCCCTGCCAAGCGAGGGTCGCTCGTGCGTTCTGCGTCACTCGTGTCCAGGTGGTCAGGTCGTTGGAGCCCTCCAGGTGCAGCGCGGCGGAACGGCCGGTGCCGAAGGTGTCCTGCCGCACCAACAGCTCGGCACCGCTGAGGCGAGCGGAGGTGGTTGCGCCGAAGTCGAGGATGGTGAAGAACTGCCCGTTCACCGGTCCGATGTCGCTGAACGTGGCAGCGTTGCGGTCGAGCATCCGCAGCACGTGCACGTCCTTCGCCGGATCCGGGGCTCCGCTGGCCATGACGGTTTCGGTTCGGCCGGCGAGGTCGGTGATCAGTGCCTCATCGGTGGTGAGGTAGACGCTGGATCCATCGGTGCTTGCCGTCAACGGCCGTCCGGGGCTGCCGGACGCGGCGACGTACTCGACGCGGAAGGGGAGCAGCCGCCCTGATGTGGCATTCCCCGGAATGACCGCGGACGCACGCCAGGTGACGCCGTCAGAGCTGGTGGCCGCCGCGGGCCGGCCGTCGATGGTGGCGGTGACGCCGGTGACAGGCTCCGTTGTGGCGAATGCGAGTGACACGGTGTCTCCGGGGACCGCGAGTTTGGGCGTCGGGTTACTGCTGGTGATATTCGCTGAGCGGACGGCGGATGCCGGTGGCGCCGTGTAGCCGCCGAACAGTCGCAGCTCGGCGATGTTGATCCAGGTGTTGTTCGCCAGGCGCAGGTATCGGTAAGGCGTCTGGCCGGTCGCGCCGGAGACGGGAAGGTTCTGCCAGGCGCGGGTCCCGGTTGCGTCGGGAGTGATCCTCGTCCAGGTCGACA
Organism: Microbacteriaceae bacterium VKM Ac-2855; assembly: GCA_013204985.1. GTDB lineage: Bacteria > Actinomycetota > Actinomycetes > Actinomycetales > Microbacteriaceae > Rathayibacter. The sequence continues at coordinate 277,107 of JABMLG010000005.1, forward strand.
GGTCGTTGGACGCTTCCAGATGCAACGCGGACGCACGATCGGTACCGAAGGCGTCCTGCCGGACGAGCAGTTCCGCGCGGGTGAGCGCGACGGCTCCGCCCTCGGCGAAGTCGAGCACGATGTAGTACTTGTCGGCCACCGGGCCGACGTCACTGAACGAGGTCGTCACGGCGTCGAACATGCGCGTCACGTGCACCGATTTCGAGCCCTCCAGCTCTCCGGTGAGGCTCACCGGGAGGGCCTTGCCCGGGATGTCCGGGATGAGGGTGGTCTCGTTGGAGAGGTACAGCGTCGTGCCGTCGGTGGTGGCAGCGAGCGGGTCGGCCGCGGTTCCGGCCGGAGTGCGGTAGTTGATCTCGAAGGCGACGTTACGACCGAAGCCCCCGCCCGTCGGGAGTGCGGCGGATGCGGTCCACGAGGTGCCGCTACCGGCGACGGTGGCGGGCGCCCCCTCAATGGTGGCGCTGACGCTGCTGACCGCGACGGCGGTGGTCATCGCGACCGTGACGGTGTCACCCCCGACGGCTCTGCCCGGCATGGCGTTGCTGGAGGTGATGGTGGCGGTGGTCACCTCGTTCACGGCCTCGATCCGGTCGCCGCGGATGTGGAACTCGGAGATGCTGAAGATGCCGGGGTAGTTCGGATCCGTCGGCACCCCGGGGTCGTCGACCTGCAGCGTGATGAAGCGGAACGTCGCGTCGGTGTACTGGGCGGCGACGGGCAGGGTCTCGAGGGCATCGGTATTCGTTGTCGCCGAGGTGGTCAGCTTCGTCCAGACGGTGCCGTCGTTCGAGCCGTAGACATTGCTGCCCTGGGAGCGGTTGCCGAAGGTGATCCGCGCCTGCACCTCGAAGGCGTCGGCGCGTACTCGATAGTCGGCGCCGAAGTCGAAGCGGATGGAGTTGGTGGTGAGGTCTCCCGAGAAGGTCGAGTTGTCGTTGTCGAGCAGGGCGCCCAGCTTGCCGCTGTCCAGCGAGGAGCTGGTCAGGGCGATGTAGTCCAGGGTGCCGTCGGCGCGTCGCGGGTTCAGCGGCTGCAGCTGGGCGGTGGCGAGCCGGAGTGCTTCGATCGCAGTCGCGAAGTCCGTGTCGGATCCGTTCGATGCTGCGGTCGTTGCGGCGCTGCTCGCGTCGGTGTAAGGCGCCAGGGATTCAGAGGTGTAGGCGATGTCTGATGCGAAACCGGCCTGCGCGAAGGTGACGGCTTCCGCCCGATTCTTCGCGACCGCGAGGGTGACGGCGAGTCCCGCGTCGCTGCTGCCGTCGCTGGCTTGAATCACCAACTGGTGCTCGCCGGCCTGATTCTTCTTCGGCGTCCAGGTGAGTGCCCCGGTGTTGGCGTCGATCGTGGCGCCCTTGGGCAGTTCTTCGCCGCGGTAGCTCACGCCGCCGCCGGAGTCTTCCGCGGGCAGGGTGACGGCGAACGGTGCGCCCTGCACGGCGATGCGGGTCGTCGCGGCGCCGTCGGCGAAGCGCGGGGGAGTGAGTTCGGTCGGCGCTTGCAGGTTGACGAGATCGAAGTCGATCTTCTTCCCCTTGCCGGCGACGGTGTAGAAGGCGATGTTGTTGTCGCCCATGGCCCACAGCGGCACCGCAGCGGTGGCCATGTCGTAGCTGACGTAGCGCCACTGCCCGTCCGTGTCCGGGAGGGTCACCGTCTGGTAGGGGGCGGCGCCTGGGCGGCTGCGCACCTGCAGCGTCGAGGTGTCGGTGGTGCGGATACGGATCGCGACCGGGCTGTACGCGGTGCGCGGCCCGTAGGAGAGGGAGCGGATCGCGATGGTGGCTCCCTCGCGGGAGGGGTTCATCCGCAGAAAGCTGTGCCCGTCCTCGGTCACCCGGGTGCTGCGCTTGTCGACGGCGAGTCCCTTGGCGTCGAAAGTGAGCTTCGCATCGGCCGGTACCGGCACCGTCTCACCGGCCGCCGCGGCGGGGGTGGAGAGCCAGTACTCGGAGCCGGGATCGGAGCCGCCCCAGAAGCTGCGCAGCCCGCCGTCACCGACGACCGTGCCGATCTCGGCGCTGTTCCCGTTGTAGAACAGAGCACCGTCGCGTTGACGGAATTGCTCCGCGATCGCCGGCGCTTCCTTCTCGACTTTCACACCCTCGTCGTAGCGATACACGTGGTAGAGCTCGTTGACGGTGTCGGACCAACGACCCCGATACCACTCGGACACGTGTCCGTCTCCGCCCGTGAGGTCCACCCACGGCACGTCGCGGCCCATCATGAACGCGGCGTACGCCTCCGCTCCGGCCAGCAGCCGGTTGCGCAGGAAGGCGTACGGGGTCACTGCCTTCTTCGCGGTGGAGGGGACTCCGGTCTTGGGGTCGACCTTCGTGCCCTGCACGTCGACCATCCGCGCGAGGGTGGTCAGGACGTGCACGTCGCCACCGGCGTGCGCCTGGTCGCGGCCCATCTCCTGGTGTTGAACGAACGTTCGGCCGTAGCTGTTCGCGGGGTCGGTCTTCGCGACTTCGCGGAAGATCGCGCCGAGGGCGCCGTTGATGTCCGGGTCGGGCGCCGTCGCGTTCATGGTGAACCATTCGACGGCTTCGTCGTAGCGGGCGCGGTTGTCCGTGAAGATGTAGCCCGCCATTGCCCCGATGATCGGGAAGGTGTGCTGGTTCATGTAGTGCGTGTTGTCGTGCAGGATCGTCTCGGTCATCGGGACGATCAGGTTGTCCGTCAGGCTCGCGGTGTCCGCCGCGCTCCACGCCAGGTCGTAGCCGGTCGTTCCCGTGCCGGAGGGTGTCGAGCGCAGGATCTCCGCGGCGGACACGAGGCGGTACAGCGGAACGCCGGTGTGGATGTGCGAATCCGGGAATTGCGCGGTCTTGGCCGGATCCATCTGCGACCAGATGCGCACGATACGCAGCGCGTTCTCGCGGTAGACGGTGTCGCCGGTGAAGACGTACATCAGCGCCTGCGTGTAGGCGCCGAGGGAGTCGGGGATGAATGTGCTGTTGATGTCACGGCTGTTGAACGCATCGTTCGCGGGCACCCCGTCGCCGGCGCCTTGGTTGGCGGAGGTCAGGGTGCGGGAGGCGTAGTTGGTCATCGCCATCGCGTCGTAGTAGCTCGCCCACGGCTCGACGCCCGCAGCGACCTGCGCCTGAGCGGTGCGGAGGCTGTCCGCGGAGACGCCGATGCCGGGGTGCGCGAACCCTCCCGGGCCGGTAGTGGAGGTGATCGGGACGGTGCTCTCCGATGCCGACGCGGCGGGGGCGGTCAGCCCGATGCTCGTCAGCAGCAGGGCGAGGGCCATGCCGACGGCGGTGAGGCGGGAGCGGGCGCCGCGGCGCACGGGTGTCTGGGTCATGGGAGCGGCGTCGTCACTTCGCGGCGAGGTACGCGTCGGCCTGCTTGGCGATCTCCGCCTGCACCTTCTCCAAGCCCGCGCCTTCGACGGCCTTCTTCAGGTCGTCCAGGCCCTTGTCGACATCGACGGCTCCGGCGTAGAGCGGGTTGCCGTACTGGGCGAGGGCGGCGGTGATCTGCGCGTTCTCTGACTCGACGGGGGCCAGGTCGGGGATGAAGCTGGCGAACGGATCGGTGGTGAAGTTCGCGTAGTCCTTCGCCCAGGTGAAGTTCTCCTTCTCGGTGGGGTCCATCAGGCTGGAAAGCCGCTCCAGCGGCACTCGCCAGCTCAGCGCGTAGCCGGGGAAGTTGTTGTACTCGGAGATCGCCTCGTAGGAGTCATCGCCCACGGCCTTCCAGTCGGTGCCTTCGACGCCGTATTCGAGCAGGTCGTGGTTCTCCGCGATCGAGACCCAGTCCAGCAACTGCATGGCCTTGTCGTGGTCTTTACCGGCCTTGTTCAGTACAACGAGGTTGTCGGCTTGGAACAGCTGGTTCGGCTTGGCGGCGAGGCCGTCGCGGAACGGCATCACGTCCTGCAGGCTCGCGCCGGGCACCGCCTTGAGCAGGTTCGCGAGGTGGGTCGAGGTGGACGTGCCGTCGGTGATGGCCCACGTGGATGCCGCGGCGCCGCTCTGGAACTGCGATTGCACCGTGGCGGCGTCGATGTTGAGCATGTCGGCGTTGATGATGCCGTCGTTGTAGTACTTCCGTACCGCGCGCAGGGCTTCGACGTAGGGCTGGTGGTCCCAGAACGGGATCGGGTCGGAGGAGCCCGTGGAGGATGCATCGCTGGCGGGAACGAACATCAGCGAGTCGGAGGAGAAGTACAGCGGAGTCATGTCGGGCGTCTCCCAGCCCTGGCGGAAGAACACCCCGGTCGGCGCGCCGAGCACGTTGTAGGTGCTCAGGCGTGCGGTGTAGGGCAGGATGCCCTCTTTCTGCTTGACGTCGTACCAGAACTTCTCGACGGCGTCGTAGTCGGCGAGGGTGCCGCCGGCGTACTTGTCGACCAGGTCACCGCGGACGGTGTAGTGGTGGATGCGGCCGGCCGCGTTGACCGCGGGCAGGCCGTAGATCTCGCCGTCGCCCCACCGGTTCGCCTCGAGAGCCTCGGGGGCGACCGTGTCGGAGAGGTTCGTGTAGCCGCCGCCGGTGAGGTCTTTGTCGAGCCCGAGCAGCGCGCCGTCGGAGATGAGTTTGGAGATGTTGAGCCAGCGTGCGCTGAGGGCGGTGCCGAAGTTCTCGCCGGAGGTGAACTTGAGCAGGGACTGGTTGGCGTAGTTCTGCCAGTTGATGAACTCGGGCTTGATGGTGAAGCCCAGGTCGGCTTCGATCTTCGTGTTGACGGCGGTGAGGACGCCATCCCAGCCGGTGGGGGCGATGCCGGGCATCAGCAGGTTGAGCTGGCCGGAGCCGGCCGCGCCGCCGCCGCCGCTGCAGGCGGTCAGGGCCATGAGCGCGGCGGCGCCGGCGCTGCCGGCGAGGAAGCCGCGGCGGGAGAACGCGGTGCGGGGTGCGGAGAAGGGGGCCATGAGGGTGTTCCTTTCAGATTGTCGACAGGGCGGCGCCGTCGTTGGCGCGCCCGACCGCACCGCGGCGCTGCGCTGCGGTGGTGCGGGTGGAGCGGGAGGTGGTGGGGTGAATCGGAGGGATGGCTCGAGGGCAGGTCAGCCCTTCGTTGCTCCGAGGGTGAGGCCCTTCACGAAGTAGCGTTGGGCGAAGGGGTAGGCGAACAGGATCGGGGCGATCGTGACCACGGTCATCGCGAGCCGGATCTGGTAGACGGGCGCTGCTCCGGTGGTGGAGAGGTTGTTGGCGTTCGCGACGCTCGCGATCAGGTTCTGCAACACCAGCTGCAGCGGGTACTGGTTCACGTCGTTGATGAACAGCAGGGCGTGGAACCAGTCGTTCCAGTAGGTGACGGCGTAGAACAGGGCGATGACGGCGAGGACGGGCTTGGACAGCGGTAGCACGATCTGGAAGAAGACCCGCAGCTCGCCGGCGCCGTCGATCTTCGCGGAGTCGAGGATCTCGGCCGGGACCGCTCGGAAGAACGAGACCTGCACAAACACCAGGAACGGAGCCAGCGCGAGCGGGAAGATCACCGAGAACAGCGAGTTCTGAAGCTGGAGCACCTGCGTGACGAGGATGTACAGCGGTACCAGGCCGCCGGTGAACAGCATCGGGATGTAGGCGAAGATCGCCAGCGGCGTGCTCAGTCGGGGGAGGCCGCGGGCGATCACCCAGGCGATCCCGGACGTTGCGGCGAGAGCGATCGCGGTACCGACGACAGTGATGAACAGTGTCGCGCCGTAGGCGAGCCAGATCCGGCCGCCGCTGAACAGGGTCGTGTAGGCGTCGAGGGAGAAGGGGGTCGGCCAGAACGAGTAGCCGCTGCGCGAGAGAGCTGTCTCGGCGGTGAAGGAGCCGGCGACGACCATCCAGAACGGGATGAGGCAGGCGAGCGCGAACAGGGTCGCGCCGACGTAGCTGATCGCGGTGAACGCCTCCATCTTCTGCGCCTTGGGTCGGCGCGGTGCCGTCTGGGGTGCGGCCGAGTCTTCTGCGACGGCGGGGCGGATGTCGGGGGTGAGTACGGAGGTCATAGCAGCGAGGTCTCCTTCGCGTAGCGTCGCTGAACGAGGGTCGCGGCGACGACGAGGACGAAGCCGATGACGGATTGGAAGAGGCCGATGGCCGCTGTGGTGCCGAAGTCGCCGAGGGTCCGAAGCGATCGGAACACGTAGGTGTCGATGACGTCGGTGGTGGAGAAGAGGGTGCCGTTGTCGCCGACGATCGCGTAGATGGTGCCGAAGTCGCCGTAGAAGATCCGGCCGACGCCGAGCACGAGCAGGATGGCTCCGGTCGGGGCGAGGAGCGGGACGGTGATGCGCCACGCCATCTGGGCGCGGGAGGCGCCGTCGATCTGGCCGGCCTCGTACACCTCCTCCGGGATCGCGGTGATCGCGGCGAGGAAGATCACCGACAGATAGCCGCCCTGCTGCCACACCTTCACGATGGTGAGGATCCACGGCCACGGCCCCGGCTCGGTGTACCAGCTGATGGACGGGCCGCCGAAAACGTTGAGGAGGTCGTTGACCATTCCGCCGCGGCCGCCGACACCGGCGAGGAAGGACTGCAGGAAGATGCTGACCACGATCGGTGAGACGAAGTAGGGGATGAAGATCGCCGATTGCAGGAACTTCTTCGTCACTCGCCCGCGGATCTCGTTCAGCATCAGCGCGAGCACAACACCGGCGGCAAGGGTCGCGGCCAGGAACAGGATGTTCAGCAGCAGCGTGTTCGCGAGGATCCGGCCGGCGTTGCCGGATGAGAAGAAGAAGGCGAAGTTGTCCCAGCCGACCCACGGTGAGCCGAAGATGCCCCCGCTGACGGTGAAGTCCTGGAAGGCGACGACCAGGCCGGCCATCGGGGCATAGGAGAACACCAGGAAGAGGATGATTGCGGGGATCGCGAGGATCAGCAGCCCGTAATCTCTGGATCGAGCGGGTTTCGGGCCGCCACGGCGTCGCTTTCCGGGCCGGACGTCGGCCCCGGTCGCGAGGGCGTGGCTCTCGCTCACGGCGTCGGTCGCGGTCATCGGGTCCGACCGCCGCTCGGGGCGGGTCGCGCGCTGCGTCTGCTCGCCCGGCACTTCATCGTGTTCAGCATCGTTGCTCCTCGTTGCTCGGCCACCCGTTCAGGTCATTCCGTCGTCTCGAGCGGAATGCGTTTTCCAATCGTTCAACTCTTGGGAACGGATGTCAACAGATTGGGGCTAATCTAGCGTCATGACTCGTGGAAAGCACTCTCCGCTAGCGGAACGGAGCGGAAACGTGACCTCCGCACTGAGCGTGGTCTCTGCCGCGGATGCGACGCTGTCGACACGGACCACGAACGCCTCCGCGGAGGCGCGTCCGCTGCTACTCGTGCACGGTTGGGGATCATCCTCGAGTACCTGGCGGCACCTCGACCTCACCGCGTTCGAGGCTCCCGTCGTCACGGTCGACCTCCGAGGTCACGGCTCGTCCACCCCCGGAACGGAGCCCGCGACGATCGTGCGGATGGCCGAAGACCTCGGCGTCGTCCTCAGCCGGCTCGATCGCGGCCCGGCGACCGTCGTCGGGCACTCGATGGGTGCTGTGATCGCGACTCGACTGGCCATGGAGCGGCCTGAGCTCGTGCACGCTCTCGCCGTGATCGATCCCGCCTATGGTGCTGACGCTGCCGAGATGGCCGACGCACCGAGGCGTTTGGAGTCATATCGCACTGCGGGGATCCGTGATCCGTCTGCCGGCATCGCCGGAGCGTTCTCCTCCGATGCCGCGCCCGAGCTGATCGAATCGGCGCTGGCGGATCTGGTTCGATGCGATCCTCGCGTTCTCGCGGATGCCTACGAGTCGATGTACCTCGCCGAGGACTCCTTCGGAGCGGCGGACGCCGCGGTGCGTTTCCTCGGGAACCGACGCGTGCCGACACTCGCGATCTATCCCTCCGTAGAACGCGCTCGCACCGAGCGCGCCGTGGCCCAGCGTGCTCGTGCGGCGGTCGTCATCGCCCCGGTGCGCAGTCATTTCCTGCACGAGGAGGAACCGGAATGGACCTCCGGGGTTCTGCGCGAGTGGATCCGACTCCGATCACTCGCAGCCTGACCTGAACGACATCACTCAACGAGGAGCCATCATCACACTCACATCAGAGACCCCCGCGACCCAGCATTGCTACCCCGTCGGCACCGGCGAGCTGTTCTTGGAATGGGACGACGCATCCCCCGCACGCTTCGGCGGGCTGGCCGTGACGGACGGATCGGCTCCGCTGCGCTTCGCGCCCTTCGTCGAGATCTTCACGTCCACGGAACAGCGCGCGCGGACGAGCCAGGCGTACGTCCGTTCCGCGGTCGGCGAGCGCCTGCGGGTGGTCGATGTCGTCCACGAACAGGATGCGGCTGCCGACCGGATCCGGGTTCGTCAGCGCGACTCCCTCTCGGGCTTGGATGTCGAGACGGTGCTCGAGGTGGCGGCCGGCACACGTACCGTGCGGCTGCGCCACCGGGTGACGAACACGGGTGATGCCGATGTCGTCCTCACCGCGCTGGTCTCGGCCCGGCTGGGCCTTGGCCGTACAGCAGCGGACCTGGACGGGATGACGCTCGTGCGCGGCGAGAGCGAATGGTTGGCCGAGGGCCGCTGGACGGAGCAACCGCTACGGGCGGTTCTCCCGTACCTGTCGCTGCCCATTCACGAGCAGGACGGGCGCGGGCGTTCCGCGGTCGTCAGCCACGGCGCGTGGCCCACGGGCGAGCACCTTCCCGTCGGTCTGCTCCTGGATGCATCGACGGGGCAGTCGATCGGATGGCAGATCGAATCCGGGACGAGCTGGATCTGGGAACTCGGTCAGGAGCTCGAGGGTGCGCACCTCGCTCTGTCGGGCCCGACCGATCTCGAGCATCAGTTCGCGCATCGCCTCGCGGTCGGGGAGTCGTTCGACGCCGTCCCCGTCGCGATCGCCTTCGCTGAAGGTGGTCGCGACGCGGTCGCCGCGGAGCTCACCCGATACCGGCGCACCCTGCGCGCCATGTCCCGGCCCATCGATACGACGGCACCCGTGGTCTACAACGACTTCATGAACACCCTGATGGGTGATCCGACGACCGAGCGCCTCCTTCCCCTCATCGATGCCGCCGCGGACGCGGGTGCAGAGTACTTCTGCGTGGACGCCGGCTGGTTCGCTTCGGAAGGTGATTGGTGGGACACGGTGGGGGAGTGGCAGGAGAACCCCGAACGGTTCGTCGGCGGTTTCCGCGCGATCGCGGAACACATCCGGGAACGGGGCATGGTCGCCGGCACCTGGCTCGAACCCGAGGTCGTCGGCGAGCACAGTCCGGCTGCGGCAACGCTGCCGGAGGACGCCTTCTTCCACCGCTTCGGGGAACGCGTGAAGGAGCACGGCCGCTACCACCTCGACTTCCGCCACCCCGCGGCCGTCGCGCACCTCGATGCCGTCGTCGACCATCTCGTACTCGTGGACGGCTTTCACTTCTTGAAACTCGACTACAACATCAATCCCGGCGCCGGGACGGACTGGCGAGCGGCCGCGGCCGGTGACGGACTCCTCGGGCACAGCCGCGCCTTCATCGCGTGGCTCACCGCGATCCAGCAGCGCCACCCGGACCTCCTCATCGAGAACTGCGCCTCCGGAGCGATGCGCTCCGACTACGCGTACCTCGCTCAAGCGCACCTGCAGTCCACCTCCGACCAGCAGGACTTCCTGCTCTACCCCGTCATCGCGGCCGCCGCACCGCTGACGGTCCTCCCCGAGCAGGCGGGCAACTGGGCCTACCCTTCGGCGGACATGACCCGGGAAGAGACGATCTTCACCCTCGTCACAGGGCTCGCCGGCCGCTTCTACCTCTCCGGGTTCCTGCACCGGCTCAACGCCGAACAGCGCGGTCTCGTTACCGAAGCCGTTGCGATTGCTCGATCGAACGGGCCGGGACTCGCGGAGGCGATGCCGTTCTGGCCTCTCGGTTTGCCCGGCTGGGATGATGACGTCCTGACGCTGGGCCTGCACTCAACCGACGAGGATCGAGTTGTGATCTGGTCGCGGTCCAGCCGCGCGGAGGAGATCCACCTGCCGGGGGCCGTCGAAAGTGCCGAAGTCGTCTTTCCCGCATCCGATCGCAACTGGTCTCTGCACCCGTCCTCAAGTGGTCTGGTCGTGTACATCCCAGCGGGGCCAACGGCGCGCGTACTCCGGGTCCGACGTGGTTAGAACTGCGCTGATCCTCAGCGGTGAGGGCCGATATGCGGACCCATGGCATCCGTTCGCCGAAACGTCCGCGCACCTGGCACAGCTCCTCCAGGAGTGCGGGATCCATCCGACCCTCGAATCCGACGTCGACGGAGCCCTGCGACGATTCCGGGATCCCGACGCGTGGCCGGACCTGCTGGTTGTGAACGTCGGCGAGCCGCGGGACGGCTACGGCTCGCCCGCTGGTTCGGACGAACTCGACGGATTGGACTCGATTCTGCGTGGATCGGTTCCTCTTCTCGCCGTCCACGTCAGCGCCACATCGTTCACGAATTGCGAGTCCTGGGAATCGGCGATGGCAGGACGCTGGGTGCGGGGGACCACGATGCACCCGGCCTACGGGACGGTCGAGGGGCGGCTGGAGGGTTCGTCCGATCACGTCATCCTGCACGGCCTCGACGACTTCACCGTGGAAGACGAGGCCTACAGCTACCTGCGGGTGACTGCAGGAGCGACGGTGCTGGTGCGGCACGAGCTGGACGGCATCGGGCATCCCCTCGTCTGGGTGCGCGAGCGAGACGTGCTCCATTCTTCGCGCTCGGCATACGACGCACTCGGTCACGACTCGGCGTCCTACCGTTCGGCGATGCATCGACAGCTCCTGAAGCGGACCATTCACTGGCTTCTCGACTCAGGTGCGCCGCGAACCGGCGCGGCCCGGTCGACCGTGGGGCAGAGGGACCCCGTCAGGCCGTGACCGCCCGGCCGGCACTCGCAAGCGGCGACGTCTACAGCACCGACTTCATCTGTTTCGCGACCATGCCGGTCGCCCAGCGCGGAGCGATGCGGACAAGGCGATCGAGGAGGCGCGCGTCATTCCCTACGAGGATTCGGAACCGACCCTTCTCGATCCCATCCACGATCGCACGTCCCGCCTCCTCCGGCGTCGTCGAGCGAACTTTCTTCCCTTTGGCGTCGATCATCGCGACGCCCGAGTTGCCGGTGAGATTCGTGGAGATGTTGCCGGGGAAGATGGTCGACACGGTGAGGCCGGTGCCGACCGCCTCAGCGTAGAGGCCTTCGCTGAACTGCTTGACCGCGCCTTTGCTCGCTCCGTAGAAGGTTTGCCCGGCAAAGGGGACCAACGCCGACAGGCTCGACATGTTGATCAGCGCGGCCGCGGGACGAGTCTTCAGTGTCGGCAGGAACTCGCGGCACATGTTGACCGTGCCCCAGAAGTTGACGTTCATGACCCTCTCGGTCACGTCGATCGGCAGTTCTTCGAAATCAACGAACGAGTGGATGATGCCAGCGATGTTCACGAGCCCATCGAGGCGATGATGCTGGGCCATGACGTCAGCGCGAAGGGCGGCCACCGCACTCTGGTCCGTAACGTTCGTGGTGTGCACCGTCAACCGGCCCCTGACCTGCGACGCGAGTTGCGCGGTCTCCGCGAGACCGCTCTCGTTGAGATCGACCGCAGCAACGTGGCCGCCTCTCCGCAGAATTTCGAGAGCGACCTGCCGGCCCATACCGTTCCCTCCGCCCGTGACGATGAATACCTTGTCCTGGACCTGCATGTTCTTCTCCTCACACGATCAACCTGCGGCCACCATACTTGACGTTGGCAAGTAGTTTCGGAGAACGAGGCCAGCCTGTGTCACGACGAATCGACGACGGCATCGCCGCGAGCAATGAGACCGACCGATCGACGGATGTCGAGTCATCTGCGGTCGCCGCCCTCGTTCGCCTCGTCGCATATTGGACATCAGAAGACTTCCAAGGCGTCCTGGCAACGGGCGCGGGCATCGAGGTGGAGTCGAGAGACATCCCGGCCCTGTTCGTGTTGGCTCGGCTCGGAAGTGTCCGACCGAGCGTGCTCGCGCGCGAATTGCGGGTGTCCGCGGGCAATGTCAGCAAGATGCTCGACCGTCTGGCGGTGCGCGGATACACCGTGAGAACAGCCGACCCGGACGATGCGCGAGCTTCCTTGGTGTCCTTGACGAAGGAGGGCATAGCGAGCGCGCAACTCCTCGACCGTGAAGGGAACCGTCTGTTCGCTGAACTTCTCCGCGGCTGGCCTTCAAGCGACGTCATCTCGTTCTCGGCGCTGCTCGTCCGCTTCGCCGACGGGATCACGGCGCCTGGCGACTGATGTCCCGTGATGGAGACCAGGCGCTAGCCGCGTTCGTCTCCGAAGCGCGCGAGCAGGACTACGAGCACTTCGGCTTCGCGTGGATCGTCGATCGGACACGCTTTTAAAAGTGTGGCACCCGTTCCAATTTGACTCTATGGTGAATCCTGCAACGAGGCACGACTGACTGCGCGACGGGCGAAGACCGGCTCATCAAGCCGACGACCCGACCCGACTGAGACGTTCAACGACGAATGCGAGCAGAAGCAAATCATGATCACCACCACCCACCGGCCCGTGGCAGCGCTGCTGGCAGCCGGCCTGACGCTGGCACTCGGCGCGATCGCTGCGCCGTCCGCCGCCGCCGAGTCCGGCCCTTCCCTTCGAGATATCGCCGAGGCTCACGGCCTGACGATCGGCTCCGGCGCCATCAACCCGAACTATCTGGACGACCCTGAGTTCAGCCACGTGCTCGCCGACGAGTTCACGAGCCTGTCACCCGAAAACGAGCTGAAGTGGAGCCTCGTCGAGCCCGAACGAGGACAATTCGACTTCGCCGGACTGGACCGGCTCGTATCATTCGCCGCCGACAACGACATGGTCGTGAAAGGCCATGGCCTCATTTCCGGATGTTGTAACCCGTCGTACCTGACGGACATCACCGACCCGACCGAGTTCCGCGCCGCGATGGTCGACCATTTCACGACGATCATGCATCGGTATGCCGACACGATGGACCGATGGGACGTCGTGACGGAGGCGCTCAGCGTCTACGGCGGCACAGGACTCGTCCACAACGACTTCTACAACGTGCTCGGCCCGGACTACATCGCCGAAGCGTTCCGCATCGCACACGCTGCCGACCCCGACGCGGAACTGTTCCTCAACGAAAACCTGGTCGAGTTCTTCCCTCAGAAGCAGCAAGAACTCTATGACCTCGTCGCCGGCCTCGTCGAAGACGGCGTCCCCATCGACGGCGTCGCCCTTCAAATGCACGAGACGCTCGCAGGCCCCAACCCCGGAGTGCTCACCCAGATCATCATGTCCTTCCAGGCACTCGGACTCGACGTTTCCATCGCCGAGCTGGACGTTCACACCTACGATGCGACGCAACAGGCGCAGATCTACGGAGACGTCGTCGCCGAAGCGCTGGCCGCGGGCGTGACGGACATCAGCACGTGGGGTTTCACGGACAAGCATCTCTACACCTGGCTTCCCGGAGCCAAACCGCTGATCTTCGATGAGAACTACACGCCCAAGCCTGCCTACTTCGCCGTCCGCACCGCACTCGCGAGTTTCGTCGCCGGAGCGTCAGCGCCGGGGCGGGGCGCGCTGTCCACGACCAGCGGATGGTCGAACGGGCTTCGCGACGGAAACTACGACGTCACGATGAACCTCTGGTCCGGCACGCCGGGAAGCTTCTATCGCCTCTACGAGAACGACGTCCTTCTCGACACCCGGTCCCTCAACGCCACCGTCTCGGGCGCGCAATCAGTCTCGACCGCAATCGCGGGACGGCCGAACGGGACCTACGTCTACCGAGCTGAACTCGTGAACTCCCACGGCACCACCGCAACGAGCACGACCAAAGTCGTTGTGAAGGACGCAGCTCCCGCGATGCCCGTCGTCAGCCACGATAACTGGGACAAGGACGGAAACTTCACCGCCACCGCCGACCTGTGGTGGGGAACGAATGCAACGTCGTACACCTTCTTCCTCGACGGAACACCAGTCGGCTCGGGACCACTTACCGCGCAGACGCCGGCAGCCCAAAAGGCGCACGTGGTTCTCCAAGGGGTTACCCGCGGCGTTCACGTTCTGACCGTCGCCTTCAGCAACACCTACGGTACGACCACCTCGCGCCCGACAAGTGTGACCGTTAAGTAGGAGCGCGCGGAGGTCTCAAACGAAGCAGTGACCCGGGCGGTTCTCGGCTCGGAGCCGGGAACCGTTCGACCGCCTTGGGATCCAGTTCGGTCGAGGCGGGCCGCATCATGTCGGACCCTCCATGACCGGGTCGCTTTTCAGGCCGGGCGGATCAGCGCGCCCATCACCTGAGCGAGATCCAGCCGGGCGCGGTCGAGGGCGAGGCCGATAGGGGTGTTGTGCAGCATCGAGGAGCGGATGGAGTCCCTCAACACGGAAAGGATCAACCGCGAACAGAGAGCCAGGTCAAGCGCACAGACCTGCCCTCGTTGCGTCAATGACGCAGCGACGATCTCTTCGATGGACCGATGCAGCTCCACGCGAAAATCGTGATGCAGCGAGGCGAACGATGAATCGCGCGCCGCGAGCACTTCGAGCTCAGAAGCAAGGATGCACGACGGCCAGCTGTCGACCGAGCCGACCACGACCTCCACCACCGTGGCCGCGAAGTCCTCGTGTTCGAGATCCTCTCCCCGAACCACGATCGTGTGCTGTGCGGCCGCGACCAGTTGCCTGAGCGCGTCAAGTCGAGCGTCGTTCTCTCGCCGCACGAGCGTGCGGAGAAAGTGATCTTTGGAGCGAAAATTGGAGTAGAAGGCTCCGCGGGTCAATCTCGCGTGATCGGTGATCCGCTCGACAGAGGAGTCCTGCACGCCGATGGATGTGATGACGTGGAGAGCCGCGTCCAGAAGCTGCTGGCGCGTGCGCGCTCGGCGCGAGCCACCTGCCAGAGCATCCGGCGCCCGTTCGTCCGTGATCACACCACCGCCCCTCGAGCCTTGATCGCGATCGTGAACGAGTGCTGGCCGACGCCGACGGAGTGCACCTCTTCGCCCAGGTGAACGGTCCCTGTGGTTCCGGCTGGCACCGTGATGTCGAGTGCTACTTCTGCTCCGGCCCGCGTCCAGGCGCTCGATGCCCGGCCGAAAGGCGTGTTGATGCTCACTGATGCCCAGTCCAGACCAGGCTGGATGACGGGACGGAATGTGATCTTCTCGTAGCCCGGGGCGGCCGGTGCGAGTCCGGCGATGTACTCCTGCAGGAAGCGGACGACGCTGCCGTGAGCGTAGTGGTTGTGCGAGTCGAGTGCGGCCCCGTCGTCATCGAACCCGCGCCAGCTCTCCCAGGTGGTGGTGGCGCCGCGTTCGATCTGCGCCAGCCAGGACGGCTCGCTCGTTTGCAACAGCAGCCGGTAGGCGATGTCGCCGCGACCGCCGTCGGCGAGGACGGGCATCAGCATGGGGGTGCTGAGGAATCCGGTGCCCAGGTGGTCGCCGGCGATCTCGATGAGCTCGACGAGCCTGTTCAGGGCTGCGGAGCGCTGCTGCGGGAGGAGGAGGTCGAAAGCGAGGGCTCTGACGTAGTCGTCCTGCTTGTCTTCGCCGATGCGGGCACCGTTTCGGCGAACGAACACGGACCGCCAAGCGGAGCCCGCATTCGCGGCGAGATCTCGGTAGTGAGCGGCGTCTTCCGTCTCTCCGATGATGTCGGCGATGCGGCCGAGGAGGCTCGCGGAGTGCGCGAAGTATGCGGTGGCGACAACGGCCGGCGGAAAATACTTCGAGCTCCACCAGGTATTGAGATCTTCTTCGCCGGCTCGGAGCCATTCACCCCAGTGGAAGCCGGTGTCGACGATGTACTGCTCCTGCTCGCCACCTCGGGGCCCTGCTGAACGTGCGAAGGCTCGTGTGGCCGATGCGGCGCGCGCCGCGAGGTGTTCGACCCAGCGTCTCGCACTCGGGTACTGAGCTCTCAGGACCTGCGTGTCGCCGTAATATTCGTACAGCGTCCAGGGGAGCACAACGGTGACGTCTCCCCAGCCGACGGACGTGGCGACGTACTCCATCGGGTTCGGTACACCCTTGATCGTTTCGCTGGGGATGTAAGCGGGCACGCGTCCGTCCTCGTACTGCTCGACCGCGGCATTGCGGAGATAGCGCCGCAGGAAGTTGTCGGCTGCGACCAGCTGGACCGCGGTCGAGCCGAATACTTGGATGTCCCCCGTCCAGCCTGATCGTTCCCGGGTCGGGCAGTCGGTTGCGGTGTCGGTGAAGTTGGAGCGCAGTGACCAGGTGACGTTGCGCCACAGCTGTTCGAGCCGGTGGTCCGATGCGCGGAACGACGAGATGGGAGCCATGGCGGTCGAGAGGACGATTCCCGCGACGTCCGCCGCCGGGATCTCATACGCTCCCTGCACGGACGCGTAGCGGAAACCCCGGATCGTGAACCACGGCTGATACTTCTCGGGCGCATCGGCCAGCACCACCTCGTCTCGCTGGAAGGTCTTGCCGGGGCGTGATGAGGCGCGAGCGAAAAGATGCTCGGTGTCCACCTCGCCGTCCGGCGTGAGGACCTCCCCGTAGGTGATGGTCGCCGTTGTTCCGGCCGGCCCAGCCAGCGTGAGGGACACGACCCCCGCGAAGTTCTGCCCGAAGTCGATGACCTGCGCCCCAGACGGCGCACGGCTGACCGTGCCGCGGAGTCGAGCGACCTCGGTGACCCGTTCGACGTCTTCCGAGATCAGGACTCGGGGATGCGGGGGAAGAAGGATCGCGCTGGCTTCGTCTTCGAGTGTCGCGTCAGTGTTCAGCCAGGCGTTCGCGTCGATGCGGAGATCGACTTCGACCGCCAGCATGGGATCGGCGCGACGGATCCGGCCCCGCCCTACCGTCCACGTCTCGTCCGTGACGATCGTCTGCTGCGAACCGTCCGCGAAATCGATCACG
Organism: Microbacteriaceae bacterium VKM Ac-2855; assembly: GCA_013204985.1. Lineage (GTDB taxonomy): Bacteria > Actinomycetota > Actinomycetes > Actinomycetales > Microbacteriaceae > Rathayibacter. The sequence continues at coordinate 294,003 of JABMLG010000005.1, forward strand.
ATCTCCGCCGCCACGGCGAGACGCTCGCCGTATCGCGCGTCCTTCGAATCGGCGCCGAGAGTGCCGCGGTATCGACCGTCGGCGACAGCGATCCCCACGACGTTCGGCCCGACGGTGAGCGCCTCCGACGCGTCGTAAACCTGATACTCAACGGATTCTTCGAAGGGAGTCCACCGCGGCACGAGGGCAGGGCCGGTCAGGTCGTTGTGGTTCACGAACAGGCGATACCAACCCAGGCCGCTGGCGTAGACGCGCGCACGCACGACCGGAGCGTGAAGAGCGATCGTGCTGCGGAAGTAGAGGGCGTGACGGTCGGCGGAGTCGGTTTCGGCGGCAGTGATCCATCGACCCGCGAAGACGTCTGATTCGAGGAAGCCGGTTCCGAAGTCCGCCAACTCGCTCCACAGCGTTGTGGACTCGCCGTCATCGGTCCGCACCCGCCAGCGGTACTGTGACTGCGCCCGAAGTGCGAGGCCTCCCAAAGCTTCGGTGAACGGGCGGTGGCTGGCGACCGGTCCGGATGCCCACATGAGGCGATCATCGCCGACTCGATCCAGATAGAGCTCCAGCTCGTAACTCTCCTGAACCTGACCAGGAGGAAGAGACCACGCGAACCGCGGCTGGGCGGTTGCTACACCCAGCGGCGCCGTCAGGCCGTTGGTGGTCAGGGTGTGCGGACGACTCGCCATCGACATTTCCTTGTCTGGTAACGGCTGGACAGAAAGGGAAGCCACGCGCTGTCGAGAGATCCGCGCCTTGCGCGGCCTCAGGTCATCGCGGCGGGAATGCGTGCCCGCGGACCGATCGCGTCCCCAAGCGCGGCTGGTCTACGCGGAGGCCGCTTCACCGATCTGATCGAACCCCGCGAGCCGGATCGAGCTGACCGCTTCTGGTATCGCGTTGTCGAAAAACGCGTGCATCGAAACGCTCATGTCGACCTCGGGGTCGATGAGCCACTGCAACTGGATGCCGTCCCACACGTTGATGAGTAGCCGGGCCAGGAGCAGGGGATCGCGGGAGGGGTCGACGCGGCCAACCGCCTGATCGTAGGTGAACGCGGCCTGCATCGCCGTTGTCTTACGGCGATACCGGTCTACGAACCACTCGTGTGCAGGGTGCGACGGAGCCGACGACTCCGCGGACAAGATGGCGAATAGTCGCAGCAGTTCCGGGCGTTCCACGCTGGATCGGACACGCGAGAGCGTCGCGGACGCGACCCCCTCGTCTGTGCAGGCTGCGTCGAAATCGAATACTTCGTTACCCGAGGTCGTTCGGTCCGCGCGCTCGAGGACCGCTTCGAGCAGCTCGTACTTACTGCCGAAGTGGTGCACGATGCTCGTCAGGCTGAGGTCGAGTTGACGGCCGATGTCGCGTAAGGAGCCTGCGCTGTAGCCGTGCGTGGCGAAGACGGTCGTCGCGGCGTCGAGGATCTCGGACGATCGCTGAGCGGACTTCGCGTACGGTCCGCGGATGCCGCGGCTCTTCTGCTCGCTCATTGTTCGCCAATCCTAGGTCTGCTTCTGGGCAGTGACACCGTTTTCGGCCGCAATCGAGTGCACCGGACACGCTTCCGGTTGCAACTTCTGCGGGTCTCAATGGCGTCCCGAATCAAAATGTAGCACCTGTCGCGATTTCCATGTACTGTGCATTTGCACCAGGCGGGTCAGCGATGAACGCCACATGTTCAACAAGGAGGTCGACATGACACACAAGACACGAATCGGCAGGCGGAGCCTGCTGGCGGCCGCGGCCGCTGCGGCCGCTTTCCCGCTGCTGGCGGGCTGCACAGCCAATACGGGCGGAGGAGCTGCGGGGGAGACGACCATCACGGTGATGGCCGGAGCTCAGGACATCACCGACGAGATGATCGCGGACTTCGAGGCGGAGAACCCCGGCATCAAGGTCAAGCACATCCTGCACGACCCGACCCGCCTGAACACGATGCTGGCCGCTGGCAACGCGCCCGACATCGCGATCGGCGGCGCAGTCGGCAGCGCGAACATCAACGCCCGCGGCCTGGCGACGGACCTCACGCCGTACCTCGAAGCGAGCGACGTTCTCAAAGAGGACGACCTGCAGCCCATCAACGACAGCTTCCGCTGGGACGGCACCCAGAGCGGGACGGGCCCGCTCTACGGCATCGTGAAGGACTGGAGCCAGGATTCGACGCTCTGGTACAACACGAGCCTGTTCGACAGCGCCGGCCTGCCCTACCTCAGCGAAACCGAGCCGACGTCCTACGACGACCTTCTCGAGATCGCGAAGAAGCTGACCACCACGGAGGGTGGAACCACGGCTGTTTACGGCCTCGGCGTGGAATGGGCTTGGAGCCTGTACGGGCCGATCGCAGCGATGGTCGAGCAGCAGGGCGGTGACCTGTACAACAAGGACCTGACCACGATCGACTTCACCACTCCGGAAGCGCAGAAGGCCCTCTCCTGGTATGTCGACTTCGCGCAGGCCGGAGTCGGACCGACGTCGCTGAACCCGCTCGCCGACACCTCCGACTACTCGACCTTCGCCGCCAACCGGATGGCGATCACCCAGGACGGCTACTGGTTCGGCGGTAACTTCGCCGCCCCCGACGCCCTTCAGACCGTGCGGATGGCTCCGGCGCCGACCATGGGTGACGTCCAGGCAGCCCCGTCCTACTCCGGTCAGGGCTGGTGGATCCCGGAGAAGGCGAAGAACAAGGACGCCGCGTGGAAGTTCATGGAGTACTTCATGGCCGGCCCGCCCGCGCTCGAGCGCGCTGAGAGCGGCTGGGGTCTCCCGGCGCTGAAGTCGTTGATGGAGAAGCTCCCGCAGACCACCGACGCCCAGAAGAACGCCTACGCGGTTGCCCAGAACGAACTCGAGCACTCCTTCCCCCTGCCCGACTCCCCGTACGTGACCACCGACCTGATCAACACGTCCATCGACAAGTACCTCCAGCAGGCCATCAAGAACGACATCACCGTTCAGGAAGCCGGGGCGGGAATGACGGACGAGATCAACGCGGCTATCGCCCAGGGCCAAGACCAGATCGGCTGAGCACAGCATCATGACGCGCAAGTGGACTCGCTTCCCCAAGAAAACCTTCTACCTGTTCATCGCACCGTGGGCCCTGGGCTTCCTGCTCCTGACGGCGGCGCCGATGGTCTACGGGTTCCTCGTGAGCCTGACCAACTTCGACGGCAGCTCGACGCGGTGGAAGTGGGTCGGCCTGCGCAACTACATCGAGCTCATGAGCGACGGCGACGCCTGGGCGGCACTGATTCGAACGCTGGTCTTCACAGCCATCGTGGTGCCGCTCAGCGTTGCCGGCTCGCTCGGCCTCGCCACGCTGATCAATCGTCGCCTGCGAGCAGTCGGTCTCTGGCGGACGGTGTTCTTCCTGCCCTCCGTTGTACCCGTGGTCGCCATGGCCATCATGTGGAAGCTCGTCTTCAATAAGGACCACGGTGTCCTCAACGCGATCCTGGGCACCGTCGGCATCGAACCGATCAGCTGGCTCGTGGACCCGACCGCCTTCTACGCTCTCGTCCTGCTCATGCTGTGGGGAGTCGGTGGCGGAATGGTCATCATGCTCGCTGCGCTGCAGGGCGTCCCCGTCGAGCTGGAGGAAGCGGCTCGAATCGACGGCGCCGGCCGCTGGCACGTGTTCCGGCACGTGACGGTCCCGATGATCTCCCCGGTCCTCTTCTTCCAGGTGGTCACCGGCGTCATCGCCTCACTGCAGGTCCTGATCCAACCCCTGCTGCTCACGCCCGCCGCCGGTTTGACCGGTGTCGGCTCCGTTCCCTCCAGCACCCGCCTGTACATGGTGCAGGTCTACCAGGAGTTCTTCCTCAGCAGCCGGTTCGGTTACGGCTCCGCAATGCTGTGGGTGTTCTTCGTTGTGATCCTCCTCTTCACGATCATCCTGATGCGTTCCGGTCGCCTGTGGGTCTACTCCGAGATCGATGCGGAAGCCAAGCCCGAAGGAGCCGCCCGATGACCGCCATCACCTCCCAACCCACCGTTACCCCGCCCACCCCGCCGCTGCGCCCCACATCGAAGCGCCGAAAGGGCAAGCGGCCGGCCGGTGGCGTGTACGTCATCATGCTGGCGCTGGCCGTGTTCTTCGTCGGACCGTTCATCTGGCTGATCCTCGCGGCGCTGAAGACACCGGCCGAGTGGTCTTCCCTCCCGATCAAAATCCTTCCCGACGTTGCGCAGTGGAACAACTTCGTTCAAGCGCTCACCGACATGGACTTCTTCGCCTATGCCGGGAACTCCCTGCTGCTGGCGACCATCTTCTCCGTGCTCGTCACGCTCTCGAGCGCGGCGGTCGGCTTCGGTTTCGCTCGGCTACGGGCGCCCGGTAAGGGCCCCCTGTTCCTCGTTCTGCTGTCGACCATGATGATCCCGCAGATCCTGACTCTGCTCCCGACCTACGTGCTCTTCTCCCAGATCGGGCTGCTCAACACGTACTGGCCGTGGGTGTTCTGGGGCCTGGCGTCCTCGCCGTACTTCGTGTTCCTGTTCCGTCAGTTCTTCGCGACACTGCCGCGTGAACTCGAGGACGCGGCCATCATCGACGGGGCCAACTGGTTCCGCATCTTCTGGACGATCTTCCTGCCTCTGTCGCGGCCCATCCTGATCACCTCGTTCCTGCTCTCCTTCACCGGCAGCTGGGGTGACTACATCGGACCCGCGCTGTTCCTGGACCTGGACCGTACGACTCTCGCTGTAGCGATCACAGCCTGGTACCAGGACCCTGCCGGCAACGTGATCCCCACCGTCCAGGCCGCTGCTGCGGTGCTCTACATCATCCCGGTACTGCTGATCTTCTTCTTCGCGCAGCGGTACTTCATCCGCTCCGACGTCGGTTCGGGCATCAAGGGCTGACCCCCGCTCCAGCACCTCTGCGTCCGCCCTGTCCGCCGCGCGCGAGCAGGGCGGACGCCTCCTCCCACCTCTTGACCCACACCGGAGAAACCCTCATGGCACCTTCACCCTCTGTCCAGCTCTACACGGTCAGGGATGCGATCACGACCGACCTTCCCGCCACCATCGCCCGCCTGGCCGACATCGGGTTCACGAAAGTGGAACCGTACGCGTTCTCCGACAACACCGCCGAACTCGCGGCCGCTTTCGCCGCAGCCGGGGTGAGCGCCCCATCAGGCCACGCGTCGGTCATCGACGCTGCGGACCCCGACCGTGTGTTCGACGCAGCCGGCGAACTGGGCATCGAAGCCGTCATCGACCCGTACGTACCCAGCGAACGCTGGCAGAGCGCCGATGATGCGTACCGCATCGCGGATCGCGTCAACGAACTCGCCGCGCGCGCGAGCGAAAACGGGCTGCGCTTCGGCTACCACAACCACCAATGGGAGTTCGCGAACAAGGATCAGGGCCGATCCGTGTACTCCTTCTTCGTGGAGCGCCTCGCGCCCGAGGTGATCCTCGAACTGGACACCTTCTGGTCCACCGTCGGTGGCGAAGACACCCCGGCACTGCTGCGCACCCTCGGATCACGAGTGCAGTTCCTGCACATCAAGGACGGCACCGTTCAGGGAGACATCGCCACCGCGCTGCCCAGCAGCGAGAGCGCGCTCGTCGTCCCGGACGAGCTCGCTGCCGCATTCAAGAACCAGACTCCAGCGGGGCAGGGCGACGTCGATGTCACCGGCATTCTGACCGCCGCGCCGCACGCACTGCGCGTGGTCGAATTCGACGACTACGCGAAGGACATCTTCGAAGGCCTGACCGAGTCGCTGGCGTGGCTGCAGGAGAACGACAAGTGAGCCGCAGAGGGCCGGTCGGCGTCGGGGTCATCGGGGCCGGTGTCATCAGCGACACCTACCTGGAGAACATGACCCGGTTCCCCGACCTCGCGGTGCTCTTCGTCGCGGATCTGGACATCGAGCGGGCTCGCCAGCAGGCGCAGAAGCACGGCATCGCGTCTTCCGGGTCGGTCGACGAGCTGCTCGCGATCGACGAGATCGAGATCGTCGTCAACCTGACCATCCCCAGCGCCCATGTCGAGATCGATGATCGGATCATCGCCGCCGGCAAGAACGTCTGGAGCGAAAAGCCCCTCGCGCTGGGTCGAGATGCGGCGACCGAGCTGCTCGACAGCGCCACCGCCGCGGGAGTGCGCGTCGCTTGCGCCCCCGACACCGTTCTCGGCGCCGGCGTCCAGAGCGCACTGCGCGCCATCGCCCGCGGCGACATCGGTGAACCGCTCACCGCCACCGCGACGTTCCAGACACCCGGTCCGGAACTGTGGCACCCCAACCCTGACTTCCTCTTCGCCCACGGAGCAGGACCCCTGCTGGACATGGGGCCGTATTACATCACCACCCTCGTGCACGCTTTCGGGCCGGTTGCCGGCGTCTCGGCGATCTCCTCCCGATCGCACGAGCAGCGCAGCATCGGCAGCGGACCCCGGCAGGGGCAGCAGTTCCCCGTCGAGGTCCCCACCCACCACGCTGCGCTGGTGTCTTTCGAGTCCGGCCAGTCCGCGCAAGCGACGTTCAGCTTCCAGAACGCCCTCCACCGCGTCGGCGTCGTCGAGATCAGCGGTACCGAGGGCACCATCGTGCTCCCCGACCCCAACACCTTCGAGGGCGACAGCATCCTCTGGCGATTCGGAAACGATGAACCCGCCGTGCTCGCCGCGGCCGGCTCGACGAACGGTCGCGGCTCCGGCGTCGTGGACCTTGCTCGGGCGCTCCGCGGCGACCGCACGGAGACAGCCAGCGGAGCGCTGGCCGGTCACGTACTCGACACCCTGCTCGCCATCTCCGACTCCGCCGAAACCGGCACCCCTGTCGCCGTGACCTCCACGGTCGCGAAGCCCCAACCGCTGCCCGAGGGCTGGGACCCCACCGCAGCCACGCTGAACTGAAACCGCCGCGACGAGCATCCCCGGCAGCGACCCGGGGATGCACCGCGGCACACCGAAGACCCGATTCAGCTCCCACCACCCCACTCCGAACGTCCGCGCGACGCCGGCGAAAGGACCCTCGATGACCGAGCGCTCCCGCTCTGCCCTGTACGACCGACTCCTCGAACCGGGACAGCAAGCCATCCCTGATGGCTTCATGCTCGGCGCCGCGACCGCCGCCTATCAGATCGAGGGCGGCGCCCGCGAAGGCGGCCGCGGCGCCTCCATCTGGGACACCTTCAGTCACACGCCGGGCAAAACCATCGATGGCGCCACCGGCGATGTCGCGTCCGACCATTACCATCGCGTCGACACCGATCTTGAGATCATGTCAGCACTGAACCTCGGCGCCTACCGTTTTTCGCTGTCGTGGCCACGGATCATGCCCACGGGCGAGGGCGACGTCAACGCCGAGGGACTCGATTTCTACTCGCGCCTCATCGATGGGCTTCTGCAGCGCGGAATCGCACCGGTCGTCACCCTCAACCATTGGGACCTGCCGCAGACGCTCGAAGACCGCTACGGCGGTTGGCGGGGCCGGCAGACCGCCTATGCGTTCGAGCGCTACGCCGAGATCGTCGGGTCGGCGCTCGGTGACCGTGTCGCCATCTGGTCAACGCACAACGAACCCTGGAACAACTCCTTCTCCGGCTACGGCTCCGGTGCGTTCGCCCCAGGGGGCACGAGCCACGCGGACGCCCTGCGCGCCGCGCACCACCTCAACCTCTCCCACGGCCTCGCCATCACAGCGCTGCGCCGCACCATCACGAAGCCGGATGCGCTTGTCTCCGTTGCGCTGAACATCTTCCGAGTCCAAGCCGACAGCACCGCGGATGCCGAAACCGCCCGCCGCTTCGACGCTGTCGCCAATCGCATCTTCACCGGCCCGATGCTCCGCGGAGAGTACGACGCGGACCTTCTCGAGGACACCCGACGCTTCACTGATTGGAGCTTCGTACTTCCCGGCGATCTGGAGCTGTGCCATCAGTCGATCGACCTGCTGGGCGTGAACTACTACGAGGTCATGCACGTACGGGCCGCACCCGATTTCGACCCGGCGAAGGAACAAGCGGGCGGGACAGCGTTCCCTGGATCGGAGCGCATCGAGTTCGTCCACAGGGAAGACCTCGAGCGCACCGGTATGGACTGGGGCATCGAACCGGCGGGCCTCGAAGATCACCTCGTTGCTCTTTCCGCCGAGTTCCCCGAACTGCCGATCATGGTGATGGAGAACGGTGCCGCTTTCGATGACATCGTCCTGCCCTCGCCGGTCGGGCCGATCGTCCTGGACCGCGACCGCACCGCATTCCTCCGCGATCACATCGCGGCGACTCTCGGTGCTCGTGAACGCGGCGCGAACATCACGGGTTTCCTCGTCTGGTCGCTTCTGGACAACTTCGAATGGGCAGCCGGGTACGGACCACGTTTCGGCATCATCCGCGTCGACTACGACACGCTCGAACGCATCCCGAAACTCAGCTCGCGCTGGTTCGCGCAGCTCTGCGCGAGCAGGACGATCCCCGATCTGCGAACGTCACCATCGGACGAGGAGATGTCGCTCAGCGAGCAGACGCCCGCACTCGAGCGTGCGTGAAGATCACGATCTCGCCCACCCCGGCGGAAATTCGAGTCAACAACGACCACCAGGAAGAGGAACACCGTGACAGCGCCCGATGCCCGCCGAACAGACGACGGAACCGTCTACCGCGACCTCAACGGCAACGGCGTTATGGACGTCTACGAGGATCCGCGTCGATCGCCCGCTGAACGCGCGGAGGACCTGATCGGCCGGCTGTCGATACCCGAGAAGATCGGGCTGATGTTCCAGACCGTTATCGAGGTCGGACCGGGCGGGAGCCTCCTGGAGACACCCGGCGCGATCAGCAAATCCGCAACGTCGGACATCGTGATCGGCAAGAACATCTCGCACTTCAACGTGCACGCCCTCGCGGGCGCCGCGGACGCCGCTCGGTGGAACAATGCGCTGCAGCGTCTGGCCGCCGCGACTCCGCACGGAATTCCGGTCACCATCTCCACCGACCCCCGCCACGCGTTCGTGGAGAATTCCGGCGTCTCCTTCGCCGAGGGGCCATTCTCCAAATGGCCGGATGGGCTGGGCCTCGCCGCGATCGACGAACTCGAGACCACCTACGCTTTCGCTCGGATCGCGCGGGACGAATACCGGGCTGTCGGGATCCGCTCGGCGCTGCATCCTCAAATCGACCTGGCGACCGAGCCGCGCTGGTGCCGGCAACTGCAAACGTTCGGTTCCTCACCCGAACGAGTCGCCGAGCACACGGCCGCCTACCTGGACGGATTCCAAGGTTCCACGCTCGACCGCGACGCCGTCAGCTGCACCACCAAACACTTCCCCGGTGGCGGTCCGCAGAAGGACGGCGAGGACGCCCACTTCCCCTACGGGCAGGAACAGGTCTATCCGGGCGACGCGTTCGAGGATCACCTCACCCCCTTCCGCACCGCGATCGCCAAGCGTACGGCCGGGATGATGCCGTACTACGGCAAACCGATCGGCCTGACCCTCGACGGTGAGCCCATCGAGGAAGTCGGTTTCGGCTACAACCGGCAGATTCTGCACGGGCTGCTGCGCGAACGCCTCGGGTATGAGGGCGTCGTCGTAACCGACTGGGAACTGGTGAACGACAACCACGTCGGGGAGCAGGTCCTCCCGGCTCGCGCGTGGGGCGTGGAGCACCTCGATGCGCGGGGCAGGATGCTCCTGATCCTCCACGCCGGCGCCGATCAGTTCGGCGGTGAGGAGTGTGTGGAGATCCTGGCCGGATTGGTCGACGAGGGCTTGATCACGCAGGCGCGACTGGATGAGTCGGTGCGGCGCATCCTGCTGGTCAAATTCGAGCTCGGGTTGTTCGATGACCCGTTCGTCGACGAGGACGCAGCGGATGCGGCCGTCGGCAATGCGCACGCCAGGGCGGAGGGGGAGCGGGCCCAATCGCGATCCGTGGTGGTGCTGGAGAACCGTGCCGTGGACGGGGCGCCGGTTCTGCCGTTGACCCGCGGCCGCCGCCTGTACGTGGACGGAATCGATCCCCGCCTCGCCGCCGCCTACGGCACGGTTGTCACCGATCCGGGCGACGCGGATTTCGTTTTGGTTCGCGTCGACGCTCCGTTCGAGCCTCGCGATGACCTTTTCTTGGAGTCCTACTTCCACCAAGGCGGTTTGGAGTTCCGGCCCGGGCTCGTCTACCGACTGCGCGAACTGGCGCGGACGGCACCACTCATCACCGACGTCGCCCTCGACCGGGCCGCAATCCTCGCCCCTCTCAGCGAGACGGTGAGCGCGCTCACCGTCACCTTCGGAGTCTCCGACGAGGCGCTCTTGAAGGCGTGGTTCGGCGACGTGCCGCCCGTCGGGACGCTGCCGATCGCGCTGCCGCGCTCCAGCGAAGCCGTCCGGGCTGTCGCCTCGGACGCCGGGCTCGCGGCCGAGGCAGCCTTGTACCAACGCGGGCACGGTCTGCGCCTCACGGCCCCCGCCGATCCTGCCGCCGCTGCCGTGAGTGGGAGCCGATGACCGACGCGAATAAGCGAGGAACCACTCCCGAACCGCATACGCCTTCGGTTGCGATCGACCGCGTACCAGGCTGGACGGCCCGGATGATCTGCGCGGCAACAGAGGATGGCGCGCCGCTTCTGCGGCGTGAGTTCTCACTGGATCCCCGTCGCGGCGCCGTCACGTCGGCCGTGCTGCACGTGACGGCAAGGGGCGCGGTCGAGGCGTGGTTGAACGGGGTTCCCGTGTCGCAGGATCTGCTGACACCGGGGTGGAGCAGCTTCGAGTGGCGGCTGCGCTACGCGAGCTACGACATCACCGCCCTGCTCGAGCAGACGAGTGTGCTCGCCTTGGCCCTCGGCAAAGGTTGGTATGGCAGCCGCCTCGGCTGGGCGCCCGGCGAGTCCTGGTACGGAGGTCGCCTCGCCGCCCTCGCGCAGCTCGAGGTGACCTTCGCGGACGGCACCACGCAACGCATCGTCACCGACCACCGTTGGACCAGCGGCATCGGAGCCGTCCTCGGGAACGATCTCTATGACGGGCAGAGCATCGACGCCCGTCAGCGCGACGATTCCTGGAAGCTGCCCGGCTTCGCGGCGGACGGGTGGGCGGCTGTGCAGGTGATCGACTTCGACACCGCGACACTGCAGCCCTACATCGGCCCGCCCGTGCGGCGGTGGGCCGAACTGCCCGTCATCGAGGTACTGACCTCACCCTCCGGGAAGACGCTGGTCGACTTCGGACAGAACCTGGTCGGTTGGGTGAAAGTGCGCGTTCACGGCCCCCGGGGTGCTGAGGTGACTCTGCGGCACGCCGAGGTGCTCGAGAACGGCGAACTCGCCACCGCACCGCTGCGGACCGCTCTCGCCACGGACCGCTACACCCTCAGCGGCGGCGAGGACGAGTTCGAGCCGACCTTCACCTTCCACGGCTTCCGCTACGCGGAGATCACCGGGTGGCCCGGCGTCCTCAACCCGGCCGACCTCACCGCCGTCGCGATCGGGTCCGATCTCACCCGCCGCGGCACGCTGGAGACGTCGGATCCGACGTTGAACCGATTCCACGAGAATGTCGTGTGGGGCATGCGCGGCAACTTCGTCGACATCCCCTCCGACTGCCCCCAGAGGGACGAGCGCCTCGGCTGGACCGGAGATATCGCCGTCTTCGCGCCCACCGCCGCTTTCCTCTTCGACGTCGAGAACTTCCTCACCGACTGGCTCGCCGATCTCGCTGTTGAGCAGGAGCACCACGACGGGATCGTCGGCTGGGTCGTCCCTGATCTGTACAAATACATGCCCGAAGATCCGACCTTCGGCCCGGTCGACTCCACCGCCATCTGGAGTGACGCGGCCGTCTGGGTCCCCTGGGCCGTGTACGAAGCGTACGGACACGTCGACGTGCTTCGCCGCCAGTTCGACTCGATGTCCACTCACGTGCGAAGAGTGCAGTCCCTCCTGTCCTCGGCCGGGGTCTGGGAGAGCAGCTTCCAGTTCGGCGACTGGCTCGATCCGGATGCTCCGCCCGACGAGCCTGCCTCGGCGAAAGCCGACCCCGCCGTCGTCGCGACCGCGTGTGCCTACCGCTCGGCGAGCATCGTCGCCGCCACGGCCACGCTTCTCGGACACCATCACGAGGCGGACGATTTCGCCCAGATGGCTGCCGCTTTGCGCGCCGCTTTCAATCGGGAGTACGTCAGTGACGGTGTCATCCGAAGCGATTGCGCCACCGTCTACGCGCTCGCGATCGTCTTCCACCTTCTGGACGAACCGGGCGAGGTGTTCGCGGGCCGCCGGCTGGCTGACCTGGTCGCGGCGAACGACTACCGGGTATCGACGGGCTTCGCTGGTACGCCGTTCATCGCGGATGCATTGACCGCCACTGGCCACGTCGATTCCGCGTATCGCCTGCTGATGGAACGCAGCTGTCCCTCGTGGCTGTATGCGGTGGACATGGGCGCAACCACCGTGTGGGAGCGATGGGATTCTCTGCTGCCCGACGGATCCGTCAATCCCGGCGGGATGACGAGCTTCAACCATTACGCGCTGGGCGCCGTTGCCGATTGGATGCATCGGGTGATCGGCGGCATCGCTGCGCTGGAGCCGGGTTACACCTCCGTCCTGATCGCCCCGTATCCCGGCGGCGGCCTCAGTCATGCTCAGGCGACCCTCGAAACGGCGCGGGGTCCGATCAGGGTGTCGTGGATCCGGGAACACGAGGACTTCACCGTCGATGTCGAGCTGCCGCCGGGTGTACGGGGGGTTCTGCGCCTTCCCGGCGGGGCGGACCAGGAAATCGGAGCGGGCAGAAGCACGGCCTCGTTAGCGCTGCCGTTCGCAGACACGACGCGCCGCGCGTTGTAGCCGTCTCGGCTCAGCTGCCGGATTGAGCGGAGTGCAGGAGCGCGTACCGACCACCACGGGCCAGCAGCTCGACATGGCTGCCGATCTCGACCACGCGACCCTCCTCGAGAACGACGATGCGATCGGCCGAGCGGATCGTGGCGAGTCGATGGGCGACGACGAGGGTTGTGCGTCCTCGCATCAATCGTTGCAACGCATTCTTCACGAGTTCCTCAGACTCCGCATCCAGGGCGCTGGTGGCCTCGTCGAGGACCAGGATGCGCGGGTCACGCACCAGGGCTCGGGCGATGGCGATGCGCTGACGCTGGCCACCGGACAGACGGGCGCCACGTTCTCCGGCGATGGTGTGCCATCCGTCGGGCAGTCGGTCGACGAAGTCGAGGGCGTTCGCGTCCTGGAGGGCGTTTCGGATGCGCTGATCGTCGACGTCCCTCAAGCCGTAGGCGACGTTGTCCCGGATCGAGCCCTCGAACAGCACCGATTCCTGCGGGACCACTGAGACGAATGTGCGCCAGCTGCGCAGGTCCAGGTCTTCCATATTCGAGCCGTCCAGCAGGATCCGCCCCGATGTCGGTCGAAGAAAACCGAGCGCCAGATTCAGCATGGTCGATTTGCCGGAACCAGACGAGCCGACGAACGCGACCGTCTCTCCGGGGCGGACATGGAGCGTCACATCGGTGACCGCGGACGCGGACGCCTCGGCGTACCGGAGCCCGACGTTCTCGAAGAGGATCTCTCCGGTCACGGCCTGCAGCGTCCTCTTTCCTTCGTTGGACTCCAGATCCGGTTCTTGCATGACCTCGGCGATCGACCGCATCGACTCGCTCCCTCGGGCGATGATCGGCAGCAGGAGCAGAACGTTCGTCATCGCCCCGGTCAAAAGTGCGAAGTAGGAACTCAGCAGCACCACCTGACCGGGGGTGACCGGAATCCATCCGCTGATCGAGACCCACGCGGCCAGCAGCAGGCAGCCGATTCCGAGTAATTGCAGGCTGACCCATGACAGGGAGGAGAACCGGCCGTTGAGCAGATCCAGCGCGTAGCCCGCTGACCGCACCCCCTCAGCGCCTGCTGCGACGCGGTCCACCGCTGTGCGCTCCACTCCGTGTGCCCGGGTTATCGGCATCAGCGTGGCCATCTCGCCGACACGGGCGGAAAACCGTTCCACTTCGCGTCGGAATTCCTCGTTACCTCGACGCGAGCGCTTGCCCAGGAATGCTCTGAGTAACGCGGCGAGGGGGATGGTCAGCGCATAGAACGGCAAGAAGGCCGGGACGTTGATGGCTGTCATGGTGATCGCGCCGAGACCGACGGTGACGGCTGTCAGCAGAGGGGGAGTCGCCTGCTGCAGCATGAGTTCGACGTTCTCGACATCGCGGACGACTTTCGTCTGGACGATCGACGAGCTCGCCCGGGTGTGGAATCCGATCGACAGAATCTGCAACCGTGCCGCGAGTGCATTGCGAAGATCGGCACCGGTGCTTCGCACCGCGCTCATGAAGAGCCTCGTGAACATCACGCTGTTGGGGTAGTTCTGCGCGAGCGCGATGACGGCAGCAGCCGTCCACAGCAGCAGTGACGACGTCGGTCCTCCCGCGACCACGATGTCGATGACCGCACCGGTGATGACCGGAAGCAGCCAGACCGGAATGTCTTTGACCAGAAAGAACACGATGGAGAGCAGGACGCGACGCTGGTACCGTCCGAGCAACTTCACGATCGACATCGCCGGATTGCCGTGATCGATCTCGACCGGCGACAGTGCAGGGCGGTGAATCATTGCGCGATTTCCTTCTTCAAGCGTTGGCCTGGCATGACGATGGCTGAGGATCGCCGGCGAGCCGCCCAGGCCCCGTCGGATCCTGACGAGGATCAGCCCTCCTGGCCGGGACGCCCGGCGACTCTCGCGGTCAGGAGGCGATCGAAGACGTCATGTGCACGATCACGGAACTGGTCAGCGCTCGGTCCAAACCGACGTTCTGCACGGTGCCGGTCAGCGTCACCTCGTCACGCAACTCGATCTCCCGAGAGGAGCCGCCGACGAAGAGTCGGATGGCTCCGGGCTCGACGATCCAGCCGACCGGTCGGTCCCAGAGAGCGAACATGGTCGCCGGGATCTCGACGCTCAGCTGCGCGGCAGCGCCCGGCTCGAGCGTGATGCGTTCGAAGGCGACGAGTACTGATCCGCGCCGGGCGGTTCGCGCGACGACATCCTTCCCGTACACCTGCACGACCTCGTCACCGGCACGGTCGCCGATGTTGGTGACTGTAAAGGAAAGCCGGATGGTGCCGTCGGTGGGAGCGTCGGGATCAACGATCAGGTCCGTGTACTCGAAGCTCGTGTAACTGAGTCCGTGGCCGAAGGGGAACAAGGCGCCACCGGCGCCGTCGACATAGGACGTCTCTGCGACCTCGCGTGCGTACGGCGCTGGGGCAGATCCGGCGGAGCGCAGAAGGGAGACGGGGAGGCGTCCTGCTGGATTCACGTCGCCGAACAGCACGGAGGCGACGGCGTTGCCGGCTTCCTCGCCGCCGAAGAACGAAGAGACGATGGCGGGGACCGATTGCGCCATCCAGTCGAGCACGAAGGCCCGCCCGTGGCTGAGGACCACGATCGTGGGCGTTCCGGTCGCGATGATCGCTTCGACCAGCTCCCGCTGAACCCCGGGCAGGGCACAATCAGAGCTGTCGAGTCCTTCGCCTACAGTGCCGAAACCGTTGATGCCGGCCTGATCACCGACGACCACCACAGCAACGTCCGCAGAGGTGGCGATTCGGACGGCTTCCTCGAAACCCGACCGATCTTTCGTCGCAACAGTCGACCCGTGCGCGTACAGGACGGTGGTGTCCTCGCCGGCCCGGTTTCTGATCCCGTCGAGGAAGGAGACGATCGGTACGGACCCGACGAGCAGATTCGCGTCATCGGGGCCGCCGGCTCCCATCAGATCCGTCAGGACGTCGGGCTTGGCCTGCGGGTCGGCTGCGTAGATCCATCTCTTCGTGCCGCTGTCGAGGACCGGGTAGCTGTAGTTGCCGAGCTGACCCATCGGGCGATCGGCGTTGGGGCCGATGACGGCGATCGTCTTCGCTGTGCGGTCGAGGGGGAGCAGCGGCTGTCCGCGCACGGGCTTGTTCTGCAGCAAAATGACTGATTCCTCCGCGATGCGGCGCGCAAGATCGCGGCCTTCCTGCGAATCGAACGTTTCCGGCACCGCATCGAGATCAACATACGGATTCTCGAAGAGCCCGATACGGAACTTGCTTCGCAGCACGCTTGCGACGGCACGATCCAGCTCGGCCTCCGCGAGCACGCCGTTCCGGACCGCCTCCACGATCTCGCTCGTAGACACTCCGTTGTCGAGCTCGAGGTCCACCCCTGCACGGATGGCCTGCGCGAGTGCGTGGCTATCGTCCTCAGCTGTGCCATGTTTCGTGTGCAGCTGTTTGACGGCACCGAGGTCGGAGATCACGAGGCCGTCAAAACCCAGCTCCTCACGCAACAGATCCTGCAGAAACTCGGCTGTCCCGGTGACGGGGCGCCCGTCGATGGTGTTGTAGGACGGCATGATCCCGAGCGCACCCCCGGCCCGGATCGCCATTTCGAACGGCACCGCGTCCACTTCATGCAGCTCTCGGTCACCCAGGTGGGCCGCCTCGGTGTTGCGACCGCCCTCACTGGCGCTGTAGCCGATGAAGTGTTTCACCGTCGCGATGAGCGGGGTCGCCGGATCCGCATTCTGGAGCGCCCGGATGAACGCGGTCGCCATCGAACCGACGAGATAGGGGTCTTCACCGTAGGTCTCCTCGACACGGCCCCAGCGGGGATCCCGGGCGACGTCGGCCAACGGCGACAGCGCCTGACGAACGCCGAGCTGCGCCATCTGCCGGCCGATCAGGGTCGCCATCTCCTCGATGAGCGCTGGTCGCCAGGTCGCCGCCTGCGCGATCGCGTCCGGGAACACGGTAGCGTCCCGAACCTTCAGCCCAAGAAGTGCCTCCTCCGCGAGGAGAACAGGAATCCCGAGACGGGTGTCCTCGACGTGCTTGCGCTGCAACTCCCGCGCAGCGCGCGCCGTCTCTCGAGGAGGCGCGTCCAGTGTGGACAGAGACGCAGTGATGTTTCCCCAGCCGGTAGCGGGCGGGTTATGGACATCAACGACCGCGCCGAAGGGTGCGGCCACCTGCGCCGCCTTCTCCTCCAGCGTCATCCGCGACAGAAGATCGCTGACACGCTCATCGACCGGCGCGGTCGGATCGAGATAAGGGACGCGGTCGGCCATGCTCACTCCTTTGTAGATGCGCGATCCCGTCCCTCGGCACCGGATGCCGGATCGTACGGTCGCGCGGCAGTGATGATGCTATCCCAAATTGATACACCTGCTGTTATTTCGGCGGGTCGGGGAATCGGATTCTTCTTCGCCCGTCGCGCCGGCCACGGAGTCGCCCTACAGGCCCGTGTTGTGCGGGCTGGCAGCCAGCATCCGAGCGCGCTGCGTCAGGCTGTGGTTGCGCCAGAGCAAGTTCGCCGTCCGCACGCCGATCGTCGCCGCAGCCATGAGGATGAGGGCAGCGGTCCAGGCGTTCGGGTCGATCCGGTTCTGGGCGCTGAAGGTTCCGAGCGCGACCCCGCCGCCGTTCGTGGCGTAAAGCTGGAACACGAGGCACGACCCCATCCGCACGACCCACAAGCTCGCGGCCGCCGGGCCGGCTTTCACCGATACCATCCCTTTGCCACTGATCCGAAACCGTGTAGAGAGTCCGACACCGGCACCGATTCCCGCTCCGATCAGAACAGCGATGGCAACAACGCTGAGGCTGTTGCCGGTGGTGGGAACGTCGTGGATGTAGGTGACGATCGCCCATCCGACGAGTGCGACCGGAAGCAGGATCTGGATCGCACCGAGCCGACGTTCCCGGATCTAGTTGAGGACGATGTCGATGATGCATTCAGTGAATGTCATGACTACAAGACTTCGCTTAGCTACTCTAAAGTGTTTTTGCGTTGGATGTGCGAGCGGTTAGGTGGGCCCCGGTGGCGAACTACGTCGAGCGGTTGTGGAACCCCGAGGATCCGGGTGGATTGAGCCGGAAGGATCTGGCGCCCGGTCGGTACCGCGCCTACGTTCCGGATGAGCTCGGCGCAGCGTTGCCCGAGCTCGGTCCGGAAGCCTCGGGGGCGGCGGAGGCCGCGTTGGTGGTGCTTGCTCGTGCGGATGAGCGGATCGGGGAGCGGGGCCGGTTCCTGAATCACCTCTTGATCCGGTCGGAGAGCATCTCGTCGTCGTGGATCGAGGGAAATCGAATCACGCCGAAGAAGCTGGCGATCGCGGAGATCCTGCACCACGGCACCCGTGTCGCGCTCGACGTTGTCGCGAACGTGCGCGCGACAGAGGAGGCGATCACGACGCTCGCTGATCGGGATCGGCCCGTGACGACCGCGGATATCGAGGCGTTGCAGCACGTGATCGAGCCGGCGCTCGAGCCCGGGCTCCGTCAGGCGCAGAACTGGGTCGGCGGTCCGGGATGGAGTCCGTTGCGGGCGGACTTCGTGCCGCCCCCGGAGACCGAGGTGCGCCGGCTCGTCGACGATCTCGCCGGGTTCGTGACGGAGACGTCCGGGAATCCGATCGTCCGGGCGGCGATCGCGCACGCGCAGTTCGAGACCATCCACCCGTTCGCCGACGGGAACGGCCGCACCGGTCGGGCGTTGATCCACACGGTGCTGCGGCGGGCGGATGCGGTTCGGAATGTGTTGATTCCGATCAGCACCGTCTTTGCGGGCAATACCGACGGGTACATCCGTGGGCTGTCGGCGTTCCGCACGGAGCCACCGCAGCTGGACGAGTGGGTGGTCGGCTTCGCGCGGGCGACCGAACTCGCGGCGGCGAATGCGGTTCGGCTCGCCGACGACGTTGTCCGGCTCGATGAGGTGCTCGTGCAGCAGTTGATCGCGTTCCGCCGCGATGCCGGGCTGTCACCCGCCTCTCCGCGCCGAGACGCGCTGGTCCTTCGAGTCCTCGACTCGCTCGCAGCCGAGCCGGTGGTGTCCGTCGAGACCGTGGCGCGGCGTCTCGACACGTCGGTGACGGCGGCGTCCCGCGCACTCACGCAGCTCGCCGACGCCGGCATTCTGGGGCGGACGAAGGATCAGAAGGGTCGGCTGATCGCGTGGACGGCAGATCGCCACCTCGGCTTGGTGGCGCTCCCTGAACGCAGCAACCGAGTCGGTGGCGCGGACACCGCGATCCGGACGCCGAAGTCCGGCCCGGCTGCGCCGAATCCTGAGCACCTCGGACCCCTGCGTCCCCGCGGCGGTGGACCGTCGCTGGAGTCCGCTTCGCCATGATCTCCCCGACGACCGTCCGCGGGAGAGATCGACGCCGAGTGGTGCTGAAGTTATCGCCACGCGACTGACCCCGAAACGAGAGAAGCCCCCTCGATCAGCGTCGTGGCGCAGATCGAAGGGGCTTCGTGGCGGTACCGGTGGGATTTGAACCCACGGTGGACTTGCACCCACACATGTTTTCGAGACATGCTCCTTAGGCCGCTCGGACACGGTACCGGGGACGAGTGTACGCGACCGCCCGCAACGGCGCCAATCGGGCCGCGCGCCACCCTGCGAGGGACCCCTCTTGTGCGCGAGGGACCCGCCCTGCGGGGGTCCGACGCGCACAGGGCGGGTCCCTCGCAGGAGGAGGCGCCTACTGCCAGACGAAGCCGTCGGGGTCGACGAAGGCGCCTGCATCCGCGTCGACGATGAGGCGATGCGATCCGCTGCCTTCCGGCGCGACCCCGGCGTTCTTCGCCAACGCCTTCCGCGTGTAGAGCGCCAGGCTCACCGGGCCGTCGCCGCGGAACTCGACGTACTTGCCGAAGTTCTTGCCCACGGTGAAGCCGCGCTCGGCGTAGAACGACTTGCTCGCGGAGACGTCGTCAGCCGCCAGCAGCAGGGTCACGGTCTCGAAGTCGCGGCTCGCCGGCGCGGTGTCCTTCTTCGCCGAGGTCGCGACCTGCCACACCGTGCCGTCGGGTGCCCGAACGACGCCGCCGAAGCCCCACAGGGATTTCGCCGCGGGCTTCACCACACTGGCGCCGGCGGCGATCGCCGAGTCGAGGAGGGCCGTCGCGTTCGCCGGCTGCGCCACGAGCAGAGAGAGGGTGAAGCCGCGGAACCCGCTGCTGGGCGCGCTCGCCTCGCTCACCTGGATGGGAGCAGCGGAACCGAAGGCGGTGGCGTAGAAGCTCGTGGCGGCGGCGGGGTCCTCCGCCTCGATGGTGACGGATCTGATCTGGGTCATGCTGCACACCGTACGGGCGCGCGCAGCCTGACGCTTCTCGATCCCTGCCCGGTGTGCCACGAAGGGGCACACAACGAAGGGGGCTGCCCCGCCCACCGCGAAAGCAGCACGCGGTGACAACCCCCTCGAAGGGCTTCGCCTACTTCAGATCGAAGCGGTCCAGCTCGGTGACCTTCGTCCACGCGGCGACGAAGTCGTGCACGAACTTCTCCTTCGCGTCGTCGGAGGCGTAGACCTCGGCGAGGGCGCGCAGTTCGGAGTTCGAGGCGAACACCAGGTCGTTGCGCGTGCCGGTCCAGAGCGTCTCGCCGGTGTCGTCGGAGGTGGCGACGAAGGCGTGCGAGCCCGGATCGAGCGGCTTCCAGGTGGTGCCGAGCTCGAGCAGGTTGACGAAGTAGTCGTTCGTCAGCACACCGACACGCTCGGTGAGCACGCCGTAGGCGGAGCCGTCCCAGTTGGTGCCGAGCACGCGCAGACCGCCGATGAGCACGGTGGTCTCGGGAGCGCTCAGCGTGAGCAGGTTCGCCTTGTCGATCAGCAGGTACTCGGCCGGCAGCGAGGGGCGGCCGCGCAGGTAGTTGCGGAATCCGTCGGCACCGGGCTCGAGGTAGCGGAACGAATCGACCTCGGTCTGCTCGGCGGAGGCGTCGGTGCGGCCGGCGTGGAACGGCACGGTCACGGTGACGCCCGCATCCGCTGCAGCCTTCTCGACGCCCGCGTTTCCGGCGAGCACGATCAGGTCGGCGAGCGAGACCGGCTTCTCGAACTCGGCCTGCACCGCTTCGAGCACGGCGAGCACCTTCTGCAGCTGCGCCGGGTTGTTGACCTCCCAGTCCTTCTGCGGCGCCAAGCGGATGCGGGCGCCGTTGACGCCGCCGCGCTTGTCGCTGCCGCGGAAGGAGGATGCCGCGGCCCACGTGGTCGAGACGAGCTCGCTCACGGTGAGACCGGAGGCGAGGATGCGCGCCTTCAATTCGGCTGCATCCGCCGCGTCGATCAGCTCGTGCTCGACGGGGGGAACCGGATCCTGCCAGATCAGGTCCTCAGCCGGAACCTCGGAGCCGAGGTAGCGTGCCTTCGGGCCCATGTCGCGGTGCGTCAGCTTGAACCAGGCGCGCGCGAACGCATCCGAGAACGCGTCCTGATCCTGCGCGAAGCGCTTGGTGATCTCGGCGTAGGAGGGGTCGACGCGCAGGGCGATGTCGCTGGTCAGCATCCGCGGTTCGCGACGCTGCGAGGCGTCGTGTGCGAGCGGCACCAGGTCGGATCCGGCGCCGTTCGTCGGACGCCACTGCCAGGCGCCGGCGGGGCTCTTGAAGAGCTCCCACTCGTAGCCCCAGAGGATGTGCAGGAACTCGTTGTCCCAGCGGGTCGGGTGATAGGTCCAGGTGACCTCGAGTCCACTGGTGATCGTGTCGCCGCCGACGCCGGTGCCGTGACCGTTCTTCCAGCCGAGACCCTGGTTCTCGAGGGCGGCCGCCTCCGGGTCGTCGCCGACGCTGTCGTCGGGCGCCGCGCCGTGCGTCTTGCCGAAGGTGTGGCCGCCGGCGATCAGCGCCACGGTCTCCTCATCGTTCATCGCCATCCGGCCGAAGGTCTCGCGGATGTCGCGGGCCGACTTCAGCGGGTCGGGCTCGCCGTTCGGGCCCTCCGGATTGACGTAGATCAGGCCCATCTGCACCGCGGCGAGCGGCTTCTCGAGCTCGCGATCACCGGTGTAGCGCTCGTCGCCGAGCCAGACGGTCTCGGGGCCCCAGTACACGTCGTCGTCGGCCTGCCAGACGTCTTCGCGTCCGCCTGCGAAGCCGAAGGTCTCGAAGCCCATCGACTCCAGCGCCACGTTTCCGGTGAGGATGAAGAGGTCGGCCCATGAGATCGACTGCCCGTACTTCTTCTTCACGGGCCACAGGAGGCGGCGGGCCTTGTCGAGGTTGACGTTGTCGGGCCAGCTGTTCAGAGGAGCGAAACGCTGCTGCCCCTGACCGCCGCCGCCGCGACCGTCGGTCACGCGGTAGGTGCCGGCGCTGTGCCAGGCCATGCGGATCATCAGCGGACCGTAGTGGCCGAAGTCGGCGGGCCACCAGGGCTGCGAGGTGGTGAGCACCTCGCTGATGTCCTTCTTCAGTTCGGCCAGGTCGAGGGCCTCGAAGGCCGCCTTGTAGTCGAAGCTCTCGTCGAGCGGATTGCCCACGACCGGGTTCTTCGCCAGCAGGCCCAGGTTCAGCTTCTTGGGCCACCACACGCGATTCGCGGAACCGGTCGTGGGGTGAGGCAGAACACCCTCGGGCTCGGTGTCGACCGGAGAGGGGCCGACCGGCAGTCGTGTCTCATCGGCGCCTCCGTGAGGGACCGGGCAGCCGGTGGTGATGTCCGTCATCGTTTTCCTTTCGTGGAGCGGGAGAGGGGGAGATCCGCCGTGGCGCACTCGGGGCAGACGCCCCAGAAGGTCACCTCGGCGGCCTGCACGGTGAAGCCGTGGGTCTGGGCGGGCGCGGGATGCAGGCACGGAGCCTGCTCCTGCACGCAATCCACGTCTTCGACGCGGCCGCAGCTGCGGCACACGATGTGGTGGTGGTTGTCGGCGACGCGCAACTCGAACAGGCCAGGATGCCCCTCCGGTTCGATGCGACGCGCGAGGCCGGCGTCGACGAAGTCGCCGAGCGCGTTGTAGACCGACTGCAGACTCGTCGCAGGCAGGGTCTCGCGAACGCGCGCGAAGACGTCGTCGGCGCGAGCGTGCGGCTGGGTCTGCAAGACCTGAAGCACCTCGCGCCGGGTGTCCGTCACCCGCAGGCCGGCGCCACGGATCGCGGCGTCGGTTTCAACGGGGGATTCAGCGGGCACCCCTCAACCGTAGTTCAGTTTTGATTTCCTCAAAACAACGCGGAGGTGAACGGATCGACTAATCGTCGCTCGGCCGCCGCCGCTGGCGCTTCGTCGCCGAGCGCTGCTGCTTCGCCGCGAGGTGCCGCCGAGCCGAGCCGCGCGTGGGCCGCGTCGGTCGGCGAACGGCGGCCGGAGGAGCCAAGGCGGTGCGGATGAGCTCGGCGAGCATCTCGAGCGCCGTCTCGCGATTGCGCAGTTGCGAACGCTGCTGCGAGACCGTCACCGTGATGGCGCCCGACACCATCCGATTCGCGTATCGATGCAGGATCCGCGCCCGCTGCTCCTCGCCGAGCGCTGCCGACTCGGCCGCGCTCCAGCTGAGCTGCACCCGACTGTCCGAGGTGTTGACGTGCTGGCCGC
The DNA here is from genome assembly GCA_013204985.1 of Microbacteriaceae bacterium VKM Ac-2855. Taxonomy (GTDB): domain Bacteria; phylum Actinomycetota; class Actinomycetes; order Actinomycetales; family Microbacteriaceae; genus Rathayibacter. The sequence continues at coordinate 317,352 of JABMLG010000005.1, forward strand.
CCGGACCCGACGAGCGGGAGAACTTCCACTGCAGTTCGGACGCCGGGATCACGAGGTCGGGCAGCACCTCGAGATCCATACCGTCAGCCTGGCACGTGGAGCGGGCGGATGCGGGGTCCAGCGGACCCAGGACAACGAGGCTGGGGCGCCTCACGTCCACCGCGGTTTCGTGGGGATGCCGAGACCGCGAGCCGCGCCAAGCGCGGTCCCGGGCTCAGGCCCAGCGCTCGGGGCTGCGGGTCTCGGCGAGCGGCTGCGGATGCAGCGGGCGCGTCAGCCAGCGCGCCGAGAAGGTCGCGGTCACCGGGTCGAGCACCAGCCGGAGGCGGTGCGGCGTCTCGACGAAGATCACGTCGACGGTCGCCCCACCCGGAGCGGTGCCGGCGCTCGCCGCGATCGCCTCGGTGACCTGCCATGTGCCGCGACCGGGCGTGAAGCCGAGCGCGTCCACGCCCTCGATCAGAACGACACCGCCGTCGGGCGAGACCTCCAGGCGCACCAGTGTCGGCACATCGTTGCCGGCCGCCGCGCGGAACTGACCGATCGGAAGCGCGTTGCCGTCGTCCCGCACCGGTACCAGAGCGCGGTCCGCGAGTTGCTCGGCGAGCGATGTGTCCGCAGCCGCGTCGCCGGCGACGTCGATCGCGGGCAGCAGGTGCGTCCACGCGAGGTCGAGCACACCCTGCATGTTGAGGCTCTGCCCGGTGATCGCGAGCACCACGCCGTGTTCGGGCAGCACCACGCAGAACTGGCCGTAGGCGCCGTCGCCGCGGTAGCCGTGCCGCGCGATCCAGAATTGGAAGCCGTAACCCTGCGCCCAGTCGGAGTCGGGATCCGTGCCGTTGGCCACGTGCGAGCGGGTCGCGTCATCGACCCAGCCCGCGGGCAGCAGCTGCCGCCCCTGCCACTCGCCGCGCTGCAGGTAGAGCTGGCCCAGCGCCGCGATCGCCTCCGTGCGGGCGTGCAGGCCGCTGTAGCCGAATTCGCGACCGGATTCGTCGCGCAACCAGCCGAAGCGGTCGATGCCGAGCGGATCCAGCAGGCGCGGCCGCAGGTACTCGGTGAGCGAGAGTCCGGTGACGCGCTGCACGATCGCCGCCGCCGTGAACGTGCACGGCTGGTTGTACGCGAAGAGGGTACCGGGCTCCGCATCCGGCCGAATCAGCAGGAAGCCGCGCACCAGATCGACAGGGTCGTTGGCCCGCGCACGGTCGATGGTCTCCTCGCGGTGCCCGCTCGCCATCGCCAGGATGTGCCGCAGCTTCATCGCTCGGGTGCGCGGGTCGGTGATCTCGGCGTCGAGCTCCGGGAAGTGCGAGATCACGGTGTCGTCGAGATCGAGCAGCCCCTCGGCTACAGCGAAGCCGACCGCGGTCGAGGTGAAGCTCTTGCTCAGCGAGTAGAGCAGGTGCGGCCGCTCGGCCGAGTACGGCGCCCACCAGCTCTCGGCGACGATCTCGCCGTCGCGCAGCAGCATGAGGCTGTGCGGTTCGATGTCGGCGGCGGATTCGAGGGCGTCGACGAAGGCGCGGATCCCCGCGGCGTCGATGCGGTGGGCGGAGGGCGTGCTTCGAGACAGCATCCATCGATGCTACGTGCGGATGCAGCCGGTAGCGTCGAAGCAGGAGAGCAACGAGGGAGCCGGATGACGTTCGCACCGACACGAACCGAGGACGCCGAACGACTGGGCCACGAGCTGGTCGAGGCGTGGGGCAGCTGGGGGCCGACGATGACGCCCGATGCGGGCCGCGTGGCCTTCATCAGCGACCGCGCGGGCACCCCGGAGGTCTGGGTGCAGGAGGTGGTCGCGAGCGGGCCGGTGCCCGAGGCGATGTGCATCCGCTTCACGGAGGACCCGGTGATCGAGGTCTCGTGGTCGGCGGACTCGGCGTGGCTGGCGTGCTTGGTCGCGACCGACGGCGGCGTGCGCACGCAGGTCTGGGTCGTGCGGCCCGACGGCACGGATGCGAAGCGGATCGCGGGCTCGCGCGATGCGCACGCGGAGCTCGGCCCCTGGACCCGCAGCGGGCACCATGTCACGGTCACGATCCCGTCGGCGGAGCCCGATCAGCCCACCCGCTCCTTCCTGATCGACCCCGCCACAGGTGAGCGGCAGAGCCTCGTCGAGGGCGACCTGATCTCGGTGCTGGACCTCTCGGTCGAGGAGCGGCTCGTCGTGTTGCGCGACGGCCAGCGCGGCCACCAGTACTGCGTGGTCGTCGACCGGCTCACGGCCGAGAACCACCTGTTGCTGCCCGACTCCGGCACCGGCTCGACCGATGTCGCGATGCTGCGCCCGGCCCCGATCAACGACCACGAGAGTCCGCTCGTCGCCTACGTCGCGACCGATGTCGACCTGCCGCGACGCCAACTCGTCGCGATGCCGATCGGGATGAACGGCTGGCGCGGCCGGGTCCGCCGCCTCGCCGAGCGCCCCGACGCCGAGCTCGAGGGTCTCGACGCCGACGACGCCGGCGAGGTGCTGATGCTGGTGTGGAACGTCGCCGGGCAGAGCGAGCTCGAGCTGTTCGACACCATCACGAACCAGCGGATCCCGGTGGCCGGCCTGCCCGGTCTGGTCGCGACCACCCCGGTGCTGTCTCGCGACGGCAGCTCCGTCATCGTCGGCGTCGAGGGGCCGGAGCGACCGCGCGAGCTCTGGCGGCTGGACACGCACACGCACGAGTGGTCGCGGATCACGGCGGTGCCCGAGCTGCCCACGACGCCGTTGGTGGTGCCGACGCTGGAGCGCTTCGAGGGCCGCGACGGCCTCCCGCTGACCGGTTGGCTCTACCCGGGTGCGGGCACCGAGCCCGGCCCGGCGATGCTGAGCCTGCACGGCGGGCCGGAGTCGCAGGAGCGGCCGACCTTCAGCCCGCAGCATCAGGCGATGGCCGCGGCCGGCATCACGGTATTCGCGCCGAACGTGCGCGGCTCCTCCGGATTCGGGCGCGACTTCGTGCACGCGGACGACGTCGAGCGCCGCTACGGCGCGTTCGACGACGTCCTCGCCGCGGCGGCCTACCTCGTCGAGACCGGAGTCGCGGATGCGGATCGGATCGCGGTCACGGGCCGCTCCTACGGCGGTTACCTCACGCTCGCCTCGCTCGCGTTCTCGCCGGGCGTCTTCGCCGCGGGGGTCGACATCTGCGGCATGTCGCACCTGCTCACGTTCTATCGCGACACCGAGCCGTGGATCGCCTCCGCCGCCGTCACCAAGTACGGGCATCCGGAGCATGATGCCGAGTTGCTCGAAGAGCTCTCGCCGCTCGGCCGCGCCTTCGCGATCGACGTGCCCCTTCTCGTGGTGCACGGCGAGCTCGACACGAACGTGCCCATCGGCGAGGCGCACCAGATCGTCGCGGCCCTGCGCGATCTCGGCCGGCCGGTCGACTACCTCGAACTCGCGGGCGAAGGGCACGAGTACCGCCGGAAGGACACGAAGCAGCTGCTCGTCGGCACCCTGCTGAGTTTCCTCACGGACGCGCTGGCGTGAGGCGCGCCGTCGGCTGGAGCATCGTCGCCGCCGTCACCGCCGTCGTGGTGGGCGGCGCGATTCTGCTCACCGGCTGGGACCAGCGGCAGGCCGGTCCGGCCGTCGCCGGCTTCCTCGCCGATCCCGATCCGCTCGCCGAGGCCACCGTGGTCAGCGGCAGCGCGCTGGGCACGAGCCTCTGGCAGCAGAGCCAGACGGTGCTAGCCCTGCCGACGGGAGCGGCGGATGCGCTGACGACCGCGGATCCGCTGTTCGCCGTCTGCGACGGCGCGTCCTCCTGCGCCGACGGCTGGGGCCCGGCCGAGGCCATCGAGACAACGACCTCGTTCCCCCTGACCGCCGTGCCGCTGCTGGAGTCGCTGGGTGAGGATCCGTTGAGCTGGTCGTGCACCGGCCGCACGGTGGCGGAGGCGGGGAAGTCGCCGTGGGCGGAGGCCGACATCGTCTGCCTCGACACGGCTGGCACGCGGCTGCTGTTCGGGCGCTCGCGAACCTAGGGTCGGGCAGGCGCGGGCAGGCGGGCAGCCGCGAGCGGGCTACGGGGCGTTCTGCTCGAACTCGCCCGCCATCGACCCGTGCAACGGATGCGCGGGGTCGTCTCCGACGCCGAAGCTCGGTACCTGGTCGACCGTCTCCTCCACGACGGCCTGCTCCGACTCCACCGTCTGCAGGGTGTCGTCGAGCAGCTCGGCGGCGACCACGCTCGAGAGGCCGCTGCGCTCGCCGGGGCCGGGATCACTGACCGCGGCCTCCGCACCGATTCGGCCGGTCACGGCGTTCGCTTCGAGGGAGCTGGGCATTGTGCCGTCCTTTCGTGCCGTATCCGTGGATGTGAGTTGAGAATAGCCCTGCGCCCGCTGCAGCACCGCCGCACTGGTCAGACGTGCATCGACCAGCTGTGCGGCGCGACCGGACGTGCATCGAGTTCGACTGTCGCATCCGACAGATTCAGCGCCAGCACGGCTCGCTCTCCGGAGGGGCCCGTGGCCACGAACAGCACGCTCTCGTTCGTGAGCTGTTCGCTGCGCACCTGGGCGTTCGCCAGCCAGGGGTGCTGGCGGCGGAACGCGATGGCCTCCTGGTGTGCACGAAAGAGATCGTTCCGCGGCAACGGCTCGTCGGGGAAGGTCGGGCGGATCGCGTCGTCGCCTCCGGCGCGTTCCTCTTTCACGGCGCGCATGCCGCGCTCGTCGCCCGAGTAGATGCTCGGTGTGCCGGCGATGAACATCAGAACGGCGACGGCGTGGCCGTGGTGACGCTCGTCGTCGATCGCGGAGGCGAACCGCGTGACGTCGTGGTTGCCGATGAACGTCATCGGCAGGAACACCGACGCGAACTCGTTGTGCCGGTGCAGCGACCAATCCAGCTCGTACCAGTTGCCCTCCTGCACCGCGCTGCGGATCGCCTTCCACACCTCGTACTGGGTCACCGAGTCCAGACCAGACGCCTCCACGTAGGCGGCGTAGTCGCCGTGGATCACTTCGCCCACGAACCATGCGGCGGGGAACCGTTCGCGCAGCGGTTCGATCGTCGCGCGCCAGAACGCCGGCGGTACCGCGTAGGCGGCGTCGAGGCGCCAGCCATCGATACCGCGCTCGAGCCAGTACGCCATCGCCTCCTGCACGGCCGCCACGACATCCGGATTCTCGTGGTTCAGCACCACGAGCGCGTCGTGGCCCTCGAACACGTCGACCTGCAGCCCGTCGACGGTGTGCGCATCCGGTCCGCTCGCGAACCGCGCCGCGGCGGCCGAGCCCGGCCCGGCCGCCACAGCCTCCCGCCACCACGGATGCGCGCGGCCGACATGGTTGAAGACGCCGTCGAGCAGCACGCGGATGCCGCGCTCGCGGCTGGCGCGGATCAGCGCGACGAGGTCGGCCTCATCGCCGAGGCGCGGGTCGACGCGGAGGTAGTCGATGGTGTCGTAGCCGTGGGTCTCGGAGTCGAACACCGGCGCCAGGAGCAGCCCGTTCGCGCCGAGAGCGAGCAGATCGTCGAGCCAGCCCAGCAACTGCGGCAGCCGGTGCACGGTGGCGCCATGCGGGTTGCGGGTCGTGTCGGCGCCCGTGAAACCGAGCGGATAGACGTGCCACCAGATAGCGGTCTCGGCCCAGCCGTTCTCGGCGGCGGCTCGTGCGTGCATGGTTCTCCCTCGAGCGACAGCGGAACGTCGCCGCATCGATGCTGGCACAGTCACGCCGGGAGGACCCGGTGCAGCACCTCGCGCTCGGCGAGGGTCCACGCGGTCGTCACCAACAGGTAGAGTGCGGCCGCGAGGGGCACGAACGCGGCGACGATGACAGTGGTCAGCGGCAGCCAGCTGAGCGCGCGGGCCAGCGGAACCACCGGCTCCGAGCTCAGGGTGAGCCCACGCCACCGCGACAGCAGCACGATGGCGAGGATCAGGCCGAGCACGATCGCGCCGACGACGCCGCCGGTCGCGAACTGCGCGGCGATGCTCGAGCCGAGCGCGGCCGAGAAGAGGGTGTGCGCGAGCAGCGCGTTCGCGTGTCCGTTGATCCGCGTCTGCAGGAACAGGCCGTAGACCAGCGAGATCACGGGCGCCTGAAGCAGCATCGGGCCGATTCCGGCGAGCGGCGACACGTTCTCGGCGGCGTAGAGCGCGAGCGTCTCGCGTTGCAGGCGCTGCGGATCCTTCGCGTGTCGGCGGCGCAACTCGGCGAGCTTCGGGGCGAGCCGCATCCGCGCGAGTTGGGCGCGCCGCTGCGAGACGCCGACCGGGATCAGCAGGGCGCGGATGATCAGGGTCAGCACCACGATCGCCGCGGCGGACCCCTGCGCACCGGCGACCGGTGCGAGCAGGGTGGAGAGGGAGTGCAGCACGGCGTAGGCGCCGTCCAAGGCGGCCGCGACCGGGCCGAAGGCGTAGATGTTCATTGCAGAGTGCTCCTCGAGCGCGAAGGGATAGGGTCCGTCTTCGCCGCGACCGAGGGATGACTCAGCGCGACGAGCGGATCCGTCCCGGTGCTCGGGGTGCGGGGCGACCGGGCGCATCCGGGCGACTCTGCGTGACGACGACCGGCAACTCGACGTGCTCCAGCGGCGGATGCGGCGCGACGGTCGTCCCGGCGACGACGAGCAGGCGCTCGCGAACCTGCGCGGACGCGGCCAGCGCGGCCCCCGCGGCGGCGACCGCAGCGAGGAGGGCGATCGGATCCACGGAGCCGGTGCCGAGGAGCACGAGGACGACGAAGCCGAGGGCGTGCGGAAGAGCGGTGCGCATCGCGACCTCCCCTCGGTGTGCCGCCAGCCTACGGCGCTCGCACCGAGGGGGTCCAGCCGTCGGGTCGATGAGCGGCCGGGCGCGCACGGAGCGTACGCTCGGGCAGGTGACCGTCGTCCTCGCGTTCGTCGCCAACATCCTCGTCGCGATCGCGAAATCGGTCGCCGCCGCCCTCACCGGCTCGGCCTCGCTGCTCGCCGAAGCCGCGCACTCGTGGGCGGATGCGGGCAACGAGATCTTCCTGCTCATCGCCGATCGTGCGCCGACCCGCCGCCGCGACGGCGCGCATCCGATGGGCTACGGCCGCGATGCCTACATCTGGTCGCTCTTCGCGGCGGTCGGGGTGTTCACCGCCGGCGCCGTGGTCTCGGTCATGCACGGTGTGCAGAGCCTCTTCGAGGAGGAGTCGGACACCGACTACACGATCGGCTACGTCGTGCTCGCCGTGTCGTTCGTGCTCGAAGGCGCCTCGCTGACGCAGTCGCTGCTGCAGGTGCGCCGCGACGCGAAGCGGTACCGCCGCGAGCCGTTGGACTACGTCGTGAACAGCTCGAACACGACGCTGCGGGCGGTCGTCGCCGAGGACTCGGCCGCGCTGATCGGGCTCGTGCTCGCGTTCCTGGGAATCCTGCTGCACCAGCTCACCGGCCAGCCGGTGTGGGATGCACTCGGCTCGATCGCGATCGGTGTGCTGCTCGGCGGGGTCGCGCTGGTTCTGATCAACCGCAACCGCCGATTCCTGCTCGGCGCCGAGCCTCCGGCCGGCGTGCGTGACGCCGTGGGTCGGCGGTTGCTCGAGCGGGCGGAGGTCACGCGGGTGACGTACCTGCGGCTCGAATTCGTCGGGCCGGCGCAACTCTTCCTGGTGGCGGCCGTGGATCTCCTCGGCGATCCTGCGGAGTCGCAGGTCGCCGAGGAGCTTCGAACACTGTCGGCGGCGGTAGAGGAGAGCGAACTCATCGTCACCGCCATCTTCACGCCCTCAATGCCCGGCGACGAGAGCCTCGTCTTCGGTTGACGGGCCGGCTCAGACGGCCGAGCAGAGGATCAGAGTCGAGCTGACGCTGCCGGCCGCCTTGCCGCCCGTGGAGACATAGTCTTCGGGGAGGGTGGCGGTCGCGGTGAGCGTGAAGGCCACCGAGATCGACAGCGTGGTGCGGAACGCGAGGGTCGCCCCTGCCGCCAACGGCGCGGTCAGGGTGATCAGGCGAGAGGTGCCGGAAAGGACCGTCACCTGCGCGAGACCGCCGGTCACCGCGAAGACGCCGATGTTCGCGACGCCGGAACCGACGATGAGGATCGACGTACCGATGGGCAGGTCCGTCGTGGGGCCGGCGGTGAGCAGGAAGCCGGGGCCGATCACGCCCAGGATGCCGCAGGTGCCGTCGAGGTGGTACGCGCCGACATCGATCGTGGACGGCGACGCGGCCGCGAGCGGAGCCGCGACGGCGGCGGCGATGGCGGGAACGCTCCAGAGCGCACCCGTGGCGACGGCGCGGCGACTGGGAGCGGCGGCCGGGGTGATGTTTTCGGTCATAAGGGGGTCCTCTCGGCAGGATGCGGGCGACGAGCGTGAGGGCCTCGTCGCTGACAGTCCACCCGCTGGAGCGAAACGGGCACAAGCGGATGCGGACGCCGCGAAGGATCGTCAGGTTCCGCTCCTCCGCCCCGCCAGGGTCCCTCGGGGGACAGGACGATTCCTCCGGCCTCGACGGCCGGTCGTAATGGGGGACACGGCGGCTGCGCGAGCACCGAGAGACTCACTCGGACGGGGGTGGATGCCTCGCCGCCGTCCGCGTTCAGAAGGTCCGATCCGGACCGGGAAACCGAGATGCGCTCACCGCCAAACGACCGATAACGGTGCGGCGACCGCCTCGAGCCGGTGAAACAGCGCCGAATCCGCGGAAAACCGGGCATCCGAAGCCCGAAAATCCCAGAAACCGCGACACGGGCTGATAAGTTACCGACCGTCCAGGCCACCGCGGGTCATCGATCCGAGGCGGCAGGCGAACCACAAACCACCAGCTGTTCACAACAGCACGAATGTCCTGGGAGGACACTTCAATGGCTGACAAGTCGCTCAACCGCACCGAGCTCGTCGCTGCAATCGCTGCCGAGACCGGACAGAGCCAGACCGCTGTGAACGGCGTTCTCGACTCGCTCTTCTCGACCCTCGCCGAGTCCGTCTCGAAGGACGTCAAGGTCACGATCCCGGGCTGGATCGCCGTCGAGCGCACCTCGCGTGCCGCCCGCACCGGTCGCAACCCGCAGACGGGCGAGACCATCGAGATCCCCGCCGGACACTCGGTGAAGGTTTCCGCCGGCACCAAGCTCAAGGCCGCCGCCAAGTAGTCGAGCCTCAGGCACGCGACTCGCGGCGTTGTCGTCGGTCGTAATGACTCCGTCATTGCTCCCTCCTCCGCCTTGCGATTCACGCACCTGAGACACGACTACACGCCTAGCCGGGGTTTCGTGACTTCGTCACGGGTGGCTCCGCCGCGGGGCGTGTGGTGATCGTGAAGGCCCTGAACCTCTGGTTCGGGGCCTTTTGCGTGGGTGAACCCGCCGCGCTGTCGTTTTCGCCGCGCGCGGGTGTTCTGCCTGCAGCGCGCGGCGAAAACGACAGCGCGGGCGGCGGGGCGGGCCCGCAGGTGATGGTGAGCCGGCGGCTCAGGGCGCGCATCGAGGCGCGACAACTTAGGCTTGTGCGGTGAATCGAACCGTCCGCGTCATCGGCCCCGCGCTGCTCCTGGCCGCCGCGATGGCCGCCCTGCTCGCGGCGCTCGCTTTCGGAGGCGGAGCCGCGGCCCCGCTGATCCAAGACCCGGGGCCCCTCGTGCGCTACGGCCTGCCGATCGCGAAACTCGCCGTGAACCTCGGCGCGGCCGGAACCATCGGCGCTCTCGTGCTCGCCTGCTTCGCCCTCAGCCCGCACACCGGCGGTCGCAGACCCGAACGTCTGCCCGAGTTCGGTGCCGCCCTCGACTTCGCCGCCGGCTCCGCAGCGTTCTACGCCGTCGCCTCGGCCGTCACCGGCTTCTTCACCTTCCTCAACGTCACCCAGACGCCGCTCTCGTTCGACCGCGACTTCGGCACCAAGCTCAGCTTCTTCATCACCAGCATCGAGGTCGGCCAGGCGTGGTTGATCACGACCCTCGTCGCCGCGATCACCACCGTGCTCTGCTTCGCGGTGCGCAATCAGACGGCCCTGGTCTTCGTGACGGTCCTGGCGCTCTACTCCCTGCTGCCGATGGCGCAGCAGGGGCACTCGGCCAGCACCAGCGGCCACGACGCCGCGATCACAGCGCTCGGCCTGCACCTCGTTTTCGCCGCGATCTGGCTCGGCGGCCTGCTCACGATCGTGATGATCCGCCGCACCCTCGACTCCGGACGCATCGTGCCGATCATCCGCCGCTACTCGAGCCTCGCCCTCGTCTGCTTCCTCGTGGTCGCCGCCTCCGGGTACGTCAGCGCCGAGCTGCGCCTGGCCACTCTGCCGAACCTGCTCACGCCGTACGGCATCCTCGTGCTGGTCAAAGTCGCCGCCCTGATCGCACTCGGTCTGTTCGGCCTGGTTCAGCGCAACCTCTTCATCGGGCGGATGCAGGCGCGCGCGAGCGCCGAACCCGAGAGTCGTGCAGGTGGCCGCGCCTTCTGGTGGCTCGTCGCCTGCGAGCTCGGGTTCATGGGCATCGCCTCGGGTGTCGCCGCGGCCCTCGCGCGCACCGCGACGCCGGTCGATGAGACGCCGACGACCTCTCTCAGCAACCCCACCCCGGCACAGCTGCTGACGGGCGAGCCCCTGCCCCCCGCGCCCGACTTCGTCAATTTCGTCACGTTGTGGAACATCGACCTCGTCTGGCTGCTGGCGTGCTGCTTCGGCATCGCGTTCTACATCGCCGGGGTGCTCCGGCTACGTCGTCGCGGCGACGACTGGCCTGTACACCGCACCGTGCTGTGGATCGCCGGCATGCTGCTGCTGCTCTACATCACGAACGGCGGCGTGAACGTCTACGAGAAGTACCTGTTCAGCGCGCACATGCTCGCGCACATGGTGCTCACCATGGCAGTGCCGCTGCTGCTGGTACCGGGCGCTCCGGTCACCCTCGCGCTGCGCGCGATCGCTAAACGCGATGACGGTTCCCGTGGGCCGCGCGAGTGGATCCTGCTCGCGGTGCATTCGCGGTTCGCGACGATCATCACGCATCCGATCGTCGCCGCGATCCTGTTCGCCGGCTCTCTCTGGGTGTTCTACTACTCGCCGCTGTTCCGCTGGACCATGGAGGATCACCTCGGCCACGAGTGGATGGTGGTGCACTTCTTGATCACCGGCTATCTCTTCGTGAGTGCGCTGATCGGGGTGGATCCGAGCGAGCACCGCACCCCGTACCCGCTGCGGCTGGTGCTGCTGCTGGGCACGATGGCCTTCCACGCCTTCTTCGGTCTGACGCTGATGACGGGCACAGGACTGCTGCTCGCCGACTGGTACGGCGCGATGGGGTGGGGCACGGATGCTCTGGTCGACCAGCAGACCGGCGGCGGCATCGCGTGGAGCATCGGCGAGATCCCGACCGTCGCGCTGGCGATCACCGTCGCGATCATGTGGAGCCGGAGCGACGCCAAAGAGACCAGGCGCCGCGACCGGCACGCAGACCGCACCGGCGAAGCCGAACTCGAGGCCTACAACGAGCGCCTGGCGGCGATCCAGAAGGCGGATGCCCGGCGGTGACGACCGGCGGGTGACGACCGGTGGCTGACGGGTGCTCGGCGCTCAGCCCGGCGGGATGAGCGTCAGAGCGTCGTCGTCGCCGAGGGCGAAGCGGTAGGTCGCGACGAAGGAGACGGTGTCGTCGATGCGGTCGACCGAGCCGTCGAAGAGGCTCTTCACCTTCACGTCGATGTGCGCGTATCCGATCGACGGTGCCATGAGCCAACCGGTCGTATCGGCGGTGAGCTGCACGGCCGGGGCCTGCGCGATGGTCCACTCCGGATCCGTCAGCAGGCGGTCGTCGATGACGGTGCCGAACGGGCATCCGGTGGGCTGCAGCACCTGCTGCGTCGCGCACCCCTCGAGCGTTCCGTTCACCTGCGCCGTCGCTTCGACGCCGAACTGCGCGTTCGGCTCCACGGTCACGGTCACGGTCTCGGTCGCCGCCGGTTGCAGGGCGGAGACGCTCGTGACGGACGCGGTGAGCATCCGCGACTCGTGTCCGAAGGCGTAGTTCGCCGGGGTCAGCACGAGGTAGCTCGCATCGGCGCCGAATCCGGTATCGACCGTCGGATGCGTGGAGCGCACGTCGAGGGTGAGAGCGTTCACGTCGAACGCGGTGCTGTGCGCCACCGTCACGGTGACCGCGGCGAGCGGCGACGTGTCGAACCGCCACTGCGGCAGCACCGCCCAGATCGTGCCGGTCTGCCGCAGGGCGTACGACACCGACCCAGCGACTCCGTCGAGCGTGAAGGATGCGGTGACGACGACGGATCCGGAGGCGCCCGCCTCGACGGAGTCGATCCGCACTCGACCGAGATCGCCCAGCACGTCGCCGCGCAGCAGCACGCGGGAGGACTCGTCGGGGAACGCGGCGTCGGCGTCGACTCCGGGCATGGCGAGGGCCGCATCCGCGTCGTGACGGGCGATGGCGCCGAGGTAGCTCGAGACGAAGGCGCCGGCGCCGTAGACATCGCGCTGCAGGGCGGCGACCGTGCTGGCGCCCGCACCGAGCAGCAGCGCCGCAACGACGCTCCAGAGCACGACCATCGGCCAGAGTCGGGGCTGCGACGAGGAGTCGGGCTCCCACGCCTCCTCGACCGCACGGCGCGGCTCGGGCATGATGCCGATCGGCTGGGTGACCTGATCCTCGTCGAGCGAGGAGCCCTCGTCGAGTGAGGAGCCCTCGTGGAGCGAGGAGCGCCCATCGTCGTCCGCGCCACCCATAGTGGCAATGGTAAGCGGTGCCCCGCATCCGCTCCTCAACAGGGCTCGATGGCCGCCGATCCGCAGCGGCACCGCGGAACCACGACGCGGCGCGGCTACGCTTACCTGGTGACCCAGGTGCCTCTCTCTTCGGAGCAGCAGCGCGTGTTCGATCTGATCGAGAACACGCGCGATCACCTGTTCGTCACCGGGCGGGCGGGCACGGGTAAGTCGACCCTGCTGAACCACCTCAGCTGGAACACCGAGAAGCAGATCGTGATCTGCGCCCCCACCGGCGTCGCCGCGCTCAACGTGGGCGGGCAGACCATCCACTCGCTGTTCCGGCTGCCGATCGGGGTGATCGCCGACAGCGACCTCGATCAGCCGCCCGAACTGCGCAAGCTGCTCAATACGATCGACACCCTCGTGATCGACGAGATCTCGATGGTGAACGCCGATCTGCTCGACGCCATCGACCGCAGCCTCCGCCAGGCGAGGCAGCGCAAGGCGGAGCCCTTCGGTGGTGTGCAGGTGGTGCTGTTCGGTGACCCGTTCCAGCTGGCGCCCGTGCCCGGCGATCCGGAGGAGCGCGCGTACTTCGCCGATCGCTACCGTTCGATGTGGTTCTTCGATGCGTTGGTCTGGGAGCAGGCGCCCCTCACCATGATCGAACTCGGCCAGGTGCATCGGCAGAGCGATGAACGCTTCAAGTGGATGCTCAACGCGGTTCGGTTCGGAATGGTCACGAAGGAGATCGCCGATGTGCTCAACCGCGCGGGCGCGCGCACGCCGCCCGGTGACGGCTCCATCACGCTCGCGACCCGCAACGACACCGTGAACCGGATCAATCAGGCCGCGTTGAACCGGCTACCGGGTAAGGCGAAGACGGCCGCGGCCGAGATCAGCGGCGACTTCGGCGGTCGCAACTTCCCCGCCGATCAGAATCTGGAGTTGAAGATCGGCGCGCACGTGATGTTCCTGCGCAACGATTCCGATCAGCGCTGGGTGAACGGCACCGTCGGCCGGGTCACCAAGATCGCCGAGAACGTCTGGGTCGAGGTCGACGGCGAGGTGCACGAGGTCGAGCCGGTGAGCTGGGAGCGGTACCGCTACTCCTATTCCGCGGCGACGAAGAAGCTGACCCGCGACATCGTCGCCGAGTTCGCCCAGTTCCCGCTGCGGCTGGCGTGGGCGGTCACCATCCACAAGTCGCAGGGCAAGACGTACGAGTCGGCGATCGTCGACCTCGGCAGCCGCGTTTTCGCGCCGGGGCAGACCTACGTCGCGCTCAGCCGCATCACCAGCCTCGAGGGCCTCTACCTGACGCGCCCGCTGCGGCCGAGCGACATCATCGTCGACAAGGACGTGATGCGCTTCATGGCAGCGCGCCGCGGCGATGTCGGGGGCGTGATCGATGCGGGGGCGGCCGCTGCGGAGGCGCCGGCGGATGCGGGCACGGCGGATACAGCGGCGGATGCGGCGCCCGGCTCGGTCGCCTGAGGCGCGTGACGCGCATTCAGTGTCGGTGCACCTGCGGCACGCCCTGCCACCGGCGCCGTGGGTGGATCGGTTGGAGATCCCGCGGCAGCGAGCCCGGGCGTAGCATGAGCAACATCCATTCGGATCGATGAGGGGAGCCGGCCGTGAGCACGGATCGTAACCAAGACGACGCCGCGGAAGAACTCGAAGAAGAGGTAGACGAATTGCCCCCTGCCGAGCAGTTCTTCGTCCCGGAGCCTGAGCCCACCGACGCGGAATCGCCCGCGCCCTGAAAACGGCTCCGACGCCGCCACACATCATTCAGGAAGGATCGGCCATGGAACGCGATGCGCAAGGCAACCACATCCCCGAGGATCAGGAGGACATGGAGGCGCGCTTCAACCATCTGCCCGAGAACGTGGAGTTCTTCATCCCGATCCCACGCCGACAGATGGCGGTACCGGTTCGCCGTAGAGCGCGACTGCGGGTGCTGTCAGCGGATGCGGTCAGAGGCTGACGCGCGGCCTCCGGCGAGACCGCGCGCGAACATAACGACGCGCAGCAGGACGAACAGCACGGCGACACCGACGAGCCACGCCGCCAGCGCAACGGCGCCGATCACCAGGGCCGCGGCCCAGAACGCACCGGCCAGTAACGCGATGGCCAGGTGATGCATCCGATCCGTAGGCCCGGGCGCGGTTGCCTCGAGCGTGGTGATGCGGGTTGAGCGGTTGTCGGCAGTCGTGCGCGTCATGCGGGTCTCCTTCGGGGTGGAGGCTCACCGCCTCACCCCTCCAGCATCCGCTCGCCGTGGATCGAGCGCGTCGTCCGCACGGCTCGACGCTGTACTCCCGACGGAGTAGTTAGCCGGGAGTGCGCCCAGGGGATCCGCGCTACTGGCTCAGCATGGCGAGGGCGGCGTCGCGCGAGAGCGCCTGGCCGACCTCTTCGGCGTGCCGGAGGTCAAGGCCTTGCAGGGCCACATACACCCTGCCGACGGTCTGTACCCAGCCGAGGACGGCGCCCTCAGCGCTGACCTCGATCACGTCGTCGGACACACGGTTCATGGTTGGTGCGTACATCGGTTCCTCCAGTTGTCCTTCATTGGACGTTCCATCATTGGAGCGGGAGAGTCGCGACAGGTTCTTCGCGGCAGGTGGAACTGCTCGGATCAAAAATACTGCCCGGTCGAGAGCCGAAACTCCTGATCGGATGGGAGATGTCGACGCGACACGCCGTGAGAGCGCGATCAGGCGACAGCGATGGCCTTCGCGTGCGCGAGGTCCTCGAAGAGGTCGGTGTTGAAGCGGTAGGCGACGAGTACCTCGTCGATCACCCGGTCGCGTTCGGCGTCGTCCCACGAGACGGCATCGAGCTGCTCGCGGTAGGTCTCCTTGAACTCCTTCGGCTTGGCGATGTCGCCAAAGAGGTAGAAGCCGACACCGTTGGTCTCGAAGCCGAACTGCCGCTGCATCAGGGTGCGGATGATCTGGCCGCCGGACAGATCGCCGAGGTAGCGCGTGTAGTGGTGTGCGACGAATCCGCCGCTCCAGACCGCCGCGACGGTGTTGATCCGCTCTACGTACCGAACGGTGGTCGGCAGCGGAGTGATCTGCTCGCGCCAGTCCTCCCCGATGAGGAAGTCGAGGTCTTCCACAATGGCGGGCAGGCGCGTGAGCTTCGACGAGATGAAAGGCGCGGCGACGGGATCGACGCGCATCCGGTCGGCGGCGGCTTCGAGTGCTTCGTAGACGAAGAAGTGCTGCGCGACGAGCGAGATGTAATCGTCGCGCGTGCCTTTGCCCGTCATCAGGTCGCTCATGAAGCCCGCGCCCTCGCTCTGCCCGTGCCCGTTCCAGGTGCGTTGTCGGAGCGCTTGGGAGAACGGGATGACATTCGACACGATGGGACCCCTCGACGGATGGTTAGGTGGCCCTAAGTTTAGGGGCCGGTGCCGGAGCGAGCGCAAGAGCATGCGGGTTGGAGTTCGATATGGATCGGCCCCTCTGCCTCGTCGTCTCCTCCACAGGGTGGGTTTCGGGGTGAGTTGTCCCGGGTCGGATCGAACGTGTGTTCGATGTCGGGGGTCTGTGGTGTCATATTCGTATGGAAGATACGAGCAGCCCGCAGACACCCGAAGAGGTGCGCGACGCGGTCCGGCAGCACGGAGACCGCGCCGCACACCTCGCGCGGTCGACGGCTCCTGTGCTGCTCGCGGGGTTGGAGGAGTTGTACGCCGGGTATCTCGTCGCCCGGAACCGACCGGAACTGTTCGCGGCGGGGAAGCATTTGGTGCGCGGGGATCTGCGGGAGCTGGTGGAGCGGTCGATCCGTGCCGAGTTCGCTGTCGCGCTCGGGGTGTCGGAGTGGGTAGCGTCGCGGGAGCTGGAGCGGGCGCAACTACTGGTCGAGGATCTGCCTGTGACGCGTTCTGCGCTGGCGGATGCGCGGATGCGGTGGGATGCGGGGCAGGTCATCTGCGACGTCGCCGGCGGCCTGGACCGCTCCTGCCGGGCCGCGCTGGATGAACGCGCCGTTGAGCTCGCCGGCGAGTTGACGCCGGCGCAGTTGAAGAAGGCGCTGCAGCAGCTGCGCGAGATTCTGGATGAGACGCCGCTGGCCGAGCGTCACGCGGCCGCGAAGACGCGACGGAACGTGTGGGTGACGCCGGAGCAAGATGGGATGGCGACACTCTCTGCACTGCTGCCGGCGCCGGTCGCGGTCGCGGCGTTCAACCGCATCGACCGCATCGCCCGCGCGGCCCGTGATCTCGAGGGCGAGGAGCGTTCCCTGTCACAGTTGCGGGCGGATGCGGCCAGCGATCTGCTCTGCGACGGTGACGTCGCCGGCACCACCCCGATCCACGACGACACCACCCCGACACCGACCTTCGTGCGCGGCATCCGCGCGGAAGTGCGCCTCACTCTGCCCGCGACGACCGCGGCCGGGTTGGACGACGCGCACGGTCACCTCGACGGGTACGGCGTCATCGACGCCGACACCGCCCGCGAACTCGTCGCCGCGGGGGATGCGTTCTTCCGGGTGTTCACCGACCCGGTGACGTGCATGGTGACGAGTGTCGAGCGGATGCTGCGCACGCCACCGAAGGCGATGCGGCTGTTCATCGAGCTGCGCGCCGACACGTGCATGTTCCCCGGTTGCATCCGCCCCGCATCCAAGGCCGAGATCGATCACGCGATCGAGTGGCGCAACGGCGGCCACACCGCGACCGAGAACCTGCTGCCCTTATGTGTTGCCCATCATCATGTGCGGCACGGCGACCGGTGGACCTACATCCCGCACGCCGACGGCACCGCCGACTGGACGACCCCCACCGGCCGTCACGTCACCACCCGCCCCGCTCCCGTTCCGGGCGCGAGGCCCGCTCCAAGATTCACCGACCCGCCGCCACCGGTATCGATCTTCGACCCGTCGCCGACGGCCCCATACCCGACCCCGTTCTGATTCGCCGCGCCTTCCGGCTCAGCCAGCAACACCCGGGATTCCTCCCTCAAGGACGAAAATACAGATCCGGGAGACAGGTGACTGGTTCGTCCTGATCCGGTCGTGACGTCCTGCTTGCAGGAGAACTGCGCCGGCGCGGGGCCGACCGTTGTTTTCGCCAGAGGATGACCGACGAACTGTCGTTCCCGGAGCAGCGTCGCAACGGCGCGGTGCCGACTGCCACGAATGTCCTCAGTCAAGCGGGCACTCAGACCTCCTCGCCGGAGGAGGGGGGGCGGCGATGGAGGAGAGCTCGGCCCGGTTCTTCCTGATCCAGCCGCTCCGCCCTGCCCGAAGGAGAAACTCGAGGGTCCCGCCGGCCGCGGGGCGGGGCCACTCGGTTTTCCTCGCCGGAGGAGGAGCGCGGCGATGGAGGAGAGCTGGGCCCGGTTCTTCCTGATCCAGCCGGTTCGTCCTGCCCGGAGGAGGAACGCGAGGGTCCCGCCGAGCCTGAGGAGAGGAGCAGGAGAAGCGGGCTGGGCCGTCGTGTCCGGAGCGACGTCGCGATGGCGCGCGGCCGGCTGTCCCCGGTGTGCCGAGTCAGGCGGCCACTCGGTTTGCCTCCTCGGAGGAGGAGTGCGGCGAGGAGGAGAGCTGGGCCCGGTTCTTCCTGATCCAGCCGGTCCGTCCTGCCCGGAGGAAAAACTCGAGGGGCCCGCCGAGCTCAGGGAAAGCAGCAATTGAGGCGGGCTGGTCGGTCGTGCCCGGGAGTAGCGTCGCAACGGCGCGGTGCCGACTGCCACGGATGTCCTCGGTCAGGCGGCACTCGGTTTTCCTCGCCGCAGGAGGTGTGTGGCGATGGAGGAGAGCTGGGCCCGGTTCTTCCTGATCTAGCCGGTTCGTCCTGCCCGGAGGAGGAACGCGAGGGGCCCGCCGAGCGTGGGGCGGGGTCACTCGGTTTTCCTCGCCGGAGGGGCAGTGCGGCGATGGAGGAGAGCTGGGCCCGGTTCTTCCTGATCCGGCCGGTCCGTCCTGCCGGGAGGAAAAACTCGAAGGTCCCGTCGAGCGTGGGGCGGGGCCACTCGGTTTTCCTCGCCGGAGGAGGAGCGCGGCGATGGAGGAGAGCTGGGCCCGGTTCTTCCTGATCCAGCCGGTTCGTCCTGCCCGGAGGAGGAACGCGAGGGTCCTGCCGAGCGTGGGGCGGGGTCACTCGGTTTTCCTCGCCGGAGGAGGAGTGCGGCGATGGAGGAGAGCTGGGCCCGGTTCTTCCTGATCCAGCCGCTCCGTCCTGCCCGAAGGAGAAATTCGAGGGTCCCGCCGAGCGTGGGGCGGGGTCGCTCGGACATCCTCGCCGGAGGAGGAAAGCAACCGCACGGAGGAAGGGGCCGGCGAAGGGAAGCGGGACGGCGCGGGGGCGTCAGCCGTGCTGGTGGCCGCTGGGCACCGACATCTGCATCCCGCCCATGTCGCCACCGCCACCGCCGCTGGCGGGCGTCGCGGCGAGTGCGGGCGTGGCGAGGGAGGCGACGAGGAGCGCGCCCGCGAACGTCGCGAGCAGCATCCGACCAGCCGGCAGCTCCGGGTCGGTTCGGTTCGGCTTGGAGCGCAACTGCGCGGTCACGATGCCGGCGACGGCCAGATCGAAGACGACGGCAGCGAGCATCGGCAGGGGCGAGATGTCCAGGCCGCCGGTGGTCAGGATCACGCCGATCCAGCCGGCTACAAGAGCCAGCGCGACGCCGATCGAGGTGCGGGCGGCGAGCACACGCCCGCGCGCCAGAACGAGTACCGCCCACAACAACTCGACCGTGCCGACGACGACGAGAACAACGGTCAGCACGCCACCCGATCCGGCGCCGAGCGCGAGGTGGATGAGGCCGGCGCCGAGCGCGGCGAAGGCGGCCCACGAGCGAAGGATGTTCTGCACGGTGTGCTCCTCAGTGTCTCCGGGGCGGATGCGGACGAAGGTCGGATGCATCGAATAGCGGCATCCGGTTACGTGGCGTAGCTGCCGTTATGCAGTTGCCGCACGGGTGCAGCTGCCGGGTGCGCGGGCTCGAGCGGCTACGGGGACGAGGTGCCCGGGACGACGCTCCGCATAGCGCCGCCCCGGGGGTCTGCGGGGCCGGTTACGCCGCGACCGGGGCGCCGGAGCGCGTCGCCGACTTGTCGGCGGTGAGGCCGACCCCGAGCAAGACGATCGCGCTGGCGAGATGCAGGAAGTGGTCGGCGGTGTTCAGTGCGAGCACGTTGGCCGCGGTGTTCACGAGGAAGAAGCCGACGATGCCGAGGAGCAGATAGGCGGCGCCGACGACGGTGTTGACGCTCTTCGCGGCCGAGACGGTCGAGACCCCGGCAATCAGCAGGGCGGCACCGATGAGCAGGTGCGCCACGTTGTGCAGCGGGTTCACCTCGAAGATGCCCAGGAGCAGCCCGCCCTGGGTGGCGAGGAAGCTGACGCCTCCCGTGACGACGAAACCGAGCAGGCCGACGACGATGTAGACGGCGCCGAACAAGGTCGCGAGCAGGCGGTTCGGGGATTGACGCATGATGATGCCTCCGGGTCGTTCACGGCGGCATGGCTGCCGCACACCCTTTCTTCGTCCCCACGGCGTCGTTGGATTGCCGCCGCGTCAGTGCCGTTCGCGCGGCGGGAGGCCCAGACGTTCGGCGGCCGCGTCGTACAGCCTCACGATCTCGCGACGGATCTCCGCACGCTCGGTGATGGGCTCCGTCCACGGCACACGCACCGAGCGGACCTCGTCGCCGACGGTCGCCTCCCAGTCGCCGCCATCGCCGTCGAGCCCGGTCATCCGCACGGATGACGCCTCGGGCTCAGCGAAGGCACGCACGATCGTGAGGCCGTCGGTGCCGTGGTCACCGTTCATGTGTGTCGTGATGGCGGCGATGATCTCGGGAGCGAAGGAGGACGTCACCGTTCCAGAGTAAAGGCCGACCGTGGTCGTGACGGTGGCCGAGCGCAGCCGTGACGGGCCCACCGTGGTCGTGACGGGGGCCGAGCGCAGCCGTGACCTGACCAGCGTGGCCGCGAGGATGAGCGCGCGGTGGGGTGTGAAGATCACGGTCCTGCCACGATCCCGAGGGTCATCCCTCGGGAGGACGCCCCGCATCCGGGGTGGGCCGTAGAGTGAGCCGAAACCACTACGAATCCGGGGGGAGTCGGCAGGGATGCTCGTCCGATCGCCAGAACCACGTCCGTCCGCCGCACCAGCGCGGGGGCGGCGCAGGCTCATCCGCGCCCTCGCCGGCGCCGCGATCGCCGCCGTTGCGCTGGCGGGATGCAGCGGCCCGGGCAACGCGGTCGACGTTGCCGCCGCGCCCAGCGGAACCGTCCCCGACGCCGTTGGCACCGAACTCGGCGGCTACGTCGAGCAGGCACGGAACGACGCGAAGGCCACCGGCGTGATCGCCGGGGTGTGGGCGCCGTGGCTGGGCAGCTGGGAGACGGCGGTCGGCACGACGCAACCGGACGGCGGAACTGCGCTGACGACGGACATGCACTTCCGGCTCGGCTCCGGCGGAACCCAGGCGATGACCTGTCAGATTCTCGCCGGCCTCGCGGCGGACGGTGTGATCGTGCTCGACGACCCCGTGACCACTTACGTGCCGAGCATGCCGGGCCTGGACGGCATCACCATGCGTCAGCTCTGCAACCACACCTCCGGCCTCTCCGACTTCGCGACGGCGCTCTGGCCCACCTACCTCGATAATCCGGTGCGGCAGTGGCCGACTCTCGAGTTGGTCTCAGCCGCCCAGGTGCACTCGCCCGCGAACGCGCCTGGCGCGTTGTGGACCGACTCCGACACCGGGCCGCTGCTGGCTGCGCTCGCGATGAGCGCGACCACGAGCCGCAGCTGGGACTCGCTCGCCGACGAGTACGTCACGGGCCGCTACAGCCTTTCCGACACGCGGATCCCCGCCGCCGACGCGACCGAGCTGCCCGCTCCTCATCCCGGCGGCTACGCGTTCGACGTCGATTCACCTGGTGGTGCACCGGCGTGCGATCGGATCGTCGACGTCAGCACCATCTCGTCGTCGGCGCTCGGCGCGGCCGGCGGGGCGGTGACGACGCTCTCGGATCTGCGCCGCATGGTGGCGGGCATGGCTGCCTCGCCGACCGGCCCCGAAGCGTGGGCGGAGGTGCCGATCGAGGGCTCGCCAGAGTGGCGCCGCGGAGCGCTCGCGGGCACCGTGCTCGGGCCGATGCACGGCTTCTCGGGATCGATGCCCGGTTTCCTCACCGCCGCGTACTCCGACCCGGACTCGGGGCTGACGGTGGCCGTGACCATGAACAATTCGACGGCGGGCGACGGCCTTGCCGAAGAGGTGGCGAAGGGTCTCGCGGCGATCGCGGTGGAGGCGGGGGCCGCAGCCGGAGCCGAGGGCTTGCCGGTGCTGAACTGGAGCGGGGCCGATCAGCGCGCCGCGATCGACGCACGACGGGTCTGCTGACCCGGGGCCCCTGACCCGGGGCCCCTGACCCGGGGCTCTGACCCGTGCGGGCGCTCCGGGCTGGGCCTGCCGTCTGAACCGAGCACACGCTCCGGCGAGTCCACACGCTCCGGCGAGTCCACACGCTCCGGCGAGTCCACACGCTCCGGCGAGGGCCGCTCCCTCACCCGAAACCACTCACTCCGGCCCGAGCATGGCAGTCGAGCGCCGTCGGCTGGCAGCCGGCACCGGCGACCGTGTCGGAGGAGCGCCCTAGTCTGAGGCCATGCCGATCGTTCCCGACACCAAGGACTGGACCTGGGTCCTGTCTCGCCCCTGCCTCGAGTGCGGCTTCGACGCCGCCTCCTTCGACGCCACAGAGGTCAGCCGACTGATCCGCGAGAACGCCGCGGCTTGGCCTTACGTGCTCCGGCGCGACGATGTGACCGGACGTCCCGACGACGAGACGTGGTCGCCCTTGGAGTACGCGGCGCACGTGCGTGACGTGCACCGGATCTACCGGGAGCGCCTCGGGCTGATGCTCGAGAACGACGACCCGCTGTTCCCGAACTGGGACCAGGACGTCACGGCGGTCGAGGAGCGCTACAACGAGCAGGACCCGTCCACCGTGGCGGACGAGCTCGTGCAGGCCGCCGGAGCGATCGCGGACACGTTCGACGGTGTCGAGGGCGCGGGCTGGAACCGGCGCGGTCGCCGCAGCGACGGCGCCTCCTTCACCATCGAGACCATTTCGAAGTACTACCTGCACGACGTGCAGCACCATCTGCACGACGTGCAGGGCTGACGCGCGGCGCCGCCTGCACCAAGCGCAGGGCTGACGCGCCGCCACGCCGCCGATCCAACACGCGCCGATCCAGCACGCGCCGATTCCGCACGCGCCGATCCAGCACGCGCCGATTCCGCTCGCGCCGATCCAGCACGCGCCGATTCCGCTCGCGCCGATCCAGCTCGCGCCGATCCAGCTCGCGCCGATCCAGCACGCGCCGATTCCGCACGCGCCGATCCAGCACGCGCCGATTCGGCTCGCGCCGCCTCAGTAGTCGATGAGGTGCGGGTTCAAGAACGACACGGTACGGGCGTAGGCCAATGCCGCAGCCGCCGGCACGACGGCATCGACGAGGTTGCCGTTCGCGAACGACCGTCCCGTTCCGGGATAGGTGTAGGCCGTCACCGGTGTGCCGGTGTCCTTCAGGCGGTCGACGAACGCCTCCGGATCCGCACCCTCGGGCCAGTCGTTGTGCTGCGGGATGTGCAGGAGGGTCGCGCAGGGAACGATGCCGTGCTCGTCGGCGCCGAGCGTTGCGGAGTACGCGACAACGGCGTCGACGCTGCCTCCGCTCGCGGCCAGCAGAGCCAGCCGACCGCCGAATCCGAAACCGATCAAGCCGAACCGCACGGCGCCCGCCTCGCGGCCGACGCGGAACGCATCCGCGATCGTCTCGAGGGTGCGATCCTGCGCGGCCATCGCGGCGAGGTCACGAGCGTCCTCTTCGGCGAGGGTCGCCCAGCCGTCGTAGAGGTCCGGAACCAGCACGTGGTATCCATGCTTCGCGATCGCCGCAGAGAACGGCTCCATCCACGGCAGCCTGCCGAATGCGTCGTGCAGGATCACCACGAGAGGGCGCCCGGCCACGCCGTATTCGAGTGCGGCGCCGGGCGAGGGGATCTGCACCAACTCGGTCACGGCTCCACTGTGCCCTGCGCAACCGCGCGCCTGCCGCATTTCACCTGATCCGACGGCGTGTCGCGCATCGAGACGATACGGAGCGAGGCGGCACGGGTCATCCCGCACCGCCTCGGCACTCCATCGTGTTGCGCTACGTGGCGAGGAACGCCAGAACGGCCTCGTTCCATTCCTCGGGGTTGCTCACGGTCACGCCGTGCGGCGCACCCTTGATCACGACCAGCTCGGAGCCCGGGATGGCAGCGTGCGTGCGAGCTCCGGAGCCCTCGAACGGCACCGTGGCGTCGCCGTCGCCGTGGATGACGAGAGCCGGCACGGTCACCTTGGTGAGGTCGTCGCGGAAGTCGGTCGAGGCGAAAGCGGCCATCGCCGCGAGGGCCGCGTGCTTCGCCGACTGCTTCGCGAGCGTGATCGCCTCCTGGCGCTGCTCCTCCGTCACCTTCAGCACCCCGTCGACGGAGTAGAACTGTGTCGTGAAATCGTCGTAGAACGCGTCCTCGGATGCGGTCAACTGGGCCGTCATCTCGGCGGCCTGGCTCTTCTCGATCGGGCCATCGGGGTTGTCCGCCGTTTTGAGCAGGTAGGGCGGCACGGCTGAGGCGAAGACGACGCTGCGCAGGCGCTCGCTGCCGTACTTCGAGAAGTAGCGGGCGACCTCGCCGCCGCCCATCGAGAAGCCGACGAGCGTGACGTCCTGCAGTTCGAGGGCCTCGAGCAGGGCGTGCAGGTCTTCGGTGAAGGTGTCGTAGGTGTAGCCGGTGAGCGGCTTGTCGCTGCGGCCGAAGCCCCGGCGGTCGTAGGTGATGACACGGTAGCCCGCGGCCTCGAACGCGGGCACCTGGAGCTTCCATGATTCGCCCGAGAGCGGCCAACCGTGGATCAGGACGATGGGGCGTCCGGTGCCACCCGTGTCGTCGACGTGCAGATTCGTGTCCTTGAAGATTCCGTGGTGAGCGGTGATCTCGGTCATGCGTGTGTCCCTTTCCGATACGTGTTCTCGGTCGTCTTGTCATCTTCGGAGCCGACTCGGATCGGGCCGCGGGGGTCGACAGTCCCCAGCGGTCGGGCTATAGGTGCCCAGCGAGACGTCTCGGCGTCGTCGGCGACGTCGCGTACCCTGGATGAGCACACGGGGGTCGAACGGGGAGCGGGAAAGAGTCGCGGATGGCTGAGAAGCTGGTTCTGGTCGATGACATCGACGGCAGCACGATCGTGGACGGGCGAGGCGGCACCGTGTCGTTCGCCATCGACGACGCGGTCTACGAGATCGACCTGACGGCGAAGAACGTCGGTCGGTTGCACGTCGCCCTGGCTCCCTTCATCGACGCGGCGCGCACGACAGAAGGCCCCGGCACGCGTTCGCGCGTGACGGCGGTCGCTGCCAGCGCCGGTCGCAAGAGCCCGGAGATGCTCGCCGCGATCCGGCACTGGGCCACGCGGCACGGCTACGAGGTGCCGCGCTCCGGCCGCATCCCGGCCGACGTGCAAGCCGCGTACGACGCCGCGCACTGACGACCGTTCCCGCGAGCCGACTTCACTCCGGAGCGCGACCCGCGCACGCGGGAGCGCCGATCCCGCATCCGCTGTGAGGGGTCTGTACACCCCTATCGTTCACAGTCGTTGAGGCATATCGTCGAGTATCGTTCGCAACACGTAGGAGGTCATCATGACTGGTTCGAGTTCGACAGGCCCTTTCAACAACAGCGGTTTCGGCAGCGGCGGTTTCGGCTCGGGCGGGTTCGGTGCCGGCGGTTTCGGCGGCGGCGGCAACCCGATCGACGGGATCTGGCAGGCGATGGAGCAGGTGCGCTCGAAGTTCGAGAAGCGACCCGGCAGCCGTGTCGGTCGTGGCGATGTTCGCGCTGCCGTGCTGGCGCTTCTGGCCGAGCAGCCCATGCACGGCTACCAGATCATCCACGAGATCGAGGAGCGCTCCGGCGGCAGCTGGAAGCCCAGCGCCGGATCCGTCTATCCGACGCTCCAGCTTCTGGCCGACGAAGGCCTGATCGAGGCTTCGGAATCGAACGGTCGGAAGACCTACTCGCTCACCGTCGAGGGCCGTGCCCAGGTCGCGGCGAGCGGCGCATCCGCACCGTGGGATGCCTCCGACGACACGGAAGGCTCCGACTTCGCCGCCCTGCCGAAGGCCGGGTTCGAGCTCGCGCAGGCGGCGGCGCAGGTAGGACGCACGGGCACGCCTGAGCAGGTCAAGCAGGCCGTAGCCGAGCTCGAGGATGCGCGCCGCCGGCTCTACGCGATCCTCGCCCAGAACTGACCGGGGTGAGCACGGTTCGACCCGACCGGGGGGACTCCGTTCCCACCGCTCGGGCGGCCCGCGCCCGGTACCGACGCATCCTGCGTTTCGCCGGCTGGAATCTCGCGGTCACGTGGTGGTTCGAGCTCTTCCTGCCCCGCATCGGCCTGTTGCGCGTCGCCGAGCGCACGCGCACGCGCCGCATGCAGCTCTTCGCGCGGCGGTTCCACGTACTCGCCGTCGACCTCGGTGGCCTGATGATCAAGGTCGGGCAGTACATGTCCTCGCGGCTGGATGTGCTTCCGCCCGAGATCACCCGCGAGCTCGAGGGCCTGCAGGACGAGGTGCCCGCGGTGCCGTTCGACCTGATCCGGGCACTGGCGGAGGTCGAGCTCGGCATGCCGATCGAGCGGGCGTTCGCGTGGGTCGATCCGGAGCCGGTCGCCGCAGCGTCGCTCGGTCAAGCTCATCGCGCCCGCCTGCATCCGCTCGACGCCGCCGACACGGGGCTCGACGCCGTCGTGATGAAGGTG
Organism: Microbacteriaceae bacterium VKM Ac-2855; assembly: GCA_013204985.1. GTDB lineage: Bacteria > Actinomycetota > Actinomycetes > Actinomycetales > Microbacteriaceae > Rathayibacter. The sequence goes on from JABMLG010000005.1 coordinate 343,873, forward strand.
CAGCGTCCGGGTATCGACGCGATCGTCGAGGTCGACCTCGCCGCGCTGCGCAAGGTGGGTGGCTGGCTGAGCCACGTACGTCTCGTGTACTCGCGCGTGGACGCGCCTGCGCTGGTGGAGGAGTTCGCCGCGACGAGCCTCGAGGAGATCGATTACCGGCACGAAGCCGCCAGCTCGGTCCGTTTCGCGGAGGAGTTCACCGGCGACGATCGGCTGAGCGTGCCGGAAGTGGTCTGGGAGCGCTCGACGCGCAGGGTGCTCACCCTCGAGGACGTCACCGCCATCAAGATCACGGATGCGGCCGCCCTCGCCTCGGCGGGCATCGATCCCGCCGAGGTGGCGCCCGTGTTCGCGGCAGTCATGTTCGATCAGCTGTTCGTGAACGGCTTCTTCCACGCGGATCCGCATCCCGGCAACATCTTCGTCACCCCCATCGCCGCGGCGGAGGGTGAGCGGCAGTGGCGGCTCACGTTCATCGACTTCGGCATGATGGGCGAGGTGCCGGCGTCGACCCGCAGCGGTCTGCGGAAGATGCTGATCGCCGCCGCATCCCGTGACGGGAAGGGCCTGGTGGACGCCGCCCGCGATCTCGGCGTGCTGCTGCCCTCCTCCGACACCACCGAGCTCGAGCGCGCGATGACGCAGCTCTTCGCGCGGTTCGGCGGTATGGGCTTCGCGGAGTTGCGCGAGGTCGATCCGCGTGAGTTCCGCGCCTTCGCGCAGCAGTTCGGCGATGTGGTGCGTGCCTTGCCGTTCCAGCTGCCGGAGAACTTCCTGCTCATCGTCCGCGCGCTCTCGCTCACCTCGGGAGTGTGCAGCGCCCTGTATCCGCCGTTCAATCTCTGGGACTCGGTCGAGCCGTACGCGCAACGGCTGATCCGGGAGGAGAGCGGCAACGTCGCGCAGGACATCGGCAAGCAGGCGCTGCAGAACCTCGGTCTGGTGTGGCGACTGCCCCAGCGGCTGGATGCGCTGGTCACGCGGCTCGACGAAGGCACCGTCGCCTTCACGGCCCCGACGCTCGAGCGACGGGTGGCGCGTCTCGATGTCACGGCGCGACGCATCGTCTCGGCACTGCTCTTCGGGGCCCTGCTGATCGCCGGCGCTGTGCTTCGAGCCGATGACGAGGTGTTCGGCACGGTGCTGATCGTCGCGTCGGCGCTGCCGCTGCTGCACGTGCTGCTGACGGCTCGGCGCTGAGCGTCGGCAGTACTCACCATCGACGACTCCGTCCGGCGGGAATGGCGCTGCGCGACGCCCGGTTGCTGACTGTATGAAGTCGATCGTGTACCGCGTCACCGGTGAACCATCCGTCCTCGAACTCGTCGAACGCGAGATCCCTCAGCCGGGGCCGGGTGAGGTGCGCATCCGCGTCATCGTCTCGGGGGTGAATCCCACCGACTGGAAGTCGCGCCGCGGTGCCGCCGCGGGAACGCCCCTCGACTTCGCGGAGGTGACACCGGATCAGGACGGTGCCGGCGTCGTCGATGCGCTCGGCGAGGGCGTCGAGGGCCTCGCGGTGGGTGACCGGGTGTGGCTGTACCTCGCCGCGCACCAGCGCCCGACCGGCACCGCGCAGGAGTTCACGGTCGTGCCGGCCGATCGGGCCGTGCTCCTGCCCGAGGGAGTGGACTGGGACGTCGCCGCGTCGCTCGGCGTGCCCGCGATGACGGCGCACCGGGCGCTGACCGTGCACGAGGACGGCCCGTCGCGGCTGGCGCCCGGTGCGCTCGCCGGGCGCACGGTGCTCGTGGCCGGCGGTGCCGGTGCGGTCGGTCATGCCGCGATCCAGCTCGGCGTCTGGGCCGGAGCGACGGTGATCGCGACCGTGAGCGGCGACGATAAAGGGCGTCTCGCCTCCGCCGCCGGGGCGCATCACGTCGTCAACTACCGCGAGGCGGATGCGGCGGAGCGGATCCGCTCGATCGCGCCGAACGGCGTCGAGATCGTGGTCGAGGTCTCGATCGCGCACAACGCCGACCTCGACGCGAAGATCCTCGCGACCCGTGGAGTCGTGGCCATGTACGCCGACGACGGCGGTCAGGTGGCTCCGATCGCGATCCGCCCGAACATGGGGCTGAACGCCCGTTACCAGTTCATCCTGCTGTACACGGTCGGTGCGGATGCGTTGCGCGCCGCGGCCGAGGACGTCACCGCGGCGTTGCACGACGCGGCGCTGCCAGTGGGTGAGGCCGCGGGTCTGCCGCTGCACCGCTTCCCTCTCGCCGACACCGCGGGCGCCCACGCCGCCGTCGAGGCGGGCGTCGTGGGCAAGGTGCTCGTCGACGTGCAGTCCGAGTAGGGGCCCGCTGGAGGGGTGCCCCGTCAGCCGAGGCGGCGGAAGCGCGCGACCGCGATGGCGGCGGCAACCACTAGGATTCCGACCAGCCAGGCCAGCGCCACCACGATCGAGCCGCCGACGGGCTCGCCGGCGAACAACGCTCGGATGGTGTCGACGATCGAGGTGACGGGCTGGTTCTCGGCGAACCACGCGACGGGGCCGGGCATCGAATCCGTCGGCACGAACGCCGAACTGATGAACGGCAGGAAGATCAGGGGATAGCTGAACGCGCTGGCACCGTCGACGGTTTTCGCCGAGAGCCCGGCGATCACCGCGACCCACGTGAGAGCGAGGGTGAAGAGCGCGAGCAGTCCGGCGACGCCCAGCCACGCGCCGAAAGAGGCGCCGGTACGGAAGCCGAGCAGCAGGGCGACGCCGATCACGATCGCCGTGGAGGCGAGGTTCGCGGTGAGCGAGGTCAGCACGTGCGCCCACAGCACGCTCGAACGCGCGATCGGCATCGAGCGGAACCGTTCGACGATGCCGCCCTGCAGATCGATGAAGAGCCGGTACGCCGTGTAGGCGATCCCGGAGGCCACGGTGATCAGCAGGATGCCGGGCAGCACGTAGTCGATGTACGACTGACCGGCTGATGCCTGCCCTGTGGCTGACTGACGGGAATCGATATCGATCGCGCCGCCGAGCACGTAGACGAAGAGCAGCATCAGCGCGATCGGCGTCACGGCGGTGGTGATGATCGTGTCGGGGCTGCGCAGGATGTGCCGGAGCGATCGGCCGGTGAGAACGGCCGTGTCGCCGATCGCGTGCGTGGTCATGGGATTTCCTTCCGTTCCGGTGGAGCGTCGTCGGCGACCAGAGCCAGGAAGACGTCTTCGAGTGAGGGCTGCTTCTCGACGTACTCGACCGCGACCGGGGGCAGCAGCCGCTTCAACTCCTCGAGAGTGCCGTTCTGGATGATCACGCCCTGGTGCAGGATCGCGATGCGGTCGGCGAGGTGTTCCGCCTCGTCGAGGTACTGCGTGGTGAGCAGCACGGTGGTACCGCCGTCGGCGAGGCGCTTGATGGTCTGCCAGACCTCGTTGCGCGCCTGCGGATCCAGGCCCGTGGTCGGCTCGTCGAGCACGATCACCGCGGGGTCGCCGATCAGGCTCATCGCGATGTCGAGGCGGCGGCGCATGCCACCGGAGTAGGTTCCCGCGCGGCGGCCACCCGCCTCGGTGAGCGAGAAGCGGTCGAGCAGTTCGTCCGCGATGGCCGCGGGCTCCTTCCGATGCCGCAGACGGGCGATCATGATCAGGTTCTCGCGGCCGGTGAGGATCTCGTCGACCGCCGCGAACTGGCCGGTGAGGCTGATCGATTCGCGCACGTCCGCCGGATGCTCGGCGACGTCGAATCCGTGCACCGTCGCGGTGCCGGCGTCGGCGGCCAGCAGTGTCGACAGGATGCGAACGAGCGTCGTTTTGCCCGCTCCGTTCGAGCCGAGCAGAGCGAAGATGCTCCCGCTGGCGACGTCGAAGTCGACGCCGCGCAGCACATGCAGATCGCGGAACGATTTCTCGATGCCCTGCACGCGGATGGCGGTGGCGGTGGCGGTCGCGGTGCTCATCGCGGCTCCTCCTGTTGTGAGTCCGCCCCGTGCCCGTCGTCACGCTGCGAGTCCTCGCGCTGTGCATCCGCACGTGCTGCATCCTCGATCGCGGCGACCAGGCGCTCGCGCTCCTTGTCGATCCACTGCCGGCCGGTGTACGCCTGCGCGAACGTCTCGGCGAATTCGACCGGGTCGTCGCCGACGATGTCGCGAACGGGAGTTCCGTCGGTCGCCGCGCGCTCCCAGAGGTCGGCCAGGTCGCCGAACATGGTCACCAGGGTGTCGCCGTCGGTGACGCCGTAGTACATCAGGTACCGGTGCAATGCCTTCGCGGCGGTGCCGTACGGCTCCGGTAACGTATCGATGCGGTTCTTGTCGTGCCGGTACTTCTTCTTCTGCTCGAGCGATCCGGTGAGCGTCTCGATCCATTTGGCTGCCATCTCAGTCCTCTCCTTCTGCGCGCGCCTGTGCGGTGCGGTCGTGTGCGGTGACTCGAAGTCGCTCGATCCGTTCGGCGAGGAAGCTCCAGGTGCGCCAGAACTCGTCGAGCTGGGCGCGCCCGTGCGCGTTGAGCGAGTACACCTTGCGGGGCGGCCCCTTCTCGGAGGGCACCTTCGTCACATCCGCGAAGCCGCGCTGCTCGATGCGGACCAGCACCGCGTACACGGTGCCCTCTACGAGGTCGACGAAACCCTGATCGCGCAGCCTTGCCGTGATCTCGTAGCCGTAGGCCGGCTGGTCGGCGATCACGGCGAGGACGACGCCCTCGAGACTGCCCTTCAGCATCTCCGTCATCTGGTTGGCCATTCACGACCTCCGCTCTACTCGGTGTTGCTGACTACCGGTACAAAGTAACACTGACTACCGGTACTCAGCAAGAGCGAGTACCACGTGCGCGCGCAGACCAGAGAAATCTTCTTCACGCGGCGAAGAACGCCGTCGCGCAGGGCCCGCCGAAGGAGGAAGCGGGGAGCGCAGGAGAAGGAAGCGGGGCGCGCAGGAGAGGAAGCAGGGCGCGAAGGAGAAGCAAGCAGGGCGCGCAGGAGAAGGAAGGCGGCTGATGCGGGTTGGGTCACGTCCCGCTGAGTGGTGGATTTTCTCGACACCGTGCGGTCAGCATGAATTCCATCATGCGGTGGTGAGTCGGGGAGGCGGTCTCTGCCTCCCCGCTCGTCTATCTGCTCAATGGGAGCGGCTCCGGTAGTCGGAGGGTCTAGCCCGGAAACGGCGCAAGGCCGGGATGGACGCGTACGTCGTATCCCGGCCTTGCGCTCCCGATCGGCTTATCGACACCGAGCGCCCGCCCGTGCTCCTCGTGGTCTCCCGCAGGTCTCGGTCAGACCCGGAAGGCGATCGTGTCGGAGTACTGGACGTTATTGCCCGAGTTGGATTCCGTGATTCCCGCGGGAGGAGAGACACGTGCGGTGATCGACGTCTCCGTCGACCCGGCACCACCCGACTGGGGCAGGCTCGGCACGGGCACGGCGAAGACGATGCTGACGACGGCACCGGCGGGGATCGGAACCCCGAGGGACCAGAGCTGTCGCATATCGCCGTAGGGGTTGGTGGACTGGAAGGATCCTGGGACCACGGTGGCCGCACTGACCCCGGGGGTGGTGTTCGCCGCGCCAACGCTCGAGAACGAAGGAGCGCCGAAGCTGTAGTACGTGTAGATATCGACCGCGTTGATGCCTCCGTAATCCACGGCCAGCACCGATCCGGCCGGGACATCCGTCGTGCCTACGTTCTTGACATCCACGACGTGGTGGTAAGTCTGCCCGCTGTAGTAACGCTGGTACCCGTCCGCTCCCAAGCCAGCCGTGGGAGCCTCAAGAAGGACCTGGGCGTAGTTCGAATTGAAGTACGAATTGTGCCAGGTCTGGCCATTCGGGTTGCTCACGTTCGTGACCGCGAGGTCGGTGACGGGCGCACACACCGAGTACGACTGGGCCGACGAGGTCACCGTGCGGCCATCGGAGGTCGAAACCAACGCAGTCACCGTCACCGTCCCTGACGCCGTCGCCGTCACACCCGACAGGGTGTACTGCCCCGGCGGCAGCACGAGGGTCGAACCCGAGGTCGGATACGCGTTGCCACCCACGGTGACCGCGCCGCCGTCGGAGCTGCTGAACATGAAGGTGACCGCCGCATCGGGCACCGGTCCCGAATCATCCGTCACCGTCACGGTCGCATTCGGCAGGGCCCCGCCCGCCGGCACACAAACGCTCGACGGGATCGACAGCGTCGCCTTGAGCGTCCCGGACGCGGCCGCGAGCGGAGCCGACACGACGGCCGCGATGGCGGGCACCGACCACGCAACGCCCTTCACGAGCGTTCCACGACGCACGCTCGGCCCCAGCGACGCGGTCGCGCTGTCGGTCGCACGCGCAGCGCCACGACCTAGATTCTCTTCTGACATTCTTTTCCCTTTACGGATCAGCACTTCTGGTGCACACGAGTTCAGGCGCACACGGATACCGCGTGCCCTCTCCCCAGGTCCACGTGTTCGGTTGCCTGGTAGTGGCGCTCGGTGCATGGCACTCTGCCGGGGCCAGTCAAGGCGGACGCCCCGGCCTCCATCCCCGCAACGGTCGGAGATCCCCCAAAAGACCCCACGACGTCGGACGGCCTCGTTACTGGGGGTCTCTCGGGGGTTCCCTCCTGCCGACGGAGGCAACACCCGCAGGAGGGATCTCTCCTCGCTGAGGCCGACGCGCGCGTCCCGCGCACGCGGGCCGCCGTGGGTGGGCACGAAAAAGGCTCATTTCCGAGAAAAGGTAAAACGTTCCGTCCCCAGTGCGAAACGCTTGTGCCGATGACGGCTCGTCAGTCAGGAGGCGACGTGAAGCAACATCATCCGGCTCCCGCGAAGAAGCCTTCTTCTCCACCCCCTGTGCCCGGCACTTCGGAAGCGATGGACGGAGGGCTCGTCTCGATGCGACCACCGCTGCGGGAGCCCCTGCTGCGGCGTAGACGGTTGATCGATGCCGGGCCGATCGGCTGGGTGCCTCTGACCGTCATCCAGGCGGGCATCGGCGCCGGCAAGACCGTCGCTGCCGCTCACATCGCCGATGAGCAGGCCGGTTCGGGGATTCCTGTGGTCTGGGGCGAGCTGAACGATCGAGAATTCACCGAGGCGGGCGAGTTCTGGACCTGGCTCGGAGTACTCCTGCAGCGCGCCGGGGCGGCACCGTCAGTCGGCGCCTCGGACGCCACGTCGGCCGACGCCCGCGCCATCGCGCTGACGATCGCCCGTTCGGCCGGTCCCTTCGTGCTGGTCCTCGATGGTTTCGACGCTTCGCGTCTTCCCGACGTCGCCGAGTCGCTGCTGCGCGCCGTCGAGACACTTCCCGCTGTACGGCTCGTGGTCTCGGGACGGGATCTCGGATTGCTGGCCCTCCCGATCGTGCGAAGCCGCGTCCCGGTGATCGTCCTCGACGGCTCTGCGCTCGCGTTCACCGCGCAGGAGTTCGCTGAGCTGCTCTCGTTGCGCTCGCCGGCCTGGAGCGAAGACCGGCGCGCCGAGGCGATTCGCGGTTTCGAGCGGATCGAGGACGGCTGGCCTCTCGCGATGACCTACCTGCTGAACGAATGGGACCAGCACCCTGACAAGCCGTGCGATGCGCTCGCCCGGGAGTTCCTCCCCGGATTCGCCGACGACCTGCTGCGTACGCACACCCCTCTCTGGGCAACGGGCGACGGCTCTCCCGAGGCCGCTCAGGCGGAGGAGGTGCTGCGGATCATCAGCTATTTCATCGAGGTCTCGGCCGAGATGATCCCGCCACTGTTCCCCGTCACTCCCGAACAGGCGGGCCGGCTCCTCGCCCGGTTGGCCGCGATCGGCATCCTGCGTCGTCGTCGAGACCGTGAAGGGATCCTCTGGTACGGCCATCATCCGATCATCGCCGCACGGATACAGACCGCCGAGCACCGCACCGGCACCGTCGGGGCTCGAGACCAGCGCCGCACCGCGATGGCCCTCGCCCTCGCCGAATCCCACCCTCAGCAGGCACAGCGCGCCGCGCTGGCCGCCCAGGACTGGCGGCTGCTCGAATCGTTGCTCGCCCGCCACCTCAGTGAAGAGTTGCTCACCGTCGACTCGTGGCTGTCGATCGAGCCGGAACGCATCCCCGATCTGCTGCGCCCTCGGCTGCCGCTCGTTCGCCTGCTGAGTCTGATGGACGACTATCAGCATCCGCGAGGGCGGGGCCAGGCGCTGCGCCGCAGCCTGCAGACTCTCGTGCGCAACGGCGAGGATCCACCGGACCTCGACCCGCTGCTGGCCATGTCCACGCTCTTCGCGGCGATGGTCGCGGCACGCCTGAGCGGCGACGAGCCTGCGGTGCGGACGATGCTATCGGCGCTGGAGGGCGCCTTCGAAGCGCTTCCGGACGAGATCGCGGCGACATCCCGCACGACCGTCACTTCCATGATGATCCAGGTGGTGCTCACACTGATCTATCTGGAGGAATGGGACGCGGCGGAGGCCCGCCTGGCGCAGCTCTGGAACCGTTCCGACCGGCTCGACGAGTACCTGAACGCTCGGATCGCGGGTCTGCGCTGTGCCGTCTCGGTCATCCGAGGCGACATCGTCTCCGCACGAAAGCACCTGCACGAGGGCGAGCGACTTCTCGCCCTCAACCCCTACCTGATGCGCTCAGCAGGCGACAACTACCGTTTCGCGTCGGGGGTGGTGCTGATGGAGAGCGGAGACACGACGGCAGCGCGCCGCGCCTTCGGCGATATCCTCTCGCGAAAACAGCTCAACGAGCCCTGGGTGGCCCGCACGTGGGTGCTCGTGCAGCTCTGCCGCGCGGAGGACGGGGCCGACTCCGCCTACGACCTGTGCCTGCAGCTGCTCGAAGCCTCGCGATCGACCGGCACGGCGATGCCCAGCAACCGCCGGTTGCTCCGGAACCTTCGCGCGAGCCTGGAGTGGCAGACCGGTCGCGGCGTCCACGCCTCCGGGCGCAGGATCGGCGGCGACCTCTCCTTCGGCTATCGGGCGATGGATCGAGGCGACCTCACCGGGGCCGCGGCGGTCGCCTCAGGTGTTGCCTTCGAAGCCCAGCGAGGCGGACACCACCGGGTCCGAGTCGAAGCGCTCCTCCTGCTCGCCGAGGTCGAACGGGCACAGCAGAGCCCCGCCGCCGCGCAGACCCGCGCCCAGGCCGAGCAGCTGCTGGAGCGCTACGGCATGTCCCGGCTGCCTCTCCTCACCCTCCCGGATCCGGCCCGGCGCGACACGGCGCCGCAACCGATCGTCCCGCTGAGCAAAGGCGAGATCGCGGTTCTGCGGCAGATCTCGGAGTCGGGAACCGCGGCAGCGACCGCCACGGCGATGGGACTCAGTGTGCACACCATTCGAGACCACCTCAAAGCGATCTATCGGAAGCTCGGTGTGGGCCGACGCGCAGAGGCGCTCGTCGCGGCGGCGCGCCTCGGCCTCATCCTCCGGCCCTCGGACGCCGTCGAGGGCACTGCGTCCTCGCCTCCGGCGAGTCCTGGCGCGAAGATCACCGACGCTGAGCATCCGGCCGCCAACCGAGTTCTGCGCCCCGCCGACCGGCCTCGCTCTGCGGCGATCGCGTCCGCGTCCCGCGTCGGGGCTGGATCGAACCGCGCCGGGTTCCGTGGGGGCCCGCTGACGAGGAATCAGACCTTCTGAGGCGTCTCGGGGTCGTGCTCGGAAAAGGGAATCTTGTTCGCGAAGCGGCGCGCAGAAAAGGGAATCTTGTTCGCGAAGCGGTGCGCCCCGTCGCGAAGCGGTGTGCAGAAAGAGGGAATCTCGTTCGCGAAGCGGTGCGCCCCGTCGCGAAGCGGCGGGCAGAGGAAAAGGAATCTTGTTCGCGAAGCGAACAAGATTCAGGCTGACATCAGAATCCGGGTGCGACACTGACGTCGCCGTTTCGATCCGATCCCGGCGAGGAGGCCTGTCATCCGCATCCTGATCGTCGACGATGAGGTCCATCTGTTGCGCGCCGTCGAGGTGGGCTTGGAGGCCGAGGGTTTCGCCGTCGATACCGCGACGAACGGCGTCGACGGGCTCTGGCTCGCGCGCGAGAACGAGTACGCCGTGATCGTGCTCGACATCATGCTGCCGGGGATGAGCGGCTACCGGATCTGCTCCGAGTTGCGTCGTGCGGAGGATTGGACGCCGGTGATCATGCTGACGGCGAAAGACGGCGACGCCGATCAGGTCGAGGCCCTCGACACCGGCGCCGACGACTACTTGACCAAGCCGTTCTCGTTCCCGGTGCTGCTCGCGCGCCTGCGGGCGCTCATCCGTCGCGGCGGCGCCGAGCGACCGACCGTGCTCGAAGTCGGTGATCTGCGGTTGGATCCGGCGGCGAAGCGTGTCTCGCGGGGTGGTGTGGAGATCGAGTTGACGACGCGCGAGTTCAGCGTGCTCGAGTTCCTCGTGTCGCGCGCCGGGTCGGTCGTCTCGAAGCGCGACGTGCTGGGTGCGGTGTGGGACTTCGATTTCGAGGGCGATCCGAACATCGTCGAGGTGTACATCCGGCATCTGCGCAACAAGATCGATCGGCCGTTCGATCGCCGTTCGATCGAGACGATGCGCGGTTCCGGCTACCGTTTGGTGGCGGATGCGTAAGCGGCTGTCGCTACGCGCGCGGATCACCGCCGTCGCGACGATCGCCGTCGCCGCGGCCGTCGTCGTGGGCGGCGCACTGTTCCTCCTGGTGCTCGGCACCACGCTGTTCGACAGCGCGGCCACTGCGGCCGAGAACGAGGCTGATCGGTTCGAGCAGATCGTCGAGGATTCGGGCCCGAACGCGCTCGCCGACCTCGACGGTTACGCCCAGCTCATCCGTGACGGTGCGGTGGTCGCCGCCACCGACGATCTCGAGGACGCTCCGGCGTTGCTCGCCGGTGAAGCCGACGGCGCCACCGCGCTGACGGTGCCGGGCGACGGTGACGCCCTCGTTGTTGTCACGAAGGAGTTCCACGACCAGCTCCTCGTCGCGGGGGTGGCCGACGACGGGCGCGCCGAGGCCGTCGCGACGACGGGCATTCTGCTGCTCATCGCCGTGCCTGCGGTCGTGCTCGTCGTGGGTCTCACCTGCTGGCTCGTCGTCGGTCGCGCTCTGCGACCGGTCGAGCGGATGCGCGCGGCGGCCGATCAGGTGACCGCATCCGATCTCGATCGACGCATCGAGGTGCCCGGCACAGACGACGAGGTCGGTCGACTCGGCTCGACCTTGAACCGGATGCTGGACCGCCTCGAGGCGGCGCAGCTGCGCCAGCGCCGTTTCGTCTCGGATGCGTCGCACGAGCTGCGCTCGCCGGTCGGCTCGCTGCGGCAGAACGCCGAGATCGCCGTCACCTACCCGGGCCGCATTCCACCGGAGGAGTTCGCCGCCGTGGTCGTGGCGGAGTCGGAGCGGATGGCCGGTCTGATCGACGGGTTGCTGCTGCTCGCGCGAGCGGATGAGGACACGCTGCGGCCCGCCCTCCGCTCGGTGGACCTCGACGACCTGGCTCTGCGCGAGGTGGCGCGCCTGCGGGGCGGTGCGATCTCGGTCGACGGCCGCGGCATCGCGGCGGTGCGCGTCCGTACGGATCCGGTGCTGCTGGAGCGCGCACTGCGCAATCTCGTCGACAATGCGGCCCGGCACGCCCGCAGCCGGATCGCAGTGTCGTCGGCCGTCGTCAACGGTGTGGCCGTGCTGGCCGTGGACGATGACGGGGCCGGGGTCCCCGTCGATGAGCGCGAGCGCATCTTCGACCGCTTCGTGCGCCTCGACGAGTCGCGGGCCCGCGACGCCGGCGGTTCCGGACTCGGTCTCGCGATCGTGGCGGGGGTGATGACGGCGCTGGGCGGATCCGTGCACGTGAGCGATAGCGCGCTGGGCGGTGCGCGTTTCGAGTTGCGTCTCGACGGCGTGGAGTGATTTCAGGCTGGCTTCAGCGCCCGTTCGCGACAGTGGGATCCATCGCCGGAACTCCGGCGCACCCCCATTCGTGAGGAGCACCCCATGCGCAAGAAGACCCTGATCATCGCCGGTTCCGTCGCGGCGGCCGCGCTCGTTCTCGGCGGCACCGGCATCGCGTTCGCCGCCACCGATGGCTTCGAACGTTCCGATCGCCTCAGCGGTTCCGACCTCGACCGCGCGTCGGAAGCGGCGCTCGCCGAGATCGGCGGTGGCACCGTGACGAGCGCGGAGCGCGACGACGACGCGATCAGCGCGTACGAACTCGATCTGACCGGTACCGACGGTGCGGAGTACGAGGTGCGGCTCGACTCCGACTTCGCGGTGCTGGTGGTGAAGCGTGACGACGACCGAGCGGCGGGCGCGGATGACCGCGTTTCGGACGACCGCAGCTCGGGCGCCACCGTTCCCTCCGCCGGATCCTCCGCCGGAGCGTCAGCCGGACCCTCCGCCGATCCCGACGACCTGACCGGCACCGAGCTCGAGCAGGCCTCCGCCGCCGCTCTCGCCGCGACGGGTGGCGGAACGGTCGCCGAGGCGGAGCGCAGCGACGACGCCGACCACCGTTACGAGGTCGAGGTGACGCTGGCCGACGGCACCGATGTCGATGTCGAACTCGACGACGCGTTCTCCGTCGTCCGCACCGACCGCTGAGGCGCCGAGCATCCGTTGATCGTGTCGGAGGGGCACTTCGGACGAATGTCGCACGAAGTATCGACGGATGTCTCTGCCGCGGTCGCGAGCTGGACCGTAACGTCGCCCTCGCACAGATCCGCACCGCACGGATCATTCGAGCGTGAGGAATCAGCCATGTCGGACAAGCCCACCATCGTCCTCGTCCACGGCGCGTTCGCCGACGCCGCGAGCTGGGCGCCGGTGACCCTGCGACTGCTGGGCGCCGGCTACGACGTCCGCGTACCGCCCGTCTTCAACCGCAGCCTGATCGGCGACTCCGCCTACATCCGCTCGTTCGTCGAGCAGATCGACGGCCCGGTGCTGTTGGCCGGTCACTCGTACGGGGGTGCGGTGATCACCGTCGCCGGGGTCGCGGAGAACGTCATCGGCCTCGTCTACGTCGCCGGGTACGCTCTCGACGAGGGCGAGAGTCTCGGCGCACTGCAGGGCGGCTTCCCCGACTCCGATCTCGCGGCCAACCTGGTCTACTCGCCGTACCCGATCGCGGGCGCCGAGCCCGGCACGGATGTCTCGGTGAAGGTCGACGCGTTCCCGGCCGTGTTCGCGGCGGGGGTGCCGGAGGATGAAGCGCGCGTGCTCGCCGTATCGCAGAGGCCGCTGTCGGCCGTCGCCTTCGGCGAGAACGCCCCGGTCGCAGCCTGGAAGACCACGCCCGGCTTCGGCATCGTCTCGAGCGCCGACCACACCATCAATCCGGATGTGGAACGCTTCGGCTACACCCGCGCCGGGCTCCGCCGGGTCATCGAGATCGACGCGCCGCACCTGGTGATGCAGACGCATCCGGCCGAGGTCGCCGCCTTCATCATGGAAGCGGTCGACGCGCTGACGGAGTAGCCCCCATCGGTCCGCCGCTCGATCAGCGCGCCGCCGTGCCCGGCTAGGGTTGATGGGCCCCTCCCGCTTCGACCCAGGAACCCGTGGACGCTCCCAAATTCCCGTGGGTCGGCCTGCTCACGCTCGCCGGCGCCATCTTCGTATCCGTTTCGAGCGAATTCCTGCCGACCGGCCTGATCCCCGAGATGTCGCGCGATCTCGGGGTGAGCATCTCGCTCACCGGCCAGCTGGTCACGATCTTCGCGGCGACGGTCGTGGTGGCGACGACCCCGCTCTCGATCCTCACGCAGCGTTTCTCACGCAAGTCGCTGGTGATCGTGGTGCTGTGCGTCATCGCCACGGCGAACATCCTGGCCGCGTTGGCGCCCACGTTCGAATTGCTGGTGGGCGCGCGGATCCTCGGCGGCCTCGCGCACGGACTGTTCTGGGCCGTCGTCGGCGCGTACGCCGCCCACCTCGTGCCCCTGGCCCAACTCGGCCGCGCCACCGCGATCACCGCCGGCGGAGGATCCGCCGCGTTCGTGCTCGGGGTCCCCGTGAGCACGGCGCTCGGGCACGCGTTCGGCTGGCGCGTCGCCTTCGCGATCTTCGCCGGAATGGTGATCGTCCTGGCGCTGGTGGTGGTGCGCTTCCTGCCCGCCGTCGACCACCGGGTGCCGCTGCGAACAGGAGAGATCGCTCTGCCGATCCGGCGCGATCCGAGCCTGCCGCGCGTCATAGCACTCTGCGTGGTCATCCTGCTCGTCCTGATCGGGCAGAACACGCTCTCCACGTACATCACGCCGTGGCTCGAGGAAGCGTCGTTCGACCCGGGCGCCATCCCGCTCATCCTGTTCCTCTTCGGTGGCGCCGGTGCGGTGGGCCTCGTCGTCGCCGGATTCACGACCGACCGCTTTCCGAAACGCGCGTTCGTCGTCGCCGTCATCGCCGTGACGATCGCGCTCGCCGTGCTCGCCTCCGCCGCCGGTGCCGGGGCGGCGGCGCTGGTGATCGTCGCCGCGATCGCCTGGAACATCTCGTTCGGTGGTATCCCCGCGATGCTGCAGACGCGGATGCTCGCGACGGCGTCGGTGCAGGCGCGCGGCCTCGCGGCCGCCCTGCAGACCACCGCGTTCAACGTGGGGATCGGTGGCGGTGCGATCGTCGGTGGCATCGTGATCGAGAGCATCGGCCTCGCGGCGCTCCCGTGGATCGCGATCGGGATCGTTCTGCTGGGTCTCGTGACCAGCCTCGCGATCGACGCGCGCTCCGCCGTCATCGCGCGTCGCGCATCCTGAGTCCGGGCACTTCGACCTGCCGGACGGGGTTCGGGGCTAGCGCTTTCCCACGCGTGGAGCCCGCGTGGCAGAATGACCACCACGATCCGGGCGCCGGCCCGACTGAGGAGTGACCCATGGCTTCGAAGAACCGCACTCCGGCCGTCACGCTGCACGACGTCGCCCGCGAATCCGGCGTCTCGCTCGCCACCGCGTCCCGAACCCTCAACGGCAGCGCGCGCAAGGTCAACGATGCGTACCGCGAGCGGGTACTCGCCGCAGCGGCGAAGCTCGGTTACTCGACGAACCTCTCCGCTCAGGCGGTGGCGAAAGGCGCCACGTCGACAGTCGCCCTGCTCGTCAGCGACATTGCCGACCCGTACTTCTCCAGCATCGCCTCGGGTGTGATCGCCGCGTCGGAGGCCGCCGGACTCGTCGTGACGATCGCGGTGACCCACGGTGACCCGGCCCGCGAGCTCGAGCTGGTCAGGGCCCTGCGCGGCGGACGCCCCCGCGTGATGATGCTCGCCGGTAGCCGCTTCGCCGACGACGTTTCCGGGGCTGCATTGGCCACCGAGCTCGAATCGTTCGAGCGGACCGGCGGACGGGTGGTCATGTTGACGCAGAGTTCGCTGCCGTTCCCGGCCGTGCACCTCGACAACCGGGCCGGCGCGCGCGCGCTCGCCGAGGAGCTCGTGGGCTTGGGCTACCGCAGCTTCGCCGTTGTGCACGGTCCGGCCGCTCTGCACACCTCGGCGGACCGCGTCCGGGGCTTCCGCGAGGGTCTGGCAGCGCACGGAGTGGAGCTCGACCCGGCGCTGTCGATCGAGTCCGCCTTCACGCGTGACGGTGGCTACGAGGCGACCGTGCGCCTCCTCGAATCGCATGGCGACGATATCGACCTCGTCTTCGCGGTCAACGACGTGATGGCGATCGGCGCTTCGTCGGCGCTGCGCGATCACGGGGTCGAGCCCGGCAGCGGGATCGGCGTGGCGGGCTTCGACGACATCCCGTCGGTTCGCGACGTGAATCCGGCGGTCACCACCGTCGCCGTGCCACTCGCCGACATCGGCAGCCGCGCGATCGCGATGGCCCTCGATGAGGATGCCGACTCCGATGCGTCCGTGCTGGTGCCGACCTCGGTCGTCGTGCGTCGGAGCACACCCCGGCGCGCACCCGAGCGCTGACGCGAGCGCACCCCCGGTGCTGACCCCAGTACTGACGCGAGCGCACCCCGGCGGCTGACGCGAGGGCACGCCAGAGCACTGACCCGCTGCACCTGCCCGACGTGTTCCACGAAGCGACGGGCGCGTGTTTCACGAAGCGACAGGCGCGTTGGGAAAACGCTTGCCCAAATCCCTGCAGAACGTTTAGCATTCGGGTAAGCGTTATCCACCCTCGCAGACGAAAGGGCTCCACGTGTCAGAGTCGACCACGCCCCCCACCCGCACCATCGGCATCATCATGAACGGCGTCTCGGGCCGGATGGGGTACCGCCAGCACCTCGTCCGCTCGATCCTCGCGATCCGTGAACAGGGTGGCGTGCTGCTCTCCGACGGCACCCGGGTGCAACTCGAGCCGCTGCTCGTCGGCCGCTCCGAGGCGAAGCTCAAGGAGCTCGCCGATCGGCACGGCCTCACGCACTACACGACCGATCTCGATGCCGCGTTGGCTGATCCGCAGTGGCAGATCTATGCCGACTTCCTCGTCACCAAGGCACGCGTCCCCGCCATCAAGAAGGCCATCGCGGCGGGGAAGGATATCTACACCGAGAAGCCCACCGCCGAGTCCTACGCGGAGGCGCTCGAACTCGCCGAACTGGCGAAAGCCGCCGGCATCAAGAACGGCGTAGTGCACGACAAGCTGTACCTGCCCGGCCTGCAGAAGCTCAAGCGCCTGATCGACTCCGGCTACTTCGGTCGTGTGCTCAGCGTGCGCGGTGAGTTCGGCTACTGGGTCTTCGAGGGCGACTGGCAGGCCGCCCAGCGCCCCAGTTGGAACTACCGCAGCGAAGACGGCGGCGGCATCATCGTCGACATGTTCCCGCACTGGAACTACGTGCTCGAGAACCTTTTCGGCCCGATCGAGGGCGTCTACGCGAAGGCGACCACGCACATCCCGACTCGCGTCGACGAGCAGGGTGTGACCTACACGGCGACGGCGGATGACGCGGCGTACGCGATCTTCGATATCGCCGGCGGCATCACGGTGCAGCTCAACTCTTCTTGGACGGTGCGGGTGAACCGCCCCGAGTTGGTGGAGTTCCAGGTCGACGGCACGCTCGGTTCGGCGGTCGTCGGACTGTTCGGTGCGAAGGTGCAGCCGCGCGTTGCGACCCCGAAGCCCACGTGGAACCCCGATCTGCCCGAGACGCACGACTATGCGAGCGACTGGCAGGAACTGCCCGTGAACGACGTGTTCGAGAACGGCTTCAAGACCCAGTGGGAGCAGTTCATCCGCCACGTGGTCGAGGGCGCCCCGCACGAGTACGACTTCTTCGCCGGTGCCCGCGGTGTGCGCCTGGCCGAACTCGGCCTCGAGTCCTCGCGCGACGGCAGGCGGATCGACATCGCGGCGCTCGACGCTGCGGCGGATGCGCAGGCACTCGCCTCCGTCGAGGTCGTCCAGTGACCGACATCACCCTGCTCGCCCCCGACGGCGGCGTCCGTGCCGTGGAGCTGCGCGAGGCGCCCCGGTTCGCGCGTCCCCGCGGTCCTCTGCAGTCGCGCGTCGCCTACGCCGCCGCTCACGTCGTGCCGCTCGTTCATGGCGAGAACGTGCCCGGTCATCCGGCTCAGATCGACTGGGATGCGACCATCGCCGTGCGCGAGCACGTCTGGTCGTGGGGCCTCGGTGTGGCCGATGCGATGGACACCGCGCAGCGCAACATGGGCCTGGACTGGGTCGCCACGCAGGAGCTCATCCGCCGCAGTGCCGCCGCGGCGACGGCGGTAAAGGCCTCGGTCGTCGTCGGCATCAACACCGACCAGCTCACCGACGAGCTCGTCCCGCTCGACACCGTGATCGACGCCTACCTCGAGCAGCTCGCGGTCGCCGAGGAGGCGGGGGCGGGTGTGGTGATGATGGCGAGCCGCCACCTCGCGCGCGCCGCCGCATCCGCCGCCGACTACGAGCGCGTCTACACCGCTGTTCTCTCGCGAGCGACGAAGCCGGTGACCCTGCACTGGTTGGGCGCCGCCTTCGACGCCGTGCTGGAGGGCTATTTCGGCTCGACCGACGTGCCGACCGCCTCCGACACCGTCGTGCGCATCATCGAGGACAACCTCGCCACTGTGCGCGGCATCAAGATGTCGCTGCTGGATGCGGATGCCGAGATCGCCGTGCGCGCGCGACTTCCCTTCGGTGCGACCCTGTTCACCGGTGACGACTTCAACTACGTCGGCCTGATCGAGGGCGGCCCGGATGCTGACGGCGTGACCCGGCACTCGGACGCGCTGCTCGGTGCGTTCGCGGCCGTCGCACCCAACGCCTCCGCCGCCATCCAGGCGCTCGACCGCGACGACGTGGCGGAGTACCGCCGCATCCTCGCGCCGACGGAAGCGTTGGCCCGCCAGGTCTTCGCCGCGCCGACGCAGTACTACAAGACGGGCGTCGCGTTCTTGGCCTGGCTCAATGGCCACCAGCCCGCGTTCACCATGGTCGGCGGGCTGCACTCCGCTCGCTCGCTCCCGCATCTCTCCGAGATCGTGCGGTTGGCGAACGAGGCCGGCGCGCTCGAACGGCCCGAGCTCGCTGCCGCGCGCTGGACCCAGCTGCTCTCGCTCAACGGCGTCGACGCGATCCGGACGGTGCTGGTGTGACCGCGCTCGAGCCGGCGCCCGTCGCGACCGGTATCGCGCATCCGACCGTACATCCGACCGCGCATCCGAAGCTGTCGCTGAACCAGGCCACGATCAAGTACGCCGCGCTCGCCCAGGCGCTCGACGTCACCGCGGCGGCGGGCTACGCCTCGATCGGGCTCTGGCGCGAGCCGGTGGCCGAGGTCGGGTTGCACGAGGCGATGCGAATGGTCGCCGAGAGCGGCCTGCGCGTCTCGTCGCTGTGCCGGGGCGGGTTCTTCACCGTTCTCGAGGGCCCCGCCCGTCGGGCGGCGATCGACGACAACCGCCGGGCGATCGACGACGCCGCGGCGCTCGGCGCCCCAGCCCTGGTGCTGGTAGCGGGTGGCCTGCCCGAGGGCTCCCGCGATCTGATCGGTGCGCGCGCCCGCGTGCAGGATGCGCTCGGCGAGCTCGCCGATCACGCTCACGGCGTCGGCGTGCAGCTGGCGATCGAGCCGCTGCATCCGATGTACGCCTCCGACCGTGCGGTCGTATCGACGCTCGGCCAGGCGCTCGACCTGGCGGCGCCGTTCGACCCGAACGCGGTCGGTGTCGTTGTCGACACGTTCCACATCTGGTGGGACCCTGACGTGCTCCCGCAGATCGCGCGCGCCGGTGCCGAACGCCGCATCGCGAGCTACCAGGTCTGCGACTGGGCCACCCCACTGCCGGCGGATGTGCTGCTCGCGCGCCACTACGTGGGCGACGGCGTCATCGACTTCGCGGTGCTGACGGATGCGGTGGTCGCCGCCGGCTACACCGGCGACATCGAGGTCGAGATCTTCAACCAGGCCATCTGGGATACGCCGTACGACGAGGTGGCGGCGCGCGTGTCGGACGGTTTCGCGGAGCACGTCGCGCCGCACCTGCCTGCCGCTGTCTGAGGCGGGTCGGCTCGACCGCCCGTCGCCGGCTGCGCTGGAAGGGGCCGCGCTGGATGAGGCTGCAGGCATCGCTGAGCGGCTGGAAAGCCGTTGGTACCGGGATGACCGATCCTCTCGGCGTCTTCTCCTCCACAGGGTGACGTAATGCGCGAGTTGTCCCGGATCGGGTCGAACATGTGTTCGATGTCGGCGGTCTGTGGTGTCATATTCGTATGGAAGATACGAGCAGCGAGCCGACACCCGACGAGGTGCGCGACACGGTCCGGCAGCACGGAGACCGCGCCGCACACCTCGCCCGGTCGACGGCTCCCGCGCTGCTCGCGGGGTTGAAGGAGTTGTACGCCGGGTATCTCGTCGCCCGAAGCCGACCGGAGCTGTTCGCGGCGGGGAAGAGCCTCGCGCGCGGGGATCTGCGAGACCTGGTGGAGCGGTCGATCCGCGCCGAGTTCGCCGTCGCGCTCGGGGTATCGGAGTGGGTCGCGTCGCGGGAGCTGGAGCGGGCGCAACTGCTGGTCGAGGATCTCCCTTTGACGCGTGCTGCGTTGGCGGATGCGCGGATGCGGTGGGATGCGGGGCAGGTCATCTGCGACGTCGCCGGCGGCCTGGACCGCTCCTGCCGGGCCGCGTTGGATGAACGGGCTGTCGAGCTCGCCGGCGAGTTGACGCCGGCGCAGTTGAAGAAAGCGCTGCAGCAGCTGCGCGAGATTCTGGACGAGACGCCGCTGGCCGAGCGTCACGCGGCAGCGAAGACGCGACGGAACGTGTGGGTGACGCCGGAGCAGGATGGGATGGCGACGTTGTCCGCGTTGCTGCCGGCGCCGGTCGCTGTTGCGGCGTTCAACCGTCTGGATCGCATTGCGCGTGCGGCCCGTGATCTGGAGGGTGAGGAGCGTTCCCTGTCACAGTTGCGGGCGGATGCGGCCGGCGATCTGCTCTGCGACGGTGACGTCGCCGGCACGACTCCGATCCACGACGACACCACCCCGACACCGACGTTCGTGCGCGGCATCCGCGCCGAGGTGCGCGTGACGTTGCCTGCGACGACCGCGGCGGGGTTGGATGACGCGCACGGTCACCTTGACGGGTACGGCGTGATCGATGCCGACACGGCGCGCGAACTCGTCGCCGCAGGGGATGCGTTCTTCCGGGTGTTCACCGACCCGGTCACGTGCATGGTGACGAGTGTCGAGCGGATGCTGCGCACCCCACCGAAGCAGATGCGGCTGTTCATCGAGCTGCGCGCCGACACCTGCATGTTCCCCGGTTGCATCCGCCCCGCATCCAAGGCCGAAATCGATCACGCGATCGAGTGGCGCAACGGCGGCCACACCGCGACCAAGAACCTGCTGCCGCTGTGTGTTGCTCATCATCATGTGCGGCACGGCGACCGGTGGACGTACATCCCGCATCCGGATGGCACCGCCGACTGGACGCCCCCCACCGGGAGGCAGGTTACGACTCGACCGGCGCCGGTACCGGGCGCGAGACCGGCACCCCGCTTCACGGACTCGTCGTCCGGCCCGGATCCGGAACAGCCTGTATCGATCTTCGACCCGCCACCACCAGACTTCGGGCCCACGCCCTTCTGATCCAGCGAGCCCGCGAGGGCCGCGGCCCAGGCCTTTCCTCGCGGCCGGTGGACCACCCTTCGCGAGATTGTCTAAGGCCGCGCGGCCCGATCGAATCGCCCGCGCCGCAGGAGACCCGACCTGCGGGGAACGGCGCGCTTCGCCGTGCCTGGGTCGAAGCGAGTGGAGTCGCAGAGGTGGGTGGCGCAGGCGGGGTCACGCAGGCGGTCGCGCGAGGGGGGTGGGGTCGCGGAGGGGGCTGAGGCGGTGTCGCGCAGACGGAGTGACGCAGGCGCGGTCGTGGAGGCGCATCGCAGGCGGTGGCGCGGACGGGGTGCAGGTGGGGTGCGCGGACGGGGTGCAGGTGGGGTGCGCGGACGGGGTGTCCCAGGTGCGGTCGTGGAGGCGTGTCGCGGAGGGGGTGCAGGTGGGGGCGCGGACGGGGTGTCGCAGGTGGGGTGCGCGGAGGGGGTGCAGGTGGGGTGCGCGGACGGGGTGTCGCAGGTGGGGTGCGCGGAGGGGGTGCAGGTGGGGTGCGCGGACGGGGTGTCGTAGGTGCGGTCGTGGAGGCGTGTCGCGGAGCGGGTGCAGGTGGGGTGCGGGGACGGGATGTCGTAGGTGCGGTCGTGGAGGCGTGTCGCGGAGGGGGTGCAGGCGGGGTGCGCGGACGGGGTGACGTAGGTGCGGTCGTGGAGGCGTGTCGCGGAGGGGGTGCAGGTGGGGTGCGCGGACGGGGTGACGTGGGTGCCGTGGTGGAGGCGTGGCGCGGGCGGTGTCGCGGAGCGCGTGGTGCAGATGGTTCCGAGCATGGGTCGCGGAGGGGGTCGCATAGGGTGGCACCATGAAACTGGCTGAGGCGCTGATGAACCGGGCTGATCTGCAGCGGCGCATCGAGCAGGTGCGCTTCCGTATCCGCTCGAACGCCCGCTACCAGGAGGGCGAGGAGCCGCAGGAGGATCCGGCCACGCTCGTCGACGACGTCTCGGCTGCGCTCGACGACCTCGAGGAACTCGTCGTCGCGATCAACCTCACGAACGCCCTGGCCACGCTGCCCTCCGGCCGCACGATGACCAGCGCTCTGGCCCACCGTGAGACCCTCCGCGCGCGCCACACGCTGCTGACCGGGGCCGCCGATGCCGCGCAGGGAGCCGGCGGGGTGCACCGGCAGATGCGGAGTGAGCTGCGCGAGTTCGCCGCGCTGCCCGTGAAGGATCTGCGCTCGCGTGCGGATGACGTCGCGCGCGAATTGCGCGAACTCGACGTCGAGATCCAGCGTACGAACTGGGAGGTCGACGTGCGCGAGTGATCGGAGCCGCGCGGTGAGTCGGTAGGCGACGTCCGGAGCGAGCACGAACCGAGGGCCGGCGGTCGATCCGGTCCACCTGTCGGCGCGAGGGCAGCGCCATCCTTCACGATGCACGCCCAGCACGCCGCACAGGTGACACCTCATCGAGGACGTCTCATCACCGTGTGCTGACCGGGCCCGCCGAGGGTGGGATCGGGGATCTCACCGCGCTGCACCCGGCTGCGAGCGGGTGTCGGCGTGCGACTCGCGCCCGCGAACTTGGCGTCGCGCCGCATCGGTGCTGAAGGACGTGCGGGACGATTCCGGCCCTGGCGACGTTCGTGCTGGAGCGGTGCGACCGAGTGCTGCCGCTGACGGTGCTGGTGGAGCAGTGGACGGTTCTGGGGGGCCCGAGCACATACCTCGGGAGGGACGCGACTCAACCTCGGCTGAGAGTGGTGCTCAGCCCTCATCGTGGCCGACGGAGGCTCCCAGCCGAGGTTGCGTCGTCGTTGGGCCGCGACGTCGCGGCCGGCGGCTCGTCCCGGGTCATCGGCGAGACAACGACTCCGCCAACCCTCAGAGAAGCCGCTGACGTCGGGAGAGGCGCGCCGAAGGACGAACCGCCGCCGAAGCATCTGGCACGAATCGCAGCAGCGTCTGGCGATCGTGACGTCTACGATCCGTCGAGCGAGGCGTCGAGCTCGACTACAGGATCGTTGTCAGCACGCCACCGTCGGCGCGCACGGCGGCGCCGTTGGTTGCCGAGGCGAGAGGGCTGGCCAGGTATGCCGCGAGGTGTGCGATCTCGGCCGGCTCAATGAAGCGCTCGAGCAGCGATGTTCTGTTCGCGCCGATGATGCCGGCCTTGAGTGCATCCGCGGGAAGGCCCTGCGCTGCAGCGATCTCGCGGACGGTCGCGGCGACGCCGTCGGAGTAGGTCGGGCCGCCGAGGATCGTGTTGACGGTGACCTCGGTACCGCGGGTGAGCTTGGCGAGGCCGTTGCCCAGGGCGAGGATCCCGGCTTTGCTCACGCCGTAGTGGACCATGTCGGCCGGGATGCTCACGCCGGATTCGCTGCCGACGAAGATGATGCGCCCCCATCCGGCGGCCAGCATTCCGGGCAGCAGTTCGCGCGAGAGCCGCACCCCGCTCAGGACGTTGACTTCGAAGTATCGCCTCCAGTCGGCATCGGTGATGTCGACAAATCGTGCAACGTCGAAGAGTCCCACGTTATTGACGAGGATGTCCACGTCGCCGAGCTCGCCGATCAGGTGCGCCACGTCTTCGTCGTCCCCGAAATCGGCCGCGATGCCGGAGACGGTCGCCCCGGGAACCGCGCGCTCGAGGGCCGCCACGGATTCCCGGACCCTTCCGGCGTCGCGACCGTTGATCACGACCTCCGCCCCTTCTCGGAGGAGGGCTTCGGCGATTGCGTAGCCGATTCCCGCGGTCGAGCCGCTGACGAAGGCGCGTTTGGCGTCGAGTTGCAGATCCATGCGTGAGCCTCCGTATTTGCTTGACTGAGCAAGTGAAGGCTATGTCGTTTCACTTGCTTGAGCAACTACTGCGCTACCGTCGCAGTATGGATGAAGCCAGTGATCAGCGGATCCTCGTCGGTGACGACCTCGCCACTTGGGCTGCCTTGGCGACCATCCTGGAGTGGTTGCCGCCGGCTCTCGATGCGCGTCTCGTGCGCGATTTCGGACTCACTCATTTCGAGTACGGCGTGCTGTACGCATTGGCTGAAGCTCCGGACCGAGCGCTGCGGATGAGCGTCCTGGCCGGCTATGCCAACAGCTCGCTCTCACGCTTGTCGCGGGCGGTGTCTCGGTTGGAGGATCGAGGGTGGGTGCGGCGTGAGAAGGACCCGGCGGACGGTCGTTCCACGTTGGCTGCGCTCACGGATACCGGGGCGGATCTCTGCCGGCGTGCGACCCCGGTTCACGAGCGGACGGTCGCGGCACTGGTGCTGGATCCCCTCACGGGCGCTCAGAGATCGCAGTTGCGCACGATCAGTCTTCGTGTCCAGCGCGCCATCCGCGAGACGGAGGGATGGACGCCGCCGCGCTGAGAGTGCCGCTGCGAGGCCACTGCATCCGCAGGGAGCCGAACACGAGCGGGGTCTCGCCCGGAGCGATGCGTCGGGCTGTCTCTCATCCGGTCGGCAGGCTCCAGCCGCGGTGTTCCCGGCCGAGAGGTCAACCCGCGTGCAAGCTGGCCACGCCTCGCCGAGGCACCACCGCAGAGGGCGTAACGGCTGAGGGCGCGCCCGGCGAGACCTCGCCGGATAGGGTGCACGCGAGCGGAACGAACTCCAACCGGACGGCGGGCAGGAAGTCCTGCGGGATGACCGCGGTGACGATACGGCGCTCGAGCTCGAACCCGATCGCGGCGACCGCGCCGCGCCCCGTCGCGCGGATACCGCGGACCTCGACCCCACCGACGAGAATCGAGCACGTATCCACGTCGCCGGTCGAATCGGCGTGCGGCCGCCCGCCTTCGACGGTGGGTGCGCTGGGGAGGGCGCGCAGCACATCGTCGATGTGGCTGTGCAGACGTTCCGAGAGCGGCCTCTTTCGGTCGGCGGCTGTAGCGATCGTGGTGCGGACGGCGTCCCAGGCGACGGGGAACCGCATCCGCAGAATGATGTCCTTCGTTCCCTCATCCAGCGCAGAGGACTCGGCGCGATCGATCGCCGTCTGCTGCTCGATCGTCAACGGCACGCGATTGGCGGGATGCCCGCGATCGTCGGGCACGCGGTAATAGGTGTACGACAACGAGAGCGAGACGAAATGCCCGTTTGTGAACGCTGGAATCGCATCCATGGGCTCGAGGCAACCCTGCTCCACGAGGCCGAACGCGGGTGGTCCAGCGCGGCGCAGGAATTCGTCCAGTGCCGTCTGCGCTCGCGACGGCCACCGACCCCCCGCACTGATCATGGCGTGAGCGTAGCGATACCGGGCCCGGGTCGGAATGGGGGTTCGAGATTCGGGCGACTCCTCGCCACCGTCGCAGCCCTCGACCGAGGTACGCCGTCGCCGTCGGGGCGGCATCGGGTGATCGCCGGAGGGATCCGTCGTGTCCGTCTCGCCCACGTTCCCGTCCTGGCCCGATAACGAAGCGAACGAGCATGCCCGCGCGGTCGCGGCGGGGCGACGACGGCTCTGTTTCACCGCGGTACTGGTCCCATCCGCTCGACGAACGGGATCCGTCGGACGACGATGAGCGCACCCGCGACCATACGTGACCAGGACTCACTCTCCGTAGTCGCCTCAACGGGTTTGACCGCTCGGCGTCGAACCGGCGTGTCGCACAACCGCACAGACTGTCGCCTCCGGAATCGCTCGGACGATTCCCTGAGAATTCAAGCCTCCACCGTGATCCGGAAAAGTTCATGGCGTTCCGTGAGGATTGCGGCGCTGGCTTCGTCATAGCTAGTGAACGCCTCGCGCGTCGCCCTCGAACCGGTCCTCGGCTCGCGGGATCAGCACTCGTCCGAAGGAACAGCCCATGGCTACCACTACCTCCACTCCCACCTCCGCCAGCGTCGCCGCGTCGACCACCTCGACCAGCCTGGGCAAGACCGTCATCGCTGACGGCGTCGTCGCCAAGGTCGCCGGTATCGCTGCGAGCACGGTTCCCGGTGTGCACGCTCTCGGTGGTGGAGCCGCTCGCGCGCTGGGCGCGATCCGTGGAGCGATCGGTGGCGAGAACCACGCTCAGGGCATCTCGGTCGAGGTCGGCGAGTTCCAGGTCGCGGCCGACGTGCAGATCGTCGCGGAGTACCCCGTGCCGCTGCAGACCGTCGCCGACGGCGTCCGCTCCGCGGTCATCGAAGCGATCGAGAGCCTCGTCGGGCTCGAGGTCACCGAGGTCAACGTCACCATCAACGACGTGCACATCCCGTCGGATGACAAGACCGACGACGACACCGCTGAGGCGCGAGTCCTGTGACCGCGACGCGTAACGGCATCCTGATCGGCGCGGTCCTCGCGCTGACGTGGGTGATCTTCGGCTTCTGGGCGTTCTTCTTCGTCGCTTTCGCGATGGCGATCGGTGCTCTCATCGGTCGGATCGTCGATGGCAAGCTCGATGTGTCCAGCCTGGTGGGCGCCCTGTCCGGGAAGCGTTCGTCGTCATGACCGGCGGGCCCGTAGAGGGGCGCGGACGGACGACGATCTCGTCGCGGGCTCTCGACCGGGTCGCGGCTGCTGTCTCCGCGGAGGCGCTGGGGGTTGATGCCCGCCAGGTGTCTGTTGATCTGACTGATCATTCTGGTGATCTTGCGATTGCTGTGCGGAGTCCGATTCGGGTGCCGCCGTTGGCTCGGGTTGCGGCGGATGTGTCGGTGGTGGAGCGTTCGGGTGGCACGTTGCTTGAGCGTGCTGCGCGGGCGCAGGGCCGTATTGGTGGTCGTGTGGGTGAGTTGACCGGTTCGTCGGTGTCTCAGGTCACGGTGCGGTTGACGGGTGCGGTCGTGTTGACGGAGAAGAGGGTGCGATGAGTGATACGTCGGCGTTGTATCGGCGTTTGGTGCGTCGGGAGACGCATTCGCCGAAGTCGGTTCTCGCGATCGTGCTCGCTTCGGTCTTGATCGTGGTGTGTCTGTGGTTGGGTGCGGAGCTGGTGTTGGGTCTGTTGGGTCAGCCGGCTCTGTTGGTCGCTCCGGTGGACATGCTTGTTGCGGTGGGGATGCTGGGGGAGGTGATTCCGTCGGTGTTGGCGGCGATCGGTGTCGTGGTGGCGCTGCTCGGCCTGATCTTGGTCATCGCTGCAGTCTCGGCGGGTCGTCGTGCGCGGCACAGTATCGACATGGAGCGTGTTGCGGTGGTGGTCGATAACGAGGTCATCGCGTCCGCGTTGGCGCGGCATGCGTCGACGGCGGGGAACG
>JABMLG010000006.1 GCA_013204985.1 Microbacteriaceae bacterium VKM Ac-2855
CGTCATGTGGATAACTCGTGCGCGCAGGATCGACGCTCCGGTACGGTCTCCGCATGCGATGGGAAACACTGTTCGATGACCTCGAGAACCAGCTTCAGCACGAGATGACGGTGGATGATCTGGAGCTTCGAGCCGAGGAGGAGCGGCTGCGGATCGGTCGCCTCACGGTGCGTGATCGCATCCGGGCTCTGGCCGACACGGGTGGCTCGGTGACGCTTGCACTCAACGATTCCCGCTGGCTCACACTGCGCCCGCACGCCTTCGGGAAGGACTGGCTCGCGGCCGACATCCTCCCCTCGGAGGACCAGCGGCCGCGACCCGAGCTGGCGCAGTGCATCCTGCCGTTGGCGTCGATCGCGACGGTCGCCGTCCCGCGGGAAGAACTGCGCGCGAGCGTGCATCCTCAGGCCGAGACGCGCGGCGGTGGACGAGTCGCCGAACGGATCGGGCTGTCGTTCGTGTTGCGCGACCTGTGTCGTCGACGGACGCGCGTCGACGTGTCGGTGGCCACGGGAACCTACGTCGGCACGATCGACCGGGTCGGGCGGGACCATCTCGACCTCGCGGTCCACGAAGCCGATTCACCGCGGCGGCAGAGTCTCGTGCACCGATTCGTGGTGGTGCCGTTGGACGGGGTTGTGCTCGTACGTTTCTGACGTCGTCACATCGTGCGACGGCCGCCGAAGATCTCGGGGAGCGGTTCGTTGGACAGCGTCTCGAAGAGTTCCATGTGCTCGGTCATCGTCTGCCTGTCGTCGAGGTAGTCCTCGATCGCCTGCGGTTCGATCCGCCACCGGCCGCGACTGTCGGTGCGGACGGCCGCGAGTGAGCCGCTCCGGATGAGCTCGAGCACCTGCGCGGCGGAGAGCGTCAGCAACTCCGCAGCGTCGGCGATGGTGAGGTATCGCCCGACGCCGTCTGCGATCGGGTGCGCGGCCATGAACAAGAGTATGGGGCTTGCCGGCTTGGAAGGCATCCTCCCTGTGGATAACTTCGGCGAGATTCGCTCGAGTCTCTCTATAGTGGGGCAGCCGTTCCACTCCGGCGGCATCAGCGAGCGGGAGAATCATGAGCTACACCACGCCGACCGACCCTTCGCGGCAACGCGCGACTCCGCCGAGCCCGACGGCGACCACGGGTCGGTTGCCTCGGGCCCTTCGTCGCGCCATCGACCCGCGCCTGGTGATCGGGATCGTGATCGTCGTCGCCTCGATCCTCGGCACGATCGCCCTCGTCGCTGGCTCCGACCGTACGGTGGCGGTCTACTCCGTGCACGAGTCACTGGGCCGCGGCCAGAGCCTCACCGCGGACGCGCTCGTCGAGAGCGAGGTGGCTGTGGGTTCTCTGATCGACGGCTACGTGCGCGTCGGCTCGCTGCCGAGAGGCGGGCTGATCGTGACGCGCTCGCTCGCCGCGGGGGAGCTGCTACCCGCCTCCGCGATCGAACCCGAGTCTTCTCTCCGGGAGGCGGCTCTGGTGCTGCCGATCACCGGGCCGGTGGCCGACGGGATCGTTCCCGGCGCGGCGGTGCAGATCTGGGCCCTTCCGCGTTCCGTTGGCGGTGGTGAGACCGCCTCGATGCTCGCGGACGGTGCCGAGGTGCGCCGCATCCGCGAGTCGGAGGGCTTCATGAGCTCGGGCGCAGACGTCGCTGTCGAATTGCTCGTGTCGCGGGAAGCTGTGCCGGCCTTGCTGAAGGCGCAGGGAGCGGGTGCGTCCTTCGCGCTGGTGTCGCTCGACGATACCTTCGCGTTGCGTGGATCGGATGCGGCGACGAGCGCCTCCGCGAGCCCCACGTCGACACCGGCGGGTGGGTCGACACCGGAGCCGACGCCGTGATCGCGATCGCGCTCGCCGTGCCCGGCGCATCCGGTGACCGCCTCGCTCTCGATGCCTACGACGCCGGACACGAACTCGTCGCCCGCGCGGACTCACACGAACGCTTGCTCCAGGTCGTCCGCGATGTCGAGATGGATGCGGTGATCGTCTCCGCGGTGTTTCTCGACCGCGCTGTGCTTTCAGCTGCGGATGCGCGGGGTGTTCGCCTCGTCGCGGTCTTCGCCGACGAGGCCGGGCGACGGCACGCGGCTACGGTGGGTGTGCTCGATGCGGTGGCGGTGGAGACTCCGTGGACGCAACTGGAGCGCTTGGCGGTGTCGCCGATGCCGGCGCGGGAAGCGGAGCCCCGGGCCCGGGGCCGGATCACGGCGGTGTGGGGTCCGGCCGGTGCGCCCGGGCGCAGTACTGTCGCGATGGCCGTGGCGGCGGAGCTCGCGGCCCGGGGCCGCTCGGTCGCGCTTCTCGACGCCGACACCTACGGCGGATCGATCGCGCCGGCGCTGGGCCTGTTGGATGAGGCGCCGGGTTTCGCTGCGGCGTGTCGGTTGGCGAGCATCGACGGCTTGACCCTCGACGAACTCGACCGGGTCGCGCAACTCTCCGGATCGATCCGCGTGCTGACGGGTATCTCTCGGGGGCGGCGATGGCCGGAACTCACAGCCGAGCGTGTCGCTCGGGTCATCGAGTTCTGCACCGGGTGGGTGCAGGAAGTGGTGATCGATGTCGGTTTCAATCTCGAGACCGACGAGGAGATCATGACGGATCTGTTCGCGCCACGCCGCAACGCCGCCACGTTGACCGCGCTGCAGAAGGCCGACCGCATTCTGGCCGTCGCCGCGGCCGAGCCCGTCGGTCTTACCAGGTATTTGAGGGCTCACGAGGATCTCCTCGAGACGGTGAACGATGTGCCGATCTCGGTCGTGCTCAATCGCGTCCGGGGGAGTGCGGTGGGGATGGGCGCGGCGACGCAGGCCGCGTCGGCCCTGATCCGGTTCGGCGGCATCGAGCCGGCGGCTACACTTCCGCACGACATCGCTGCGGTCGATGCGGCGGTGCTGGCGGGGTGCTGGGTTCGCGACATCGCGCCGCGGTCGGCTTTCGCCAGGGCCGCGGCGAGTCTGGTCACGGCGGTACTCGTGCCGGAGGAAACGGCGGCTCCGCTGCCACCGCCGCGACGGCGGCGCCGGGCGGCGCGACGGCGTCTGTGGACCCGCGCGCCGATGTAGGTGTTTCGCTCCGGGAGGTCGGTCGCTGTGCGAGGGCTCGGCTTCGGCGTTGAAGCGGGCTGGGGCTCTGTGGGTCGTGAACGGAGATGATTCCGGTCCGACTCGGACCAGGAGTCCCGATGATCTCCAACGCGACTTCGTGCCCCGGCAACGCGAAGGCGCAGTCAGGTACGTCGTCGAGGACGGCTGGAAAGTCGCCCCAGCAGCATCGCCCTTCTCGATGTTGCGGCCGACCGCGAGGCGGTGGTCGCAACGGCCTGCCGAAACGGGTCGACCGGGATGCAGGACCGGGCCTCGTGTCAGGCTCGCTCCCCGGCGACGCCACGGAATGGTTGTGACCATCCTCTGCCGCTTCGAGCGCGACAACGCTGGCCCCACGCCGGACAAGGGAAGCGCCCACCGGTGATAGGAGAAGCACCGCTGCTCGGCGAATCGGCACTAGAACATAAATACGAAGAAAGCACCACACTGCATGTTGCAGAAATCGAAGATGTGACCTAAACTGGGGTCATGGACACATCGACACTCAGCAGCCGGATCGCCGCCTTCGCGGCAGCCGTCCGTGCCGGTGTCGAGAGCGTCGATTGGGCGCGGCTGACCGAAACGCAGCTGATCGAGGCGTGTGTTGCGCTCGGAGAGCTGGAGCGGGCCGCGGCGGGCGGTGCGGTGGCTGTTGCGGGAGTCATCGAAGCAGCCTCGGGGCGGGAGCGCGGGATGGACGCGCTGGCGAGCACGCACGGGCAGCGCACCGGCAAAGCACTGCTCGCGATGCTCACCGGCTGCTCGGAAGCGACTGCGGGGCGGCGGATCCGGCTCGCGCAGGGCGTGTTCGCCGGTGTCGGGATGCTGGGCCAAGACATACCCGCCGTGTTCCCTGCTGTCGGGCAGGCGGTGCGTGAGGGGCGACTGCATCCGGATGCGGCCGAAGCCCTCGTCAGCACCCTGGGGCCGTCGGTTGCGCGCATCCACCCCGATGAACTCGCCGTCGCCGAAGCGTCCATCCTCGCCGCGGCGACCGACCCCGACGGGGAAGCAGCGACCTCCGGTGGTTTGACCGTGATCGGGATCGCCGCAGACCTGGTCAAGATCCAGGCCCTCGCGTGGAAGGCACGACTGGACCCCGACGGGCTCGAACCCACCGAGGAGGAGGCGTTCGAGAAACGCAACGGCATCTGGCGCCGCGGGAAGAACGGACTCGAAACGCTCGTGCTCACGTTGACCACGGAACAGGCCGCGGCGGTGAAAGCGTCGCTCTCGCCGCACACCAGCCCCCGCAAGCCGCGGTTCACGGATGCGGACTGCGACGCCGCCGAGAACGGTGAGGTGGATGACGCCGCGATCTTCACAGACACGCGCACGAGCGGGCAGAAGACCGCGGACGCCGCGGTGTCGTTGATCGTCGCCGGCGGCGCCTCCGAATCCCCCGTCGGAGCGACCCCGCAGATCACCGCCTACATCCACGCCGACGACCTCACCGACGAGAACGCGACCGGGCCCGCCTACCTCGACCACGTCGAGGAGCCCGTACCCGCAGCGACCGTGCGACGGCTGCGCTGCTTCGGCGAGATACGCATCGCGATCACCGGCAGCCACGCGCAGACCGACGCGCTCGGACAACCCGCCCGCGACTTCACCATGAAACAGAAACGCCTCCTCGCCGCCCGCGACGGCGGCTGCGCCTGGACCGGCTGCACCGCACCACCCGCCTGGACCGAAGCCCACCACGTCACCTGGTGGAGCCGAGGCGGTCAGACATCCGTCGACAACGGAATTCTGCTCTGCAGCTTCCACCACCACGTCATCCACGGAAAAGCCGGCTGGCGCATCCACATGCTGCCCACCCTCGACGGGCCAAGACCCCACCTGATCGCACCGCTCCACATCGACCCCCGACAGACACCCCGGCGCATGGGCAACCAGCGCGCCACCATCGCCGGTATCACCCGACACAGACCACCCGGATCAGAACCGGACTCGCCACCGCCGGTATCCGAAACGAGATCGAACATCCCGACTCCCACCTCCGAGTCGAATCCAACGCTGTGGGGGCAGGCCTCCCGGCGCCGCGAAACCGACCCACCGCCCAACGCCTAGGCTTGGACCGTGTCAACGCTCAGTGATCTCGTCATCGCCCACGGCCGGTCCACGGAGGCCGACATCGAGTGGCTGCACCTCCTCGTGGGCGACTGGCAGCTGATCGCCGATCTCGCCTTCGCCGACATCGTGCTCTGGGTGCCGACCCCCGACGACAGCTTCGTTGCGGTCGCGCACGCGCGCCCCTCCAGCTCGGCGACGCTCTTCTACCGCGACTTCGTGGGCCAGCGCATCAAAGCCGAGTGGCGCAAGCAGGTCATGGAGGCGTTCGAAAGCGCCCAAATCGTCGACTCCAACGCACCCGACTGGTTCGAGGAGACGCCGACCCGCGTCCGCGCCGTGCCCGTCATCCGCCGCCTCGGCGCGAGCACGCCGGCAACGACGGATGCGCCGATCGCCGTGATCACCCGGCACACCAACCTCAGCGAGACGCGGACGCCCAGCCGCCAGGAACTGACGTTCAACGACTGCGCCAACGACCTCTTCGCGATGATCGCCTCCGGCGACTTCCCCGACCTCGGCGCGCCGACCGGACCGCGACGCGGCGCGCCCCGCGCCTCCGACGGCCTGATCCGACTCGACGTCGAAGGCATCACGACGTTCGCGAGCCCCAACGCACTGAGTGCGTTCAACCGGATGGGCTTCGCAGAGGAGCTCGAGGGCGAGTCGCTGGCCGAGGTCACCACCGGCCTGCTCACCGGCAAGATCGTCATCGACGAATCGCTCCCGCTGGTCGTCACCGGTCGCGCCCCGTGGCGCACCGACATCGAGGCGAAGGGGGTGACGGTATCGCTGCGCGCGATCCCCATCCGCAACCACGGCGAACGGATCGGCGCGATGGTGCTCTGCCGCGACGTGACGGAGCTGCGCCACCAGGAGCGCGAGCTCATCACCAAGGACGCGACCATCCGCGAGATCCACCACCGGGTGAAGAACAACCTGCAAACCGTGGCATCGCTGCTGCGCATCCAGGCGCGTCGAACCCACTCCGACGACGCGAAGGAGGCGCTGACGCAGGCCATGCGCCGTGTCGCGGCCATCGCGGTCGTTCACGACACCCTCTCCGAGGGCCTCAACCAGAACGTGGACTTCGACGCGGTCTTCGATCGTGTGCTGCTCCTCATCGCCGAGGTCGCCTCCACCCACAACACGACCGTGCACCCGAAACTCAGCGGCAGCTTCGGCGTGCTGCCGAGCGAATACGCGACACCGCTCGCGCTCGCGCTCACCGAGCTGGTCACCAACGCCGTCGAGCACGGCCTCGCCGGACGCGAGGGTGTGGTCGAGATCATCGCCGACCGCGACGAGGAGCGACTCAGTGCGAAGGTGCGCGACAACGGTGTCGGCCTGCCGGAGGGCAAGGTCGGCTCGGGCCTGGGCACGCAGATCGTGCGCACCCTCATCCAGGGCGAGCTCGGCGGCACCATCGACTGGCACACGCTCGTGGGCCGCGGAACCGAGGTCACCATCGAGGTACCGTTCCGGTGGCTGTCGAAGTCGTAGCGCTCCCGACAACGACAAGAGCCCCGCGCCACCGGATGGTGGAGCGGGGCTCTCGACGTCGAGCGGGCTAGGAAGCCCGGCGGGCGCGTGCTGCGCGGCGCTTCAGCGCACGACGCTCGTCCTCGCTGAGGCCACCCCAGACGCCCGAGTCCTGACCGGTCTCGAGGGCGTACTGCAGGCACACCTCGGTGACGGTGCAGCGAGCGCACACCGCCTTCGCCTTCTCGATCTGGTCGACGGCCGGTCCGGTGTTGCCGACCGGGAAGAACAGCTCGGGGTCGGCAGTGAGGCAAGCGGCCTTGTCGCGCCAGTCCATGCAGGGTCTCCTTCAGTGTTTCCGCCCGTTGTGCACAGGCGCGCGCGGTCAGGCCGCGCGGATTTCGGGGTGAGATGATCGAGTCGAATACAGGACACATCCGTGACGGAGCCCTCACGCCTCATTCCAGGCACGCCTCGACACCCTACGGACATGCGCAGGGTGGGTCTAGAGGGTGGACGAGAAGTGACGTTCGGTTCTTCCGCGTCTGGAACAATTGGTGTCCTCGTATGCGGCGACCCACGACCCTGTAGGCGCTGAAACGAACTCAAATATGCTCGCATAGCTGGGCCTTCGAATCAATAGTTGTGAATGGGATATCACTGTGACTAACGGCCAAACGTCGAGGATCGATCGAGGTCGGCCCGGTGCGCTCCGAGGATTGGTCGCAGTGTTGGCCGTTGAAACGATCGCGCTGGCCGCCGTCTCCGGCTGGCTCGTCTTCGAACTCTTCACCACCGAACCCGACACTCTCGCGGGCGGCATCGCGATCGTCGTGCTGAGCATCCTCGCGACGCTCTGGCTCGCCGCGACGACGCGCGGAGCATTCCGGATGCGGACATGGGCGCGCGGATCGGCGCTGACCGCTCAGGTCCTCCAGATCGCGGTGGCGATCGGCTGCTTCCAAGGGCAATTCGCCGCTCCCGACGTCGGCTGGGCTCTTCTGCTGCCGGCGCTGCTGGCGATCGCGCTCATCTTCACGCCCTCCGTGGTCGAGGTGACCAAGCGCGATCCCGACTCCTACGCTCCCTGAGGGGCGCTATGCCAGCCTCAGCTTCTTCTTCAGCGCCGCCACGTGTCCCGTCGCCCTGACGTTGTACTGCGCCAGGGTGAGGCTTCCGGCCTGGTCGATCACGAAAGTCGAGCGGAGCACGCCGGTGACGAGCTTGCCGTACATGTTCTTCTGCCCCCACACCGCGTAGGCGTGGTGCGCGACCAGCTCGGGGTCGCTGAGCAGGGGATAGCCGAATCCCTCGCTGTCGTGCCAGCTCTTCAGTTTCGCGACGGAGTCGCGCGAGATGCCGACGACCGCGTAACCCGCCGCCTGCAGCCCGGCGACACTGTCGCGGAAGTCGCAGGCCTCCGTGGTACAGGCCGGAGTGTCGGCCTCCGGATAGAAGAACACGATGACCTTCTGGCCACGAAGCGCAGCCAGGCTGACGGTGTCGCCGTTCTGGTCGGGCAGTGCGAAGTCGGGAGCGGTGTCGCCCGCGTTCAGTCGCGCGGAGGTGTCGATGTCGAGGGCCACGGTGGTTCCAATCAGCGGCCGGAGCCGGCGGGTTCGGCGAAGGTGGTCAGGAGCCGCTGGAGCGAGTCGTAGCGTTCGGCGCCGGTGGGGCCGAGGTCGCCCGCCTCGACCGCCTCGATGATCGCGCAGTCGGGGGAATCGGGCAGATGCGTGCAGCCGCGCGGGCAGTTCTGCGCGATCGCGGCGAGGTCGCTGAAGGCGCCGAGGATGTTGTCGGTGTTCACGTGCCCGAGACCGAACGAACGCACACCGGGGGTGTCGATCACCCAGCCGTGCCGATCGCCTCGCTGCACCCGCAACGACACGGTCGATGACGACGTGTGCCGACCGCGACCGGTGACGACGTTGACGTGTCCTGTCGCGCGGTGCGCATCCGGTACCAGGCGGTTCACGAGAGTCGACTTGCCGACCCCCGAGTGTCCGACGACGACCGTCTCGTGGCCCAGCAGCGCCTCGGCGATCTCGTCGACGGGCATCTCATCCTGCCGGCTCAGGAACACCCGCAGGTCCAGGCCGGCGAAGCTGCGGAGGAACTCGCTCGGGTCGGCCAGGTCGGTCTTGGTGACGCAGAGCATCGGCGTGATCCCGGCGTCGAAGGCGGCGACGAGGTAGCGGTCGACCAGCCGCGTGCGCGGCTCCGGGTTCGCCGCCGCGACGACGCAGAGCATCTGGTCGGCGTTCGCCACGATCACGCGCTCGACGGCGTCGGTGTCGTCGGCACTGCGCCGCAGCAGCGTCGTGCGGTCGCGGATGCGGACGATGCGCGAGAGGGTGCCGTCGTCTCCGCTGGTGTCGCCGACGATATCGACGCGGTCACCGGCGACGATCGCCTGTTTGCGCAGTTCGCGGGCCCGCGTGCAGGTCAGCTCGCGTTCCTCCGCCGTGCCCTCGTCGAGCATGACGGTGTAGCGGCCGCGGTCGACGCCCAGCACCACCGCGATCTTCGCGTCCTCGTGCTCGGGGCGCTGCTTGGTGCGCGGTTTGTTGCCCTTCGGATTCGGCCGCACCCGCGCATCCGACTCGTCGTAGCCGTCGAAATCGTCCAGCTCGCCGTCGGCATCGATGCCGCTGTCGCTCCACCACGACATGCGGTCAGACCGACCGAGCCAGGTTGGTCCACAGTTCCGGGAACTGCGGCAGCGTCTTCGACGTGGTGGCGATGTCCTCGATCTCGACCCCGCGGACGGCGAGGCCGATGATGGCGCCGGCGTGCGCCATCCGGTGGTCGGCGTAGGTGCGCCAGGGTCCGCCGTGCAGGGGAGCGGGCTCGATGTGCAGGCCGTCGGCCAGTTCGGTGACGCGGCCGCCGAGGCCGTTGATCTCGGTCGCGAGCGCGGCGAGTCGATCGGTCTCGTGGTGACGGATGTGTCCGATGCCGGTGATCGTGCTCGGCGAATCGGCCAGGGCCGCCAGCGCGGCGATGGCGGGCGCCAGTTCGCCACCCTCGCCGAGATCGAGTTCGACACCCGAGATGCTGTCACCGCCGGTCACGGTGATCCAGCCGTCGCCCACCTCGACGGTCGCGCCGAAGAGGGGCAGGATGCGCGCGAGATGCGCGCCGACCTGCGTGGTCGACTCCGGCCAGTTGCGCATCCGCACGGTGCCTCCGGTGACCAGCGCCGCGGCGAGGAAGGGGGCGGCGTTCGAGAGGTCGGGC
Organism: Microbacteriaceae bacterium VKM Ac-2855; assembly: GCA_013204985.1. Lineage (GTDB taxonomy): Bacteria > Actinomycetota > Actinomycetes > Actinomycetales > Microbacteriaceae > Rathayibacter. Next base: position 9,885 of record JABMLG010000006.1, read on the forward strand.
TCGATGGTGACCTCGGCTCCCGCGATCGCCTGCGGTTCGAGGTTCCACTCGCCCGCGCGCGGCGACGAGACCGCCACGCCGCGCTGAGCCAGAGCGACGACGGTCATCTCGATGTGCGGCAGGCTCGGCACGCGTTCGCCTTCGTGGCTGAGCCGAACGCCGTCGTCGAAGCGTGCGCCGGCGAGCAGGAGGGCGGAGACGAACTGGCTCGAGCTCGAGGCGTCGATCGTGATCGCGCCACCACGGATGCTCCCGGTGCCGTGCACCGTGAACGGCAGTGCTCGCCGACCGTCGTCGTTGATGTCGACGCCGAGGGCGCGCAGCGACGAGATCGTTGTGGCCATCGGGCGCTTGCGGGCGTACTCGTCGCCGTCGAACGTGGTCGGTCCGAGCGCCAGAGCGGCCACAGGAGGGAGGAAGCGCATCACGGTGCCGGCCAGGCCGCAGTCGATCGTGGTGGAGCCGAGCAGCTCCTCAGGAGGTGTGACGACGAGATCGGGCCCGAAGGATCCGCTGCCGGCTCTCTCCTCGATGCCGACCCCGAGCGAGCGCAGGCCCTCGATCATGAGCGCGCTGTCGCGGGAGTGCAGCGGAGCACGCAGGACGGAGGGCGCATCCGCCAGGGCGGAGAGCACCAGCTCGCGGTTCGTCAACGACTTCGACCCGGGCAGCTCGACGACGGCGTCGAGAGCGCCGGAGGCGGTGGGCGCGGGCCAGAGCGTGTCGCCGGGCAGCGCACGTGCATCGCCGTACGGATCGAACTCGGGCGCGGAATATCGAGAGAACACCATCGGTTATCAGGATAGTCGGCACGAGGAGAAAGGTTCACGGAACGCTATGCCCAGCACTCTTCTCGCCCCCCTCCTCACCCCTGACGTGCACCCGGTCATAGGATTGCGCGTGATGACAAGCGAGCACCCCCCACTCAGCGGCTCCGCGGCTTCGGCCGACGCGGCGGACTCCACCGAACTCGAGACCATCGAGGAGACGGTGGAGGAGTCGATCGACGACGCCGAGGCGCACACCGATGAAGCCGCGGAGCCGAAGCCCGACCTGCGCGCCCTCTTCGAGGCTCAGGCGCTGCCCTTCATCGACCAGCTCTACGCCGCGGGCTTGCGGATGACGAAGAACCCGTCGGACGCGCAGGACCTCGTACAGGAGACGTTCGCGAAGGCGTTCGCCGCCTTCCGCCAGTTCGAGCAGGGCACGAACCTCAAGGCCTGGCTGTACCGCATCCTCACGAACACCTTCATCAACTCGTACCGCAAGAAGCAGCGCGAGCCCTACCAGAGCGCGATCGACGAGCTGGAGGACTGGCAGCTCGGCGGCGCCGAATCCACGACCGCCACCTCGAGCCGTTCGGCCGAGGCCGAGGCGATCGACCACCTCCCTGACAGTGCCGTCAAGGATGCCCTGCAAGCGATCCCGGAAGACTTCCGGCTCGCCGTCTATTTCGCCGATGTCGAAGGCTTCTCGTACCAGGAGATCGCCGACATCATGAAGACCCCCGTCGGAACCGTGATGAGCAGGCTGCATCGTGGCCGCCGCATGTTGCGCGAACGACTCACCGATTACGCCCGCGAGCGCGGTATCCGCGCCGCATTCACCACCACTGGGAGCAAGAAATGACCGACTGCGGCTGCGACAAGGCGAAGGCTGAGCTCGAGGAGTACCTGCACAACGAACTCTGCAAAGAGGACGCTGCGGACATCCGCGACCACATGGCGAACTGCGTCGATTGCTCGGGCGAGGCGAAGGTCGGCGTCGTGCTGACCGAGGCCGTGCAGCGCGCCTGCAAGGAGACCGCCCCCGAGGTGCTTCGCGCTCAGGTGCTCGGCATGCTCCGCGACGCCCAGGCGTCGCACACGCAGCAGCCGGTTCGCGCCTAGCTCGCACGCCGAAGGGGGCCCGCACGCCGAAGGGGGCCGCACACCAAAGGGGGTTGCCGCTCCGTCCCACCGCGAAGCGCGGGACGGAGTGACAACCCCCTTCGTCGGCGGCTAGCTCAGTGCGCGGGCCAGCAGTTCGGCCTGCTCGACGGCGTGGCGCTTGGCCGAACCGGCCGCGGGGGAGGCGGCGGCGGGCCGGGAGACGACGCTGATCGTGCGACCGGCCTTCGGGGCGAGGGTGAGCGAGATGAACGGCCACGCGCCCTGGTTCTCGGGCTCGTCCTGCACCCACACGAACTCGGCGTTGGGGTAGCGCTCGGAGATGGCGGTCAGCTCGGCGACCGGAGCCGGGTAGTACTGCTCGACGCGCACGAGCGCGATGGCGTCGTTCGGCTTCTTCTCCAGCTCCGACTTGAGGTCGTAGTGGATCTTGCCGGCGTGCAGCAGCACCTTGGTCACGGCATTCGCATCCGTGATCCGAGCGTCGTCGATCACCGGTTCGAACTTGCCCTGCGTGAAGTCCTCGACGCCGCTGGACGCACCGCGAAGACGCAGCATCGCCTTCGGGGTGAAGACGATCAGCGGACGGCGCGGGCGCGAGTACGCCTGGCGGCGCAACAGGTGGAAGTACGACGCCGGAGTCGACGGGCGGGCCACCGTGATGTTGTTCTCGGCCGCCATCTGCAGGTACCGCTCGATGCGCGCGGAGGAGTGATCGGGGCCCTGACCCTCGTAGCCGTGCGGCAGCAGCAGCACCAGCGACGAGCGCTGGCCCCACTTCTGCTCGGCGGAAGAGATGAACTCGTCGATCACGATCTGCGCGCCGTCCGCGAAGTCGCCGAACTGCGCCTCCCAGAGCACGAGGGCGTCGGGACGCTCGACCGAATAGCCGTACTCGAACGCCATCGCGGCGTACTCCGAGAGCAGCGAGTCGTAGATCCAGAGCCGCGCCTGCTGCTCCGACAGGTTCATCAGAGGCAGCCACTCCTGACCGTTCTGACGGTCGTGCAGCACCGCGTGGCGCTGCACGAAGGTGCCGCGGCGCGTGTCCTGACCCACCATGCGAATGGGCGTGCCCTCCAGTAACAGCGAGCCGAGCGCGAGGAGTTCACCGAACGCCCAGTCGATGTTGCCCGACTTCGACATCTCCTGCCGTTTCTGCAGCAGCTGCTGCAGCTTCGGGTGCACGGTGAAGCCCTCGGGCGGGTTGTTGAAGGCGTCGCCGATCAGGGCGACGACGTTCTGCTGCACCCCCGTCGTCTCGGGCTCACCGGAGAACGGCTCGCCCTGCTGCGCATCCGGCAGCTCGAGATCGGCGACGGCGTCGTTGTCTGCATCGATGATCGGGATCGCGCCGGTCTGCGCCGCGTGCGTCTCGGCGAAGGCGCGCTCCAGGCGGTCCTGGAAGTCCTGGTGCGCCCGGTCGTACTCCTCCTCGGTGATGTCGCCGCGGCCGACGAGCGACTCGGTGTACAGCTTGCGCACCGAACGCTTCGCCTCGATCAGCGAGTACATCAGCGGCTGGGTCATCGACGGGTCGTCGCCCTCGTTGTGCCCGCGGCGGCGGTAGCAGATGAGGTCGATCACGACGTCCTTGTGGAAGCGCTGCCGGTACTCGAAGGCGAGCTGCCCCACGTGCACCACGGCCTCCGGGTCGTCACCGTTCACGTGGAAGATCGGCGCCTGGATGGTCTTCGCGACGTCGGTCGAGTAGACCGAGGTGCGGCCCTCGTGCGGCGGCGTCGTGAAGCCGACCTGGTTGTTGATGTTGATGTGGATCGTGCCGCCGGTGCGGTAGGCGCGCAGCTGCGACATCTGCAGCCCCTCGACCACCACGCCCTGGCCGGCCATCGCGGCGTCGCCGTGGACGAGGATGGGCAGGGTCGTGTAGGTGCCGATCGGCTTGCGGTCCTGCTTGGCGCGGACGATGCCCTCGAGGACACCGTTCACGGCCTCGAGGTGCGACGGGTTCGCGGCCAGGTAGACGGGGATCTCTTCGCCGCCGGCGCCCTTGAAGGTGCCCTCGGTGCCGAGGTGGTACTTCACGTCGCCCGAGCCCTGCACGGTCTTCGGGTCCTGGGTGCCCTCGAACTCGCGGAAGATCTGGCCGTAGGTCTTGCCGGCGATGTTGGTCAGCACGTTCAGGCGACCACGGTGGGCCATCCCGATCGCGGCCTCGTCGAGGTGCTCCTCCGCGGCGCCTTGGAGCACCGCATCCAGAAGCGCGATCAGCGACTCGCCGCCCTCGAGCGAGAACCGCTTTTGGCCGACGTACTTGGTCTGCAGGAAGGTCTCGAACGCCTCGGCCTCGTTCAGTTTGCCGAGGATGCGCATCTGCTCGTCGTGGCCGGGCTTCTCGTACTTGCGCTCGATCTTGGACTGGAACCACTCGCGCTGCTCCGGATCCTGGATGTGCATGTACTCGACACCGACGGTGCGGCAGTAGGAGTCGCGGAGGATACCCAGGATGTCGCGCAGCTTGAGCTGACGGCGGTCGCCGCCGAAGCCGCCGGTGACGAACTCGCGGTCGAGGTCCCAGAACGTCAGGCCGTGGTTGGTGATCTCGAGATCGGGGTGCGAGCGCTGCACGTACTCCAGCGGGTCCACGTCGGCCATCAGATGGCCGCGGACGCGGAAGGAGTTGATCAGCTCGTGCACACGCGCCGTCTTCGACACGTTGTCCGCCAGGTCGACCGCGATGTCGGAGGCCCAGTGGATCGGGTCGTAGGGGATGCGCAGCGCGGCGAAGATGTCCTCGTAGAAGTGCCGCTTGCCGGTGAGCAGCTCGTGCACGATCTTGAGGAACTCGCCTGAGCCCGCACCCTGGATGACGCGGTGGTCGTAAGTGCTGGTGAGGGTGATGGTCTTGCCGATGCCGAGCTCGACGAGCGTCTTCTCGGACGCCCCCATGAACTCCGCGGGGTAGTCGAGGGCGCCGGCGCCGATGATGCAGCCCTGGCCCTTCATCAGACGCGGCACCGAGTGCTCGGTGCCGATGCCGCCCGGGTTGGTGAGCGAGAGCGTGGTGCCCGCGAAGTCGCCGGCCGCGAGCTTGTTGCCACGAGCGCGCTTGACCAGGTCTTCGTATGCGGAGAGGTACTCGGTGAAGCTGAGCGTGTCGGCCCGCTTGATGCTCGGCACGAGCAGGGCACGAGTGCCGTCGGGCTTGGGCATGTCGATCGCGATGCCGAGGTTGATGTGCGCGGGGGCGACCACCGAGGGCTTTCCGTCGGGCTCGTCGTAGTAGACGTTCTGGCTCGGGAAGTCTTTCAGTGCGTTGATCAGCGCCCAGCCGATCAGGTGGGTGAAGGAGACCTTGCCGCCGCGCGTGCGGCGCAGGTGGTTGTTGATGACGATGCGGTTGTCGATCATCAGCTTCGCGGGGATGGTGCGCACGCTGGTCGCGGTGGGGACGGTGAGGCTCGCGTCCATGTTCGTCGCGAGGCTCTTCGACATGCCGCGCAGAGTCGTGACGACGTCCTTCTCGGTCGACTCCTCCTCCGCTGCCGGCTTGCCGGCGACGGGCGCATCGGCCGGGATCGGAGTCTTGGAGGGCTGGCGCGAAGTGGTGCGCGCGGCCGGCTGCGATCCGATGACGGGGATGGGTGCGGTGATCGGATGCGTGACCGTGGCACCGGCGCTCGTCGAGATCCGTTCGGAGGTCGTCGATGCGGGGGCGCTGGTTGACGCGGGGGCGGCAGGTGCTGCGGGGGCGGCAGGTGCTGCGGCCTTCGCGGCGACCTGATTGCCGTAACGCTCCAGGATCGGCCACCAGGACTCGTCGACCGAGGACTTGTCGGCGCTGTACTGCTCGTACAGCTCCTCCACGAGCCACTCGTTGGCGCCGAAGTCCTCGGCGGCCTGATCTGTTCCTACACCGGTCAACTGGCTCGACACAGCCGATCGCCCACTCTCTGCGTTGATTCGTCCTCGATCGTCGGGGCGAGCCCCGCGCATCCCTCGGCGTCGTCGCTCAATCGGTGAGTTTCAGGCGCCGTCACCAGGGTCTCGTCCCGGTCGTCAAGCCTAGCCCGGATCGGTCGGCGAGCCGACGCATCCGCCCAGAGCGGATCCGTTCGCTCCGCCAGGATCGCCCGAGAAGCGGCCGGAGTAGCGTGGCGGTCATGCAGTTCTACGGCGGTACTCCCTCAGGCGATCTCACCTATTCCGACGTCTTCCTCGTGCCGAGCCGCTCGTCGGTGACCAGCCGACTCGACGTGTCGCTGGCGCCGGGCGACGGCACCGGAGCGACGATCCCGATCGTCTCGGCGAACATGAACTCGGTGACCGGGCCGCGCCTGGCCGCCACTCTGGCGCGCCGCGGTGGTCTCGGCGTGCTGCCGCAGGACATGCATCTGCAAGACCTCGACGCCGCGATCCGCTGGGTGAAGGCGCAGCCGGTCGCCTTCGACAGTGCCCTCGAGTTCGCACCGCAGCTGACCGTGGCGGAGGCGCTGGTGAGTGTGCCGGCCGTCGAGGGGCACGGGTTGGTGGTGCGCGATGCCGCGGGGGAATACCTCGGCTGCATCCCCGCAGCCCGGTTGGGCACTGCGCTCCCGGATGCGCAGCTCGGCGATCTGATTCACGGCGGCACGGCGGGGGTCGACGCCGACGACATCACCTCGGGGCGCGCCGCCTTCGATCTCATGGTCGCGGCCGACATCGACTTCGCTCCGGTGCTGCATCACGGCGCCGTCGTCGGCACGCTCTCGCGCACGGGCGCTCTGCGTTCGACGATCTACGAGCCCGCTCTCGACGCGCACGGCCGGCTCCGGGTCGCCGCCGCCGTGGGCATCAACGGCGACGTCGCCGCGAAAGCGAAGGCGCTCGCCGCGGCCGGGGTGGACGTGCTCGTGCTCGACACCGCGCACGGCCATCAGGAGGGCATGCTGCGGGCGCTGCGAACCGTTTCGGCGCTCGGCTTGGGCCTGCCGATCGTCGCGGGCAACATCGTGACGGCGGATGCGGTCCGCGATCTGGTGAACGCCGGCGCGGACATCCTCAAGGTCGGTGTCGGGCCGGGCGCGATGTGCACGACGCGGATGATGACGGCCGTGGGTCGCCCACAGTTCTCGGCGGTGCTCGAGACGGCGGAACGCGCTCGCGAACTCGGCGCGTTCGTCTGGGCGGACGGCGGTGTGCGGTACCCGCGCGACGTGGCGTTGGCGCTCGCGGCGGGTGGCGCATCCGTGATGATCGGTTCGTGGTTCGCGGGCACGATCGAGGCGCCCGGTGCGCTGCGCAGCGACGAACGCGGTGCGATCTACAAGGAGAGCTGGGGTATGGCTTCGGCGAAAGCCGTGCAGGAGCGCTTCGAACGCCTCGACCCCTACGAGCTGGCGCGGAAGCGGCTCTTCGCGGAGGGGATCTCGTCGTCGAGGATCTACCTCGACCCGCTGCGACCCTCGGTGGAGGACCTGCTCGACATGATCACCTCGGGCGTGCGCTCCTCCTTCACCTACGCGGGCGCGCGCAGCGTCGGCGAGTTCCACGACCGCGCCCTCGTCGGCCTGCAGTCGGCCGCCGGTTACGAAGAGGGTAAGGCGCTGCCTGTCAGCTGGTGACTGCGATGCTTGGCACATGACCATCGTCGACAACGCCGTGTACGTGGGCGGACACCGGATGCAGAACCCCGCGAGTCTCGAGGACACCTTCGAGCTGATGCGCGAGCGCCAGGGCATGGCGTGGATCGGGCTGTATCGACCGGAACGCACCGAGGTGGAGGCCGTCGCGGCCGAGTTCGGTCTGCATCCGCTCGCCGTCGAGGACGCGCTCAGCGGGCATCAGCGTGCCAAGCTCGAGCTCTACGGCGACTCGCTCTTCGTGGTGCTGCGGCCGGCGCACTACAACGACTCGACCGAGACGGTCGTGTTCGGCGAGCTGCACATGTTCGTCGGCCCCGACTTCGTCGTCACCATCCGGCACGCCGACTCGCCCGATCTCGGGGCCGTGCGCCGACGGATGGAGGCGGATCCGACACTGCTCGCCAAGGGGCCGGCGGCGGTGCTGTACGCGATCCTCGACCAGGTGGTCGACGAGTACGCGCCGGTGGTGGACGGCGTGCAGAACGACATCGATGAGATCGAGGACCAACTCTTCGGCGTCGCCGGCGACGAGTCGCTGTCGGAACGCATCTACCGGCTCTCCCGCGAGGTGATCCATTTCCAGCGCTCGGTGCAGCCGCTGGAGACGATGTTCGAGACCTTGAAGTCGACGAAGCAGAACATCGACGTCGAGTTGCAACGCAACTACCGCGACGTGATCGACCACGTCATCCGCATCACCGACAGGGTCGACTCCCTCCGGCACATCCTCGACAAGGCGCTCACGGTGCACTCGACGCTGGTGGCGAGGAGGCAGACCGAGACCGGGATCGCCCAGAACGACGTGGTGCGCAAGATCTCCTCCTGGGCGGCGATCCTGTTCGCGCCGACACTCGTCGCCGGGGTGTACGGGATGAACTTCGATCACATGCCGGAGCTGCATTGGGCCTTCGGTTACCCGATGGCCGTCGCTCTGATGTTCGTGCTCGGCTACGGCCTGTACTGGGTGTTCAAGCGCAACAAATGGTTGTGAGCGCCGTTACCGGGTCGTGACGATGACGTAGACTTCCCGCACAATGGATGACCCTCCCTCTGCGCATACGTCTCGTCCCATGAGCTCGACCACGCACCACGCCGGGGGTGCGCCCCATGGGATTTGAATGGCTCATGCTCGGCGTCGGCCTCCTGCTGACGCTCGGAACCGGCATCTTCGTCGCCAGTGAATTCGCCCTGGTGAATCTCGATCGAGCCGATCTCGAGGCTCGACGCGATCGCGGCGAGACCCGCCTGCAAATGACGATCGCAGCGCTGAAGGTCACCTCGACGCACCTGTCGAGCGCCCAGCTCGGGATCACGCTGACGACGCTGCTCACCGGGTACACGATGGAACCGGCCCTCTCGGCACTGCTCGAGCAGCCCTTCCTGGGCCTGGGGTTGCCGGAGGACGTGCTCGACCCGATCATGACGGTGGTGGCGATCATCATCGCGACGCTACTGTCGATGATCCTCGGCGAGCTGGTGCCCAAGAATTTCGCACTCGCACTGCCGCGCGCGACGGCGAAGCTCGTGATCCCGGTGCAGACCGCTTTCACGACGGTGTTCCGGCCGGCGGTCGCCCTGCTCAACGGCAGCGCCAACGCGATCCTCCGACTCGTCGGCATCGAGCCGAAGGAGGAGCTCTCGGGCGCCCGCAGTGCGGAGGAGCTCTCGAGCCTGGTCCGTCACTCGGCCAGCGCGGGCCTGCTGGAAGCCGACACGGCCAATCTGCTCGGACGCACGCTGGTCTTCTCGGAGCTGACCGCGGGAGACGTGATGACACCGCGCCTGCGGGTCTCGACGGTCGAACGAACGAACTCGGCTCAGGACGTCCTCGAGCTCGCCCGGACCACCGGGTTCTCGCGATTCCCGATCACGGACGACGACATCGACGACATCGTCGGAGTGGTGCACGTGAAGCAGGCCGTCGCGGTGCCGCGTGGAAAGCGCACTGACGTGCCGGTGACGGCGCTGCGCTCGGAGCCGTTGCGTGTCCCCGAGACGATGAAGCTCGACCTGCTGCTCACGGAGTTGCGCGGCCGTGGCTTCCAGATGGCCATCGTGATCGACGAGTACGGCGGAACCGCCGGTGTGGCGACGTTGGAGGACCTGGTCGAGGAGTTGGTCGGCGAGGTCGCCGACGAACACGATCGCTCCCGGGCCGATGTGGTGGTGCTGCCGGGTTCGACGACCTTCCCCGGGATGCTGCGCCCCGACGAGTTGCGAGACCGTGTCGGCGTGCATGTGCCGGAGGAGGGTCCGTACGAGACCGTGGCCGGTTTCGTGATGAGCGAGCTGGGCCGTCTGCCGCTGGTCGGCGACGAGGTGCCGTTCAACGGCGGTGTCTTCCGCGTGGAGCGGCTCGACGGGCGTCGCATCGACCGCATCCGCTACACCCCGACCCCCGAACCCGACCCGAACGACGAGACGGACACGGCCGTGAAGGGGGCGCGCCATGAGTGACTGGGCAGGAATCGCCTGGCTCGTGGTGCTGCTCGCCGCGAACGCCTTCTTCGTCGGCGCCGAGTTCGCCGTGATCTCGGCACGCCGTTCGCAGATCGAGCCGCTCGCCGAGAGCGGCAAGCGCAGCGCGATCACGGCGCTCGCCGCCATGGAGCACGCCACGCTGATGCTCGCGACGACGCAGCTGGGCATCACCGTGTGCTCGCTGCTGATCCTGAACGTGAGCGAGCCCGCCATCCACCACCTGCTGGAGGGTCCGCTGCACCTCACCGGCATGCCGGAGGAGGCGACGGGGGTGGTCGCGTTCATCATCACGCTGCTGCTCGTGTCCTTCCTGCACGTCGTGCTGGGCGAGATGGTGCCGAAGAACATCTCGTTCTCGATGCCCGATCGTGCGGTGCTGCTGCTGGCGCCGCCGCTGGTGATGATCGCGCGGGTGTTCCGCCCGATCATCGTCGCGCTGAACGCGGTCTCGAACTCGGTGCTGCGCCTGTTCAAGGTGGAGCCGAAGGACGAGGCGAACAGCACGTTCACGCTGGAAGAGGTCGCCACGATCGTCGACCAGTCCACTCGCGAAGGCACCCTGCAGGACTCGACCGGCACGCTCCTGGCCGCGTTCGAGTTCACCGAGAAGAAGGTGGCCGACGTCGCCCTGCCGCTCGATGGCATCGTCAGCCTGCCGTTCGGCGCGACGCCGGCGGATGTCGAGCGCGCGGTGGCGAAGCACGGCTTCTCGCGGTACGTCGTGCTCGGCGAGAACGGTCTTCCCGACGGCTACATCCACCTCAAGGACGTGCTCGACCTCGACGGCGACATCGAGGGCGACAAGTTCCGTCGGCCCATCCCGGCCAAGCGGATCCGTCAGCTCGCGTCGATCTTCGAGCGCACCGATCTGGAGGACGCCCTGGCGATCATGCGCCGTTCGGGCGCGCACCTCGCGCGCGCGTTCGACGAGGCGGGCGAGGCGACGGGCGTGCTGTTCCTCGAGGACATCATCGAGGAGCTCGTCGGCGAGGTGCAGGACGCGACGCGGCGCCGACCGGGGCGGTAGGCCCCGATTCGGACCGTGCGCGTCAGGCGTGCTGAGGCCACCGCGCCCGACGGTACTGCCCCGGCCAGTAGTCGACCTCGACGCCGAGTTCGTGCGCGGCGCGGAGCGGGAAATGCGGGTCGCGCAACAGCTCGCGGCCGAGCATGACCGCATCCGCTCTGCCGGACGCGACGACGGCCTCGGCCTGCTCGGCGGTGGTGATCAGACCCACCGCCGAGACGGGGGTGTCCGCCTCGCGGCCGACGTACTCGGCGAAGGGCACCTGGTACAGCGGGCCGAGCGGGATGCGGACGCCGGAGACGAGGCCGCCGGTCGAGATGTCGAAGAAGTCGGCTCCCGCGGCCTGCGACCAGCCCGCGACGACGGCGGTCTGCGCCTCGTCCCAGCCGCCGGGAGCGTAGTCGGTCGCCGAGAAGCGCACGAGGACCGGCACCGTCTCGCCGACCTCGGTGCGGACGGCGCTGATCACCTCGAGCAGGAATCGCGCGCGGTCCTCGAGACCGCCGCCGTACTCGTCCGTGCGCCGATTACTCAGCGGTGAGAGGAACTGGTGGATGAGGTAGCCGTGAGCGGCGTGCAGCTCGAGCACGTCGAATCCGGCGTCGACGGCGCGGCGAGCCGCCGCGCGGAAATCGTCGACGATGGATCCGATCGCGGTGGTCGTCAACGCGACCGGTTCCGCGTAGCCCCCGAAGGCGACGGCCGACGGGGCGACCGTCGTCCAGCCACCCTCCGCCTCGGGGACCGTGCCGACCGCATCCGTGCCCCACGCCGGGTAGACGGAGGCCTTGCGACCCGCGTGGGCGAGCTGGATGCCCGCGACCGCACCCTGCGCGTGCTGGAAATCGACCAAGCGCCGCCAGGCATCGCGCTGCTCGTCGTTCCAGATACCGGTGTCGAAGGGTGAGATCCGACCCTCGGCGTTCACCGCGGTCGCTTCTGCGATCACGAGACCGGCGCCTCCAGCCGCGATCGAGCCGAGATGCATCAGGTGCCAGTCGCCGACGATGCCCGAACGGTCGGCGATCGCGTACTGGCACATCGGCGCCGCCCACAGGCGGTTGCGCACGGTCACACCACGCAGATCGATCGACTGGAACAGAGCGGACGAGGGCATCGGGCGTTCTCCTTCGGGTCGTCCGCACCCTATCGTGAGGCCATGGGCGATGAGTCGATACGGTTCGGTACCAGCGATGCGGCGCGGGTGATCCGCCCGCCGCGCGCGGATGACGACAAGTACAGCCGCGGGGTGCTCGGGATCGCGACGGGCTCGGAGCAGTTCCCCGGCGCGGCGGTGCTCGGGGTCGAGGCAGCGGTGCGCACGGGGCTCGGCATGGTGCGCTACGTCGGCCCGAGCCGGCCCGCGGGCCTGGTGCTCGCACGGCGGCCCGAGGTGGTGACGGTCGCCGGACGCGTGCAGGCGTGGCTGATCGGATCCGGCACCGGCGCGGGCGAGCGCAGCGACTCCGAGCGCGATGAGCTGCACCGGTATCTCCGTTCCGGCGTGCCGATCGTGCTCGACGCCGGAGCGCTCGACCTGGTGGCGGAGGCGACCGGCCCGACCGTCATCACGCCGCATTTCCGCGAGTTGGCTCGTCTGCTGGGCGATGTCGACGCGGCGGCGGTCGCGGCGGATCCGATCGGCTCGGCGCGCCGCGCGGCCGAGCGCTTCGGCGTCGTCGTTCTGCTCAAAGGCAACAGCACGCACGTCATCGGTGGCGACGCGGCCTATGTCGTGAGCGGCTCCACGCCGTGGCTCGCCACCGCGGGCAGCGGCGACGTCCTCGGAGGTGTGCTCGGCGCTCTGCTTTCCGGTGCAGCCGCGGATGCGGAGTCGGCGGGCTCTGCACTGGGCCTCGAGGAGCTGGCTCGCGTCGCCGCAGCCGGAGCGGTGCTCCACGCGCGCGCCGGTAGCGCGGCATCGCGCGGCGGGCCGATCGCCGCGCTCGACATCGCCGAGCAGCTTCCGGCGGTCGTCGCGCGCATCCTGCACTGAGGGCTGCTGCGGGCGGCCGCTTTGCACAGCGGGTGAACCCATCGGCGCCCCGATCCGTTGGACAGGGGGAGGGGCTGTACCGCGCACGCGGGCTTCTCCGGTTCCTCATCGGAATCACCAATGAACCGTCGATACGTTCGTATGCGAACCCGCTCCAGGAGGATCCCCATGACGACGAAGACCCCGACCACCATCCGCTACGCTGCGAGCCTCATGCTCGGCGTCGGCGCGCTCGCCAGCCTCGCCGCCTGCTCCAACGCCGCGACGGCCGAGACCGAGTCGAGCACCGCGGCGACGAGTTCCGCCGCGGCGAGCCCGTCGGCCACCACGACGTCCGAGGCGAGCGACGACAGCGCCGCCGCCGCCACCACGTACGCCGACGGGACCTATGAGGCGACCGGCTCGTACACCTCGCCCGGCGGCAGCGAGACCGTCGAGGTCTCGATCACCCTCGAGAGCGACGTCGTCACCGCCGTGGCCGTCACTCCCGAATCGGAGAACCCGACGGGCACCCAGTACCAGACCAAGTTCGCCTCCGGTATCGCCGCGGTCGTGGTGGGTAAGAACATCGACGACCTCGACGTCTCGAAGGTCTCGGGCTCCTCGCTCACCTCCACCGGCTTCAACGACGCGGTGGAGACGATCAAGGCCGATGCCACCGCGTAACACGCTCACCACAGCGTGGGACTTCGACGCGATCGGCACCGGCTGGCGCATCGAGACCGACACGGAGGTGAGCGAGGCGACGCGGTCGCGGGTGGCCGCGCGGATCGATGAGTTCGACCGCAGCTACTCGCGTTTCCGCGACGACTCGCTCGCCTCCCGGTTGCGCGACGCATCCGGCCGCTTCGACTTCCCGAGCGACGCGGAGCCGTTGTTCGCGGTGTACGACGCGTTGTTCGCCCTCACCGCCGGCGCGGTCACGCCGTTCGTCGGCGACGCCCTCGAGCGCCTCGGCTACGACGCGGCGTACACCCTGATGCCGCACGGTGCACCCGAGCCCGCACCGTCCTGGGCCGCGGCGCGCACCGGAGCCGCGACGACGATCTCGACGGCGGCCCCGGTCGTGCTCGATGTCGGCGCCGCCGGCAAGGGTTACCTCGTCGATCTCGTGCTCGATGTGTTGGCCGACGCCGGGATGCATCGCGCCGTCGTCGATGCCAGCGGCGACATGCGGGCGGTCGGCGTGCCCGACTACCGCGTCGCGATGGAGCACCCGTACGATGCGCGGCGTGCGATCGGCGTCATCGAGCCGGGCGAGCGCGCGCTCTGCGCCTCCGCGAGCAATCGCCGCGCGTGGGGCGAGGGCCTGCACCATGTGCTCGACGGCCGCACCGGCCTGCCCGTGCGCACCGTGGTCGCGACGTGGGCGATCGCGGATTCGGGTCTTCTCGCCGACGCGCTCGCCACGGCCCTGTTCCTCGTCGAACCCGATACGCTCGCCGAACGTTTCGACTTCGACTACCTGCGGATGTTCTCCGACGGCACCGCGCAGTATTCCGCCACCTTCCCCGGAGAGGTCTTCCGTTGATCGCCACCCTCGATCGCGCCCTCGGTCGCGTCACGATGTACCGCCTGGTCTGGCTCGTGCTCGCCGCGCTCTACCTCATCGCGCTGGTGTACTCGGCCGTCGGACTGCTGGCCTACACGCCTCTCGAACTGCTGGCCACCGCGGCCGTGGCGATCGGGGTCACCGCGCTGGTCAGTGCGCTGCTGGCTCGGCTCGTCGGGTCGAGGGCGCACCTCGAGTCGTCGCTGGTCACCGGTTTCCTGCTCACGTTCCTCCTGTTCCCGACCGCCGATCCGACCGGACTCGGCACGGTGGCCATCGTCGCGGCGATCGCGGGGGCATCGAAGTTCGTCTTCGCGTGGCGCGGCCGGCACATCTTCAACCCCGCGGCCCTCTCGGTCTTCCTGATCTCGCTGATCTACTCGATCACGCTCGCCGTCGGGGCGACCCCGATCCCGCTGCTCAGTACCGCCGCGGTCTGGTGGATCGCCTCCGGGGCACTCTGGCCCTTCGTCATCGTCGGCGCGCTGATCGTGGTGCTGCGCACCAAGCGGTGGGCGATCTTCGGCGTCTACGTCGCCGTCGCCGTGATCGTATCCGTGGTCCGCCTCGCGAGCGCGGGTCCCTCGGTCGGCGACGCGATCGTGCAGGTGATCACCGCCTACCCGTACATCTTCGCGGCCGGATTCATGCTGACCGAGCCGCTCACGATGGCGCCGCGCCGCCGGCAGCAGCTGCTGCTCGCGGTGGTCGCGGCGCTGCTCGCGGCCCTGCCGATCTCGTTCGGCGTGATCTACGCGTCGCCCGAGCTGGGTCTGGTCGTGGCGAACCTGCTCGCGTTCTTCTTCGGCCAGCGCCGTGGCGTGCGCCTTCAGCTGCTCGGCTCGCGCCGACTCAGCAGCGAGATCGCCGAGTACAGCTTCGAGCCGGCGCGCCCCATCCGCTTCACCCCGGGCCAGTACCTCGAACTGCATCTGCCGCACCGGGCGGACAGCCGTGGTTCGCGCCGCACTTTCAGCATCGCGTCGGCTCCCGCCGCAGGGTCGTTGGCCCTCGCGATGAGGGTGCCCGAGAAGTCGAGCACTTTCAAGCGCGAGTTGGCGGAGGTGGAGGCCGGGGCGACGCTGCGGGTCACGGGTGTCGGCGGCGACTTCGTGCTGCCGAAGGACGCATCCGTGCCGCTGCTGTTCGTCGCCGGAGGCATCGGGATCACTCCGTTCGCGAGCCAGCTCGCCCACTCACGGGTGACGGGCGAGAAGCGCGACATCGTGCTGGTCTACGCCGTCAGCGACCCGAGCGAGGTGCCGTACCGCGAACTGCTCGAGTACTCGGGCGTGCGCGTGGTGCTGGTCAGCCGCGCCGACCCGGGCCCGTTGCCCGACGGTTGGAGCCACATCGCGGGCCGGCTCAGCGCCGAGACCCTGCGCGAGGCGGTGCCGGATGCATCCGCTCGCCGCGGCTTCCTTTCGGGCTCGCCCGCGATGGTCGACGGCGTGCGCCCGATGCTGAGGGCGGCGGGCGTCAAGCGCATCCACACGGACGCGTTCTCGGGCTACTGAGCGCTCACCCGTTGTAGAACCGCGCGAGGAACTGCGCCGTGCGCGCCTCTCGCGGAGCGCCGAAGAGCTGGGCGGGCGGCCCCTGCTCGGCCACGACTCCCTGATCGAGGAACACGACGCGGTCGGCGACGTCGCGGGCGAACGCCATCTCGTGCGTGGCCATCACGATCGTGGTACCCGCGTCGCCGAGGGCCCTCACCAGATCGAGCACTTCCGCGACGAGCTCTGGATCGAGCGCCGAGGTGATCTCGTCGAGCAGCAGTAGTTCGGGCTCGGTGGCGAGGGCGCGCACGATCGCGACGCGCTGCTGCTGACCGCCACTGAGGCGGT
Source organism: Microbacteriaceae bacterium VKM Ac-2855 (assembly GCA_013204985.1). Taxonomy (GTDB): domain Bacteria; phylum Actinomycetota; class Actinomycetes; order Actinomycetales; family Microbacteriaceae; genus Rathayibacter. The sequence continues at coordinate 26,262 of JABMLG010000006.1, forward strand.
CGGGGTAGGCGGTCGCCTTGTCGCCGAGCCCCACCTGCTCGAGCAGCTCCCGGCCGCGCGCTTCGGCCGCAGCCCGGGGGATGCGGTGCACCTTCCGCGCGGCGAGAGTCACGTTGTCGAGAACGCTGAGGTGCGGGAAGAGATTGAAATGCTGGAACACCACGCCGATCCGAGCGCGCACCGCGTCCACGTCGGTGCGGGGGTCGGAGATGTCGACGCCGCGCAGCTCGATCCGGCCGTCGTCGATCCGCTCGAGCAGGTTGATGGTGCGCAGCAGAGTCGATTTCCCCGAGCCGGAGGCCCCGATCAGCGCGATCACCTCGTGGCTCGCCACCTCCAGGTCGATGCCGCGCAGCACCTCGGCGGCACCGAACGACTTGCGGATGCCGCGCAGGCTCAGCACGGCGTCGCCGGTCATACGACGGCCCCGATCTGCTCGCGGCTGCGCACGCGTGCCGAGTACCAATCGGTCAGCCGGATCATCGGCAGCGCGAGCACCACGAACAGCAGCCCGGCGAGCACGTAGGGTGTGAAGTTCGCGGCCGAGGCGGTCTCGATCTGCGCGCCCCGGACGGCGTCGACGGCGCCGAGCACCGAGATCAGACCGACGTCCTTCTGCATCGCGACGAAATCGTTCATCAGGGCCGGTGTGACCTTGCGCACCGCCTGCGGCAGGATCACGATCTGCAGCGTCCGGGCGTGACTCAGGCCGAGCGACCGCGCGGCGAGCCGCTGCGAGGGGTGCACGGCCTCGATCCCGGCCCGGAACACCTCGGAGACATAGGCCGAGTAGGTCAGGATGAGCGCGATGGTGCCCCAGAATTCGGCGGGCAGCCGCGGGAAGAAGCCCAGCCCGGGCAGTCCGAAGCCCACGAGGTAGAGCACGATGATCAACGGCATGCCGCGGAAGAGATCCGTGTAGCCCGCGGCGAGGGCGCGCAGCGGGAAGAAGACCGGCCCGCGCAGGGTACGCGCGGCGGCGATCAGCAGGCTGAACACCAGAACGCCGACCGCGGCGACGAGCAGCACGCGGATGTTCAGCAGCAGACCCTCGAAGACGCGCGGCCACGCATCCGCCGCCACACTGGGATCGAAGAACGACTGCTGCACGCGGGCCCAGCCCGGAGTGTTGATCAGCGCGAACCAGCAGACGAGGGCGAACACGATGGTGCTGACGGCGCTGATCGCGACGGACCGCGCCGTCTGCCGACGGCGGAACCGGCGCCGGTCGAGCTCGAGTTCGCTGACCGCGGGCGACTGGTCGGGCACCGGTCAGGGCAGGATCGGCGCGCCGGCGTCGGTGAGCCAGGTCTGCTCGAGCCCGGCGAGCGTACCGTCGGCACGCAGCGCGTCGACGGCGGCGGTGACCTTCTCGGTCAGCGGGCTGTCCTTATCGAGAACGAGACCGAACTCGTCGCCGCCGGCAGCGGCATCCGCCGGCAGCTGACCGAGGATCACGCCGCCGTCGAGCTCGGCGGAGGTGAGGTAGAACGCTGTCGGCAGGTCGACGACGAGCGCGTCGATCTGTCCGTTCTGCAGGGCGAGCTTGGCGTCGTCGTTGGAGTTGAAGGCCTGGGCGCCCGCCGCCGGGGCGATGACGTCCTCGATCGCGGTGAAGCTCGTGGTGCCGGTGGCGGCACCGACCAGCAGATCCTTGAGATCCGCGATCGAGGTGGCCGACGCGGCCTTCGACGCCTCGGTGGTGATCACGGCCTGGGTCGTCTCGTAGTAGGGCGAGGAGAAGTCGACGTTCTTCTCGCGATCCGCGGTGATCGAGTACTGCTGGATGTTGATGTCGAAGTTCTTCGCGCCGGGAGCGATCGCTTCGTCGAATGTCGTGCGGACCCAGACCACGTCCTCTTTCGCGAAGCCGAGCTGCTCGGCAACGGCGTAGGCGACGGCCGACTCGAATCCGTCGCCGGACTCCGGGGCGTCATCGATCACCCACGGCGCGTAGGCCGGCTCGCTCGTGCCCACCGTGAATTTTCCTTCGGTGAGGTAGCCGTCGGCGGAACCGCTCGAGGAATCGGAGCCGCCGGAGCAGGCGGTGAGCGCGAGCGTCGCGGCGACGGCGACCACGAGGGTCGCGCGCAGACGGGGGAATCGTGACATGGCGTGGCCTTCCGGGCATCCGGTGGGGGAGGGACGTCTCCAGTGTGGCGCATTCCGAATAAGTGTCGGATGAACGTGTCGAAGGATTTCAGGCGCGCGGGCGCAGGACGGGTGCCCGTGCACGAGTCTGCCAGCCGGACGCTCGGCTGCGCCCCTATGATGACGCCGTGCCGACTCCGACCCTGCGTTCCCGCATCGCGCCGTGGTGGCGCGAGCATCACCGTTCGGCCGCCTGGCTCTGGGGCGCCTTCGCCGCGGTGCACCTCCTGCTCTGCCTGCTCAGCCTCTACGCTCCCGGGTTGCCCATGGGGGATGTCTCCATCGTCTACAAGGAGTGGGTGCGCCAGGCCGTCGCCGGCGAGGGCGTGGTCGGGATCGACAGCACCTGGGTGTATCCGATCGTCGCGTTCCTGCCGATGGCAGCGGCGTGGATGTTCGGCCCGGATCTGTACGACGTCACCTGGTTGGGCCTGGTCGTGGCGGCCGATGCGGTGGCGTTCGGGCTGCTGATCGGCTGGAACGCGGGCAAGCGCGCCACCGCGGCGTGGTGGTGGCTCGCTTTCTTGTTCCTGCTCGGCCCGATCGCGGTCGGCCGCATCGACGCGTTCACGATGCCGTTGGCGATCATCGGACTCGTGTGGGCCTCGCGGCGTCCCGCGGTCGCCGCGGTGCTGCTCACGATCGGCACGTGGATCAAGGTGTGGCCGGCGGCGCTTCTCGGTGCCGCGATCATCGCGCTACGCGCCCGCTGGCGGATGCTCCAGGTCGCGCTCGCCAGCTCCGCCGCGATCATCGCGATCGCCCTCGTGCTGGGTAGCGGCACCCGTATCTTCAGCTTCTTCTCCGACCAGACCACGCGCGGCCTGCAGGTCGAGTCGTCGATCAGCACGATCTGGGTGTGGCTCTCGGCGTTCGGAGTGCCCGACACCTACGTGTTCTACAACGAGCCGCTGAACACCTTCGAGGTGCACGGATTCGGCACGGATCTCGCAGCTGCATTGATGAATCCGCTGCTGGGTCTGTCGGTGCTGGCGATCGTGCTGCTGGGCATCCGCGCGATGCGCGCCGGGGCGGATGCGGGTCGGTTGCTGCCGGTGCTCGCACTGGCGTTCACAATCGCGCTGATCGCGTTCAACAAGGTGCTCTCGCCGCAGTACATCGTCTGGCTCGCGGCGCCGGTGGTGGCCGGCATCGTCGTGGCCGGGCGGCAGTTCAGCACGCCCGCGAAGCTCTCGCTCTGGATCGCGGCGCTGACGCAGTTGATCTACCCGTACCTGTACATCCTGCTCCTCTCGGTCAATCCGCTGATGGTCACCGTGCTGACCGCGCGCAACGTGCTGCTCTTCGTCGCGCTCGGCTGGCTCGTGCGAGAGCTGGCGCGAATGGCTGGTGCCCCGGTGCTCGTGCGGCCAGGAGCGTCGAAGCACGCACCGATCTCGGCCGGTCCGTGATCGTGGGAGCTCGCGACCCGCACGCCTAAGCTCGACGGGAGGCGGAGCGGATCCGCCCGGAGGAGGTCCTCATGCTGGTCGCGTTCTCGGTCGCCCCGTCGGGCGGCGGCAATCCGGATGCATCGGTGCACGACGCGGTCGCCGCCGCGGTGAAGATCGTGCGCGAGTCCGGTCTGCCGAACCGCACGAGCTCCATGTTCACCGAGATCGAGGGAACGTGGGACGAGGTGTTCGACGTCGTGCGACGTGCAACGGAAGCCGTCGGAGCCTTCGGTCCGCGCGTTTCGCTGGTGTTGAAGGCCGACATCCGTCCCGGTCACACGGGCGAGATCGACGGCAAGATCGAACGGCTCGAAAAGGCGATCGACGGGCTCTGACCGGGGCCGCGGTCGAATCGTTTCGATCGGCGGCGATGGGCCACTACTGTGGTGCACATGGCCCCCGCATCCCCCGGGTCGACGAAGCTGTCGCCGACCCGTACTCGTCTTGCCCTTTTCGCCCTCGCGATGGGTGGTTTCGCCATCGGTTCGACCGAGTTCGTCGCGATGGGGCTGCTGCCCAACCTTGCGGCCGACCTCTTGCCCGGCGTGTACGCCACGGATCCGGAGCTGGCGAACTCGCAGGCCGGAATGCTCATCTCGGCGTACGCACTGGGTGTCGTCGTGGGTGCTCCGACCATCGCCGCCGCCGCTGCCCGGTGGCCGCGCAAGCGACTGCTGATGAGCCTGCTCATCGCGTTCACCCTCGGTACCGTCGCCTCGGCACTGCTGCCGACGTTCGAGCTGGTTCTCGCCGCCCGGTTCGTCGCGGCACTGCCGCACGGCGCCTACTTCGGCATCGCCTCGCTCGTCGCGGCGGAGCTGATGGGGCCGGGCAAGCGTGGCCAGGGTGTCGCCTTCGTGCTCAGCGGGCTCACAATCGCGAACGTCATCGGCGTTCCGGCGATCACCTTCATCGGTCAGAATGCAGGCTGGCGACTCGCGTATCTCGTGGTCGCGCTGATCTTCGCGGCGACCTTCGTCGCCACGTGGCTTCTCGTGCCGTTCCAGGCGGGGGACCGGAACGCGACGATGAAGAACGAGCTCAAAGCGTTCGGCAAGCTGCAGGTGTGGATGACGCTGGCCGTCGGAGCGGTCGGTTTCGGCGGACTCTTCGCGATGTTCAGCTACGTCTCGCCGCTGGTGACCGAGGTGGCCGGGCTCCCCGAGGGGGCCGTGCCGTGGATCCTCGTCGTGATGGGTATCGGAATGACGGTCGGCAATCTGATCGGTGGACGCGCGGCCGACGGCAACGTCAGCCGCGCCATGCTGATCATGTTCGTCTGCGTCGCGTTGTCTCTGACGGGCCTTGCTCTGACCGCGTCGACCGTGGTCGGAGTGGTGGCGTTCACCTTCCTCGCCGCGGCTTCCTCCTCGGCCGCCGGGCCCGCGATCCAGACCCGTCTGATGGATGTGGCGAAGGACAGCCAGACCATCGCCGCCGCGCTGAACCACTCCGCGCTGAACATCGGCAACTCCGCCGGTGCCTTCTTCGGCGGCCTCGTCATCGCCGCCGGCCTGGGCTACATCTCGCCGATCTGGGTCGGCATCGCGCTGACGCTGGCCGGGCTCGTGCTCGCGGTCATCAGCATCTCGATCGATCGGATCCGCGGTACGGTCTACCCCCGGCACACCGAAGAGGTCCACCCGGGCACCGGAGCCATCCCGATCAACGCGATCTGAGGCGCGGGCGGGTGCCGCGAAGCGATGAAGAGCCGAGCCTGACGGCTCGGCTCAGTCGGTTTCGATCAGGATGCCGTCGTGGATGGCGCGCTTGCGCAGGGCGACCTTGGTGCCGACGTCGATGCCGACGACGCGGTACTTCTCGCGGATGCGCTTGAGGTACGACTTGGCCGTTTCCTCCGAGATGCCGAGTTCGAAGGCGACCGACTTGACAGGCTCGCCGCCGCCGTAGAGGGCCATGACGCGGCGTTCCTGTGCGCTGAGCTTGGGCGCGCCGTCGTTGTCTCCGGTCGAGAGGGCCATGTCCAGCTCGTGCGAGATGTAGGAGTGGCCGTCCTTCGCCGCGCGGATCGCCTCGACGATCATCTCCGCATCCTCGGTCTTCACCAGGTAGCCGAGGGCGCCGGAGGCGAGGGCCTCGCGGACGACGGCGGGCTCGGAGTAGGTGCTCATCAGCACGGTCTTCACGCCGGTTGTCTTCAGGGTGGACAGCTTCACCGAAATCGGGATGTTGTCTTTCAAGTCGAGGTCGAGCAGGACGACGTCGACGGGGAACTCGGGGTGCGTGAGAAGCTCGGGCCACGATGCGACGGCGGCGACGAGCTGGATGTCGGCGGCGGCTCCGCGGATCCACTCGGACAGCGCTCCGAGCAGCATCTTGTGGTCGTCGACGATCGCGAGGGTGATCTTCGGGTCGGTGTTCGTCATTTCTGCGGGGTGCCCTTCGTCGTGGCGGGAGGACCGAGCGTCCGGTTTTCGGTCACCGATCGGCCGGGTTATCGACAATGCATTCGATCTCGACATGGACGGTTCCCTCTCGGGATGATTCCACGTAATGTCCGACCTGGTCGATAGCTTCCCACGCCGTGGGATCGATTCGGCGCCGGGGCACGCCTGTGGTCGAGATCGTGATCGGCAGTTGCAGCTTCCGCAGCGGCGCTTTCGTCGGTCCGGACGCGGTGCGACCGATCTCGAGATGCAGCGACACGCTGGGGCTGGAGGACTCGTCGAGGAAGAGCCAGATCGCCGAGAGCAGCCCGTCGCGCTGCTGCTGATCGAGCAGTCCGGCATCGCCCTGCGGATCGTTGACGGTGACGAGGGGCCCGAGGAATTCGGATTCGGCGACCGCGTGGTGCAGCCAGGTTTCGCGACGTCCCTCGATGAGGTGCAGCCTCAGCTGGGTGGCCAATGACGCCGCGTGGGCTGCACGCTGCGGATCGAGCGGGATCGCCAGAGTGCCATCGGCCACATCCGCGAGCAGCCGCTCCGCGGCGAGGTCGAGCCGCGCCAACTCCTCCGAAGCGAGCATGCCCACGGCGTACTGCGGACCGAGCGTGGTGCTCTGCACGAGAGCCCGATCGACTTCGAGCTGGACCATGCGCCGGAAGGAGCGGATGATCACGATCGCGATCACGGCGGCGGCGAGCGTGATCGTGACGGCCGCGGCGCGCAGGCCCAGGGTGTCGGCGACGCCGGGGCCCTGGCTCGCGAACAGACCCACCTGAGCGGCCAGGATCACGATGGTGGCGATCACGATCTCGCGGATCTCGCGATAGACGATCATCGAGACCTGGGCCACGGCCGCGCCGACCGTAACGGTCACCGTGGCGTGCGCGGTGGCGGGGCCGACCAGCGAGGCGATGTCGACCGTCGTGGCCAGTGCGATACCGACGAGGAAGACGATGTACACCGGCAGAGTGAGGCGACGTCCGGCGAGTCGGATCGCGACCATCGTCGCGACGACCACGCAGATCAGGATCAGCCAGGCCAGCGCCGTGAGCCAGGGGCGCGGGAACGACGACCAGAACAGGACGAAGTAGAGCAGCTCGTAGGCCATGATCGCGACCGCGACGCTGCTGAGTCCGCCGCCGAGGTAGTTGGTGCCCACGCTGTCCTGCTGCGATTGGGCGGTGAAGATGGTGCGCTGGGCTCGGCGGAACTCCTCGCGGCGCCGGCCGACGCTCACTTGGGTACCTCCAGTACGACGGTCGTGCCGGCTCCCGGAGAGGAGAACAGGCGCGCGTTGCCGCCGACATCCGCGAGCCGAGCGACGACCGATTCCTTGAAACCGAGCTTGGCGGCGGGCACGGTCGCGATGTCGAAGCCGATGCCCGCATCCGTCACCATCGCGCGCACCGTCGTCTCGTCCTCCGTGATCGTGACGTCGGCGGAATTCACGCCCGAGTGACGGCGCACGTTCTCGAGGCACTCGGAGAGCGCGAGCAGGAAGCTGTCGAGGACGGTGCCGCCCAGGAGGATCTGCCCCGAGCCGTGCCAGATCACGTCGAGTCCCATCCGCCCGAAGCGGCTCTTCACCGACTCGAGGGTGTGGCCGATCGGTGCGCTCTGCACGCTCGTGAGCTGATACGAACCGGAGGCCGTCGGAGTCGGTGCGGCACCCAGCCGGAGCTGACGCAACAGGCGGGCGTCGTCCTCGGCCTGTTGGCGCAGCGCGCTCGTGGATACGCCGACGCCGGAGTGCGCGAGCAGGGTGAGGGTGGCCAGAACGGTGTCGTGCAAGAGCCGGGCACCTTGGCGGCGCTGCGCCTCCGTCTCGCTCGCCTGCCGTTCGACGCGGTGAGCCTTGCCGATGCTCTCGATGCGGCGCATCACGCGGGGCACGCTGATGCTGATCCAGAGTCCGAGGAAGGACAGCGCGACCCAGGCGAGCACAGAGAGCAGCAGGAACGGGGCCGGCTCGCGCGCCGGCACCACCATCAGGGTCGCCGCCGCCGAGACCGCGGCGGCGACGGGCAGCACGGCCGCTCGAGCCCAGCTGGTCACCAGCATGACCGCGATGCACCCCGTGCCGGCATTGACCATGCTCAGGATGGCGAGGACCGAGAAGTCATCGATCGGCCCGACGGACCAGCGGGTGCAGATCGAGAACACGATGCCCCCGACGACGCTGAGGACGATCCAGAGCGGCTTGCCCGAGCGGCCCAGCCAGAAGTGCACTCCGGCCAGGAGCAGAAGCACCAGAGCTGGCAGAAGAGCGGCCGCGAAGGGGAGCACCCCCGGTACGAAGAGGAAGACGAGCGCTGCGGCATCGGTGACGAGGCCGACGCCCCGCGCGGCCTGGCGCAGCAGTCGGTCGCGCTCCTTGAGGATGCGGTTCATTCGCTCGTCCGCACCCCGTCCGTCTGAATCTGCCCGTGCTGAATCTGCCCGTGTCGGCGAGCGGCGTGACGCTGCTCGCTCGGCTCTCAGGCTAGCGGCTGGCCACCCACCGCGGCGGCGACCGAGTCGCTCGACCCGCTCGGCCCGCTCGACCCGCTCGGCCCGCTCGACCCGCTCGGCCCGCTCGGCCTGATCGGTGCGTGTCGGAGCAGGCGGGCGATGTGCTGCGTCACCGCGGCATCCTCGATCAGGAAGCCGTCGTGGCCGAAGGTGGAGGTGATGACGGCCACGTCGGTGCCGTCGATGTTGCCCGGGGCGTGCGCGGCGATGTACTCCTGGCCGTCCAGGGGGAACAGCCGGTCGCTGTCGATGCCGAGGACGAGCGTCGGGATGCGTAACCGCTGCAACGCGGCTTCCGCTCCGCCGCGTCCGCGGCCGATGTCGTGGGAGTTCATCGCCTCCACGAGCGTGATGTAGCTGTTCGCGTCGAAGCGGCGGGTGAACTTGTTGCCGTGGAAGTCGAGGTACGACTCGACGGCGTACCGTCCGCCGCCGCCCAGTGGGCTGAGCCCGGACTGCCAGCTGCGCTGGAAGCGATCGTTCAGCTCGCTCGGGCTGCGGTAGTTCAGCAGCGCCATCCGACGCGCGAGCGCGAGGCCGTGCGAGGGGCCGCCGCCGATCTCGCTGTCGTAGTAGTCGCCGCCGCGGAAGTTCGGATCGCTGCGGATCGCCTCCAGCTGCACGAAGTTCAGCGCGATCTGGTCGGCGGTGGAGTGCGGGGGAGCCGCGAGGACGGCGAGCCGCTGCACTCGGTCGGCGTGGCCGACGCCCCATTCGAGCGCCTGCATCCCGCCCATCGAGCCGCCGATGACGGCCGCCCACCGCTCGATGCCGATGCGGTCCGAGAAGAGCACCTGCGCTTCGACCTGGTCGCGGATCGTGGTGTACGGGAAGCGCGCCGCCCATTCACGTCCGTCCGGCGCCAGCGAGGAGGGTCCGGTCGAACCCTGGCAGCCGCCGAGCATGTTAGGGGCGACGACGAAGTAGCGGTCGGTGTCGAGAGCCTTGCCCGGCCCGACGATGCCCGACCACCATCCGTCGGTGGCGTGCCCCTTCTCGCCGCGGCCGATCAGATGGGAGTCGCCGGTGAGGGCGTGCAGCACGAGGATCGCGTTGTCGCGCGCCTCGTTCAGCCGGCCCCAGCTCTCGTACGCGATCCGCACGTGCGGCAGCCGTCCGCCGACCTCGAGATCGAGCGGGCCGATGTTCGCGAAGCGCCGATTGCCGGGGTGGTCGCCGTCGCGCCAGGCTCCGGTCGCGGCAGGCTTGCCGAGCATGGAGAGCAACTCGCGTTCGGTGATGAACGCCGAGGGAACGGTGTCCTCGGGTGTCTGCTGCCAGTCCATGATTCTCCGATTCTCCCGCAGCCGCGGCGGCGCTCGTGCTTTGTTACACGCGAAGGGGGTTGTCGCTGCATCCCGCTACGGAAGCGGGACGGAGCGACAACCCCCGCGGCACGTGGGTCAGGCGTTCGCGCGCGACGCCTCCACGACGGCACGGGCGGCGGCAAGAGCTTCGCTGAGGTCGGCCTTGAGGTCGTCGACGTTCTCGAGGCCCACCGAGAGTCGCACCAGGCCGGGGGTGACGCCGGTGGTCAGTTGCTGCTCCGGCGTGAGCTGCGAGTGCGTCGTCGATGCCGGGTGGATGACCAGCGAGCGCACGTCGCCGATGTTCGCCAGGTGCGAGAACAGCGAGAGCGCGTCCACGAAGGCGCGGCCCGCTTCGACGCCGCCCTTCAGCTCGAACGAGAGCACGGCGCCGACGCCCTTCGGGGCGTAGCGGTTCGCGGCGGCGTACCAGGGGCTCGTCGGCAGGCCGGAGTAGTTCACCGAGGCGATGTCGCTGTGGTTCTCGAGGAACTCCGCGATCTCCTGAGCGTTCTGCACGTGACGCTCGATCCGCAGGGACAGGGTCTCGATGCCCTGGATGAGCTGCCAGGCGCTCGCGGGCGCGATGGCCGCCCCCAGGTCGCGCAGGATCTGCACGCGCGCCTTGATGATGAAGGCGAGGGCGTCGCCGACGGCCGCGGTGTACACCGCGCCGTGGTACGACGGGTCGGGCGTGGTCAGCCCCGGGAACTTCTCCGCGTGCTCGGTCCACGAGAACCGGCCGCCGTCCACGATGACCCCACCGATGACCGTGCCGTGTCCGCCGAGGAACTTGGTGGCCGAGTGGACGATGATGTCGGCGCCGTGCTCGAAGGGGCGGATCAGGTACGGAGTGGCGATCGTGTTGTCGACGATCAGCGGCACACCGGCGTCGTGAGCGACCGCGGCGACCAGGGCGATGTCCAGGATGTTGATCTTGGGGTTGCCGATCGTTTCGGCGAAGAACAGCTTCGTGTTCGGACGGACCGCCCGCGCCCACTCATCCGCATCGTCCTGGTCCTCGACGAAGGTCGTCTCGATGCCCAGCTTGGCGAGCGTGTACTTGAAGAGGTTGTAGGTGCCGCCGTAGATCGACGAGGAGGAGACGATGTGGTCGCCCGCCTGGGCGAGGTTCAGTACCGCCGCCGTCTCGGCCGCCTGGCCGGAGGCGAGCAGCAACGCCCCCGTGCCGCCCTCGAGTGCCGCGACGCGCTCTTCGACGACCGCCTGCGTGGGGTTCTGGATACGGGTGTAGATGTTGCCGAACTCGGCGAGCGCGAAGAGATTCTTGGCGTGCTCGGCGTTGTCGAAGACGTACGACGTCGTCTGGTAGATCGGGGTGGCACGAGCGTGCGTCGTCGGGTCCGGCTGCGCCCCCGAGTGGATCTGCTTGGTCTCGAACTGCCACTGGGACTGGTCGGTCATCGAAATCTCCTGGGTTGTGCGGAAGGTCGGGGGCGGAGGCCTTTCTCCGTCGCGATGGACTCTATGCCCGGGCGCGCAGGGAGGCGAGGGCGCCCGCAACACGGGGTAACCACCGCCGCCCACTCACGAGCCGATCAGCCCGCGGGAGGAGTGACCTTCGGCGTGGGCCGGTCCCGCTTCGAACCCGTGGGGTCGCGCCGGTAGGGGCGCTCCGGCTTGTCCTCGGGGATCGGTGCGAACAGCCAGGTCGGCTTCGGTTCGATCAGCGGCCGGAACACGCGGCGCACCCAGCCGGAGGAGAGCACGATCGAGATCAGGATGCACAGCGCGCTCACCGCGACCAGGGCGACGACGCCGAGCGCATCCGAGAGCACCCCGGTCTCGCGCAACGGGTAGAGCAGGAAGCTGTGCAGCAGATAGACGTACATCGTCGCCTGACCCCAACCGGTCATCACCGTGCGGCGGCGGGGGATGAGTGCGAACAGTGCCAAGGAGAGCGCCACGGCCACCAGTTCGAGCGCGAAGCGCAACAGCCCGGCCCACCACTCCGGTTCGCCGAGGGCCTGGTACGAGCGGTCGTAGAAGAACCAGAAGCGCAGGTCCATCTCGCGGAAGGTGGAGAGATTCAGCGCCATCACGACGGCTGTCGCGAGGAAGAGCGCCACCGCGCCGAGCCGCCAGAGCACGACGGACTTCTCGGGCAGATCGAGCCACCGGTCCACCAGCGATCGACCGCCGAGGGTGAAGGAGCGCAGCCTCCAGCCGAACACGAAGAACGGCAGGATCCCGATGGCTCGAGCCAGGGAGAACGTCGAATCGACGTTGGGCAGGTAACTGACCCCGATCGAGAGCACGATGCTGATGATCAGCGGCCAGCGCAGCAGGGCGAGGTAGGGCAGGACCAGACGGAAGATGCCCAGCGCCAGCAGGAACCACAGCGTCCAGCTCGGCAGGGTGGGGTTGATCTCCGTCTTGCCCTCGACGAGGAACTGCACCGCCGTCCAGATCGTCTCCATGATCAGATACGGCAGCAGGATGTCGGTGATCACCCGCCGCATCGCGCGGGCATTGGGCGGACCGGCCTTCGAGAAGTACCCCGAGATGATCGCGAACGCGGGCATGTGGAACGCGTAGATGGTCAGATACGTCGCGAGCGACGCATCCGAGTGCGCGGTCAATCGCTGGATGCCGTGGCCGATGACGACGAGGGCGACGCAGACGAAGCGGGCGTTGTCCCAGAGCGGCACGCGCCGCTTGGGCGCGGCGACAGGACCGGTCTGCGGGGCGGGATCGACGGCGGCGATGGCGCGGTTCCTTTCGGCGATGCGCGTTCCACTGCGGGAGCCTGGCGCCGATCCAGACTAGCGTTGAGGCTGACGACGGCGTCGAAGACGGCAACAGGCTTGACGGAACGGAGACGGTGATGGCACGACGCGTCGTGGTGACGGGTGCGAGTTCGGGAATCGGTGCGGCGACGGTCCGCCTCTTCCGCGAGCACGGCTGGAACGTGGTGGGCGTTGCGCGGCGCCGCGACAAGCTGGAGGCGCTCGCCGCCGAGACCGGCGCCGAGGTCTTCGTCGCCGACCTCACTCTCGCGCAAGACGTGGACGCGCTGCGCACCTACCTCGAGTCGTCCGGTCCGGTGCACGCGCTCGTGAACAACGCCGGTGGCGCGCTCGGTCTCGATTCAGTCGAGTCCTCCGACCCCGACGACTGGACGCGGATGTTCGCGATCAACGTGCTCTCGGTCAAGCTCGTCACCAGCGCCCTGCTGCCGCTGCTGCGCGCGAGCGTCGCGGATGCGGATTCGGCCGGCTCCGCCGACATCCTCACCGTCACGTCGATCGCCGGTCACGTCGCCTACGAGGGCGGCGGCGGCTACAACGCAGCGAAGTTCGCCGCGCACGCGCTGGTCGCGGTGCTGCGGCTCGAGCTCGCCGGCGAACCCATCCGCGTCGTCGAGGTCGCGCCCGGCATGGTGCACACCGAGGAGTTCTCCCTGACCCGCTTCGGCGGCGACAAGGCACGAGCGGATGCGGTCTACGCCGAGGTTCCGGAACCGCTGTACGCCGAGGACATCGCCGACGCGATCGTGCACACGATCGAGTTGCCCCACCACGTCAACCTCGACCTGGTCACCATCAAACCGGTGGCTCAGGCGGCACCGCACAAGGTGATCAAGGGTGCGCTGAAGCCCAAGGCCTGAACAGCGGGACGGGCGATGGGCCGGTGGGCCGATTGCTACGACGCATCCGCGAACGCGAGGCGCGGCACGAAGAAGAGCAGCACCGCCGCGGCGAGCGCGCCGACTCCGCAGATGGTCCAGACCAGCATGTAACCGGCGAGGCTCGCGGCGGTCGCGGTGACGGTGGCGCCGCCGGCGAGCAGTACCGTGCCGAAGACGGCGGAGGCCACGGTGCCGCCGATGGTCTTCGTCGTGTTGGTCATCGCCGCGGCGACGCCGGTGCGGCCGATGGGTGCCGCGGCGGCCGCGGCGGCGGGCATGGCGCCCACGAGGGCTCCTGATCCGACGCCGGCCACCACCATGTTGATCAGCACCTGCGTCAGGGTGTCGTGCAGGGGGAGGAAGAGGAGGTAGCCGGCGGCGACGAGGAACGCCGCGCCGATCAGCGTCGTGCGAGGCGACAGGAGGCGTGAGAGAGCCGGGAAGAGCAACGCCCCCACGATCATCGCGATCAGGTAGGAGCCGATCAGGATGGAGATCGTCGAGGCCGACAAGCCCAGGCCGTACCCGTTCACGGGATCCGTGCCGGCGAACGTCGACAGCGGCGCCTGGGCTCCGAGCAGGCTGATGCCGATGAGTCCCGCGGTGAGCTGCACCGGCCACATCTCGGGGCGACGAAGCATCCGCAGATCGATCGCGGGGTCGCGCTGCTTCAACTCGTAGCGTCCGAACGGCACCAGGAGCAGGATGCCCGCCGCGACCAGCAGCCAGACCCACCAGGTCTCGGGACCGTTGAGTCGCAGGAAGCTGAGTCCGCCGGTGATCAGCAGCAGCGAGAGCGCCAGCAGCACGAAGCCGGTGAGGTCGAGGGAGCGTCCCGGCAGGCGCTCCGATTCGGGCACCCCGAACAGGATCGCGAAGAACACGAGAGTCACCGCGACCGCGGGCGCGATCAGAGTGGCTTGCACGTCGCCGCCGAACGCGGTGAACAGGCGACCGCCGCCGAGGGCGCCGAGGATCGCGCCCGCCTCCAGCGCCACGACGAGCAGACCGGCCGCTTTCCGGGTCTGCGACGCGCCGCGGCCCGTGCGCCGACCACGGTCGAAGATCAGCGCCACCTCCAGCGGCAGCCAGACCACGTAGAAGCCTTGGAGCGCCCACGCGAGCAGGAAGGTCGTGAAGTCGTTCGCGACGACGAGCCACCAACTCGCGCCTGCTGTGATCACCGTCGAGAGCAGCAGCATCCGCTTGTGGCCGAACATGTCGCCCAGCTTCGCGAGTACCGGAACCACGAGGGCCGAGAGCAGCAGCTGCGCGGCCTCGAACCAGTTGAAGTCGGCGTCGCGGATGCCCAGGTTGCGGACCAGATCCGGGATCAGCGGGATGTAGAACCCCTGCAGGATGCCGCTCGTCAGCTCCACGACCGCCAGGAAGCCGATGAGTCCGACGGTCACGCCGAGGGCCGGAGCACGGGTCGCGGTCATGACCGGAGACTAGGGCACACGCAGCCCCGTGCGCGATGCCGATGTGACGAATGCACCGCCGGGGCCGTACCCTGTCCCTCATGGTTTTTGACGCCGACGACTCCGCCGTCCACCTCGCCGCACCGGAACGAGAGGTTCTGGGCTGGCTGGAATTCGGCGACGCCGCACGCCATCTGGCCGGTGACGTCGTCGCCGCCGGCTACCGCCCCGAGCTGGTGATCGCGATCGCCCGCGGCGGTCTGCTGCTGGCCGGCGCCATCGCCTACGCGCTCGGAGTGAAGAGCTGCGGAGCTCTCAACGTCGAGTTCTACACCGGCATCGATGCGCGCCTGGCCGCCCCGATGGTGCTGCCGCCGCTGCTGGACGAGGCCTCCGTAGCCGGCAAGCGGATCCTGCTCGTCGACGACGTGTCCGACTCCGGGCACACGCTCGCGCTCTCGGTCAAGCTCATCGAGGCGATGGGTGCCGAGGTGCGCACCGTGACGCTGTACACGAAGCCCCGCACGGTGCTCGAGCCCGACTTCTTCTGGCGTCGCACGCCGCAGTGGATCGTCTTCCCGTGGTCGGCCCTACCGCCGGTCGCCGGCGCGGTGGAGGGTGACGCGTGAGCGTGCACCTGGTCGGCGGCGGTCGCGATCCCGAGACCGATGCACAGGTGTTCGGCGCCTTCCTCGCCGAGGCGACGCAGCGCGCCGAGAACGCGGGCCGCTTCGACGGGCCCCGTCTGGCGATCGTCCTGGTGCACGACGGGCTCGGCCCCGAGTACTACGACGGTTACGTCCGTGCCATGACCTCGCTCGCCGCGATCGAGCCTGTCCCTGTGCTGGCGCCCGAGGGCAGCTTCATCCGCCCGGAGTCGTTCGAGGACATCGACGGCGTGTTCGTCGGCGGCGGCTCGACCCCGGCCTACCGGGATGCGCTGGCCGGCAGCTTCGAGCGCCTGCGCGAGCTGGTCGCGTCGGGCGTGCCGTACCTCGGCTACTCCGCGGGCGCTGCGATCGCGCCCGACCGCGCGCTGGTCGGTGGTTACCGGATCGGCGGTGTGGGCGTGTCTCCGGATTCGGCCGCCGAGGAGCTCGACGAGGTCACCGTGCTCGAGGGCATCGGCCTGATCGACGTATCCGTCGACGTGCACGCGGCCCAGTGGGGCACCCTGAGCCGACTGGTCGCCGCCACCGAGGCCGGTTTGATCGACGGCGGGGTCGCGATCGATGAGGCCACGGTGCTGATCGTCGGCACCGGAGCGCTGCAGGTGCGCGGCAGCGGATCGGTGTGGAAGGTCACCGGCTCGGCGGCCGGCGTGACCGTGGGCACGCTCGCCGCGAGCTGAGCGTCGCGTCGACGGGCTCAGAGGGAGTACAGCTGCACACCCGAGAGATCGAGCGCGAAGGACACCTCGTCGCCCGGCTGCATCTCGGAGACGAGCCGCGGATGCAGATCCGCTGCCAGCGCTCCGGTCGACACCCGCACCACGTCACCGCGGGCTTCGATCGAGGTGATCGTGCCGCGGATCCCCGGCCCGAGAGCCAGCTTCGTCGGCGACACCGCGAAGGCGGCTGAGGCTCCGAGCGGCACGTCGCCGTCGATCACGATGTCGTCGCCTTCGGCGGTACGCAGCCCGCGATCGGTGCGAACACCGGTCACGAGATTGAGCCCGGCCAGCTCTGCGGTGAACGGCGTGCGAGGTCGTTCCAGCACCTCGCGGGTCGGGCCCTGCTCGACGATACGACCCTCGCGGATGACCGCGACGCGGTCGGCGAGCAGGTACGCGTCAAGGACTTCGTGCGTCACGATGATGGCCGTGCGGTCGGCCAGGACATCGCGCAGCAGGCGGCGCAGCTGCGGCGCGACGGTGACGTCGAGAGCCGCCATCGGCTCGTCCAGGAGCAGGAGCGACGGGTCGGTCGCCAGAGCGCGAGCGACAGCGATGCGTTGCGCCTGACCACCCGAGAGCTGGGCGGGACGACGGCGCGCGAACTCGACGGCGTCCACCTGTTCGAGCAGGGTGAGCGCGAGCCGACCGGCGTCGGCGGCGCTGATGCCCGCGGCCCTCGGGCCGAAGGCGACGTTGTCGAGCACGGTGAGGTGCGGGAAGAGCAGCGCCTGCTGGGCCAGAAGGGACACGGATCGACGATGCGGTGCCAGATGGCGCCGGCCGTCGAACAGCACCTGGCCGTCGAGTTCGGCGCGTCCCGCATCCGCTCGTGTCAGGCCGGCCAGGAGCGACAGGAGCGTGGATTTCCCGGCGCCGTTGGGCCCGAGCAGGGCGAGCGTCTCACCGGCGTTCATCTGCAGCGACACGTCGAAGTCGCGCGCCTCGACGCGGGCGTGGAAATCGAGGATCATCGCAGCGCCTTCTCGAAACCCGGCGACGATCGCGCGGTGAGCGCGACCACGAGAACGGCGACGACGACCAGCACCAGGGAGAGGGCGACGGCGGCATCCGGATCGGTCTCGCGCTGCAAGTAGATCTCGAGGGGCAGCGTCCGGGTGACCCCCTGAAGACTGCCGGCGAAGGTGAGCGTCGCCCCGAACTCGCCCAGCGCCCGCGCGAACGACAGGATCGATCCCGAGATCAGCGCCGGCAGGATGAGGGGAAGGGTGACGCGCCGCAGAACCGTGCTGGGCCGGGCGCCGAGGGTGGCGGCGACCGACTCGTATCGGGAGCCGGCCGTTCGCAGGGCGCCCTCGAGGCTGACGACGAGGAAGGGCAGCGCGACGAACGTCTGCGCGATCACCACGGCGGTGGTCGAGAAGGCGATCGAGATGCCGACGGCCTGCATCGACGGACCGAGCAGCCCCAGCCGGCCGAAGGTGTACAGCAGCGCGATCCCACCCACGACCGGTGGGAGCACGAGGGGCAGCAGCACGAGTGCCCGCAGGACGCGCTGCCCGGGGAAGCGCGCCCGCGCGAGCACGAGCGCCATCGGCACGCCCAGCAGGATGCACAGCACGGTGGAGATCGATGATGTCCGCAGACTCAACCAGAGCGCAGCGATGGAGGATTCCGAGGTGACCAACGGCACGAAGTCGGCCCAGTCGACTCGTGACGCCATCGCGATCAACGGCAGCACCACGAAGGCGCAGCCGACGATCGCGACGGCCGTCAACCAGCGGGGGAGGCCCGAACCGTTGATCCTCAGTCCTTTCCGAGCGGCGTCTCGATGATGACCGTCGTCGCCTTCACCACGGCGATCGCCGTCGAGCCGAGTTCGAGCCCCAACTCGTGAACGGCCTCGCTGCTCATCAAGGAGACCACGCGGTGCGGTCCGCACTGCAGCTCGACCTGCGCCATCACCGTGTCCATGGTGATGGCGGTGACGAGGCCGACGAAACGGTTCCGCGCTGAACGACCGATCTCGGAGGGGTCGGCCGGCAGCACGGCGTTCTTCCGCGCGAGCTCCGCGAGGGCGAGACCGTCCACGACCGAGCGACCGGAGGAGTCCTTCTGCGATGTCAACGTGCCGTTCTCGACCCAGCGTCGGACGGTGTCGTCACTGACGCCGAGGTAGAGAGCGGCTTCTTTGATCCGGATCTGCGGCATGAGGTTCAGCGTATTGCCTGAGATGCGCGACTCACGGAGCGCCGAAGCCCGCGGCGGCGAGCACCTCGAGGCCGGCATCGCTCGTGACGAACGCGGCGAACGCGGCGGCGACCTCCGGGTTGGCCGAGGCTTTCACCGGCGCGATGGGGTACGTGTTCACGGCCTCGGCCGACTCGTCGAATTCGATGCCCCTCACCGCGTCACCCGCGGCGGCGACGTCGGTGACGTAGACGAGGCCCGCATCCGCTTCGCCGGAGGTGACCTTGCCGAGGACGTCGGTGACCGAGGACTCCTCGCTGACCGGCTGGAGGTCGATACCGGTCGCGGTCTCGATCGTCGCGGTCGCGGCACCGCAGGGCACTTGAGCCGCGCAGATGACGGTCTTGACACCGTCCCGGGCGAGATCGGCGAAGTCGCTGATACCGGCCGGGTTCGTGGGTGGCACGGCGATCTCGAGAACATTGGTGGCGAAGTCGACCGGCGGGGTGTCGATGAGGTCGGCGTCGGTGAGCTTGGTCATGTTCTTCTCGTCCGCGCTGGCGAACACGTCGGCCGGGGCGCCGTTGGTGATCTGCGTGACGAGATCGGAGGATCCGGCGAAGTTGAGTTCGACGGTGACCCCGGGGTTGTCGGCCTCGAATTCCGTCGCCAATTCGGTGAAGGTGCCCTTCAGCGATGCGGCTGCGAAGACGGTGATCGATCCGCTGAGCTCGCTCGTCGCCGTCGCGGAGGCGCTGGCCGCGTCGGATGCGTCGGATGCGTTGGTGGAGCAGCCGGCGAGTCCGGCGACGAGGACGCCGGTGGCGGCGATGGTGGTCAGGATGCGGAGGGTTCCCACGAGCGGGCCTTTCGAAGTTCGCGGCACAGGCGATCCGCTGATGCGCCTTGGAAGCCATTCTAGATGCGCAGCTGCGGCTACAAATGCCGGTTCGCAGCCGGGCGCGAACCATGACCCGTAGGGTCGAGCCATGAGCCCGATGAATCTGCCCCAGCTCGCGGAGGCGGGCCTCGTCGACCCCGGGTGGGCGAGTGTGCTCGAACCCGTCGCGGAGGATATCGCCGCGATGGGCGCGTTCCTGCGCGCCGAAGTCGCCGCCGGGCGGCACTACCTGCCCGCGGGAGACGCGGTTCTGCGTGCCTTCGCCTCTCCGCTCGATGACGTTCGCGTGCTGATCGTGGGGCAGGACCCGTATCCGACCCCGGGACACCCGATCGGCCTGTCGTTCGCCGTCGAGAAGCACGTGCGCCCGGTGCCGCGCAGCCTGCAGAACATCTACAAAGAACTCTCCGCCGATCTGGGCATCGATCCGCCGCTGCACGGTGACCTCACCGCGTGGTCCGAGAGCGGCGTGATGCTGCTCAACCGTGTCCTCACCGTCGCGCCCGGCGCTCCCGCCTCGCACCGGGGCAAAGGCTGGGAGCGGGTCACCGAGCACGCGATCCGCGCGCTGGTCGCTCGGGATCAGCCGCTCGTCGCCATCCTGTGGGGCCGGGACGCCGCGAACCTCAGGCCGCTGCTCGGCGACTCGGGCATCGTCGAGAGCGCGCATCCCAGCCCGTTGTCGGCCAGCCGTGGGTTCTTCGGCTCGCGTCCGTTCAGCCGCGCGAACGCACTGCTGCGCGAGCGCGGTGCGGCCGAAGTCGACTGGACGCTGCCCTCGTAGCGGCACGGGACGCAGCCGCGACTACCCTGGACCGACGGGACGCGGCGAAGCCCGCAGCGGATGCGGAGAGGGGCCGGCACGTGCTCGAAGAGGAGTATCAGATCCGACGGCAGCTGCCGCCGCATCTGCGACCGAAACCGCCCCAGGAGACGCCGTTCAGCTATGAGATCCGCGACGTGCGCGACGAGGACCTGCCGCACATCCGCGAGATCTACAACCACTACGTGCGCAACACCGTGGTCACCTTCGACGAGGACGACATGACCCTCAAGGAGTGGAAGGTCAAATACGCGCGCAACGTGAAGGCGGGGCTGCCGTTCATCGTCGCGGTCTCGCCGTCGGGTCAGATCCTCGGCTACGCGATGGTCTCGCCGTGGAGCTCCAAGCGGGCGTTCCGTTTCACCGTCGAGAACTCGATCTACCTCGGCGCCGCCTCGACCGGGAAGGGGCTCGGCAAGGTGCTGATGACCGAACTGCTCGCCCGTGCGAAAGCGGTCGGGGTCCGTCAAGTGATGGCCGTGATCGCGGACAAGGGCGCCGAGGCGTCCCTCGCGATGCACGCGAACTTCGGCTTCGTCGAGGTCGGGCGGATGGGACGAGTGGGTTTCAAATTCGGGCGCTGGCTCGGAACCGTCCTGATGCAGAAGTCGCTGCGCTGAGTCGTTCTGCGATGTCTCCTCGTTCCTCGTCGGCATCGCGGCGGTCGAGTCGAACACGGCGTGCGTTCCGGAGAGCCGGTTGCGGCGCGCTGCAAAGAATCGGCTGGAACGCCGATTTTTGTCGCGGCGCTACGCGCGCGAGAGGGCGGCGGCGCTGCGCGCGCCAAGAGGGAGGGGCGTTGCGCGGGCGGGGAGGGAGGGGCGCTGCGCGTGTGGGGAGGGAGGGGCGCTGCGCGTGCGCGAGGGCAGGGGTGTTGCGCGTGCGGGGAGGGAGGGGCGCTGAGGCGAGGACGTGGGACGTCGGTCGTCGCGTCGGCGCGTAGTCCGGCAGGCGCATCCGGGCAGGGGAGACTGGGTGTATGGACGCTGCACCGCTGGACCGACCGCTCCGCAACACGACCCTGCTCGCGCTGGCGGGTGTCGTGCATGCCGAGCCTGACGCGGTTTTCGCGGCGCTCGCGGCGGCGCTGCATCCGACCGACGAGACCGGCGCCTTCACCGCGGACGCCGCTACACGGACGATCGTGCGGCAGGGCGGCTGGTGGTACCGCGCCGAATGGCGGGCGCTGCCGGACGAGGCCGGCACCCGCGTCGAGCACGAGTTGGTCAACGTAGCGAAACCCGCGCACGGGGTCGGCGCGATCACCGGCCGGCGGGTCGTCCGCGAGGCGCCGGGCGCCTTCCAGCAGCTGCTGACCAGGCTGGTCTCCGAACTCGAATAGCGCCCGCGGACGGAGAACATCCGACCGCCCCCGAAGGGGGAATGAACGTGGTATGGCCTGCGTTGCATTCACTGGCGGGAGCAGTGGAACCGTCCGAAGGAGCTCATCGACATGGCAGGAACCGCAACGAACAAGAACCGCAGCGCGCGCGCGAGCGACGACGAGATCGTGTACCGCCGGCACGCCAACGGGCGCGGCATGGTCGCGCCCGGAGCGCGCGTCGCCGCCTCCGCCTACGTGGAGACCGGGGCGTACGTCGAACCCGGTGCGAACATCGGCGAGCGCGCCTGGATCGGCGCGGGCAGCTGGATCGACCGCGACGCGATGATCGGCCACAGCGCCTTCATCGGCGCGAACGTGCACGTCGGCCCGGAGGCCGTCGTCGGACCCGGCGCACGCATCGGCAGCTACACGCGCATCGGTGCTCGCGCGACGGTCGCCACCGGCGCGCGCGTCGACCGCGACACCGTCGTGCCGGTCGGCACCCGCGCGGGCTCGGCCGACGGCGACGCCGCCAGCCGCGCCGCGTGACGCGCTAGCGGCGATCTGCACGAGGAGACCCTATGCCGCTTGCGGCGTAGGGTCTCTTTCTGTGTTCGAACTCCATCATCTCAGCGCCCAGGAGCAGTGGGACTGGCTGCAGCGCGGCGAGGTCACCCCTCTCGAATTGACGGAGCACTACCTCGCCCGCATCGAGCGGCTGAACGGCGAGCTCGGCGCCTTCACCACCGTCACGGCGGATGCGGCGCGCGCCCGAGCGGCGCAGTTGTCCGAGCCGCGCACGGCCGTGCTCTGGGGGCTGCCCAGCGGCGACAAGGATCTGTGGCGTCGCGCCGGGGTGCGTACGACGTTCGGTTCGCGGCTGTTCGCCGGATTCGTGCCGGAGGAGTCCGATGAGATCGTGAGCACGCTCGACGCGGCTGGCGCCATCAGCCTCGGCAAGACGGCGGCGCCCGAGTTCGGGATGCCGTCGTACACCGAGAGCCGCATCGGCGCGCCGGCGGTCACCCCCTGGGACACGACGCGCGGAGCGGGGGGCTCGAGCGGGGGAGCGGCGGTGGCCGTCGCTGCTGGCCTCCTCCCGTTCGCACCGGGCTCGGACGGCGGCGGCTCGATCCGGATCCCGGCCGCTGCCTGCGGACTCGTCGGGCTC
Organism: Microbacteriaceae bacterium VKM Ac-2855; assembly: GCA_013204985.1. GTDB lineage: Bacteria > Actinomycetota > Actinomycetes > Actinomycetales > Microbacteriaceae > Rathayibacter. Next base: position 48,929 of record JABMLG010000006.1, read on the forward strand.
AAACCCTCCCGCGGGCGGGTGCCGTCCGGTTCCGGACTCGACGGACCGGGTGGCCTGGTCGTGCACGGCCCGATCGCGCGGTCGGTCGCGGATGCGGCACTCCTCTTCGAAGCCCTACTCGCGCGCCGCAACGGGCGGCTGCCGCATCCGTTCGCCGTCGCGGCGCCGGAGGACGACGAGGGCTCCTACCTCGGTGTCGCCCTGCGCGGCGAAGGACGTTTCGAGATCGGTGTCCTGACCGCTTCGCCGTGGGACGACGCGTACGAGATCACCCTCGACGCGGAGGCGCGCGAGGCGCTCGACGTCGCTGTCGCGGCGCTGACCGCTCTCGGTCACGGGTTGGACGACGCGTCCCTTCCTCCGAGCGAGCAGTACCCGGAGGCGTTCCGGATGCTGTGGCAATCGAGTGCGGCCGGCATCCCGGCAACGGACGACCAGCTCGATCTCGTGGAACCGTTGACGAGGTGGTTGATCGGGGAAGGGCGGCGGCGCTCGGCTCGTGAATTCGGCGCGGCGCTCGGCACGCTCGCGGCGTACGAGCGCAGTCTGATCGCGCAGTTCGACCGCTTCGATGCCGTGCTGACGCCGTCGCTCACGATGACCCCTCGACCGGTCGGTTGGTACGACGCGGAGGATCCGGAGCGCAATTTCGCGCAGCAGGTGCAGTACACGCCCTACACGTCGTTCATCAACGTGGCGGGCCTGCCGGCGATCACGCTACCGATCCATCAGACGCAGGACGGACTGCCGATGGGTGTCCAGCTGATCGGACGACCCGGTGGGGAGAGCACCATCCTGGCGATCGGTGCTCAGTTGGAGCGTCGGTTCCGATGGCAGCGGCGGCACCCCCCGCAGTGGTGACCGTGCAGTTGCAGAAAAGGCTGGCGTAACTGAGGTTAGGCATGCCTATACTTCTCTCGATGTGCATGTTCGAAGCGGCCGCGGACTGGAGTCCGAACGAGGCCAAGCAGCTCCTGATCGCGGGTGACGAGACCGTCGTTCCGACGATCCAGGCGCTCCTGGATTCTCTGCCCGCCTCGGCGCGGGGACAGGTGTTCATCGAGGTTCCGGATGCGCACGGTCTGCCGCCGCTGACCGCTCCCGGTCGGTTCACGGTCACGTGGCTCGGCCGCGCCACGCGTTCGGGTGCGCCGGGAACCGGCGCCCTCTGCGCCCGGGGCGAGGCGCTCGACCGCGCCGTCCGCGCCTGGGTCGGCGAGATGTCGGTGATCGACGGGCTCGCTCCGTGGAGCGATGATCGGCACGATTTCTGCGCGTGGATCGGCGGCGCCGGCGCTGTCGTCCACGAGCTCGCGCTCGACGTGGACGCGCGTCTCGCCGTCGCGGCCGAGCTGCACGCCTCGCGCTGAACGCCCACGGTCGGCGCGCTCTGCGATCGCTCTCAGCCCGCCGCCCGAACCAGGTACTCGTCGACCCCGTCCTCGGATTCGTGCACGGATCCATGGCGCGCGTAGAGCCGTCGCGCGGCGCTGCCCTGCAGAACGTCGATACGGAACGGGCCGGGATGCCCGGCGAGCACGCGTCGGAGCACCTCCGAGCCCACGCCGCGACCCTGCAGGGATTCGGCGACGTAGAAGTGCTCGATCCACGTGCCGTCGTCAGCGGATGCTGCGGGGCGGAGCGAGATCGTCACTCGTCAACCGTAGCCATGGTCCGCTCAGGTAAGGCATGCCATACTTAGGCCATGCTCACCACGACCGCGGCTCCGGCGCGCCCGGGCTATCGTCCCTTCCGCGTCCGCGTCGCCGCGGTGAATCGGCTCTCGCCGCATTTCGTCCGGGTGACGTTCACGGGGGACGACCTCGACGAGTTCGGCACCGGCGGCCTCGACACGCGCATCAAGCTGGTGATGCCGACGTCGAGCAGCGACATCGACGGTTTCGCCCGCGCGATGGCCGACGACGAGTCGGTCACGGGATTCGCGGCCGACTGGTACGAGCGCTGGCGCTCTCTCGACGCCGATCGCCGCAACCCGATCCGCACGTACACGGCCCGAGCCGTGCGCCCGGCGCGGAGCGAAGTCGACATCGACTTCGTCGCCCACGGCGACGCGGGCCCCGCCTCCGCCTGGGTAGGCACGGCGCGGCCGGGGGATGAGCTGGTGCTGGTCGGTCCGGACGCTCTCGCCGAGGAGAACCGCGGCGGCATCTGCTGGCACCCCGGTACGGCTCGATCGTTCCTTCTCGCCGGCGACGAGACGGCCGTGCCCGCGATCGCCTCGATCCTCGAGACCCTGCCCCAGAAGGCCACCGGGGCGGTCTTCCTCGAGGTGCCGACGCATGAGGACCGCATCGCGATCTCCGCACCGGTCGGCGTCTCGGTTCAGTGGGTGGTCCGGGGCGGCGCCGAGTACGGTGCGGTCCTGCGCCGCGACGTGCGGCGCTGGGCGAAGCGGTTCCTCACGGCGCACCACCACGGCGTCGTGCTGGACGACGTCGATGTCGACACCGAGATCCTGTGGGACGTGCCCGACGAGACGGTCGCCCTCAGCGCCGACGAGGCCGGGCTCTACGCGTGGATCGCAGGGGAGGCGGGCGCCGTCAAGCGCATCCGCCGTGACCTCGTCACCGAGCTCGGACTCGATCGTCGTCAGGTCGCCTTCATGGGCTACTGGCGCAATGGCCGTGCCGAGAACAACTGACCCCCGGTGACCTCGACGCTCGACAGCCTCCGGCTGTCGCCCACCGCTACACGGGCGCAGCGGCGCAGCGCTGGTCTCGCTCACTCCACCGCGACACGGCTGGGTGTCATCGGGGCGGCTCTGGTGGTTGTCGTCGGGCTCGCGGGAGCGAGTCTCTTCATCGGCTCCGGTGACATCGCGCCCGATGCGGTCTGGCAGGCGCTGTTGCACGGCGGCACGGATACGAACGCGGTACTCGTCACGCAGTTCCGCGTACCGCGGACCCTGCTGGGGGTCGTGGTCGGCATCTCGCTCGGCCTCGCCGGCGCGTTGATCCAGGCCGTCACCCGCAACCCGCTCGCCGACCCGGGCATCCTCGGCGTGAACCAGGGCGCGTACTTCACCGTGGTGCTCTCGATCACCATCGCCGGTGTCGCCGACATCACGAATTACGTGTGGTGGTCCTTCCTCGGGGCCGGACTCGCGGCGATCGTGGTCTATCTGATCGGTTCGCGCGGTCGCAGCGGCGCCACGCCGGTGCGCCTCGTGCTCGCCGGCGTCGCACTCAGCGCGGTGCTGCAGGGCATCACCTTCACGATCACGCTGCTCAACCCGGACATCTTCGACAAGATCCGCTTCTGGCAGGCGGGATCGCTCCAGGGCCGTCAGATCGAGATCTTCTGGGGCGTGCTGCCCTTCGCCGTCACCGGCATGATCATCGCCCTGCTGCTCGCGCGATCGTTGAACGCGATCGCGCTGGGCGATGACCTGGCCACCTCGTTGGGCGCCCGCATCGTCCGCACCCGGCTGATCGCCGTCGTCGCGATCACGCTGCTGTGCGGATCCGCGACCGCCGCGACCGGACCGATCGGTTTCCTCGGGCTGATGGTGCCGTTCCTGGCCCGCTCCTTCGTGGGGCCCGATCAACGCTGGGTGCTGCCCCTGTCGGCGGTGTTCGCTCCGATCGTGTTCCTGTCGGCCGACATCGTCGGTCGTGTCGTGATCGAGGGCGAGATGCCCGTGGGCGTCGTGGCCGCCTTCGTCGGCGCACCGGTGCTGATCCTGCTCGTGCGTCGCGCGAAGGTGAGCGGGCTGTGACGGCTCTGGCCGCACGCCCGGTGCTGCGGCTCGGCGCGCTGAGCGTGCCGGTGCACCGCCGGAGCCTCGTCGTCGTCCTCGCCCTCGCGGTGCTCTCGCTCGTCGCCGCGGGCTGGGCCCTGACTCTGGGGGACTACCCGATCTCGTTCGGCCAGTTGATCACGGCACTGACCGGCGGCGGCGAGGAGGGCATCCGACGCATCGTGCTGGAGTGGCGATTGCCGCGGATCCTGATGGCGCTGATCGCGGGTGCGGCGCTCGGCCTCTCGGGGGCGATCTTCCAGTCGCTGACCCGCAACCCCCTCGGCAGCCCCGACATCATCGGCTTCAACACCGGCGCCTACACCGGTGCGCTGGTCGTGCTCCTCATCGTCGGTGGCAACTACGTCGCCACGGCCGCCGGAGCTCTGATCGGTGGACTCGCCACCGCCCTGATCGTCTACGTCCTCGCCTACCGCCGTGGGGTGCAGGGCTTCCGGCTGATCGTCGTGGGCCTCGCGATCAGCGCGATCCTCGCCGCGGTGAACACCTTTCTCAAGCTGCGCGCGAGTCTCGAAGCCGCGATCGCCGCCGCCTCGTGGGGCGTCGGATCTTTGACGAACGTCGGCTGGAAGGATGTCGTCCCCGTTCTGATCGTGATGGTCGTGCTCGTGCCGTGCCTCGTGCTCCTCTCCCGCCGGATGCACATGCTGGCACTGGGCGACGACGCCGCGAAGGCGCTCGGCATCCCGATCGAACGCACGCGGCTGATGCTGCTGGTGGTCGGTGTCGCGTTCACCGCCGCGGCGACGGCGGTGGCCGGACCGATCTCGTTCGTCGCCCTCGCCGCTCCGCAGCTCGCCCATCGCCTCACCCGTTCCGCGGGACTGGGCCTCACCGCATCGGCGGCCATGGGCGCCTTGCTTCTGCTGGTGAGCGACATCGTCGCGCAGCGGGTGCTCGCTCCCGTCCAGCTTCCCGTCGGCGCCGTCACGGTGACCATCGGCGGGATCTACTTGATCGGCCTGCTCATCGCGCAGGCGAGGAGGAAGTGATGGCGATCGCCGCCCCGACCCACCTGCAGAACCGGCTCGCCGCCCGCGACCTCCGCGTCGGCTACGAGCAGCGCACGATCATCCACCAGCTCGACCTGCAGATCCCGGACGGCTCGTTCACCGTGATCATCGGGCCCAACGCGTGCGGCAAGTCGACGCTGCTGCGGGCACTCGCGCACCTGCTGAAGCCGAGTGCCGGCTCCGTGCTGCTCGACGGCGCCGACATCAAGAGCTATCCGGCCAAGGAGATCGCCCGCCGCGTCGGATTGTTGCCGCAGACCTCGATAGCCCCGGACGGGATCACGGTGATCGACCTGGTCTCCCGTGGTCGGTACCCGCACCAGTCGTTGTTGAAGCAGTGGTCGAGGGCCGACGAGGAGGCCGTGACTGCGGCCATGACCGCGACGAACACGACGGAACTCGCCTCGCGCGGAGTGGACGAGCTCTCGGGCGGCCAGCGTCAGCGCGTCTGGGTGGCGATGGCTCTCGCGCAGGAGACACCACTGCTGCTGCTGGACGAACCGACGACTTACCTCGACATCACCCACCAGGTCGAGTTGCTCGACCTGTTCACCCGGCTCCATCGCGAGGGGCGCACCCTGGTCGCCGTGCTGCACGACCTCAACCAGGCCGCCCGCTACGCGACGCATCTGATCGCGATGAAGGAGGGCCGCGTCGTCGCCCAGGGGCACCCCTCCGAGATCGTGACGGCCGAGCTCGTCCGCGAGGTGTTCGGGCTGCGCTGCCGCATCATCGACGACCCGGAGTCGCACACCCCGCTGGTCGTGCCGCTGATGGGGGCGCACTGACCGGCGCCGTCTGATGGCCCGTCGGCGTGGGGGTTGTTGCGCCGTCGCGCCGTCTGGCGCCTCTCGCTCAGAGATGCCGAACGGCTTGGTGAGTGCGGCGAACGTCAGTTCGATTGTGGGCGATGGGCGCGCATTCAATGTCGGAGGTGTCCCCTAACGTGGGGGTATGACTTGTTCGACGCTCAGCAGCCGCATCACCGCCCTCGCGGCGACCGTGCGCGCCGAGACGTCGGCGGTGGAGTGGCGGCGGATGACGGAGACCGAACTCGTCGAGACGGCGGTCGCATTCGCCGAACTCGAGCGTGCCGTGTCGGGTGGTGGGGTGCGGTTGGCGGGGCTGATCGAGGCCGCGTCGGAGCGTGAGCGCGGGGTGGATGCGTTGGCGCGGAAGTACGGGCAGCGCACCGGGAAGCTGTTCCTGGCCATGCTCACGGGTGCGTCGGAGTCGACGGTGGCGCGGCGGATCCGGCTCGCGCAGGGCGTGTACGAGCGGTCCGGGTTCGTCGGGCAGGACGTGCCGGCACTGTTCCCCGCCGTCGGGCAAGCGGTCGAGGCGGGGCTGTTGCATCCGGATGCGGCGGAGGTGATCGTGTCGACCCTCGGGCCGTCCGCCGCGCGGATCCACCCCGACGACCTGGCGGTGGCGGAGGCGTCGATCCTCGCCGCCGCGACCGATCCCGAGAGTGAGGCGGTGGCTGTCGGCGGTGTGACCGGGATCGGGATCGCGGCCGATCTGGTGAAGGTGCAGGCGCTCGCGTGGCGGGCACGGCTGGACCCTGATGGGTTGGAACCGACCGAAGAGGAAGCGTTCGAGCGGCGCAATGCGGTCTGGCGCAGAGGGAAGGACGGGCTCGAAACGTTCGTGCTCACGTTGACCGCGGAGCAGGCTGCCGCGGTGAAGGCGTCGCTGTCGCCGCACACCAGACCGCGTAAGCCGCGGTTCACGGATGCGGACTGCGAAGCCGCCCAGAGCGGTGAGGTCGATGACGCGGCGATCTTCGCGGACTCGCGAACGTCGGGGCAGAAGACGGCGGATGCCGCCGTCTCGTTGATCGTCGCGGGTGGCGCATCCGAGTCGCCAGTCGGCACGACGCCGCAGATCACCGCATACGTCAACGCGGCAGACCTGGCCGATGAGGACGCAGCCGGCCCCGCGTATCTTGATCATGTCGACGAGCCGGTACCCGCGTCGACGGTGCGGCGGTTGCGGTGCTTCGGGGAGGTGCGCATCGCGATCACCGGCGACCGGGAGCAGACCGACGCGCTCGGCCGCGCGGTGCGGGACTTCACCGAGAACCAGAAGCGCCTGCTGGCCGCGCGCGACGGCGGTTGCGCCTGGCAGGGTTGCACCGCCCCACCCGCGTGGACGGAAGCGCATCACGTCACCTGGTGGAGCCGCGGCGGCGCGACTTCCGTCGAGAACGGGGTCTTGCTATGCAGCTTCCACCATCACGTGATCCACGGGAATCTCGGCTGGCGTATCCAAATGATGACAACGGAGGACGGCATCCGCCCGCACTTGATCGCTCCACCGCACGTCGACCCGCGGCAGACTCCACGCCGGATGGGCAACCAACGCGCCACTATCGCCGGCGTGAGTCAGCGAGAACCCGACCCGGACCCTCCGCCGACACGGCTCTTCGAATCAGGCTCCGACCTCTGATGAGCACCAGACCGTTATCCCGCCGTGACGCGGCTAGGATAGGCTGCCCTAAGTCCCTGGTGCCCGTCCCCGCGCCTCCTCCTCCGAACGAGAGACCCGTATGCGTCCCCGTACCTTCACTCCGCGCCTGCTCGGCGCCACCGCACTGATCGCCGTCTCGGCGCTCGCCCTCAGCGCCTGCTCCTCCGGGTCTTCCGACGAGTCCAGCGCTCCGGCTGAGGGCGCCGCCACCGTCTCGACGATGTTCGGTGACATCGAGGTGCCCGCGGCCTCCGACGATCTCAAGGTCGTCGCGCTCGGTTGGTCCGACGCCGAGATGGCCCTCGCCCTCGGCGTCGTGCCGATCGCGGTCGAAGACTGGCAGGGCTTCGGCGAGGAGAACAAGGGCGTGGGCCCGTGGGCCACCGGTGACTTCGGCGATGTCACGCCGACGCTGATCGCGCGCGCCGACTCCGGACTCAACTTCGAGGAGATCCAGGCGCTCAGCCCCGACCTCATCCTGAACACCCGCTCGAGCAACGACGAGGAGGAGTTCGACCGCCTCAACGAGATCGCCCCGACCGTCTACGCGCCGGCCGACACGGGTGCGTTCGCCACCTCGTGGGACGTTCAGCTGCAGCAGGTCGCCGACGCGCTCGGCAAGTCCGATGAGGGCACCGCGCTCGTCGAGAGCACCAAGGCCGACATCGCCGCCGCCGCGGACGAGCACCCCGAATTCGCCGGCCTCACCGCGGTCGCCGCCACGAAGTTCGGCGACGCCTACGGCGCCTACCTCGCCGGAGACGGCCGCTTCGACATCCTCTCGGACCTCGGCTTCGTGCAGAACCCCGCCGTGGACGCGCTCGAGTCGAGTGGCTTCTACGCCGCGGTGTCGGCCGAGAACGTGAGCGCGTTCGACGCCGACGTTGCCGTGGTGCTGCCGATCGGTTTCACCGCCGCCGAGATCGAGGCCGACCCGCTGCTCGCCTCGCTCAACGTGACGAAGGACGGCCGCGCGATCGTGCTCGACGCCGACGACGAACTCTCCGGGGCCTACAGCGCCGCCAGCGTGCTCAGCATCCAGGTCGTGCTCGCCGACCTGGTGCCGAAGCTCGCCGAGGCCGCCGCGAAGGTCGCCTCCTAGGCATCCGCCCCGTCGCCGCCGCGCCGCCCGCTCAGTCTCGAGAGAGGCCGACGCGGGCGGCGCTCGCGTTCCACAGCTCCCGGCCCAGCTGTGCGTCGACGGCCTGCCGCGCAGTGGACCCGTTCGGACGCAACCCGTCGAAGTAGGCTCCCGTCGCGGCAGCGAGCTGAGGCTCGGACGCGAGCGTGATCAGCGGAACCGCTCCCGCCTCGGCCGTGATGCCGTAGTTGCCGCCGGTCACCAACGAGGTGAGCTTCATCAGCGGGGAGTCCGCCCCGAATCCCGTCGAGACGAAGCCGGGATGGAACGAGTACGCGTCGACCCCGGTCGGCAGCAGGCGTTCGGCGAGTTCGCGGATGAAGAGGATCGTGATCAGCTTCGACGTGCCGTAGGCGCGCCAGCCACCCCACCACGGCCGCTTCGCCCAATCCAGATCGTCGAGACGCACCTGACCGAACCGGTTCGCGACGCTCGCGGTCGAGATCACGCGGGCGGATCCGTGCCTCGCCGCCGTCTCGGAGAGCCGGGGGAGCAGCAATCGGGTGAGCAGGTACGGAGCCAGGTGGTTGCTCTGCAGCGTGCGTTCGAAACCATCCACGGTCAACGCGCGCTTCGCGACCAGGCCGCCGGCGTTGTTCGCGAGTACATCGATGTCGGGATAGGCGTCGAGGAGCTCGTCCGCCAGGCGACGCACGTCGTCGAGTCGGTCGAAGTCGGCCACGTGCGCTCGGGCACCGATCGCCGCCGCGACGGACCGGGTCCGCTCCGGATCACGACCGACCACGGCGACCTGCGCGCCGGCCTTCGCGAGCTCGCCCGCAGCGACCCGCCCGATACCGGAACTCGCCCCCGTGAGCACGATCGTTCGTCCGCTCTGGTCAGCGACCACGTCGGTATCCGCCTTTCTCGAGGCCGGCCTCGATCTCGAAACGATTGCGTAGCGGATCCCGTCCCGCCACGAAGTACAGCAGCGGGAACCACATCCCGTACCGGATCCACTGCTGCTTGTGCAACGCCTCGTGCTCGAGCACCCGATCGGCCGCGTTGTCCTCCGTGAGGTAGCACGCACCGATGCAGGAACCACCGCGTCCGAACGCCCACGACGGCATGCCCGTGAAGACGAAGAGCCCGTTCCGGCGTTCGACGCGCCCGGTGCTGAGAATGCCGCCCCAGACGAGGCCGACAGCGGTGGCGAAGAGGTAGCCCGGTCGTGTGATGGCCGGGTCGAGCAGGACGCGCGTGAGCAGGCTCACGCGCTGTCGCGTCCGTACGTCTCGAGCAGGCGCAGCCAGACCTCGCTGATCGTCGGGTACGACGGCACGGCGTGCCAGAGTCTCGACAGGGGCACTTCGCCGACCACGGCGACGGTGGCGGAGTGGATCAGCTCGCCGACCTCCGCGCCCACGAAGGTGACGCCGATGACGACCTGACGATCCTCATCCACGATCATCCGTGCGGTGCCGGTGTACCCCTTCGCGACCAGCGTCGCGCCGGCGACGTTGCCGATCTCGTAGTCGACCACGCGGATCCGCTTGCCCGTCTTCTCCGCCTCGGCGGCGGTGAGGCCCACGGCCGCGACCTCGGGATCGGTGAAGACCACCTGCGGCACGGCTGCGTGATCCGCGGTCGCGACGTGCGCGCCCCAGGGCTGGTCGTGCACCTCGGCACCCGACGCGCGGGCGACGATCACGTCGCCGGCCGCTCGTGCCTGGTACTTGCCCTGATGGGTGAGCAGCACGCGATGGTTCACGTCCCCGACCGCGTAGAGCCAGTCGCCGATCAGCGGCTCACCGGATTCGTCGAGCACCCGCATCGTGTCGTCGACGCTCAGCCAGGAGCCCGGTTCGAGGCCCACGACGTCGAGGCCGATGTCCTTCGTGTGCGGCGCGCGACCCGTGGCGACGAGCAGCTCATCGGCCTGGAACGTCGTCTCGTCGGCGAGCGTCACCTCGACCTCGTCGGTCTCCTCGCGCTGCACCCAGACCGGCCGTGCGTTCAGGCGCACGTCGACGCCGAGCTTCTCGAGCGACTTCTGCACGAGCTCGCCGGCGAAGGGCTCGAGCCCGCTCAGCAGCGCGCTCCGCGCGAGCAACGTGACGCGGCTGCCCAGTGAGGCGTACGCGGTGGCCATCTCGCAGGCGACGACGCCGCCGCCGATGACGATCAGGCTGCGGGGCACGTTCTGCGCGCTGGTCGCGTCGCGGCTCGTCCACGGCCGGGCCTCGTCCATCCCCGGGATGTCGGGGATGACCGCGCTGGTGCCGGTACAGACGGCGACGGCGCGGCTCGCGGTGAGGACCACGACGGAACCGTCCGAATCCGTCACTGTGACCTCGCGGGGCGCGGTGATGCGGCCGTGTCCGCGGACAAGATCGATGCCGGCGCTGTCGAGCCAGCCGATCTGACCGTCGTCGTTCCATTGGCTGGTCACGCCGTTGCGGTAGCGGAACAGCGCGTGCACATCGATGTCGCCGGTCACCGCCTCCGCGGCACCGGGCAGCGCCTGTGCCGCCCGGATCGCCATGGGCGCGCGCAGCAGCGCCTTCGAGGGCATGCACGCCCAGTACGAGCACTCGCCCCCCACGAGTTCGGATTCGACGATCACGGCGGTCAACCCGCCCTGAACGACCCGGTCGGCGACGTTCTCGCCGACAGGACCGGCGCCGATCACGATGACGTCGTAGCTGCGGGACTCAGTGCTGGGACTGGGCATCTCGGACTCCTTGGGGTGGCGGTTCAGTGTGCGGGCACGATACGGGCGCGCCAGCCGTCGTAGTCGCCTCCGGCGGCCTCGACGGCGCCGACGACGAGGATGATGAACGCGGTCGACGAAGCGGCGTCGACCGGCGAGCGGTGGCTTGCCGTGAGCACGGAACGCAGCCGGAGCCGGTCGATGCGGATGACGTAGCCCGCGGCGACGAGATCCCGGGCCGCGCGCCGAGCGAGCGCACGCCGCGGGAAGACCGCGAAATGGTCGATCGGGCGCGGGACGTCGATCTGGTCGCCGTTGCGCAGTCGACGATCGAGCTGATCGGCGGCGTGAGCGAGATGCCAGGCGAGGTCGCGAGGACCGTTGTCGCGAGGACCGTTCTCTGTCGTGGTCACGCTCACCGCCCCACGAAGGCGGCAGTGCCGCGCTCGACGAAGGCGCGCATCCCGATGGCGGCGTCCTCGCTACCGACCAGCGCGACGAGAGCGGGTTGGAGCCGAGCGGCGGCGACCGCATCGCCCTCGGCCACCGCGAGCCGGGCGTTCGCGAGCGCGGCCTGCACGGCGAGCGGCGCCTGCGCAGCGATGCGCTGGGCGATCGCGTTCGCGCGTTCGAAGGCCTCGCCGTCGGGCACCACCTCTTGCACGAGGCCGATCCGGTGCGCCTCGGTGGCGTCGAACAGCTCACCGGTGAGGATCCAGCGCATCGCATCGCCCCAGCCGGCCGCCCGTGGGAATCGCAGTGTCGCCCCGCCGAAGGGCAGGATGCCGCGGCTCACCTCGAGCTGACCGAAGCGGGCGGACCGTTCGGCGACAACGACATCCGCTGCGAGCGCGAGCTCGATGCCGAGGGTGAGGCACGTGCCCTGCACGGCGACGACGACGGGCTTGCGGACGGGTCGGGTCTGCACGGCCCACGGGTCGAGTCCGCCCTCGGGAACGAGATCGAGCCCGTCCGGGCCGATCCGCGGGCCGATGTCGGCTAGGTCGAGTCCGGCGGTGAAGTGGTCGCCGACCGCGTAGACGACGCCCGCGCGCAGCTCCGGATCGGCATCGAGCGTGCCGTAGGCCAGGCTCAGCTGCTGCAGCATCGCGAAGTCGGCGGCGTTGCGCTTCTCGGGCCGGTCGAGCCCGATCCGCAGCACGGCGCCATCGCGATCGATCCGGATCCGACTCTGCATGACTACCTCCGTGGTATCCGCTGCCTCCATCATGCCCCGCGCGAGAGGGCCCCGAGGACACGCAGGATCGTCGGGAGGTCGTCCGTCGCCGCGGTGGGGCTGGAGGGCGCGAACTCGGTGACGCCCGCTCCGGCCAGCGCGAAGCGGGCTCGCAGCGCGTCGATGCAGGCGACGAGATCGGCTGCGGCGACGCCGAACGGCACCGGGTCGAAGAGCCCTGCGATATCGGCGGGTTCGAGCACGTCGAGGTCCACGTGGATGTAGACGCGCTCGGCCCCGGTCGCCGCCACGGCGGCGACGAGTTTCTCGGGAGTGAGATCGTACGGCGGCAGGATCCGGCCGCCCTGCGCCTCGACGGCCTCGGCTTCGCCCGGATCCGGCAGTCGCGAGCCGGCGATGACGACGCGCGAGAACGGGACCGCCTCGCTCGGAACCGCAGCGAGGGCTCCGACGCCGTCTCCCGTGACCGCGCGCAGAACCATGCCCGTGAAGGCGCCCGAGATCGAGTCGGCGGGCGTCGCGGCATCGGGATGCGCGTCGAACCAGACCACGGCCAGCGGCGTGGTCGAGCGCGTCACGGCATGACCGATCGCGGCGAACTCCACGCCGCAGTCGCCTCCGATCGTGATCACGGTACCGGCGATCCGGCTCAGGGAGTCGCGCATCCGCTCGGCCACCGTGACGATGGAGGAGAACCGTCGGACGCCTGTGTCCTGGCTCTCGCCCGCCTCGGCCGGGATGTCGACGACGGTGGTCGCCGACGAGGGCAGGTCGCCGCAGATCGCCTCCGCCCCGTCGACCAGACGCATCGCGCGGGCGGATGCGGAGCCTTGCCACTGCGGGACAACCAGGAACGACGCCATACAGTCACTATGGCATCACGCGCTCGCCGGCAGCAGGGCGTCAGCCGAGCGCGGTGCCGGCCTCGGCCAGGTCGATCAGTGCGGCGTCGAGAGCCGCACCCGCGTGCAGCGCGGCCGATCGCGCGGCGTGCTCGGCGTCGAGCGGATCGCCGGCGAGTCGTGCGTTCGATTCCTCGAGCTCGGCGAGGGCCTGCTCGCACAGGTGGCGGGCCGCATCCGATACGACCTCGGGATGCGCTTCGATCAGGATCGCGACGGCATCGCAGCGGATGCGCGCTCCGAGCCGCGACGCCTCGATCGCCGCGAGACGGCGACGGGCGCGCTGAGGAGCGGTGCGGTAGTCGGCGATCGCGGCGTCGATGTCGGCGTCGACGTCGCTGAGGAGGGCCAGGAGCTCGACCGGGTCGTGCAGCGCACCGGTGCGGGCGTTCTCGACATCGAGGAGAGCGGCGCTGGCCGCAGCCGTCGCGGTCGACACTTCGAACGCGGACGCGAGGTGGGCGTCGGTGCGAACGCTGAGCAGAACCGCGGCCGAAGCCAGGTCGGCGCGGATCGATCGCTCGAGCGTACTGAGTTGGGCCTCGGCCGCGGCGAGCGCGTCGGCGTACGCGTCGACGCTGTCGAGAAGGGCGTGCGCCCGCGCCGTGTCGCCGTCGGCGAAGCTCGCGATGGCGAGGGTGACCGCGTCGGCGATCGGCCGGACGGCGCGCTCGGAGTAGCTGCCGGCCAACGTCGACAGTGTCGCGCGCGCGGTGGCGACCCGGTCCTCCGCAGAGCGGGGGGCGGTGTCGGTTTCGCGGCTCACAGGCTGATCGTATTCCGTAACAGAGGCGCGCTCTGTTACGGAGCACTCCTCATCGCCTCGTCGTGCGGGGCAGGATGGTCGGCATGTCCGCTTCCGCCGTGCGCCGCCTCGCGATCGTCGAGGTCTCGCGTCATCGCCCCGACCGCAGCGAGTACCACGCCTACGCGCAGATCCTGAACGGCCGGATGCAGGCGGCTGCGGAGGAGCGCGGCTGGTCGGCTACACGCTATGCCGCGGAGGATCTCGGTACGGAGTCGCTGCTCGCCCTCACGGACGACGCCGATGCGGTCGTGATCGTCGGCGGCGAGGACGTCTCGCCGTCTCTGTACGGCGCCGCTACGGGGTACCCGGATGAGGGAGCGCACGCCTGGCGAGGCGACCTCGCGCAGATCGCTCTCGTTCACCGCAGTCTCGAACGACGCACTCCGCTGCTCGGCGTCTGCCGCGGCGTCCAGATCCTGAACGTCGCTCTCGGCGGCACGCTGGTGCAGGACCTCGGGCCCGACACCATCCATAAGAACGTCGGCGCGCCGGTGCACCAGCTCATGCACGCCCACGAGATCGCCGTCGTGCCCGGGTCGGCGCTCGCCGCAGTGTTCGGTACCGACACGCTCTCGGTGCAGAGCGCTCATCACCAGTCCATCGATCGGCTCGCTCCCGAGCTGATCGTGACCGCGCGCGCGGCCGATGGCGTCGTCGAGACGCTCGAACACGCCTCCGCACCGGTACTCGCCCTGCAGTGGCACCCCGAGGACCCGGGCGCCCCGACGGAGCAGCTGCCGCTCGTGCTCGACGCGCTGGCCACGGCCGTGGCCACGGGCGCCTTCAACCGCGCCCTCGTCGCCGCCTAGAGACGACGCGACGCGACGAGGGCGCGCGAGGGGGTCGCGTGACGGGGTCAGTGCGACTGGCGCTGCACCCAGGCCTCGATGTCATCGGCGGTGCGCGGGATCTCGATCGAGAGGTTCTCGGCGCCGTCCTCGGTGACCAGGATGTCGTCCTCGATGCGCACGCCGATTCCGCGCAGCTCCTGCGGAACCGTGAGGTCGTCGGGCTGGAAGTAGAGTCCGGGTTCGATCGTGAACACCATTCCCGGTTCGAGCACACCCTCGAGGTACATCTCACGGCGAGCCTGCGCGCAGTCGTGCACGTCGAGGCCCAGGTGGTGACTCGTGCCGTGCACCATGTAGCGGCGGTGCTGCTGGTTGTCGGCCTCGAGCGCTTCCTCGGCGCTCACCGGGAGAAGGCCCCATTCGGCCGTCTTCCTGGCGATCACGGCCATCGCCGTCGCGTGGATCTCGCGGAACCGGATTCCCGGGCGCACGATCGCGAACGCCGCATCCGCCGCCTCCCGCACCGCTTCGTGAACCATCCGCTGCGCCGGCGTGTAGACCCCGCTCACCGGGAAGGTGCGGGTGATGTCGGCCGTGTAGTAGCTGTCGGTCTCGACACCGGCGTCCATCAGCACCAGGTCGCCGTCGACGACCGGGCCGTCGTTGCGGGTCCAGTGCAGGATGCACGCGTGCGGACCGGCCGCGGCGATGGTGTCGTAACCGACGGCGTTGCCGTCGGCGCGCGCGCGCCCGTTGAAGACGCCCTCGATCAGGCGCTCGCCGCGGGCATGGCGGCGGATGCGGGGAAGATCGGCCAGCACGTCGGCGAAGCCGCTGGCCGTCGCCGCGATGGCGGAGCGCATCTGCGCGATCTCGTACTCGTCCTTGATCAGGCGCAACTCCGACAGGTCGCGCGCGAGCGCGGCGTCGAGCTCCGCGGCGTCCGCACCGCGCGACTCGAGACGGGCGGTGATCGCCGGATCGGCCTCGCGGACGGCCGCGGTCGGTACCGCACCGACCGCCGCATCCAGGACCTCGTCGAGCGCGGCGATATCGCGGGTCTCGAGAGCGAGGTCGCCCGCGACCTGCGCGAGGGAGGGCCGCGGGCCGATCCAGAATTCGCCGATCTCGGGGTTCGCGTAGAACTCGTCGGAGTCGCGCCCGGCACGCTCGCGGAAGTACAGGCTGACGTCGTGGCCATCGGCCGTGGGCTCGAAGACCAGCACCGCGCCGGGCTCGGAGTCGCTGCCCCACCCGGTGAGCCACGCGAAGGCGGAGTGGGCGCGGAAAGGGTAATCGGTGTCGTTCGCGCGCTGCTTCAGGCGGCCCGCCGGCACGACGAGGCGGACGCCGGGGTGGCGCGCGGAGACGCGGGCGCGGCGCTCGGCCGCGTACGAGGCCTGCGGGCGTGCGGGCGGCACCGTTTCTTCGCGCTGCGCCCAGTTGCTGCCGATGTAGTCGCGGAAGCCGTCGGAGCCGGGCGTGGTCGAACGATTCGAGGTCGCGCGAGGGCGCGGAGCGGCGGTGGTGGTCTCGTCGGCAGTCGTCATACCTCCATTGTCCCTCTCCTGCACCGGGGTCGCCCGTACACTCGGGCCCTCCCGTTCCTCACGCCGCGACGCTGGCGACCAGCGACGACGCCGGACGCGTCAGTGCTCGTGTTCTCCTCCTCAAGGACGTCGACGAGCGCGGCTGGCCGTTCGCGACGCTCGCGTCGAGCCCGAAGGGACACGCGCTCGCCGTCGCGCCGGGCACGATCGATCCGGACTGGTCCTTATACACCGTCGTGCCGTCGCGGATCGAGTTCTGGCACGCCGACGGCGACCGCTCGCACCGACGACGCGAGTACCGGCCGAGGCCGCGCGGATTCAGCCGCACGCGGCTGTGGCCCTGAGCCGACGGGACTGCTGAGCCGACGGGACTGCTGAGCCGCCGGGACTGCTGAGCCGGCTCTACTGCAGGGTCTTCGTCATCCGCTGCACCGAGAGCTGAGCGAGGATCGGCCGATGGTCGCCCGTCGCAGCGGGGCCGGGCACCTGATAGCCCGAGACGTTCCACCGGCCCGAGTAGACCACGTGGTCGATCGCCGCGCCCAGCCAGGTCGGAGCGGCGGCGGGCCAGGTGCCCACGGCGCCCCCGCCCGCTCCCACGCCCGCATCGGCGCAGTCGCCGAGGTCACCGCTGCCGGGAAGGGCGCTCCAGTGATCGACGGTCGAGTTGAGGTCGCCGAGGACGATCACATCGTCTTCCGCCGCGCAGAGGGCCGCGATCCGGGTCAGGTCGCTGCGCCACGCCGACATCGCGTTCTGGGTGGGGGCGGAGGCGTGCGCGGAGACGAACACGGGAGCGCCGGGGGTGTCCGAGCGGGCGATCACACTCGGATGCTCGGCCGTGACGGCGCTGGACGCGTCGACGGAGTAGCTGCCCAGCGCGGAGGAGATCAACAGACCGGTTCCGAGCGTGGGGTCCTCCGTGCTCGGCGCCGAGAGCGCGGTCATCCCGCGCCCGGCGGCGGCGAGCGCGGCGGCGACGGCCTGCACCGTCTCCGGAGTCGTCTCCTGCAAGGCGACGACGTCGGCTTGCCCGGCGAGGACGAGCGTCGCGATGTCCTCGGCGGCGACGGTGTCGTGCTGGGTGTTCCAACTCAGGAGGCGGACGTCGCCGAGCCGGTGCGGACGCGGGGTGTCGGAGGCGTACCCGCGAACGGCCTGCGTCGCTGTGACTCCGAGAGCGAAGACGAGTCCCATCGCGGCCAGCACCAGGGCGAAGCGGCGCACGGCCGGAGTGAGGATGGCCAGGAGGACGATCAGTGCCGCGACGACGACTGCGCCGATGGCAGTGGCGAGGCGGAACGACACGAGCTGGGCGAACGGCTCCTGCCGCTCGAGAGAGAAGAACTGCGGCCACGCGAGCACGAGCAGGGTGGCCGCGACCACCGCCGCGACGATCAGTTTCACGAGTCGCGTCCCCATTGCACCCCCACGCTCGCGCTACGACAGGGCGGATGAGCCCTTCAGGGAGTCTACGGGCGCGGCCCGGAGCCTCCGGTCACGGCACCGCGCGTCTACGATGACCGTATGGCTGAACCGGGTGCGGATGTATTCGATCTGCACGCGCACTCCGTCGTGTCCGACGGAACGGAGCGCCCGGCGGAGCTGATCGCGGCGGCTGCCGTGTCGGGTCTCGCCGGTGTCGCGCTCACCGATCACGATTCGACGGCCGGCTGGGCGGCCGCGGCCGCCGCGGCCCGGGAGCACGGCATCGACTTCGTGCCCGGGATGGAGCTGTCCACCCGAATGGAGTGGGCGAGCGTGCACGTGCTCGCGTACTACGTCGATCCGGCCGACCCGGATCTGCTCGCCGAGACGGAGCGGATCCGATTCGAACGGATGCACCGCGCCGAGCAGATCGTGCAGCGCATCGCGGCCGACTACGAGCTCACCTGGGACGACGTGCTCGCGCAGACCAGCCCCGGAGCGACCATCGGGCGTCCGCACATCGCCGACGCGCTCGTCGCCCGCGGTTTCGTCAGCGATCGCTCCGCGGCCTTCGCGGGCATCCTGAGCTGGCGCGGCGGGTACTACCAGTCGCACTACGCTCCGGACCCGGTCACGGGGATCAGCCTGATCCGCGCCGCGGGCGGCGTTCCCGTGATCGCGCACCCTGCGACCGGGCCGCGGGGAGTGATGGTCGAGAGCATCCTGCCCGAGCTCGTCGATGCCGGACTGTTCGGGCTCGAGGTCGAGCACCGGGAGAACACCGCTGCGGGCAAGCGTCGACTACGCGAACTGGCCGAGCGCTACGGACTCGTCACCACCGGTTCGAGCGATTATCACGGCACCGGAAAGCCCAACCGCCTCGGCGAGAACACGACCTCGCGCGAGACGGTTGAGCGGATCCGCGCCTCGGCTCGATAGGAGTCGCGGGATCCGCTCGTGAGAGGCCTAGGCCTGCGCGCCACCCTCCGGGCGCGGCGCTCGGCTGCGCGAGCGGGAGCGACGGCGCGGGGCGCTGTTGCCGTCGTGGTGCTCCTTGCTCTCGCTCGACGCGGCGGGCCCGATCTGCGGCTGAACCGGGGTGACGCCGTCGCGCGAGCGCGTGCGGGTACGCGGCTGACGCATCCGGATCTGTCGCTCGCCCTCGGGCTTCGCATCGGGAGCGACAGCGGCTGCCGTGGGCTGCACGGTCGGCTTGAGGCGTCCTTTGGTGCCGGCTGGGATGTCGAGGTCGGCGTACAGGTGCGGCGAGGAGGAGTAGGTCTCGGTCGGGTCGGGCTGCCCGAACTCGAGCGCCCGATTGATCAGGGCCCACTTGTGCAGGTCCTCCCAGTCGACGAAGGTCACCGCGATGCCGGTCTTGCCCGCACGGCCGGTGCGACCCACACGGTGCAAGTAGGTCTGGTCGTCGTCCGGGATCGTGTGGTTGATCACGTGCGTGACGTCGTTCACGTCGATTCCGCGCGCGGCCACATCCGTCGCGATCAGGATGTCCTTCTTACCGGCTTTGAACGCGGCCATCGCGCGCTCGCGCTGCTCCTGGTTGAGATCGCCGTGCACGGCGGCGGCGTTGAAGCCGCGGTCGTTGAGCTCCTCGACCAGGCGGGCGGCGGCGCGCTTGGTGCGGGTGAAGATCACGGTCTTGCCACGGCCCTCGGCCTGCAGGATGCGCGCGATCACCTCGTCCTTGTCGAGCGAGTGCGCTCGATAGACCACGTGCTTGATGTTCGCCTGCGTGATGCCCTCGTCGGGGTCGGTCGCGCGGATGTGGATCGGCTTGTTCATGAAACGGCGGGCGAGCGCGACGATCGCGCCCGGCATGGTCGCCGAGAAGAGCATGGTGTGCCGAGTGGCCGGGGTCTGCGAGAACAGCTTCTCGATGTCGGAGAGGAAGCCGAGGTCGAGCATCTTGTCGGCCTCGTCCAGCACCATCACCTCGACCTTGGCGAGGGAGAGCAGACGCTGGCTCGCGAGATCGAGCAGACGGCCGGGTGTGCCGACGACGATCTGCGCCCCCGCCTTGAGCTGTTCGATCTGGCCCTCGTACGCCTTGCCGCCGTAGATCGAGACGATCTTCGTGGGACGATTGGAGGCGGCGAGTTCGATGTCTTCGGTGACCTGCACCGCGAGCTCGCGGGTGGGTACGACGATGAGCGCCTTGACGCCGGGCTCGGGATCGTTGCCGAGCGCCTGGATGAGGGGGAGGCCGAAGCCGAAGGTCTTGCCGGTACCGGTCTTGGCCTGACCGATGATGTCCTGCTTCTGCAGGGCGAGAGGGATGGTCTGCTCCTGGATGGGGAAGGGATCGATGATCCCCTTCGAGGCCAGGGCGGCGACGATGTCCTCGTCGATGTTGAGATCGGAGAAAGTCACGAAATAGCGCCTGTCATGGAGTTGTACGGTCTACGCCCTCTTCGACTCCGGGGCGCAGCGCCACCGATCCAGCGCCGGTAGCTTGCAGGTCAGTCTATCCGGGAGGGGCCGAACGGCGCGTGGTGCGCCGCACCGCCTAAGCTGGCGTCCGTGGTTTCCTGGTTCCGACGACGTCGTCCCCTCGCGGAGATGCCGCGCCTCACCCCGCGCGGCGAGTCCGGAGCCAAGCGCGACCGAGTCGATCTGGCCGACCTGACGCCCGAGGTGCTGCCCTATCTGGGTCAGGTGGCGTACCTCGAGCTGGCGGTGTTCGAGGCGCTGTCGCGGGCCGTCGCCGATTGCGGTGATCTCGCCGACAAGGAAGCCATCTCGACGGCTGCCGGTGCCGCGCTGTCGAAGCACCACGCCGTGGTGGGCGAGATCCGCCGCCGCGACGCGGAGCCCGCCGAGACGATGGCGCCTTTCCGCCCGGCGATCGACACGTTCGAGAGGTTGACGCGCGGCGACGATCTGGCCGAGACGCTGCTGTCCGCCCACATCACCACCGGGCTGCTCGACGACTTCTTCATCCGTCTCACGGGCGGCCTGCCCACCGACATCGGCCCTCGGGTCGCCCAGACGCTCGGCGGCGAATCCGGGATGGACGGCCTGGTGGGCATTCTGAAGCGCGAGATCGCCGCGGATCCGCGCCTCGGCTCGCGCCTGGCGGTGTGGGGTCGCCGCCTCGTGGGCGATTCACTGCTGGTGGCGCGCTCGGCCCTTCTCCTCTCGGGCAACACGGACTCGGACGAGTCGCGTATCGAGCCCGTGTTCACCGAGCTGATCGCCTCGCACACGAGGCGGATGGACGCGCTCGGGCTGACGGCCTGACGGCCTGACGGCCTGACGGTCTGACGGTCTGACGGCCTGACCGCGGAACGACGAAGGCCGCCACCTCACGGGTGACGGCCTTCGGGACGTGCGCGAGGGCGGTTCAGACCAGTGTCGGCGTGCGACCCGAGAGCATGCCTTCGAGACGCTCGTCGTCGCGCGCCGCGCGTGCACGACCGATCAGAGCATCCGCTGCGACGACGACGCCGGCGGTGACCACCAGAGTGATCACCCAGATCCACCCGCCGTCCCAGGTCAGTCCCATCCAGGTGAGAGCGACCCAGAGGACAGCGGCGACGGTACCGCCGATCGCCGGCACCAGCACGGAGCCGTGCAGGATCCGGTGGGGCAGCAGGTATCGGGCGCCGAGCCCGAGGAGCACACCACCGAGGGTGATGAAGAGGAGTTCCATCTCAGCGGTCGGCTTCGAGGAGTGCTCTTCAGGCCACGAAACCGACGCGGCGCGACTCTTCGCTGCCGACCTCGACGAACGCGATGGTGTCGGTGGGGATGATGTAGATCTTCCCCTTCTCATCGCGGAGTCGGAGGACCTTGGCCCCGGCCTCCAGGGCGGCGGTGACGTTCTTCTCGACCTCGCCCACGGACATCGAGGACTCGAAGTTGAGTTCGCGGGGGGTGTTGACGATACCGATACGGATTTCCACCAGTGTGCCTTTCGGAAGGGTCGGGAATGCGTTACTCAGACTATGGCACGGGCTCGTGACGGGGACGCGTGGTTCGCGCTGAGCGGATCGGCAGGTCACCATGAAGCAGCGGATCGGGGCGGGACGGCGATGCATCCGCTCGATGTCGGTGGTCGCGTTTAGCGTGTTCGCGTGAGCATCAAGGGATTCCGGAACGGTACGCAGCCGGCGGTGAGCGCGCCGATCGAACTCGACGCGGCGCAGTCCGCCGTGCTCGCTCTGGCCGACGGTGCCAGCGCCGCCGTGCTCGGTGCCCCCGGCTCCGGCAAGACCACCACCCTGGTCGAGCTCATCGCCGAGCGCGTCCTCGGCCGCGGATGGTCGCCCGATGCGGTGGTCGCCCTCGCCGCGAACCGCGTTGTCGCTACGCGGCTGCGCGACCGCCTGGCTCTTCGTCTCGGGGTGCTCAGTCGCGGCCCGCTCGCGCGCACCGCGACCTCGCTCGCCTTCGAGGCGGTCACCGCGGCGGCGAAGTCGCTCGGGCTCGATCGTCCGACCCTGTTGACGGGCGGTGAGCAGGATGCCGTACTCGCCGAGCTGCTCGAGGGTCACCTCGTCGACGGCACCGGCCCGCGCTGGCCCGACGAGCTCTCCGCCGAGGTGCGTCGGCTCCGGGCCTTCCGCACCGAGCTGCGGGAGTTCGGAATGCGCGCCACCGAGCGCGGTCTGTCCGTCGACGACGTGCGATCGCTCGGCACCACCTTCGATCGACCGGAGTGGCTCGCCGCGGCCGAGACGCTCGAGGAGTACCGCGCGGTGGTCGACGCGATGGCGGAGATCGGCGGCGAGAAGCTCGATGCGGCCGAGTTCGCGGCGTTCGCGGCCCGGGCGATCCGCGACGGCGAGGCGGGCGAGCGCATCGACGCGCTGCGCCTGGTCGTGGTCGACGATCTGCAGGAGGCCAGCGAATCCACGATCGTGCTGCTGCGCGCCCTCGCCGAGCGTGGTGTCGCGGTGATCGCTTTCGGCGACCCTGATATCGCCACCAGCGCGTTCCGCGGCGGCGAGGGCGACACGCTCGGCCGCTTCGCCGAGCGGATCGGCGTGCCCTCGGCGTCGAGTCTGGTCCTCGACCGCGTGCACCGCCACGGCGGTGCCCTGCGAGAACTCATCGCGCGCACCACGCAACGCGTCGGAGCCGCGGCGGGCGGGCGGCAGCGTGCCGCGCACGGTCACGATCGCGCCGATGTGCTGGAGCCGTTGATCACCCTGCGTGCCGCCACTCCTGCACGCGAGGTCGCCGCCCTGGCCCGCATCCTGCGCGAGCGGCACCTGCGCGACGGCGTCGCGTGGCGCGACATGGCGGTCGTCGTCCGCTCGGGTGCGGCCGTCGCTCCGCTCACCAAGGCGCTCGCGATCGCGGAGGTGCCGACCCGTTCCGTGCTCGCGGGTCGCGCTCTTCGCGAAGACCACTCGGCCCGCGCCCTGCTGCTGCTGGTCGCGGTCGCGATCGACGCGCATCCGCTCGATGCCGAGTGCGCGCTCGAACTCCTTCTCGGCCCGTTCGGCGGTATCGATCGGCTCGGGCTGCGCCGGCTGCGGCTCGCCCTGCGCGCCGAGGAACTCGCCGGTGGCGGGATCCGTCCCAGCGACCCGCTGCTGGTGGAGGCGCTCGCCGCTCCCGGTCGCTTCGCGACGATCGACACGGCCGTCGCGCGGCGGGCCGAGCGCCTCGCCACCACGATCGATCGTGTGCGACGCCGGCACGCCGAGAACGGCTCGATCGAGGAGCTGCTGTGGACCGCCTGGGAGTCGAGTCGACTCTCCGCATCCTGGTACGACGCGGCCCTGGGTACCGGCTTGGCGGCGGCGGAAGCCAACCGCAATCTCGACGGTGTCGTCGCCCTCTTCAGCGCCGCGCGGCGTTTCGTGGAGCGATCGCCCCGGCATTCGGCGGCGGGTTTCGTCGACGAGATCCTCTACGCCGAGGTGCCGGAGGACACGCTGGCTCCGCAATCCACCGAGGACGCCGTTCTCGTCGGCACCCCGTCCTCCGTCGTCGGATTGGAGTTCGACGTCGTTGTGGTCGCCCGGTTGCAGGACGGCGTCTGGCCGAACCTGCGTCTGCGGGGCTCGCTGCTCGACCCTGCCGGGCTCGTCGACGCGGCCGCCGGGCGGGCGGCGGACGTCATCGATCGGCGCAAACTGACCCTCGACGACGAGCTGCGGATGTTCGCCCTCGCGACCTCGCGTGCCCGGCGCCAGCTGGTACTCAGTGCGGTCGCGGGCGACGACGAGACGCCCTCGATGTTCTTCCGTCTGGTGCCGGAGGCGGCGGTGGCCGCTCCCGACACCGCGGGCTACGCGCTGTCGTTGCGCGGCGCCGTCTCCGCGCTTCGTCGCTCGTTGACCACCCCCGGCGTGATCGACGTCCGCGCGGCGCGTGCGCTGCGGGCGCTCGCGGACGCCGACGTTGCCGGCGCCGATCCCTCGAGTTGGCACGGTCTCCTCGAGCCGTCGAGCACGGCCCCGCTCTACGCGCTGGACGATCCCGAGAATCCCGTGATCGTCAGCCCGTCCAAGCTCGAGGCGTTCGAGGCCTCCCCGCTGAACTGGTTCGTCGACACGGTCTCGGGCTCCACAACGAGCACCGCGATGGGAGTGGGCACGCTCGTGCACTGGGTGCTCGAGAACGCCGTCGACTCCGATGCCGAAGCGCTCTGGCACGCGATGGAGGGGCGTTGGCAGGAGCTGGTGTTCGAGGCGCCGTGGCTCGCCGAGCGGCAGAAGCGGGCGACGCGCATCCTCATCGACGGCCTCGCCGACTATCTCAGCGACTTCGAGCGGGGTGGCGGGGAGGCGATCGGCACGGAGCAGTCGTTCCAGCTCGATGTCGCGCCGGCACGCGTGCGCGGTTCGATCGATCGGGTCGAGCGCGGTCGCGACGGCACCGTCACCATCGTCGACCTGAAGACCGGGAGATCGCACCCGACGGCCGCGGCGGTCGGCGAGCACGCGCAGCTCGGCAGCTACCAGCTCGCTGTCGCGGAGGGCGCGATCGAAGCGGCCGGGGTATCGGGCGGGAGATCGGGCGGCGCGAAACTGCTCTACGTCGCCGGTGGGGTGCGTGGCAAGCGTTACCGCGAGATCGTGCAGGATCAGTACGGCGAGGAGGAGCTCGAGCGGCTTCGTGAGCGGATCCGTCGGGCCGCGATCGGTATGGCGGCTGCCGAGTTCCTCGGGTTGCTCGACAGCACCCCGTTCACACCCGGCGACGCCCTGCGTTACAGCATCCACACGGTGCCCGAGGTATCGGGCTCCGGCACCATGGAGGAGCCGGCATGAGTGACACGTTCCTCTTCGATCTCAACGCGCTCGACGAGGTCGAGCCGCGTCGCGGTGTCGACGCCGTCGAGATCGCCGATGCCCTCGGCAAGCCGCACCCGACGGCGGAGCAGCGGGCCGTGATCGAATCGCCCCTCGAGCCGGCGCTCGTCGTCGCCGGCGCGGGCAGCGGCAAGACCGAGACGATGGCCAACCGGGTGCTCTGGTTGCTCGCCAACGGCCGGGTCCGCCCGTCGGAAGTGCTGGGTCTCACCTTCACCCGCAAGGCGGCCGGCGAGCTGGGCGAACGCATCACCGAGCGGATCGCTCAGCTCGGCCGGGCCGGGCTGCTGCCGACCGAACCGGGCGGCGAGCCCGACCCGTTCGAGGCGCCGACGGTCTCGACCTACAACGCCTTCGCCAACACGATCTTCCGCGACAACGCGGTGCTGATCGGCCGCGAGGGCGACGCGACCGTGCTCTCGGAGGCCTCCGCGTGGCACCTCGCTCGCGGTCTCGTGATCGACAGCGACGACGAGTCGATCGGCTCGCTCGACAAAGGTGTCGACCAGCTGACCGACGTCGTGATCGCCCTGGCGCACGATCTCAGCGACAACCTCGCCGACCCGGCCGCCGTGGCCCGCTTCGCCGAGGAGTTCATCCGCATCGAGCAGTTGCCGCGCGGGGGTCGCGGCAGCGGGAGCTACGCGGATGTCCGCAGCGCCGTCACCGCGGTCGGGGCGCTGCCCGTGCTCACCCGACTGGCGACCCGCTTCCAGCAGGCGAAAGCCGAGCGCGGCTTCGTGGAGTTCGCCGATCAGGTCGCGCTCGCGCTCGACATCGTCGGGCGCGTTCCGCGCGTCGCGCGCGAGTTGCGGCAGCAGTACCGCGTCGTGCTTCTGGACGAGTACCAGGACACCAGCGTGATGCAGACCCGGCTGCTCTCGCAGCTCTTCCGCGGCCACGGCGTGATGGCGGTGGGCGATCCGCACCAGTCCATCTACGGCTGGCGTGGGGCGAGCGCGGCGAACCTCGGCCGTTTCGCGGTCGACTTCCGCGCGGCATCCGGGGCGAGCTACACCTTGCGCACCAGCTGGCGCAACGGCCACGCGATCCTCGACGCGGCGAACACGATCGTGGCTCCGCTCTCGGCGGCGAGCCCGGTGCGCGTGGAGTCGCTCGTCGCGGGTCCCGTCGCCAGCCATCGTCCGATCGATCTCGTCTTCCCCGAGACGATCGACGAGGAGGCCGAGACGGTCGCCGACTGGTTCCTGCAACGCCTGAACGAGACCGGCGCGGGCGAGCAGCCGCCGTCGGCCGCGATGCTGTTCCGGGTCCGCGCCCACATGGAGCGCTTCGCGGGCGCATTGGGCCGCCGCGGCATCCCGTTCCACATCCTCGGTATCGGCGGGCTGCTGCGCCAACCCGAGATCGTCGACCTGGTGTGCGCCCTGACGGTCATCGACGATCCCGCTGCGGGCAGCGAGCTGCTCCGGCTGCTCGCCGGCTCCCGCTGGCGGATCGGTGTGCGTGATCTGCGCGCTCTGCGCGACCTGGCCTCCTGGCTCGCCGCGCGCGATCACGCGCAACGACTGCTCGCCCCCGAGGTGCGCGAGCGGATGCGCGCCTCGGTCACCGAGGGGGAGGGCGGCTCGATCGTCGAGGCACTCGATTTCATCGCGAGTCGTCGTGACGACGACCACTCCGCATTCGCCGAGTTCAGCGCCGAGGGCCTTCGTCGCCTCCGCGACGCGGGTGAGCTGTTCGCGCGACTGCGCGCCCGGACCGGTCTCGACCTGCTCGACCTGGTCACCCTGGTCGAGCAGGAGCTCGATCTCGACGTCGAGGTCGCGGCCAACGAGTCGCGCAGCGACGGTCGGGCGAACCTCGAGGCGTTCCTCGGTGCCGCCGCCGATTACCTCCAGGCCGACGACCGAGGTGGCAGCGGCGGCGCCTCCTTACGAGGCTTCCTGCGATGGCTCGTCCTCGCCGACAAGCGCGACGGCATCTCGCCGCGTCCCGAGGACCCTCAGCCGGGCACCGTGCAACTGCTGACGATCCACGGCTCGAAGGGCCTCGAATGGGACCTCGTCGCCGTGCCCCGCCTCGTCGAGGGTGAGTCGCCCAGTCGGCCGAAGGAGGGTTCGAACGGCTGGTTGCGGTTCGGCGGCATGCCGTTCGCCTTCCGCGGAGACGCCGCCGAGGTGCCCGATCTACGCTGGCGCACGCTCGACACGCAGAAGGACTTCGTCGACGAGAAGGAGCGCTTCGCCGCGGAACTGCTGGTGCGCCATATCGCGGAGGAGCGCCGACTCGCCTATGTCGCCGTCACCCGCGCCCGGCACCACCTGCTGCTCAGCGGTTCGTGGTGGGCCGGCCAGACCAAGCCCCGCGGCCCCGGGCTGTTCCTGCGCGACCTCGAGAGCGCGGGCGTGATCGGCACGCTTCCGGTGGAACCCGCCGACGCGGAGAACCCGCTGCAGGACGACGCGCGCACCTTCCGCTGGCCGCACGATCCACTGGGGGAGCGCGGCCCGCGCGTTCGCCGAGCCGCCGAGCTGGTGCGCTCCGCGCCGCCGTCCTTGGAAGGCCCGCTGGGCGCCGAACTCGCGCTCCTCCTTGCCGAACGCGAGGCTCGACTCCGTGCCGCGGAGTACGTGGTGCTGCCGGCCCGGGTGCCGGCCTCCCGATTCAAGGACATCGTCAGCGAGCCGGCGACCGTCGCGGCGCAACTGCGCCGTCCGATGCCCGAGCGTCCCTACCGGCAGACCCGGTTGGGCACGATGTTCCACTCCTGGGTCGAGAACCGGTACGGCATCCGCGGAGCCGCGGAAGCGGTCGATGTCTTCCCCGACGAGATCGACGGCTTCGACGAGTCGCGCATCGACGATGACGGCATGCGCGCGCTGATGGCCACCTTCGAGCGCAGCGAGTGGGCGGGTCGTCGCCCCGACGCCGTCGAGATCGAGATCCACCTCGAACTCGCCGGGCACATCGTCGTGTGCAAGCTCGACGCCGTGTACGAGACGGCCGGCGGCTACCAGATCGTCGACTGGAAGACGGGTCGGGCTCCGAAGGACGCGCGCGACCTGGAGCTCAAGCAGTTCCAGCTCGCGCTCTACCGTCTGGCGTTCGCGCAGTGGCGAGGCATCCCGGTCGAGTCGATCGACGCGGTCTTCTACTTCGTGGCCGACGACCTGGTCGTGCGTCCCGAACGCTTCTACTCCGAGCGGGAGCTCTCGGACGCGCTCTCCTCGGCGACGGGTTCCAAGCCGCGACCGTGAGCCGATCCGGTGCGGGCGCCGGGCGTGTTCGCGAGGAGTTCCTCGACCTCCGAGATCTCGAGGATCGGGCCGGTCTCCGTCGAGAGCGGTGCGGACAGGTCGCTGAGCACGCTGTCGACCAGGGTGTCCAGCATCACGACGGCGTCGTCGATGATCGCGTCGTCGCCGACCTCGGTGCCGTGCAGCAGCCAGCGCGCCAACTCGAGTTCGGCGTAGAGCTGGGCGCGCTG
Source organism: Microbacteriaceae bacterium VKM Ac-2855 (assembly GCA_013204985.1). Lineage (GTDB taxonomy): Bacteria > Actinomycetota > Actinomycetes > Actinomycetales > Microbacteriaceae > Rathayibacter. Next base: position 77,409 of record JABMLG010000006.1, read on the forward strand.
CCGGATCAGACGGTCGACCGCGCCGGCGCGCATCCGCCCGTAGGCCGCGAGTGCCGTGCCCGATCCCGCGGCTCCGAGCAGCCAGTGCAGGTCGCGCGCAGGGTCGCCCACCCGCAACGCCGCCCAGCCGAGCACACCCGCGACGGTGTCGCCCGAGCGGAGGAACGAATCGACGGTCATCGAGCCGTGCACGACGGTCGGGTCGAATTGCCAGAGCTCTCCATCCGAAGAGGCGGCCTCCCAGCGTGAAACCAGGGCCGCCGGCACATGGCCGGTGTCTGCCGCGCGCTCGATCACCGCGACAGCCTCGTTCACGCACTCGCGCGCGCTGAGAACCGGCAGACCGGCCTCGCCGATGAAGGCGTTCGGCAGGGCGTGCACGGCACCGATCGCGCGTCCGATCGAGTCCGCGAGGCCCGACCCGGGCGAGACGTCCTCGAGCTGCACCACGTCGCCCTCGAGGTAGTCGTAGACGACCGCACGGGTGCCGTCGTAGCGGGTCTGGCCCACGTAATTCTGCACATCGAAGGGGAGCCGGCTGCGGATCCCGGCGCTCAGAGCGCGCAGCGCGATCAGGTCGCCCAGCTGCTCCTGCTCGGCCAGAGGCGAGGTGGGCACGCGGATGACGAGGTGTCTTCCATCGGCGTCGGTGAGCAACGCGGAGTCGAAATCGCCGTGCGAGGAATTGGTGAACGGCCGGGTCGCGGAGACGTCGAGTCCGGCGACGGCCGAGGTCGCCAGCGCGGCTAGAGTGAGGTGGGATCTGGCCATGGGTTCTAGGTTAGGTCGCTCGGCGCCCGACAGCCCGGCGCGCCACGCGCGGCCCGGCGGATCCCCGGAGCGATCCGCTCCCGCGCCTCCCGTTCGCCCGAGAAAGGCCTCCATGTCGCAGTCGTTCGTGAATCGGCTCCCGCTCGCCCGCCAGGCCGTCGATCGCGACTACCTCGCGCGCTCACGCCCCGCGCTCTACGACGAGCTGCTCGCCGACGCCGCCACGCGCATCCTGCCGCTGTGGAAGGGTCAGGCGCTCGTGCGCGGCAACGCCCTGCGGCTGCTGACGGTGGCAGAGGCCACCTCGGCCACCGTACGCATCTACCTCGGCCGCACCACGGCCGAAGCCCCCGGTGAACCCGTCGGGACTCCCGTGATCGCCTCGGTTCTCACCGATGCGGCCGCACTCGAGCTGGAGCCGGATGAGGAGGCGTGGGGGAATCTCCGCACTCTCGCCGAGCACATGACCGAACGCGATACCGGTCTTTTCACCGAGGCGCTCGCGATCGCCAACTGGCACGCTTCGCACGGCTTCTCGCCCCGCAACGGCGAGCCGACGGTAGTGGAGCAGGCCGGGTGGGTGCGACGCTCATTCGTCGACGACTCCGAGGTGTTCCCGCGCACCGACGCGGCGATCATCGTCTGCGTCCTCGACGACCAAGACCGTCTTCTGCTCGGTTCCAATGCGATGTGGGGGGTCGGCCGCTTCTCCCTCCTCGCCGGTTTCGTCGAGCCGGGGGAGTCGCTCGAAGCGGCCGTGATCCGCGAGATCTTCGAGGAGTCCGGGATGCGCGTCGTCGACCCGGAATACCTCGGGTCGCAGCCGTGGCCGTTCCCGGCGTCGTTGATGGTCGGCTTCCGGGCCCGCCTCGCCCCCGATCAGGAGCCGGCGGAGCTGCGGCCGGATGGCGCAGAGATCGTCGAACTGCGCTGGTTCACCCGAGAAGAGCTCGCGGACGCCGCCAACACCGTTCTGCTGCCGGGACGCTCCTCCATCGCCCGCGCGATGATCGAGGACTGGTACGGCGGCGAGCTCGGCACCGATGCCGCGACGGGAAGACCCGCCACAGCGTGATTCTGCTCGACGGACTCGACGCCGGTCAGCGCGAGGCTGCGGAGGCGCTGCTCGGCCCGGTCTGCATCCTCGCGGGCGCCGGCACCGGCAAGACGCGCACGATCACTCACCGCATCGCTCACGGCGTCGCCTCCGGCGTGTACACGCCGAATCGCGTGATGGCGCTGACCTTCACCAGCCGATCGGCCGGCGAACTGCGCAACCGGCTCCGGACCCTCGGAGCCGGTGGTGTCCAGGCCCGCACCTTCCACGCGGCAGCTCTCTCGCAGTTGGCGTTCTTCTGGCCGCAGCTCGTCGGCGGCACGATGCCGCAACTCCTCGACAGCAAGGCGCGGCTGCTCGGGCACGCTGCCGAGCGCATCCGGCTGAAACTCGACACCGCCACCTTGCGCGACCTCGCGGCCGAGATCGAGTGGCGGAAGGTGTCGGCGCTGTCACTCGAGGAATACGCCGCACGCGCGCACGGCCGGGCGATGCCGGGCAGCCTCTCGGTCGAGCAGACCGTCGCGATGGTCGGCGCCTACGAGACGCTGAAGGATGAGCGCCGCCAGATCGACTTCGAGGACGTGCTGCTCGTGACCGCCGGGATGCTCGAGGCGGAGCCGGCGATGTCGATGCAGGTGCGCGAGCAGTACCGCTTCTTCGTCGTCGACGAGTATCAGGACGTCAACCCGCTGCAGCAGCGTCTGCTCGAGCTCTGGCTCGGGGATCGCAGCGACCTGTGCGTCGTGGGCGACGCCAGCCAGACCATCTACTCCTTCGCCGGTGCGCGGGCCGATTACCTGCTGGACTTCCCGACGCGATGGGCCGAGGCCAACGTGGTGCGGCTCGAGGAGAACTACCGATCGAGTGCCGAGATCGTCGCGACGGCGAACCGCCTCATGCGCGGCCGTCCTGGCGCCCTGACGCTGCACTCCGTGCGCCCGGCCGACGCCGCCGCGCCGGAGCCCGCGATCGACGCGTATCCCGACGACATCGCGGAGGCGCGCGGGGTCGCCGACCGTGTGGCCGCAGATATCGCCGGCGGTCTGAACCCGGCCGACATCGCCGTGCTGTACCGCACCAACTCGCAGTCCGCGGTGCTCGAGCACGCGCTGCACGAACGCGGCATCCCGTCGCACGTACGCGGCTCGCGGCGCTTCTTCGACCTGCCGGAGGTGAAGCAGGCGGTGATGCAGCTTCGCGCGGCGTCGATCTCGATCTCAGGGGAGCCGCTCTTCAAGTCGGTGAGTGACGTGCTGCGCGGACTCGGCTGGAGTGCGGATCCGCCGCCGGCAGGAGGTGCCGTACGAGAACGCTGGGACTCGCTCGACACTCTGATGCGCCTGGTCGACGAGGTCGGTTCCGGCACGAGCTTCAAGCAGTTCACCGACGACCTGCTCGTGCGGCAACAGACCCAGAACGAACCCGCTCGTGCGGCGATCACCCTGGCGACGCTGCACTCGGCGAAGGGTTTGGAGTGGGAGTCCGTGCACCTTCTCGGCGTCAGCGAGGGTCTGTTGCCGATCTCCTACGCGACCGGCCTCCAGGGGATCGATGAGGAGCGCCGCCTGCTCTACGTCGGCATCACGCGGGCCCGGCAACGGCTGCGGCTGTCGTGGTCGCAGTCGGCGATCGGCCGCTCGAGTCGTCGAGAGCCGTCCCGATTCCTGAAAGAGATCGGCAGCCGCACTCCGGATGCGAGCTCGCCGCGCTCGCGGTGAACGCACCGGAGGCGTCGAGGTGCGTGCGGATGCACGACGCTAACGATCTGTCGCCGGCGTGCAGCCGGCGCAGGACGAGGTCGGCCGCGTTCGCGGCGATGTAGGCCGAGGCGAGCGCGGTCTCGGTCGGGGCGGCCCTTCCGATCAACTGCACCACCATGCGCGGCCAGTCGGGCTCGTCGTCTATCCGGTGCCGGTCGAGACAGTGCAGGCAGGGCCCGTCGCCGGGCTCGACGAAGGGGCCGACGCGGACGCTCTCGTCACCGAAGACGACCGCGAGATGCGGCACGTCGGTGGTGAGCCATCGAGCGGCCCGGGCGGGTGCGATCGCGTAGGACGCCACGATCACGACCGCGTCGGGGCGGATTCCCGGCTGACCGCCGTCGACGAGCGTGCACCCTTCCGCGACGAGCAGCGAGCACAGCAGGGCCGCGGTCGGACCGACGCCGTCGATGGCGACCCTCCGTTCCGGCGACGGGCGAGACGATGGGCGCCGCAGGGCGGGAGCGAGCGCACTCAGCAACGCAGCGACCTCGGAGGCGCTGGCGCCCGCACGCCTCCCGATGACGGCGACGGTGCCTTCGCGAGTGCCGACGCGCAGCGCGTCGATCATCAACTCCTGTGCGAAGCCGACACCGTCCAGCCGCGCCACCTCACGATCGATGCCGAACTGGACGCTGCTGCCGCTGCGCCACACCATCGGATACCGGGGATCGAGCTGGAGGGTCATGCATCGATCTTGCTCCGTGGAGCATCGAGACGTCGGAAGTTATCCACAGGTGGCGGGAGGGGTGGGAGGCGGTGACGACGCTGCAGGACGGGTTTCAGCGAAGCGCGGTGAAGATGACCGTTTCAGACGTGCCGCCGGGCCGGAAATCGCCGGCGAGGCGGATGAGTTTGCGGCGGGCGGTCCAGCCGGTCTCTCGCGACTCGGCATGGTCCAGGGTCTCGACGAACAATTCGAAGCGCCGATCGCCTTTTTCTTCACGCAGCCAGTCGAGCACGTCCGCGACAGAGGCGGCACCTGTGATCCGTTGTGGATCGTGCGTTGCGGGCCGCTCGACGTCGTCACCGGTCCAGAAGCAGACCCAGTAGACCGGCGTGTCTTCCCCCTGTTGCGCGTCGAAGTACGACTCATCCCACGTTGCTTGCACGTGCCTACTCGCTCTCGCTCCGGGGGCTCATCGCCTCGGCTAGACGGGCTTGGGCTCCTCGCCCTCGTCGCGGCTGTCGTTCAGAAGCTGCTCCAGCGCCAGGTCCATCTCATCCTGCTCGGGCTGCTCGCCGGCGGCCTCCGAGGTGAGTCGTTTGATCAGCGCGGCAGGGTCGTCCAGATCAGCGGCGCTCGGGATCAGGTCGGGGTGCGACCAGAGGCTGTCGCGCACCTCGGGACCGACGGCGTCGGTGACGGCCTGCCACATCGCCGCCGCCTCGCGCAGGCGGCGCGGACGCAGCTCGAGGCCGACCAGCGTCGCGAAGGCCGACTCGGCGGGGCCGCCGGAGGCGCGGCGGCGGCGAACGGTTTCGGCGACGGCGACGGCCTTGGGCAGCCGTGTGGTCGCGGATGCCGTCACGACGTCGACCCAGCCCTCGATCAGGGCGAGCATCGTCTCGAGGCGACCGTGCGCGGCGAGCTGCTCCTCCGTCTTCGGCGGGATGAGCGCCCCCGACGTCATGGCGTCGCGCAACTCCTCGGGGTTCTGCGGGTCGAAGTTCTCGGCGAGCTCCTCGAGACGGGATGTGTCGATGCGGATGCCACGGGCGAAGTCGGTGATCTGCGAGATGAGCGCCAGGCGCAGCCACTTCCCGTGCCGGAACAGCCGAGCGTGCGCGAGCTCGCGCACGGCCAGGTAGATCTGGACCTGATCGCGGGGGATGTCTAGTCCGTCGCCGAAGGCGGTCACGTTCTGCGGCAGCACCGCGGCGTCGTTCTCCTCGAGAAGGGGGATGCCGATATCACCACCCGAGACCACCTCGGCCGCGAGCTGACCGACGACCTGGCCGAGCTGCAGCGCGAACAGCGTGCCGCCGATACCGCGCATCATCCCTTCGGCGCCGGCGATCATGCCCTGGAACTCCTCCGGGGCCTGGTCACGGAGCACGCCGGTGAGCGCGTTCGAGATCGAGGTCGCGACCGGCTCGGCGAGTTGGGTCCAGACCGGCATGGTCAGCGAGATCCACTCCAGCCGGCTGATCAGGCGCGGCGGCCGGCTGAGTTCGGAGACGAAGGCGACCTCGTCCAGCCACAGCGCCGCCACCCCGAAGGCGCCGTCGAACTCCGCCCGCTGCGCATCCGTGACCGACGTGGACGCCGCTCGGGCGAGCTGTTTGGCCTGCTCGGTCGCGAGGGTCCAGTTGATCCCGCCGTCACCGGTGTTCTGCATCGCGCTCTGCAGCTGTGCGAACAGGTTCTGCAATGCGACGGGATCGTTGGGCAGTCCCGCGGCCTTGGCGAGCTGCGCCGGATCGACGGGTCCATTACCCGAGAGGAACTCGCGCAGCATCTCGCGGAACTCGTCCTCCGGTCCGCCGCCCGCGCCGTTCTCAACGGAATCCTCGGCCATGGGATCAGCCCCTTCCAGGTTGGTGTCAGCTACGTTAGCCCGTGAGCGTGCGGCGTCGGTGTGAAACCGCCTGCCCCGCCCGGAGCGCTGTCCGCCCGTCGCGAACAGCCCCAGCCGCGCCCCGATGCGGGGTGACAACCGTCGAGAAAGGACCCGCGTGACGCTGTTCCGCGACGACGCGCCCCGCCCTGTTCGCCGCTCCCGGCGCCGTCTGGTGGGGCCGGCGATCCTCGGCGTCGGAGTCGCGCTCGTGCTGATCCTCGGCGTCACTCCCGCTCCCTATGTGATCGAGCAGCCCGGACCCGTCTACGACACCTTGGGCAGCAGCGAGCACGACGGGGAGGAGACGCCGTTGATCTCGATCCCTGATGAGACGACGTATCCGACAGCCGGATCGCTCGACATGCTCACCGTGTCCGTCGTCGGCAACCCGGAGAACCTGCCCAACTGGGTCGAGATCGCCTCGGCGTGGTTCGACAGCAGCAAGGCGGTCGTGCCCGTCGAGTCGATCTTCCCGGCGTCCACAACGACCGAGGAGCGCGATCAGGTCAATCAGGCGGAGATGGTCGACTCGCAGCAGGAGGCGATCGCCGCGGCTCTCACCGAACTCGGCTACGACGTCGGATCCGCGGTGACCATCTCCCAGGTGCTCGACGGATCGCCCGCGACCGGCATCCTGCAGCTGGACGACGTGATCGAGGCCGTCAACGGCACGGCCGTCGCCGACGTCGACGCACTCCGCGCCGCGCTCGCCGACAACGGCGCCTCGGCTCCGGCCACGCTGACGATCCTCCGTGGCGGCGTCGAACAGAGTGTGCAGGTGACGCCGCAGCTCAGCGACGACGCGGTTGTGATCGGCATCGGCGCGGGGATCTCGTTCGATTTCCCGTTCGACGTGCAGATCCAGCTCGACGACGTCGGTGGCCCGAGCGCGGGGATGATGTTCGCGCTCGGCATCATCGACAAGCTGACCGACGGCGAGCTCAACGGCGGCGAGAACATCGCCGGCACCGGCACGATCGATTCGACCGGGACCGTCGGCGCGATCGGCGGCATCCGACAGAAGCTGTTCGGCGCCCGGGATGCGGGCGCGACCTACTTCCTCGCCCCCGAGAGCAACTGCAACGAGGTCGTCGGCCACGTGCCGAGCGGCATCACCGTGTTCGCGGTCTCGACCCTCGACGACTCGCTCGACGCCCTCGCGGCGATCAGCGCCGGCGACACGTCGGAGCTGGCGAACTGCGATGCGGCCACACCGCTGAATTGAGCGCGGCGCGTTTCGCTCCGACTCGTTCGCTCCGACCCGTTCGCTCTGGGCACACTCGCCGGGAACTCATATGCCATTCGCCTACGATGAGGAGCCGACCCTTACTTATTGGAGCAAGAGGCCCCTACGTTGAGTTCCACAGCATCCGAGACCCCGCAGCGTAAGAGACGGAGCGCTTTCGCCGTCACGGTCGTGATCGTGGCCGTTCTCGTCATCGCCTTCTTCATCTTCGCCGGACTGTACGCCGACGTCCTCTGGTACGACCAGGTGGGCTTCCTCTCCGTCCTCACCACGCAGTGGTGGGCGGCCGGCGCGCTCTTCGCCATCGGCTTCGTCGGGATGGCGATACCGACGTTCGTCAGCATCACGCTCGCCTACCGGTTGCGACCGGTGTACGCGAAACTCAACTCGCAGTTGGACCGTTACCAGCAGGTCATCGAGCCGCTTCGCCGACTCGCCACGGTCGGCATCCCGGTCGTGCTCGGGCTCTTCGCCGGCGTCTCCTCTGCCACCCGCTGGCAGACCAGCCTGATGTTCGTGAACCGCACGCCCTCCGGAACGCCGGATCCGCAGTTCGGGCTCGACACGTCGTTCTACCTGTTCGAGCTGCCCTTCTATCAGGGCCTCGTCGGGTTCGTCTCCGCCGTTCTGATCGTCTGCGGCCTGGGCAGCCTCGCCACGAGCTATCTCTACGGCGCGATCCGCGTGAACGGTCGCGAGGTCCGGGTCTCGAAGTCCTCGCGCATCCAGCTGGCGATCATCGCCGCGCTCTACCTCCTGGTGCAGTCCGTCAGCGTCTGGCTCGACCAGTACGCGACGCTGACCGCGACGGGTACCCGCATCACGGGCGCTTCGTACACCACGGTCAACGCCACGATCCCTGGTCTGCAGATCCTCGCCGGCATCGCCGCGCTGGTCGCGATCCTGTTCATCATCACCGCGTTCATCGGCCGCTGGCGCTTCCCGGTGATCGGTACTGCGCTGCTCATCGTGTGCAGCCTGCTGATCGGCTCCCTCTATCCGTGGGTCGTTCAGCGCTTCCAGGTCGTGCCGAGCGAGCGCACGCTGGAGGCCCAGTACATCCAGCGCAACATCGACATGACGCGTACCGCGTTCGGCGTCGATGATGTGGAGCAGATCGCCTACGACGCCACCACGGATGCGACGCAGGGCGCGCTGCGGTCGGATGCGACGACGACGGCCAACATCCGCATCATGGACCCGACCAAGATCGTCGACGCCTTCTCTCAGCTGCAGCAGTTCCGTCAGTACTACAGCTTCGGCGACACCGACGGCACGCTCGATGTCGACCGGTACAACCTCGACGGCGCCACGCAGGACGCCGTCGTCGGTGTGCGCGAGCTGAACCAGGACGGCCTCGGCACCACGCCGAGCTGGTACAACCAGACCCTCGTCTACACCCACGGCTACGGCTTGGTCGCCGCCTACGGCAATCAGCGCGCCGCGAGCGGCGAGCCGGTCTTCATCGAATCCGGAGTGCCGACCACGGGGGATCTCGGCGATTACGAGCCGCGCATCTACTTCGGCGAGGATTCGCCCGAGTACTCGATCGTCGGTGGCGACGGTACGGCGAACGTCGAGCTCGACTACCCGTCGGGCACCGACGGCGAGGAGCAGACGTACACGACCTTCGACGGCGACGGCGGCCCCAAGCTCGACAACGTCTTCAAGAAACTGATCTACGCGATCAAGTTCCAGTCGGAGCAGGTCTTCCTCTCGGATGCGGTCAACGACCAGTCGCAGATCCTCTACGAGCGCGATCCGGTCGCGCGCGTCAAGAAGGTCGCGCCCTACCTGACGATCGACTCCGACCCGTACCCGACGATCGTCGACGGACGCGTCAAGTGGGTCATCGACGGCTACACCACCTCGGCGAACTACCCGTATTCGCGAATGGTCAGCCTCTCGCAGCAGATCTCGGACACGAACACGGTTCAGCAGTTCGCAGCCGATGACGTGAACTACATCCGCAACTCGGTCAAGGCCACGGTCGACGCCTACGACGGCTCGATCGAGCTGTACGCGTGGGACACCGAGGACCCGATCCTGCAGACCTGGCAGAAGATCTTCCCGACCACGGTCACGTCCATCGCGGACATGCCTGCCGAGCTGATCAGCCACGTGCGCTATCCGGAGGACCTCTTCAAGGTGCAGCGCTCGATCCTCGGTCAGTACCACGTGACCGATGCGGGTTCCTTCTACTCGGGGGACGACGCATGGTCCACCCCGAACGAGCCGACTACGAACACGACGGCGACGGGCGCGACCGCGGCAGACACCTCGCTGCAACCGCCCTACTACCTGACGCTCCAGGCGCCGGGTCAAACCACCCCCGCCTACTCGCTGTACTCCACGTACATCCCGAGTACAACGGCGGGCGGCACCAGTCGAAACGTGCTGACCGGCTATCTGGTCGCCGATTCGGATGCCGGCTCCACGGCCGGCGCCGTCGCCGAGGGCTACGGCAAGCTGCGCTTGCTCGAGCTCCCCAAGGACGACACGGTGCCCGCACCGGGCCAGGTGCAGAACTCGTTCAACTCCGATCCCACGGTGGCGAACGAACTGAACATCCTGGGTCGAGGCGACTCGAGCGTGATCAGGGGCAACCTGCTCACGCTGCCGGTGGGCGGCGGTCTGCTCTACGTGCAGCCGATCTACGTGCAGTCGACCGGAACGTCCGCGTATCCGCTGCTGCAGAAGGTGCTCGTCTCGTTCGGTGACAAGATCGCGTTCGAGGACACGCTCGACGCGGCCCTCGACAGCCTCTTCGGCGGCGATTCGGGTGCGGATGCGGGAGACACCGGCACCGAGGTGGATCCGACGACACCGCCTGACGGTTCGACCGATACGCCCGACACGGGCGCCATTGATCAGACCGCTCTGCAGACGGCTCTGTCGGATGCATCGGCCGCGCTGTCGGAGCGCGACGCGGCTCTGAAGGCCGGCGACTTGACCGCCTTCGCGGAGGCGGATGCGAAGCTGACCGATGCGATCAGCCGCGCGCTCGCGGCCGACGGGCAGTAGTCGAGCGATGGTCCAGGTGGACCGAGGCGCGCACCTCACCGCAGGGGAGTGGCTCGATGTGAATCGGGCACTGTGGGAGGAGCGCGCCTCGTCCTCCATCGCAGGCGCGCCGGTGGCGCGCATCCCGGACGGCGCGCGCGTCTTGTACGTGCAGTGCGGGACGGGCTCCGCTGCCCTCGATCTCGCCGCAGCAGGTTCCGATGTTGTCGGCCTCGACTTCTCGATGCCGGCCGTTCGACGTGCTCGAGCGGATGCGGTCGAGCGCGATCTCGTCGATCGCACGCGCTTCCTCTGCGCGAACGTGTACGAAGCACGACACATGCTGCCCGAGCCCGACTCCTTCGACGTCGTCCTCACGCGATGGAGTTCCCTCTCGTGGCTTCCTGACATGCAGGAGTGGGCCCGGATCGTCGAGTGGTACCTCGCGCCCAACGGCATGGTTCAGTGCGTCGACGTGAACGCCGATGCGCCCGTCGAACGTTCCGGCTTCCGCTGGACCCACACGCCGGCTGAGGTCGCTGCAGCGCTCGAGGCGACCGGGCTGCGGGGCGATGGTTCGTTCGCAACGGCGATCATGGCGGGCAAGCCGGGCCGCTGACATCTCGATTTGCACTCCGCCCGGAAGTCACGTAGTGTTTCCTCTTGTGCCGCGGGGTGGAGCAGTTCGGTAGCTCGCTGGGCTCATAACCCAGAGGTCGCAGGTTCAAATCCTGTCCCCGCAACAGTGTTCGAAAGAACAACACGAAATCCCGGTCGCTTTGCGACCGGGATTTCGTGTTTAACCCCTTCGCGAGGGACCCCTTCCGTGCGCGAGGGACCCTCCCAGCGCGGGTCCGACGCGCACGGAAGGGGTCCCTCGCGGGAGGCGTGGACGGCGAAGAGCCACCGCGAGCCAGGTGGCCTGTAACCTGCGCGAAACACGAGCGTCATTGTCGTGTAAAGTAATACATGTGCCGCGGGGTGGAGCAGTTCGGTAGCTCGCTGGGCTCATAACCCAGAGGTCGCAGGTTCAAATCCTGTCCCCGCAACCATTGATCGGTAACAAAGCCGTCGCACCGACTCCAGAGTCCCGCCCTCCTCGAGGGCGGGGCTCTCGTCGTTGTTGCCGTACTCACAGCCCTAACGCACCACACAGAAAGCACAGCATGTCCCGCGCACTGCCCACCCGTCGAGCACTTCGGATCCTTCGGGCAGCCCACCCGAACATCCGACGTGACGCTCTGCTGAGCGTGAACCTCGACGACGAGGGTCTCGTCGAGCGGGTCAGCTACCGCGGGATCCGTGGCGGAGTCGCGTTCCTGGTCGACCACGGCACCGGCGACCTCTTCGAGGTGCCCGCCGGTCGCTCCAGCGCGATGAACCTGCGCAGCATCCGCGACCGTGCACTGCGTCCGGTCGCCCGTGTCGGTTCCAGCCGGCCGCGTCGCACCGCCTGGTTCCCTCGGCGTCCGAATTCGGCGCCCGCGGCCTGAACCGCAGCGAACCGCAGCGAACCGCACCGCACCGTCGGTTCGCGCCGCGTCAGTTCTGCAGCACCGACAGCACGTTCCCGGCCGGGTCCCGGAACCACGCGATGTCCGGCCCGCGGTCGTGCGCCTTTCCGCGCATGATGCCGCGGCCATCGGTCGGCATGTCGTCGTAGATGGTGGTCACGACTCCCGCTGCGTTGAGCTCCGTCACCGCCGCGTCGATGTCGTCGACCTCGAAGTTCAGGATCGTGAAGGTCGCGGGCTCGTGGTTCTGCTTCGGATAGGCGATCACGTATCCGCCACCGGGTAGCTGGATCGCCAGGATTCCGCTCCCGCTGTCCGTGACCTCGAGACCGAGCGAGCCGGCGTAGAACGCTCGGGCCGCCTCGGTGTCGTCGACGCTGAATCCGCTGAAGGCGCTGGTGGGGGTGAACATGGCCTCACGCTACTCCCGCACGCCGCGGTCGAAGGGTCGGGATCCCCGGCCGATGGATGAACGTACGCTATCCTCGTCCAGGATGCGGAAGGTGGACGCGGTGGCGGATGTGAACGGTACGACGGAACAGAACGGCTCTGTCGTCCCCACTCGTCGCTCGCTCCGCGAGGCCGAGGCCACGCTCGCACGGTCCGACCTCCGCTCGGTCGCCATCGCTCGCCCGGTCGCGGCGCCTCGGACGGCATCGTCTCCTCTTCCCCTGACGCCCGCCCCGCGGCGTCGACCCCGCGTCCTGCGCTCGATCGTCAGCGCCGCGGCGGTCACCGTCGTCGCCGGACTCGTCGCCGTCGCCTCGCTGCCGGCGTATTCGTTCAATCCGGACATCGACTCGCAGGCGTCGGCCGACGCCGCAGCCGAGCTGCGCAAGACGAACATCCAAGAGCTCACGGTCGCCTCGAATGCGGCGCAGGAGCAGATCATCCGCGACTCGTTCACGGCCCCGACCCAGGCCGAGCTCGATGCCGCCGCAGCGCAGGCCGCTGCTCTCGCAGCTGCGGCGGCGAAAGCGGCAGCGGATGCCGAAGCCGAAGCCGCTGCGAACGCCTCCGTCGCGAGCACGGGCAGCTACTCCACGGTCACCCCGCGCGAGGAGGGGGACGACTACCCCTGGCGCGACCAGCTGACCGACGACGAGGGCCGCGGACTCTCGCCGTTGCGCTACTACTACCGCGAGTGCGTCGACTTCGTCGCGTGGCGCCTGAACCGTGACGCCGGTTCGACGAGTGCGCCGTTCAAGTGGACCTGGGGCAACCTGACCCCCGGCGGCGGCAGCGCGTACGCCTGGGCCGGCCAGTGGGCCTCGCACGGCTGGGTGACGAGCAACACGCCCATCGCCGGCAGCGTCGCATGGTTCAACGGCAACCACGTCGCCTACGTACAGGCGGTCAACGCCGATGGCTCCGTCTCGCTCGAGGAGTACAACTGGGGCAACGATCACGCTTATCACACGCGGACGATCCCGGCGTCGAGCGTCCCGCTCTTCCTCTACCCGCCGAGCTGATCGCGCCTCAGCGCGCGAGGGACGCGGAGGCGAGACCGTCGACGGCCCGCTCCAGCACGTCGACGCGCTTGCAGAACGCGAAGCGGACGAGCGAGGAGTAGTCCGCACGATCCTTCGGAGCGCAGAACGCCGAAACCGGCACCGCGACCACACCGGCTCGCTCCGGGAGGGCGCGGCACAACGCGACTCCATCGGTATAGCCCAGAGGCGCAGCGTCGGCGACGACGAAGTAGCTGCCGGCCGACGGCGCGACGCGGAAGCCGGCTGCCGCCAGCCCGGCCGAGAGCAGGTCGCGTTTGCGGCGCAGCGTGTCGGCGATGCCGCGATAGAAATCGTCTCCGAGACCCAGCCCGAGCGCAACGGCCTCCTGGAACGGGCTGCCGCTGACGTAGGTGAGGAACTGCTTGACCGCGAGGATCGCCGTCACCAGCTCGGGCGGGGCGATCACCCAGCCGATCTTCCAACCCGTGGTGCTGAACGTCTTGCCCGCGGAGGAGATCGTCACCGTGCGCGCGCGGGCTCCCGGAAGGGACGCGAGCGGCACGTGCGGGGAATCGAAGCGCAGGTGCTCGTACACCTCATCCGTCACGAGCAACGCGTCGTGCCGCTCGGCCAGTTCGACCAGCAAGGTGCGGGTCTCGGCGGGCAGGACGGCCCCGGTGGGGTTGTGCGGATCATTGACGAGGATGATCCGGGTTCGGTCCGAGACCGCGGCGCGCAGCTCGTCGTGATCGACGGAGAAATCGGGCAGACGCAGCCGTACCGTCACATGCCGCCCACCGGCGAGCGCGATCAGGGCGCCATAGGCGTCGTAGTGCGGGGTGAACGTCACCACCTCGTCGCCGGGCTCGACCAGCGCGAGCAGGGTCGCCGCCAGAGCCTCGGTCGCGCCGGTGGTGACCAGCACCTCCCGATCCGGATCCGCGTCGAAGGCGTAGAACCGGCGTTGGTGCTCGGCGATGGCCGCGCGCAGCACCGGGAAACCGAGACCCGGCGGGTATTGGTTCACGCCGTCGGCGATCGCCGCGCGCGCGGCCTCGAGCACGATGCCGGGACCGTCCTCGTCGGGGAACCCCTGCCCGAGATTGATCGCGCCCGTGCGGGCGGCCAGCGCACTCATCTCGCTGAAGATCGTCGCTGCGACGGAGCCGTCCGCGCCGAGTAAGCCAGCGCCCTCGGCGGCGCGCGTCCATGGTCCGATCACAGTCATCGTTCCATTTTGCCGTAGCGCTTGCAGCCGCGTCATAAGAAACGCCCAGCTTCGATGGTCAAGCTGTCTTCGCTTGGAAGGAGCAGCACCCATGACCGAGAGTCACCCGGATAACCTGAACCCGGACGAGGCCCCGAAGCCCGCTCAGGCATCCGACCACGACGGCGCGACGCCCGAGGCCACCGCGCCCGAGCCCGTCGGCACTCCTGCGGCGCCCGCCGCTGCGGCATCAGAGAAGCCGAGCGCGCCCGCCGATCCGGCACCGCAGCCCCCGGCCGCACCTGCGCAGCAGTACACCCCGTACCCCGCACCCGTGGCGCCGACGCCACCGGTCGCTCCTGCCTCCTACGCGCCGCCTACGGCGCCGCGCTACGGCGAGTACGCCGCGCCACAGCAGAGCGCCCCGGGCGCCCCGGGCGCCCCGACGGCTCCGGTCGGCGCCTTCGGCCAGCCGACCGAGGCGTCCGCTACGGCGACCGCGGCCCCCGAGGGGCCGACCCCGCCTCCCGCCGCACCGCGTCGCCGCGCGGGCGTCAGCATCGTCGCCGCTCTGGCGATCGGAGCCGTCATCGGCGGTGTCGCCGGGGCCGGCGTCTTCGGAATCTGGTCGGCCTCGCAGAACGCCGGTACGCGCGTCGTCGCGTCCTCCGGTGCGCAGACGATCACGGTCAACAACGCCGATGACGCCACGACCGCCACGGCCGTCGCGGCCAAGGCGACACCCAGCGTGGTGACCATCTCGGTCAGCGGGGGCTCTTCCGCAGGAACCGGTTCGGGCATCGTGCTGTCGAAGGACGGCTACGTGCTCACGAACACGCACGTGGTCACCCTCGATGGCGAGATCGCCGACGCCACCATCTCGGTGACCACCAGCGACGGCACGATCTACGACGCGACCATCGTCGGCACCGACCCGACGGACGACCTCGCGGTGATCAAGCTCGCCGACGCGACCGGGCTCACTCCGATGACCTTCGCCGACTCGTCCGACGTCAACGTCGGCGACACGGCCGTTGCGATCGGCGCCCCGCTCGGTCTCTCCGGAACCGTCACGGACGGCATCATCAGTGCACTCAACCGCAGCATCCAGGTCGCGTCCTCCGCGGCCCCGGAGTCGGGCGACACCACCGATGGCAGCACCGGAGGAAGCACCGACAGCCCGTTCAACTTCGACATCCCGGGCCAGACCCAGCCCTCGACCGCGACCAGCTCGATCTCGCTTCCCGTGATCCAGACGGACGCCGCCATCAACCCCGGCAACTCCGGTGGCGCGCTGCTGAACCAGGACGGTGAGCTGATCGGTGTCAACGTCGCGATCGCCAGCGCCTCGTCGAGCAGCTCCTCCGACCAGTCGGGCAGCATCGGCGTGGGCTTCGCGATCCCGAGCAACGTCGCCAAGCGCATCGCCGACGAGATCATCGCGAACGGTTCGGCGACGCACGGCCTGCTCGGCGCGAGCGTGGCCGACTCGACGACCGGCTCCCTCGGAGCCGCCGTGCAGGACGTCACCAGCGGGGGAGCGGCCGCGGCTGCCGGCCTGAAGAAGGGTGACATCGTCACCGATCTGGACGGCACCCCCATCACCAGCGCCTCCGACCTCACCGCCCAGGTGCGGGCGCAGGCCGCCGGCAGCACGGTCAGCCTCACGTACATCCGCGACGGCGAAACGTACCAGCTCAAAGACGTCGTGCTGGGCACGATGGCCACCAGCTGATCCGCTGGAAGTCGACGCAGAATGCGTCTCGCAACAGCCCCCGGGGTCGTCCCCGGGGGCTGTTATGCTCGTGCGGATGCACACCGAGCGCGCGATGAACGAGCTGCCGCCGCTCCCCGGTGTCTCCTACGTGATGCCCGTCCTGAACGAGGTCGGTCACGTCCGCGCCGCCGTCGACAGCTTGCTCGCGCAGGACTACACCGGCCCGTTCGACATCGTTCTCGCGGTCGCTCCGAGCATCGACGGCACCGAAGCCCTGGTCGCCGAGCTCAGCGCTGCCGACCCGCGGATCCGGGTGGTCGCGAATCCGGTCGGCTCCACTCCCGCAGGTCTGAACGCCGCGATCCGCGCCTCGGTGCACCCGATCGTGGTCCGCGTGGACGCGCACTCCGTGCTGCCCGGCGACTACGCCCGAGAGGCGGTCGCCGCGATCCAGCGCAGCGGAGCGGACAACGTGGGTGGCGTGATGGCTGCGGAGGGACTCACGCCGTTCCAGCGCGCCGTTGCGCGAGCGTACGGCTCGCGGATCGGCCTGGGCGGAACGCCGCACCACGTCGGCGGTGCCGAGGGTCCGGCGGAGACGGTCTACCTGGGGGTCTTCCGGCGCAGTGCGTTGGAGGCCGTCGGGCTCTTCGACGAGCGGTTCAAGCGCGGTCAGGATTGGGAGCTGAACCGACGGATCCGTGCCAATGGCGGCGTGGTCTGGTTCACGCCCCGGCTCACCGTGACGTACCGACCTCGGCCCTCGCTCGCGAAGCTGGTGCGCCAATTCCTCTCGACCGGGATGTGGCGGGGCGAGCTGGCGAGGCTCTTCCCCGTGTCGCGCTCGCTGCGCTACTTCGCTCCGCCGGTCTTCGTCCTGGTGCTCGCCCTCGGCGTGCTCTGCGGTCTCGCCGGTCTGATCCAGCTCGCGCTGGGGGCCGCGCCGTGGCTGCTCCTCGGCTTCGGCCTGCCCGTCGGCTATCTGCTGCTCGTGGCTCTCGCCGCCCTGCTGGTCGCGCGGCCGGACGGCGTTCGGGCCATGCTCTGGTTCGTGATCGTGATCCCGTGCATCCACGTGGCATGGGGCAGCGGATTCGTCCTCGGCTACCTCGGGTTCACGAACAACATCGCGGCGCACCATCAGACACCGAAGGGGAAGGCCGGATGAGCAAGCTGACGAGGCCGCGATCGATCGCCGAGCTGCGCGCCGTGGCGCAGCCGCCCGAAGTGCGCGGGCGCCGGAACGCCGAGCACTGGACCGCTTCGCTGTACCTGCGCAATCTCTCGCCGTACGTGACCTGGTTGCTGCTGCGCACCTCGATCTCGGCGAACGGCGTGACCGGGATCATGATCCTGGTCGGCTGGAGCGCCGCCGCCGCGCTGCTCATCCCGGGGATCACGGGCGCGGTGTTGGCTCTGCTCCTGGGCCAGCTGCAGATGCTCGTCGACTGCTGCGACGGCGAGGTCGCGCGGTGGCGACGCACCTCGTCACCGGCGGGAGTCTTCCTCGACAAGGTCGGTCACTACACGACCGAGTCCCTCATCCCGATCGCGCTCGGCCTGCGCGCGGCCGGCTGGCCGTTCGACGCCCCGGCGGACTACCTCTGGACGACGCTCGGCACCCTGCTCGCGCTCGTGATCGTGCTGAACAAGGCTCTGAACGACATGGTCCACGTCGCTCGCGCGAATGCCGGCCTGGCGAAGCTGGCCGACAAGAAGGGCGAGGCCGATCCGTCCTCGTCGGCCCTGGCGCGGCTGCGACGCCTGGCACGATTCGTGCCGTTCCACCGCCTCTACCACTCCGTCGAGCTGACCATGCTCGCCTTCGTTGCGGCCGTGGTCGGGTTGTTCACCGGGGCGGATCTGGCCGACCGCGCGCTCGTGGCGGTGCTGCTGCCGCTCTCGATCCTTGCCCTGATCGGGCACTTCGTCGCGATCATGGCGTCCAAGCGTGTCCGGAGCTGAGCCGAGCGTCGGCGTCGTCGTGCTGACGCAGGGCCGCCGGCCCGACGACCTCCGTCGCGCGCTCGCGAGTGTTCTCGCGCAGCGGGGTGTCGAACTCGACGTGGTCTGCGTCGGTAACGGCTGGACCCCGGTCGGACTCCCGGATGGCGTGAAGGCGCTCGCCCTGCCCGAGAACGTCGGGATCCCCGCCGGACGCAATGCGGGCGTTCCCGACGTGCGCGGCGATTACCTGTTCTTCCTCGACGATGACGCGAGCGTGCCGTCGTCCGAGTTCCTCGTCGACGCCATCGCGTTGCTCGCGGGTTCCCGTCGGATCGGCCTGGTGCAGCCCCGGGTCGACGACGTCGCGGGTGGCGAGACCCCTCGGCGATGGGTGCCGCGCATCCGCAAGGGCGACCCGCGTACCTCGGGCGTGGTCTTCTCGGTCTGGGAGGGCGCCGTGGTGCTGGAACGCGCGACCTTCGAGGCGATCGGCGGGTGGGCGGCACCGTTCTTCTACGCCCACGAGGGCATCGAGCTGGCCTGGCGCGTCTGGGATCTGAACCTGACCACCTGGTACGCCGGCGACCTCGTCGCCCAGCACCCGGTGATCGAGCCGACGCGACACAGCCAGTACTACCGCCTGAACGCCCGGAACCGCGTGTGGTTGGCGCGGCGCAACCTGCCGGCGGTGCTCGTCCCGTTCTACGTAGGATCGTGGACCGCGATCCAGTGCCTGCGCTGGCGTCGCGACCGGCCCGCGCTGTCGGCCTGGTTCGTCGGGTGGCGCGAGGGATGGCGCAGCGATCCGGGCGGACGACGCCCCATAGCATGGCGAACGGTGCTGCGCATGGCGTTCGCCGGTCGAGCGCCGATCGTCTAGCATCGCGAGAGAGTTCACCGCCCCTCGGCGGCCTGAACGGCATTTCGCGAAGGGGACACTGGTGTTCGAATCGGGGCAGATTCTCGGTGCTGTGCGCACGCAACTGGACGACCGTCTACCGGCGGATCCGGAGTTCTCAGCCCGATTGGATCGGCACCTGCCGAGCCTTCTCGACCTGTTCACCGAGGTGTACGGTGACCGCACGGATGTTCAGGAGCAGCTGATCGAGCTGGTCGAGCTCGCGGCGCGGAGCTGGGCGGAACGCGACGAATCGCTGCGCGTGATCGACCGGGCTCGCGAGGCGCACCCCGGCTGGTTCCGTTCGAACAAGATGCTCGGCGGCGTCTGCTACGTCGATCGCTACGCGGGCGACCTCGAGGGTGTGCGCTCGCGCATCCCGTACTTCCGCGAGATCGGTCTCAGCTACCTGCACCTGATGCCGCTCTTCGAGGCCCCGGAACCCGACTCGGACGGCGGCTACGCGGTCTCGAGCTACCGGCACGTGAATCCGGCGCTGGGCAGCATGGAGCAGCTGAAGGATCTCGCTGCCGAGCTGCGCGAGAACGGCATCTCGCTGGTCGTCGACTTCATCTTCAATCACACCTCGAACGAGCACGAGTGGGCGCTGAAGGCCGCCGCGGGCGACCCGGAATTCGAGGACTACTACTGGGTGTTCCCGGATCGAGAGATGCCCGACGCCTACGAGCGCACGACGCGGGAGATCTTCCCCGACGACCACCCCGGATCGTTCGTGCAATTGGAGGACGGCCGCTGGATCTGGGCCACGTTCTACCACTTCCAGTGGGACCTCAACTACGCCAACCCGGCGGTGTTCCGCGCGATGGCCGGCGAGATGCTGTTCCTGGCGAACCAGGGTGTCGACATCCTGCGGATGGACGCGGTCGCGTTCATCTGGAAGCAACTCGGCACGGCGTGCGAGTCGTTGCCGCAGGCGCACACCCTCATCCGGGCGTTCAACGCCGTCTGCCGACTCGCGGCGCCGTCGCTGCTGTTCAAGTCGGAGGCGATCGTGCACCCCGACGAGGTCGTCGAGTACATCGATCCCGCCGAGTGCCAGCTCTCCTACAACCCGCTGCAGATGGCGCTGACGTGGGAGGCGCTCGCCACCCGCGAGGTGGCCCTCCTCTCGCAGGCCCTCGAGCGCCGGCACACGATCGCACCGGGCACCAGCTGGGTGAACTACGTCCGCAGTCACGACGACATCGGCTGGACCTTCGCCGACGAGGACGCGGCCGAGTTCGGCATCGACGGCTTCCGGCACCGACGCTTCTTGAACGATTTCTACGTGAACCGCTTTCCCGACAGCTTCGCTCGCGGCGTGCCGTTCCAAGACAACCCGCGCACCGGGGACTGCCGCATCTCGGGAACGACGGCCTCGCTCGCCGGGCTCGAGTCGCACGACCCCTTCGCGACGGAGCGCATCCTGCTGGCCCACGCGATCGCGCTGAGTACCGGCGGGGTCCCGCTGCTCTACCTCGGCGACGAGGTGGGGCAACTGAACGATTACCGTTACGTCGAGGACCCGGCGACGGCCGACGATTCCCGCTGGGTGCACCGGCCGCTCTACCCGGCCGAACGCTACGCCGAGCGGCTCGAGCCGGGCAGCGACGCCAGCGAGATCTTCGGCGGGCTTCTGCACCTGATCGCGGTGCGCAAGTCGGTCGAGGCTTTCGGGGGCGGAGCGCTGACCATCTTCGACACCCACGATCCCCACGTGCTCGGTTTCCAGCGTCCCGACGCCGACGCGACGGTCCTGGTGCTCGCGAACTTCTCCGAGCATCCGCGAATCGTCGAGGCCGAGCGTTTCGGCGGCTTCGCCGACACGGCGCGCGACCTCGTCACGGAGGTCGACGTCGAGCTGAGGGAGGACTTCGTCCTGGCTCCGCTCCAGTTCGTCTGGCTGGCGGTGCGTCCGCGCTGACGGCGTACGACGCTCCGAGCTGATCCGCCGCGCTGACGCTACGGTGGGGGAGTGAACGCGAACGATGCACGACTGGCGCTGAAGCTCGCCCGTGATCTCTTCGACGCGCGTCGCGCCCGCCGCGACGTCGCGCGGGCACTGACCGCACGCGGCCCGCTGCCCACCGGACGCTTCGAGATCGGCGTCTACTTCGCGGACGCGGCCGTCAACCTGTACCAGGTGCGACAGTGGTACCGGCCCCTCCTGGCCCTCTCGGAGCACTGGCCCGTGGTCATCCTGTCGCGCAACGCCGGGGCCGCCGTGGCGATGCTCGCCGAGAGCCCGGTGCCCGTCGCCTACGTCCGATCGGTCGCCGACCTCGAGCAGGTCATCGACGAACAGCCGCTGCGCATCATCCTGTACGTCAACCAGAACGCTCGGAACTTCCAGATGATGCGCTACGGCCGCCGCTGGCACGTCTTCGTCAATCACGGCGAGAGCGACAAGATGTACATGACGACGAACCAGTTCAAGGCGTACGACTACAGCCTGATCGCGGGGGACGCCGCACTCTCGCGGCTGAGACGCGTTCTCTGGGACTACGACTTCGACCGCCGCGCCATCCCGATCGGCCGTCCGCAGGCGGACCACTACTCGGGCGTCACCCCGTTCGAACCGGACGGCCGCGAGGTCGTGCTCTACGCACCCACGTGGGAGGGCGATCGCGCGGCGGCGGCGTACGGCTCGGTGGCCAGTCACGGAGTCGCACTCGCGCGGGCTTTGCTCGCCGACGACCGCTACCGGCTCGTGTATCGGCCGCATCCTCGCAGCGGTGCGGTCGACCCGGCCTACGCTGCCGCGAACGCCGAGATCGTACGGATGATCGCCGCCGCGAATCAGACGGATGCGACTGCGCAACACGTGCACGACACCGGCGCCGAATTGGGCTGGCAGCTCGCGGTCGCCGATGTCGCGATCGTCGATGTGTCGGCCATGGTCTACGACCGCCTCGCGGTCGGCCGACCGATCCTCGTCACCCGGCCCGTGGAGCCGCTCGCCGAAGTCGACGAGAGCGGGTATCTCGGCGACGCGGAATGGCTGACCGCGGCCGAGGCCTCCTCCGTCGTCCGCCGGATCGAAGCGGTCGAGCACGATGCGGATGCTGCGGCGACCCTGCGGCAGTGGGTGCACCACTATTTCGGTGACACGACGCCCGGCGCAGCGACGATCCGCTTCCACACTGCGATCGCGGGCCTCCTCGCCGAGTGGCACCGCAACGCCGAGCTTCACGCCGGGGACGACCCCGTGGACGAGCACGATCCCACGGCCTGACGGCGTCGTCAAGCGGCTGCCCCGCGAACAGGCACGATAACGCCGCCCGCTACAGTCGAGTCATGCAGACTGCACGCGCGCTCCTCCGCCGTCGCCGCCAGGCACCCCCCGCGCCTCCCGCGCCGACGCCCGACGTGATGATGCACGCCGAACCGAGCGCCGCCAACGGCGGACAGGGTGGCTTCCAGATCCGCGCGTTCCGCATCGGCCTGCTCGGCGGGCTGGGGGTTCTGCTCGCGCTCGTGGTCGGCGGCATCGTGGCCGAGCTGAGCACGGTGATGACCTACATCTTCCTCGCGCTCTTCATCTCGCTCGGGCTCGATCCGCTCGTCTCCTGGCTCGAGAGCAAGAAGCTGCCGCGCGCCCTGGCGATCGCGATCGTCTTCCTCGGGGTGCTCGGCGTCTTCGTCGGTCTGCTGGTCTATCTCATCCCGATCCTGGTGGAGCAGGGCAGCCAGTTCATCGCGGACGCTCCCGGCATCATCAGCGACATCGGCTCGCAGCCGTGGCTGCTCGATCTCGAGCAGCAGCTGCGCGGCGTGGTCGACATCGACAAGCTGATCGCGGACGCACAGGCGTTCATCGCCGACCCCAACAACATCTTCAGCATCGGTGGTGGCCTGCTCGCTGTCGGTACCGGCATCGCCAGCGGCGTGACCGGATCGATCATCGTGCTCATCCTGACCCTCTACTTCCTCGCCTCGATGCGGGCGATGAAGACGGTGGCGTACCGCTTCGCCGCGGCGTCGCGTCGCGAGAACGCCCGCGAGGTCGGAGAAGAGATCACCGGCGCCGTCGGTCGCTACGTCGTCGGACAGGTCACCCTGGCCGCGGTCAACGGCGTGTTGAGCCTCATCCTGCTGCTGATCATCGGCGCGCCGTTGCCGGCGCTGCTCGCCTTCATCGCCTTCCTCGGCTCGCTCATCCCGCTGGTCGGCACGATCTCGGGCGCCGTGATCATCTCGCTGGTCTGCCTGCTCGCATCACCGCTGACCGCCCTCGTCGCCGCGATCTACTACCTGATCTACATGCAGGTCGAGGCCTACCTGCTGAGCCCGCGCATCATGAACCGGGCCGTCGCCGTGCCCGGAGCGGTCGTGGTGATCGCCGCGGTAGCGGGCGGCACCATCGCGGGCATCCTGGGCGCGCTGGTCGCGATCCCGGTCGCCGCGTCGGTGATGATCATCGTGCAGAAGGTCGTCTTCCCGCAGCAGGACGCGAAGTAGGCGCAGCTCAGCAACTCCGCAACTCAGCAGCGCCGCCGCTCAGCAGTAGGGCGGCCGGCGCGCATCGGTCTGCGCGCGGAACGCTTCCGCCGCGGGTGACGGCGGGACCTCCACGCCATCGGCGCTGACCGGCGTCAGGGTGCGGGTGACGAGCGGGACCACCCCCGCCCAGAGTTGCGGATCCGCGCCGTCGTCGTCGCTCGGTCCGGCCGCTCGGACCTTGACGCTGGCTTCCTCGATCGGAAGTCGCAGAACCAGTGTCGCGGCGCGCTCCTTGGCCGTCGTCTCGCGCAGTTCGG
Source organism: Microbacteriaceae bacterium VKM Ac-2855 (assembly GCA_013204985.1). GTDB lineage: Bacteria > Actinomycetota > Actinomycetes > Actinomycetales > Microbacteriaceae > Rathayibacter. The sequence goes on from JABMLG010000006.1 coordinate 101,310, forward strand.
CCGGGCGTCCCGGCATGATCCGCTCGCTCAGCACCTCGAGCGCCCGCGCTTTGGCGCGCGGGTCCGTCACCGCCTCCGCGACTCCGATCAGCAGGGCGCTGCGGTAGTTCATCGAACTGTCGAACGTGGAGCGCGCGAAGACGAGACCGTCGACTATGGTGACTCCGACACCGATCGGTGCGCCCTGGGACGCCTGGCGGAACAGGCCGCCGCCGCTCGAGCCGTGGACCAGCAGGTCGTCGCCGTCGCGGGCGAAGAGCATCGGCAGCACGACCGGCCCGAAGTCTCGAGCCAGCCCCACGTGCGCGATCAGGGCCTCGTCGAGGATCTCGTCCAGTGCGGCGCGGTCGAACACCTGGCGCTCGCGCATCCGGGTCAGTCGGGTTCGGTCTGTCTCGGGAATCGTCATGAGTCGAGTCTCGGCGCCGCGCTGGACCTGCGACAATGCCAGAACGACGGATCCGCGGTGGTCCAGTCGGAGCCGATAGGGAGGCAGGATGCGCTCGGAGACGGATGTGGAGCTGCACGTCGATCGCGAGCACCCCGGCGGCGTACGGGTCGCCGTCGCGGACGCCCTTCGGCGTGCGGTGCTGGCCGGACGGTGGCGTGCGGCTGAGGTCGTCCCCTCGAGCCGCGCCCTCGCCGTCGATCTCGGCGTCTCACGCGGCACGATCGTCGCCGCGGTCGATCAACTCGTCGGTGAGGGGTACCTGGTCGCGCACGCGCGTTCGGGAACCGTCGTGGCACCCGCGATGACGTCCCATCCAGCGGACTCGCCGGTCCCGGTCGCTGAGCGGGCGACCGTCGACGGGGTGCGTGCTCTGGATCTGCGACCGGGCATCCCTGGCACGCGCGGGGTGGCGGGGGCCGAATGGCGGGCCGCCTGGCGTGCGGCGGCCGCCGCCGATCCTCCGGGCGACGCCGAGGACGCACGCGGATGCGCGGCGCTGCGCGAGCAGATCGCGGCGCAGCTGCACCGTTCGCGGGGTGTGTCCGTCTCGCCGGACGAGGTGGTCGTGACGGCGGGCACGGCGGACGCTGTCGAATTGGTCGTTCACACCGTTGCGGCACGACTCGGTCGGCCTCCGCAGGTGGTCGTCGAGGATCCGGGCTACCCGGCGGTGCGTCGCCGCATCGCGCGAGCAGGCGCCACGGTCGTGCCGGTGGCGGTGCGCGGTGACGGCATCGATGTGGATGCTCTGCTCTGCTCGTCGACACCGGACATCGTTGTGCTCACACCGTCGCACCAGTATCCGACCGGTGGCCGGCTCGGCGCGGAGGCTCGACTGCGGCTGATCGACTGGGCTCGCGAACACGGCGTCGTCCTCATCGAGGACGACTACGACAGCGAGTTCCGCCACGTCGGCCCTCCCCTGCCGGCGATGGCCTCGATCGACGACTCCGGAACGGTCGTACACGTCGGCTCCTTCGCGAAGACGGTTTCGCCGTGGCTGCGTATCGCGTTCGTGGTGGTGCGGGGCGCGTCGCCGATGCGTGCGGCGCTCGATCGTGAGTTGGCGGATGAGGTCACGCGGGTATCAGGACCGACCCAGCTCGCCCTCGCCGCGTACATGGCATCGGGCGCATTGCGGCGCCATCTGGCACGCTCTCGGCGTGCCTACGCGCACCGGCGACGCCTGCTGCTCGACTTCTTCGACCGTGTCGAGTGGGGCTCGGTGCGCGGCCTGGACGGCGGGCTGCACGCAGTGATCGAGTTCGCCGAGGGAGTGCCCGCGGATGCGGTCGTCGTGGAGCTCGCGCGTCGCGGCGTCCTCGTCGCACCGTTGGACGCCTACGCCGCAGCGGAACGATCCCGCCGCTCCGGCATCGTCCTCGGCTACGGGGGTCCTGGCGACCTCGAGCTCGATCGCGCGCTGAACACCCTGGACGCCGTCGTCCGTGGTATTCAGGAGTATGGCCCCTGAACTGCACATCACCGACGACGCGGCGGCCGACGAGCTGCTGTCCGCCGATCCGCTCGCTCTGCTCATCGGCATGCTGCTCGATCAGCAGGTCGCGATGGAGACGGCCTTCGGCGGGCCGGCGAAGATCCGCGATCGTCTCGGTTCGTTCTCGGCGTCGGTGATCGCGGAGCAGGACGATGCCGCCTTCGCCGAGGTGTGCAAGACGCCACCGGCGGTGCACCGGTACCCCGGTTCGATGGCGGGGCGGATCCAGACCTTGTGCCGCACGCTCGTCGACGAGTGGAACGGCGAGGCCGCCGAGCTGTGGACCCGCGACGACCCCGATGGGCCGACGGTGCTGAAACGGCTGAAGGCGCTGCCCGGTTTCGGCGACCAGAAGGCGCGGATCTTCCTCGCCCTGCTCGGCAAGCAGTACGGCTTCGCGGGTGCCGGCTGGCGCGAGGCTGCCGGAGCCTACGGTGAGGAGGGCAGCTTCCGCTCGGTGGCCGACATCACCTCGCCCGATTCGCTCGCGAAGGTGCGCGCCACGAAACAGGCGGTCAAGGCCGCTGCGAAGAAGGCCTGAGCGCGGGCTCCTACGCCGCTGAGCCCAGGCGAAGCCACGCGCCGACGAGCGCGGTCACCGCATCGGCCGTCGCTGCATCGACGCGGTCGGAGAAGGTGATGACGCCACGATCGGGCGCGGCCCAGCTCACGAGCCCGAGCGGATCCGGCAGCACGGCCTCGAGCGCATCGCTGCGCACCGCGGCACCCCGGTGCAGGATCAGCTGTAGTGCATCCTTCGGCTGGAGCCGGAACGTCGCCTCGTGCGTGCTGCCCGGCAGCACATAGCTCGGCGCGTTCCACTTGACCTCCTCGACGATGTCGGCGTCGGAGGCGAGCACCGCCGCACGCAGAGTCAGCACCTCGTCGAAGCGAGCGTGTTCGAGCGTCGCGAGGTAGCCCTCGACGGCGGAGGCCATCAGAGCCAGTCCGTGATCGCTCGAACGAAGGCGGAGAGGTCGTCGCGGAAGACGCTCAGCCCGTTGCCCGGCACCGTCTCCACGGGGAATCCCGATTCGGTCAGCTTCGCCGACATCGCCTTGCCGACCGGAGAGTTCTTCTCCGTGCGTACGACGAGCGAGCGCGCCAGCGGTACTTCGGGCGGATGCACGACCGAGCGATCATCCACGCCGTGTGCGGTCTCCGGGTCCCACCGGTCGAGATTGGCGAGGTCGAGATCGATCTGCTCCGGCGTCCATCTCGGGTGCTGCTTCAGCAGCTCCTTCCGCGTCGGCGGCGACGGCTTCTGCGAACGGCCGATCACGCTCGCGACCCCGCGCGGCTCTCCGAACAACGGATCGACGTAGACGACGTGCTCGGGCAGGTACTCGTCGACGAGGCGGCTCGCGACCAGGCCGCCGAGTCCGTGGCCGATGATCAGGTCGGGCGTCTGCAGCACGGAGGCGCGGATGTCCGCCGCCCATCGCTCGGGGGAGTAGACGCGGGAACGAGGCGAGCCGCCGTGACCGGCCAGGTCGGGTGCGATCACGCGATAACCGTGTTCGAGCAGTGTCGGCACCAGGGCGTACCAGATCCGTGAATCCGCCATCAGGCCGTGGACGAGCAGAGCGATCTTCTCGCCCTCTCCGCCGTAGTCGCGCACGAACAGATCGAGCGGCTCGTACGCCCCGGCGGTGAGCGCCTGCTTCCGCTCGGAGCGGCTCGGCGCCAGCACGAGATGGTCGCTGAAATGTTCGGGGGCGGGGCCGAACGCCTCGCGCGAGCTCGTCACGACGCGCCGACCGAGCATCGCGTTGCCGACTCCGCCGATAGCGGCGCCGATGCCGAACGGCATCGCCCGGCCGACGATTCCCGCGCCCTGCTGAGCGAGGAAGTGCCGTGCGAACATCGCCTTCGCCCGATCGCCCAGCTCGCCGACGAGGAAGGAGGGCATGCCCTTGGTGACCATGGAGCCCCAGTACTGCGTCAGTCCGGCGCCGCCGCCGGTCGCCTGCGAGGCGACCTGCCGCACGAGGTCGGTGCCGCCGCTGCCGAGCATCATGGTCAGCACCAGCGCCCGCGCTCGCTCGGGGTCGTCGAGCCGGATGCCGTGCACCTCGGTCACCGACTGGGCGAACAACGCGCTGGCCTCGAGGAAGCCTGCTGCGCCGGCGCCGGAGAGAGCGATCGACGCACCAGTACCGACCCCGGGCACCACCGCGGTAGCGCCGATCGCCGCGCCGCCGGTGGTGACGCTCGCGAGGTACTGTCGCTCGAGGCTGGTGATGATCTGCTCGGGCGTCGCCCCGGGCCGGCGCTTGCGCAGCAACCGGATGTTCGCCAGCACGGCGGGTCGCTGCACAGCCAGCAATCGGTCGAGGATCCGCGCGAGCTGGGCGTTCTCCACCGGAGCAGCCTTCTCGTCAGCCGCCTTCTCGTCCGGAATGACGATCTCGTTCTTCTTGGCCATGCCGTTGTGACTCCCGCCGTCCGCGCGCCGGGGCCGGCGTCGTCTCAGTCGGACGTCGTGGGCGGCTTCGGCGTGTAATCCTCAGCGTAACGCGCGAGGACGTCGTCGATCGGTCCGTCGAGCACGAGTCGGCCTTTGTCCAGGTAGAGGCCGCGGCTGCAGAAGCGGCGGAGGTCGCGCTCGTTGTGCGAGACGAAGAACAGGGTTCGGCCGGAACCGAGCAGTTCCTCGATCCGCCGATAGCACTTCTCGCGGAAGCCCTTGTCGCCGACGGCGAGGACCTCGTCGACGAGGATGATCGGCTCCTCCAGCCGGGAGACGACGGAGAAGGCGATGCGCACCTTCATCCCGCTGGAGAGGTGCTTGTAGGGGGTGTCCAGAAAATCGCCGATCTCGGCGAACTCGATGATCTCGTCGAAGACCGCGTCGACCTCGCGTTTCGACATGCCGTGCAGACCGGCCGTGAGGTAGACGTTCTCCCGCACGCTCAGGTCGTCCACGAAGCCGCCGGTGATCTCGATGAGCGGGGCGACTCCCTGACGCACGGCGACCGTGCCCTCATCCGCGATCACAACGCCCGCGACCAGCTTCAACAGGGTGGACTTGCCCTGGCCGTTGCGCCCGACGACGCCGATCGCCTCGCCGGCGTGCACCGAGAAGTCGACGTCGCGCAGCGCCCAGAACTCGTTCGGCCGATTGCGGCGTGCTGAGCCGGCGAAGAGGTCCTTGAAGCTGCGTCGGCCGCGACGATTGCGGCGGAACCGGATCCCCACGCCGCTCGCCTGGATCACGATCTCCGACATCAGATCTCCTTCAGAACAGCGCGTTCGGAGCGCTGGAAGACCACGATGCCGATCGCGAGCACGACCGCGGAGGTGAGCGCCGCCACGCCGATCAGGTAGCCGTCGAACTCCGCCGCGAAGAAGGTCGCGCGGTACAGCGCGAAGATGCCACTGAGGGGGTTGAGCGCCGCCCACGGCTGAAGCGCCTCCGGCAGATTGTCGGTCGAGTAGATGATCGGGGAGGCGTAGAAGAGGAACCGCAGCACCAGTTTGGCGGCCCGTTCGAGGTCGCGGAAGAAGACCACGAGCGGGGCGATGATCAACCCGACGCCGAGCGTCAACGCCGCCTGCAGCAGCATCGCGACCGGGAACAGCAGCACGGCCGGGGTCACCTGCGCGCCCGCGACGATCGCGAAGAGGATCAGCACGGGGATGCTCGCGACGAATTCGATGCCCTTGGAGAGCACGATCCGGGCCACCCAGATGGTGCGGGGGATGGACGTGGAGCGCACGAGCTTGACCTCGCGCAGGAAGGCGCGGGTCGCATCCGACACCGCCTGGTTGAACCACATCCAGGGCAGCAGCCCGGCGAGGAGGAAGACGATGTACGGATCCTCACCGACGCTGCGGTCGAACACGACCGTGAAGACGAAGTAGTAGATGCCCGACATGACCAACGGGTCGAGGATCGACCAGAAGTAGCCGAGCGCGCTCGTGGCGTAGCGGACTTTCAGATCGCGCTTCGTCAGCAACCAGAGCGAGTGGCGGTACCGCCAGCCGGCGGAGCGCCGATGCCGCTCAGCCGTAGCCTCCGTGCTCACTGCGCGGCTCCTTCTCTCGGGAGCCGACGCGGACCGCGTCGAGGAGCGACTCAGACGAACAGGTTCGCCCGCTCGAGGTCCTCGGCGAAGTCGATCTCGACGGCGTAGAGGTCGGAGATGTCCATCGGCTCGATGAGCAGGGAGTCCTGCTCGATCGCCAACTCTATTCCACGCTCGAAGTAGTCCTGGTCGTCGACGCGGGCGAGCTGACGGATCAGCGCGGCCTTGTCTGCGGCGGAGATGTAGTTGATGCCGACGGCCTCGCCCAGACCACCGACGACCGTCTTGGAGAGCAGGTCGATGTAGCCCTCGCGGCTGGTCGTGTACTTGACCTCTTCATCCGAGACCTTCGCCGTGTTCACCGTGACGAAGGACTGGTCCTTCGCGATGAGCGCCGAGGCACGGTCGAGGATGCGCGGGTCGAAGACGACGTCGCCGTTCATCCACAGCACGCCGCCCTGCCCGGAGGCCTGCAGGGCGCGCAGGAGGCTCTTCGAGGTGTTGGTCTGGTCGTACTGCTCGTTGTAGACGAACGTCGCGTGCGGGAAGGCCTCGATGATGTGCTCGAGCTTGTAGCCCACGACGATCGTGACCTGAGCGTTCGACCCGAAGGCGTGGTGGATGTTGTCGAACTGCTGCTGCATGATCGAACGACCGTCGCTCAGAGCGGTGAGCGGCTTCGGGAGGGAGCGACCGAGACGGCTGCCCATACCGGCCGCAAGAATGACGACGTTGGTGGGCATGGGTTCTTCTCCTCGAGTTCATGTGAACGTTGCTTCGCTCTGCGTAGTTCCGCGATAGCCTATCCGCTCAGAGCTTTCCTCGACAGTACCCCCTGGGGGTGTGCTGATGTCTTTGCCCTGCGGACTCTCAGCCCGCCGGTCAATCCGTCTCACGTCGGACTCGCCCGCCGAGCGGACTTGGTAGCGTTGCCGGATGAGTTCCGCGCCTCTCGCCAAGGACGCCGATGGAGGCGACGAAGCCGCTGTCGCGGCCGCCGCGCCGGGCGACTCGAACGGGGTAGACGAGGGGGAAGCCGTGACCGACCAGACGCCACGCCACGGGGGGACCGACGTCGTCGAGGACGAGTTCGAAGCGGTGGATCCGCAGCACGAGGAGTCGGCCGGCGACTCCGTCGAGTCGGAGCCGGAGTCGGACCCGGACCCGGAGCCGGAGCTGGAACCCGGGTCCGAGTCCGCGGAGACCTCGGTGCAGCCCGAGCCGGAACCCGTCGTCGTGCGCAAGGTCGGCAAGCGGCCGCCGCGGAAGACGCCCGGATCGGCACCGACGCCGATCGAGAAGCCGGACGCACCCGTCGTGCTCACGCTGGCGGGGCTGACCAAGACCTACGGCAAGACGGTGGCCGTCGATCGCATCGATCTCGAGGTGCGGGAGGGGTCGTTCTACGGCATCATCGGCCCCAACGGCGCCGGTAAGACGACGACCCTCTCGATGATGACCGGCCTCCTGCGACCGGACTGGGGAACGGTCGTCGTTCACGGCGTCGACGTGTGGGCCGATCCCGCCGCCGCGAAGAAGCTGATCGGCGTCCTGCCCGACCGGCTGCGGCTGTTCGATCGCCTCACGGGTGCGCAGCTGCTCTACTACTCCGCGACGCTCCGCGGCATGGACCGCGCGACGGCGAAGACCCGGACGACCGAACTGGCGCACGCCCTCGGTCTCGATGACGCCCTCGGTCGACTCGTCTCCGACTATTCGGCCGGCATGGCGAAGAAGGTGGCCCTCGCGGCCGGCATGATCCACGCGCCTCGCATCCTCGTGCTCGATGAGCCGTTCGAGTCGGTCGACCCGGTCTCGGCCTCCAACGTGATCGACGTGCTGCGCCGCTACGTCGACAGCGGCGGCACCGTCGTTCTCTCCAGCCACGGCATGGACTTCATCGAACGGGTCTGCGACAGCGTCGCCATCATCGTCGGCGGCCGCGTGCTCGCCGCCGGTACCGTCGAAGAGGTCAGTGGAACCCAGACTCTCGAGGAGCGCTTCCTCGATCTCGCCGGAACCGATCGCAGCAACGAGGGCCTCGAGTGGTTGCACGACTTCTCGGGCTGAGGCTCGCCGTCCTCGTCGGAGGGTTCCGCAAGGGGATCCTGCACGGTCTCGGTCTCGTCGTCGCAGCGGTGTACCTGGTCGCCGTCACCGTCGCGCTCGTCGTCGCGCTGGGTGCGGTACGGGGCGCATCCGATGCCGCGTTCGCTGCCGACGTCGTGACCGCCGGCGGCGCCGTCATCCTGCTCGGCTTCCTGCTCCTGCCGTTGTTCTTCGGTGGCCAGGATGCGATGGATCCACGCTCGTTCGCGCTCTACGGCATCCCGACGCCGACGCTCGCCGCCGGCCTCGCCCTGGCCGGTGTGCTGTCGCTCCCGGTCCTCGCTCTCGCGGTCGTCGGCTTCGCGAGCGTCGGGCTCTGGGGAGCGGGCACCGCCGTCCTCGCCGTCGCCTCCGTGCTCCTCGGCGTCGCGACCGCGGCCGTCCTTGGCCGCCTCGCCACAGCGGTCTCCGCCTTCCTCTTCCCCGGACGAGCCGCGCGCGAAGCTCTGGGCATCGTCGGGATCGTGCTGGTCCTGGCGCTGGTGCCGGCGGTGATCGTCGTGACGAACGTCGACTGGGGCTCCCAAGGTCGGACCGCCCTCGCCTCCTTCGCCGGCGCGATGCGGTGGACTCCGTTCGGCGCGGCGTGGGCGGCCCCCGGCGCCGCCGAATCGGGCGATGTCGCGGCGGCATCGGGCGCTCTCGTGCTCGGTGTGATCACCTTGCTCGTCGCTCTCGCCGGCTGGTACCTCGCGGTACGGCTGATGATCGCCGCCCCCGAACGCCGCCGCGACCACGACTCCGGGATGCGGATGGGCTGGTTCGACGTCGCCCGTGCGAGCCCCGCCGGCGTGATCGCCGCCCGGAGCCTGACGTACTGGGGTCGCGACCCGCGATACCACCTGTCGCTCGCGGCGATCCCGCTGCTGCCGATCGTGATGATCGCTCTCCTCGGCGCGGTCGGGGTGCAGTGGGGCCTGCTCTCGCTCCTCCCACTGCCGGTGATCGTGTTCTTCCTCGGCTGGACCTTGCACAACGATCTGGCCTATGACGGCTCCGCGGTCTGGCTGCATGTCGCTTCCGGCGTTCCGGGGCGATCCGATCGGCTCGGACGGGCGGTGCCCACTCTGGTGATCGGGGTGCCCGTCGTGGTGGTCGGATCGCTCGCCACGGCCGGATCGTTCGGTGACCCGGGCGCCTATGCGGCGATCCTCGGCGGCAACCTCGGCATCCTGTTGAGCCTCGTCGGGGTCGCGAGTTTCGCCTCCGCGCGGTTCCCCTACCCCGCCCCTCGACCCGGCGACAGCGCCTTCGTGCAACCGCAGGCGCCGGGCTCCAGTGGTGCCGGCGCGCAGACGGCGTCGTTCGTCGGTGGTGCCATCCTCTCGGCGCCGGCCGTGTACCTGGCGGTTCAGGCACTGTTCGTGGACGGCTCCTTGGGCGGTGCGGCGCTGGCGTGCGGCGCCATCGGCGGGGCGTTCGTTCTCTGGCTCGGCATCGTGCTCGGCGGTCGCGTCTTCGACCGTCGCGGGCCCGAGCTGGTGGCTTTCGCCAGCCGGTACTGAATCGTGGCGGCGATCGACGGCGTAAGATCGTCCCCATGAATTCGGCTGCCGATAACAGCACCATCGACCCCACGCAGGGCGGCGGCGGGACGGACGTCCTCGACCGCGAGCTCGAAGAACTCCTCAACCAGGAGACCATCGAACCCGGCGACCACGAGCGCTTCTCCCACTACGTGAAGAAGGAGAAGATCCTCGAGTCGGCGCTCACCGGTAAGCCGGTCAAGGCGCTCTGCGGCAAGAAGTGGCTGCCGGGGCGCGACCCGGAGAAGTTCCCGGTGTGCCCGACGTGCAAAGAGGTCTACGAGCGGATGAAGTAGGCCGTCACGCCGGCCGAAGCGCTCACGCGTACACGGTCGGGATGACGGGCTCGCCCCGCCCGAGGCGCAGCGCGTCGTCGGGCAACTCCGCCACGGCCGAAGCGCGATGAGCGCGCGCCGCCGCGACGCCCTCCGGCCCGGTGGCGCCGGGCAGGATCAGGCCGTCGACGATGAGCGGCACCACGAGGTCGCGTTCGTCCTCCGCCGCCTCCGCATCCGGACCGGCGCCGACGTGGATCACCTCCGCCTCGGCGACCCCGTTCGCATCGAGGCGACGCCCTGCCGACTTGCGGCCGCCGACCGATGCCTTCGCGGCCGACTTCTTGGCCACGGCGACCCAGTCGCCCGCGTCGTCGAGATGCGCGACGAGTTTGTAGACCATCCCGGCCGTCGGGCTGCCCGAACCCGTGGCGACCGACGTGCCCACGCCGTAGGAGTCCACCGGCGACGCCGCCAGCGCGGCGATCCCGTACTCGTCGAGGTCGTTCGTGACGGTGATCTTCGTGTTCACCGCTCCCAGCGCATCGAGTTGGGCGCGCACCGCGGCGACCTGAACGGGAAGGTCTCCCGAGTCGATGCGGACGGCGCCGAGTGCGGGCCCGGCGACGTGGACGGCCAGGTCGACAGCGGTCGGCACGTCGTAGGTGTCGACCAGCAGGGTCGTCCCCGGGCCCAGGGCGGCGACCTGAGCGCGGAACGCGGCCTCCTCGGAGTCGTGCAGCAGGGTGAACGCGTGCGCCGAGGTCCCCATCGTCGGAACCCCCCAGCTGCGCCCCGCCTCGAGGTTCGAGGTGGCGCCGAAGCCCGCGATGTACGCGGCGCGGGATGCGGCGACCGCCGAGCGCTCGCTCGCCCGCCGCGAGCCCATCTCGGCCAGGGGGCGCCCACCGGCGACCGAGACCATCCGCGCCGCCGCACTCGCGACCGCTGAGTCGTAGTTCAACACGCTGAGCACCAGGGTCTCGAGCAGCACCGCCTCGGCGAAGCCGCCCTCGACGATCAGGATGGGGGAACCGGGAAGGTACACCTCGCCCTCGCGGTAGCCCCAGACATCTCCGGCGAAGCGGTAATCGGCGAGCCAATCGATCGTGCGGGCGTTCACGACGTTCTCGCGCCGCAGCCAGTCGAGTTCGGCCTCGTCGAAGCGGAACGCCGCGATCAGGTCCAGCAGGCGTCCGGTGCCGGCGACGACGCCGTAGCGCCGGCCGCTGGGCAGGCTGCGCGCGAACACCTCGAACATGCACCGTCGGTCGGCGGTGCCGCTCAGGAGCGCACCCTCGACCATCGTCAGCTCGTAGCGGTCGGTGAGGAAAGCGGTCGAGGCCGCGGTGCCGGTCGAAGTCACCTCGCCAGTTTGCCACCCGGGTAGGCTGGGGGATCGTGACCGACGCTCCTATTGGCATCTTCGACTCCGGAGTCGGGGGCCTCACGGTGGCCCGCTCGGTGATCGATCTGCTGCAGAACGAGTCGATCGTCTACCTCGGTGACACCGCTCACTCCCCGTACGGGCCGAAGCCGTTGGCCGATGTGCGCGCGTACGCACTCGACGTCCTCGACACCCTCGTCGATCAGAACGCGAAACTCCTGGTGATCGCCTGCAACACCGCGTCGGCCGCCATGATGCGCGACGCCCGCGAGCGGTACACGATCGGCCGAGGCATCCCGGTTGTCGAAGTGATCCAGCCCGCCGTGCGCAGCGCCGTCCGCGATACGCGCAATCGCCGCGTCGGCGTGATCGGCACGGAGGGGACCATCCGCTCGCGCGCGTACGACGACGCCTTCGTCGCGGCCCCCGATCTCGAGCTTTTCACGGTCGCCTGCCCCCGCTTCGTCGAGTTCGTCGAGGCCGGGATCACCTGGAGCGACGAGCTGCTCGCCGTGGCCGAGGAGTACCTCGCTCCGCTCAAGGAGGCCCGGATCGACACGCTCGTGCTCGGCTGCACCCATTACCCGCTGCTGCGCGGTGCGATCGGCTACGTGATGGGGCCGGATGTTCGCCTCGTCTCGAGCGCGGAGGAGACGGCGCTCGATGTGTACCGCACGCTCGTGGCGCACGGGATGCAGCGCACCGCATCCGCACCGCCGAGCTACGCCTGGGAGGAGACCGGATCGAGCGACTTCGTGCGTCTCGCCCGGCGCTTCCTCGGCCCGGAGGTCTCGAGCGTCGACCTCGTCGAGACCGGCACCATCAATCTGCGCGAGCTCGATCTCGGCTCGCGAACCCGACGGGAGAAACCGTGACCGACACCACAACCGCCACCCGCAAGGACGGCCGCACCGCCGACCAGCTGCGCACCGTGACCATCGAGCGCGGCTGGAGCAAGCAGGCCGAGGGCTCGGCGCTGGTCTCGTTCGGCGACACGAAGGTGCTCTGCACCGCCTCCTTCACCAATGGCGTGCCGCGCTGGCTGCAGGGCAAGGGCAAGGGCTGGGTCACCGCCGAGTACGCCATGCTGCCCCGCTCCACCAACTCGCGGATGGATCGGGAGGCGGTCAAGGGCAAGATCGGCGGCCGCACGCACGAGATCTCGCGGCTGATCGGCCGGAGCCTCCGCGCGGTGGTCGACATGAAAGCCCTCGGCGAGAACACGATCGTGATCGACTGCGACGTACTGCAGGCCGACGGCGGCACGCGCACCGCGGCGATCACGGGTGCCTACGTCGCTCTGGTGGACGCCATCGAGTGGGCGCGCGGGAAGAAGTTCATCGGCCAGAAGGCGCAGCCGCTGATCGACAGCGTCGCTGCGGTGTCGGTGGGCATCATCGACGGCGTGCCCATGCTCGATCTCGCTTACACGGAAGACGTGCGCGCGGAGACCGACATGAACGTCGTGGTCACGGGCCGTGGGCTCTTCGTCGAGGTGCAGGGCACCGCGGAGGGCGCGCCCTTCGACCGTCGCGAACTGAACGAACTGCTCGATCTGGCCCTCGCGGGCGCCGAGGAGCTCGCGCTCGTGCAGACCGAGGCGCTGGAGGCCGCCGAGTGACGGTGGAGCTCGTGCTCGCAACGCACAATGCGGGCAAGGTCGAGGAGTTCCGCGCGATGCTGAACTCCGACGTACCGGGTGTCGCGGTGCGCGCGTACGACGGACCCGAGCCGATCGAGGACGGCACCGGCTTCGCTGCGAACGCGTTGATCAAGGCGCGTGCGGCGGCCGCGCACACCGGACTCGTCGCCCTGGCGGACGACTCCGGCATCTGTGTCGACGTGATGGGCGGCTCCCCGGGCATCTTCTCGGCCCGCTGGGCCGGTCCGGGGCACGATGCGCAGGCCAACCTGCAGCTGCTGCTCGCGCAACTGGCCGATCTGCGCGATCCGAACCGCGCGGCGCACTTCACCTGCCACATCGCCGTCGTCGTGCCGGAGACGCTGCTTCCCGGCGGTTACGAGACGGTCGTATCGGGGGACTGGCCCGGGCGGATCGCTCTCGAGCCGCGCGGTACGAACGGACACGGTTACGACCCGATCTTCGTCCCCGACGGCTACGACGTCACCACGGCCGAACTCGATGCGGCCGAGAAGAACCGCGTCAGCCATCGCGCCCGTGCCTTCGCGGCACTGCGCGAGGAGCTCGTCGCCGTGCTGGGGCGCCTCGACGCCTGAGGTCTCGAGCCTGTCGTCTCGGACCTGTCGTCTCGGGCCTGACGACCCGGTCCGCGGCGCTTGCTGAAAATGCGGCTCATTACTGACTAGCGCCAGCGGCGGATTTGCGTCGCTGCGACGCCTAGCCTGGATTCATGTCGCACGAACACGGTCACGATCACGCCGCCGGAGCCGGCCGCGGCCGTCTGCTGATCGCGATGGCGATCATCGGCGTGGTGCTGGTGGTCGAGGTGGTAGGCGCCATCGTGTCGGGCTCGCTCGCGCTGCTGGCGGACGCCGGCCACATGCTCTCCGACCTCACCGGTCTCGTTGTGGCCCTCGCCGCCACGATCATCGCCGCACGCCCCGCGACCGACCGGCAGACGTTCGGTTACCGTCGCGCCGAGGTCTTCGGCGCCCTGATCAACGGCGTGATCCTCTGTGTAGTGGCCGTCTCGGTGTTCGTGGAGGCGATCGGGCGGCTCCTCGAGCCGAGCGACGCCGAGGTGCAGAGCACACCGATGCTCATCGTCGCCTGCATCGGCGTCGTCGCGAACGTCACCGCTCTTCTCGTGTTGCGCGGGGGAGCGAAGAGCTCGATCAACATGCGCGGCGCCTACCTCGAGGTGCTCGGCGATCTGTTCGGATCCGTCGCGGTGATCGTGGCGGCCGTGATCATCCTGACCACCGGATTCGCGCCGGCGGATGCGCTGGCGTCGCTCGCGATTGCGTTCCTCATCGTGCCGCGCGCCGTGTCACTGCTGCGCGAGGTGGCGCACGTACTCAGCGAATCCGCACCGCGCGACACCGATGTCGCGCTGATCCGTGACCACATCCTCGCGAAGGATGGCGTGGTCGCCGTGCACGACGTGCACGTCTGGGCGATCACGTCGGGCTCCCCGGTGTTCACGGCCCACGTCGTGGTGCAGCCCGAGATCTTCCGCGACGGTCGGGCGGATGCGCTACTCGACAGTCTGGGGGGCTGCCTGGCGGGCCACTTCGACGTGGAGCACTCGACGTTCCAACTGGAGCCGGCGGAGCACGCCGACCACGAGGAGCACACGCACCGCTGAGCGCTCGCGGCGCTTGCGCCTCAGTGCTTGCGGCTGCGCCGGGTGTCGTTCACGACGGTCGGGTCGATGACCACATCCGCGTCGCCGGGGGTGACGGCGCCAGCCGCGTTGGCCTTCTTCGCCTTGCGGCTCTGCTGCCAGAGGTGGAAGAGGGTCGGGATGAGCGTGAGAAGGACGGCGCCGACCAGGATCACGTCGATGTAGTGCGAGACGAAGTCCGCCACCGGCGGGATGTAGCCGAGGAGGTACCCGGCCAGGGTGATCCCCGCGCCCCAGACCAGGGCGCCGATCAGGTTGTACAGGCTGTACTTCTTGTAGTTCATGTGGCTGATGCCGGCCGCGATCGGCGCGAAGGTGCGCACGATCGGCACGAAGCGCGCGAGGATGACCGCCATCGCCCCGTAGCGTTCGAAGAAGGCGTTCGTCCGCTTCACGTTCTCGATGCTGAAGATGCCCGACTCTTTGCGCTCGAAGATCCGTGGCCCGGCCTTGTGCCCGATGAGATAGCCCACCTCACCGCCGATGAACGCTGCGGCGCCGATGGCGAGGCACACCCACCAGATGTCCACGCCGATCCCGGGGCTGAAGGTGAGAAGGCCCGTGATCAGCAGAAGGGTGTCGCCCGGGAAGAGGAAGCCGATGAGCAGGCCCGTCTCGGCGAAGATGATGGCGCACACGCCGAGGAGAGCCCATGGTCCGAAGCCCTCCAAGAGAGTCACGGGGTCGAGCCAGGGGATGAGGGCAGCGTGGTTCACAAGTCTCCAGTCGTCGGCGGGGCCGGTGCGGCCGGGCGGCGGCGGGCTATCGGTCTGCGTCGAGCGTACCGCGAGCGTCCGTCGGCGTCCCGGTCAGGAGGCGCCCCCTTCGGTGGGAATGCACCGATAATGCGCACGCGACGGGCCGCATGGTCGGAGGAAGAGTGCGGAAGGTGGGACTCGAACCCACACGCATCGCTGCACAGGAACCTAAATCCTGCGTGTCTACCATTTCACCACTCCCGCGAGTGCGGCTCCAGTTTACGGCGAGCGAGCGGGCTCTCCCGCGCGGCGCGACGGGCCTGTGGATAACTTCTGCGAGCGATTCTCGTTTCGTGTCAGGGTGTCGGCATGCACGAAGCGGTTCGGATGATCACCGACCACGTTCGCGAGCGCATCCGCCGCGACGGGGTCGACCTCAGCGATGAGGCCGCATCGGCCGAGCGCTACGCCCGTGAGGAGGTGCGGCGTTACAGCGAGCGCGCCATGGGCGGCGTTCTGCCGGTGCTGCGCGACGAGGCGGCGGCCATCCGTGAGGTGGTCGCATCCCTCACCGGGTTCGGGGCGCTGCAGGCGTTCCTCGACGATCCCGAGATCGAGGAGATCTGGATCAACGCGCCTGACCGCATCTTCGTCGCGCGCGCCGGCGTGTCCGAACACACCGCGCTGCGGCTGACCGAGGTCGAGATCCGCGATCTCGTCGAGCGGATGCTGGTCACCAGCGGCCGCCGGATCGACATCTCCAGCCCGTTCGTCGACGCCTCCTTGCCCGACCAATCCCGCCTGCACGTGGTGCTGCCCGACATCACCCGCCGCCACGTCTCGGTGAACATCCGCAAGTTCTCGCGACGGATCAAGGAGCTCGGTCACCTGGTGGCGGCGGGTTCGATGCCGCAGCCGGCGGCAGCCTTCCTCCGCGCATCGGTGCTCGCCGGGGCCAACATCCTGGTGAGCGGTGCCACGCACACGGGCAAGACGACGATGCTCGGCGCACTGCTCGGTGCCGCCCGGCCCGAGGAGCGCATCGTCACGGTCGAGGAGACCTTCGAACTCGACCTGGCGGCGACCGATGTGGTCGCGCTGCAGTGCCGACAGCCGAGCCTCGAGGGCAGCGGCGAGATCACCCTCCGTCGCCTCATCAAGGAGGCTCTGCGGATGCGCCCCGAGCGCCTGGTGGTGGGGGAGGTGCGCGAGGCCGAGAGTCTCGATCTGCTGATCGCGCTGAACAGCGGGGTGCCGGGGATGTGCAGCATCCACGCGAACAGCGCCCGAGACGCTCTCGTGAAGTTGAGCACGCTGCCGCTGCTCGCTGGGCGCAACATCGACGCCTCGTTCGTCGTGCCGACCGTGGCGAACTGCGTCGATCTCGTTGTGCACTGCGAGCGCGACCGGCACGGCCGACGTCGTATCGGCGAGATCCTCGCCGTCACGGGCGCCGTGACCGGATCGGTGATCGAGGCGAGCCCGATCTTCGTCCTGCGCGACGGCGAGTTGCGCGCGTCGGGAAGCCACCCGGCGCGGATGGGCAAGTACCACGCAGCGGGTATCGACCCCGCCGCGATCCTGCGCGGTGCCGCGTGAGCGGCATGCTCGGTGCGCTGCTGGGCACCGGACTGCTCTGCATCGCCGCGCCGTGGCTCTGGCCGGAGCGCACGAAGCGGAATCCGTCGTCGAACCCCCTCGCCCGACCCCTGGGCGCCTTGCGGGCTCGGCTGGTGCTCGCCGGCCTCCCCGACACCCCGATCATCGTGGTCGTTGCGCTCTCGCTCGTTCTCGGCGTCGTCGTCGGCGGCCTCACCTTCCTGCTCAGCGGCCTGATCATGATGACGATCGGTGCCGCACTGCTGGGAGCGGCTGCGCCGACGATCGCGGTGGTGTGGCGGGCCGACCTGCGCCGTCGCAGCACGCGAGCGGTCTGGCCCGACGTCGTCGATCATCTGGTGGCCGCCGTTCGGTCGGGTCTTTCGCTCCCGGATGCTCTCGCATCGCTCGCGACCTCGGGGCCGCCGGTCATCCGCGCAGAGTTCGACGACTTCGCTCGCGAATACCGCGCCACCGGCAACTTCGGGCACTGCATCGATCGGCTGACCTTCCGCCTCGGCGATGCCACGGCGGATCGCCTGCTCGAGACGCTGCGCATGGCCCGGGAGGTGGGCGGCAGTGAGCTCGCGAGCGTACTCGTCGGTCTCGGCCGGTATCTGCGCTCGGAGGCGGCGGTGCGTGCGGAGTTGGAAGCCCGGCAGGGCTGGGTGATGAACGCGGCACGGCTCGGTGCCGTGGCGCCCTGGATCGTGCTGGGTCTGTTGGCGACGCGACGCGAAGCCGTCGAGGCGTACAACACTCCTCTCGGCATCGGCATCCTCGCGTCGGGCGCCGTGCTCACCTTCGTCGCCTACCGGGTGATGCGGGCGATCGCACGACTGCCCGAGGAGCGGCGGTGGTTCGCGTGATCGGGGCGGCGGCGATCTGCGGTGCACTCCTCGGGCTCGGACTCTGGACCCTCGTGGGCATCCTGCCGCCCCTGCGGCGACCCCGACTCGCCGAGCGGATCGCGCCCTACCTGCTCGACATCTCCGCCGGCGCCCGCGATCTGGTGACCAAACGCGCCGTCGATCCGTTGCCGGTCGTCGGATCCTTGCTCGCGCCCGCGGTCCGCCGAGGACGCACGATCCTCGAGCAGGTGCTCGGCCGCCGCGACGTGATCGAGCGCCGCTTGGCTCAGGCGGATTCGCCGTCGAGCGTGGAGCGCATCCGTCTCGAGCAGTTGCTCATGGCGAGCCTCGGCGCGGGGGCGTCGGTCCTGATGATCGTGTTGCTGCCGACGGTCTCGGCGATGCCGGCTCCGGCGCTACTGGCGCTGCCCGTGCTCGGCGCGATGCTCGGCGTGGCGGCGCGCGACCGAGCGCTCGCCGCGCAGGCGACGCGGCGGATGGCCAGGCTCGAGGGCGAGCTGCCGACCGTGCTCGAGTTCCTCACCCTGAGCCTCTCGGCCGGGGAGGGCATCCACGACGCGCTGCGCCGCGTGTCACGAGCCGATGGCGAGCTCTCACGCGAATTCTCGCGGGTTCTCGCCGACGTCGGCGTCGGCTCGAATCTCAGCACCGCGCTGCTGCGGATGGATGAACGGCTCGGCCTCACGTCGGTGTCGCGTCTGGTCGATCAGACCGTCAGTGCGCTCGCGCGCGGTGCCCCTCTCGCGGAAGTGCTCCGTGCCCAGGCCGACGACGCCCGCACCCTAGCTCGCCGACGCCTGCTCGACGCGGCGGGCAAGAAGGAGGTGGCGATGATGGTGCCCTTGGTCTTCCTCATCCTTCCGTGCACGATCCTCTTCGCCGTCTTCCCCGGCCTGGTCGTCTTCCAGCAAGGCTTCTGAGCCGACCCCATCCGCCGCCGTTCATGTCAACCGCTACAGATCAAAGGAACTACCCATGCGCACCGTCCTCCTTCCGCTCACCACGCTCTTCGCCATCGTCCGCGATGCGCGCACACCTCTTCGTTCCGATCGCGGCGATGTTCCGGGTTGGGTCTTGATCACGTTGATGACGGCGGCCCTCGTGCTCGTACTCTGGGGCCTCGCCAGTGCCGGATTCCAGGATCTGTGGAACCGTGCGATGAGCATGGTCAGCGGAATCGGCTGATGACACCGGAGGCTTCGTCCGATCGGGGCAGTGCGCCGGCGGAGGCGCTGTTCGTCGGCGCCCTCGTGGGTGTGCTGCTCCTCGGCGTGCTGCAATTCGCGCTCGCCGTCCACGTCCGCAACACGGCCATCGACGCGGCGGGTGCCGGTGCTCGCTTCGGCGGGCTCGTCGGGAACTCGGCCGTCGACGGCGTCCGGCGCACCGAAGATCTTCTGCGCGCGCAGCTCGGCGACGGGTTCGACGCGACCGTCACATCCGCGGTCGAGACGCGCGATGGGCGGGAGCTGATCGCCGTCACCGTCCGGGCCCCGCTTCCGGTCGTGGGGCTACTCGGCCCGCCGACCGCGCTCGACGTGATCGGCCACGCCTTCGTGGAGCCACGACCGTGATCCGCATCCGCTCCGACCGCGGTTCGGCTGCACTCGAGTTCCTGGGTGTCGGGGTACTGGTCTTCGTTCCACTGGTGTACCTCGTGTTGGCCCTGGGCTCACTCCAGGCAGCGGTCATGGCCACCACCAGCGCGGCCCGGGATGCCGTGCGATCGGTCACGACGGGCAGCACGTGGGATCCCGGCGACGCGGTGGCGCTCGCCGCGACCGATTTCGGCATCGATCCCGAGCGGATGACGATGAGAATCGAATGCGCGGATCCGTCGTGCGCTGCTGGCGGTACGGCGGTCGTCGCCCGAGTGCGTGCCGAGATCCCACTGCCGTTCATGCCGGGTGTGTTCGGGCTCGATCGGGCTGTCGTCATCCTGGTGCAGGGCAGCGCCGCCGGTCGGATCGACCGATTCGGTGTCGGCCGGTGAAGCCCCGACGCTTCGTGATGTCGCGAACCCCTGCTCGCGCTGACGCGGGCTCCATCCTGCCGCTGCTGCTCGGCTGCAGCGCGGTGGCGATCGGGCTGGTGCTTCTCTGCATCGCCGCCACCGGCATCGGCACGACCCGGATGACGCTCTACTCGATGGCGGACGCGGCGGCCGCGGCGGCGGCGCAGTCGTTCGCGCTCGACTCGGCGAGTTCGTCGCCGACGGCCGGGCTCGGCGTCGATTCCGCACGGACCACCGTGGACGAGCTGATCGCCGAGACGCCGGGCGGCGACGACGTCCGCGTCGTCGCCGTCGGCGTGGACGCGAACGGAACCGTCAGCGTCTCGCTCGCAACGGAGTGGTCCTCCGGTCTCAGTGTGTTCGGCACGGCGCTCGAAGCGCCCGTCGCCGTCTCGGTCGACGCCCGCGCGGTGGTCCGCTGAGCCGGGGGCGTCAGTCCGTACCGCCCAGCGGCGCCCGGGTTCAGCGGCGGACGGGGCGCGGCGAGTAGCGGGGCAGCCAGCGGGCGAGCAGCCCGGCGCCGAGGAGGCCGAGCACGCCCATCGTGCCGGCGGCGAGCGAGATGGAGGCCACCGCGGTGATGCCCGCCACGGCGAGCGGAGCCGCGGCGTTGCCGACGTCGCCGGTGAAGCGGTACGCGCCGAGGAACGGCGCCGGGTCGGCCGGGGGAGCGAGGTCGGCACCGAGCGTCATCAGGATCCCCGAGCCGATACCGTTCGCCACGGCGAGCAGCATCGCGACGACGATCAACCAGGTCACGGCGTTCGCGGCGTCGTGGCTGAAGGCCAGGATGAGGTGCCCGGCGCCCAGGCCGATCATCGAGGGGATGGCGCTCCAGCCGCGGCCGAAACGGTCCATGATCTGGCCGCTCACGTAGAACAAGGCGAAGTCGACGGCGCCGGCGGTGCCGACGATCAGGGCGGTGTTCGCCTCCGGCAGCCCGATGCTCAGCGCCCACAGCGGCAGGATCACGGTTCTGCTCGAGCGCAGACCACCGATCAACGCGGCGCCCAGCCCCATCCGCAGCAGAACTCCGCGGTGCTCGGCGATGGTGCGGAACAGGCCGTTCGATGGTGCTTCCGGGTCGATCGACGGCCGTTCGCCGATCATCGCGGCAGGATCGACGAGGAAGAGCAGGATCAGCGCGGCGGCGGCGCAGCAGATGAGGTGGATCCAGAACACCGAGTTCACGGATCCGGTCAGGTGCACGACGCCGGCGGCGAGGAACGGGCCGATGAACCAGCCGGCGCGGAACACTCCCGCGAGTGAGGAGAGCGCGCGGGCGCGGTACTTCAGCGGCACGAAGCTCGTCATGAAGGCCTGACGGGCGAGCACGAAGACGGCCGTTGCCAGGCCGATCAGGAAGATGCCGATCGTGAGGCCGATCCACGAGGTGCTCAGGAGGCAGACCACGAGACCGACGGCCGAGAGGACGGACGCCCACAGCATGGCGGCCCGCTCGCCGATGCGCGACACGATCCAGCCGCTGGGCACGTCTCCTACCAGCTCGCCCAGCATGATCATCGACGAGATCACGCCGGCGATCGCGAGCGAAGCACCGAGATCGTTCGCGGCGACCGGGATGAGCGGGATGATCGCTCCTTCGCCCACCGAGAACAGGAACGTCGGCAGGAACGCCGAGACGAGCATCGGGCCGATCCGGAACGGGCGCTCGCTGGTCGAAGACATCGGCTCCAGCATATGCCGGGGCTATGCAACAGCGCGCGCGTCGCTCCTACCGCCGGCGCTCCGGCCCGCTCCCGGCCCCGGTAGTCTGGAGGCACGATGTTGGACAACGATTTCACGGATCAGATCACCGCTCTCCGCTCCACTTTCGCCGATATCCGAGCCGTGATCGATGTCGATCACATCCGCTCGGAGATCGCCGACCTGAGCGAGCAAGCAGGCGCCCCCGACCTCTGGGACGACACCGCGCACGCCCAGAAGGTGACCAGCGCGCTCAGCCACCGCCAGTCGGAGCTCGCCCGCGTGACCTCGATCGAGAGCCGCCTCGACGACCTCGAGGTGCTGGTCGAGATGGCGAACGAGGCCGACGACGCGGAGTCCGAGCAGGAGGCGATCGCCGAACTGGCAGCGCTGCAGAAGACCATGGGCGACCTCGAGGTGCAGACGCTGCTCGACGGCGAGTACGACGACCGTCCCGCCGTCATCACCATCCGCGCCGGAGCCGGCGGCGTCGACGCCTCCGACTTCGCCGAGATGCTGATGCGCATGTACCTGCGCTGGGCCGAGAAGCACAAGTACAACGCGACGCTGATGGACGTCAGCTACGCAGAAGAAGCGGGCATCAAGTCGGCGACCTTCGAGGTCGACGCGCCCTACGCCTTCGGCACCCTCTCGGTCGAGGCCGGCACGCACCGTCTCGTGCGGATGAGCCCCTTCGGTGCTGCGGGAAAGCGTCAGACCTCCTTCGCCGCCGTCGAGGTCATCCCCCTGATGGAGGAGGCCGGCGCTGTCGAGATCCCCGACAACGACATCCGGGTCGACGTGTTCCGCTCCTCCGGCCCCGGCGGTCAGTCGGTGAACACGACAGACTCCGCCGTGCGGATCACCCACCTGCCCACCGGCACCGTGGTGTCGATGCAGAACGAGAAGAGCCAGATCCAGAACCGGGCCGCAGCGATGCGGGTGCTCCAGTCGCGACTCCTGATCATCCAGAAGGAGGCGGAAGCGGCGACCAAGAAGGAACTCGCCGGCACCATCACCGCCAGCTGGGGAGACCAGATGCGCAGCTACGTTCTCGCGCCGTACCAGATGGTCAAGGACCTCCGTACCGAGCACGAGGTCGGCAACCCGAGTCACGTCTTCGACGGCGACCTCGACGGCTTCATCGCTGCGGGCATCAAGTGGCGCAAATCCCACTAGCGGATCCCCTCGTTCCCGTCGGTCCGCGGTAGTCGGCTCCGCGATGGGGTCGGCGCTGGATCCTATGAATCCGTGCCCCCGGGGTGCGTCGGGGCGCTCTCCAAGGGATCGTCGCTTACCCTCATAAAGCCATGATTCGCTTCGACAACGTCACCAAGCAGTATCGGGGCGGCGCCAGACCCGCTCTGAACGCCATCGACCTCGAAATCCTCCGCGGGGAGTTCGTCTTCCTGGTCGGCGCCTCCGGCTCCGGCAAATCCAGCTGCCTGCGGCTGATCCTGAAGGAGGAGCGTCCCTCCTCGGGGGCGATCCACGTCCTCGGTCAGAACCTCGGCAAGATCTCGAGCCGCAAGGTCCCGTACTTCCGCCGCAACATCGGCGTGGTCTTCCAGGACTTCCGCCTCCTGCCGAACAAGAGCGTCTTCGACAACGTCGCGTTCAGTCTGCAGGTCATCGGCAAGTCGAAGGGCTTCATCCAAGAGGCCGTGCCGGACACTCTGAAGATGGTCGGTCTCGCGGGCAAGGCCACGCGCCTGCCGCACGAACTCTCCGGTGGTGAGCAGCAGCGCGTCGCGATCGCCCGCGCCGTCGTGAACAAGCCCGCCGTGCTGCTCGCCGATGAGCCCACCGGAAACCTCGACCCCACCACCAGCGCCGGCATCATGGCGCTGCTCGAGCGGATCAACGCCGCCGGCACGACCGTCATCATGGCCACGCATGAGGCCGGCATCGTCGACCAGATGAAGCGCCGCGTGATAGAGCTGTCCGCCGGCAGCATCATCCGCGATGAGAGCGAGGGCGGCTACGGCCAGACCGAGGCCATCACCGTGATCCACGACGGCGTCGCCGTGGTCGCGGCCGACGACGCCGGTATCGCAGCGCCCGTCCTCATCGCGCAGGAGGTGACGCCCGAGGAGGTTCCCGAGCTCGATCTCCGCGCCTCCGCCGAGCCCGAACCGATCGCCACGGCGACGCACGTGCGGCTGCAGAGCCAGACCGGCCCGATCTTCCTCCCCGCCGATACCGGCGCGATCCCGGAGGAGGGTCTCGCCGAGCGGCTCGGCCTGCGTCCGGCCGAAGAGCCGAACCGGGGCGACGGCGAGCAGAACGTGGGTCCCGTCAAATGAGATTCGCACTGATCTGGTCGGAGGTCGCCGGCGGCCTCCGACGCAACGTCTCCATGGTCATCTCGGTGATCCTGGTCACCTTCATCTCTCTCACCTTCGTCGGCACGGCGATCCTGCTGCAGATGCAGATCGGCCAGATGAAGAACTACTGGTACGACCGTGCCCAGGTCGCTGTGTACATGTGCACCGCCACTTCGGGTGGTCAGAACTGCAACGGTGCGGATGCGACGGCCGACCAGATCGCGGCGGTCCAGGCGCAACTCGAGGGCACCACGCTCGACCCGTACATCGACCAGTTCTACTTCGAGGATCACGACCAGGCGTACGCCAACTTCCAGGAACAGTTCGCAGGCAACCCGGTCGCCGAGTACGTGACTCCGGATCTGCTGAACCAGACCTTCTGGATCAACCTGAACGATCCGACGCAGTCGGACGTGATCATCGAGAGCCTCTCGAGCGTCGCCGGAGTCGAGAGCGTCACCGATCAGCGCAGTTACCTCGATCAGATCTTCTCGATCCTGAACGCGGCCAGTTACACCGCGATCGGTGTCGCGATCCTGATGCTGGTTGCCGCCGTGCTGCTGATCGCGACGACCATCCGCTTGTCGGCGTTCTCGCGACGGCGGGAGCTGGGCATCATGCGCCTCGTGGGCGCCTCGAACCGCTTCATCCAGACACCGTTCATCCTCGAGGGCGTCTTCGCCGCCCTGATCGGCTCGCTCCTCGCCGGCGGAGCGGTGGTCGCGATCGTGCAGTTCTTCGTGCAGGGCTTCCTGCAGGACAGGATCCCGCTGACGTCGTTCGTCGGCCTGGGAGACGCCTTCGTGGTCGTGCCGATCCTGGTCGTGGTCGGCATCGTGCTGGCGGCGATCTCGGCGAACGTGGCCATCGCTCGCTACCTGCGCGTCTGATCGAGGTTCGCGAAGACATATACTGATGGGCTGCCTCCGCGGAGGCAGCCCATCGGTTTTCACCCCGACATCGACACTCAGCAAGGAGGACGACCATGCCCCGAGAACAGGGCCAGAAGGTCGTGGCGACCAATCGCAAGGCGCGCCACGATTACCTCATCGAGGACACCTACGAGGCCGGGATCGTCCTCTCCGGCACCGAGGTCAAGTCACTGCGCGCCGGCCGGGCGTCGCTCGTCGACGGCTACGGCTTCGTCGACGGCGGCGAGGCCTGGCTCGATGCGGTGCACATCAACGAGTGGTCGCACGGCACGTGGACCAACCACCCGCCGCGCCGCAAGCGCAAGCTGTTGCTGCACAAGGCGCAGATCCTCAAGATCCACAACAAGATCAAAGAGGGTGGCTACACCCTCATCCCGCTCTCGCTGTACTTCAGCGACGGCAAGGCGAAGGTCGAGCTCGCTGTCGCCAAGGGTAAGAAGGACTACGACAAGCGTCAGGCGTTGCGCGAGCGGCAGGACAAGCGCGAGGCCGACCGCGCGATGTCGTCACGGCGTAACCTCGGCGACTGACGCAAGCCGTTTCGACGACGGTTGTCGGCTGGCAGACTGAACGCGATGAGCGAGCAGACTCCGAACAGCGGGCAGAGCCCGACACCGACCGACGTCCGGATCGAACGCGATCGCTGGCGGGCGTTCGCGGTCTGCATCGCGGTCGCCGCGATCACGATCCTCGATCTGTCGAAGGTGAACGTCGGCCTCCCGTCGATCGAGAAGTCGCTCGGGGCGGATGCGAGCCAACTGCAGCTCATCGTCGCGGGCTACGCCCTGGCGTTCGGCCTCGCGCTCGTTCCGGCCGGTCGGTTGGGTGACATGCGCTCTCGACGGCTGCTGTTCCTGATCGGCCTCACCGGTTTCACCGTCGCCAGTCTGCTCTGCGCCGTCGCGCCGACGATCGAGATGCTCGTGGTCGCGCGCTTCGTGCAGGGCGTCGCCGCCGGAACGCAGATGCCTCAGGTGCTCGGTCTTGTGCAGCAGCTCTTCCAAGGTCCGGCCCGAGCGCGGGCTTTCGGCGTCTTCGGCGCCACGATCGGCATTTCGACGGCGTTCGGCCCGACGCTGGGCGGGCTCCTGATCGCGATCGGTGGAGAGCAGGACGGCTGGCGGCTGCTGTTCTGGATGAACATCCCGCTCGGCATCGCCGCCTTCGCGTTCGCGTGGCGGCTGCTGCCCGCTCGGCAGCCCTCGGCGCCCGGTCGGCATTCGCTCGATCCGATCGGGTTGCTCCTGCTCGGCGTAACGATCGTCGCCTTCATGCTGCCGTTCCTCCTGACGACGGGTGCGTCGACCGACTCGCCGCTGCGCTGGTTCTGGCTTCTCGCCGCTGCTGCCGGAGCCGGGGCCTTCCTCTGGTGGGAGCGCCGCTACGCCGCTCGGGGCAACACTCCCGTGATCGACTTCGCGCTGTTCCGCCTCGGGTCGTATCGCAACGGCATCCTGATCGCGACGTCGTACTTCGCGGCGATCCCGGCGCTATTCCTGCTCACCACGCTGCTGCTGCAGCAGGGCTTCGGTCTCGCTCCGGTGTTCGCCGGGATGGTGAGCATCCCGTTCGCGCTGACGTCGGCGGTCAGCGCCTGGTACGGCGGCACACTCGTGCAACGCTTCGGTCGCACTCTCGTGGTCGTCGGAATCGCCACTGCGATCGTCGGTTTCGGCCTGGTGCTCCTCGCGGCCGAATCGCTGCCGCCCGAGTCCGCTCCCTACGGCATGGGCGCCGCGATGCTGGTCGCCGGTGCGGGTGGCGGTCTCGTCGTCTCACCGAATCAGACGCTCACCCTGGCCGAGGTGTCGCCCGCGCAGGGCGGCGTCGCCGGCTCGATCGGCCAGCTCGGACAGCGCGTCGGTACAGCGGTCGGTGTCGCGGCCGCCTCAGCCGTGTTCTTCGCGACGCTCGCCAGCGAGAAGGGGATGGCCGCGGATCTCACCGGCTATCACGATGCTTTCCGCAACGGCGCGTTCGTCGCCATCGGTCTGATCCTGGTCGCGCTCGTACTGGCGCTGGCGGACCAGTTCGGCCGGCGTCGCGCCTCCCGCAATGAAACGGCGACGGAGTCGGTGGTGTCCTGACCGTCGGCACGCGACGGATCGAACGAATCCACGACGTCAGTTGACGTCGAAGCGGATGCCCGTCATCCGCTCGGACGCTCGCCACAGGCTGCTCGCCGCCTGCCGGTCGTAGGCGTGCGGGTACGCGATGAGCGGCACGGGCCGGCCGCGCAACTGCTGCCAGCCGGAGGGGCCGAGGAAGTCGCCGCTGCGCACGTCGTCGCCCAGGGCGGCGACCACGGACGGGCGCGCTCCGGCGTCCTTCCCGTGCGCGAACGCACCGTGGATCAGGCGCGAGAGGGCCGTGCCCGCTTGCGCGTCCGGCAGTGCGGAGCGGGGGGAGGAGAGCTCGTCGACCGCGTAACCCGGATGCACGACGGTGCTCGATCGGCTGTCGCCCGCCTCCCGCAATCGAGCGGCCAATTCGAATCCGGTCAGCATGACCGCGAGCTTCGACCTGCAGTAGCTGCGGAAGCTGCGGTATCGACGGTTCTCGAGGTCGGTCTCGTCGAGTCGAACGAAACGATGCGCGATGCTGCCCAGGTGCACGACGCGCCCGCCGGGCGCGATCTGCGGCCAGAGCAGCGCCGTGAGGGCGAAGTGGCCGAGGTGGTTGGTGCCGAACATCGTCTCGTGGCCGTCGACGGTCTCACCTCGTCGCCGCGCTGAGACCACACCCGCGTTGTTGACGAGTGCGTCGATCGGTCCGAGCGCGGTCAGTGCACCGGCCGCCTCGCGAACGGAAGCGAGGGATGCCAGATCCAGCTCGAGGATCGTGAGGTCGGCATCCGGTACGCGTTCGCGGATCCCCGCCGCCGTCCGCTCGGCCCGGGACACCGACCTCGCGGCAAGGACCACGCGCGCACCGGCACGAGCGAGCGACTCCGTGGTGTAGTAGCCCAGACCCGCTGTCGGTCCGGTGACGACGACGAGAGGGTGCGGGGAAGTGTTCATTCCTCGACGCTAGCAATCGCGGTCGATGCACCGGGCGGGTTGCCGACGTTGTATGATGATTCTCTGCCATCGCGGATCATCCGCACGCGGCAGCCGGCTCGGCCTCGTGCCCCCGGAATCACAATTCGACAGTGTGTGACAGTGACCCACTTCAGCGTTCGCCAGAACGCTCGAGAAGTGCGCAGGGGGATGATCGGTTTCGACATTGCCTGCGAAACGGCGAGAAGCGGGTCGAGGATGCAGGGTTATCTCGTTAACGATCCCCGCAAAACAATAGGTGCCAATTCCAAGCGCGCCGACTTCGCTCTCGCTGCATAAGCCAGAGTAGATAGTCCGTCAGTCCGTGAGTGCGTTCCCGCTCCGGAGCCTGGCGTCATCAAGGGGACTTGCTGCGTCGTTACGCCAGAGGGCGACGCGGGACTCGAACTCGGGCTGGGCTCGTCGATCCAATTGCCGGTAAAAAAGGTCGGAGCCGAGTAGAACGCTTTCATCGGCTACACCCGTAGAAGACGCGGAATCACAGCAGTGGACGGGGGTTCGATTCCCCCCATCTCCACCACTGGTCGCTGTCACACACTGTTGAGTCTCCGCGGTCGTCGAGTCCCGTCATTGTCGCTTCGCCGTGGGTTACAGTGGCGAGGACGCTCTCGCCATCTGCGGTGTCCGCGCATCGAGCGGATCGAGCACTCATGCCGATGGAGCTGTGTCGGCCGTTCCTGCGTGCGAGCGATCTGACCGGGGGAGCGATCTCGCTCGGTCGACCGCAGGGTCGGGGCTCCGTTCTGGTCGAGGCGAGCGATGAGCGCGCCCGGCGTCTCGACGAGTTGCAGTTCACCCTCGGCGAGGGCCCGCAGGTCGCCGTCTGGGAGTCGGGTCGACCCTTCTTGTACCCCGACATCACGATCGCGACGGGTTCTGGAATGCCGGTGTTCGCGGCCGCGGCCTACGAACTCGGGGTCCGCGCCCTGTTCGCCTTCCCGGTGAACGCCTGGTCGCACCCGATCGGCGTGGTCGATCTGTATCGCGACGTCCCGGGAATGCTCAGCACGAACGCGACCGACGAAATGGAGTGTCTCGCCGCTGATGTCGCCCTGCCGGCGCTGCGTCAGGTGGCCGAGGTGAGCGGTCTCGACGCGGCTTCGAAACGCGCAGGTGTTTCGGGTCGACGCGAGGTGCACCAGGCGACGGGAATGATCATGGCGCAGCTCTTCATCGGGCCGGACGAAGCCCTCGTGCGATTGCGGGCGTACGCTTTTGCCACGGACCGCGAAGCGGCTGTCGTCGCCCACGACGTAGTCACGCGTGTCCTCGACTTCCGGGAGCTGTCGTGAGAACGAACGGGTACGCCGCACCGACGTGGTGGTGCGTTGACTGATGACCCGCGTGAGCGCCGCGTCATCCGTTCCTTCATCACCGTCGCCGACACACTGATCGACCACTTCGACGTCGTCGACTTGCTGCACGGCCTGGTGCAGGATTGCGTCGACATCGTCGATGTTCCGGCCGGAGGAATGCTCCTCGCCGATCCACGCAGCGGCTTGCAGCCCGTAGCCTCCACGTCCGAGAGGCCGGACCTGATCGAGTTGCTGCAGCTGGATGCCGAGAGCGGCCCGAGTCGGGTCAGCTACGACACTGGGCAGCCCGTGACGGTCGACGATATCGACTCGGCGCGCTGGCGCTCGACCGACTTCGGTACGGCGTTGACGGCGAGTGGATTCGGCGCGGTGTACTGCACCCCGATGCGATTGCGCGGAACCGTGATCGGCTCGCTCACTCTCTTCGGTGCGGCGGCGGGTGCTCTCTCGTCGGCGGATCTCTCCGTTGTCCGTGGACTCGCCGATGTCGCGACGATCAGCATCCTCCAGGAGCGCCTCGTGCGCGAGAATCACGATGTCTCGGATCAGCTGGAGCGCGCGTTGCAGAGTCGCGTGGTGATCGAGCAGGCCAAAGGGATGCTGGCGATGACGATGGGGGTGGGCTTCGGGACCGCCTTCGACATCATGCGGCGCTACGCCCGGACCAACCGGATGAGTCTGCGCGAGACGGCGACGCGGATCGTCGAGAGACGGCTCATCATGCAGCCGCAGGGCCTCGATCAGGAACGAAGCGGTACGTCGAGCTGACTCAATCGGCTGAAGGCGAACAGCCGCGTCACGAGTGATTCGAGCGAGTCCTCCAGGGGCGGCAGATCGACGGGCGGGGCGTCGATGAACAGCAGCAGACCGGGAAGAAGGGCGGCGATCGTCGCCCCGGGCGGGTAGTGCGACGCGGGTCCGACGTCGATGCGTGCGAAGGCGTCGGGGAGGAACCGGCTGAGCTGATCACACAATCCGGCGAACCGCTCCTGCTGCACCGGCTCGAGGGCGAGCGTCACGGCGTTCATCGCGGCGAGCGCAGCGGCGACCGCATCGACGACGTCCTCGTCCGGGCAGCCCTGAGGTACGAGGAGGACGAGGGAGCCGATGGGACGCAGCCAGCCGAGCGTGCCGTCGCGACCCTCGCCCGTGACGGTGAGGACATGGTCGGAGGCGGCGGTGTACTCGCGGAAACGGTGTTCGATCACGGGGTCCAAGACCGAGCCGGAGCCGACGGCGAATGCATCCGCGACGGCGAGCAGCGCGGTCTGCCGGCGCAGGCGATCGAAGAAATCGAGAGTGGGACGCGGATGGCGCACGTGCACCGAACCGTGGCCGCCTTCGCCACTCGCGCGGCGGTTCTGATTCGCGTCGTGGTGCTTCGTGCCGTTGCGGGTGTCACGCACGTCCGGGTCTCCGTTCCATCAGGCGCCCCCGAGCCGTCCCCGCGTCCAGAGTGAGTCGCCTCGGCTGCGACGTCAAGCCCTTGTCCCGATCGTCAGCGGGTCGTCGCCGGGTTCAGCGCGCGGAGCCCAGCAGCGGCGTGTCGACCGGCCCTGCCGGGTCGAAGGCCGCGCAGTAGATCGTGCGGTCGCCGTGAGCCCAGCTGATCTCGGAGGGGACGAAGGTCCGGTACTCGAGCACGGAGTCGCTGTAGGAGATCCCGATCGCGGTTGCGAACGCCGGTCCGCAGCCTGCGAGTGCCTGCGCGCGAAGCGTCGCGTCGCTGGTGAAGTCGGTGCCGGGCTGCTCGAAGGTGCTGAAGATCTGCAGGTCGTACGGTTCATCGCAGGGTACGACGGTGACGTCGGTCACGGAGTCGACGTCGGGTTCGAGCAGGCAATCGCCGCCGCGGAGGGAGAAGACGTCGGAATCACCGGACTCGACGACGGCGCCCGCCGTGTCGCGCACCGGCGCAGGCGCCGTGCCGGTCGCCGCGCACGCGCTCAGCGCGACGGCGCAGGCGCCGACGACGCCGGCGAGCAGGACGCTCCGGACTCGGCGCATCTCAGGCCTTGGCCACCACGGCGAGGACCGTTTCGTGCAGTGCGCCGTTCGTCGCGATAGCGCTGCCGTGCCAGGGGCCCGTCTCCCCGTCGGCGGAGGTGAATCGACCGCCGGCCTCTTCGACGATCGGCACGAGCGCGGCGAGGTCGTAGGGCTTCACGTCGAATTCGCCGGCACCGTCGATCAGGCCCTCGGCGACCAGCATGTACGGCCAGGCGTCGCCGTAGGCGCGATCGCGCCAGACCGTCCGGGCGAGCGTGAGCAGTTGCGGCAGGCGGCCCGCGCCGTCCCACTGCTGGATGCTGTTGTAGCTGAAGGTCGCGTGCGCGAGGTCCGAGATCCCGGAGACGTGGATCCGGCGCGGCTCTTCGAGGATCGGCGCCGCCAGGATCCCGGTCAGCTCGTCCGGCAGATCGATGTGGCCGACCGCACCGGCCGCTTCGTCGACCCAGGCGCCGTACCCCTTCGCCGCCCACCATCGCTTGCCGAGGGCGGGAGCGGATACGACTCCGACGACGGGGACGCCCTCGACGGCGAGGGCGATCAGTGTCGCCCAGATGGGCACGCCGCGCATGAAATGGGCCGTACCGTCGATCGGGTCGATGATCCATTGCCGGGCCGACTCGCCCGCGGTGCCGAACTCCTCGCCGAAGATCGAGTCATCGGGGCGCTCGGCGGCGAGGATGTCGCGGATCGCCGTCTCGACCGCCTTGTCCGCATCCGTGACCGGGGTGCGGTCGGGCTTCGTGTCGACGACGAGGTCGATCGAGAGGAAGCGATCGCGCGAGATGGCATCAGCGGCGTCGGCGAGTCGGAGGGCGAGGCGCAGATCGTCTTCGAGGGTCACACGTCCACGATAGTCCCGGGCGTGGCGGCGACCGTGCGGCCGGCGGGCCGCGCGGCCTCGGGATTCGACCGTGATGACGGGGAGCGGTCGCCCGCATCCGTTCGATTTGACGTACCCCGGTGGTGTGCTGCTAATGTGATCCCTCGGTTCGGGAAGTGAAAAGCCTGGTCCGAAACGCACCTCTAGCTCAATCGGCAGAGCAACTGACTCTTAATCAGTGGGTTCTCGGTTCAAGTCCGAGGGGGTGCACCACCGAAGCCCGGCGCCAGAGATGGCGCCGGGCTTCTGTCTTTCTGGCGTGTAACGGCCGTCTGAGTATCCCCGGCGAGCCTTCGTCGGCCCGCGGGGATCCGGTCGGTTCGTGAAAGCCTGGACCCTCCCCGTCCGCTCCACGAAAGGACAGCCGTGCCGCCGCTCTCCCTCCCCGCAACGGACCTCACCGATCCCACCGTGCTCGGCGATCTCGGTTCGATCGCGCTCGCCCTGCTGATCGCCGTCGCGATCGCCCTGGCCGTCACCGCCGTCGTCGCCCTCGTCGTGCGCACCATCGGCCGCCGGAAAGCCTGGGCTCGCCTTCTCATCCGACGCGACCGCATCCCGTTCCGCGTGCTCCTGCTCGTCATCGCCGCGTGGGCTGCTCTCGCCAGTACGGTGCCCGATCCGACCTGGTCCGAGATCCTCGGCCGTCTCTTCCAGATCGCGACGATAGCCGCCGTGGCCTGGCTCGTCGGCGCCACCTTCGTCTTCCTCGAAGACCTCGGCGCCGAGCGCTACCGCACCGACACGGCGGACAACCGCCGCGCACGACGTCTGCGCACGCAGATGACGATCATCCGGCGCGTCGCCGTCGCGGTGGTCGTGGTCGTCGCCATCGGCGCGGCGCTGCTGACCTTCCCGGAGGCGCGCACGGCCGGTGCGAGCCTGCTCGCCTCGGCCGGTGTGCTCTCGATCGTCGCCGGTCTCGCCGCCCAGTCGAGCCTCACCAACATCTTCGCGGGCGTGCAGCTCGCCTTCAGCGACGCGATCCGGCTCGACGACGTGGTGATCGTCGAGAACGAGTGGGGGCGGATCGAGGAGATCACGCTCACCTACGTCGTGGTGCACATCTGGGACGACCGCCGCCTCGTGCTGCCGACGAACTACTTCACCACCAAGCCGTTCCAGAACTGGACGCGCACGCGCTCCGAGCTCCTGGGCGCCGTGGAGTTCGATCTCGACTGGCGCGTGCGTCCCGACGCGATGCGCGACGAGTTGCACCGGGTGCTCGCGCTGACCGACCTCTGGGACCAGCGCGTGAGCGTGCTGCAGGTGACGGATGCGATCAACGGCTACGTCCGCATCCGCATCCTCGTCACCGCCGTCGACGCGCCTACGCTCTTCGATCTGCGCTGCTACATCCGTGAACATCTCGTCGAGTGGCTGCACACCAACGACGCTCCGGCCCTGCCTCGCCAGCGCGTGCAGATGACCGAGGATGCGGGCGAGCACGGTGCCGCGCGCATCTCGGCGACACCGCACACCCACACACCCGACAACCTGTTCTCGGGTGACGCCGCCTCGGAGGAGCGCGGCGCGATGTTCACAGGACTGATCCCGACGCAGCGCCCGCCGCAGAACTGACCGCGGCGGGCGGTTCGTCAGCCGACCGCGAGGAACGGCACGAGCGCGTCGGCGATCGCGGCGTGCGCCTCCTCCTCCGAGATCGTCGCGGTGCCGTCGCCGGGCTGCTCGCCGTAGGAGCCGAACTCGGCGTGGTTGCCTCCCTCGATCTGCACGAACCGCGCATCCGCCGGGAGCTCATCCGCCGCGGCCTCGATCTTCGCGGGCGTGCTCAGGCCGTCTTCGCTGCCGCCGATGCTCAGCACGGCGAGACCCGAGTCGGAGAGGTCGTTCGCACAGTAACTGCCGAAGAGCACGAGGCCGGCTGCGTCTTCGGCGTACTGGCAGGCCTTCACCCCGCCCAGGGAGTGCCCGCCGACGTACCAGGTCGACACGTCGTCGGCTTGCGCGGTGAAGGTGTCGAGCCCGCGCAGGTCGAAGAACGCCAGGTTGAGGATCGGTTTCGTGATGACCACGGTGCCGCCCGCCTCGACGACCGGAGCGAGCACGCTCTCGTAGGCGTGCGGGTCGACCTTCGCTCCCGGGACGAACACCAGGCCGACTCCGTCGACCGCGTCGTTCGGCGACATCACGATCGCGGAGTCGGACTCGGTCACGAGGACCTCCGGATTCGCGGCGACGGCGGCCAGCGGATCCGGCTCCGCGGCCATCACGAGTTGCGACCAGATCAGGAAGCCGACGATCGCGAGAGCGAACGCTCCCAGCGCACTGAATCCGATCCCTCGGACGACTCGGACGGGACGCGAGCGTGGTCGACGGGCCATGCGCTCACTCTACGGAACGCCGACACCACGACGGCTTCAGTCCCGCAGGGACTCCTGCAGCGTGTCCGCATCCTCCTCCGGTGCGGCCGCGGCAAGGGCATCGGCGGCCCGCACGAGAGCGAGGTGCGAGAGCGCCTGCGGGGTGTTGCCGGCGTGCCGCGCGTTCTCGACGTCGTACTCCTCCGAGAACAGCCCTACATCGTTGCCGAGACCGACCAGCCGCTCCATCAATTCCTGCGCGTCCTCGAGCCGTCCCGAGGCGGCGTACTGCGAGACGAGCCAGAAGGAGCAGGCGAGGAACGGATGCTCGCCGCCGGCGAGCCCGTCGCTCGTGGCCTCGGTGCGATAGCGGTGCAGCAGGCCGTCGTGCACGAGCATCCGCTCGATCTCGGCGACGGTGCCGAGCATCCGCGGGTCGTCGGCATCGCAGTAGCCGACCATGGGGATCACCAGGAGTGACGCGTCGACTTCGGTGGAGCCGTAATACTGCACGAAGTGGCCGCGTTCGCGGTCGAAGCCGTGCTCCTCGATCTCGGCGCGCACCGTGTCGCGCAGGGCGGCCCAGCGATCCGCCGGACCCTCGAGGCCGCACTCGCGAACGCCACGCACCGCCCGATCCAGCGCCGCCCAGATCATCACACGGGAGTGCGTGAAGTGCCGCTGCGGACCACGCATCTCCCAGATGCCGTTGTCGGGGCGCTGCCAGTTGTCCTCGACGAAGCCCAGCAGCGCGCGCTGCAGCGGCCACGAGTACTCGGTCTCGTCGATCCCTGCCAGGCGGGCCTCGTGCAACGCCACCATGACCTCGCCGATGACGTCGGCCTGGTACTGGTCGACGGCTCCGTTGCCCACCCGCACCGGGGCGGCGCCGCCGTAGCCGGGCAGGCTTTCGATCTCTCGCTCGGGCAGCTCGCGTTCGCCGGCGACGCCGTACATGATCTGCACGTCGGCAGGGTCTCCCGCGATGGCGCGCAAGAGCCAGTCCCGCCATTTCGTCGCCTCGTCGTCGAACCCGTGGGCCATCAGCGCCTCGAGCGTCAGTGACGCGTCGCGCAGCCAGACGTAGCGGTAGTCCCAGTTGCGGGCACCACCGAACTGCTCCGGGAGCGAGGTGGTCACCGCGGCGACGATGCCCCCGGTGTCTTCGTCGGTGAGCGCTCGAAGGGTGAGCAGCGAGCGCATCACGGCGGCGCGGTAGGGGCCCTCGTGGGTGAGATTCGACGCCCAATCGCCCCACCAGCGGGTGGTCTGCGCGATCGCCTCGTCGATGTCCGTCGCGCTCGGGGTCGCGCGGTGCGAGGGATACCAGGTGAGGGAGAGGTCGACGGTGCGGCCGGCCTCGACATCGAACTCGGCCGTGTGCACATGGTCGTCGGCGCGCAGAGCCACCCCGCGGACGACGACCGCGTTCGGACCGGCGACCGCGAGCAAGGCGGGAGCGTCATCAGTGCCGACCTGACGCATCCACGGCAGCACCTTCGCGTAATCGAAGCGGATTCGCAGTTCCTGCCGCATCGGCACGGTGCCGCTCACGCCGACGACCCGACGCAACACATCCGCTCGACGGTCGCCGATGGGCATCAGCTCGGTCACCTCGACCGTCCCTGTCGCGGTGGTCCAGGTCGTGAGCAGGATGAGGGAATCCCCGAGATACCGCCGCGTCGCGGAGGCGGAAGGGTCGACCGGCCGCAGCGACCACGCGCCTTCTTCGCGGCCGCCGAGCAGCGCTCCGAAGAACGACGCCGAGTCGTAGCGCGGCATGCAGAGCCAGTCGATCGATCCCTCCCGTGAGACAAGGGCAGCGGTGTGGCAGTCGCTGATGACGGCGTAGTCCTCGATCGGCGTGAGCATCTTGTGATCGTGGCAGCAAATCCTGAGTGGCGTCACGCGTACACGCCGAGCGTCGTGAGTAGGGTGACGAGCATGTCCGGATACGCCTCCACCCTGCTCATCCTCGGCGCGAGCGGCGACCTCTCCTCGCGCCTGCTGCTGCCCGCCCTCGGTCAACTGCTTCAGCGTGAGCCGGAGCGCCGCGTCGCGCTCGTCGGCGCCGGACGGGAGGACTGGTCGGCCCAGAAATGGCAGCAGGCCGTGAGCACTTCGTTCAGCACCGTGTCGGCAGAGGGCGAGGGCGTCACCGCCCTGCTCGGCGCTACCCGCTACCAGGCGCTCGACGTCACCGATGGCGCGGCGCTGAGGGCTCTGATCGACTCCTGCGCCGGCCCGGTCGCCGTGTACTTCGCACTGCCGCCCGCGATCGCCGCCCGCGCCTGCGATGCGCTGGCGGCCACGGGGCTGCCGGAGGGCACCGTGCTGGCGCTCGAGAAGCCGTTCGGTACCGACGAGGCGAGCGCCCACGCGCTGAACACCGTGCTGGCCACCCTGGTGCCCGAGGACAGGGTGCACCGGGTGGACCACTTCCTCGGGCGATCCACGGTCTTCAACATCCTCGGCCTGCGCTTCGCGAACCGCATCATGGAACCGCTGTGGTCGGCGCAGCACATCGAATCCGTCGCCATCGTCTACGACGAGCAGCTCGGTCTCGAGGGCCGCGCCGGCTACTACGACACGGCCGGCGCGCTGACCGACATGATCCAGAGCCACCTGCTGCAGGTGCTCGCCGTTCTCGCGATGGAGCCGCCGTCGACGCTGGGCGCCGCCGACCTCCGCGACGCGAAGGGACTCGTGCTCCGCGCCACGCGCGTCCTGGGCGATGACCCGGCCACCTCCTCGCGACGTGCCCGCTACACCAGCGGGACGATCGACGGGCGCACCCTGCCGTCGTACGTGGACGAGAACGGTGTCGATCCGGCTCGCGGCACCGAGACCCTGGCCGAGCTGACCGTCGGCATCGACACGTGGCGCTGGGCCGGCGTACCTTTCACGCTGCGTTCGGGCAAGGCCCTCGGGCAGCGGCGCCGCGAGATCGTGATCCGGTTCAAGCCGGTGCCGCATCTGCCGACCGGACTGCACGGCGCCG
Organism: Microbacteriaceae bacterium VKM Ac-2855; assembly: GCA_013204985.1. Taxonomy (GTDB): domain Bacteria; phylum Actinomycetota; class Actinomycetes; order Actinomycetales; family Microbacteriaceae; genus Rathayibacter. Next base: position 138,658 of record JABMLG010000006.1, read on the forward strand.
AGACGCCGACCGTGCTGCGGCTCTTCCTCGCGCCCGACGAGATGGCGCTCGAGCTCAACATCAACGGCCCCGGCGATCCCTACCAGCTCGAGCGTGTCTCGCTGGGAGCCGAGTTCGGCGAGGGCCAGTTACTGGCGTACGGCGAGGTGCTCTCGGGAGTACTGGACGATGACCCGACGCTGTCCGTGCGCGGCGATACGGCCGAGCAATGCTGGCGGATCGTGCAACCGGCGCTCGACGCGTGGCACCGCAACGAGGTGCCGATCGAGGACTACGCCGCCGGTTCCGAAGGCCCGGGGGAGTGGCCGGCGCTCTGACGCCGAGCACGAACGACGAACGACGAACGCGCCCTCTGCGGAGGGCGCGTTCGTCGTTCGTCAGCGAGCGGAGCCGGTGTTCAGTGCACGGACGCGTCGGCGCGGGTCGGATCGGTTGCGGCCGGAGCCGCAGCCTCGCTGACGGGCGTCTCGACGCGAGTGCTCGCCTCGGGGTCGGCCCACACGGTGATCGGCTCGGGGTGCCACGACAGCGCCGCGGGTTCGGCGGAGGTGCTCAGTTCGGGCAGCGGGATCGGTTCGGTCGAGGCGCGCATGATCGGCTGGGCAGCCGTCATCGGGCTGGCTTCATCCGGCAGGGCGCGGCCCTCGCGGACCTGCTCCTCCTGGATCGCCGCCGACAACTCGTGGGCGAGAGAGCGCGCGAGCATGCCGTGGAAGATCGGGTCGCGATCGTCGTGGCTGCGTCGAGTGACGACCCACGCCCCCTCGGCGCCGACGAACTGCGCGAGCTTCTCGTGCACCACCGCGAAGAGCTGATCCTGCGACAGCGGCGGGATCGCCGGCTGGGAGACGGGCGGCTTCGGCCGCCGGAGTCGAAACTTCATGGTGCTCCCCGTTCCGGTGCTGGATCTCGTGTGGATCCAGTGTCACCGTGCAGCAGGGGGCCGAGCCGGTGACACGCCGGATGTCGCCGGAACGACGCTGCAGACGCGTCGAATCGGTGATGCGGGTGCCGTCTCAGCGATCGTCGTCGGCGAGCTTCTTCGAGTCGTACGAGACGGAACCGATCGCGACGGCGACGGAGATCGCCCAGCTCAGCCACTGCAGGTAGAGGCGCCAATCGCGGGGACCGTTACGGGTGGTCTGCAGAGTGGACCAGCCGCCGACGATGGCGCTGATCACGCTGGTGTTGAAGATGAACTTGCGCATCATCGCCTCCTGTTTGTCAGTTACGACGCTAGTGCCCGCCGTCAGCGCCACCGTACCGCTTGACAGCGACTTCCCGGTTGGGCGACGGTGTGCAACGCGGTCGATCCGGAACCGCGGACGGAGGCTGTATGCGCACGGCGATCATCGGGGCGGCTCTGCTCCTGCTGGGGGCGCTCGCCGTCGTGTTCGGCCTGATCCCGTCGGATGCTCTGCTCGACCTGGTCGAGCGGACCCTGCCTATCCTCGCGTTCGTCACCGCGATCACCGTGGTCGCCGAACTCGCCTCCGCCGCGGGCGTGTTCACGGCTCTGGCCGAGGTCGCCGCCCGGTGGGGGCGCGGGCGGACAGCGCTGCTCTGGGCGCTCGTCGTGCTGCTCGCGGTCTGCTGCACCGTCTTCCTCTCGCTCGACACGACGGCCGTGCTGCTCACGCCGGTCGTCGTGCTGCTGGCCCGACACATCGGCGTGGCTCCGCTGCCGTTCGCGCTCGCGACGGTCTGGCTCGCGAACACGGCCTCGCTGCTGCTGCCGGTGTCCAACCTGACCAACCTGCTCGCGGAGCACCGGATGGGCGTCGATTCGCCCGCGGAGTTCGCGTCGCTCACCGCGCTGCCGGCCCTGGTCGCGGTGCTCATCCCGGTTCTGATCCTCGCGATCGTGTTCCGGCGAGCGCTGCGCGGACGCTACGAGGTGGGGGAGAGGACGCCCATCGAGGATCGAGCGCTGTTCGTCATCGCGGTGGTGGTGCTGGTGCTGCTGCTGCCCGCGCTCGTCTCGGGTCTGGAGGTCTGGATCCCGGCCACGGTCGCCGCGATCGTGCTCGCGATCGCCTTCGCCGTGCGCCGTCGCTCCGCTCTCTCGTTCTCGCTTCTGCCCTGGCAACTGTTGCTGTTCGCCGGCGGGCTCTTCCTCGTGATGGAAGCGGCTCACGGCCTCGGCCTCGGCGCGGTGCTCGCCGCGGTCGCCGGAGAGGGCGATGGCCCGCTCGCCCTGCTTCGGGTCGCCGCATCCGGCATGGTGTCGGCGAACCTGGTCGACAATCTGCCGGCGTATCTGGCGCTCGAACCCTCGGCGGGGTCACCCGAACGATTCGTCGCGCTGTTGATCGGCGTCAACGCAGGGCCCCTCATCACGCCGTGGGCCTCCCTGGCGACGCTGCTGTGGCATCAGCGACTGCGCGCGCTCGACGTCGAGATCTCGTGGCGTCGCTACGCCCTCCTCGGCCTGGTCGCGGCCCCCGTCACCGTGCTGGCCGCGACACTCGCTCTCAGCCTCGTCTGACCGTCGGCTGATAGCCTCGGAACCCACCAGGACAATGCACGACCCACGATCGGATCCCTCATTTCCTCGCTCTCCGCCGCCTCCGTCGAGACCCCCTCCACCGCCACCGGCCGCTTCGGCTTCGTCGTGGTCTCCAATCGCCTGCCCGTCGACCGCGTCATCGACGACGACGGTTCGGCGAGCTGGAAGACCTCGCCCGGCGGGCTCGTCACCGCGCTCGAGCCGGTGATGCACGCGAACGAAGGAGCGTGGGTCGGCTGGCCGGGGGTCGCCAACGAAGAGGTCGAACCGTTCGTGAACGACGGTGTCTACATCGTGCCGGTCGTGCTGAGCGATCAGGAGCTCGAGGAGTACTACGAGGGCTTCTCCAACGACACGCTCTGGCCGCTCTACCACGACGTGATCGCCTCACCGACCTACCACCGCGACTGGTGGGACACCTACGTACGGGTCAACCGTCGCTTCGCCGAGCGGGCGGCCGCCGTCGTCGACGAGGGCGGTGTCGTCTGGGTGCAGGACTACCAGCTGCAGCTCGTGCCCAAGATGCTGCGCGAGTTGCGGCCCGACGTCACGATCGGCTTCTTCAACCACATCCCGTTCCCGCCCTACGGCATCTACGCCCAGCTGCCGTGGCGCAAGCAGATCATCGAAGGCCTGCTCGGGGCGGATGTGATCGGCTTCCAGCGGCAGGGCGACGCGGGCAGCTTCCTCCGCGCGGTCCGCCGCCTCCTCGGCTACGACACCCGCAGCACCGTGATCGAGGTTCCCGTCGAGGGCGACACCGTCGGGCCGCGGGTCGGGCGCTCCCGACGCGGCGCCACCATCCGTCCCGTCGTCGCGCGACACTTCCCGATCTCGATCGACTCCGCCGCGTTCGAACGCATGGCGCGCAGCCCCGAGATCCAGGCGCGGGCCACCGAGATCCGCGCCGAGTTGGGCGACCCGGAGGTCGTCATCCTGGGCGTCGACCGCCTCGACTACACCAAGGGCATCGGCCACCGGTTGAAGGCCTTCGGCGAGCTCCTGGCCGACAAACGGATCGATCCCGAGAAGGTCGTGCTCGTGCAGGTGGCCAGCCCGAGTCGCGAGCGGGTCGAGACGTACCGTCAGCTGCGCGACGACATCGAGCTGCAGGTCGGCCGGATCAACGGCGACCACGGCTCGCTCGGCCACCCCGCGATCAGCTACTTGCACCACGGCTACCCGCGTGAGGAAATGGTGGCGCTGTATCTCGCGGCCGACGTGATGCTGGTGACGGCCCTGCGCGACGGGATGAACCTCGTCGCGAAGGAGTACGTGGCGGCGCGCTTCGACAACGACGGCGTGCTCGTGCTCAGCGAGTTCGCGGGCGCCGCGGACGAGCTGAAGCAGGCGGTACTGATCAACCCGCACGACATCGAAGGGCTGAAGGATGCGATCGAGGCGGCTGTCACGATGACCAAGTCCGAACGCAGTCGACGGATGCGGGCTCTACGCCGCCGCGTGCTCGAGAACGACGTGACCAAGTGGTCGGCATCGTTCCTCGACGCTCTCGCCGAGCACGCCGAGAGCCAGAACCTGGGCGTGCACCCCGCGCCGCGAACGGCCGAGGAGGCGACGGCGCTGTGAGCCTCACGGCCGTTCCGCCCGGCCCCGTCTATCCGGGGGTTCCCGAGAGACTCGTCGCGGCGCTGCGCGAGTTGGCGCGGACGCCGCGGCTCCTCATCGCCCTCGACTTCGACGGCACGCTCGCGCCGGAGGTCGACGACCCGGCGCGTGCGCGGGCGCTGCCCGAATCGCGCGAGGCGGTGCTCCGGCTGCTCGCATCCACCGGTACCCGCGTGGCGCTGGTCTCGGGGCGGGCGCTGGACAGCCTCGAAGAGGTCTCGGCCCTGCCCGACACCGCGCTGCTGGTGGGTTCGCACGGCGTGGAGATCCGCCTCGACGACGACGACTCCCTGGCGCTGAGCGCGGGGGAGCAGGCGAAGGTCGAGCTGCTCGAGGGTGTGCTGAAAGGCATCGCGCGCGGCATTGACAACGTCTGGATCGAGGACAAGCCGGCCGGCTTCGCGCTGCACACCCGGCTCGCCACCGACAAGCACAGCCGCGTCGCTCATGTGGTCGCGCTATCGGAGGCACGGGCCGAGGTCGCCGGGGTGCACGTGCGCGAGGGCAAGAACGTTCTGGAGTTCTCGGTGCGGTCCACGACCAAGGGCGAGGCCGTCGAGCACCTGCGTCGCTACACGGGCGCGACGGCCGTGCTGTACGCGGGCGACGACGTGACGGATGAGGACGCGTTCGCCGTTCTCCGCGGCGCCGACGTGGGGGTGAAGAGCGGCGAGGGCACCACCTCCGCCTCGCACCGCGTCCGCGGCCCGGAGCAGATCGCCCACGTGCTGACGGCGCTCGCCGACTTCCGGGCCGAGGCAGGCCAGGCCTAGCGCCTTCAGCCCGCGACCTCTCCGGGACCCAGCACAGGGATGGCTCGGCTGTCAAATGCGCCGTCGCGCAGGCGGTACCCTCGTAATATGCCGGAAATCGATTGGAAGCCTCGTTCGCGCACCGTTACGGACGGCATCGAGGCGACGACGTCGCGCGGGATGCTGCGCGCCGTGGGAATGGGTGACGACGACTGGGAGAAGCCGCAGATCGGCATCGCCTCGTCCTGGAACGAGATCACCCCCTGCAACCTCTCCCTCGAGCGCCTCGCGCGCTCCGCGAAGGAGGGCGTGCACTCGGGTGGCGGGTACCCGCTGCAGTTCGGTACGGTCTCCGTCTCCGACGGCATCTCGATGGGCCACGAGGGCATGCATTTCTCGCTGGTCTCCCGCGAGGTGATCGCCGACTCCGTCGAGACCGTGATGATGGCCGAACGCCTCGACGGCTCCGTGCTGCTCGCCGGCTGCGACAAGTCGCTGCCGGGCATGCTGATGGCCGCGGCCCGACTCGATCTCGCCTCCGTCTTCGTCTACGCCGGATCGATCGCGCCGGGCTGGGTCAAGCTCAGCGACGGCACCGAGAAGGACATCACGATCATCGATTCCTTCGAGGCCGTCGGCGGCGTGAAGGCCGGCACGATGTCACTCGAGGACGCGAAGCGCATCGAGTGCGCCTTCGCTCCGGGCGAGGGTTCCTGCGGCGGCATGTACACCGCCAACACCATGGCGAGCGTCGCCGAGGCGCTCGGCATGTCGATCCCCGGGTCCGCCAGCCCCGCATCCGCCGACCGCCGCCGCGACTACTTCGCGCGCAAGTCGGGCGAGGCCGTCGTGGAGATGCTGCGCAAGGGCATCACCGCCCGCGACATCCTCACCAAGGAAGCCTTCGAGAACGCGATCGCCGTCGCCATGGCGTTCGGCGGCTCGACCAACGTCGTGCTGCACCTGCTCGCGATCGCGAATGAGGCCGAGGTCGAGCTCACCCTCGACGACTTCAACCGCATCGGCGACACCGTGCCGCACATCGGCGACCTCAAGCCTTTCGGCAAGTACGTGATGAACGACGTCGACCGCCACGGCGGTGTGCCCGTCGTGATGAAGGCCCTGCTCGACGCGGGTCTGCTGCACGGCGACTGCCTCACCGTCACCGGCAAGACCGTGGCCGAGAACCTCGCCGAGATGGACATCGCTCCGCTGGACGGCGAGGTCATCCGTACCCTCGACAACCCCATCCACGCCACCGGCGGCCTGACGATCCTCAAGGGATCGTTCGCTCCCGAGGGCGCGGTCGTCAAGACGGCCGGCTTCGACGCCTCGGTGTTCGAGGGCCCGGCTCGTGTGTTCGAGCGCGAACGCGGTGCGATGGATGCGTTGACCAACGGCGAGATCAACCACGGCGACGTCGTGGTCATCCGCTACGAGGGGCCCAAGGGCGGGCCCGGGATGCGCGAGATGCTCGCGATCACCGCGGCCATCAAGGGCGCCGGGCTGGGCAAAGATGTACTACTCTTGACCGACGGACGATTCTCAGGCGGCACAACCGGCCTGTGCATCGGCCATATAGCACCCGAAGCGGTGGACCAAGGTCCCATCGCCTTCGTGCGCGATGGTGATCTGATTCGGGTCGAAATCGCTGCTCGCTCCATCGACCTACTTGTCGACGAGTCCGAGCTCGCCGCCCGCCGAGAAGGCTGGGCTCCCCTCCCTCCGCGCTACACCCGCGGTGTCCTCGCCAAGTACGCGAAGCTCGTGCACTCGGCCGCCCAAGGCGCCATCACCGGGTAACTCCTCCTCTCCTCCCGAGAGAAGCGCGTCACCATCCTCTCCGGGCTCCGGCCCGAGTCGCATCCCTTCCGAAGGAATCGAAACCGCATGACAACGGACTCGTCCGCCGTGCATCCCGCACCGACACCCCAACCACCGCGGCCCGGCGCTGCCGGTTCCGCACGCCACGAAGCGGCCGAGATCCTCACGGGCGCCCAGGCCGTCGTCCGGACGCTCGAGGAACTCGGCATCGACGACGTCTTCGGTCTGCCGGGCGGAGCGATCCTCCCCGTCTACGACCCGCTGATGGACTCGAAGAAGATCCGCCACATCCTGGTTCGCCACGAGCAGGGTGCCGGTCACGCCGCTGAGGGTTACGCCGCCGCGACCGGACGCCTCGGCGTCTGCATCGCGACGTCCGGACCGGGCGCCACCAACCTCGTCACCGCGATCGCGGACGCCTACATGGACTCCGTGCCGATGCTCGCGATCACCGGCCAGGTGTTCTCGACGCTGATGGGCACGGATGCGTTCCAGGAGGCCGACATCGTGGGTATCACGATGCCGATCACGAAGCACTCGATCCTGGTGACCCGGCCCGAGGACATCCCCCAGGCCATCGCCTCCGCGCACCTCATCGCGACCACCGGACGCCCGGGCCCCGTGCTCGTGGACATCACGAAGGACGCGCAGCAGGACTCGGCTCCGTTCATCTGGCCGCCGAAGATCGATCTGCCCGGCTATCGCCCCGTCACGAAGGCGCACGGCAAGCAGATCCAGGCCGCGGCGCAAATGCTGCTCGAGGCCAAGAAGCCGGTGCTGTACGTGGGCGGCGGTGTGATCCGGGCCCGCGCGTCCGAGGAGCTGCTCGCCTTCGCCGAGGCGTGCGGCGCCCCGGTCGTCACCACGCTGATGGCGCGCGGCGCGTTCCCGGATGCGCACACGCAGCACCTGGGCATGCCCGGTATGCACGGCACGGTCCCCGCGGTGCTCGCGCTGCAGGAGTCCGACCTGATCGTGGCGCTCGGCGCCCGTTTCGATGACCGCGTGACCGGCAAGGCCGCGCTGTTCGCCCCCGACGCGAAGGTCGTGCACGTCGACATCGACCCCGCCGAGATCTCGAAGATCCGCGTGGCGGACGTGCCGATCGTCGGCGACCTCAAGGATGTCCTTGTCGATCTGAACGACGCCTTCGCGAAGGCCTCCGCGCACGCCGATGCCGCGGAGCCCGACACCGCCGACTGGTGGACCTACCTCCGCGGTCTGCAGGATGAGTTCCCGCTCGGCTTCGCGGAGCCGACCGACGGACTGCTCTCGCCGCAGTACGTCATCTCACGAATCGGCGACATCACCGGCCCCGAGGGTGTCTTCGCGGCGGGTGTGGGACAGCACCAGATGTGGGCGGCTCAGTTCATCAAGTACCAGCGCCCCAACTCGTGGTTGAACTCCGGCGGTGCCGGCACCATGGGCTACTCGGTGCCCGCTGCCATGGGGGCGAAGGTCGGCGAGCCCGACCGCGTGGTGTGGGCGATCGACGGCGACGGCTGCTTCCAGATGACCAATCAGGAACTGGCCACCTGCACGATCAACAACATCCCGATCAAGGTCGCGATCATCAACAACTCGTCGCTCGGCATGGTGCGGCAGTGGCAGACGCTCTTCTACGAGGGTCGATACTCCAACACCGACCTCAACACCGGACACGACACCATCCGCGTGCCCGACTTCGTCAAGCTGGCCGAGGCCTACGGTGCTCTCGGCATCCGTGTGACGAAGAAGGAGGAGATCGACGACGCCATCAAGCTGGCGATCGCCACCAACGACCGTCCCGTCGTGATCGACTTCGTCGTCAGCCGCGACTCGATGGTGTGGCCGATGGTGCCGCAGGGCGTCTCGAACTCCTATATCCAGTACGCCAGAGAACACAGCCCGACCTGGGATGAGGACGAGTAGACCATGAGCCACCACGTTCTCTCCCTGCTCGTCGAAGACAAGCCGGGACTACTCACCCGTGTCGCCGGCCTGTTCGCGCGCCGCGGCTTCAACATCGAGTCGCTGGCCGTGGGCCCGACGGAGCTCGAGGGCCTCTCGCGGATCACCGTCGCGGTGGACGTCGAGGATCTCCCGCTCGAACAGGTCACCAAGCAGCTGAACAAGCTCGTCAACGTGATCAAGATCGTCGAGCTCGACCCGTCCCAGTCGGTGCAGCGCGAGCACCTGCTCGTCAAGGTGCGTGTCGACAACGTCACCCGCTCGCAGGTGCTCGAAGCCGTCAACCTGTTCCGCGCCCGCGTCGTCGACGTGGCCACGGATGCGCTGGTGATCGAGGTCACCGGCGACACCGGCAAGACGACCGCGTTCCTCCGGGTCATCGAGCCCTATGGGATCAAGGAGATCGCGCAATCGGGTCTGCTGGCCATCGGGCGCGGCTCGAAGTCGATCACCGAGCGCGTCTTCAAGAACTAACTCGTGGTCGTCCTCGGACGGCCGTGCACACTCAACCAACAAGAAAAGGAATGACACTCGTGACCGAGCTCATCTATGACGCCGACGCAGACCTGTCCATCATCCAGGGCAAGAAGGTCGCCATCGTCGGCTACGGCTCGCAGGGCCACGCCCACGCGCAGAACCTCCGCGATTCCGGTGTCGAGGTCGTCATCGCGCTGAAGGACGACTCCAAGTCGATCCCCAAGGCGCAGGAGGCGGGCTTCGACGTGAAGAGCGTCGCCGACGCCGCCGAGTGGGCCGACCTGATCATGATCCTCGCGCCGGACCAGCACCAGCGCTCGATCTACAACGATCAGATCAAGGACAAGCTGACCGCCGGCAAGACCCTCGCCTTCGCCCACGGCTTCAACATCCGCTTCGGTTACATCTCCGCGCCCGAGGGCGTCGACGTCATCCTGATCGCGCCGAAGGCTCCGGGTCACACCGTGCGCCGCGAGTTCGTCGCCGGCCGTGGCATCCCGGACATCATCGCCGTCGAGCAGGACGCCTCGGGCTCCGCCTGGGAGACCGCGAAGTCGTACGCGAAGGCGATCGGCGGCACCCGCGCCGGCGTCATCAAGACCACCTTCACCGAAGAGACCGAGACCGACCTGTTCGGCGAGCAGTCCGTGCTCTGCGGCGGCACCTCGCAGCTCGTGCAGTACGGCTTCGAGGTTCTCACCGAGGCCGGCTACCAGCCCGAGATCGCCTACTTCGAGGTGCTGCACGAGCTCAAGCTCATCGTCGACCTGATGTGGGAGGGCGGCATCGCCAAGCAGCGCTGGTCGGTCTCCGACACCGCCGAGTACGGCGACTACGTCTCCGGCCCCCGCGTGATCGACCCCTCCGTCAAGGAGAACATGAAGGCCGTCCTCGCCGACATCCAGTCCGGCGCGTTCGCGACCCGCTTCATCAACGACCAGGACGCCGGGGCTCCCGAGTTCACGGCGCTGCGCGAGAAGGGTGAGCACCACCCCATCGAGGCGACCGGTCGCGAGCTGCGCAAGCTCTTCGCCTGGAAGCAGACCGACGAGGACTACGTCGACGGCAGCGTCGCGCGCTAGTCACCCACCCGGTTCCGCGAGGGACCCCTCCTGTGTTCCAGGGACCCGCCCCGCGGGGGTCCCTCGAACACAGGAGGGGTCCCTCGCGGCGGTTAAGCTGGTCGGGTGAGCAGAGAGCAGGACGACGACGCGCTGTCGTGGGCGGGGGAGGGCAGTGACCCGACTCTGGTGCCGACGCACGCGGCCGAGCGGCCCGTGCCGAGCGTTGAGGAACCGGGTTGGCAGCCGAGCACGAGCCTGTCGGATGCGGATGACGACGCGAACGACGCCGCGCCCGGTGACGCCGCCGCACCCGGTGAGGCCGCCGCATCCTCCGCTCTGCTCGTCACGATGGGGATCGCCGCCGGTGTGTATCTCCTCTACACGATCGGGTGGATCATCACCGGCACGCGACAGGCGCCGCTGGTCTCCTCCTATGCAACGGACGTCGTCGGACAATTCATGTACTCCCTCGGCCTGTGGTTCGCAGCGGCCGCCCCGATCGCGTGGTTCGTCGGCGCCCTCTTCCTGACCCGCCGGCTGCGCGCGCGTACGCGGATCATCTGGCTCGTCCTCGGCATCATCGTGCTGGTGCCGCTGCCGTTCGTGCAGGGAGCGTGAGAATGACCGACCCCAGCGCATCCGCTCGTGCGACCCTCGGTAGCCGGACCAGCAAGGCCGCGAAGCCGTCGAAGGTCCGCGTGCCGAGACCGAAACCTGCCACGAGCCCGTGGCTCGGCTGGACGATCGCGATCGTCTTCGGCCTCTTCTTCGCTTACGACTTCTGGGAGGCGCTGGGCAACCTGATCGGCCTCGCCAACGTCGCCGCCTCGCTGTCGACCCGCTTCAGCGCGACGGGCTGGGTGGTGCTGGTCGGCGGCCTGATCCTGCCGATCCTGTGCTTCCTCGCCGCCCTCGTCTTCTCGCGAAGGATGAGCCCCTTCGCGAAGCTGGCGGTGTTCGTCGTCGCGCTGTGCGCATCCGCTGTACTGGCTCTCGACGTGCAGCTCGTGTTCGGACTCTCGTCGTTGCTGGTGCTGGGCTAGGGGTCGCTGGGCGGAGCTCGCACGTCACCCGAGGACACGCCCGCACCCCGTGGACTACAGTTGCTGGGGTTGCGCCCCCGCGCGAGTGGCGCGCCGTCCCACCCCCACTCCGAAGGAATCGTCACGTGACAAAGCCGGTCGTCCTGATCGCCGAAGAACTCTCTCCCGCCACAGTCGACGCCCTCGGGCCCGACTTCGAGATCCGCAACGTCGACGGCACCGACCGCCCCGCGCTGCTCGAGGCGCTGCGCACCGCGGACGCGATCCTCGTGCGATCCGCGACGCAGGTCGACGCCGAGGCGATCGCCGCGGCGCCGCAGCTCAAGGTGATCGCCCGTGCCGGCGTGGGCCTGGACAACGTCGACATCAAGGCCGCCACCACGGCCGGTGTGATGGTCGTCAACGCCCCGACCTCGAACATCATCTCGGCGGCTGAGCTGACCGTCGGTCACATCCTGAGCCTCGCCCGGCACATCCCGCCGGCGCACGCCGCTCTCGCGCAGGGTCAGTGGAAGCGCTCGAAGTACACCGGCACCGAGCTGTACGAGAAGACCATCGGCATCATCGGCCTCGGTCGCATCGGCGCGCTGATCACGGCGCGGATGCAGGCCTTCGGCACCAAGGTGGTCGCGTACGACCCCTACGTCACCAGCGCCCGGGCGCAGCAGCTCGGTGTGACGCTGCTCAGCCTCGACGAGCTGCTCGCGCAGTCCGACTTCATCACGATCCACATGCCGAAGACGCCCGAGACCACGGGCATGATCTCGACCGCACAGCTGAAGCTGATGAAGCCGACCGCCTACATCGTGAACGTCGCCCGCGGCGGTCTGATCGACGAATCCGCTCTGCACGACGCGCTCGTCGCGGGCGAGATCGCCGGCGCCGGCCTCGACGTGTTCGTGAGCGAACCGCCGAAGGAGTCGCCGCTGTTGGCGCTCGAGAACGTCATCGTGACCCCGCACCTCGGTGCGTCGACCGATGAGGCGCAGGAGAAGGCCGGCGTCTCGGTCGCCAAGTCCGTGCGTCTCGCGCTGGCCGGTGAGCTGGTGCCGGATGCGGTCAACGTCGCTGGCGGCGTCATCGACCCGTACGTGCGCCCCGGGATCCCGCTGGTGGAGAAGCTCGGCCAGGTCTTCGCCGGGCTCGCGCACTCGCCGCTCACCAGCGTCGATGTCGAGGTTCGCGGCGAACTCGTCGACTTCGACGTGAAGGTGCTCAAGCTCGCTGCGCTGAAGGGGATCTTCACCAACATCGTGAGCGAGAACGTCTCCTACGTGAACGCACCGCTGCTCGCCGAGCAGCGCGGCATCGAGGTGCGCCTGATCACGGATGCGGTCTCGGACGAGTACCGCAACCTGATCACCCTCAGTGGTGCGCTCTCGGACGGCTCGCAGATCTCGGTCGCGGGCACTCTCACCGGGACCAAGCAGGTCGAGAAGATCGTCGGCATCAACGGCTACGACGTCGAGGTCCCGATCGCGAAGCACCACGTGGTCATGAGCTACATCGACCGGCCCGGGATCGTCGCCGTCTACGGCAAGGAGTTCGGTGACGCGGCCGTCAACATCGCCGGGATGCAGATCGCGCGCAAGGTCGCGGGCGGCCGCGCACTCAGCGTCATCACGATCGACTCACCGGCTCCCGAGGGTCTGCTCGAGAAGGTCCGCGTCGCGATCGACGCGGATCTGATGCAGGAGATCGACATCACCGAGCAGTAGCCCGGAACGCACCGCGAGGGACCCCTCCTGTGCGCGTCGGACCCGCCCAGCGGGGGTCCCTCGCGCACAGGAGGGGTCCCTCGCAGTAGGGGTGGGTGCGGCGTGTCAGGGGCGGCGCAGGCGCCGGATGTCGTCGACGAGGGCGAGCAGCTCGGTGAGGCCGCCGCCGTCCGCCGCGGTGATCTCCGCGATGGCGGAGTCGCCGGGGAGCAGAGCGGAGTTGTAGTAGAGCCCGTCGCTGATCAGCACGATCGTGCGAGCGATCACCGGGTCGTGCACCTCGGCCGCAACCGCCTCGAACCAGCTGTCGTGCAGCCGAGCGAGCGCCGCCTTCGCCACGGGCTGATCGCCCTGAGCGAGCCGAGCCGCCGCGAGGATCGACCGGTCGAACGGCGTGCCGACCGCGAGCGAGCTGCGCAGGAGCGAATGCACGACGCCCTCCTGCGCCGTCGCGATCGCGGCGATCTCCTCCTCGCGGCGCGCATCCAATCGCTCGACGAAGCCGGCGACCAGCGCCTCCTTCGAACCGAAGTGGTAGAGCAGCCCGCCCTTGGAGACATCAGCGCGCTTGGCGACGGTGTCGAAGGTCGCCGCGCGCTCGCCCTGTTCGATCAGCGTCGCCTCGTAGGCATCGAGGATGCGGTCACGGGCGGAGGGGGAGGGCATCGCATCCGGCATGGGTCCATCGTAGGTGCTGGCGAATAAACCGTCCAGACGGTACAGTAGCGGCATCCGCTCCTGAAAGGCAGAACCATGTCGTCCCGCACCGCCCCGCTCGACCTCCCCGACGTCTCCGCGCCCGAACCGCGCGCCGGCGCCCGGCAATGGCTCGCGCTCGCAGTGCTGATGCTGCCGGCGATCCTGGTCTCGGTCGATAACACCGTGCTGAACTTCGCGCTGCCGGCGATCTCCGAGAGCCTGCGTCCCTCGGGCACGGCTCTGTTGTGGATGATCGACATCTACCCGCTGGTCCTCGCCGGTCTGCTGGTCTCGATGGGCAGCCTCGGCGACCGGATCGGCCGCCGCAAACTGCTGCTGATCGGTTCGACCGGCTTCGCGCTCGTCTCGATCGCCGCTGCCTTCGCGACGACCGCGGAGGGGCTCATCGGCGCCCGCGCAGCGCTCGGCTTCTTCGGTGCGATGCTGATGCCGTCGACGCTGTCCCTGCTGCGGAGCGTCTTCACGAACCGTGACCAGCGCCGGCTCGCGATCGCGGTGTGGGCGAGTGCGTTCGCCGCGGGATCCGCCCTCGGCCCCATCCTCGGCGGACTGCTGCTGCAGTCGCTGCCGTGGGGCTCGGTCTTCCTGATCGCGGTGCCGGTGCTGCTGCCACTGCTGGTCCTCGTGCCGCTGCTGGTCCCCGAGTCGAAGGACCCGCATCCGGGCCCCATCGACCTAGTCTCCATCCTGCTCTCGCTGTTGACGATGGCTCCGATCGTCTTCGGTATCAAGACCCTCGCAGAACACGGTTTCGGTGGTGCGGACGCGCTGCTGGCCTCCGCCGCGATCGTCGTCGGCATCGTCTCGGGTGTGCTCTTCGTGCGCCGTCAGCTCACACGGCCCGTGCCGATGCTCGAGATGCGGCTGTTCCGTCGCGGCTCCTTCAGCGGCGCCGTGTTGGTGAACCTCTTCAGCGTGATCGCGCTGGTGGGTGCGCTGTTCTTCGTGTCGCAGCATCTGCAGCTCGTTCTCGGACTCTCGCCGTTGGATGCCGGCATGATCCTGGTTCCCGGCCTGATCGTGATGATCGCGGCCGGCCTGGGCATCGTGCCGATCGCCCGCCGCTTCTCGCCGCGCGTTGTGATCCCCTCCGCGCTCAGCCTCTCGGTGCTCGGCTACGGATCCATCGCACTCACCGGGGGAGCGGTCACTGCGTTCGGCATCGCCGCCGCCTTCGTGCTGCTCGGGGCTGGCATCGGAGCGGCCGAGACCGTGTCGAACGAGCTGATCATCGCCAGTGCGCCGGCCGAGAAGGCGGGCGCCGCATCCGCTGTCTCCGAGACCGCGTACGAGCTCGGCGCGGTGCTCGGCACGGCGACGCTCGGCACGATCCTGACGGCGAGCTACCGCGCGGCGGTGGTGCTGCCGGACGGCCTCTCCGCCGAGCAGGCGCGCGCCGCGGCCGAGACGCTGGGCGGAGCGGTGTCGGTGGCGGATGCGCTGCCGGCCGACCTCGCGGCTCAGCTGCTCGACTCCGCGCGGCACGCTTTCGACAGCGGCGTCGGTGTAGCGGCGTGGATCGGCGTCGCGCTGATCGTCGCGGCGGCGGTCACCGCCGCCGTCACCCTGCGCCGGGCGTGACGCGCTCGCCCGGGAGAACCCGGGGCCGGGCCCCGTGCGTGGTGCGGAAGCCCGGGTTGTCGTGAATCGTCCGTTTCGGCGGCGGATGCGGGCGTTCTGTGACCACCCGGGCTTGGGCGGGTGGTGGGGCGCGGAGTTGTCGTGAACCGCCCGTTTCGGCGGCGGATGCGGGCGTTTCGTGGCCACCCGGGCTTGGGGCGGGTGGCAGGGGAGGCGTGGGGTTGACGTGAACCGTCCGTTTCGGGCCGGGCCCGCGCGTTTCGTGACCACCCGCGCTGGCGTGGGCGGGCCGCCCCGGCGCGAGTAGGCTGGCGGGGTCGAAATCCGTCTTGCATCCCGAGGACCCGTATGCCCCAGAACGTGAAGCTCGCCGTCATTCCCGGAGACGGAATCGGACCGGAGGTGATCGCGGAGGCCGTCAAGGTGCTCGACGCCGTCACTGCCGGATCCGACGTCACGATCGAGAAGACGCCCTTCTCCCTCGGAGCCGCGCGGTTCCTCGACACGGGTGATGTGCTGACCGACGACGACCTCGCCGCGATCTCCGCGCACGACGCGATCCTGCTGGGGGCCGTCGGCGGCGTGCCCGGCGATCCGCGCCTCGCGAACGCCAACATCGAGCGCGGCCTCCTGCTCAAGCTGCGCTTCTCGCTCGACCACTACGTGAACCTGCGCCCGACGCGGGTGTACCCGGGTGTGCCCAGCCCCCTGGCGGAGCCGGGGGAGGTCGACTTCGTGGTCGTCCGCGAGGGCACCGAGGGCCCGTACGTCGGAAACGGCGGCGTGATCCGTCAGGGCACTCCGCACGAGATCGCCAATGAGGTCTCCGTGAACACCGCCTACGGCGTCGAGCGGGTGGTGCGCTACGCGTTCGAATTGGCGGCCAAGCGCAGCAAGAGACTGACCCTGGTGCACAAGACGAACGTGCTCGTTTTCTCGGGCTCGCTCTGGAAGCGCACGGTGGACGCGGTGCAGGCCGATTTCGAAGACGTGGCCGTCGACTACCTGCACGTCGACGCCGCGACCATCTTCCTGGTCACGGACCCTGCTAGATTCGACGTCATCGTCACGGACAACCTCTTCGGCGACATCCTCACCGACCTGGCCGGCGCAATCAGCGGCGGCATCGGTCTCGCGGCCTCCGGCAACATCAACCCGGACGGCACGTTCCCGAGCATGTTCGAGCCGGTGCACGGATCCGCGCCCGACATCGCCGGGAAGCAGATCGCCGATCCTACGGCCGCGATCCTCTCGGTCGCCCTTCTGCTGGACCACCTGGGCCTCGCCGTCGAAGCCGCTCGCGTGAGCGACGCCGTCACGGCCGATATCGCCGAGCGTTCCGGATCCCGACCGACTTCCGCGGTGGGCGACGCGATCGTCGCCCGGCTGGCCTGACTCCCCTTCACCCGACTCTCCAAAGGACATCATGAGTACGGCAACGACGTATCCGCTCTCCTTCGCACTCACCCCCTCGACCTCCGCCCGCGCCGAGGCCGAGCGCGAGGTCATCCTGGCCGACCCCGGTTTCGGCAAGCACTTCACCGACCACATGGTCTCGATCGACTGGACCGTCGCAGACGGCTGGCACGACGCGCAGGTGATCCCCTACGGACCGCTTCAGCTCGACCCGGCGGCCTCGGTGCTGCATTACGCGCAGGAGATCTTCGAGGGTCTCAAGGCGTACAAGCACGCCGACGGATCGGTATGGACCTTCCGCCCGGAGGCGAACGCCGCCCGGCTGCAGCGCTCCGCGGCCCGCCTGGCGCTGCCGGAGCTGTCGACGGAGGACTTCGTCGAGTCGCTGAAGCAGCTCATCGCGGCCGACGGCTCGTGGGTCCCCTCAGCGCCCGAGACGAGCCTCTACATCCGCCCCTTCATGATCGCGAACGAGAGCTTTCTCGGCGTGCGAGCGGCTCAGAAGGTGGGCTACTACGTCATCGCCAGCCCGGCCGGACCCTACTTCAGCAAGGGCGTCGCTCCGGTGTCGATCTGGCTCACCACGGAGTACTCGCGCGCGGGTCGCGGCGGCACCGGTGCGGCGAAATGCGGCGGCAACTACGCGTCGTCGCTGCTGCCGCAGGCCGAGGCGGCGGCGAACGGATGCGCGCAGGTGCTCTTCCTCGACGCGGAGTCGAACGCTCGCATCGAGGAACTCGGCGGTATGAACGTGTTCTTCGTGAAGAAGGACGGCACGCTGGTGACCCCCGCACTGTCCGGGTCCATCCTCGAAGGAGTGACGCGGATGAGCATCATCCAGCTCGCGAAGGACCGCGGCCACGCCGTGGAGGAGCGCGCGGTGACGATCGATGAGTGGAAGGACGGTGTCACCTCGGGTGAGATCACCGAGGTGTTCGCGTGCGGCACCGCCGCGGTGATCACGCCGATCGCCGAGCTGAAGAACGCCGAGTTCTCGGTGGGCGACCCGGATGCGCCGGCGGGTGAGCTCACGATGTCGCTGCGCCAGGAGTTGACCGATATCCAGTACGGCCGCATCGCAGACCGTCACGGCTGGTTGACGAGGCTCGACGCATGAAGGTCGCACGGTTCAGCCACGGTGCCTCCGACCACTCGGGCGGCACGATCAGCTACGGGATCCTCGACGAGGACGACCTCGTCGTGCTCGACGGCGACCCGATGTTCTCGGGTTTCAACCCCACGGGGGAGCGGATCCCGCTGACCGCGGCCACGCTGCTCGCGCCGGTCATCCCGCGCTCGAAGGTCGTCGCGATCGGCAAGAACTACAGCGATCACGTCAACGAGATGGGCGGCGACGCCCGCGAGGACGTGGCCGATCCGATCGTCTTCCTCAAGCCGAACACCTCGGTGATCGGCCCGGAGGACGCGATCCTGCTGCCGCAGGACAGCCGGCAGGTCGAGCACGAGGGCGAACTCGCCATCGTGATCGGCTCGGTGGCGAAGAACGTGCGGGCCGAGGACTACGCGGACGTCGTGTTCGGGTACACGATCGCGAACGACGTCACCGCACGCGACCTGCAGAAGGCCGATGGCCAGTGGACCCGCGCCAAGGGGTTCGACACGTTCTGCCCGCTCGGACCGATCATCGAGACGGAGCTGGTCTGGGACGAATGCGCCATCGAGGTGCGCGTCAACGGCAAGGTGCAACAGTCGGGCAATACCGGCGACATGATCCACGGCGTCCCCGAGATCGTGGCGTTCGTCTCGCGCATCTTCACGCTGCTGCCGGGCGATGTGATCCTCACGGGCACCCCGGCCGGAGTCGGAGTCATCGCGAACGGCGACACCGTCGCGATCGACATCGAAGGCATCGGCACCCTGTTCAACCCGGTGGTCTCGCGCGCCTGATCGCGCTCGTGCCCGCCTGGACGTCCCGTGGGAGTCCGGGCGGGCATCCGACGCCGCGCCTAGCGTCGAAGGATGTCACCCGTACGCAACCGCATCGGCCTGATCACTCTGACCACGGGCGCCGCCGTCCTGCTGGCCGGCTGTACGTTCGCCGCTCCGGACCCGGCGCCGACAGCATCCGCATCGGCAGCTGCGGTCTCGTGCAGCCCTCGGGAGGCGACCGCGACGCCGCAGGAATACATCTCGACCGAGTCGAACTACGTGCTCACGCGAGTCGACCGCTCGGACGCGAGTGCGCCCGAGGGCAGCGTCCAGGTGCCGCTGACCGGTGAGACGACCTACCTCGACGACATCATCGGCGCGGCGGTCGATGACAAGGCGACCTGGACCGAGGGAATCCTGGCGAGCCTGATCCGGCAGAACTACCTGCCCGAGGGCTCCGGCACCGACTTCGCGTCCAGCTCGGTGTCGGATGTGCCCGACGGCACGCTGCTCGGCAACGGCGGCCATGAGGTGAACGTCGAGGTGGTGGTCACCTGCGACGGCGAGGAGTACTTCAGCACCCGCCTGCACTCGAGCATGCCGAACAACTACGGGCTCTCCATCGGCTGCCCTGACACCGGCCCCGCCACGACCGACTCGCGGGTCCAGCCGATGCGCGACGAGCTCGCGACGTACTGCGGATGAGCGGTCGCTCCGAGGCACTCGATGAGTAGGATCGAAGGCGGTATGTCTGATCTCACTCCTTCTTCGACGCCGGCTCCGGCGCACGCCTTCTCGACCGCGACGGGAGCCGACGTCCGCGTCCGCTTCTGCCCGTCGCCCACGGGCACGCCGCACGTCGGCCTCATCCGCACCGCTCTGTTCAACTGGGCCTACGCCCGGCACACCGGCGGCAAGCTGGTCTTCCGCATCGAAGACACGGATGCGGCCCGCGACAGCCAGGAGAGCTACGACCAGCTGATCGACGCGCTGACCTGGCTCGAACTCGACTGGGACGAGGGCGTCGGTATCGGCGGCCCGCACGCGCCGTATCGGCAGTCGGAGCGGTACGGGATCTACGGCGAGGTGATCGAGAAGCTCACGGCCTCCGGTCACATCTACGAGAGCTTCTCGAACGCCGAGGAGATCGACGCCCGCAACGAGGCGAACGGCCGCGCGAAACAGCACGGCTACGACAACTTCGACCGTGATCTCACGCAGGAGCAGAAGGCCGCGTTCCGCGCCGAGGGTCGCTCACCCGCGCTGCGGCTGCGCGTGCCCGACGCCGATCTCTCCTTCGACGACCTGGTCCGCGGCGAGATCACCTTCCCGGCCGGCTCCTTCAGCGATTTCGTCGTGGTGCGGCCGAACGGGCATCCGCTCTACACCTTGGTGAACCCGGTCGACGACGCGCTGATGCAGATCACGCACGTGCTGCGCGGCGAGGACCTCCTTCCGTCGACGCCGCGGCAGATCGCGCTCTACCACGCGCTGATCGACGTCGGCGTGACCACCTTCGTGCCGCGATTCGGGCACATGCCGTACGTGATGGGTGAGGGCAACAAGAAGCTCTCGAAGCGCGACCCCGAGTCGAACCTGTTCCACCACCGCGACCGCGGCTTCATCCCGGAAGGTCTGGTCAACTACCTCGCGCTGCTGGGGTGGTCGCTGACGCACGACCGCGACGTCTTCTCGATCGACGAGATGGTCGCCGCCTTCGACATCACGGATGTGAACCCGAATCCGGCGCGCTTCGACCTGAAGAAGGCGGAGTCGATCAACGGCGACCACATCCGCCTCCTCGAGGCCGACGACTTCGCGGCACGCACCGTGCCGTACCTGGTGTCGGCGGGCGTGCTCACCGGAGAGCCGACGGCCGAGCAGGCGGCGATCCTCGCGGCCGCGGCGCCGCTGGTGCAGGAGCGGATCGCGCTGCTGGGTGAGGCGCCCGGCATGCTCGGCTTCCTCTTCACCACCACGGATGCGCTCGACTACGCCGAGGACGCCCTGAAGGGTCTGCCGGCGAACGCCGGTGAGGTGCTCGCTGCGTCCATCGGTGCGCTCGAGCTCGTTCCCGAGAGCGAGTTCGCCGCCGCGGCCGTTCAGGACGCCCTCGCGAGCGCGCTGATCGATGGCCTCGGGCTGAAGCCACGCATCGCCTACGGGCCGTTGCGCGTCGCCCTGTCGGGCCGCCGCGTCTCGCCGCCCCTGTTCGAGTCGATGGAGATCCTGGGCAAGGCGGAGTCGATCGCCCGCCTCGACCGGCTCTCCGCTCGGTTGGGCTGAACATGGGCGAGCTCGTCGGCGGTCAGTACGACGTCGTGGTGATCGGGGCCGGTCCGGCCGGACTCTCGGCCGCCCTCAACCTCGTGCGCGCGCGACGCAGAGTGCTGGTGCTCGACAGCAACCGTCCGCGCAATGCGGCGACGCTGCACTCGCACGGCTTCCTCACCCGTGACGGCGTCTCGCCACTCGAATTGCGCGCGCTCGGGCGCGAAGAACTGGCCGCCTATCCGGGGGCGGAGGTGCACAACGCCCTCGTCGGTGAGGTCACGCGCCAGGGCGGCACCTTCCGCGTCGTCGCCCGCGGTGTGCGGGGAGCCGCGGATCGCGACGTCGAAGCGACCGCCGTCGTCATCGCCACGGGGCTCACCGAGACGTTCCCGGCGTTGCCGAGCCTGCGCGCTTACTACGGCACCGCGTTGCACAGCTGCATGGAGTGCGACGGCTACGAGAAGGCGGATGAGCCCCTCGCGTTGATCGGCGAGACGGACGATCTCGCCGAGCACGCGATGCTGCTCACGCAGTGGACCACCGACCTCTGCGTCTTCACGAACGGTGTCGGCCGCATCAGCGATCTCGACGAGACGGTGCTCGGCTCGATCGGCGTGCGCGTCGATCGCCGGGTCATCGACGACGTGGTGGGGGAGCGGGCCACGATGACCGGTGTCCGCCTCGCCGATGGCGAGATCGTCGAACGCAGCGGCGGCTTCGTGCGCCCCCGCTGGACGGCCTCGCTGGACTTTCTCGCCGCCCTGTCGCCGGCGTGCGATGGCCACGGGCTGCTCCTCGTCGATGCGGAAGGCCGCACCTCGCGGACCGGTCTCTACGCTGCTGGCGACACCACCCCGCCCGGGGCTCAGCAGCTGATCGTCGCCGCCGGCGACGGCGCAAAGGTCGCTGCCGCGGTGAATCGCGACCTCGTCCGCGCGCGGTTGGGCGAGGCCGCGCCCATGTCTGCGGAGGCCGAGTCGATCGGATCCGACGCCGATTTGGGCATGGTGCATCCGTAGGGTAATGTCTTTCCTCGGCGCGGGAAAGCTTCCGCAGCTGCCCGGTCACAAGGATTCATCCCGGTGTGGGCATTGGGGTATGGTGTAATTGGCAACACGACTGATTCTGGTTCAGTTGTTCTTGGTTCGAGTCCAGGTACCCCAGCACATGTGAAAGGCCTCGCTCCGGCGGGGCCTTTCGTGTTCGTGGATGAGGGCACGCGGATGGCTACGCTCGACGGCATGGACGTCGTCGCGGAGGCGTACTCACGGCGAGCCGACGAGTACATCGCAATCCTGGGATCGATGGCGGCGGTGCATCCCGCGGATCGTGAGCTCGTCGACCGCTGGGCGACGTCGCTGCTCGGGCGCGTCCTGGATGCAGGATGCGGCCCTGGTCACTGGACGAACCACCTCGCCGGCCTCGGCTGCGATATCCGCGGTCTCGATGCCGCTGCGACCTTCGTCGAGCATGCACGCGCGAGCTACCCGGAGCTGCGTTTCGATGTCGGCAGCATCGACGCCATCGAGGCGACGGACGGCTCCCTCGGAGGACTGCTGTCGTGGTTCTCGACCATCCACCATCATCCGGATCGGATCGTGGAGCCGATCGCCGAATTCGCGCGCGTGCTCCGCCCCGGCGGAGGGCTCGCGCTGGGGTTCTTCGTCGGAAAGGCGTTGGAGAGCTTCG
Organism: Microbacteriaceae bacterium VKM Ac-2855; assembly: GCA_013204985.1. Taxonomy (GTDB): domain Bacteria; phylum Actinomycetota; class Actinomycetes; order Actinomycetales; family Microbacteriaceae; genus Rathayibacter. Next base: position 161,191 of record JABMLG010000006.1, read on the forward strand.
ACCACGCGGTCACCACGGCCTATCGGTGGCCCGTGCCCGAGATGCAGCGACTGCTCACGGCGAACGGTTTCGATGTGGTCGAGACGAGCAGCCGAGCCGAACGGGGTGAGCGCACGGTCGGGGCGATCGTGTGCCGACGGCGTGACGTGAACGGGTTCGAGGACCAGAATCGGTGAGGCGGGGTCCTCGGGTCAGACGAGGACCGCGTGTCACCTTTCGAGAGAAGAGAGAACGTCGTGCCCACGAAGATCACCCTCATCATCGACAACCCGGCCGATCCGGAATCGTTCGAGTCCGTCTACGCCGATCTCGCAGGGCTCGCGCGGCAGCTGCCGGAGGTGCGCCGCGTCGAGGCGGCGAAGGTCTGGCCGAAGGAGGACGGCACGCCCACTCCTGCCTATCGGACCCTCGACCTCTACTTCGACAGCTACGAGGACGCGTCGGCCGCCGTGACGACAGCCGAGGCGGGCGCGTTCTTCCAGACGCTCGGCGGCACCGGCGTGACCTTCACCGGGCTGTTCTCCGACATCGAGTAGCTCGGGCTCGCCGCCTCCTCCTGCGTGGGACCCCTCCTCGGTTCGGGGGCGCCCTCGATAGAGGCGCCCTCGAACCGAGAGCGGGTCCCTTGAAGGGCGTCGGGTGGGGCTCGCTGGAGGCGAAACGGTCCCAGCCGTCCGGTGGAGTGACTACGCTTTCTGAGGGGACGAACGCGGAGGATCCATGGCGAAGAAGCGCACCGGCGGCACGGGACGATCGGGAGCATCCGGACGACCCGGCGGCGACGGACGTACGGCCGAGACGGCCATCATGGTGCGCTTCCGCGGCTGGTATCGCAGCCACCTCGCCGACACCGCGATGGACCACGAGCATCTCGGACTCGACGAGACGGTCGAGGTGCTCACCGACCTCTTCGCGATGACCCGCGACCTGCGCCCGAAAGGCTCCTTCGCGGCCCCCGACGCCGAGTTGCTCGACAAGATCTTCGACACGATCGAAGCCGACCTCGATGGCGAGGAGCACGCCTCCGAACTCGACGACACGCTCTTCACCATCGCCGAGGTGATCGAGCACTACCTCGACTTCCTGGTCGATTCCGACCTCTGGCGCGGCACGGACGACGCCCTCGACGAGTGCCAGGCGGTGCTCGATGAGGTCCTCGATCTGCCCGGCAGCTTCATCGACGCGGTGATGGACGATCTCGGCGCGATCGAGACGGTCGCCATCGAGACCCAGCTCGCCGCCCTCGCGCGAACCCGACTCGTGGCAGCGGCCGACGCCGTCGTGGCCCACGTGGCGCAGAATCCGGATGCAACGCTGACCGAGTCGTCGGCGCGCGAACTCCTCGACACTCTGGGCATCGCTCCAGCCGGCGCCGAGCCGAGCGACGACACCGTTCGCGTGCCCGTCTCGGCTTGGTGGATCTCGCTCCGGCAGTCCGATCTCATCGCGGGAGCCGATCCCCACGCCGGCGTCGCCGGCGACTCCGTCGCATCCTGGAGCGACGCCGATCCCGCGGTCGCCGTCTCGGACCGCGTGGACTACCTCGCGCGCTTCCTGGTCAACTGGATGCTCGAGGCGCAGAACCACGCGGCCGAAGCCGACTCGGGATTCGGCGAGTTCGACCCGCTCTCGCGCGCGGTCGCGACGACGGATGCGGTGCTCGTCCGCATCGCCGTCGCCTGCCAGCACGAGATGCATCCTGGTCTCGTCGTCGGGGAGATCGTCGATGAGCTGGCGGCCGACTCCGAGATCGACCTCGAAGAGGCCCTCGACGAGCGTGAGCGCATCATCGGCTCCGCCGAGCGGATGCTCGACGACGCCGCCGAGCTCGGCCTGCTGCATCACTCGCCCGAGTTCGGCTATGTGATTCCCGACGGCCTGCAGCCCGCGATCTCGTCGCTGGTCGAGATCGCATCGAGCCTGCTTTTCGCGCTCGGGCGTTCCACGCTGACTCCGAGCGACGAATCGTCGTCGGCGGTCGAGACCCTCACGCTCAAGATCGGTGTGATCGGCACCAAGCCCGCCGTGTGGCGCCGACTGCAACTCGCCGACGACGCGACCCTGCGCGACCTGCACTTGGCGATCCAGCTGTCGCTGGGGTGGACGGATGCGCAGCCGCACCTCTTCGAACTCGATTCCGACGAGGAGGACGGCGCGCCGATCGGCTCGCCCGATGACGCCGACGAACTGGGCCCCGACGTGATCGATGAGAGCTCGATCCGCCTCGGCGACGTCCTCGCCGAGGTCGGCGACGAGATCTTCTACGTCTACGACACGGAGGAGCGCTGGCGGCACGTGATCCGCCTCGAGCAGAGCGGAGCGATCGAGGACGGCCTGCCGCGCTGCCTCGACGCGCGCGGCGTCGCTCCGCTGGACGCTCCCGGCGGCCTGACGGGCTGGCAGGACACGGTCCGCGCGGCACGCGACCCCGAGGCACCCGATCATGCGGAGGCGCTCGAAGCGCTGGGGCTCGCCGAGGGTGCGGTCTTCGATCCTGGTGCCGTCGACATCGCGGGGATCAACCGCTCGCTCGGCCTGCTGCGCGGCTGATCCCCGCCGCGGCCCGTCAGCCGACCGAGAGCAGCAGCTTGCCGATGTGATCGGAGGCGAGCATCCGCTCGTGCGCGCGCTGCGCCTCGGCCAGCGGCAGCACCTCGTCGACGAGCGGCCGCACGTCACCGGCGGCGATCATGGGCCAGACCTGGTCGCGCACGGCGGCGATGATCGCGCGTTTCTCGGCGAGCGGGCGAGCGCGGAGGGTCGTGCCGAAGACGGCGCCGCGCTTGCCCATCAGCCCGCCGATGTCGAGATCGCCCCGCCCGCCCGACTGGTTGCCGATGAACACGATCCGCCCGCCGGTCGCCAACGCCGCGATGTCGCGGGCCAGGTAGTCACCGCCGATCGGATCGAGGATCACGTCGGCCCCACCGGTCTCGGCGCGCATCCGCTCGACGAAGTCCTCGCGGTGGTAGTCGATGAGGATATCGGCGCCGAGTGCCCGGCAGGCGTCGAGCTTGCGCGCACTGCCCGCGGTGACGGCGACGCGCACGCCCAGCGCCGTGGCGATCTGGATCGCCATCGTGCCGATCCCGCTGCCCCCGCCGTGTATCAGCAGGGTGTCGCCGCGTGAGAGGCCCGCGACCATCACCAGGTTCGACCACACTGTCGCTGCGGCCTCCGGCAGGGCGGCGGATTCGAGCAGTCCGGCGGGAACGGGAAGCGCCAGCGACGCATCCACCACGGCGTACGCCGCGTAGCCCCCACCGGGCAGCAGAGCGCAGACCTCGTCGCCGACGCTCCATCCGGTCGCCTCGGCGCCGAGAGCCTCGATCGTGCCGGAGATCTCCATGCCGAGCACCTCGGAGGCACCGGGTGGCGGCGGGTAGGTTCCGGCCCGCTGCCCGAGGTCGGCCCGGTTCACGCCGGCGGCGGCGACCCGGATCAGGACTTCTTCCGACGCGGGAGTAGGCCGAGGCACCTCCACGATCTCGAGGCGGGACGAGGGGCCGGGATCGATCACGGAGATGGCGCGCATGTGCCGAGGCTAAACCCTTCGCCCGCGGATCAGCCGGGCGCGGCTCAGCCGCGCAACCGCGCCAGTGTCGAGGTGTCGAGCGCGAACTCCTCCGCGTCCAGGCCCAGGAGCACCTCGCGCATCACCTCTTCATCGATGTTGCCGGCATCGCGTTCACGGATGAGGATCTCGCGGCGGAACCGGATGATCTCGCGACGGAGCTCGTCGGTCTTGTTCCAATCGATACCGTCCACGCGACCGCCGGAGTGCTCCTCGTCGCGAGCCTGTGCCTGCAGGAACTCGTTCTGTCTGGTCATCATCGCCAGCACGCGGTCGGCGACGGGAGCGCCGTACTTCTGCACCCACTCGTCGCGGTGCCCCTGGGCGAAATCGATGCCTTCCTCGAGTGCGACGCGGGCGACGCGACGCTCCTCATCGACGTCGCGCTGCGATTGCTCCGGATCGGTCACCTTCAGCGAAGTGATCACCAGCGGGAGGGTCAGGCCCTGCAGCAGCAGGGTTCCCACGGTGACGAAGAACGCGATGAAGACCAGCACGTCCCGGTCCGCGACATCCTGGGGGATGGAGGCGGCCGCGGCGAGGGTGACGACACCGCGCATGCTCGTCCACGAGACGACGACGAGTTCGCGCCAGTTCATCGTCTTGTCGAGTTCCATCGCGCGGCCGGAGTCGAGGCGCGCGAGCATCCGCGGGTCGGGCTCCCGCCCCCGCCTGGCCTCCCGGTCGAGGAACCGCTGCGCTCGCTTCTCGAACTGCTTCGCGCGGCGCGGCCGCTCGCGTCGATCGTCGACGACCTGCAGGTAGTAGGTCGGGAAGACGAAGGCCGGGCGCACGAGGATCACCACGGCGAGCACGACCGCGGCGATGCCGACACTGGGCCAGATGCCCTGCGTCGATTCGGCCAGCGACTCCAGGTTGCCCTTGAGCTGCAGACCGATGAGGGCGAAGACGAAGCCCTCCAGCAGCAGAGACAGCGCCGACCAGACCGGCCGCTCCTGCAGTCGAGAGGCGTAGCCGGCGCGAGGCGAGTTGTAGCCCACGACCAGGCCGGCGGCGACGACCGCGATCACGCCGGAGCCGACGAACGGCTCCATCCCGAGATGCTCGGCCCCGATGTAGGCCGCGAACGGGAGCAGGAGACCGATCAGGGTCTCGATGGTCGGGTCCTGCAATCGCGAGCGCAGCAGGGTGAACAGGTTGCCCAGCACGATGCCGACGACCACGCCGATCAGCACCGCCGTGACGAAGATGCCGACGTCCACGAACACCGTGTAGCCCGTCCCGACCACGATCGCGATGAACACCTTGAAGAGCGTCAGCGATGCAGCGTCGTTGATCAGGCTTTCACCCGAGAGGACGGTCATCACGTGCCGCGGCAGGCCGAGCTTCTGACCGATCGCGGCGGCCGAGACCGCGTCCGGCGGCGAGACGATCGCGCCGATCAGCAGCGCGACGGGCAGCGGGATGCCCGGGATCAGCCACCAGATCACCACACCCACCACCGCGGCGGTGACCAGGACCAGACCGATGCCCAGGCGATAGATGTGCTTTCGGCTGCGCGAGAATCCCTGGAACGAGACCTCGAGTGCGGAGGAGTAGAGCAGCGGGGGCAGCACCACGGTCAGGATCAGCTCGGGTTCGATCTCGAACTCGGGCACGCCGGGGATGTAGGAGACGGCGAGCGCCACCGCGGTGACGAGCAGCGGGGCCGGCCAGCCCCGTTTGCGCGCGACGGCGGTGATGGCGACCGAGCAGGCGAGCAGGGCGATCAGGGGGAGGAATTCCATCGGATACTTTCAGCGCGTCTCGGACGGGTGATGAATGAACGGTAGCGCGAGCACCAGGCGCGTCCGTTTGCCGCGACCGGCGCGGATCGCGTAGACGATGCTCACGAGCAGGTTCACGGTCCCGATCAGCAGCAGCGCCGAGATGGTGAGCAGCGGCCAGGCCTCGCCGGTCGCGCGCTGCACGGTGACGAGCGCGAGGTGCAGGGGGACCAGCATGATCTGCAGCGCGAAATAGGTGAGCTGCCAGTTGAGGGCCTCGATCCCGGCATCCGTGGCGAGGGGGCCGTTCTGGCGCTGGGTGGCCCAGCACAGCAGGGTCGCGGGCAGAGAGAGCAGGGGTGAGACGATCAGGAACCCGGCGATCGAGGCGAGCCCGGCGAGCCACATCAGACGCGCGGCCTGCCGGTCGCGCGTTCGACGGAGGGATTCACGGTCGTCCATCGGCTGCCTCCTCGCCCCGGATGGTTCGTCTCAGTTTCGCTCACGATGCGGCGATCGGCGCGGGTGATCGATCGCGGCAGTGTGCCGCCGTGAAGATCCGGGGGTTAGCCGCCTGGGGGAGTCGGTGGCCTCGCGCGTAGCGTGGACGACGTCGCCGGGAGGTACCCGGTCGACGCGAACGTAGGAGCGAACCATGTCCACCGAGACGCCGTCCCCCCGCAGCACGAGCACGGGAACCGATCAGAACGCGTCGGGCATCGATCCGTGGTCGCCGACCGCCGAATACATCGGCGAAGCCGAGCAGCAGCCGGCCCAGCAGCAGCAGCCGACCCAGCCGCAGCAGTCCGCACCGATCGCCCCGCCGGCACCGTACGCCGGGGCCTACGGAACTCCCGGCTACGGCGCCCCGGTCGCGCCCACAGCCGGCTTCTCGATCACGAGCCTCGTGCTCGGGGTCTCGTCGATCTTCTTCGGTCTCACCTTCATCGCTCCGATCGCGGGTCTCGTCTTCGGCATCCTGGCGCTCAAGCGCGAGCCGCACGGGCGCACCATGGCGATCTGGGGCATCGTGCTCAACTCGGCGATGCTCGTCTTCGCCGCGATCCTCGTGGTTCTGGTGCTCGTGTTCGCGCTTGGTATCCCGTTCTTCGCGCTGGCCGACCCGAGCAACTACTAGCTGGCCGACCCGAGCAACTACTAGTCGGATGCGCCGCTCGGGCCGGCTCACGCCCGCTCGCGTCAGTTCAGGAACGCGTGCAGCAGCGCGGCGGAGGCGGTGACGTGCTCGGTCATCAGGCGCCCGGCGTCGTCCGGCCGCCCGGTGAGGATGGCGCCGACCAGGGCGCGGTGCTGCTCATCCGCGTGAGCGATGTTGCGTGGCAGCAGCGGGATGTCGTCGAGCAGCGCGTTCACGCGCATCCGACTCTCGGCGACGAGGGGGATGAGGGACGGCACGCCGGCCAATTCGGCGACGGTGAGGTGCAGCCGCGAGTCGAGTCGGCGATAGTCCTCGGCCGCCGCACCCTCCACCTCCGCCAGCGCCTGCCACAGCCGCTCACGGTCGCCCGCCGTGAGTTCGGCCGCGGCCGCCAGACGGGCCGCTCCCACTTCGAGGATCTCGCGCAGGCCCAGCACGTCGTCGATCTCGGCGGCCGTGAATCCGCGGCCGCCGAGCGCCTCGCGCGGCTGAACCTCGGCGACGAACGTGCCGCCGTAGCGTCCGCGCCGTGACACGAGGTAACCCGCCTCGGCGAGGGAGGCGATGGCCTCGCGCAGGGTGTCGCGACCGACACCGAGACGCGCGGCGAGTTCGCGCTCGGCGGGCAGCCTCTCGCCGAGCGGGATCAGACCGAGCTTGACCATCTGCATCAGTCGCCGAACCGTCTCCTCGAAGGCGTTGCCCTCGCGGACGGGTCGCAGTACGGCCTCTTCGGCCGTACTCGCCGCTGTCACCGCGTCGGCGCCCCGACCCTCGGGAGTCACTGTCATTCGGGCGTCACGTACGCCGAGGAGATCCCGCCGTCGACCAGGAACGTCGAGCCGGTGATGAACGAGGCGTCGTCGCTGGCGAGGAACGCGACGGCTGCGGCGAGCTCCTCCGGCTCGGCGAAACGGCCGATCGGGATGTGCACCAGGCGGCGCTGCGCTCGGACCGGATCCTTCGCGAACAGTTCCTGCAGCAACGGCGTGTTCACCGGGCCCGGGCAGAGGGCGTTCACCCGGATGCCCTGGCGCGCGAATTGCACGCCGAGCTCACGGCTCATGGCCAGCACGCCGCCCTTCGATGCCGTGTAGCTGATCTGCGACGTCGCGGAGCCGAGGACGGCGACGAACGAGGCCGTGTTGATGATGGAGCCTGACCCCTGCTTCGTCATGTATCGCAGGGCTGCACGGCAGCAGAGGTAGACGGACTTCAGGTTGACGTCCTGCACCTTCTCCCACGCGGGCAGCTCGGTGGTCTCGATCGAGTCGTCGTCGGGTGGCGAGATGCCGGCGTTGTTGAACGCGATGTCAACGGAGCCGTAGGCCTCGAACGCGGCGTCGAAGAGGGCGTTCACCTCGGCCTCGTCCGTCACATTCACTCGGACGAACAATCCGCCCACCTGCTCCGCGGCGACCGGACCGGCCGTCGCGTCCATATCGGCGATGACGACCTTCGCGCCCTCGGCGGCGAATCGCTTGGCGGTCGCGAGTCCGATTCCGGAAGCGCCACCGGTGACGACGGCGACCTTGCCCGCGAGGCGCTGGGTGAGGTCGAGGGAGGGGATGGGCATTGCAGGCCTTTCGGGGATGGGGCGGGGGTCGTGGGTTTCGAAGCGGGCGGGAGCGCCGGGCTCTGGCAGGTCGCGCGCGGCTCAGTCGACCGCGATGAACACGTTCTTGGTCTCGGTGAAAGCGAGCGGCGCATCCGGCCCCAACTCGCGGCCCAGGCCCGACTGCTTGAAGCCACCGAACGGGGTGGTGTAGCGCACCGAGGAGTGCGAGTTGACCGAGAGATTGCCGCTCTCGATTGCGCGCGAGACGCGCAGCGCTCGGCCGATATCGCGGGTCCAGATCGAGCCCGAGAGACCGTAGTCGGAGGCGTTGGCGAGGGCGATCGCGTCGGCCTCGTCCTCGAAGGGCAGCACCGAGACGACAGGGCCGAAGATCTCCTCCGTCGCGGCGCGGTCGGTGCGGGCCGGAGTGAGCACGGTCGGCGGGAACCAGAAGCCGGGGCCGCTGGGTGCGCTGCCGTGGAACGCGACCGGCGCGTCGTCGGGCACGAAGCTCGCCACTCGCTCGAAGTGCGCGGCCGAGACCAGCGGGCCCATCTCGGTCGCGATGTCGTTCGGGTCACCCACCACGACGCCCTGCACCGCCGGTTCGAACAGTTCCATGAACCGCTCGTAGACGCTGCGCTGCACCAGGATGCGACTGCGCGCGCAGCAGTCCTGGCCGGCGTTGTCGAAGATGCCGTACGGCGCGGTCGCCGCGGCCTTCTCGAGATCGGAGTCGGCGAAGACGATGTTGGCGCTCTTGCCGCCCAACTCCAGCGTCACGCGCTTGACCTGATCGGCGCAGCCCGCCATGATCCGCTTGCCGACCGCGGTCGACCCGGTGAAGACCACCTTGCGCACGGTCGGGTTCGTTACGAAACGCTCGCCGACCACCGATCCCCGGCCCGGCAGAACCTGGAAGAGTCCCTCGGGCAGACCGGATTCGAGCGCCAACTCGGCGAGGCGGATGCTCGTCAGCGGCGTCCACTCGGCGGGCTTGAGCACAACGGCGTTGCCGGCGGCGAGAGCTGGGGCGAAACCCCACGCGGCGATGGTCATCGGGAAGTTCCACGGAGTGATCACCCCGACGACGCCGAGCGGCTCGTGGAAGGTGACATCGAGGCCGCCGGCCACCGGGATCTGCCGGCCGAACATCCGCTCGGGGGCGCCGGCGTAGTACGCCAGCACGTCGCGCACGTGGCCGGCCTCCCAGCGCGCCTGGCCGACCGGGTGCCCGGAGTTGGCGACCTCGAGCCGGGCCAGCTGCTCGACCGCGCCGTCCACCGCCTCGGCGAACCGGCGCAGCACCAGGGCCTTGTCAGCGGGGGCGACGGATGCCCACGCCCGCTGGGCGACGGCGGCTCGCGCGATCGCCGCATCCGTCTCTTCGACGCCGAGGAGGGCGACGTCGGTGAGTGCCTCCTCGGTGGCGGGATTGATCACGGTGAAGGTGCTCATGCGGGAACCGATCGGTAGGTGCGGGCGGCCTCGACGAGGCTCGCGAAGAGGCGGAGGTCTTCGGCGTCCATTTCGGGATGCCACTGCACGGCGACGGCGAAGGGAGCGCCGGCGACCTCGACGGCCTCGATGGTGCCGTCGGGGGTGCGCGCGGTGACCTGCAGACCCTCGGCCACACGATCGATGGCCTGGTGGTGGTAGACCTGCGCGTAGACGGTGTCGGATCCGACGATGCCCGCGAGCTTCGAGCCCGGGTCGACGTCGACTTCGACAGTGTTGAACACGCCGCCGCCGGCCTGGTAGCGCCGGTCGCCGATCACGTCGGGCAGGTGCTGGTGCAGGGTGCCGCCGAGGGCGACGTTGAGCAGCTGGGCTCCGCGGCAGATGCCGAGGAACGGCAACTCGCGGGCGAGGGCCGCGCGCAGCAGGGCGTCCTCCCAGGCATCCCGATCGCGGCGCGGTTCGTCGGTCTCCGGATGCGGGTCCTGGCCGTATCGCGACGGCTCGATGTCTTTCCCGCCGCAGACGATCAGACCGTCGAGACCGTCGAGAACGCGCTCCGCGATCGCTGCATCCACCGGCTGGGGCGGCAGCAGCACGGCGATCCCGCCGGCGCGGGTGACGGACTCGAAGTACGTCTGGGGCAGGAACGCCGCCGGTACGTCCCACACGCCGGTCCGCGCCTGCTCCAGGTAGGTCGTCAGGCCGATCACGGGCCGCGGTGCCGATGTCGCGGGGGAGTCAGAGTCGTTCAAATCCGCGGATCCTCTCCCAATCGGTGACGGCCGCGTCGTAGGCGGCGAGTTCGATGCGGGCGTTGTTCAGGTAGTGGTCGACGACCTCGTCGCCGAACGCGGCGCGAGCGATCGCGGATTCGCCGAACAGCGCTGCGGCGTCGCGCAGGTTCGTGGGCACACGGTCCAGGCCCGCCTCGTAGGCGTTGCCGGTCGTCGCCTCCTCGAGTTCGAGCTCGTTCTCGATGCCGTACAGCCCACCCGCGATCAGTGCCGCGACCGCGAGGTACTGGTTCACATCGCCGCCCGGAACCCGATTCTCGACGCGCATCCCGAGGCCGTGACCGACGACGCGGAGGGAGCAGGTGCGGTTGTCGAGCCCCCACGCCACCGCGGTCGGGGCGAACGAGCCGTCGACGTAGCGCTTGTAGGAGTTGATGTTGGGCGCGAAGAAGAGCGTCAGCTCGCGCATCGTGCGCAGCTGGCCGGCCAGGAAATGCCGGAACAGCTTCGACATGCCGTGCTCCGCATCCGCGTCGGCGAAGACCGCCTCGCCGTCCTTTCCGCGCAGCGAGATGTGGATGTGGCAGGAGTTGCCCTCGCGCTCGTTGAACTTGGCCATGAACGTCAGCGACTTGCCGTGCTTGTCGGCGATCTCCTTCGCCCCCGACTTGTAGATCGAGTGGTTGTCGCAGGTGATCAGGGCCTGGTCGTAGCGGAAGCCGATCTCCTGCTGGCCGAAGTTGCACTCGCCCTTGATTCCCTCGCAGTACAAGCCGGCGCCCTCCATCGAGACGCGGATGTCGCGCATCAGCGGCTCCATCCGTGTCGAGGCGAGCAGCGCGTAGTCGATGTTGTAGTCGCTCGCAGGGGTGAGGCCCTGGTAGCGCTTGCCGAACGCTTCGCGATAGCTGTCGTCGAAGACGATGAACTCCAGCTCGGTCGCGACGAAGGCGTCGAGGCCGCGCGCGCCGAGCCGATCGAGCTGGGCCTGCAGGATCTGTCGAGGCGATTGCGTGACGGGAGCGCCGTCGAGCCACTGCAGATCGGCGGTGACCAGGGCGGTGCCGGGCAGCCACGGCGCGAGGCGCAGCGTGGTCATGTCGGGGATCATCGCCATGTCGCCGTACCCGCGCTCCCAACTCGAGATCGAATAGCCCTCGACGGTGTTCATCTCGACATCGACGGCGAGCAGATAGTTGCAGCACTCGGCCCCGTGAGCGGCGACGTCGTCCTGGAAGAGTCGCGCCGAGATCCGCTTGCCGACCAGTCGCCCCTGCATGTCGGTGAAGGCGACGATCACGGTGTCGATGGAGCCCTCGTCGATCAGCGCGTCCAGCGCCTCGAGCGTGAGCATCCCGGAGGGACGTGGCATGAGGGTTCTCCCTTGAATCGGTCGAGACACGGACCATTGAATCACAACGACTCCCGCGCACAGATGCGTCGATCCCTGTTACATCCGGATGAAATCTCGGGCGCGTTCCCGGCAAAGGTCTGGTAGGCGACCATTGCGCGCACTACGCTCGGCTCCACCCGAACCCGACGAGCTGAGGACGACCATGAGCGAGAAGAGCACCGCCAACAGGTCAGGAGTGACCTACTCGAAAGCCGAGGAGGGGTACTTCGAGAAGCGTACGCTCAGGCGTTCGGCAGGGATCTGGGGGCTGTGGGGACTCGCGGTCGCCGCCGTCATCTCGGGCGACTTCTCGGGCTGGAACTTCGGCATCGGCTTCGCCGGTTTCGGCGGCATGATGATCGCCTTCGCGATCCTCGTGATCATGTACTACGGCATGATCTTCGCCATCGGCGAGATGGCCGCTGCGATGCCGCACACCGGCGGCGCCTACTCCTTCGCCCGCTCGGCGATGGGCCCATGGGGCGGCCTGGTCACCGGCCTCGCCGAGACGATCGAGTACGTGGCCACGACCGCGGTGGTGGTGTTCTTCTCGGCCCAGTACGCGAACGGCGTCACCAGCGAGTTGCTGGGCTTCGACCTCAGCGACCGGATGTGGATCTGGTGGGCGATCCTCTACGTCGTCTTCGTCGCGCTGAACTCCGCGGGGGCGGCATTGTCGTTCCGCTTCGCCATCGTCGTCTCGATCATCTCGATCGCGATCCTGCTCGCTTTCGGTGTGATGGCGCTCTTCTCGCCCGCGCTCGACTGGAGTTCGCTCTGGAACATCGCGCCCGACCCCGGCCAGTCGGAGTTCCTGCCGCACGGCGTGCTGCCCATCCTCTTCGCGCTGCCGTTCGCGATGTGGTTCTTCCTCGGTATCGAGGAGCTGCCGCTCGCGGCGGAGGAGGCGCACAACCCGGTGCGCGACATCCCCAAAGCCGGCTTCTGGGCCCGCGGAACCCTGATCGTCACCGGTCTGCTGGTGCTGTTCCTGAACACCGCGCTGATCGGCTCCGAGACGATGGCCGACTCGGGGGAGCCGCTGCTCGACGGCTTCCGCGCCATGGTCGGCGACGGTGTCGCCGCCGTTCTCGCCCTCTTCGCCCTGATCGGCCTGCTCGCCTCGTTGCAGGGCATCATGTTCGCCTACGGACGCAACATGTACTCGCTCTCACGGGCGGGCTACTACCCGCGCGTCTTCTCTCTCACCGGCAAGCGGCAGACCCCGTGGATCGCCCTCACCGTCGGCGCCGTCATCGGCTTCGTCGCGCTGGTCGTCGTCGACGTGCTCTCGCAGCTGTCTCCGGACGGGGCGGGCGCGGTGGCCGGCGCGATCGTGCTGAACATCGCGGTGTGGGGTGCCGTGGTCGCCTACTTCATGCAGATGCTCGCCTTCGTGATCCTGCGCTACCGCTTCCCGAAGGCGAAGCGGCCCTACCGCAGCCCGTGGGGCGTGCCCGGAGCGGTCATCGCCGCGCTGATCAACGTGCTGATCTTCTTCGGCTTCCTGCTCAACCCCGACTTCCAGCCCGCGATCGTCGCGATCGCGATCGTCTACGTGCTCATCCTGCTCGGCTTCGCCCTGTGGGGTCGCAAGCGCCTCGTGCTCTCGCCGGAGGAGGAGTACGCGCTCAGCGGCGGCCTGCACGGCGATCCGCAGACCGAGGGCTACGGCGGCGCCGTCGAGGAGGAACTCCTCAAGGGCCGCTGACCCTCCCGCCGCCCCCATCCCGCCGCCCCATCCCGCCGCCCCCATCCTGCGAGGGACCCCTCCTGTGCGCGTCGGACCCCCTCCGGGCGGGTCCCGCGCGCACAGGAGGGGTCCGTCGCAGGAAGGCGCGGACGCGCAGGCGGGGCGCGGGGCGGGGCGGGGCGGGCGAGCGCCGGAAGGCGCGGGCGCGGCAGGATGGGTGCATGAGCGCAGCCGATGTCGTCGCCGAACTCCGAGCCGTCTTCGAGGCGGGAATCACCGAGCCGGTCGCGTGGCGGCGGTCGCAACTCGCGGCGCTCGAGCGGATGCTGGTCGAGGGCGGCCCCGAGATCGAGCGCGCACTGACTGCCGACCTCGGCAAGAGCGCGACGGAGGCGCAGATCACCGAGATCGGGGTGGTCCTCGGCGAGCTCGCCTACGCCCAGAAGCACCTGCGCGCCTGGCTCAAGCCACGGCGCGTCGCGGTGCCGGCCGCCCTCGCGCCCGCCCGTGCCTGCACGATCGCCGAGCCGCTCGGCGTCGCCCTGATCATCGCTCCCTGGAACTACCCGGTTCAGCTGCTGCTCGCGCCTCTGGTCGCGGCGCTCGCCGCGGGCGACGCCGTGCTCCTGAAGCCGAGCGAGCTGGCACCGGCCACCTCGGCTCTGCTCGCGCGACTCGTCCCGAGCTACCTCGACCAGCGCGCGATACGCCTGGTGCAGGGCGGGGTCACTGAGACGACCGAGCTGCTGAAGCAGCGCTTCGACACGATCTTCTACACGGGCAACGGCCGCGTCGGCCGCATCGTGGCCGCCGCCGCGGCGAAGCACCTCACTCCCGTCACTCTCGAGCTGGGCGTTGTCACCCGTGTTCGTCGATGACACCGGCGATCTCGTCGCCGCAGCCCACCGCATCGTGTGGGCGAAGTTCCTCAACGCCGGTCAGACCTGCGTCGCCCCCGACTATCTGCTCTGTACGCCCGATGCGGCGACGCGCCTCGTGCCGCTGCTCGGTCAGGCGATCCGCGATCTCTACGGCGCCCGGCCCGAGACGAATCCCGACTACGGACGCATCGTCAGCGATCCGCACTTCGAGCGCCTGCATGCGATGCTCGACGGCGGCGTGGTCAGCCACGGTGGTCGTGCGGATGCGTCCACCCGTTACCTCGCGCCCACTGTCCTCACCGAACTCGACGCCGACGCGCCGGCGCTCGCCGAGGAGATCTTCGGGCCGATCCTGCCGGTCGTGGTGGTGGCGGATGCGAGCGAGGCGATCACTCGGATCCGCGCCGGCGACAAGCCGCTCGCGCTCTCCGTCTTCAGCGCCGATGCCGCGGTGCGCCGCCGGTTCCTTCGTGAGACGTCGTCGGGGGCCGTCGGTTTCGACGTCGCCGTCGCGCACCTCAGCGTGCCCGGACTGCCCTTCGGGGGTGTGGGTGAGAGCGGCAGCGGCGCGTACCACGGCCGCCGCGGGTTCGAGGCCTTCGGTCACGAGAAGTCGGTGCTCGCCAAGCCGCTCGCCCCGGACACGCTGCGGTTGATCTATCCGCCCTTCACCGAGGCCAAGAGACGCTTCGCTCGCGGGCTGCTCCGCACGTTGGGCTGACCGCATCCCGACGACGCGGATGCCTGGGCCGTCGGCTCGCGCCAGGCCGACATCCGCACCGAGCTCGCGGACGCCCCCGAACCGGGGCCACGGGCGTAGTGTGAGAGCCGCAGTACTTCGGGCCCCCTGCGCTTCTTCTACGGGGCCCGCGAAACGACGGCAATGGAGCTGGACGTGACCTCACTGGCACCTACCCCTACGGGTGCGATCAATACCATCGATACCATGCAGGAAATCTCCCCTGACCCGATGGACCGCAACAGCAACCAGGGGATCGACCCGGGCGACCTCGCCGGATCGACCCGCACCGAATCCGATTCCCTCGGGTCGATGCAGATCCCGGCCGACGCCTACTGGGGCATCCACACGGCGCGGGCGCTCGAGAACTTCGCGATCTCGAAGCGACCGATCTCGATCTATCCCGACCTCGTCCGGGCCCTGGTCAGCGTCAAGCTGGCCGCAGCGCGCGCGAACGCCGAGATCGGCAGCCTCAGTCGCGCGAAGGCCGATCTGATCGAGGCGGCCTGCCAGCGGATCATCGACGGCGAGTTCCATGACGAGTTCTGCGTCGGTGTGATCCAGGGCGGAGCCGGCACCTCGACGAACATGAACGCGAACGAGGTCGTGGCCAACGTCGCGCTCGAGATCGCCGGGCACGGCAAGGGCGAGTACGAGTACCTGCATCCGCTCGACGACGTGAATCGCAGCCAGTCCACGAACGATGTCTACCCGACCGCGATCAAGATCGCGATGACCTGGGCGCTGGCGCGACTGCTCGACGAACTCGAGTTGTTGCGCGACGCCTTCTCGCGCAAGGCCGTCGAGTTCGCCCAGGTGCTGAAGGTCGGCCGCACCCAGCTGCAGGATGCGGTGCCGATGACGCTGGGCCAGGAGTTCCACGGCTTCGCGACCACGATCGGCGAGGACCACGCCCGGCTGTCCGAGACGATCTGGCTCCTCGCCGAAGTGAACCTCGGTGCGACGGCGATCGGCACCGGCATCACAGCGGATCCGCGTTACGGCGCCGCCGCGGTGCGGCACCTGAACGAGGTCACCGGGATGGACCTCGAGATGGCGCAGGACCTCGTCGAGGCGACGAGCGATGCCGGCGTGTTCATGTCGTTCTCGAGCGCACTGAAGCGGTCGGCGATCAAGCTCTCGAAGATCTGCAACGACCTCCGCCTGCTCTCCTCCGGCCCGCAAGCCGGTTTCGGTGAGATCAACCTGCCGCCGCGGCAGGCCGGATCGAGCATCATGCCCGGCAAGGTGAATCCGGTGATCCCCGAGGTCGTCAACCAGATCGCCTACTCGGTCGCGGGCGCGGACGTGACCGTCACGATGGCGGCCGAGGGCGGGCAGCTGCAGCTCAACGCCTTCGAACCGATCATCGCCCACTCGCTGCTGCAGAGCATCACGTGGATGACGGAGGGGTGCAAGACCCTGCGCGTGAATTGCATCGACGGCATCACCGCGAACGAGGCGCGCCTCGAGCAGATGGTCGGCTCGTCGGTGGGTGTTGTCACCGCGCTCACTCCGAGCATCGGCTACTCCGCCTCCGCAGCCCTTGCCAAGACCGCCCTGCTCACCGGGCGGAACGTCGCCGATCTGGTCGTCGAGGCGAATCTGATGTCGCGCGATGAGGTGATGCGCCTGATCTCGCCGGCGCGCCTCTCGGGGATCGCGCCGGTGACGGCCGCGATCCCGATCATCGAGGAGTAGCGCGCGCTGAGGGGCCCTCGGGCCCCTCAGCTGCTCCGTGTGCGGGTGCGGATCCGCCAGGGCAGCGCGAGCCAGATGGCGCAGATCAGCACGGCGACGATCGCAGCCATGGTGATCGCGAGCGGACGCGTCGCGACCACGTCGAAGACGAGCAGAACGGTGCCGATCAGCACGAGGGCGACGGCGGCGAGAGTGATCCGCAGCAGGATGTTGGCCGCGTGCACGAGCGAGCGCTTCGCGCGGCGCCGGAACAGCTCGCGGTGCAGGCTCACCGGGGCCAGGCCCAGCAGGGTCGCGAGCACGGAGGCGCTGACGAGCACGAGATAGACGTCGATCTGGAAGGCGTCGAGATCGGTGAAGCGTTGCTGGAACGCGATCGCCAGCAGGAAACCGGTCAGGATCTGCGTGCCGGTCTGGATGACCCTCAGCTCCTGCAGGATCTCGTTCCAGTTGCGGTCGAGGCGTTCGGTCTCGGTCTCGTCGCGCCCGTCTCCGGGAATGTCGACATCGGTATCGGCGGCCGGATCGGGCGATGGTGCGGCGGTCATGCCTCCATCTTCGCGGCTGCGCGCCACAGGTGCATCCCGGCATAACTGCGCCACGGCGCCCACGCCGCGCCGTGCGCCGCCAGAGCGCGGGCGTCGGCCGGCAGACCGAGCCGAGCGGCACCGGCGCGGATGGCGAGGTCGCTGGTGAGCAGCACATCGGGATCGCCGACCACCCGCATCGCGATGTACCCGGCCGTCCACGGACCGATGCCCGGGATCGCCTGCAGGTGCGTGTCCAGGTCGCTTCGGCGTTCACCGATGTCGACCCTCAAGCCGCCGCTCGCCAGCAGCTCGGCGACGCGGATGATCGTGTCGATGCGACGCCCCGGCCCACGGAGGATCTCGCGTCCGTGCTCGGCGATGGCGGCGGACGTCGGGAACAGCCGATCCACGGGGGCGGCGAACGGCACGGTCTCGCCCAGCGCAGCGGTGAGCCGGCCGAGCGCCGTTCGTGCGGCGGCGACCGACACCTGCTGGCCGACGAGGGCGCGCACGATGATCTCGTGCGCGTGCACCGAGCCCGGCAGTCGGATGCCGGGCGTCGCCGCCACCAGCGCTGCGAGCTGGGGATCCGTGGAGAGGGCCGAGTCGATCGCCGTCGCGTCCGCATCCAGATCGAGCAGGCGTCGCACCCGGGCGACGAGGGGGCCGATGTCCGTGACGCTCGAGACGGTCGCTTCGCAGGTGACTCCGGCGCCGTCCGGGTGCAGCGTGATCACGGCGGGGCCGGCGGGCAGCCGCAACGATCGGGTGTAGCGCCCGGCTGCGGCGGTTTCGATGCCGCTGACCGTGCGGGCGGCGAGGAAGCCGATCACGCCGGCACCGTCGAACGGGGCCCTCGCCGGCAGGCGCAGCGAGAGCGAGGTCGTACCGTCCGCCGCGTCCCCGTCGGTGCCGGCCTGGTGCTTCACGCTCGCGCGCAGGGCGCTGGGGGTGCGCTCGTACACTTCGGCGATCGTGGCGTTGAACTGGCGGATGCTCGCGAAGCCCGCCGCGAAGGCCACGTCACTGATGGGCAGCTCGGTCACCGTCAGCAGCGTGCGGGCGGTCTGCGCGCGCTGGGCACGCGCGAGCGCCAGCGGCCCGGCGCCCAGTTCGGCGCTGAGGATGCGGCCGAGGTGGCGGCTGCCGTAGCCGAGTCGCGCCGCGAGGCCGTCGACGCCCTCGCGGTCGACGACGCCGTCGCCGATCAGCCGCATGGCGCGGGCGGCGGTGTCGTCGCGCAGGTTCCACTCGGGCGAGCCGGGCACGGCATCCGGAAGACAGCGTTTGCACGCGCGGAGCCCAGCTTCGTGGGCGGCGTCGGCAGTGAGGTAGAAGCTGACGTTCGAGGCCTTAGGTGTGGTCGCCGGGCAACTCGGTCGGCAGTAGATGCCGGTCGAGTGCACACCGGTGATGAACTGGCCGTCGAAGCGTGCGTCTCGCGAGGCGACCGCGCGATAACGCTCGGCGAAGCGCGCATCCGCTGGGCTGTTGTGCTGCATCACCCCAGCGTCGCACTCATCGCTTGCCGGTCGTAGCGGGAATCGGACATCGGTGTCGGCTGCGCTCGAGACGACCCGCGCTGTAGCGTTTCGGCGTGAGCAACCCGAGCTATCCACCCCCGGCGCCCGCCGCACGCACCAGCGCGGCCACCGTTCTCGGCATCGTCGGCATCTGCGTGCTCGGCCTGGTTCTGCTGCTGGTGGTCGCCTACCTCGCGCTGGCACTCGGAGCCGGGGCCGCGGTGTTGTGCGCGGTCATCGCTCTGGTTCCGCTCACCGCCGTCCTGCTCGGGGTGCGCTGGATCGACCGCTGGGAGCCCGAGCCGAGGCTGGCGTTGTGGTTCGCCTTCCTCTGGGGTGCCGCCGGGTCGGTGGCGATCGCGCTGATCGTCGATCTCGGCGTGCAGATCGCCGTCTACGCGACCGGGGCCGGGAGCGGTTCCGAGTTCGTCGGCGCAGCGATCCAGGCGCCCCTCGTCGAAGAGGCCGCGAAGGGCTTCGGGGTGCTGCTGATCTTCTGGGTCGCCCGCCGCGGCTTCGACGGGCCGGTCGACGGCGTCGTCTACGCGGCGATGGTCGCCTCGGGTTTCGCTTTCGTCGAGAACATCATCTACTTCGGCAGTGCGCTCGCCCAAGGGGGTGCGGGGGCGCTCGTCGTGACCTTCTTCCTCCGCGGGATCCTCTCGCCGTTCGCCCACGTCCTGTTCACCGCCTGCACCGGCGCGGCCATCGGATTCGCGGCGCGGCGCACGCGCGGGTCCGGAGCGGCCTTGATCGTGGTGGGCTACCTCGGTGCGGTGCTGCTGCACGGCCTGTGGAACGCGTCATCGTTCCTGGTCGCCGACTGGTTCGGCTTCTACGGCATCGTCCAGGTGCCGCTCTTCGTGCTCGCCGTCGTCGGAGTCCTCTGGCTCCGACGACAGGAACGACGGATCACGCTCGAGCGGCTCGCCGAGTACGCCGCGGCCGGCTGGTTCAGCCCGTACGAGGTGACGATGATCGGCACGCCGGCGGGCCGGCGCACGGCGCGGAGGTGGGCGATCCAGCGCGGCGGAACGGCGCCCGAAGCGATGCGTGCCCTCGTGCGCTCGAGCACGCGGCTCGCCTACGCGCGCCAGCAGCGGATGCTCGGCCGACCACGCGCGGATGCCGCGGCGGAGGAGCGCACGCTGCTCGACGCGACCGTGGCTGCGCGCGCGGCTCTCGGCGGCCCGGCTCCACGCGCCGTCGACCGGTACTGAACGCCCGGTTAGGCTCGCTGCATGGGGCCCGCGGAATCTACGTCGAGACGATCATCGACGCAGCCATCGATCGAGTGTGGGACGCGACCCAGGATCCCCGCGAGCACGTGCGCTGGGACGTCCGCTTCTCGGAGATCGTCCCCGAACCGGTCGAGCGCGGAGCCGCGGCGCACTTCACCTACGTGCGTCGGTCTCCGGTGCACGATGTGCACGGCCGCGGCGTCAGCATCGGCGATCGGTGGCAGGCGGGAGGCGGCCGGACGTCGGCGCTGCGCTTCGCGACCGATGACCGGCTCTCACCGATTCGCAGCGGACGCGGCTACTGGCGGTACGTCCCGACAGCGGACGGCCGCACCCGGTTCATCACCGGCTACGACTACGAGGCCGGCTGGGGTGTGCTCGATCTCGCGGTCCGGCCGCTCCTGGGCTGGGCGACGGCGTGGAGCTTCGACCGGCTCCGCATCTGGCTCGAGGGCGGCGCCGAGCCGGAGTCCTGGCCGCTGATCAGCGTGCTCAGCCTCTGGCGCCGCGATCGACCGCGTGCAGCACGATCGCTCCGAGCCCCCGCGGGCGGAACGCGTCGAGCCGACCACCTGCAGAACGCCCCGGCGTCCCTCGCGGGGCTGCCCGATCCGGAAGCGGCGCGATGACCTCGGTGTTCGAAGAGGCTCTCGGCGCGGACTTCCAGCGCCTGCATCCGATGATGCGCCGCCGATTCGGCGTCGGCCTCGATGCGGCGGAGGCCTGTATCGGCCGGGGTGTGATGACGTCGATCCGTCGAGGACCGTGGTGGACGATTCCGTTTCTGCAGATCGGACGACTCCGCAACATTCTCGTGCCCGACATCGGGGAGGACGTGGCGTTCACGATCGAGAACTACCCGTACCGCGACCGCTTCGGCCGAGAGACGGTGACGTTCGTCCGCACCTACTCGGTCAGGCCCCGTCGCACGGCACGCTTCGACGCCACGATGGTGCTGGTCGAGGGGCGGGTGGTGGACTATCTCGGCTCCCACCAGCACCTCGCCGTCGACCTCGACCTCGCCGTCGACGAGCGCGGCGGCCTGCTGCTCACCTCGCACGAGCAGCGTTTCTACGAAGGCCCCCTGGCCTTCCGCTTCCCGATGCTGTTCAGCGGCAGCGCGACGTTGCACGAGTACTGGTCCGACGAGGACGAGTCGTTCCACGTCGACCTCGCGGTGCGCAACCGCGTATTCGGCTTCCTCTTCGGCTACTCGGGAACGTTCACGGCCGAGTGGGTGCCCGCGACGGATGCCCCGGCGCACCTCAAGCCCACACGCACGGAGATCCGGACCTAGGCGGCGATCCGCACCGCACGCTCACCGGCCGTCACCGCGACATCGAGCCGGTTCTGCGCCGGGGGGAGAGGGCAGTTGTAGTGCGGCGAGAATCCGCACGGCGGCACGTAGGCGCGGTTGAAATCGAGGAGCACCGTGCCGGGGGTGCCCGCATCCGCGGTGCCGTCGAGGCGCTGCACGATCAGGAACCGGCCCGTGGGGTAGCTGGCGAGCGCCGGATCCGTGCTGCGGTTCGTCAGATCACCGAAGGGGACGAGCAGGCTCCCGCCGTTGTCGAACGCCGCGATCACGTACTCGTGCGGTTCACCGTCGGCGTCGAGGAGCGAGAAGGTGATGTCGCCGGGCACGACCAGGTCGCGGGTGACCCCGTTGTCGTGCAGGTGCTCGAAGGGGATCGTGCGATCCTGGTCGACCGGTTCGAACCATGCCTCGACGACCCAGGCCGCATCGAAGGGGAACGACTCGATGCCCTCGAAGCCGATGATCGACGGCGCAGCCGAATCCCAGAGCCGGTAGCCGTACTGGTCCTCACCGGTGTCGAGATCCTCGCGCCGCATCCGCGTGAGCGAAACGCTCGCGGGTCGCCCGGCGAGCGCCTCCTCGTCCGTCACCACGGAGCCGACATCGAGCCATCGCGTCTCGATCAGCGCGAGGTCACCCCGGGGAGCGGTGACGCGGGCGAGACGGCGATCTCGCCATGTCTCCCAGCCGGCGCGTGCCGATTCCGTGACGTCCAGAGGAGCGCGTGAGGGGGCGGTGGGGGAGCTGATGCTGACCATGCGGGGTGCAACGCCCACGCGGCCCGGACTGTTCCCCGGATCCGCTACTCAGCCGATGCTCGCGGGAGCCGCCCCGACGCTCCGGCGGCCGCGCAGGTCGGCGATCGCGACGCCCGCCGAACCGAGGCAGAGGATGACGACTCCGGGCACGACCAGATCGATCGCGGCGTCGAGCCCGAACGCCGTGGCCAGCGCCCCGGCGGTGACGGCGACGATCGCCTGAGCGAGGTAGCTGACCAGGTACACGGCCGAGAGCACGCCGCCCCGATGCGCCGGGGGAGCTGCGCGGTTGACCACGCCGAGTCCGCCGCCGAACGCGAGCGAGTAGCCCACTCCGCCGACCACGCACCAGACGAGCAGCGCCACGAACGAGCCCGTAGCGGCCGTCAGCTCCAGCACGCCCAGACCGAGGATCGACACGGCGGCGCCGACGATGATCGAGATGTGCGCCGGGATGTGCTGGAAGGCGATGGCAGCCACACCGATCATCACGGCGGAGACGGCCAGTACCGCCCCGACGACGAGCAGGTTCGTGGTTCCGGTGAGCTGACGCGCCATCTGCGCACCGAGCGAGAGGAACAGGGCACCCACCGCGTACGCGACCGAGACGGAGAGCGCGGAGGCGGCGAATGCGCGGCGCAGGCCCGTCGGGATGCGGAGGGCGCTGGGTCGCCAGCGCGCGGCGCCGGTCGGCCGATCGTCGGGCAGAACGATGAGGAGGACCGCGGCAGCGATGCCGACGACGCCGAGCACGGTGTAGCTCAGCACGAGTGGAAGCGGCGCGTACTGGGCCAGCCCGCCGGAGAGGAGCAGCGAGAGTGCGAGACCCGTCGCGGTGGAGGCCGTCGTCATCGACCCGGCGAAGCGCGGATTCGGGCTGGTGCTGCTCTCGACGAGGGCGGCGCTCGCCGCGCCGATCGCCAGCGCGGTGCCGACGCCCTGCAGAGCGCGGCCGACGTACAGCATGGCGACGTCGCTCGCCAGCGCGAATGCGGCGGCCGAGAGCACGATCAGGATGATGCCGGCGAGCATGGCCCGTCGACGACCGATCATGTCCGAGAGGCCGCCGACGAGGAGGAGGGCCAGCAGCAGAGCGACCGGATACGTGCCGAAGATCGTGGTGATCACGACGGGAGTCAGACCCCACTCCGCCGCATAGCTGGGGTAGAGCACCGATGGTGCGCCGCTGGACCAGAGGCACAGGGCGAGCACGAGCGCGGCGGCCCAGAAACGGGCGCGGCTGCCGAGCGGGCGGGTGGTGGCGGGTGGGGTCATGCGGCCACCGTAGACCCCTGAGTTGGAATTGCAAAGTCAGGTCGGTCCGGCGTAACGTACGGATGTGCCCGCTTCGAAGATCACCGATGACCGCTGCTCGATCGCGCGCACGGTCGCCGTGGTCGGCGAGCGCTGGAGCCTTCTGATCGTGCGGGATGCGTTCCGGGGCTCACGCACCTTCAGCGAGTTCCGTGCGCGGTTGGGTGTGCCGAGCGACGTGCTGTCGGCGCGGCTCGCGTCGCTGGTCGAGGCCGGGGTCTTCACCAAGGTGGCGTACCAGGACCCGGGGGAGCGCGAGCGATTCCGTTACGAACTGACCACGAGCGGGCGCGGTCTGCTGCCGTTGCTCGCCGCGATGATCGAGTGGGGCGACCAGTACCGCCCGCTCGAGGACGGTCCGACGTCGGTGCTCACCGCCGAGGAGTCCGGGGCTGCGCTGCGGATCGCCTTCGTCGATGCGGACGGCCGCGAGGTGCCGGAGGATGCCGCTCGTCTCTCACCCGGGCCGGGCGCGCGCACGAGCTGGTAGCGCGGTTCGGCGTCGGCGCCCGCAGCGTGAAAAACCCGTCGCCCCGTGGTAGCGGCGGGGCCGGCTACTCGAACGGGGCGACGAGTTGGTCTGGTACCGAGCATGCTCCGATCGACTGCTGAGCGCAAGAGCGCTTTCTCGAGCGCCTAAACTGGACTGCCTGTTTTCCTGAGGCCCCAGCGCGCATCCGACGCGCTCGACCCTGCAGGAGGCGGCGAAGCGAGAGGGGCGAGTGCAGTGACCGACGGCAAGACCATCCTGGAGACCGAGCTCGCGAGCGAGCGCCGCTACGTCACCGCGCTGTACGCCCGGCTCGACGAGCTGACCGAGCAGGCCCGCGACGCGCTCGAGGAGGTGCGCCGCACCAACCCCGGCGGTAACCACCAGAGCCGTTCGGAGCGCGACGCCTACGCACGCCTCTATGAAGACCGCGTGGCCCAGCTCGCCGGGGCCGGCGACCGGCTGGCCTTCGGTCGACTCGACATGCGCACGGACTCGGACGCGATCTACCGCTACATCGGCCGGATCGGCCTGCGCGACGAGGAGCAGGACGCGCTGCTGCTCGACTGGCGCGCTCCCCAGTCCGCCGCGTTCTATCAGGCGACGGCCGCGAATCCGATGGGCACCCGCGCGCGCCGCCACCTCACGACTCGTGGACGCGATGTGGTGCGGATCGAGGACGAGGTCTTCGACGAGGAGCTGCTGCGCGAAGGCAGCGGCCTGCAGGGCGAGGGTGCTCTGATGGCAGCCCTCGGAGCCCAGCGGACCGGGCGGATGCACGACATCGTCGCGACGATCCAGGCGGAACAGGACCGGATCATCCGCTCGGAGCTGCGCGGTGTGCTCGTGGTGCAGGGAGGGCCGGGTACCGGCAAGACGGCGGTCGCGCTGCATCGCGCCGCGTATCTGCTGTACTCGCATCGCGATCGGATCGCGTCCTCCGGCGTTCTGGTCGTGGGCCCGTCGCGCTCCTTCCTGCGCTACATCGAGGCCGTGCTGCCTTCTCTGGGCGAGTCGGGTGTGGTTCTCTCCACGCTCGGCCAGCTCTACCCGGGCATCGATGTCGTCGAGGACGATGTTCCTGCGGTCGCCCGGGTCAAAGGCTCGGTGCGGATGGCGGAGCTGCTCAAGCGTGCGGTGCGCTCTCGCGAGCAGGTGCCGAGCGAGACCGTGACGGTGGAGGTGAACGGCGAGCGGCTGCGCATCGAGCCTGCGGACATCGAGCAGGCCATCACCAAGGCTCGCGACACCCGGAAGCCGCACAACGAGGCCCGTGTGACCTTCGTCAAGGCGATGCTGGGCCGCCTCACACGCCAGCTCGCCGATCAACTCCGCTCGCACGGCAATACCGTGGACGAGGCCGACGAGCTGGTACTGCGGGAGGACGTCCGCACCGCCTACGACGTCCGCGTCGCCCTCAACACGGCCTGGATCCCGCTCACCCCCGAGAAGCTGCTGCACGACCTGTACGCCCGGCCCCAGTGGTTCGCCTCGCTGACCCCGCGGTGGACGGCGCAGCAGCGCGCCCTCCTGCACCGCGACCGTGACGCCCCGTTCACCGTTTCCGACATCCCGCTGCTCGATGAAGCCGCCGAACTCCTCGGATCGTTCGATGACCGAGCGGATGCGCAGAAGCGCGAAGACAAGGAGCAGCGCAAGCGCGACGTGCAGAACGCGGAAGCGGCGATCCGCAACATGGAGGTGGAGGGTCTGATCAACGCGAAGGACCTCGCTGCCGGTTTCGCCGAACGCCCGGTGCTCGGCAGCACCGCCGAGCGCGCGGCGGCCGACCGCACCTGGACGTACGGTCACGTCGTGGTCGATGAGGCGCAGGAGCTCTCGCCGATGCAGTGGCGGGTGCTGCTGCGCCGGTGCCCGATGCGGTCGTTCACCATCGTCGGCGACGTCGCGCAGTCCTCGGGCGCGGCGGGGGCGACGAGCTGGAACGCGGCGCTGGGTGAGACCTTCGGTCGGCAGGGTCGCACGGCCACGGAGCCACCCTGGCGCATCGAAGAGCTCACGGTGAACTACCGCACGCCCGCGCAGATCGTCGCCTTCGCTGAGCGCACCGCGCGGGAGAACGGCCTCGAGATCACGCCGACCGAGTCGGTGCGTTCGACGGAGTGGCCCGTCCGCACGGTGCGCGATCGTGGCGACGGCACCCTCGCGGAGCGGGTCGTCGCGACCATCGTGGAGGACCGCGCGATCTCGGCCGACGGCACCCTCGCGGTGATCGCGCCGGACGATGAGCTCCCGGCCATCGCGGAGGCCGCGTCGGATCGCTTCGGTGCGGAGGTCGGTCGGGGAGCCCTCGGTTTGAACCGCGCCATCGCGGTGCTGTCGACCCACGACGCCAAGGGTCTCGAGTTCGACTCGGTGATCGTCGCCCGCCCGCGCATCATCGCGGCGGAGGGCGACCGCGGCGCAGCGTCGCTGTACGTCGCGATGACGCGGCCGACTCAGCGACTGACGCTGGTCGAGTGACCTTGGTGCGTCAGGGGTGGGGCGGTGGGGTGGCCGGGTGGGGCGGTCGACTGCAGCGGTCGACTTGGCGTGGCTCGCCGCATCCGCTTGGATGGGGGGATGAGCGATTCTGAACTGACCAAGCCCGAGCTGGACGCCCCCGACGGCCCGGCGCCCGATTCCCTCGTCGTCGAAGACCTCGTCATCGGCGACGGCGCCGAGGCGCAGCCCGGCTCCACCGTCGACGTGCACTACCTGGGCGTCGAGTACGACACCGGCGAGGAGTTCGACTCCTCCTGGAGCCGCAACCAGTCGATCAACTTCCCGCTGAACAACCTCATCCGCGCCTGGCAGCAGGGTATCCCGGGGATGAAGGTCGGCGGCCGCCGCAAGCTGGTCTGCCCGCCGGCCCTCGCCTACGGACCCGCCGGTGGCGGACACCCGCTCTCGGGCAAGACACTGATCTTCGTGATCGACCTGCTCGGCGTCAAGTAACCGTCGAGTCACCGACTCCGAGAGAGGCGCGGCGCCCCGTTCATCCGGGGCGCTGCGCCTCTTTCACACGGTCGACGAGCTCGCGCCACGGGCCATCCAGCTGTGTCTCGCTGAGTCGGACGTGGTGTGTGGACACGCGGATCTCGTAGACGAAGCGGTCGGGCTTCGCCGATGTCTCGGCGGGCGCGGCGCTCCAGGGCAGTTGTTCGATCAGGCTCTGCCACGCGGATTCGTCGGGCTGCTGATCGAGTTCGACCGTCCACGTGCGGCGGAGCCCGGCGAAGCCTCCACTGCGCGACACGATGACGTCCATGTCGCGATGCTACCGCCGGGCGACGCCGACGTCACGGCTCGACGACGACCTTCACGGCATCCCATCCGGCAGCGACGGCTTCGCGCTCGGCGGATCCGCTGCCGTAGAGGGTGGATGCGGTCTCCAGCGTCAGCGCGGCGAACGCCGAGAAGTCGGCGGTCGCCGTGATCACGCCGCCGGTGAGGGTCTCGTACCAGATGCGGCCGGCGCGTTCCCAGGCCGGCCCGCCCAGCGTCGTCGCCGCCACCGCGAACGCGCGGTTCGGGATGCCCGAGTTGATATGCACACCGCCGTTGTCGTCGTCGGTGTCGACGTAGTCGTCCATCGACGCCGGCTGTGGATCCTTGCCGAGGACGTCGTCGTCGTACGCGGTACCCGGCGCGATCATCGATCTCAGCGCATTGCCCTCGACCTCATCGGTGAAGAGACCCTCGCCGATCAGCCAGCTCGCCGCATCCGCATCCTGGCCGGCGACGAACTGTTCGAGCAGAGCGCCGAAGACGTCTGAGATCGACTCGTTCAATGCGCCGGACTGGCCGCGGTAGACGAGATTCGCCGTGTACTCGGTGACCCCGTGGGTCAGCTCGTGGCCGATGACGCTCGGCGAGATGGTGAAGCGCCGGAACACCTGACCGTCGCCGTCGCCGAAGACCATCCGAGTGCCGTCCCAGAACGCGTTGTCGTAGTCGTCGCCGTAGTGCACGGTGGCATCCAGGGGCAGCCACGCACCATCGATCGAATGACGGCCGTAGACCTCCTGGAAGAGCCGGAAGGTGTCGCCGAGGGCGTCGTACGCCTCGTTCACGGCGACGTCGGCGACGGCGGCCTCACCTTCACGACGAACGACGACGCCCGGGGTCACTTCGCGCCCCTGCGCGTCGGCGATGGTGCGGGTGAGGGCCTCGACCCGACCGCGCGGAGCCTGAACCGCCTCGGAGCGGGCGCCGGGAGTCGGCTCACCGGGGCGAATCTGACGGAAGGGGAAATCCTGTGCCAACGAACGCCTCGCCGCCTCCGCGGCGTGCGCGAACGCGGGATCGTCGAGGCGGGAGATGCGTACGAGCAGATACGGGGGA
This sequence comes from Microbacteriaceae bacterium VKM Ac-2855, assembly GCA_013204985.1. Classification (GTDB taxonomy): domain Bacteria; phylum Actinomycetota; class Actinomycetes; order Actinomycetales; family Microbacteriaceae; genus Rathayibacter. The sequence continues at coordinate 189,332 of JABMLG010000006.1, forward strand.
ACGAACGTTCGTCTCATAACTCGATCCTCGCACCGACCACCGACACCGAGTTGCTTCGCCGCTCTCCTCGTTCCTCCTCGATCGCCGGCGGTCTGCTCGGATGCAGTGCGGGTACGACGGAGCCGGTCGCGACTGCGCACTCTCGAGTGCCGGAACGCTGCGCGCGCCGGGGCGGCCGCCGACGGGGGCAACAGATGCCCTGGCTTTCGGCGCCGGGGCGACCCCGGGTGGTCGGGTCGCACCCATCCGGTGGCGGTTTCGGCGCGGTTCGTGACGACCCGCGCCTGGCGGACGGGCGGGGCGGGCCCGGGTGGTCACGAAGCGTCCGCTCACCGTCGGTTTCGGGACGGTTCGTGACAACGCGGGCTTCGCGGTGGTGCGTGGAGAGCCCGGGTGGTCGCGAAGCGTCCGCCTGTCGACGGTTTCGGGACGGTTCGTGACAACGCGGGTTTTGCGGATGCGCGTGGCCGTGTCCGGGTGGTCACGAAGCGTCCGCTCACCGTCGGTTTCGGGACGGTTGGTGACAACGCGGGCTTCGCGGTGGTGCGTGGAGAGCCCGGGTGGTCGCGAAGCGTCCGTCCGGCGGAGGTTTTCGGCCGGTTCGTGACAACGCGGGCTTCGCGGATGCGCGTGGCCGTGTCCGGGTGGTCACGTCGCGTCCACCCGCCGACGGTTTCGGCCCGTTCGTGACAACCCGGGCCCCGTCCGACGTACCCGGGCCCCGGCCCGACGTGCCCGGGCCCGGGCCAGCGTGCCCGGGCCTCGCGCGGCGCGGCCGGGGCGCGAGTAGGTTCGGAGTATGAGCCGAAGGATGCAGGGGAGGGGCCGTGCCGTTCACGGATGAGGAGGGCGAACCACTCGAGCGGATCGCGCTCGAGCAGGTGCTCGGCGCCGACGATCCGCGCGGCGCGGGCGTGTTCGTGCTGACCCGATCCTTCCGGTACCGGGACGCGCGAACCGGTGAGAGCATCCTGGTGCCGGCGTCGGAGAAGCGGACGGATCTGGCCTCTGTGCCGACGTTCCTGTGGGGGCTGATCGCGCCCTTCGGGAAGCAAAGCGCCGCAGCGCTGCTGCACGACCACCTGCGGTCCGAACGACCGGTCTCGGGGGTGGACCGAGCGGCTCAGGCACGGCGCGCGGACCGGTTGTTCCGCGACGCTCTGCTCGAGAGCGGCGTGCCGACGGCGCGCGCGTGGCTGATGTGGGCCGGCGTGTCGCTCACCCGTGACGAGGACGTCGCACCGACTGCGGCGCGCCTGCGCGTTGTGCATGCGATCGCGATCGCAGCCGTCCTCGCGCTCACGATCGTGCGGGTCTCGCGCGGAACCGCACGGCCGACCGACGCACTGCGGGCAGCGACGTCGATCGCCGGTGCGGGGCTGCACGGCGATCGCGCCGGAGCCGTGCTGCTGATCGCCGTCGAACTCGTGGCACTCGGCCCGTTCGCGATAGCGGCGTGGCTCGGAGCCCGCGTGCAGCAGGTGATCGAGACGACCGTCTGGTTGCTGACCGGCAGGCGCGGTCGGCGACCCGACGGCCGTCCCACGCTCAGTCGAAGGTGACGGTGCGGTTCTCGCCGATGTCGGGCTGGCCGCCGCGGATCGCGGCTGCGGCGACCTTCAGCAGCACGACGGGCTTGCTGTCGTCGGTGGTCCAGAGCTCGACGGATTCGGCGACGACCTTGATCAGCGCGACCGTCGAGTCGTCCTTCCCCTCGGGGAACCATGCCTCGGCGCTCGTGCTCCACAAGGCGTCGATCTTCGCCCGGTCGTGCACGATGCTGGCCGAACCGGCGACGGAGAGATAACCCTTCTTCGCCTCGAACGCCACGTTGACCGCGGGATTCGCGCGGATGTCGTCGACCTTCGGGGAGGGATCCTGCGTGAAGAACCACAGTTCGCCGTCGAAGTCGGTCTCCTGCACGCCGAGCGGGCGGCTCACGAGTCGGCCTTCTGCATCGACGGTGGTCAGCATGCCGATCTTCGCGCTCTTGACGAGCGTCGCGATCTGTTCGATGTCGGCGGGCGTTGCGGGGGTGACGGGATTCTCATCGTTCATACGATCGACGCTACGCCGCACATCCTCAGCTGCAAGGGGTGGCGCCACCGCGGCGGTGATGCGTAGCGTTCCAGCATGACTGATGGCATCTACACGGCAGTACTCGACAGCGGCACGGAGCAGGAGAGCATCCGCCTCGAACTCATCCAGGGGGAGCCGCAATCGTCCATCACCCGGCTCGCCGACCTCGACGGCGAAGAAGTCGAGGTGGTCTGGGAACTCGACGGCGTACTCGGCGGCGCCTATGTCTATCGCCCGCTGCGCGTGGAGGCGCGCGATGACGACAGCGGCGAGGTCGGTGGCGATCTCACCTCGCCCAAGGGCACGGACGCCTACTCGGCGGAGTAGTACAGCGTCGGGTACGGCGGCTCACGGCTCCGGATGCAGCGCGTCGTACCCGCGGAAGCGCGGGTTGGTGCGCAGCAGCACCGCGAGGATGACGATGATCGCGAGGCCACCCGCCAGCGGCGGGAGCCACAGCAGCGCCAGCGAGGCCAGTGCGCCGGTATAGAGGTCGCCGACGCGCGGCCCGCCGGTGACGACCACGATGAAGACGCCTTGCAGGCGACCGCGCATGTTGTCGGGCACCGCCGTCTGCAGCATCGTCTGCCGGTAGATCGCGCTGACGTTGTCCGCGGCTCCGGCGCCCGCCAGCACGACCGCGCCGATTCCGATCAGCACCAGGTTCGGCTCGTTGCCGTCATGGCCGGTGAGGCTCGCGAGCAGGAGTACGGCGCCGAACGCGAGGATGAAGCCGCCGTAGACCTGGATCGATCGGCCGATCGCGGCCCCCTGCATCCGCACCCCGGTGACTCGACCCGAGAACACGCTCGCAAGGAACGCGCCCGCGGCGTACGCGGCGGTGAGCGCACCGACCGTGATCGCGCCTCCGCCGAGCAGTAGTGCCGCCGCTGCGGGGAAGACGACCCGGGGCTGACCGAAGGTCATCGCGACGATGTCGACGAGGAACGACATCCGGATGTTGGGAGCGCCGCGCAGGAATCGCATCCCGTACGCCAACGATGCGAGGCCCGGGCGCTGCTTCTCGCCCTCCGGAATGAGGTGCGGCAGGCCGAGGATGCCGAGGAAACCGGCGAGGAACAGCACGACGTCCACGGTGTAGGTGGGGGCGAACCCGACCGTCGCCACCAGCACGCCGGCCAACGCCGGACCGAGCGTCACCTCGAGCCCGCCGGCGATTCCGCCCAAGGCCGCCGCCGCGGGCACGAGTTCGGGTCCGAGCAGGCGCGGCGCGATCGTCATCCGCGTCGCTCCGATCACCGTCGTCGCCACCGCATTGACGGCGGTGAGGGCGTACAGGGCGAAGACCGTCTCACTAGATGTCCACGCGAGCACGGCGATCGCCGCCGTCGACGTCCACGCCACGATCGCGGAGAGCAGCAGCACGAGCCGGCGATCGAACGCATCCGCGAGCATCCCGCCGTAGAGTCCGGCCAGGACCGTCGGGATGAGTGCAACGACCCCGACGAGGGCGACGGCGAGCGTCGAATTCGTCAACGCGTAGATGTGCAGTCCGACGGCGACGATCGTCATCTGGCCGCCGATGCCCGAGATGACGTTGCCGTACCAGAGCATCGCGAACGGCCGGCTGACACGCAACGGTGTCAGGTCGACGAAATGACTGCGGCGCGGTGTCGGCGCGGCCCGATCGTGCTCGGTGGCGGGATCCTGCTCGGTACTCATCGCTGACGATTCTGCCCGCTGCGCGGCGCCGACGGGCCCGGTTGCGCCTCACCGCATAAGCTGACGGAATGAGCACGGCACCCGACGCATCCCCTCGCCGCTCGGCACGGATCGCCGCCGAGTCGAACCCGAAGCGCCCGCGCGCGACGCGGAGCCGCTCGGCGAACGGCCCCTCACCGCAGGGTCCTTCGCAGTCGGGCCGTTCGTCGAAAGGTGCCGCGCGGTCGCTCGCCGGTCGCATCGACTGGTACGGCTGGGGGTCCATCGCGATCCCCATCGTCGCACTGCCGGTGTCGTTCTTCGTCTGGTACATGATCATCTCGCTCGGCAGCTACCCCAACGACCAGCGCATCGGCGACCTCATCGTGGGTCTGCTGCTGACGGCCGCGTACCACGCGGTGATCCTCGTAGGCATCCTGTTCGCGATCGTCTCGATCCGGGCGGCGCGACGGGCGAAGCGGTGGGGCGTGCTCGGCTGGATCGGTGTCGTGCTCGGTGTTCTCGTCATCATCTACTGGGAGCTGCTCGTCTCGCCGTGGCTCGTCGATCTGTGGAACAAGGCGACCGGCGCCGCCTGATCCCGCCCCCGGTCGCCGCCGTTTCCTGGTAAGGTCGTCAGGTTGCCGTCCAACGGCCGCGGATCAAGAGAGCCCACGTATCAGGCGTCGGGCGCCGCGCAACGAGAGAAAAGGGGATCAACCTATGGCACTTGATGCAGATGTCAAGAAGGCGATCATCGAAGAGTACGCGACCCACCCCGGTGACACCGGATCCCCCGAGGTTCAGGTTGCTGTCCTCACCAAGCGGATCAAGGACCTCACCGAGCACCTCAAGGAGCACAAGCACGACCACCACTCGCGTCGTGGCCTGCTCCTCCTGGTCGGTCAGCGTCGCCGTCTGCTCGGTTACCTCTCGGATGTCGACATCGCTCGATACCGTACGCTGATCGAGCGCCTCGGTCTCCGCCGCTAGTCCCTTCCGGACTCGCGCGGGGTCTTCGCTGACAACGCGATCTTCTTACTGACGGGCCGTTCCACCTTCGGGTGGAGCGGCCCGTTCGTGGTTCCGTCATCGGGGCATCAGCGTGTCTGAGCGTTCGCGTTGCTTCAGATATGGGCTATGTGCGTTCGGCTAGCCGACGGATGGCGTCGATGGTCCGGCGCAAACTGTCTGATCGAGTCGCGGCGTGCTCCGGCTGCCAATCGTTTTCCACAAAATTGGAGAGTATATTGTTGTATCCGAGTCCCTGCCGCAAATTGGTGCCGTCTCGCCGTAGTAACTGAGATTGGATGGCGCGCGGTGCTCTCGCAGCTTCGTTGAGGAGCCACGCCTTAGGATCGCCGATGTCATCGCATTCTGAGGGTGCCTGCAATCCCGGACGTTGCAGCAGATGGCGCAAGTTCTCGATGTCCGCAATCAGCCAGGCTTCGACCTCCCGCACAGCGACCCTGATATGTAGATCGGGTGCTTCGAAAGAAACCCGACCCATCCAGTCATCAAGCAGGGTTGGCGCGCATTCTCTGTTGTCCAGATCGGTCAGGATAAGCATCGGCATGTGCTGGGATGCTTGAGCGAACTTCTGCACGTTAGAACGAAGGTATCCATAACCGCCCTTGGATAAAACGGTTCCGATGATCAGATCTTCGTGAAACGGTTTGATGAGCCGACGTATGACGGCCTCAGAAAGTTCATCTTCGACACCGACGTTAAAATATCTTAGTCCCACAGTGGCACAAGTCCGACATTCTCGGGTCTTGTCTTGGGCAGCATGACCTCAGCAACAGAGAATCCGGAATCGAGGAGACTTCGTTCATCGTCAGAAGCAAGCCGTGCCTTCGTTCCCTCCTTAGTCGCCTCAAGTAGCACGATCTGTCGGGGATCGATACCTTTATTGCTCAACAAAGCATCGCTCTGTGTAGTCACCAATATTTGTCGACGCCGCCGGTTGGCGGCCTGGATTTGCTGAAGTAGAAGCGGGATCTCTCGCACGATTGCATCATTGAGCGACAGCTCCGGCTCTTCCATCAGAAGAAGCGAGTCACTCTCTTGGAGTGACCAGAGTAGGGCGATCAGGCGAAGCGTCCCGTCCGAGAATGAGTCCTCCCGCTGCCATCCTGCATTTGGCCGGTAGTGAGCGTAGCGAGCTTCGAGATGCGGGCGGCCCGTTATCTCGTCCTTCGCAAATTGTAAGTTCGTGAACTGCGGCACAGCTACTCGCAACGCGCTCTCAATGCGCCTGAGCCGGGCAGACCGTGTGCGTTCCGTCGACCGAGCGATCCTCTCGAGAAATCCCTGCCCGAAGGGGTCATCCTCGACCCGATTTCCGCCAATTTGCTCAGAGTACTTGAGCAATTGAGGGACCAGGTGGACGAAGGAAATGTCGGAGAAGAAGTCTGCAAGTTCTCGAAATCGGGCGTTGGCCTGGATCTGTTCGAGACTCGTTTGCGTCAAGAGGGTACTGTCGGCGCTATCGATGTCCTGAGGTCTATTGAGAATGAGTTCGTCCTTATGGTGAACAATTTCTCGCGAGACGATTACTCGCTGGGCACCTTTTCCTTCAAGCTTGAACCCTAGTTCGTAATGCCATTCGGCTGTTTGGCTGTCGATGTCATCTGATATCCATACTTCAATGGCGACTTCGTTGTCTTTGCGTGCGTGCAGGCACCGAATTCGACGGACTCCGCCGCGCGCTGATACGGCTTTTTGAAGTCCGCCGCCGTCGGTGCGTGCGACATCTCGGAGGAACCTGAGTGCGTCAAGCAGGTTGGACTTCCCTGAAGCGTTGGGTCCGATGATGAATGTGCGTTCACGAAGCTCGACGTCGAGGCTCCGAAAGTTTCGCCAGTTCTTCAACTTGATGCGCGTAACGTACATGTATCACTCCCTCTACGGCTTCGACTGTATCGCGCTGGAGCCGAATGCACGGTCGGAGTCAGGTGATCGGGTTGCCGCTCATCTCTCCGGCAAGATCAAACCGGCTGGCGGTATGCACGGAGCAACGGTAAGCCTTGGAGGAAGATCGCGCATTCTGGTGAGTCGACTCCGCGACCAGCTCACCCGGTCCAGACGAATCCCCGGGCGAGGTCGAACCAGGTCGAGGCCGCCTCGGCGCTGCGGTCGTCTCCGGAGGAGAAGGCGCGGGGCAGGCTGGGGAGCGACCAGCCGTCGGCCTGTGCGACGAGCCGCGCGCGCATCCACGCGTTCGAACAGGCGATGTCGGAACCCGCTGAGCGGAGGTCCCGACGGATCGCCGCTCCGCCGAGCGCGCCGCCGGACGGCTCTCGCGGAGCGATGGTGTCGGAGACGGCGGCGGCGCAGCTCAACGCGGCGGAGGCGAAGACACCACGGGTCGCGGCGTCATCCGGTTCCTTCGCGGCGGCGCCGGCTGCCAGCTGGGCGTCGAGGACGGCGTCGATCGTCAGGAGCGTCCGCGTCGCCCGGTCGTCCGGATGCCAGTGGTAGGGCGCATCCGTTCGGGGTAGGCGCACGCTCGAATTCGGCGGCAGCAGCGCACCGCGGGCGGTGCGTTGCCAGAACCCGGAGAGCAGCGCCCCGGCCGCCGTCGAGCTGGTGAGGTCACCGCTCGCGGCAACGCCACGGCCGGGCACTGACCAGACGACGGGGGTTCGGTTGGTGAAGGTGACCGTGCCGAGGGCGGCGTCCTCGCACACGCTGAGAGAGCCGAGAACGCCGGCGCCGGCACGATCCAAAACCGAGACGGTGCGCAGGAGTTCACGTTCCGTCGTACATCCCTGGGGCCGAGCGGGTGCGGTCGCACCGGCGAGCATCCCCGCGCCGAGGCCCGCGATGACGATCGCCGCGAGCACCAGCCCGGCGCGGAACACGATGCGGGCGGCGAAGCGCGACCGCATCAGAGCCCTCGGACGAACAGCGGCGCCTGTTCGAACCAACGCGATGCGCGGTCGGCGTCCGCCCGCAGAGCTGCATCCGCCGTGTCCGCATTGAAGGCTCCCCGCAACGATGGCAGCATCGTGTCCGATCGCGCTGCATCCGCGACGGACGACGCCCACGCCGTGGTGCACGCTTGATCGTTCCCGGCCTCGACGAGAGCGTCGAGGATGCGGTTCAGGTCGGCCACCGCGTCCGTCGCGGGCACGGCCGCGACAGCCGCATCGGCGCACCGTGCCGCAGCCGCATCGAAGGCCGGATCCGCCTCCGTTCCTGCCCGGGCTCCCGCACTCGTCTGCGCAGCGATCGCTGCGGTGACGGCCAGGGAGAGACTCGTGGCGACCGGGTCGGGCCGCCACCGATACGGGGCGACCCAGTCGGGCAGCCGGATCGTGTCGCCGGGCGCGATCACGATGCCGTGTCGATCGCGGTCGGCCCACGCGAGAGCGAGCGCGGCGCTGCTCGGGCGCGTCTGCACCTGGCGCGTTGTGCTGACGGCATCGGTCACGGTCCACGCGACCGGAGTGCGGTTGTGGAACGTGATCAATCCGCTCCGCGCGTCGGCGCAGCGAGTGAAGGAGCCGGCCAGCTCGACGCTCGGCCGGTCCAGGGGCGAGGGCTCCGCGATCAGCTCGCTGCGATCGGTGCACGCCTCGGGCTGGGCGGTCGGGGTCGTGAACACGGAGGCACCGAGCGCGATCGCGGCGCCGGCGGCGATGATCACAAGCGCGAGCCGCCCCGGAAAACGCGCTCTGCGAGCGCTCCTGCGGGCGGAAGCCGGCTGTCGTCGCACCATCGTGGTACTCCCTCAGCCTGATCGTAGACCGCGACCGGCGTCACGACCAGCCCGGGCCGGCCGCCCCTGTCAGAGAGGCCGCCCTGGTCAGAGTGTCGGCACCGGGCTCGTCGGCACCGGGCTCGTCGGCTCGATCGCGATGACCGAACGCTCGCGGTGACGGCGCTCGATCGCCTGACTCGCGTAGCTCGCCGCCACGATCAGCACCGCCCCGACGACGCCGAAGGCTCCGATCGCTTCCCGCGCGACCACCAACCCGACCACGAGGGCCCAGACCGGCTCGGTACCCATCAGGATGCTCGCCCGCGCGGCCGAGGTGCGTCGCACCGCCCAGAGCTGCACCACGAAGGCGAAAACCGAGCAGAGCAGGCCGAGGAAGAGCACAGCGAGCCACCCGTCCACGCTCAGTCGCAGCGCCGCAGCGGGCAGGTCCGCACCGGCCATGGAGGAGAAGATCACCGCGCAGACCATCATCTGCACCAGGACGACACCGAGTGAGCTGTCACGCCGGCCGCGCGTCAGGTGTCCGCTCGCGGTCACGTGCACGGCGCGGACGACAGCGGCGGCCAGGACGAGAAGGTCTCCGGGGCCGGGAGCGCGCAGGCCCTGACCCGAGACGAGCAATGCGGCACCGACGACCGCGACGAGCGCGGCGCCGAAGAACGCGGGTGGCAGCCATGACCGCGAAACGACGCTCTCGAACGCCGGCGTCGCGATCAGAGCGAGACTGATCAGCACACCGGCGTTCGTGGCCGAGGTGAGCTGCACCCCCCAGGTCTCCAGGCCGATGACTGCGGCCTGCGAGCAACCGAGTGCCACGGCGATCGCCAGACCGCGACCGCGGGGCAGTCGCTCGCGCCGGGCGAGGCAGACGAGGCCGAGGGCGAGCAGCGCGACGACGAAGCGCAGGGCGACGGCCGCGGGCACCCCGGTCTCGGCGACGAGCTCCTTGGCGGCGAGGAAGCTCGCACCCCAGACAGCGGCGACTCCGATCAGAAGGATGTCGACGCTCCGGTCGCGACGGGTGTGATTCATTCCGCCACCTTCCCGCGCATCGAAGCATAAGAGCAATCGCCATCGGCTTCATCGAAGCATTAGCATTCGCTAATGGATCCCTATCGACTCCGCGTGCTCCGAGAGCTCGGCGACCGGGGCAGCCTCGCCGCCGTCGCCACCGCGCTGCGCATCAGCGGTTCGGCCGTGTCGCAGCAGCTCAGCGCCCTGCAGCGCGGTGTGCCCGTTCCGCTGACCGCCAAGCGCGGTCGCCGCCTCGTGCTCACCGAAGCGGGGGAGGCGCTCGCCGCCGCCGGTGCCAAAGTCGAGTTGGCATTGGCCGAGGCGGATGCGGCGGTCGCGGCGTTCCTGCGGCACGACGAGCGCGCCGTGTCGGTCTCGGCTTTCCACAGCGCCGGCCTGGCGTTCTTCGCGCCCCTGCTGGCATCCCTCGTCGACGGTCCGCCCGTCAGCTGTGCCGACGCCGATGTCGCGCAGGATCGCTTCGCCGCGCTGACGGCCGACTACGATCTGGTGATCGCCCACCGGCTGCCGCAGGATCCTCCCTGGCCGCGCGAGCGCATCGCGGTGACGCCCCTCTTCGTGGAGCCGCTCGACATCGCCGTGGCGGCGACGCATCCGCTCGCTTCGGCCCCAGCGATCCGCCCGCAGGACCTGCGGGAGGAGCGCTGGATCTCGACGCACGAGGGCTATCCGCTCGCCGGCGTACTCGACCATCTCGGTGCGCTGATCGGCACGGCACCACGGATCGAGCATCGCATCAACGAGTTCTTCGTCGCCGCCCAGGTGGTGCGTTCCGGAGCGGCGATCGCGGTGATGCCGCGGATCACCGGAGCCTCCCTCGCCGTCGACGGGATGGTGCTGCGCCCGCTCGTCGGCGTCGGTCTGGTGCGCCATGTGGATGTGTTGGCGCGCCCCGAAACGCTCGCCCGCGGTTCCGTGCGACGGGTGCGTGACGCGCTGCTCGAGGTGACGGCGGAGGCGACGCGGCGCACCGTGCGAGACGAATCTGAAACTTCTCGAACGAATCTGCATCCGAACGGCCCTGATCGGGAGAAGTACTGAGCGAAGGCACAAACCGGCCCGTTCGGGCCCCGATCGAAACGAGAACCGCCATGTCGCTCCCGAGATCTACTCGCCGCATCCTGGCAGGCGTCGGCGCCTGCTCCCTCGCCGCCATCGGCTTCGCCGCTCCCGCGAACGCCGCGGACGCGAGCACCGCCGACTTCTACGTCCTGCACGCCGTTCCCGACCTCACCGTCGATGTGTACGTGAACGGCGCCCTCACCCTCGACGACTTCACGCCGGGCAGCCTCGCCGGACCCCTGAAGTTGGCCACCGGTACCTACACGGTGGCGATCACCGCCTCCGACGCCGCCGACGCGAGCGCGCCGGTGATCGGTCCGATCGACCTCCCCCTCGAGGCCGGTAAGAGCTACACGGCCACGGCGAACCTCGCCGCGGACGGCACCCCGACCGCGAACCTCTTCACGAACGACATCTCGACCACGACGGCCGGTGAGGGTCGACTCACCGTCCGGCACGTCGCCGCGGCGCCCGCTGTCGACATCCTCGCGGGTGGAGCACCGGTGCTGACGAACGTGACCAACCCCAACGAGGGCGTGCTGAACCTCGCTCCCGGAACCCTCTCGACCGTCGTCGCGGCGACGGGAACCACCACCCCGGTGATCGGCCCGGCCGACGTCACCGTGAGTGAAGGCGTCAACACGATCGTCTACGCCTGGGGCAGCCTCGAGAAGGGCAATCTGGCCCTCGCGACCCAGACCATCGAAGGCCTGCACTCCACCCCCGGCGGCGTACCCGCCGGCGAGGCCGGACTGGCCGCCGACAACCGTCCCGCCGACCCCGCGCCCGCACTGTGGACGGGCCTGGTAGCGCTGGTGCTCGCCGCCGGTGTCGCACTCGGTATCGGCCGTCGCCGTGCCGCACGCGTCTCGGTGTCGTCGGGCAGGGACGACTCCTGAGACCGGCCCACCCGGGTTCAACGACATTCGCCTGTCGCCCGGGTGGGCCACCCCCTGTGCCGGTTCCCCCGCCGGCACACCGATCCGGACAGCCGAGGAGAGCGCGATGATGATGGGTCGTGCCGTCGCCACCAGACGCCTCCTCGCGCTGTCCGGATCCCTTCTGCTCCTCGGGCTCGTCGGATGCTCGGCCTCTGCGCCGCTCGCTTTACCCACCGCGGAGATCACCGCATCCGCCACAGCGATACCGACACCGGCTGCCGTTCCCGCCCCGACGCCGGCCGTCTCGGTGCCGGTGCGTGACGCCGCACTCGGCAGCGCACAACCAGCCGAGGTGCCGCCGGTGGGCATCCGGGTCGCCGCGATCGAGCTGGACATGTCGATCGAGCCGGTGGGGGTGGATGACGACGGACTGATGGAGTTGCCGCCCGACACCGCTGTGGCCGGCTGGTACCGCTTCGGTCCGGGGCCGAGAGCGGTGGCGGGAAGCACCGTCGTCGCAGCCCACGTCGACTCGAACGCCTACGGGCTCGGACCGTTCGCCCGATTGCGCGAACTCGTCGCCGGAACCGACATCGAGGTGACGACGGCGGACGGTTCGATCGTCCGGTACGCCGTCTCCTCGGTCACCACCACGGTGAAGGGGGAAGTGCCGCTCGACACCGTCTTCGACAGATCCGGTCCCGCCCGATTGACGCTGGTGACCTGCGGAGGCGACTTCGACTACGACACGCGGCACTACCTCAGTAATGTCATCGTCGAGGCGGTGCCCCTCCCGTGAGCGACATCGTCGATCACTCGCAACCCGTCGGCGTTGCGACGAATCGTCTACCATGACGAATCCCGCCCCTGTCGCGCTCCCGGCGCGCGCAACGAACCCGACCCGCCGAAAGCAGCGCATCCTGACCGAACCGCTCCCCGCCGAGAACGATGTGCCCAGCGGCACACCGCTCGCCGTCGTGCCCGCGGACGCCGATTTCGCACGGGGCGGGGAACGCGCCCTCGCGGAGGCCTACACGCGCTGGTCACCGCTGATCTACACGCTGGCACTGCGATCGTTGGGTGACCGCGACGAGGCGCAGGATGTCGTGCAACGGGTCTTCGTGTCGGCGTGGACCGGGCGGGCCGGTTTCGATCCGGCTCGAGCGCCGCTCTCTGCCTGGCTCGTCGGCATCGCGCGCCATGCGATCGCCGACCAGCACGACCGTCGCAGCCGACAGCGCAGGCTGGAGGACGCGCTGGCCGCAGTCGCTCCCCGTGAAGAGGGTGCGCATCCTGTCGACGTCGAGAGTCGTGTGCTCATCGCCGACGAGATGGCCCGGCTGGATCCGCTCCCACGGGATATTCTTCGACTCGCCTTCTTCGACGATCTCAGCCACTCGCAGATCGCGGCAAGGATGAATCTGCCGCTGGGCACCGTGAAGAGCCACATCAAACGAAGTCTCGACCGACTACGCGCCCGATTGGAGGTGATCTGAGTGAGCCACATCGATCCTGAACAGCTCGCCCTGATCGCTCTCGGTGAGCGCCCGGATGAAGCCGAACTCGAACACCTCGCGAGTTGCGTCGAGTGTTCGGGAGACGTCGCGGCGCTCGCCGAGGCGGTGCGCGCCGGACGCGCGCCGGTGGACTTGGAAGCGCCGGACGATGTCGTGTGGCAGCGGATCCGTGCCGACCTCGGTTGGGCGGACGCAGCCCCGCGGGCGGACACAGCGCCGCGGGCGGACGCAGCACCGCGCGAGGTCGTCGCGCTGCCCCGCGAGGTCGTCGCGCTACCCCGCGAGCTCGTCGCAGTGCCGACGCCGCAGTCGGACGACCGGCCGGTGCGATCGCGGGCGACGCGCTGGTGGGTCACCGGTGTCGCCGCAGCGGCGACGATCGGGCTGGTGGTCTCGTTGGTCGGAGGACTGTGGTGGCAAGCGGCTCCGAGCGATTCGGGCACCGTCGTCGCTCGCGCCGAACTGTCGGCGCTTCCGGCGTGGACCGGAGCGTCCGGCCAGGCCGACGTCGAGGACCTCGCCGACGGCAGCCGAGAACTGGTGCTGCACGTCGAAGCGCCGGCGGTGGCGAACGCCTATCGGGAGGTCTGGCTCCTCGCGCCCGACGCCTCTCGGCTGGTGAGCCTTGGTGTCCTCGCCGGCAGCGACGGGCGCTTCAGCCTGCCGTCCGATCTCGACCTGAACGCGTATCCGCTGGTCGACGTCTCGGCGGAGCCCGACGACGGCGACCCGCAGCATTCGGGCGATTCGATCGTGCGTGGAGCTCTGAGCGGCAGCGTCTCCTGACCGTCGGCGGCGGCGGGATCGTCCGCGGCTAGAGCGGCCAGTACGCGCCGGTCTGTTCATGGAGCAGGGCGAGGAACGCGGCCACGGCGGGGGAGTGCTCGGTTCTCGCGAGTGCTCCCATGCTCAACGTCCAATCGATCGGGGAGCCGGTGAGGCGGAGCGCGCGGATAGCATCCGACGGCTCCAGCATCACTTCCGGAACCACGGCGACCCCGAGCCCGGCCGCGACGAAGGACGGTACGGTCTGCAGATCACCGATCTCGGTGGTGACGCGACGTCGCAGGCCGGCCGATTCGAATGCGTGGTCGACCGCGATCCGGTTGCCGAAACCGGGCGACGTATCGATGAAGGGTTCGTTCACGATCTCTTCGAGCTCGACGCCGTCCCGTTCCGCGAGCGGATGCCCGGCAGGCACCAGCACCACGAAACCGGAGCGCGCGATGACGACCGTGTCGAGCCCGCGCAGTTCGTCGTCGGGGAGCCCGAGCACCGCGACGTCGATGCGCCCACGACGCAGGTCGGCCGCGAGTCCGGTCGAACCGGTCGCCGAGGCGCTGAGCGCGAGGTCGACCAGCGGATGCCTGCGGTGGAACTCACCCAGGAGCCGAGGCAGATCGACGACCCCGATGCTCGACAGGATGCCCACCCGGACGCGGCCGCGCAGGCCCGCCGACCCGTCGGCCGCGGTCGAGCGGAGCCGGTCCAGCGCCGTGATCGCGTCAAGCGCGTCCGGATAGAGGGCCTCGCCGGCGGCGGTGAGTTCGACACGGCGCGTCGAGCGGAGGAAGAGGGTGACGCCCAATTCGGACTCGAGAGCCTTGATCGCCGCCGAGAGCGTCGACTGCACCACGAAGAGACGGCCCGCTGCTCGGGTGAAGCTGAGCTCGTCGGCCACGGCGACGAAGTACTCGAGCTGACGCTGGTCCACGCGCTCGATTATCGCAGATCCTCGATCAATGAATCCGGAATCCTTCGTTGGACACCGGGTAATCGCAGCGGGAGAGTGGGCGCATGACCACCGCCGGGATCACTACTCATCCGCCCCTCGCCTCCGTCGCCGCACCCGATCGCCGTCGCACCGTGCCGCACGGCGCCGGGTTCTGGGTGATCGCGGCGGCGTTCCTCGCCGTGATGGCGTTCTCCACGATCCCGACGCCGCTGTACGCGCTCTACCAGCAGCGCGACGGCTTTCCGACGTACGTCATCACCGTCGTGTTCGCCGCCTACGCGGTCGGAGTGGTCGCGAGTCTCTTCCTCGCCGGGCACGTCAGCGATTGGCTCGGCCGCCGTCGGATCATCCTGGCCGCCGTGCTGATCGAGCTGCTCTCGGCCGTCGTCTTCCTGCTTTGGCCCGAGGTGCCCGGGCTGCTCCTGGCCCGATTCATCTCGGGCGTGGGAGCCGGCGCGATCACGGCGACCGCGACGGCGCACCTCTCGGAACTGCGCGCGATCGCTCGACCCGACGAGGGCCCGGCGTTCTCGCGCGTCGTGTCGACGCTGGTGAACATGGGCGGACTCGCGCTCGGTCCTCTGCTGGCCGGCATCCTCGCGGTCACCGTGACGGATCCGCTGACGGTGCCGTACGCGGTGTTCGTCGTCGCCCTGCTCGTCGCCGCGATCGCGGTCGTGTTCGTCCCCGAGACCGTCGAGCGTCGTGAGGAGCTGCCCGCGTATCGGCCGCAGCGGGTGTCGGTGCCCGCTGCCTCGCGGTCGGCGTTCTGGTCGGCAGCGGCCGGTGCGTTCGCCGGCTTCGCCATCTTCGGCCTCTTCACCTCGCTCGCGCCGAGCTTCATCGCCGGATCGCTGCACGAATCGTCCCGCCTGCTGGCCGGCGCCGTGTCGTTCGGCGTCTTCGCGGCGGCGGCGGTGGCGCAGATCGTCTTCGCGCGCGTCCCGACGCGTCGCGGTCTGGTGATCGCGATCCTCGCCATGGTCGTCGGACTCGTCGCCTTCGCCGCGGGTGTCGTCGGGGTGTCGCTGCCCCTGTTCGTCATCGGTGGTGTCGTCGCGGGCGCCGGCGTCGGCGTGCTGTTCCGGGTCAGCCTCGCCATCGCCGGCTCGCTCGCTTCGCCCGAGACCCGCGGCGAGGTGCTCGCGGCGATGTTCCTGGCGGCGTACGTCGGCCTCGCTCTGCCCGTGCTGCTGCTGGGGATCGCGCTGGCCTTCCTGCCCGTCGTGCCGGTTCTGCTGGCCTTCGTCGCCATCGTGATCGTGATGGTCGTCGTCGCGGGCCGCGCCATGCGGGCGCGCGCCTGATCCCGCGGTCGCTCCGGTCGCGCACGGTCGCCGCGCCACCCGCGCGTCGCCGGAACACCCGCGCGACCGGCGCACCTGGTTGGATGGCCGCATGAAGTTCTTCGCGCGCGCCGACGACAACCCGCTGCCCAAGACCGATCGCGGCTCCGGGTCACTGGACGACTACGACTACGAGCTCGCGCCGAAGAAGAAGCGCGGCGACACCATCCTCGTCATCGCCGATTCCACCCCGTACCAGGACGAGCTCGAGCGGCTCGCCGGACTCGGAGTGTCGGAGGCGGGCGCGATCATTCCGCGCCGCACGATCGAGGAGGAGCGCACCGATGCGCCCATGCCGGTGCGTTTGTTCGCGAACCAGCGCCCCAGCGGCCTCGTCGGCTATGTGCCCCGCGGGCTCGAGAACGTCGTCGACGCGGCACTCTCCCGCTTGAGCGAAGCGGGTAAGCAGCCTCGCATCCCCGCCGAGATCACGAAGACGAAGAACGGCTGGCGCGTGCGGATGCTGATGCACGAGACCCGAGGCTGATCTCGGCTTCCTAGGCTCCCGCGCCACTCGGCTGATAGAGTGAAGCGGTTTCGATCGCGCCCACACGGCGCGGTCGACCACGGAGCAGGCTGGCAGGAAGCTGGTCCTCGGTGGTGGAGTCCTGGACGACGCGTTTCTGATGAGCGCAGCGGTGTCCGGTGCCCTTCTACTGGTGGCCAGCACGAGCGCTCTCCACATCCGGCGGTGTCGCCAGACACCGTCGCGGGACGATTCGAGTCCTGCCTGATCCATTGCTCCGACGAAGGTCGACGCCCACACGGGGCGGCGACGCAGACGTTAGGAGAGACCTCTTGGAAGGTCCTGAAATCACATTCGCCGAAGCCGTTCTCGACAACGGCAAGTACGGCACCCGCACGGTCCGCTTCGAGACCGGCCGCCTCGCGCAGCAGGCTCAGGGCGCGGTCGCCGCGTATCTCGACGAGGACACCATGCTCCTCTCGGCCACCTCGGTGTCGAAGAACCCGAAGGACAACTTCGACTTCTTCCCGCTGACCGTCGACGTCGAAGAGCGTTCCTACGCCGCGGGCAAGATCCCCGGCTCGTTCTTCCGTCGCGAGGGCCGCCCCTCCACCGAGGCGATCCTGGTCTGCCGCCTGATCGACCGGCCGCTGCGCCCGTCGTTCGCCGACGGCATCCGCAACGAGGTCCAGGTCGTCATCACGGTCCTGTCCATCGCTCCGGACGAGTTCTACGATGCTTTGGCGATCAACGCCGCGAGCGCCTCCACCCAGATCTCGGGTCTGCCCTTCTCGGGTCCGATCGCCGGTGTCCGCCTCGCGCTGATGTCCGACGGTGTGGCCGAGGACCAGTGGGTCGTCTTCCCGAAGTACTCGCAGCTCGAGAACGCGGTCTTCGACCTCACGGTCGCCGGTCGTGTCGTCACGAACGAGGACGGCAGCTCCGACGTCGCCATCATGATGGTCGAGGCCGAGGCCACCGAGAACTCCTGGAACCTCATCAAGGCCGGCGCGACCAAGCCCAACGAAGAGGTCGTCGCGCAGGGTCTCGAGGCCGCGAAGCCCTTCATCCGCCAGCTCGTCGAGGCGCAGTCGGCCATGGCCGCCGCGACCGCCAAGCCGGTCAAGGACTACCCGATCTTCCTGCCCTACGCGCAGGAGACCTACGACAACGTCGCGGAGCTGAGCTACGACAAGCTCGTCGACGTCTACCAGATCGCCGACAAGATCGAGCGTCAGGACGCCGACGACGCGCTCAAGGCGCACGTCAAGGAGCAGATCGCCGAGCGCATCGCGTCCGGTCAGCTGCCCGCCGAGGCCTACAACCAGGTCGGCGCCGCGTACAAGTCGGTCACGAAGGTGGTCGTCCGCGGTCGCATCCTTCGCGACGGTGTGCGCATCGACGGCCGTGGGCTGGCGGACATCCGCCCGCTCGACGCCGAGGTGCAGGTCATCCCGCGCGTGCACGGTTCCGCCATCTTCCAGCGCGGCGAGACCCAGATCCTGGGCGTCACCACGCTGAACATGCTCAAGCTCGAGCAGCAGATCGACTCCCTGAGCCCGGTCACGAAGAAGCGTTACCTGCACCACTACAACTTCCCGCCGTACTCGACCGGTGAGACCGGCCGCGTCGGTTCGCCGAAGCGCCGCGAGATCGGGCACGGCTTCCTCGCCGAGCGTGCGATCGCTCCGGTTCTGCCGAGCCGCGAGGAGTTCCCCTACGCGATCCGTCAGGTGTCCGAGGCTCTCGGCTCCAACGGTTCGACCTCGATGGGCTCCGTCTGCGCCTCGACCCTGTCGCTGCTGAACGCCGGAGTGCCGCTGCGCGCCCCGGTCGCCGGTATCGCCATGGGCCTCGTCTCCGACGTCGTCGACGGCCAGACCCGCTACGCCGCCCTCACCGACATCCTCGGTGCCGAGGACGCGCTCGGCGACATGGACTTCAAGGTCGCCGGTACCAGCGAGTTCGTCACCGCGATCCAGCTCGACACCAAGCTGCACGGCATCCCGTCGTCGGTTCTGGATGCCGCGCTGAAGCAGGCGAAGGATGCCCGCACCACGATCCTCGCGGTGCTCAACGCCGCGATCGACGTGCCCGACGAGATGGCCCCGACGGCGCCTCGCGTGATCTCGGTGCAGATCCCCGTCGACAAGATCGGCGAGCTGATCGGCCCCAAGGGCAAGACGATCAACGCGATCCAGGACGAGACCGGCGCCGACATCTCCATCGAGGAGGACGGCACCGTGTACATCGGCGCTGTCGACGGACCCTCGGCCGAGGCCGCTCGCGCCCAGGTCAACGCCATCGCGAACCCGACGAACCCCGAGGTGGGCGAGCAGTTCCTCGGAACGGTCGTCAAGATCGCGACCTTCGGTGCGTTCGTCTCGCTGCTCCCGGGCAAGGACGGCCTGCTGCACATCAGCGAGGTCCGCAAGCTCGCCGGTGGCAAGCGCGTCGAGAACGTCGAGGACGTGCTCGGTGTCGGCCAGAAGATCCTGGTGGAGATCACCAAGATCGATGACCGTGGCAAGCTCTCGCTCGCCCCGGTGATCGCCGACTCGGCCGACACGGACTCCTCCGCCGCCGCGTCGGACGGGCCCGAGGCCCCGGCCGAAGGCTGAGCCCTCTGATCGAACGGATGCCCGTCCCACCTCGGTGGGGCGGGCATCCGCCGTTTCCGGAGCCGGCATCGTCCGCGATGCTGCACAATCGCGGGTCGGCGCCGGCCCAGGCAGACACCCAGGAACCACGGCGATCCAGCCCGGTAGCGTTGCGCGCGAGGGTCGTTGCGCCGCGCCCCCGAACCGACAGGAGTAGCGCATGCCAGAAATCACCCCCACAGCGGCACGCGCTCTCGGGCGCAGCGGTTTGAGCGCCTTTCCGCTGGCCCTCGACGGGTCCGTCTTCGGTTGGGCAGCCGGGGCCGACGCCACCGCGGAGGTATTGGACGCCTTCGTCGCGGCGGGAGGCACCCTCATCTCCACCGCCGATCACTATGCCACCGGGCGCAGCGAATACATGATCGGACGCTGGCTGGCCGACAACGCGTGCCGCGAGCAGCTCGTTATAGCGACGAAGATCGGTCGGCATCCGGATGCGCCCGGCCTCTCCGCGCGCAGCATCCCGTTCGCGATCGAGGCGTCGCTCGAGCGCCTCGCCGTGGAGCGGATCGATCTGCTGTCGTTCGACGGCGAGGATCCCCGGGTGCCGATCGAGGAGAGCCTGCGTGCGGTGCAGCCGTTCGTGCAGGACGGTCGCGTGGGTGCCATCGCGGCGGCGAACTACAGCGGCGCCGGTCTCGCGGCGGCGGAGGACATCGCCCTTCAGCACGGGCTTCCGCGCTTCGCCGTCACCCTCAACGTCTACAACCTGATGGAGCGTCGCGGCTACGAGCAGGGGGTCGCCCCGGATGCTCGTCGCCTCGGGATGGACACGTTGGCGCGCCTTCCGCTCGCGAGCGGGTATCTCACGGGCGTCTATCGCGATAAGAACAAGCGACCGGCGTCGTCACTGTTCGAGGCCGCCCTCGCCTACATCGGCCGACGTGGCTCCAAGGTGCTCGACGTGCTGAGGAGCGTCGCGCTCGCTCACGACACGAACGAGGGGTCCGTCGCGATCGCGTGGCTGCTGGCACGTCCGGGCATCGCGGCCGCGGTCGTCCGGGCCCCGGATGCGGAATCTCTCGCCGAGGTCTTCGCCGCCGCGACCCTCATCCTCTCGCCCGACGAACTCGCCCGGCTCGACAAGGTCTCCGCTTAGACCCCGTGCCCTGCTCGCGGGGCGGCGCTGGGTGCGGTCGGCTGCCATGCTGGCCGCACGGAGATCCGCGTCGCCGAGAGGAACCGAGTGCCTGCCGAGCCGGCCCCTGATGCATCCGCCCCGAATCCGTCGTTGCTGCACTCCTTCGCACTGTCGGTCGGCGACATGTGGCGCGACTACCATCTGCCGACGAAGGTGGTCTTCTCCGTCCTTCTGACGTCGATCATCGGCTCGCTCGTCCTGACGACCTGGCCCGAGATCGCGCCCGCGCCGCCCTGGTGGGTCCGCCTGCTGTTCGGCGATCCGTTCCGCGCACTGTTGACGTTCGCCATCGCGTTCTTCATCGCGGTGCGCTTCTACTCCCGCGCTCGTGAGGGGGTCGTCGCCGGCGACGAGCATTACAGCATCGCGCGGGGACTCTCGTTCGGCTACTTCAAGAATTTCCTGGTGATGGCGCTTCTCTACGCCGACAAGGAGAACCGCACGGTGCGGATCTTCCAGCCGAGGAGCCTCGAGGAACTCACGCTCTACGACACCGTGATCGCCCCGCACGTTCGCGCGCAGTATCGGGCCGAGATGGTGGATGTCACGGCGAACCTCGGTCCGCACGTCAAACGTTCCCGACGCACCATCCTGTCGCTGCAGTCGCCGACCCCGACCGGTGGTGCGACTCCGTGGTTCTTGTTCGACGCACCGAGCACGCTGTTCACTGTCGGTGACTTCTACGACGCGATCAATCGCCAGCGGATGAGCGACGGTAAGGCTCCTCTGGCGAATGAGACGATCGCGGAGTATCAGGGCGGCCAGATCACCCGGTTCTACGAGCAGCTGAAGTTCTTGTTCACCGAGGATTCCAGCCTCGCCGGTGTCGACGACATCGTCGGCACCGTCGAGGAGCTCCGGCGCCTCTACGAGAGACGTCTCGAGTGGGTCACCTATCAGCAGTTGGTCGAAGAACTGCAGCTTCCTCCGGGGTGAGGGGGCCGTGGGCCGCGCGTCCTCGCCGAAGGACAGCTGAGCTTGACGAGGAAGAATGTGCCCGACGGCTCCTTAGACGGCCTGTTCTGCCTCGCCGAAGGAGAAACGCCGACCCCGGCGCGGGTCCTGCATCGGCAGGACCGGCCCCGGGGCCTGGGAAGTCGGAAGGTCCGTCAGTACCCGGCGCGCCGCCGCAGCACGCGCGCCTCCCAGGGCCCGAGTGTCGAGCGCGCGGGGTCGGTGGCGTTCCCGATCACGAGTTCGGCGTCCTCCCACAGCTCCAACAGCTCGACCTCCGACTCCGAGCCGGAGACGTTGCCGACGACGAGCAGTTCCGCATCCGCTCCGGTGCGTGTGAACGCGAAGAGCGTCGGATGCTCGGCTTCGAGCAACTCGAACCGGCCCAGCTGAACCGTCTCGTCCTCATGACGCAGCGCGATGAGGCGGCGGTAGTAGTCGAAGACCGATCGCTCGGCGGCGCGGTCGGCCGCGACGTTCACCGTCGAGTAGTTCGGATTCACCGGGATCCACGGCTCGCCGGACGTGAAGCCGGCGTGCGCCGACGCATCCCATTGCACGGGGGTGCGGGCATTGTCGCGGCTCTGCGCGCGCAGCCCGGCCAGGATCGCTTCGGGATCCTCGCCTCTCTCATCGACCGCCTCGGCGTAGTAGTTGATGGATTCGATATCGCGGAAGTCCTCGATCGTGGAGAACGGCACGTTGGTCATACCGATCTCCTCACCCTGGTAGATGTACGGCGTGCCGCGCTGCAGGTGCATCAGCGTCGCCCAGAGCGTCGCCGATTCGTAGCGCCAGCGCCCGTTGTGCTCGGCGCCGTCGTCGCCGAATCTCGAGACGAGCCGCGGCTGGTCGTGATTGTTCAGGTACAGGCTGTTCCAGCCGCGCTCGGCGAGCCCGTCCTGCCAGCGCGCGAGATTCGCCTTCAGCGCCACGAGATCCAGTGGGATCGGGTGGAACTTGTCGGTGCCGTGGTCGATGCCGACGTGCTCGAACTGGAAGACCATGTCGAGTTCCTGCCGCGCCGGGTCGGTGACCAGCTCCGCCTCCGCGAGCGTCACACCGGGCATCTCACCGACGGTGATGTACTTCCCCTCGCGGCCCGCGAACACCGCGAGGTGCATCTCGTGCAAGAACTCGTGCAGCCGTGGGCCGACGCCTCCGACGATGCCGTTCGCGTCATCGTCGCCGTCGATCTGCTCGAGACGCTTCGAGATCAGGTTGATCACGTCCATGCGGAAGCCGTCCACACCACGGTCGAGCCACCAGTTCATCATCGCGTAGACCGCCTGGCGCACCTCCGGGTTCTCCCAGTTGAGGTCGGGCTGCTGCACCGCGAACAGGTGCAAGAAATACTCCCCGCTGTCGTCGCGGGTCCACGCCGGCCCCGAGAAGTACGAGCGCCAGCCGTTCGGTTCGATCCCGGCATCCACGGCGGCTTCCGCCTCGGCGCCGCGCGGGTCGTCCCCGCGGCCCGGACGCCACCAGTACCAGTCGCGCTTGGGCGAATCCGGGCCCGACGACGATTCGACGAACCAGGCGTGCTCGTCGGAGGTGTGATTCACCACCAGGTCCATCACGATCTTGATGCCGCGCTCGTGCGCTTCGGCCAGCAGCAGATCGAATTCCTCGAGCGAGCCAAACAGCGGATCGATGTCCTGGTAGTCGGAGATGTCGTAGCCGTTGTCGTGCTGCGGCGAGGGGTACACGGGCGAGAGCCAGACGACGTCGACCCCCAGCTCGGCGAGGTGATCGAGTTTCGAGCGGATGCCGCCGAGGTCGCCGACGCCGTCGCCGTTCGAGTCCGCGAACGAACGCGGATAGATCTGGTAGACCACGGCGCTCGTCCACCACGGGACGCTCGTTTCGGGAAGGCTGCTCACTTGATCGAACCTCGCATCACTCCGCTGACCACCCAACGCTGCGCGAACAGGTAGACGATCAGCAACGGGGCCATCGCCATCAGGTAGGAGGCGAAGGCGACGGTGTAGTTGGTGTTGAACTGTCCCTGGAAAACGTACTCCGCGAGGGGCAGGGTGCGCGCGGCCGGATCCGAGAGCACCACCAGAGGCAGGATGAAGTCGTTCCACGCCCAGACGCAGGTCAGGATGCCCACGGTCGCGTTCATCGGGCCGAGCAGCGGGAAGATCACCGACCAGTAGGTGCGCCAGGTCGACGCGCCATCGGTGCGCGCCGCCTCCTCGAGTTCGATCGGGATCGAGCGGATGTAGGCCGTGTAGATGAACGTGTTCAGCGAGAGCCCGAAGATCGCGTAGAGCAGGATCAGGCCGACCTGGTTGTCCAGGCCCAGCAGAGCGGTCTCCTTGACCACCGGCAGCATGATGATCGGGAAGGGGACGAACACCGCGGCGAGCAGGTAGAAGTAGACGCCCTTGAAGAACGGCTTGTGCAGGTTGCGCGCGACCGCGTAGGCGACCATCGAGTTCGAGAACAGCGTCAGCACGACGGCGCCGACCGTGATCAGAGCGGTGTTGACGAAGGCCTGCGGGAACTTCGTCGCCGTCCACGCTTCGGCGAAGTTGCCCCAGTTGATCGACGTGGGCAGTTCGAAGCCGGTTCCGGTGAGCTGGTCCGGGGTCTTCAATGCCGTGACGACCGCGAAGTAGATCGGCAGGATGATCGTGAGCGAGCAGACCGCGATCAACGCGGTCGCCCACCAGTTGATCCGCCGCGTGTCCTGCGAGATCTTGCCGTTGCGAGGGGTCTCGACCGCGGCGAGGGCCGAGGTGGAGGGGTTCGTGTCGTCGAGCGGACCGGCCGCCTGGGTCATGGCCATCAGAACGACGCCTCTCTGCGCTGCAGGACTCGGAATTGGATCAGCGAGACCACGATGATGATGAGGAAGTAGATGACGGCGTTGGCCGTCTGGTAGGCGTACTCGCCGCCCTGGAAGCCGCCGCGGTAGATCAGCAGCGTGATGGATTCCGTCGACGTGCCCGGCCCGCCGTTGGTCAGCGCGACGATGTGATCGAAGACCTGCAGGAAGTTCTTCATCGAGATCACCATGTTGATGGTGAAGAACGACGCGATCAGCGGAAAGGTGATCGAGGTGAACTGCCGCCACGTCGAGGCGCCGTCGAGGGCGGTCGCCTCGTAGAGCTCGCCCGGGATCGTCTGCAGGCCGGCGAGGTAGATGATGATCGAGAAGGCGGATGACTGCCACACGGCCAGCACCACGATCGCGACCCACGCCCAATCGGGATTCGCGAGGATGTTCTCGCCGATCACCGGGATGCCGCTGAGGATCTGCGGCAGAGAGTTGGCGAACAGGTACTGGAAGACGTAGCCGATCACCAGGGTCGAGAGCACGTAGGGGATGAAGTAGATGCCGCGGAAGGCGGTCTGGAACTTGATCTTCGAGTGCAGACCGAGAGCGATGGCGAGCGAGATCACGTTGACGAGGATCGTCGAGACGATCGCGAAGCCGAAGGTGAAGCCGTAGGCCTTCCAGACCCGGTCGTCCTGGAAGAGGGCGATGTAGTTGTTCAGCCCGGTGAGGTCCCAGGCGCCGTAGCCGGCGTAGTTGGTGAAGCTGAAGAAGATGCCGGTGAGCACCGGGATGGTGTGCAGCAGGAAGAACAGCGCGATCGCGGGGACGGCCATCCAGTAGAACGTCTTCGGCGTGCGCCCGACGAGGGTTCGTCGTTTGGCCGAACGAGACGCTTTCGGCGTCGATGCGACGGACTGTGCGGCCGTCGTGGTGGGAGTGGTCATGGTCACATCACTTCCTGGTCGTGCGTGCCGCGACTTTGCGCCACTCACTGTCGAGGGTTCCGAGCGCTCCATCGACGTTCCCGCTGGCGAGGAAGGCCTGGAGGGTGGCGTTGAGCGGGATGCTCGCGGGGATCTGGTGGTCGATGAAGTCGACGATGCGACCGGCGGCGAAGTACGGGGCGAGCTCGGCGAGCGTCGGATCGGCATTCGGCGGCGCATCCGCCAAGGTGTTGTAGGCGGCCTGGCTCTGCGCGTACGCCTCGACGACATCGGGGCTGAGCAGGTATTCCACGAAGCGCTTCGCCGCAGCGAGACGGGGTGTGCCGCGGCCGATGGTGACCAGCACATCCACTCCCGAGACGAGGATCGTCTCGTCCGGGTCGTCGAACACGGGGTAGGGGAAGACACCGAGGTCGATGTCGGGGTTGTTCGTGCGGATGGGGTTCAGCGCCCACACACCCTGCGGATACATCGCCGCCTCGCCGGCAGCGAACGCCTGGTTGCCGTCGTCGTAGCCGCGCGAGAAGGCGCCGTCCTGCGCGAAGCCGAAGAGGGTCTTCAGCTTCTCCATCGTGGTGGCGTAGTCCTTCGTGAACGAGACGGAGGAGTCGGCACCGACGTTCTTGCCCTCCTCGCGCATGTCGTCGTAGAAGCCCTCGGGCTGCAACTGCGCGCCGATGGCGTTGAAGGCGGGCGCTCCGGTCCAGTTGTCGAGCAGAGCGCCGTAGAACGGGGTGATCCCGGCGGCCTGGAGCTTCTCGCAGACCGCTAGCAACTCATCCCACGTGGTCGGGACGTCGATGCCGTTCTCGGCGAAGATGGTGCGGTTGTAGATGATGCCGTCGGCGTTGTTCGCCATGCCGAGCCCGTTGACCTCCTCGTCATTGAAGGTGCCCAGGCTGGCCAGGATCTCCTGTACGGCCGGGTTGATCGTGTCGACGAGCGGGTCGCCGGTGAAGTCGTGGAAGACGCCCGCCTTCGCGAGGTCGCCGTACGAGATCGCGCCGTTCAGCGTGAGAACATCCGGCACCTTGTTCTTCACGAGCAGCGTCCGCAGGGCGGTGTCCGCATCCGGGACCAGGTTGACGACCACCCGGATGTCGGAGTTGGCCGCCTCGAAGTCTCGGGCGATCTTCTCGAAGTCCGCTGCCGCTTCCGCCTTGAACTGGAAGAAGTCGAGAGTGGTCACGCCGTCGGCGCCGGGGGAGGCGCAGCTGGCGAGGGCGGCCGAGGCCGCCGCGACGACGGGGATCGCGAGGAATCCCCGTCGAGTGAGATGCGGGCGTCGACGGAAGACCGTCGTGCCCGGGGGGTGGGTCGGCATCATGGTGCGCCTCCTTGCGCTCGGTGGTGCGTGTTCGTGAAGGTGGTTCGAATTCGTGCGATGGGGCTCGTCGCGGTGAGGCGGGAACCGTGGGGAGGAGGGTCAGATCGCGGTGACCGAGATCAGCACCAGCTGTTCCGGGAACAGCACGGGCGCCTGTACGCCGACGGTCGCGAGTGCCCGGCCGGTCAGGACGGTCGGCCGCAGCGTCCAGGCCAGCGGTGACTGACCCGGTCCGTCCAGTGGGCTGCTGACCGGAGCCAGTTCGACCGTGTAGTTCCTGTCGGAGTCAAGACCCGGGAAGGTCAGGGGCCCGGGCGGGTAGCTCTGGCCGGTCCGCAGCTGAGCGAAGGCGAAGAGTGCCTCGGAGGCGTCGGGGGCGACCACGCCGTACACTGCGTTCGCGGAGTCGGGGGAGTCGGCGCGCACGGTCCGGCCGGTGTGCAGCAGCGGCCGCATCCGCTTGTGGAAGGCGATCCACGTCGCGAGCTGGTCGCTGGTCGCCGCATCGATCGCGGAGATGTCCCACTCGATGCCGAAGTGACCGAACATCGCCGTGCCGGCTCGGAACGACAGGGAGTGCGAGCGGCCGCTCGAGTGCGACCGGGGGCCCTCGACGTGCGCGCCGAGCAGTTCCGGCGGCACGACCAGGCCGGTATAGGGCTGAATGGTCTGCCGCTCGAGCGGATCGATGCAGTCGCTGGTCCAGATGCGATCGGTGTGTTCGAGGATGCCGAGGTCGACCCGCGATCCGCCGGAGGCGCACGATTCGATCTCAAGACCCGGGTGGCGCGACTTCAGCTCGTCCAGCAGACGGTACAGGGCCAGCACGTTGTCATGCACCGCGGCGCGGCCCGAGTGCGGAGCGACCGCCTCGAGCAGATCGCGGTTGTGATCCCACTTGAGGTAGGCGATGTCGTATTCGGCGAGCAGAGCGTCCAGCGCCTCGAGGATGTACGCGTAGGCGTGCGGGTTCGAGAGGTCCAGCACCTGCTGCTGCCGCGCGGGCTGCGGCAGCCGGCCCCCGGCGCCGAGGAGCCAGTCGGGGTGGTCGCGCGCGAGGTCGGAGTCGGGGTTCACCATCTCGGGCTCGACCCAGAGGCCGAACTCCATGCCCAGACCGCGGACGCGGGCGATGAGTGGCCCGAGGCCCTCCGGCCACACTGCGGTATCCACCGTCCAGTCGCCCAGGCCCGCGGTGTCGTCGCGCCGGCCGAGGAACCAGCCGTCGTCGAGGACGAATCTCTCGACGCCCACGGCGGCCGCTCGGTCGGCGAGTTCGGCGAGACGGTCGAAGGAGTGGTCGAAGTAGACGGCCTCCCAGGTGTTGAGGGTGACGGGTCGCGAGCGCTGCGGATGTCTGGGGCGGGAGCGCAACTCGGCGTGGAACCGGGAGGAGAGCTCGGTGAGTCCATCCCCCCAGGAGCCGTAGGCCGTGGGGGTCGCATAGCTCTCCCCGGGAGCGAGCTCGATCTCGCCGACGCGCAGCAGCTCGCTCGCGCCGAGCAGTGCGACTCCGGACGGCGTCCGCTCGGCGCGAACGGTCGAGTTGCCGCTCCACGCCAGGTGGACGCCGTGCACGAGCCCGCGTTCGAAACCGAAGCCGGGTGTTCCGGCCAGGAGCAGGAGGGTCGCATCGGCACCGGGGCGACCGCGCCGACTCGAGCGGACGTGTTCGCCGATCGTAAAAGCGTGTCGCTGCGGGTGCCGTTCGCGCAGGTGGTGGCCGGTGGTGTCGAGGATCTCCCGCGCGGTGGCGGGCAGCGGGAAACTCAGCTCGACGCGGTCGAGCCGCAGCGGCTGCTCGGCGCGGTTGGTCACCGTGGCGCGCTGGGTGAGCAGGCCGCTCGCGGTGACGGCGATCTCGATCGTGACCGTGATGTCGTCATCGGCGAGAGTCACCGTGAGCCCGCCATCCGAGCCGTCGCGCGTCTCGTCGACGCCGACGAGACGGAGAGCGGGGAACAGCGGCGCGCGATCGAAGGCGCCCTCGAGGGCGGGGACGGATGCCCAGCCGGCCGACTCGAGCGGCAGCAGGCTCAACAGCGCGGGGGAGTCGATTCCACCCGACACGCGCTGCGGCAGCGACGCATCGGCGAGATCGCCGAGATGCTCGGCCGAGATCGCACCGAGGCTGGCACCCCAGTGCACGATCCGGGGCGTGTCCTGGCGGAGGTCGAGAACGACGCTGGTGCCACCGCGGTCGAGATGACGTAGGCCGGTGGCTTCGAGAACGGTGCTTCGCTGCATGAGTAATTTTTATGGCGGAACTAATGTGATTGTCAAGACCGATTCAGAGATCGTTTCATCGGATATGTCCGCGCCCTGGCTCTGGATTTGCTTTCGCGGCGAGCCGAAACGGTGCGATCTCGCGGCTAGACTCGGAGGCATCGCTCGACGTCGCGAACACGGGCGGCGCCCGTGCGGGCAGAAGGAGGAGTTCGATGGCCGGCTCCGAGACCGACACCGCTCCCACGGGTGCCCTGCTCGGCTCATCGCTCGAGCTCGCCCGCGAACTGCTCATCCACGGTCCGTTGTCGCGCGCCGAACTCTCGCGTCGCCTGGGCCTCTCGCCGGCGAGCCTGACGCGACTCTCCCGCCCCTTCCTCGACAACGGCCTCTTCGTCGAAGGGCTGGAACAGGGTGCGGGAGTGGGTCGGCCGTCCAAGCCCCTGGACGTGCAGATCGACGCCCGACGCTTCCTGGGCATCAAGCTCACCGGGGACGAGGCCCTCGCCGTGGTCACCGACCTGCGCGCGAACGTGCTGGCGGATGCGACCGTCCCTCTGTCCGGCCGCACATTGGACGACGTCACGATCGCGGTCCGGGCGGTCGCCGACGAGCTGGGAGGCGACTTCGCCGGTCTCGGGGTGACGGTGGGCGGCAAGGTCGGGCCCGACGGCGTCGTGCTGCGCGCGCCCTTCCTCGGCTGGCGAGACGTGCCACTGGGAGCGGCGCTCGCCGCATCCTCGGGGCTGCCGGTGATCGTCGAGAACGATGTCGTGGCGCTGACGGTCGCCGAGCACTGGTTCGGCCTGGGTCGCGGCGTCGACGACTTCGCGGTTCTCACCATCGGGGCGGGGGTGGGTTACGGACTCGTCATCGGTGACCGGGTGATCGCACCGCCGGATGCAGGGCTCGGCCTCGGCGGACACTTCCCGCTGGACCCGTCCGGCCCGCTCTGCCCTGATGGGCATCGTGGCTGCTCGACGGCCATGCTCACGGTGCCGGGAGTGACCGGGCAGTACGCGGCGGTGGTCGGGCATCCGGTGTCGCTTCCGCAGGTGCTCGATCTGTCGCGAGACGGTGATCCCGCAGCCCGACGTGTGGTGGATTCGGCCGGGCGGGCGTTGGGCACCATGATCGCCGCCGTCGCGAACCTCACGATGGTCGAAACGGTGGTCCTCGCGGGGGAGGGCATCGCGCTGTTCCACGCCGGAGAGGATGCCGCCCGGGCGAGTCTGCGCGAAAGACGCGATCCGGAGGCGACCCCGGTCCGGCTGCTCGTGGATGATTCCGGATTCACGCAGTGGGCCCGCGGTGCGGCGGCGGCGGCCATTCAGGCGAGCCTCGCCCGCATCGCTCTGTGAGACGCGCGGCGCGGATGCGCGAGGCTGCTCCGAGCGCCGCCGCATCCGTTCTGTGCGACGGTCGGTACGGTTCCGTGCGACGGCCGGGCCCGTTCTGCGCAACGGATGTAACGATCCGGTAAACGGTATCGAGCGGGGACCGGGCGGCCCGCTCGCGGTCGGCTAACGTCGAGGTATCGGCCACCCGAAGACCGAGGCAACACCCGGGAGGGGTACCGTGCCCAAGCTCAGAACCGGCGCCTTCCTGCGCACCGGTTCGCTCGCGATCGTTCCGGCAGTCGAGCACCCGTCCGGTCCTGTTCCCGACCTCGCACCGATTGCGACGGTGCCGCGCGATCTCGCCGTGCGTCGAGGGCTGGGCGACAGCCCGCACTCGGTGTTCCCGGTCTCGCTCGGCGCGGCGGCTCTGGGCACCCGCGCCGACGCGCCGCAGAGCGTCGAGGTGCTCGATCGGTACACAGCGTGGGGCGGCAACGTCGTCGTCACGTCGCAGGCCTACGCCGGCGGACGCGGCGAAGAGATCCTCGGGCAGTGGATGATCGCACGCCGCAATCGCGATGCCATGGTCGTCGTCAGCCGGATCGGTCCGAGCGCCGAGCACGGGTCGACGCCGCGCGCCCTGGTGCGTTCTGTCGAGGAAGCGCTCGCTCGCCTTCGGACCGACCGCCTCGACGTGCTCGCGCTGTACCCGAACTCGACCATTCGTCTCGACGAGATGCTGTCCGCCGCCGACGTCCTGATCACCGCCGGCAAGATCCGCGCCGTCGCCGCCTCCGGCTTCTCCGCCGAGGCACTGTTCGAGGCGCGGGTCCTCGCCGCCCACGGGCTGCCGCGCTTCTGTGCGGCGGAGGTGCGGTACAACCTGCTCGAACGCCACCACGCGGAGGGCGATGTGTCGCTCGTCGCCGCCGGTCAGGGTCTCGCGCTCGTGCCCACGGTTCCGCTCGCGCACGGCTTCCTCGCCGGCATCGTCCGCAGTCGCCGCGCGGCACGGTCCACCGCGCGGGGCTCCCTCGCGGCCGAGCATCTCGGTCGCCGCGGCCTGCGGATGCTCGGCGCCATCGATGGCATCGCGGCCGAGATCGACGCGCACCCCGCCGCGGTCGCCGTCGCCTGGTTGCTCGGTCGCCCGCACGTCGCCACCACCGCCGTGAACCTCGCCTCACCCGACGAGGTCGACGCCGTCGTGCGCGCCGCGGCGATCCGGCTCGAGCCGGAGCACGCGGTCGCGTTGGAGCGCGCGCACCGCTGACCCTCAGGTGCCCTAGTGTGGGAAGGATGAACGGCGCCGTCGACCTCCCCCTCGAAGATCCCTCGATCACTTTCACCGCAGCGGGAGGATCGCTCGTCCGGCGAACGGTGCTGCCGAGCGGTCTGCGCGTTCTCAGCGAGGCCGTACCCGGTGCCCGAAGCGCCACGATCGGCTTCTGGGTCGCGGTCGGTTCGCGGGACGAGTTGCCGGCCCGGCCGGCGGTGGGTGCATCCGCGGCGCGTCCGTCCAACTTCGGGTCGACCCACTTCCTCGAGCACCTGCTGTTCAAGGGCACCACCACGCGTACCGCTCTCGACATCGCGATCTCCTTCGACTCCGTCGGCGGCGAGCACAATGCCCTCACCGCGAAGGAGTACACCTGCTACTACGCCAAGGTGCAGGATCGCGACCTGCCGATGGCGGTCGAGGTGATCGCCGACATGCTCACCTCGTCCCTGATCGATCCTGACGAGTTCGAGACGGAACGCGGCGTCATCCTGGAAGAACTCGCGATGGCCGACGACGACCCGGCGGACGTCGCGAGCGAGCGCTTCTTCGAGGCTGTCTTCGGCGCGCATCCGCTCGGTCGACCCATCGGCGGTGACGCCGAAACGATCGGCGGCGCGACCCGTTCGGCCGTCTGGGAGCACTACAAAGCGAACTACCGGCCGCAGGATCTCGTCGTCACCGTCGCGGGAGCTGTCGACCACGACGCCGTCGTCGCCGGAATCGAGACCGCGCTGCGAGCTGCGGGTTGGGATCTCGGCTCGATCGCCGTACCGGTCGCCCGCCGCACCGGCGATACCGCCCTGTACACCCGGGGAAGCGGGTTGAGCGTGGTGCATCGACCGATCGAACAGGCGAACGTCCTGCTCGGCGTCCCCGGTATCAGCGCCGCCGACCCGAGGCGGATGGTGATGGGCGTGCTCAACTCGATCCTCGGCGGCGGGATGAGCAGCCGCTTGTTCCAGGAGGTCCGTGAGAAGCGCGGCCTCGCGTACTCGGTGTACTCGTTCGCGCCGTCCTACTCGGACGCCGGGCTCTTCGGCCTCTACGCCGCGTGCACGCCGGCCAAGGCGAGCACGGTCGCCGAGCTGCTGTTGAGCGAGTTCCATCGTGTCGCCGAGCACGGTGTCACCGCCGACGAACTCGGTCGCGCCCGCGGACAGATGTCCGGCGCGGCCGCCCTGGCGTTGGAGGACTCCGACACCCGGATGTCGCGCCTGGGGCGCGCCGAGCTCACCTTCGGCGAGTTCACCGACCTCGACGAGAACCTGCGCCGACTCGCGAAGGTCACCGCAGACGACGTTCAGGCGTTGGCGGCAGACTTGGCACGGGGACGACTTTCCGTCTCCGCCGTCGGAGCCATCGACGAGTCGATGTTCGACGCAGTCGTCGACCACGCGCCGGACGGCGCGGTCACCCGCTGACCGCAGCCTCCGGTACTGAACGACCGCCGTCGAGAGCGGCACCCGCTCTCCCCGACGCGCACCGCTGATCCGCGCACCGTCGCGCCGCACTACGGAAGGGGCCCACGTGTCCCACTACATCTACCTCGTTCGCCACGGCGAGCAGCAGGACGCCGAGCACGGCCTACCCGATGGTCCGCTGTCGGCCCGAGGCGGGCGGCAGGCCCGCCTGATCGCCGAGCGGCTCGGGGGCGTGCCGTTCACCGGCGCCTGGCACTCGCCGCTGCGTCGCGCCGAGGAGACCGCCCAGAAGTTCCACGAGGTGCTTCCTGCGCTGCGCAGCGAGCCGTCGTCGTTGCTCTTCGACTGCATTCCGTCCGGACCGACTCCGGACATGCCGCGCGCGTTCGACTCCTTCTTCGGCGGGGTGACCGAGGCCGAGATCGAAGCCGGGCGGGCGCAGATGCAGGATGCGGTGCAGGAGTTCCTGACGCCGTCCATCGGCGACCGACACGATCTGCTCATCACGCACAACTTCGTGATCGGCTGGTTCGTGCGTCATGTGTTCGACGCCCCGGAGTGGCGCTGGCTCGGCGTGAATCAGGCCAACTGCGGCCTCACCATAATCCGCGTGCGTTCTCGCAAACCGCCGGTGCTCGTGGTGCACAACGACCTCGCCCACCTCCCGGTCGAGTTGCGCACCGGTCTCCCCGAGGCCCAACCGGTCTGACGCCCCCGCCGCGCCAACCCCGTTCGCGCGAACCCCCTCCGCGCGAACCCCATCCTGCGAGGGACCCCTCCTGTGCACGAGGGACCCCCGCAGGGCGGGTCCGTCGTGCACGGAGCGGGTCCCTCGCAGGGCGGCGCTACACGCGCTTGGCGTACCAGTTCGTCGCGTTGGGGTTGTCGTTGTAGGGCTCGACCGGGACGAAGCCGCGCTTGCGGTAGAGAGCGCCGGCGGATTCGAGGCTCGCATTCGTGTCGAGCACGATCAGGTCGGCGCCGAAGGTCTGAGCGCGACGCATCAACTCGTCCAAGACCGCACCGCCCAGCCCTCGGCCGCGTGCGATCGGCGCGAGGAAGAGATGCTTCACCTCGTACCGCACCTCGCTGCCGCCCTCATCGTCGAGTCCGTCGGCGATCCGGCGGACGCCGCCGCAGCCGACCGGGCCGAGCTCGGCGTCCTCGAGAAGCAGGAAGACGCCCTGCGGAGGCACGAACTGCGTCGGATCCGGGAACGTCGTGCGGTACTCGCCCTGATCACTGGGGAAGCCGGCTGCGCGTTCAGCGAAGTAGGCCTCGAGCAGAGCGTGTGCGGCGGGGGAGTCGACGGGAGTCTCGATCGGTTCGCTCATCCGCCCAGCCTATTCAGCGGCACGGGCCTCGACGCCGGATGCGCTTGTTACGCTGACTCGGTGACAACCACTGTGGCCGTCGTCGGCGCGACCGGAAAACTCGGCTCCCTCACCTGTCGGCTCATCGAGGAGTCAACCGATTTCGAGCTGGTGGCGCGGCTGCGCTCGTCGAGCGATCTCGCGGAGATGCTGTCAGCCGACGTGGTCGTCGATATGACGCTCCCCGCTGTGAGTCAGGGCGTCGTCGACTTCGCGATCAGCCACGGCAAGAAGATCCTGGTCGGCACCTCCGGATGGTCGGGCGATCGGATCGCGGCCCTCGAACGCCGGGTGCGCGACCGGGAGGCGGCTGGGGACGATCCCGGCGTCGTGATCGTGCCGAACTTCTCCATCGGCTCGGTGCTCGCCACCGCGCTCGCGACGGTGGCGGCTCGCTTCTACGAGTCCGTGGAGATCATCGAGACCCACGCCGCGTCGAAGATCGACTCGCCGTCGGGCACGGCCGTGCGCACGGCCGAGCTGATCCTCGAGGCGCGCGCCGAACTCGGCCCCGTCTCGGCCGCCCACACCGATCAGCGCGCGCGCGGCCAGCAGGTGGCGAGCATCCCGGTGCACAGTCTGCGTCTGCCCGGCGTGCAGGCCCGCCAAGAGGTGGTCTTCGGCGGCATCGGCGAAACCGTGACCATCCGCCACGACACCTCGTCCTCGTCGTCCTACGAAGCGGGGATCCTGCGGGCCCTCGCCGCGACGGTGGTCAGCACCGGCGTCACCGTCGGGCTCGATGCGCTCATCGACCTGCGCTCTGCCTTCGACGCGGCTCCCATCGCCGTTTCGGCCGTCGACCTCGTCGACGATCTGTCCGCCGATGCACCGTCCGGCCAGGCGGCCGCTGCGACGTCCGCACCGTGAGCACCCGCATCGGCGTCGCCGTGATGGGCGTGCTCCTCGCCCTCTACCTGTTCGTGTCGCTGCAGTACGCCTTCGTCGCCTTCGCCGCGGGTACCCCTGCCGGGATCGCGATGGGCTGCGGCCTGTTCGTGCTCGGCGGACTCGGCGTGTGGGGGTTGATCCGCGAACTGCTGTTCGGCCTCCGGGCAGATCGGCTCGGCCGAACCCTGGAGTCGGAGGGCGCCCTGCCACAGGAACACTTGGACACGCGGGCGAGTGGCCGGCCGATTCGGGAGGAGGCCGACGCGGTCTTCCCCCTCTACGCCGAGGCGGTCGAGAACGACCCCGAGAGCTGGCGCGCCTGGTACCGGCTCGGTCTCGCCTACGACGCGAGCGGCGACCGCAAACGCGCGCGCGGAGCGATCCGGCGATCGATCACGCTGGAGCGCACCGCGCACTGACCCTCGAGGGATCTCCGCCTCGGTCAGGTCGCGACGACCCAGTCGATGGCCTCGTCGACCGTGCGGTGGCGGAAGGCGAAACCGTCGGCCAGCAGCCGGGCGGGCAGCATCCGCTGGCTCGACAGCAGCAGTTCTTCTCCCGCGTCGCGAAGGGCCAGCGTGATGATCTTCTCCGGCACCGGCAGCTTGTAGGGGCGACGAAGGTCCTTCGCCAGCCGTCGCATCAGCACGTCGGCCGTGGCCGGTTCGGGCCCCGCGAGGTTGACCGGGCCCGACAGGCCGGAGGTGAGCAGGTGCCGGATCGCGGAGGCTTCGTCGGAGAGGCTGATCCACGGCCAGTACTGCTGACCCGAACCGAGCGGGCCCGACAAGCCGAGCTTCGTCAACGGGATCAGCGGCCCGAGCGCCCCGCCATGGCCGAGTACCAGCCCGGTGCGGAAGGTGACGACCCGCGTCGATTCCGGGGCGAGGTGGGCCGCGCGCTCCCACGCCTCGACGACTCCGGGGAGGAAGCCCTCGCCCTTGCTCGACTCCTCCGTCAGTTCTTCGCCGGGGCGGTCGCCGTAGTAGCCGACCGCGGAGGCGTTCAGGAGGATGCGCGGCGGGTTCGAGGCCATGCGCATCGC
This sequence comes from Microbacteriaceae bacterium VKM Ac-2855, assembly GCA_013204985.1. Taxonomy (GTDB): domain Bacteria; phylum Actinomycetota; class Actinomycetes; order Actinomycetales; family Microbacteriaceae; genus Rathayibacter. The sequence goes on from JABMLG010000006.1 coordinate 225,239, forward strand.
ATCGGTGATCGTCTGCGTCGCCTGCACGCGCGAATCGAGGATCTCGCGCTTGTACCCCGAGGTCCACGGCAGCCGGCTGATCGACGCGCCTGAGAGGTTGATCACCGCATCGACCCGGTCGAGCAGGCTGAAGTCGAGCATGTGCGCCGACGGCGACCAGTGGAATTCCGACTCGGACTGCGGCGCGTGCCGCACGAGACGCAGTATGCGGTGACCGGCGTCGGCGAGTTGGCGCACGAGTTCGGTGCCGATCATCCCGGAGGCGCCCGCGATCAGGACGGTCAGCGACTCGGAGGAACCCTTCGCGCGAGCGTCCGGAGCGGATCGCGGTCGGGGGGATGGCGGCAGGATCGACGCCGGAGGATTGTGACGCGCCGCGCGGCGCGTGCGGGTCTCGTCGGGCGCGGCGTCGGTCATCGATCCTCCGATACAGCGCACGGCTCGAACGAGCCGGCGCCCGTTCAGCCTACGACCTCACGCCGTGCGACCGCCCGATCGGCCGACGATACCGGCGCGCACGAGCAGCAGGTACAGTTCGCAGCCGAGGCAGTACCCGAAGGCGGAATTCAGGAACGCGGCGATGAACGCCGCGGCGCCCGCGACGGGAACCGCGAACGGGACGCCGACGAGGTGCAGCACGACGCCGAGGGCCGTCACGACGAGCCCGACCCCCTGGGCGAACCGCGGGGGAGCGGGGTTCTCGAGCTCGGTCGGAGGGCTCAATCGAGGGCGCACCACCGCGCGGAACAGCCGGCCGAAGGGGTGCCGAGCGACTCCGGCGATCGCTCCGTAGGCGAACAGCAGCATCAGGGCCGTGAGCAGCAGGAAACCCGGCTCGAGGATGCGCGCGGCGACGTCGGCGCCGACCGGTGCGGCGAGGCCCAGCGCGACGACGACGAGCATCAGCACGGCGGTGATCCCCGCCGTGAACCGGGGTCCGCGCGGGTCGATGCCGCGGGAGGCGTCGATGCCGCGGGGCGTGGACGAGGGGGTGTCAGTCATGGTGGCTCCCGATGAGGCGGTCGAGTTCGGCGGTGACGACGGCGCGCTGGGGCGCTCCGCCGATGCGCGCTCGGGTGATCCCGGTCGCGTCCAGCAGCAGGATCGTCGGCGTCTGGGTGATCCCGAAGCGGTCGGCGATGTCTTTTCGACGCGTGATGTCGACGTCGACGTGCGCGACTCCGGAGCGTGCATCCGCGAGCTCGCCGAGCAGTCGTCGTGTGGCGGGGCAGCGGGCGCAGAATTCCGTCGAGAACTGCACCAGGGTCGCGGAGCGGCCGAAGCGCGGTTCCACCCCGTCCTCGGCGGTGAGTTCATGAGAACGCACACGCAGGACTCCGGAGCGACGGACGCGGCCGTTGCGACGCTGCGCGAGCACGCCGAGGACGCTCGCCAGTACGAGCAGGGCGGCCAGTACGGCCGTGATCTCGATCCAGCTCATGCCGCCAGGGTACGAGCAGACGCCGGGTGGTGGTGCTGTGTGACACAGTGCGACACGGGCTCAGCGGGTCGAGGGCACTATAGGGTCGAGGGCGTGTCCGATGAGAACAGCCCCGCGATCGCCTTCCGCTCCGACGTGACCGTCGAACTCGTCCGCGCCAGTGCGCATGACTCCGACGTGCTCTTCGCCGCCCGCGTGTCGACGCAGGGTGAGCAGACGCTCGCCGGTGCCCTGCAGGACGCCGACACTCCCGCCGACGCCGAACTGCAGGCCAAGCGCGATCGCGGCCTGATCAACTACCTCATGCGCGACCGGCACGGTTCGCCGTTCGAACACAACTCGATGACCTTCTACGTGCAGGCGCCGATCTTCGTCTTCCGCGAGTTCATGCGGCACCGTATCGCCTCCTACAACGAGGAATCGGGTCGCTATCGCGAGCTCAAGCCGGTGTTCTACGTGCCTGGCCCCGAGCGCAACCTCGTGCAGATCGGCAAGCCCGGTGCGTACGACTTCGTGCCCGGCACTCCCGAGCAGACCGACCTCGTCGTGGCCGAGACGCAGGCCGCCTCGATCCAGGCGTTCGAGGCGTACCAGCGGATGCTCGCCGCCGGAGTCGCGCGCGAGGTGGCCCGCATCGTGTTGCCGCTGAACATCTACTCGTCGATGTACGTCACCCTCAACGCGCGCTCGCTGATGAACTTCCTCTCCTTGCGTACGAAGCACGAGGGCACGACGTTCCCCTCGTTCCCGCAGCGCGAGATCGAGATGGCCGCCGAGCAGATGGAGACGCACTTCGCCGAGCTCATGCCGCACACCTACGCCGCCTTCAACGGCAACGGCCGCGTCGCCCCCTGACCCCACCCAGCCCGCGTCAAATGCAGGAGATGTGCGGAAATGCAGGAGATCGCGGGACTTGCGCCGAATCCGTCCGGATGTAAGCGCATTTCACAAGGAATCTCCTGCATTTCCCGCACCACCGGCTGCGACCGAGCCGCGCTCGTCGGCGCCTGGCGATTCTTCGATCGCTCCTCCACAGCATCGGATCCGGGAGTGAGTTCCCACATTCGCGCCGCACCCGCTGCGGCGGTGCGGCGTGCAGCCCGAGGCTGCTGTGCATGCGACGAATCGAACGCGACATCACCGAACTCGGCGGCCTCGCCGCGACGCATCAGCTCCTCGCTCGCGGGCATCACGACCGGTACCTCACCTGGGCAGTGCACGCCGGTGTGGTGATCCGTGTCCGTCAAGGCTGGTACTGCCTGCCCGACCTGAACGAGACGACCGTCCGCGCCGTCCGGGTCGGCGGACTGGTCGCCTGCACGTCGGCCCTGGCGATGCGGAAGGTGTGGGTACTGGATGCAGCGCCACTGCACGTCGCGGTTCACGCCAGGGATGCGCGTTTGCGGACATCGATCGACAGGACGGTCCGGCTCGCCGACCAACCGGAATCCGACGTTGTTGTGCATTGGAGCGCTCGCCGGTTCCGACAGTCGCAACTCGTTCAATCCGTCGAGGAGGCGCTCGTCGAGGTCGTCTCGTGTCAGTCGGCCGAGTCGGCGTTCGCGTCGATCGAGAGCGCCCTGGAGAAGCGGCTCATCTCCGCCGCTCGCTGGGCGTCGCTCGCTCGCGGATGTCCTGGCTCGCGCATCGAGGCGATCGGACCCGTCGCCCGAGGTGCGGGAAGCGGTGTCGAGTCGATCTTTCAGCACCGGGCGGCTCACCTTCGTCTCTCGATTCGACGGCAAGTCTGGATCGAGGGTTTTGCTCGCGTCGATTTCCTGGTGGGGGAGCGCCTGGTCGTCGAGATCCAGAGTCGAAGCCATCACGACCCTTTGGCCGATGCTCGCCGTGCCGCTCGTTTGAGCGCGCTCGGCTATCGAGTGCTCTTCCTCGGCTACGACGTCGTCATCCACGACTGGCCGTTGGCCGAAGCAGCGCTGGTCGCCGCCGTCGTTCGTGGCGACCATCTCGCCGCGTGACCGAACGGGCACTCCTCGCCCCGCACCATCCCGCATTCACCAACCTGCTCCCTCGACTCAGCGGATGCCTCGCAGCAAACGCCCCGCGGCAAACGCCTCGCCGGAAATGCAGGAGATCGCGGGATGTGCGCCGCTCGCATCCGGATGAGAGCGCGTGCGGGCGAGCATCTCCTGCATTTCCCGTGATGCAGCGGTGAACGCGAGCCGACAGCGCCGGCCGAACCGATACCCTGGACACCGTGTCAATTCCGGAGAATCCTTTCGGCCAGGTGCTGGTCGCCCTCGTCACGCCGTTCACCGCTGATGGTGAGGTCGACTGGGCCGACGTCGAGAAGCACATCGACGACTGCATCAACGCGGGCGCCGACGGCATCGTCGTGACCGGTACCACCGGCGAGACGAGCACCCTCACCGACCCCGAGAAGGTCCGGTTGGTCGAGGTGGGCAAGTCCGTCGCCGACGGCCGAGCCAAGATCATCACCGGCGGCGGATCCAACGAGACCGCCCACGCCATGCAGCTCGCGAAGCAGAGCGAGAAGGCCGGCGCCGACGGCAACATGATCGTCACGCCCTACTACAACAAGCCCACTCAGGCCGGTGTGCTCACCCACTTCCGGATGATCGCCGACGCGACCGATCTGCCGGTCATCCTGTACGACATCCCCGGCCGCACCGGGATCCCCATCATGTACGAGACGATCCTGCGTGCGGCGAAGCACCCGAACATCCTCGCGGTGAAGGATGCCAAGGGCGACCTCTCCGAGGTGAGCCGCGTGCTCAACCAGACCGACCTGATGTACTTCTGCGGCGACGACGCCAACGTGCTGCCCAGCCTCGCGATAGGGGCCACGGGGCTGATCGGCGTCACGGCCAACATCACGTCCGCGCCGTATCGCACGATCGTCGACGCCGTGAACGCGGGCGATCTGCACGCCGCCACGAAGGCGCATCAGCAGCTCGAGCCTCTCGTCCGGGCCGTGATGACGCACATCCCGGGTACCGTCGCGACCAAATACATCCTGCACGGCCTCGGCCGCATCCACTCGCCGCGCGTGCGACTGCCGCTCGTGGGTCCCGAGGAGTACGAGGCCGCCCTGATCGAGGACGAACTCGGCCTCGTCCGCGACGTCCCTGGCGTCGACTTCAAGAAATTCCGCCCTGACCGCAACGCCGCCGCCGGTGGCGCGTTGCCGAAGGTCGCGGGCACGACTCGCTGATGCCGCACGAAGCGGCCCACAACTAAAAAAGAGGAGGGCGTATGCCCAACCCCGTTATCGTCCCCGCCCCGCTCGCAGCCGGAACGCTGCGCATCATTCCGCTCGGCGGTCTCGGTGAGATCGGGCGCAACATGACGACGTTCGAGATCGACGGCAAGATCCTGATCGTCGACTGCGGCGTGCTCTTCCCCGAAGAGAACCAGCCCGGCGTCGACCTGATCCTGCCCGACTTCACGCCGATCAAGCATCGTCTGAACGACATCGTCGGCGTTGTGCTCACGCACGGCCACGAGGACCACATCGGCGCCGTGCCGTATCTGCTGCGTCTGAAGAAGGACATCCCGCTGATCGGCTCCACGCTGACCCTCGCGCTCGTCGAGGCGAAGCTCAAGGAGCACCGGATCAAGCCCTACACCCTCCCGGTGAAGGAGGGCCAGATCGAGAATCTCGGCCCGTTCGAACTCGAGTTCGTCGCCGTCAACCACTCGATCCCGGATGCGCTGGCCGTCGCGATCATCACGGATGGCGGTTCCGTACTGCACACCGGTGACTTCAAGATGGATCAGCTGCCGCTCGACGGCCGGATCACCGACCTCCGAGCCTTCGCACGCCTCGGCGAAGAGGGCATCGATCTGTTCATGGTCGACTCCACCAACGCCGACGTGCCCGGCTTCACGCCGAACGAGCGCGACATCGGACCCGTGCTCGAGAGCGTTATCGCTCGCGCCCCGCGCCGGGTCATCGTCGCCAGCTTCTCCAGCCACGTGCACCGTGTGCAGCAGGTGCTCGACGCAGCACACAAGAACGGCCGTCGGGTCGCCCTGCTGGGCCGCTCGATGGTGCGCAACATGACGATCGCCGCCGACCTCGGCTATCTCAAGGTTCCGGCGGGCGTGCTCATCGACTTCAAGAAGGCCGGTGACATCCCCGAGGACAAGATCGTCTACATGTCGACCGGTTCGCAGGGCGAGCCGATGGCCGTCTTGAGCCGGATGGCGAACCTCGACCACCAGATCGAGCCCGGAGAGGGTGACACCGTCATCCTGGCCTCGAGCCTGATCCCGGGCAACGAGAACGCGGTCTACCGCGTCATCAACGGGCTGACCAAGCTGGGTGCGACCGTCGTGCACAAGGGCAACGCCAAGGTCCATGTCTCTGGCCACGCCGCCGCCGGCGAGTTGATCTACTGCTACAACATCCTCAAGCCGCTGAATGTGATGCCGGTACACGGAGAGTTCCGTCATCTCGTCGCCAACGCCAAGCTCGCGATGGACACGGGGATCCCTGAAGAGAACACGATCATCGCCGAGGACGGCACCGTGATCGACCTGCTGGACGGCGTCGCCAAGGTGGTCGGTCAGCTCGATCTCGGTTTCGTCTACGTCGACGGCTCCTCCGTCGGCGAGATCACGGATGCGGACCTCAAGGACCGCATGATCCTCGGCGAAGAGGGCTTCATCTCGATCATCGTCGTGGTCGAGGCGGGCACGGGCCGCATCGTGGTCGGGCCCGAGATCCACGCGAAGGGCTTCGCCGAGGACGACCGCATCTTCGATGAGGTCAAGCCGAAGATCGCCCGGGCGCTCGAGGAGGCCGTGAGCAACGGTACTCGTGACCCGCACGCACTCACGCAGACGGTGCGGCGTACGGTCGGGCGCTGGGTGAACACCAGCTACCGCCGTCGACCGATGATCGTCCCGCTCGTCATCGAGGCGTGATCGAGCCGCGGCCGGTCGCGCACGTTGCGTCCGGCCGCGAACCGCCCTCCCGGCGACCTGTAGCGGTCCTGCCCGCCGCCGTGCACTATGGACCTGGGGGATCGCGATACGGATGAGAGGGCGATGACGGCGATGACGTACACGATCCGCCCGGCACGACGCGATGACGGTCCCTTCCTCGCCGACATGCTCGTCGAGGCGATGAACTGGAACTGGACCAAGACGCGGGCGCGGGTCGACGTCCTCGCGGATGAGCAGTCACGGCGTCACGTCGCCGGCTGGCCCCGCCCGGGCGACATCGGGTCCGTCGCCGAATCGCCCGACGGCGATCGAGTCGGTGCCTGCTGGTTCCGATTGCTGACGGCTCCCGAACCCGGTCACGGCTTCGTGGCCACCGGCGTGCCCGAGCTCACCCTCGGCGTGAAGCCGCTCTGGCGCGCGCAGGGCGTCGGTCGGGCGCTCCTCCAGGCCGTCCTCGGACAGGCCGCTGCGGCCGGGTACGCACGCATCTCGCTCAGCGTGCATCATGACAACTTCGCCTCGCGGCTCTACCGCAGCGAGGGCTTTCAGACCATCTCCCGCGAGGCCGACGCCGACACGATGGTCCGCAACCTCCGCTGAGCTCCGCTCGGCGGTGCATCCGGCCGATGTCGGAGGCGGAAGGTACGGTGTATCGCATGGCGACCCCTACCAAGACGACACCTCGCGGGCGTGCGAACGCGGCGTCCAAGCCGTCGACGGCTCGCTCGGCGAAGACCCCGACACGCAACACCGCGACGAAGGCCACGGTCGCCTTCGAAAAGCCCGCCGGCCCGTCCCTCCTCACGAAGGCCTGGCTGGGCGTAGCGCATGTCGTGGGCGGCGCGGCGCGAGCGCTCGGGCCCGAGAAGCTCGCGAAAGAGGAGCGTCGCGACGGAACGCCGTTCTTCATCCTGCTGCTCGCGATCGCGGGTGCCGTGGTCGAGTGGTTCCTCGCAACGAACGAGGTCGCTCGCGTCTTCGACGCCTGGAGCTTCGGCGGGCTGTTCGGGCGGGTCGCCTACGTGCTGCCGGTGGTCCTCCTGCTGTTCGCGCTCTGGCTCTTCCGACACCCGAGTTCGGTCCACGACAACGGACGCATCGGGGTCGGCCTCGTTGTGCTGCTGGTCGCCTCCGCCGGCATCTGCCACGTCTTCCTCGGGCAGCCGCAGCCCGGCCAGGGCATCGATGTCATGGCCGCGGCGGGCGGCGTACTCGGCTGGCTCTCCGGCGCCCCTCTCGCGGCGATCGCCACCGTCTACGGAGCGACGGCCATCCTGAGCGCGTTCATCGTGCTCTCCGTCTTCATCATCACCAAGACCCCGCCGCACAAACTCCCCGACCGTCTGCGCGAGTTGTACGGCTACCTCTTCGGCGCCACCCTCGCGGACGCGGAAGAACGCGCCGCCGCCAAGGCGGAGAAGGCCGCCGCGAAGGAGGCCGCGAAGGCGAGGGCCGATGACGAGGCCGAATCGGCCGACGAGGCCTCCCTGCCGTGGTGGCGCCGAACCGACTCGGGGCGCGAAGACGACCCCGAGTACAACGATCAGCTCCCGATCGATTCGCTCACCGAGGTGATCGACGACGAACGCTCTCGCGTGCGACCGACGCGTGCCGCATTCGACACCCCGATCGAACCGGATCCGGCCACGACGGCGTACCCGACCGCCGCGTCGGCGGACGCATCCGCCGACGCGAACCCGACGACGGCGTACAACGAGACGACGGCGTACAACGAGACGGACGTGATCGAGCCGATCGTCACCGAGGCCGTCCAGCCGGCCGCCGACGTCTACTATCCGCCGGAGCCGGTCGCCGAGCCGGTCGGCGACGGCGCTGGCGATGGCGCCGATGCCGATTTCGAGTCCACGCTCGAGCCCGACGCCGACTACAGCCTGCCCGCCGCCTCCACTCTGGCGGTCGGCGGGCCGTCGTTGGCCCGTTCCGCCGCGAACGACGACATGGTCCGCGCGATCACGGAAGTGCTCACGCAGTTCAACGTCGATGCCACCGTGACCGGATTCTCGCGCGGCCCGACGGTCACGCGCTACGAGATCGAGCTCGGCCCGGGCGTCAAGGTCGAACGCGTCACGGCGTTGAGCAAGAACCTCTCGTACGCGGTCGCGAGCAACGAGGTGCGCATCCTCTCCCCGATCCCGGGCAAGAGCGCGATCGGAGTGGAGATCCCGAATCTCGATCGTGAGAACGTCTCCCTCGGCGACGTGCTGCGGTCGTCGGCATCGGTGAACAGCACGCATCCGATGACCATCGGCGTCGGGAAGGACGTCGAGGGCGGCTTCGTGGTCGCGAACCTCGCGAAGATGCCGCACCTGCTCGTCGCCGGTTCGACCGGTTCCGGAAAGTCCAGTTTCGTGAACTCGATGATCACGAGCCTCTTGATGCGCGCGAAACCGCAGGACGTGCGGATGGTTCTGATCGACCCCAAGCGGGTCGAGTTGACCATCTACGGCGGGATCCCGCACCTGATCACGCCCATCATCACGAACCCCAAGAAGGCGGCGGAGGCGCTGCAGTGGGTCGTGAAGGAGATGGACATGCGCTACGACGACCTCGCGTCGTTCGGCTTCCGACACATCGACGACTTCAACAAGGCCGTCCGCAACAACGAGATCATCCTTCCCGCCGGCAGCAACCGAACGCTCAAGCCCTACCCGTACCTGCTCGTCGTCGTCGACGAGCTCGCCGACCTGATGATGGTCGCGCCCCGCGACGTCGAGGACAGCATCGTCCGCATCACCCAGCTGGCGCGCGCCTCCGGCATCCACCTCGTGCTCGCGACCCAGCGGCCCAGCGTCGATGTCGTCACCGGCCTGATCAAGGCCAACGTGCCGAGCCGGCTCGCCTTCGCCGTGACGAGCGTGACCGACTCCCGTGTCATCCTCGACCAGCCGGGGGCCGACAAGCTGATCGGTCAAGGCGACGGCCTCTTCCTCCCGATGGGCACCAACAAGCCGATGCGGGTCCAGGGGGCGTGGGTCCGGGAGGACGAGATCACCCGGGTGGTCGAGCATGTTACCCGGCAGGCGCAGCCCGAGTATCGCCAGGACATCACCGTTCAGGCCGCCCGTAAAGAGGTCGATTCCGACATCGGCGACGACCTCGAACTCCTGCTGGCGGCCGCCGAGCTGGTGGTCAGCACGCAGTTCGGGTCCACGTCGATGCTCCAGCGCAAACTCCGCGTCGGTTTCGCCAAGGCCGGGCGCCTGATGGATCTGCTCGAATCGCGCGAGGTGGTCGGCCCGTCCGAGGGTTCGAAGGCTCGCGACGTCTTGGTCACTGCGGAGCAGCTGCCCGGAGTTCTGGCGCGGATGCGCGGCGAGGAGCCGGCGAACGACGTCCTCGCGATCCCGGTCGGAACCCCGGTGGCGGTCGACTACAACGACGGTCTCGATGATGATGACGACGACGGCGATGGTGAGGACGCCTGGGCGCTCACCGGACGGGACTGAGTGGACGCGATGAGCGGGACGAACGCCGTAGCGGCCAAACCGAGCAATTGGAATCTGCCCAACGCCATCACGATCGTGCGGATCCTGCTCGCGCCCGTCTTCTTCTGGATGCTTCTGGCCGACGACGGAGCGGATTCGCCGCTGCGCTACGCCGCGGCGGTGTTGTTCATCCTCGCCATCGCGACGGACGGGATCGACGGCCACATCGCGCGCAGTCGCAATCTGGTGACCGACCTCGGCAAGCTGCTCGATCCCATCGCCGACAAGGTGCTCACCGGAGCTGCGCTGGTCGGTCTGTCGATCCTCGCCGAGTTGCCGTGGTGGGTGACGATCGTGATCCTGGTCCGCGAGATCGGCATCACGGTCTTCCGGATGGCGGTCCTGTCGGACAGGGTCATTCCGGCCTCCCGCGGTGGAAAGCTGAAGACGATCGTCCAATCGGTCGCCATCTCGTTGGCGCTGGTTCCGCTGTGGACGATTCTCGGAGACTGGGTGCACTGGTTGAACGGCATCAGCATGACCGCCGCGGTCGTACTCACGGTCGTGACGGGAGCGGACTACCTGATCGACGCCTGGCGTCTGAGTCGCAAGGCCAGAGCGAGCGGATGAGCGCCGACGCGGCCGCACTCATCGCTGCCCTGACGGCGAGCGGCAGCACGATCGCGTGCGCCGAGTCGTTGACGGGAGGCGCGCTGGTCTCGAGTCTGGTCGATGTACCCGGCGCCTCCGCGGTCGTCCGGGGCGGCGTCGTCAGTTACGCCACAGACGTCAAGGCGAGTGTGCTGGGTGTGTCGAAGGAGCGTCTCGCAACACACGGCCCGGTGGACGCGCGTGTGGCGCTGCAGATGGCGGCGGGTGCACGCCGGGTTCTCGGCCACGGCGGAGTACCGGCGGACATCGGAGTGGCGACCACGGGCGTCGCCGGCCCGGAACCGCAAGGCGGACGAGCCGTCGGCACGGTCTACATCGCGGTCAGTGCCGACGCGGTCGACGTGGTCCGGGAGTACCTGTTCGCCGGAGATCGGGCCGCGATTCGAGCAGCCGCGGTCGCGGCGGCCATCGCATTGGTGCGCGAGTCCGTGGCCGATCGGGGCGACGGTTCGAAGGCTGCGACATGACCGTGTTTCGGTGGGAACAAATACGGTTTCGGTCTCGTTACATCCACTGTCGTTCACAACTAAAGTCCAGTCATCCGGATTAGAGTCGACACAACGAATCCGGGTAGTGTGAGCTACCCGTTTTCCATACCTGGAGCCTTTTGGGTCCGGGTGTCGACCGTCGAAGGTCGCGACCGATCGGTCGAAACACGGATGACGTGGAGAAGGAGGGTCCAGTGGTTCTAGTTCGTCAGGAAATCGGCGACGTCCTCAGGGACTTTCGTCTGCAGAAGGGTCGTACCCTGCGGCAGGTAGCCAGCAAGGCGAGTGTCGCCTTAGGGTACTTGTCCGAGGTCGAGCGCGGTCAGAAGGAGGCCTCCTCGGAGATCCTCGCTTCGGTGGCCGATGCGCTCGATACGCCCATCTCCGTCATCATGCGCGAGGTCGGCGACCGGCTCGCGGTGATCGAAGGGATCGACACGATCCCCGACACCATCCCCGCCGACATGGTCGCGGGATTCGACGCAGACCTCGTGGTCCGGTAGGCCACCCGACATTCCCCTCAGCGGGCGTCCCGAGCACAGTCTCGGGGCGCCCGCTGTCGTCGTGTCGGCGCCATGGCTTCCGGTACCGTGAAGTGATGCGCCTCAGTGAGTTCCGCCAACTTGTCGATGACGAATTCGGCGCCGGATACGCGCGCGTCCTCGAGTCGGACCTCGTGCTCACCGAACTCGGTGGGCGCACCGCCGGTCGTGCGCTCGCCGACGGCGAAGAGCCGCGCACGGTGTGGTTGGCGCTGTGCCGTGCCAACGACGTGCCCGAGTCGCGCTGGCACGGCGTGGATCCGAAGAGACGTCGCTGACGAACCCCACGCCGTTGTGACCTCCGTCGACACGAACCGATGTTCGACACGCCGTTCGACCTCACTCGAATACGGCTTCGAGTCGCAGTAGGCTCCTCCACAGAAGCCGATTCGCCGAGTTCTCCACGGATCGCGTCGCTCCGGCATCCGATGTCGGTGGTCGTGCGTAGATTCGAGACACGAGCGAAAACCGCTTCACCGCCTTGTCGTCAGCCTCACCGATCCAGCCGGATCCGCGAGGCGCGACAGCCTACAGGCGACACCAGACGACTCAGAAGGAGCCCGGCAATGCCCAGCAATTCAGACCGCGAGAAGTCCCTCGAGACCGCCCTCGCCCAGATCGATCGCCAGTTCGGCAAGGGTTCCGTCATGCGCCTCGGCAGTGACGAGCGCGCTCCCGTGGAGGTCATCCAGACCGGTTCGATCGCGCTGGATGTCGCGCTCGGCATCGGTGGGCTGCCCCGCGGTCGCATCGTCGAGATCTACGGCCCGGAGTCCTCGGGTAAGACGACTCTCACCCTGCACGCGATCGCGAACGCTCAGCGCAACGGCGGCATCGCCGCGTTCATCGACGCCGAGCACGCCCTCGACCCGGAGTACGCGAAGAAGCTCGGCGTCGACATCGACTCGCTGCTCGTCTCCCAACCCGACACCGGTGAGCAGGCGCTCGAGATCGCGGACATGCTGATCCGTTCCGGATCGATCGACCTGATCGTGATCGACTCCGTCGCGGCGTTGGTGCCGCGCGCCGAGATCGAGGGCGAGATGGGCGACTCGCACGTCGGTCTCCAGGCACGCCTGATGTCGCAGGCGTTGAGGAAGCTCACGGGCGGCCTGAATACCACCAACACCACGATGATCTTCATCAACCAGCTCCGCGAGAAGATCGGTGTCTTCTTCGGTAGTCCCGAGACGACGGCCGGCGGTAAGGCGTTGAAGTTCTACGCCTCGGTCCGCCTCGACATCCGCCGCATCGAGACGATGAAGGACGGGTCCGATGCGATCGGCAACCGCACCCGCGTCAAGGTCGTCAAGAACAAGATGGCGCCGCCCTTCAAGCAGGCCGAGTTCGACATCCTGTACGGCATCGGCATCTCACGCGAGGGCAGCCTGATCGACTTCGGTGTCGAGCACGAGATCGTTCGCAAGTCGGGTGCCTGGTACACCTACGACGGTGACCAGCTCGGCCAGGGCAAGGAGAAGGCGCGTGCCTTCTTGATCGACAACCCGGACGTAGCCGCCGAGATCGAGAAGAAGATCTTCGCGAAGCTCGGAATCGGAGCGGAGGGCAAGGCGGCTCTGGCCGCAGCGACCGCAGCTCTCGACGCGGAGCCCGTCGCGATCGAGACGAAGCTGCCCGTCAAGAAGGGCGCGTGACCCGATGAGCGAGAAGGTCACGGGCCCGACCGGCAGCCGGCCCGTGGCCTTCCTGCCGTGGGTCACTCCCGCCGAGACGGAGCACCCGCTCGACGAGATCACGCGTCACGTCGCGCGGGAGGCCGATGACGAAATCGGCCTCGACGACTCGTCGGCAGACGAGGCGCCGGCCGAGCCCGATGCCGAGGAGATCGCGGACAGGATCGTGCGGGGTTTGTCGCGCAAGAGCCTGTCGATCGCCGAGGTCGAGGCGCGGCTGTACACGGAGGGCGTCTCCGAAGTCGAGTCGGCCGAGATCGTGGAGCGGTTCCAACGTTTCGGCTACCTCGACGATCTGCGCATGGCCGAACAGCTCGTCGCGTCGCTGCGCGACCGCAAGAAGCTCGGGCGTTCGGCGATCGCGCAAGAACTCCGAGCGCGAAAACTCGATCCGGAGTGCATCAGCGCAGCGTTGGACGAGCTCGATGGCGACGACGAATACACCGTTGCGCTCGAGCTCGCTCGCAAGCGCCTGCCCAGCCTGCGCTCGCTCTCCGACGAGGTCGCCGAAAGGCGCCTGTCCGGGTTCCTGGCGCGACGGGGGTATGCGAGCGGCACCATTCAGAAGGTGATCCGCGCCACGGTGCGTAAGCCGGGATCGTCCGTCCGCTTCCGGTGACGGCGGCGGTCGGCGACCACGGTGCGCGCGTAGAATCTCGCTCCATGAGTTCACTGACCCTGCCCGCGTCCCTGACGCCGGGTGCGACCCCACCGGCGGCACCGCGCACCTACGAGGTGCGAACGTTCGGTTGCCAGATGAACGTGCACGACTCGGAGCGGTTGAGCGGCTCACTCGAGGCTGCCGGGTACGTCAAGGCCGAGGGTGTCGAGGCCGACGTCGTCGTCATCAACACCTGCGCCGTTCGTGAGAACGCCGACAACAAGCTCTACGGAAACCTCGGTCAGCTCGCTTCGGTGAAACGTCGCCACGAGGGCATGCAGATCGCGGTCGGCGGTTGTCTTGCGCAGAAGGACAAGAACGTCATCCTCGAGAAGGCGCCGTACGTCGACGTCGTGTTCGGCACGCATAACATGGGTTCGCTGCCGAGCCTGCTCGAACGTGCGCGACACAACGGGGAAGCGCAACTGGAGATCCTCGAGTCCCTCGAAGTGTTCCCGTCGACGCTGCCGACCAAGCGCGAGTCAAGCTACAGCGGCTGGGTCTCCATCTCCGTCGGCTGCAACAACACCTGCACCTTCTGCATCGTGCCGTCCCTGCGCGGCAAGGAGAAGGATCGCCGCCCCGGCGAGATCCTCGCCGAGATCCAGGCACTCGTGGACGACGGCGCGGTCGAGGTGACACTCCTCGGTCAGAACGTGAACTCCTACGGGGTAGAGTTCGGCGATCGTCAGGCGTTCTCCAAGCTCCTGCGTGCGGCCGGACAGATCGAGGGGCTCGAACGGATCCGTTTCACGAGCCCGCATCCGGCTGCGTTCACCGACGACGTGATCGACGCGATGGCCGAGACGCCCGCCGTGATGCCGCAGCTGCACATGCCGCTGCAATCGGGTTCCGACCGGATCCTCAAGGCGATGCGGCGCTCCTACCGGTCGGAGAAGTTCCTCGGGATCCTCGACCGCGTTCGAGAGCGCATCCCGAACGCCGCCATCAGCACCGATATCATCGTCGGCTTCCCGGGCGAGACGGAGGAGGACTTCCAGGAGACGCTGCGGGTCGTCGAGAAGGCGCGGTTCGCCTCGGCTTTCACCTTCCAGTATTCGATTCGCCCGGGTACACCCGCCGCGACTCTTCCCGATCAGGTCCCCAAGGCCATTGTGCAGGAGCGGTACGAGCGACTCACGGCTCTCCAAGACGCGATCGGCGCCGAGGAGAACGCTCGACTCGTCGGTCGCCGCGTCGAGGTGCTGGTCGCCACAGGCGAGGGCAAACGCGATGAGGCGACGCACCGGCTCAGCGGACGCGCCGAAGACAGCCGACTGGTGCACTTCGACGTGCCCTCAGGCTCCGTCGTCCCGCGTCCCGGCGACGTGGTGTCGGTGACGATCAGCCGGGCCGCGCCGTTCTACCTCATCGCCGACAGCGCCGACGCAGCGCCCTTGCAGGTGCGTCGGACTCGTGCCGGTGACGCGTGGGACCGTGCTCAGGCGGAGAGTTGCGGCGTGCCGACGACGGCAGCCGATCCCGGCATGGCGCCGCGGGTCTCGCTGGGACTCCCGGCACTGCGGCTGTCGGCGCGTCCCCGCACCGCGACGCTCACGACACCGATCTACGATTCCACCGATGGCGAGCGCTGAGCTCGGGGACAACGCCGAACTGATCGTCGTCGTCGGCGCGACGGGCACCGGCAAGTCCGACCTGTCCTTGGCGCTGGCCGACGCGGCAACTCGCACCGGTCGCGTCGTCGAGATCGTGAACGCGGATGCGATGCAGCTGTATCGCGGAATGGACATCGGCACCGCGAAGCTGCCGGCGTCGGAGCGCCGTGGGATCCCGCATCATCTGCTCGACGTGCTCGAGGTCACCGAAGAGGCGAGCGTCGCGCGCTACCAGGCGCGGGCGCGCGAGACGATCGACGACATCGTGGCGCGCGGCGGTCTGCCGATCCTCGTCGGCGGCTCCGGCCTTTACGTCTCGAGCGTCGTCTTCGACTTCGCTTTCGCGGGCACCGATCCCGTCGTCCGGGCGCGACTCGAGGCGGAAGCCGCCGAACGCGGCCCGGCCGAGTCCTACCGCCGCCTCGCCGCGATCGACGCAGCCGTGGCCGAGCGCATCGGGCCGCACAATGTCCGCCGCATCGTGCGCGCGTTGGAGATCGCCGAGATCACGGGTTCGACGCACAGCGCCCTGATGTCCGACGAGCCGACGCTGTGGCGGCGGGCGTCATTCCTCGGCCTGGCCGCTCCTCGCGACGAGCTCGTGCTGCGTCTGGACGACAGGGTCGAGCGGATGTGGTCGAGCGGAATGATCGACGAGGTCCGCGGGCTCGTCTCGCTCGGCATCGCCGACGGTGTTACCGCCAGTCGCGCGATCGGGTACGCGCAAGCGCTGGCCCAACTCGACGGCTCGATGACGCAGGGGGAGGCGATCGCCGCGACGCAGGCGCTCACCCGCCGCTACGCACGACGCCAGAACAGCTGGTTCCGCCGTTACGCATCGCTGCACTGGCTCGCGTACGACGCACCGGATCTGCTGCCGCAGGCCATCGCGGCGGTGGCGCGGGACGCTGTCACCTGACGGATAGGGTTGGACCATGACGATCGACCTTCACTTCACCAAGGGCCAGGGCACCGGGAACGACTTCGTGCTCTACACCGACCCCGACGGTGAACTGGAGTTGACCCCCGCCCAGATCGCGACCGTGTGCGACCGCAACTTCGGTGTGGGCGCCGACGGGGTCATCCGCGCCGTGCGCTCCCGCGCCATCGCGGAGGGTGCCGCGGCGCTCGAGGCGGACCCGGACGCCGAGTGGTTCATGGACTACCGCAACGCCGACGGTTCGATCGCCGAGATGTGCGGCAACGGCATCCGGGTGTACGCGCAGTACCTGCTCGCCGGGGGCCTGGCCGAACTCGAACCGGGTGACACGCTGCCTATCGGGACGCGCGCCGGTGTGCGCGACATCACGCGCAGCGGCCCGGGTTTCCAAGTCGACCTCGGTCGCTGGAGCCTCGATGGCGGCGAGCCCCTGGTGCGGGCGAAGAATCTCAAGATCGCTCGCCCCGGTCTCGGTATCGACATGGGCAACCCCCACGTGGTGGTCGCGCTCAGCAACGAGGAAGAGCTGGAGGACGCCGATCTCGCCTACATCCCGCACCTCGACCCGGTTCCGGCCGACGGCGCGAATGTGGAGTTCGTGGTCCCGCACGAGCCGCTCATCCACGACGGGATCGCGCGCATTCGGATGCGCGTCCACGAGCGCGGCAGCGGCGAGACGCTGAGCTGCGGCACCGGAGCAGCGGCTGCCGCCCTCGCGGTGCGGCACTGGGCGGGCCCGCGCGCGCCGCACAACTGGCGCGTCGACGTACCCGGCGGAACCCTGGGTGTTCTGATGTTCGCCGCCGAGGACGGCGAGCACGTCGGACTCTCGGGACCCGCCGAACTCGTCTACACCGGCACCATCCGGCTGAGCTGAATCGTCGGGCTCTCTCCTCGTTCCTCGTCGATCGTCGGCGGTCGGCGGTCGGCGGTCGGCGGTCGGCTGAGTCTGACTCCGGGCCTGCGTCAGAGGCGCACGGTGCGGAAGACCCGGAAGCCCTTGTCGGTATCGGCGCGCTCGATCGTGACGGTGCCCGGGAGGGTCTCGGCTATCCAGCGGTGCAGCGAGTCGGAGCCGAGGTTGCGCTGCACCACGAGCCACGCCTCCGCCTCCGGCTCGAGCCGAGGCAACCACCGCTCCAGCATGGCGTGCAATTCGGCTTTTCCCACGCGGATCGGCGGATTCGACCACAGCGCTGCGAAGCGGACGCCGTCGGGAACATCCTCGGGCACGACGGCGTTGACGTTAGCAAGGCCGAGTTCATCGGCGTTCCGGCGCACCAGATCGAGGGCGCGCCGGTTGACATCGACGGCCCAGACCGTCGCCTCCGGTGAAGCGGATGCGAGGCTGAGGGCGATCGGTCCCCAGCCGCAGCCGAGGTCGAGCAGATCGCCCGTCCGCGGTGGTTCGGGAACGGTGGCCAGGAGTACTTTCGTTCCCGTGTCGATGTGCTCGGGGCTGAAGACGCCGCCCGCGGTGGTCACGGCGACCTCGTGCCCGTTGATCCGGACCTGGATCCGTCGGGTGCGGTACTCGCTGTCGG
This sequence comes from Microbacteriaceae bacterium VKM Ac-2855, assembly GCA_013204985.1. Taxonomy (GTDB): domain Bacteria; phylum Actinomycetota; class Actinomycetes; order Actinomycetales; family Microbacteriaceae; genus Rathayibacter. The sequence continues at coordinate 243,218 of JABMLG010000006.1, forward strand.
GCGCGCTGGTGAAGTAGTGCTCGGCAGCCATAGCAAGTGAATGTAGCGGAAGACCAAGGAGTTATTGTTATCCGGATGACCGAACACACCGAAGATACGGTCGAAGCGAACGACGTCGACGTCGTCGCCCGAGTTCTGACGAACGCGCAGACGCGTTCGTCGGGGTACTCGCGGTTCGTCGGCGACGGTGCGCAGGCGATCCAGAACGGCGCTCTCGACGGCGCCGACAGCACGACCGACGGCGAGCAGTTCGACCGTGCCGACCGGCAGGCTCTGCGCCGTGTCGCCGGACTGTCGACCGAACTCGAAGACGTCACAGAGGTCGAGTACCGGCAGCTCCGATTGGAGAACGTCGTCCTGATCGGCGTGTACTCGCAGAACTCTCTGGCGGATGCGGAGAACAGCATCCGCGAGCTGGCGGCTCTGGCGGAGACGGCCGGCGCGACGGTGCTCGACGGGCTTCTGCAGCGGCGCCCGCACCCCGACCCGAGCACCTACCTCGGCAAGGGCAAGGCGGCCGAGCTCGCCGGTGTCGTCGCCGCTCTCGGAGCCGACACCGTGATCGCCGATACCGAACTCGCTCCCAGCCAACGCCGCGCGTTGGAGGACGTCGTGAAAGTCAAGGTGATCGACCGCACGGCCGTGATCCTCGACATCTTCAGCCAGCACGCGAAGAGTCGAGAAGGCAAGGCGCAGGTCGAACTCGCACAACTCGAATACCTGCTTCCACGCTTGCGCGGCTGGGGTGAGTCGATGTCGCGCCAGGCCGGTGGCCAGGTGGGCGCCGGTACCGGTATGGGGTCGCGCGGACCGGGTGAGACGAAGATCGAGCTCGATCGCCGTCGGATCCATACGCGAATGGCGCGACTGCGGAAGCAGATCGTCGCGATGAAGCCGGCGCGCGAAGCTAAGCGAGCGAACCGACGCCGCAACGCGGTGCCGTCCGTAGCGATAGCGGGCTACACGAACGCAGGCAAGTCGTCGCTGCTGAATCGGATGACCCGTGCGGGCGTCCTGGTAGAGAACTCCCTGTTCGCCACCCTCGACGCGACGGTGCGCAAGTCGCAGACGGCAGACGGACGCCTGTACACCCTCGCCGACACCGTCGGCTTCGTACGGCACCTGCCGCACCAACTGGTCGAAGCCTTCCGCTCCACCCTGGAGGAGGTCGCGGATGCGGATGTGCTGGTGCACGTCGTCGACGGCTCTCACCCCGACCCGGCCGGTCAGTTGGCCACGGTGCGTGACGTGATCGGTGAGGTGGATGCGAGGCACATTCCGGAGATCGTCGTCTTCAATAAGGCCGATCTGGTCAGCCCGGACGACCGTCTGGTGCTGCGCGGCCTCGAGCCTGGAGCGATCTTCGTGTCGGCCCGCACGGGCGAGGGGATGGCGGAGCTGGATGCGCGCATCGCGGAGATCCTGCCGGAGCCGGACGTCGAACTCGAGTTGCTGGTCCCCTACGACCGCGGCGACATCATCTCGCAGCTGCACCAGAGCGGGCGGATCCTCTCGACCGAGTACATCGAGGCCGGAACGCGGGTGCGCGCGCTCGTGCACATCGACATCGCTGCCCCGCTTGCAGCCTTCGCCGTGACGCCGGAGCCTCTCCCGCTCGATCGCTGATACCCACCACGCACGGTGCTCGCCAGCCGATCTCGGTTCGGACGCACCGTTGATAAGACGGAGGAAGGCCCCCGGTTCCACGAACCGAGGGCCTTCCTCCGTGCTGCGGCTCGGACTGCCTCTGCGCGGCGGCTCAGACTGCGCGCAGCACGGCCACGACTTTGCCGAGCACCTCGGCCGCATCGCCCAGGATCGGCTCGAAGTTGGAATTGCGCGGCAGCAGCCACGTGTGCCCGTCGCGCTGACGCAACACCTTCACGGTTGCCTCGCCGTCGAGCATCGCGGCGACGATCTCGCCGTTCTCAGCGGTGCGCTGCGAGCGGATGACGACCCAGTCGCCGTCGCAGATGGCCGCGTCGATCATCGATTCACCGACCACTTTGAGCATGAACAGGTCGCCCTTGCCGACGAGCTGGCGGGGGAGGGGGAAGACCTCGTCGATCTGCTGGTCTGCTGTGATCGGCACGCCGGCCGCGATGCGCCCGACGAGAGGCACCATCGCCGCATCGCCGACCGGGATCGCCGATTCGTACGAACCGGGATCCTCGGTACTGGCCGGGACGTCGATGAGGATCTCGAGTGCGCGAGGACGATTGGGGTCACGGCGCAGGTATCCGCTGAGCTCCAGTTGGTTCAGCTGGTGCGTCACGCTCGACAACGAGGCCAGGCCGACGGCGTCGCCGATCTCCCGCATGCTCGGCGGGTAGCCGCGGCCGGCGACGGACCGCTGGATGACATCCAGAATCGCCATCTGCTTCGCACTCAGGCTCTTGCGCCTTCTGCCGCCTTGTTTGACCTTCGCGTCTCGCTCGTCGCTCACCGCTGATTCCCTTCATCGAAACCGGCCGAGACGTCTGGCTCCCGGCCGGGCTGCACGACCATCGCATTCGATGTCGGTGGTCGCTGGTGTACTGCTCCCGGACCTTCGAAGCGTAACGGGAGGCCGAACCCGCGACAAACATTCATTCGAGTGTGTCGCGAGATCGGTATCACGAATTGTTCGAAGACGTGTCTTGAGTTTTCCATAAATCGAAGATAGATTCGGAACAGAGATTCGCACCGGGTCCTCCCGGCCGAGGGCCCGGTTCGAATCTCTTCAGAGAGGAGCGTCTCCCATGACTGCACTTGCACCCACCGGCTCCACGCCCACCCGGCTGCGCCTGACCCGCCGCGGACGCGCCGTCTTCACCGCCCTCGCCGCTGCGCCCATCGTGCTCGGCGCGTTCGGCTTGGCGCTGAACGGCGGCGGTGCGCTCGCCTCGGGCGAGACCGGCGCGGCAGAATTCGAGTACGTCACCGTGCACGCGGGGGAGTCTCTCTGGTCGCTGGCGGAGGAGATCGCGCCCAGCGCGGATCCGCGCGACGTGATCGATTCGATCGTCTCCCTCAACCAGCTCACCTCGGCGATGCTCGAGCCCGGCCAGCGCCTCGCCGTTCCCACGGCCTACGCCGACTGATCAGCACCCGTCCTCCTCGCGCGGCTCCGTTCGAGCCCTCGCTGCGCCGGTACCATTTCCTGGTGACGACTCTCGATGACCTTCCCCTCCGCGACGACCTGCGCGGAAAGCACGCCTACGGCGCACCGCAGAAGGTGGTGCCTGTCGCGCTGAACGTGAACGAGAACACGCATCCGGTTCCGGATGCCGTGATCGCCGACATCGTCGCCCGAGTCGAAGCGGCTCTGCACACGGTCAACCGCTATCCCGACCGGGAGTTCCTCGAGTTGCGCACTGCGCTCGCCGGCTACCTCGGCCACGGTCTCGACGCCACCAACCTATGGGCGGCGAACGGGTCGAACGAGGTGTTGCAGCACATCCTCCAGGCCTTCGGTGGCCCCGGTCGGAGCCTCCTCGGATTCGCGCCGACCTACTCGATGTACGCGATCCTCGCGTCGGGCACCGGAACGCGGTGGATCGCCGGCGATCGCGACTCCGATTACGTACTCACGGCGGACCGCGCCGTCGAGTGGGTCGAGCGGGAGCAACCCGACCTCGTCTTCCTCTGCGCGCCGAACAACCCCACAGGGACCCCGCTGAGTCTCGATGTCGTGGAAGCGGTCTACGCGGCGTCCTCGGGCATCGTGGTCGTCGACGAGGCGTACGCCGAATTCGGCGGACGAGACGCACCGACCGCTCTGACGCTCCTTCCCGGCAGGCCGCGCCTGCTGGTCTCCCGGACGATGAGCAAGGCGTTCGCCTTCGCCGGCGTGCGACTCGGATATCTCGCTGCCGACCCCGCGGTGATCGACGCGCTACGCCTGGTTCGGTTGCCGTACCACCTGTCCGCTCTCACGCAGGCCGCGGCCACCGCCGCGCTCGCGCACGCGGACGAAATGCTGGCGATGGTCGACGACATCCGGGCCCAGCGCGACCGCATCGTCGTCACGCTGACCGAACTCGGCTTCACGCCGCACGAGACCGGAAGCAACTTCGTGCTCTTCGGCGGTGTCGACGATCCGGCTGCGGCGTTCGAATTCCTCCTCGCTCGGGGCGTGCTCGTGCGTGACCTCGGAATCCCGGGACACCTGCGGGTGAGTGCCGGGACCGAGGCCGAGACCAGTGTCTTCCTCGAGGGGATGGCGGCTCTGTCGCGCCAGGCCGTCGCTGTGGGCGCCGAATAAGATGGGGGGCATGACGATCCCCGACGTCGCCTCGCCGCGTACCGCCAGCATCAGCCGATCCACCAGCGAGTCGAGCATCGACCTCTCCCTCGATCTCGACGGCACGGGTGTGGCCGACCTCCAGACGGGCGTGCCCTTCTTCGACCACCTGCTCACGGCGTTCGCGAAGCACTCCCTGACCGACCTCCGTGTTCGTGCGACGGGCGACATCGCGATCGATATCCACCACACCGCCGAAGATATCGGGATCGTGCTGGGATCGGCGATCAAGCAGGCGCTCGGCGACAAGAGCGGGATCTCGCGTTTCGGCGACGCCCTGGTTCCGCTCGATGAGGCGCTCGTTCAGGCCGTCGTCGACATCTCCGGACGCCCGTACCTGGTGCACACGGGCGAGCCGGCCGGATTCGAATTCCACCTGATCGGCGGGCACTTCACCGGGTCCATGGTCCGACACGTCTTCGAGGCGATCACGTTCAACGCCGGGCTGACCGTGCACGTCACCGTGCTCGGCGGACGTGACCCGCACCACATCGCTGAGGCGGAGTTCAAGGCGTTCGCGCGGGCGTTCCGTCAGGCGAAGGCGTTCGATCCGCTCGTCGTCGGTGTGCCGTCGACGAAGGGCGCGCTGTGAGCCGGCCCTCGGTCGTCGTCTACGACTACGGTTCCGGGAACGTCCACTCCGCCGTCAAGGCCCTGGAGTCCGCCGGTGCCGACGTCACGCTGACCGCCGACCGTCAGCGTGCGCTCGAGGCGGACGGCCTCGTGGTTCCCGGTGTCGGCGCGTTCGACGCGGTGATGAAGGCCTTGCTGGCGGCGCGCGGCGACGAGATCATCGACAAGCGGCTCGCCGGCGGGCGACCGGTACTCGGCATCTGCGTCGGAATGCAGGTGCTCTTCGGCCGCGGGGTCGAACGCGGACGCGAGAGCGAGGGCCTCGGCGAATGGCCCGGCACGATCGAGGAACTGCCGGCGGCCGTGCTGCCGCACATGGGCTGGAACACGATCAGTTCTCCGGAGAACTCGGTTCTCTTCGACGGCATCCGAGACGAGCGTTTCTACTTCGTGCACTCCTACGGCGCGCGGGAGTGGACGCTCGACGTCATCCCGCCGTTCCCGGCGCCTGCGGTGACCTGGTCCGATCACGGTGGACGCTTCATCGCGGCCGTCGAGAACGGCCCGCTGTCGGCGACCCAGTTCCATCCCGAGAAGTCGGGCGCCGCCGGGTTGCGGCTGTTGGCCAATTGGCTCGGCACCCTCCGCACGAACTAGGATCTGCCGGTGGTCCGGCGCGCGCGAAAGGCGCCGTCGACAACGAGACTGAGGATGACATGAGCGAGTTCACCAAGGCCCCCGGGCTTGTCCTGCTGCCGGCGATCGATGTCGCCGACGGCAAGGCCGTGCGCCTGACGCAGGGCGAGGCCGGAACCGAGACGAACTACGGCGACCCCACGGATGCTGCGGCCGATTGGGCCGAGCAGGGCGCCGAGTGGATCCACCTCGTCGACCTCGACGCCGCGTTCGGCCGTGGCGACAATCACGCGATCATGAAGAAGGTCATCCGTCAGATCAGGGGCATCAACGTCGAGCTCTCCGGCGGCATCCGCGACGACCGCAGCCTCGAGTCCGCGCTCAACGCCGGCGCGAAGCGCATCAACCTCGGCACGGCCGCGTTGGAGAACCCCGAGTGGGCGGCCAGCGTCATCGCCCAGTACGGCGACCAGATCGCGGTCGGACTCGACGTTCGTGGCACCACCCTCGCGGCGCGCGGCTGGACCAAGGAGGGCGGCGATCTCTGGCAGGTCCTGGAGCGCCTCGAGGAGGCCGGTTGCACCCGGTACGTCGTCACCGACGTCACCAAGGACGGCACGCTGCGGGGCCCGAACATCGAGTTGCTGCAGCAGGTGATGGACCGTACGCACCGCCCGGTGATCGCCTCGGGCGGGATCGCGACGCTCGATGACATCGCGGCTCTGCGCGACCTGGTGCCGCACGGTCTCGAGGGTGCGATCGTGGGCAAAGCCCTGTACGCCGGCGCGTTCACCCTCGCCGAGGCCCTGGATGTCGCGTCGGAGTGACGCGGGCGCTGCGTTTCCTCCTCATCTGAGCGACTCCGCCGGACAGCCGTGGGCGGGCCGCCATTTCGAGGAGAACGCGTCGTCCGTCGATGACGGTTCGGCTCCTGCCGAGCTCGACGCGGCGCTGCGCGCGTTCGCGGCAGGCGCAGTCTCCGCGCGCTCCGTCGTCGATGCCGCGCGCGATTCCCGTTTCCTCATCCCGCTCGTCGCCCACTCGGGCGAGGAAGGTGAGAACGAGCATGGCGTGCGCATCGACAAGAAGCAGGAACTCTCGATCGTCACGGTCGCGGGTCCGGATGGGCGCGACGTGCTCCCGGTGTTCACCTCCGTGTCGGCGATGGCGCGGTGGAACCCGAAAGCGCGTCCCGTGCCGGCCGACGGACGTCGCGTCGCGCTCGCAGCGGCCCACGAGTCGACCGAGGTCGTGGTGATCGACGCGGTGAGCGATCACGAATTCGCCATCCGGCGACCGGCCCTGTGGGCGATGGCACAGGGTGAGCCCTGGATCCCGCCGTTCGAGGACGACGCTGTGATCGCGGTATTCCGCGCATCCGTCGCTGTTGAAGTCGCGGTCACAGCCATCGTGCTCGAATCCGCGGACCCGCGTCAGCAGCTCCGCGCTCCCGAGACCGCCGTCGTCCTTACACTCGTGGGCGGCCTGGATCGGGAGGCGCTCGGCGCACTGCTGGCTCGCCTGGGCGAGAGGTGGGCGGCCGACGAGATCATCGCCGCGCGCGTGGACTCGTTGACCGTCCGGCCCGTCGCCGCCCGTTAGGACGCAGTCCGGTCAGGTGACCGGGCCGGTCCACTTCTCGCCCGGCCCTTTGCCGATCGGGTCGGGGATGGGGGAGGCCTCGCGGAACGCGAGCTGCAGCGTGCGCAGGCCGTCGCGCAGGCTGCGTGCGTGCATATCGCTGACGTCCGGTGCTCCGGCCGTGACCAATCCCGCGAGCGCGTTGATCAGTTTGCGCGCCTCGTCGAGATCGATCTCGGCTCCGGGCTCATCGGCGAGGCCGCACTTGACGGCCGCCGCGCTCATCAGGTGCACGGCCGCGGTCGTGATGATCTCGACGGCAGGGACCTCCGCGATGTCGCGGGTGGCGGCGTCGGTGCCGTAATCGGGCGATGCGGATGCGGGTGCATCGTCGCCGAATCGGCGGGTGTAGTCGTCGTCGTACTGGGCCATGGATCCTTCGTTCGTGAGGGGCGCGGTCGCGGACCGGCCGGACGCACCGACGCCCTATTGTCTCGGGGCCGGGTTCCTGTTAGAGTGATGCGGGCTCCGAGGCATGTCCTCGGTTCGAAAGTGGAGATTCTCCCACCCGCGCTTGACCGCTTCATTAGGTTACCGGGTCTGAAGCACTCCGCCCTCGGTGACGAGGGTAGGGCAGCGGTACCACGTGAGGGTCGAACCTCTCGCGGTGTCGGGCCGCAGGGTGCCGTGTGAGGCCGCGATGTCAACAGTCGTGGTCCGAGTGCACGTGAATCTTCTCTCTCGGGATGCGCCGGATTCGAATCCGCAGCGCAGAGCACACCGACACCGAGATCAGAGGAGAAACGCAATCAGCGATCCCCGTACCAACGACCGTATCCGCGTCCCCGAGGTTCGCCTCGTGGGTCCTGCAGGAGAACAGGTCGGCGTCGTGAAAATCGAGGTCGCCCTGCGACTCGCGCAGGACGCAGACCTGGATCTGGTCGAGGTTGCTCCGAACTCCAAGCCTCCCGTGGCGAAGATCATGGACTACGGCAAGTTCAAGTACGAGCAGGCTCAGAAGCTGAAGGAAGCCCGTCGCAACCAGGCGAACACGATCCTGAAAGAGGTTCGGTTCCGCCTCAAGATCGACAAGCACGACTACGAGACCAAGCGCAAGCGCGCCGAGGGCTTCCTGAAGGCCGGCGACAAGGTCAAGGCGATGATCCTGTTCCGCGGTCGCGAGCAGTCGCGTCCCGAGATGGGCGTGCGTCTGCTGCAGCGCTTCGCCGAAGACGTGGCCGAGTTCGGCCAGGTCGAGTCGACGCCGACCATCGACGGTCGCAACATGGTCATGGTCATCGGCCCCCTCAAGAACAAGTCCGAGGCGAAGGCCGAGGCCAATGCGGTTCGCGCCGCGCGCCGCCCCGGTCACTCCGGTGACGACGAGGCGGCCACCGAGACCGCCGAGGCTCCGGCCCCCTGAAACCTCGCCGCCCGAACGAACGGGCAGGCGAACGCCCCGCTGGTCGGGGCACCGAATGTGCCCCGCGCCACCGCGCGGGTGTGACGTCAACAAGGAGATACAGATGCCCAAGATGAAGACCCACTCGGGTGCCAAGAAGCGCTTCAAGATCACCGGTTCCGGCAAGGTCCAGAAGCAGCAGGCGGGCATGCGCCACAACCTGGAGTCCAAGTCCAGCAGCCGCAAGCGCCGCCTGAACGAGGACCAGATCCTCGCCCCCCAGGACGCCAAGGTCGCCAAGAAGCTTCTCGGCAAGTAGTCCGCTACTTACCGCCAGACACCCGAAGGAAGAAATAAGAAATGGCAAGAGTCAAGAGGGCCGTCAACGCCCACAAGAAGCGTCGCGTCATCCTCGAGCGCGCGTCCGGTTACCGCGGCCAGCGTTCGCGTCTGTACCGCAAGGCCAAGGAGCAGGTCACCCACTCCCTCGTCTACTCGTACCGTGACCGCCGCGCCAAGAAGGGCGAGTTCCGTCGCCTGTGGATCCAGCGCATCAACGCCGCCTCGCGCGCCAACGGCCTGACCTACAACCGCTTCATCCAGGGCCTCGCTCTGGCCGGCATCCAGGTCGACCGTCGCATCCTCGCGGACCTCGCGATCACCGAGCCCGCCACCTTCGCCGCGCTCGTCGCGTCCGCGAAGGCAGCCCTTCCGGCCGACACCTCGGCTCCCAAGGTCTCCGCCGCGTAGGTCCCCTCGCGTCCGGGTGCACCGGCACTGCTCCGAGAGGGGCCACGACTGCGGTCGTGGCCCCTCTCGTCGTTCGCCCGTGTGGCAGCCGGGTGCCAGGGCGGTGCGCGGATAGGCTCGCCGCATGCTCGACAACCCGCGCTCGCCCCGTGTCCGCGCCGTAGCCAAACTCACCCGCCGCCCGGCCCGCATCGAGACGGGACTGTTCCTGTTGGAGGGGCCGCAAGCCGTCGCCGAGGCTCTGCGCTTCCGTCCCGAACTGCTCATCGAACTCTTCGCGACCCCGACGGCCCTCGAGCGCTATCCCGAGATCGCCGCCGCCGCGGGGGAGGCCGATGTCGACGTCGAATACGTCACCGAGGACGTCCTCGATGCCATGGCCGACACGGTCACCCCGCAGGGCTTCGTCGCCGTCTGCCGTCAGTTCCCCACGTCCATCAAGGACATCGTCGCCGATGGCCCCAAGCTCGTCGCGGTGCTCGAAGAGGTTCGCGATCCCGGCAATCTCGGCACGATCATCCGGGCAGCGGACGCAGCCGGTGCCGATGCCGTTGTGCTGACCGGCCGTTCGGTCGATCTCTACAACCCGAAAGTGGTCCGCTCGACGACCGGTTCGCTCTTCCACCTGCCTGTAGCGGTGAACGGCGAGCTGGCCGACGTCGTGCAGCGGATGCGCGGCGCCGGGCTACGAGTCCTCGCCGCCGACATCAAAGGCGAGGACATCCTCGCCGTCCGCGCCCGCGGCGGCCTCGACGAGCCGACGGCGTGGGTCTTCGGCAACGAGGCGCGCGGCCTGGAGGACGAATCGCTCACGCTTGTGGACCAGGTGGTCACGGTTCCGATCTACGGATCGGCCGAATCGCTCAATCTCGCGACCGCGGCGTCGGTGTGCTTGTACGAGAGCGCTTTCGCCCTCCGCTCGTGAGCACCTTCGCGAGTCCACAGGCGAAGCCGACGTCCGCTGGGTAATCGCCCGCGATATTAACCTCTGATTACGAAACCTCTCATAATTTGACCCCTCCTTTTGGGTGTGATTCGCTGACGGAATGGATGCAGCCTCCCAAGTCGAGAACTCCTCGCCGGCCAAGCGCGATGCCGAGCCGCTCGTCGTCATCGAGAACGTCGAGAAGCACTACGGCGAGTTCCACGCGCTCAAGAACATCAACCTCACCATCAACCGGGGTGAAGTCGTGGTCGTGCTCGGCCCGTCGGGTTCGGGCAAGTCGACGCTGTGCCGCACCATCAACCGGCTCGAGACGATCACATCCGGCGAGATCCGCATCGACGGCAAGAAGCTGCCCTCGGAGGGCAAGGGCCTCGCCGCCCTCCGCGCCGATGTCGGCATGGTGTTCCAGTCCTTCAACCTGTTCGCTCACAAGACGATCCTCGAGAACGTGACACTCGGGCCGTTGAAGGTTCGCAAGCTCAAGAAGAGCGAGGCGGACACGGATGCGAAGCGTCTCCTCGACCGCGTCGGCGTCGGACATCAGGCGGCGAAGATGCCGGCTCAACTCTCCGGCGGTCAGCAGCAGCGCGTCGCGATCGCCCGTGCGCTCGCGATGAACCCCAAGGTGATGCTCTTCGACGAACCGACCTCCGCTCTCGACCCCGAGATGATCAACGAGGTCCTCGACGTGATGATCGGTCTGGCCAAGGAGGGGATGACGATGATCGTCGTCACCCACGAGATGGGCTTCGCCCGCAAGGCCGCCGACCGCGTCGTGTTCATGGCCGACGGCGAGGTGCTCGAGGACACCGATCCCGAGTCGTTCTTCACGAATCCGCGGACCGAGCGCGCCAAGGACTTCCTCGGCAAGTTGATCACCCACTAGATGTCCCTCCGGTTCGGGCCAGCCCGGACCGCGATACCGGCGGCTCGGGCACCACAGCGCCTCGCCGGGATCGCAACCCTCACCACCCTCAGAGTGTCGAGATCCGTCTCGGCCGCGGCCGTCAGGTCGACCACGTCCCGAACTTCGGGCATCACGTCAGAAAGGACGAACATGCGCAAGAAGCTCATGCTCATCACCGCCGGGCTCGCCGCGGCGACCCTCGCCCTCACCGGTTGTTCCGGCGACTCGGGCTCCGGCTCGGACTCATCGGACGACGCCGGCAGTGGCGCGCTCTTCGAGGTCGCGACCGAGGTCGCCCTCGAGGGCAGCCCCACCTTCGACAAGATCACCGCCGACGACATCGTCAAGGTCGGCGTCAAGGAGGACCAGCCGGGTCTGGGTTACCTCGACGCAGCGACCGGCGAACGCACCGGTTTCGACATCGAGATCGCGGAGTGGATCGCCGCCTCGCTCGGCTACGACACCGAAAAGATCGAGTTCCAGCCGATCCCGTCGGCGAACCGCGAACAGGCGATCGTGAACGGTGACATCGACTACTACGTCGGCACCTACTCCATCACCGACAAGCGCAAGGAGCAGGTCGGCTTCGCCGGCCCGTACTTCGAGACCGGCCAGCAGCTGCTCGTGGCCGCCGACAACGACACGATCGAGGGCCCGGACGACCTGTCCGCCGACACGACCGTCTGCTCGGCGACCGGCTCGACGCCGATCCAGAACATCAAGACCAACTACCCCGAGGTCCCGACCGAGGAGTTCGACACGTACTCGCAGTGCGTCGACGCTCTCAAGGACGGTTCGGTCGACGCCGTCACCACTGACGGCGCCATCCTGATCGGCTACGCCGCGGCGGAGCCGGACCTGCTCAAGGTCGTCGGCGAGCCCTTCAGCACCGAGCTCTACGGTGTGGGCCTCGCGAAGGATGACGACGCGCTGCGTCACTTCATCAACACGATGTTCACCGACGGTGGCGACACCTGGACCGCGATCTACGACGACACGCTCGGCCAGTCCGGCACGACCGTCGACCAGCCCGCGGTCAACGACTACTAAGCAGCGCCCCGGGCGGCACTCCCTGCGAGCGCCGTCCGGGGGTCTGCTCCACCCGTAGTCGATCCCACCAACAGAAAGGGGTGAACGAGTCATGGATGTTCTCCTGAACAATCTGGACATCTTCGTTCCGGCCTTCGGCAACACACTGCTGCTGTTCGCGGTGTCCCTCGTCTTCGCCCTCATCCTCGGAACCATCGTCGGAGCGATGCGTGTCTCGCCCGTTCCGATCGCCCGATTCTTCGGAACCATCTACGTCAACACGGTCCGCAACACTCCGCTGACGCTGCTGATGTTCTTCTTCGCCTTCGGCTACCCCAAGCTCGGCCTGCCGAACCCGGGCTACACCACGCTGGCGATCTGCGCCCTGAGCATTTACACCGCGACCTACGTGGCGGAGGTACTCCGCTCCGGTATCAACACCGTGCCGATCGGTCAGGCGGAGGCGGCCCGAGCGATCGGTCTCACCTTCGGCCAGACGATGAGCGCCGTCGTGCTGCCGCAGGCGTTCCGGTCCGTCATCCCCCCGCTCATGAGCGTGCTGATCGCACTGCTCAAGAACACCACCGTTGCGGCGGGCTTCTCCGTCGCGGAGGCCGGCACGATCCGCGCCAACCTGTCCGAACTCGGCGAGAACCAGCTGGTCACCCTGCTGTGGGTGGGGCTCGTGTTCGTGGTCCTCGTCGGCATCCTGTCGCTCTTCCAGCGCTGGTTCGAGAAGAAGTGGAAGGTGCTGCGATGAGTTCCGTACTGTTCGACAACCCCGGCCCGCGCGCGATCGTCCGCAACCGATTCATCGGCGTCATCGTCGTACTGATCGTTGCGGCCCTGTTCGCGTTCGTGATCTACCGCTTCAACGAGTCGGGTCAGTTCACCGCCGAGAAATGGCGAGCGTTCCAGTATCCGTTGATCTGGGAGAGCATCGGCAAAGCCCTGGGCCAGACCCTGACGGCTTTCGTCTTCGCCGGCGTGCTCAGCATCATCCTCGGCCTCGCGCTCGCCATCGGCCGTTTGTCCGACCACAAGTGGGTCAGCATCCCGGTCACCCTCGTGATCGAGCTGTTCCGAGCGATCCCCGTGCTGATCCTGATGATGCTGATGTACTACGGCCTGCCGGCCGTCGGCGTCAAGATGAGTCCGCTGATCGCGGTCGTCATCGCGCTGACGCTCTATAACGGGTCCGTCTTCTCCGAGATCTTCCGCGCGGGTATCGAAGCGCTGCCGAAGGGGCAGAAGGAGGCCGGCTACGCGATCGGATTGCGCAAGTCCGGCGTGATGCGCCTCATCCTGTTCCCGCAGGCGATCCGCTCGATGCTGCCCGTGATCATCGCCCAGCTCGTCGTAGCGCTGAAGGACACGGCGCTCGGTTCGATCATCACCTTCAACGAGCTGCTGTACTACGCGAAGTACCTGGGCAACCAGACCAGCTTGTCGAGTCCCATCATCCCGTCGGCGATCGTGATCGGGGCGATCTACATCACCGTGTGCCTGATCCTCTCGGGTATCGCGAAATGGGTCGAGATCCGCACCAAGCGCTCGCCCAAGATCGCGAAACCGGAACATCCCGGCAAGCGCGACGTCACCGATACCCAACTGATCGCTGCGCAGGATTGAATTCGTTCGGCCCTCTCCTCGTTCCTCGCCGATCGTCGACAGCGGGGCGGCGGTCGGACGAGGGGCCGCCTGTTCGGGGATGACCGGGGTCCTGGTGCGGGAGCGCCCGGATAGGATTGCTTCTCGTGTCTGACAGCAACCCCATCTCCGAAGAGGTCGTCGCCGCGGCCGTCGGCGACGCGCTCGCGGCCATCGCCGCCGCCGCCGACTCCACGGCGTTGAAGGCGGCCCGCTCCGCCCACGCAGCCGAGGGCTCGCCCCTCGCCGCACTGAACGCGCAGATGCGCAGCGTGCCGCCGGAGTTCAAAGCCTCAGCCGGCAAGCTCATCGGCCAGGCGCGCAAGAGCGTGTCGGATGCGCTCACCGCTCGCGAGGCCGAGATCGTCCTCGCCGAAGAGAGCGCGCAGCTCGAAGCGGAGACGGTCGACGTAACAGCCGGCGCGACATTCCGGCGCATGGGCGCGCGGCATCCGCTCTCACTGCTGCAGGAGTCGGTCGCCGACGTATTCGTCGGGATGGGTTGGGAGATCGCCGAGGGGCCCGAGCTCGAGAACGAGTGGTTCAACTTCGACGCCCTGAACTTCGACGAGGACCACCCTGCGCGCGCGATGCAGGACACCTTCTTCGTGGAGCCCGTCTCGTCGCACCTGGTCCTGAGGACGCACACCTCGCCGGTGCAGATCCGCTCGATGCTGGAGCGCACTCCTCCCATCTACATCCTCGCTCCCGGTCGCGTCTACCGCACCGACGAGCTCGACGCGACGCACACCCCGGTGTTCACGCAGTTCGAGGGGCTCGCCGTCGACAAGGGTCTGACCATGGCACACCTGCGCGGCACGCTGGAGCACGTCGCGCGCATCATGTTCGGCGACGGCGCCAAGATCCGACTGCGTCCGAACTACTTCCCCTTCACCGAGCCGAGCGCCGAGCTCGACATCTGGCACCCGACCTTCAGCGGCGGAGCCCGCTGGATCGAGTGGGGCGGCTGCGGGATGATCAACCCCAACGTGCTGCGCGCCGCGGGGATCGATCCGGAGGAGTATTCCGGTTTCGCATTCGGGATGGGCATCGAGCGGACCCTGATGTTCCGCAACGATGTCAAGGACATGCACGACATGGTTGAGGGCGACGTCCGCTTCAGCCGTCAGTACGGGATGGTGGTCTGATGCGGATTCCGCTGAGCTGGCTCGGCGAGTTCGTCGAACTCGAACCGGGCGCGACGCCCGAGAGCGTTCACGAGGCGCTGGTGAAGGTCGGCTTCGAGGAGGAGAACATCCACCGCTTCGAGGTGACCGGCCCGGTCGTCGTGGGCCAGGTGCTCTCCCTCGACCCCGAGCCGCAGAAGAACGGCAAGACCATCAACTGGTGCCAGGTCCGCGTCGCGCCCGAGGGCGAGACGGCGGCGGACGGTGGCGAGGACGTCCGGGGGATCGTCTGCGGAGCGCACAACTTCGTGGCCGGCGACAAGGTTGTGGTGTCGCTGCCCGGCGCCGTGCTGCCCGGGCCCTTCCCGATCTCGGCGCGCAAGACCTACGGCCACGTCTCGGACGGCATGATCGCCTCCACTCGTGAGCTGGGTCTGGGTGAGGAGCACGACGGCATCCTCCGTCTCGCCTCGCTGGGGCTCGACCCGGAGCCCGGCACGGACGCCGTCGCCCTGCTCGGTCTGGACGACGCGGCCGTCGAGATCAATGTGACCCCCGACCGCGGCTACGCCTTCAGCGTCCGCGGCATCGCCCGCGAGTACGCGCACGCGACCGGGGCCGTCTTCCACGATCCCGCCGCCTCGATCGCCGTCGCCCCGCGCGACGCGAATGCTCCGGAATTCCCGGTGCGCGTGTCCGACGATGCACCGATCCGCGGTCGTATCGGCGCGTCCGTCTTCGTCACCCGGGTCGTGCGCGGAGTCGACCCGACGCGTCCGACGCCGCCGTGGATGATCGCGCGGCTACGGCTCGCCGGCGTGCGGTCGATCTCGCTGACGGTCGACATCACCAACTACGTCATGTTCGAACTCGGGCAGCCGCTGCACGCTTACGACCTGCACACACTGCAGGGCGGCATCGTCGTTCGCCGAGCCGAGGCGGGCGAGACGATCGAGACCCTCGACGGTCAGGTCCGCACGCTGCACGCCGAGGACCTCCTGATCACGGACGACGGCGGCGCGATCGGTATCGCCGGCGTGATGGGTGGAGCCCGCACCGAGTTCGGCGGTGCCACGCGCGACGTGCTGATCGAGGCTGCGAACTTCGACCCCGTCTCGATCGCGCGCAGCGCTCGCCGCCATAAGCTGCCCAGCGAGGCCTCGCGTCGCTTCGAGCGCGGCGTCGACCCGGCAGTCGCCCCGGTCGCGGCGGCGCGCGCCGTGCAGCTTCTGGTCGACCTGGCCGGGGGAGAGGCGGATGCGTTGGGCTCGGTTCTCGACACCAGCACGACGTCCGCATCGATCACGGTTCCCGACGGCTTCGTCTCGGGGGTGATCGGCGTCGAGTACGGTCCGGAGGAGATCCGCTCGTCGCTCGCCGAGATCGGAGCCTCCCTCGAGGAGGGACCGGACGGACTCGTCGCCACGCCGCCGAGCTGGCGGCCCGACCTCACTGACAAGTGGACGCTGGCCGAGGAGGTGGCGCGGATCACCGGCTACGACCGCATCCCCTCGCTCCTCCCCGTCGCTCCTCCCGGCCGAGGTCTCACCCTCGGCCAGAAGCTGCGCCGCTCGGTGGCGAACGCTCTGGCGGCGGCCGGGAACACCGAGGTGCTGTCGTACCCGTTCTTCCCACGGGCGACGAACGACCTGTTCGGCTCCGCGACGGGTGAACCCGTGCAGCAGGTCGCGCTGGCGAACGCACTGGATGCGACCGCGGCGAACCTGCGTACCTCGCTCCTGCCCGGACTCGTGCAGATCGCGCAGCGCAACCGTTCCCGCGGTCTTGTGGATCTCGCGATCTTCGAGCTCGGTGCGACGTTCCGCCCCGAGACGGGCCGAACGTACGGTTCAGCGACCCTGCCGCGCGGTGCGGAGCGCCCGTCCACCGACGTGGAGCAGGCGCTCAACGACGGTATCCCGCCGCAGCCGTTGCATGTCGCCGCTCTCCTGCTCGGCGCGGCACTCGACCGCCAGCCCGGAGTGGCCGGGCGCGAGTACGGCTGGCAGGATGCACTCGACGTCGTCCGCGAGATCGAGCTCGGTTCGGGCGTTGCGATCGCGGTGCGCCAGGGCCGTCACCAAGCGTTCCACCCGGGCCGCACCGCCGAACTGTTGATCGGCGAGACCGTCGTCGGCCATGCCGGTGAGCTCCTACCCTCGCTTGCTCTCGAACTCGACCTGCCGCGGATCGTCGCCGCTGTCGAGATCGACCTGGATGCCGTGATCGCGGCGGCCGGCACGATCACCGTGGCGGATGCCGTCGGGACCTTCCCCGCGGCCACGCAGGATCTTTCGCTGGTGGTGGCGAGCGACGTGGTCGCCGGTGAGCTTCGCGACGCGATCGTGTCGGGCGCCGGTGAACTCCTCGAGCACGCCCGCCTCGTCGACGACTACCGAGGCGCGGGTCTGGCGGTCGGCACGAAGTCGCTGACCTTCGCGCTGCGCTTCCGCGCGCCCGACCGCACGCTGACGGCGGCGGAGGCGTCGGAGGCCAAGCTCGCCGGGGTCGCCGTCGCGGCCGAGCGTTTCGGCGCCGTGCTGCGCGAGTAGTTCCGTTCGACGGGGGCGGCCCCGCCCGGAAGGGTTGTCATTTCATCGGCGCTGTACCGCTGAAGTGACAACCCTTTTCGCATGGCGGCGGCTGTGTCAAGTCTCTGCATCCGCGAGCTTCCTCAGCGAGGATCGATGAGTCGGTCATCTTCAGCCGACGGATTCGGAGCTCGCTGTGCACCTCTCACGACGGACCTTCTTCGGCGCCGCGGGCGTTTTGGCGACGCCCTTGGTGCTCTCCGGTTGCGGCTTCGTGTCGCCGTCCGCGCCCAGCGGTTCGGGCAGCGCCAGCGACACGCTGACGTTCACTACGTGGGGCACGGACAGCGAGTTGGCCGGCTTCACCGCGGCGATCACGGCCTTCGAGGCCGCGAATGCCGGCGCCACCGTCACCCTGAACGCCGTCCCGTACGAGCAGATGTTCACCAACATCGACGCGCAGCTGCAGGCCGGTAATCCGCCCGACGTCTTCCGCGTGCCCTACTACACCTTCGGCAGCTACGCCGGGCGCGGCCAGCTGCTCGAGCTGGAGCCGCTGCTCTCGGACGGCTTCAGCGACCAGTTCACGCCTCAAGCCTGGGCGGCCGTTCAGAGCGGGGGCAGCGCTTTCGGCGTGCCGCACCACACGGACACGTCGGTCATCCTCTACAACGCGGACGCGCTCTCGGCAGCCGGGATCACCGGCATCCCGACTGCGGTGGAGGATGCCTGGACGTGGGACCAGTTCACGGACGTGGCTCGCACTCTGAAGGCCGCCTCGCCGGCCGACCGCTACGCCTTCGGCTACAACTGGCAGGGCAACGGCGTCACCCGCTGGTTGAATCTGCTCTTCCAGGCCGACGGCAAGTTCCTCGAATCCGATCTGGTCACCCCCGCGATCGACTCCGATGCGGGTCGCGCGACGGTCGACTTCAGTCGTAATTTTTTCACGGAGGGTCTCGTGCCGCCGAACTCCTCGGTGCAGTCGGCCACCTACGCAGCCGACCTCTGGTACTCGCAGACCACCGCGATGACGTTCGGCGGTGCGTTCCTGATCCCGGATGCGGAGAGCACTCTCGACTTCGAGTGGGGTGCGACTTTCGCTCCCCGCAACGTCCGTGGTGGTGGCGATTTCGGCGGCAACGCCCTGGTTGCGACCGCCCAGGCGAAGAACCCCGAGCTCGCGGCGCGATTCCTGGAGTTCATGACCGAGCGCGAGCAGATGAACGACTTCTGCGCCGCCGCCTCGCTCCTTCCGACGCGTAGTGACCTGACCGAGAGCGGGATCGACTTCGCGGTGCGCCCCGAGGTCGCCCCGGTGTTCCTCGGTCAGGCGTCGCTGGTACAGCCCCAGGATTCCGGACAGGTCGCCTCGCCCGACATGGCCGCGATCATCACCGTGCTGAAGGATGAGCTCGAAGTGGCGTTCGTCGGCGGGAAGAGCACCGATGAGACTCTCGCCGGAATGACCAGCGGCATCGCCGCGGCGACGGCGTGACGGCGTCGATCACACCGCGGAGTTCCCGACGTCGATTTCGGAGTCGCTCCGAGGGATGGACGGCCTACGCGTTCCTCGCGCCGAATCTGCTGATGCTCGGGCTCTTCGTGTTCGTCCCGCTCGCCGGCTCGGCTCTGCTCAGCCTGCAACGCACGAACGGTTTCGGCGACGGCGTCTTCATCGGTCTGGGCAACTACGCCCGTCTCTTCGCCGACCCGCTGTTCTGGCGCGTGACGCTCAATACCGTCCTGTTCACTGCGCTGGTCACGCCCGCATCGATGCTCCTCGGGCTCGGTGCCGCCGTGCTGCTCAATTCGGTCCTGCCCGCACGACCCGTGTTCCGATCCATCCTGATCGTGCCCATGGCCGTCTCGGGTGTCGCCACGGCGCTGCTGGGCGTGCTGATCTTCGATGAGAACACGGGCATCCTCGACGCGCTGCTGCGATTCATCGGGTTGCCCGACGTGGCCTGGCAGTCCGGCGGTCTCGGCGCCTTCGTCTCGATCGTGCTGGTCACGCTCTGGTGGCGTGTCGGCTTCAACATGCTGATCTATCTCGCCGGCTTACAAGGGATCGGACCCGACCTGTACGAGGCGGCTCGACTCGATGGCGCTAGTGGATGGACGCAGTTCCGGGCCATCACCGTTCCCCTCGTCGGCCCGCAGTCGTTCTTCCTGCTCATCCTCAACGTGATCTTCTCCTTCCAGGTCTTCGACATCGTCTTCGTCATGACGGGCGGCGGTCCCCAGAACGCGACGAACGTGCTGGTCACCTACGCGTACGACACCGGATTCGTCACCCGCGATCAGGGCTACGCCGCGGCGATCGGCATCGTGCTGCTCGTTCTGACGATGGCGTTCACCGCGATCCAGTGGCGCACCAGCGCGACCCGGGATCTGACCGAATGAGCAGCGCGCTCGCCCGGTCCGGTCGCCGAGGCCGCTGGATCCGACTCGTCGCTGCGATCCTCGTCAGTGCGATCATCCTGTTCCCGCTCTATTGGATGCTCGTGGTCGCTTTCTCGAGTCGCTCAGAACTGCTGGGGGGTACGCCGCGGTTGTGGCCTCGAGCCTTCACCTCGGTCAACTTCGAGCGGGTGTTCACCTCGTTCCCGGTGGCGACCTGGTTCGGCAATTCCGTCGCCATCGCTCTGACCACCGCGGTGCTGACGGTGGTCATCAATCTGCTCGCGGGCTACGCGTTCGCCCAGCTGAGATTCCGCGGTTCGACCGTGCTCTTCCTGCTGGCACTGGCGACGTTGGCGCTGCCCGTTCAGGTGATCATGGTCGCGTTGTTCCAGCTGGTCACCGATCTGGGCTTGTACGGCACGTACTGGGCGGTGATCCTGCCGACGGCGGCGTCGGCGCTCGGGCTCTTCCTGGCCCGCCAGTTCATCCTCGCCATCCCTCGCGACCTCATCGAGGCGGCCCGGATCGACGGGGCGGGTCACGTGCGCGTGTTCACGCGGATCGTGCTGCCGCTGTCCAAACCCCTGATCGCGGTGCTGTTCTTCATGTCGCTGCTGGGATCGTGGAACGACTTCGCCTGGCCGCTGATCGCACTGAAGGAGAACCAGTTGTTCACGTTGCCGATCGGTCTGCTGTACCTGCAGGGCCAGTTCGGGAGCGATTACGGAGCCACGATGGCTTTCGCTCTGGTCAATGTCGCTCCGATGGTGTTGCTCTTCCTGGTCTTCCAGCGCTACTTCGTGCAGGGATTCGCCCGAAGCGGTATCCGCTGAGGTCCGGGCGCGAGCTCATCCGCGAAGGCGGATGAGCTCGACCGAATCGACCTCGACGACGCCCACCTCTCCGACGGCGATCGGGCCCACCCAGGCGCCGACGAATCCGCCGTTGGGGTCGGGAACGAGAGCGGCGAGGTCGACGTGGGCGATCACGATGCCGTCGGCGGATGCGCGCGCCCGCAGTCCGCGCACGTCCAGCTGAAGCGAGGCACGGGAGCCGAAGCCGGAGCCCGATCCGAGCTCGAGGGTGACGCCGGAGGACGTGAGGCAGCAGCGAACGATCCCGGTGCGGTCGAGCGTCAGCTCGAGATGTGCTCGTTCGCTGGTGCGCAGCAGCAGCCCGCCGCGTAAGGCGGTATCTCCGGGAGTCAGTTCCACGATCGTGATGACGTCGGTGTCTGCCGCGGGCAGTCGCCGACCGAGGAACGAGACCGGTTCGAGAGACGCCGGTTCGGCTCCGGCCCGCAGCCGCAGAACTCCGTCGTGTGCCGCCGCGAATGCGCTCGGATGTCGCCCGACCCCGCTCCACTCGAGGTCGAGTTCCACCTGGTCGAAGCGGGCGGCGAATGCGTCGGGCGCCGGTCGCTGGTCGGGCACGCCTTCCGCATCGACCTCGAGACGAACGCGACCGTCGCCGGGAGCGAACACCGGGCGGCGCTCCTCCCATCCCACCGGTACGAGATGGGTCTGGCGTCCGAGGAGCCCGTCCACTCCGTTGTCGAGCGTCGTGGCGAGCACGGTCGCCCAGGTGCGGTCGCGCGCATCCTGCACGAGATCGGCGTGGCCGACAGCAGCGATCGAGGTGCGGCGGCCGAGATCGCGGTGACTGAGTCGTGGGTTTCCCGGGTCGCCGATGTACGGTCCGGTGACCTTTTCCGCGTAGGCGACGCAGATCGCGTGCTCGGAGGAGGTACCGCCCTCCGCTGCGACGAGCATCCAGCCGCCGCCCGGTCGCGGCATGATGTGCGGTCCCTCCGCCCAGACGGCGCCGATCAACGCCCCGCTCCAGATCGTGAGGGGCTCGGCTCGTGGCTGCAGCGTCGCCCGGTCCAGCTCGACGAGGCGCACGTCCGTCTGCCCCGGCCATTCCGCCTGCGCCCGTTGCTGCGTCCAGCACAACCAGAGCCGCTCGCCGTCGACCGTGATCGACGGATCGATGCCGCCGACGTCCTCGATCCAGACTGGGTCGCTCCAGGGTCCGGCCGCGTCGGTCGCCGTCACGACGAAGTGACCGGTGCGTCCGTGCCATGAGCCGTCGTCCGGTCCGACCGCCGTGCACACCACGAGGAACCGCTCGCCGTCGTGCCGGATCGTCGGCGCGAACAGCCCTCGGGATGACGGCAGTCCGGCGAGATCCAGCTGCTCAGGACGATGGATGACGTGCCCGATCTGCGTCCAGTCGACCAGGTTCGTCGACACGTGCACGGGAATTCCCGGCAGGTACTCGAACGTCGACGTCACGAGGTAGAACCTGCCGTCGGCGCGGCAGATGCTCGGGTCCGGGTGGCAGCCGGGCAGGATCGGGTTGCGGTAGCGGCCCACGGATTCTCCTCTAGTTCGGCGCCGGCGGGGCGGTGGTGGCGCGGGCGACGAGTCTGGTCGGCAGGAGCACATGCATCGCAGAGAGACTCTCGCCCGCCATCAGGGCCGTGAGCATCGTGGCCGCCGTCTGCCCGATCCGTTGCATCGGCTGGCGCACCGTCGTCAACGGTGACGCGAGCCGCGACGCCTCCGGCACGTCGTCGAAGCCGACGACGGAGAGATCGCGCGGCACCTCGAGGTTCAGGCTCTGCGCCACTTCGATGGTCGCCATTGCGGAGAGATCGTTCGCCGCGAACACGGCAGTCGGCCGGTCGGGCTGGCTGAGCAGCTCCCGCGCGGCACGGCGGGCGGTGTCGGCCTCGTAGAAGCCGTCGCGGACGAGTGCGGGATCGAAGCGCAGGTCCGCCTCTGCGAGTGCATCGCGGTAGCCCGCGTCGCGCAGGCGCGACGATTTGAGGTCGGGCCGACCGCCCACGAACCCGATCCGGCGGTGACCGAGGGAGATCAGGAAGGCCGTCGCTTCGTGCGCCCCACCGCGGCTGTCGGCCTCGACGGTGGGCAGGTCCGCGCGGCCCGTGTGCGGGTCCACTGCCACGATGGGCACGTCGGCCGCCACGTTGACGACCGTCGGGGTGACGATGATCGCCCCATCGATCAGTGTCCCGCTGAGCCGGCTCAGCGATCGACGCTCCCAGCCTTCGCCGTCACCCTGGTGCGATCCGCTGTACGCCAGCAGGTCGAAACGGGTGGCGCGCAGACCGATGGCGACGCCCTTGAGGATCTCGGCGCTGAACGGTTCGAAATCGGCGACGAGCACCCCGATCACCCCCGTGCGACGAGATCGCATGCTGCTGGCGATCAGGCTCGACTCGTACCCCAGCGCGGCCACCGCATCCAACACGCGGGTCGCGGTCTCGGGTGACACGCCGTACCTCCCGTTCACCGCCTTGGACACGGTCGCGACCGAGACGCCCGCGGCTGCGGCGACATCGTGGATCGTTGCTCGGGCCATCATGCATCCGTTCTACGGCGATGGAAAAGGATTTCGAAAACGTTTGACGAGTGTTGCACGGCTGACGACACTGAGTCCATCCGGGCATCGAATCGCTCGGTCTCCCGCACCAGCACGGCGTCCGAACATCGGATGCGCCTCAATGAAGAGAGCAGGTCGACGTCTCATGACGACAACACAGCCGAGAAGAACCCCTCACGGTCGGCGCATCATCGCCGGCTGTGCCGCCGCCGTCCTCAGCGCGATCGCGCTGGCCGGATGCGCCGGAGGAGCCGACGCCGGCAGCGACGGATCCGGAGTGACCCTCACCTTCTGGCACAACTCCACAACCGGCGATGGCAAGCAGTACTGGGTCGACACGGCGGCCGCGTTCGAAGCGTCGAATCCCGGCGTCACGATCGAGATCCAGTCGATCCAGAACGAGGATATGGACGGCAAACTGCAGACCGCCCTGAACTCGGGCGACGCGCCCGACGTTTTTATGGCGCGCGGCGGCGGCAAGCTGGCCGACGTCGTCAAGGCGGGGCAGGCCATGGACATCACCGACGGCATCTCCGCCGAGGCGGAGTCCGCCGTCGGCAGCTCGCTCTCGGCGTTCGAGATCGACGGTAAGAACTACGGCATGCCGGTGTCGGTGCTGCCCTCCGGCATCTTCTATTCCGCCGACCTGTTCACGCAGGCCGGAATCACGACGCCGCCCACCACCGTCGACGAGCTCGAGGCCGCGGATGCGCAGCTCTCGGCCGCGGGAATCGACCCGATCGCCGTCGGTGCGAAGGATGCCTGGCCCGCCGCGCACTGGTACTACAACTTCGCGTTGCGCGCCTGCTCGAAGGACGTGCTCGACGCGGCGGCCGAGAGCCGCAGCTTCGATGATCCGTGCTGGCTGGCGGCGGGGGAGAACCTGCAGGACTTCATCGCGACCGAGCCGTTCAACAGCGGCTTCCTCACCACAGCAGCACAGCAGGGCGCAGGTTCCTCCGCCGGTCTGCTGGCCAACCACCAGGCCGCCATGGAGCTGATGGGTGCGTGGGATCCCGGAGTCATCGCTTCGCTGACCCCCGACGCGAAGCCACTGGCCGACCTCAAGTGGTTCCCGTTCCCCGCCGTGACCGGTGGCGATGGCGAACCGGGCGCCATGATGGGCGGCGTCGACGGCTTCTCCTGCTGGGTGAACGCGCCGAAGGAGTGCGTCGACTTCCTGAACTTCGTCGTGCAGAAGGAGAACCAGGAAGCCTACGTGACCGCGTTCCAGACCCTGCCCGCCTCGCAGGAGGCGCAGAGCGTCGTGAGCGATCCCGCGCTGCAGGATGTGCTGACCGCCTACAACAGCGCCCCGTACGTCTCCGTCTGGCTCGACACGCTGTACGGCCAGAGCGTCGGCAACGCGCTGAACGTCGCGGTGGTCGACCTTTTCGCAGGCAAGGGCGACGCGCAGAGCATCGTCGATGCCGTGAACGCCGCAGCAGCGAAGTCGTAGGCGGCACCCGATGGCACTTCTGAGTGAGAGCGCGGTCGCGAACGCGTCGAGTCCGGCGGAGGTGGCGGCCCCGGTCGCCGCCCCCGCCGGACGGGGGCGCCGTTCGCGGTGGTCCGAGCGCGGCGAACTCGCGATCCTGATCGGCCCAGCACTCGTCGTCTTCGTCGCGTTCGTGATCCTGCCCGTGGGGATGGCCGCGTACTACGG
Organism: Microbacteriaceae bacterium VKM Ac-2855; assembly: GCA_013204985.1. GTDB lineage: Bacteria > Actinomycetota > Actinomycetes > Actinomycetales > Microbacteriaceae > Rathayibacter. The sequence continues at coordinate 268,118 of JABMLG010000006.1, forward strand.
CTTCTTCAGCTGGTCCGGATACGGCCCGGCGGTCGACTTCGTCGGGCTGCGCAACTACGTCACGATCCTGAGCGACCCCGCGTTCCACGAGGTGCTCGGCCACAACGCCTTCATCGTGGTGATGTCCCTGGTCCTGCAGGGTCCCTTGGCCCTCGCCATCGCGCTGCTGCTGAACCGGCGGCTGCGATTCCAGTCGCTCATCCGGGTCCTGATCTTCGCGCCGTACGTCATCTCCGAGGTGGTCGTGGGCCTCGGCTGGAGCCTGATGCTGCAGTCGAACGGCGCCCTCAACGGCCTCCTGGAGAAGCTCGGTCTCGGTGCGTTCGTCACCGACTGGCTCTCCGACCCCGGTGCAGCCATCTGGACTCTGCTGGCGATCATCACCTGGAAGTACGTCGGCTTCGCCGTCATCCTGTTCCTCGCCGGTCTGCAGGGCGTGCCCGACGAGATCACCGAAGCCGCTCGGATCGACGGCGCGAGCTACTGGCAGGTGCAGCGGTACATCGTCCTGCCACTGATGGGCCCGACCATCCGGATCTGGGCGTTCCTGTCGATCATCGGCTCACTCCAGCTGTTCGACCTGGTCTGGATCATCTGGGGTCAGTACGTCTCCTCGACGGCCGGCACGTCGACCATGGCCACCTACATGGTCGCCAACGGCCGCAGTGCCGGCAGCTACGGCTACGGCAGCGCCGTCGCCGTCGTCATCTTCCTGATCTCCCTCGTCGTCGCCCTGCTGTACCAACGTCTGGTGCTGCGTCGCGATACGGAGGGTGCATTGACCGGAGGTCACAAATGATGTTCCGGAGGAACGAAGCACGGACGACGACCGGAGGTCACGAATGATGTTCCGGAGGAACGAAGCACGGACGACGACCGGGGGGAAGAACTGATGGCGATCGCCGTATCCGCACGCCCTCCGCGTTCCCGTCGCGCCCCCGTGAAGAGGGTCGACGTCGCGATCTATTTCGTCGCCCTCGTGGTGATCGGCCTGATGCTGGCCCCCGTCGCGTACATCATCCTGGGCGGTTTCCGCTCGAATTCGGAGATCACGCTCGACCCCTCCGGCCTGCCGGGAACATGGAACTGGTCGAACTACGCGGACGTGCTCGGCAGCGGTGCCTTCTGGACCCAGGTCGCCAACTCCACCATCGCCGCGACCTGCACCACCCTCTTCGTCGTCGCGCTCGGACTGATGGCAGCGTTCGCTCTGGCCCGGTACTCGTTCCGCGGCCGTGGTGCCGTGTACGCGGTGTTCACGGCGGGACTGATGTTCCCGATGACCGTGGCGATCACTCCGCTGTACATCCTGGTTCGCGACCTCGGCTTGATGAACTCACTGGCCGGCGTGATCGTGCCGCAGGTGGCGTTCGCGCTGCCGATGACCATCATCGTGCTGGTGCCCTTCCTCTCCGCCATCCCGAACGAGCTGCAGGAGGCGGCGGCCATCGACGGCCTCGGCCGGCTGGGCTTCTTCTGGCGCATGGTTCTGCGCCTGTCGCTGCCCGGGGTGATCACCGTGGGCATCCTCGCGTTCATCGGCAGCTGGAACGGGTACATGCTGCCGCTGTTCATCCTGAACAACGAGGCCGCGTTCACGCTGCCGCTGGGCACGCAGGCGTTCGCCTCGCAGTACGCCGTCGACACCGCCAAGGTGCTCGCATTCACCTCGCTCTCGATGATTCCGGCGCTGATCTTCTTCAGCCTCTTCGAGCGCCGGATCGTCGGTGGCCTCACCGGCGCCGTGAAGGGCTGATGTCATGACCATCGATCAGCGATCGGGAACCCTCACCTCGACCCGCGTGCGCGACCTGCTCGCGATGATGACGCTGGAGGAGAAACTCGCCCAACTCGTGGGCTTCTGGGTCGATCAGGGCGACGAGGTCGTCGCGCCCATGGCCGGCGAGATGGCCTCCTCCACGCGCTACGAAGACTCCACCGGCAATGGCATCGGCCATCTCACCCGGGTGTACGGCACTCGACCGGTCGATGCGGTGGAGCGAGCGCGCTGGCTCTGGTCCGAGCAGCGACGGTTGCAGACGCAGACCCGTCTCGGTATCCCGGCCCTCGTCCACGAGGAGTGTCTGACGGGGCTCGCCGCCTGGCGTGCAGCGACGTTCCCGACTCCGCTCGCGTGGGGAGCGGCGTTCAACCCGGAGCTCGTCCAGCGGATGGGCGCCGCGATCGGCCGGTCCATGCGGCAGCTGGGCGTGCACCAGGGCCTGGCCCCGGTTCTCGACGTGGTGCGGGATCCTCGGTGGGGCCGCGTCGACGAATGCATCGCCGAGGACCCGTACGTCGTCGGCACGATCGGCACCGCTTACGTCCGCGGGCTGCAGAGCGAGGGCGTGCACGCGACCTTGAAGCATTTCGTCGGCTACTCCGCCTCGCAGGCGGGACGGAACCACGCCCCCGTTCACGTCGGTCGCCGCGAATTGGAGGATGTGCTGCTGCCGCCGTTCGAGATGGCGGTGCGGGCCGGAGGCGTCCGCAGCGTGATGAACTCCTACGCCGAGATCGACGGGGTTCCGGTCGCCGCAGCGGCCGAGTACCTCACCGACATCCTGCGTCGGAGGTGGGGATTCGACGGCGTGGTGGTCTCCGACTACTTCTCGGTCGCCTTCCTCCAGACAATGCACGCCGTCGCAGCCGATAGGGGCCAGGCGGCGCACCTCGCTCTCGAAGCCGGCATCGACGTCGAGCTGCCCACCGGGGACGCGTATCTGACGCCTCTGGCCGAACGCGTCCGCGATGGACGGGTCAGCGAGGCTCTCGTCGATCGCGCCGTCCTCCGCGTGCTCGCGCAGAAGGAGGAACTGGGTCTCCTGGACGCCCGATTCGACGAGCCGCCGGCGCGCGTCGACCTCGACGACGCCGAGCACCGCTCGATCGCTCGTCGGCTCGCCGATGAATCCATCGTCCTGCTCAGCAACGACGGCGCACTGCCCCTGGCCCGACCGCAACGGATCGCGCTGCTGGGCCCGAACGCCGACAGCGCGGAGGCGCTGATGGGATGCTACTCGTTCGCCAACCACGTCCTGGCCCACCACCCGGGCACTCCGTTCGGCTTCGAGATCCCGACGCTCGCGGAAGCGCTCGCCGCGCGATATCCCTCCACGCGTATCCGTACCGAGGCGGGCTGCGCCGTCGAAGGATCCGATCGATCGGGATTCGCCGCGGCGATCGAGGCGGCGAGCGAGAGCGAGGTGGCGATCGTGGTGGTCGGCGACCGCGCCGGACTGTTCGGCCGAGGAACAGTGGGCGAGGGCAACGACGTCGAGTCCCTGGAACTGCCCGGACTGCAGCGTGAACTGGTCGAGGCCGTGATCGCCACCGGCACTCCGGTCGTGCTGGTCGTGCTGTCGGGGCGCCCGTACGTGCTCGGCTGGGCGCTGGACGGCGCCGGGGCGGCGTCGGCCGTTGTGCAGTCGTTCTTCCCGGGGGAGGAGGGAGCGCCGGCGCTCGCCGCGATCCTCGCCGGCGACGTGAATCCCTCCGGCCACCTGCCGGTGTCGCTGCCGCGCTCTGCCGGAGCGCAACCGTTCAGCTACCTGCATCCGCTTCTCGGTGGGCCGAACGACGTCACCAGCGCGGAGAGCACGCCGACCCGACCATTCGGCTTCGGGCTCAGTTACACCCGTTTCGAGCGCTCGGAACTCCACCTGCCCTCCTCCGTGCCCACCGCCGGTACGATCACCGCGACAGTGCGGATCCGCAACGTCGGCGACCGCGCGGGAACCGATCTCGTCCAGCTCTACGGCCACGACGTCGTGGCGAGTGTGACGCGACCGGTCGCCCAGCTGCTCGGATACGCGCGGGTGGAGCTCGCTCCGGGGGAGGAGGCGGTCGTGCGTTTCGAGGTGCCGACCGCGCTGCTGGCGTTCTCGAACCGCGAGTACATCCGGGTGGTGGAACCCGGCGAGGTGCAACTGTGGGTCGGCTCGTCGTGCGATGACCGTGAGACGGAAGCGAGCCTTGTGCTCTCGGGCCTCGATCATCCGACAGCCGGCCTACCGCCGGCCCTGAGCACGGCTTCGATCCATCGCGGCTGAGTCCGCAGGCCCGCTCGACGGGAGGGTCGTCGCGGCGCCGATCGGCCGGTACGCTCCGCGGCCGGACGCCGCGACGACCCCCTAGTCTTAACGCCATGTCTTATTCCGTTGCCGTAGCCGGCGCAAGCGGCTACGCGGGCGGCGAGGTGCTGCGTCTCCTGGCCGACCATCCCGAGTTCGAGGTCACCACCGTCACAGCGCACGCCAACGCCGGGCAGCCGCTCGTCGCCGTGCAGCCGCATCTGCGATCGCTGCGCCACCTCACCCTCGTGGACACCTCGCCGGAGAACCTCTCCGGGCACGACATCGTCTTCCTCGCGCTGCCCCACGGCAAGTCCGGAGAGGTTACGGTCGGTCTGCCGGAGCAGACTCTGGTCGTGGACTGCGGCGCCGACCACCGGCTCACCGATCCCGCCGACTGGGCCGCGTTCTACGGCGGCGACTTCTACGGTGCCTGGCCCTACGGCATGCCCGAGCTGCTGCACGCCTCCGGTGGCGCGGTGACGAAGCAGCGCGAGAAGCTGGTGGGGGTCAACCGCATCGCGGTGCCCGGGTGCAACGTCACCGCCATCACCCTCGGGCTCGCCCCCGGCCTGGTCGCCGGAGTGATCGCGCCCGACGACCTCGTCGCGGTACTCGCGGTCGGCCCGTCCGGTGCCGGGAAGAGCCTCAAGACGAACCTTCTCGCGAGTGAGATCCTCGGTTCCGCGAGCCCGTACGCCGTCGGCGGCATCCATCGGCACAACCCCGAGATCCGGCAGAATCTCGCCCTCGCGGGTGCCGGCCCCGTGTCGATCTCGTTCACCCCGATCCTCGTGCCGATGTCGCGCGGCATCCTCGCCACCTCCACCGCGCGTCTCGCCCCGGGCGTGGGCGCTCGCGATGTCCGCGATGCGTGGGAGTCGGCGTACGCCGACGAGCCCTTCGTGCAGTTGTTGCCGGAGGGCGAGTTCCCCAGAACGGCGGATGTGATCGGCGCGAACACCGCGCTGATCGGCATCGCGGTCGACGAGGCCGCGCGCCGGCTCGTCGCCGTGTCGGCGATCGACAATCTCGTCAAGGGCACCGCCGGCGCCGCCATCCAGTCGGCCAACATCGCCCTCGGTCTTCCCGAGACCCTCGGCCTCAGCACGAACGGAGTAGCGCCGTGAGCGTCACCGCTGCAGCAGGATTCAGCGCGGCCGGCGTCGTCGCCGGACTCAAGTCGACCGGCGCGAAGGACGTCGCCCTCGTGCAGAACCTGGGCCCGCTCGCGAACGCTGCGACCGTTTTCACGAGCAATCGGTGCAAGGCGAATCCGGTGCTCTGGAGCGAGCAGGTCATCAAGGACGGCACCGTCTCGGCGATCGTGCTGAATTCGGGGGGCGCGAACTGCTACACCGGCACCGCCGGCTTCCAGGTGACCCACGCCACGGCCGAATCGGTGGCCGAGCAACTCACCGTGTCGGCGGGCGACGTCCTCGTCTGCTCGACCGGACTCATCGGCGATCAGCTCGACCTCGGCAAGGTCACGGCGGGCGTGGTGGCCGCGGCCGCCGCCCTCGACACCGAAGCCGGCGAGGACGCGGCCCGGGCGATCATGACCACCGACACCGTGCCCAAGCAGGCGGTCGTGCGCTCGGCGGCGGGATGGACCATCGGCGGGATGGCGAAGGGCGCGGGCATGCTCGCTCCGGGCCTGGCCACCATGCTCGTCGTGATCACGACGGATGCGGTCCTCTCCTCGACCGACCTCGATCAAGCCCTCCGGGCAGCCACTCGCGTCACCTTCGACCGGCTCGACTCCGACGGCTGCATGTCGACGAACGACACCGTCGCGCTGCTGGCCAGCGGCGCCAGCGGTGTCGAAGCCGATCGGGTCGAGTTCGCGGACGCTCTCACCGAACTCTGCCGCGACCTGACCCTCCAACTGCAGGCGGATGCGGAGGGCGCGGCCCACGATGTCGCGATCCGGGTGCTGAACGCCGCTTCCGAGGACGAGGCCGTCGTCGTCGCACGCGCCGTGTCGCGCAGCAATCTCTTCAAAGCGGCGATCTTCGGCAACGATCCCAACTGGGGACGAGTACTCGCCGCCGTCGGCACGACCGACGCAGAATTCGATCCGTATGGGATCGATGTGGCGATGAACGGCGTGCAGGTGTGCCGCGCGGGCGAGCCGTTCGAGAGCCGCGATCTGGTCGATCTCACGCCCCGCGCGGTCGCCGTCGACATCGACCTGCACGCCGGGTCCGCGACAGCGACCATCTGGACCAACGATCTCACGCACGATTACGTGCACGAGAACTCCGCGTACTCGAGTTAGGCAGCGCATGACCGACACCCCGCAGCCGACCGAAGCCGAGAGTCTCGCCCTGCGCGACGAGGCGGCCGCGAAGGCGGCGACCTTGATCGAATCGCTGCCGTGGCTGAAGCGCTTCCACGGCACGATCATGGTCATCAAGTTCGGTGGCAACGCGATGGTCTCCGAGGAACTGCAGCGCGCTTTCGCGGAGGACATCGTCTACCTGCGCCTGGCCGGCATCCGCCCGGTCGTCGTGCACGGCGGCGGCCCGCAGATCTCGAAGATGCTCGACCGTCTCGGCATCGCGAGCGAGTTCCGCGGCGGCTATCGCGTGACGAGCCCCGAGGCGATGGAGGTCGTGCGGATGGTCCTCACGGGCCAGATCAGCCGCGACATCGTGCGCCGGATCAACCAGCACGGCCCGCTCGCCGCCGGCATCTCCGGCGAGGACGCAGGGCTCTTCCTCGGTCGCAGGCGCGGCACGATCGTGGACGGCGAAGCGGTCGATCTCGGCCTGGTCGGCGACGTCGTCGCTGTGAATCCGGACGCCGTGCTCGCGCAGTTGGACGCCGGACGCATCCCCGTCGTCTCCTCGATCGCCCCGGACTCCGACGATCCGACGCAGTCGCTCAACGTCAACGCGGATGCGGCAGCCGCCTCGCTCGCGGTCGCCCTCGGCGCCGAGAAACTGGTCATCCTCACGGATGTGGCCGGGCTGTACCGCGACTGGCCCGATCGCGATTCGCTCGTCTCCCACATCTCCTCCGGAGCGTTGATCTCCCTCTTGCCGAGCCTCGAGTCCGGCATGATCCCGAAGATGACCGCCTGTCTGGACGCCGTTCAGGGCGGCGTGAAGAAGGCCGCGATCATCGACGGACGCATCCCCCACTCGATCCTGCTCGAGGTGTTCACCTCCACCGGGATCGGCACCGAAGTCGTCGAAGGCGCCGACGAGTCCCCGTTCACCGACGAGAAGCAGAGCGACGAGCAATGAGCGCGCAGACCGAGACCCCCGCCTCCACGACGATCACGGGAGGCGTGGCCGAGGCCTCGCTCACCGAGCGGACCCAGCGCCGCTACTCCGATGTGATGATGAAGACCGTCACCCACACGATGGCGGTCCTCGAGCGCGGTGAGGGTCTGCGCGTCTGGGACGTGGACGGTGTCGAGTACCTCGACTTCCTCGGCGGGATCGCGGTCAACGCGCTCGGCCACGCCCATCCGGTCTTCGTCGCCGCGATCGCCGAGCAGGCGGGCAAGCTCGCGCACGTATCGAACTACTTCGCCTCGGTGCCGCAGGTCGAGCTCGCCGAGACGCTCCGCCGCATCTCGGGAGCGGGCGAGACCGGGCGCGTGTACTTCGCCAACTCGGGTGCCGAAGCGAACGAGGCGGCGTTCAAGCTCGCGCGACTCAACCACGGCTCGGGCACCAAGCGCAGGATCCTGGCTCTGCACAACGCCTTCCACGGGCGCACCATGGGGGCGATGGCGCTCACCGGTAAGCCGGCGATGCGCGCGCCGTTCGAGCCCGTCCCCGCGGGCGTGGAGCACATCGACCCGACCATCGAGGCATTGGAGGCCACGATCGACGACTCGGTCGCGGCGCTCGTGGTCGAGCCGATCCAGGGCGAGGCAGGCGTCGTACCGCTGCCCGACGGCTACCTGCAGCGCGCTCGAGAACTGACGGCGCGCCACGGCGCCCTGCTCATCATCGACGAGATCCAGACGGGTGTGGGCCGCACCGGCGCCTGGTTCGCCTTCCAGCACGCGGACATCATCCCGGACGCGATCACAGTCGCGAAGGGCCTCGGTGGTGGCGTCCCGATCGGAGCGCTCGTCACCTTCGGTCGCGCATCCGATCTCTTCTCCAAGGGGCAGCACGGCAGCACCTTCGGTGGCAATCCGCTGGCCACGGCCACCGCGGGCGCCGTCGTCGCCGAGATCGAGCGCGCCGGCCTGGTCGAGAACGCTCGGGTGGCGGGTGAGAGCATCCGGGCGACCATCGCCGCGCTCGAATCGCCCCTCGTCGCGGGGATCCGCGGCGCCGGTCTGCTTCTGGGCGTCGCGCTCTCGGAGCCCGTCGCCAACGAGGTCTCGGCCGCCGCGATCCGCGAAGGTCTGATCATCAATGCGGCGAACGACTCCTCGATCCGACTCGCCCCGCCGCTGATCGTGACCGAGTCCGACATCGTCGAGTTCGGCATCCGCTTCGGACGAGCCCTCGCCGCCGTCCGCGGCTGAGCCGCGCCGGCTCGCCCGCCGCCGAACGACGCCCTCGCGCGAGCCGAGCCCGTGCGGTGCTGAGCCATCGCACGAATGGCCGCAGCCCCTAGGCTTGTACCTTCCGCGCCGTAGACACGGCGCACGACCGAACGAAAGCGATTCGCCCGTGACCCGCCACTTCCTCCGCGATGACGACATCACTCCCGCCGAGCAGGCCGAGATCCTCGATCTCGCCGTCGAGCTGAAGCGAGACCGGTTCGCGCGCAAGCCGCTGGCCGGACCGCAGACGGTGGCGGTCATCTTCGACAAGTCGTCGACGCGCACGCGCGTCTCTTTCGCCGTCGGTATCGCCGATCTCGGTGGCATCCCGCTGATCATCACCACCGCGAGCAGCCAGCTCGGCGGTAAGGAGACGGCGTCCGACACGGCTCGTGTTCTCGAGCGCCAGGTCGCCGCGATCGTGTGGCGCACCTATGCGCAGTCCGGGCTCGCCCAGATGGCCGCCGGTACCACCGTGCCCGTGGTCAACGCGCTCTCCGACGAGTTCCACCCCTGCCAGCTGCTCGCCGATCTGCTCACCATCCGCGAGCACAAGGGCGCGCTCGCCGGGTTGAATCTCACCTTCTTCGGCGACGGAGCGAGCAATATGGCGCACTCCTACCTCCTCGCCGGCGCTACCGCTGGGATGAACGTGCGGATCGTCGCCCCCGCGTCCTATGCTCCGGACGCGGACGTGCTCGCCGACGCGGAGCGCGTCGCCGCGACCACGGGTGGCTCGGTCGCGGTCTTCACCGACCCACAGGCGGGCGCAGCCGACTCCGACATCGTCATCACCGACACCTGGGTGTCGATGGGCAAAGAGGAGGAGAAGGCCGCCCGGGTGGCGACCTTCCGCGACTACCGCGTCGATGAGGCGATCATGGCTCGTGCCGCACCCGATGCTCTCTTCATGCACTGCCTGCCGGCCGACCGGGGTTACGAGGTGACCGCGGAAGTGATCGACGGCCCGCAGAGCGTGATCTGGGACGAGGCCGAGAACCGTCTGCACGCGCAGAAGGCGCTCCTGGTCTGGCTGCTCGAGAAGAACGCGTCCGATGCGACGGACGGAGCCGCAGCATGACCGAATCGAACCGCGCGGGCCAGGCCGGCGCTCTCTGGGGCGGGCGCTTCGCCGGCGGACCATCGCCCGAGTTGGCGGCGTTGTCGAAATCGACCCATTTCGACTGGCAACTCGCCGAATACGACATCGCCGGATCCAAGGCGCACGCGCGGGCGCTCGCGGCCGCCGGGTATCTCGACGAGACCGAACTCGAGAGGATGCTCGCAGCGCTCGAACGCGTCCGACTGGCGGTGCTCGACGGCAGCTTCGTCGCCGCCGATTCCGATGAGGACGTGCACGGTGCTCTCGAACGCGCGCTGATGGCTGAAGCCGGTCCGGCCCTGGGCGGCAAGCTGCGCGCCGGTCGCAGCCGCAACGACCAGATCGCGACCTTCGTCCGGATGTATCTCCGCGACCACGCGGCGGTGATCGGCGAGCAGGTCATCCAGCTGATCGACGCGATCGCGGCCCAGGCCGCAGCGCATCCGACGGCAGTGATGCCCGGTCGGACGCACCTCCAGCATGCCCAGCCCGTTCTGCTCGCGCACCACCTGCTCGCACACGCGTGGCCGCTGCTACGCGACCTCGAGCGGTTGCGCGACTGGCGAGTGCGCGCCGATGTCTCGCCGTACGGATCCGGAGCGTTGGCCGGTTCGACCCTCGGACTCGACGCCGGCGCCGTCGCGCGAGAACTCGGCTTCGCCGCGAGCGTCCCCAACTCCATCGACGGCACGGCCAGCCGCGACCTGGTCGCCGAGTTCGCTTTCGTCGCCGCGATGATCGGAATCGATCTCTCCCGCATCTCGGAGGAGATCATCCTGTGGAACACGAAGGAGTTCGGCTTCGTCACGCTCGATGACTCGTATTCGACGGGTTCATCGATCATGCCGCAGAAGAAGAACCCCGATATCGCCGAGCTCGCGCGCGGCAAGTCGGGACGCCTCATCGGCAACCTCACGGGTCTGCTGGCGACGCTCAAGGGGCTGCCCCTCGCGTACAACCGCGACCTGCAGGAGGACAAGGAGCCGGTCTTCGATTCGGTCACCACGCTGGAGGTCGTTCTCCCGGCATTCACGGGGATGATCGCGACGCTGACCTTCCACGTCGAGCGGATGGCCGAGCTCGCGCCTCAGGGGTTCTCCCTCGCCACCGATGTCGCGGAGTGGCTCGTGAAGCGTCACGTTCCGTTCCGTGACGCGCACGAGGTGACCGGCGAGCTGGTCAAATACGCCGAGACTCGCGGCCTGGAGCTCTCGGATCTCGACGATGCGCAGCTCGCCGAGGTCTCACCCCTGTTGATTCCGGAGGTGCGCGACGTCCTCACCGTGGACGGTTCGGTCGCCAGCCGCGATGGGGTCGGCGGTACCGCGCCGGTTCGCGTGGCGGAGCAACTCGCCCAACTCACCGACCGCGTGCGCATCCTCGCGTCCGCGGTGTCGGGGGCGACCCGATGACGCTCAAGGGCGATCGACCGGGGCGCCCGCCGATGGGTCCTCGCGCTCGGCTGGCCTGGATCCTCGGTGCCGTCGCGGTACTGGTCTTCGTGGTCGTCGTTGTGATCGTCTCCGGCCAGCGCTTCTTCTGAGCGACGACGTGTCGGGGATCGACCTCGCCCGCCCGGCGGTCGAGGTCGCTCCGCTGCTGCTCGGCGGGGTGTTCCGTCACCGCACCGACGACGGCTGGATCGGTGTGCGCCTCACCGAGGTGGAGGCGTACCTCGGCCTCGGCGAGGATCCCGGTTCGCACGCGCATCATCGACGGACGCCGCGCAACGATCCGATGTTCGGAGCGCCCGGCACGATCTACGCGTACTTCACCTACGGGATGCACACGTGCGTGAATCTGGTCTGCTCGCCGACCGGTTCGGCATCCGCGGTGCTGCTGCGCGGTGGAGAGATCATCGAGGGAATCGAGGCGGCCCGATCGCGGCGACCCACGTCGTCGGAACGTGATCTCGCGCGCGGGCCCGCGCGTCTGGCTCAGGCGCTCGGAGTCGTGCTGGCCGAGTCGGGCGCGCAGCTCGGCGACGACTTCGCCTTCTCGCCGCCGCCGCATCCGCTCGCGTACCTCGCAGGGCAGCGGACCGGTGTCGCCGGCGAGGGCGGGTCCGCAGCGTTCCCCTGGCGCTTCTGGTTGCCGGGGGAGCCGACGGTGTCGCCCTACCGAGCCGCTGTTGCGCGCTCCCGTGCTCAGCCGAGGTAGAGCCGCGCAAGGGTGCCGCAGGCGCTTGCCCAGATCAGACTCGCGAGCGTGCCGATGATGAACCGTTCGCGCGCCTCCGGAGAGGAGAGCTCGGAGAAGCGGCCGACGCCCTTGATCGCGATCACCACGGCGATCGCCTCCGCGGCGCCGGTCATGATCGAGCCCGCGGCGGCGATCCGCTCGAGGATCCCGATCGTCGTTCCACCCCGCAACACCTCGATGGGTTGACCGATGGCGGTCGGTGCGGCGGCGGTCGGGGCGGCTGTGGTCGATGCAGCGGCGGTCGATGCGGCGGCGGTCGGTGCCGGCCCCGGTGCGGCGGTCGGGGTGGTGGCCACGGGGAGGGGCCCGGTGAGCATGATGCCGCCGTGGCTGCCGGTCCGTTGACCAGGGGTGGCGAGGTCGAGTGTGGTCTGCACGACGGGACCGCCACCGATCGTGGCGAGGCCGAGCCCGAGGACGGCGATGGTGACGGACGCCCAGCCCGGGACGGGCGCGTCCAGGAACGATCGACAGACGAAGCCGACCAGCAGTGCCGCTGCCGAGACGATCACGAGACGCGGTCGGCGCAGTCGGAGTGCCAACACCGCACCGATCAGCGCGATCACCAGCATCGCTACCGTGACGGAGAGGAGGAGGGTCATGCGGATTCTCCTTCGGAGAGCGTGATGTCGACGGCGGCGAGCATGCGGACGAGAGCGACTCGCGCGGGCTCGTCCATCCTGACGCCCGCCGAACGCGCGCGCGAACTGATGGCCTGCGGAGTGACACGGAGGCGATCGGCGACATCGCTCTGGGTCAGGCCCTCGTCGAGGAGATCGGCGACCTCCCAACCGGGCCGCGTGCGCTGGTCGCGCAGGTGCAGGAGGGGATCCGCGAGCGCCTCGATGTCACGCGGCCCCGGGAAGGCGCTCGTGGCGGCGTCGGGATCGACCGCGAATCGGCTCGGTCGCGCTTTCGAGACCTCGACGGCACGTCGCGCCGCGAAGAAGGCGGGGCCGCGGGCCGCGCGCGTGTCGCGGGGGAGTGGGGTCTCGACCTCGCCGATGCCGAGTCCGATGCTCCAGTGCTCGGTGCGGTGAAGGTGGAGGATCACCGCGATGGTCGCGTCCGGGTCGGCCAAGAGGAGTTGGAACTCGTCGCCCGCGGTGCGATCGGCCGGCAGCAGCAGGTGTTCCGACCATCTGCTCGCGATGGCGGCGATCGTTGTGTCGACGCGGTCTTCGTCGTGTCGGCTGTCGCGTTGGTCTGTGGTGATCACGAACATCGGTGCGCCTCCGGAGCCTCTACGATAGCCACAATGCTACAGACTTGATAACCCCGGAACAAGTCCTGAAGCTTGATAACGGCTATGCAAGGCATGGCTCTACCCTGGAGGGCGTGACCGCTCCATCGCCCACCGCATCCACCCTGCCGCAGAACGACTCGACGTTCGAGGATGTCTGGGAGGAACTGCTCTGGCGTGGACACGTGCAGGTGTCGACGGATGCGGGGGAGTTGAAGTCGCTCCTCAGTGGCGCGCCGATCACGTATTACTGCGGTTTCGACCCGACCGCAGCGAGCCTGCACCTGGGGAATCTGGTGCAACTGATCGTGATGCGCCGGCTCCAGCTGGCCGGTCACCGCCCCCTCGGTCTGGTCGGCGGATCCACCGGGCTGATCGGAGACCCCCGCCCCACCGCCGAGCGCACGCTGAACACGCGCGAGACGGTGGCCGAATGGGTGGGCTACCTCCAGGCGCAGGTTTCGCGATTCCTCAGCCCCGAGGGTGAGAACGCAGTGCGTCTGGTGAACAACCTCGACTGGACGGCGCCGATGTCGGCGATCGATTTCCTCCGCGAGATCGGGAAGCACTTCCGGGTCGGCACGATGCTGAAGAAGGATGCGGTCAGCGCTCGGTTGAACTCCGACGCCGGTATCAGCTACACCGAGTTCAGCTACCAGATTCTGCAGGGCCTGGACTTCCTCGAGCTCTACCGACAGTACGACTGCGTCTTGCAGACGGGCGGAAGCGACCAGTGGGGCAACCTCACCAGCGGAACGGATCTGATCCACCGCGTCGAGGGCCGCAGCGTCCACGCCATCGGCACTCCGCTGGTGCTGAACTCCGACGGGACGAAGTTCGGCAAGAGCGAGGGCAACGCCATCTGGCTCGATCCCCGACTGACCAGCCCCTACGCCTTCTACCAGTTCTGGCTCAACGCGGACGACGCCGATGTCGTCGATCGCCTCAAGGTGTTCACCTTCCTGCCGCGCACCGAGATCGAGCGGCTCGCGGCGAGTGTGGCCGACGAACCGTTCAAGCGGGAGGCCCAGCGCGTTCTGGCCTGGGAGGTGACGAGCTTCGTGCACGGCGCTGAAGCCGCACAGTCCGTCGTCGATGCCTCGGCCGCCCTCTTCGGCCGCGGCTCGTTGGACGGTATCGATGCCGACATCCTCCGCGGCGCACTTCAGGCGCTCGAGACGATCGAGACCCGAGCCACGGCCGCGGTGGCGCAGGTCATGGTGGAGACCCGACTCGCGAAGAGCTTGGGCGAAGCCCGGCGCGGGATCGCGCAGGGCGGGGTGTACGTCAACAACATCGCTGTGTCCGATGAGGCGGCGACCCTCGCCGACTTCCCGCTCGTCGACGGCCTCGCCGTCGTGCGCCGCGGCAAGAAGACCCTCGCCGGCGCAGTCGTCGCGTAGGTCCCCTGCCGCGACACGCCCGGGATCAGCGCTGTTTGCGCGTTCACGAAACATGACCGTAATGTTGTCCCTCGTCACCCCAAAGGTTCGGCGGGATGAACGTCCCGGTGTTCTACACCGGCCACGCGAACGCCGACCTCAAGTGGGGCCATCGCAACCAACCAGTTGATCATCTTCGGATGAGCGGCGAGGGTTGACGATGCACAGCCATCGCAGAAGTTTGTCTTCTTCGTGTTTCCGCTTCGGTGGGGCGCGGATTTGACAGGGTCTGCGGGTGTGCTAAGTTAGACAAGTTGCCAGAGCGGCTGAGGGAATAACTTCTCTCTAGCCTAGCTCATAAGTGCAGTACATACAAACTTCAGTCACTTCGGGGCGAGGATCCTTCTTTGTGGAGGGTAGGAACCCGAATGTGTCCGATCCTTGAGAACTCAACAGCGTGCACTATGTTCAATGCCAAATTTATAACCCCGGCTTGGATCACTTTTTGTGGTTTGGGCAGGGTTCCTTTGGAAATTGATGTCAGTAATGATGTCTTATTTGCTAGAGGTCAAACTTGATGGCCGGTTTTCGGATCGGTTGTCGTAATTTTTTTACGGAGAGTTTGATCCTGGCTCAGGACGAACGCTGGCGGCGTGCTTAACACATGCAAGTCGAACGATGATCCGGA
>JABMLG010000007.1:0-171357 GCA_013204985.1 Microbacteriaceae bacterium VKM Ac-2855
TGACCAACTACATCGCCCGATCGCTCCTCGAAACCGGCGGCTTCAGACCCCGACTACACCCTGGATTGCGATGAGCCCTCAAAGCTGGTCTCGTTAGGCAATGGTTTCTTCCTTAGTCGGGGCCGGAACAGGGTACGGAGTCGAGGAATCAGAAGGTCTTCCGTTTTCCTGCATGTTCACCTGCTCGGCTTCACTGGAGACCTGCGGTGCGCCAGAGTCGACACCGGCGAAGCGTTGGAGGCTACTGCCCGGCCAGCTCAGCTTCAAGCTGAGCCTTCCACGCGAAGTCGCCCTGCCAGTTCTCCCAGAAGTCATCCTTCTTCTCTTCGTATGTCAGATCGTCGTAGTAGGTCCAGTCACTCTCAACTTCACCAGTTCTCGTGTCCACAGACCATCGAAACCGCACCGGCGACTTACCCTGCAACTTGCGGAGAATGTCATGCAACTCCACAATTCTCGGCCTAATGAACTCAACGCTCTCATCAAACCCGGCGTCATCCAGAACAGTCGAGACACCCAGCACGCGCTTACCGACGACAACATTCCGAAGGTTGCCTTCGGAACTGGTAACATTTCCCCGACTATCGTCGGTAATCTTGCCCTGTACATAGAACTTTTCAACTTTATCACCGACCTGCTGCATGGTGAAACTCAGGATCTCGTCCTGGATCTCCGACAAACGCACAAAGCTGGACTCGTTAGTCATTGCTATCCTCTTAGTAGGTCTCGGGAATGGGGTTGGAGATGTTGCGGCCTAACGGCTCGCCATCGATTTTATATTTTATCTTGAAACCCGTTGGTCGTTTGCTGCCGTCATAAGTGACCTTGATCTCGATTTCGGTGACAGCGCTGGGCGGGTCTTTGGTCAGGGCGTTCCGCCAGGCTCGTTCCATCGCCGTCCATCTCGAGCCTGCGCCGCGGTTGATTGCCATGGCTTGGCTGACGAGGTTGTCGAGGTCGGGGCTGCCGTCGAACATGTCGGCGATGAGGTGGCCTGCCTCGTCGTCGGGGAGCTTGTCGGGAGTGTCGCGGGCGTTGGTGTATCGGTCACGATCGGGCTTGTAGTGGAGGTTCTCGACGGTGACCCGGTCGATCAGGCCATCAGCGTTCGTCTCGTAGATGTACTTGTGGTTTGTGCCTGGTGCACTCGCGCTTCGTCGCTGGTCGCGAGGGTGTACATGCCGGTACCGATCTGCTGCACGTTCACCTGGACGGCGTCGCTAGCGACCTGCAACACACCCGAACCTGCCCCGGCGAGGAGCTGAAGCCCCGTGCTGCCGGATGCGATCGCGGGTTGTGCGACGTTCACGTCGTACCACTGGGCGGCCGAGCCGGCGGCCATCCCGATCAGGTTCAGGTCGTTCCCGGTCGTGACGATCGAGGTGTGGTTGACCGCACTGTTGATCCCACCGACGAGAAGCGACCCGCCCAACACCGTGAGCCCGAGGGAGACGCCGCCGGTGAACGGGGTCAGTCCGACACCGATCGTGGTGACCACGACACCGGCGGCGATCTGCAGCCCGTCCCAGAGCAGACCCCACGCGGCATCCTCCGTCCGTTCGCGCTCCTGCTCCGCCTGCACATCGTCGACGTAACCCGCGAACAGGGTGTCCCACCCGGTCGAGGCGGCCTGCTGGTTCTGTTCGCAGTAGTCCCGCATCCCGCTAGTGAGCTCACCGAGTCGGGCGAGGGTGAGGGTGAAGCTCCCCGACTGGTAGGAGCGTCCCTGCCCGACAGTGAGACTCCCGACGTTCTGCACGGTCCGGTTCAGTTCCGTGAGCAGGCTCTTCACCTGCGCGAACCCGGGATCCGCGGCCTCATACGCCGCCCACGTCTCCTGCTGCGTCTTCGCGACCGAACGCATCCGCTCGAAACCCTCAGCAGCGCGCTCGGCCGCGCCCGCGCCTGCATCGCCCAGTGACACCAGATGCGATGCGTTCGCAGCGATGGCCCGCAGATCGGTCGCGAAACCCTGCAGTTGTTCCATGCCGGTGTCGAGTTGAGTGAGGTGAGTGTTGAACTCGTCGTTCACGAGCCGGAAATTCCCGCCACCATCGACCTGGGAGTAGCCGTTCCAATACACGCCGATCGCGGTCTGGAACGTGTACAAGCTCACCAGCAGCGATTGCACGATCGGGATGTGCACTTCGCGGATGTAGGCGCGCATCGCGTCCGCACCCACGCCACTGATGTTCCCCGACCCGGCAAGAGACTCCAGACCCTGCGATAACTCGGACAACGCCTCGATCCGAGCCGAGAGGCCCTCCTGCAACCCCGGAGAAGACGCCTGCCACGAATCAGCCGAGAAATCGACCACACTCACCGAGGCACCTCACGGACCTGCGCATGCTGTGCATCCTCAGTCGTGTGATTCACCACGCTGTGCATGTTCAACGCACAATGCGTAGATTCCATAAGACACAACCTTCGATAAACATCTTTAAAAACAACGATTCGTGGACCCCAGAACCTCTGATGTTCGGTTCTTACTCGATCTCGGGAACGACCTCGTTCAGCGCCCGAGCGCGCGCGAGCCCGGCAACGACAAGTACCTACGTCACGATGCTCTTCAGCACTGCCCTTTTAGGCCCAAGGCATAAGTGGCTATCTGGTCAGCGAAGCCCTGCTGTTCGCCGGGCTCACATAGTCTTGGTACTTCGCCTCGTTGCGCTCACGGCCGGCTCCACTCTCGATGTCGACACTGATCACCACAACGTGAGTGCAATCCGTCGAGCCCGCGATGAGCGCGACACCATCGATCGCCGGGAAATGAGCTGCACCCACCTCTACCCGGGTCTCGTCCCGGCCCTCGCCATTCACACTCCCCTCGTCGCTATAACGAACTCATCCGGAATCCAGTGTAATACGAGTATGGTACTGAAATCGACGCTCGGCCGTCGCGAGACCCGCGGCCGCCACGACCGCAGCGGCGACTCACGACACCGATCCCGCGATGCGGGTGAACCGGCTTTTGCGTCCGGCAGAGTGGTGCACTGCTCGCTCGGTGAGCGTGTCGTCGTGGAAAACGACGGTCACGGCGTTCGAGGAGGGCGACCTGAACGGGCCGGGGCGCACCAGTATCCCGCGCACGGCGAGGTGCCGGCCGGGATAGTCCGGCAGATCATCGCCGCGTTCCCGGACACTCCGCAGAGCTGGCGATGACGGAACAGGAGGGCGGCATGACTGGCGAGATCACGGCCCGGGCACACCGCGAGGGCCGCTGGCGGGTGTTCCAGCTCGACGGGCTCGGCCGCGTCGGCCCGACCGGTGCACCGATCCCCGCGATGGGTCAATCCCGATCGGCGGTGATACCTCGCAGCGCGCAGTTGCGCCGCGAGGCCGCCCGTTCGTTCACCGGCGCGCACCAGCTCAGCCGGGCGGACACCGCCCGGGCGCTGCACATCTCGCCGCAGCGGATGAGTCGACTCATCGCGAAGAGCGCATAACGGATCCGACTTTGTATCGGGCGATCACGGCTTCCGCGGTTGTCTGCATAAAGATCGTGGAGGTCAGCTCGTTCGCGGGCTTCGAGCGGGCCGAGCCGATCTTCCGGGTGACGTTGCGGGCGAAATGGACTCGGCATGGCTGCCATCCCGATCCGGGCAGGATCGCCGTGACCGCGGCCTTCGAACCGGCGTGCGCTCCGGGGAGCGCACGCGAGGCGCCGCGCCGATCGTGATCGTCGCATCCGTGTCGATCAGGTCCTGCGGGCCGGTTAGCAACATCCGGCGGAATACATCCTGGTGGGCCAGGTCGGGACGTGAGCACTTCGCCGATCTGGGTCGTCAAGTCCCACTGGTCCTGGCGCATCGTGGGAACCAACTGGTCATCCCGCGATGGTCCTCGTCCGTCAACGACAACGAGGACCAACGCGAGAAGTGACACCGAGATATTGGACTCACCCCGCTCAGCCGACGTTGTGCAGTTGTCGGGCAGCAGCGCGCTCCTGCCCGACGGAAGCGAGGATCTTGCGAGTCTTAGGATCCGATGCCGAGGTGCGCGCCACCGGCGACGTCGAGCGAGACTCCGGTGATGTAACGGTTCGCCGGGTCCGTGAGGAAGCCGATCGCGCCGGCGACCTCATCCGGTTCCGCGAAGCGTCCCATCGGCAGCTGCGCCGCGCGCGCGTCACGGGCTGCCTGCGCGGAGCCCGACTGGTCGGCGAGTTGCGACCACAGCGGGGTGTTCACGGGGCCCGGGTTGACGGCGTTGACGGAGATCCCGGCCGGTCCGAGGATCTTCGCCATGGACCACATGATGTGCAGCACGGCGATCTTGCTGGCGTTGTACGGAAGGTAGTCGACCCGCGCCTCCTTCGCCGCGACGGAGGACAGCAGCAGGATCGTGCCCTTCGTGCGGCTGTGGCGCATGTAGTTCGCGACATCGCGGGTGATCGTGAAAGTGCCCGTCGCGTTGATGCGCATGATGCGCTCGAACTCCTCGGTCGTGGTGACCAACGGATCCGGAGTGCCTCCGAGCACCCCCGCTGCGTGGACGAGGACGTCGATGCGACCGTGCTCGGCGACGATCCGATGGATCACATCGCTGGTCTGCTTCTCGTCGGTGACGTCGAGCTCGTAGAAGCCGCCGATGTCCTGTTCATCGAGCGCAGCGCGATCCGCGCCGACGACGATGTCACCGCGTTTCTGCAGTGCAGCGACGACGGCTGCGCCGATACCACCGCTCGAGCCCGTGACCAGCGCGATCTGCGGCTGGTGTGTCGTCGTCACTGGACTGCCTTGCTGGACCACGTGCGTCCTTCCTGTTCGTGGGTGGGCAGGCCGGCTGCCGCGAGGATCTGATCGAGGAGTTGTTGTGTCTTGACGGCTTCCCAGCCGGAGGTGAGCGGTTGCTGCCGGTCGCGGACGCGGTCGAGGAAGTGCCGAACGGCATCGGCGAATCCGAACGTCTCGGTCGCGGTCGCCCAGCCGAAGGCCTCCGGACTCATCGACCGAACGGTCCGGACGCCGTCCGCGGTGACGGCGACCGTGTCGGGAGCGATGACTTCGGCCGAGCGCATCTGGCCGTACGCATCGAGCTTCTCGCCCCAGATGCCGGCGGTCCGGGCCGCGACGAGGATCCCGGTGTTGCCGGTGGAGAATCGAACGAGGGCGGCGGTACCGTCCTCCTCCCAGGGGTCCGTTCCTGCGCTGGCGCTGGTGACCTCGACGACGTCCCCGCCGCAGAACCAGCGCAGCAGGTCGACCATGTGGATCGCGTTCTCGAACGTGGCCCGGTATTCGGAGCCGGCGCGGTTCTTCTGCGCGATGCAGAAGGTCGCTCCGGATGGCCCGAAAGCCTCGCGTGCGGCCACGTACACGGGTGCGAACCGCCGATTCAGGCCGACCATCAGGATCCGACCGTGTTCGTCGGCGAGTTCCGCCAGCCGGATCGAGTCGGCGGTCGAGGTGGCCAGAGGCTTCTCGCAGAACACGTCGACCCCGGCGCGAAGGGCGCTCTCCACAGCAGCGACGTGCTCGGAGCGGGGGGTGAGCACGAAGACGGCGTCGAGCTCCTCGGCCTCGAGCATCGCGTCGACGGTGCGGTAGACGTTCGTGAACCCCCAGCGTCGCTGCACGGCACTGGGATCCTCCCGCCGCGAGACGAGGGCACGCAGCTCCACGTCATCACGCTGAACGAGGGTGGGCAGCTGCGCGATGCTGGCGATGTTGCCCGCACCCACGACGCCGACTCGCAGAGCGTTCACGAGATGACCTCGGCGCCTCTCGCGGCGGCATCCGAGTCGAGCCGGCTCAGGATCGCGCGGACGTGTTCGGCGCCGCGTCGGAATCCGATCTCGGGGTCATCGAGGTCCTGCGGGTGCCACCGGTACTCGTACTCGAGTGAGAGGACGTCGTCGTAGCCGACGTCGCGGAGGCGACGGAGGATGTGAGGCCAGGGGAGTGCGCCGTCGCCTACCACGCGGGAGCTGACGGCGCGTTCGTCGGCGTGGACGCGAGCCGTCTCGGATGCGACGAAGGGGGCGTCGGGGTCTTTGAAGACCAGGTCCTTGACGTGCACGTGCCCGATGAGGTCGCCCTGGACGGCGAACGCGGCGTCGGCGTCTTCGTCGTGGGTGAAGGTGAGGTTCGCCTGGTCGTAGAGAACGCGGACGGAGGGCGAGTCGACGGCTCGCACGAGCTGGGCCGTATCGCGCGCCGTCTGGGTCATCGTGCCGAAGTGGTTCTCGGCGCAGAGGATGACGCCGGCATCCGCCGCCGGGCCGGAGAGCTCCTGGAACGAGCGGATGAGACGGCTCCAGTGGGCAGCGTGATCGCGCTGACCCGGCTGCCACGCACCCGAGTACACCCGGACGCGGTTCGCGCCGATGGTGTGAGCGATGTCGATGGCGGTGCGCAGCTCGTCGACCGCGTCCCGCCGCATGCCTTCATCCGTCGCGTTGATGCCGGTGGTGTAGGGAGTGAGGCCGATGATGGGAATGCCTTCGCCGGTGGCGACGCGGGCCGCCTCTGCGGCGGCGGTGGTGTCACCGACGGGGAGGCCGCTGAGGTAGTCGTTCTGGTAGATCACCTCTGCGGCATCGAGGCCGGCTCGGGCGAAGAGCTTCAGGGCTTCAGGAACGCTGTGATCGGGAGTGCCGAGGGTGTGGCCGGCGAGTTTCATGCGGAGGTCTCCGAGGTGGTCGAGGGTGAATGGGTGTGCCAGTCGCGCGGGCCGACGAGGCGTGGGGGATCAGCGACCCGGGAGCGGTCGACGAATTCGAGGATGAGTCCCCAGGAGGTGCGGGCGTACACCCACCGGTTCCCGGCGACGGCGGGGCTGTCGCCGGCGACTTCCTTCCGGGCCCCGAGGATCTCGATCCCGCTGAGGTCTGCAACCGCGTCGACGACGTCATCGACGTCATCGACCACGAAGCAGAGGTGGTGCCCGCCGGCGTCGCTGGCGCGCGGGAACACGGGCGAGCGGTCCGCGCTCCACCACTGGAAGATTTCGATGTTCAGGTTCGGCGGCAGCCGGAACATGCGCAGTTTCAGGTGCGCGTCCTCAGGCACTCCGAAGTGTTCCGGCATAACGGCCGCGTCGGGGCCGCGAACGGATTCGTAGAGCTGCTCCGCGCCGAGCAGTTCGGTGAAGAGCCGTGTCGCGTCGTCGAGGTCGGGGACCGTGAAGGCCACGTGGTCGACGCTCTGCAGGCCGGGAAGGCGAGGGGGGTTCGGTCTCATGGGTGATGTTTCCGGGTCGAGGAACGGATGAGGAGTGTCGGCTCGAGGACGACGTGCTCGGCGGGTCCGCCGGCGATCAGGTTCTCGCCGAGTTCGATGGCGATTCGGCCGAGGTCGGTGACCGGTTGGCGGACGCTGGTCAGCCGGGGGCTGAGCTGGGCGCCGAGATCGAGGCCGTCGAAGCCGACGACGGACAGGTCGGCGGGAACGGTGAAGCCACGAGTGCCCAACTCGGAGATGAGGGCGAATGCGATGACGTCGTTGGAGGCGATGACCGCTGTCGGGCGGGTCGGTTCGCGCAGCCAGTGGTCCACGATCCCGGGACCCAGTTCGGTACCGGGCTCGGCTTCCAGCAGGACGGGAGTGACGGAGTGCGCGGTCGCGGCGCGATGGTAGGCCGTCCATCGGTCCTGCGCGGTGTGGGTGCCCACGATGCCGGGGGCGTAGGCGATCCTCCGGTGTCCCAGATCGTGGAGGTGATCGAAGGCGAGGTCGATCCCGTGGGCGCTGTCGACGGTGACGGTGGGTACGGAGACGTCCTCGATGCGGTCGATGACGACGACCCGGTTCTGGAACGCGTATCGGCGCAGCGCCTCCACATCCACTCGGGTCGAGGGGGCCACGACGCCGAAGGGCGAGTACATCGAATGCATCGAGGTGAAGTAGCCGGCGGTGTGCTCGATGTCGCCGCCGGTGATGCACAGCATGACCTGGTAGCCGCGCGCTTCGGCCGCGGCAGCGGTCGCCCGGGCCAACTCGGCGAAGAACGGGTTGGTGATGTCCGGCACCATCAGGGGTACGAGGTTGCTGGATCCGCGGCGGAGAGCCTGCGCCAGAGGGTTCATCGAATAGCCCAGCTCCGCGGCGACTCGCAGCACATGCTGCCTGGTCGCCGTCCGCACGGCATCCGGTCGGGAGAACGCGCGGGATACCGTCGAGCGGTGCACGCCCGCGGCCTGGGCGACGTCGTCGATGCTCGCCTCAGCCATCGCTCGCCGAGCCTGACGCATCCGGTGACCAGATGATCTCCATGGCGTCGACGAGCTCCGTCAGTGTTGGCAGACCCGAGAAGCCGGAGGCCAGGGTGCTCGCGACGGCGTCGACGAAGACCTCGTACAGCGGGTCACTGTCCACTTCGAGCGTGGCGGTGACGGTGGTACCGGAGAGATCGGTGAAGGATGCGCTGCCGGTCGTGTCGATGGCGGCGAACCCGTTCGTGCCGACTGCGGTGAAGCTGCAGTACCTCTTCAGCGGTGAGTCGGGGAAGGCGTAGCCGACCTCGATGATGGCTTCGTTGCCGGCGCCGGTGGTGAGAATCAGCGTGGCGTGATCGTCGACCGCCCCTCCATGCAGCGTCGCGGACTGCCTGCGAACGATGTCGCTCGGGCGTCCGAGATGCCGGATGGCGAGGTCGACGAAGTGCGGGCCCAGGTTCATCAGGCTGCCCCCACCCGACAGGGCGGGATCGAGCATCCACGGATTGCCGTTGCGCTCGTACCGGGCCGGTGGTCCGGCGACGAAAGCCATTCGTTCGTAGACGATGTCACCGGCCTGCTGCAGCCAGGTGTCGACCGGAGCGCCTCGTTGAACCAGCGGCACGGCTACCGCGACGCCGGCCAGGCGGGCATCCTCCTCGATCCTCCGCAGCTCGGCGAGGCCCGTGCCGGCAGGCTTCTCGATCACGAACGGGATGCGTCGCGCCACGAGTTCCCGAGCGACCGCCGGCATCTCGTGGTGCGGACTGAACACGAACGCCAGGCCGACCTCCCCGTGACTCAGAGCCTCGTCGACGCTCGCGGTGAGCGGCACGCCGAGGGATGCGGCGAGCGTGTGCGAGGTCGGGTGAGGAGCGCCCTGGACGGCCGTGATCCGGAAGTGCAGAAGGAGACCTGCGACGTACAACGGCGCGTGCCAGTGGGACGCACCCAGAACGACGGCCGTGGGCCGAGGGTCTACGGAAGAACGCATCATCGCCTTCGACTCCTTCGCCTTCGACGACCCCAGCTCGGAACGGCTTCGAAATAAGAACGATTGCTGAGATCGATTGCAGAAAAGAGTGCCACAGCTCACCTCGGGGTGTCAACGAACCGGAATCGAAGCTCGCAAAGCGCGCGAAAGTGGTGTATCCATCGATGTCATGTTCACAAAGCTTGATGTCCTCGAGACCATCCGCGATTCCGGAAACGTCCTCATCGTCCGCCTCGACACGGCCGAGGAGGCCTACGAGGTCGCCGCCGCCGCCGTCGCCGGCGGCATCCGTGCCCTCGAAATCACCCTGTCGATCCCCGGCGCGTTGTCGGTGATCCAGCGCCTCACCGAACGCTTCGCCGACGACGACGTGACCTTCGGCGCCGGGACCGTGCTGGACGGGCACGCCGCCTGGGCCAGCATCCAGGCCGGCGCGCAGTTCCTCGTCAGCCCGAACCTCAACCCCGAGATGATCCGCGTCGCCAACCGCTACCAGGTCGCCACCATCAGCGGCGCCTACACCCCGACCGAGATCCTCAACACCGCGGAGGCGGGTTCGGACATCGTGAAGCTCTTCCCCACTGAGGCCGGAGGGATCCCCTACACGAAGGCTGTGCTCGCGCCCCTCGCGCACATCCCGATCCTGCCCGCAGGAGGCGTCACCACCGCGAACGTCGGCGACTGGTTCGATGCCGGAGTCGTGGCTGTCGGCGTCGGCAGCGCCATCACCAAGGCCGGTCGCCCGGACGGCGACATGAGCAAGGTCACCGCTGCGGCGGAGGAGTTCGTGGCGGCGGTAACGCGCGTGCAGCGATGACGCTCGGAGACCGAACGCCGCCCGTTGCCTACATCACCCTCGGCGGCGCCGGCTCGGGAAAATCCACCTTGTCGAGACACCTCAGCACCATCACCGGGGCGGTGTATCTCGACAAGGACACACTCGCAGGACCTCTCGTGCGGGTGGCGCTCGAAGCGTTCGGGCAGGAGCCCTCGGATCGGGAATCGAACGCGTTGTACCGAGAGAGGATCATGCCCGCCGAATACGAGACGCTGTTCGACACCGCGGGCAGGAATCTCGAACTCGGCCACTCCGTCGTGCTGGACGCGCCGTTCGTGGCGTATCTGCAGGAGCCGGAATTCTTGATCCGGTCCACCGATGCGGCAGGGTGGCCGCCGGTACGCATCCGGGTGATCCACGTGCGAACATCGCCCGACATCGTGCGGCGGAGGCTCGTCGAACGGGGGAGCGAGAGGGACCAGGCCAAGCTCGCCGATTGGGGCGCCTACTGGCAGCAGTTCGGTTCGCTCGAGTGTCGTTGGAGCTCTGGCGAACACGACATCGTGCAGAACGACGACGACTCCGCCCTGCTCCGCCTGGACGAGCTGGTGCGATCGAACGGAGCTGCCGCCGCGCCGCGGTCGGCACGCATCCAACCCGACCGCGAGGCTTGACAGCCCGGGCCGACCCATGCGACCGTCTGTAACAGCGTTACTCCGGTAACGGTGTTACAGATCACACAGATCCATCCACAACGGTGAGGAGACGATGTCATGGCACTGGCCGACGATGTCGCGAACGCGATGCACGTGCTCGAGATGCTGGCACCGCACCCCGAGGGGCGACGCGTGAGCGAGATCGCTGAGCGTCTCGGGATCAACAAGGCCATCGCGCATCGTCTCCTCGCCGCGCTGGCGACGGTCGGCTACGTGAGTCAGGACCCGCGCACCTCCAGCTATTTCGCTACGCACAGCCTCGGCGCCCTCGGCCTGCGGCAGCTGTCCTCCTCCGGAGTGGAGACCTGGGCGCAGCGCTCTCTGGACCGGCTCGCTGCCGAGTGCCAAGAGCTCGTGCGTCTCGCCGTGGCGACGGACGATTCCGTTCAGTGGATCGCCAAAGCCCAAGGCTCCAATTCGTCCCTGCGCCTCGACCCCGTGATGGGTCAGGACGCCGTCCCCCACGCCACCGCCTCCGGAAAGGCGTGGCTCTCGACCCTGTCGTCAGAACGCATCAGCGCCGTGCTCGACCACGAGAGCCGTCTGAGCGTGACCGCTCGCTCGCCCCTGGACCGGTCCGGGCTCCTCATCGAACTCGATGAAGTTCGTCACCGCGGATACGCGACGACGTTCGAGGAGATGGATCCCGGAATCAACGCCGTCGCTGCGCCGATCTTCGGGGCGGGACGAAACGCGGAGGCGACCGGAACCATCAGCATCGCCGGCCCCTCGGTCCGAATGACCCGGGCACGGATGGCCGCACTGTCACCGATCCTGCTCGCCACTGCGGCCGACATCTCCAAGAGCTGGCCCACGTACACCTACCTCGTCGCCGACGAGGAGATCTCCGCCTAACTCCTTCCCCGCCCCTTCCCTCACCCCGCCCCGCCCTTTCCCGCCCGCCCTTCCCCTTCTGCTCGCAGCATCTGCGGCAGCCATCCGTTCGCCGGATCGAATGCACCCCCTCTGGGGCGCTGCACCTCTTTGTCACGCCTGAAACTCAAAGGAGAGCCTTTTATGACAACGTCCGCCCCCCGTCCCGACGCGTCCGCGCCGCTCGAAGAAGCCCTCGCCTCGAAAAAGGGCCGCGTCCACAACCTGCTCGCCGGGACGGTCGGTCACTTCGTCGAGTGGTACGACTGGTACGTCTACGGCCTTCTCGCCGCCGTCTTCTCCGCGCAGATCTTCCCCTCGGACTCGCCGTTCGCCTCCCTGATGGCCGCGTTCCTCACCTACGCCATCGGCTTCGTGGTGCGGCCCCTGAGCGGCATCATCCTCTCGCCGATCGCAGACAAGTACGGACGCCGCCGCATCCTCTCCCTCGCGGTGTCGGGTATGGCGCTCGGCGCTCTGATCATCGGGCTCACACCCCCGTTCGCGTCCGTCGGCTACGTCGCTCCGGTCATGTTCGTCATCGCCCGCATCCTGCAGGGCATCTCCGCCGGCACCGAGGGGCAGAGCGCGATCGCCTTCATGGTGGAACACGCGCCGGCCAACCGACGCGGCCTGTTCGGTTCCTTCACCAACATGGCCAGCGGCCTGGCCACCCTCGCCGCGACCGGCGCCGCTGCGATCGTCACCTCCGTCTTCGCCGCCGACGCCCTCGCCGCCTACGGCTGGCGGATCCCGTTCATCATCGGCGGCCTGTTCGGAATCGTGGGGCTCATCCTCCGCGCCCGCTCCGACGAGTCCCCGGAGTTCGAGGCGAGCGTTCTCGAGGATCAGAAGTCCGCGCCCGCGAAGCTGCTCGAGCTGCTGCGCAACCACCCCAAGGCGATCCTGCAGACCGCCGCCCTCTCCGCCCCCGCCGTGGCCTACTACACCTGGGCGACGTTCCTGCCCACGTACGCCAACCTCACGACGGGCCGCGACCTCTCCTCCACCCTCGTCGGCAGCGTCATCGGTCTGGTGCTGCTGGTGATCGTCGTGCCCACCACGGGCTACCTCTCGGACCGTCTCGGTCGCCGCAAGATCTTCCCCATCATCGGCGCGACCGGCATGATCGTCCTCTTCTTCCCGCTCCTGCTGCTGCTGGAGACGCCCGGCTTCTGGATCTACGTCGTCGTCGCATCCTCGGGCTGGGTCGTCCTCGGAATCTGGCAGGCCGTCTACCCCACGATCCAGGCGGAACTGTTCCCTGCCGCCGTCCGCGTCTCCGGCATCGGCTTCGCCCACCAGATCGTCATCGCCGTGTTCGGAGGCACCGCCCCGCTCATCGCTGCGGCCTTCGTCGGCGCCGGGCAGCCCATGCTCGTCGCGGTCTACATGATCGTCGTCGTCGCCATCTGCCTCGCCGTCTACTTCACCCTCCCGGAGACGGGCAGCCGGGCGCCGCAGGCCACCGTGTCGGTGACCGACAGCATCCGCGTCGTCGCCGGCGAGCACGCGGACATCGAGGACGGCTCGGTCGCGGATCGGGTCAAGCGTGCCCGCTCCTGACTCGACCACCTCGACAGCTAGAGCATCAACCGAACGGAAACCCACATGATCATCAACACGTTCTCCTACCTCTGGTCGAAGACGGCGACCGACGCGATCACCGAACTCGTCGACAACGGCTACACCACCTTCGAGGTGCCGGTCAGTTCGCCGCACTGCTGGCCAGACGACATCTCCGCCTCCGAGCGCTCCGCATTCCGGGCGAAACTCGACGGCTACGGCGCCACGATCAGGTCGTTGAACGCCGGCGGATACGACGTCAACCTCGCCAGCCCGGCGGCGAAGATGCGTGAGAAGAGCATCGAACACATCAACACCGTGATCGAGCTCGCCGCAGACTGGAACGTCCGAGAGATCGTCATCTCTCCCGGCACGCGCCGCCCCATGATCTCGCCCACCCTGGAGCAGGTGAACGGCTGGTTGTCCGAGAGCCTGGACACGCTGATTCCGCTCGCGAAGAAAGCCGGTACGCGCCTCCTCTTCGAGCAGACCCCGTACTGCTTCGCCCCGACGATCGGCGACCTCGCGACGATCGTCCGCACCGTCGACGACGAATCGCTCAAGATCGTGTACGACGTCGCCAACGCCGCCTACATCGGCGAGGACCCGGTCGCAGCCCTGCGCGACTACCACGAGCTCATCCCGCTGGTGCACATCTCCGATACCGGCACGGACACGTGGGGACACGACCCCATCGGTACCGGAGTGATCGATTGGCGCGGCCTCGGCGACGCGGTCGGAGAGACGCTCGGGGTCGATGACGTCGTTCTCGAGGTCATCCGCGACCAGAACACGTTGCACGAGTTCGCCACCGCCCTGGCTGAGCTCAAGACGCAGGGCTGGAATCTCGGCTGACAGGGGCGCACCAGCTGGTGCGCCCGTCGCGGCCGGTAGCAGTCACAAGCGAGACCTTCAGAAGGAGACAGCGCAATGAGAGTTCTAGTCAGTGGTGGAAGTAGCGGCATCGGCGCCGCGGCGAGCGTCAGGCTCGCCGAAGCCGCCATCGCCCGAGGCGAGGAGGCCATGGTCGCCGTGTGCGGGCAGACGTCGAACGAGCAGCAAGCCGAGGTCGTCCGCGCCATCCAGTCGCTCGGCGGGAAGGCCATCGCGTTGGTGGGGGATCTGGCCGATCCGGATGTTCCGGATCAGTTGGTGACCGCCGCGGTCGAGGAGTTCGGCGGCTTGGACGCGTTGGTGGCCAACCACGGAGTCGCGAGCCCCGGCGCGCTCAAGGACGTGTCCCTCGAAGCCTGGGACAGCATGTTCGCCGTCAACCTTCGCGGGGCGTGGCTCCTCGCCAAAGCGAGCTACCCGCACCTGCTCGAGAGCCGCGGTGCCGCGTGCTTCACCTCCTCGATGTCCGGTCAGCTCCCGCACGCCGGGTCGGGTCCGTACAGTCCCACCAAGGCGGCGCTGACGATCATGGCGCAGACGCTCGCGCTGGAATGGGCGCCCGACGGCATCTGCGTGAACGTGGTCTCGCCCGGCATGACCCGGACCGGAATGACCGAGAAGATGTATCTCGACCCCGACATCAAGAAGGCGCGCGAGGCGATCATCCCGCTGGCACGGATCGGGGAGCCGATCGACATCGCTAACGTCATCGAGTTCCTCGTCAGCCCGCTCGCCGGCTACGTCACCGGGCAGGACATCTGCGTCGACGGCGGTTTCTCGAAGTCGATCCTGAGTCACATCCCGGGACGGCCGAGCTCGAAGCCCTGAGGATCGATTTCGTCACCGTTCAGCGCCGGCGAAGTCTTCGGCTACCGTCTGGGGACTGAACGGTCTATCTCGGCCCGGAACCCTCTGCATCGACCGGGCGGCCGAATCAGGGGGCGCCATCACTGGGTGAATTCTGCGTCAGCGGCTTACCGCCCCGCCACACCCGCCGCACCAGGTGCACGCCGGGCCGATAGGCGAGGTGGGAGGGGTCGGGTGCGTCGAGTTCGACGAGGTCCGCTCGTGCACCGATGCGCACCGAACCGACGTCGTCGCGGCGGAGCGAGGTGGCGCCCCCGGCCGTCGCGGCCCAGAGAGCTTCGGCGGGCGTCATTCCCATCTCGCGTACAGCCAGTGCGATGCAGAACGGGATGGAGGAGGTGAAGGACGATCCTGGGTTGCAGTCGCTCGCGATGGCGACGCGCACGCCGGCGTCGATCAGTCTGCGGGCATCCGGATACGGCTGTCGGGTGGAGAACTCGACGCCGGGGAGGAGGGTCGCGACGGTGCGGGAGGCGGCGAGGGCGGTGATGTCGTCGTCGGTGAGGTAGGTGCAATGGTCGACGCTGGCGGCGTCGAGCTCGACGGCGAGACGAACCCCCTCACCGGGTTCGAGCTGGCTCGCGTGGACCCGGATGCCGAGTCCGTGGTCGCGGCCCGCGATCAGGATGCGACGTGTCTCCTCGGGGGTGAACGCTCCGGTCTCGCAGAAGACGTCGATCCAGCGCGCATGCGGTGCGCACGCCTCGAGCATCCCGCCGACGACGAGGTCGACGTACTGGTCGCGTCGATCGGTGTACTCCAGCGGAACGACGTGGGCGCCGAGGTACGTCACTTCGTCGGTCAGCTGCGCGGCGAGGCGTACGAGGCGTTCCTCGGTCGCGAGGTCGAGCCCGTAACCGCTCTTGATCTCGAGGGTGGTCGTGCCCTGGGATCTCGCCTGGGCGAGAAGATGCCGGGCGTTGGCGACGAGTGTTTCGTCGGAGGCCGCCCGGGTCGCTGCGACGGTCGACCGGATACCGCCGGCGGAGTAGCGCTGCCCAGCCATTCGCGCTTCGAATTCGGCAGCCCTGTCGCCGGCGAAGAGGATGTGGCTGTGCGAGTCGACGAAACCGGGAATCAGTGCTCGCCCACCGAGCCCAGTGACGTCGTCGGACGCTGGGGCGTCGGCAGCGGCGCCGACCCAGGCGATCAGGCCCTCCTCGATGATGACGGCCGCGTCGTCGACGATGCCGAGTTCACCGATGACGGGGTCGCTGCCATCCCGCGGCAGGTTCGTAACGAGTCGGCCGATGTCGGTGAGGAGGAGGGACGTCATGAGGGAGATCCTTCGCTGATCGGGTGATGGGGCAGGGTCGAGGGATGCACAGCGGCGGCGGATCGCGCCGCGTCGATCGCGTCGAGCGCTGCGGCGAGGCGCCTCTCGCTCCCATCGGGATCGATGACCTGCCCGCCGACGATGGTTGTCAGTACGTCGGCTGCCGTCGCCACGAGCGGGTACGCCTCAAGGGGCGCGCCAATGGTCCGGATCGAGCGCGGATCGAGTTCGACCAGATCGCACACGGCTCCGACACGTATCCCGCCGCGCCAACCGAGCGAGTGGTAGCCGTCGACGGTGCCGGCACGCCACAACTCGGGGAGCGAGAAGACTCCGCGTCGGCGGCGGTTCAGCCGTTCTCCGGCTTCGAGCCCGCGCAACTCGAGCAGTGGGTCGATGACGGCGTTCTGGTCGGAACCGATGGCCAATGAGGCGCCTCGATCGACGAGATGGCGCGCCGGTCCGATCCCATCGCCGAGGTCGGCTTCGGTGCTCGGGCACATCACGACGGCGACACCCGCCTCACCGAGCAGATCACGGTCAGCTTCGGTCAGGTGAGTGGCGTGGACCACGGAGAGGCGACCCGAGAGAGCGCCGGCACGGGCGAGCAGACCCGTGGGTGTGAGCCCGGTTGCTGCGAGGCATTCTTCGTTCTCGCGCGGCTGCTCGGACAGGTGGATGTGCAGCGGCACGTCGGCGGGGAGTTCCGCGGCGACGGCCGCGATCTCGGCTTCGGGTACGGCACGCACCGAATGGATCGCGGCACCCAGGATGACGTCGGGTCGACTCTCGAACTCCGAGTTCAGCAGGCGCCAACGGTCGAACCAGCCCGCCGCGCTGCGGTCTCCGAAGCGTCGCTGTTGTGGTTCGAGATCCCGCCCCAACCCGGCTCCGAGGTAGAGGGTGTCGAGGAGGGTGAGCCGGATGCCGGCGTCTGCAGCGGCGTCCGTCACGGCTCTCTCCATGGCGTGATCGGGCTCACGGTAGGGTTCGCCTCCCGGCCGGTGGTGGACGTAGTGGAATTCTCCGACTGCGGTGTAACCGGCGGCGGTCATCTCGCCGAACGCGGCGCGGGCGAGATCGCGATAGAGCGTTGGATCCAGCACCCCGGCGACGTCGTACATCTCGTCGCGCCAGCGCCAGAAGTCGCCGCCGTCAGCGTGGGTACGGCCCCGCAGTGCTCGGTGGAAGAGGTGTGAGTGGGCGTTCGCGAGGCCCGGAACGACCGTCCCGAGCAGACGGTCGGCCGGATTCGCCTCGACCCCGACCTCGACAGCGGTGATGTTCCCGGATTCGGACACGACACGGACTCGCTCGCGCACGACACCGTCGATGACGGCGCGCGCGCACCAGAAGCCGATCACAGCATCTCCCGCAGCACGCCGACGAGCGCCTGGGCGCCTCGTCGGCAGTCGTCGTCCTCGGCGTGCTCCTCGGGGGAGTGCGAGACTCCCGTGGGGTTACGCACGAACAGCATCGCGGTCGGCACCGACGCGGCCAGGATCCCTGCATCGTGACCGGCGCCGCTGGCCAGCACTGGAACGCGTCCTTCCAGTGCACCGAGGACGCGGTCGCGGAGGGCGAGGTCGAAGGACACCTCGGAGCCATAGGACTCCTCGACCACCTCCAGAACGCAACCCTCGTCCTCAGCCGCGAGGTGCGCGCGCGTGATGATGTCCTCGACCGCCGCGCGTGCTTGTGCGTCGGCGCCAGCGCGCACGTCGACCCACGCGTCCACGCGTGAAGCGATCACGTTCGTCCCGCCGGGTACCGGCACGAGACGGCCGACGGTCGCCCGGGTCGATGGTCGCGCGGCCGCCACCTCGCGGGAGGCGAGCACCGAGCGTGCCGCGGCGACCATGGGGTCCCGCCGGTCTTCGATCGCCGTTGTTCCGGCGTGGTTGCCCTCGCCGGTGAAGGAGAGTCGCCAGCGGCCGTGGGCGAGGATGCTGGACGCGACGGCGATCGGAGCATCGAGATCGATCAGGCCGCGGCCCTGCTCGACATGCAACTCGACGAAGACCCCCAGCCGCGCGAGAGACTCCCGGTCGACCCCGAAATCCGGGAAGCCGGCGGCTGTGGCCGCCTCGGCGAATGTCACCCCATCGGAGTCGCGGAGCGCCGCGGCGCGCTCGGCGGTGATGGCGCCGGAGAGGAGGCGGCTGCCGAGACAGGCGATCCCGAACCGTGACCCCTCCTCCTCCGCGAACACAACGACGGCGAACGGTCGGGAGGGCGTGAACCCGCTCGCGCGCAGCTCCTCCACCGCGACGAGAGCGGAGGCGACGCCGAGCGGACCGTCGAACGCCCCGCCTCCCGGCACGGAGTCGAGGTGGCTGCCGGTCACCACCGCGTCGTTGCCCGGCTGCCCCCACCAAGCCCAGAGATTGCCGTTGCGGTCGGTCTCGACGCCGAGGCCGAGACCTTCCGCGCGCTCGATGAACCACTCGCGCAGTTCTCGCTCGGCCGGGTCGAACACGTGGCGGGAGTAGCCGCCTCGCGCTCGGTCCCGCCCGACGCCGTCGATCTCGGCCA
The DNA here is from genome assembly GCA_013204985.1 of Microbacteriaceae bacterium VKM Ac-2855. GTDB lineage: Bacteria > Actinomycetota > Actinomycetes > Actinomycetales > Microbacteriaceae > Rathayibacter. The sequence goes on from JABMLG010000007.1 coordinate 18,658, forward strand.
GCAGCGTCGGCACACCTCCGGTCGCGCTCACGCCCCCTCGGCCCCTTCCCACATCGGCACCCGCAGGCCGCGGTCGCGAGCGACCTCGGCGGCGCGCTCGTAGCCCGCATCGACGTGCCGCATCACTCCGGTTCCGGGGTCGTTGGTGAGCACGCGTTCGATCTTCTGCGCGGCGAGGTCGGTGCCGTCGGCGACGATCACCTGTCCGGCGTGCAGCGAGCGGCCGATACCCACTCCTCCGCCGTGGTGCAGCGACACCCAGGTGGCGCCGGACGCGGTGTTCAGCAGGGCGTTCAGCAGCGGCCAGTCGGCGATCGCATCGGAGCCGTCGGCCATGGCCTCGGTCTCGCGGTAGGGAGACGCGACCGATCCGGAGTCGAGATGGTCGCGGCCGATCACGACCGGTGCCGACAGCTCGCCACTCGCGACCATCTCGTTGAAGCGGAGACCGGCGAGGTGGCGTTCCTTGTAGCCGAGCCAGCAGATGCGGGCGGGCAGGCCCTCGAAGGCGATCTTCTCGCCGGCGGAGGTGATCCAGCGGCGCAGCTTCTCGTCGTCCGGGAACAGCTCGAGGATCGCACGGTCGGTGGCCGCGATGTCGGCGGGGTCGCCCGACAGCGCCGCCCAGCGGAACGGTCCCTTGCCCTCGGCGAAGAGGGGGCGGATGTAGGCGGGCACGAAGCCGGGGAAGTCGAAGGCGCGCTCGTAGCCACCGAGCTGCGCCTCGGCGCGGATCGAGTTGCCGTAGTCGAAGACCTCGGCGCCGGCGTCGAGGAAGCCGACCATCGCCTGGACTTGCTTGGCCATCGCGGCGCGGGAGCGGAGAGTGAAGTCCTCGGGGTCCGTCTCGGCGCTCTGGGCCCACTCGGCGACTCCGGTTCCCTCGGGGAGGTAGGAGAGCGGGTCGTGTGCCGAGGTCTGATCGGTGACGATGTCGACGGCCGTCCCGCGCTCGAGGATTTCGGTGAACACGGTCGCTGCGTTGCCGACGACGCCGACCGAGAGCGCGCGCCGCTCGGCCTTGGCCCGCAGGACCCGCTCGAGGGCGTCATCGAGATCGTGCGTCATCTCGTCGAGGTAGCCGTGATCGACCCGGCGCTGGAGGCGGGCGGGATCGACGTCGACGATCAGCACCACCCCCTCGTTCAGGGTTACTGCGAGCGGCTGAGCGCCGCCCATTCCGCCCGCGCCGCCGGTGAGGGTCAGAGTGCCGGCGAGGGTGCCGCCGAATCGCTTGTCGGCGATGGCCGCGAACGTCTCGTAGGTGCCCTGGAGGATCCCCTGGGTGCCGATGTAGATCCACGAACCGGCGGTCATCTGGCCGTACATCGTGAGACCGAGCGCCTCGAGCCGGCGGAACTCGGGCCAGGTGGCCCAGTCTCCGACCAGGTTCGAGTTCGCGATCAGCACGCGCGGCGCCCACTCGTGGGTGCGGAACACACCAACCGGCTTGCCGGACTGCACGAGCAACGTCTCGTCGGATTCGAGGCCTTCGAGGGTGCGGATGATCGCGTCGTACGCCTCCCAGCTGCGGGCCGCTTTGCCGGTGCCGCCGTAGACGACGAGGTCGTCGGGCCGCTCGGCGACCTCGGGATCGAGGTTGTTCATCAGCATCCGAAGTACTGCTTCGGTCTGCCAGCTCTTGGCGGTGAGGGTCGTGCCGCGGGCTGCGCGGACGGGACGGGGGCCATGCATGATGGGTCCTTCTGGCGTGGTCGTGGAGTCGGAGAGTGCTGCGTCACTGTGGCGTGACGGGGAGGCGATGGTCATGGGGTCCTCTCGGAGAGATCCGGGGGTCTCGGTCAGAGCTGGGAGTCGACGATGAACGCCTTCGCGGCGCGCATGGCCTCGACGGGCGACGGCACGGCGTCGAGTTCGAGCAGGCGCCACGGCGCGCCTGCAGTGGAGTCGTACAGGCGTGCCCAGGCGGGCCAGTCGACGACTCCGGCGCCGAGGGCGCACATGTACTCCTGGTGCTGGTCGTGGATGATCGTGTGATCGATGGGGAAGCCTTCCGGCATGCGCCCGATCGCGTCCTTCCAGTGCGCGATGATGACGCGGTCCGCATGGCGCCGGACGACGTCGACGGCGTCCCCTCCCGCCAGCGTGATGTGCGCGGTATCCGGGCAGAAGAACACGTACTCGGGGTCGGTCGCCGTGAGGATCAGGTCGATGTCCCGTCGAGTGCAGAAGGTCGAGTGCGCTTCGGTGTGCAGCGCCGTTTTGACTCCGACGCGCAGCGTGGCGTCTCCGACGGCGTGGGCGAAGGTCGCGACGGTGTCAGCGAAGGCGAGATCCACGAAGAAAGGCGGCACGCTGTCTCGGCTGTTCCGCATGGGGAGACCCGCGACGAGGATCCCTCCGCCGACGTCGGCGACGAACTGCGCCAATTCCTGCGCGCGGTCGACCTCGGCGGAGAGGTCCGACCCCGCCCGCCAGCCGGAGCCGGAGTGGTAGCTGCTGATGAGCGAGAGCCCCCGCGCGTCGAGTTCGCGGCGGAATCCTGCAGCAGACCCGAAAGCCTCGACGGCGGACGTGGCGTCGGCCGGCGGGAAGGTCATCTCGAACGCTGTGATCCCGGCTTCGGTCAGAGCGTCGAAGATCCGGGTCCAGATCGCCAGCGGGTCCCGGCGGCGGATGTCCATGATGTCGTCGTAACCGGCGACGTTCCAGAAGGACGGGTGATAGAAGGTGATCAGGTCGACGCCGTAGGCGGGTGCGGGTGCGTGCATGGTGTGAAGCTCCTAGGAGGGTCGGCTCGGGGACGCCGCCGGTGCGGCGTCCCCGGGTGTCACGGCCCGATCAGTGGTCGATGTCGTGTTCGGTGAGGAACTCGTCGGCGACGGTGGCGGTCTCTTGCTTATCGATCGTCACCTTCGACAGCGCCTCGGTCAGGTTCTCGGTCGTGAGCGCCTCGGAGACGGCGTTGATCGCCTCCTTGGCCTTGTCGGTCGCCTTGTCGGAGCGGATCAGCGGGGTGATGTTCTCCGCGAGGAAGAGGTGCTCCGGGTCGTCCAGGATCACGAGGCCCTGCCGCTCGATGTTCGCGTCGGTGGAGAACAGGTTGGCGACCTGGATCGTGCCGTCGAGCAGTGCGGCGAGGGTCAGGGGGCCGCCCGTGTCGAGCCCGCGGAACTCTTTGAAGTCGAGGTTGTACTTGTCTTTCAGACCCACGAGGCCGACGTAGGTCTCGTCCCATCCGGCGCCGGAACCGATCGCGAATTCACCGGCGACCGGCTCGAGGTCGGCGATCGAGGTCAGTCCGTACTTCTCTGCCGTCTCCGGGGTGACGACGAGGGTGTCCTTATCCTCCGCTTCCGACATCGGAAGCGTCTCGAGACCCTCGGGGAGCACCTTCTGCAGTTCGGCGTTGACGGCGTCGGCGGTGGTGACGCCCTCGGGCGCTCCTCCCTCGATGAGGGAGGAGTAGAGGGCGCCGTTGTATTCGGGGAGCAGGTCGATCGAGCCGTCCTCGATCGCGGCGAGGTAGATGTCGCGTGCTCCGATGTTGAAGTTGCGGGTGACGGAGAAGCCTGCGCCCTCGAGGGCCTGCGAGTACATCTCGGCGAGGAGTTCGTTTTCGGGGAAGGCGGCGGAGCCGACGGCGATCGTGCCTTCATCGCTGGATCCGCCACCGCCGCTCGCCATCGGATCGTTGCTGCAGGCGGAGAGGGTGAGCGCAGCAGCGGCAGCGAGGCCGATGAGGGCGTAATGGCGACGGTTCATGGCATTACCTTTCGGGGAGGTCGGCTGCGATCGCGTCGCGGCCGAGGGGGGAGGAGGTGGAGCGGACAGGAACACGGGTTGTCCTGCGGCGGGAAAGTCGGGTGGAAGCGCTCGCGACCCCGGGAGAGACGACGAGGCGCTCGATACCCGCAATAGCTAGATCGATGACGATCGCGAGCAGCGCGACGAGCACGCCTCCCGCGATGACGCGGTCGTACTGGTTCAGGCTGAGGCCGGTGATGAGCGGTTGCCCGAGACCACCGAGTCCGACGTAGGCGGCGACGGTGGCGGTAGCGATCACTTGGAGGGTCGCCGAGCGGATTCCGGCGAAGATCAGTGGGAGGGAGTTGGGGATCTCGACCCGCCAGAGCACCTGCATGTCTCGCATGCCCATTCCGCGTGCGGCGTCCACGGTGTGGCGGTCGACAGCGCGGAGTCCGGCGAACGTCGATGTCAGGATCGGCGGGATGGCGAGGACGACCAGGGCGACCATCATCGGCGTGATACCGAGACCGATGGTGACGACCAGCAGGCTGATCAGGCCGAACGTCGGGAGGGATCGCCCGGCGTTACCGATGGCGATCACGATGAAGGAGAACCGCCCGGTGTGCCCGATCCAGAGGCCCACGGGCAAGGCGATGAGCGCGGCGATCGCCACTGCCGAGAAGGTGTAGCCGAGGTGCACGCCGATCAGGGCGGGGAATGCGCCGCTGGGACCGATCAGCCAGTTCGCGGGATCGAAGAGGTAGGGGATGTCCGAGCGGTTCATCGCGTACTCATCCCCAGACGCGTCCACGGCGTGAGAGCCCTCTGAGCGAGGACGATGGCCCCATCGCAGACGGCGGCGAGGGCGATCGAGAGAACGATGCCCACGATGATGGGTTCGATGTAGCTGAGCTGGAGCCCGCGGGTGAAGAGCGCACCGAGCCCGCCGACACCGATCAACGCGCCGACGCTGACGATACTGATGTTGGCGACCGTGGCGACCCGCAGACCCTGCAGCGTCACGGGAAGGGACATCGGCAGCTCGACCGCGAAGAGACGGCGCAGGCGTCGGAACCCCATCGCCGATGCGGCTTCGAGAACGGTGGGGTCGACGGAACGAAGCCCATCGGCGACGACGCGCACCATCAGCGCCGCGGTGTAGATCGCGAGAGCGACAACGATGTTGAGCGGGTCGAGGATCCGCGTGCCGATGATGCCAGGCAGGACGACGAAGAGGGCGAGTGAGGGGATCGCGTAGACGACACCGGTGACGGCTGTGAGCGGCTGATAGAGCCATCCATATCGGACGGCGAGGTAGCCGAGCGGGACGGCGATGACCACACCGATCACCAGCGGGAGGATCGCCAGGATGATGTGCTGTACGAGCGCATTGACGATCGTGGTGCTGCTGTTCGACAGGTACTCGATCACGGAGTTACTGCCGTCCGGCTGAGGCGACGGGCGGTGAGCTGCGCGAACAGGCTTTCGTGGGTGATGATGCCGTCGGCGATCCCCTCGGTGTCGACGCGGACGGCGATGCCGACCGGCGAGCTGATCACGGCATCGGTGACCCCGCGAAGGGAGTCCCGGTTCGTGAAGGTGGCCCCGATCGGCAGGTCGTTTCTGCCTTGACTCGTCCATCGGAGGGGGCGCCCGGAGGCGTCGAGTTCGAGCCGTGCTTCCGGCCGTGTCGCCGATGTGATCGGATCCACCGTGAGTGCCGCTGCTGATTCGAAGGAGAGGCTGCGGAAACCGCGGTCCCGGCCGGCGAAGGTGGCGACGAAGTCGTTGACAGGGTTCTCGAGGATCTCCTGCGGCGGCGCGAACTGCTCGAGGTGTCCGCCCGTCTGGAAGATGGCGATGTGATCACCGAGCTTGATCGCCTCGTCGATGTCGTGCGTGACGAGGACGATGGTCTTCCCGATGTCGCGCTGCAGACGAAGGAACTCATCCTGCAACTCGGCGCGGACCACCGGGTCCACCGCGCTGAACGGCTCGTCCATCAGCAGGACCGGCGGGTCGGCCGCGAGCGCGCGGGCCACTCCCACTCTCTGCTGCTGTCCACCCGAGAGCTGCACGGGGTAGCGCTTCGCCAGGGACTGAGGTAGTCCGACTCGCTCCATGAGCTCCCCGGCCGAGGCGAGGGCCTTGCGCTTGCCCACCCCCATGAGCCGGGGGACCGTCACGATGTTCTCGGCGATCGTCAGATGCGGGAACAGGCCTGCCTGCTGGATGACGTACCCGATGGAACGACGCATCACGGCAACGTCTCGCGACCGAACATCCTCTCCGTCGAGCCTGATCGACCCGCTCGTGGACTCGATCATGCGGTTGATCATCCGCAACGACGTCGTCTTACCGCAGCCGGAGGGGCCCACGAAGACGCTGATATGGCCGGTGGGCAGGGTAAGCGTGAGGTCATCGACGGCGACTGTTCCGTCGGGGAAGACTTTGGATACTCCGTCGAACTCAATCATGGTCGCCCCTCGGTCGTGAGAAGTCGGAAGTGGTGCCGTGGTTCATGAGCGGTCCTCCTGGACGTCGGGAACAGATAGGTGTGAGCGCCTGCGGCTGTCGGCCTCACGGACAAGGCGGGCCCAGCGAGGGGAGCGAGTGATGAGAGAGTCGACTGTCATCGCGCGCCGCCAAGGCTCGCGGACAGCTGTCGGGTGGCTCGGACGAGTGCCATGCCGTGCCGCATTTCGTCGACCGCGTGCTCGCGGTAGCTCGGCACGACGAGGCTCATGGCAGCAACGATGCGATTACCCGCACGAACTGGGGCTGCGATCGCGGTGATATCAGGCTCGATACCGCTCGCGACGACGACGAAGCCCTCATCCGGAGTCTTTCCGCACAGCACAGCACCGGCAGCCGAGTCTTCGAGCGAGATCGTTCGACCGACCCAACTCGCGTGCCGCACCGAATGAGTGCCCTCGACGATGCTGATGTAGACCGCGGTCGATTTATGACCCTCGATGCTGAGGTACACGGATTCTCCGGTCTCTTCGACGAGGTCCTGCATGATCGGATGCGCCTTCTCGATCAGTGCCTCGCTCGTCAGCGCCTGCGCGCCGAGCTGTACAAGACGACTACCCGGTCGGAAGACCCCGGCGTCGTCCCGGCGAACGAAGCCGCTGCCTTCGAGGGTTCGCAGGAGTCGGAGAGCGGTGCTGGCTGCGAGATCTGTGGCGCGGGCGCTCTCGGCGAGCGTGGCGCTGCCTCGATCGCAGATCACGGCAAGCAGAGCGAGCGCGCGGTCGACCGCTCGGGTCGCTGTTTCCTCAGCCATAGAGCCTCCTTGAGCGTGCAACGGATGGTGGGCGATGTCCGGATCCTGGGCTCCGGTCGAACGGGACCAGATTACGAATCTCAGATTTCATCAAGCGGCACGATTATTTCCGCGCCGTAAAAGCTCATTGCCACTAGATGGAATCGGTTCTCGAGCGCATCAGAATGAGTGGGAGGACGAAGGAGGAACCGTGATCGAGCTGGATGGGAATGCTGGAGTGCGCGACATCGCCGCGCTCTCCGACCGTCGGGACACTGTGTCCCTCGCCCCGGGAGTGCTCCTGGGTATCGCTGATGCGGCACGTGCCGCCTCGGACATCGCGGAACACTCGCCCGTTTACGGACGCTCGACCGGGGTGGGCGCCAACCGCACCACCGTGGTGTCGGCCGATGCCGACCACGCTCTTCGACTCCTCCGCAGCCATGCCGTCGATGCCGGCCCGACTCTGCCCGAGCGCGCAGTTCGAGCGATGCTCGCAGTGCGTCTCAATCAACTCTGCATCCCCGGCTCCGGTATCGCGCCGGAGGTCCTCATCGGGCTCCTACGTATGCTCCAGACCGATGCCCTACCGGAAGTGCGGATGTTCGGTTCGGTCGGAACAGGTGACATCGGCGCGCTCGCGGGCACGGCTCTCGCGCTGCTCGGTGAGCGGCCCGTTGCGCGCTCGTTGCCTCCGACGGCTCCGTGGGGCGCTGAGAGTGCGCTCGCCTTCGTGAGTAGCGCCGCGCTTTCGATCGGTCGAGCCTGCCTCATCGTCGACGAGCTCGAGCAGTTGGAGCGCGCAGCCCGCGTCATTTTCACTCTCAGTTCGGTCGCGCTCGGCGCCGATCCCGGCGCGGTCTCCGCACGGGCCGCGACTGCTTCGACGATTCGAGGAGCGTCAGAGGTCTCGGAGGCTGTTCGAGCTCTCCTGACAGGCGTGTCCGACCCGATTCTGCTCGCCGCGCGCGTTCAGGACCCCTACGGTCTTCGTGTCTTCCCTCAAACGCAGGGCGGCCTCGTCGACGCTCTCGGAGCATTCGTCGAACGAACCGGCGCGCTCGTGCGCGCCGGCCAGGAGAATCCGCTCTTCGACGTGGACGCACGACTGGTCATGCACCACGGGGCCTTCTTCCAATCGGGCCTTGCGCACGCAGCGGAAGCCGCATCGCTCGCCCTCGCCGGCGCGACTGCCACCACTCTGTCGCGGATCCGTCTCCTGAACGACCCCGAGTACACCGACCTGCGACCGTTCCTCGCGGCAGGAGCGGTCGGCTCCTCCGGCTTGATGATGGTCGAGTACGTCGCCGCCTCCGCGATCGCGGAGATCCGATCCGCCGCCCAACCCGCATCTCTGGGTACGGTTTCGCTCTCGCGCGGCACGGAAGACGACGCCCCATTCACTCCCCAATCGATCACGCAACTCGAACGCGCCCTCCCTGCCTACCGCGTCCTGCTCTCGTGCGAAGTCGTCGGTGCCGCGCGAGCGTTGCGGCAGCGCGAGCGACACCTCGGACACTCCGGCGCGCTCGGGCGGGCTGTGTCGATGGTGGCATCCTTGCCAGCCGCCGATGTCGACCGGGACCTGCGCGCAGACCTCGACTCGGCGGCGGCTCTGCTCGGCGATCTCGCCACTCTGATCCCCTCCGACGGATGACGACCCGGTTCCTCCAGCTCGACGATCTACCCGTCGTGCGATGGGCGAATGGACTGGGGGTAACGCGCGCGGTCCTCGACGAGCCCGGCCTTCGCGTGAGCATCGCCACCATCCACGAAGCCGCCGCCTTCTCGACCTTCGCAGGGCTCCAGCGACTCCTCGTCGTGATCGGGCCCGTCGAAATCGAACTGGACATCGACGGTCGACCCTGCCGTCTTCATCACGGCGACGGCGCTGCATTCTCGGGCAGCGCTCGAGTTTCTGTCTCCGCAACGAGGGTTCCCACCACCGTGCTCAATGTCATCCACGACGACCGCTGGGAGAGCGCGAATACGAGCAAGGACACTGACCGCGATGACGGCCTTTCGCTCCCTTTCCCGCTCCGAGTCGACGGCGGCGGTGATCAGTCGGTCATCGCTCTCTTCTCCCACGGCATCGCGGTACTCGAACCGATGTTGGCGAGTCCTGACGGCGATCGGCGTGCGCGCACGACTTCCGCGGAGTGGGTGCCCGCTCGCGCGCGCCGGATGTGATGAGCCGCCTCGCGGCGGAGCTGCTGCACGACCTCTGCCATCTCGAGGTCGGCCTTCGCAACGCGAACGATCGCGCACTGCTGAACCATTCCACAATCCGAGGACAGGACTGGATCGAACAGTCGAGACCGGCAGACGAGCTGCACCTGGGGCGAGACGTCCGCTGGCTGACCCCTCTACGAAGCGTTGCTCCCGCGCGCCGGCGTTCGGGCCGCGCTCGAGGAGAGCGGTTGATCTTCTGCGCGCAGTTCGTCCATTCGATCGGCCGAGGTGGCGCTCGTCCGCGAAACGTGAGAGCGTGGAGAGCGAATCATGATTCGACTGGGGGTCTTATAATGATAGTAAGGAAGAGGAGTGCGCTTATATTTGCGGCCACACTCGCGTTAGCCTTCGCCGCACCCAACGTGGCCCACGCTGAATCCACAGAGTTATCGCCAGTGGATGACGCTACTGTCAACTCTGAATTATCCAGCTTGATCGCAAATGATCCAGAGATGACGTACGTTTCGGTTACCGAGGCGGAAGAGCAGTTCGGATTTGATCCCGCGGCCGAAAGCGTGGAGCCCGTGACGGATATCGAGCCTGAGGTCACACCGCTGTGGTCCTGGTGGGGATGCGACTGGCACGGCCAGACAGATTATCCACACGTGACCGCGGGCGAAGCCTCGGTTCACGGGTACTGGGTTCGAGATGGCGGAGACTGCCCTGCCACAGGAACTGTGACTGTCGAGCTGCAGGCTCTTGGATGCAGTTCCCTGGGTTGTACCTGGATCACCCAACAAACCGACACTGTGACTGGCGTCACTCCGGGATCTGGTACAGGGCATTGGGCTACTCCGCACGCGCCCTGTGCAAACGTGAACCCTGTCGGTTGGCGCGGCCGAGTCGATACGGCGTTGACGGACTTCTACGATCCCTTTGGCTGGGATGACGGGCCGGAGCGAGACCTGAACTGTTCGCCGGCATGAGTGATGCCGAGCCGGTTCGGTACGTGCCGCTTGATCCAGAAGCGGCACGTACCGAACCCGCGAAACGTGTGCCGTTCGATCTTTCGAGCCTGGCGGTAACGGGTCTAGTGATCATTTGTGAACTCGATGACCCCCGGTCCAGTAGCTCTAGACCATCCATTCACATGAAGATGACGCAGTATTTGCGGTTATCGGATGAGTCGATGATTCGGCTGGACATGGATCGGGGGGTGTCCTCGTTCAAGCACGGCTACGCCAGGCCAGTCTCCTGGAAACGGGCTTCGGTAGACGTCATCTCTGAAGTTTTGACGCTTATCAAAGGTGATGACCCGGATCCCGGATATTTTCCTTGGGAAGAGTATGCGCAAGCCGCACGGCTTCGGGGGATCATGGTTGAGGCCGATTTCCTTCGCGACCTCCCTCACACGGTACTGTTTTCGGATGAACTCGCCAGGATATTCGAGTTCTGACCCCGGCCTCGTCTCACCTCGATCTTTCGCGGCTCTCAGCCTCGATCTTTCACTGGCCTGTCGTGGCTTCGGGATGTGGACGCTCCTTTCGCAGAATCGGACCACCAGCGCTCCATGTGATGCACGATGTCCGGTGAAGACCGGCGCGAATCTCCGCTCGCTGGAACGGCTGATTCCCTTGTCTCCGCGCGGTCGGTGGTATGCAGGGTTGAGCTTCCTCGCCTCCGTGATCCCGAGAGTCCGCGCTGCACGCGCGGCCCACTGCGGGTCCGCGAGCATCGACCGCCCGGGGAGCACGGCATCCGCGTCGCCGTCGGAGATGATGCGTTCGGCCTACGCGGCCTCGGTGATGATGCGTTCGGCCTACGCGGCCTCGGTGGTGATGCCGACCGCTGCCGTCGGCACCCCGCTCGCGCGGACGGTGCGCGATCCGGGCCCCTGGTATCCGGGCGCCGCGGCGTAGTCGATCCCCGGCATTAGCCCTCCCGAGGAGCAATCGATCAGGTCAACCCCTCGCTCGGCGAGGCGCGCGGAGACGTCGGCGGAATCCGCGGCGGTGGAGCCACCGGGCGCCACGTCGTCGATGGAACGACGCACCAGGAGCGGCTTGGCCGCCGGCCAGTTCGCGCGCACCGCGTCGACCACCGCGATGAGCAGCCGCTTGCGCGCGGCGACAGAACCCGACCACGCGTCGTCGCGGAGACCGGTCAGAGGCGACAAGAAATCGTGCAGGAGGTAGCCGTGCGCGCCGTGGATCTCGTGGTGTCGAAACCCGCGTCGTCCGCGCGTCGCGCTGCCGATCCGAACGCGTCGATCACGGCCTCGACGGTCGTGGGCTTCGCAGCATTCGGAGCGTCGTAGCGGCCGAAGGCAACACCGGTCGCGCCGACGGTACGCCATCCGCCGGCGACGGTCGGTGCCGAGGATCCGGAGGCGGCGTCGCCGGGCAGGCCCCGGTACTTCGAGCCTGTGCGACCGGCGTGGGCGAGCTGAACCGCGATCGTCGAGCCCTCGCGGTGCACCAGCTCCGTCACCCGACGCCACGCGGCGACGTGCGTCCCGTCCCAGAGGCCCGCGTGACGAACGAGCTTGTGCCTCAGCCGCCGCTTCGCGCTCTCACCGCTTCGGAGGGACTGCGTCATCACTCTTCCGGTCAAGACCGGCGGGAGGGCGTCGATGCTCGTGCCCGGCGGGACCCTTCTCGAGTCGACTCGCGTTCGACTACCCGGGTGGAGCTGACGTATTCGACGGGCGCACGGTTCGGGTCGGCCTGCTCGATCCGCGACACGAGGAGGTCGACGGCCGCTTTGGCCATCCCGGCGTGGTCGGGGTCGATCGTGGAGAGGGAGGGGACCGAGTAGTCGCTCTCCTCGATGTTGTCGAAGCCGATCACCTTGACATCGTCCGGCACGGTAAGGCCGCGGTCCGCGAGGCCGCGGAGGGCGCCGAGGGCGACGGTGTCTGTCACGCAGAACAGACCGTCGAAGTCGATGCCGTCATCGATCGCGCGTTGCACCGCCGTGCGCGCGCTGCCGAGGGTGAAGGACTCGATCGTCAGAGAGAGGGTGGGATCGTTCTCGAGCCCTGCCTCGTCCAGCGCGCTGAGGTAGCCGTCGCGCCGGAGGCTCGACGCGCTCGGCTGCGCATCGAAGTGGTTGTCGAGCATCGCGATGCGTCGACACCCCTTGCTGATGAGGTGTCGAGTGGCCGCGACGCTGCCGTCGACATTCGCCATCGCGACATGGTCGACGGGTCCGTCGAAGATCCGCTCTCCCAGGATCACCACGGGGTAGTCCACGCGGAGCTTGTCGAGGTCGGTCGGTTCGAGCCCGACGGTGCTGAGGATCAGCCCGTCGTACATCCGGTTCCGAGACATCCGGAGGGCGTCGAGTTCTTTCTCCCGTGAGGCTCCGGTCTGCTCGATGGCGACGCTCAGCCCGTGCGAGCGGGCTTCCGCGATGATGCGGGCGGCCAGCTGCCCCCAGTAGGGCCGGTCGATCTCCGCGACGGCCAGGCCGATGGTGTAGGTGCGACCTGCGCGGAGATTCCGAGCGGCCACGTTGATGCGGTAGTCGAGTCTGTCCATCGCATCGATGACCTTGGCGCGCGTGGCGGGCCGGATGTGAGGGCGATCGTTGATGACGTTGGAGACCGTCATCGGAGAGACCCCTGCAGCGTGAGCCACGTCCCGAATGGTTGTCACGAGGCCTCCGTCTCGATCGGCGTGGACCTCACCCTAGCCCGACCTGTATATCGATACAAGAAAATGCTTGACAGCTCGCCGATCAGCGTCGCATCATTCCTGTATCGATACACAAAACGGGCGATGAAGCCCGGGAGGAGGTTGGTATGACGTCTCGCGCCAACGGCGAAGAAGCCGCACTGGCAGGGCGGCCTGTGATTCCGGGCCTGTACGCCGACCCGAACATCGTGGAATTGGAGGGTCGGTTCTACCTCTACCCCACGACAGACGGATCGGACGGCTGGGCGGCGACCGCATTCGAAGCCTTCTCGTCGGAGGATCTCGTCACGTGGACGTCGGAGGGGGAGATCTTCTCCGTCGCTCGTGACACGACATGGGCGCAGGGGAAGGCGTGGGCTCCCGCGGTCATCGGGCGCAACGGCCGGTACTACCTCTATTTCTCCGCGGAGGAGAACATCGGAGTCGCGGTCTCGCCCTCACCCGCCGGCCCGTTCGTCGATTCGGGCGCGCCGCTCATCGCCGCCGGCGATTTCGCGGGAACCGCAATCGATCCGTCTCTCTTCATCGACGACGACGACACTCCCTATCTGATCTGGGGGAATTCCGTCGCTCACATCGTTCGGCTGAACGAGGACATGGTCTCTTTCGACCCGGCCTCCGAAATCGCCTGGGTGCCGACCGACTTCTGCGAGGCGGCGTGGATCCACCGCAACGGTGCCACGTATTACCTGTCGTGGTCGGAGAACGACACCCGTGATGTCGATTACCGGGTCCGCTATGCCACGTCGGATTCACTCCGGGGCCCGTGGATCGACCGCGGTGTCCTCATCGAGAAACGGCCCGAGATCGGTGTTCTCGGCACCGGACACCACTCCATCGCGCGTCTTCCCGGCGGCGACGAATGGCTTCTCGCCTACCACCGATTCGCGATCCCGGACGGAAGCGGATACCGCCGCGAGATCGCATTCGACACGTTCCATCACGGCCCCGACGGTCTGATCGCCCCGGTGATCCCGAGTTCTACCGGGCTCACCCGACTCTCCGCCCTCCACTGACCCGCATCCTTCGACCATCACTCCTCCCGCACACCTCGCACGAAAGTAGAGAAGCAATGTCGCTGCTCCCTCCCGGCCTTCGCCGGTCCATCCACTCGTCGTCGACGCATCGGGCTTCGCACCGCCGGCGCTCGTTCCTGGCGGGCGTAGGGCTCGTCGCCGTCTCGTCGCTCCTGCTGACCGGGTGCTCCGCAGGCGGAGGCTCGGGTGACGCCAATACGGTGAGTTTCTTGTCGTGGGACAACGCCGCGACGATGGGGCCGATCATCGACTCCTTCGAGAAGGCGAATCCGGATATCACCGTCGAGATCTCCTACGCCCCACCGGTCGCCGAGTACATCTCGAAGCTGCAGACCCAACTCGGTTCAGGGACGGGTACCGACGTCTTCATCATCACCGCCGAGAACAAGACGCAGTTGATGGACGGCGGATTCGTCACCGACCTGTCGGACCAGCCCTTCGCCGACGAACTCGCGGACGCATCCAAGGCCACCTACACCCGAGATGGAGCCTTGTACGGCGCGGCGCCGGCCTCGTGGGGTGGCGGGATCCTCTACAACGTCGATCTCCTGGAACAGGTCGGCTTCACCGAGCCTCCGCAGACCTGGGACGAGTTCCTCGACCTCTGCGCGAAGCTGCAGGATGCCGGCATCACTCCGTTCTACGAGGCCGGCGACGGCCTCAGCGTCTCATTGGCGGCCCTGCTCGGGTTGAAGAATGAAGAACTCGGCGGCACGATGGACGAGGACATCTGGTCGGGCAAGACCACTTTCGCCGACACCTGGACCGAGCCGCTGACGCAGTGGAATCGGCTCTTCGAAGAGGGCATCGAGCCGCGCACCGTCGTCGGCCTCACGCGCGACAACGTCACACAGGAGTTCGCCACCGGGAAGGTCGCCATGACCACGACCGGTTCCTGGGGCCTGGGTAGCGTCCGCTCCTCCGCGCCCGATCTGAACGTCGCGTTCATGGCCGTTCCCGGGGCATCCTCGACGTACTGGGCGGGCGCCGTGTCGCCCGGATACGCGATCAACGCGAAATCGACGCACCAGGCCGCGGCCGAGAAGCTCGTCTCGTACCTGATCTCTCCCGACGGGATCGAGCAGTACCAGAAGGCGACCGCCTCGATCACGACGACCACCGACTACACGCCCACGCTCGACCCGGCTCTCGACACGATGGTGCCGGCCGTGCGTGACGGGCAGTTCTACCTGCCGCAGGTCACCTGGCCCGACAACAGCGCGGCGATGGCCACCGAGGCCACCGCCCTCCTGCAGCAGATGATCCAAGGACAACTCACCCCCGAACAGGTCGCCGAAGGCATGGACAGCAAGCTGGCCTCCCTCCAGTAGACGAGACGACCAGGGGCGACGGCCCGAACCGTCGCCCCTGCCCATCTTCCGCATCGAAAGGACGACGTCGACGATGACCGTCAATACACAGCTCAGCCGCCCGGGCCCTCCCGGCCTCCCGCCCACCACGCCTCTCGCCGCCGAAGCCATCGTCGGCGGCCGTCGTCCCCGTAGCGCCCGGTTCCGCGAATCCTTCGCGAACGGCTTGTTCCTGATCCCCGTCGCGGTCGTGTTCGTGGTGCTGTACGTGATTCCGATGGCTCAATCCCTGTGGTTCAGCCTGACCGACTTCAACGGCTACACGGACCCGGATTTCGTCGGCCTGAAGAACTACGGGACGATCTTCCGTGATCCGTCGATGCTGCAGGCGCTCGTCTTCACCCTCACCTACGCTCTGGCCACGACGATCCTGGTGACACTGTTCGCCATCCCGCTCGCGCTCGTTCTGAATCGCAGGTTCATCGGACGCAACGTCGTGCGCAGCGTGTTCTTCTTCCCCGCAGTGCCGAGCGTCGCGATCCTCGGCCTCGTGTGGGGTTTCATCCTCAGCCCCCTCGGCTCCGGAGTGCTCAACTCGGCGTTGAACGCGATCGCCGGGATCGCTCCTGTCGGGTGGCTCGCGGAGTCGACGTTGGCGCAGATGTCGGTGATCGGCGTCGCCGTCTGGGCGCAGACCGGATGGCATGCCATCCTCTACCTCGCCTACCTCCAGGCCATTCCGCAGGACTATTACGAAGTCGCGAGGATCGACGGTGCGTCGGGGTGGCAGACGTTCCGCTACGTCACCCTGCCGATGCTGGTGCCGGCGATCTCGGTGAGTCAGCTGCTCCTGATGACCGGTGGGCTCAAGGTCTACGACCTCCCATTCACTCTCACCAGCGGTGGACCGGGGTTCTCGACGCGGACGCTGACGCAGTCGCTCATCGACAACGGCATCGCCCAGTCGCGCGTCGGTGAAGCGTCGGCTCTGGCGGTCCTGTTCCTCGTCGTCGTCGCTCTCGTGGTCGTCATCCAGCTCGGCGTCGCACGCCGACTCGAGAGGAGATTCTCGTGAAACCCCGTCGCCACCTTGTGACCTCGGCGGTGATGCTGCCGATCGCCGCGTTGATGGCCGTGCCGTTCTATTACATCGTCGTCAACACGTTCAAGACGCAGTCCGAGACCGCCTCCGCTCCGCTCGCCCTGCCCACATCACTGAATTTCTCGAACTACGTCGCGGTCTTCGAGTCGACACCGCTGCTGCAGAGTTTCGCGAACACTTTGTACGTCACCGCCGCGTCGATCGCTCTGATGCTGCTGATCGGTTCGATGGCTGCTTTCGGGATGCTGATCGGCCGCGGCCGTCTCGCGGCGGCCTTCGGGGTGATCCTCGTCATCGCATTCCTCGTTCCCGGCCAGGCAACGCTCATCCCGCTGTATCGGATGCTCACCACGTTCAGACTCGTCGACGATCTGAACGGGCTCATCGTCCTCTACAGCGCCGGATCGATCTTCTGCTATTTCCTGATCCTCGGCTACATGAAGACGGTGCCGGCCGAGATCATCGAAGCGGCGCGGATCGACGGAGCCGGTCCGTTCCGGATCTACTGGTCGCTGGTCCTGCCGCTCATCCGGCCGATCCTGGTCACGGTCGGCGTGTTCCAGACCATGTGGGTGTGGAACGACTTCATCACGCCCAACGTGTTCATCTCGAGCCCGAGCAAGCAGACGCTGGTGCTGCAGGTCTACTCCGCCGTCGGACAGTTCACCACCAACTGGCCGGCCTTCATGACACTGAGTGTGATCGTGCTGCTGCCGATGCTGATCTTCTTCATCGCGATGCAGCGCCATATCGTCTCGGGTCTGGTTCAGGGGAGTATCAAGGGATGAGCCGCTATCTCATGTCGTACTTCACGAGCCAGTCGGAGGCCGATGGCGAACAGGTCCGTCTCGCGCGCAGCCGAGGCACCGACCCGCTGCACTGGGAGCAGCTGAACAGCGGACGGCCCGTTCTCACCTGGACGGGAGGCCGGGGTGGTGTGCGCGACCCGTTCCTCCTGCGCGCCGCCGGTCTGCCCGGCGAGCGCTCGGCCTTCTACCTGATCGGTACCGACATGAAGGTCCACGGTCACGACACGGCCGAGTTCTGGGAGCAGGATCAGCGGCACGGCAGCCGCGGCATCGTGGTCTGGGAGTCGACCGACCTCATCGCCTGGTCGGCACCGCGTCTCGTCGAGGTCGCACCGGAGTCGGCCGGGAACACGTGGGCGCCGGAAGCCGTTTTCGACCCGGAGACCGGAGAGTACCTGGTCTTCTGGGCGTCCCAGCTTTACGCGTCAGGGGAAGAGCGCGGTGTCTCCTACAACCGCATGCTCGCGGCCTGGACGAAGGACTTCCGCACGTTCTCGGAGGCGTTCGTCTGGGCCGATCCCGGTCATTCGGTGATCGATGCCACCGTCATCCGCGACGGCTCGTGGTGGTATCGCTTCATCAAGGACGAGCGGACCCCGACCTCGAATACACCGGCTGCCAAGTTCATCACGATCGAACGCTCGCGGGAGCTGCTGGCACCGACGTGGGAGCTGGTGCGAGAAGGCGTCGGCTCGGGCACCGCCGCACGACCAGGTGTCGTTCACGGCGAGGGACCGATCGTCATCCCCACCGCCGACGGCGAGCCGGTCGTGCTCCTCATCGACGAATTCGGCCACCGACGCTACGTACCGTTCATCGGCCGAACGCTCGACGGCGACTGGGAGATGGCGGCCGAGTTCAGCATGCCCCCCGGCGCCAGCCACGGTTCCGTCCTCTCTATCACCGACGACGAATGGGCTCGTCTGGATCGCTGGGCAATACCGGGACACCGAGAGGCTGGGAACGCGGAGTGAGAGCCGCGGCGACTCCCGGCCGCGCTCTTCGGCCGACTCGATGGACCGGATGCGACGAGGCGACCGATCTGCCGATCACGAGACGTCCGGGCGGCGGCCCTGCCTCACCCGTCGGGTCTCGCCGCGCGGCCCGACGACTTCCTGGAAGCAGCACATGACCGTCTCCCTGCCCCCGATCGACCCCACGTCCCTCCCGGCGGCGGTCGACGTCAGTGACAATGCAGACGCTCTCGCCGCCGTGCGAGTGATCATCAACGTCGGACCTTTCACCGACGAGTGGGAGTCCCTTCGCCGCTACGAGACCCCGCAGTGGTACCGCGACGCGAAGTTCGGGATCTTCCTGCATTGGGGCGTCTACTCGGTCCCCGCCTTCAATAGCGAGTGGTACTCGCGAGCGATGTACCAGGAGGGGACAGCAGAGTTCGAACATCACCGCACCACCTACGGGCCCCAGCGCGATTTCGGGTACAAAGATTTCATCCCTTCGTTCACAATGGCGGACTTCGACCCGGATGCCTGGGCCGAGCTCTTCCGGCAGGCCGGCGCGCAGTTCGTGGTCCCCGTGGCAGAGCACCACGATGGTTTCGCGATGTACGACACGGACCGCTCGCGATGGAGCGCGGCCACGATGGGCCCGAAGCGCGACGTCTTCGGGGACCTCTCCCGCGCCACGGACCGAGCGTGGATGGTACGGGGAGCGTCGTCCCACCGCGCGGAGCACTGGTTCTTCATGAACGGTGGAACGCGCTTCGACTCAGACGTTCTGCTGCCCGAGTACCAGGACTTCTACGGGCCCGCGCAGCGGGAGGAGACCGCGCCCACGGAGCGGTTCCTCGAAGACTGGCTCCTGCGTACGGTCGAGGTGATCGACCGGTATCACCCGCAAGTGCTGTGGTTCGATTGGTGGATCGAGCATCCGGCGTTCAAGCCGTATCTCGCAATGCTGGCGGCCTACTATTACAACCGCGCCGCCTCGTGGGGCCGCGAGGTCGTCATCAACTATAAGTGGGATGCCTTCGCTGAGGGGTCGGCGGTCTACGACATCGAACGCGGCACGATGGGTGAGATCCGTCGGGACGTCTGGCAGAACGACACGTCTGTCTCGAAGACGGCCTGGTCGTGGGTGGAGAACCACGAGTACAAGACAGTGCCCGAGCTCATCGCGGAACTGGCCGACGTGGTGTCCAAGAACGGGATACTCCTGATGAACGTCGGCCCGAAGGCCGATGGCACGATTCCCGAGCAGGAGCAACACATCCTGCGCGGGGTCGGGGCCTGGCTCGCCACCAACGGCGAGGGCATCTACGGCACGACCCCGTGGCTCATCTCCGGCGAGGGGCCCACCCAGGTCACCGTCGGATCCTTCGTCGACGGCGAGGCGGCGCCATTCACCAGCTCCGACTTCCGATTCACGGCACGCACGCACATCACGGGGCAGTACGTCTACGCGATCCCGCTCGCGGAGCCGACCGACGGGACCCTGCGCATCCGCTCATTCGGCGCCGGCGCAGGACTGCTGAACCGGGCGATCAAGACAGTGACGATTCTCGGCCGGGCGGATGAGGTGCACTGGCAGCAGTCGGATCAAGAACTGACGGTGGAAGACGCCGGTGCAGGAGTCGTGAAGCTGCGGCTCGAGCCGCAGATCATCCAGGCACGCAAGGACTTCCTGCACCAGTGGTGACGACGGACCGTTCGTAGTGTGCCCACCATGACGGAATGACATCTCGGCGCTCACCGGCCGAGGTCGGGGCGGGGTTCCGGTCCGCGGTCTTCCGTGGTCGTGTCGCGAGCCGGCAGGCGAGCTGCACCGGGGGTGGTCGACGAGCATGCTGAGGTCGAGCTGCCAGACCTCGAGGTGCGCTCATCATCCGAGTCCGTATTGGCCACGAACCCCACGCGCGTCGCGAATCCCTCCCGCAACAACAGCGATAGTGCTGCACAATTGACACTTATTTTTTAGATATGTCATTATCGTGCGAGGTGACGACAGATCGGGGGCCGTGATGACGATCTGGCCGGAGCACGGAACACGCACTGTCCCGTGGGCGAGCATGGGTCGCCGCGGCACGAAGGAAGACCGCATGCTCTCCAAGGTCACGGTGTCGCTACCGCCGATGATCGCCGCGCTCGAACCGAGCATCGAGTCAGAGCGCGACCTCGCTCGCGCGCGCCACGAGGCGGCTGATCTCGAGCGCAACGCGGCCGGCGTCCTCGCGCCCCTCGCAGGCTTCCTGATCCGCGTGGAGTCCGTCGCCTCCAGCCGCATCGAACACGTCGAGGCGACGCCCGTCGCGTTCGCCCGCGCGATCGGCGGCCTCAAGGAGAACCCGTCCGCGATGTCAATGGTCGCCGCCGGCGCAGCGATCACGAAGCTCATCGAGTCGTCTCGCGAGACGATCGCGCTCGACGATATCGTCGCCGCGCACAAGGCCCTCATGCACAACGACCCGGACACCGACGAGAGGCGCTATGCCGGCCAGGTGCGTGAAATGCAGAACTGGGTCGGCGGCTCCCAGCACTCTCCGCGGAACGCGCTCTACGTCCCGCCGCCGCCGGAGGCCGTGCCCGCCCTGCTCGAGGATCTCATCACGTTCTCAAATCGGGACGACATCGAGCCGATCACGCAGGCGGCGATCGCTCACGCTCAGTTCGAGAGCATCCACCCGTTCACCGACGGGAACGGACGTATCGGTCGCGCACTCATCGGCGCGATCCTGCGTCGCCGCGGAGTGACGCCGCACACGGTGCTGCCGGTCGCAAGCGCCCTCGCCGCAGACACGACCCACTACTTCTCGCTTCTCACCGCGTACCGACGCGGGGACACCGGGCGGATCATCACCGACCTCGCGCTCAGTGTTGAGACGGCGGCCCGTGAAGCTGCCGGCTCCGCCCGTGCGTTCGCCCAGTACGAGGACGCCTGGCGCCAACGGGTCGCTCCCCGCGCCGGCAGTGCGGCAGACCAGATCCTGCCCGCCCTCCTGGCATTGCCGGTCTTCACCGTCGAGCAGCTCGCCGACGCGACGGGCATCGCAGCGCGGAGCGTCTACCGCGGCGTCCAGGCTCTTGAAGAGCATGGCGTCGTCGAGGCTGTCACCGAGCGTGTCCGCGGTCGAGCGTATGCAGCGATGGACGTCCTCGACGAGTTCGGGGACCTCGACGCGCGGATCCGGGAGCGCATCACGCGCCTACGGATCGCGTGACTCGGCCAGACCGGCCGCGGTGTGCCGGGCCGGTGCGCTCCGAGTCGGCAGCGGCCGTCGGTGCGGCGACGCCGAGTCGATGAAGGCGATTCGGTCGGGTCGCACCCGACCCCGCGCGTCACGGTTCGTGAGGCGCCGTCAGTCGGACGAGGGTCGGCCAGCCGGTTCGACGGACCCCGCCGATGCGGGGCGTGACACGCAATCCATGGTCATCGCGAGTGGGGCTGTCTGCTCCAGCAGGAACTCGTGCCGGCGGGACGCGTTCCAGAGCCAGGTCCAGGAGCCCTTCGCTCCGGTTTACTCGACGGTGCCGTGTGTGATCTGGGTTCGAATCGCGGTGAGGTATCCGTTGCGACTTCGAGTTCTCGCCGCCGTGGAGAACCACCTCCAGAACGCAATCGCACGTCTGGGCGGATAGCTCATCAACGAGGTCCTGGGGCCGGCTCACGTTGAGCCGGCCCGCCCCGTTGGTGACCCACCTCCGCGGGCTGAGCACCTCGATCAAGGAGAATGGTGGGATGACCGGACGCGACGTCGATCTCCCGACAGGGTACGAGCCGTTCCTACGCTCGTTGACTTCGCGAGTCCAGGATGCGCAGCTCCGCGCCCAGCGCACTGTAAATGCGCAACTGATCAGCCTGTATTGGGACCTCGGCCACGCGATCCTGGACCAGCAGGCGAGGGAACCGTGGGGCGCGAAGGTTCTCGATCGGCTCGCAGAAGACCTCCGCCTCGCGTTCCCTACGATGACCGGACTCTCCCGGAGCAACCTGTTCTACATGCGAGCGTTCGCTGCCGCTTGGCCCGATCGCGAAAATGTCCCACAGGCTGTGGGACATTTGCCGTGGGGCCACGTCCGCCTCCTGCTCGACAAGCTCTCGGACCCAGACGTGCGCGCGGCGTACGCCGCAGCCGCAGCCGATAACGCGTGGACCCGGTCGTTGCTGCTCAACCACGTAAAGAACCAGACCCTCGAACGCGCCGGCCGAGCCCCGTCGAACTACGTCGACCGGCTCGCGCCCGCCGACTCCGCCCTCGCGCACGAGATCGCGAAAGACCCGTACGTGTTCGACTTCCTCAACCTCACCGAAGACGCAGCC
Source organism: Microbacteriaceae bacterium VKM Ac-2855 (assembly GCA_013204985.1). Classification (GTDB taxonomy): domain Bacteria; phylum Actinomycetota; class Actinomycetes; order Actinomycetales; family Microbacteriaceae; genus Rathayibacter. The sequence goes on from JABMLG010000007.1 coordinate 41,042, forward strand.
GAACGCGACATGGAGAACGCCCTCCTCGACCGCATCGCCCAGACGCTGCAGGAGCTCGGTGCCGGGTTCACCTTCGCCGGCCGCCAGGTGCACTTCGACGTCAGCGGTCGAGACTTCTTCCTCGACCTGCTCTTCTTCCACACCGAGCAGCTGCGCTACGTCGTCATCGAGCTGAAGAAGGGCGAGTTCGAGCCGGCCTTCACCGGGCAACTCGGGTTCTACATCGCCCTCGTCGACGAACGCCTCCGCCGCCCGAGCCACGCACCCACCGTCGGCATCCTCATCTGCGGCGACAGGGACGATCACATCGTCCGCTACGCCCTCAGCCAGGCCGCCTCACCCATCGCCGTCGCGACCTACACCTACGACTCGCTACCAGCCGCGGAGCGCCTTGCGCTACCCGATGACCGGCGCATCATCGCAGCCATCGACATCAGCGGAGCGATCCCCGAATAGTCCCACAGCCTGTGGGACTATTGACGACTCCTCGACTTAGCGCCTACCGCCCCGGCTTGCTCCGCTTCTGCTCGCGCGTTTGACCGCGTCCCCCGCGGGTGCGCGACACACGGGTGCGACCAGAGGTAGCTGCTTCGTGAACGGCGGTCGCGAAAGATGCATCCACAGTCATCCGGTCCGCAACCAGCTTTTCCGGGACGCCTTGGCTGCGCGTAGCTGATGCGGTGTGCTCGCGGCGCTCGGCGCTGTCGTAGGCGATCTCGCCTTCAGCGCGGGCGGCGGTAACTCCTTCGTCCTCGCGGGGTGCCGATGTGGCGCAGGCGCCGAGTTCGGAGGGGTTGTCACGCGCAGTCGCGCTCGGTCTGCATCGACGGCCGCTCCGGCTGCCCAGCGTGACCCAGTGGCACAGATCCGGACGATGGTCTGCAACCGCAAAGGCTCGGGCGGTGCCGTGCGGACCCGATGCCGAAAAGGCACTGAAAGGGCAAGCGCGATCGTCCTCGACGTCCGCTGTGTGAGCCGCAACGAACGGCGGTAGGAAAACCCCGGTCAGACCGACAGAAGGCCGGCCGCTGAGGCGAGCGGCCGGCCTTCATTCCCTTGCACCAAGAGTGTCCTGCAATCACATTCCGCGCTTCGCTGCCACAGCAAACAACTAACGCTCTTGAACTATATAACGAGAAGGTAACGACGCAATAGTTACCGGGCTGTTATTTTCGAACTTCCCAGAAACTCGCTGCCGCCCCCGAGTCCCAACTCGGCCCGGCGCCGGGCCGGGCCGGGCTCGAAGGGAAACCGCGGTTGCTCCACGAGAAGGAGACTGACGGCAGACCGGCGCCGACAGCCCGCGGCCGACGCCGTTCGTACGGGTCAGAGGCGGGTCGCGGTGTAGACGACACCGGTCTCGGGATACAGCAGCGGCGCCATCAGGCCGGCGCTCGCCAGCAGTGCCCCGGAGACGTCCACCCCTGCCGAGTCACCGCGTAGATTCCACGTGGGATCCCCGTGCGCCGCCGCCGATGGTTCGGGATCGTAGCCCCACCACTGCGCCGGGGTGATCCGCCGGGGAATCGGGCCCCACACCACGGGGGCCACCCGGTACAGCGCGTTCGGGTCGAGGCCGGGCAGCCGGATGCGGCCGGGCGACACGACCGCGGCGCGCTCGAGCGACACGTAGGAGTAGATCGCGGCGGAGCGGTCCGGAGCGACCACGCCGTTCAGGGCGGTGGTTTCGTCCGGGTGATCGAGCCGTACCAGGTCGCCGCCGTGCAGCAGAGCACGGTTCTCCTTGTAGAAACCGATCCACGAGGCCAGCTCGGCGCGTTCCTGCTCCGTCGCGGTGCGCAGGTCCCACTCGATGCCGAGGTGACCGAACAAAGCGGTGATGGCGCGGAAGGAGAGCTCGTGCGAGCGTCCGGTCGTGTGCGAGACGCCGGAGGCGATGTGCGAGCCCATCAGTTCTGGTGGCACCAGCTGCGTGGTCCACCGGTTCATCTGCTGACGGTCGAGCGGGTCGATGTTGTCGGAGACCCAGATCCGATCGGTGCGTTCCAGAACGCCGAGGTCGACGCGCGCCCCGCCCGACGAGCACGACTCGATCTCGAGCGCCGGGAAGCGCGATCTGATCGCGTCGACGAGTCGATAGAAGGCGAGTGTCTGCTCGTGCACGCCGGCGCGTCCGCTCGGAGCCGTGCCGGCATCGACGAGATCGCGATTGTGGTCCCACTTGATGTACGCGATGTCGTACTCGTCAAGGATCGCGACGATCGCATCGCGCACGTAGTCGAAGCAGGCGGGGATCCCGAGGTTGAGCACCTGTTGATTGCGGGACGCGACCGGCATTCGGCCACCCGTCGCCATGATCCACTCCGGGTGGGCGCGGGCGAGGTCGGAGTCGAGGTTCACCATTTCGGGCTCGAACCAGAGCCCGAACTGCATACCGAGGGCCCGCACCCGGTCGATCAGCGGATGCAGGCCGTCGGGCCAGACATCGGCTGAGACCGTCCAGTCGCCCAGGCCCGCGTGGTCATCGCGGCGCGCTCCGAACCAGCCGTCATCCAGAACGTAGCGCTCGACGCCGAGCGCCGCGGCCTGCTCGGCGAGGTCCAGCAGCACGTCGAGGTCGTGGTCGAAGTAGACCGCCTCCCAGACATTGAGGGTGACGGGTCGCGGCGTGACCGGATGCTGCGGACGGGCCCGCAGCATGCGGTGGAAGCGGCGGGCGACTGCATCGAGTCCGTCGGCGTACGATCCGTACAGCCAGGGGCTGCGATAACTCGCGCCGGACTCGAGACGCACCTCGCCGGGCAGCAGCAGCTCGCCACCGCCGAGCAACTGCACACCCGTTGAGACGCGTTCGACCTGATGCACGTGATTGCCCGACCAGCCGGTGTGCACGCTCCAGACCTCGCCCGAGGCGAAGCCGAAGCCGGGTCGGCCGACCGAGAGCAGGGTCGCGGCATCCGCTCCGGTGCGGCCATGACGCCCCTCGCGGCGGTGGCTGCCGATCGTGACGGCTCGGCGCTGCGGCGTGCGTTCCTTCCCCCAGCGGCCGGCGAAATCGAGGATCTCGCTGGCCGCCGGGGTGACCGGCAGGCACAGCAGCAGTTCGTCGAGCTGATAGCCGTCGGTGCCGAGATTCGTCAGTTCCGCGCGCATCCGGATCACTCCGGAGGGGTCCATCTCGATCGTGATCTCGAGGGCGAGGGCGGCGACCTGGTCCTCGGCGCGAACGACGAGGGATCCAGCGGATGCGCTGTGAACGGCGGCGGAGTCCAGCTCCAGCTCGGCACCGTCGAGGTGAACGGAGCGGACGCGGAATCGAGGCGACCAGTCGGCGCCGGCGCGGGAGCCGTTGAGCCCGGGGTGCCCGCTCCAGCCGGTCCACTCCTCAGGGAGTACCGAAACGCGGATGGGCTGATCGATGTCGTTCGGTCCGATCGGCGCGATGCCGGTGAGCGCGAGCGACTCGAACGCGGCGAGACTCAACGAGCCGGGATCGACTCCCCAGTGCAGAACGGCCGGGAGGAGCCTGTCGCTCAGGTCGAGGACGAGGGCGACACCGGCACTGCGGAGGACGACACCGGTCGTGGCGGGAGTGGTCATTGGGAAGTTCCTTTCGGAGGGGCGGTCGTCCCGCGAGCGCGAGGTGAGCCGCAGCCGCACGATTCGCGCAGGATCAGTTCGCCGCGGAACGCGACATGCTTCGCCCTGTGCGCCGATGCGGCGGTGGTCGCGGTGGGAGTGAGTACCGTGTCGATCGCCGCGCGGGCCATCAGCGCGACGGGTTGTTGCAAGGTGGTCAGCCGGGGAATGCTGAACGCCGATTCCGAGGTGCCGTCGTAGGAGATGATCGCGAGATCCTCCGGCACCCGCAGGCCGAGGTCGGCGGCCCCCCGCAAGAGCCCGATCCCGATCAGGTCCGAGCCCGCGAACACCGCGTCCGGCCGGTCGGGTCGGGCGAACAGCTGCTGGGCGGCGGCGATGCCGCCCTCTCGGCTCCAGCTGGTGATGAGCGCGTCATCATGCGGCAGCCCGGCCGCGCTGAGGGCCTGCTCCCAGCCGACGGCGCGGAGATCCGGCGCACCCGTCGGATCCGCGCTGGGGCCGAGGACGAGGGCGATCGAGCGACACCCGTGCACCTCGATGAGGTGGCGCACGACGGTGTGCGCGCTTGCCACCGCATCGACGCCGATGGTCGGCACCGTCTCGACCATGTGGAAGGAGTCGATCAGCACCGTCGGGATCGGCACCTCGGTCGCCGACGGTGTCGGCCAGCTGTCGTGGAAGACGCTGGCGAGGATGAGCCCGTCGACGCCGCGGGAGTGCATCTCGTTCATCAGGCGCGCCTCCCTTTCGTGGTCGTCGTGAGTGTTGGCGATGAGCAGCGCGTAGCCGCGCTCGGAGGCGACGATCTCGATCTGCAGCGCGTATTCGGCGAAGTACGGGTTGGCGCTGTCGGGGATGAGGAGGGCCAGCACGTGTGACCGGCCGGTTCGCAGGGCGCGGGCGCTGCTGTTGGGGCGGTAGCCGAGTTCCGCTATGGCTTCGCGGACCCGGCGCTCCTTGTCCGGCGTGACCCGCTTCGCTCCGGTCAGCACGTAGCTGACCACCGCTGTGCTCACCTGAGCGAGCTCGGCGACGTCGTTTCGCGTCGGTGCTTTGCGGTGGTGTGCGACGTCGGGCACGGTGGGCCTCCTCAGGGGTGAGGAGAAGGAGCCCGGGCGGTCCGAGCTCCTCCTCGTTCCCTGCTATTCAAACAGCGCGTTCACCTGATCATTCGCGTCCGTGAGCGAGGAGACGTCGGCTTGGCCTTCGAGTACGGCGTCGACGGCCGGCGTCATGATGCCGTTGATCTTCGCCGCGTTGTCGGAGATCGGGAACAGGAAGGTCGTCTTGTCATCGACCTGCTCGGTGAACGGTGTCACATCGATGCCGCGGTCGGCGAAGGCGGTCTGCGCATTGGTCGTGCCGCTGGGGATCGCCGGGAAGACGACTCCCGCGGTGCCGATGGTGTCCTGGCAGTCGGCGGAGGCGAGGTACTCGACCCAAGCCGCTGCCGCGTCCTTGTTCTCAGAACCCGACCAGATCGAGTCGGCGAGTCCGTTGAACATCGTCGAGCGGGCGCCGTCGGGGCCGGTCGGGGTGGGCGCGATGCCGACATCGATGCCGGTGAGGCCGGTGAAGGAGTTGATGTTCCACGAGCCGTTGGTGATCATCGCGTACTTACCGGCGCCGAAGGTCTGCGTCGAGTCGCTCCCCGTGACCGCGGCGACGGAGGGCATGTAGCCCTTGTCGATCATGTCAGCCATCCAGCCGATGGTGTCCTGGAACTTCGGGTCGTCGTAGTTGTACTTCGTGCCCCACGGGTTCTTGTCGGTGTACTGCCATCCGGTGGTACCGGCGTACATGCTCCACTGGGTCTGGCCGTTGCCACCGCCGGAGCCGCTGTCGAGCCCGAGCCCGTAGACGGCGACGCGCGTCTTGTCGAAACCGGGCTCGTCACCGCGAACACCGTTCACATCGACGGTGAGGTGCGCGATGGCCTGCTCGTAGCTGCTGTCGCTCGAGGGATCCCACTGCAGTGCCGCGATCTGTTCCGGCGTGTAGCCGCCGTCGGCGATGAGTGCCTTGTTGTAGAAGACGGCGACCGTGTCCCAGTCCTTCGGCAGGCCGTAGCGGTTGCCGTCCTCGCCGACCCAGAGGTCGGCGAGTCCGTCCTGGTACTGCGAGATGTCGATGCCGTCCTTCGTGACGACGTCGTCGAGGGGGACCAGCTGGTCGTTGTTGACGAAATCGGCGAACTTCGAGAGGTGGTCGGTGAAGACGTCCGGCGCGGTGCCCGAGACGAATCCGTTCGTCAGCTTGGTCCAGTAGTCGTCCCACGAGTACTGCGAGATGTTCACGGTGACGTCGGGGTTGGCGGTGTGGAACGCATCCGCGCAGCTCTGGTAGGCGGCCTTCTGGTTGTTGTCCCAGAGCCAGTACTCGACGGTGCCCGTCGCGGCGCTGGTGTCGATGGCCGAGCCGTCGCCGCCGCCGGCGCTGGTCCCGCCGCCGCCCACGCAGGCGGTGAGGGAAAGGCCGAGCGCGGTCACGCCGGCGAGGGCGAGCGCGGTTCTGCGGAGGTTTCGTGACATGGGTGGTTTCCTTATCTGCTTCATTGCAAGGGAGTGGGGAGGAGAAGAACGGGGTGTGAGGAGAACGGGGATGCGGAGAGGGAGGAGAGGTGCGGCGTTCACTTACCGCCGGAGTAGCCGATCGAGTCGACGATGCGGCGGCCGAAGGCGAGAAAGAGCAGCAGCACGGGTACGGCAGCGACCAGGGTGGCGGCCATCAGGCCGGCCCAGTCGGGGCTGCCGTTGGGGGTCTGCGAGCGGAAGACGCCGAGAGCGACAGTGAGCACGCGGGACGCCTCGGTGTTGCCGGCGAGCAGCGGCCAGAAATAGTCGTTCCAGGTGTTGATGTAGGTGAGGATGCCCAGCGTCGCCAGCGGTGCGACACTCATCGGAACGATCAGGCGGAAGAAGATCCGGAGCTTGCCCGCTCCGTCCAACTCCGCCGCCTCTTCGAGCTCGCGGCTGATACCGAGGAAGAACTGCCGGAGGAAGAACACCGCGAACGGTGTCATCAGCAAACTCGGCAACGAGAGCCCGACAAGGCTGTTGAGCAGGCCGAGGTCGCGCATCAGTACGAAGTTCGGCAGCGCGGTGAAGATCGGCGGCACCATCAAGGCCGTCAGGAAGAGGAAGAACACGGTATCGCGGCCGGGCCAGCGCAGCCGAGCGAAGGCGTAGGCGGCGAGTGAGCAGAACAGCAGTTGACCGGCGGTGACGATGCTGGCGTACACGACGGAGTTGCGCAGGTACAGCCAGAAGTCGACGGAGGCGCCGGAGCCGCCTTCGGCGATCGCCTGCTCCTGCGTGGCGAAGCCCAGCACGCGGGCGAAGGCACCCCAGGTGAATTCGACCGGGAGCAACGAGGTGGGGTTGCTGGCAAGCGCGTTCTCGGTGGAGAAGGCGGTGCGGATCATCCAGAAGAACGGGAAGAGGGTGACGAAGAGCGCGATGATCATCGCGGTCCAGGCCAGGATGCGGCCGAGCGAGGGCCGGCGGCGAACCGGGTGGTGCGGGGGAGCGGATGCGGCGTCGACGCTGACGTCGGCGATCAAGGTGGAGGTCATCAGGCGTCCTTACGCGAGGTCCGATTGGTCGGCGCGCATCAGCCGGAGCTGGATGAGGGCGACGCCGGCGAGGATGATCAGCAGGATCACGGAGATCGCGCTGGCGTAGCCGAAGTCGTTCTCGCCGAAGCCGACTTGGTAGATGTAGTACTGCAACACGCGTGTGGCGTTGACCGGGCCGCCCCGGGTGGTCACCGCCACGGTGTCGAAGACCTGGAAGGAGCCGGTCACCGTCACGACCAGCACGAGCGCGAGGACGGGGCGCAGTAGGGGCAGTGTGATCTTCCAGAACGAGCGCCACTCGCTGGAGCCGTCGATCGAGGCGGCCTCGTAGACGTAGCTCGGGATCATCTGCAGCCCGGCGAAGACGAGCAGGGCGGTGTAGCCCATGTGCCGCCAGACGTTCACCAGTGCGATGGTGGGGATCGCCCAGTTCGAGTCGGCGAAGAACGGGATGCGGGTGAGGCCGAGCCCCTCGATCACGCTGTTGATCAGGCCGAGCTGGTAGTCCAGGAGAAGGAACCAGATCATCGCCGCGATGACGTTCGAGATCAGGAACGGCAGCATGATCGTTCCGCGGATCACGACGGATTGGGTCAGCCGGTGCATCAGAACCGCCAGTCCGACGGCGACGACGGTCTGCACCACGATGTTGATCGAGACGTACTGCAGCGTGACGCCGACCGAGTTCCAGAACAACGGATCGCTCAACAGCCGGGTGTAGTTGTCCAGCCCGATGAACGACGGTGCGCTCATCAGGTTGTAGTCGGTGAAGCTGAGATAGATGCCGCGCACGGTCGGTGCGACGTAGAACGTGCCGAAGCCGATGGCCGCGGGCAGCACGAACGCGATGGCCACCAGGAACTCCCGGCGCTTGGCGAGCCGGCGTCCTGGCGAGGCGGCCGGGCGGACCGCGGTCATGGGCTCGGCCGATCGCCGCGGAGGGCGTGGTGGGCGAAACGGGGCACGAGTGACTCCTTCGTCATCTTGCTAGCACCGCACCGGACGGTGGGAGACAGCGTGGCTACTCGTGTAGCTATTCGGAAGCTACACGAGTAGATTCGAGGAAACAACCCTTGCCGTGATGTCGTTACATTTCCGGGATCGGTTCGTCCCGCGCCTCGAGCGCCCTGCACAAGGAGATCCCGTGACAGAGCTGTCCGTTCCCACCCCCGACGTCGTTCGCGTGCAGCACGAACCGGACGATCCTTTCGTCGTCGTGCATCGTTCCGCCTCCGAGGCGCTCTTCACGCCGGAGGGGGACGGGCTCCGCGTCGACCTGCTGTCATCCGTCGGTCTCTCCCGCGTTTCGATGCGATGGAATCGCGCGACGCCGTTGCACTCCCGCATCCTCGGCGACGCCTGGGAGCGCTCCTACGGCGAACTGGAATGGCGCGCCATCCGTCCGGAGCGGGTGCTGCCGTGGACGGCGATGGTCTTCGATCCGGAAACCGGCGTCACGAACGGCTTCGGCGTCGAGGTCCGCGGCGGATCCTTCGCCTTCTGGCAGGTCGATGAACGCGGCGTGACCGTGACGCTCGACGTACGAAGCGGGGGAGCAGCCGTTCGACCCGGAAGTCGAGCCATCCATGCCGCGACGATCCGTCGCACCCGATCGGCGGCCGGTCCGTTCGCCGCTCAACACGAGTTGATGCAGCTGCTCTGCCGCGATCCGCTCGACACGTCCGGCCCCCTGGTCGGAGCGAACAATTGGTACTACGCCTACGGTCGCGACTTCGGCCTCGACGCGGTCGTCCGCGACGCACGGATGGTCGCCGATCTCGTCGATGGGCACCCCGTCCGCCCGTACGCGGTCATCGACGACGGCTGGAGCGCGTCCGGCACCGCGGACGGTCTGGCCGCATCCCCGGGCCCGTGGGACCACGGACGGCCGGCGGAGTTCCCGGACATGGCCGAGGCTGCCGCCGCGATCCGCGCTCACGGCGTGCGGCCCGGCATCTGGTTCCGGCCGCTGCTGACCCGCGACGCCGGAATCGACGGCGCTCGAGCCTCCAGAGACGGCGCGATCGCTCTGGACCCGACGTCGCCGGATGTGCTCGACGTGATCGCCACGGATTTCGCTCGCCTGAACGGTTGGGGATACGAGCTCATCAAACACGACTTCTCCACCTACGACTTCCTCGGGCAGTGGGGTCCGGACTTCGCGCCGGCCCCTGGTATCGGGCCCGCCCTGTCCGACCCGAGTCGAACCACGGCGGAGGCCCTGGTCGGCTTCTACGAAGCGGCGCTCGCCGCAGCGGGGGACTCGCTCGTGCTCGGGTGCAACGTTGTGGGCCACCTCGCCGCAGGCCTCGTACACGCGCAGCGCATCGGGGACGATACGTCCGGCCTCGACTGGAACCGGACGCGGCGAGTCGGAGTGAACACACTCGCCTTCCGATTGGCCCAGCACCAGACCTTCTTCACGGCAGACCCCGACTGCATCGCGAGCACGCCGATGACCGATTGGAGGCTCAACCGTCAATTCCTCGACCTCGTCGCCCGCAGCGGCACCGCCCTGTTCGTGTCGGTCGACCCCAGCACCCGCACCTCCGCCGTCGATGCTGACCTCTCCGCGGCACTGCGTCTCGCTCTCGATGGTGGGGCGACGGGCGGGATCCAGCCTCTGAACTGGCTCGACTCGCCGACGCCATCGCAGTGGCGAAGCGGCTCGGAAGTGATCGAGTACGACTGGCTCGGCGGCGATGGGGCGGACGCCTTCGAACCCTTCGAATCCGCCAGCCCGACCGCCTGAACGCGTCGTGCGGGTCGTGGACGCAGACCGAGCCGTACGGGACTTTGTCTTGACATGGCCTGGAGCCGGAACGACAATAGGTAGATCGATCTAGTGGCGCGAAAGGGCGCGGATCGACGCCATCTCGACGAAGGAGTCCGATGTCAACGTCCGCGGCGCGAATCGGAGTGGCGTTGCCGCTCACAACAGGACCTCACAGGCGCAGGCTGGCGATGGTGGCGCTGGTCGCCACCCTGGGCGGTCTGCTCCTCGGGTACGGCACGGGCGTCATCAACGGTGCGCTTTCGCCGATGTCGGTGGAACTCGGACTCACGCCGTTCACCGAGGGTGTGGTGACGAGTTCGCTGTTGTTCGGCGCGGCGCTCGGTGCACTGTTCGGTGGTCGGCTTTCGGATGCGTGGGGCCGCACGGTCCCCGTGAAGAAGTAGCAGACCGCCGTGACAACGTGCGCGAGTGCGATCCCGAACGCCGCGTTCTTCGAATTCGGGAAGGCGCGGGCTACGCCGCTGCACACGCAGATCGCGGATCTGCTGCGCGTGTGGATCGCCGACGAAAGTACGAGAGGCGGGGCGCAGCTGGACTCCATCGCGCGCCTTGCGACGCGGTTGCAATGCTCGAAAGAGTCCGTGGCCCGCGCGTATCAGAGCCTCGCCGACGAGGGTCTCATTCACGTCGCTCAGGGCCGGCGCACCGTCGTCGTCGGTGCCGGCCGCGGGCGAACTGCAGCATGATTGCAGGATGAGTTCGGACGACGCAACGGCACGTGGCGGCTCGGCGCGGCGTCCGACGATTCAGGACGTCGCCGAGGCCGCCGGCGTATCGCGGGCGTTAGTGTCGATCGTCTTCCGCGATGTGCCCGGAGCGAGCGCGGCGACTCGGGCCAGGGTGCGTGGCGTCGCCGACGAGCTCGGATACCGCCCCGATCGCCGCGCGCAGTTGTTGCGCCAGTCCCGCAGTCGTACCTTGGGCGTCTCGTTCGCGGTACACGACACTTTTCATGCGGAACTGGTCGCAGCGCTGTACCGCACTGCCGCGGAGCTGGGCTACGCGCTGACCCTGTCCGCGTCGACGGAGGATCGACCCGAGACGGTGTCTGCCGAATCGCTGCTCGCCGAGCGTCCGGAAGCGATCGTCCTGCTCGGCAGCTCGATGACGACATCCGGTCTCGACGTCGTCTCCGGGGCGGTTCCGACGGTCGTCGTCACGCGACCGGCTGACGGGATCGACTCCGTGCACACCGATGACCGCGAGGGAGGTCGCCTCGCAGCGAGCCACCTTTTCGGACTCGGGCACCGCTCACTCTGCTATCTCAACGCGCCCGGTGTAGCCGGAGCGGATGCGCGGCTGCTGGGAGTGCACGATGCCGCCAGCGACGCCGGGGTCGGGGTGCAGATCATCGACGCCGGCAACGACGAGGAGGCCGGCGTCCGCGCCTCGAGCATCCTCTTGGAGCGAGCCGAACTTCCTACGGCGATCTTCGCGTTCAACGATCGCTGCGCGATCGGCGTCCTCGACACCTTCATCCGGGCGGGCGTGCGGATCCCTGAGGACGTCTCGCTCATCGGCTACGACGACAGCCGCATGGCGGGCATCTCCGTCGTCGCCTTGACCACGATCGCTCAAGACGCTGCCGGCCTGGCTCGCCGCGCCGTCGAATTGGCCATCGACCGAGTCGCCGATGAGTCCCTTCCGGTCCGCGAGGCGGTGCTGGCGCCGACGCTCGTGGTCCGGAGCACCACAGCGACGCCCCGAGACGACGAAGCACGACCGGTGCGCCCGTCCGCGGTCGCGGACGAGCACACGGCAGCGCCGCGAGTGCGCCTCAGCTGAAGGCGGCGCGGAACGCCGCGAGAGCTGCCTCGGAGTCGCCCGAGGCCCAGCTCTCGAGGGCGACGACGCCCTGGTAGCCGAGGGCGGACAGCGCCTGGGCGATGACAGGGTACGCGATCTCGCCGGTGCCCGGTTCGCGGCGACCCGGAACATCCGCGACCTGGATCTCACCCACGTACGCTGCGGCGGCCGTAACGAGCCCGATCAGGTTCCCCTCGCCGATCTGGGCGTGGTACAGATCCAGGTTCAGCTTCAGGTGGGGGCTGTCGACGGCCCGTACGAGCGCCATCGTGTCGGCGGCCGTCGCGAACGGGGTGCCCGGATGATCGACCGCTGTGTTGAGATTCTCGAGGGTGAAGACGCGGTCGTACTTCTCGCCGAGGGCGGCGATCCGCTCCAGCGTGCGCGCCGCGTGGATCCAGTCCGAGCCCGTCACGGAGCTGCGCGGCACGACGGGCAGGCCGTTCGGGTCCAGCCCCGTGCCGTGCAGATTCAACCGGGGCGAGTCGATGATCGTGGCTGCCTGCAGCGACTCCTCGGCGGTGGCGAGCAGCGCATCCGCACCGTCGTCGCTGGTCAAGTCGCCGCGCAGGTAGCCCGTCATCGAAGAGAAGATCGCGCCGGTCTCGGCGAGCGCGCGGAGGTCCTTCGTCGACCAGTCCCAGATCTCGACCTGGAAGCCGAGCGTGTGGATCCGCTCGACCCGCTCGATCAGCGGCAGCTCCGTGAAGAGCATCTCCGCGCTCGCGGCGAGGATGAAGCTCATCGGGCGACCGGCGCGTTCACGGCGACGGCGGATCCTGTCTCGCACGACTCGATGCAGGCGAGCGCGATCGCGAGGGCGGCGCGGGCGTCCTCGCCACGGGGTCCGGTGACGACACCGGTGCGGATCGCGTCCGCGAAGGCGGCGAGCTCGTCGGTGTACGCCTGCGCGAATAGGTCGATGTTCAGACGGGTGGTGTCGGCCTGGATGCCGGCGGCGTTGTAGTGGCGCATGCTGCTGGCGGCGACGTCGCCCGCGGTGACCATACCGGCCGAGCCGAAGACCTCGCCGCGCACGTCGTAGCCGTAGGCGGCGGAGAAGTTGGCCTCGGCGATCGCGATGGCGCCGTTGTCGTAGCTGATGGTGACGACGGCGGTGTCGAGCAGGCCGGCGTCCTTGAAGTCCGGTGCGACGAGGGCGTCCGCCGCGGCGTAGACCTTCACCGGGTTCGCGCCGGTGTTGTACCAGTTCAGGGTGTCGAAGTCGTGGATGAGGGTCTCGTAGAAGATGGTCCACGGCTTCACCCGCTCGGGGTTCGCGAGCCCGGGGTCGCGGGTGAGCGAGCGGAGAAGTTGCACGGTTCCGATGCCGCCCTCGGTGACGACGCGGTGCGCTGCGGCGAAGTCGGTGCCGAAGCGGCGGTTGAACCCGACCTGGAGCGGTACTCCGGCGGCGGACGCGGCGGCGATGGCGCGATCCGCGTCCGCCAAGGTGAGCGCCATCGGCTTCTCCACGAAGACGGCCTTGCCCGCCTCGGCCGCGGCGACGACGAGGTTCGTGTGGGTGAACGCAGGGGAGGAGATGACCACGCCGTCGATCGAGTCGTCGGCGAACAGCTCTGCGGCGTCGGTGTAGGTGGTCTCGACACCGAGCGGAGCGGCGACGCGCTCAGCGGCGCCGGGCGCCGGATCGGCGACGGCCGCGAGTTCGACGCCGTGAATGCGGCGGGCGATGGTCTCGGCGTGGAAGGCGCCGATCCAACCGGAACCGATCAGACCGAGGCGGATGGGGGCAAGGGTGGGCATGTTCTCTCCTGAGGACGACGGCGTCGACGGATCCGGTACTAGATCGATCTAGGCCAATTGTCGAGATTGTCAGTATTGTTGTCAATACGCTCACGCGGAGCGCTGGTGATCGCTCCCTGGGCCGACGCGCGCGCGAACTGAGCCGCGTCGTCGCGGCTGCGCTGCGACCCAGGGTGCGTCGAAATCAACTCGAGCGCGAGCCTGCGGATCTACCCGTTCGGGGCCGGAACTTCGGCTTTGCGGATGTCGCCGATGAGTTCGGCGTTTCCGCCGATCTGCTCGAGTTCGTGCGCGAGCTCCTCGAGCTCTGCACCACCCGCCATCTGAGCCGTCAGCTCGTTCAGGGTGATGTCCTTCTTGTCGTAGTAGCCGATCGATCTGCCGCGCTTGAGCAGCAGGAAGCGGTCGCCGACCGGGTACGCGTGATGCGGATTGTGGGTGATGAAGATCACGCCCAGACCGCGGTCGCGGGCGCGCAGGATGTAGCGCAGCACGACTCCCGACTGCTTCACGCCGAGGGCGGCGGTCGGCTCGTCCAGGATCAGCGCCTTCGCGCCGAAGTACACGGCCCGGGCGATCGCCACGCACTGACGCTCACCACCGGAGAGCTGACCGATGGGCTGATCGACATCGCGCAGGTCGATCCCCATCTCGAGCAGTTCCTTCTTCGTGATCTCCTTCATCTGCGCCACATCGAGGCTCTTCAGCGGACCCCATCCGGTGGTGAGTTCGGAACCGAGGAAGAAGTTGCGCCAGATCGGCATCAGCGGCACGACCGCGAGGTCTTGATACACCGCGGCGATACCGCGGTCCAGGGCGTCTCGGGGTGAGGAGAGGTGCACGGATTCGCCGTTGATCTCGAACTCGCCGTCCGTGTGCTGGTGTCGGCCGGCGATGATCTTGATCAGCGTGGATTTGCCCGCCCCGTTGTCGCCGAGCACACAGGTGACACGCCCGGCGTCGACGTCCATGTCGACGTCCGACAGGGCGATGATGTTGCCGTAACTCTTGCCCGCGCCCTTCAGCGAGAGCAGATGCGGTCCGCCGATGATGCCGGTCTCGGCGAAGTCGGTGGAGATCCCGCCGGTCTTGAGGTCGTCGTATTTCATTGACTTGACCATTACTTCTGCTCCGCCCGCTTCTTCACGATCAGGTTGACGATGGTGGCCAACAGCAGCATCAGGCCCAGGAAGAACTTGAACCAGTCCGGGTTCCACTGCGCGTAGACGATGCCCTTGTTGGCCATCCCGAAGATCAGCGCGCCGATCGCGCCGCCGATCGCGGATCCGTAACCACCGGTCAGGAGGCAGCCGCCGATGACGGCGGCGATGATGTACAGGAACTCGTTGCCGACACCCTCACCCGACTGCACCACGTTGAAGGCGAACAAGTTGTGCATACCCGCGATCCAGGCGCAGAAGCCCACGCCCATGAAGAGACCGATCTTGGTCTTCGCGACGGGCACGCCGACCGCGGAGGCGGCGTTCTCGTCGCCACCGACGGCGAAGATCCAGTTGCCGATCTTGGTGCGCATCAGGATGAAGGTGGCCACGAGCACCAAGGCGATCCAGATGAAGACGGTGATCTTCACGTTCACCCCGAAGATCGGGATGTCGGAGGCGAAGACGGCCTTCGCTGAGTCGAAACCGTCGAGGTCCGAGATGGACGGCGACGCGACGCCGCCGCCGATCAAGCGCGTGACACCGAGGTTGATGCCGGTGAGCATCAGGAAGGTGGCCAGGGTGACGATGAAGGATGGAAGCTTCGTCTTGATCAGCAGCCAGCCGTTCACGAAGCCGACCAGCAGCGAGAAGAGCAGCCCCATCGCGACGCCGACCCATACGTTGGTGGCGAAGTACCAGGAGAACATCGCGGAGGTGAGGGCGGAGGAGATCACCGCGACTCCGGTCGAGAGGTCGAACTCGCCGCCGATCATCAGCAAGGAGACGCCGACGGCCATGATGCCGATGGTCGAGGAGCCGTACAGGATGGTCGCGATCGAATTGGCCTGCGTGAACGTCGGCGCGACGACCGCGAAGAAGATGAAGACGACGATGGCACCGACGACGGCGCCCATCTCGGGCCTGCCGAGGATGATGGAGATCGGCGATTTTCGCCCGATCCGCTCGTCCTTGAGCCCCGCCGCGGTGGGGGTGAGTGTGGTCATGAGGAACGGATCCTTCGAGACGTGTCGGCGACGGTGCCGACGGAGGAAGAGTTGAGGGCGGGCGCCCGGGAAGGAAAGGATTCCCCACCCCGGCGCCCGGAGTGCTGCTCGTTAGCGCAGGCCGTCCGCGGCGTAGGTCGCGACGGTGTCGACGTTGTCGGCGTCGACGAAGGTCGGACCGGTGTAGACCGGTCCCCCGCCACCGATGGTGAAACCGCCGACAGACTGCAGCCAGAGTGCGTCGACCGAGAGATAGCCCTGCACGTAGGGCTGCTGGTCGACAGTGAAACTGACATCGCCGGCCTTGATGGCATCGGTGAGGTCCGAGTTGAGGTCGAAGGAGGCGATCTCGGCGCTGATGCCTGTCGACTTCTTCGCGTCGACGACCGCGAGCGTGATCGGGGCGCCGAGACCGATGTAGGCGTCGGCGTCCGGCGTGGACTGCATCTTCGCGGTGACCGTGGAGGAGACCTGGGTCATGTCCGTACCGGTCACGTAGAGCACCTCGGTGCCGGGCACCTTGGACTTGACACCGGCGCAGCGGGATTCGAGGTTGACGGCACCTTGCGCCTGGATGATGCAGATGGGATGCGTGATCCCCTCACCAGCGAGGCGCTCGCCGACGGCGACGCCGGCGGCCTCGTCCTCCTGGCCGTAGTAGCCGATCGTGCCGAGATCCTTGTACTGCGCCTCGCCAGCGTTCAACACTGTGACGGGGATTCCGGCGTCGACGGCCTTCTTGACGACGTCGCTGAGCGCATCGGGCTTCGCGAGGGTGACGGCGATGCCATCCACCTTCTGGTCGATCGCCTGCTGGACGAGCTGCGCCTGACGGCCGCCGTCCTCGTCTCCCGAGTAGGTGAAGTCGACGTTGTCCTTCGCCGCGGCGGCCTCGGCGCCCTTGCGGATGGTGTCCCAGAAGGTGTCACCGGCCGGGGCATGGGTGATCATGGCGATGGTGATCTTCGGTGTGTCGGCGACGGCTCCGGATCCGGATGAATCGGAGCCGGTGTCTTGACGACCGCCCGAGCTGGAGCAGGCGGTGAGAGCGAGTGCGGGGATGAGGGCGAGTGCCGCGATCCCCGTCGCCACAGCGTATGATCTCTTCACGAAAATCTCCTTTGTTCATCGTGAAAGCCCCGGTGAAAGGGCAAATCTGAGCACGCGACGACTTCCGAGGAAGGATCGACGGACCCAGCGGGCGACAGTGTGCGTGAGCCAGCGACGCAGGTCAAGCAAATGTCATAACAATCGGTCAAATCAATGTCGAGACGACATGATCCACCTGTCCTGACAGATTGTGGCAGATCCATCACGCTTTTGGTAGATCGATCTAGCGTTGGCCGGGTCCGGTGCCCCAGAAGCTAGACCGATCTAGCGCACCGGACCATCCTTGGGCTATTGTTCTGACAAACCTGACCAAATCCCTGACCGAGAGTTGTACACCGTCGTATGATCCAGACCCGCTTCCGCGAAAAAGGGCCATCCCGAAGTCGTCTGCTGAGACAGCGATGAGGGCGTCCGTTGCCGGCGCCCCGGTGAGTTTCGGTGTTTTCGAGTTGACGCCGAAGGGCGCTCAGACTGTCGGCCCGGACGATCTCGTCGAGACCCTTGCTCTGGCTGGATACGGTGGCGTCGATCTGGGACCCGTCGGCTTTCTCGGCCGCGGTCGCGAACTTCGTGCTCGGCTGGAGCGGACGGGCCTGGAACTAGCCGGCGGCTGGATCCAGCTGCCCTTCTCCGACGACGAGGCCTTCACCGCATCGCTACCCGAACTGGGAGAGGTTCTTCGAATCTTCGCGGAAGCCGCGGAGGGCGGCCCGAAACGTCTCCCGCTACCGACCTTGGCAGACGACGGATCCGAGATTCGGCGCGCGCGGCCCGGGCGCGGCGCTGACGTCGATCCGTTAGATGATCGGAGGTGGTCGAGTGTTATCCGAAACGTCGAGCGGGCGACCGTCCTGACCCGCGCCGCGGGCTTCGAGCCGACCTTCCATCACCATGCGGGTACCTACATCGAGTCTCCTGAGGAGATCGACCGCTTTCTCGACGCCGTCGATATCGGCCTGACTCTCGACACCGGGCATCTTCTCATCGCCGGGGGAGACCCGCTGCAGGCGATCCAGAAGTGGGGCTCTCGGGTGAATCATCTCCATCTCAAAGACGTCGATGCCTCCGAACTGACTCGGGTGCTCGCAGCGGGTGGAGGGATGCGCGAAGTCTGGTCCTCCCCGTCGTTCGTTGCACTCGGCCGTGGAGATATCGACCTGGCCGCTGTCATGGATTCCGTCGATGCGCTCGGATACGACGGGTGGATCGTTGTGGAGCAGGACGTCTTGAACGCCCCGGACGCGGTGATCGCCGACTTCCTCGCCGAGCGCGGTGACGATCAGCGCACGAATCGGCAGGCTCTCCGAGCGTGGGCGTAACGAACCCTTGACTCATTTGGCTAATGCAAGTAGCTTTAAGCAATGAACATTAGCCAAAAGGAGAAGGCCATGACCCAGTTCCTCACCCTCGACGAGGGCACCATCGCGTACGACCTCGCTGGGGAGGGGCCCCTGGTCGTCCTCGCCCACGGCATGGGCGACAGTCGGCGTTCCTACCGCTTCGTCGTCCCCGCTCTCGTCGCCGCCGGTTACCGGGTCGCGAACGTCGATCTTCGCGGGTGCGGCGATTCGAGCATCGGATGGAGCGGCTACAGCCGCACCGACATCGCAGGCGACCTCGTCGCACTGGTCCGTCACCTCGGAGCACCCGCGGTGATCGTGGGGCAGTCGATCAGCGGCGGTGCAGCGACGATCGCGGCCGCCATGGCGCCCGAGCTGGTCGTGGGACTGGTCGAGCTGGCGCCCTTCACCCGTGCGCAGTCGGTTGATCTCGGCGGGCTGCTGCGCAACAAGCGCCACCGCGCGGGCACCGTCCGATTGGGTTCGGTCATGATGACCGGCAGCCTGAAGGGCTGGCTGTCGTACCTCGACCTGGCGATTCCCGCGAAGCCGGCGGACTGGAGCGACGAACGCGCGCGAATCGAGTCCCACCTCGGACATCCGGAGCGGATGCAGGTGTTGCGTGCCATGACGAAGACCAGCCCCGCGGATGCCGGCGCGCAGCTGGCGAACGTGCGGTGCCCGGTGCTCGTCGTCGAGGGTGGCGCCGATCCCGACTGGGCCGACCCGAAGGCCGAGGGTGAGCGCATCCTGGCCGACCTGCCCGCCGGTCTCGGCGAGCTCGTCGTCATCGAGAACGCCGGCCACTACCCGCACGCCGAGACGCCCGACGACCTCGTCGAACTCCTCCTGCCGTTCCTCGGCAGGACCCTCGCCTCGACCGCGGACTCCGGAAATGCCTAGGGCCGGGTTGGACGCCGCGGCGGTCACCGAGGCCGGCGCGAGCCTCGCCGACGAGATCGGGCTCGACCGGCTCACGATGAGCCTCGTCGCCGAGCGTCTCGGCGTGAAGGCGCCGTCGCTCTACAAGCACGTCGACGGCCTCGCCGCCCTCACCCATCGCATCGCCGTGCTCGGCGCGACCGAGGTCGGTGACGCGCTCCGAGATGCCATGCAGGGCGTCGCCGGGCGGGATGCCCTCTCCGCCGCCGCCCACACCCTCCGCGGGTACGTGAAGGAGCACCCCGGCCGATACGCCGCCACCACCGGAGCCCGCCCGACCGGCGACGACGATCCCCTCGCCTCGGCTCTCGGGCGGACCCTCGCGTCCCTCGAGGCCGTGCTGCACGGCTACCCGGTCGGCGAGGCCGAAAAGCTCCACGCTCTTCGGATGCTCCGCAGCATCCTGCACGGCTTCGCCACCCTCGACTCCGCCGGCGCCTTCCAGATCGACTCCGATGTCGACGACAGTTTCACCTGGATGATCGGCTTCCTCGACCAGGGCCTGCGCGCACGGGCGAAGGTCTGAGATGACGCGCGCAGGCTGCTGGGAGCGTCAGCCGACTTGTCGGAGCGACCGGGCGCGGACGTCGCGGATGTGATCGAGCATGGCGGCCGTGGCCGCTGCGGGATCCTCAGTCGCGAGCCCGCGGCAGCGGCCTTGAGCCCGTTTTCCGGAGCCCGGGTTGTCGAGAACCGCCCATCCGCCGGCCTGAAACGGCCGGTTCGTGACGACCACGGCACAGGCCGTGCCGGTCGAGCTGCGGCGAGATGCACCTCCGTGCAGGTAATACCAGTGCCTCCCTCGCCCGACGCGTGTCACGTAGCGTCAGCGTCGTGGACCACGAGCCGGCTCGACCTGAACCCGGCGCGTATCCACGGGAGAGGACACCCGATGCACTACACCCGACTCGGATCGTCAGGGCTGAAGATCAGCCGGATCGCACTGGGCTGCATGAGCTTCGGCGATACGTCGCGCGGTTTCAGCGAGTGGTCGCTCGACGACGACGGCGCCGAACCGATCTTCCGCCAGGCGGTGGAGAACGGCATCACCTTCTGGGACACGGCGAACGTCTACGCGTTCGGCTCGTCCGAGGAGATCGTCGGCCGCGCCATCCAGCGCTACACGACGCGCGAGGACGTGGTGCTCGCGACCAAGCTGCATTTCCGGATGCACGACGGCCCGGGCGGTTCCGGCACCTCCCGCAAGGCTGTGATGGAGCAGATCGACGCCTCGCTCACCCGCCTGGGCACCGACTACGTCGACCTGTACCAGATCCATCGGTTCGACCCGGAGACACCGGTCGAGGAGACGATGGAGGCGCTGCACGACGTCGTGAAGGCGGGCAAAGTCCGCTACCTCGGGGCCTCGTCGATGTGGGCATGGCAGTTCGCGAAGATGCAGGCGGTCGCGCGGGCGAACGGTTGGACCCCGTTCGTGTCGATGCAGGACCAGTACAGCCTGCTGCAGCGCGAGGAGGAGCGTGAGATGTTCGGGCTCCTCGCCGATCAGGGGGTCGGCTCGATCCCGTGGAGTCCGCTCGCGAAGGGGCGCCTCGCGCGTCCGTTCGGCGAGGCGACGGCGCGATCGAGCACGGATGCGACGGGCAAGCGGTTCTTCGGCGACGGCGACCGGTCGATCATCGACGCGGTCGAGCAGGTCGCCGCCGGGCGCGGCATCTCGATGGCGCAGGTTGCGCTCGCCTGGGTGCTGCGCAATCCGGTCGTCTCGGCGCCCATCGTCGGCGCGACGAAGCAGCATCACCTGGCCGACGCTGTCGCCGCCCTCGAGGTCGACCTCACCGCTGACGAGATCGAGCTGCTCGAGGCGGGATACACCCCCCGTGAGCCCACCGGATTCTGATCCGGCCCGAGCGCTGACCGCGGCCGTCCTCGCCGCCGCATTCGCCGGCGACGCGATCGCTCGGATGCACGAGCGCCTCGCCGAGGAGGCCGGCCCGGATCCGCAACAACAGCGGTGGGCCACTGAGAACGTCCACCGGGAGCTCCGTGCCGCTCGGTCCCAGCTGTCCCCGCTGAGCCGGGCTCCGCAGGACTACTGGGCGTCGGCGGATCCGGACACTCTCGCCCACCACTTCCGGCTCGCGCGAGCTTGGGCTCCATTCGACGCCGGCATTGCGGCGGTCGAGCTCTGGCTGCGCACCGAACTGGCCGAGCGCTACGCCATCACCGTGCCGCCGTACGGCCGGCTTTCACAGAACAGGAACCCCGGTGAACCCCGACCCCACCGCCCGGAAGAACCACGACGCGTTGTGCCCACGAGTGTTATGCCAGGGCGCTGATGGCACGGTTGCGGTGACGGCGCTCTACGCCGCCGATCCGGAAGCGTAGGGAGACGGCGTGCAAGCCCTCGAGACGATCGTGCTGATCGGCGTGGTCCTGATCGTCGGTGCCGTGCTCGCGCCGCGGCTGCGGATCCCGACGCCGCTACTGATGCTGCTGCTGGGCATCCTCGTCGGATTCGTGCCCCCGGTGCGCGAGGTGGAGCTGCCCTCGGAGGCGGTGCTGGTGCTGTTCCTGCCCGCACTGCTCTTCTGGGAGAGCTTGACGACCTCCCTCCGCGAGATCCGCCGCGATCTGCGCGGCATCCTGCTGCTCTCGACGCTGCTCGTGGTCGCGACGGCGTTCGGAGTCGCGGGGATCGCGACGGCGCTCGGCCTGACCTGGGGCGCAGCGCTCATCCTCGGTGCCGCGCTCGCGCCGACCGACGCGACGGCGGTGGGGGCGATCGCGCGGGCGCTGCCGCACCGCAATCTCACGCTGTTGCGCGCCGAGAGCCTGATGAACGACGGCACGGCGCTGGTCATCTTCAGCATCGCCATCGGCGTCGGCGTGGACCAGTTCGAGTACTCGGGCTGGCAGATCACGGGGTTGGTCGCTCTCGCCTACCTCGGCGGGGCGCTGATCGGTGCGGCGTTCGGCTGGGTCGGTACGCGCCTCCTGCGTGAGCTCCGCGATCCGATCGTCTACAACGCACTTCTGGTCCTCGTCCCCTTCGGTGCCTTCCTGGTGGCCGAGGTCGTCGGTGCCTCCGGGGTCATCGCGGTGGTGATCGGCGGTCTCATCCTCAGCCAGACCGGTCCGCGCGCGAGCACTCCCCAATCCCGCCAGCAGACCTTCGCATTCTGGTCGCTGGCGACCTTTCTGCTGAACAATGCGCTGTTCGTGCTGGTCGGCATCGAGCTGCACGTGGCGACCGAAGCGGTGGCCGAGGGCTCGGTCGGTCCACTGATCGTGCTCACCGTGCTCGCGTGGCTCGTGCTCCTGGCCGTGCGCTTCGTCTTCCAGACCGTCTCGATCTATACGATCCGGCTCCTGGACCGTCGCCCGAGTCAGCAGAACCGGCGGATGTCGAACCGTGCCCGGGTGGTTTCGACGACAGCCGGTTTCCGCGGCGCGGTGTCTCTGGCGGTGGCCCTCGCGGTGCCGGGCACGCTCGCATCCGGTGAGCCCTTCCCCGGGCGCGATGAGATCGTCTTCGTCACAGCGGGCGTCGTTCTGCTCACGCTCATCGTTCAGGGCCTGCTGCTGCCCGTGGCCATTCGATGGGCGGATTTCCCCTCCGACTCCACGTTTGACGATGAGATCGATCGCGCCGAGCGCGATGCGACGGACGCTGCGCTGCAGCAGGTCGACGCCGAGGCGGCACGCATCGGAGTGTCGGACGAGGTCCGCGATCGCATCACGGAACTCTACGAGGAGCAGCGGGCTCTGCTGGCGGCCTCGCCGGACGCGGATGAGGGGGAGGCCCTGCGTGCGCAGGACCAGGAGACGATCGCGCTCCGGCTCGCGCTGATCGAGAAGAAGCGCGACGTCATCATCTCGCTGCGCGACCGGGGCGAGATCAACGACACCACGTTGCGCACCATGCAGACGAGGCTCGATCGCGAGGCCCTGCGTCTGAGCCAGCCCGACATCCTGGAGTGAGGGCGTCCTCGAGCGAGGCCTGGGCCCGAGCGGTGGTTGAGCGAGACTCTGTGAATACTCACAGCACGTACCGGCGGATCATTGCGGCCAGCTCGAGCCGGATCTCAGACCGCCGCGGGCACGTCGTGCATTGCGCGGTTGCAGTTCTCGAGTCGTGGCGTCTTGCTCACTTCCGCGGTTCGATCGTGGGCGGAGGGACTTCGCTCCTCGCTACGTAAAAAAACCGGTCAAGGAAGGCGTTGCTCCGATCGGTGCTGCACTTCGAACGTGCGTAGTTTCGGGGAACGGATGGCTTCTCCTAGAAGCCTGCTCTGATCCGGCCGCCGAGGCGCTCTCTGACCACGCGCTGGCCACGCCTTCCAGTCGACAATCATCCCGCTCGGCAATCAACGGGCCTGCGAAGCTTGTGGGTTGACGCGGCGCTCGAGGGCCTGCGCACCATAATCCGCCGAGCCGGCGCAAGTGGATCTGATTCATCCGCGTTCCGCCATTCACGGACGAACGTAGGCTAGTGTAATGAAGGAAACTCATGTTCGATCTTGGGAGATATGAATGCGAATTTTTGCTTCGTTGTGCGCAGCATTGGTCTGCGCAGCGGCGCTCGCAGCTCCGGTGGCTGTTGCAGCTCAAACGACGGCTGCGGACACGGTCGGCGAAGAATCCGCCGTTCGTCTTTACGTGCGGATCGATGGCGTGCTTGCGCCAGCCGACCCGTCGGCGATCGAAAGCGCAACGTCGGGCCTGCCCTCAGAACAAACACCATCCGGCGGACCAGCGACGCCGCGATTGATCGACTGGAACCAGTGGTACGGCTGCTTCAGCCTCAACAACCAGGACGATATTTTTGCCGAGTATGTTCACTGGTGGGACGGCGTTGGTCAAGACATCCGCCTCACGTGCGGTAACGGCGTCGCTTTCGGTGGGTGGGGCTACAAGCACATCCGCGCAAAGCACGAAGCCGACTGGCAAGCGCCGTTCGATCAGGCGCGCGCCGCTCGGTGGAACCCAGCCAATGACGGCATGGAATCCTGGGATGACCTCATGGCTTTTGCCGCAGGTCAGGCGGTGAGCTGGCCGGCGTTCAAGGGAGGGAACTCGATCTCCGGAACGACCTGCGGCGTCACTGAGGTGATCTTTTATGAGCAGAATACTGGAAGTGAGGTCTATAAATTCCGCGCTCGCGCTGGTTGGGCCGACGGCAGCGACCGCTTGATCACAAGCTTCCCGCAGAGCGGGACGACCTGTTAGGAGTCTCTCGTGACGAGACACGTGCGCTTCTTCCCCGACATCGGAGCTCCCTGGTGCCTATGGGAAGCGGGCGCTTCGAACAGCACTCCCTACGCCACCCAGCTCGGAGCAAGCCAGCTCCTCGAGGACAGGATTACGGGGTGGTACGAATTCTGGGAGCGTCACTGCAACTGGGAGAACGGCTTCGATTCCCCAGGGGCGAAGGCGACGTGGATCGCTCACGGTGACGGGCTTCTCGTCGATCTGCGTCGAGAGTTACAGGACTCGGACATTCGGGTCACGCCCCTGTACGCCGAATAAGCGCAGCTGAGACCTGGGCCTTTGGTTTCCGAGCGAGTCCCGGGTCCTCGTCGACGGCTACTTCAGTTGTCGCACTGAGCCTGCTCGATCGCGAGGCCCGACGTGTGAGTCGGCCCGACATCCTCGAGGAGGGGCGAGATCGAGCGAGCTGACCGGGTACGGCATCAGCGGGATCACCGGTTCGGATGCGGGCGCCGCCTCCGGTCTGCTGAACACGGCGCACCAGCTCGGCAGCTCGCTCGGGCTGGCGGCGCTCGTCGCGATCGGCACCTCGGCCGTGCCCGGCACGAGCGACGCCGTCGCGACCGTGGCGGCGCGGGTCGAGGTCGCCCTGACCGGCTCGAGCGTGATGCTCGCCCTCGCCCTCGTGGTGGTGCTGGCGGTCATCCTGCCGAGCGACCGTCGCCGCACAGCCGACGCGACGAGGTAGCCCGGGTTGTCGCGAACCGCCGTTCCGCGGCCGTTGTGGGGGCGATTCGTGCCAACCCGGGCTCCGGCGTGGCTCGTCGTCAGTCGGCGTCGACGCGCAGCTGCACCCGCGCCTGCGTGAGAGTGCCGCTGGTCGCAGTGAGGGTGATCACGCCCGGCGCGGTCGGTCGCACGATGGCGAGGGCGCGCCCGTCGAAGGTCGTGCGGGTCGTGGCATCGAACCGCTCGGCGGTCTTCGGCGCTCCCGAACCGAAGCCGGCGAGCACGCCGGGGCCCTCGACTCGGATGCTCACCTCACGATCCTCGCCAGTGACGAGTTCGTCGTTGTCGCCGCGCAGCTCGATCGCGATGAACGCGAGGTCGGTGTCGTCGCCGCGGAGGGTGTCGCGGTCGGTGGTCGCCACCAGGCGCGCGTCGCCGGTCGCGGTGCGCAGGACGGAACGGCCCGACTCGGCGCCATCGCGGTAGGCGACGGCGGTGAGGGTGCCAGCGCGGTACACGGTCTCGAGTTCGGCGAGCATCGGCTTCCGAGTGCCGACCGCGGCGCGAGCGATCTCGGCGCCGTCGAGCAGCAGCGCGACCTCATCCGCATCCGCTGCGACCTCGACGCTCACCTGCTGGCCTTCGAAGCCGGGCCAGGTCCACGACGCAACGGAGTCGCTCCACGCCCACGGTGACTGCATGGTGATCGTCTTGCCGTGGTGCTCGGGCCGCACGACGGCGATGGCCGGTTCGCTGCGCAGGCCGAACACGATCTCGCGATAGTAGGAGACGGGACGCCGCCAACCCGTGATGTCGAGGTCGCCGCACCACGCCGTGAGGTACGGATACTCGCGTTCGAGGGAGCCGTTCGACGTCGGGTCCTCTGCGTAGGCGGTAGCGCCGATGCCGACCTCGCCGAGGTAGTCCCAGCCGGTCCAGGTGAAGTCGCCGATCACGTTCGGGTTCGCCTGCACCATCGGCCAGAGGTCGCCGATCTGCGAGGGGAACGTCTCGGAACCGACGATCACACGGTTCGGGAACAGCTGCGCGTCGGCGGCGTAACGGCCGTCGGCGTAGTTCAGCCCGAGCACATCGAGCACCGAACTCGACTCGGCGGTGCGGCGGGTCACGGCGTCGGAGGAGCCGATCGCGCTCATCATGTTCGCGCCGGCCTCGCCCATCATCTCGTTGAGGCCCTGCTCGGCGGCGAGGATCTCATCGAGCTCGTCGAGCACCGCGAGGGCGGCGTTGATGCCGTTGGTCACCGGCCGGGTCGGGTCGAGGGAGCGGATGTGCTCGGCGAGGTCGCGGGCCTGGGCGGAGCCGTGCGGCGTGCCGACCTCGACGATCTCGTTGCCGATGGAGTACATGATCACGCTGGGGTGGTTGTAGTCCTTCGCGACCATCGATTCGAGATCGGCCTCCCACCACTGGGCGAAGTCGAGCGCGTAGTCGTAGTTCGTCTTGCCGCGCGTCCACATGTCGAACGCCTCGTCCATCACCAGCATGCCGAGCCGGTCGCAGGCGTCGAGCATCGACGGTGAGGCGGGGTTGTGCGCGGTGCGGATCGCGTTGAAGCCGGCCGCCTTGAGCAGCTCGATGCGCCGTTCCTCCGCGCGAGCGATCGACGCGGCCCCGAGGAGGCCGTTGTCGCTGTGGATGCACGCGCCGCGCAGCAGCACGGCCTCGCCGTTGATCCGCAGTCCCTTCCGCGGGTCGACAGTCACGGTGCGGATGCCGTGCACCGTGACGACGGGATCCGCTCCGTCGTCGATGCTCGTCGTGGCGGTGTACAGCGCGGGGCTATCGACGCTCCACAGGGCGGGGCTCGGCACGTACAGGCGCTGGCGCACGAGCGCCGCGCGACCGGGGGCGATCGTCACGGGGGTGCTGTCGCCCTCGACGACCGTGCCGTCGTGGTCGGCGAAGCTCGTCCGCAGGGTCCTCTGCTCGGTGGTGAGTCCGCGGTTGACGATGCCCGTCGCCACCTCGACGACGGCCTGATCGTCTTCGACGCGGATGGTGCTGATCCGGACACAGTCCGGCTCGATGTGGGTGGCCGCATCGACGTGCAGCAGTACGGGGCGGTGCAGCCCGGCGCCCGCGTACCAGCGGGTGTCTTGACCGGAGCGGACCTCGATGCGCAGCGTGTTCGTCGCGCCGAAGCGGAGGAACGGCGTCAGCTCCACGAAGAAGCGGGCGAATCCGTCGGCCCGGTTGCCGACGAACTCCTCGTTCAGGAACACCATCGCGTGCCGGAACGCACCCTGGATCTCGAGTCGGACGACCCGCCCCGACCACTCGGCGGGCGCATCGAACTCCTTGAGGTAGCTGTACGCGCCGGCCGGGTAGTAGGCGGCGCTGCCCGCGCCCGGCGCCTCGGGCGATCGTGTCGCGTCGCGCAACGCATCGTGGGGGAGAGTGACCGCGAGCGTGTCGGCTCCCGTGCTCCGCTGCGCTGCGGCGAACGGCCCTCGCGGCGCGCGGACGGTCCAGCCGTCGGTGAAGGAGGAGATGGTCATAGCAGGGTCCGATCGGGGTCGTTCGCGAATAGTCGTCGAGATGCGGGGCGGCGGCGCGCGTTCAGCGCACGGAGCGGATGGGTCGGATCAACAGGCCGCAGATGATCAGCAGCAGGAAGGCCATCAAGAAGATGTACTGGTACCCGCCGGTCACGGTGATCACCAACGAGGTGATCACGGGGCCGAGCATCTGGCCTCCGGAATTGGCCATGTTCAGGATGCCGAGGTCCTTCGCGGCGTTCTTCTTGTCGGGGAGGACCTCGATGTTGAGCGCCTGGTCGACGGAGGTGAACACGCCGTTGCCGACGCCCGCGAACACGGCGTAGACGATCATGCCGATAGCGGAGGGGAAGAAGAACGGCACCAGCACTGCGATGCCGATGAGGAAGGCCGCCGCCATCACGAACGGCTTGCGGCGGCCGAAACGGTCGGAGATCGGGCCGGAGCCGAAGCCGAAGACCAGCGCGGTGACCAGTTGGATCGTCGCCATGATCGCGATGATGCCGCCGGCCTCCGCCTGCGAGAGCGCGATGTAGTCGGTAAGGATGTACAGCTGATACGCCGCGACCGAGTAGGTGCCGGCCACGAGCGCGAACTTGCCGAACAGGGCCAGGTAGTAGTCGCGAGCGCCCGATGTCGGGAAGGAGAAGTTGCGCAGGATCTCAGCGCGGCTGAGCCTGGTGCGCTGCTCCGCACGATTGGACGCGTCCGGAGCGAGCACCACGAAGAACACCCCCGAGATCAGCGTGACGACCGCGAATACGACGATGCCGACGCGGGGGTCGGCGACGAAACCGGCGCCCACGATCTGGCTGCCGGCCGCGCCGAGAGTCATCGCGACCCCGTAGATGGAGGACACCGTGCCGCGGTACTTCTCCGGTACGCGGTCCGAGATCACGGCGACCATCGGCGCGATGATGGCGTTCAGCATCAGCATGTAGAAGCACCACCAGAGCACGAGCGAGAGCGCGTCGGATGCGGTACTGAGCCCCCAGAGTCCGATCGCGGTGCAGACCGAACCGACGAGGATCCACGGCGCTCGACGGCCGAGTCGGGATCGTGTCAGATCCGAGAGCGCGCCGAACACGATGTTCGACAGCAGCGAGAGGAAAGCTCCGAGCAGCCCCATCGTCGCGACGAGGCCGATTCGATCGGCGTAGGCGACCTCGGAGACCAGGGCCGGCATCAGCACGGCGATGCTGCCCACGTACGGGCCGATCCAGAGGATGCCGCCGATGAACAGCGCTATGGCGAGGCGCCAGTTGAACCGGGAGAGCGAATACGAACCGATGGTGATGTTGCCGACCGTGTAGTCGGTGTTCGGGCCTGTCTTCGACATCGTCGTCCTTCGCGAAGTGATGATATGCGGTGCGGCACGGCGCCGACCGGCATCGTTGCGGATCATCGTTGAAACAGTTTCATAATGTTTCAGAGTGTTTTGAGAGTAGTTGTGAACGGTCACACGCGTCAAGTCGAGTTTCTTGAAACAGTTTCGCTACGATCGGACGTGCGTCGGATTCTCCCGACGATCCGATGAAGGGCGCACCGTGGCGAGGACTCCGGCAACCGGGCCGACGCTCGACGCCGTTGCGGCGAGGGCCGGCGTGTCGAAAGCGACCGCGTCCAAGGTGCTCAACGGCCGACCCGGTACGGCCGACGCCACGCGCATCCGCGTGGAGGAGGCCATTCGTTCGCTCGGGTACGTGCCTTCCACGCGGTCGGCGCCGACGCGGACGGCGACGCGGACGCCGAGCGTGAGCGTCGTCTTCGACACCCTCGTCAGCGTGTACTCCCTGCGGGTGCTCGAGGGTATGGTCGCGGCCGCTCAGCGCGGTGGCGTCGATCTCGTGATCCGAGTCCTCACTCCGGGCGTGGACCCCGATGACCACCTCCGGCTCGACGAGGCGCTGGTGGCGGATGCGGCCAGCAGCGGCCATCTCGGCATCGTGGCCGTGACCACGGCCATCGCGCCCGAGGTGGTTGCCGCCTGCGCCGCCGCGGGCCTCGCATTGGTGGCGGTCGATCCTCCCGATCCGCTCGAAGCGACCGTCGCGAGCATCGGCTCGAACCACTGGGCGGGCGGATTCCAGGCGACCGAGCATCTCATCGGGCTCGGGCACCGGCGGATCGCCTTTGTGGGCGGCGATCCGCGCAATGCCGGTCTTCGGGCGCGTTTCGGCGGCTATCGCGAGGCGCTGCTCGGGGCCGGCATCCCGGACGATCCCGCACTGGTGTCGCAGGAGGGGATGATGTCGGCCGAGGCCGCGATCGCGGACCTGCTCGCGCTGACGGACCCGCCGACGGCCGTCTTCGCCACCAATGACGGCGACGCGTTCGCCGCGATCCGTGGGCTGCAGCTCGCGGGGATGCGGGTCCCCATCGACGTCAGCGTCATTGGCTACGACGACACCTACTCATCGATCCCCACGGCGCCGCAGCTGACGACCGTGCACACGCCGATGCACGCGATCGGGCGCGCCGCGATCGACACCATCCGCAGCCTCCACGCCGGCTCGCGCGCCATGTCGCACCATCTCGAACTCGCGACCACGGTGGTCGTACGCGAGTCGACCGCGCCGCCCCGCCGCTAGCGCGACGAGGCGCCTCACCTCGGGCGCGACGAGCCGCCTCACGATCAGTCGATGTCGGTGGTCACGCTCGTCGACTCCCAGGCGTCGATGTCGGCGTTGAGCGCGTCGAGGGCCTTGCGAACGATGGGGACCGCGTCGGATCCGAGCAGCAGCAGGTACGGCAGTCGGCCGCCGTCGACGGCTGCGACGAGAACGGCCGCCGCCTTGTCGGGGTCGCCCGGCTGGGTGCCGTGGCTCGTGTCCGCCCCGATGCGGCGCTTGCCGCTGGTCTCGGCGTAGTCGTCGATGACGGTGGCGGACTCGGTCAGCGAACGGCCGCTGAAATCGGTGCGGAACGCGCCGGGCTCGACGACGGTCGCGGTGATCCCGAGTGGTGCGACCTCGGCGCGCAGGGCCATCGTCAGCTGCTCGATCGCGGCCTTGGCTGCGCCGTAGTAGCCCGAACCGGGCCCGGTGGTGCGGGCGCCGATGGAGGAGAAGTTGACGATGGTGCCGGAGCGGCGAGCGCGCATCCCTGGCAGCACCGCCTTGATCGTGCGGACGGCGCCGTGGATGTGGGTGTCGAAGAGGCGGGCGACGTCGTCATCCTGGCCTTCCTCGACGGCGGCTCGGTAGCCGTAACCCGCGTTGTTCAGCAGCACGTCGATACCGCCGAAGCGCTCCTCGCCCGCCGAGACGGCGGCGGCGACGCTCGCGGCGTCGGTGACATCGAGCGCGACGGCGAGAGCGGTCCGGGGATAGCGGTCGGCCAGGTCGGCGACCGTCGTCGCGTCGCGGGCGGTGACGACGACGTTGTGTCCCGCGGCGAGGGCGCGCTCGGCGAATGCTCGGCCGAGACCGCTCGATGAGCCGGTGATGATCCAGGTGGACATGGCTGGTCCTTTCGATGGCGCTCCGATCGGCCGGGCGGTGGTCACCACGTGCGGGTCCGAGCGGAGCGGATGGGTGCTCTCAGCCAACACCCGCGGCCCCGGCTGAACGAGGGGCCAGTGGAACCCCCCTCGCGACGGGGCGATATGCACCTCGAAAGATCCGATCAATGAAACGCTTGACATGCGGTTATCGATGGCAGCGTCGCTGGATGCTCGTAAGCCGTTTGATCGGATCAATCGCGCCACGAAATCAGCGCGAGACGGGGTCCGTCGCTGTGAGGAGGGTCAGCTCCTCGCGACGGGCGTAGCCCTCCCAATCACCCGGGTTGAGGCAGGCGAACGCACCGGTCCGCACCGCGGTGGCGAGGCGAGCCTCCGGGGCCGAGCCGTCCAACCACTCGGCGAGGTAGCCCGCGACGAAGGCGTCACCGGCCCCGACGGTGTCCACGGGTTCGATCGGCACGGCACGAGCCGAATAGTCGACGCCATCGACGGACGCCGCGGCGCCCGCCGCACCGAGCTTGATCACCACCTCCGCCGGCCCGAGAGCGGCGATCGCCGCGGTGAGGGCCGCGATCTCCGCCTCGCTGTCGACGAGAAGGCGTGCTTCGTCGTCGCCGGCGAAGACGATGCTGGAGCGGGCGGCGATGGACCGGTACAGCTCGCCGGGGTCTCCGCCGGCCCAGAGCGCGGAACGGTGGTTCACATCGAAGGAGACCGGAACATCGGCCGCGTTCGCCCTTTCCAGCAAGAGGTCCACGGCCTGACGGGCGGTGGGCGACAGCGACGGGGTGATTCCCGTGATGTGGACGAGTCGATACGACGCCACGTCGACGAGATCGATGTCGTCGACTCGGAGCCTGCTGCCCGCGCTCCCACGCCGGTAGTAACTCACGCGGGTGCTCGTGGCCGTGCGGCTCTCTTTGACCATGAGGCCGGTGGGAGCTCGAGGGTCGGTGACCGCTCGGGCATCGATGCCTTCGGCGAGCAGCTCGCGTCGGATCCGCCGACCGAGCCCGTCGTCGCCGACCCGTCCGAGCCAGGTGATCCGATGGCCGAGGCGAGCGAGCCCGATGGCCACGTTGCTCTCGGCACCACCGATGCCGAGCTTGAGGTCGGTGACGTGCTCGAGTCCGCCGAGTTCGGCGGCGCGCACGAGCGCCATCGTCTCGCCGACGGTCAGGACGCTCACGGGGTCACCTCGTCGAGAGCTTGCACGGCGTCGACGCTCAGCCGGCGGACGGTTTCGGCGTCACCCCGAGCGAGCGCGTCTCGCGGCACCATCCAGCTGCCGCCGACGGCGAGCACGCTCGAGCGCGCGAGATACTGGGCCGCGTTCGCGGCCGACACGCCCCCGCTCGGGAAGAACCGCATCTCGGGGAACGGCCCGGCCAAGGCATCCACCACCCGGACGCCGCCCAGCAGCTCCACGGGGAAGAGCTTCACGACGCTCAGACCGAGGGAGACGGCCAGCTGCAACTCCGACGCCGTGGCGATCCCGGGGAGCGGGAGAACGCCGCGGCCGAGGGCGCGTTCGACCACGGCCACGTCGAGACCCGGGCTGACGATGAACTGCGCCCCCGCATCGACGCAGCGGTCGACCTGGTCGACGGTGGTGACGGTTCCGGCTCCGACGACGGCCGTCGGGTGCTCGGCCGCCGCGGCCAATGCGGCCAGGCCGGCGGGGGTGCGGAGGGTGATCTCGGCGGAGGCGATACCGCCCTGGCTCAGAGCATCGACGATGCTCCGCGCGTGTGCGGCGTCGTCGATGACGACCACGGGAACGATGCGCGACGCCGCGAGTCGGTCGCGGACGTTCACCGACCCATCCAGCCGCCATCGACGGGCAGGGTGATCCCGGAGACGTAATCCGAGGCGGGAGCCGCGAGGAACACCGTGGCGCCGGCGAGATCACGCGCGTTCCCCCAGCGTCCCGCGGGGATACGGTCCAGGATCGCCGTCGAGCGCGCCTCGTCGTCCTGCAAGGCCCGGGTGTTGTCGGTGGCGATGTACCCGGGCGCGATCGCATTGACGGTGACACCCCGTCCCGTCCACTCGTTGGCGAGCGCCTTCGTGAGTCCGGCGATGGCGGATTTGGCGGCGGTGTAGGCCGGCACGTTGACGCCGCCCTGGAAGCTGAGCAGGGACGCCGTGAAGATGATCTTGCCGCGACCCCTCGCCAGCATCGAGCGACCCACGGCCTGGGTGAGGACGAACTGGCTGGACAGATCGATCTCCACGATGCGGTCCCACCAGTCCAAGGGATACTCCGCGGCGGGGGAGCGGGCGATGGAGCCGGCGTTGTTCACGAGGATGTCCACGTCGAGCGCTTCCAACTCGGCCGCCAGGGCGAGCACGGCAGCTCGATCGGCGAAGTCCGCCTGGCGCGCGGTGAAGGTGCGGCCGTGGTTCTCGACGGCGGCCTGGATGGCGCTGCCCCGCTCCTCGAGGTTGGCACTGACGCCGATGATGTCCGCACCGGCCTCCGCCAGCGCTTCGGCCATCGCGAAGCCGATACCGCGCCGGGCGCCGGTGACGACGGCCGTGGTGCCGGTGAGGTCGAACGCGTTCATCGCGCACCTCCGACGTCGACGAGGATCTTCATCGCGCGACCGGCCTCGAGGTCGCCGAACGCGCTCGATGTCTCCGAGAGCGGAACGATCTTCGTGATCAGGAGTTCAGCGGGGATCACGCCGCGGTCCAAGAAGTCGATGGCGGTCTCGAAGTCCTCGCGCTGATACACACGGGCGCCGATGATGGTCAGCTCACGCCAGAACACGCGCTGGAGGTCGATCGGGCGCGGCGTGGGGTGGATGGCGACGACGACGAGCCGGCCGCGGACCTTCGCGAGCGACGTCGCACCGAGGACGGCGCCGGCGGCGCCGGACACCTCGAAGACGACGTCCGCGCCGGCGCCATCGGACCATTCGGTCACGAGGTCGACCTGGTCCTCCTCCCGCGGATCCACCGTGCGGAATCCGAGGTCGGTGATCGCCTGCC
The DNA here is from genome assembly GCA_013204985.1 of Microbacteriaceae bacterium VKM Ac-2855. Classification (GTDB taxonomy): domain Bacteria; phylum Actinomycetota; class Actinomycetes; order Actinomycetales; family Microbacteriaceae; genus Rathayibacter. Next base: position 75,001 of record JABMLG010000007.1, read on the forward strand.
GGCGCTGCGGGTCGAGCTCGATGACGATCACCTCGCCCCCGAACTCGCGGGCGACCGAGGCGATGAGGACACCGATCGGACCACCGCCGATGACGACGACCTTCTCCCCGGGCTGCACCGATCCGCGACGCACGTCGTGCACGGCGACGGCCGTGGGTTCGACGAGAGCGGCGTGATCCAGCCGCAGCGTCGAGGGAAGCGCGACGAGGGTCGCGACCGGGACGTTCCAGCGGCCCTGCAGGGATCCGGGTGAGTCGATCCCGATGAAGTTCAGGTTCTGGCAGATGTGGCTGTTGCCGGCGAGGCACGCCGGGCACGTTCCGTCCCAGTCCAGCGGCATAACGGTGACCGGATCGCCGATCGACCAGCCGTCGACTCCGGCTCCGAGTTCCGCGATCGTCCCGCTCATCTCGTGCCCGAAGATCAACGGCGTCTTCACGCGTGCGTCCATGTTGCCGTGCAGGATGTGCAGATCAGTGCCGCACAGTCCCGTGTACGCGACGGCGATCTGCACCTGCCCGGGAGAGGGCGGTTCGACTGCCTCTTCTGAGATTCCGATCCCGTGATTTCCTGTGTAGCTCGCGGTCAACATGGCCGTGTCCTCTCTGACGACTCCCCGGGTTCCCGGTTCTGATGTGCGCGCGATCGGCGTCGTAACAGACCGCGCGTGCACAGTCATCAGACCTTAGCCGCTGCTGTTGGCCTCCCGCGACCCGATTCGGCCGCAAAATTGCCGATTCATCCGACACGTGCTCTCGAAACACCGGTTGGTGCGCTGGTAGATGTCGTCACGAATCGGGAATCGATGTCTGTGCCTGTACGAACGCCTCGACGCCGAGGAGGTGGTTCGCCATGCGGATCCGGGCGGCTTCGGTATCACCGCCTCGGAGTGCGGCGAGGATCGCTTGATGTTCTGTGTGCGTCGCCCGTTCGACACCGCCCTCCGCGATCGCCCGCCACAGCCGCGCACGCACCGTCCGCGACGAGGTCGCCTCGATGAGGGCCTCGAGGGCTCGATTGCGAGACGCGACCGCGATGATCTGATGAAAGCGGACGTCGGTGTCCAGGATCGATTCGTGGTCCGTCTCACCGTCGGTGTCGATCAGCACCTCGGCCGCGGCGAGAACGGCCGCGGCGGCATCGAGCTCGCCCTCGGTGATCTGCCGCGCCGCGAGTCCGGCGGCCGCCGTCTCAAGAATGCGGCGGACCGATAGCAATTCGACCGCGCCCGCTTCGTCCTGGACATCGGCCAGGAATGTCAGGGGTGACAGCATCAGGTCGGGTCGAAGCGAGGTCACGTAGGTACCGGCACCCTGGCGGGTATCGAGGATTCCCATCGCAGCGAGCGCGCGAACACCCTCGCGGAGCGAGCCGCGCGACACGGAGAGAAAAGTGGCGAGCTCCCTCTCGATCGGCAGACGAGACCCGGGCTTCAGCTCGCCCTCCGTGATCATCGCCTTGATTCCGCGGATCACGACCTCCGTCTGAGACGGGGTCGCCGATGGCGCGGGTCGAACGTTCGACGTCTCGGAGGTCATGTTTCAGTTTAGGCACGCCGACCCGATACAGCTGATGTCCGATGATTAGCTTGATTCTCCTTCGGATTCGACGCTCTCTGTGCATCGGGGAGGGAATTGATCTAATGTATCCAGCGCTGGATAACGAAGGGAGCGCGATGCGACGGCGCACGACGCGTGGGGTGACACTCACGGAGCAGGGGCTCGGTGCGGCACAACTGGGGAACCTCTATCGCGAGATCGATGACGAGCAGGCCGCGAGCGTGGTCGAAGCGGCCTGGGAAGCCGGGATCCGCTACTTCGACACCGCACCGCATTACGGGCTCGGCTTGTCCGAGCGGCGGCTCGGCGACGCACTGCGCCGGTACCCGCGGGATGAGTTCGTCCTCTCCACCAAGGTCGGACGACTGCTCGAGCCGGATCCGGACGCCCGCCCGGGATTCGATCCGGAAGGTTTCGCGGTGCCCGCGACCACCCGCCGGGTCTGGGATTTCAGTCGCGACGGGGTCCTCCGCTCGATCGAGGCGAGTCTGGAACGCACGGGTCTCGAACGGATCGACATCGCCTACCTCCACGATCCCGACGATCACTGGGGCGCTGCCTCGACGACCGGTGTCGGGGCGCTCATCGAGCTGCGCGATCAGGGCGTCCTCGCGGCGGTCGGCGCCGGGATGAATCAGAGCGCGATGCCCGCGGCCCTGATCCGCGAGGCCGACGTCGACCTGATCATGCTCGCCGGGCGGTACACCCTCCTCGACCAGAGCGGCCTGGACGAACTGCTTCCGCTCGCACTCGAGCGCGGCGTCGGGATCGTCGCCGCCGGCGTCTACAACTCTGGGCTGCTCGGGCGGAACCGACCAGCCGCCGATGCCCATTTCGACTACGCCCAGGCGCCCTCGGACATCATCATGCGCACGAATGCGATCGCGGACGTGTGCGAGAGCTTCGGCGTCGCGCTTCCGGAGGCCGCGATCGGTTTCGCTCTCGGCCACCCCGCCGTGGCCTCCGTCGTTCTCGGCGCCCGCTCGAAGACGCAGGTCGACGAGAACGTGCGCCGCGCATCCATCCCCATCCCGCCCGAGCTGTGGACCTCCCTCGCCGAACGCGGACTCCTGAATCCGCCCACGACCACCACTGGAGCATCATGACCACTATCACCGCTGTGACTACGCACGATGTGCGCTTCCCGACGTCGTTGAGTGCTGACGGCTCGGATGCGATGAACAAGGATGGCGACTACTCCGCCGCCTATGTCGTGATCCACACCGATGACCCGAACGTGTCGGGCTACGGGTTCACGTTCACCATCGGCCGCGGCAACGACCTGTGCGTGGAAGCCGCCCGCCAGCGCGGCCTCCCCCTCATCGGGCGCACGGTCGAGGAGATCACCGACGACCTCGGAGCGACGTACCGCACGATGCAGAACGACTCGCAGCTGCGCTGGCTCGGCCCGGAGAAAGGCGTCGTGCACCTCGCGACCGCCGCGGTGATGAACGCCGTCTGGGACCTGGCCGCCCGCCGAGCCGGCAAACCGCTCTGGCGACTACTCGCCGAGATGACCCCGGAACAGCTCGTCGACGCAGCCGACCTGCGCTACCTCTCCGACGCCCTCACCCGCGACGAAGCGATCGACATCCTCCGCGAGAAGCAGCCCACCCGCGCCGCCCGCATCGCGGAACTCGAAACACGCGGCGGCTACCCCTGCTACACCACCAGCGCCGGCTGGCTCGGCTACTCCGACGACAAACTCCGCCGCCTCCTGCAAGAAGCCGTCGACGAAGGCTACCGACACGTGAAACTCAAAGTCGGCGCCAACCGCGAGGACGACATCCGCCGCCTCCGCATCGCCCGCGAGGTCATCGGCTGGGACGCCAAACTCATGATCGACGCGAACCAGGTCTGGGACGTCCCCGAAGCGATCGAGTGGATGCACTCCCTCGCCGAATTCCAACCGCACTGGATCGAAGAACCCACCAGCCCCGACGACATCCTCGGCCACGCCGCCATCCGCCACGCCGTCGCCCCCATCGGAGTCGCCACCGGTGAACACGGAATGAACCGGGTGCTGTTCAAACAGATGTTCCAAGCCCAAGCGATCGACTTCTGCCAACTCGACTCCGCCCGCCTCGCCAGCATCAACGAGATCCTCAGCGTCTACCTGATGGCCTGGAAATTCGGCGTCCCCGTCTGCCCCCACGCCGGCGGCGTCGGACTCTGCGAACTCGTCCAACACCTCTCCATCTTCGACTACGTCTGCGTCTCCGGCACACTCGAAGACCGCGTCACCGAATTCGTCGACCACCTCCACGAACACTTCGTCGACCCCTGCATCGTCCAGAACGGCGCCTACACGATCCCCACCGCACCCGGCTACAGCGCACAAATGCACCCGCAATCAGTCCAGCAATACACATACCCCACCGGCAGCTACTGGCTATCCGCCGCGGCGCCCGAGCTCGAGGAGTCCGTCGCCTAGATCTTCGCCGCCCTCGCGGTCGGCGGTCGGCTCAACGTTCGTGCCGCCTCACGTGGTCAGATCGTGGACCAGCCGCCGTCGCTGGGCAGTAGGACGCCGTTCACGTTCAGCGAGTCATCGCTCAGCAGCCAGGTGATCGCGGCGGCGAGTTGCTCCGGTGCCGCGGGGGCCGGCACGACGTTCTGCAGGATCGGGCCGACCCGACGGGCGGCGTACTCCGATCGGAACGGCGCCTCGATGTTCGTCAGGACGGAGCCGGGGGCGACCGCGTTCGCGCGGATGCCCTGCGGGCCGTGGAAGAACGCGACGCTCTTGGTGTAGCCGGCGATCGCGTGCTTCGAGGCGGTGTAGGCGGCACCCGAAGCGGAGGCGCGAAGCGACGCCTCGGAGGCGACGTTCACGATGGAGCCGCGGCCGGCGGCGATCATCAGGGGCAGAACCGCCCGCGTCAGGCGCATCGGCCCGGTGACATTGACGGTGAAGACGCGCTCCCACGTCGCGTCGTCGATCTCGCTCGGCGGGAGGAACGCGTCCATGATCCCGGCCACGTTCGCGAGCAGATCGACGCGACCGTCCGCCGCCTCCAGGAGCGCGGTGATGGTTTCGGGCAGCGCCACGTCGCCGGCCACGGTGACGACGTCGAACGCCGCCAGCTCCGCGGTCAGATCGGCCAGACGCTGCTCGACGATGTCCGTCGCGATGACGCGGGCGCCCTCACGAGCGAGGCGGGTGGCGGTCGCTCGGCCGATGCCGGATCCGGCGCCCGTGACGATGGCGGTCTTGCCCGCGAATCGCGATTCGGAGATGGTGGTTTCTGACATGTGTGCTCCTCGATGAACGTCCGTCGTGTCGGCGTGAATCCAGTTCTAGCACTGAGTTCTATAATTCAGTACCGGAACTGTTGGAAGGGGAGCGGATGCCCAGGACCGGACGACCGCCCACGGTCGACGCCGATGCGATCGCCGTCAGCGCTCTGCACCTTTTCGTCGAGCGGGGTTACGACGCCGCGACGATGGATGACGTCGCCACTGCTGCCGGAGTGAGCCGCAGCACGCTCTTCCGCTTCTACTCGTCGAAGAGCGACCTGGTCTGGGCCGGGCTCCCCGAGGCGAACGCCCGGTTCCGCGAATCGTTGAGCGCGGCGGCCGCTGCGGATCTCGCCACCATCCGCGCAGCCCTCGCCGCCGCTCTGTCCTTCCCCGTCGACCGCGTGCAGGCGACGCGCCTCCGGCTCCGCCTGATCGCATCCACCCCCTCTTTGCAGACGGTCGCCTGGGCGCGGCAGCAGGAGACGGCGACCATGCTCCTCGACGCGCTGACCTCCGTGCCCGCTCTCTCCGTCGATCCGTTCCGCGCGCGGGTCGCGGCCGCCGCCATCAGTGCGGGGGTCAACACGGCGCTGATGGTGTGGGCGCAGGGGGAGGCGGATGACCTCGGCGTTCGGCTCGACGATGCGCTGCGCCTGCTGGAGGAGGGTCTAGGAGCGCCCTCGAGTCGCTGACGGCCCACCTCGTGACGCGATGCCGTGTCGCAAAGCCGTTTCGGCGGTTGCGCCCAGTTGAGGGGGTGCTCGGCTGCCCCTGAGCGTCGGTGAATTCCGTTCCATCCCGAACCTCCGGCCTCAGCGGCTCGTCGCGGCGATTACGAGACGGATGACGATTTGTCAACCCTCCTTCCGTGGCGTCTCTCGAAAGCGCACTCCGCCTATGTTCGGATGGCGGGGGATCCGCGGATACAGCGACACGACGAGTTCGAGGATGCGGCCAGATATGACAGGCACCCGTTCCGCCCGCCCTCGCACGGCGCCGTGGTACGTCGGTTATCGTTCTCGCGCCCTGATCACCGACACGATCGCGGTCGTCGTCGCCGTGTTCGGCGCCCAGTTCCTCTGGTTCGGCACGCGGCTCGGCTTCGACGTCACGTTCAACGCGAGCTCGATGTTCCCGCTGAGTTATTCCGCGGTCTCGGCCGTGCTGGTGATCGCCTGGCTGGTCACCCTCGAACTCTTCGACACGCGTGATCGTCGGATCGTCGGTGTCGGGCTGGCCGAGTACCGCCGCATCGTGAATTCGAGCATCGGTCTCTTCGGAGTCGTCGCGATCATCGCGTTCCTTCTGCAGATCCTGCTGGCTCGCGGCTATATCGTCACCGCCCTGCCGGCGGGCGTCTTCCTGCTGCTGCTGGGCCGCCTGTACTGGCGGAGCTGGCTCAGCCGTCGCCGTCGCAAAGGCCTGTCCCGCACCCAGATCATCATGGTCGGTTCTGAGGCGAGCGTCCGGCGCACCGTGCACGAGTTCTCGCGCGGCCGGCAGACCGCCTACACGATTCTCGCCATCGTGCTCACCTCATCCGACCGCTCGGCCGAGCGATCCGGCGACGCGGGTCCGTTCGAGATCGCCGGTATCACGCCGACCGTCTTCACCTCGGTCGACGACCTCCGCGCGGTGATGGACGATGCCGGCGCCGACACCGTCGTCGTCACCAGCTCGGACGATCTGAATCCGGCCCGCATCCGCGAGTTGAGCTGGTCGCTCGAGCCTGGTCGAGAGCACCTCGTGCTCACCTCGAGCCTCACCGACATCGGTGGTCCCCGCATCCACACCCGCCCGGTCGCGGGCCTGCCCCTCATCCACGTGGAGACTCCGGTCTTCGGCGGGCGTCAGCGGTTCGCGAAGCGGATGTTCGACATCGTCGCGTCCATCAGCCTGATTATCGTGAGCTGCCCGCTTCTGCTCGTCGTCGCCGTTCTCGTCAAGACCACGAGCCCGGGGCCCGTGCTGTTCCAGCAGGAGCGGATCGGGCTGAACGGCAACCCGTTCATGATGCTGAAGTTCCGTTCGATGGTCGTCGACGCCGAAGCCCGCCTGGCGGCTCTGCGGGCGCAGCAGACCACGGCCGGCAACTCGGTCCTGTTCAAGATGGAGCGGGACCCGCGGGTGACCCGAGTCGGAGCGGTCCTCCGCCGCTTCAGCATCGACGAGATCCCGCAGTTCTTCAACGTCCTCCGCGGAGACATGTCGCTGATCGGTCCGCGGCCGCCGCTTGCGCGCGAGGTCGAGCAGTACGAAGACCACGTGCACCGTCGCTTCCTGATGAAGCCGGGGATCACCGGTCTGTGGCAGGTGAGCGGACGCTCGAACCTCTCGTGGGAGGACACCGTGCGCCACGACCTCTACTACGTCGAGAACTGGTCGATGACCGAAGACATCGTCATCCTGCTCAAGACCGTGCGCGCGGTCTTCGGCAGCGACGGAGCCTACTGACCCCCCCACCCCGACTCCCTCCTGCGAGGGACCCCTCCTGTGCGCGTCGGACCCCCGCGGAGGGGGTCCGACGCGCACAGGGCGGGTCCCTCGCAAGAGCAGGTCAGAGCGGATCGACGCGCAGAGTCGTGCTCGCCGCGAGCGGGCTCGTGATGGAGCGGACGGCGCTGCCGGTGCCGTACTTCGCGCGGTAGGCGGCGTCGATCTCGGCGTCCGCGGTGTCGTCGCGGGTGAAGACGACGTCCGCGCCGACGCCGCCGGAATCGATCCGACCCTCGCCGCGCACCTGGGTGCCGCGGAACCAGGACGCTTCGGGTCCGTTCACGGAGCGGACGTAGATGCGGTCGTCGACGCGGACCTGCCAGATGACGACCAGGCGGCGCAGCGTGCCATCCGCCCGTCGACCGGCTATGCGGAGTTCACCCGCGCGTCCGATCCTGCTGAGTTGGTCCTCGGTCCATTCGGTCATGTCGCCGTCCTTCGTTCGTGTCGGATCATCGTTCGCATCGTGCCGAGCGGCTCAGGCCTCCGGGATGCTGAACTGACCGGGCGGGCGAACCGCATCCGGGTCGGGCCCGCTGCGCATCCCGGTGTCGAGGGCGTCGATGGCCGCGAGCTGCTCGTCGCTCAGCTCGAAGTCGAACACGTCGATGTTCTCGGCGACCCGCTCGGGCTTGACCGACTTGGGGATCGCGCTGCGGCCCTGCTGCAGGTGCCAGCGCAGCATCACCTGCGCGTTGCTCTTGCCGTGCTCGGCTCCGATCGCGGCGATCGTCGGATCCGTGAGCGGACTGCGCGAGGACCCATCGCTCCAACCCGGGTAGAACGTGATGCCGCCGATCGGCGACCACGCCTGCGTCACGGTGCCCTGCGCCGTGTCGGCCGCCTCGTTCGCCTTCTGTGCGAAGTACGGATGCAGTTCGATCTGGTTGACCGCCGGCACGACGGTGCTGCCCTCGGCGAGCCGCGCGAGGTGGGCCGGCGTGAAGTTGCTGACGCCGATCGCGCGGACCCGACCGTCCGCGAGCAGCGTTTCCAGTGCGCGGTAAGCCTCCAGGGTCACCTCGAACTGCCACGGTGCGGGCTGGTGCAGGATCAGGAGATCGAGAGTGTCGACACCGAGCTTGCGCGTGCCGACATCGAAAGCGTGCAGCGTCTCGTCGTAGCCGTACTGACTGATCCACACCTTCGTCTCGATGAAGACCTCGTCACGGTCGATGCCGGAGGCTCGGATGCCCTCGCCGACCTGGCGCTCGTTCAGGTAGGCGGCCGCCGTGTCGATGTGGCGGTAGCCCGCGCGCAACGCGGACTCGACGGCCGACGCAGTCTCCTCGGCGGAGCTCTGGAAGACGCCCAGCCCGAGGGAGGGCATCCGGACGCCGTTGTTCAGCGTGATGAATTCGGTCATGATCCGACCGTAGGCGAACGCGCTGCGTCGAGACCGGTACTGTCAGGCACTCCCTCTGCGCGCGCCACCGTCCTACAGTTCAGGCATGGACAACCGCACCGATGTCCGCGAGTTCTTGAGCGCGCGGCGAGACCGGATCACCCCCGAGCAGGCCGGCCTGCCCGCCTGGGGCGGCAACCGCCGCGTGCCGGGTCTGCGCCGCGAAGAGGTCGCGATGCTCGCCGGAGTGAGCGCCGACTACTACACCCGGCTCGAGCGCGGCAATCTCGCCGGCGTGTCGGAGAGCGTGCTGGATTCGCTGGCGAACGCGCTCCACCTCGACGAGGCCGAGACGGCGCATCTGTTCGACCTCGCCCGTGCCGCGAACGCGTCCCCGCGGCGTCGACGACCCGCGCCGACCGTGCACGTGCGGCCGAGCCTGCAGCGCATCCTGGATTCGATGGTCGGCGCGCCGGCGTGGGTGCGCAACGGGCGGATGGACTTCCTCGCGGCGAACGAGCTCGGCTACGCGCTCTACTGCGACTACTTCGACGATCCGTCGCGGCCGGCGAACAGCGCACGATTCATCTTCCTCGATCCGCGCGCACAGGAGTTCTTCCCGGACTGGGAGCGCAACGCCTCCGACGTGGTCGCGATCCTCCGCGGTGAGGCGGGTCGGCATCCGTACGACAAGAAGCTCACCGATCTGGTCGGGGAGCTCTCCACCCGCAGCGACGAGTTCCGAGTGCGCTGGGCCGCTCACGACGTGCGCTTCCACCGCACCGGCACGAAGCGCATCCACCACCGTGTCGTCGGTGATCTGGAATTGACGTACGAGGCGATGGAGTTCCCGGGTCTGCCCGGCTTGACCATGTTCGCGTACACGGCGGAGCCGCAGTCCGCTTCCGAGGACGGCCTCAAACTGCTCGCGAGCTGGGCTGCGACGCGCGCGCTGCCGGAGCGCGCGAGCACCGTCTGAGTCTTCAGGGCAGCGGAGGTGCCGTCAGACGGCACCGATCGGCTGGCCGGTGACGGGATCGACGGCAGCGGCGACGGCGAAGATGTTCTCGAGGTAGTGGCCGGCCGAGTCGTCGTAATCGCCGCAGGTGATCAGCACGAGGCGGCGGGGGCCGTCGGCTGACCAGTACTCCTGTGGGAAGTCGGTGTGCGGACGCGAGTAGACCTGCACGACCTTCCAGGCGGAGAGGGTTCCCGCGGCGTCGACGACGTACACGAGTTCTCCGCCCTGCATCGTGTACAGGTCGCGGAGCACGCCCCATTGCCCGTTGTAGGAGACGTGCGATGCGAGGACCGTGGTCCCGGTGGTGCCCGGCTCGTTTCCGGCGAGGGCCCCGCCGTCGTCGTACCAGGCGCTCTGCGACGAGTCGCTGGGGATGGCGAGCGAGTCGAATCCTGCATACCGGCTCTCGGCGAACCCGCTGGTCGGGACGATGAGCGAGTACGCGCCCAGCGCCGGCACGAAGTAGTGCAACGGTTCGATGCGGTCGACGGTCATCGGTCCGGCGTTGGTCTGCACCGGCGGCGCTTCGACGGCTCCCGTCGGGCCCGAGACGTCCGCGCTCGGGGGAACGGAGACGGTGGCGGTCGGGATCGGCGCTGACTCGACGGCGCCGGACTGCGCGGCGCCGGCCCAGATCGCACTGATGCCTCCCGCGCCGAGGGCTCCCGCCAGGCCGTAGAAGAGCAGGGAGCGTCGCGACGGGCGTCGACGATCGGAGGTGGTCACGGACTTCTCCTCGGTGTCGGATGGACCAGGGTGGAGCCGAGAAAGGCGCCTCGCTCGGAAGCGAGGCGCCTTCTCGTCGGCGCTTACTCCGTGGGCTCGATGCCGGTGGCGGAGTCGGCGATCGCTCGTCGGCGCGAACGGTTGCGTGCCACGATCAGGCCCATGGCGGCGAGCAGCATGGCTGCGATACCGGTGGCGATCAGACCGCTGTTGGGTCCGGATGCGATCGGGTCACCGGTGATGGCGCCCTTGGGGCCGGAGCCGGTGGACCTCACGGTGACGGGCACCGCAGTTGCGGTCGCGGTCGGCTGTGCCGTCGCGGTTGCGCTGGCCGTCGGGGTGGCCGTCGGCTTTGCCGTCGGGGTCACCGTCGGGGTCACGATCGGCTGGGCGATCGGGGTCGCGGTGGGTTTCGGCGTGGCGGTGGGCTTCGGCGTGGCGGTCGGGGTCACGGTGGGCGTGGCGGTCGGGGTCACGGTGGGCGTGGCGGTCGGGGTCACGGTGGGCGTGGCGGTCGGGGTCGGGGTCACGGTCGGTGTGGCGGTCGGGGTCGGGGTCACGGTCGGTGTGGCGGTCGGGGTCGGCGTCACAACCGGCTTCACGGCGTTCACGATCGCGCCGAAGGTGGGCGCCGGAGTAGTGGCGTTCACGTTCGCGGTGAACGTCGAGTCGGTCGCGATGTATCCGGCCGGTGCGGTGGTCTCGGTCAGGCGGTACGTCCCCTTGGCGACGCTCGAGATCCGGAAGGCACCGGGTGCCGAGTCCTCGTCGAGGGCGCCGTTGTCGGTCACCGCGCGGGCGACGCCGTCGGGACCGACGAGAGAGAACGTCGCGCCGGCCAGGGCGTGGCCCGCCGGGTCGATCTTGCTCCAGGTCAAGGTCCGCAGGTGGCCATTGCCGTCGCCGCTCGCACCGGTGAAGACGACGTCGCGCTCGGCGTGCGCGTCGCCCGAATCGGCGGTGTTGGTCAGAACCGTTCCGCTGGCGACGCCGTCGTCGACGATCATGGAGTACTGGACCCAGTAGGCCTGCTCGCCGGAGTCGTTGACGAACCCATCGTCGAAAGTGACGGTGAACGTGTCGGATGCGTCATCGAAGGTGACCGTGTACTTCGACGGATCCACGTCCTCCGGCGTGACCGGCGACCCCGCGCCGCCCTCGCGGTGACGGGTGATGACCTGGACGGAGTTCTTGTCGATGCTGGTGCGCGCGTCGTAGTGGTCGACGACCGTCAGGTCGCCGTCGATGAGCGTGGACCCGGGGATGCCGTAGTAGTAGTCGATGATCGAGGAGTCGCTCGGATCAGGGTTGGACCCCTTGTAGAGCGACATCGGCAGCCCGCCGACACCCGCGAGGATCTCCGTCGCCGTGTGCAGCGTGGTGCCGGTGCCGGTCGTCCAATCGAGCCCGGATCCGTTCGTGACGATGCGACCGATCACCGGGAACGAGAAGCTCCCCGAGACGTCGTCGTGGGTGCTCACGTAGTCGGTGTAGGTGCACGATGCCGTGGTCGCCGTGACCATGCAGTTCGCGACCGTCGCGCCAGCGCTGTCGGTGAGCGGGAAGGCGTTCGACTGCCCCTCGACCTTGTCGCTGAGCGTGATCGTCATCACGTCTCCCGCGGTTGCGGTGCCCGGCACCGTGTATGTGCCGGAGAGTGCGATGGACTGTCCGACGGGCACGGAAGCGGGCGAGGTGCTGATACTCGTGATGGCGTCGACCTCTGCGGCCTGAGCCGCGGTGGTGCCCGCCAGGATGGCGGCCGCGCCGAGGGCGAGGGCGGTCGCGCCGCCGGCGATAGCCCGCAGAGGCGGGCGTTTCGTGCGTGTGATGGTCATTCGTGACTCCAAGGTGGTGCAGTATTCCGTCGACACGAGGTCGACAAAATGAGGTTTGCTCTTTTATCCGGCCCCCACTTTAGGTGCGGATCACGCCGCACGCCAAACGCGCACGAGACCACCCGAAGGCCGAGGAGCGCCCTACCCGATCACGCAGCCCGGGCAGGGAGATGTTCATGCGCCGTCGCGCCGTCGCGCGGGCCTCGCAGCCACCTCGTCGGCCGGCCTCCAGGCGCAGCGCGGACGATCGCGCAGCGAATGCTCTCCGAGGCGGTTCGGTGACGCGCACTGCTGCGCCCGGTCCCGTGGGTTGGGGCGGCACCCATCGAATCCGACGACGACGACCCGACGAGGGCGACCCGACGGGGGCGACTCGACGAGGACGACCCGACGGCGCATTCCCGAAGACGATGCCGCGAGACGGCCGACGCCGTCAGCCCTTCGGCGCGGCGGCGCTCTCGCGGAGGACGAGCGTCGGCAGCGCCGAGGAGAACTTGGGCCCGGTGGCCACGCCCATCGCGGTGCGCAGCAGGGCGAACGCCCGACGGCCGAGTTCACCGAAGTCCTGATCGACCGTTGTGAGCGCGGGGGTCCACATCCGGGCGAGCGGATGATCGTCGAAACCGACGACGCTGACATCGTCGGGCACGACGCGGCCCGACTCGGTCAGTCCCTTGATCACACCCATCGCGATCTCGTCGTTGCCGCAGAAGACGGCGGTGATCGCCGGGTCCTCGGCGATGCGATGCCCGATGAGGCGACCCGATTCCGGATTCCAGCTGGCCTCGAAGGGTTCGGCGACGGCGGCGCCGGCGTTCTTCAGGGCGCGGCGCCACCCGGTCGTGCGGCCGTCCTCGCGCCGCGAGGGCGGGACGCGCACGTGGTGCACGGTCGTGTGCCCGAGGGCGAGGAGGTATTCCGTCAGCGATTCGGCAGCGCTGGTCTCATCGAGCACCGCCTGCGGCACGGAGCGCCCACGCACCCCCGAGATCGCGACGACGGGGAGGTTCTCGGGCAGCTTGTTCAGCATGGCCACGCCGGGCGGATCGAACTTGAGCACGGCGATCCCGTCGGCGCCCTGGTCGAGCAGGAGGGAGATCGCGCGGTCGACGGTCTCGTCATCGCTCGACTCGACGACGGTGATCGTCACGGTGTAGCCGTCGGCGCGCGCTTCCTCCTCGATGCCGCGGATCGTCTCCGCGTAGCCGTACTGGGACGTGTTCCCGGCGACGACCGCGATCATCCGCGAGCGACGGGTCACCAGTGCGCGCGCCGCGGGGCTGGGCCGGTAGTTCAGCTCGGCGATCGCGGCGAGCACGCGTTCGCGCTTGTCGGGAGCCACCCGCGCGGCTCCGGTGAGCACCCGCGACACCGTCGGCACCGAGACCGCGGCCAGCCGCGCGACATCGGCGATGACCGGAGCGCGACGTCTCTCGTTCGCCATTTCGCCTCGCTTCCGCCCGCGTCCGTCGCGGATGTGCGACGTAAGCCATTCTGGCGCGGAATCGGGCGGGAGCCCTGCGGGGTCGGCGACCGTCACTTGACTGCGCCGCTGGTGATGCCCGAGATGATCTTGCGCTGCGCGAAGACGAAGACGAGCAGCAGGGGCAGGCTCATCAGGATGATGTACGAGAAGATCAGGTGCCAGTTCTGCAGGTAGAGACCGGCGCTGGCGACCTGGTACAGGTTCAGCGGCAGCGTATCGAGTCGGCCGCCGACGACGAAGAGCGCGTAGAAGACGTCGTTCCAGATGTATAGGCAGATCAGGATGGTGGCGGTCGCGAGCACCGGCATCAGCAGCGGCAGGATGATCCGCCAGAACACGGTGAACGGGCGGGCGCCGTCGACGCGGGCGGCCTCTTCGAGCTCGGCCGGGATCGTGCGGACGAAGCCGGTGACGAAGAAGATCACGGTCGAGAGGTACATGCCCATGTACACCCCGATCATGCCGACCGCGGTGCCCGCGAGGCCGAGCTGACGCAGCAGCAGCACCACGGTGACGACGGCGGGCGGCAGCACGATGCCGCTGATGGCGAGCGCATAGAGGAAGGCGAAGCCGCGTCCGGACCGTCGCGCCAGGATCCACGAGGCCAACGATCCGAGCACGAGCACGCCGAGCACCGACGGCACCATGATCAGCAGGCTGCCGAAGAACGCGGGCAGCATCCTTCCATCGGCGAAGACGGTGCCGAAGTTCTCGAACAGCTGCCACTGCGACGGCGCCGAGAGGCTCGGGTCCAGCGCCTCGGCCTGGTTCTTGCCGGCGGTCGAGATCACCAGCCAGAACGGCACCCCCAGCAGGATCACGACGCTCGCCAGGGCGGCGACGGGCTGCACGAAGCGTGCGAAGCGGTTCGGTCGGCGGTGCGGTGCCGGGGTCTTCGCCGGCGTGGCGGCGGAGGCTCGCTCCAGGGTCGCGGTGCTCACAGCACGTCCTCTCGTTTGCGCAGGATGCGGATGACCGGGAAGGCGAGCACGGCGACCATCACGAAGAGCACCAGACTCATCGTGGTCGCCTGTGCGAACAGGCCCTGCCCGAAGGTGCGGAAGATGAAGATGTTCAGCAGTTCCGTGGTGCCGCCGGGGCCGCCCTCGGTGGTCGACTGCACGATGTCGAAGCCGTTCATCGAGCCCAGCAACGCGGTCGCGACGTTGAAGGTCAGCGCAGGGGCGATCAGCGGGAAGCGGATGGCGCGGAAGGTCTGCCACCACGTCGAGCCGTCCAGGCGGGCCGCCTCGAGCACGTCGCCGCTGATGGTCTTGAGGCCCGCGAGGTAGATCAGCATCGACAGGCCCATCCACTTCCAGGAGTGCACGAGGGCGACGACGACGATGGTCCAGGTGGTGTCGCCCAGCCAGGCGATCGAGACGGTCGAGCCGCTGACGAAGCTCAGGATGTCGTTGAGCGCGCCGTCGGGCTTGAGCAGCGCCTGGAAGATGTAGCCGACCGCGAGCGCAGACATGATCACGGGGATGAAGAACATCACCCGCGCGAAGCGGTTCACCCGGGTGTCCTTCTCCAGCAGCAACGCCAGGATCAGCCCGAACACGTTCTGGAAGATCGCGACGAGCACCGCGTAGATCAGCGTGACGCGCAGGGCGTTGACCAGGGTGCCGCTCTGGAAGAGATCGGTGAAGTTCTCGGTGCCGACGAAACCGATCGAACTCTTGAAGCTCGACCAATCGGTGAAGGCGTAGAAGAAGTTGAAGAGGGTGGGCAGGAAGAAGAACACCACCAGCACGGCCAGTGCCGGGATCAGGAAGACCGCCGGATGATCCGAGCGCCCGGATGCGCGCGGCGGACGCCCGAACGCCGTAGCACGGCGGAGGATCCGCGGCGAGGCGAGGGCTCTGTTGGTTGACACGGCTCGGCGTCCTTTCATCGGGCTGAGTATCGGGGCATTCATGGGGAGGGGCGCTCGCTGCTGCGAGCGCCCCTGGGCGGGCTAGAAGCCCTCGGCGCCTTGCGCCTTGGCGAGCTGGGCGAACTGGTCCTGCGTGGCTTGCGCGACCTCTTCGGGCGTCTTGGTGCCCTGGATCATGTCGGCGAGGTAGATGTACAGGTCGGGGTTCGCGATGGCGAGCGCCTGCATCGAACCGACGGAGTCGCCGACCGAGTCGCTGACCGAGACGAGCGCGGTCGGTACCGTGTCGGGCGTGGTGACGGAGGGCTCGAGCGAGATGGTGTCCTGCGTGGTGACGAAGTCCTCGTAGCCGTCACCGAGCCAGTAGCTCAGCAGCTGACGCGAGGCCGCTTCCTTCTTCTCGTCTCCGGTCTTGAAGGCGACGAGGGCGTTGCTCTGGTCGGGGATGAAGGTGCCGACGTTGCCGGAGGGGGAGATGGGGAAGAAGCCGATGGTGTCGTTCAGCGTCGCGGTGTCGGAGAGCGACTGCAGCTGGCCGAAGAACGAGTTGACCTGCACGACCATCGCGGCGTCACCGGCGAGCAGGGCCGCACCCTGGTCCTCGAAAGTTGCCGTCTTGATGTCGGCGTTGAAGAGGCCCTCGTTGATCAGGCCGTCGTAGGTGTCGATCGCGCCCTGGATGGTCGGGTCGGTGAACTTCTCCTCACCGGAGTTGACGCGGTCCCAGAGCCCGTCGGCCGCAGCATCCGCCAGCTGCACCTGCACCCACCACTGCGTGGCCCAGCGGTCGGCGCCCATCTCGTAGAAGGGGGTGACGCCCTTGGCCTTGAGCTGGCGACCGAGATCGATGAACGAGGCCCAGTCGGTGGGCGTCTCGGTGATGCCGTTCGCCTCGAAGACCTTCTTGTTGTAGTAGACGCCCTCGACGGCCGGGGTGGTGACCAAGGCGGCGTAGCGGGTGTCGTCGAGCAGGCCGGTGATGTCCTTCAGCGCGGGGTCGACATCCGCCAACCACGGTGCGCCGTCGAGGCTCTGCAGGTTGGTGGACGCGTTCAGTGCGGTGAGCTGGGAGGCCGTCGGCTGCCAGAACGCCAGGTCGGGCTTGTCGCCCGTCGCGACCTTCGTCTGGATGCCCTGCTCGTACGGGTCCGGGATCGTCTCGACGTCGACCGAGGCACCGGTCAGCTTCTCGAAGCCGTCGACGACCGATTCGGGGATCTTGTTGGAGTTCTGCGCCGCCCAGATCGTGAGCTCGGTGCCGGTCAGGTCGGTGTCCTGCGCGGGCCACGAGGCCGGAGCGGCCGAGCCGGAGCCGCCGCCTGCGCTGGGATCGCTGCAGCCGGAGAGCAGCATGGCCGTGGTCGCCGCGATCACGGCGGCGCTCAAGAGTGATTTCTTCATTGAATTACTCGATCTTTCTCTGTGTGCAAGGAGGGTACGCCGGGTCGGGACGAGACCGGCGGGAGGGGGTGTTCTCGGGGTGGATACGGGTCGGGTGGATACGGGTCGGGTGGATGTGGGGTCGGGTGGATGTGGGGTCGGGTGGATGCGGATTCACGCGGTAACACGGGTCAGACGCACCGTGCGGGCGGAAACGAGGCCGACGGGCGGCTGCACGGTGAGGACCCCGGACGCGGGATCCCAGTCGTACGGCCAGGCCGGGAGCGTGGTCGGGAAGACGGTCTCGACCGCGAGCCCGCCTCCGGCGAATGCCGGCAGGCTGAGCCGGATCGGGGCGTCGCCCGCGCGGTTCCACACGGAGACGAGGGTCTCGTCGTCGCCGTTGTCGTCACCGCCGTTCAGTGCGAGCGCGACGGACGAGTCGGTCCAGCCGGGCAGGCCGAGCGGCCATGAGGGCTGCGCGGTCGCGATCGTGGTGCGCAGGGTCTTCGCCGTCGCAACGGCCTCGCTCACCAGCGCGCGCTGTTCGGCGGTCATCCGGTTGAGGTAGCCGGAGAGGTAGAAGCGCCCGAGGAGGCCGGTGACGAGGCAGAACGCGATCTCCTCATCCGTCATGCCCGGCTGCGGGTACGCCCAGCTGGCGGCCTGCTCCGGCAGCATCGACAGCGGCGCGGTCGCCGCGATGGGCGGATACAGGCGGAAGTCCTGCTGGTCGGAGGTCGACTGCATCTGCAGTCGCGAGAGCATCGCGAAGTCGGCGCGCATCGCACCGGAGGAGCAGTTCTCGATCACGAGGCCGGGGTGCCTGTCGAGCACCCCGTCGATCCAGGCGAGATGCGCGCGATTGTGCTCGAGCAGGCCGTCACCGGCGCTGATCGCTTCGAGATCGGTGCCGACGCCGGGATTGATGTTGTAGTCGAACTTGAAGAAGCCGACGCCGAATTCGGCGACGAGGCGGTCGACCACGGCGTCGAGATGCGCGATCGCCGCCGGGTGACGGAGATCGAGATGGTAGCGCTCGTGCTCCTCGACGCGCTCGCCGAAACGCTGCAGGAACGCCTCGTGCGGCAGACGGTCGGCCATCGCGCTGCGCACGCCGATCACCTCCGGCTCCAGCCACAGACCGGTGACCATACCGTGCGAACGGATGCGCTCGATCACCTCGCACAGCCCGCCGGGGAACCGTGCCGTCGAGGGCAGCCATTCGCCGACGCTGCCCCACCAGGCCCCCGGCTCGACACTGTCGTCGTACCAGCCGGCGTCGATGCAGAAGATCTCCGCGCCGGCCTCGGCCGCCGCGTCGATCAGCGGCAGGAGGCGCTCGGTGGTGGGATCGCCGTTGAGGGTGTTCATGTAGTCGTTGAAGACGACCGGCATCGCGGTGTTGTCCGGATGCGCGCGCCGGCGAGCGCGGCGGTGCGACGTCAGCTCGGCGACGGCGCCGTCCCGGTCCGCCGCGAAGGCGATGCTCGCGGGGACCGTCGTGAACTCCGCTCCGGGAGCGAGTTCGTGCGCCCAGGCGTGCTCGTCGTCCATCGGCCCGGACAGGGTGAGCGAGCCGCCCTCGAGCTCTTCGCCGATCTCCCAGCGCCAAGCGCCGTTGTGCTCGATCTGCCAGGCGATCGCGCCGGTTCCGGCCGCGATGATCCCGACGGGAAGGTCGGTCCCCGTCGACCAGCTGCCGTGCGAGGTGGCGACCGCCGCGCCCCGCGGGTCGTGACCGGTGAGGTCCGAGCGCAGCGCGGGCAGCTCATCGCGCAGGGGAGCCGTGCGCCAGCGTCCCTCGGCCAGCCAGTCGCTGCGGCCGCGGGTGACGCGGAGCTCGTCGACGGGCGCGAAGAGCGCCGAGCCCCAGGAGGCCACCGAGCGGAGCACGCGGCGGCGCTCGCCGGAGTTGCGAACGGTGACGCTGCTGCGCACCGCTGCCGTGTCCTCATCCGTGGTCAGCAGGAGCTCGGCATCGAAACCGCCCCCGCGGGTGAGGATGCGCAGCTCGGTCTCCGACGCGGCGTGCGAGATGTAGCGCAGGCTCGCGCCGAGCTGCGAGTGCGACAGACGCGAGCTGGCCGGTTCGTGCCCCGCATCCGTCGTGATGATCTCGATGAGCGGAACGGAGTGGGTGCTGCGCAGCAGGACGGTGCGGGCGGCGACCTCGGCGAGACGGGGAGCGTTGTCGTCGCTCCACTCGATGCCGAGTCGCAACGCGTCGTTGCCCCAGTCCAAGCGATGTGCCACGCGGCTGTTCCCTTCGTCGTCGAACGGTCGACCGCATCGGCGGTGACGTCGATCATCTTGATACCGATTTCAGAATTGTGCAACCACGTGATGAAACCGTTATCAAACCCGATCGCCCGGTTTCCTGGTCGTCGGCTCGGGGTCGCTGATAGCGATTTCAGATTTCTCTGGCCAGCGAGCCGTGAAATCGCTATCATCCCAATCGACGCGGTCGTCACCGACTGCGCGCGACGCCGCCGTCCGGCACGTCGCCGGAACCCTCGAGGAGTGCATTCGATGAAGAAGGCCCTGCAATGACGAAGACCTGGCTGACCACGACGAGACGGACGCTGGCGGTGGCCGCGGCCACCGCGCTCGCCATCGGAGGACTGACCGTGCCCCTCTCCGCATCCGCCGCCGACGCCGACACGGACGTGCTGAGTGTCGACTTCGCCCAGTCCACCGGCGCCTTCCGGGGCGGCTCGACCGGCACGCTCTACGGCTTCGGCGACGAAGGAGCGCCGACCCAGGCGATCATCAACGGCGCCCACATCACCAACACGTCGCAGAAGGCGCCGTACGGTACCCAGCACCCGAGCGGTGACGCCCTGAAGGTCGAGGACGGCTTCTTCGACAAGTACGGCGAAGACCTCTACATCTACACCCAGGACTACTACCCCGACTGGGCGTACAACGGCGGCCAGCGCCCCGGCGACACGCGCACGTACAACCAGGCGACGGGCAGCTACACGAGCACTCCGAACGGCATCTGGGACTACCTCGAGGTGGTCGAGTTCGTGACGGAGGCGGTCGCGACGCAGTCCGCGCACCCGAACGACTACGTGCACATCCCGTTCAACGAGCCCGACGCCGGCAACTGGTACAACAACTGGGGCTCGCTGAAGAACACCTTCCTCGCCGATTGGAAGGCCGTCTCGGACAAGATCCAAGAGGTCTACGCCCGGCACGGACTCGGGCACGCCCGGATCGGCGGCCCCGGCGACGCGGCCTACCAGCCGGTTCGCACGGCCGACTTCCTCGACTACGCCAAGGCCACCAACACCCTGCCGGACATCATGATCTGGCACGAGTTGGGCATCGACAACCTGGCGACCTACCGCTCGCACTTCCAGCACTACCGCGGCCTCGAATCCGCTCGGGGGATCTCGCCCATCCCGATCAACATCACCGAATTCGCGATGCTGCGCGACATGGGCACCCCCGGGCAGCTCATCCAGTGGCTGGCGATGTTCGAAGACACCAAGGTCGACGCGCAGACCGCGTACTGGAACTACGCTGGCAACCTCTCCGACAACTCCGCCCGCACCAACTCCGCCAACGGCGGTTGGTGGATGTTCAAGTGGTACGGCGACCTCGACGGAAGTCAGACCGTGGCCGTCACGCCGCCGCAGCTGAACGTGGCCGACACCCTGCAGGGCATCGGAGCCGTCGACGCAGCGAACAAGCGCGCGACCGTGCTCTACGGCGGCTCGAGCAAGCCGAAGGTGGCACTCGACCTGAACAACCTCGACCCCGCCGTGTTCGGCGCGAAGGTCGACGTCGAGGTGCGCGAAGCCCTGATCTCCGGCGCCGAAGGTGTGCAGGGCACGCCGCGCGTGGTCGCCGCTCTCGACGGAGTCGCGCTCACGGCCGGCTCCCTCGACCTGACGGTGCCGAGCTACGACCGCTACGCCGCCTACCAGGTGATCATCACGCCCGAGCAGGACCGCCCCGTCGTCACCGACCCCGTGTGGTCGGCGAGCATCGAGGCCGAGGACACCGCGATCACCGGCGCGACGAAGTACACGCAGGACCCCCTCGCCGGCGGTGGCTGGAAGTTCCTCGCGTCGCACGGTCGCGACGTCGGTTCGTTCAACAACGTGAACGCGAAGGCGGATTGGACGATCACGGTTCCGCGCGACGGCCAGTACCGCTTCCAGGTCATCGGAGCCACGCCCGGCACGCCGGGTCGCCACGCGCTCTTCGTCGACGGTGCCAAGAACCAGCTCGTGCAGTATTCGGCCGATCTCGCGCTGAACGACCGCTCCCGCTGGCAGTACCGCGGCAGCGCGGAGGTCACGGTGAACCTCACCGCCGGATCCCACGTGCTCTCATTGCGCGCCTCCGAGAACGGCACCAGTGTGTTGCCGAACTCCGACATCACCCTCGACAAGTTCATCCTCACCGACGTCACCGACGGCGAGCCGACGAACTACCCGGCCTCGACGCTGCGGTACGCGGGGGGAGCGTCCGTGAAGTACGGCACGGCCGGCGCACGCGGCTTCGTCAGCGTCGCAGGAGCCGATCAGCGAGCGGACGCGTACGCGCACGCCTGGCAGAGCGGCTACTACGACGTCGCGCTCGACTACCGGTCGACCGGTGCCACGAGCATCAATGTGTCGGTGAACGGGCGCGCTGTGACCACGGTGACGGCGGATGCGGCGGGCTCCTGGCGCTCGACCGCTCGCCTGCACCTCACCGAGGGCATCAACGAGATCGAGCTGCGCTCCACCGCGGGAGCGCTCATCGGCGGCATCACCACGACCCGCGTGGCCTCCGCCGACAGCGCGGCCGTTGTGGTCGAGGCGGAGAACGCGACCCTCCGCGGTGCCGCGGCCGTCACCACTCTCGCGGCGAGCACGGGGACGAACGCGTCCGGTTCGAAGTTCGTCGGCTTCGTCGGCAACGGCGCGGCGAACACGATCGAGATCCCGCGCAGTGCGGGCATCGCGGCGGCCGGTCAATACGACATCGCGGTGTCGTATTCGAACGCCGAGCTCAGCGGAGCGCACGACTACAACCCGCAGGTCGTCGATCGTCGCATCGACGTGAGCGAGAAGGATGTCGCCGGATCCGCGGGACACGCGTACTTCCGCTACACGTACTCGTGGAACAGCTTCTGGGAACGCACCATCCCGGTGACGCTGAGCTCCGCCTCCGCACCGATCGTGCTCGGGAACGCGTCGGCCTTCGCGCCGAACATCGACCGGATCACGATCGCCCCGGTCGCGCTCGGCGCGCCGACGACGGTCTCGACCGCCCCGGCGCTCGACGTGACCGCGGCGGCGTCGACGCGATGCGTTGCGGGCAAGGTCGTGCTCACCGTCGTCGCCACGAACAACGCGACGGTGCCGGTCGACCTGACGGTGACCTCCGCGTACGGCTCCAAGTCGTTCACGGCGGTCGCCCCGGGCAAGAACGCCTCGGCGGCGTTCACCACGCGGCTGGCCTCGGTGCCTGCAGGCAGCGCCTCGGTGGCCGCCACCGCCGTGGTCGGCGGGCAGCGCGTAAGCAGCACGGTCGACGCAGCGTACGCGGCGCGGTCCTGCTGAGCCCGGAGGGAGGCGCTCGTCCGGCGCCTCCCTCCCCTCCTCTTCCTCAATCACTGGCACCGCATCCGGCGAAGACGCCGGACCGAATGGAGACTCTTATGAAGACCGCATCCCGACTCCGCCTGATGGGCGTCATCGCCGGAGGGCTGCTGCTGACCGGCGTTGCCGGCACGGCTTTCGCCGCCGAGCCGTACGGCAGCGACGACATCGACGTCGACGTCCAGATAGCGCCACTGACCGAACCCGGCGTGCTCGCGATGAGTGTCGCCGGAACCAGCAGTTCGTTGACCGAGACCGGATCCACCGCGACGGTTCGACAATTCACCGGCACGATGCCCACCGTGACGGTCACGGACACACGCGATGCCGACGAGATCCCGGCCGGTGTCGGCTGGTACGTGCTCGGCTCGTCGACGGACTTCATGGGAGACGCCGGCCAGCCGGTGATCGGCGCTGAGCATTTCGGTTGGACTCCGCACCTCATCGACGGGGGCGAATCAGGTCTGGTCGCCGAGGGTGAGCAGGTCGACACGGTACTGGACCCTGGCCCCGACAACGTCGGCCTCGTCGGGCAGGAACTGCTGGCCCTCGCGATCGACTCCGGTGAGGCGCGGACCGACGGATCATGGACGGCGAACGCCGACCTCTTTCTGAAGACCCCGGCCGATGTCGCGGCGGGCAGCTACTCCTCGGTGCTCACCCTGTCGCTGTTCGAGTGAGTCCGGGCGCCGGCTCCGTGTGACCGGCTCCGTGTGATCCGCCCTGTGTGACCGGCTCCGTGGGATCCGTCCTGTGTGACTCCTCCTCCACAGGGTGGATCCGGGCGGGTGTTGTGCCGATTCCGGTCTTGATCCACCGCCTTGTCGAACATGTGTTCTAGTGTACCGGTATGGGAAACAGGTCAGGGCTCGCGGACAGCGTGCGCACCGCGCGAGACGCGCTGCATGACGCGGTCGGGGTCGCGCACGCTCTCGTGCCGACGCGGCGTAGGAGGCGGGAGGATCGTCATGACCGAGAACATTCCGCACTTCATCCCGCTCTGGCAGATCGACCCCCACCACCACCCCAGACGCAACCGCAGACACGGGCCCCCGAAAACCACCCGCCGTAAGCGCTTCGGTCACCGCACCGACCCCGCACAATGGACCCGTGACTGACGAGACCGAACCGAGACGAGCCGACGCCGACCTCGACCGCCGGGCGCCGACCATGAAGGACGTCGCGGTGCGGGCCGGGGTGTCGCGGCAGCTGGTGTCGATGGCGCTTCGCAACGTGCCCGGTCCGAGCGAGAGCTCGAGGGAGCGCGTGCTTGCCGCCGCCGCCGAGATCGGTTTCAGTGTGAACGCATCGGCCCGGCTTCTGCGCCAGTCGCGCTCGCGCCTGATCGGTGTGCTTTTCGTCGTCGGCAACGCATTCGAGGCGCCCTTCGTCGAGAGGATCCTCGTGCGCGCGAAGGCGGCGGGCTACGGTGTGGTCCTCGGGCCGATCGGTCCGGGGCGCGACACCGACGTGGTCGTCACAGAACTCCGCGGCCATCGCATCGAGGCACTTGCCTGCTTCAACCCCGATCCATCCTCACCTGCGCTTCAACGGGCGATCGAGCAGCTCCCGGTCGTCTGGCTCGGCGAACGCTCCGCGAACCCGCGAGCGGATGCGGTGCGAGCCGACGACGAGAAGGGGCTGCGGCTCGCTGTCGAGCACCTCGTGACGTTGGGTCACCAGGAGATCGCTTATGTGGGTGGCCGTGGCGGGTCCGTCGGTCCGGATCGTGCTCAGGCGTATCGGGCGGCGATGGAGGCGAACAGGCTGTCCGAGTTCATCGATGTCATCGACAGCGGCTTCGAGGAGGAGGATGCCGCAGCGGCGGCGCGGGAGCTGATCGCGCGGGATCACCTGCCGACGGCCGTCATCGCGTGCAGCGACCAGTCGGCTGCCGCCGTGCGGGCGGTGTTCGCGAACGCCGGGGTGGACGTGCCCGGCGAGGTGTCGATCATCGGCTACGACGACAGCGCGGTCGCGGCCCTGTCGTTCAACAGCCTGACATCGGTGCGGCAGGACCTCGACGCCACGGTGGCGGCGACGCTGGCCGCGATCATCGCGCGGATCGAGAACCCGGAACGGTCGCCGCTCGATACCCGGACTCCGGCGACACTCGTCGTCCGATCGTCCACGGCCGCCGCTCGCAACGCCCTGTCCTGACCCATGGTCCTGTCCTGACCTCCGGTCCTGTCCTGACCCGCGGGCAGGAGCCTCGAGCCTGACCTCCGGTCCGGCTGCGCTTGCGCATCCGACGATTGATGGGTAGGTTCATCCTCGTCTTAGCACGAGCTAACAGCACGTGCCAGACACGACTCATTCCGCTGCCACCCCATCCCGCACCACTTCGACTCGAGGAGGAGTCCATGTCCGCTCCGGCGACACCAGCCGCCCCGCTCACCAGCCCGGTGAGCACCGAACGCGTGAGCGCGGGTTTCATCGTCGCTCTCGGTTTCGCCCAGTTCGGCATCTTCGTGGCGCTGCTCGCGCCGGTCTTCGTGAGCATGTCGCTCAAGGCGCAGCAGATCAATCCGGAGGACCCCGCCGCCATTCTGGGCACCGTGCTCCCGATCGGCGCCCTCGGTGCCTTGTTCGCGAACCCGCTCGCGGGCGCGCTGAGCGACCGGACCCGAACGCGCTGGGGTCGCCGCCGGCCGTGGCTCCTCGGCGGAGTCGTGTTCTTCTTCCTCGGTCTCATCGTGATGGCCGTCTCGACCGACGTGGCGACGCTGATGATGGGGTGGCTGCTCTGCCAGGTCGCCTCAAACGCCACAACGGCGGCGCTGTTCGCGAGCTTCGCCGACAACGTTCCGCAGGAGCAGCGAGGCAAAGCGTCCGGCATCCTCGCCGTCGCTCAGAACGTCGCGATCCTCGCCGGCATCTACCTGGCCGTTCCGCTGAGCGGCAACCTGCCCGTCCTCTTCATCGCCCCCGGCGTCCTGGCCGTGATCAGCATCGTCGTCTTCGCGATCGTCACGAAGGACGAGCTGCCGGACTACCCGTTGAAGAAGCTGACCTTCCTCAACGTGATCGGCTCGTTCTGGACCAACCCGATCAAGAACCCCGACTTCGGCTTCGCCTGGTGGTCGCGCTTCCTGATCACGCTGGCGACCTTCATGTTCACCACCTACCGCCTGCTGTACATGCAGGACCACCTCGGTCTGAGCGTCGAGGCCGCGACCGCCGCCGTCGCGTTCGGAGTGCTGCTTTACACGCTCGTTCTGCTCGTCGCATCCTGGGGCGCCGGCTGGCTCTCCGACAAGCTGGGTCGCCGCAAGATCTTCGTCGGTGGTTCGACCGCGCTGTTCGCGGTGGGCCTGATCGTGCTCGCCCACGCCGACACGGTCGCGATGTTCTACGTCGCGGAGATCATCATGGGCTTCGCGTACGGCATCTACGGAGCCGTCGACAACGCGCTCATCGTCGATGTGCTGCCGCGTGCCGACCGTCCGGGTAAGGACCTCGGTGTGATCAACATCGCCAACGCGCTGCCGCAGTCGCTGGCGCCGGCGCTGGGCCTGGCGATGCTCGGGTTCGCGGTGAACGACAACCAGAACTACACGGCACTGCTGTGGGGCGCGGGAGTCGTCGCTCTGATCGGCGCACTCGCGATCATCCCGATCAAGCGCGTTCGGTAGTCGGTCACTCGGGCAGGGGAGCCAGCCCGCAGAGGAACGCCAGCAGCTCCTCTGCGGGAGCCTCCAGTGGTGTCCCTGTGCCGAAGCGCCAACCCGCATCGCTGGCGATGAGCGCGCGGTCGCGGATGGCGGCGCGGATCGGCAGCGGGGCGGCGAGGCTGAGATGCAGGGCGACCGCTCCGGAGACGCGGGCCGGGAGGCCGATGCCGCCACCGACCGCGAGTTCCGCGGCCACGACGGCGACGAGCTCGGCCACCCCGTGCGGTCCGGTTCCGGATGCGCGCTGCGAAGCGAACGACGCGAGAGCGGCTCGAGCGGTGGCCGGCTCGAGTTCGGCCGCATCCGCACCGACCCCGAGACGAGCCGCGAACCTCTGTCGGCGTGACGAGCCGAGTCGGTCGATCAACGCACTGAGCACCGAGCCGACCGTGCCTCCGCCGCGGGCGGGCGCATCCCACGCGGCATCGTTCGATGCGAGCCGGACGAGTCGTTGCGCGACGAACGGGCGCCAGTCGTTGCTGACGCCCGATTCGTCGACCTGCGCGCGCTGGCTGAGCGGGAGGTACCGCGAGAAATCAGCCATGGTGTCCCTCGAACAGTCGGCGCGGACTAACCGATGCGGCTGCCGGAGCGGCGCTTGTTGTAGACGTCGAACGCGACGGCGAGCAGCAGCACGAGGCCCTTCACGGCCTGCTGCCACTCGATGCCGATGCCCATGATCGACATACCGTTGTTGAGCACGCCGATGATGAGACCACCGATGATGGCACCGCCGATAGTGCCGACGCCGCCCTGCACGGCGGCACCGCCGATGAAGGCCGCCGAGATCGCTTCGAGCTCGAAGCCGTCACCGGCTTTGGGCCCGGCGAGGTTGAGTCGCGCGGTGAAGACGAGGCCCGCCAACGCCGCGAGGAAGCCCATGTTCACGAACAGCCAGAAGGTGACGTTGCGGGTCTTGATGCCGGAGAGCTCGGCCGCGTGCAGGTTGCCGCCGATCGCGTACACGTGCCGGCCGAAGACGGAGCGCGACATCACGACGCCGTAGACCATCACGAGCACGGCGAGCACGATGAGCGTGATCGGGATGCCCTTGAAGGTGGAGAGCGCGTAAGCGAACAGGGCGATGCCGGCGGCGACGAGCACGAGCTTGGTGATGAACCAGGCGAAGGGCTCGACCTCCTGGTTGTACTTCTGCCGACCGCGGCGGGTGCGCACGGACTGCACGATGAAAGCGAGGATCGCCAGGGCACCGACGCCGAGGGAGAGCGGGTCCAACTCGAGTTCGCCGAAGATGTCGGTGAGGAAGCCGTTGCCCAGTGCGCGGTACTCGGTGGGGAAGGAGCCGATGTTGGCGTTACCGAGCACAACGAGCGCGAGGCCGCGGAAGATCAGCATGCCCGCCAAGGTCACGATGAACGCGGGTATCCCGACGTACGCGATCCAGAATCCCTGCCAGGCGCCGACGAGTGCCCCGATCAGCAGCGACAGCACGATCGACAGCCACCACGGCAGGCCCATGTTCACCGCGAAGACGCCGGAGACGGCACCCACGAAAGCGGCGATCGAGCCGACCGAGAGGTCGATGTGGCCGGCGACGATGACCATGACCATGCCGATGGCGAGGATCAGGATGTAGCCGTTCTGCACGATCAGGTTCGAGATGTTCTGCGGTCGCAGCAGGATCCCGTTCGTGAGGACTTCGAAGAGCAGCACCACGACGAGCAGCGCGATGAAGATGCCGTTCTTGCCCAGGTCGCCCAGCACGTGGCTGATGCGTTTGGTGAACGCGTTCTCGACGGGCTGCACGGCGGCTCCCGCCGCCGGCTTGTCCTGCAGATCGGTCATCGTTGCTTCTCCTGAGTCATAAGAGTGAGGACCGCCTCAGGCGTCGCCTCGCTGATGGGCAGTTCGCCCGTGATGCGGCCCTCCGACAGCGCGTACACGCGGTCGCAGATGCCGAGGAGCTCGGGCAGCTCGGAGGAGATGACGATGATCCCCTTCCCGGCCGCGGCGAGCTTGTTGATGATCGTGTAGATCTCGTACTTCGCGCCCACGTCGATGCCGCGGGTGGGCTCATCGAGGATGAGGACATCCGGGTCGGAGTAGATCCACTTCGACAGCACGACCTTCTGCTGGTTGCCGCCCGAGAGCTTCCCGGTCTTCGCCAGTACCGTCGGGGACTTGATGTTCATCGAGCTGCGGTACTCGTTCGCGACCTCGAACTCGAGGTTGTCGTCGATGAGACCACCCTTGGAGATCTTGTCGAGCGAGGCGAGCGAGATGTTCCGCTTGATGTCGTCGATGAGGTTCAGCCCGTAGTGCTTGCGGTCCTCGGTGGCGTAGGCGAGGCCGTGGGCGATCGCCTCCGAGACGTTGCGGATCTTGATCTCCTTGCCCGCCTTGAAGACGGAGCCCGAGATCCGGCTGCCGTACGAGCGCCCGAACAGCGACATCGCGAACTCGGTGCGTCCGGCGCCCATCAGGCCCGCGATGCCGACGATCTCACCGCGGTGCACGTTGAGGTTGACGTTGTCGACCATCACCCGGGTCGGATCCTGGGGATGGTGCGCCGTCCAGTTCTCGACGCGCAGGATCTCCTCGCCGAGATGCGGCGTGTGATCCGGGTAGCGGTGGTCGAGGTCGCGGCCCACCATGTCCTTGATGATGCGGTCCTCGGTGACGTCGCTCTTCGCGATCGTCTCGATGGTCCTGCCGTCGCGGATCACCGTCACGGTGTCCGAGATCTTCTTGATCTCGTTCAGCTTGTGACTGATGATGATCGACGTGATCCCCTGCTCCTTGAGGTGCAGGATCAGATCGAGCAGGTGCGCGGAGTCCTCGTCGTTCAGAGCCGCGGTCGGCTCGTCGAGGATGAGCAGCTTCACCCGCTTCGAGAGCGCCTTGGCGATCTCGACGAGCTGCTGCTTGCCGACACCGATGTCGAGGATCTTGGTGGTCGGATTCTCGGCGAGGCCGACGCGGGCGAGCAGCGCGGCCGCATCCTGGTTCGTCTTGTTCCAGTCGATCAGCCCCGCGAATCCGCGGACCTCGTTGCCGAGGAAGATGTTCTCGGCGATGGAGAGGTAGGGGCTCAGGGCGAGCTCCTGGTGGATGATGACGATGCCCTGCGCCTCGCTGTCGCGGATGCTGCCGAACTGCATCGTCTCGCCCTCGAAGACGATGTCGCCCTCGTAGCTGCCGTGCGGGTAGACGCCCGAGAGCACCTTCATCAGGGTGGATTTGCCGGCGCCGTTCTCGCCGCAGATCGCGTGCACCTCGCCGCGGGCGACGTTGAGCGTCACATCCTGCAGCGCCTTCACGCCGGGGAAGGTCTTGGTGATCGAGCGCATCTCGAGGATGTTCGTGCTCACGTTGCGACTCCTTCGTCGGGGGGATGGGGACGGGGACGCCCGAAGGCGTCCCCGTCGGTGAGGGCTGGATCAGCCGTTGACCTCGGCGTCGGTGTAGTAACCGCCGTCGACGAGCACGGACTGGATCTGGTCCTTGGTGACGATGACCGGCTCGAGCAGGAAGGAGGGGACGACCTTCTTGCCGTTGTCGTAGGTCTTGGTGTCGTTGACCTCGGGCTCGGTGCCCTCGAGCACGGCCTGAGCCATGGTGACGGCTTCCTTGGCGAGCTCGCGGGTGTCCTTGTAGATCGTGGCGTACTGCTCACCGGCGATGATCGCCTTGACCGAGTCGATCTCGGCGTCCTGACCGGTGATGATCGGGAAGTCGCTGCCGACGGTGTAGCCCGCATCCGTCAGCGCCGAGATGATGCCGCGCGAGATGCCGTCGTAGGGGGAGAGCACGCCGTTGACCTTCGAGCCGTCGGAGTACGTCTTGGTGAGGATGTCCTCCATGCGGCTCTGGGCGGCCTCGCCGTCCCAGCGCAGGGTGGCGACGGTGTTGAAGTCCTCTTCGCCGCTCTTCACGACGAGGGTGCCCTTGTCGATGTAGGGCTGCAGGGTGTCCATCGCGCCGTTGAAGAAGAACGTCGCGTTGTTGTCGTCGGGGCTGCCGGCGAAGAGCTCGATGTTCAACGGGCCGGCGGGGGCATCCGCCGCGGCCGTGCCCTCGAGGTCGGTCAGGCCCAGGCCCGCCAGCAGCGAGGTCGCCTGCTGCACGCCGACCTTGTAGTTGTCGAAGGTGGCGTAGTAGTCGACGTTCTCGGAATCGCGGATCAGGCGGTCGTAGGCGATGACCTTGATGTCGCTGTCGGCGGCGTCCTGCAGCACGTTGGTGAGCGTGGTGCCGTCGATCGAGGCGATGATCAGGACCTTCGCGCCCTTGGTGATCATGTTCTCGAGCTGCGAGACCTGGGTGGGGATGTCGTCCTCGGCGTACTGCAGGTCGACCTGGTAGCCGGCGTCCTCGAGCTGGCTCTTCACGTTGTCGCCGTCGGCGATCCAGCGCTCGGACGACTTGGTCGGCATCGCGACGCCGATGAGGTCGCCGCTTCCGCCGCCGGAGCCCGATCCGGAGCCGCCCGCGCAGGCGGTGAGAGAGAACATCATCGCTCCGGCCGCGAGGCCGGCCAGCAAGACGCGCTTGGTTTTCATCACTGTGAGTCCTTCGTCGTTGAATGCAGTGGTGCGGCCCAGGTGCGGGGCCGCCAGGATGTGAGCGCTCATGTGAGCGATAACATGAGCGTTAGCGTGGACCAGGATGACGCGCTTGTCAAGAACGCGCCGGGTCTCGAATCGGTAACGGCTCGGAACGGGTGGCTCAGGCCCGCGGGGCGGTCGACGCGCGGATCACCAGCTCGGGCCTGATCTGGTTGCCGGGTGGCGGGGCCGCAGCATCGAGCGCGCCGAACAACCGGGCGACGCACCGCCGACCCAGCTCGGCGAAGTCCTGACGAACGGTGGTGAGCGGCGGCCAGAAGAAGGCCGCATCGGGGATGTCGTCGAAACCCACCACGCTGACGTCCAGCGGCACCCGCACGCCGGCCTCGTGGAAGGCGTTCAAGAGCCCGAGAGCCATCTGGTCGTTCGCGGCGAAGACCGCGGTGAAGTCTCGACGACGCACGAGTTCGGCGCCCACGTGATGCCCTCGTGCCGCCGACCAGTCGCCCAGCAGGGGCGGGCGCGTCGGCAGGTCGTGGGTCGAGCACTCTTCGAGGAAGCCGCGCATCCGCGCATCCGCCTCGATCCAGTCCTGCGGTCCGGCGAGGTGGACGATCTCGGTGTGGCCCAGTTCGATGAGATGCCGGGTCGCCAGTCGCGCACCGGCGACCTGATCGACGAAGAGCGACTCATGCCCTTCGTCATCGATCGATTGAAGGGTCACCTGGGGGATCCGCAGGGCCATGGAATCGAGGATGTCGAAGACCCGGGTCTGCGGTGCGATGACGACGACGCCTTCGATGGCCTGGTTGACCAGGTGGCGGATCCCGGCGCGGATCGAACCCTCATCCGTACCGTCGACGTTCGCTGTGACCACGATGTAGCCCGCCTCGCGTGCCGCGAACTCGATCGCCTGGATGCTCGATGCCGGACCGAAGAGCAGGCTCTGCGACGACAGCACGCCGATCGTCCGCGTGCGGCTCGTGACCAGGGCTCGGGCCGCCCGGTTGGGCCGGTAGTCGAGCTCGGCCATCACTTCGAGCACGCGCTTCTTGGTCTCGGGCCGCAGGCTCGGGTGATCGTTCATCACTCGCGAGACCGTCTGGTGCGACACCCCGGCGGCGCGTGCGACGTCGTAGATGCTCGGCGCCCGGCGCGGGCCTTCGTCCTCGGACATCGATCGTCGCGGCTCTCTGCGTGGGTTCGCGGATGCGGCGCGCGGGCGTCGATCATGCGAGTTGCGAGCCCGCGGGTGCGAGCTGAGAGCACACTTTACGGCCTGCTCTTCGAGGAAAAGCGAGAGCGCAGGCTATATACCGCTGACGGAATGCGTCAGCGGTGACGAAGCTTCGGGGTCAGAAGCGGTCGGGCGAAGGCGTCGCGGAGGACTGGATCGAGACGTCGGCGTGACGGTCGAAGCGGTACCCGACCCCACGGACCGTGCGCACGATGTCCTCGTAACGCCCGAGCTTCGCGCGGAGGCGACGCACGTGCACGTCGATCGTGCGCTCGTTCGGCACTTCGTCGTCGGCCGCGCCCCAGAGGGACGAGATCAGTTCGGCGCGTTCGATCGTGCGGCCCTCGCGCAGCACGAGGTACTGCAGCAGCTCGAACTCCTTGTAGGTGAGCGAGGCGGTGACGTCGTCGAGGATCACGCGCTTGCGGGAGATGTCGATGACGACTCCGCCCGGAGCGGCGTCCTCGTCGATCTCGTCGGCCGTGTGCCGCTTGGCCACGGCGGCCGGGTCCTGCAGGGCGAGGCGCACGACGTCGACATCGCGTCCACCCGCACCCTGCGGAGCGAGCGCCACGGAGGCGTACGTCTCGGCGCTCGGCACGAGCTCGGTGGTGAGGCGCTTGAGCTCTTCGACCAGGCGGCCGAGGTCGATGCCGGCCTCCCGGGCCTTGGCCTCGTCGATGCCGACGTAGAGGGCGAAGCCGCGCGCCTCGGTGCCCTGCGGAACGGCCCGCAGGCGGGGCTTGGCGGTGGCGGTCTCGGCGTTGACACCCGCAGTGGCGACACCGCCGGCCTTGACGGCCTCCGAGTTGACGGCCTGAGGAGCGGCGGCCAAACGAGCGGCGGGGGAGACGGCGGCGAGATTCTGGTTGCTGGAGGCGAGCAGCGACATGATGGGTCCTTGGTGAGTCATGGATCCGAGGACGAGTGTCCGGTGGGAGCGGATCCGAATGTGTGTTCCGAGACGGCCCACCGAAAAAGGTGAGGTCGTCGATTCCGGCCGCGGAAGCGACCGGGGAGCCTCCGCGCCTTCGACGCACCGCAACCCGAGCGGGTCAGCGGGCGGAGGCGTTCGTGCGGAGTGCTCGGCGAGAAATTATGCCTTAGGCACACATTCGACAACACATGACAGCGCTGCCGGCCATCATGCCGGCATTCCCAGAGGCCTCGAAGGAGGTCAGGGCGTGCGCGTTGTCATTCATGGAACACAGTAAACCGGACTGTTACGTCGGGTGTCAACGTTCCGCGGATTTTTCAGCCGGACGGACGCGGTGTCAGCGCCGAGGCCGTTCTATTCGGCGAGGCCGTAGAGGCGGTCGCCGGCGTCACCGAGGCCGGGCACGATGTACCCGAGCTCGTTCAGCTTCTCATCCAGAGCACCGAGCACGATGGTGACGTCGTGGCCGATGAACGCCTTCTCGACGGCCTTCAAGCCTTCGGGGGCGGCGAGCAGGCACACCGCCGTGACGTCCTTCGCTCCACGATCGAACAGGAACTGGATCGCGGCGACGAGCGATCCGCCCGTCGCGAGCATCGGGTCGAGCACGAAGCACTGCCGGTTGGAGAGGTCTTCGGGAAGTCGCTCGGCGTACGTCGTCGGTTCGAGGGTCGTCTCGTTGCGCGCCATGCCGAGGAAGCCGACCTCGGCGGTCGGGATGAGCTTGACCATCCCCTCGAGCATGCCCAGTCCCGCTCGCAGGATGGGGACGACCAGCGGCTGCGGATTGCTCAGCGTGAGGCCGACCGTCTCGGTCACCGGCGTCTCGATGGTGACCGACTCGGTACGGACATTACGCGTCGCCTCGTAGGCGAGCAGGGTCATCAGCTCTTCGGCCAGCTGGCGG
The DNA here is from genome assembly GCA_013204985.1 of Microbacteriaceae bacterium VKM Ac-2855. Lineage (GTDB taxonomy): Bacteria > Actinomycetota > Actinomycetes > Actinomycetales > Microbacteriaceae > Rathayibacter. The sequence continues at coordinate 108,864 of JABMLG010000007.1, forward strand.
AAGGTGGGCGACGGAGTGCGCTTGTCGCGGAGCACGGTGAGCTTGTGGGTGACGAGCGGGTGGTCGGCAACGTGGACGCGCATAAGCTCAATCTAGCGGTCGGCACGCGCCCGACACGGAAGCCCGACGCGGAAGCCCGACGCGGAAGCCCGCTGCGGAAGCCCGCTGCGGAAGCCCGCTGCGGAAGCCCGATGCGCAAGCCCGACGCGGAAGAACGGAGCCGGTATGGCCGCGAGCGACCTCCCCGTCCCGTCCGCGTTCACGGAATGGATGGACCTCGCGCTGATCGAGGCGGAGCGGGCCGGGTCGTGGGGCGATGTTCCGGTCGGCGCGGTGGTCGTCGGGGCCGACGGCACGGTGATCGCTACCGGTCGCAACGAGAAGGAACTGCACACGGATCCGACGGCGCACGCCGAGATCGTCGCGTTGCGTGCGGCGGCGCAGGTGCGCGGCGACTGGCAGCTGGCGGATGCGACCCTCATCGTCACGCTGGAACCGTGCGTGATGTGCGCGGGCGCGATCCTCGCCGCGCGCATCCCGCGCGTGGTCTTCGGCGCCTGGGACGACAAGGCGGGCGCTGCCGGATCGGTCTACGACGTGCTGCGCGACCGACGGCTGAACCACCGCGTGGAGGTCTTCGCCGGAGTGTGTGCCGACGAGGGCGCCGCGCTGCTGCTCGACTTCTTCGAGCGGCGCCGATGATCCGGCCCCGCGCGGCCGGCGATCCGGTGCTGAGCTGCGGCTTTCACGCCCGAGCGGTGATCCACTCCGTGAGCCAGCTCTCGGTCGCCGCCCGCATCCGCTCGAAGTGCCCGGCGAGACGATCCTCGGCGAGTTGCCCGGCCGTGTACCCGGCCTCTGCGGCGTAGTCGGCGTCGCCCGCCAGCCAGTCCGCGGTCATCTCGGGCGTGAGCTCGGGATGGAACTGCACGCCGAGGAGCCAGTCGCCGATCGCGAACGCCTCGACGGCGTATTCGGGGGAGGAGGCGAGCAGCGTCGCCCCGTCGGGCAGGTCGAAGGTGTCGCCGTGCCACTGCATCATCGGGGTGTCCGCGACGTGCCGCAGTGCGGATCCGTGGCCCGCCTCGGTGAGTACGACATGGCGGAAACCCACCTCGCGGCTCGGCCCGGGATGAACGACCTCGCCGAGCGCGGCGGCGATCAGCTGCGCGCCGAAGCAGATGCCGATCGTCGGCAGCCGGTGGTGGATCCGATCCTGCAGCAGCGCGATCTCGGGCGAGATGAACGGATGCCGAACCGTCTCGTAGACGCCCGCGGAGGCCCCGAGCGCGATCACCAGATCCGGCTCCTCGATGTCGACCGTATCGAGGTGCGTGCCGCTGACGGACTCCACTTCGAAGCCGTGCCGTACCAGGATCGCCTCGAGGGCGCCGAGGCCGGCTCCGCGCTCGTTCACGATCGCCAGGGCCCGCCGCGTCACTCGTCCCCTCCCGCGGCGACGGCGGGGCGGTCGGCTCGCGCGGCCTCGCCCGGGTCCGGCGCGCCGACGAGACGGTACACATCGGGTTCGAGGTAGATCACCCGGGCGATCGGCACGGCCGCACGGATGCGTGCCTCGATCGCGTCGATGTCGTTCGCGACCGTGCTGAGCGGCTCGTCGGCCGCGAAGCCGATCTTCGCCGCCACGAGCAGCTCCTCAGGACCGAGATAGAGCGTCTTCATGTGGATCAGTGCGGTCACCTCGGGGCCGTTGGTGATCGCCGCGCTGATCGCGTCGACGTCGGTGTCGCTCGCCCCCTCGCCGACGAGCAGGCTCTGGGTCTCGATACCGAGCACGATCGCCACCGCGACGAGCAGCAATCCGATCGCGATGGTGCCGAGGCCGTCGTAGATGCCGTCGCCGGTGATGACCGAGAGACCGACGCCGAGCAGCGCGAGCGTGAGGCCGAGTAGAGCGGCGACGTCCTCCAGGAGCACCACGGGCAGTTCGGGCGCCTTCGCCCGGCGGATGAACTGCACCCACGACTGCTCGCCGCGGGTGTGATTCGACTCCTTTACGGCCGTGCGCAGCGAGTAGCTCTCGAGGCCGATCGCGATCACGAGCACGAGCAGCGGGATCCAGGGGTTGTTGATCTCCTCCGGATGGCCGACCTTCTCGATGCCCTCGTACAGCGAGAACACGCCGCCGATCGAGAACAGGATGATCGACACGACGAAGGCGAAGACGTAGCGTTCGCGGCCGTAGCCGAACGGGTGCTCCGCATCCGCAGCCTTCTTCGCGCGCCGGCCGCCGAGCAGTAGGAGCAGTTGGTTGCCCGAGTCGGCGAGCGAGTGCACGCCCTCGGCCAGCATCGACGCCGACCCCGAGAACGCCCACGCGATGAACTTCGTCGCCGCGATGCCGAGGTTCGCCGAGAAGGCGGCGATGATGGCCCTGTTGCCGCCGGATGCGCTCACTCGTGGTCTCCCCGTGGTTCGCCGTCGTTCGGCTGTCGTTCGGCTGTCGTTCGGTCATGCAGGTGTTCGGTCATGCAGGGGTTCGGTCATGCAGGTGTTCGGTCATGCAGGGGTCATCCTACGGATGCCGTGTTTCGTGTGATCGCGTTCAGGCTCGGGAACAGTGCGCCGAACGCCACAATGAGGGGATGAGCGCAGCTACGACGACCCTGCCCACCATCGCGATCCTCGGCCTCGGCTCGATGGGTCGCGCGATCCTCTCGGGGCTGCTGGCGCCGAACGTGACGATCGACGGCGGGGTGCGGGTGACGAACCGCAATGCGGCGAAGGCGGCGGAGTGGAGCGGTCACCCGGTGGTGTCGGCGTACGCGACCGCGACCGACGCGGAGGCGAACCTCGCGGCCGTGCGCGGCGCATCCGTGGTGCTCGTGGCGGTCAAGCCGTACATGGTGCCGGATCTGCTCGACGAGATCGCGCCCGCTCTCGAGCCGGGCGCCGTGGTCGTCAGCGTCGCCGCCGGGGTGACCGTCGCGACCTTCGAGGCGCACCTGCCCGCATCCGTTGCCGTGGTTCGCTCGATGCCGAACACTCCGGCCGTTGTCGGCAAGGCCGTCACCGGGATCAGCGCGGGTACCCGCTCGTCCGCCGAAGACCTCGCGCTCGTGCGTTCGCTCTTCGAGACCGTCGGCGAGGTTCTCGAGGTGCCCGAGTCGCAGCTGGATGCGCTCTCGTCGATCTCCGGATCCGGCCCGGCCTACGTGTTCCTCCTGATCGAGCAGCTCACCGCCGCCGCGGTCGCCAAGGGCTTCACGCCCGAGCAGGCCGCGGTGATGGTGAACGGCACCTTCCTCGGCGCCTCGGAGCTGCTGGTCACCTCGGGCGAGGATCCGGCCGAGCTGCGCCGCCGTGTCACGAGCCCCAACGGCACCACCGAACGCGCCATCGCCGTACTCGCCGACGCCGGCCTCGACGCGCTCTTCGCCACGGCCACGGATGCGGCGCTCGCCCGCGCCCGCGAACTCGCCGCGGGCTGAGGTTAAGCGAAAAGTTGCAGGAGTGGGCGCCCCACTCCTGCAACTTTTCGGAGGAGTCAGGAGCCCAGGGCGGCGAAACGTTCGATGTCGCTCGGGGTGCCCGAGACCACGATGAGGTCGTGGTTGGAGACGACGGTCTGCTCCGTCGCGTAGGTGAACGGCTTGCCCGGGCTCTTCACGCCGACGACCGTGACGCGGTGCTTGCGGCGCACGCCCGATTCGGTGAGCGTCAGTCCGCGGATCGGTTTGGGCGGGTACATCTTGGCGAGCACGAAGTCGTCATCGAACTCGATGAAGTCCAGCATCCGCCCCGAGACGAGGTGCGCAACGCGCTCGCCCGCCTCCGCCTCGGGGTAGATCACGTGATTGGCGCCGATCCGCTCGAGGATCTTGCCGTGCGAACGCGAGATCGCCTTCGCCCAGATCTGCGGGATCTTGAGGTCGACGAGATTCGCGGTGATGAGGACCGAGGCCTCGATCGATGAGCCGACGGCGACGACCGCGACCTGGAAGTCCTGCGCACCGATCTGCAGCAGCGCCTCGTAGGAGCGCGCATCCGCCTGCACCGCGTGCGTGACCCGCTCCGACCACTTCTGCACGAGATTGGCGTCGGCGTCGACCGCGAGCACCTCGCGGTCGAGGCGATCGAGCTGACCCGCCGTCGCCGCACCGAAACGGCCCAGGCCGATCACGAGCACCGGGGCGTCGTACCTGATGCGATCAACCAACGATGGGCCTCTCTTCCGGTCGTCTGAACAGCTGGCGACGCTGGCTGGCGGCCAGTGCGGCCGCCAGCGTAACGGTACCAACGCGGCCCATGAACATGGTGATGGCCATGATGTAGACGCCCTCCGGCGGGAGCGATGCGGTGAGCCCGGTCGAGAGCCCGGAGGTCGCGAAGGCCGAGATCACATCGAAGAGCACATGGTCGAGCGAGGCCTTGGTGATGTGCAGGATGAGGATGCTCGCGACCGCGACGGTCGTCGCGCCCCACAGCACGACCGAGACGGCCAGTCGGAGCACGTCGCCCGGGATCCGCCGGCCGAAGGCCTCCATATCGGTGGTGCCCTTGGCCTCGGCGAACGCCGCGAGGAAGAGGATCGCGAGCGTGGTCACCTTGATACCACCCGCTGTCGACGCAGAGCCGCCGCCGATGAACATCAGCATGTCGGTCACCAGCAGGCTCGAGTTGTTGAGGTCGTCGATCGGGATCGTCGAGAACCCGCCCGACCGCGTCATCGTCGAGAGGAAGAACGACTGGAAGACCGTGTCGGAGGCGTTCAGGTCACCGAAGGTCTTCGGATTGTCGAACTCGAGCACGATGTACAGCGCGGCGCCCGCGACGAGCAGGATGAGCGAGGTGACCAGCGTCATCTTGACGTGCATCGACCACTTGCGGGGTCGGCGCCAGCCGCGCGAGAAGGTGTAGATCACCGGGAAGCCGATCGAGCCCAGGAACACGCCCAGCATCAGGATGCCCAAGAAGTAGTAGTCGTTCTCGAACGCGGTCAGACCCTCGGCGTTCGGCACGAAACCGGTGTTGGTGAAGGCCATCGCCGAGTAGTAGAAGCTGTGCCAGACCGCTTCGCCGACCTCGACGCCATCGATCAGCATCCGCGGGAAGAGGAGGGCGGCCACCACGAGTTCGATCGCCGCCGCGCTGATCGCGACCGTCGCCAGCAGGCCGCCGATCTCGCCCAGGCGCACCGCCTGTCCCTCGGCGACCGGGCCCGAGTGGATCCGCAGGGGGTTCGAGTCGCTCGCCGCCATCAGCTTCGCCCGGAGTCCGAGCCGGCGCGAGATCGCGAGCCCCAGGATCGAGGCGAGGGTGAGCACACCCAACGCGCCGATGTTCACGCCGACGAAGATGATCACGTGGCCGAACGCCGACCAGTGCGTCGCCATGTCGACGGTGGCGAGGCCGGTGACGCAGATCACGGACATCGCGGTGAAGAACGCATCGTGCAACGGGGTGACGGAGTTCGTCACACTCGCGGCGGGGAGCGAGAAGAGCAGCGTGAAGAGCAGAACCAGCGCCGAGAAGATCAGGATCGCGAAACGCGACGGCGAGCGGCCGGCGAAATCGTCGACCAGGTCGCGGATGCGCCCGAGCCCCGCGAACGGCGAGATCGGCGACGTCGCAGTCGCGGTGCGCGGCGGTTGGCGGATCACCACAGTCGGATCTCCCTCCGATCGAGGACATGCTACCGGCGCCGTGCGACACGGTGACCGTGAGCATTCCACTGCGAGCATATGGACGGCGTGCTCGGTGGTGCCTCCCCGGGTCGCTGACTACCCTGGGTGCATGGCAGACATCTTCGCGGTGATCGCGGACGGCACCCGCCGCGACATCCTTTCGATCCTGCTCGACCGGCGAACCGGTCGCGAGGGCCGCAGCCGCGAGATCAGCGTCTCCGAGATCGTCGCGCACCTCGAACTGAGTCAACCCACCGTCTCGAAGCACCTGAAGGTGCTGCGCGAAGCCGAACTCGTCACTGTGCGCGAAGAGGGCCAGCACCGCTATTACGCGCTGGAGTACACGCCCCTCGAGGCCGTGGAGGACTGGCTGATCCCCTTCCTCACCGCGGAGGAGGAGGCCGAGCAGGCGCTGATCGACGAGTCGACCGCGGCGCGCGCCGAGAACCTGGGCCGCGTCATCGCCGACCGGACCCACCAGATGTCGACCGTGGTGCACGACTTGCAGCGCGGCGCGACGAAGGTCGCCGAGGCGCTGCGCATCAAGAAGTAGCGACACCCCGCGGCCGTGCCGTGCGGATCCGGCCCGATCTGGTAGCGGCACGGGGGCCGATGTCGTGTAAAGTAGGCGAAGGCAAATTTTGCATGGCCGTCTGCCCGGCGGCCGCCCCTGAACGTTGTGAGGTCTTCGTGGGTTCTGTTATCAAGAAGCGTCGCAAGCGTATGGCGAAGAAGAAGCACCGCAAGCTGCTTCGTAAGACTCGTCACCAGCGTCGCAACAAGAAGTAGGCCTGGCCTCTTCGAAGCTCGAGCGCTCGATCCCATCCGTGGGGCCGAGCGCTCAATGCTTTAAGCGCCAGGGCTTTAGAGGTCCAGGCTCATCCGGCTTCGGCTCTCGAGGCTCTAGGCTCTTCAGGTGACGAAACGAGAGCTGACCCTGGTCGGCAAGCCCGGCTGTCACCTGTGCGACGACGCGCGCGATGTGATCGAGTCGGTGCTCGCCGATGTGAGCCTGGTCGAGGGGGCACCCGCCGTGACCCTCTCCGAGGTCTCGATCCTGGACGACGCCGACCTGCACGAGAAGTACGTCGAAGAGATCCCCGTCCTCCTCATCGACGGCAGAGTCCACAACTATTGGCGCATCGATCCCGCCCGCTTGCGCACAGCACTCCTGGAGAAATCATGACCATTCGGCACGTGGTGGCCTGGAAGCTCAACGCGATCGACCCGACGCAGCGAGCCGAACACGCCGACCAGATCTCGACGGCGCTCAAGAGCCTGCTGCCCGTCATCCCCGAGATCGAATCGATGACGGTCGGTCGCAACACGCTGTTCCCGAAGGACAACTTCGATGTGGTCCTCATCGCCGACTACGCCGACGCTGATGCGCTCAACACCTACGTCGAGCATCCCGAACACCGCCGCGTGGCGGGCTTCATCCGCCCCCTCGTGCGCGAACGCGCCTGCGTCGACTTCGCCGTCTAGGGCTTCTTCCTCCTTCCTCGTCACAAGCCAGCGATCGACCGAGTCGCGGTGTTCGCGCGAGCACTGGGGGGGCTGCGCGTCAAAGAAACGGCAACCCTCCGACGCCCCACCCTCTCGGCGGTGTGACTGGACTAAGGGGGGCTGCCCGTTCGCGCGAGCACTGGCGCTGGGTTGTCCATTCTTTGCGAGCTTGCGAGCACAGAATTGACAACCCTGCGCCAGGGCGAGCAAGCGACACGCGCGTAGCGCCGTGTCGCTGACCCCACCCCCTCAGCAGCGCAGCGCCTGGAGGGCTGCGCGTCAAAGAAACGGCAACCCTCGCTCCTACTGCATCCCCGTGAACCGAAGCACGATGGTGCGTGCCTCCGGGCGCAGGATGTGGTCGGGCCACACGTCGGGCCCGCAGGCGCGCGAGCCGAGGCCGTGCTGCGCGGCGTCGATCCACAGGTACACCTGCTCCGAGGCGGGCAGTTCGTGCGGATGCGCGGCCGCGGTGACCTGCTCGGCGGTGTGCCGGCGCAGGGTGAAGCCGGGGCGGCGGCCGTTCGCATCCGCTGCCGCCTCGATCCGGAGCCACGCTGATCCGCTCTCGAAGAGGGTCAGTTCGCGCAGGTCGCTGTGGTGGCCGCTCTCCTGCGGCCGTGCGTAGTCGACGGTGAGGTCGTCGACAGCGGCCGCGTAGCGCCCGACCAGTGCGGAGTGCCGGGAGTCGGGGTACGACTCCCGTTCGCCGGCGCCGAACCATTCAGCGCGATCGACGGTGCTCGGCAGCGCGAAGCGGATCCCGAGCCGCGGCCAGTGCAGCCGCCAGTCGCCTGTGGGCGCGAGGTCGACGCGCAGCACGAGGGCGTCGCCGTCGCGGCTCCACTGCTCGTGCGACAGCAGCGCCTGCTTCGAGTCGGCGGCGGCGTATCGCACCCGGCGGGAGGCGTCCTGCACCTCCTCGACGCGGGCGGTCATCCGGTCGAGACCCGCGTACCGCCAGAGGTCGGCCGAGGACGGCGCGATCAGGCCCTGGCCGCGGTTCGCCCACGGGTCGGCGAGGTCGTAGCTGCCGTAGCCGCTGGTCGCCAGGGCGGATCCGCCTTCGTCGTTGTCGGTCGGCGCGCGCCAGAGTTCGGCGCGCGGACCCTCGACGGGCAGGCCGGCGAGGCCGGTCACCCGGCCGTGTTCGACACCCTCCACCGCGCCGGCTGCGCCACTGCGTCGGGTCCACGACGGAACCGCCGCCTCGGCCAGTTGCACCTGACCGGCCACGAGCGCGTGCCCGGCCGAGGCCCAGGCCGCATCCGCCGCCAGGACCGCCTCGACGGTCAGCCAGGTCTCGAGGCCGGGCTCGATCGCGATGACCGGCCGTGGCACGTGAACCGCGCCACCCGCCTCGATCGCTCCGATCTCGAGCACGCCCGAGTCGACGACGAGTCCGCCGGTTGTCGCGCTCCATCGGAACTCGAGGTCGCCCAGATCGGCCGTGTGTCGACGGTTCTCCACCGCGACGCCGCCGCCGTCGAAGCGGATCCGGACCGGCGAGACGACGTGCTTCCACTCGTGCAATCCCGGTGTCGCCGTGCCGTCGGAGAGCACCATGCCGTCCATCACGAAGTTGCCGTCGTGCACGACTTCGCCGAAGTCGCCGCCGTAGGCGTAGAACTCCGTGCCATCCGCGGCGGTGGTGCGTAGGCCGTGGTCGCGCCACTCCCAGACGAAGCCGCCGTGCAGGCGCGGGTATTCGTCCACCAGCGCCTCGTACTGGTCGATCGCGCCCGGTCCGTTGCCCATCGCGTGCACGTACTCGCAGAGCAGGAACGGCTTGGTGCGCTGGCGAGCGGATTCGGCCGCCGAGCATCCCAGCAGCAGCGAGCGGTCGTCGTCGCGGCCGATCGAGCGGGTCTCGGCGATCGACGAGTACATCCGCGAGTAGACGTCGGTGTATGCGCCCGAGTAGTCACCCTCGTAGTGCACGGGGCGCTCCGGGTCGCGACCGTGCACCCACGCCGCCATCGCAGCGAGGTTCGCGCCGGTGCCGGATTCGTTGCCCAGCGACCAGATGATCACCGAGGCGTGGTTCTTGTCGCGTTCGAGCGTGCGCTCGATCCGCTCGAGATAGGCCTCGCGCCAGGCGGGGTCGTCGCTGGGGTTGCCGCGCCACTCCTCGTGGGCGACGTCGCGCTTCTCGAAGGCGTGCGTTTCGAGATCGCATTCCAGGATCACCCAGAAACCCAATTCGTCGGCCAGATCGAGCAGGCGCGGATGCGGCGGGTAGTGGCTCGTGCGGATCGCGTTCACGTTGAACCGCTTCATCTGCGCGAGGTCGGCGCGAGCGAAGTCCTCGTCGAAGACGCGGCCCCGGTCGGGGTGAGTCTCGTGCCGGTTCACGCCGTGGAAGACGACGCGGCGTCCGTTCACGAGGAACCGGTCGCCGCGGATCTCGACCGTGCGGAAGCCGACGCGTAGGGCGATCGACTCCGTCTCGGTCGCGACGCTCACGTCGTACAGGCGCGGCGTCTCCGCGGTCCACGGCTCGACCGTATCGATGGTCAGCGGCGCGATCGCATCCGCAGACTCCCACGTCACGTGAACGCCCAGCTCGGGCGCCGACAGCGTCACCGGGAAGTGCGCGCCACGCAGTTCGGCGATGAGCGTGCCGACGCCGTCGGCGAAGCCCGCGCGGAGCCAGACGTCGTCGATACCGCCCGCCGGCCGCGATTGCAGGCTCACCGAGCGGAAGATGCCGGGCAGCCACCACTGGTCCTGGTCCTCCACGTAGCTGGCGGAGGACCACTGGTTCACGCGGACGGCGATGACGTTCTCGCCCGGATGCAGCAGCCCGGTCACGTCGTACTCGTGCGCGAGTCGGCTCCCCACGCCGGTGCCGACGAGCAAGCCGTTCAGCCAGACCGTGAAGCGCGATTCGACGCCCTCGAAGCGCAGCACCACCGCACCATCGGGCCAGTCCGGCAGCGTGAACGTGCGCCGGTAGTCGCCGGTCGGGTTCGCATCCGGCACGTGCGGCGGCTCGATCGGGAACGGCATTTGCACGTTGGTGTAGATCGGAGCACCGTGCCCGTGCAATACCCAGTGCGCCGGTACCGGCAGCGTGCCCCACCCGGAGTCGTCGTACCCCACCTCGGCGACCGCGTCGTCGGCCTCACCGGCCGGCAGCACGTCGTACGACGCCGGCGCGTGCGGGTCGCCGGCGAGCAGCCGGAAGCGCCAGTCGCCATCGAGCGAGAGCGACGGCGCATCCGAGTGCAGCCAGGAACGAGCGGGCAGCGTGCTGGTCGAGACCAGGGGAGCAGTGGCGGGGGCGGCTCGGGTCACTTGACGGATCCTTCGGTGAGGCCACCGCGCCAGAAGCGCTGCAGCACGATCATGGCGATGGCGAGCGGGATGATCGACAGCAGCACGCCGCCGGTGGTCAGCTCGTAGAACTCCGGGAGGCGATCCACCTGGCTGAGCCAGTTGTTCAGTCCGAGGGTGATCGGGAAGAGCTTCGTGTCGCTGAGCATCACCAGCGGCAGGAAGTAGTTGTTCCAGATGCCGACCAGCTGGAAGAGGAACACGGTGACCAGCGCGGGTGTCAGGATCCGCAGGCCCAGCGTGTGGAAGATCCGCAGCTCGCCGGCACCATCGATCCGCGCCGCCTCGATGATGGCCGTGTCGACCGTCGCCTGCGCGTAGATCCGGCAGAGGAAGAGTCCGAACGGCGAGACCAGCGAGGGGATCAGCACGCTCCAGTAGGTGTTCGCGATGCCCATCTGGCTGAACAGCAGGAACAGCGGCAGCGCCGTCGCCGTGCCCGGTACCAGCACGCCGGCGAGGATCGTGCCGAAGACGAGCTTGCTACCGCGGAACTCGTACTTGGCGAGGGCGTAACCGCCGGCCGCCGCGAGGTACGTGGCCAGCAGCGCACCGACGCCGGCGTAGAGCACCGAATTGAGGAACCAGCGGACGAAGATGCCGCCGTCGTAGCTGAGCACCTGCCCGAGGTTGTCCCACAGAGCGAAGGTGGGCGCGAACCAGAAGCCGTAGGTGGCGAAAAGGTCCTCCGTGGTCTTCGTCGCGGCGACGACGACCCAGTACACGGGGATCAGGAAGTACAGCGCGACGATCACCAGGATCGCGGTGACAATGATGGCGGATGCGCGGCTGCGGCCGGCGGAGCGATCCGGCCCCTTCTGCCGGCGCGATTTCGAGGGAGCGTCGGCGGTGACGATGCCAGTGGTGTTCGGGGTTTCGAGCGTGTCGGTCATGAGCTCTTCCGGTTCGAGATCGAGAGGAAGGTGAAGGAGAGCGTGAACGCGACGACCGCGATCAGCACGGCCTGCGCCGCGGCGACGTTGTAGTCGTTGTAGGCGAATGCCGTCGTGTAGGCGCTGAGGTTCGGCGTGTACTGGCTGTCGATCGCCGGGGCGACGGTCTTGAGCACCTGCGCCTCCGCGAAGAGTTGCAGCGTGCCGATGATTGAGAAGATCGTGGTCAGCACGAGGGCCGGGCGGATCAGCGGCAACTGGATGCTCGTCGCGACGCGGAAGGTGGACGCGCCGTCGACCTTCGCCGCCTCGTACAACTCGGCCGGGATCGACTTCAGCTGCGCGACGATGATGAGCATGTTGTAGCCGGTGTAGCTCCACAGCGAGATGTTCGCGATCGACCAGAGCACCGAGTTCGCGCCGAGGAAGTCGGGCTGCAGGCCCACGAGGTTCGCCGCGTCGATGATCGGGCTGAGCCCGGGAACGTACAGGAACGACCAGAGGATGGTCGCGATGACGCCGGGCACGCCGTAGGGGAGGAAGTACGCCGCACGGAAGAAGCCGGGCCAGCGCGCGGAGGCCGATTCGAGCATCAGCGCGAGCACGGTGCACAGCGCGATCATCACCGGCACCTGCACGATGCCGAAGAGGAACATCCGGCCGATCGAGTTGATGAAGTTGCCGTCGGCGAGCGCCTGCGCGTAGTTGTCGAACCCGGCGAACGTCTGCGTGACTCCGGCCTCGCCGAAGAGTCCCGAGCGGGTCACCTTCGTGAAGCTGGAGCCGATCGCCACGACGATCGGCACGAGGAAAGTGAGGATGAACAGGGCCAGGAACGGACCCAGCAGGATCCACGGGGCGCGCTTGACCGAGCCGGAGCGGCTGGTCTTCGCCGGTGCGGCGGTCTGCGACGCGGGACGGGTGGCGGTGCGGGACGCGGTCATGCCGTTTCCTTCCGGATGCTGAGACCCTTGTTCTCGAAGACCGTGATGATCTGCTGCTCCGCCTGGGCGACGGCATCGACGAGGGTGAGCCCGCCGGCCTTCTTGCGGAAGCCGTCGCTGAGGATGTTGAACGACTGCTGCGTGACCGGCCACCACGACCAGTCGGGGTTCTGGTCGGCCGCCGCGGGCACCATGATCTCCTCGTTGTAGTTCTCGCCGGAGAAGAACTCGCTCGGCCCCTCGCGGGAGGTGCCGATCTCACCCACGGCGGGGGACCAGCCGATTCCGGAGTTGGCGATCATCGCGTCGATGCCCTCCTGGCTGGTGGTCATCCAGACCGCGAACTCGAGCGCCTCCTTCGGGTGCTTGCTGCTCGCGAAGACCGCGGCCGTGGATCCGCCGAGGAAGCTCGAACCGAATCCGATGCCACCCCAGGTCGGCATCGGCGCGACCTTCCACTTGCCGGACCCGCCGCTCACGCCCTGGATCAGCGCGTCACCCCAGCTGCCGGTGGTGCAGGAGGCGATGCCGCCGCTGGCGGCGGCGGCGAACCAGGCAGGGGAGTAGGCGCCGTAACCGGTCTGCACGAGATCGGCGTCGATCGCCTTGTCGAAGAACTCCGCGACCTGCGTGGTGGCCGAGTCGGTCATGTTGATGACCCAGCCGTCCTCCTCCGCCCGCAGCCACTGCGCGCCGGCCTGGGTGGCGAACGCACAGAAGACGGAGGCGTCGGCGAGGGGGAAGCAGTCGATGTACGAGTCCGCGCCGCGCAGCTCGGTCGCCACCGCGGACCAGTCGTCCCAGGTGGCGGGCGGCGTCGCGCCCACGCGGTCGAGCACCTCGGGCTGGTAGAAGAAGGCCATCGGGCCGGAGTCCTGCGGGATCCCGTAGACGCCGCCGGTGTAGCTGACCTGGTTCCACAGGGTGGGGTCATAGCGGTCGGCGTAGTCGTCTGCGCCGTAGCGCGAGAGATCGACGAGGCCGTTGACGAGCATGAATTCGGGCAGCGAGCGCATCTCGACCTGACCGATGTCCGGTCCGCCGCCGGCGGCGAGAGCCGAGTAGAGCTTCTGGTAACCGCCCGCGTTGCCGCCGGGGATCCAGACCGCCTCGACCTGCACGAGCGGGTTCTTCGCGTTCCAGACATCAGCGACCTTCTGCAGATCCTTGAGCCAGGCCCAGTACTGCAGCGTGATCTTCTCGCCGGCCGCCGCCGGGGCGATCGCCGGTGCGGAGTTCACGGAGGTCGTGCCCGGTGTCGCGCAACCGGCGAGAGCGCCGAGCGCGACTGTGGCCAAGCCGCCGGTGACCAGTCGTCTTCGAGACAGTGCTGCCATTCGTTCCTCACTTCGTCGTGGTGGTTCCCCGACGCTAACACGAAATTCCAGCGAGTACTCGAAATTCGTCGCGCAAGCGCTACGCTGGCGCGGGAGGATGGACATGGAGCAGGTGAGGCGACGCGGGCCGTACGCGAAATCCGCTGAACGACGCGCCGCGATCGTGGAGGCGGCCTTCGAGGTGTTCGCCGAACGCGGCTTCAACTCCGGGTCGTTCCAAGACGTGGCCGACCGCGCGGGCATGAGTCAGACCAGCCTGCTGCACTACTTCCCGAACAAGAGCGCGCTGCTGCTGGCCGTGCTCGACCGCCGCGACGAGATCGTCGATGACATCCCGGATGCGTCGCAGAGTCTCACCGACAGCATCCTCGGCCGCGCGCACGCCAACGTGAAGATCCCAGGGGTGATCCAGCTCTATACGGTGCTCTGCGGCGAGGCGACCACGGCCGAGCATCCGGGCCGCGACTACTTCGTCACGCGCTTCCGCAACCTGCGCACCGAGTACGCCGCCGAACTGCGGACACTCCCGCTGCGCGAGGGCGTCGACCCCGACCGCGCCGCCGCCACGATCGTCGCCTTGTGGGACGGCATCCAGCTGCAGTGGCTGCTGGAACCCGATGCCGTCGACGTGGAGCTCGTCCTCGCCGACTACCTGCACCTCATCCTGCCTACCGGGGTGAGCTGAGTTGCGCGCTTCGGCTGTATCCGGGGCCGCGAATCCAGCCGAAACGCGCAACTCGACCGAGCCTGTGGATAAGTTCGGATGCAACCTGGGCCCGTGCGGCACGGTGGGCGGATGGGGAAGCGGAAAGCACTACCGGCGACGACGCCCGCAGCATTCACCGTGGCGGATGCGCTCGAGCACGGGCTGACAGTCGCGCAACTTCGCGGCGCGCAGTTCGCGAGGCCCTTCCGGGGTGTCCGCAGCGTCTCGCCCCCTGATTCATTGCAAGCGAGGTGCGCTGCGCTCGCCACACGGGTTCCGGGGCACGTCTTCTTCGCCGGCGCGACGGCGGCGCGGCTGCACGGGATGCCGCTGCCGGCGGGTCACGATGAGAGACTCGTGCTCGGTGTTGCTGCACCGGCTCGGGCGGTGGCTCCGCGGGAGATGATCGGTCGAAGTCTGACGATCGACTCCGACGACATCTGCTCACAGGGTCGGCTCCGAGTCACCTCGGCCGTGCGCACCTGGTGCGACCTCGCGGCCGGCCTCGATCTGCCGGACCTCGTCGCAGCCGCCGACTTCCTCGTGCACGCGCGGCGCGTGACACGGGGCGACCTCGAATCAGCGGTGGCGAAGTATCCGAGTCGGCGTGGGATCGCGCGCCTGCGCGAAGCCCTGCCGCTCGTCGACGGCCGCGCCGAATCGCATCCGGAATCCATCGTGCGCATCGCCCTGACGCTGGCCGGTATTGCGCCGACAGCGGTCAACCGGGAGGTCCGCGACGCGTCCGGACGCTTCGTCGCTCGGCCGGACCTCAGCTATCCGGAGCACCTGATCGCCATCGAATACCTCGGCGACTACCACCGTGTCGAGAAGGGACGCTGGCGCAAGGATCGCGCTCGCGTCACCCGGATGCGCGCGCTCGGTTGGCTGGTCATCGAGCTGACCGGCGATGACCTAGCCGATCTGCCCGGCGTGGTAGCTCAGGTCATGGCGGCGCTCGCCGCGCGCTGAGTTGCGTGTTTCGGCTGCATCCAGGGGGCAGGATGCAGCCGAAAGACGCAACTCAGCGTTAGGCGGGAAGCAGGCTCAGGGCAGCAGGCGGGTGGGGCCGCGGAAGAGGTAGGTGACCTCGCGCAGGTTCGGCAGGCCCAGCATGAGCATGATCACGCGGGAGAGGCCCATGCCGAATCCGCCGTGCGGGGGTACGCCGTAGCGGAAGAAGTCGAGGTAGAAGTCGAGTTCGGCGGGCTCGAGGCCCTTGTCCTTCGCCTGCTCGATCAGCACGTCGACGCGATGCTCGCGTTGCGCACCGGTGGAGATCTCGGTGCCGTTGTAGATGAGGTCGTAGCTGTTGGTCAGCGTCGGGTCGCCCTCGTGGCGCATGTGGTAGAACGGCCGGATGCTGGACGCGTAGTCGGTGAGGAACACGAAGTCGTGGCCGAAGATCTCCTTCACGTACGCCGCGATCTGGCGCTCGCCCTCCGGGTCCATGTCGTCGTCGGCGCGGGGCACCTCGTAGCCGCGCTCGGCGACGATGCGCTTGGCCTCGGCCAGCGGGATGCGCGGGAACGGCTGCGTGGGCACGGTGAGTTCGATGTCGAACAGCGCCTTGACCTCGGCGCCGTGCTTCGCGACGACGGCGGTGAGGCCGGCGACGATCAGCTCCTCGTGCAACGTCATGACGTCTTCGTGCGAGTCGATCCAGCTGATCTCGGAGTCGACCGAGGTGAACTCGGTCGCGTGCCGCGATGTGAACGACGGGTCGGCGCGGAAGGCCGGGCCCACCTCGAACACGCGGCCGAAGCCGGCGGGCTGCGCCATCTGCTTGAAGAACTGGGGGCTCTGCGCGAGGTACGCCTTGGTCTCGAAGTACTCGACCTCGAACAGTTCGGCCTTCGACTCGGAGGCGCTGGCCATGAGCTTCGGAGTGTGGATCTCGATGAAGTCGTGCTCGACCCAGTAGGTGCGCAGGGCGTGCTCGAAGGTGGTCTGCAGGCGCGCGATGAGGTTCTGCTCGGGGCGGCGCAGGTCGAGGAAGCGCCAGTCCATCCGCTTGTCGATGCCGGAGTCGGCCGCGATCGGCGTCTCGGGCAGCGATGCGCCGACGACGTCGAGGCTCTCGAGCTTGACCTCGATGCCGCCGAGCTTGACCCGCTCGTCGTGCTTCAGCTGGCCCTCGACCGTGACGAAGGAGCCGAGCGCGAGCGCCGAGATGGCCTCGGTCGTGGCGAGCTTGGGGTCGCCCTCCTCACCCTCGCGCGTCGCCGGGTTCACCAGCTGGACCGAGCCGGATTCGTCGCGCAGCACGACGAACTGCACCTTCTTCTGATCGCGAACGGTCTCGACCCATCCGGAGACGCGGACGGCGCCGTCGTCGAGGGCGGCAAGGTTCTTGATCAGGGTGCGTTGAGTCACGCGAAGAGTTTAGTGGCAGGCCCCTCTAGCCTGGGGCCATGACCACAGCCCTCATCACCGGTGCCACCTCGGGGATCGGCGCCGCGTTCGCGCGGGCGCTGGCGAAGCGCGGCCACCGGTTGGTCCTCGTGGCGCGCGATGCTCAGCGCCTGCAGCAGCGCGCGGCCGAATTCGAGGCGCTCGGTTCGCCGCACGTCGAGACCATCACGGCCGATCTCGGTGACCGGGGCGATCAGGAACGCGTGCGGATGCGGGTCGCCGACCCCGTGCATCCGATCGACGTGCTGGTGAACAACGCCGGCTTCGCGATCCCCGGATCCGCCGCGCGACCCGACATCGCGGGTCACGACCACGCGCTCGAGGTGATGGTGCGCACCGTCTATCTGTTGAGCGGCGCGGCGGCGGAGTCGATGACAGCGCGGGGCCGCGGCGTGATCGTGAACGTGTCGAGCATCGCCGGCTACGTGCAGCTGGGGCCGTACTCCGCGGCGAAGGCGTGGATGACCTCGTTCACCGAGTCGCTCGCGGTGGAGCTGCGGGGCACCGGCGTCCGCGCCGCGGCGCTCTGCCCCGGCTGGGTGCGCACCGAGTTCCACGAGCGAGGCGATGTGGCGACCGCATCCATTCCCTCCTTCATGTGGATCGAGCAGGACCGCCTGGTCGAGGAGTGCCTCCGCGACATCGCCCGCGGTGCCGTCATCTCGGTTCCGACCAAGCGCTTCACCGCCGTCGCCCTCGCAGCGAAGTACCTGCCCGGCCCGTGGCTGCGTCGCGCCTGCGCCGAGGTGCTGCGCCGCCGCTGACCAGCTGCCCACCTCTGCGAGGGACCCCTCCTCGGTTCGAGGGCGCCCCCGAGCGCGGGTCCCTCGAGCCGAGGGCGGGTCCCTCGCAGGATGAGCAGGGCGCTCACAGCGGATGCATCGGGACGCGCCCCGTACACTTGATCCTCGTGGTTGCCGATCGGATTCATCTCGTGCGTCACGGCGAGGTGTACAACCCCGACGGCGTGCTCTACGGGCGACTCCCGCACTTCGGGCTCAGCGAGCTCGGCCATCGGATGGCCAAGGCCGCCGCCGACGACCTTCTCGGCCGCAAGCTGCACATCACCGCGCTGTACGCCTCGCCGCTGCAGCGCACGCAGGAGTCGGCTCAGCCGATCTCGCAGGCGTTCGAGCTGCCGATCCGGCTCGAGGAGCGCATCATCGAGCCGACCAACCGCTTCGAGGGCAAGAGCTTCACGGCGCGCAACTCGGCGCTGCGGAATCCGAAGGTCTGGCCGTGGCTGCGCAATCCGTTCGAGCCCAGCTGGGGTGAGCCCTACTTGAGCATCTCGGCGCGGATGTACGCCGCCATCGAGGACGCCTGGCAGAACACCGCCGAGGGCGAGGCCGTGATGGTCAGCCACCAGCTGCCGATCTGGACCGTTCACCGCGCCCTGGCCGGTGAGAAGCTCTACCACGACCCGCGCAAGCGCCGCTGCGCGCTCTCCAGCATCACCACCCTCGAGCGCCACGGCGAGCGTTTCGTCGAGGTGGGCTACGCCAACCCCGCCGCGCGCCTGCAGGCGCTGGCCACCGACGTCGGAGCCGTCTGACCCATGCCCGCGAAGCTCACCCGCCGAGCCCTCACCGCCTCCGCGATCGCCGCCTCCGCCGCGCTCCTCCTGGCCGGCTGCAGCACGGATCCGCTCGCCGAGCAGTACCGCGAGGGCGACAGCAAGGGATACATCTCGGGCGACGGAACCGTCACCGAGATCCCTGTCGACCAGCGCGCCGAGGCGATCACCTTCTCCGGAACGGATGAGACGGGCGGGGCCATCGACTCCGCCGACTATGCGGGACAGGTCGTCGTGGTCAACTTCTGGTACGCCAGCTGCGCCCCGTGCCGCGCCGAGGCCGCCGATCTGCAGGCCGTGAACGCCGCGTACGCCGACAAGGGCGTGACCTTCGTCGGCGTGAACGTGCGCGACCAGGCACCCCAGGCCGTGTCGTTCGCGAAGAACTACGAGATCACCTACCCCTCGATCATCGACACCGATGGCGCCGCGCAGCTCGCGTTCAGCGGCACGGTGCCGCCGAACGCGGTGCCGACGACGCTGGTGCTCGACAAGCAGGGCCGAGTCGCGTCGCGCATCCTCGGCCAGTTGCAGGACGAATCGATCCTGTCGACGCTCGTCGGCGACACGCTCGCCGAGAGCGAGTGACGTCTCGATGACCGAGATCGTCTTCAGCGGGCAGCTGCTGCTCGCGATCCCCATCGCGATGCTCGCCGGGCTCGTCTCGTTCGCCTCGCCGTGCGTGCTGCCCCTGGTGCCCGGCTACCTCGCCTACGTCGGCGGCTTCACGGATGCGGCGGGCCGCGCCGCGCGCGGTCGCGGCCGGGTGCTGCTGGGCGTGCTGCTCTTCGTGCTCGGCTTCTCGCTGGTCTTCGTGCTCTACGGTGCGGCGTCGGGGGCGGTCGGCGGCTGGCTCCTGCAGTACACGGATGTGATCACGCGCATCCTCGGCGCTGTCGTGATCGTGATGGGGCTCGTCTTCATCGGACAGTTCTCGTTCTTGCAGCGCACCATGAAGCCGTCCTGGCGCCCCGCGACGGGCTTGGCCGGTGCGCCGTTGCTGGGGATCGTCTTCGGCCTCGGCTGGACCCCGTGCCTCGGCCCCACCCTCTCGTCGATCCTGGCGCTCAGCTACGGCGCCGGCTCACCTTGGCGCGGCGCGCTGCTCGCGTTCGTCTACTGCCTGGGCCTGGGCATCCCGTTCCTGCTCGTCGCGTTCGGACTGAGCTGGGTGACCGGCTCGATCGCCTTCCTCAAGCGGCACATCCGCACCATCAACATCGTCGGCGGGCTGCTGCTCGTGGTGATCGGCGTTCTGATGGTCTCGGGCGTCTGGAACACCCTCGTCTACGGATCGCTCTCGGGGGTGATCGATGGCTTCCGTCCCGCCCTCTGAGCGCGGCGAATCCGCCGAACCCGAGTCCGCTGAGCCCCTCGAGCCCACCTCGGCCGCCGACAAGAACTTCCGTCCTGGCGACCACTACGACTCCGAGCGCGAGGTCGTGCAGCCCAAGCTCGGCTTCGTCGGCTGGTTGCGCTGGATGTGGCGCCAGCTCACGAGCATGCGCACCGCGCTGTTCCTGCTGCTGCTGCTGGCGATCGCGGCGGTGCCCGGTTCGCTCGTGCCGCAACGCTCCTCCGACCCCAACGGCGTCACGCAATACTTCGTCGACAATCCCGACCTCGCGCCGTTGCTCGACAAGGTGCAGGCCTTCGACACCTACACCTCGGCGTGGTTCTCGAGCATCTACCTCCTGCTGTTCATCTCGTTGATCGGCTGCGTGATCCCGCGCACGAAGCACCACTTCGACGCGATGCGGTCACGACCGCCGAAGACGCCCGTGCGTCTGCAACGCCTCGCCGGATACACGACCCGCGAGGTCGACGGTGCGACGGCCGAGGAGGCGGTCGCCTCGGCGCGGGCGATCCTGAAGAAGCAGGGCTACCGGGTCGAGTCGTATCCGGACCCGCGCGGGAAGTGGCTCAGCGTCTCGGCCGAGCGCGGCTACCTGCGCGAGACCGGCAACCTCGTCTTCCACTCCGCCCTCGTGGGCATCCTGCTCGCGGTCGGCATCGGCGGCGGCTTCGGCTACTCGGGCCAGCGGGTCGTGGTGGAGGGCCAGGGCTTCACGAACAACCTGGCGGCGTACGACTCGTTCAACCCGGGCCGCTTCTTCAGCTCCGACCAGCTGACGCCCTACTCCCTCCAGCTCGATGATCTCGACGCGGTCTACGAGGAGACGAACGTCGACGCGCTCGGTCAGCCGATCGATTTCACCGCGTCCGTCACGACCACCCAGCGCGACGGCGCCACGCAGGACTCCACCATCAAGGTGAACGCGCCGCTCGACGTGGGCGGCACGAACATCTACCTGCTCGGCAACGGCTACGCGCCGACGATCACCGTGCGCGACCCCTCGGGCGCGGAGGTGTTCACCGATTCGATCCCGTTCCTCCCGCAGGACGCGAACCTCACCTCCGTCGGTGTGGTCAAGGTTCCGGATGGCTTGAGCCAGCAGATCGGTATGACCGGCTTCTTCTACCCCAGCGCCACCGAGCTCGCATCCGGCGCCTTCACGTCGAATTTCCCCGACCTGATCCTCCCGGTGCTCTCGCTCAACGTCTTCGCCGGCGACCTGGGCATCGACGGCGGCGTGCCCACCTCCGTGTACTCGCTGGCCACCGACGACATGACCCAGCTCACCGGCGGTGCGACCGGCGTCGGTTCGATCCAGCTCAAGCCTGGCGAGTCGGCGGAGCTCCCCGACGGGCTCGGCTCGGTGACGTTCGAGAACGTCGGTGCCGACCCGAGCGTGATCGGCCCCGACAGCGTCTACCGCTTCGCCTCGTTCGACATCCACCACGACCCGACGCAGGGCTGGGTGCTGGTGTTCGCCATCCTGGTGCTGGCCGGCCTGCTGACCTCCCTGTTCGTTCCACGGCGACGGATGTGGGTCAAGGCCACCGAGCGCGGCGACGGCACGGTGCTCATCGAGTACGCCGGGCTCGCGCGCGGCGAGGATCCGCAATTGGGCCGGGCCGTACGCTTCGTCGCCGACCGTCACGCGCCGCTCGATGAGCCCGCGGACGAGCCGTCCGATGAGCCCGTGGATCAACCGGTGGAGAAGCCGACCGCCTGAGTCGTCCCTCAGCCCGTGAGCGGGAGCCGGGCAGTCCTGGGAACGCACGGCGAGTGTCGCTTAGGCTTGCCTGCGTGACCGAGACCCTTTCGCAGTATTCCGTGCTGTGCCTCTACTCCGCCATGGGCGTGTACGCGCTCGCGTTCATCTTCTTCTCCGTCGATCTGGCGCGACGCTCCTCCATCGCGGATGAGGTCGCCGGCGACGCTGCGGTGCCGGCACCGGCCGAGGCGGAGCTGGTCGGGGCGGCGAGCGCCGGAGCCGCGGGAGGAGCGCCTCGCTCCGGTCGCGCCTCCGCCACGCTGGCGAAGCTCTCGGACCGGGTCGAGGACGAGGTCTTCAACGCTCCGCTGCGTTCACGCACGATGCGGATCGGCTTCTCGCTCACGGTGCTGGCCTGGGCTCTGCACCTCGCGGCGACCCTGCTGCGCGGCGTCGCCGCCGGCCGGGTGCCGTGGGCGAACATGTACGAATTCTCGATGACCGGCACCCTGATCATCGTCGGCGTGTTCCTCCTGGTGCAGCTGCGCTGGGATCTGCGCTTCCTCGGGGCCTTCGTCACGGGTCTCGTGCTGGTACTGCTGGGCATCGCCACCGTCAACTACTACGTCGCCGTCGTGCCGCTCCCGCCGGCGCTGCAGTCGGCGTGGCTGGTCATCCACGTGCTCGTCGCGATGCTCGGTACCGGACTCTTCGCGCTCGGCTTCGCGCTCTCCGGAATCCAGCTGCTGCAGGCGCGTCGTGAGGCCGGCGGCGACACGAACCGCCGCCTGCCGCTGAACTTCCTCCGCACGATGCCCAACTCGAACACTCTCGAGAACCTCTCGTACCGCGTCAACATCGTCGGCTTCATCCTGTGGACCTTCACCCTGATCGCGGGCGCCGTGTGGGCCGAGAAGGCCTGGGGACGCTACTGGGGCTGGGACACCAAGGAGGTGTGGACCTTCATCATCTGGGTGATCTACGCCGGCTACATCCACGCCCGCGCCACGCGCGGCTGGCGCGGAACCCCCTCCGCCTGGCTCGGCGTCATCGGCTTCGCCGCGGTGATGTTCAACTTCGGCGTCGTCAACGTCTTCTTCAAGGGGCTGCACGCCTACTCGGGCCTCGACACCGGTATGTGATCGACGCCGGCGCACGCCATCTGCGGCGTTGTCGTCGGTCACGAGGACTCCGTCCGCGCTCCCTCCTCCGCCTTGCACCTGGCGCACGCCGGCGCCGAGCGGGCGGCAGTGGCGCACGCCATCTGCGGCGTTGTCGTCCAGCGCAGCGCGGTACGACAGCGCAGCACGCCAATGTCGATCAGGCGACGCGTCGCTGTGTAAGCGGTTGCAGGATTCTCAGTCTCGGGGGTAGGGTGCACGGGCACGACATCGACGTCGTGCGCTGATCCACCGGGAGTCGACTTTGACCCGTGCACGCCGTTCGCTCGCTGCCCTCGCCCTCACCGCCGGAACCGCACTGACCGCGGCCGGCCTGGTGATCGCCGCCCCCGCATCCGCCGCCGAGATCACCTCGGTCGCCCTCGCCGGCAGCCTGCAGAGCGAGTTGGGCTGCGCGGCCGACTGGGATCCGGCCTGCGCGGCCACCGAGCTGAGCACCACGGCCGAACCTGGTGTCTGGGCGGCCGAGTTCACGGTGCCGGCGGGCAGCTACGAGTACAAGGTGGCCTTCGACGACAATTGGGACACCCCGCCCGCGGTCGGCGCGCTCGGCGGTGGCGACAACATCCCGCTCACCATTGCGGGCCCGACGACGCTGCGCTTCACGTACGACGAGAACGTGAACCGCGTCGGCGTCGCACCGGTCGATCTCACGGGCGGATACACGTCGGCGGATGACGCGCTCGTGCAGAGCGCCTACCGCGAGCCGGGCAGCGACGAGCAGTTCTACTTCGTGATGACCGACCGCTTCGCCAACGGCGACACGAGCAACGACGAGGGCGGACTGGGCGCCGATCCGCTCGTCTCGGGATTCGACCCGACCGCGAAGGGCTTCTACAACGGCGGCGACATCCAGGGCCTGCGCGACAAGCTCGATTACATCGAGGGGCTCGGTACGAGCGCGATCTGGCTCACGCCATCCTTCCTGAACAAGGCGGTGCAGGGCCCTCCCGGCCAGGAGTCAGCCGGCTACCACGGCTACTGGATCACCGACTTCACCCAGATCGACCCGCACCTGGGCACGAACGCCGAACTCTCGGCGCTGATCGATGAGGCCCACGCCAAGGGCATCAAGGTCTACTTCGACATCATCACCAACCACACGGCCGACGTGATCGACTACCAGGGCGATGACACCGTCTACATCGACAAGACGACGCGCCCCTACACGGATGCGAGCGGTACGGCGTTCGATCCGGCCGACTACGCGGGCGGCACCACCTTCCCGACGCTCGACCCGGCGACGAGCTTCCCGTACGTACCAGAGGTGCCTGCCGCCGAGGCGACCGAGAAGGTGCCCGCCTGGCTGAACGACGTGACGTTGTACCACAACCGAGGCGACTCGACCTTCGCCGGCGAGAGCAGCACCTACGGCGACTTCTCCGGGCTCGACGACCTGATGACCGAGAACCCCGTCGTCGTCGACGGCTTCGCCGATGTCTACAAGAGCTGGGTCGATTTCGGGATCGACGGCTTCCGCATCGACACCGTCAAGCACGTGAACCTCGAGTTCTGGCAGTCGTGGAGCCAGCAGGTGCTCGACTACGCGCACGCGCAGGGCAAGCCCGACTTCTTCATGTTCGGCGAGGTCTACGAGGGCGACGCGGCGAACACCTCGCCGTACGTGCGCAAGACCGAGATGAACGCCGTGCTCGACTTCCCGTTCCAGTCGAAGGTGGTCGGCTACGCGTCCGGCAACTCGGCCGGTTCGCTCGCCGAGCTGTTCGCTTCCGACGACCTCTACACGACGCCGACCGCGAACGCGGCGGCACTGCCTACCTTCCTCGGCAACCACGACATGGGCCGCGTGGGCTACTTCCTCCGCAGCACCTCGTCGCCGCTGCAGCGCGACGTGCTCGCGCACGAGCTGCTCTTCCTCACCCGCGGCCAGCCGGTGGTCTACTACGGCGACGAGCAGGGCTTCGCCGGTGCCGGATCCGGCAACGACCAGAGCGCACGACAGTCGCTCTTCGCCAGCGACGTCGACGAGTACACGCAGCAGAACCTCATCACGGGCGAGCAGCTGGGCTCGGTGGACCGCTACGACGAGACCCCGCTTTATCAGGACATCGCCGAGCTCTCGGCCCTGCGTTCTGCGAATCCGGCGCTCGGCCAGGGCGCCCAGATCGAGCGCTACGCCGCCGACGGGCCGGGCGTCTACGCCGTCTCCCGCGTCGACGAGACCGAGCGGATCGAGCACCTGGTGGCGTTCAACAACGACACCGCTGCGCAGACCGTGACCTTCACCACGCTCACTCCCGGCGCGACCTACGCCCCTCTGTACGGCGCGAGTGCGGCGGTCACCGCGGGTACGGATGGCTCGGTCACCCTCACTGTGCCGGCCCTGTCGACGGTGGTGCTGAAGGCGGATGCGACCGTCGCGTCGGGAGCCGGCCCGGTCGCGCTGAGCGTGCCCGGCCCGGGCAAGGGTCTCGCCGATGTCGCGCCCGTGCAGGCCGACATCGACGAGAACACCTGGCAGCAGACGAGCTTCGCCTGGCGCACGATCGGCGGCACCGATTGGACGCCGCTCGGCGTGGCCGAGGACGGCGACCCGCGCGTGTTCCACGACGTCTCCGGGCTGCCGGCGGGTTCACTGGTCGAGTACCGCGCGGTGACGACGGATGCGAGCGGCGCGCACGCGGCGGCCTCCACCTACGGCAGTGTCGGCCTCCCGGTCGATCTGACCGACCCGCCCAGTGGCGACACCCCGATCACCGCCGTGTCGATTCCGGGCACGCACAACTCCGAGATGGGTTGTGCCGCCGACTGGTCGCCCGACTGCGCCGCCGCGCAGCTCACCCAGCGTGCCGACGGCATCTGGTCGGGCACGTTCACGCTGCCGGCCGGCGACTACGAGTACAAGGTCGCCGCGAATAACGCCTGGACGCTGAACTGGGGCATCGGCGGGGTACCGAACGGCGACAACGCGAAGTACACCAGTGTCGGCGACCCGATCACGTTCTACTTCGACCCGGTATCGAAATGGTTCGGCAACGATGCCGCGGGACCGGTCGCCACGTTGGCCGGTTCGTTCCAGAGCGAGCTCGGCTGCCCGGCCGACTGGTCGCCCGCCTGCACCACCACGCTGATGACGGACTCGAACGGCGACGGCGTCCTGGAGTACACGGCGGAGGGTCTTCCCGCCGGCGACTACGAGGTGAAGGTCGCCTACGGCCTCGGCTGGGACGAGAACTACGGCGCCGACGGCGCGGAGAACGGTGAGAACATCGCCTTCTCCGCGGTGAACGGCGAGCCCGTGGTCTTCGCCTTCGACCCGGTGACGCACCTGCTCAGCATCGACACGGGCGCAGGCGGTCCGACACCGACCGCGACGCCGACCGCGACCGCGACGCCGAGCCCTACAGCGACAGCGGCGCCGCATCCGACAGCCGTCGCGACAATGCCGGCGAAGCCGGGCGGCACCGGGAACCACGACGGTCTCGCGGCAACCGGCGTCGACACGACCCCGCTGCTGCTGGCCGGCCTGGCCCTGCTGCTCGCCGGCTCGCTCAGCCTGATCCGCCGCCGCGCGACGCGCTGACGTTCCGCCGCCCGTCTCTGGGGTTGCCGTTTCTTTGACGACTCGGCCGTGTCAAAGAAACGGCAACCCGGGGCGGAGGGACGGCGACGCTCAGAGGAGTGCGTGGCAGCGGCGCAGCCGCTCGAGCCACCACGCGGTGCGCTCGGCGGAGGCGGCGTGCTGCTCGAGCAGCGTCGCGGATACCGTGACTCGCCCGACCGGGATCGAGCCGGATTCGGGACGGAGCGGCCGCTCGGTCACGTCCGCCGCGAGCAGCGACGCCGTGCCGAGGCCGCAGTCGTAGTCGAGTTCGGGGATCGCCGCGGCGAGGGCGGCTCCCATCGACAGGCCCACCGAGGTGTCGAGGGCGCTGGAGACGACGACGGGCAGCCCGGCGTCGGCCACGATTCGCAGCGCCGAGGCGACCCCGCCCAGCGGCTGCACCTTGATCACCAGCAGGTCGGCGGCGCCGGCGCGCGCGACGGCGAGCGGATCCTCGGCCTTGCGGACGCTCTCATCCGCGGCGATCGGGATGCCCATGTACTTCACGCGGCGCCGGATCTCGGCCAGCTCCTCCACGCTCGCGCAGGGCTGCTCGACGTATTCGAGGTCCGACACGGCGAGGGCATGGATCGCGTGCTCGGCCTCGTCGACGTTCCAGCCGCCGTTCGCGTCGATGCGGATGCGCCCCTCCGGGCCCAGCGCGACGCGCACCGCGGCGACGCGCGCCACGTCGTCCGCGAGGCTCTGGCCGCTCTCGGCGACCTTCACCTTCGCGGTGCGGCAGCCGTCGAAGCGGGCGAGAACATCGCCGACCTCGTCAGCGGGCACGGCGGGCACCGTCGCGTTCACGGCGATCCGCTCGCGCCGAGCGGGCGGAAGCGGTGACCAGCCGAAGTCGATCGCGGCGCGCAACCAGACCGCGGCCTCCGCATCCGCGTACTCGAGGAAGGGTGAGAACTCCGTCCATCCCTCCGGACCCTCGATGAGCAGTGCCTCGCGATGATCCACCCCGCGGAAGCGCGTGATCAGCGGCAGAGACACCACGCGGGCCCCGTCGAGGAGGTCGCGCAGGTCGGGGGTCGGTACGTCAGCGTCCATGGCTCCATTCTGCCGCGCGCCCCTTCGGCGAAAGCCGAGTGCGGGGGCCGAGTGGCAGACTTGTTCGGGTCGAAAGGACCTCGTGACGCTGCAGACCCCCGGTACCGTGCCGCCGCCCGGCGGTCGCCGCCCGCTCGGCACCAGCGGCTGGCTCGCGTTGTCCGGCGCGCTTCTGGCCGGAGTGGTCTACACCGTGGGTCTCGCAGTCGTCGTCGCGCTTGCGTCCGGCAGCGTCTTCGGCGCGATCGCGCGCGCGAGCGACGGCGCGCGCGACGGCACGAGCGACGACCCGTTCGACTCCGATCCGTGGCACGATTTCGGCGGCAGCACCGATCCGCTGCAGGACTATCCGGGGATCACCGACGGCGACTCCGGTTACGTGCTCGCCCAACCGTCCGCTGCCGAGGTGCGCAGCGCGGCGGCGGATGCGGTCGCCGCTGCGCAGGCCGTGGCGACGGGCCCGTGGAGTGCGGCCGGCGACGAGTTCAACGAGCTCGCCGAGAACGACTACGACGGCACGTCGATGCTGTACGACTACACCACGGGCGCCGAGAGCCTCGATCGCACCTTCGCCGAGGGCGACAAGCAGGCCCTCGTCGATGCGCTCACCGCCGCTCTCGAGCCCCTTGGCTACGACACCGTCGAGGTCGCCGACGACCCGGACGAGTGGGACTCGGCCGGTTACGAGGTCGACGGCCACGACGACGAGACGGGCGGCGAGTCCTCCCCGCTCTGGATCGTGTCGGCCCATTCGTCGACGAGCTTCGGGCCGTGGGTCGAGTTCGGCATCGTCGAGAACGCCGATGACGAGATCCGTGACGCGCTCGATGAGTGGGACATCGCCGCTCCCGATTCCGGCCTCTACGTACAGGCGTACGCCTGGGGTCTCCTCGAGGAGAGCGACAGAGCGGACTTCATCGACGCACTCGACGACTTCGGCGGAGTCGCTCCGTACGATGACGGAACCGCCTCCGCCTGAGCGGTCCGGTCGGATGCGCTGCCCGGGCACGAGCGGTCCTCGCCCCGCCCGATCTCCGTCTCCTCGGCCGGGTCGCCCGAGCTGGTCAGGCAACGCACACCTCCCGCACGGCTCGTAGGCTGGACGCATGAGCGTGTCCGAATTGTTCGACGAGAAGCAGTGGCGCGAGGTGGCCGGCTTCGCCGAGCTCGGCGACATCACCTACCAC
Organism: Microbacteriaceae bacterium VKM Ac-2855; assembly: GCA_013204985.1. Classification (GTDB taxonomy): domain Bacteria; phylum Actinomycetota; class Actinomycetes; order Actinomycetales; family Microbacteriaceae; genus Rathayibacter. The sequence goes on from JABMLG010000007.1 coordinate 137,282, forward strand.
CATGATGTGCAGGGGCAGGTGGCCCGCATCGCCTTCAACCGGCCCGAGGTGCGCAACGCCTTCCGGCCGCGCACCGTCGATGAGCTGTACTCCGCCCTCGAAGACGCTCGCACCAACCCGCGGATCGGCGTCGTGATCCTCACCGGGAACGGCCCGAGCCCGCGCGACGGCGGCTGGGCGTTCTGCTCGGGCGGCGACCAGCGCATCCGCGGCCGTGACGGTTACAAGTACGCCGACGGCGAGACCGCGTCGGGCATCGACAAGGCGCGCAACGGCCGCTTGCACATCCTCGAGGTGCAGCGCTTGATCCGTTTCATGCCCAAGGTCGTCATCGCCGCGATCCCCGGCTGGGCGGCGGGTGGCGGGCACTCGTTGCACGTGGTGTGCGATCTCAGCATCGCCAGCGCCGAGCACGGCAGGTTCAAGCAGACGGATGCGGATGTCGGTTCGTTCGACGCCGGTTACGGATCCGCGTATTTCGCGCGCCAGATCGGCCAGAAGTTCGCCCGGGAGGTGTTCTTCCTCGCCCGGGAGTACTCCGCGCAGCGCGCCTACGAGATGGGCGCTGTCAATGCCGTGGTGCCGCACGCCGAGCTGGAGGCGACGGCATTGGAGTGGGCGCGCACCATCCTGACCAAGTCGCCCACGGCGATCCGGATGCTCAAGTACGCCTTCAACGCCGTGGATGACGGACTGGTCGGCCAGCAGCTCTTCGCGGGCGAGACGACCCGACTCGCCTACGGTACGGACGAGGCCGTCGAGGGCCGCGACTCCTTCCTCGAGAAGCGCGAGCCGGACTGGTCACCTTTCCCCTGGCAGTTCTGATGGGGTCGCTCCGATGACGCGCCCGCTGGTCGCCGTCGACGCCGCCGACCCTGCTGCTGTTCTCCGCGCCCTGCGCGCCTCTCTCGACGGCAGTGGTCCGGCGGTGCGCGTCGCAGCGGACCGGTTCGTGTCATCCGTCGCCCGCCGGATCGCGCTCGTCGTCGAGACTTCCGGGTCCTCCGGCGACCCGAAGCGGGTGGCGTTGGGCACCTCGGCGCTGCTCAGCAGCGCGGCCGCGACCGAGACGGCGCTGGGCGGCGCGGGCCAGTGGCTCCTGTGCCTTCCCAGCCACTACATCGCGGGCGCGCAGGTGCTCGTGCGTTCGATCACCGCCGGAACCGACCCGGTCATCCTGCGCCCCGGCCATTTCGACGCCGCGGCCTTCGTCGAGAGCGCTCGCGCGATGGACGGCGGGCGGCGTTACGTCTCGGTGGTGCCGGTGCAGCTCGCGCGACTGCTCGCGCTCGCCGAGCACAACGAGGGTGCCGCCGCCGTACTTCGCCACTTCGACGCGATCCTGGTCGGCGGCCAGGCCACGCCGCTGCCGTTGCTCGAGCGTGCGGATGCCCTCGGTCTCGCGGTGCGACGCAGTTACGGGTCGAGCGAGACGGCGGGCGGATGCGTCTACGACGGTCGCCCGATCGGCTCGACGCGGCTGCGCATCGCCGACGGCCAGGTGGAGATCGGCGGCGAGGTGCTGGCCGAGGGCTACCTCGACGCGGACGGCGCGCTCGACCTGGAGCGAACGTCGAGTTCCTTCGCCGGATCCGGCGGCGAACGGTGGTACCGCACCGGTGACGCGGGCACGATCTCCGACGACGGCACGCTCTCGATCATCGGGCGCCTCGATCGCGTGATCATCTCGGGTGGCGAGAAGATATCGCTCGACGCCGTCGAACGCGCTGTGCGCGATCTCGGTCTCACCGACGCCGTCGTCGTGCGGGCACCGCATCCGGAGTGGGGCGAGACGTCCGTGGTGTTCGTGTCGGAACCGTCGTCGCTGGCGACGCTGCGCGCGCAGCTCGTCGAGCGGATGGGGCGGGCCGCCGCGCCCTCGGCCCTCGTCGTCGAGCCCCAGCTGCCGACACTGGCCTCCGGCAAACCCGACAGGGTCGCGCTCGAGCGCCGTGCGGCGACGGTCGCGCTCCCGACATAGCGGTCCTGGGTAAACTCCTCCCCGTGCCGAGTCCCAGCCGCAAGAAGAAGATCGACGCCCGACCCTCGAATCGAGGCGGGCGTCCCGGTGGCAACCCTCAGCGGGTGCAGGTGAAGCCGGCCGGTCCCCGCGAGTGGATCGGCGGCGCGAGACTGCGCACGCTGCCGCTCGCGATCGCCCCCGTGCTGATCGGCACCGGCGCAACGCAGGTGTCGGAGGGCGGCTGGCACTGGGTGCGCGCGCTGCTGTGCCTCGTGGTCGCACTGGCGCTGCAGATCGGCGTCAACTACGCCAACGACTACTCCGACGGCATCCGCGGCACCGACAAGAATCGGGTCGGGCCGTCGCGGCTGACCGGATCCGGGGCGGCGAAGCCGAAGCAGGTCCTCACCGTCGCACTGGTGTTCTTCGGCATCGCCGGAGTCGCCGGCATCGTGCTGACCGTTCTGAGCGCGCAGTGGTGGCTGCTGCTGGTGGGCGCGGCCGCGATCGCGGCGGCATGGTTCTACACGGGCGGCAAGAGGCCGTACGGCTACTCGGGGCTGGGCGAGTTCTTCGTCTTCGTGTTCTTCGGCCTCGTCGCCACCGTGGGCACGACCTTCGTGCAGATCGGTTCCGTCAACCAGGAGGCGTGGCTCGGCGGCACCGCTGCGGGCCTGTTCGCCTGCGCCGTGCTGATGGTGAACAACATCCGCGACATCCCGAGCGACCGTGCCTCCGGTAAGCGCACCCTCGCCGTGCGCGTCGGACCGAGCGTCGCGAAGGCACTGTTCTCGGCCTTCACGATCGTGCCGTTCGGCATCTCGACGATCCTGGCGCTCTTCTACCCGATCGCCTGGCTCGACTACTTCGTGTTGCTGGCGGTGCTGCCGGCGATCCTGATCACGCTGACCGCCAAGACGGCCAAGGAACTCATCCTCGCCCTGCAGCTCACCAGCCTGTCGGGGCTCGCCTACGCGCTCATCCTGGCCGCAGCGCTGGCCTTCTAGGCCGCGACTCCGCGGCCGCGTCGGTGCGGTTGCATCCGCACGCCTACGCGGCAAGTGCGGCCGATGCTGCAATCGCGAGGGGCTACGGGCCGTTCCGGTTCTTGACCGAGCCGTCAGGGGCGTTCGTCAGCCGCATGGGACGCTACCGTGCCGCCCGCTACCGTGCCGCCCGCGGCGCCGTCGATCGCGGCGTCCTCGATGTCCGAGTCCGTCGGCTTCGCGGGCACGTTCTTGCGCTTCTCGTAGACGGCCTCGGCGATGCGTTCTCGCGGGCCGCGCAGCACGATGTACGACAGCGACATGCCGGCGATCCCGGAGACGATCGCGGCCGTGACCGCAGCGGTCAACTCGCTGTCGACGAAGTCCTTCACCGCGAAGAACGTCACCACGAAGAACGCGGCGAACATCGCGATCCGGAGGACGGTGTAGACGATGACGGCGCGACGGAGATTCACGCAGTCGAGTGTACGGCGCGCGTCCCGGATAACGGTCGTGCAACCCTGTCCACACTCAGCTTCCCTGCTGTTCACGCGACGTACAATGAGGCCGTGATCCGCCTCTTCATCGGCCTGCTCGTGGCCCTCGCCGTCTTCACGGTCTACACCGTCGTCGACTGCGCGATGAGCAACCGGCTGGGCATCCGCGGCATCCCCAAGTGGGCGTGGCTGCTGGTCATCGTGCTGCTGCCCCTGATCGGCGGAGTGCTCTGGTTCATCATCGGTCGCCCGCGCAACAGCCGGGGTGATGTTCGTCGCTCGGTCGCACCCGATGACGATCTCGATTTCCTCGGGAAGATCGGTCGCGACCGCGAGCAGGAGGAGCGCATCGCTCGCCTGGAACGCGAACTCGCCGAGCTCGACGACCAGGGCGAGGCCGACGGTTCCGGCCGACGGGATGCCTGACGCTGCATCCGCGGTGAGCCGGATCGCCGTGTCCGCCGCGCCTTCGGCGACTGCGCCTTCCACCCGATTCGCCGCTGCACTGCTCCGCCGGTTCGTCGAACTCGGCGTCCGCGACATCGTGGTCGCACCGGGATCGCGTTCGCAGGCTCTCGCCCTGGTCGCCGCTGAACTCGACGCCGTCGGCGCCATCCGTCTGCACGTGCGGCTCGACGAACGCTCCGCCGGATTCCTCGCCCTCGGTCTCGCTCTCGAGACCGGCGTGCCCGCTCTCGTCATCACGACCTCCGGCACCGCGACGGCGAATCTGCACCCGGCGGTGCTCGAAGCGGATGCGGCCGGCGTTCCCCTGATCGTGCTCACGGCCGACCGACCGCACGAACTGCGCGGCATCCGCTCGAATCAGACCGCCGAGCAGCGCGAACTGTACGGATCCGCGGTGCGGCTCTTCATCGACGTGCCGGCTCCCGAGGCGGAGGCGCCCGACGCGGTCGATCTCGCCGATCGTGCGATCGGTGCCGCCCGAACCGGGCCTGTGCATCTCAACCTCGGTTTCCGCGATCCGCTCTCCGCGGCTGCCCCCGATCTCTCCGACGTCGTTCCGGGCGCCTTCGAGACGGCCGCCGCGACAGTGATCTCGGAGCGTCTACTGGCCGGGCCCGATCAGCCGTTGACCATCGTGATCGCCGGCGACAAGTCCGGCGAGATCGCCGAGGTGACAGCCCGGGCGGGCGACTGGCCGTTGCTGGCCGAGGTCTCGAGCGGAGCACGGTTCGGCCCGCAACTCGTGGTCGCCTGGCGCGAACTGCTCGGCCACCCCGATTTCGGCGGCCGGGTCGAGCGAGCGATCGTGTTCGGCCACCCGACGCTGTCCCGCGAGATCCCGACCCTGCTGCGCGCCGAGGGTGTCGAGGTCGTTGTGGTCGATCCGGTGCGCGCCGAGTTCTACAACCCCGGACACCGCGCTCGCCGGGTCGACGCCGTCGAGGTCGTCCGCGATCCGCGCGCGCCGCGGCCGACCCGCGAGGAGCGCTCGTGGACGGGCTCGTGGGTGTTCACCAGCCGCGGGTTGCTGGCCGAGCGCGATCCCGACGATTTCGACGAACTCCCCGACGGCGGCACCATGTCGGTCGAGGACCGCCGCGGCTACGCCCGCAACGCCCTCACCGCGGTGCGCGCTCCGATCACACGCGAGGCCCTGGTCTCGGCGCTGTGGCGGGTGACCTGGCCGCACGACCGCCTCGTCTTCGGCGCCTCGCGCCTCATCCGTGTGGCCGATGGGTTGCTGCCCGGCAAGAAGCTGCGGGTCTACGCGAACCGCGGTCTCGCCGGGATCGACGGCACCGTCTCGACGGCCCTCGGGGTCGCGATCGCGAGCCAGGATGTGCCGGCCGGCACCGCGGGAGGCGTCACCCGCCTCCTCGTCGGAGACCTGACGCTGCTGCACGAGGTCGGCGGTCTGCTGCTGGGACCGGGCGAGAAGCGCCCGCGGCTGCAGATCGTGGTCGGCAACGACGGCGGCGGAACCATCTTCGACGGCCTCGAGGTCGCGAAGACGGCCTCGGCCGACGCGTTCGATCGCGTTCAGTACACGCCGCAATCGGTCGACCTCGAATCGCTCGCCCGCGCCTACGGCTGGCGGTACGCGAAGGCGACCACGCGCGGTGAACTCGACCAGGCACTCAGCGCGCCCGGAACCGGGCCGAGCATCCTCGAGGTGCCGCTGCCCCGGTGAGGCGTGAGGTCTAGGTTGGAACGCATGGCACGCCACAGTGATCCCGAACCGACCCTCGACACCTCAGAGACGCTCTTCGCACCGGGGCGATCGCTCGCCGATATCGACACGGCATCGACGCCCGGATTCACCGGGTCGCGATCCGATGGCGAGAAGGCGCTCGCAAGCGGAGCGGCTGTCCTGGGCGAGCTGCAGGAGCGTCTCTTCGCCGACTCGACCGCCGGTGGAACACGTTCGGTGCTGCTGGTGCTGCAGGCCATGGACACGGCGGGCAAGGGCGGCATCGTCCGCCACGTGGTCGGTGCCGTGGATCCGCAGGGCGTGAAACATCACGCCTTCAAGAAACCCACCGCCGAGGAGCTGTCGCACGACTTCCTCTGGCGGGTCCGCCGCGAGCTGCCGCACGCCGGGCAGATCGGCGTGTTCGATCGGTCGCACTACGAAGACGTGCTGATCGCGCGTGTGCGTTCGCTCGTCGAGCCTTCCGTGATCGACGAGCGTTACGCGCTGATCAATGCCTTCGAACAGGAGCTGGCGGATGCGGGCACCACGGTCGTCAAGGTGATGCTGCACCTCGGCAAGGACGAGCAGAGGCGGCGCCTCGCCTCGCGCCTCGACCGGCCCGACAAGCACTGGAAGTACAACCCGGGCGACGTCGATGAGCGCCTCTTCTGGGACGACTACCAGAACGCGTACCAGCTCGCGTTGGAGCACACCGCGACCGCGGCCGCGCCGTGGCACGTCGTGCCTGCCGATAAGAAGTGGTTCGCCCGCCTCGCGGTACAGCGTCTGCTGATCGAGGCGCTCGCTCGACTCGATGTGCAGTGGCCGACGGCCGACTACGACATCGCGACGGAGAAGGCGCGTCTCGCTGCCAGCTGACGCTGCTGCCGCGGGGCGGGCGGATGCGGCTACTGCTCGTCGCCGCCGAACGATGTGCCGTCGACCGGCGCGGCTGCAGAAGCGGCGAAGCGCGAGCGCGTGGTCGTGCGCACCGGGGTGAGCACGCCGGTGCCGGTGTTCACGACCGACTGGTCGGGGCAGGGCCCGGCGATCGCGACGGAGTAGCGACGGTTCGACGACCACGGGTAGTCGCGCGTCTCGCGCAGGTCGCTGGTGAAGAACGGGTTGTGGCGGTCGTAGACGGCATTGCCGGTGAACGTCGGCAGCTGGATGCCCTGGCTGGCGTCGCTCGTGCGCACCCAGTTGGTCGACGGGGTGCCCACGGAGATGGTGGTCGGCACGACCTTGGAACCGGGGGTGAAGGCGTAGGTGCGGTTCAGGCCCGAGGTGGACAGCAGGGTGACGGTCCAGTTCTTCGGGTTGCTGCCCCAGCTCACGGCATAGGGGAAGGTCACCGTCAGCTGCAGGGACGAGACGGCAGCGGTGAGGCCGACGGTGTCGGAGGAGACGGCCAGGGCCGGCACTCCGGTGTCGTTCGCCGAGACCTGCACCGCAACGGTCGAGCCCGAGTGGCAGCTGCCGTTCGAGTTGAGGTTCGAGGTCTGGATCTGCAAGCGGATCCCGGTGCGCTGCGTGAGCACCGGGCAGGTGTTGTTGGACGCGGCGGCGAGCGGGGCGGCGACGGCGGCCGCGATCACCGGCACGGACCAGGCGACACCTCCGACGATGCTGCGACGGGTCGTGGTGGCGTGCGGACGGCCGTTTTCGGGCGCGCCGAAGGAGTCGTTCATGGCGGGGTGCTGCTTTCGGGTAGCGCCGCGCGCGTTCGGATTCGGGTCGAGGCGCGCGCGGGAGGGGGAGGAGACGCCCAGGAGTGACGTTTCTTTCGGCACGCTAGGGCACGAACGGGGGTCGCGCCAGCCTTGTGCAGCTTTTGCATCCGTGGTTGGCGTGCACTAGTCTCCGCGACCCAACCGGCCCTTGCGAGGGACCCCTTCTGTGCGCGTCGGACCCCCGCCGGGCGGGTCCCTGGCGCACAGGAGGGGTCCCTCGCAAGGTGGGGCGGCGAGGTGGGGCGGGGCGGCGGTTAGGCGAAGGCCTCGACGATGGGGCGGAACTTCATCGCGGTCTCGGCGAGCTCCGTATCCGGATCGCTGTCGCCGACGATGCCGCAGCCGGCCCACGCCGTGATGTCGCCCTCAACGGTGACACGCGCGCTACGCAATGCCACGGCCCATTCGCCGTCGCCGTTCGCGTCGATCCAGCCGACCGGGCCCGCGTAGCGCCCGCGGTCGAACGGCTCGAGTTCGTCGATCAGCTCCAAGGCTGCTCGAGTCGGCGTGCCCGCCACGGCGGCGGTCGGATGCAGGGCCGAGATGAGATCGAGGGCGGTCGAGCCGTCCTCGAGCCGGCCTGCGACATCCGTGGCGAGGTGCCAGAGGTTGGGCAGCTTGAGGGTGAACGGCATCTCGCTCACGGTCAGTCCGCCGGTGTGCGGGCGCAGCTCGCGCAGAAGACTCTGCACCGCGAAGTCGTGCTCGCCGCGGTTCTTCGCGCTGCTCGCGAGTGCGAGCGCCTGCTGGTGGTCGGCCTCCGCGTCCGCCCCGCGAGCGATGGTGCCCGCCAGCACCCGCGCCGAGACGGCGCCGTGATCGACGCCGACCAGGGTCTCGGGGCTCGCGCCGAGGAAACCGTCGACCGCGAAGGTCCAGCAGTCGGGGTAGCCGAGCGCGAGATCGGCGAGCACCCGACGCAGATCGGCGCCCGCCGGCAGGTGCCCGTGCACGTCGCGCGCGAGGACCACCTTGTCGAGCCCGTGCTCGTGGATGCGGCGCACGGCCTCGGCCACGGCTGCGCGGTAGCCGTCACGCGACTGCGCCCCGGGGAGCAGCGCGATGCGGTACTCGTCGCCGAACGGCGTCGCGGTGGGCGGTGTGGCGGTGGGCGGTGTCGCGGTGGGCCCGGTGCCGTCGACGGAGCCGATCCGCGTCATCCAGGACCGGCCGTCGCGGGTGCCGATCACCGTGCTCGGCACGATCAGCACACTGGTCTCGGTGGACGCCGACGAGAAGGTGAAGGTGCCGAACGCGATCAGTCCCGAGCCGGGTAGGCCCACGGGGTCGATCACGTTCGCCGCGGCGCACAGCTCGCGCCAGGCATCGGCTGCGTCGCGCATCCGATCCGGGCCCGAGAACTCCATCCGCACGGCTTCCCCGACACCGGCGATACCGGCTCCGCGTCGCTGCCACAGCAGCGGGGTGGTTCGGGTGAGCAGGGGGATGAGCTGCGTCGGTCCGTCGATGGGGGTGGTCTCGACGGCGAGAGAGGGAACTCCTGCGCCAGTTAGCGTCACCCGACCAGACTATGCCGTGGTGCAAAAGTGAAGTTTCGTACACCGTGATTACCCGTGCTCGGGGGTCATGTGCTACGGTTGGTGCCAGCTGGGGTTGAGAGTCACGAGGCGGAGTGGCGATCAACCCCAGCCCTTATTCGTGCCCGCCCTGCACATCCTCTCTGCCGGGCCGATGCACAGCCGCGCGGCCGCCGCCCTCAACTAGACTCGACGACCGTGACCAAGGCAGACCTCACCAAGCGGCCCGAGCATGTCGCCGCCATGTTCGACACGGTGGCGCCGGCCTACGACATGACCAACACCGTGCTTTCCGTCGGCAACGACGTGCTTTGGCGCGTCGCGACGACCCGGGCCGTGAATCCCCAGCCCGGCGAGCGGATCCTCGACATGGCGGCCGGCACCGGCACCTCCTCGGCATCACTGGCGAAGTCGGGTGCTCACGTCGTGGCCGCCGATTTCTCGGCCGGGATGATCGAGGTCGGTCGCAAGCGGCAGGCCGGCAACGACCGCATCGAGTTCGTGCAGGCCGACGCCACGGCCATGCCGTTCGAGGACGATTCGTTCGACGCCGCGACGATCTCGTTCGGCCTGCGCAACGTGGTCGAGCCGAAGAAGGCGCTCGCCGAGTTCTATCGCGTCGTGAAGCCCGGTGGTCGGCTCGTCATCTGCGAGTTCGCGACGCCACCACTGAAGCCGATCGCGAAGGCCTACGACTTCTACCTCGGCAGCGTTATGCCGCGGCTGGTGAAGCTGGCCTCGTCGAACGATCCTGCGTACGACTACCTCGTCGACTCCATCCGCGACTGGCCGCCGCAGCCGGTGCTCTCGGGATGGCTGCGCGAGGCGGGCTTCGTGCGCGTCGCGCACCGCGACCTCACCGCCGGTATCGTGGCTCTGCACCGCGGAATCAAGCCGATCCGCGACGAGCGATGAGTCCGTCTCCCGCCGCGTGCGCCGAAGTCAGGATGTGAGTGTGAACGCCAGTGTGCCCGTCGCCCGCCGGAGCCCGTCGCTGACCTCGCAGCTCGGTCTCTCGGAGAAGATCTTCGCGACGTCGGAGGACCGCGCACTCGCGCGCGCGATCGACGACGGTCTCGAACGGGTCGAGGACGGCCTCGTCAGCCAGGTGTCATTCGCTGACACCGTCGCCGACGTCTCCACGCGGTACCTGATGGAGGCCGGTGGCAAGCGGGTGCGTCCGATGCTGACGCTGCTCACCGCCCAGCTCGGTGCCGGTAACACCCGCGAGGTGCTGCTCGGCGCACAGGCCATCGAGATCACCCACCTGGCTTCGCTGTACCACGACGACGTGATGGATGAGGCCGAGAAGCGCCGTGGCGTTCCCTCCGCGCAGACCGTCTGGGGCAACAACGTCGCGATCCTCACCGGGGATCTTCTCTTCGCTCGTGCGAATCAGCTGATGGCAGAGCTCGGCGAGCGCGCCATTCGCCTGCAGGCCGACACCTTCGAACGGCTGGTGCTCGGGCAGTTGCACGAGACCGTGGGGCCGCAGGAGGGCGATGACCCGATCGAGCACTACATCGGGGTGCTCGCCGACAAGACCGGCTCGCTCATCGCCGCCGCCGCCCGCACGGGTGCCGTTTTCTCCGGCGCGCCGGCCGAGTACGAAGAGGCGGTGCGCGTCTTCGGTGAGAAGGTCGGCGTCGCCTTCCAGATCATCGACGACGTCATCGACCTCTCGCCGCAGCCCGAAGAGACCGGCAAGAATCCCGGCACCGACATCCGCGCCGGTGTGGCGACCTTGCCCGTGCTGCGCCTGCGGGAGCGTGCGGTGTCGGATCCCGCAGCCGCTGCTCTGCTCGCGCGCATCGAGAGCTACGTGCAGCGCACGGCCGCCGAGGTCGAGCACACCGCGGAGCAGGATGACGACATCACCGCTGCGATCGCCGAACTGCGCGAGCACGAGGTCACTCGAGCCACGCTCGACGAGGCGCGTCGCTGGGCCGATGAGGCTGTAGCGGCCCTCGACGTTCTGCCGAAGGGCGCCGTGCGCAAAGCGCTGGTGCGTTTCGCCGGCACCGTGGTCGACCGCAACAACTAGAAGGCCCGCGTCAACCACAAGGCCGCACCAACCGAAGACCGCACCAACTGAAGACCGCATTGATTGAAGACCGCACTGATTTAAGGACATGCAATGACCAAGCTCAGGCTGGCCATCGTCGGAGCAGGCCCCGCAGGGATCTACGCCGCCGACCTCATGATCAAGGCCGAGAAGAAGTACGACGTCTCGATCGACCTCTTCGAACACCTGCCCGCCCCATACGGGCTCGTGCGGTACGGCGTCGCTCCCGATCATCCGCGGATCAAGGGCATCATCACCGCGCTGCGCGAGGTGCTCGATCGTGGCGACATCCGCATCTTCGGCAACGTGCACTTCGGCACCGATATCACCCTCGACGATCTGAAGCAGCACTACAATGCCGTCATCTTCTCGACCGGAGCGGTGCGCGACGCGCCGTTGAACATCCCGGGGATCGAGCTCGAGGGCTCCTACGGAGCGGCTGATTTCGTCAGCTGGTTCGACGGTCATCCGGATGTGCCGCGCACCTGGCCGCTCGAGGCGGAGTCGGTCGCCGTGATCGGCAACGGTAACGTCGCGCTGGATGTCGCGCGGATGCTGGCCAAGCACGCCGACGACCTGCTGCCCACCGAGGTGCCGGCCAACGTCTACGAGGGGCTGAAGGCGTCGCCGGTCACCGATGTGCACGTCTTCGGCCGTCGCGGCCCGGCGCAGGTGAAGTTCACCCCGCTCGAGCTGCGCGAACTCGGTGAGGTCCGTGACGTCGACATGATCGTGGCGGATGAGGACTTCGAGCTCGACGCCGCCTCGCAGGCCGCGATCGAGACGAACAAGCAGGTCATGGTGATCAACCGGGTGCTGAACCAGTGGCGCACCCGCGAGGTGGGCCAGGCGTCGCGCCGGCTGCACCTGCACTTCTACGCCAAGCCCCTCGAACTCGTCGACGACGGCACGGGCCGGGTGGCGGCGATCCGGTACGAGCGCACCGAGCCTGATGGCGAAGGCGGGGTGAAGGGCACCGGCGAAATTCGCGAGATCCCTATCCAGGCGGCGTACCGTGCGGTGGGCTACTTCGGCTCGGCTCTCGACGGAGTGCCGTTCGACGAGCGGCGCGGCGTGATCCCGAACCGTGAGGGTCAGGTGATCGACGACGACGACCAGCCGGTGCACGGCGTCTACGCCACCGGCTGGATCAAGCGCGGGCCGGTGGGTCTCATCGGGCACACCAAATCGGACGCGATGGAGACCGTGGGCCACGTGCTGAACGACCAGGCGTCGTGGTGGAACCCCGCGCATCCGGAAGAGTCGGCGATCGTCGAACTGCTCGAGTCGCGCGGCATCGCCTACACCGACCTCGGTGGCTGGCACCGTCTCGACGAGCACGAGCTCGCGCTCGGCGCGGCCCACGAACCCGAGCCGCGCGTGCGGATCAAGGTCGTCCCGCGCGACGAGATGATCGCGATCTCCCGCGCGCAGTAGCGCGCTAACGCTTCCGTGAGCCGCCGACCGATCAGGATGGCGGCGGTGCTGGGCCGGGTTCCCGCTTGCCTGGTCGTGGTCTGTGTCGGGTGATGCCGGCGATGGTGGCGCGTTGGTTTCCCATGCGTCGGGGTGTCTGTCGGGGGTCGATGTGGGGTGGTGCGATCAGGTGTGGTCTCGGCCCGTCGAGGGTGGGCAGCATGTGGATGCGCCAGCCGGTTTTCGCGTGGATGACGTGGTGGTGGAAGCTGCAGAGCAGAATTCCGTTGTCGACGGATGTCTGACCGCCTCGGCTCCACCAGGTGACGTGGTGGGCTTCTGTCCAGGCGGGTGGGGCGGTGCAGCCCTGCCAGGCGCAGCCGCCGTTGCGGGCGGCGAGGAGGCGTTTCTGTTTGGTGGTGAAGTCGCGGGCGGGTTGTCCGAGCGCGTCGGTCTGCTCGTGGCTGCCGGTGATCGCGATGCGTATCTCGCCGAAGCAGCGCAGCCGCTGCACGGTCGCTGCGGGTACGGGTTCGTCGACGTGGTCGAGGTAGGCGGGCCCGGTCGCGGTTTCGTCGGTGAGGTCGTCGGCGTGGATGTGGGCGGTGATCTGCGGGGTCGCTCCGACGGGTGATTCGGAGGCGCTACCGGCGACGATCAACGACACTGCGGCGTCCGCGGTCTTCTGCCCGCTCGTGCGGGTGTCTGCGAAGATCGCGGCGTCATCCACCTCGCCGTTCTCGGCCGCGTCGCAGTCCGCATCCGTGAACCGCGGCCGGCGGGGGCTGGTGTGCGGCGAGAGCGACGCTTTCACCGCCGCCGCCTGCTCCGTCGTCAACGTGAGCACGAGCGTTTCGAGTCCGTTCTTCCCGCGGCGCCACACGCCGTTGCGTTTCTCGAACGCCTCCTCCTCCGTCGGTTCGAGCCCATCGGGATCCAGTCGTGCCTTCCACGCGAGCGCCTGGACTTTCACGAGGTCTGCGGCGATCCCGATCCCGGTCAAACCACCCGAGGTCGCTGCTTCCCCGTCGGGGTCGGTCGCGGCGGCGAGGATCGATTCTTCGGCGATCGCGAGCTCGTCGGGGTGGATGCGCGCAGCGGCCGGCCCGAGGGTGGTGGTGAGGGCTTCGGCCGCATCCGGATGCAGTCGCCCGTCACGCACCGCCTGCCCCACGGCGGGGAACACGGCGGGGACCTCCTGGCCCTGCATCCCGACACCCGGGAAAACGCTCTGCGCGAGCCGGATGCGCCGCCCGGCGGTCGCTTCTGAGCAGCCGGTGAGCATCGCGAGGAGGGCTTTGCCGGTGCGCTGCCCGTGCGTGCTCGCGAGCGAGTCCATCCCTCGCTCTCGCCCCGACGCGCGGTCGATGACACCGGCGACCACGACGGCACTCCCACTGACGGCTCGCTCGAGTTCTCCGAGCGCGACGCATGATGCGACGAGTTCGGTCTCGGTCATCCGTGCCCAGTCGACCCCGGCCAGTTCGGCGCGCACGGGCGCGGCGAGGGCTGCGATCCGTGTGCCGGGCGTCGATGTGGTCATGACCCCACTATGGGTCACACCGCCGACATCGAATGAAAGGGGCGCGAGAGCCGCTCGGAGCGCGGCCCGCGAGGGCTTCTCAGCTCCGACGGATGCTGGATAGACTTCTGCGCGCGGGGTGCTTCAGATGCCGCGCCGACGTCCGATGCCGAGCCACGGAGAGCTGTGCCTTCCTCGTTCCAGCGCCACCGACTGCCCTCTCTCGTCGCCTCCGCCGCCGTGATCCTCCTCGCCCTCTCGGGATGCTCCGCCGTCGACGGCCTGTTCCCGGTGCCGACGGTCATCGACACAACGAGCGCGACCCCCACCCCGACCCCGACCTCGACGCCCTACGTGCCCTCGGGCGATCTTGCGGGCGGCACGATCACACACACGATCCCCGCCGGATCCGCCTCCGCACAACTCATCTACTTCACCGCTCAGGATCCCAACACCTGGACGGCCGACCTCGATGTGCCGATCAACATCTCGCTGTCGATGATCGGGGTGGCCGCGCCGGCGGATCCGGAGAACGCGCAGCAGATCAAGGTGACCCGGTTCCTCGTGCAGCGCGAAGGCGAGGGCGGCTACGACCTGGCGAACGATGCCGGCGAATTCGTCGTGACGCCGCCGTACTCCTACGCCTCGACAGTGGTGCTGGCCGCTCAGAGCGACGTCGATCGTGCGAGCGTCCGGGTCACGGTCGACCTGATCTTCGAGACCGCGCCCGACTCGAACGAATACACGCGTCAGACGATCGTCGACACACTGAACCTCGCGTTCGCCCCGACCCCATGAGCGCGAGTGAGACCGCGATGACGAATGCAGCCGCCGGCGGGCCAGAGCTCGCGCCGCGCATCGCCGTGGTCATCGAGGACGACGCCGACATCCGCGAACTCATCGCGACGGTGTTGAGCCAGTCCGGGTTCACCGTGCACTGCGCCGAGACCGCCGGTGCCGGGGTCGAGCTGGTCCGCGAGCACGCACCGCAGATCTGCACCGTCGATGTCGGTCTGCCCGATTTCGACGGATTCGAGGCGACCCGTCGCATCCGTCTCTTCACCGACTGCTACGTGATCATGCTCACCGCCTTGTCGGACGAGGCAGACACCCTGTACGGCCTCGAATCGGGCGCTGACGACTACATCGTGAAGCCCTTCCGTCCTCGGGAACTGCGGGCACGGGTCAGCGCGATGATGCGTCGCCCACGCTCCGGTGCTGAGGTCGAGGGGTCCTCGGCCGCAACGCCGGCGCCGCCCGCGCCGCCGGTGCTGCCGTCACCGGACGACGGCGTCTTCCGGCACAACGGACTCGTGCTCGACCCGCTGACGCACTCGGCGCAGCGCGACGGCGAAGAGCTCGAACTCACGCCGACCGAGTTCCAGCTCGTGTTGGCTCTGCTCGAGGGCCGGCGCCGAGTGCGCTCGAAAGCCGATCTGGTTCGGGCCGTGCGCGAAGACGACTGGGCCGAGTCCGCGTTCATCAGCGAGGCGGATGAACGTGCCGTGGAGGTGCATATCGGTAACGTGCGCCGCAAGCTGGGCGACAGCATCCGCTCACCGCGGTGGGTCGAGACCGTTCGCGGTATCGGCTACCGGCTTGCGCCGGCCGCACCCGAAAGCCGTGATTAGGCGGAACTAGCGCCGCAGACCGGCCAGCTCGAGTCGGAGGGCGAGCAGGGTCTGCTGCGCCACATCCTCGAACGCGCGCAACGCCGCGGCCCGCGCATCCGCGTCGGCGTCGGCGGCGCCGAGGGCCGTGATCGTGCCGCGGAGTCGATCCGCGCCGAACGCGTCGACGGTCATCATCAGCTTCGGGTCGGCGAGACCGCTTTCGGTGCACGCCGAGCCGGTGTCTCGATGCAGCGCACGGATACGCCCATCGAGGTCGGTCTCGAAATCGTCGAGGATCCGCTCGCACAGCCCCACTCCGCCGCCCAGATCCGCCACGAGCGCGCGAACCGCACCCGCTTTCACGAGCGGCTCAGGTCGTCGACGTCGAAAGAGCAGCGGAAGCGGTGTCATGCGGTGAAGCCGCGGTGCTTCCGGAACACCTTGCGCAACATGAAGACGGTCTGCACCACGGTGGCGATGTACAGCGCGGGCCAGCCGATGCTGAGGATCGCCGACTGGATCGAAACGGGCTGCTGCAGCCACGCGTAGAGCACCGTCGCGCTGAGCGCGAGAGTCAGCACGAGAGGCAGCAGATAGGCCGAGCCCTTGCCCTTCTCCGCCGCGGCCTGCGCCGCCCAGTTGTCGGTGTTGGTCTTCGAGAAGAACTTCGCCCACGCCCGCACGAAGTGTCCCATCCGCACCCACATGTAGATCTCGGACGGAAGGCCGAAGAGCGCGAAGGCGATGTCGCGCCCCGAGCGGCCCTTCATCGACAGCGCGATGCGCAGATTCAGCAGGATGGCGATGGCCGGCGGAATCAGCCAGATGGGGCTGAACACGTAGGCGTGGATCGAGAGCGACGCAGCCAGCAGCAGGAAGAAGCCGACGCGAGTGACGATGTTGGTCACCATCGCGAAGTTCTCGGCCCAGCGCAGGCGCAGGTTCGGGTGCAGCGGCTGGCCGGCCGTGTTGCCGCGATTGCCGGGCCACATCAGGTCGATGGCGCCGAAGTTCCACTTCACCTGCTGGCCGTCGAGGGCGCGCAGGGTCGACATGCCGCCGACATCAGCGCGGGCGAAGGCGCTGATCTTGGTGACGAAACCGAGGTTCTTGATCTGCAGCGAGAGCAGTGAGTCTTCGACCTCGCTGTCGTTCACCCACGGGGTCTTCTGCCGGTTGTGGCGGCGAACCTCTTCGAGCGCGAGCATCGAGAAGATCGAGAACTGCCCGCCGAGCACGGCCATGTTGCGGCCGCGCAGCAGATTGTCGAGGTTGAAGGCCGCGAATTGGGCGCGCTGACCGGAGGTGAGGAAGCGGGCGATGAGGCCCTTCACCGGTGCCTCGTCGACCGAGTAGATCGCCGAGATGCCGCCGATGCGCGGGTCGCTGGCGATCTCCGCCTCGAGATACTCGACGGCTCGCCGGTCGGCGACGGTGTCTCCGTCGACGCCCAGCAGGAAGTCGTAGTCGTCCTTGACGAGCTCGAAGCCGTAGTTCAGCGCGCCGACCTTCTTGTCGGCGTTCTTGCCGATGTCGTGAACGAAGACCTCGGTGCGCTGAACGGTGTCGTGATACACGGTCTCGTGCGGGCCGGCGTACTCGCGGGCGATGTAGAAGGTCTCGTCATCCGTGTTGTTGATGATGACGTGGATGGCGTCGGGCAGTCGCGTCTGCGCGAGGAGTGCTTCGAGGACGGCGGAGATCGTGTCTTCTTCGTTGTAGCAGGGGATGATCGCGGCGATGGTATGCGGACGAACGGCTTCGCTCGCTGTGGTCGAGTTCGAGGCGATGGCGATGTAGCGAGCCAGCTCGGTGTCGCTCAGTTGCGGAGCCGGCACAGCCTCCTGGACTGCACGTCGGCGGGTCGGAGCGGGGAAGAGGTCCTCGAGGGCCTCGAGGTCGGATGGCGCGGTCGGCACGGGTGTTCTCCTTCAGGGCGGATGTGCCGCCTTCCGATTCGGGCAGAAGGCGGCGTGAGGTCGGGGGCTTCCCTCACAGGAGATGCTGCCGACTGCTGCTCAAGAGCAAGGTCCATGCAAACGCAAGAATCGCGCAAGATTCGACAGGATCTCAGTGGATCAGAACGAATTCCGTCGTGATGTACCCGATCCGGTCACGGATCCGTGGCCGCCTCAACCGATTCGGTGGCTTCTGGGCAGGGTGACCGTCATGGTCGTACCGCCACCGACGGCGCTGGTGACCTCGATGCGGCCGTCGTGGGCGCGCACGATCGCGTTCGTGATGGCCAGTCCGAGGCCCAATCCCGGTGTCGGCCCTGTCGCGGCATCCTCGCTGCGGTAGAAGCGCTCGAAGATCCGGGTGAGGTCGGCGGCGGCGATACCGATGCCGTCATCCGCGATCTCGAGCCGCGCCGTGTCGGCTGACGCATCCGCTGTGAGCCTCACCTCGACCGTCCCTCCACTGTGCCCGTACTTCACCGCGTTCGAGAGAAGATTGTCGATCGCCTGGCCGATGCGCGTCGGGTCGATGGCGGCGGTGACGGGGTCGAGATGACTGCGGATGCTGATGCCGGCGGCCGCCGCGGCGGGCCGGAGCGCTTCGACGCAGCCCGCTACGAGCGCCGTGAGATCTGCGTTGCTGCGCACGACGCTGAGCCCCTGCTGCCCGGCACTGACGAGATCGCCCACCAGCGTGGCGAGTCGCTCCGTATTGCGCTCGACGGTGTCGAGCATGCCCAGCAGTCGCTGCTGTTCGGCCGGCACCTCCTCGCGGATGAGGTCGAGATAGCCGACGATCGAGGTGAGCGGCGTGCGCAGCTCGTGCGAGATCGAGTCGACGAAGTCCTGCTTGACGGCCACGGCCGACACCAGATCAGTCACCTCGTGCAGGGCGATGACCGAGCGGAAGAACGTGCCGTCCTCACGGTTCACCGGGCGCACCGTCGCGATCCAGGCCGTCTGTTCGGGGTAGTCGCCGACCCACAACAGCTCGCCGGTGACCACCTCCTGCCGCGCTCCACGAATGGCGAGGCGGTCTTCGAGCGCGTACGGCGTGACCCGATCTTCGTGGAACGTCGCGATGCGTTCGGGCCCGCCGTTCGGACGGTCGCGTCGGTTCGCGGAGCGGTCGATCGAACGCGCCACACGGTTCAGCAGTACCTCTCGGCCGTCGGGGTCGACGACGATGACGGCGACGTCCACCGCGTCGAGCACGGAGTCGAGCAGGAGCTGGCGTTCATCCGATCTGTCGAGGGCGCTGGTGAGTTGCCAGGTCATCTGCTCGAGGCGGCGCTTCTTCGCCTCGATCAGCTGCGACTGGATGTTGCCGTGGATGCCGAGCAGGAGCACGATCAGCGGGAACAGGATGACCCTCGCCCAGTCGCGGGACTGCATCGCGAGGTTCGGGTCGAGCCCGTAGGGCAGCAGCATGACCACCGCGGTCACCGCGGTCGCCGCGACCGCGCCCGCCCATCGGTAGGCGTTGCTCAACCAGAGGGCGGGGAAGACGAGCAGGATGCCCACCGCGTCGAGGGCGTCGCGGCTGCCCTGACGGCAGAGCGCGATCACGAGGTAGTCGAACGCCGGGATCACGAGCTCCCACGCCGGGTGGATGCGGTGCCAGGGCACCGCTGCGCTGAGGGCGACCACGAAAGCCGCCATCCCGAGCCCGGCGAGCATGAGCGGGTTCATCAGCGTCGCGGGGGAGACGATCGCGGCGACGATCCCGACGCCCGCTACTGCGAGCGCGAACGGAAGCTGCCGCAGCACGGCGGTGCGGTCGTGTTCGCGGGGGGTCGCCACGGCTTCACCCTAGGGGGTGCTGCGCCGTGCCGGTGTTCCTAGTCGGAACAGGCTGATCGGTAGGATGCGGGCATGACCGAGCACAAAGCCGATGGCCACGACCTGATCCGCGTGCGCGGCGCGCGCGAGAACAACCTCAAGGGTGTCGACGTCGACCTGCCCAAGCGCCGGCTGACGGTGTTCACCGGGGTCTCCGGATCCGGCAAGTCCTCGCTCGTGTTCGGCACCATCGCCGCCGAGTCGCAGCGCCTGATCAACGAGACGTACTCGTCGTTCATCCAGCAATTCATGGGCTCACCCGCGCGCCCCGACGTCGACGAGCTCACCGGCATCTCGGCCGCCATCATCGTCGACCAGGAGCGGATGGGCTCCAACAGCCGCTCGACCGTCGGTACGGCGACGGATGCGTACACGATGCTGCGCATCCTGTTCAGCCGGATCGGTGACCCGCATGTCGGCACCTCCGGGGCGTTCTCGTTCAACCTGCCGGAGGGCATGTGCCCGCGGTGCGAGGGCACCGGTCGCGTCTCCGACGTCGACCTCGATGCTCTCGTCGACACGTCGAAGTCGCTCGATGACGGCGCCCTCGACGGCATCCCCAACTTCGTCGTCGGTGGCTGGTACTGGAAGGGTCTCGCCGAGTCGGGCCTGTACCCGGCCGACAAACCCATCAACACCTTCACGCCGCAGCAGCTCGACGACTTCCTCTACAAGCCGGCGACGAAGCTGAAGATCGCCGACATGAACATGACCTACGAGGGTCTCGTTGTGAAGGTCACGCGGCTCTACCTGGCGAAGGAGCCCACGCAGGGCCACATCAAGGCGTTCGCGGACCGCGTGGCGACTTTCGCCGACTGCCCCGAGTGCGGCGGTGCTCGGCTCACTCGAGCCGCACTCTCGTCCACGATCGGCGGACGCAACATCGCCGAGTGCTCCGCGATGCAGATCACCGACCTCGCCGTCTGGCTGCGCGGCATCGACGAGCCGAGCGTCGTGCCGGTCACGACGGCGCTCCTCGAAACGCTCGAGGCGATGATGCTGGTCGGCCTCGGCTACCTCTCGCTCGACCGCGAGGCCGGCACTCTCTCGGGCGGGGAGGCGCAGCGGGTCAAGATGGTGCGCCATCTCGGCTCGAGCCTCACCGACATCACGTACGTCTTCGACGAACCCACCGTGGGCCTGCATCCGCACGACATCTCGCGGATGAACGAGCTGCTGCTGCAGCTGCGCGACAAGGGCAACACCGTGCTCGTGGTCGAGCACAAGCCCGAGACGATCGCGATCGCCGATCACGTGGTCGACCTCGGGCCGCGGGCCGGCTCGAACGGCGGCACGATCCAGTTCGAGGGCACCGTCGACGAGCTGCGCCGCGCCGACACCCTCACCGGTCGGTACATCGATCACCGCGTCACACTGAAGGATGCGCCGCGTCCCGTCACCCGTGTCGCCGAGATCCGCGGTGCCACCACCCACAATCTCCGCGACGTGGACGTCGACGTGCCGCTCGGTGTGCTCACGGTCGTGACCGGCGTCGCCGGCTCGGGCAAGTCGTCGCTGATCCACGGCTCGCTCTCGAAGCGCGAGGGTGTCATCGTGGCCGACCAATCACCGATCCGCGGTTCCCGGCGCAGTAATCCGGCGACCTACACCGGTGTCCTCGACCACATCCGCAGCGACTTCGCGAAGGCGAACAAGGTCAAGCCCGCGCTCTTCAGCGCCAACTCGGCCGGCGCGTGCCCCAACTGCAAGGGAGCCGGGCTGATCTTCACCGACCTCGGGCCGATGGCGACCGTCTCGTCGGTGTGCGAGGAGTGCGAGGGCAAGCGCTTCACCGCAGAAGTGCTCGACTACCGGCTGCGGGGCAAGAATATCCACGAGGTGCTCTCGATGCCGATCGTGGAGGCACGGGACTTCTTCGAGAAGGGCCAGGCGCACACGATCCTCGCGCGGCTCGTCGATGTCGGGCTCGACTACCTCACCCTCGGTCAGCCCTTGAACACCCTCTCGGGTGGCGAGCGGCAGCGGCTGAAGCTCGCCATCAACATGGCCTCGAAGGGTTCGATCTACATCCTCGACGAGCCGACGACGGGCCTGCACCTGGCGGATGTGGACAAGCTGCTCGGCCTGCTCGACCGGCTCGTCGAGGCGGGCAACTCGGTGATCGTGATCGAACACCACCAGGCCGTGATGGCCCACGCCGACTGGATCGTCGACGTCGGCCCGGGCGCCGGGCACGACGGCGGCACGATCGTGTTCGAGGGCACGCCGGCGGAGTTGGTGGCGGCGGGGCGGACGCTGACCGCGCAGCACCTGAAGGCGTACGTCAGCGGCTGAGGCGGGACGGAACCGAGAGTCGGACCCGTCGACGTCGCGCTCGGTGCCGCCGTGGTGCTGATCGTCGCGATCCGTCGGCAGTCGAAAGCCTGAAAGGCACACGGCTCCGGCCGCTCCTCATTCGCGCCGATAATCGTCGGGCAGGAGCGCGCAGCTGTGCGTGGCGGCTGCACAACTTCGGCTGAGAGGGTCGCTCAGCGCTGACGGGCGCTGACGGACACTCTCAACCGAAGTTACGTCCAGGTCGCGGTGTCAGCGGACAAGCTTCCGAGCGACAACGCCGGGCCGGCACACGCCGCACAGCCGGCTGGTCGCCGCACCGACCGCCACCGAGCTTGACCACACCCACGATGCGACAAGCCGGGTTCAGCGCAACGGATCGAGCAGGATGGGCCGCTCCCCGCTACGGATCCGGCGCTTGGCGTCGAGCATCCGCGCGGCGATCAGCTC
Source organism: Microbacteriaceae bacterium VKM Ac-2855 (assembly GCA_013204985.1). Classification (GTDB taxonomy): domain Bacteria; phylum Actinomycetota; class Actinomycetes; order Actinomycetales; family Microbacteriaceae; genus Rathayibacter. The sequence continues at coordinate 159,321 of JABMLG010000007.1, forward strand.
GGGAGCCGCTGCGATCTCGCCGGCGTCGCGCAGCACGACCCCCGTGCGCGACTCGACGGTGTCGACCACATCCGGTGCACCCGGCAGCATGCTGACGCCGGCGCCGACACGGAAGCCGTCGATGGTGGTGTAGCCCTGCTTGCGCTCGGCCGTGATCCGGACGAACACCTTGATCCCCGCGAGCACAGCGGCAGCCAGAACGAGGAAGGCGAAGCCGAGAGAGGCCGGTCGGGCGAGCGGAATGGAGGAGTCGCTTGCGACACCCAGAAGGATGATGGCCAGGATCAAACCGATCACCGCGACGGCGAACAGGTTCGCCCACGCTGACGCGGAGATTCCCGGAAGGAGCGCGCGCTGTCGGATATTCGGCTCGTTGGTCACGAGCACATCGTAAGTCGCCCGAGGCTACGGCGAGAAGGGTCCGCTGAGTGCCGCCCACTGCAGCAGCATGATCGTCTTCGCGTCGATGATGTCGCGGCCGATCCGGCTCAGCGCATCGGTGAACCCGATCTCGACGATCTCGGTGTCCTCACCCTCATCCGCCAAGCCCGCGAAGGTCGTGCCGCCGCCGTTGCTGAGGTAGGGAGCGGCGAAGAAGTGCACCTTCTCGGTGACGGACCCGGGGCTCATGTAGACATCGAAGACGTGCGTCACGCCTCCGATCGACAGGCCGGTCTCCTCCGCCACCTCGCGCTGCACGGCAGTCTCGGCGTCGTCATCGTCCAGCAGGCCGCCGGGGGTCTCGAGCAGCATGCCGTCGGGATGCCCGTTGACGTAGGCGGGGTAGCGGAACTGCCGTACGAGCGCCACGGTGCGGGCCTCGAGGTCGTAAAGCAGCATCGTCGCACCGTTGCCGCGGTCGTAGGTCTCGCGGTGCTCGGTCGTGACATGGCCGTCGCGGTGTCGGTAGGCGAACTCGGTGGTGCGCAGGATGTACCAGAAACTCGAGAGCAGGGTCACCTTCTGCACGGTGACGTCGGGGTTGCCGGTGAGGTCGAAGCCCTCTTGGTCGAGACCGGTGCGGCCGCGGCGGTCGGGTTCGTCGATGCCCTGCATCCGTGTGTGCCGGCTCGCCGTCAGCGGAAGTTGACGAACTGCAGGTCGATGTCGAGGTCGGCGCCCTTGAGCAGCGCCATCGTCGCCTGCAGGTCGTCGCGGCTCTTCGAGGAGACCCGCAGCTCGTCGCCCTGGATCTGCGACTTGACCGACTTGGGGGCCTCGTCGCGGATCAGCTTGTTGGCCTTCTTCGCGATCTCCTGGCTGATGCCCTCCTTGAGGGTCGCCTCGATCCGGTACTCCTTGCCGGAGGGGAACGGGTCGCCGGAGTCGAGGCTCTTGAGGCTGATGCCGCGCTTGATGAGCTTCGACTGGAAGACGTCGAGGATCGCGACGACGCGCTCCTCGGTGTTCGCCTTCATCAGGATCTTCTCGCCGCTCCACGCGATCGAGGCGCCCACGTTCTTGAAGTCGTAGCGCTGCTCGACCTCCTTGTGCGCCTGGTTGAGGGCGTTGTCCGCCTCCATCTTGTCGACCTTGCTCACGACATCGAACGATGAATCTGCCATGGCTGCGAGTTTACCGGGGGTGGCCCACCGGCGGTGCCCTGCGGAGGGCGTACCGGATCTCAGATCCTGCATAAGGGCACTCTGGTCGATGCCCTCGGACCCCCGGATTCGCGCGGATCGGAACCCCCTGATCGAGGTGGCCATCCGGAGCATCTGATATCCGGTACACAACCCCACTCAGACTCCTTGTCGGGTGGCCTGGTACGACTATCGGATGCGCCGCCTCCTCTCCGTGATCCTCGCCCTCGCCGCGACGGTGGGGCTCTCCGGGTGCACGATGCGGATGGCGCAGCCGGAAGACGCCGACGTCGTGGTGAGCATCCCGCCCGGCGCGTCGCTGCCGCCGAGCGCCGACGCCGAGCTCGCCTCACGGCTGGAAGCCGGCGACGAGCCCGCGGTTCGAGGGCTCGCGGACGCGGCGTGGGTCGCTTCGATCGCCGCCGCGACGAGCATCCCCACGCGCGCTCTGGAGGCGTACGCCGGGACGGCCGTGCTGCTCGCCGCGGAGGAGCCCGACTGCCGCGTCGACTGGGCGACTCTCGCCGGCATCGGTTACGTCGAGAGCCGGCACGGCACGATCGATGGCGGCGAACTGCAGGAGAACGGCCGCCCGACCGAGCCGATCTACGGCCCTCTGCTCGACGGCATCGCCTACGACGAGGTGGCCGACAACGACGGTGGCGCGCTCGACGGCAACGCCGAATTCGATCGGGCGATGGGGCCGATGCAGTTCATCCCGACGACGTGGATCGCGTGGCACGCCGGCGGGTCGGATCCGCAGAATGTCGACGACGCGGTGCTCGCTGCGGCCCGGTACCTCTGCTACTCCGGCGACGATCTGGGCACGACCGACGGCTGGAACGCGGCGATCGACGCCTACAATCCGGCCGGGAGTTACGCGGGCCTCGTCGCCGAAGCGGCGTCGCGCTACGCGGCCGCCGCCTGATCGCGGCTCACCCCGGCAGCCACTCGCGCAGCTTCGCCACTACGGGTGGATGCCCGAAGTAGCTCGAGTGGTCGACCGCGTCCTCGCCCGTGAGGACCAGCGAGTCGGTGGTGCGGAATCCCGGGAACCCCGCGACGGCCGCGACACCCGCGGTGGGCACCACCAGATCGTTCTCGGCCTCGGCGAACACCAGGTCGATCACCGCATCCTTCGCGTTGGCCCGCACGGCGCGCCAGATCCGCTCGCCCGCCTTCGGCTCGTAGTTCGAGGCGATCGCCCGGTAATCGGCCCGCGCGCCCGCAGCGGAGGCGAACCAGTCGCCGGTGTTCACGCCGCCGAGATAGCCGCCTTTCGGATCCATCGCCGTCAGCCCCGAGAGGCCGCCGAAGCCGGCGATCGCCACCTGCTTCAGCACGCTGAGCACCACCTCGAGGATGTCCGTCACCGGATTGTCGGGGATGAGTTGGGCGAGGTTCGTCAGGCGGTCGAGCCAGGCGCGGATGTTCTTCGGATCGGCCAGCGCCGTGCCGGCGTTCGGAGCGCCGACGAGCACCGCGGTGCGCACGCTGAGTCTGTGGATGCCCAGATCGGCACCGTTCTCGACGATCGCCCGGGCCACCAGGCCGCCGCGCGAGTGCGAGACGATGTCGATCTCCAGCGAGAGGTTCTCGAGAGGCGCCTCCTGCAGGGCGGCGGCGAGACGCCGCACGTTCTCGGCCGGATCCTCCGACATCGTCGGGTGGTCGATCGCGAAGAGGCGGCCCCCGTACACCGTGTTCCAGTGCTGCATGAGCTCGGGCGGAAAGCTGCAGAAGCCCGTGTGGGCCTGGGCGAAGGTGCCGTGCACGAACAGCAGCGCACGCCCGGTGGCGAGCCGGCGCCAGTCCTGGTCCGTCAGTGCAACGCCCGGCACCGTGTACTCGCTCGGGCCGAAGGTGCGCAGCATCGGCGGCCGGTGCGTCGCCTCCCAGTGCTCGACGTACGTCGACGTGATCGCTCCGATCACCTTGTCGACGACCGGGAACACGATGAACTTGAGCACCAGCGAGCCGATCGTGCCACCGATGCCGCGGTCCGCCCCGGTCGCGGCTGTGGGCGGTCGCCCCTCGGCGGGCCGGCGGATGCGGTACCGCCGGGTGCCCGATCCGCGTGACGGGGCGGGCTCCTCATCGTCGCCCAGTTCCTCCGCGAGGTGCCAGCTCGCCGTGCCGTCCTCCGCGAGCACGAGCAGGATCTGCTCGAGGTCGCGGTTGACGGCGGGGACGTCGATCTCGAGGTCGTCGCCGGGAGCGCCGCCGCGATCGCCGCCGCCGCCCGCATCCGTGCTCTCGAGTTCGGTGAGGGTGAGGGTCAGCAGCTCGGCGGCGTCGGCGCGGGCGAGCGCGTCCGCCAGCGCCTGAGTCGTGTCGCCGCCGCCGCGCTGCCCCGGCTCGGCCGGTGGCGTCACCTCGACCGAGCCGCGCAGGCCGGGGGAGCGTACGACGATGTCGTCGAGGTAGACGGGCGAGCCGTCGTCGGAGAGGGTGGCCATCAGGAGTCCTGTCAGGGGGTGGGGGCGAGAGGAGCGGGGGAGCTCGCGTGCGTGAGCGTGAGGCGTGGATGCCCGGAGAGGATGTACGCGAGCAGCGTCGGATGCGGTGCATCCGCTCCACCGGGTTCGACGACGTACTCCGCGCGCCGTCGGCGGAGGATCTCGCCCACGGATTCGCCGCCGTACGCCGCAGGGTAGAAGGCGGTCGCGTAGTCGTGAGCGACCACGTCGTCGATCTTCCACATCGGTGCGACCACCGCGGAGGCGCCGATGCTCAGGAACGACGCCGACATGCCGCCGTAGTCGCCGAGAACGGTCTCGTTCGCGCCGACCTGGCAGGCGTTGAGGAAGACGAACGGGGTGCGCGGATCGGTGCGCAGCCGCCTCAGCGCCACGTCCGAGAGCGTGGTCGTCGTCGCAACGCCGTCCTGGCCCGATTGCAGCACGATCAGCCCACCCTCGCCCACGTTCTGCGAGAACTTCCCGTGCAGGGCCACGTGCAGCCAATCGACGGTTCCGCGGATGCAGGCCACGACGTCGTCGTAGTAGGGCGGGATCGGCTGGATGGTGCCGGTGTACGCCGCCGTGAGCGCCGTCGCCTCCGCCTCCGCCTGCACGAGCCGATCCATCCGGGTACCGGTGTAGTCGGCCGTGATCACCGCGCCGTTCGTGACCTCGACCAGGCCGCGAGGCGTCGAGTACTCGTTGCGTTTCGCGATCGGCCAGCGTCCGATCGCGACGTGCGCTCCGAGAAACGGTGACGCGCCGCCGAAGCCCGTACCGCCGAGCGGAACCACCTCGGCCAGCTCCCACGGCACGTCGGCTTCGTCCGTCAGCAGCAGCACGGTCGCCGCCGGACCAGGATGCGGCGCCGACAGCCGCGTGAGCAGCGCGAGGATGCCGGGCGGGATCGCGGAGGAGATCTCGTGGGCGAAGCCGCCGAGGTTCGTGTAGCGCTCGAAGGCGGGGGCGGCACTCTCGGCTTGGCGCCGCACGGCCGCTCCGAACTCGGCGCCCGTTCCGTGTAGCGATGAGCGGTCGATACCGGGAACCGGCAGGCCCGGATCCGCCGAGAACGCAGCCCAGGCGAAACTTCCGTCGTCCTTTCCGTCCGTGCGGTAGATCGCCACGATCAGGTCGGGTCGATCAGCGTCGATGAGGGGAGCGAGGTCGAGCAGGGTGGTCGTCTGCTCCGGTCGGCGCTCGCCGAGGACGCTCGGCCGTTCGGCGACGACGAACTCCTTGAAGACGATGCCGACGAGGCGGTTGTCGAAGAAGTAGTGCACTGCGATGCGGCGGTAGCGAACGGGTCTCCCGTTCGAGGGCTTCGCGGTGACGCTGATCTCGAGCGGCTTCGGCTCGGCCTCGGTGGCGTCGAAATCGAGGGTGTAGCGGTTGCCGCTCGGGATCTCGAACGAGTCGAGGTCCCAGACGAGCACGATCTCCAGCGTCGCCGTCTCGGGCAGCTCGATCCCTCCCGTCCCGACCTGCTCGTCGAAGTGCTGGTAGTCGGTGAGCCCGACCTCGAGGGTGAAGGTCGCGTTGATCGCGACCTCGTAGGGGGCGTCCACGAGCGGATACGCGGTGCGCGTCGAAGCAGGGCTCGTTGGCTGAGACTCCGGATCGCCGCGGCCGACGGGGGCGTCGTCGCCGCGAGGCGCCAGGGCGTCGTCGCCGCGGGGGGCGGGGGCGTCGTCGCCGCGAGGCGCCAGGGCGTCGTCGCCGCGAGGGGCGGATGTCGGGCGAGGCTGGGGAGCATCCCAACCGTCACGCTCGCCCGGTCGCGGACCACCGCCCCACGGGCCGGGCACGTCACCCCACGGGTTCGGGGCGTGATCCCTCGGCGGAGCGGAGAGAGGCGGTGCAGTTCGATCCGGTGGAATGACCGCTCCGGGACGGGCGGGCGGCGGTGTCGATTCCGGTCCGCCATGATCCGCGGCCGGCGGAGTCGAGCTGCCGCCGGACCGTCGGGAGCGCTGGAAGGCGATGATGATCGAGCCCACGAGCGCGGCGCCGATCAGCGCGATGAGCGCACCGAACGCCCCGTTCATCGCATCGGGACGGGTTCGGGGAACAGCGGCATCGGTGCCTCGCTTTCACGCAGTGATGCTCTTTGTACTCCCGCGTGAGAGCCACCGATAGAGGGCAGACCCTGAGTGCTACTGCGCCGGTGGACGGGACGTGCTCGAGCGCACCACGAGATCGACCGCGACGGGCAGGTCGGCGACGTCGTCGAGGTCCGGCCGCAGCTCGCCCAGCAGCATCCCCACGGCGCGTTCGCCCTGACGGCGCGGATGCTGGGCGACCGTCGACAGGCCGAAGAAGTCGCCGAGTTCGTGGCCGTCGATGCCGATGATCGAGACGTCGCGCGGCACCGAGAAGCCGAGATCGCGGGCTGCCATCAGGGCGCCGAACGCCATCTCGTCGCTCGACGCGACGATGGCGGTCGGGCGCCGGCTCGGCGAACCGAGTAACTGCTTCGCGGCCTCGTAGCCGCCGGGGGTCGAGAAGGCCGCCGCTTCGAACAGCGATGGGTCCACCACGAGCCCCGCCTCGATGAGGGCGGCACGGTAGCCGTCTGCTCGGCGCAGAGGAATGTGGAAGTCGCGGTCGGACGCGGCGTCGCCGCCGATCATCCCGATCCTCCGGTGTCCGAGCGAGATGAGGTGTTCGGTCGCCAGGCGCGCGACGGCTTCGTCGTCGATCGACAGCGTGCGCACGCCGGGCAGCGGGCCGCCGACGCCGACGATCGGCTTGTTGAGCGCGTGCAACGACTGCAGCTCCGCGGCCGTGAGTTCGAGCGAGATCGCGAGCACGGCGTCGACGCGGTTGCGCGGCAGGAACTCCTCGAACACGCTCGTGCGCGCCTCGCCGCCGCCGGTCAAGTTGTACAGCGTGAGGTCGTAGCCGTGAGCGAGCAGCGTCTGTTCCGCGCCCTCGAGCACGGATGAGAAGAACCAGGGCCCCAGGCGCGGGATGATCACGCCGACGTTCTTCATCCGCCCAGAGGCGAGGCTCGAGGCGTTCGATGAGACCACGTAGCCGAGTTCGGCCGCAGCCGCGCGCACCCTCTCGCGAGACGCGGGCGAGACGTGGCCGTTGCCGCTGAGTGCCCGCGAGACCGTCGCCGTCGAGAGCCCGGCGAGCCGGGCGACGTCTTCGATTCCGGCCATGCGGTTCTCCTTTCGGCGAGTCGGATGCGTTGGCGCGACCGTCACGGGGCACGCGCGGGCCACCCGTTTCGGGCCGACGGACCAGTGTATCGGGCCGGTTTCCGGCGGATTTCCGGATCAGGGCGGTTGCGGGTATTCTTACCGAGCGCCTTCGGTTGTAGTCCTGCACTTTCGGTCGGGTGCGCCACGGCAAGTTACCCAAGCGGCCAAAGGGATCTGACTGTAAATCAGACTGCATCGCATTCGGGGGTTCGAATCCCTCACTTGCCACCACGGAAAGGCCCGCAGCTTCGCGCTGCGGGCCTTCGTGCGTTGCGGCCCGCCGCGCTCGGGCGACCTGCTCCGTAGGCTGGACGCATGAGCGCGAACGACGAACTCCTGACCATCGCCCGCACCGTCGCCGTCAAGGCGGCTGCGCTGGCGCGGCAGCGGCGCGACGAGGGGGTCAGCGTCGCTGCGTCGAAGTCGTCGCCGGAGGACATCGTCACGGCCGCCGATCGCGAGGTGGAGGAGCTCATCCGCGGCATGCTTGCGGATGCGCGCCCCGACGACGGCTTCCTCGGTGAGGAGTCGGGCGGCGGTGGCGGCACGAGTGGGCTCACCTGGGTCGTGGATCCGATCGACGGCACCGTCAACTACCTCTACGGCATCCCGGCCTACGCGGTCAGCATCGCCGTGGTCGAGGGCGACGGCGATCCCGAGCAGTGGACCGCGCTTGCCGGCGCCGTCGTGAATCCGGTGACGGATGAAGCGTTCACGGCCTCGCAGGGCAACGGTGCGCACGTGAACGGGGCCCCGTTGTTCGTCTCGCGGCCCGCTTCTCTCTCGCTCGCGCTCCTGGGTACCGGCTTCGGTTACAGCGCGGAGCGGCGCACCCGCCAGGCCGCGGTCGTGCAGGAGCTCATCGGATCGGTGCGCGACATCCGCCGCATCGGATCCGCTGCGCTCGACCTCTGCAACGTCGCCGCGGGGCGGCTCGACGGGTACTACGAAAAGGGGCTCAACCCGTGGGACATGGCTGCCGGAGCCCTGATCGCGCAGGAAGCGGGCGCGCGCGTCGGAGGCCTCGGTGGGCGCGCCGCCAGCAATGACCTGACCGTCGCCATCCACCCCGAGCTGTACCCGGAACTTGAAGAACTACTCAGCCGTTGGGGCGCCGATCGCGTATGAGAACGCTCTCCCGCTATCGGACAGCATTTTGGAAACCGTTGTTCACGGGTGCCGAAACGGAGCATCTGCGTTGCGGATTCGGGCGAATGCCCCCGCGATCGGCGGAAAACCTACTGCTGGGTGGTCAAATCCGAGCGGCCTGGTTATCCTTTATGAATTCGTGACATTCCGCCCCCGACGTCACGCACCCACCCTGAGCACCAAACGGAAGAGCCTATTTTCGTGAGCCCTGATTCACTGCGTCCGGACGCTGGAGCGTTGAGAACCCGTGAATCGGAGACCCCGGTCGGCGCATCCCGCCCGATGACCCGTCGCGAGATGCGCGATCAGGAGCGTGCCGCCCAGCTCGCCGTCGTGGCCGAGAGCACGGCGATCGCGGAGGCCGACGAGGCGCCCGCCATCGACGACTCGCTCCAGACGGCGATGGCGGATGCGGAGGCACGCGTGGCCGCGACCCGCGCTCGCGAGGCGCACGTCGCATCCGCGGCTCGCCGTGCTGCGCAGCGTCGGCCGAAGCAGACCCGCGGAGTGCGCAACCGTCGCGTCGGCGGGATGGTCGCGATGTCGTTCGTCGCAGCGATCCTGGTCGCCACCTCCATGCCTGCGCTCTCGCTGGTGAGCCCCGAAGCGGTGCAGGCCGAGCAGCTCGCTGCCGTGGCCTCCGCAGGTCACCAGGACGGCGGCGAGGACTCGCAGTCATTCATCGCCGGTGACGTGACCAACGAGACGGTCACGCGCGACAACTACGGGGTGCAGGAGAAGAAGACGCAGACCAACGTCGCGGCGATCGTGCGCACCTCCAGCGCCGCCTTCACGAACAACCCCAACGGCACCATCCAGTGGCCCTTCGCCGTCGGCGTGCCGGTCAGCGACCACTTCGGCTACCGCAACTGCGCCGGCTGCTCGACCAACCACGGCGGCACCGACTTCAACCCCGGTAACGGCTCGCCCATCCAGGTGATCGCCGACGGTGTCGTGCGATACGTCGAAGACGGCGAAGGCTCGCTCGGCGTGCACGTCATCATCGACCACGAGATCGACGGAGAGCTGGTCTCCTCCGTTTACGCGCACATGCAGCACGGATCCGCCGCAGTAAAGGAGGGCGACCCCGTGAAGGTCGGCCAGCTGGTCGGCCTCGTCGGAACCACGGGCATGTCCACCGGGCCGCACCTGCACTTCGAGATCCGCGAAGGCGGCACGACCAAGGTCGACTCCTTCCTCTGGCTGCAGGAACACGCGAACTGAGTCGGTAGACGCAGCACCTCGTCGCTGCGCGGCGGTCGGCTGCGCGACGGTGCCGCTTCTGTGGCCGCGTACGACGAATTCCTGAGGACGCATTTCGCCGTTCACGCTCGCGCGAAGATGACCGCGTCCCGCGGACTCGTGCGTGCTGCTCATGGGTTGCCGTTTCTTTGACGGGGGAGTGTCAAAGAAACGGCAACCCGACTCACGCTGCGCATCCGCATCCGCATCCGCATCCGAGCTTCGGGCTCGGTCCCGGCGCGAATGGGTTGCCGTTTCTTTGACGGGGGAGTGTCATAGAAACGGCAACCCGAGCGCGGTCGGCTCGCGAAAGCGCAACGCGGGAGTGCGGGCCGGAGGAGCGGGCGGGTTACTCCGCGCGCATCCAGACCGTGGTGTCGGCGGGCAGCGCAGGTTCGTGCAGTTCTTCGGAGGCCAGGAGCACCGTTCCGAGGGGGAGCTCGATGGGCGTTGTGCCGATGTTCGCGATCACGGTGACGCCGTTCGAGACGAAGGCGACGACCGCGTCGGGGTAGCCCTCGAGCCATTGCACGGCGCCCGAGCCGAGGTCGTTCGAGCGGCGCAGAGCCAGTGCGAGTCGATACATCTCGAGCGTCGAACCCTGCACCCCGAGTTGCGCGGAGCGGGCGAGGCCGTCCCAGTCGGCGGGCTGCGGCAACCAGGAGGCTCCGGTGCCGTTGAATCCGTAGGCGGGCGCGCCTGCCTCCCAGGGCAGCGGCACGCGGCAACCGTCACGTCCGTAGCGCTCGCCGGCGGTGCGGAACCACGTCGGGTCCTGGCGCGACTCGTCCGGCAGGTCGATGACCTCCGGCAGGCCGAGCTCCTCACCCTGGTAGAGGTACGCCGAGCCGGGCAGGGCCAGCATCAGAGCGGATGCGGCGCGCGCGCGACGCAGGCCGAGCTCGGGGATCGGCAGGCCGAGCGACTTCGGCCCGATGCCGTGACCCTGCGGATTCTCGGCGGTCAACGCGAGGCGGGAGGCGTGGCGCACGACGTCGTGGTTCGAGAGCACCCAGGTGGAGGGCGCGCCGACCGAGCTGAAGGCGGCGATCGACTCGTCGATCACGGCACGCAGCGCGGGTGCCTGCCACGGGGTCTCGAGGTACGCGAAGTTGAAGGTTTGCTGCATCTCGTCGGGGCGCACCCAGCGGGCGAGCTTCGGCAACGGCTCGACCCACGCCTCGCCGCAGAGCACGCGATCACTCTGGTACTCCTCGAGCACCGTGTGCCAGTCGCGGTAGATCTCGTGAACGCCGTCTTGCGCCCAGTACGGCGCGGTCTCGGGCTCGCCGTCGGGGCCCACATTGCCGCCCATCGAGCCGCCGTCGACCGGTGGGGTGTAATCGGGCAGGCCCTCGGCCTTGATCATGCCGTGGGCCACATCGACGCGGAAACCGTCGGTGCCGCGGTCGAGCCAGAAACGCAGCACGCCGCGGAACTGCTCGCGCACCCACTCGTTGTTCCAATCGAAGTCGGGCTGCGAGGTGTCGAAGATGTGCAGGTACCACTGGCCGGGAGCGCCATCGGCCTCGGTGACGCGGGTCCAGGCCCTGCCGCCGAAGACCGACTCCCAATTGTTCGGCGGCAGTTCGCCCGAGGCGCCCTGACCGTCGCGGAACATGTACCGGGCGCGCTCGGCGCTGCCGGGCCCGGCGGCGAGCGCCTCCTGGAACCAACGGTGCTTGTCGGAGGAGTGGTTCGGTACGAGGTCGACGATCACCTTGATGCCGCGCTCGTGTGCGGCCGCGAGCATCGTGTCGTAGTCGGCCAGGGTGCCGAAGAGCGGGTCGACGTCGCAGTAGTCGGCGACGTCGTAGCCGGCGTCCTTCTGCGGGGAGGTCATGAACGGCGACAGCCAGATCGCGTCGACGCCCAGCTCGGCGAGGGAGTCGAGGCGGGCCGTGACACCGGCGAGGTCACCGATTCCGTCGCCGTTCGCGTCCGCGAAGCTGCGCGGGTAGATCTGGTAGATGACGGCGGTGCGCCACCACTCGGATCCGCGAGTGGAGGTCGACAGCGGCGCCGGACGGTTTTCGGGCGCGCCGGAACCAGTGGTGGATTCGAGGGTCATGCGCAACAGGATACGGCACCGCCGTTTTCGGCCTGGTTTCGCGCGCTTTTCGGTCGCGTGACGGCCGCCGCTCGTCGCTCCGCCTCCACCCCTCTCTGCGAGGGACCCGCCCTGTGCGCGTCGGACCCCCTCTGGGCGGGTCCGACGCGCACAGAAGGGGTCCCTCGCAGGAAGGCGGCGGTCCGGCCGTCGACCCTGAACTCCGGGGCGTGCGCCGCGCGCGCCGCGCATTACGCTCAAGGTGTTCCGCGTTCTCTCGCACGCACCCGCCCGGGCTGCGCGCGCACCCGACACCGAGGACATCGCCATGCCATCCGC
>JABMLG010000007.1:171457-271655 GCA_013204985.1 Microbacteriaceae bacterium VKM Ac-2855
CGCCGAACCGAACGCCGCCGAACCGAACGCCGCCGAACCGAACGCCGCCGAACCGAACGCCGCCGAACCGAACGCCGCCGAACCGAACGCCGACCCGACTCTCGCCGCCCGTCTCGTCGGGGCCACAGCCGCGCCGGTCGGTCGGGTGCTCGACACCTATCGCACCGAGCAGTCCATCTACGGGACCGTCCTCGTCAGCGCGCTGATCGCGGTGGGCTGGAACGACGAGACCGACCTCGACGTTCTCGTCTTCATGCTGGGCACGGTCGGGGTCTTCTGGCTCGCGCACGTGTACGCCGGTGCCGTCTCGCGGTTGCACGGCAAGGATGGCGCGGCGGGCACCCTCGCCGCGATCATCGAGGCGGCCCGGCACTCGCTCGGCATGGTGGTCTCGATGCTGCTGCCGTCGCTCCTCCTGCTGCTCGCCGTGGTCGGCTGGGTCGACGAGTACGTCGCGTACTACCTGGCGCTCTGGTCGGGCGTCGTGATCCTCGCGGTGCTGGGCTTCGTCAGCTCCACGATCCGTGGCCGCCCGCTCGCGATCCGCTTCCTCGGCGCGCTGACGACGGCGGCGCTCGGCCTCGGCATCATCTGGCTCAGCGCGCTCGTGCACTGAACCGCCCCCTGTCTCCGGGTACGCTCGACGGATGACCCAAGCCGACCCCGAGGCCGCCCGTCGTCGTCGACGCAATCTGCTCTGGGTCGTGCCGCTGCTCGTGCTCGTGGTCGGCGCGCTGCTCGGCGTCACGGTTCTGCTGGCGAGCGTCGCTGCGCGTCAGCTCTGATCGAGGAGCCCCATGAGCGATTCGCCGCCGCGCCGTCTCGGCTGGAAACACCTGTACTGGATCCTCCCCGTCGCTCTGGTCATGCTGACGGCGTTCGCTGTCGTCGTGGCGCTGGTAGCCGGCTCGATCGTGCAACGGGTCGCCGCATCGCGTACGGATCCGGTGCCGACGGAGGCGGCGGACGGCGGCTTCTCGATCGACCCGCTCGGCACCGCACCCGTGCACATCACGGTCTACGTCGACTACCTGTGCCCCTACTGCGGTCAATTCGAGCAGACCAACGGCGAGACGATCGAGGAGTGGATCGAGGCCGGCGACGCGAGCCTCGTTGTGCATCCGATCGCCATCCTCACCTCTCGCTCGAACGGGACGAAGTACTCCGAGCGCGCCGCGAGCGCTGCAGCCTGTGTGGGTACGCTCGCGCCCGGGTCCTTCTACGCCTTCCACACCGCCCTGTTCGCGAACCAGCCCGCCGAGGGCACGGATGGGCTGAGCGACGACGCGTTGGTCGAGCTCGCGGCGAACGCGGCGGCGGCCGGGGGAGACGACGTGGCCGCCTGCATCCGCGGCGGCGACTACCGCTCGTGGGTGCAGGATATGACGGAGCGCGCGATCAAGGACGACGGCGTGGTCGGCACGCCCACGATCCTGGTCAACGGTGAGCAGTACACCGGGTCGCTGACCGACACGGCCTCGTTCGCCGCCTTCGTCGCCCAGCAGCACTGACCGCGAGCGCGCGCCGGCTCAGTCGCGCTAGCGCGTCGGCTCAGTCGCGCTGCGCGTCGGCCTCGGTGACCACGTCGGCCAGTTCGTCGACCACCAGCTCGCCCGGCGAGACGTTGGCGGCGCGGTAGCCGGCACGGCCGACCATGTGCGCCGACACCGGCACGGTGAGCAGTTGGAAGCCGAGAACCAGCAGGATCGTTGTCGCCGCGGCGAACCCGGGGTTGCGGATTCCTACCGCCAGCATCACGCAGATCAGGCCGAAGACCTGCGGTTTGGTGCCGGCGTGCATCCGCGAGAGCAGATCGGAGAAACGTAGCAGGCCGATGCCGGCGACCAGGCACAGCAGCGCCCCCAGCACCAGCAGCACCGACGTCAGCACGTCGAGAAAGAGATCCATCAGTCCTCCTCCCGGTTGGCCATGAACTTGGCGACGCTGATCGAGCCGAAGACGGCGAACAGCGCGAGCACGAGAGCCACGGGCAACGACGCGGTGTGCCGGTTGACGGCCATCTCGGCGCCGAGACCGCACAGGATCGTCGACACCAGAACATCCGTCGCGACCACGCGGTCGAGCACCGACGGCCCGCGGATGATGCGCACCACCGCGAAGATCGCGGCCACGCCGAAGATCGGCACCAGCACCCAGACCAGACCCTCGATCATGACGCCACCTCCTCGCCGCGTACCCGGGCGACATCGTCCTTCGAGCCGATCGCGCGCACGATCCGCGCCTCCGTGGCGAGCACGGTACGTCGCGTGTGCTCGAGCTGCTTCTCGGAGACGGAGCCGAGCACGTGCAGGTACAGCACGTTCTTCGAGGGGTCGACCTCGATCACGAGCGATCCCGGCACCAGTGAGACGGCCTCGGTCGTCCAGACCAGCATGCCCTCGGAGCGGCTGCGCAGCGGCACCGCGATGATCGCATTGCGCACCGGCACCGGAAGAGTGAGCACCTGCCACGACACCCGCAACGACGCAACCGCGATGTCCCACACGAGCCGCAGCACGAACAGCAGGACGTACCAGAGGTTGATCCGGTTCGAGAACTCGACCGGCGGCAGGTAGAACACCCGCGTCACGATGACGGCGACCAGGAAACCCGATACGACCGAGAGCACCGAGAGGTCGTCCCAAAGCAGCACCCAGATGCCGACCAGGGTCACGAACATGGCGAACTGGTTCCAGAAGTCCACGCGGCGGCGCCGGCTCATCGCGGCCCCTCCTCACCGAAGGACGAATCGCGGTAGACCGTCGCGATGTAGGTCGACGGATCGGTGATCTCGCTCGCCGCCTCCTGGCTCGAGCCGTAGAGCGGGCCGGCGCCGAGGGTGAGCAGGAGGCTCACGCCGACCATGCCCGCGGTCGCCGCGATCATCAGGGCGGGCGTCGCCTGCGTCTTCACCGAACCGGTGTCGTGCGGCGCCTCCTGAAGCTGCTCGATCAGCGGCGACTCGTAGCCCGAGACCTCCTCGCGGCGGCGCCAGAACGCCATGTTCCACACGCGCGCGACCGCGTAGAGCGTCAGCAGCGAGGTGATGGCACCGGCCGCGATGACGGCCCAGACGACCCACGAGGGGTGCCCGCCGTTCGCCTCGGCGCCGGCCACGAACAGGCCGACCTTGCCGAGGAAGCCGGTGAAAGGTGGGATGCCGCCCAGGTTCATCGCCGGGATGAAGTACAGCACTCCGAGCAGCGGCGAGGCCTTGAGCAGGCCTCCGAGCCGGATGATCGAGGTCGTCCCGCCGATCCGCTCGATCAGACCGGTACCGAGGAACAGCGTCGTCTGCACCGTGATGTGGTGGATCACGTAGAAGATCGTCGCGGCGTAGCCCGCTTCGGTGCCCAGTGCGATGCCGAACACCATGTAACCGATGTGCGAGACCAGCGTGAAGGAGAGCATCCGCTTGATGTCGGCCTGAGCCACCGCGCCGAGGATGCCCACGATCATGGTCAGCAGCGAGACCCAGAGCAGCAGATCGTTCAGCGCTCCGCCCGGGAACAGCAGCGTTTCGGTGCGGATGAGGGCGTACACACCGACCTTGGTCAGCAAGCCGGCGAACACGGCCGTGACCGGCGCGGGCGCCGTCGGGTACGAGTCGGGCAGCCAGAACGACAGCGGGAACACCGCGGCCTTGATCCCGAAGCCCAGCAGCAGCGCCACGTGCAGCACGAGCTGCACGTCGGCCGGCAGCTCGGCGATGCGGATGGACAGCTGCGCCATGTTGACCGTGCCCGTCGCTCCGTAGAGCAGACCGATCGCGGTGAGGAAGAAGATGCTCGAGACGAGCGAGACCACGACGTAGGTCGTGCCGGCACGGATGCGCGGCCCGGTGCCGCCGAGGGTGATCAGCACGTAGCTGGCCGCGAGCAGGATCTCGAAGCCGACGTAGAGGTTGAACAGGTCGCCCGCCACGAAGGCGTTCAGGATGCCCGCCGAGAGGATGAGGTAGGTCGGGTGGAAGATCGTGACCGGCGTCTCGCGGTTGCCGTCGGCGATGCCCTGCCCGATCGAGAAGAGCAGGACGCCCAGCAGCGTGATCGAGGTGATCACGAGCATCAGAGCGGCCAGCGGATCGACGACCAGCACGATGCCCCACGGCGGCTCCCAGCCGCCGACGTAGACCGCTTCGCCACCCTGGGTATCGACGAGGACGAGCAGGATGCTGGAGATCACGAGCACCGTGCTCAGGGCGATCACGTTGACCAGGATCTGCGCGCGTCGGTGACGGCCCAGCACCAGAGCGACGGCGGCGCCGAGGAGGGGGATCGTGACGACGAGCGGGATCAGCACGTTCATATCTCCTCCTCCTTCGGGGTCTTCGTCGTGGCGTTCGTCGTCGTGGCGCTGCTCGGTTCCGCCTCGGGTCGGTCGTCGGTCATCGCGGATTCACCGTGCAAGGCGGCGGTGCCCTCGTCGCTGGCCTCGAGCACGGCGTCGAGCGCGAGGTCGTCCGAGCGGGTCTGCTCGGTGATGTCGGCGAGGTCCTCGCGCACCGAGACGTCCGAATCGTCGTCCTCGACCTGGTCGGCGTTGGCGAGGCGCCACTTGCGGTAGATCATCGCCAGCAAGAAGGCGGAGACGCCGAAGGTGATCACGATCGCGGTGAGGATCAGCGCCTGCGGCAGCGGGTCGGCCATCTCCTCGTAGCTGCGGTCACCGGTGACGAACGGCGCGAGCCCGGCCCGCCCGGCCATCAGCAGGATCAGCAGGTTCGTGGCGTTGCCCACCAGTAGGAAGCCGATCAGGATGCGGGTGAGGCTGCGCTCGAGCAGCTGGTAGACGCCGGCGGCGTACATGACCGCCATCACGACCACGAGCACGAGGGTGATGCTCACTCGTCGCCTCCCTCGATGCGTCCGTTCGCGGTGCGGCGCATCCGCCCGTCGCTGACGCTCGTGCCGGCCGGCAGTTCGGTCTCGAGGCCGTCCACGCTTCCGGAGGTGTCGGTGCTGTGCGTCACGCCGTCGCGGGAGGTCTCGCCGGTCTCGGCCTCTTCGCCGTGCCGGTCCACCTCGCCACCGAGGCTGCGCAGGATGTCGAGCGTGAGCCCGATCACGATGAGGTACACACCGATGTCGAAGAGCGTCGGGGTACCGAGGTGCAGCTCGCCCAGGATCGGCACCTCGAGGTCGATCCAGCTCGCCTGCAGCACCTCCAGGCCGAGGAACAGGGACGACACGGCGGTACCGACGGCGAAGAGCAGGCCCAGACCGAGCACCTTGCCGGCGTCGATCGGAGCGGCCTCGCCGAGTTCGAACCGCCCGCCGGCGAGGTAACGCGCGACCAGAGCGAGCCCCGCCAGGAGCCCTCCGGCGAAGCCGCCGCCCGGGGTGTTGTGGCCGGTGAAGAGCAGGTAGACCGAGACGATCATCGCGGGATGGAAGAGCAGGCGCACCAGCACTTCGAGCACGATGGAGCGGTTCTCGGGGCGAAGCGTGCGCCCGGCCACGAGCCACGAGCGGCGTTCGCCGTCGGAGTCGTCGTGCGCCGTGCGGGTGCGGCCGTCCGCATCCGCGGGCGATGCGCTGGTGAGATCGACCGGCTCGTCGCCCGAACCACGGGTGCGTCGCCCCGGGCGTTCGACGTTCTCGAGGCGGGGGGCACCGCCCGCGCGGCTCGAGAGGAAGATCAGGCTTGCGACTCCGGTGGCCACGACGACGAGGACCGAGATCTCGCCCATCGTGTCCCAGGCGCGGATGTCGACGAGCATCACGTTGACGATGTTGCGACCCTTGCCCTCCTCGTACGCGAGGCGGGGGAGTTCGATCGAGATCGGCGTCGCGGTGCGGGCGCCGAGCGCGAGCGTGGCGACGACCGCCATCGTGGCGCCGACGGCGATGCCGATCACGGCGCGCAGGCGCTTGCGCATCGGCGCGTGCGCCTTCGCGATCCGGGTGGGCAGGCGGCGCAGCACGAGCACGAAGACGACGAGCGTGATCGTCTCGACCAGCGCCTGGGTGAGGGCCAGATCGGGCGCGCCCTGCATCGCGAAGAGGGCGACCATGCCGTAGCCGGTGACGCCGACGAGCAGCACCGCGGCGATCCGCTGCTTGGCGATCGCGGCCCAGACGGCGGCCATCGCCATCACGGCTCCGATCGCGAGCTGCGCGGGGTAGTCCCACAGGGTGACCTCGTCGGTCCAGCTGCGGTTCAGTGCAGACGTGCCGCCGACACCCAGCACGAAGACGACCAGGATCACGGTGAGGTACCGCGGCAGCGATCCGCGCTGCACGAACTCGGTTACCGCGCTGGCGAAGCGGTCGATCGCGCGCATCGTGGCCCAGTAGCCCTCGGCGGCGTCGATCCGGTTCGGCACCTTCGACTGCAGGCGGGCGACACGCTTGCGGTTGGCGAACAGCACCAGACCGATCGCGATCATGATGGCCGAGAGGCCCAGTGCCGGCTCGAAGCCGTGCCAGAGCGCGAGGTGGTACGTGCCGTGGTCGCTCTCGAGTGCGCCGGTCGCATCCGCGGCGGATTCGGGAACCGTGTCGGCGTGCAGGGCGAGCAGCGGGTCGAGCAGCTGCGGCGCCAGGCCGGCCACGACGGAGGCGACGGCGAGCGCAACGGGCGCGAGCGTGAAGTCCCACGGCTCCGCGTGCAGGTGGCTCTTCTCGACGCCGCTCTTGCGGGCGAATGCACCCCAGAAGAACCGCGCGCTGTAGGCGACGGTGATGATGGAGCCGATCCCCAAGCCGATCAGTGCGATCAGCGCCCAGACGGAGCCCTGCTCGATGGCGGTCAGCAGCCCGGTGAAGATCGCCTCTTTGGCGACGAAACCGAACAGCGGAGGAACGCCGGCCATCGACAGGATGCCCAGCAACGCGGCCACCGCGAGCACGGGGGCCTGTCGGCCGACACCGCTGAGTTTGCGCAGGTCGCGGGTGCCGGCGCGGTGATCGATGATGCCGACCACCAAGAAGAGCAGCGCCTTGAACAGTGCGTGACCGAGCAGCAGCGCGAGCCCGGCGAGCGCGGTGTCACGCGTGCCGAACCCCACGGCGACCGTGAGGAAGCCGAGCTGGCTCACGGTGCCGTAGGCGAGCACGAGTTTGAGGTCGTACTGGCGCAGTGAGCGCCAGCCGCCGACGAGCATGGTCCAGACCCCGACGGACACGACGATCGGCAGCCAGACCGAGTCGTCGGCGAATCCCGGCGCGAGACGGGCGACGAGGTAGATGCCCGCCTTCACCATCGCCGCGGCGTGCAGATAGGCGCTGACGGGGGTGGGCGCGGCCATCGCGGCGGGCAGCCAGAAGTGGAAGGGCACCAGAGCCGACTTCGAGAACGCGCCGGCGAGCACGAGCACGATCGCGGTCGAGATCAGGGGGCCGTTCGGGGCGGCCTCGACGATGCCGTGGATGCTCGTGGTGCCGACGGCGACCGCGAGGATGACGATACCGACCAGCATCGCCAGGCCGCCGAGGGTGGTGACGAGCAGCGCCTGCAGGCCCGCGCCGCGGCTCTCCTTGCGACCCGAGTAGTGCCCGATCAGCAGGTAGGAGAGAACGCTCGTGGCCTCCCAGAAGACGAACATCACGATGATGTCGTCGGCGGTGACGAGGCCGTACATCACACCGGCGAAAGCGAAGAGGAGGCTGGCGAATCGGCCGAGGCTCGGCTCGTCGCGGCGGAAGTACCTGGCGCAATAGAAGAGGACCAGCGCACCCACACCGGTCACGATCAACGCGAGCACGAGTGAGAGCGCGTCGAGACGGAAGCTGAGTGAGATACCGAGCTGCGGGATCCAGTCGATGGATTCGGTGATGACGCCGCCGGAGAGGATCTCCGGGAGATATGCCGCGGTGGCTATGAACGCGCCGACCGGCACTGCGGCGAGAGCGTAGAAGCCCTTCGGTCCGGCATGTTTGATGAAGAGCGGCGTGAGCAGTGCCAGCAATCCGAAGAGAACGAGGATGAGAAGCATCACAGTCCCTCCGGCGCTCGTACCCAGTCATCTGTCGAACACAGGGTACCGGACGGGGGTACGCGGAAAGCTGAGTGGGCCGGGGCTTGCGGGCTCAGGACGGATTCTGATTCGAGGCGGTGGCGGCTGTGCGGCAGACGCGGGGCCGCATCCGCTGGTGGCTCGGGCTACGGTGGCGACATGCCTCGCATCCTCGCGCCCGGTCAGACCGCTCAGTTGTTCGTCTTCGACGTCGCGAGCGGAACCTCGTCTCTCGTGTTCGCCTCCGAGACGATGCTGTTCGAAGCGCCGAACTGGTCACCCGACGGATCCGCACTCGTCGTCAACGCGGATGGCGGCCTCTTCCGCATCCCCCTGGAGGCACCCGAGCTGCAGCCCATCGCGCTCGACGGGGTGCCGGCCGAGTTGAACAACGATCACGTGCTCGCGCCCGACGGTCTCGCCGCCTACGTCTCCGCCCGCGACGGTCACCTGTACTCCGTCGCGCTCGACGGCTCGCGCCCCGCGGAGCGTCTCACGACCCCGCGCGGCGAGCGGTTCAAGCACTACCTGCACGGCGTATCGCCCGAAGGCGCCACGCTGGCGCTGATCGGCGGCGGGCCCGACGCGAGCGGCGACTGGGTCACGAACGTCTACACGATGCCCGCCAGCGGAGGTCCGCTGACGCAGCTGACCGACGATTCAGCACCCGACGACGGCGTCGAGTTCGACGCGACGGCGGAGTGGCTGCTGTTCAACTCCGAGCGCGAGACGCCCGGCACGGCGCAGCTGTTCCGGATGCCGGCCGACGGATCCGCTGCTCCCTCGCGACTGCACGCATCCGCCACCGTGGACTGGTTCCCACACGCCTCGCCCGATGGCCGGTGGGTGCAGTACCTCGCGTACGAGGCGGGCACCGCCGGGCACCCCGCTGATCTGCCCGTGGCACTGCGGATGCTGGACACGAGCGACGGATCCACGCGCGAACTCGTCACGCTGTTCGGTGGCCAAGGCACCACGAACGTGAACGGCTGGGCGCCGGACTCGACGCGCTTCGCGTACGTCGCGTATCCGCTGCACCTCGATCTCTCCTCTGAGGTCGGGCGGGTCTGAGCTCGGGCGGGTCTGAGCTCGGGGGACGCTGAGCTCGGGCGTCACTGACATCGGAGGACGCTGACATCTTCCGCCGCAGTTGCCGGAGACCGGAATAGCTTCTGGCGCGCCTGGTTGTCGTTAGGCAGGACTTCAATCGACGCAGGAGGCACATCCGTGACCATCGACCAGCTCACTTCCCCTCGCACCACCCTCGGAACCTCGGATCTGTCCGTCTTCCCGCTCTCGCTGGGCGGCAACGTCTTCGGCTGGACGGCCGACCGGGAGACCTCGTTCGCCGTGCTCGACGCCTACGTGGCGGGTGGCGGCAACTTCATCGACACCGCCGACGTCTACTCGGCGTGGGTGCCGGGCAACTCGGGCGGCGAGTCCGAGACCATCATCGGTGCGTGGATCGCTCAGCGCGGTCGCAGCGACGACCTCGTGATCGCCACCAAGGTGAGTCAGCACCCCGAGTTCTCGGGTCTGTCCGCCGACAACGTCCACGCGGCCGCGCAGGCGTCGCTCGCCCGCCTCGGCGTCGACAGCATCGACCTCTACTACGCGCACTTCGACTCCGCCGACGTGCCGCTCGCCGAGACCGTGGAGGCCTTCTCGAAGCTGGTCGACGCCGGCACGATCCGCGCGATCGGCGTCTCGAACTTCTCGGCCGCGCGGATCCAGGAGTGGCTCGACATCGCCGAGAAGGGCGGGTTCCACAAGCCGGTCGCGCTGCAGCCGCAGTACAACCTGGTCGAGCGCGGCATTGAGGCGGATGTGCTGCCGCTCGCGGTCGACGCCGGGCTCTCGGTCGTGCCGTACTACGCTCTCGCCTCCGGATTCCTCACGGGCAAGTACCGCGACGGCTCCGAGAACACCAGCCCGCGCGCGGAGGGCGCCGCGAAGTACCTCGACGACCGCGGCCGTGCCGTGCTCGCCGCACTCGACGAGATCGCGGCCGCCCACGACGCCGAGGTCGCCACCGTCGCCCTCGCCTGGCTGCGCTCGCAGCCCGGAGTGGCCGCACCGATCGCGAGTGCCCGCACCGTCGAGCAGCTGCCGGCCCTACTGGCCTCCGCGACCCTCGAGCTGTCGTCCGACGAGCTGGAGCGCCTGAGCGCCGCCTCCGCCTGATCCCCTCCGAAAAGTTGCAGCTCTCGCCGGGCGAGAGCTGCAACATTTCGTCAGTCGGGGGTCGGCGAACACACGCGCCCGGGGGCGGTCAGGCAGGGCTGCCCGGAGGTGCTATTGTCTAACGGTGCCAAAACGCGGGCGCGCTTCGGAAGAGGCGAGCACAGCCCGCGAGTGCGCCCCCTTAGCTCATTGGTAGAGCACTTCCTTGGTAAGGAAGAGGTAGTGGGTCCGATTCCCACAGGGGGCTCTCCTCTCTCTGAGTCGTCCGGCGTAACGAAGCAGCGGGAGTCCTCGGACCGGGCTAGCCTGGACCGATACGGCGGGGTAGCTCAGGTGGTTAGAGCACACGGCTCATAATCGTGGTGTCGCGGGTTCAAGTCCCGCTCCCGCTACAGAAGTACGACACGGAAGGCCCCGGCGGAGACGCCGGGGCCTTCGTCGTTCCGGCATCGGCGTCGTTCCGGCATCGGCGTCGTTCCGGCATCAGCGCCTTTTCGACCCCGACGAACCGATGTTCAGCCGGTTTCCGTCATGATGGCTGGGTGCCACCGCGTTTCACTCCCGTCGAACGACGGATCGACGACGCCGCGCACCGTCTCCTCGAACGCACCCGGCTGAGGCCCGGATTCGTCGAGTTCCTGGTCTTCGGGGCGAAGCAGGCGTGGGCCTGCATCTTCGCCGCGCTGCTGCTGCTCGCGATCCTGGTGGCCCGGCTCTGGTACCCGGATGACGCGGCGCTCTCGAGGAACGACGCGCTCACGATCACGGCGGTCCTGATCCAGATCGGGATGCTCGCCGGTCGGCTCGAGACGTGGCGCGAACTGCGGGTGATCGTGATCTTCCACATCGTCGGTACGGTGATGGAGCTGTTCAAGACCGATGTCGGGTCGTGGGCCTACGCGCCCGATGGGATTCTGCGCATCGCGGGCGTCCCGCTGTTCACCGGTTTCATGTACGCCGCGATCGGCAGCTACATGGTGCGCGTGTACCGCCTCTTCGACCTGCGGTTCGTTCGGCATCCGCCGTTCTGGGCCACCGCGATCGTGGCGACGCTCGTGTACGCGAATTTCTTCACGCAGCACTTCATCGTCGACCTGCGATGGGTCCTACTGGCCGCGATCGTGCTGCTCTATGCGCGGTGCGTGATGGTGTTCCGGGTGTTCCGTCGCAGTCTTCGGATGCCGTTGCTGCTCGCATTCGCACTGGTCGCGGTGTTCATCTGGTTCGCCGAGAACCTCGGCACCCTGTCGGGCACGTGGCTCTACCCGAACCAGGCGTCCGGCTGGGAACCGGTCAGTCCGTTCAAGATCGTGAGCTGGTTCCTGCTGATGATCATCTCGGTCGTGCTCGTCACCTGGGTGTACCCGCCGCGCCGCCCAGACCCGCCGGCCCTGCGCGTCTGACCCTCGGGCGCGCCACCGCCATCCTGCGAGCGACCCCGAACCGAGCGGGGGTCCCTCGCAGAGGTACCCGAGGCGCGGAACGGGTCAGACGGCGGCACCTGCGAAGAGCACGTCGTCGCTCGCGACCAGGTCCTCGAGCATGAGGATGCGGGTGAGGTCGTGGCCTGCCGCGATCGCCAGCGCGTGCTGCTCGGGAGTCTGCGGGGCGAGGCGCCCCTCGAGGAAGCCGCCGAACGCGCGCACGGCGCAGGCGGCGACGATTCCTTCGGGCGTGCCACCGACACCCATCACGAGGTCGACGTCGCCCAGCGGATCCGCGGCTTCGATCGCGACGGAGACGTCCCCTTCGCCGCGCAGCAGCAGGATGCATCCGCTCGCTCGCAGCTCGTCGACGAGCGCGGTGTGCCGGGGCTTGTCGAGCACCGCGACGCGCAGAGCGGCGACGGGTTTGCCCAGGGCGGCCGCCAGGCGGGTCACGTTCTCGGTCGGCGTCGCGTCGAGCTCGAGTACGCCGTGCCCCGCCGCCGAGGCCACCAGTTTCTGCATGTAGAACACATCCCGCGGGTCGAACATGCTGCCGCGCGGCGCGAGCGCGATCACGCACACCGAGCCGGGCACGCCCTCGGCCGTCAGCCGGGTTCCGTCGAGCGGGTCGACGGCGATATCGCATTCGATGCCGCCGCGACCGAGGCGCTCGCCGTTCGCGAGCATCGGCGCCTCGTCCTTCTCGCCCTCGCCGATCACGACGGTGCCGGCGAAGGGGGCGTCGAGCAGCACCGCACGCATCGCCGCGACCGAGGCTTCATCGGCCGCGTTCTTGTCGCCGCGGCCGTACCAGTCGCGTGCCGCGACCGCCGCCGCGCGCACGGATGCGGCGACCGCCTCGCGCAGCGCGTCGTCGTACCGTTCGCTCGCGATCATCCGCACGTCACTGCCCGCTGCATCCGTCACCCGCCCACCCTAGCGACGGGCGCTCACGCGGGGCGCCGGCTCGCGCGGCTGACCGCGGAGCGTCAGACCGAGGCGGGCTGCCGGGTGGCCGCGCGGACGAGTCGCTCGAGGGTGACCAGTCCGTCGGAGGAGAGCACCGACTCGAGGTGACCCTGCACCGACGCGACGCCGTCGCCGCGCAGGGCGTTGACGACCCCGGTCGACCGATCGGCCGAGATCTCGAGCTCGAGGGCCGGGGTGACGAGTTGGTCGGCCGACGCGACCGAGGAGAACGTGTTGTAGAAGCCGATCGCCGCATCCGCACCGAACACGTCGACCGCGAGGCGCACGCCCTGCCGAGGCGCGGGCAGCGGCTCGACCGGCAGCCCTGCCATCAGCGAGAGCATCTGGTGGCTGAGGCACACCGCCAGCAGCGGCCGCCGCGCCTCGAGACGCTCCGTCATCAGCTCGCGCAGGCGCAGCATCCGCGGGTCGGAGGCGTCGCGCGGGTCGCCAGGGCCGGGACCGAAGATCACGAGCTCGTCACTGACGACCTCCGCCACGTCCGACCAGCGCTCGACACGGGCATCCATACCGAGGTGGCGCAGCTGGTGCGCGAGCATGATGGTGAACTGGTCCTCGTTGTCCACGATCAGGGCCCGGTGGCCGGCGAGACCCTCGATGTGCTCGGGCGCCTGCGGTCGCAGCCAGAACGCGGCGAGCCGATCGTTGCGCGCTTCGAGCGCCTCCGCGACGCCGGGCACCGCGTTCAGGTCGACCGCCGGAGGGATCTGCCGAGCGGGCAGCAGGCCGAGAGCCGAGAGAACGCCCGACGCCTTCGCCCGGGTCTCTGCGACTTCGCCCTCGGGCGTCGAGTGCCGCACCAATGTCGCGCCGGCGGGCACCGTGAGGCGGCCGCCCTCGTGCAGATAGGCGGTGCGGATGAGGATGGGCGCGTCGACCCCGTACCGCAGCTCGCCCTCGGTGCTCTCGGGCTCGAACAGGGCGAGCACGCCGGAGTAGTAGCCGCGCGGCTGCTTCTCGTACTCGGCGATCACGGTGCAGGCGTTCTCCATTGGGGAGCCGGTCACCGTCGGCGCGAACATCGTCAGCCGCAGCACCTCGCGCACGTCGAGTTCGGTGTGGCCTTCGAGAAGGTATTCGGTGTGGCTCAATCGCGACATCTGCTTGAGGTACGGGCCGAGGATGCGCCCGCCGCCGGGGCAGACGGCGCTCATCATCTTCATCTCCTCGTCGACCACCATGAAGAGCTCCTCGCTCTCCTTGATGTCGGCGAGGAAGGCCAGCACCTCCTCGCCGGTGGGGCCGGCGGCGGGGTGGCGGAAGGTGCCGCTGATCGGGTTCATCATGGCCACTCCGTCCGAGACGGAGACGTGCCGCTCGGGGGTCGCTCCCACGGCCGAGACCTGGGCGCCGGCGCCGGCGGGCGTGTGCACGGCGAAGGTCCAGTACGCCCCGGATTCGTCGGTCAGCAATCGCCGGAACCAGGCGAGCAATGCGCTGACGGGCGCCGCATCCGTGTGGGCGACGAAGGAGCGCGCGATCACGAAGTTCGCGCCCTGGCCGGTGCCGATCTCGTCGTCGATGACGCGGCGCACGATGTCGGCGTACTCCTCATCGGGCACGTCGAAGCCGCGCTCCTGCACCGGGATCTCCACGTCGGGCAGCAGCTCCAGCACCGTCGCGAGCGGCAGCGACTCGCGCTCGCGGACGATGATGCAGCGCAGTGGCGCGCCGTCGTCCTGGGCGTCGAAGCCGCGCTCGCGCACCTGGCGGTAGGGCACGAGGGTGAGCACGTCGGCGCCGTCGAGCGGGATGTCGGCCAGGCCCTCGACGTCGACGACGTCGCCGGTGAGCACGTCGACGTGACCGGAGGCCTGCGTCTGCCGGCGGATGACGGCGAACGGCATCGAGCCGTCGGAGGCGAGGATGCGGGTGAGGAGCGAGGTCATCGGTGGTCCTTGAATCTGGACTTCCTCACCCGAGGCCCTGACAAACAGAACGACCGCCCGGTGAGGCGGTCGTGTGCAGGGTTCTGCGCGTCGGTCCGCCTAGGAGGCGGGCCACCAGGAGAGGTGAGTCGACATGCGCATGCGGGGAGTCTAGCGCCGAGGCGGCGCGGCGGCCAAGTCGGATGCGCGGGCGACTCCGGTCTCTTCGCCGCGCAGCTCGCGAAGCAGCAGGGTCGCGCCGGCGGTGGCGGCGGGCGTGGTGACCACGGCGCCGCCGGGGATGAGGAAGGTGAGGTAGACCGCGATGCCGAAACCGAGGGACAGACCGCGACGCGACGCGAGCAGCCGGCGGCGCTCCCGCAGGCTCAGTCCCCGGGCGTCGCCCGCGAATCCGCTCAATTCGATCGCCAGCGTGCGCCCGCCGACCAGGGCGCCCGCGACGATGCCCGCGATCTGGCCGACGACGGGGACGAACCCGATCGCGAACACCAGGATCGCGATCAGCAGCGATGTCGCCACGAGCACGATCCCGTCTCGGACGGCTCGTCGGACCCCGGGCCAGAACGCCGTCTCGACCTCGTCGGGCACGCCGCCCAGGTCGGTTTCGACGCGGCGCCAGATCCGCTCGTAGAAAGGGTCGCCCACGGCGAGGGTGACCGCGGCGAAAAGGGCTATGAGCAGCACTCCGGCGGCGGCGAGGAGGGCGATTCCGGCGAGGATCCGCGTCGTCTCGGCCCACGGCGGCGCCCAGTCGTCGGCGAACGGAGTGACGGCGGCGGCGAGCCCGGTGAGATTCGTGATCAGAACGACGAAACCGGCGACGAAGACCGCGCCGACCACGAGCGGCGGGATCGCGCCCCACAGCATCAGCTTCGGCGACCGGCCCCACATCCGGAAACCGCGGCCGAACAGGCGGATGCCCAACGCCGCGTCACGCACGATTCTCACGGTTCGATTCTGTCGCACGGCTGGCCGCGTGGGGCGGGGTTGCGGCTCAGCTCGGGATGCGGCTCAGCTCGGGATGCGGCTCAGCTCGGGATGCGGCTCAGCTCGCATTGCGGCTCAGCTCGGGATGAGGCTCAGCTCGGGATGAGGACGGCGTAGCCGCTCGTGACGCCTGACGCGGTCGGGGCGGAACTCAACGAGAACGGGCCCGACATGATCTCGCCGGTCGCGTACACCGCGGTGTGCTCCGTGCCGTCGCACGGGATGACCACGTCCATGCCGCCGCTGGCCGCCTCCACCGGCGTGAACGACATCTGTGCGATCGGTCCGTCCGGCGAAACGCAGGCGCCGACGACGCGCAGGCCCAGCACCTGCGACAGCTGGTGGCCGGCGGACGCCGAGACGGCGCCGTCGGCGACGGTGAGGCGGAAGAGCTCGGCATCGCCGGGTGCGGGGATGACGAGGCCGGGCGGCGGTGTCGGTTCCGGCGTCGGTTCCGGCGTCGCCGAGGCGGTCGGCGCGTCGGATCCGGCGCTCACCGGACCCGAGACATCGGCGGAGCAGCCGGCGAGGGCCAGCGCGGCGAGAGCCAGGGCGAGTCGTGCGGATGCGCGGTTCATAGTCGGTCCTTTCGAGGGGCGTCGGTCGGATCAGCGGTAGTCGCGAGGCTCACGCGCGCACGGCCTCGGCCGGGTCGATGCTCGCGGCCCGGAGCGCCGGGGCGAGCGCGGCGAGGACGCCCGTGGTAGCGCCGGCGACGAGCCCCGTCGCGAGAGTGTCCGGCGAGATGACAGGGACCCAGCCCTGGTGCGCGCTGACGATCGTGATGACGGCGAGGCCCGTCGCGATGCCGGCGAGCCCGCCCGCGGTGCCGATGAGGAGTCCCTCGAGCACGAACATCGCGGTCGTGGCGGCGCGGCCGGAGCCGAGTGCGCGTCGCAGGCCGATCTCGGCGGTGCGGGCCTGGACGGCGAGGAACATGATCGCGGAGGCGCTGACGCACGAGAGACCGAGCAGCACCCAGGCGATGCCGGCGACGAACGAGGTCAGATCATCCGCGACCCCCTGGCGCAGGTGCCGGAGGTCGACGGCGGTGTTCACGGTCACGGATCCCGGCGCGCCAGGATCGATCGCGGTCGGGATCACCTCGGCGAGCGCACTCGGGAAGCCGAGATCCGTGCGGGCGACGAGGGAGCGGTCGACGCCCGCGATCACGTCGGAAACGGCGTGCGAGACGAAGACGCTGTGCCGCAGTTCGGGGAGCCGGCCGGTCTCCGCGATCATCCCGATGACATCGACGGCGCGCCCGCCGATCCAGATCTGGCTGCCCGGCCCGATACGCGAGAGCCCGAGAGCTTCGGCCGCCTGATCGCCGACGAGGGCGTAGCGGCCAGTGCGGTCGGGCGCGAACCACTCCGCGGCACTGGTGGGCTCGGTCACCACGCCTGAGAGGGCGAGGTAGTGATCGTCTCCTCCGAGCATCGTCGTGGTGCTCTCGTCGTGCAGCTGCGCCGCTCCGGGGCGGAGCGTGGTCAGGTTGCCGTCCGCTGCGGCGATGCTGTCGCGCCGGCCGACGTCGATGATGTGGTCGATCGTTCGAACGCGCTCGATCGCCTGCGCCTGGGCCGCGGATCGCAGCGCCGGATCGGGTTCGGCCGGCAGCACGATGGAGAGTTCATCGAGAGCGGAGCGGGCCAGCCGCTGCGAAACCTGATTCGCCGTCGTCTCGCTGAGGCCGACCGCCGCGACGAGGCTCCCGGTGCCGACCAGGAACGCGAGCAGGAGGAACAGGACGCGCGCGGGCCGCAGAGTCAGCGCCGAGACGGCGTCGCCAACGATGCCGAGGGCGGCGCGCCCGGCGGATCCGCGGATGGTTTCGGTCGCGGCGGTCGCGGCGGCGGATCGTGTCACGGAGCCGGTATCGGCGGCGACGACGCCGTCATCGATGGTGACCTGCCGCTCGGCCGCAGCGGCCACTCGCGGATCGTGAGTGATGACGATGACGGTGGCGCCGTCGCGGTGCAGCGCGCTCAGGAGGCGGATGACCTCGTCGCTGTTGCCGCTGTCGAGGTTGCCCGTGGGCTCGTCGGCGAGGATGACGTCGGGTGCGGTGGCCACGGCGCGGGCGAGCGCGAGCCGCTGGCGCTCGCCGCCGGACAGCGATCGGCCGGAGGCGTTCGCGCGATGGCTCAGACCGAGACGGCCCAGAGCGTTCCCCACGGCGGACTCTTGCGCCGAACGGCCCACGCCGAGAATCCGTAGCCCGACAGCGGCGTTGCGGGCGACGGAGTCGTCCGGCAGCACATGGCTCGACTGGAACACGAAGCCGAACGTCCGCGAGCGGAGCGAGTCGCGCTGCCGATCGCGAAGCGAGCCCGCATCCGTGCCATCGATCAGGTACGAGCCGGAAGTGGGAGCATCGAGCAGCCCGAGCACATTCAGCAGCGTCGATTTGCCGGCGCCGGAAGGGCCGACGATCGCGACGAATTCTCCGCGGTCTACGGAGAGATCGATGCCGGCGAGAGCCGCGGTCGTGCCGGGCCCGGTGCCGTAGACGCGCCGCGCACCGTGAAGCTCGAGCAGAGGGCTCACGGTCCGACCTCGAGCCGGGTGCCGACCGGAAGCGCGGCCGTCTCGACGATCGCAGCCCATCCGTCCGCCTGCTCCGTGATAGCGATCTTCACGGGCGGTGGTGGTGTCTCACCGTCCGCTGCGAACGGTTGTACCCAGGCCTCGCCCGCCTCCTGCCGGATGGCGACGATCGGGACCGCGGCGACGGCGCCGCCGCCCGCGGCAGCGGTCACGGTGACCGACTGGCCGACCGTGAGAGCGGCCTGATGCTCATCCGGAATCGTGAGCGTGATGTCGTAGCCGCCGCCCGTTGTGGTGTCGGCGGTGAACTCGCCGATCTCGGCGACCGTGGCGGCGATATCGATTCCGTCGGAACCCCGAACCGTGACGCTACCGCCGACGGGGAGGGCGTCGACCTGGAGAACGTTCGAGCGTGCGAGGATCGTGTTCGGCCGCACCTGCAGGGTCGCCAGTACTTCGCCGGTGGACGATCCCGGAGCGCGGGGTGTGCTGTCGTCGGCGCTGGGCGCCCCCGTCGATGTGGGGTCGCTGCCTGTGTCCGTTCCCGGGGCTGACATGGGCGCCGTCGAGGAGCCGTGGGATGAGACGGCGGCGGTGCCGCCGAGGATGCTGCCCGCGTCGACGATGTCGGTCACGACTGCAGTGTCGCCCGGGATCTGCACGAGCTCTTGCAGGTCGATGGTGGTCTTCACGCCGAATCCGCCGGGCGGGTCGAAGCCGGCCTCGTCGTAGAGGTCGCGGATCGCCTCCTGCGTCTCCCCGTCGACGACGCCCGTGTCGGTCACCTCGAAGCCCGCCTTCGCGAGCGCCGTCTGCAACCGGATCACGTCGGCGCCCTCATCGCCCGTCGCGAGATCGCGGTAGAGCGGGATCGCGAGCGGGAGCACGATCATCGGTCGCGCCGAAACGACCGCGAGCACGCTCCGGGCCGAGACCGTGGTGCCGACGGGCGACAGTACCTGCTCCACAACCGCTCGAGACGCGTCAGCGGGTCGGATGGCTTCGACGTCGATCGAGAGCCCGGCGCGAACGGCGCCCTGCAGGGTGGTCGTCTCGCCCACGACGCGCGATTCGACGGCGACGTCGATCGGGATGCGTTCGTCGCCGGCGTCGATCGCGACCTGCTCGGGAGAGGTGACGGTGCCGCCCAGCCAGAGCGCGCCCCCGGCCACGAGGGCGACGATGACGACGAACCAGATGACGCGCCACGGTCGGGCGATCAACCCGATCCGGGGTGGGTCGGGCGTCGTTCTGGTCGTCTCCATGAATGGCGTCCCGTCAGCCGCCATGAGTGGCGATGTAGTCGCGGGCGGCGGTGACGATGGCGTCCTTCTTCTCCTTCGCCGCCGCGAGCTCGGACTCGTGGGCTTCGATGTAGGCGGCCTCGTACTGCGCGCGGAGGTCGTACATACCTTGGACGGCGCCGGTCTCCTGGTGGCACTTCGCGTCCTGCACGATGACCGTGGTCGCAGCCTCCGGGTCGTTGGGCGTGACTACTCCCCATGGCCCGGTCTCATCCGACGTCGTCAGACCGTGCTCGGCGTAACACTTCGCGAGAGCTCGGCCGTACTCGACGTAAGCAGGGGTGCGACCGGCGTAGATCCCCGCGGCTTGGGAGCCGGCGTAGACGATCGCCATGGAGGACGACATGATCTCCTCGGTGGATCCGTACGTGTGGATGGCGTCGAAGAACTCGGTCGCCTGCAGGCACGAGTCTTGGGCTTGGAGCCACTCGGGAGTGCTGGTTGCCGCCGGCGAGATTGCTTCGGCGGCGATGTCGCGTTCGGTGCGCGGGACGGAGCGCCCCCACTCGGCGGCGCGGGACACGCTCCAAACGCCGTACTCGCGATCGAACGCGACCGGCTCGAGGTCCCAGGGCAACTGGGCCTCCGGGTACGGCTCGCCGTATCCGGCCATGCACCCTTGCATCGCCAGGTCGTTGGCGTGGCTGATGGCCATGATCTCGCGGCCCGACATGTAGTACGTCGAAAGCGGTGTGGTGATCGCTTCCGCCTTCTCGTCGAGCTGTGCGGTCACGTCGGCGAAGGCGGCCGTATCGAGTTCCTCGATCGCAATCTGAGGCGGAATCGCTGACGGATCAGGCGAGGCGAATCCGCTGCCGGTCGAAGCCGTGCACCCGGCGACGATCACGGTCAGTGACAGAAGGCCGACAACCGCGCCGAGGTGCCGCGCTGCACCACCGATCAATTCCAGACCCAACTCGTGATCTGATCGTTCATTGTCGTCGAACCGTCGCAGGAGCGGACTCGGAGGTCGACGAGGTTCTGATAAGCCGGGAGGTAAACGCCGCAGCCGGTGTAGCCCTCGTGCTGGAACGCTGTGATGGCTTTGCTCTTGGCATACAAGCCCGTGAACGAATCGTTGAATGGGTGCCCGGCTCCCAGGCTGTACATCGGTGCGGTGCCGGTCATCGCGTAGGTTCCGCCGGAGAACCCGATATCGCGGTACCCGCAACCGGCGCTTCCCGAGCACGACGGTGTCACCGCTGCCTGCGCGGGAGCCGCGACGACCACCGATCCGGCCACGATTCCCAGCACGACGGCGGCGTTGAGCAACTTCTTCGACGTTCGCATGATGCGATCTCCACTGATCCCTCGGACAGCGCCGGATCTGTTCCGACATCGGCGTTTCGAAGAACATACAGGTATGGGTCTTTTATGGAAACCAGTCGGCTCGAAGCAGAACCGTTCGTTATGTGATCGTGATGAATCGCCGACTTCACTTCTCCGTGCATGACAGGAGGGTTCGTACAAGAGGACGGCCGCGATCTTGTCGTCGGGAAAGGGAACCCGCAACTGGAATCCGTTCGTTATCGGAACGGTGATGCGCTGACGACGCGATCGGATAGACCTGTCTCAGGTGCTTCCGGGGGGAACCGGGGTCGGCACCACCTCACCGTTCATCTCTTTCGAGAAAGTACAGCCATGACTGTTCAGGGGGCTTCTCGCCTTCGTCTCGGACGCGTTCTCGCGTCCGTCCTCTCCGTCGCCGCCATCGCGTTCGCCGGCCTCGCGGTCGCGCCGAGCGCATCCGCGGATCTCGTCGACATCCCGTGTTCGGAGCCGGGAGATCCGATCACCTTCACCGATCCGCAGCTCGTGACCGGTGTGGAGGACTTCAGCCTCACCTTCTCGTCGATCGACGTGAAGCCGTGCTACGACGGCGGCATCGTGAGCATCGGGGTCGCCGGCGCGACCGGGTACACCACCATCGACTCGATCGATGTGCCGGCCGGCCATTCCGACGATCTCACCGCCGGTCCTTACGCCACCGAATCGGGTCCGATCTCGGTGGCATACAGCGGGCAGGGCACGCTCGGTGATGACGTGACCCTGATCGCGGGCGGCGGCACGCTCGACGGCATCGTCGACCGGGCGGACTGCCCCGTGGATCCGACGGTCGACGGAATCGTCTTCGACGAGGACGCGATCGGCTACGACTGGTCGGTGCCCGGAGAGCTCAGCGTCACGCTGCCTCCGGCCACCGCCGTGGCGTGCGCCGACTCGGCCTTCTTCCTCGTCGCGCTGCAGACGCCGTCGACCACTCCCGGCGGTCCGAGCGACTCGCCGCACGGCATCGATGTGGCGATCCCCGCCACCGGTTACGCGGGAGGCGTCGTCACGCTCGACATCCCGTTCTCGGCCGAGTGGGAGGCGTACGTCAGCGCTCGCGTCATCACGGACGCCGAGGTCAGCTGGTATCACGACACTCCGGCGGAGCGACGGTACGCCTACGCCGATGCCTTCGAAGCGTGTGTCGCCGGTCTGGCGAGCACTCCGTTGGTGGTCACCGCCGCGGGTGGTGCAGGGATGATCGGCTTCAGTGTCGCCCCATTCGATGTCCCGGACTGCGCGGA
This sequence comes from Microbacteriaceae bacterium VKM Ac-2855, assembly GCA_013204985.1. Taxonomy (GTDB): domain Bacteria; phylum Actinomycetota; class Actinomycetes; order Actinomycetales; family Microbacteriaceae; genus Rathayibacter. The sequence goes on from JABMLG010000007.1 coordinate 193,322, forward strand.
TTCAGCGACCCTGACCGTGACGGCGCTGGCCATCCTGGACGAGTTCGCACCGGGTTACGAGCCGGCCGTGCTGTTCACGGGCGACGCGAAGGACTTCGCGGGGATCGACGCGACCGTTCTGTCGGAGCCGGGGAGCTACTTCGTGTACGCCGACCTCAGCGTGACCGTGGACGGAGAGACCCGTGCCACCGGCTCGGCGTCCGCGAACAACGGCCACCGGATCACGGTGACCGAGGCCGCAGGCCCGTCGCCGAGCAGACCGGCCGCGGTGACCTCCACGGGTACGAGGACCCTGGCGTCCACCGGCTCAGACCCGCTCACGCCGATCGCGCTGGGCTCCGTTCTGCTCGCGCTGGGCTCCGCGGCGATGTTCGTCGCCCGCCGCCGCCGTAGCGCGTAGAGACGGAAAGAAGGGGGTTGTCATTCCATCCCGCGGAACGCGGGAAGCGGTGACAGCCCCTGCTTCTATGCGCGGGCGAGGGTGAACGGCGCGAGCAGCCCGTCCATCGTCTTGGCCGGCGGCCGCGCGAACTCGTCGCGGCGAGAGGTGGTGAGGCCGAGCGAGACCAGGCTCTCGACGAGCTTCACGCCCGCGCTCACCCCGTCGATCACGGGCACGCCCAATTGAGCGGAGATGTCGCGGCAGAAGTCGGCCATTCCGGCGCAGCCGAGCACGATCGAATCGGAGCCGTCGACGGCGAGCGCTTCGGCGCAGAGCGCGGTGACGACGCGGCGTGCATCCGAATCGGGGTCGTCGAGCTCGAGCACCGGGATGTCGCAGGCACGCACCGAACGCAGCGCCTCACCGAAGCCGGACCGGCGGGCGATGTCCCACGCGCGACCGCTGGTGCGCGACAGCGTCGTGACGACGCTGAAGCTCCGGCCCACGAGGGTCGCCATGTGGAAGGCCGCTTCGGCGATGCCGATGACCGGCCCGGCCGCGACCTCTCGGGCCGCGTCCACTCCGGGGTCGCCGAAGCAGGCGATCACGTAGCCCTGGCTGCCGGCGGTGTCTCCGAGCGCGATCTCGTGCAGGATGCCCGGCACGGCGAGCGCCTCGTCGTAGTGGCTCTCGATCGAGGCGGGCCCCATCGGCGGGTTCAGGGCCACGATCTCGGTCCCGACACCGGCGACCTGCCGGGCGGCCTCGCCGATCGTGCGGGTCATCCCCGCGCTGGTGTTCGGGTTGATCACCGTGATCTTCATGCCGTGCATCCTTCGTGTGATCCCGCGAGGGACCCCTCCTGTGCGCGTCGGACCCCCGCTGGGCGGGTCCGACGCGCACGGAAGGGGTCCGTCGCAGAGGGGAGTGTTACTTGTTCGTGCCGTCGGTCGCGAGGGCGAGTTCTTCGTCGAGGCGGCCGATCATCGGGCGCGAGCGTTCCAGGAGGAACATCGAGAGGTAGCCGACACCGCAACCGATGAACCAGCTGAAGTTGCCGATCCACATCACCGCCTCGCCACCGGGGATCCAGTGCGGCAGCAGCACGGCGGCGAGCGACGGCACGCCTCCGATGATGACCGACCAGACGGCGTTCGGGTTGTAGCCCTTGCTGAACCAGTAGCGGCCCTTCTCGCTCATCGTGTACATGTCGTCGACCCAGACACGCTGCTTGCTGGCCTGGTAGTAGCCGGCGATCAGGATTCCGAACAGCGGGCCGATCAGAGCGCCGAGGATTCCCAGCGTGTACATGATCGCGGTGTCGTTGTTGTACCAGTTCCACGGGGTGAGGAGCACGGAGCCGACTGCAGCGATCATGCCGCCCATCCGCCACGAGATCTTCTTCGGGTTGACGTTCGAGAAGTCGAACGCCGGCGAGATGAAGTTCGCCACGATGTTGATACCGACGGTCGCGATCACGAAGGTGAGGCCACCCAGGATGATCGCGAAGGGCGTGTCGATCCGCTCGACCGTTTCGATCGGGTCGGTGATCAGCTCGCCGAACACGGGAACCGTCGCGGATGCGGTGATGACCACGAGCAGGGCGAAGAAGAGGAAGTTGAGCGGCAGGCCGAGCATGTTGCCCTTGCGCACCGCCTTGAACGACTTGCCGTAGCGGGCGAAGTCGCCGAAGTTGAGCATCGGGCCGGAGAAGTAGGAGACCACCAGCGCGATCGCCGAGATCATCAGCGGCAGGCCGGCGATGAAGTCCATCGGCTCACCCTCCGAGAGGTTGAGCGAGACGTTCTCCCAACCGGCCTGGGTGACCAGGTAGATCGCGAGCACGACCATCACGACGTACACGGCGGGGCCGGCCCAGTCGATGAACTTCTTGATGGCCTCCATGCCGCGCCAGAACAGCGCCGCCTGAGCGACCCAGAGGATCGCGTACGAGATGTAACCCAGCGCCGAGAGGCCGAGGAAGGAGGTCGCGTTCAGGTCGGTCGCGGCCGGCCAGAACTTGAGGAAGATGATGTTCAGCGACTGCGCGGCCAGGTAGGTCTGCACGCCGTACCAGGCGATGGCGATCAGACCGCGGATGATCGCTGGGATGTTCGCGCCCTTCACACCGAAGATCGCCCGGTTGATCACCGGATACGGCACACCGGTCACCTGGCTGGGCTTCGCGACCAGGTTGCAGAAGACCTGCACGATCAGGATGCCGACCACAAGAGCGATCAGCACCTGCCAGCCGGCGAGGCCGAGAGCGAAGAGAGATCCGGCCGTCAGGTAGCCGCCTACGCTGTGCACGTCGGACATCCAGAAGGCGAAGATGTTGTAGCTCGTCCACTTCTGCTTCTTCAGCGGAGCGAGATCGTCGTTGGCGAGGCGGTCGTCGTAGCCGGGCTTGATCAGTCCGGCGCCCGCGGGCGCGTCGGGATCGACGAGGAAATCGGTATGCGGAGCGGTGACACTGTCGGTCATGGGAAGATCCACCTCTCGGGGGCGGTCGTCGTCGGGGAAACGGTCGAAGTGTTGTGTCAGGGTGGTCGTGGCGGGCGACCAGGAACCGCGATCCCGAACCTCTCGGGCTCGGTCCGACGCCGTCGCCCCGCGTCCGAGGGTCCAGCTGTCAAGTGATCGCTTAACTCTTGGCGCAAAGCTATTGCTTCACACGACGTGCTCGGTTTCGTGGCTGTTACGGCCAGATGACAATTGCTGAAGGGAGGTCCGACGCACCATGCTCTCCGAATCCGCCGGGGCCGCGTCTGCGACCTCGGCCTCGACGGCATCAGCGGAGTCGGTTGCCGTCGACGCCGTCCAGGCCCTGTCCACGCCGGGGATGGATCGCCAGCGTCTTGGTGCCCGGCTCCGCGAGCTGCGCCACGCGTCCGGTATGTCGTTGCGGGCTCTTGCTCGTGAACTCGGGATCTCCGCCTCTGCGGTGTCGCAGATCGAGCGCGGCAGCATGCAGCCGTCGGTGGGTCGGTTGATCGCGATCGTCGGTGCGCTCGGTGTGCCGCTCGCGGCGGTCTTCGAGGAGCAGGTGCCCGAGGAGGTCGCGTTCGAATACGCGGTCGCGCGCGCCGGATCCGTCGCCACGGTGGAACTCGACGGCGGTGTGCTCTTCCGCCGACTCTCGCCGCGCAAGCAGGAGGAGTTCGAGTTCTTCGAGTCGACCTACCCGCCGGGCGCGACGTCGACCGCGCACCGCGAGTTCCTCCGTCACGACGGTTACGAGGTCGGCACCGTAACGGCCGGCACTCTCACGATCGAATTCGAGGAGGAGCTCGTCTCGCTCGGTGTCGGCGACTCGATCACCTTCCCGTGCGAGCGTCCGCACCTGATGTACAACGCGGATGCGACCGTCACCGCTGTCGCGACGTGGCTCATCGTGCATCGCTGAGCGTCGCGTCGTGCGGCCGGGCGGCCGCGGCGGAACGACGTCGGCCGTCGGAGTGACGTCGCGATCCTCCTTCGGGAAGGTCAGTCCGGCCGGTGCAGGAAGAAACGGGCCTGAGCCTCCTCGTTCGGCACGATCTTCCTCCGGCGAGGACGTCCTCGAGCCGGCTCGCTCCCCATCCCGATCCCCTTTGCGGTTGCGCACCGATGGCGGTGTTCGCAACATTCGCTCCTCGCTGCGTGACTCCGTGCAACGATCCGACGCGTCGCCGTTGTCATGACGGTCATTCGCGTGCGACCCGTCGTTGGGCATACTGGTGCAACTCGCGCCACGGAGGCGCGCCTTTCGAGAGGAAGACATGAGCGCCACATCCACCCCGTCGGGGCTTCGTTCTCAGCTCCTCCGACGTAAACCCATCACCGCTCCTTCGGAAGGCGGCCATGGCGGACTGCCGCGCACCATCGGCGTCTTCCAGCTGACGATGTTCGGGGTCGGCGCGACCATCGGCACCGGAATCTTCTTCGTGATGTCGCTCGCGGTGCCCGAGGCGGGCCCTTCGGTCATCGTCTCGTTCATCGTCGCGGGCATCGCGGCCGGCCTCGCCGCTCTCTGCTACGCGGAGATGGCCAGTGCGGTGCCGGTCTCGGGCAGCACGTACTCGTACGCCTACGCCACTCTGGGTGAGATCGTCGCCATGGGTGTGGCCGCGTGCCTCCTCCTCGAGTACGGCGTCTCGACCGCGGCGGTCGCGGTCGGATGGAGCGGCTACCTCAACGAGGCGCTCAACAACATCTTCGGCATCGCCATCCCGCACGCTCTGACCGCAGCCCCCTGGGATTCCGACCCCGGCATCATCAACCTGCCGGCCGTCGTGCTGGTCGCGATGTGCGCCCTGCTCCTCATCCGCGGTGCCAGCGAATCCGCTCGACTGAACGCGATCATGGTCGTGATCAAGCTGACCGTGCTCGCCATGTTCATCGTGATCGCCTTCACCGCTTTCAATGGCGACAACTTCGCCGACTTCGCTCCGATGGGCGTCAGCGGCATCGGCCTCGCGGCCGGAACGATCTTCTTCTCCTTCATCGGTCTCGACGCCGTCTCGACGGCGGGCGACGAGGTCAAGGACCCTCAGCGCACCATGCCGCGCGCCCTGATCGCCGCCCTGTTGATCGTCGTCGCCTTCTACGTACTCGTCGCCACGGCAGCCCTCGGCACCCAGCCGTGGCAGGACTTCGAGGGTCAGTCCGAGGCGGGTCTCGCGAAGATCCTCGAGATCGTGACCGGCGCGAGCATCTGGGGCACGATCTTGGCGCTCGGAGCGGTGATCTCGATCTTCTCGGTGACTCTGGTCACTATGTACGGCCAGACCCGCATCCTGTTCGCGATGGGCCGCGACGGGATGCTGCCGAAGATGTTCGCCACGGTGAACCCGCGCACGCAGACGCCGGTGAACAACACCATCGTCGTCGCCATCGTCGTCGGGATCCTTGCGGCGATCGTGCCGCTGGACTATCTCGCCGACCTGGTCTCGATCGGCACCTTGACCGCGTTCATCGTGGTGTCGGTCGGAGTCATGATCCTCCGGCGCACCCGCCCCGATCTCCCGCGCGGCTTCAAGGTTCCGCTGTTCCCCGTGACGCCGATCCTGTCGATCCTCGCCTGCCTATACATCCTTTCGAGCCTGCGGTGGTACACCTGGGCCTGGTTCGCCGTGTGGGTGGCCGTGGTGCTGACCTTCTACATGCTGTGGGGCCGAAAGCACTCCGCGCTCGCGAAGGCGGGTCTGACGAGTGGGGGTGTGAAGTGACGATCATGGTCGGCTACCTGCCGGACAAGGGCGGCCGCGGGGCGCTCGATCTCGCGCTGCAGCTGGCGCGTTCCACGGCTGACGATCTCCGTATCGCCACGGTCGTGCCGAGGCAATGGAGCACCCCGTCGCTGGCGAAGGTGGACGCGGAGTACGCCGCCTACGCGAAGCAGGTGGGGGAGGACGCGGAGCGCCGCGGACGCGAGTACCTCACGGCCGTCGCCCCGGAGATCGAGGCGAGCTTCGTCTCGGTAACCGGACGCTCGGTGTCGGCCGCGCTGATCGCGGCCGCCGAGGATGCGGGTGCCGCGGCCCTCGTGCTGGGCTCGTCCGCGGACGGCCACCTGGGGCAGGTCGTCGTCGGTTCCACGGCCGATCGACTGCTGCACTCGTCGCCCGTTCCCCTCGCGGTCTCGACGCGCGGCTACCATCCGCCGCGCGGCCAGCGCATCACTCGGATCACCTGCGCGTTCTCGGACGCGGCCTCCTCGACGGGGGTGGTTCAGCGTGCCCGCGAACTGGCCGAACGCGCCGCTGTGGAGCTGCGTGTAGTGACCTTCGGCATCCGCTCGGCGACGATGTACCCGCCCGAGGTCGGGCTGCACGCGGAGGACGGTGTGCTCGCTTCGTGGGCCGAGCAGGCGCGCGCGGCGCAGGCCGAACTACTCGGATCGGGCGTGGTCGCGGAGGGAACGGCGATGTCGGTCGCGACGGGTTCGGGGTGGCGCGAGGCGGTCGAGTCGGTGGAGTGGGAGCAGGGCGAGCTGCTCGTGCTCGGCTCGTCCTCGATCGGCCCGCTGGCGCGGGTGTTCCTGGGTTCGCGGGCCACCAAACTCGTGCGGCATTCTCCGGTGCCCGTGCTCGTCGTAGCGGGCGATCCGGAGTAGCGCTCCGACGACCGTCGCCGTGATCCGGACGCCGCGTGATCCGGACGCTTCGTGGGCCGACTCGCGCTGAGCAATACTCGTATGGGATACTGGCACCACTCCTCAACAGGCCAGAGATGACACCGGATCGTCCACATCAGGTCGTCCGAACGCCGGTGCGCGGGTTCGGATGTCGGTGCTCCCTGGTGTGCTGTTCACATCGGAGTGATTGGTGCGGAACGTGGACGAAACGACGAAGAAGAACGCGAGTGGATGCCCCGGCTGGTGCGTGCAGGAGCATCCGGCCGACGAGCATCCGGAGGACCGCTGGCACCGCTCGCGGGTGTCGAGCCCGCCGGTCGTCGGCTGGTTCCAGGGCGCGGCGGAGGCGGCGGCGGCCGTGGTGCACGTCGGCCTGGTGCAGCCGCGCGATGGCGGAGAACTCCGCGTCCGCCTGGAGTCGGACGTCGTGGGCGTGGTCGATCTCGATCCGTGCTCGGCGGCGCGGCTCGCCTCGGCGACGCGCGAGGCGCTACGGCTGCTCGAGGGGGCGAGATGACGCCTTCGGCGGATCCGCCGGCAGCAGGTCGGTCAGTTCGACGTCGAGCACCTCGCAGAGCGCGAGCAGCGTGCGCAGCGTCGGGTTCGCCGGAGAGCCGGGCTTCGACTCGCCCTTCTCGAACTTCTGGTAGGTGTAGCCCGCAAGGCCGGCCGCGTGCGCGATGCGCTCCTGGCTCAATCCCTTCGCGATGCGAGCACGATGCAGGTTCGTGCCGAGTTCGCGGGCGTAGCCTGCCCAGTCGCGCTGCGGTTCGGGGGTACTCGTTGACATGCTCGCCAGCCTCTGAGAGTCGGGTGCGTTCGTCACGAATACGCGTATGGGAAATTGCTCGTGGCAATACCCGTGTCGGGATGCGTGGCGTTCTGGACGGAGTGGATCCCGCGCTGCGACGGAGTCGTGCCGTCCCGGGAGTCCCGGGCCGCCGTGCGCGCGTCCCACACGCATAGTATGGCCGGGTGTCAGTGAACCCAGAACTCGTCGGGCGGATTTTCTCGCCGACGCAGCCGTATCAGGTCGGGCGCGAGAAGGTCCGCGAGTTCGCTCGCGCCGTCTTCGCCACCTCTCCGCTGAGCCTCGACGTGGCGGCGGCGCAGGCCGCGGGCTACGCGGATCTCGTCGCACCGCCCACGTTCGCGGTGGTCGTGCAGGAGCAGACGCTCGCCCAGCTGCTCGCCGAACCGGATGCGGGCATCGACTTCAGCCGCGTCGTGCACGGTGACCAGCGCTTCCGCTTCACCCGGCCGATCGTTGCAGGGGACGAGCTCACCGCCACCCTCAGCGTCGCCTCCGTGAAGCAGCTCGGCGCCCATTCCATGGTCACCGCCGAATCGAACATCGTCGATGCCGAGGGCGAGCACGTCGTCACCGCCATCTCCACCCTCGTCGTCAGGGGAGACGAATGACCGAGCTGACCGTGGGCGACGTCGTCGCCGAGCGCACCTTCCCGTTCAGCCGCGACTCGCTCGTGCGCTACGCCGGTGCATCCGGTGACTTCAACCCCATCCACTACCGCGACGACGTCGCCGCCTCCGTGGGGCTTCCCGGCGTGCTCGCGCACGGCATGCTCACGATGGGCACGGCCGTCCAGGTCGTCGTCGACTGGATCGGCGATCCCGGCGGGGTGCTCGACTACCAGGTGCGCTTCACGCGCCCGGTGCTCGTGGACCCGGCCGACGGCGCCGAGATCACCGTGACCGCGAAGGTCGGCCAGCTCGAGGCCGGCGTGGCGCGGATCGATCTCACGGTCACCTTCGGCGGACAGGCCGTGCTGGGCAAGGCGCAGGCGCGCGTCGCGTTGAGCTGATGACCGGAACCCTGTTGCGCGAACTCACCACGATGCGGGTCGGCGGCCCGGCCGCGCGACTCGTCGAGCCGACCACCGAGTCCGAACTCGTCGACGTCGTGCGGGCGCTCTGGGCCGACGACGAGCCGTGGCTCCTCCTCGGTGGCGGCTCGAACACGATCGTGGCGGATGCCGGCTTCGAGGGCACCGTCGTCCGCATCGGCACGCGCGGCATCGAACGCATCCCGCGCCCGGCCGACACCTCCGGCGTCGCGGTCGTCGGGGCGGATGCGGGTACCGCCACCCGCTCGGTGCGGTTGCGAGTGCAAGCGGGTGAGTCGTGGGACGAGCTGGTGGAGTACACCGTCGCTCACGGTCTGGCCGGCATCGAGGCACTCAGCGGCATCCCCGGTTCGTGCGGCGCAGCACCGATCCAGAACATCGGCGCCTACGGCCAGGAGCTCTCGTCGAGCCTGGTCGCCGTCACCTTTCTCGACTTCGGTACCGGCGAGCTCGAGCGGCTGCCCGCCGCCGAACTCGAACTCGGCTACCGCAGTTCGGTCTTCAAGCACGGCCGCGCAGGCGTCGTCACGGCGATCGAGATCGACCTCTTCGGCGACGAATCCGGCCCTGGGCAGAACGCGCCGGTAGCGCGCAGCCAGCCGATCGCGTACGGGCAGCTGGCGAACGCCCTCGGCGTCGGCATCGGCGACCGCGTGCCGTTGCGCGAGCTGCGCGAGGCCGTGCTGTCGTTGCGCGCGTCGAAGGGGATGGTGCTGGACGCATCCGATCTCGATTCGGTCAGCGCCGGTTCGTTCTTCACGAATCCGATCGTGAGCGAGGACTTCGCCCGAGCGCTACCGGCGGATGCGCCGCGCTGGCCCACCGCTGTCGTCGACGAGTCGTCGCGCGTCACTCCGATCGAGGCCGTGCGGGCCGGTTACCCGGTCGCCGTGCCGCCGCGTGCGCCGGCCGGACGACGGGTGAAGCTCAGCGCGGCCTGGCTGATCGAGCACGCCGGCATCGGTCGAGGCTTCCGGCTGCCGGGCTCGGCCGCCGCGATCTCGAGCAAGCACACTCTCGCACTGACCAACCGCGGCGACGCGACCGCCGAGCAGATCGCCGAGCTTGCCCGCTACGTGCAGGGCCGGGTGCTCGCGGAGTTCGGTGTGCTGCTGCAGCCCGAACCGGTCCTGGTCGGCGTCTCCCTCTAACGTCGCGCCCCGCGCCCGCGCCCGCCCCCGCCCCCGGCACCTGCGAGGGACCCCACCTCGGTTCGAGGGACCCTCCAAGCGGGGGTCCGTCGAACCGAGGTGGGGTCCCTCGCAAGGCGGTGCGCGCGGCCGGTCAGCGTTTGCGTGCGGCCGCCGCGATGCCCACCACAACGAGCGCAGCGCCGCCCAGGATGAGTGCCCCCGTGAGCCAGGTCACCGGATTCGGTGCCGCGCCGCCGAGCGCGATCACGCCGGTGTAGGCGCAGAATCCCAGTAGCAGGATGCCCCAGACGATCGTGCCCACGCGGGCCGGGAGCCTCGTCTCGACGGGCGGTGGGGCGTAGGCGGCAGGCGCCGCAGCGGATGCGGTCGGCTCGGCCGCGGTGGGCGTCAGGGGTTCCGCAACAGACGCGTCCGGCAGGACGAGCGTGGGCTGCGCCTCCGGGACCACCTCCGGAACCACCTCCGTGGGCTGCTCGTCCGGGAGGATCGGCTTGGTCTGGTCGTCGTTCATCGGGACACCTCATTCACATCGATGCTGCCGACGAGGGTGTGCACGTTCACGAGCACGTCCGCCTCGCCGTCCGCTCCGTCCAGGCCGCCGACGGCGTCCTGCAGATCATGCGGACCGACCGCCTGCGTGTTCGAGAACAGCACACCGCGCTCACCCGCGCCGCCCGTGTCGCCGCTGTAGTTCACGCTCCCGGCTCCGACGCCGCTGTCGACGACGACCGAGAGCCCCTCCGGGACGAGGACGACGGCTTGGCCGAAACCGAGCCAGACGTCGAACACGGCCGGCTCACCCGACGAGTTCGTCGCGGGCAACGCGCTCAGGTCGAGCACGGGCTCGCCGGCGAGCACCGAATAGCGGTGCTCGTCGGAGGAGTAACTGGTCGGCTGCCAGGTGGGGGAGGTCCCGAAGACGGTCAGCTCGGAATCGCGAGGAGCGATCGAGCCGAGCGCGATGAGCACAACGAGCAGGAACGCGAATCCGCTGAGCGCGCCGCCGACCTTGCCGCGCACGCCGCTGATGATCATGCCGATGGCCAAGACGGCCAGGGCCGCGATACCACCGACCAGGAGCACGTCCGTCGAGTTCTCGCCCCAGGCCTGCGCTGCGAGCAGGGCCGCGACTCCGCCGATCACCGCCGCGAGACCGAGGAAGATCACTACGAACCCGCCTCCGGGTCGCTTACGTCGCCACTGGGCGGCGTGCGCCTCGGCGGCGAGTGCCTCCCCGTGGTGTCGGATGCGTCGGGCTTCGGCCTTCGCCGCCGCGGCCTCCTGTCGCTGCTGCGCTGCTGCATCCGCTGTGCCGCGCTGGTCACGCGCCTCGCGGCGCACCTGCTCGGCTTCGGCGCGCAGGCGGGCGGCGTTCGCGCGGGCTTCAGCGGCCGCCGCGTTCGGGTCGGTGGAGGGGGCGAACGCACGGCTCGCCGATTCGGGGGAACCGAACTCCGGCACCGGCTGAGCTGGCGAAGCATTCGCAGCCGCTGCTGAGGCGGCCGCCGCGGCATCCGCGGTCGTGCGCGCATCCGTCGCCGTGCGTTCGCCCGCCGTCTCTCGTGCCCGGCGTCGATCCGCTCTATTCATCCGGATCAGCCACAGCGTGAACCACACGATGGCTCCGATGATCACGAGGGTCCAGCCGGTGCCGAACGTGTTCTGCAGCCAGTCGGGCACTCCCCACACGCCCGGGGCGCCGTCCCACCAGAAGCCGCGGTTGAAGACGCTGACCGCGGCGACGATGAGGATGGCGATCGAGGGCGCCTCCCAGTTTCCGCGGGTCACCTGTTCGGCGTGGATCTTGCCGGCGGTGTCCGGCAGCAGCGCCCACCCGACGGTGTAGGCGACGACCGCGAGGCCGCCGCTCAGCAGGCCGACGACGACGAAGATGCCGCGCACGATCAGCGGATCCAGGCCCGTGCGCACCGCGACCGCGCTGCACACACCGCCGATCCAGCTGTCGGGTCCGCGGACGACGCCGAGTCCGCGCAGCCAGTCGAAGAAGGTGTCCGACCGGCTGCCGTTGGGCGGCGGGGGAGTGGAGGTCTCGTTCATGACTCCGATCCTCTCGCCGCGCACAGCGCGCGACCATGAGGTATCGCCCTGACCGGACCCTGATCCTGGGCTCGGACGACCCTGATCGCGGCCCGCGGATCGGCCCTGAGGCGCCGGTACGTGCTTGGATCGGAGTATGCGCACGCCGACGATGAACCGGCCGCGCACGCGCCTGATCGGGGGAGTGTGCGCCGGCCTGGCCGAACACCTCGACCGACCGGTGTCGACGGTGCGCGCGGCGCTGCTGCTGCTCACGATCGCGGGCGGAGCCGGTCCGCTCTTCTACCTCTGGTTGTGGGCCACGGTGCCGGCGGAGGTCGGCGAGGTGCAGCGATCGCTGCCGAAGGATGTGCTGGTCAGAGCGAGCACGATCGAGCCCGTTGCGGAGTCGGTACGGCAGCGGCCGATCACCGAAGTCCTGCTCGGCCTGGCGCTGCTCGCCGCCGGCGTCGGGCTCGTGCTCGGGCAGATGGGCGTGGGGGTCTCGCTGAACTTCGCGATCCCGGCGATCGTGGTGCTCGCCGGAGCAGGCCTGGCGTGGTGGCAGTTCGCCGATCTGCGCCGCCGCGGTTCGAGTTCGTCGACGGTGATCCGCGTCCTAGGCGCCCTGGTACTGGTCGCCCTGGGCATCGTGCTCTTCTTCGTGACCAGCAGTCGACCGGATGTGTGGACGGTCGCGATCGCCTCCGTGTCGGTGCTGCTAGGCGTCGGCATCGTCGCGGCACCGTGGGCGATCCGTTTCTCGCGTGATCTGGTCGAGGAGCGAGCGGCGCGCGAGCGCGAGGCCGAGCGGGCCGAGATCGCTGCTCACCTGCACGATTCCGTGCTGCAGACCCTGGCTCTCATCCAGCAGAAGGCCGGACCGCACAGCGAGGCGGCGCGGCTCGCGCGGGCGCAGGAGCGCGAGCTGCGCGGTTGGTTGTTCGCCGGTGAGACGAGCGTCGCGCTCGACCTCGCCGAGGAGTTGCGCCGCATCGCCGCGAGCATCGAGGCCGACTACCCGGTGCAGGTCGAGGTGGTCACGGCGGGACGCGCCGATGGCCCCTCGCCGGAGCCGCTGATCGCAGCCGCGCGCGAGGCGATGTTGAACGCTGCCCGGCACGCGGGTGGCACGGTGACCGTGTACCTCGAGCGAGGCCGCGACGCCGTTCTCGTCGACATCGGAGACCGCGGGCCCGGCATCGACCTCGACGAGATCCCCGACGACCGCTTCGGCGTGCGCGAATCGATCATCGGGCGGATGCGCCGAGCCGGCGGCACCGCGACGCTGCAGCGCGGGCCGGGCGGCATCGGCACCGAGGTCCGGCTGCGGATGCCGGTGGAATCGGCGTCCGAACCGCCTCCGGCGGAGAGCCCCGCCGACCCCCTGCCCGCTTCATCGAACCCCACCTCATCGAACCCCACCTCATCGAACGGAGCCGCGTTATGAGCGATCGCACCGACACCGCCCTCACCGTCGTGATCGTCGACGACCACTCCATCTTCCGTTCAGGACTCCGCTCCGAACTCGACGCGTCGATCGAGGTCGTCGGCGAGGCCGCGAACGTCGAGGAGGCGGTCGCGGTGATCCGGGCGACGACGCCGCGGGTCGTGCTGCTGGACGTGCATCTGCCCGGCGGTCGGGGCGGTGGTGGAGCGGAGGTGATCACGACGGCGTCCGATGCCAAGAGTGTGTTCCTCGCCCTCTCGGTGTCGGATGCGGCCGACGACGTGGTGCGGGTGATCAGGGCCGGTGCGCGCGGCTACATCACGAAGAGCTCCTCGGGCGCTGAAGTCTCGGATGCGGCGCGCCGGGTCGCCGACGGTGACGCCGTGTTCTCGCCTCGTCTCGCCGGTTTCGTGCTCGATGCCTTCGGCGCGGTTCAGGGTGAGACCGCCGCCGAACCGAGCGAGCTCGACCGCCTCTCGGCCCGTGAGCAGGAGGTGATGCGCCTGATCGCGCGCGGATACTCGTACAAGGAGGTCGCGACCACGCTCTTCATCTCGCTGAAGACCGTCGAGAGCCATGTCTCCGCCGTGCTGCGCAAGCTCCAGCTCTCGAGTCGCCACGAACTCACCGCCTGGGCCTTGGAACGCAAACTGCTGTGATATTCGGCGCGTCTCCTCGTTCCTCGTCGACGCGCGGCGGTCGGCAGGGTGGGCGATTGCGCTCCTGAGAGCCGGTTGCGGCGCGCTGCAAAGAATCCGCTGAACGCGGATTTTTGTCGCGGCGCTTCGCGCGCGACAGCGGGGAGGAGAAGCCCGGAGGAGGGTTGCGTCATGACCTGGCGAAGCGTGAAGAAGACGGTCACGACTCGCGCGACCGTGGGCGGGAGAGCGTCTCGGTTCGTGAGAGCCGGCCATCTCGTACGCGAACGCGACCGGCTCTGCGGTACCGGCACCGAAGCCGACCCGACTGCCGCGCCGCGACGAGGAACGAGGAGCGGCGCCAAGAAAATCACAGCAGCCGGAGTTCCATCGCGAGAGTGACCGCGCGGGTGCGGTCGTTGACGCCGAGCTTCTCGAAGATGTGCACGAGGTGGGTCTTCACCGTCGCGGCACCGATGAAAAGCTCGCCCGCGATCTGCTGGTTGCTGCGGCCCGCGGCGACGAGCCGCAGGACCTCCAGCTCCCGGGCCGACAACTCCGGCGCTTTGTTGCGCACGGTGCGCACGAGCATCGCCGCGATCGACGGCGCCAGCACCGTCTCGCCACCCACCACAGCGCGGATTCCCGCGACGATCTCCCCCTGGGGCGCCGCCTTGAGCAGGTAACCGCTCGCGCCGGCCTCGATCGCGCCGAGGATGTGGTCATCGCTCTCGTACGTCGTCAGCACCAGCACCCGCACGGTCGGATGCGCGGCGACGATCCGAGCGGTCGCGCCCGCACCGTCGAGCACGGGCATCCGCAGATCCATCAGCACGATGTCGGGCAGCAGCTCCTGCGCCAGCCGCACCGCCTCCGCTCCGTCGGCCGCCTCGCCGACGACCGCGAAGTCGGGCGTCGCAGCCAGCAAGCCCGCGATCCCGGCGCGCACGATGGGGTGATCATCGGCTACGAGGATCCGGATGCTCAACGCGCCACCTCCGCCTCGTGCTGCACCGGCACGCGCACGCGCAGCCGAGCGCCACCGCCGTCGCGGTAACCGAGCTCCACGCTACCGCCGACGAGTCCGACACGGTCGCGCATTCCGGCGATGCCGAAGCCGCTCTCCGCGTCTTCGGTGAAGCCCACCGGACCCGTGCCGTCGTCTTCCACGACCAGTTCGATCGACTCCGCGGCGCCAGGCCCGTTCGACCCGCCGACGACGATCGCCACCGTTCCGGCGCCGGAGTGCTTACGGACGTTGGCCAGGCCCTCCTGCGCCGCGCGCAGCAGAAGCACCTGCACGTCGCGGGGCGCATCCGCCTCGACCCGGACCGTCACGGTGACGCCGGTCTCGCGGGTGAAGCGTGTCGCCAGGCGGCGCAGCACCTCGGCCAGACCGCCGTCGCCCATCGCGACCGGAGCCGACGTGGCCACCAGCGCGCGCGCCTCGCCGAGCGTCTCACGGGCGGTGGTCTCGATGAGCTCGATCGTCTCGGCCGCTCGCACGGGATCGACATCGAGTTCGGCCTTGCCGCGCTGAGCCAGCAGCACCACGCTCGTCAGACTCTGCGCGATGGTGTCGTGGATCTCGCGGGCGATCCGCTCGCGTTCGGCGGTCGCGCCCGCATCCCGGCTCGCGATCTCGAGCGCCCCCTGCGCGCCCTGCAACTCGGTGAGCAGACGCGCGCGCTCCTCGCCCCACTCGCCGATCCCCGTGATCCACAGGCCCAGCGCGATGCTGAACACCATCGCCAGCGTCTCGAACGAGAGGGCCTGGAAGAACGCTCCGACGTCCCATCCCGCTCCGGCGGTGTACCCGACGATCACCGATCCGCCGATCGCGAGGGTGCCGGCCACGCCGCGTCGGCGCCCGTCGATCAGCCACCAGATCGTGGGGATCGCGATCGCTTGCGCATTGGCCAGATTCGGCACGAACGCTGTCGCAGCGCCGCAGCCGATCACGAGCGCGACGGCGAAGGGCAGCGGATTCGCGCGGCGGCCGGATCCGCTCGCCAGCGCCGAACGGCCGAGCAGCGCGTACGCGGCGCCGATCGCGAGCACGGTGATGACACCGCCGATACGATCGGCCTCGACGCGGACCTCGGAGATCAGGGTGAAGCCGACCAGAAGGACGACGGCTGCGGCGTAGGCCGTGTCCCACCAGTTCCAGCGTGGAGTGCTGCTCATGCGCCGAGGCTACGCGGCCCGCGCTCCCCTCACGTGTCCTTGCGGATCCAGCGGAACGTCATCCGGCTGAGTACGAGGCCCAGCACCAGCCAGATCGCGAGCGCGATGGCTACGCCTGCGAGGTCCCAGGTGCCTCCGACTTCGCTGCTCTCGAAGGAGGAGGGCAGGAAGACCGAGCGCATCCCCTGCGCGATCCATTTGAGCGGGAAGATGCTCGCGACGTTCTGCAACCAGTCGGGCAGTGTCGTGAACGAGAGGTAGGAGCCCGAGATGAACTGCAGCACGAGAAGCGGCGGCACGATCACCGCGGTGGCGCTCTTACCCGTGCGCGGCAGACGCGACACCGCGATTCCGAGGATGGCCGAGGTCGCCACTCCGATCAGGTAGACCCAGGTGAACGTCGCCCAGAGCTGCGGATCGTCGGGTAGTGACACCCCGAAGGCGAGCGCCGCCACCACGAGCAGCAGGGCCGTCTGGGCGATGCTCGTCACCAACACCTGACCGAACTTGCCGAGGAAGTAACTCAGCACCGGGAACGGCGTGCCGGCCAGCCGCTTGAGCGTGCCGTCGCTTCGTTCGACGGCGATGTCGACGCCGAGATTCTGCACACCCGAGAGCAGGATGCCCGCCGCCACCAGTCCGGGGACGTAGTAGGCGGCCATGGTGATGCCTTCGTCGGTCTCGCTGGCCCCCATCCGCGCATCCTCGCCGAACGCGACCGAGAAGATCGTGAGCAGCAGCACCGGGAAGAGGAAGGTGAAGAACACTTGGTCGGGAGCGCGGAAGTACGAGCGGATCTCGTAGCCGGCGCGACCGAGCCCCAAGCGGAGGGTGCGACCGGCGCCGAAAGCGGCGGGCGGTGCGATCGTGGTGACGGGAGCGGGGGCGAGGCGGGTCACGCCGACTCACCGACCGTCGTCGTCTCGGTCGCGTGGATGAGGTCGAGATAGATGTCCTCGAGGCTCGGACGAACCACCTCGAGGCCGATCGGTTCACCGAGTCGCTCGCGCAGCGACCCCACCAGTGCCGCGGGCTCGGTGGTGCGCACCGAGCGCTGCTCGCCACGTTCCTCCCACCGCACGACCGGCACGCGCGCATCCGCCCCGCCGATCTCGTCGATCCGGCCGATGTCGAGGAGGCTGCCGCCCGCGATGACGGCGGCCCGATCGCCGAGCTGCGCCGCCTCGTCGAGGTAGTGCGTGGTGAGCAGGATGGTGGTGCCTTCCGATTTGAGCTGGCGGATGAGCTCCCAGAACTGGTGCCGCGCCTCGGGATCGAATCCGGTGGTCGGCTCGTCGAGGAAGAGCAGCTCGGGCCTGCCGATGATGCCGAGCGCCACGTCGACTCGACGCTTCTGCCCGCCCGAGAGCTTGCCGATGCGAGAGCCGGCCTTCGCCGTCAGGCCGACGGCGTCGATCGTCTCGTCGACACCGCGTGGATGCGGGTAGAAGCTCGCGAAGTGCGAGATCTGCTCGCGGACCGTCGCGTTGCCCGACTCGCCGCTGGACTGCAGCACGATGCCGAGGCGGGCCTTCCAGTCGAGGCCGCCGCGCTGCGGATCGACGCCGAGCACGGTCGCCGTGCCTCCGCTGCGATCGCGATAGCCCTCGAGGATCTCGATCGTGGTCGATTTGCCGGCGCCGTTCGGGCCGAGCAACGCGAACGTCTCGCCCCGCTCGATGTCGAACGAGACACCGCGCAGGGCCTGAGCGTCGCCGTAGCTCTTCGCGAGATCGCGGACCTGCACCGCAGAGGAATTCGTCATCCTCCGATCGTGCCGGATGCATCCCACCGCCGACAGGTCCCGGCGGACGACACGGGCGTCCACCGATGGGTGGATGCGCCCCCGCTCCCCCCGAACCCATCCTGCGAGGGACCCCTCCTGTGCGCGTCGGACCCGCCCTGGGCGGGTCCGACGCGCACAGGGCGGGTCCCTCGCAAGACCGGTCGGGCGTGATCGTCACCGTCGCACGCGATGACGCCGGATCCTGCCGCGCGAATGCCTCGCTTCAACTCGCCTAGACTCCGGGAGGATCGGGGGGAGAGGGATGGACACCGAGCCACTGCCTGAGCGCGAGCGCGATGTGATGGCTTACCTGAAGGGGTGGGCGCCGAATCCCGGCGATTCCGCTGAGCCGATCCCCCCGACGGTGTCGGACCCGACTCCGGCGGTCGAACCGGATCGGCCCGCGCTCCCTCCCACCCCCGACGTCCGTCCTGACCTCCGGCCCCGCCGGGCTGCTCGTGCCGAGGTGGCCGTTCCGGCCGAGACCCGGTACGTGCAGAACGCGCGCCGCGTCATCGTGGCAGTCGTCGTCGTCCTCATGGCCGTGATCGCGTTCACTCTCGCTCGCGCCGAGACGTCGCCGGGCACCGGGGAACGCACTGTGGCGATCCCGGTGTCATCGCCCGCACTGGAGCCGTCGTCCGAGGTACCTGTCCCTCCCGACGCCGACCCCGCCCCCGCCGCAGACTCGGCCGTCGTCGTGGGGCTCGACCGCGATGCCGTGTTCGAGCCCGGTTCCCCTTTTCTTCGGCTGATCTCCTCCGCCGACTGGGCGGTCGACGCGGACGACGCCCGCACTCTCCGTCAGACGACGAGCGGATGCGCCCTGCGCACGACGCGGATGTCCTTGGAGCCTGATGCGCAGACGCGCCACGACGACGTGGCGACGACCGAGGCGATCGACGCGGTCGCGGCGCGGTACAGGGCCGAGGTGGTCACCCCGCTCGAGCCGGTGGCGATCGGCGGCGTCGCCTTCGCCGTGACGCGGCTGGAAGAGGTCGACGTGCCCAGCGCGAGCGTGCCGTCCTCCGTCGTCGTCATCGCCCGCGGGATGCCCGGGGCGGCCACGCGACTCGTCGCCGAACTCGTCTGTCCGACCGAGGCATCTGGTCAGGAATCGACGTCTATCGCCGGGGCGGCTGCGTCACTCCAGCTCGGCACGGTCTGAGCATCCGGCCCGCAGAACGCCGTTCGGCTCGCCGGATCACGCGGATCCGACGAGCCGAAGCGCGTTCGACGTGCCGAGCGCGGGCCTACGCGAACAGCTTCTGCAGGCGCTGCACGCCCTCGAGGAGCTGCTCGTCGCCGAGCGCGTACGACAGGCGCAGGTAGCCGGAGGGGCCGAACGCCTCACCCGGAACGGTCGCGACCTCGGCCTGCTCGAGGATGAGGTCGGCGAGCTCGAGCGAGGTGGTCGGCGTCACGCCGCCCCATTCGCGACCGAGCAGACCCTGCACATCCGGGTACACGTAGAACGCGCCCTCGGGGGTCGGGCAGTGGATGCCGTCGATCTTGTTGAGCTCGGCGACGATCACCGTGCGGCGGCGATCGAAGGCCTGACGCATCTCCTCGGCCGCGTCCTGCGGGCCGGTGAGCGCGGCGATCGCGGCCCGCTGCGAGATGTTCGAGACGTTGCTCGAAAGGTGCGACTGCAGGTTGGCGGCGCCCTTGATCGCATCCGCGGGGCCCACCATCCACCCCACGCGCCAACCCGTCATCGCGTACGTCTTCGCGACGCCGTTGACCAGGATCGTGCGGTCCTGCAGCGCGGGCACGGCCTCGACGATCGAGAGCGCCTTCACACCGTCGTAGGTGAGGTTCTGGTAGATCTCGTCGGCGATCACCCAGAGGCCGTTCGCCGCGGCCCACTCGCCGATGGCCGTCGTCTGCTCGGGGGAGTAGACCGCGCCCGTGGGGTTCGACGGCGACACGAACAGCAGCACCTTGGTCTTCTCGGTGCGCGCGGCTTCGAGTTGCTCGACGGTGACCAGGTAGTTCTGCTCCGAGCCCGCGAATACGTCGACCTGCACCCCGCCGGCCAGTTTGATCGCTTCGGGATAGGTGGTCCAGTAGGGCGTGGGTACGAGCACCTCGTCGCCGTCGTCGAGCAGCGTCTGGAACGCCTGGTAGACGGCCTGCTTGCCGCCGTTGGTCACGATCACCTGCGAGGGGTCGACGGCCCAGCCGCTGTCGCGCGCCGTCTTGTCGGCGATCGCCTTCTTCAACTCCGGCAGGCCCGCAGCCGGGGTGTAGCGGTAGTTCTTCGGGTCGAGCACGGCAGCGGATGCGGCCTCGACGATGTGCGCGGGCGTCGCGAAATCGGGTTCACCGGCCGCATAGGAGATCACCGGCCGCCCCTGGGCCTGCAGGGCCTTCGCCTTCGCGTCGACCTTCAGGGTCGCGGATTCGGCGATGGCGGCGATACGAGCGGAGATACGGCGTTCAGACACCGTTCAACCATATCCGCGCGCGGATGCCGCTCGCAGGATGCAGCGTGCTTTCGAGCCGGTCGTCGCCGGTTGGACACGGCCGCGGGGCTCACGTACACTCTTCCGAGGTAGTTGAATCTGCCAGTATTTCCCGCGCCTCGGCGCATCCGGAAACTGGCTCGACTACTGCCCGGGCATCCGCAACAGATGCTCGTAGGGCGGTGGCTCAATTGGTAGAGCAGCGGTCTCCAAAACCGCAGGTTGCAGGTTCGAGTCCTGTCCGCCCTGCACATCGATTCCCGTCGCATTCGGTTCCTCCGCAGTGCGGCGGTATCGGTTCCGACAGGCGTGACAGCGTCGGTCAGCCAACACTGGAGATTCCGGTGCGGGAAAGGTGCGTGCAGGTGGCCGGGAAAGCAATCGACGAGCCGAGCGAGGACGTCGTCGCGATCGCGCGGCAGCAACGCGCCACGCGCCGTAATCCGTTCGCGCGCATAGCGCTCTTCATCCGGCAGGTCATCGCCGAACTGAAGAAGGTCGTCACCCCGACCCGCAAAGAGCTGGTCAACTACACGTTGGTCGTCCTGGTGTTCGTCGTCGTGATGATGGCACTCGTGTCGTTCCTCGACTGGGTGTTCGCGTTCGTCGTGACGTACGTGTTCGGCACCCCGGCCTGATCCGCTACCGCTTTGCGGTGAGTCGCGCCCACCGGCGCCGACCGCCGCACCACCACAGATTCAGAAAGAGTGTGACGAGTGTCTGACAGAAACCGCGACGACGTCGACTGGGCCACGGCTGCTGAGCAGTCGTCCGAGGAGGACGAGGCGCAGGAGGGCAACACGCTCGCCCAGGCTGAGGACGCCATCCACGCCGCCGAAGAGAGCGCGCTGAGCGTCATCGACGAGAACGAGTCCGAGGAAGACCTCGAGGCCGACCTCGAAGCGGCGCTGGACGCCATCGGTGAGGTCGACGACCCCGAGGCCGACGCCATCGTCGACGAGGCGTCGCACATCGACTCCGTCGAGGAGGCCGAAGCGGCTCTCGAGGCCGTCGAGGACGAGGAAGAAGTCGCCGAAGAGGACGCCGCCGCAGAGAACGAGGACGAGGTCGAGATCGACCCGTACGAGGCCTTCCGCCAGGAGCTGCGCGGCAAGTTCGGCAAGTGGTACGTCATCCACTCCTACGCGGGCTTCGAGAAGCGCGTGAAGAGCAACATCGAGAACCGCAAGGTCTCGCTCGAGGCCGAGGACTACATCTTCGAGGTCCAGGTCCCGATGGAGGACGTGGTCGAGATCAAGAACGGCCAGCGCAAGATGGTCACCCGCGTGCGCATCCCGGGCTACGTGCTCGTGCGCATGGATCTCAACGAGGACTCGTGGTCGGTCGTTCGACACACCCCGGGCGTCACCGGCTTCGTCGGCAACGCGCACAACCCCACGCCTCTGCGTTTCGAGGAGGCCTTCAACATGTTGAAGAGCCTCGTCGAGATCAAGGACGTCGCTCCCTCGAAGGCGGGTGGCGCGAAGGGCTCGAAGACCCAGGCCCGCACCATCACGGCCGAGGTCGACTTCGAGATCGGGGAGACCATCACGATCAAGGAGGGTTCGTTCGCGGGTCTGCCCGGTTCGATCTCCGAGATCAAGCCCGAGAGCGGAAAGCTCACGGTCCTCGTCTCGCTCTTCGAGCGCGAGACCCCCGTCGAGCTCTCGTTCGACCAGGTCACCAAGCTCTAACGCTTCCCGCGCAGCGCAACGGAATCGCCCCGGCCTTCGCGCCGGGGCTTTTCTGATGTAAGCTTTCGTGGGTTTGCTGCGCCCGCGCATCCGCGTGGTGTGTGCGGCGATCCACTCCACCGCGATCCGGATCCGTCCGGGTGTGCGGGAGAGCGTCCGGGAGCCCCTGGATGCTCGAACACCTAAAGAAGGAATCACAATGGCACCCAAGAAGAAGGTCACCGGCCTGATCAAGCTTCAGATCAAGGCCGGCGCGGCCAACCCCGCCCCGCCCATCGGTCCGGCGCTGGGTCAGCACGGCGTCAACATCATGGAGTTCTGCAAGGCGTACAACGCTCAGACGGAATCCCAGCGCGGCAACGTCATCCCCGTCGAGATCACCGTGTACGAGGACCGCTCGTTCACCTTCGTTCTGAAGACCCCGCCCGCCGCGGAGCTCATCAAGAAGGCCGCCGGCGTCGCCAAGGGCTCGGCGACTCCGCACACCGTCAAGGTCGCGAAGCTCACCCGCGCCCAGGTCCGCGAGATCGCGGAGCAGAAGCAGGTCGACCTCAACGCCAACGACATCGAGGCCGCCGAGAAGATCATCGCGGGCACCGCTCGCAGCATGGGCATCACGGTCGAGGCCTAACAGCCTCTCGTGGCGCTTCGGCGCCGCATCCAGAACTTCAACTCGTGGGAGAGCCCGCCAGGCTCAACAACCACATTCTCGTTTCAAGGAGAAACAACATGGCACAGAAGTCGAAGGCCTACCGGGCCGCCGCAGCCAAGCTCGAAGAGGGCAAGTACTACACCTCGGACGAGGCCGTTGCCCTCGCCAAGGAGACCGGTTCCGCCAAGTTCAACTCGACCGTCGAGGTCGCGCTGAAGCTGGGTGTCGACCCGCGTAAGGCCGACCAGATGGTGCGCGGCACCGTCATCCTCCCGCACGGCACCGGCAAGACCGCTCGCGTCATCGTCTTCGCGACGGGCGCTGCGGCGGAGGCCGCCATCGCCGCGGGTGCCGACGAGGTCGGTGGCGCCGAGCTCATCGCGAAGGTGGCCGAGGGCTACGTCGCGTTCGACTCCGCCGTCTCGACCCCGGAGCTCATGGGCCAGGTCGGTCGTCTCGGTAAGGTGCTCGGCCCCCGCGGTCTTATGCCGAACCCGAAGACCGGCACCGTGACCCCGGACGTGGCCAAGGCCGTGACCGAGATCAAGGGTGGCAAGATCGAGTTCCGCGTCGACAAGCACGCCAACGTCCACCTGGTGGTCGGCAAGGCGTCGTTCACGCAGGAGCAGCTGCAGGAGAACTTCGACGCCGCCGTCGGCGAGGTCATCCGCCTCAAGCCGTCCGCGTCGAAGGGCCGCTACGTGCAGAAGGCCGCCGTCTCGACGACCTTCGGCCCCGGCATCCCGCTGGACGTCAACGTCCTGGTCTAACCACGGCGCCGTCCTCGGATGGATCGTTCGCAAGGCCCTCGTGCTCCGGCACGGGGGCCTTTCGCGTTCCACGGAGCCGCCGCGTCGCTGGGCCCGGCGCGATCGGGTAGTTTCGGCGGATGCAGCGCGCCCGGGAGTCCGACATCGACGACTGCGTCGCTTTGTGGCTGGAGGCCGTTCGTGCCCGCGAGGGGCGCGAGCCGGCCGAGGGCACGGCCGAGCGCGCTCGAGCGAAGTTCGCGCTGCCACGCGTCTCCTGGCGCGTCGCGCGAGCGGATGCACGCCTCCGTGGCTTCGCGCTGGTCACCGGGCCCGGCACCGGAGTTCCCTCCGACCCGGCGGGTGCCGGCTACCTCGGCCTTCTCGCGGTCGACCCGCGTGACGAAGGCGCTGGCATCGGTCGGGCGCTCCTCGACACCGTCACTGCGGATGCCCGCGCGGCGAAGCTCCCGGCGCTCGTTCTGCACGTGCTGGTCGACAACGAGCGGGCTCTGCGCCTGTACGACTCGGCGGGGTGGCGGGTGCAGGGTGAGCGGCGGCCGCATCCGCTCACCGGGGCGCCTTTCGCGACGCTGATTCGTGAATTGATCTGAAATTCATCGCGAATCTCCCGAATCGGTCGGAATCGCCGATTTTCCGCGCCGAGTGGAGGGCCGCCGTGCGCCCGAGGCCACTGCGCCTACCGCAGTGGAGGAAACGGACGAAAGACGCCACCTCGAAGTGAGATGAACGATCGAGGAACAGGCCGTGCAACGGGGTACATCGACTTGTGACCGGTGCTCGCGCCCCACAGAATGATCGACGTGGAAGAGCTCTTCGTTCTCATCCTGGTCATCTCCACGGCGCTCGCCTTCGATTTCACCAACGGATTTCATGACACCGGCAACGCGATGGCGACCTCGATCGCGACGGGCGCACTCAAACCTCAGCGCGCCGTCGCACTCGCGGCCGTCCTCAATCTCATCGGCGCGTTCCTCTCGATCGAGGTCGCCAAGACGGTCGGCGGCGACGTCGTCGACCTGAGCGCGGCGCAGGGCGAGCAGTTGATGCTGATCGTCTTCGCCGGTCTCGTCGGCGGCATCATCTGGAACCTCGCGACCTGGCTGTTCGGTCTGCCCTCGAGTTCGTCGCACGCGCTCTTCGGCGGCCTCATCGGCGCGGCACTCGTCTGGGGCCTCGTCTACGGAGCCAACGGCGTGAAGTGGGACGGGGTGCTCGCGAAGGTCATCGTGCCGGCTCTGCTCGCGCCCGTGATCGCTGCGGTCGTCGCGACCGTCGGTACGCGGATCATCCTGCGCATCACGCGCGCCGTGCCTGTCGAGAAGTCGGAGCGCGGCTTCCGCTGGGGCCAGGTGGGCTCCGCCTCGCTGATCTCGCTCGCGCACGGCACGAACGATGCGCAGAAGACCATGGGCGTGATCTTCCTCGCCCTGATCGCCTACGGCGCCGCCACCCCGCAGAGCGATGTGCCGTTCTGGGTCAAGTTCGCCTGCGCCGTCGCCATCGCACTCGGTACCTACCTCGGCGGCTGGCGGATCATCCGCACCCTCGGTAGGGGCATCGTCGATATCACCGCGCCGCAGGGGATGGCGGCCGACACCTCCTCCGCCGCGATCATCCTCACTTCGAGCCACCTGGGCCTGCCGCTTTCCACGACGCACGTCGCGACCGGCTCGATCCTCGGTTCGGGCCTCGGACGCACCGGTGCGACCGTGCGCTGGGGCGTCGCCGGTCGGATGGTGATCGCCTGGGTGATCACCCTGCCCTCCGCGGCGGCCGTCGGAGCGCTCTGCTGGGGGCTCGGCAACGCGATCGGCGGGCTCGCGGGGGTCGTCGTCGTCTTCGCCCTCCTGGTGGCCCTGTCGGCGTTGATGTGGTGGCGCTCACGTCGCCAGCCGATCACCGCGGGCAACGTCACCGACGCCTGGGACGGCACGGTCGCCGCCCCCGAACTGCCCGCACCGGCTCGCGCCACCGTCTGAAACCGCTGAGAAGGATCTCGTGACTCTCGACCTCGCCGGCATCGCCGCATCCGTCGTCCAGGTGCTACTGGTCGGGCTGCTGCTCGGAGCCGGGCTGCCCGCACTCTTCGCGCTCGGCGTCCGCCAGCTCGCCGTCGCCGAGGGCGACCTCGACGGGCGTCGCGGCTCGGCTCGGGCGGTCGCCGTGGGTTGCTTCGTCGCCGCGATCGTCGTCGCGCTGCTCGGCGTCGTCGTGATCGTGTTCGGCAAGCAGATCTTCGGCACCTGAGCAGCAGCGCACAAAACGGCGTCGCTACCATTGCCTCCGTGACGATTCGACGCGCCGTTCCGGCCGATGCCTCAGCCCTCGCCGTGCTCGCGGCGGCAACGTTCCCTCTCGCGTGCCCGCCGCACACGACCGACGAGGCGAAGGCGGAGTTCATCCGCACCGTGCTCTCTCGGGAGCGCTTCGCCGAGTATCTGGCTGATCCGCGCCGATCGCTCCTCGTCGACGACGACGGCTCGGGGCACCTGCGCGGGTACACCATGCTGATCCACGGCGAGCCGAGCGATCCGGATGCGGCGGCCTCGATCACGCTGCGGCCCACGGTCGAGCTGAGCAAGTGCTACGTCTTGGCCAGAGAGCAGGGCTACGGCACGTCGGGGATGCTCATGGCCGCGTCCCTCGCGGTAGCGGACGAGTGGGGCGCGGCGGGCATCTGGCTCGGCGTCAACGAGGAGAACGCACGCGCGATTCGCTTCTACGAGAAGAGCGGATTCACGAAGGTCGGCCGCAAGAGCTTCCTCGTCGGCGACCGCTACGAATCAGACTTCGTCCTCGAGCGTGCACTCACCATCTCGGCGCCGATCGGGTAAGTGCTGCTGCGGGTTGCCGTTTCTTTGACGTCGGTCGTCCGGCCTTGCGGGTTGCCGTTTCTTTGACGTTGGTCGTCCGGCCTTGTGGGTTGCCGTTTCTTTGACGTTGGTCGTCCGGCCTTGTGGGTTGCCGTTTCTTTGACGGCTTGGAGTCGTGCGGGCGGGGTGGGGTCAGCGACACGGCGCTGCGCGCGTGTCGCTTGCTGGCACTGGCGCAGGGTTGTCAATTCTGTGCTCGCAAGCTCGCAAAGAATGGACAACCCTGCGCCAGTGCGAGCTCAGCCCTCGCAGACCTTTAACACGAGCTTGCCGCGGGTGTGGCCCTTCTCGAGGGCCTCGTGCGCGGCGGCGGCTTCGGCGAGGTCGTAGATGCCGTCGATGAAGACCTTCACATCGCCCGACTCGAGCAGCCGCGAGATCACAGCCAGCGTCGCTCCGTCCGGCGCGACCTTGTAGCCGGTGGCGCGGACGCCCGCAGCCGCGGCCTCTTCGAAGAAGGTCGGCCAGCTCCCGGTCGGCGCGTTCACGATCAGACCGCCGGGTCGCAGCACCGAGAGGGAGCGACTGCCGGTGTCGTCGTGCACGTTCCCGACCAGGTCGATGACGACGTCGACCTCGCCGACAACGTCCTCGAACCG
Source organism: Microbacteriaceae bacterium VKM Ac-2855 (assembly GCA_013204985.1). GTDB lineage: Bacteria > Actinomycetota > Actinomycetes > Actinomycetales > Microbacteriaceae > Rathayibacter. The sequence continues at coordinate 219,998 of JABMLG010000007.1, forward strand.
TTCGCTCGTGTGGTCGACCACGGTCGTGGCGCCGAGCTCGCGCAGCCACTGCAGATTGCGTGGCGAGCCGGTCGCTGCGACGCGAGCGCCGAAGTACGCCGCGAACTGCACCGCGAAGTGACCGACACCGCCGGAACCGGCGTGGATGAGGATCCGCTGCCCTTCGTGCGCCTTCGCCACCTCCACGACCATGCCCCAGGCGGTCAGAGCGGCCAGAGGCACCCCAGCCGCTTCGATGTGCGAGAGCGTGCTGGGCTTGCGGGCGAGGGAGATGCTCGGCACGGTGACGTACTCGGCGTAGGAGCCCGACATCCGCGGCACCATCACGAAACCGTAGACCTCGTCGCCGGGGCGGATCGCGTGTCCTTCATACGGCGAAGTCACCACGACGCCCGAGAAGTCATGGCCCAGCACGGCCGGGTAGCTGCCGATCTGAGATGCCACGCCGCGACCGGCGCGCGTTTTGGCGTCAAGCGGATTCACGCCGGCCGCAACGACCTTGACCGTGAATTCGGCGTTGATGCTGCCGGGCGTCGCGACCGTCGCGAGGTGCAGCACGGAGGGGTCGCCGGGCGACTGGATCACTGCCGCCGTCATCGTCTCCGGCACCTCGATCCTCTCCGGGATGTTCCCCACGATCAGTCCGTGTCCGAGCGCGCTGTTGTGCATCATTGCCCTTCCCGTGCTCCAGCAGGCTGCATCGGATCCCCCATGGTGTTCGTAGAAACGCGTGCGCCTGAACGCATTCACCATCCAACCCAGCCAATGAGTCGGCGCTGTTACGGAAAGGTCACCGCACCGAGAAGATTGCGCTCCCCGCATTACGCCCACGTGCGCGTCCCCGGTCTCGCTGGTTCTGGCACGATGGGTGTTGTGCCTCCGACGTCGCCGCCACCCCGTCTCGCGACGCCGATCCTCCGCCGACGGATCCTCCTCCGAAGCGGTGCGGTGATCGTTCTGGCGGGGCTCGTCGTGCTGCTGGTAGCGCGGTCGACCCTGCGGCAGGCGGTCTACGTCAGCGAGATGGGCGCGGCCGGGATGCCGACGTCGACGGCCTTCTCGGCGGCGTTGCTGCTCGTGGCTGCGGGAGGGGCGATGGTCGCCGTCGCGAGCCGAGCGGTGCGCTCCCGTCTGCGTCTGCTGTCGCGGTGGCTGCCGTCGACGTCGATCCTCGTCGCCAGCCTCTGCTTCGCTTTCTCGTCGCAGGTCACCTGCACCGCCGGCTGCCCGCTGCCGGTCGGAGCGAGCTTCACTTGGCAGGACCTGCTGCACACCAGCGCCGCCGTGATCGGTTTCGCCGCCGCCTGCGTGGCGATGCTGCAGGTCGCTACCGCCGAGGCGCAGCCGCGGGTCGCCCGACTCTCGCTGGCGGCGGGCGTGCTCGTCGCGGTGATCGCGGGGGCCGGCGCGATCCTCTCGCTGCTGCGGATGTCGATGGGCGTCGGCGGCACGCTCGAGTTCGTGGCGACGGGCATCGCGATCCTGTGGCTCGCGGCCTACGGCCTCTCACTCTCGGGTGTCGACGAGCCGATCACTGCGCCAGCCAGGTCGACAGTGCAGCGCGGGTCGCCTCATGCTGCCGGACGAGACCCAGGTCGCGCGCCGGCACCCGCGCCGATGCTGCGCCCGGAAGAGCCTTAGCCCACTGGTCGGCGACGGCCAGCGGATGCACGGGGTCACCCTCCGCACCGATCACGATCGTCCGCGCCGTCACAGCGGCGAGTTCGGCGTCGTCGGTGTAAGCGGCGTTGCGCGGTACCTCGACGAGTCGGATCGCCCGCTCGAGGGCGAGGGGAGCGCGGAACTGCTGCGCCAACGCCTCCGCGGCGACGGGCGATTGCGCGTGGACGTCGTGGAACGGACCGGAAGCGCGGAACATCCGCTCGCCGCGGGCGACGCCGTGATCGTGCAGCAGCTGCGCGATGACGGGGAAGACCGCGAGATTCGCCGGAAGTGCCTGCGTGGTGAACGACGGCCGCACGAACGCTGCGCGATCGATCGGCAGCACGCCGCGGATCGTCAGCCGCAGCGCTATCGCCGCACCGAGTGAGATCCCGAGCACGGTCAGCGGCTTATGCGCCGAGCCGGCGCGGATAAGGAACTCCGTGACCTCGTCCGCGAGCGCATCGAGGGTGAAATCGTCGGGCACGCCGATCTCGGTCGACGCCCCGTGCGCACGGAGGTCCGGCGCGAGGATCTCCGCATCGGCGGGGAACAGGGCGCGGAAGAGGCCGAGCGGGCCGGAGCGATCGCTGCCCAGACCGTGCAGGAGCAGGACCGTCATCGGGCGCGGGTCTCGCGGTGCAGGGTCGCCATCAGTGCTCCGGCGAGGCGCAACAGGGCGGCGATCTCCCTCTCGTCGCGGTCGATCCAGCGGTAGAGCGGTTCGGGGTCGATCGGCACGAAGTCGGTGTGCTGCTCCCAGACCAGCAGAGTGCGTTCGGCGCCGAGAACGTATTGCTGCCAGAAGATCTGCCGCAGGTAGCTGCGCGGGACGCTCCGCCAGGCCTTCGTGGTGGTCTTGATCTCGCAGAGCTCGAGTCGGCCGTCGTCGCGCACGGCGAGACCGTCGGGCGTGGCGAGATGGCGCCGTTCGATCTCGGCGTGGAACAGTGTGCTGCTGGGTTCGATCGCGAACTCGCGCCGCACCCACGAGGCGATCTCGGGCTCGCGCGCCCGGCCGTGCTCGGTGAAGGCGTTCCCGCCGAAGCCGGTGCCGTAGAGCTTCTCCTGGGCCGCCTTCTCGACGGATGCGGGGGTGGAGAGTTTGGCGACGTCGGTGGCGGTGATGCCGCGAGCGCGCGCACGCAGCCAGGCGACGCGATCAGTGGAATCGGCGACGACGCGTTTCAGGTGCGGCGGCTCGGCGTCCACGAAGGTGGGCAGCGAATCCCAGGAGAACGAGAGCTGCTGACCGACCACCGATCCATTCTGCACTCCTCCGCCGACATCATCCGCTCGTGCGCGGGTGTGTCCGGCGCCGCCGCTGCCGGGAAATGCCGGCTGCCGGGAAATGCAGGAGATTGCAGGAAGTGCCGACGGCGACGCGCGGACGAGGCGGCCTCGGCCGGCCGATCTCCTGCATTTCCGTCAGGCGCCGGCGAGCAGGACGTCGATGTTGCCCGGCGCGAAGAGGTGCCGGCGCACCATCAGGGCCGCTCCGCGTACGCCGCCGGCCGGGTCGCCCGACGCCTGCACGATGTCGAGCGCCTGCGTGGCCAGGGGGAGTGAGCGGCGGTAGACGACCTCGCGCACCCCGGCGAGCACCTCCTGCCCGGCCTCCGCGATGCTGCCGCCGATGACGATCACGGAGGGATTGAGCAGGTTCACACAGGTCGCCAGCACTTCGCCGATGTCGCGCCCGGCGGCTCGCGTCGCCGCGACCGCGTCGCCGTCACCGGTGCGCAGCCGGGCGACGAAGGCGGAGGTGCTCGCGGCTCCCAGTCGCGCCGCGATCGCCGCTCCGCTCGCGATCGACTCCAGATCGGCCTCACCGTGTTCACTTGGCACCTGCACGTGACCGAGATCCCCGGCGGCGCCGAGAGCGCCGCGCTGCAGGGATCCGCCGCTGATGATGCCGGCGCCGATGCCGGTCGAGACCTTGACGAAGATCAGATCATCGATCTCCGGATAGCGTCGCGCGTGTTCGCCGAGGGCCAGCAGGTTCACGTCGTTGTCGACCAGTGCCGGCACCGGGATGCGGTCGCGGAGGAAGGCCGGGATGTCGAAGCGGTCCCAACCGGGCATGATCGGAGGCTTCACCGGGCGTCCGCTCGCGTGCTCGACCGGGCCGGGCACCCCGATACCGACCCCGGCGACGCGGACGTCGTGCAGGCCGGCGCCGAGCTCGTCGACCACATCGAGGGCGTGTCCCAGCACGGCTTCCGGGCCGTCGGCGATGCGGATGCTCTCGCGACGCTCCGCAAGCACGTCGCCGTCGAGGTCGGTGATGGCGATCGTGGCGTGGGATGCGCCGAGGTCGATGGCCGCGATACCGCGTGAGCTCGAATTGAAGGCGATCCGGGAGGCGGGTCGGCCTCCGGAGGAGGGGAGGTCCTCCGAGCGCACGAGCCAGCCCGCGGCGGTCAGTTCGTCCAAACGGGCCGAGACCGCGGAGCGCGGCAGGCCCGTTTCCTCGACCAGCAGACCGCGACTTCGGGGCCGCCCGTCGCTGAGCAATCGCAGCAGGTCACCGGTCGTCTGGGTGACCCGGCGTGCGTGCGGCATGGCCACGAGTCAACCACAGCCGTCGCTTCCGCCCGACTCCGCCATACCTTTTTTGTGAATCGTGCAGAGTTTTGCTTGTAAAAGTGCAGAAGTGTCCGTAACGTACAGGCAGCCCCGATCCGCGGGGCGGCACTGTCCGTTCGACTCGATGAGGAGCCTCAGGTGGCCACGCCCCGATTCCCGCATTCCGTTCCGATCCGCCGCCGCGCCGTCGCGGTGAGGCCGGAGCATCCGCAGCCGTCCGTCGTCGCCCACCGGGTCGTCTGATGGGCAGCATCGAAGACGGCGTGCGCGGCACGGCGGTCAGTGGCCTGCGCATCGGCGTGCTCGGCGGCGGATTCATGGCCACGGTGCATAGCCGAGCGGCCCGCAGTGCGGGAGCGGTGCTCGCCGGCATCGCCTCGTCCACACCCGAGAAGAGCGCTGCTGCGGCGGCTTCACTGGGCTTCGAGCGCGGCTACGTCTCCGCCGAGGAGCTGATCGGTGACCCGTCCATCGATGTGGTTCACGTCTGCACCCCCAACGCGACGCATGCCGCGCTCGCTCTGGCCGCGATTGCGGCGGGTAAACACGTGGTGTGCGAGAAGCCGCTCGCCGGCACCGTCGACGAGGCGACGGAACTCGTCGAGGCGGCTCGGCGTGCGGGTGTGGTGAACACCGTGCCGTTCGCTTACCGCTTCCACCCGATGGTGCGTGAGGCGCGCGCTCGGGTGGCCCGCGGAGACACCGGCCGACTGGTGCAGGTGCGCGGCACCTACTTGCAGGATTGGATGCTCGGGGCCGACGACGACAACTGGCGCGTCGACTCGGCGGCAGGCGGTGCCTCGCGCGCCTTCGGTGACGTCGGGTCGCACCTCGTCGACCTGCTCGAGTTCATCGCCGGCGAGCGCATCGTCTCGCTGACGGCCCTGACCTCGACGATCTACCCCGAGCGCGGCGGAAGACCGGTCCACACGGAGGACCTGGTCGGCGCGATCGTGAGGCTCGCGGGCGGTGCGATCGGTACATTGCTCGTCTCCCAGGTCGCAGCGGGGCATCGCAACGAACTCGTGCTCGAGCTCTCGGGAGTCGATGAGAGCGTGCGCTTCGAGCAGGAGAACCCCGAGACGCTGTGGATCGGTCGCCGCGACAGCGCGGTGACGATCCCGCGTGATGCGGGCATCCTCACCCCTGATGCATCGCGCCTGTCGATCGTGCCGAGCGGGCATCCGATGGGCTACCAGGATGCCTTCAACGCCTTCGCACGCGACACCTACGCCGCAGTGGTGGGTTCGCCACCCGACGGCGTGCCCGTGTTCGCCGACGGACTCCGCGCGGCCACGATCACCCGTGCGGTGCTCGACGCGGCCGAGAGCAAGGCGTGGGTCGACGTGCCGGCGACGAGCGAGGTCTCTGCATGAGCGACACGAGCTATGCCGCCACGCATCCGGTGACGCTGTTCACCGGTCAATGGGCCGATCTGCCGTTCGAGGAGGTCGCACGGTTCGCTGCCGAGGCCGGTTACGACGGGCTCGAGATCGCCGCGTCCGGTGACCACCTCGATCTCAAGCGGGCCGATGAGGACGACGCGTACGTGCGCGGCAAGTTGGAGCTGCTCGACTCGTACGGGCTGGAGGTGTTCGCGATCTCGAACCACCTGGGTGGCCAGGCGGTGTGTGATGACCCGATCGATTTCCGGCATCAGGCGATCCTGCGCGACTACGTCTGGGGCGACGGCGACGAGGAGGGCGTGCGTCGCCGTGCGGCGGACGATATGAAGCGCTCGGCGCGTGTGGCCCGCAAGCTCGGTGTCGATGTCGTGGTCGGCTTCACGGGATCGAAGATCTGGCCGTACGTGGCGCAGTTCCCGCCCGTGCCCGCAGCGGTGATCGAGGCCGGGTACGAGGATTTCGCGATGCGCTGGAACCCCATCCTCGACGTCTTCGACGCGGAGGGCGTGGTGTTCGCCCACGAGGTGCATCCGAGTGAGATCGCGTACGACTACTGGTCGTCGGTGCGCTCGTTGGTGGCGATCGAGCACCGGAAGGCGTTCGGCTTCAACTGGGACCCGTCGCACATGATGTGGCAGAACATCGATCCGGTCGGCTTCATCTGGGACTTCAAGGACCGGATCTACCACGTCGACTGCAAGGACACGCGGATGCGACCGCAGAACGGCCGCGCGGGCGTGCTCGGCTCGCACCTGCCGTGGGGTGACCCTCGCCGCGGCTGGGACTTCGTCTCGACCGGTCACGGCGACGTGCCCTGGGAGGACTCCTTCCGCGCGCTGGAATCGATCGGCTACACCGGCCCCATCTCCATCGAGTGGGAGGACGCGGGCACGGACCGCCTGCACGGCGCGCGGGAGGCCGTGGACTACATCCGCTCGCTGTTGTGGCGGCTGCCCGAGCAGTCCTTCGACGCGGCGTTCAGTAACCAGTAGTCCGGCGCGCTGTCGTTTTCGCCGCGCGCGGGTGGCATGCCTGCAGCGCGCGGCGAAACGACAGCGCGGGGCGGTCAGAGGGCCTGCTTGGCCTTCTTCTCGGCCTTCAGGCGGGCCTGGTCGCGGCGCACCTCGGCGTAGCGGTTGCGCTCCTGACGCAGCCATTCGGGCAGCTCCTCCAGCAGCGCGTCGATCTGCTCGGTCGTCAGGGCCTCGTCGATGCCGCCGCGGGAGAGGCCCGAGATCGACACGTTCAGGCGCGACGCGACGACGGAGCGCGGGTGCGGTCCGTTCGCACGCAGCTCGGTGAGCCAGGCGGGCGGGTTGGCGACGAGCTCGTTGTACTCGTCGCGGGTGACCGCCGCCTCCTGGAACTCGGCTGGAGCCGCGGGGAGATAGATCTCGAGCTTCTTCGCCGCCGTCGCGGCCTTCATGGTCTGGGTCGCCTTGGTCACCCCGTAAGAGTAGTGCGGTTCGGCCCCCGGCAGCGCCCCGCGAGACGGCCACCGCGGGGGAAGGCCTACCCTGAGGGGATGAGCGAGCAGACCGAGCCGGATCCGATCGAGCCGGCCGACACGGCGCAGTCGCGGCCCACGTTCCGCCTCGCGCTGGTGCCCGGGGTCACGCCCACCACGTGGACGCGGGTGTGGGCGCAACGCCGCCCCGAGTTGCCGCTCGCCGTCACTCCGATCGCGGAGGCGGAGCAGGAGCGGTCGCTGCTCGAGGGATCCGCCGACGTCGCGTTCATCCGCGGGCCGCTGACGGACGAGCACCTCAGCGCGATCGCCCTGTACGACGAGCAGCCGGTCGTCGTCGTGGCCCGCGACCACGCTCTGGCCGAGGCGGCCGGAGTCGATGTGGCCGATCTGGCGCAGGAGCACCTGCTGCAGGACCCGAGCGCCGTCCCGGAGTGGGCCGCCGTCGCCGCGGAGCTCGCGGACGGATCGCGGCGGGCGCTGCCCCGGATGCGCGACCTCGACGACGCGGCCGAGCAGGTCGCGGCGGGGGTCGGCATCCTGATCCTGCCGCAGTCGCTCGCGCGGGTGCACGGCCGGAAGGACACGAGGACCGTCGCACTGACGGGCGTCGCCGAGACGAGGATCTCACTCGCCTGGGTCACGGCGGCCAAGACGGATGACGTCGAGGACTTCATCGGCGTGGTGCGCGGTCGCAGTGCGAACAGCACGCGAGGCCGCGATCTCGAGGCCGAAGCGGCGGAGGCGAAGGCCGTGCAGAAGGCGGCCAAGGCCAAGAAGGTCGCCGCCAAGCGCGCCGCCGACCGCGCGAAACGCCCGGCGGCGCCGAGCAAGCCGGTCGCCCAGCGGTACCAGCCCCGCAAGCCGAAGCGGAAATAGCGACCGCTCCGCGCCGGCGAGCGGATCCGCATCGGCCCCTGTCTCTTCGCGTCCAGTCGCGACAGAATGACGTCGTGCCCCTCATCGGCGAGGTGGCGGAGCGGAGCAGGACATGACTGACATCACCCTCGACCAGGCACGCGCCGTCGTTGCGGCGGCGAGCGAGGCCGCGGCCGGAAACGGCACTCTGATGAACATCGCGGTGGTCGATGCGGGCGGCAACCTGAAGGCGTTCGAGCGGATGGACGGCGCCTGGCTGGGCAGCATCGACATCGCGATCCGCAAGGCGCGCACCGCGAGGTTCTTCGACATGGAGTCGGGCGCGATCGGCACCCTCTCGCAGCCGGGCGGGTCGCTCTACCAGATCGAGGTCTCCAACGGAGGGCTGATCAGCTTCCCCGGCGGGATCCCGCTGCGCGTCGACGGCGAGATCGTCGGCGCGATCGGCGTGAGCGGCAGCACCGTGGAGGACGACCGGGACGTCGCCCAGGCGGGTGTCGACGCGCTGAGCTGATGCGAGGTCAGCGCGGCGGCGCTGTGGAGGATCGCAGCACCAGCCCGGGTTGGATCAGCGTGCTCGTCGGCTCGCGATCGGGCTCGTTCAGTCGGGCCAGCATCTCCCGGGCCACGGCGCGGCCCACCTCCGCGTTGCGCCCGTCGATGGTGGTGATGGCGAGGTAGCGCGAGTGGGCGAGCGGTGAATCGTCGTAACCGATCACGGAGACGTCGCGCGGAACGCTGAGCCCGCGTTCCGCGATCGCGGCGAAGGCGCCGAGTGCCATCGTGTCGTTGGCGGCGAAGAGCGCAGTCGTCTGCGGATGCGCGGCGAGCAGCGCGCGGGCGGCCGCGTAACCGTCTTCTTCGGTCGTCGCGCTGCCGTCGCCGTAGACCGGCACGGTCAGGCCCGCCTCGCGCATCCGCTGCTCGAACCCGCGACGACGCAGCGCTGCCGCCCCGCCCGCCCCGGTGAGGTGGCCGACCGCCGTGTGCCCGAGTCCGATCAGGTGCGCGGCCGCGAGCCCGGCGCCGTGCGCGTCGTCGTTGGCGACGCGATCCGCTCCTGCGACCGTACCGTCGCGGCTCCCGGCCACGACGGTCGGCACCGGGAGGGAGCGCATGGACTCGTCCGGTTCCGCAGCGATCACCAGGCCGTCCACACGCATCGAGAGGAAGGCGTCGACCGGATGCGGGCCGAGATGCCGGTCGGCGACGCTGAGTTGGTAGCCGGCCGCGTCGAGCTGCTCCTGCATCCCGCGCAGAAGTTCGACGAACCAGAGGTTGCGGTAGTCGTCGATGACGACGCCGATGCTGCGGGTGCGATTGCCGGCCAGGTGCGCGGCGGCGCGGCTGGGCCGGTAGTCGAGTTCGTCGATGGCCTGCAGCACGGCGGCCCGGCGCTTCTCGCTCACGCGCGGCGAGCCGGTCAGCACGAGCGAGACGAGCGACTTCGAGACGCCGGCGCGCGCCGCGACGTCGTAGATCGTGGGGGATCCGCTCGTGACCATCGTGCCTCCGTCCGCTCGGTGAACACTATGCCCGCAATCACGCAGAAAGTTCCTTTGACAGGACATATGAGATGGCGTACTGTCGAGCGCGGCACTCCTGATTGGAGCGCTCCATTCTCCTGGACTTTCAGGAGAACACCCGTGGCCCTTCAAAGGAGAGAACATGCCAGAGTCCCTCGGCGTCGCCGTCATCGGCGCCGGAATGGCGGGTAAGGCGCACGCCGCGGCGTATCGCACCGCGTCCGCCGTGTACGAACCCACGCTTCCGCCCATCCGGCTCGTCTCCATCGGCGACGTCGACGCCGGGTTCGGCAGCGCCGCGGCGAAGCGCTTCGGCTATGAGCGCAACGACACGTCGTGGCAGGCCATCGCCGAAGCCGACGACATCGACGTCGTCAGCATCGTCATCGCCAACTCCCTGCACCGCGAGGCGGTCGAGGGACTGCTGGCCGCAGGCAAGCACGTGCTCTGCGAGAAGCCACTCTCGGACACGATCGAGGATGCGCGGGCGATGGCCGAGGCCGAGCGCGCGGCGTCCGGCATCGGACGCATCGGTTTCACCTACCGTCGCAATCCCGGCGTGGCCTACATCCGCGACCTCATCCGCGGTGGCACGCTCGGCAGGATGCGCCACTTCAGCGGACGCTACTGGACCGACTACGCCGCCGACCCGCGGATCCCGATCAGCTGGCGCTTCGCCGGCGGCCCCGGATCGGGTGCGCTGGCGGATGTCGGCAGCCACCTCTCGTACATCGCCGAATTCCTCGCCGGTGACGTCGAATCCGTCAGCGGAGGTCGCCTCTCGACGGTGATCGCCGAGCGCCCCAAGCCGCTCGGCGCGATCTCGGGTCGAGGACAGGTCGCCGTGTCGGACGAGCTCGTCACCGTCGAGAACGACGACTACGCCGCATTCTCGGCGACGTTCGCCCAGGGCGTCGGTGCCTTCGAGGTCTCGCGCGTGGCCCCCGGGCACGCGAACACTCTGACCTTCGAGGTGTTCTGCGAGAACGGTGCCGCGACGTACGACTTCCGCCGTCCATCCGAGATCGGGCTGTTCCTCGATGAGGGGCCGACGGCTCAGCGCGGCTATCGCCGGATCATCCTCGGACCCGAGCACCCTTACCTCCGCAACGGCCTCGCGATGGATGCCGCGAGCGTCGGTTTCGGCCAGAACGACGGCTTCGTCTACCAGGCGCGCGCGTTCCTCGAGGAGGTCGCGGGGATCCCCGAAGCCGACTCGCTGCCGCGCTGCGCCACGTTCGACGAGGGCGTGCACAACATGGAACTGCTCGGCGCGGTCACGGAGTCGGCGCTCGCCGGCGGCGCGACCGTAGCCGTGCCGGCGCAGAAGGTCTCGGTGAACGCGTGAAGCTCGGTCTGTACAACGCGATCCTGCACGACCGGCCGCTGCCGGACGCGCTGAAGGTCATCGCCGATCTCGGTCTGACCGGTATCGAACTCAATTCGGGCGGCTTCCTGCCGGCCGTTCACATCCCCACCTTCGACGACATCCTGGTGTCGGATGCGGCCCGAGACGACTTCCTCGGAATCTTCGATGGCACCGGCGTCGAGATCGCGGGGCTGAACTGCAACGGCAATCCGCTGCATCCCACTCGCGCGATCGGCGACAAGCACGCGGAGGACATCCGTCGCTCCATCCGTCTCGCCGGCCGCCTCGGCCAGAAGCGCGTCGTGACGATGTCGGGCCTGCCCGGGGGTGAGCCCGGCGCGACTCGCGTGAACTGGGTCGTCAACGCGTGGAACTCCGCGGCTCTCGAGGTGCTCGACTACCAGTGGAGCATCGCCGCCGCCTTCTGGAGCGAGATCGATCAGCTCGCGGTCGACAGCGACGTGAAGGTGGCGCTGGAGTTGCACCCGCAGAACATCGTGTTCAACACGGCGGACGTGCGCAAGCTCATCGAGCTGACCGGCGCTACGAACGTGGGCGTCGAACTCGACGCCTCGCACCTCTTCTGGCAGCAGATGGACCCGGTCGCGGTCATCCGCGAACTGGGCCCGCTGATCTTCCACGCCGCCGCGAAAGATGTCCGTATCAACCCGGCCACCGCATCGCTCAACGGCGTGCTCGACAACTCGTTCCGCCGCCTCGGGCCGGATGAGGACCGCACGAACCTCGGTGGCGACGAGTGGGCGAACGAGTGGCCCAAGCCCGCCGCGTGGGACTTCGTCGCGCTCGGCAAGGGGCACGACACCGCGTACTGGACCGAGTTCCTCCGTGCACTGCACGCAGTCGATCCCGACATGCTCGTCAACATCGAGCACGAGGACGTCGAGCTCGGCCGCATCGAGGGCATCGAGGTCGCCGCGAAGGTGCTCAGGCAGGCGGACGCGAACCTCTTCGGGAACGCGTAGACGCCCCGGTGAGGGGTCGGCCGTCAGGTCGGCCCCGTCTCCGGGCTCACAGGTGCGCGAGCACCGCCGGCAGTGTCGTGAAGCCCTGCGACGCCAAGAAGTGACCGCCGCCCGGAACCACGGTGACCGGTGCGCCGAGGCGCGCGGCGAACGCATCCGTCAGCTCGATCGGAACGTAGCCGTCGTCGTCCGAGCGGATCACCTGCACGCGGTCGATCCGGTCGGTGACGGCGGCCAGATCCGCGCCGTCGCCGATGAACGCGTCCAGCTGCGGCAGAGGCGGCAGCTTGTCGGCGAAGCCCGAGACGAAGACCGCCGCGCCGAGGCGACCGGGCAGCGCGGCGAGGGCGCGGATGCTGGTGAGGCAGCCGAGACTGTGCGCGACCACGACCGTCTCCTCGTCGATCTCGCCGAATGCCGCCGTCGTCGCCGAATGCCAGGCTGCCGGATCCGGAGCGCTCGAATCGGGCAGGTGCACACGGTGCACCGCGTATCCGCCGGCGCGTGCCTCGCCGGCGAGCCACGGGAACCAGTGCGAGTCGATGCCGGCCGTGAAGCCGTGCACGATCAGGAGGCGGTGGGTCACCCTTCCGGCACCGCCGGCCGTCGTGCCGCGATTCCGGCGACGATCGTGTCGACCGCCCACGCGAACGCCTCGTCGGGCGGGCTCAGGAACGCGTCGTTCGCCGCGTCCGTGAGCGGGAAGCGCGCGACGTCGATGCGTCGGTGCCGCAGAGCGGCCGCATAGCGTTCCGGCGTCGCCGCGCGATGCTGCTCCTCGATGACGTGGCCGATCACGAAGGCGTACAGCGTCTGGAACGCCCGGAGCGCGTCCGTCACCGGGAAGCCCGCGCGCGTCAGCACCCGCAGCGGCACCTCCATCGAGCCGATCGCGTCGTCGTCGGTGAGATACGTGCCCGAGAACAGCTTCGCTCCGTCTCGGTAGCGCAGCAGTACCGAGCGGATGCGGTCGGCCGTGTCGCGCAGGAACACCTGCCAGTCGGTCTCGGTCGTCTCGCCGACGACCAGCTCGCGCATGATCGCGGTCGCCATCTCGTCGCTCAGAGCCGCCATGTCGGGCACGTGGTAGTACAGCGCTCCGGCGCGGACGCCGAGGCGCTCCGCGAGGGCGCGCGCGGTGATCGCGGCCGTACCTCCCTCGGCCAGCAGCTCGAACGCGGCGTCGACGATAGCGGCCCGACTCAGCTTCGCCATGCACCCTCCTTGACTTTTGAACGACGTTCAGCCAGTGTAGCCGTGCGTTCACTTTGAACGATGTTCAAATGATTGGAGCCGCCATGAAGGCCGCCGTTGTCACAGATTTCTCCCACAGCCCGAGCTACGCCGACTTCCGCGAACCGGAGGCGCCGGCCGGCTTCGTGCCGGTGCGGATGCTGGCGGCGGGGGTGCACCGGATCGTCCGCTCCCTGGCGGCCGGGGCCCACTACGGCTCGGGCGACGAGTTGCCGTTCGTGCCGGGCGTCGACGGCGTCGGCGAGCTCGCCGACGGTACCCGGGTCTACACGGGGGGATCGCCGGATCCGTTCGGCACGCTCGCCGAGCGCACGGTCGTGCCCGAGGGATTCGCCGTACCGGTGCCCGCCGAACTCGACAGCGCGACCGCGGCCGGCATCGTGAATCCGGCGATGTCGTCGTGGCTTCCGCTCGCCGGCCGTGCGCAGCTGCGGCCGGGTCAGACGGTGTTGGTGCTCGGCGCGACCGGTGCCTCCGGCTCGCTCGCCGTGCAGATCGCGTTGCACCTGGGTGCCGGCCGGGTGATCGCCGCCGGCCGCAACGCCGAAGTGCTGACGGGCCTCGCCGACGACCCGCGCGTCGTGAGCGTGACCGTCGACGAACAGCTGACCGCGAGAATCCGCGCGGCCGCGCCGGAGGGGATCGACGTGGTGCTCGACTACCTCTGGGGCCCGGTGGCGGAGGCGGCGCTGGAGGCGCTGCGTCGCAACGGCTTGAGCCATACCGCCGCGCGCACCAGCTACGTGCAGATCGGAGCCCTCGCGGGTGCACGGGTGGGGCTGGACGCGGCGCTGCTGCGCTCCTCCAACGTCACCGTCTTCGGCAGCGGAGCGGGATCGATCGAACCCAGGCTGCTGCTCGCGGAGGTGCCGAAGATCCTGGCGCTCGCCGCATCCGGAGGCATCCGCCTCGACGTGCGCGCAGTGCCGCTCGCGGAGGTGGCGACGCAGTGGGCGTCCACCGACCGGCTCGTCTTCGTGCCCTGACTCCCGTACTTCCCCGGGAGTAGGGCCGAACCATCCGCCTGGCCGACGACCCCACGGCCCGCGTCGACCAGTCTGGAAGCGTCCCCAAACCCGAGGAGCAATCGTGCCCGCACCCGTTCTGGCCGCCCGCGACGTCACCAAGACGTACGGCCGCGGCAGCAACCGCTTGGACGCCCTCAAGGGCGTCTCGTTCGAGATCGGAGCGGGGGAGTCGCTGGCGATCGTCGGCAAGAGCGGATCCGGCAAGTCGACGCTGATGCATCTGCTGGCGCTGCTGGACGAGCCCTCGACCGGCACCATCGAACTGCACGGCCGCGACACCGCCACCCTGCGCGCGACCGAGCTGAACCGCACCCGCAACGCGACCTTCGGCTTCGTGTTCCAGCAGTTCTTCCTCACCCCGAACGCGAGCGTGCTCGAGAACGTCACCCTGCCGCTGATGATCGCGGGTGTGCCGGCGCGCGAGCGCCGAAAGCGGGGGATGGCGGCGCTGGAGCAGTTGCAGCTGGCCGACAAGGCGAAGAACACCGCCACGGCCCTCAGCGGGGGTCAGAAGCAGCGCGCGGTGATCGCGCGTGCCCTCGTGAACGATCCATCGGTGATCTTCGCGGACGAGCCGACGGGCAACCTCGACACCACCACGGGCCGGGTCGTCGAAGACATCCTCTTCGGCCTCCAGCGCGAGCACGGGATCACTCTCGTCGTGGTCACCCACGATCCCGATCTCGCGGCGCGCTGCGACCGTGAGCTGCACGTCCGCGACGGGCTCGAGGATGTACGCGCCGGCCGCCACGCGGTGGTGACCGCGTGAGCGCCACCACCATGCGGGCCGTCGACATCGTCCGCAGTGCGGTCGCGAACACGTTCCGCAGCAGGCTGCGCACCACGCTCACCGTGCTGGCGATCTTCATCGGCGCGTTCACCCTCACCATCACCAGCGCGATCGGCGCGGGCGTCTCGAACTACATCGACACCCAGGTGGCGGCCGTCGGTGAGAGCGGCATGATCACGGTGACCAAGGCCAGCACCGCGACGTCGACCGATGGCGGACCAGCCGAATACGATGCCTCCTCCGCCACGACCACCGCCGTCGGCGGCCCGAACGGAGGCGGAGCCCCCGGGGCCACGGTCTCGGCGCTGACGGATGCGGACATCGCCACGATCGAGGCCCTGCCCGGTGTCGAGAGCGTCGAGGCGTCGGCTCGGATCAGCCCGCAGTACATCCAGGCGGAGGGCAGCAAGCAGTTCGTGCTCTCGCTCAACGCCTTCGCCGGCTTCTCGAAGGCCGACCTCGCCGCGGGAGCGCAGCTCTCCGACGCGGCCGATCCGCAGATCCTGCTGCCCGACTCCTACGTCGACAGCCTGGGCTTCGCGGACCCCTCCGCCGCCGTCGGTCAGACGCTGACGATCGGCATCGCCGACTACCTCGGGGCGGAGCACACCGTGACCGCCACCGTCGCGGGCGTGCAGAACACCACCCTGCTCGCCACGGGCGCCAGCGTGAACCAGGCGTTGTCGGATGCGCTGGTCACCGCGCAGGACACGGGCCGGCCAGCGACGCTCGCCGCCAGCTACCGTTCCGCGACCGCTCAGATCGGCACCGCATCCGCCGCCGAGATCGACACCATCAAGGGCGAGCTGGCGGATGCGGGCTACAGCGGTCAGACCGTCGCCGACCAGCTCGGCACGTTCCAGACGGTGGTGAGCGGCATCGTCGGCGTGCTCAACGCCTTCGCCGTGATCGCGCTGCTTGCCGCGAGCTTCGGCATCATCAACACGCTGCTGATGAGTGTGCAGGAGCGCACCCGCGAGATCGGCCTGATGAAGGCGATGGGGCTCGGCGGCGGCAGGATCTTCTCGCTGTTCTCGCTCGAGGCCGTCTTCATCGGCTTCCTCGGCAGCGCGATCGGCGCGGCCGTCGCGGCGGGCCTGGGCACGATCGTCAGTAGCGTCCTGGCCGACGGGGTGCTCTCGACGCTGCCGGGATTGCAGATCATGACCTTCGAGCCGGGCTCGATCCTGGTCATCCTGCTGATCGTGATGGGCATCGCGTTCCTCGCGGGAACGCTGCCCGCCTCGCGCGCATCGCGCCAGAACCCGATCGACGCCCTGCGCTACGAGTAGGCGCGCGTGCCGGCGCGGTGCCTCGTGTCGGGTCGGACCAACGTGTCGGGTCGGACCAATGCGTCGGGTGGGACCAACGTGTCGGGTGGATTCAGTACCGGCCGCCGAAGAACACCTGCACCTCGCGCACGAGCCCGTCCTGCACGGTGATGAACTCGGCGTTGCGGTACGTCTCGCCGCCGCCGAGTGTGTACTCGTAGAGCAGGAAGACGCCGCGGCCGACGTCCTCGAGCTCGAGGATCGTCTGGGCAGCGAAGTGGTCGGCCGTCGGGAAGCAGGTGACGAGGTACTCGGCCTTGTCGAGGTGCGCGTCGTTCGGACTGGTGAAGACGAAGTCCGCAGCCATCAGCGCGCTCGCGCGCGCCTCATCCTGCAGTCGGTACGCATCCATGAACGCGTGCACGACCCGCACCGGCAGACGATCGTCGAGGGCTCCCATGCCGGCAGCCTACGACCGCAGGCACCGGATGTTCACGGCCGCACCCCGGATAGCACGCCTATGCTTCGAGCATGACGGATGAGACGTGGACCCTGGCCGGTTTCGAGGTGCCCATGCACGTGGCGCTTCCCGAAACGGAGTCGGGCGAGAGCGAGCCCGGACCGGCGATCATCGTGATCCACGAGGTCTGGGGGCTCGACGGCCACATCCGCTCGGTCGTCGACCGCTACGCCGCCGAGGGCTACCGGGCATTCGGCCCCGAGCTGCTCCTCGGCTCCGGGATCCTCGAGGAGCTCACGGAGCAGCAGCGCGACGCCTACGACCACCCGATCCGCCGGCTCACGAAGCAGGTGGAGTTCCGCACCTTCTTCGCGCCGGTCTTCGCGCCCGAGTTCACCGAGCGGACGATCGCGGAGCTTCGAGCGCTCGTCGATCGGGTGCTCGAGCGCGACGACGTGACCAGCGTCTCGGTCACCGGCTTCTGCTACGGCGGCAGCATGACCTGGGCGCTCGCCGTCGCGGACCCGCGTCTGGCCGCAGCCGTGCCGTTCTACGGCCACAACACCTTCAGCGCCGAGGAGCTCGCGGGCGTGAAGACCCCGGTCCTCGCCTTCTACGGCGCCGAAGACGCGCCGCTCGTCGCGCAGCTGCCCGGCATCCGTGAGGCTCTGCCGGACGCCGACACGGTCGTGTATCCCGACGCCGGCCACGCCTTCTTCAACGAGTCGAACGAGCAGAGCTACCGCCCGGGCGCCGCGCAGGACTCCTGGGCCCGCACGCTCGCCTTCCTCGCCCAGCACGCCTGACCCGCCTCCCGGCCGTGCCCGCGTCCGGCCGGCCGCCCCCATCCTGCGAGGGACCCCTCCTGTGCGCGTCGGACCCCCTCCGGGCGGGTCCCGCGTGCACAGGAGGGGTCCCTCGCAAGAAGGCGCGGTCAGGGGGCGCCGCGCCAGCGGGCGAGGGTGAGCTCGAAGACGGGGCGGAACATGGCGCCGAGGTCGAGGGCGGGGTCGGCGATCCACTGCAGTTCGAGGCCGTCCATCACCGCGAAGAGCAGCCGTGCCTCGAGCAGGCACTCCGCATCCGTCATCGGCCGCACGTCGCCGTCGCGGACGGCCGCGCGGAGGGCGTCGGTCGCTTCGCCGACGATGCGGGCGTAGCGGGCCGCGACCCAGTCGCGTGCCGGATGCTCGGGGTCGGAGGCCTCGGTGCACAGCGTGAGGAACAGCTCGATGATGCCGGGATGCTCGCGGTGGCGGTCCATCAGGCCCGGGAAGAGATCGAAATAGACGAGTCCGACCGGCGCCCCCTGATCGGACGATTCGGCCGCGTCCCACGCCTCCAGCACCGCCATGAGCAGGTGCTCCTTGTCGGTGAAATGCCGGAGGAGGGCCGCGGGCGTCACGCCGACGGCGCGAGCGATCTCACGCATCGAGGCGTTCGCGTAGCCGCGCCGGGCGAAGACCGTCGACGCCGCCTCGAGGATCTGCTGCTTGCGCCGGATCCCGTTCGCATAGGGTCCACGAGCAGTGGGCAGCGATGTCATGACGCTCCCTCGGTCGACGGAGCCTCCATTCTGCCAGGGCGGCGGGAGAGGTGACCGACCACGATCGTCAGCGCTCCAGAGGCGGGAGGATGCTGCGCGTTCCGTCATCCACCGTGCGCCAGATCTCCTCGTCGACGCCCCAACGCTGCAAGGTGATCGAGAAGGACCGCTCGAACTCGCTGACCAGATCGAGCGTGCCGTCCGCCATCCACTGCAACTCGAGACCGTCCATCATCGCGTAGAGCGCCCGCACCTCCGTCTCGGCATTCTGAGCCGGCATCGGTCGTGTCAGCCCCGCACGGCCGGCCTCCTGCAACTGGTGCACCCCGTCGCGCACGATGCTCGCGTACCGCGCCGCGACCCAGTCCCGCGCCGGATGCTCGGGGTCGGACGCCTCGGTGCACAGCGTCAAGAAGAGTTCGATGAGTCCGGGATGCTCGACGTGGTACCGCATCAGGGCCGGAAAGGTCAGGAAGTAGTCCAGCGCCTGCCCCATCGACGTGCGGATGCCCAGATCGTGCGTGCCCTGATCCCACCGGTCCAACACCGCGATCAGCAGATCCTCTTTGCTGTCGAAGTGCCGCAGCAGCGCCGCCGTCGTGACGCCGACCGCATCCGCGATCTCACGCAGGGAGGCGGTCGCGTAGCCGCGTCGAGCGAAGATCGCCCAGGCCGCGTCGACGATCTGCGCCTTGCGCCGCACACCGGTGCGATACGGCCCGCGGGGATTGGTGGTCGTCGTCATCGCCCCTCCTCGGGTCGTCACCGAGGAGGATTCGGCCCCCATCGGCCTGCGCGCGGCGGCGTCGGACGAACCGGATGGATTCGATTTCATAACGCCTCTTGCGCAAATGCTACCCCGCGTTTACATTTGGCGAAACGTAAACGGAGAGCAACTTTTCACCCCGAGGCTCCCCGGTTTCCCCGCTTCTTTCAACGACGAAGGATGTTCGATGTCGGCTGTGCCCACATACTTCGCGGCTGCTCCGCGATCGCGGTCCCCGCACCCCCGTTCCAGCTCCCGTCCCTCCGGATCCGTCGCGTGATCGGCGTCGGGATCCTCGGCGCCGGCCCCGTCACCCAGGCGATCCACCTGCCGACGCTGGCCCGTCTCACGGAGCTCTTCACGGTCGCGCGGATCATGGACATCAGCCCGGTCGTCGCCGAGCAGGTCGCCGCTCGTGTCGGCGCCGCGTGGACGACGAGCCTGGACGAGCTGCTGGCCGATCCGGCCGTCGAGGTCGTCGCGATCTGCTCGCCCCACCCGTTCCACGCCGCGCAGGTCATCGCCGCCTGTCGAGCGGGTAAGAAGGCCGTCCTCTGCGAGAAGCCGTTCGCCATGACGGGCGAGGAGGCGGAGCAGATCGCGGCCGTCTCCGCCGAGACCGGCGTGCCGATCCTGGTCGGAGCGATGCACGCCTACGACCCGGGATGGCTCGCCGTCGCCGACCACGTCCCGAGCGGATCCGTGCACACGATCCAGTCCTCGATCGTGCTGCCGCCGAATCCGCGCTTCGAAGACTTCGCGACCGAGGTCGAGGGGCGTCCCGAGCCGCCGGCCGCTCCCGACCGCAACGATCCCGAGGTGCTCGCCAACATGATCACCGGTGGAGTGATGGGTCTCGCGATCCATGACCTTCCCCTGATCCGCAGCCTGATCGGCGCCGACTGGCACGGGGTCGAGGTGCTGGACGCGTCGCTGCTGCAGCCGTTCGGCTACCTCATCGAGCTGCGCATCGGCGCGGTGCACGTCGAGCTGCACGCGGTGATGAGCGGCAACTGGTCGCCGAACTGGCGGCTGACCGCTTTCGGCGACGACACGATCGCCGAGGTCGAGTTCACCCCGTCCTACGTGCAGGCGGGATCCGCGAGCGGATCCGTCGCCACGGCGACGAGCGAGACCCGCTTCGCCCCCGCCGATCACAACGGCTACGAGGGCGAGTGGCGCGAGATCGCTCTCGTCGTCGGGGGAGCGAAGCCGCGGCTGGCGGCCTCCGTGCTGATCGACGACCTCCGCTTCGCGCTGGACATCGCCGACAAGGCCGCCGCGTTCATACGCACCTCGCTGGCGGTGGACGCATGACCGCGCTGACCGTGCACGCCGAGCCGGACGTCCGCCACTCCGGCGCCATCGACTCCGTCGTCGCCTCTCTTCCGGTCTCGCTCGCGCCCTCCGCCGGCTCCGCCGACATCGTCGCCGTCGGCGGCGAGTCCGGCTGGCCTGCTCGCGCCGCCGCCGCCCTCGAGGCCGGTGCCCGCGGGATCCTCGTCATCGAGCCGACCGCGGCCGATGTCGACGCGTTGGCGGCCTCCGCCGGCGACCGGCCCGTTGTGCTCGACCGTGCCTTCGCCGGCAATCCCGGCATCGCCGCGGCCACGCCCGCGATCGCCGCACTCGACGAGGCCGCCCTCCTCGAGGCGCGCGTGACGGTACCGGTCGCGGCCGACCTCGACGCTGCGCTCCTCGGCCAGCTCGCCCTCGTTCGAGCGAGCGGGTCACCCGTGGTCGAGGCCCGTGTCGTCACGCGCGACACGCACGGCTACACCGTGCGCGGCCGCCTGGCCGACGGCCGAGCGGCGCTGCTGACCGCGGTCGCCAGCGACGCCCGCGCATCTTCCGCCGCCCTCCGACTCATCGGCGCCACGAGCGCCGTCGAGATCGAGCTGCCCACCCCGGCCGCCGCGCGACCCGCGCGCACGACCGTGAGCACGGCGGAGGGCGCGACCCTGTTGCCGACCGAATACGAGACCGCGCACCGCGCCACCTGGCGGCGCCTGCGCGATCTGCTCATCACGGGCGGCACCGCGGCCGACCTCGACGAATTCGCCTCCGACGCGGCGCTCGCCGCCTCCCTCTGACCTCTCCGACACTGACCTTTCCGACACAGCAACACCCTTCCCTCAACGATGAGCGGGGCGCTCCGCCCCGACGAACCAAGGAGTAATTGCAATGACGCAAACGCACATCTTCCAGAGCTCGGCCTTCTCGCGCCGCGGCTTCCTCGGACTCGCCGGAGGCGCGGCGGCGGTCGCCACTCTCGCGGCCTGCTCGGGCGGTGGCGGCGGCTCGAGCTCGGGCACGATCAAGTTCTGGGACATGCCCTGGGGCAACGCCGACTACAACCCGGCCGCGCAGAAGATCGCCGAAGCCTACAAGCCCGCGAGCGGGATGCTCGGAGCCGAGTACCAGGTCATCCAGTGGAACAACTTCACTCAGACCTTCTCCTCCGCCATCGCCTCGAAGACCGGTCCCGCCGTCTCCACCGGTGGTGGATTCCAGGCCTTCCAATACGCCGAGCAGGGTGCCATCGCGTACGCCGACGACCTGCTGGACACCTTCAAGACCGAGGGCATCTACGACGACTTCCTGCCCGGCGTCGTCGACCCGTTCAAAACCGCGAACGGCTTCGCCGCGGTGCCGAACATGATCGACATGCGCATCTGGTGGTACCGCAAGTCGGTGTTCGACGAGTTGGGGCTCACGGTTCCGACGACGTGGGAGGAGTACCTCGCGACCGGTAAGACGCTCGCGTCGAAGGGCTACTTCGCCTACGGCATCGGCGCGGGCGCCGGCAACAACATCGGCGCGCACTCGATGGTCGTGATGATGATCAACAACGGCGGCGGTCTGTTCAACGCCGACAACGAGCTCGACTGCGCGACCGAGCGCAACATCGAGACGATGGACTTCATCAAGGAGCTCGCCAACGAGAAGATCATCGACCCGGCCTCGATCTCCTACACGATCGACAACGGTCGCGAGCAGTGGAAGTCGGGCAAGGTTGCCATGGGCATCAGCACCCCCGGCCTCAACGACGACATCGGAGACACCGCGGACGACGTGCTCGTCGCCGCCCCGATGGCGGGCCTGCACGGAGACGTCGGCACGCTGCAGTTCTTGAACAACATGATGATGTACACGAACACCCCCTCGCAGGAGTCGAGCGAGGCGTTCATGACCTACTGGTTCCAGAACTACGGCGACCTGTGGAAGCAGCGCCTGATCCCCGCGCTGCCCGTGCTGAAGTCGGTCATCGCGCTGCCCGAGTTCCAGGAGAACGCGCAGAAGGTCAAGATCGTCAACGAGTGGCAGCCGATCGCGAAGACCTACGCCGCCCAGGGCGACACGGTCGACGCCAAGATCGCCGCGATCGACGGCGGCCAGGCGCTGAACGAGTTCACCCAGACCGTTCTCGGCGGCAAGGCGGATTCGAAGACCGCGCTCGAGAAGCTCCAGAAGGACATCGAAGCCCTGTAGGCGCGATTCCGGAGGCGCCGCAGCTGCGTCCGTCCGCGGCAGTAGCCGCGGCGCCTCCGGGACCGTCCGTGATCGGATCGGATTCTCATGACCACATCAACCGCATCGCCCACGAGGGCGATCTCCCGAGCGGCGAGGGGTGTCGGCGCCGCCGGCTCCGGCTCATCGCGCACGCCCCGCCGCAGGACCATCGCGTCCCGCGGCTCGCTGACCCTGCTGCTGCTGATCGCGCCGTCGGTCTTCCTCCTGATCCTGATCAACGCCTATCCCGTCGTATACGCCGCGATCCAGTCGGTGCACGATGGTTCGCTGATCGCGACGGGCGAGTTCGTCGGCATCCAGAACTTCGTCGACGTGCTGTCGGCGGAACCGTTCTGGAAGGCGACCGGCTTCACCCTCGTCTTCACCCTCGTCGGCGTGTTCGGCTCGTGGCTGCTGGGTCTGGGCCTGGCGCTGCTGCTGCGCACGCGCATCCCGGCGGGCGGTGTCTTCAAGGTGCTGCTGCTGCTGCCCTGGATCGTGCCCGTGGTGGTCTCCTCGACCGCGTGGAACTGGCTGGTCGCCACTCCGGATTCGCCGCTTCCGACGATCTGGCGCTCGCTCGGCTGGGGCACACCGCTCTTCCTGGCCGACCCGACGCTGGCCGCGATCACGGTCTGCATCTTCAAGGTGTGGGTGTCGTTCCCGTTCATGATGATGATGACCGCCTCGGCGCTCGCTTCGGTGGATGAGAACGTCTACGAGGCCTCGAACATGGACGGCGCCAACAAGTGGCAGCAGTTCACCGGCATCACGTTGCCGTTGATCGCCCGCTCGACGTACATCTCGTGGATCCTGATGACGATCTTCTGCGTCAACGACTTCCCGACGATCTACCTCCTCACCGGCGGCGGCCCGGTGGATGCGACGACCTCGCTCGTCGTTCTCGCCTACCGCACGGTGTTCCAGAACTTCCAGACCGGCCCCGGCATCGCGATCGCGTTCATCATGACGGCGACGCTCGTCGTCGTGTCCGTGATCCTGTACCGCCAGATCAGAAAGTCGGCCATCGAATGACGACCACATCGATCCTGCACGCCAACGTGCAGGCCAAGCCCAAGCGGGCGAAGAACGTCAAGTCCGACAAGGGCACCAAGGGCCAGTGGTGGCGCTTCCTGCTCATCCTCATCGTCACGGCCGTCATCCTGGTGCCCGTCTCAGTCACCTTCGTGCTCTCGGTCACGCCGGGTCTGGGCTCGACGGCCACCGGGTTCACGTTGGACAACTTCGGCTACATCTTCACCTCCACCGCGACCACGACATGGCTGGGCAACTCGCTCGCCGTCGCGGTCGCGACGGTGATCGTGTCGGTCGCGGTCGCGGCTCCGGCCGGGTATGTGCTCTCG
Organism: Microbacteriaceae bacterium VKM Ac-2855; assembly: GCA_013204985.1. Lineage (GTDB taxonomy): Bacteria > Actinomycetota > Actinomycetes > Actinomycetales > Microbacteriaceae > Rathayibacter. The sequence continues at coordinate 243,872 of JABMLG010000007.1, forward strand.
CGTGGTCGTTCGAAGCTGGTCTCGGGTTACTCGTTGCTGCTTTTCGTGGTGCAGTCGCTGCCGATCATCACCTCGGTGATCCCGCTGTTCATCCTGTTCGCGAACTTCGGTCTCGTGGACAACCTGGTCGGCATCGGCATCATCTACGTCGGCTCCTCGATGTCGGTGGCGACGTGGATGATGGCGGCGTACTTCGACTCCATCCCGATCTCGCTCGAAGAGGCGGCGTGGATCGACGGCGCCTCCGTCTTCGGCGGCTTCGTGCGGGTGGTGCTGCGCAACTCGCTTCCCGGCGTGTTGTCCACCGCGATCTTCACGTTCCTGCTGGCCTGGAACGACTACCTCGTCGCGATCGTGTTCCTGCGCTCCACCGACACGTTCACCCTGCCGATGGGTCTGCAGTCCTTCTTCCAGCAGAACGCCACCGACTGGGGCTCCGTCATGGCGGTCGCCGTGGTCATGATGCTCCCGCCCGTGCTCGTGTTCGCCTTCCTGAACAAGTACTTCTCCGTCGGCGGCATCGGCGGCTCGCTCGCCGGCCGGTAGCCTCCGGCAGCACCACTCACCCGAGATCGATCGTCCCTCCGGAGCCCAGGCTGCTCCGGAGGGACTTCTCGTGGATCGCCGTCGACTCACGTAGCAGGTCGCTGCCGCGCGAATCAATGCCCTCGTGACGGATTGCGTCCCCTCATCGCCGGGCTATAGACATGAGTCGCTAGCATTTCTTGCAATCGGCGTCGACGCCGACACACCGACGAGCCGGGGGGCGCGATGGCCGGGGTTATCGGGGCGGACCAACCGCCCGCGGCTGCACAGGATGCGGCGCACACGATCGAGGGCCGTTACGTGCTGCTCGAGCATCTCGCGCGCGGCGGTTCCTCCGACGTCTACCGCGCGCGCGACCTGCGGCTCGGCCGCCCGATCGCGGTCAAGATCTTCCGCACCGGCGCCGATACCCACAACGAGCGGATGCGCCGCGAGCGCGAGATCCGCATGCTCACCGATCTGCAGCACCCGTCGATCGTCACGATCTACGACTCCGGCACGGTCGGCGTGAACGGCGAGGAACGTCAATACCTCGCGATGGAACTGCTCGACGCGGGCTTCGCCGGGGTGCACGACCACCGAGACGTCGCCGTCATCGGAGCCCAGATCGCAGGAGCACTCGCCCTGGTGCACGCGCACGGCTACGTGCACCGCGACGTGAAGCCGGAGAACATCCTTGTGCGCGCGGGGGATGCATCCGTCGCCAAACTCGCCGATTTCGGCGTCGCGCACATGATCGACGGTGCGCGCCTCACCGGCGTCGACATGCTGGTCGGCACCGCCGGTTACCTCAGCCCCGAGCAGGTGCACGGCGATGAGATCGGGCCGGCCAGCGACGTCTACTCGCTCGGACTGGTGCTGCTGGAGGCGCTGACCGGTCACCCCGAATACCCCGGCCCCGCGCTCGAGGCGGCCGTGCAGCGGCTGCACCGTGCGCCGGTGCTGCCACGATCGTTGCCGCGCGCGTGGCGGTCGCTGCTCGCCGCGATGGTCGAGACCGAGCCGTCACGCCGCCCGAGCGCCGTCGAGGTCGCTCGCCGACTGGGTCGCCTGCGCGCCGGGCGACCCGCGTTGCGCATCCCGGCTTTCGCCCTCACCCTCGTCGCGGGGATCGGCACCGGCCTCGCCGTCGGCGCCAGCCAGCCGTGGTGAGGCCCGCCGGGACGCGCCGTGACACGCCGCCCCCCTCATCCGCAGGCGTCTCCGCCCGCACGAAGGAGTGAACCATGAGTATCGACAACGGAATCCGTCCCGAGCACACGACCACCGATGTCGTGGGCCTGCGAGAGCTCGTCCTCCTCAGTTTCCGAATCGACCACGACCGGTCCGGCTCGCGCGAGCTGGCCGTTGATCGTGACGGTCTCATCCGACGTCTCGGCCGGGGCCCGCGGGCCTACACGCACGAACAGCTCGCCCTCGCCGCCGGCTTGCCGGTCGCGCACGTGGAGCGCATCCTGGCGTGAGCCCCGTCGACACGCTGCGGGCCTGGGCTCCGGTCTCGGCCGAGCAGCGCGAGCTGCGGGAGGAGTACCTCGCGTTCTTCGAGGCGCACGGAGACGCGGCCGTGCGGCGCGACTCGGGGGCGGAGCACGTCACCGCCAGCTGCTTCGTCTTCTCGCCCGATCTGGCACGCATCCTGCTCTGCTTCCACGGCAAGGCGCGGTTCTGGGTGCAACTCGGCGGTCACATCGAGCCGACGGATGCGACCCTCGCGGCTGCGGCGCTGCGCGAGGCTCGCGAAGAGGGCGGCATCCCGGCACTGACGCTGCTGTCGGAGCTGCCGGGCGATCTCGACCGGCATCCGCTGTCGAGCCGATTCGGTCGGTGCAGCGTGCACTGGGACATCGGCTTCGCCGCCACGGCGGCCGCGGATGCGCGGCCGCAGGTCAGCGACGAGAGCGAGGACGTGCGCTGGTTCGACGTGGACGCTTTGCCGGTGGGCATCGCGCCGCAGCTCGATCGGCGGATCGCGAACGTGCTCGCGACGCTGCGCCGTGCACCGTGAAGGGGGTTGTCAGCACGTCCCGCGGGACGCAGTGACAACCCTCTTCGCGGGGTCGCCTACGCGACGTCCTTCACGTGGCCACCCTTGATGTGCAGGCGGCGTTGGGCGCGCTTGGCGACCGCTGTGTCGTGCGTGACGATGACCAGCGTGAGGCCGAGGTCATTCCAGAGCGACTCGAGCAGGGTCATGATCTCGTCGCGGGTCTCTTCGTCGAGCGCACCGGTCGGCTCATCGGCCAGCAGCACCTTCGGCTTCTTCACCAGTGCGCGAGCGATCGCCACGCGCTGCTGCTGCCCGCCCGAGAGTTCGCTCGGCAGGTGATCGAGACGCTCTCCGAGGCCGACGGATTCGAGCGCTTCCTTCGAGCGCTTGGTCCGCTCGGCCGAGCCGATCTTCTGCGGCGCGAGCGCGGTCTCCACGTTCTCCAGCGCATTCAGTGTCGGGATCAGGTTGAAGCTCTGGAAGACGATGCCGACGTCGTGGGCGCGGATGTCGGCGAGCTTCTTGTCGCCGACCTTCGAGATCTCGGAGTCGCCGAGCGTGACGGTGCCGGAGGTGGGGCGGTCGAGAGCGCCGAGCATCTGCAGCAGCGTCGACTTGCCGCCGCCGGTCGGACCCTGGATGGCGACCATCTGGCCGTCGGGGATGGTCAGCGAGACGTTGTCGAGTGCGGTCACCGGCTTCTTCGCGCCGTCGTAGCTCTTGGTGACGTTCGTGAGCGTGTACATGGGATGCCCTTCGAGGGATGAGGAGTAAGGGGTGTTCGGACGACTAGCCGACGGAGCGCAGCGCTGCGGCCGGGCGCAGTCGCGAGGCGCGCCATCCGCCGATCGCGCCGGCGAGGAGCCCGCCGAGTACCGCCAGGCCGACGGCGAGCAGGATCACCGGAACGGTGACGGGCAGGTTCAACGCGATGTCGGTCGCCGTCGTTGTGGCCGCACCGGGGCCGCCGCCGAAGCCGCCCCCACCACCGGGCCCGCCGGCGCCGGCCGCCGAGGCGGTGGCGGTCGAGCTGCCCGAGAGGGTCGGCGCGATCAGGTTGACGATCGTGATCCCGGCGAGGCCGAGCACGATGCCCGCCGCTCCACCGATCACTCCCTGCACGATCGACTCGCCCGCCACCTGGCGCACGATCCTGCCGTTGGACCAGCCGATGGCCTTCAAGGTGCCGAACTCGCGGGTGCGGCGGGTGACGCCCGAGATGGTGAAGAGGATCGCGATCAGGAAGGCGGCGATCAGCACGATCAGCGACAACCAGGTGCCGAGGTTCGAGACGAGGTCACCCGCGGTCGAGAGCGAGCCGGAGACGGTCGAGGCGAGGTCCGCCTGGGTCGAGACGGTGTTGTCGGGCAGTGCGGCTTCGATGTCGGCCTGCACCTGCGCGATGTCGTTCGACGAGGCCGCCTGCACGTAGATCGAGGAGATGTTGCCGGTCTCGCCCGAGAGCGTCTGCGCGACGTCGAGCGGGATGTAGGTGTTGGAGGCGGTGGTCGAATCCGTCGAATCGGAGGTGACGATTCCGATGACCGAGAAGTCGGTTCCGCCGATGTTCAGCGTGGAGCCGACCGAGAGGGAGGCGGTGGTGGCGTAGTTCGAGTCGACCACGACGACGTTCTGGCCCGCATCCGCGGCGGTGAAGGTGCGCCCGTCGCTCAGGGTGACGTCGGCCAGCGGGCCGATCGCCGAGCCGGCCGGGTCCAGGCCCAGCACGGTGAAGGAGTCGACGTTGAAGTTGCCGCCGCCGAAACCACCGCCTCCTCCACCGGGAGCCGCCGTCGAATCGCCGCTGGGCATCTGGCCCTGCGCCTGCGTCTCGGTGCCGCCGGTGTCGGACTGCGTGGGCAGCGAGCCGTCGAAGGTGGTGTTGCTCAACGAGAGCACGCCGATCGCCGCCGCGACGTTGTCGACGCCGGTGACCGAGTCGAGCGCGGTCGCCGCGAACGTGGTCGTGCCCCGACCGGCTTCGAGACGCGACTGGCTGACGCTGGTGGTGCCGTCGGTGCCGGTGGCGCCGTCGGTCGAGCCGAAGTCGAACTGCTGTCCCGGCTGGCCGCCCTCGCCCTCGGTGGGGGCGACCGCGGCCTGCGTGACCGTGATGTCGGTACCGACGCCGTACACCGACTGCAGCACCGACGCCTGGGCGTTGGTGACTCCGGCGGCGAACGAGTTGACGAGGATGACGAGAGCGATCGCGAGCGCCATGCCGACGGCGATGATGGCCGTCTGCCGCTTGCGGTTGGTGAGCTCGCGCCTCAGATACGTGGCGAACATGCTGTCCTTCGAGAATGGGGGAGGGCGGGGTCGCCCCGCGTCCTCGCAGTACAGCGTCGCGGGCTATGCGCCTCGTAGCCCCACGCTATGCGTTGACTATGAGGCGGGCGGGCCGCCGGCCTCGCCGGTCCGGGTGGCCAGGAGAGGCTCAGCAACGGCATCGGATGTGCATAGACGGTTCATAGGAAGCGGCGCCACCATGGGACGCATGACGACGACACCCGCGGCCCCCTCCAAGCACCTCGCGCCGGCTCAGCGCACCAAGCTGAAGCGAGCGGACGGCAGCCCCATCCGCGTGCTCGTCGTCGACGACGAGAACACCCTCACCGATCTGCTGCAGATGGCGCTGCGCTACGAGGGCTGGGAGGTCAAGACGGCGGCCGAGGGTCGCACCGCGATCGCCCTCGCCCGCGAGTTCCGCCCCGACGCGATCGTGCTCGACGTCATGCTGCCCGACATCGACGGCCTGCAGGTGTTGCAGCGCGTCCGCGCCGACGGCAGCGAGACCCCCGTCCTCTTCCTCACCGCGAAGGACGCGCTCGACGACCGCATCGCCGGCCTCACCGCGGGCGGCGACGACTACGTCACCAAGCCCTTCTCACTCGAGGAGCTCGTCGCACGTCTGCGCGGCCTCATCCGCCGCTCGACCCTTCTCGCGGCCGACACGAACGACCCACAGGTCGTCGTCGGCGACCTCGTCCTCGACGAGGACAGCCACGAGGTGCGCCGCGGCGACGACGAGATCGAGTTGACCGCCACCGAGTTCGAGCTGCTGCGCTTCCTGATGCGCAATCCCCGTCGAGTGCTCAGCAAGGCGCAGATCCTCGATCGGGTCTGGTCGTACGACTTCGGCGGCAAATCCAGCGTCGTCGAGATCTACATCTCGTACCTGCGCAAGAAGATCGACGCCGGACGTAACCCGATGATCCACACGGTTCGCGGCGCGGGCTACATGCTCAAGCCCGCCGACTGAAGCCCGCCGACTGATCCCCGCCGACTGATCCCCGCCGAACAGCCTGTGTCGCCCCGCACCGCCCTCGCCGATTTCGCCACCCGCTCCGCCATGAAGAGCTCCTCCACGCACCAGCGCGCCCCCTGGACCCTGCGCCGCCGAATGGTCGTCGCCGTCGTGGCGATGGTCGCGGTGGTGTCGGCGGTGGTCGGAGTCGTCAGTGTCGTGGCCCTGCAGTCCTCGCTCGTGCAGCGACTGGACACTCAGGTGCAGCAGGCGGCGAGCCGCTTCGACGTGCCACCCGGCGGCAACGACGGCGCGCCCCCCTCGAACAGCGAGAGTTCGCTCACGTCGTACTTGTGCCGGGGCCGAGGCGGCGCGGGCGACACCGGAGGGACGGTCGTCGCGCTGATCACCGATTCCGTCGCCGTGAGTTGCTACACGACCAGCGACGGCAGCGTCCAGTCCCTCGACGCCGCCCAGCTGGCGACGCTCGCCACCGTCGACAGCGGCGTCGGCGCGCGACTGAGCGACCCGACGACCGTCGACCTCGGTTCGCTGGGTCGGTACCGTGCGATCGCCATATCGATCGGTGGAGCGACGCAGGTCACCGCCATCTCCCTGTCGGATGTGACGCAGACCGTCACCACCCTCATCTGGACGATCCTCGTCGTCTCCCTCCTCGGTATGCTCGCCGCTGCGTTCGCCGCGACCTGGTTCATCCGTGTGGCTCTGCGCCCGCTCGACCGTGTCGAGTCCACGGCGACCCGAGTCGCCGAGCTGCAACTCGAGCGCGGCGAGGTCGATCTCGCCGAACGCGTCCCGGAGGCGGACGCCGACACCCGCACCGAGGTCGGCCGGGTGGGGGCCGCGTTCAATCGGATGCTCGACCACGTCGGCGGCGCGCTCGAAGCGCGTCAGGCGAGCGAGAACAAGGTGCGCCAATTCGTGGCGGATGCGTCGCACGAGTTGCGCACTCCGCTCGCCGCGATCCGCGGGTACGCCGAACTGCCGCGGCGCGGCGGCGCCGAACTCAGCGACGACGCGGTGTACTCCCTCGACCGCATCGAGTCCGCCGCGACCCGGATGACGTCGCTCGTCGAAGATCTGCTGCTGCTCGCGCGCCTCGACGAGGGCCGCGACCTGGAGCGCGAATCCGTGGACCTCACGATGGTGCTGATCGAGGCCGTGTCGGACGCGCACGTCGCCGGCTCCGACCACGAGTGGGATCTCGAGCTGCCCGACGAACCGGTGGAGATCATCGGCGACGGCTTCCGCCTGCACCAGGTGGTCGCGAATCTACTGCGCAACGCCAATGTGCACACGCCCCCGGGTACTCGGGTCGTCGCTGCGTTGGACAACGCGATCAACGCCTCCGGAGCACCCGTCGCGGTCGTCACCGTGACCGACGACGGCCCCGGCATCGATCCGGCACTGCTGCCCGTGCTCTTCGAGCGCTTCGCCCGCGGCGATTCCTCGCGCGCCCGCACCACCGGATCCACGGGGCTCGGTCTCGCGATCGTCGCTGCGGTCGTCGAGGCGCACCGTGGCACCGTCACGGTCGACTCCGTGCCCGGTCGCACCGCCTTCCGCGTCGAACTCCCCGCCTCCTGACCCGCCCCCCTCTTGCGAGGGACCCCTCCTGTGCGCGTCGGACCCCCTCTGGGCGGGTCCCGCGCGCACAGGGCGGGTCCCTCGCAAGAAGGGGTGGGGTGGGGAGACGGTTAGACGCCGGTGACGCCGAGCGTGCGGCGGGCGTCGTCGAGGGTGCGGATGATCGCGACGGTCTCGTCGAGGGAGTGCAGCGGCGACTCGGTGCGGCCCTCGGCGATGTACCGCGCGAGGGCGACCGCCTCGTAGGCCAGCCCGTCGCCGCCGCCGATCCCCGAACGGTCCAGCCACTCGGCCCGATCGTCGCCACGCGTGAGGGCGACGCCGCCCGGCTTCCAGAACGGGCCGACGGCGTCGATGCGGCCCTCGCGTCCGCTCACACTCGCCGCCTGCGCGGTCTCGGACCAGATCGTCGATGTGGCGATCGACTGCACGCCGCCGGCGTGACGTCCGACGATGGTGGCGACACCGTCGACGCCGGTGTGCGTGAGCGCCCCCGTCACGGCCACCCAACGGGGCGTGCCGGCCACCATGCTGACGAAACTCGAGGCGTAGACGCCGACATCGAGCAGGCCGCCGCCCGCCAGCTCGGGGGCGTAGGCGCGACTCGTCGGATCGACGGGGAAGGCACCGCCGAAGTCGGCCGACACCAGCACGGGCTCGCCGATCGCGCCGTTCTCGAGCAGCTGCCGCAGCACGTCGATGTGCGGCAGGTAGCGCGTCCACATCGCCTCCATCGCGAAGACCCCGGCCGTTCGCGCCGCGGCGACCACCATCTCGGCCTCGGCGGCGGTCGGGGCGAGCGGCTTCTCGACGAGGACGTGCTTCCCGGCGGCGATGGCCAGCAGCGCCTGCCGTGCGTGCTCGGAATGCGGCGAGGCGATGTAGACGACATCGACCTCCGGGTCCTGCACGACGGCCTCGTAGGAGGCGTAGCTGCGGTCGACCCCGAAGCGTTCGGCGAACGTGGCCGAGCGTTCGGCGGAGCGCGATCCGACAGCGACGATGCGCTGATCCGTGTGGGCGCGCAACGCCGTCGCGAAGCTCGTGGCGATCCCGCCCGGAGCGAGGATCCCCCAGCGCAGCACGGGCGCGTCTCGGAGGGGCTGGATGCGGGGTTCGGGCATCGTCATCGACATGACGCCAGGCTATCCGGCGACCCTGAACCGTTCCGTCGCGCCGCGACAGCAGAGCCATCCCGCGCAGGCACAATGGTCATGATGACTTCCACCGCCGCTCTCGCCACCGCCGCCTCCGTCCCTCCGCTGGGTCTCCTCCTCGACGTGGACGGGCCCATCGCCAGCCCGGTCACGCGAACGCTCTCCATCGACTCGATCGCCGACGACCTGGTCGCTCTCGCGAACGCCGGTGTGCCGATCGTGTTCAACACCGGTCGATCGGATGCGTTCCTCACGGAGCGCGTGCTGCCCGCACTGATCGAGCGCGGCGTCGCCCACGATGCGCGCATCGTCTGCATCTGCGAAAAGGGTGCGGTCTGGTTCACGGTCGACGATCGCGGAACGTCCGAGCCGATCGTCGACGAGAGCCTGGCCATCCCGGCTCCGGTCGCGGCCGATCTCAAGACCATGATCATCCGCGACTACGCCGATCTGGTCTTCTTCGATGAGACGAAGCGCGCGATGGTCTCGGCCGAGCAGCTGCTCGAGGTCTCGAGCGAGGAGTACCTCGGCCGTCAGCTGGTGTTCGATGCGGATGCGTTGCAGATCATGACGGCGCACGGTCTCGGGGTCGAACGCCGCGGCATCCGCTACCCCGACGACGCGGGCGAGGTCGGCTACCGCATCGACCCGACCGTGATCTCGACCGACATCGAGTCGAACGTGCTGGGTAAGGATCTCGGCGCCCGGCGCGCGATCGAGCTCCTGACCGCCACCGGCGAGGTGCCCCGCGTCTGGCGCACCGTCGGCGACTCCCGCAGCGATTACGCGATGGCCGACTGGCTGCACGAGCACGAGTTCGAGGTGGCGCACGTCGATGTCCGCCCGGCCGAGGGCGTACCGACCAAGCCCTACGACGTGCTGGTGCACGACACCCTCATCCACGACGACGCCGGTGCGGTCTTCCTGTCGCGCTGGGCCGCGCGCCTCGCCGACCCCACCGCGCCCGAGCTCGGCGACGGCGTCTCGCTGCACGCCTGATCGGCGCTGCCCGGTCAACCCCGATCGATCGTGCCGCGTTTCGTCGAATCGCCCCGTACCGTTGACCCCATGCGTATCGCGGTAACCGGAGGTTCGGGCAAGCTCGGCAGGAGCGTCGTGAGACGACTCCGCGACGACGGTCACGAGGTGATCAATCTCGATCGGGCGGGGGAGCGCGGCCCGGGCTTCGTGCGCATCGACATCACGAACTACGGCGAGGTCATCGACGCCCTGCAGTCCGTCAACGACCAGCACACCGGGGTCGACGCGCTGGTGCACCTCGCCGCGATCCCGGCGCCGGGCATCCTGCCCGACATCGCCACGTTCCACAACAACATGCTGGCGACCTTCAACGTGTTCCACGCCGCGATCCGACTCGGCATCACCAACATCGTCTACGCCTCCAGCGAGACGGTGCTCGGCCTGCCGTTCGACGTCGACCCGCCCTACATCCCGGTCGACGAGGAGTACCCGGCCCGGCCCGAATCGGTCTACTCGCTCACGAAGCACCTGGAGGAGCAGCTCGCTATCGAGCTCTGCCGCTGGCATCCGCAGCTGAAGATCATCGGCCTGCGCTTCTCGAACGTTATGGACCCCGCCGACTACGCAGAATTCCCGTTCGACGCGGATGCACGCACGCGCAAATGGAACCTGTGGGGCTACATCGACGGCCGCGACGGCGCTCAGGCCGTGGTGAAGGCGTTGGCCCTCGAGGCGACCGGCTTCGACCGCTTCATCATCGCGGCGGCCGACACCGTGATGACCCGCCCCAACGCGGAGCTCGTCGCGGAAGTGTTCCCGGATGTGCCGACGAAGCGCCCGTTCGACGACTACGAGACGCTGCTGTCGATCGACAAGGCCCGCCGCATCCTCGGCTTCGCGCCCGAGCACTCCTGGCGCGACTCCCAGTAAGCGACCGCGCTGTCGTCGAACCCGGCCGCGCTGTCGTTTTCGCCGCGCGCTGGTGGCATGCCACCCGCGCGCGGCCAAAACGACAGCGCAGAACGACAGCGCAGGACGACAGCGCTGCCGCGTGACTACGCCTCGGGGATGTAGTTGAACGTGTCGGGGTTCGGGCCGGTGCGGTGGTCGCGGTTCAAGCCGTCGATCGCGGCGATCGACTCCTCGTCGAGCTCGAAGTCGAACAGTGCGAAGTTCTCCTCGACGCGCGCGCGGGTGACCGACTTCGGGAACACGACGTCGCCGCGCTGGATGTGCCAGCGCAGGACGACCTGCGCGGGCGTGCGCTCGACCAGCCGGGCGATGCGGACGATCGCCTCGTCCTCGAGCACCAGGCCCTGGGCGATCGGCGACCACGCCTCGGTCACGATGCCGTGCTCGGCGCCGAAGGCACGAAGCTCGGTCTGGGTCAGGTAGGGGTGCACCTCGATCTGGTTCACGGCCGGCGTGATCGTGGTCTCGGCGTGCAGGCGGCGCAGGTGGTTCGCCTGGAAGTTGGACACTCCGATGGCCTTCGCCTTGCCGCTGCGGTAGATCTCCTCCATCGCCTTCCACGTCTCTACGTAGTCGCCGACCTCGGGCAGTGGCCAGTGGATGAGGAACAGATCGACGTAGGGGGAGCCGAGCGCGTCGAGCGTGCGGTCGATCGCCGCAAGGGCGTCTTCGCGGGCGTGGAAGCCGTTGTTCAGCTTGCTGGTGACGAACACCTCGCCGCGGTCGAGTCCGGATGAACGCAGCGCCGCGCCGACCCCGGCCTCGTTGCCGTACATCTCGGCCGTGTCGATGTGGCGGTAGCCGACCTCGAGAGCGGTGAGGGTTGCGGCCTCGGTCTTCTCGGGCTCGATCTGGAAGACGCCGAAGCCCAGCTGAGGGATCTCGACGCCGTTGTTGAGGGTGATCGTGGGGACGGTTTCAGTTGCCGAAGTCATGTGACGAGCCAACTCCCTCGGCCCCGGCCGCGGCAAGCCGTTTACGCGGGACGCGAACGCCCGGAGCCGGATGCGAGTCGGATGCGGGACGGGCCGACCCGCTCAGACGAAGAACGCCGCCAGGGCGGGCGCCATCGCCTTGGCCGACACTTCGTGCGTCTGGCCGGCGAGTTCGCGGAACTCGGCGCCCGGTACGGCCGCTGCGACATCTCGGACCGCGCGCTTCATGTTCGCCTTGCCCTTGCCGCCGCCGAGCACGAGCGTCCGCGCGCGCACCGCGGCGAGGCGCTCGATCGGCACGGTGAAGTCGCCCATCACCGCAGCGTCGTAGGGCAGCGTGTGAGCGACGGCGCGCACCTTGGGCCATACGCCCGGGATCACCCGCATCATCAACGGGACGAACGCCGGGGCACCGACCATGTCGACCAGGAAGTACTTCACCGCGGCGGGGCGGTCGTTCGCATCGATGAGCCGCTGCAGCGCCGCTCGGTGGTCGATCCGAGACTGCTCGCTGCCGGCGGCCGAGATGTAGGGAGTCTCGTAGACGGCGAGCGAGCGCATCGGCACACCGGCGATCGCCGCTTCGAGAGCGAGGGCTCCGCCTGAGGAGGTTCCGTAGACGAACGGGTCCGCTCCAGCAGCTCGGATCACCGCGGCGAGATCCTCGACCTCGCGCGCTACGGCGTACGGAGCGGTGTCGCCGCTGTCGTCGCGGCCGCGGCGGTCGTAGAACGTGACCGTGTACCGGTCGGCGAGGGCCTCGGCGAGCGCGCGCGCCGGGCCGAAGCCGCGGCGGCACATCGCACCGTCGACGAGGACGACTGCGGGGCCCGTGCCGATCGTCTCGATCGCGATCCGGGTGCCGTCGACGGAGCGGACCGTCGCTGTGAGGGTGCTGGTGCCGGCCATCCGCCGCCCCTTTCATAACCGAATTGTTTCAGAACTGTTCGGTAATGTATCGCGCGCATCCTGCCGGTGCAACACGAAAAACGGATCCGCCCCACACGCAAGGCGTGGGGCGGATCCGTTCAGTGCGACTGCGACGATTACGCGCGGCTGCGACGACCGACGATGGCGCCGTAGATGACGAGCACGATGAGCGCGCCGACGATCGCGAGGACCCAGCTGCCCAGGTCGAAGAAGCCGTCGATGCCGACGCCGAAGACCGCGCTGCCGATGAAGCCGCCCAGAAGAGCGCCGACGACGCCGAGGACCAGCGTCGCGATCCAGCCGCCACCCTGACGGCCCGGGAGGATCGCCTTCGCGATTGCGCCGGCGATGAGTCCGAGAAGAAGGAATCCGAGAATGCCCATGGTGTTACTCCTTAGTTGAATGATCGGTGTTCCGATCGAATGCTGCGTCGCGTCGTGCGCCGACGCAGCGAGATGTGGGGGTCAGTGCGAGAGGCGGCTGCGCGCCTTCTTGGCGATGGCGCCGAACTGACGGGCCTCCTTCTTGGAGGCCTTCTTGATCTTCTTGCGGGTCTTCTTCGTGGCGGGGTCGTTCCAGACCCCCAACGCGAGATGCTTGATCTCCTCGAAGCGTCCCCGACCGGCGCGAGCGCCGAAGACATAGGCGGTGGCGGCGACGAGCACGAGCAGAACGAGTCGTGGATTCATGCGGTTCCCTTCTCGGTTCGACTGGCAGGCGGAATTGGCCTCAGTCCATTTCACTCCACCGTGCGGATCGCCCCAAATCCTGATCCGACCATTGACAGCGGGGGTCGATTCATGGCTTCTCCTGTCGATTCCGGCGTCGCGGGTGCAGGATCGTGTCGGAATCGAACGCCGCAACAGCCGATCCGGAGGGAATTCAGATGAGTGATATCGAACTGGGCATCGTCGACTACACGGTCAAGGCGGAGGTGTACGAGGAGGTCGGTGGCGATTTCGACACCGAGGCCGTCGACGACGCGGTTCTCGCTGCGCTCAACGCTCAGCTGCCCGCTGGCCTTACGGTGACGCGCAGCGGTCATGTGCGAGGTGACGAATCGCTCCGCGCGACCGCCGAGGCGACGGATTGGCGGAGCCTCCTCGATGCGATCGACCTCGACAGCATCCTGGCGTCGCACGGCCGCTGACCCACGCGAGTCGCGCGTGCTCGCCCGACACAACCTCGGTTGAGAGCATCCGTCAGCGCCCACCAGCGCTGAGCGCCACTCTCAGCCGAGGTTGTGTCCGCATCCGGCGAACCGGCGCGCGGCTACCCGACGAAGACGCCGTCGACAGCACCGACGAACGAGACACCCCGAACCTCGATCGCCGGTCGCGCGTTCAGCCCCATCCGCCGAGGTAGGCCTCGACATCCGGTTCACCCGTCATCGGCTCGATCCCCGGCACAACGGCGAGCGGATGCGGGAACAACGCGGCGCCGGAATGGCGCGACTCCCGCGCTGCAGCGCGTCGCGAACGGATGCGGAGCAGTGGCGTTCCGTTCGCGTCCGTGGCGGTGAGGCTGCCGAGCTGCTCCGCAGCGAGCCGGTGCACGGCGCCGGCCAACGCCCCGGCGTGGATCCGCACCGGCTGCAGCAGCTCGACCTCGACGCGCACACGGTCTCCGAGGGCTGCCGGTGACGCGACCGCGCCGCGCACGTCTGCCAGGGCGGAGTCGAGGGCCACGAAGCGCGTCGCAGCGGCCCACGCCTCGGGTACCGAGACCACGGTGTCGGCGTGGGCCGACGGGAGCCCGTGCGGGCGTGAACCCGGCACCGGGATCAGGTCCGCGAGTCGGAGGGCTTCGGCGTTGCGCCCGCTGAGCCGAGCGTCCTCGCGGCCGGCCCACTCGGGTCCGTCGTGCCAGGCGACCGCGTCGGGCACGTGCGCGAATACGGCGCCGGCCAGCCAGGCGCGGTAGGCCCACTCCCAATCCTCGCCGCCGTAGTTCGTGAACGATTCGTCGAAGCCCCCGGTCTCGGCGAAGAACGATCGGCTGCAGCCGATCACGGCACCGATCACGTAGCGGTAGCTGCGATCGTCCGCCCGCAGTAGGTCATCGGTGTCCTGATAGCCCTGGGCCAGCCACCTCGGCTCGGGCAGCTCGTGCTCGGGCCCCGCGATCCGCACCTCGGCCGAGGCGTCGATGCCGGTGAAGTCCGCGTGGCGGCGTCGTCCGACCGTGACCGCATCCGCACACAGCGCGGGTAATCGGGTCAGCGCTCGCAGATACCCCGGCTCGGGGGCGGTGTCGGCGTCGAGGAAGCAGAGCACCTCGCCGCTCGCTCGTTCCGCGCCGCGATTGCGCGCCGCCGCGAGCCGGAAGCCCCGGTCGTCCTGCACCAGGAGCGTGACCTCGGCCGGGACCCGCGGCGGCTGCTCCGAGCCGTCATCGACGACGATCACCTCGACGGAACCGCTCGGGTAGTCCTGGCGCCGCAGCGCGAGCAGGGTGCGGTCGAGCTCGGCCTGCTGCTGGTAGTGCGGCACGATCACCGAGACGCTGGGCAGCGGGTCGGGCCGCACGCCGTCGAGCAGGTCCCATCGGTTGCCCGGGATCACCACGCGACCGCCTCGTTCCACCAGCGGCGGTACTGCGCGGCCGAGTCCGCAAGCGTCGGACCGAGCGGAGCACCGGTCGGCAGCACGGTCGATGCCGGCTCCCGCCACGCGGCCTCCAGCGCATCCGGCAGCGAGCGGTACGGCGTGACCGTGCCCGGACGCAGCCGTGCGGTCTCCTCGACGTACGGCGACGCGATCACCAGAGGCCGACGGCCCTCGTCGATCCAGTCCAGCAGCGAACGCGAGGCCGAGATGTGACGGTGCGCGATCAGCGGGATGCCGTCCCCGCGCAGTCGCGTCGTGTACTCGGCGTCGTCGAGGAAACCGGTGACGACGAAGCCGACCCCGAGCGATTCCGCGAGTCGGCCCAGCCGCTCCGCCTCGTCCGCGTGACCGTCGCTGACGCCGCCCAGCGCGCGCACCGTAACAATCTCGCCGAGGCGCGCCGAGAGCACAGAGGCCGCCACGATCGCGTCTTCGTGCCCTTTTCCGGGATACACGAAACCCGCCAGCAGCACGTCGGCACGGGGCCGGGGCGGCTCGGACTCCGGCGCGCGCGACCGACGCACCCCGAGCGGGATGACCACGGTGTCGATGCCGAGATGCTCGGCGACGAGCGCCTTCTCGTGCTCGCTGCTGACCGCCACTCCGCGTGCCGCCGCGGCGATCCGCCGGTACGCGTCGCCACGTCGCCGCAGATTGCGTTCGCCGTCGGACTCCTGCGGAACGTCGTGCAGCGTCACCGTCAGCGGCGCGCGTTCCGCCAGGGCCTCGATGCGCGCGGCGGCGTCGGCAGGAGTCGCCGCGAGTGCTCGGTCGGTGACGTGCACGTGCATCCGCTCGCCGTCATCACCCACCGGGAGGCCACCGGCGGCCGAGAGTTCGCGTGCGTAACGCACGACGCCGTGCGCGGAAGGGCCAAGGAGGAGGGTCACGGGGAGCGGCATCGCGCGCCAGACTGTCCGATTCGGGCAGCCGCGTCAATCACATGCGGGAATCGAGAATACCTGCGAACGTCGGAATTGCTACCTCGACGATTCGGGGTGGCAGCGCTCTGCCTGGAACCTGCAGCGGCGAGGAGGCCTGTTGAGCACGACCATCACCCCGACCAGCATCGCTACCGTTCGTGTGCTCTCCGTTCCTGCCGCGCACCCGTACGTGCGCGCCGTGACGGCGGATCCGCGTGTGACGGTGCTCGCCGATCCGCCGGTGCCCGGTGCTCGCGACGGTCAATGGTGGCCGCCGCAGGCGCTGCGGACCGACTGGATCGCCGCGCACGCCGGTGACGCCGACGTGCTGCACATCCACTTCGGTACGGAGTCCTTCGAACCCGCCGAGCTGGTGGCGGCGGTCGACGCCGCGCACCGCAACGGCTGGCCTGTCGTGTACACCGTGCACGATCTCGAGAACCCCCAGCTCAGCGACCAGTCGACGCACCGGGATCTTCTCGACGCTCTGGTGCCGCGGGCGGATGCGGTTCTCACGCTCACCCCCGGTGCCGCCACCGAGATCCGGCAGCGCTGGTACCGCGAGGCGACCGTACTGCCGCATCCGCACCTGCTCGGTGACGACATCGTGCTGGTCGACCCGGCACCGCACGAGACGGCCGTGATCGGCCTCGAGCTGAAAGACCTCAGGCCGAACATCGACGCCGTCGCCGCGACGCACGCCGTGCTCGACGCGGTCGGCGAGCTGAGCGCCTCCGGTATCCCGGCCCGTGCCGACGTACGGATGCACCGCTCCGTCCGCGACCCGGAGACGCGCGAGGCCGTACGCCGCTTGGTCGCGGGAACCGGCGGCGAGCTCATCGAGCACGACCGCTTCGACGACACGACCCTGGCCCGCTCGTTGAGCGCGCTGGACGCAGTGGTGCTGCCGTACGCGTACGGCACGCACTCCGGGTGGCTCGAGCTGTGCTGGGATCTCGGTGTCCCGGTGGCGGTGCCTCGACGCGGCTACTACGCGCAGCAGCACGACGACTCCTCGGTCGCGACCTTCGACGAGGGGTCGCTCACCTCAGCGCTCGCCGGCCTTCTGCGCGGGCCGCGCGCCGGAACCGCCGAACGCGCCCTGTTGCGCGCCTCGCGACACGGCGAACGCCGAGCGGTCGATCCCCGCACCGCCCAGTCGCACGCGGATCTCTACGCGCGACTGCTCGCAGAGCGACCGCGCCCGTGACGGCGCCCCTGAACATCGTTCTGATCGGCCCCGCACGTCACCCGATCCGCCAACCGCACGCCGGCGGACTCGAATCCGCCGTCTGGAACGAGGTGCGGATGCTGCGTCGGCTCGGCCACCGGGTGCGGCTGATCGCGGTGGCAGGCTCCGACTTCCTCGATGAGGATGCGGCAGAGTTCACGCTGCCGCCGGCGCGCTGGGCCGCTGAGGAGGCCGCCGCGGAGAACGACACCGACTACCCCGCGGGTCATCTCGACCGTGCCAGCATCGCCCTCGATCGCGCCCTCGACAAGGTCGCCGACGAGGCGGGTCGGCTGGACGTGATCGCGAACCACAGCCTGCATCCGCTGCCCCTGCTCCGTGCGGGCGAACTCGGCACGCCCATGCTGACCACGCTGCACACCCCGGTTCTGCTCGAACTCGTGGCCGCCGACGCGGCCTGCATCGGCGAGCGATCGGCGTTCGTCGCGGTCAGCGAGCACACCCGCGCCCAGTGGGCTGCAGTCGGTATCGAGTCCACGGTGCTGCCCAACGGGGTGGACGTGGACGACTGGCCGTTGGGGGCCGGAGGATCGGGGGAGCTGATCTGGTTCGGCCGCTTGGTGCCGGAGAAGGGTGCTCACCTCGCCATCGAGGTCGCTCGGATGCTGGGCCGTCCGCTGACCCTGATCGGTCGCGTGGGCGACCCCGCCTACGCGGAGCGATCGGTCTTCCCGCTGCTGGGCGACGGCATCCGCCATCTGGGCGCACTCGATCAGCCGCGACTCGCCGCGGCGGTGGGCCGGAGCTCGGTCGCGATGATCACGCCCGTCTGGGCCGAACCCTTCGGTCTCGTCGTTCCCGAGGCTCTGCTCTGCGGCACGCCCGTCGCTGCCTTCGACGTCGGCGGCATCGCCGAGATCGCTCGAACGACGTCCGGCGTCGAGACCGCGCCGGTGGGCGACGTGACGGCGCTCGCCGCAGTGGTGGAGCGGATGCTCGATCGGCCCGATCCGCTGGCCCGCGGCCGGATCCGCACCGAGGCCGCTCGGCACTACTCGCTCGGGCAGCGCACCCGGCGGCTCGAGACGATGTTCCGCGCGTCCGCCGCGCGCCTGAGCCTGGCATGAGGCCGGTCGTCGGCTGGTACGTGCATCATCACGGCGGGGGTCATCTCGCACGGATGCTGGCGGTGCGCCCGCATCTGGACGCCGATGTCGTCTGCTTCAGCTCGCTTCCGGCGCCGGAGATGCTGCCCGCGGACACGGAATGGATCGAGCTGCCGCACGACGATGCTGCCGAGGTCGGCCGCGACCCCGAGCGTGAGGATCCGGAGGTCGGCGGGCTCCTGCACTGGGCGCCGCTCGGTCACCGCGGTCATCGCGCTCGGCTGGCGCGGATCGCTGCGGTCGCGAGTGAGCGTTCGCTCGCCGGAATGGTCGTCGACGTATCGGTCGAAGTCGTGCTGTTCGCGCGCCTGCTCGGGCTCCCCGTCGTGCTGTTCACCCAACCGGGAGCGCGAGACGACGAACCCCATCGGCTCGCCTTCCGCGCGGCGAGCCGGATCATCGCTCCGTGGCCCGCGGAGCTGCTTCAGCCGCTGCACTTGGTTCCGCTGGGTGCGCGAACGGTCTACACCGGCGGGATCACGCGCTTCGAGGGGCGCGAGCCGCATCCGCCGACATCGACTGTGCTGCTGCTCTCGGGCGGCGGCGGAACCAGCGTCACGGAGCAGCAGCTGCACGACACTCGCCTGGCGACCGCGGACGTCGACTGGCTGGTCCTCGGTCGAGGGGTCTGGCGCTCCGATCCGTGGCCGGCGATCGCCGGAGCGGATGTGGTGGTGAGCTGGGCGGGTCAGAACGCCGTCGCCGACATCGCCGCAGCCGGGGCTCGCGCGGTCGTGATCCCGCAGGAGCGCCCGTTCGACGAGCAACGGGCCACGGCGGCGGCTCTGAGCCGCGCCGGACTCGCCGCCGTCGAGCCCGTCTGGCCCGAACCTGACCAGTGGCCCGCCCTCCTCGCCCGGGCGCGGGCCGTTCAGCCGCAGTGGCAGCGTTGGGAGACGGCCGGGGCCGCTCGGCGCGCGGCGGATGCGATCGCGGAGGTAGTCCGATGAGATGCGTGGTCGTTACGATCGCCTCCGAGGCGCGCCGCGCGCACCTGCTGAATCAGCTCGCGCTCCTCGGCGACGTGCCCGTCGTCGTGGTCTGGCTGGACGCGGAGCCGGCGCGCGACATCCGGGCGACGACGCTGCTGCACGTGCCGCCGGGCGCCGACGGCATGCGGCTCGCGGCTGCCCGCAACGCCGGCGCCGATGCGGCCCTCGCACTCGGCGCCGAGCTGCTGGTCTTCCTCGACGCGGACTGCGTGCCCGGCGCTGAGCTGTTCGATCGCTATCGGAGCGCCGCCGTCCTGCACTCCGACGCCGTGCTCTGCGGCCCGGTCACCTACCTCGCCGAGGGCGAGAACGTGTACGACCGGCGGATGCTCGACGTCGAGGCGGATCCGCATCCCGCCCGGCCCAATCCGGCTGACGGTGTGGTGCAGCTCGCGAGCGGGTACGAGCTGTTCTGGTCGCTTTCGTTCGCACTCACTGCTGACACCTGGCGTCGTGGCCCGCGCTTCGACGAGGCGTACGAGGGATATGGCGCGGAGGACACCGACTTCGCCTTCGCCCAGCGCGAAGCCGGTCGACGGCTGGCGTGGGTCGGTGGGGCTCACGCTCACCACCAGTGGCATCCGACCGCCAAGCCGCCGTGGCAGCATCTCGATGACATCCTGCGCAACGGCGCCCGATTCGCCGAGCGCTGGCAGGTCTGGCCGATGCGCGGCTGGCTCGAGGCCTTCGCCACGGCAGGCGCCGTCGTCGAGTCGGACGGCGCCTGGCGGCGCACCGAGCGCCCCCGCCCCTAATGGGTTGCCGTTTCTTTGACGCCCGCCTTCGTGGTGGGTTGCCGTTTTTTCGACGCCGACCTTCGTGCTTGGTTGCCGTTTCTTTGACGCCCACCTTCGTGGTGGGTTGCCGTTTCTTTGACGCCCACCCTTCGTGGTGGGTTGCCGATTCTTTGACGTCCACCTTTGACGCCCGCCCCGCAGCCCTCACTCGAGCAGCCGGTCGACCGCCCTCCGCAGATCCGGCGCGACGGCGTCGGCCGTGAAGTCGTTCATCCCCGCGCGAGCCGTGCGCGCCAATCGATCGCGCAGCTCCCGGTCGGAAAGCAGCCGGATGATCGCCGCGGCGAGAGCGGCGTCGTCACCCGGCGGCACCAGCAGAGCATCGACGTCGTCGGTGCAGAAATCGTCGTAGCCGCTGCCGCTGGTCACCACCACCGCCGTGCCCAGGGCTTTCGCCTCGAGCGCCACCTGCCCGAAGCCCTCCCAGAGCGACGGGCAGACGACCACGTCTGCAGCACCGATACCAGCGTAGAGCTCGTCGCCGCCCACGTGCCCGAGGAAGACCACGGCGTCGCGCGACGCCTCCGGCAACATGGCCAGCAGCTCCTGCTGACTCGGTTCGAATCGATGGTCGCCGGTGGCGCCGGCCAGCACGAAACGCACGGACGAGTCGGTGGCGGCCACCCGCGCGAATGCCCGCACCGCCGTGATCACCCCTTTTCGGCGTTCCAGCCGCCCGAGGAAGAGCACGGTCGGGCCGGTCGGCCACTGGGCGGGCACCGCCGCCCGCGCACCCGCAGCTTGCACCTGCAGCACGTCGATGCAGTTGCGCACGATGGCGGCGGGCGGCAACGAACCGGATGCACGCCGCGTCACCTCGAGCATCGCGCGCGAGATCGGCACCACGCCCCGCGATCGGTGGATCTGCCGTTCCTCCAGGAGGCTCTGTACGGCGACCGCGAACGCGTCCATTCCGAACGAGCGGAGCGAGAAGCCGGCGATGAGATTCGCGACCCGCGTGCTGGTCGCGAGATTCGTGATCACCGGCGCGGGCCGCGGCAGCAGACCCGCGACTCCGGCCCACTCGGGCGCGAAGACGACGTCGTACCGTCCGCGGTCGAACGCGCGGCGGAGGAGGACGGCTCGCACGACGGGTCGAACAACGCGAGCGATGCGATCGAGGCGATGCCAGGCCACGATCCGGACGCCGTCGGGAGCCTGCCGCGCCGGTTCATCGGCGAAGACGACGAGGTCCACGTCTGCACCCGAGCGCACGAGTGCCGGCAGCAGTGACGCGTAGTGCCGGCCGATCCCGCCGGTGTAACCAGTCAGCCCCGCGTACTCGGTGACGCCGACCAGCCACCGCTGGTGCTGCGCTGCGATGGTGGCGTCCCCTCGTCGTTCGAAGCCGCGCCCGGAACGGCTCCGAGGCGCGGCACTTCCGATTCGATCACCGCTCGACGCTCGGCGCAGCGGATTGACCGTGCGGCGTGCATCCGCTAACCGCCTGGCGACCCGCCGCCGGAGCGATGCCACGAGCACATGAAAAAATGCAGGCATGGATGCACGGGCAGCGGTCGAGGTCAGGTTCGAGTACCTCGACGACGATTCGCAGCGGGGCACGCACGAGAAGTCCTCGCTCACGGAGTGCGCGGCCATCATCGCTGCTGCTGCGCTCGACGCCGACAATGCCGTTCTCATTCTCACCGGCGACTTCGAGCAATCGGTCCGCGACCGCTATCCCATCGAAACACCCCATCTCGACGACCGCGAACGCGGCGAAGACGCGGTGGGTGCGAAGGTCATGGCGGTGGGAGAGGAGATCCACGTCATCCTGACGGACCTCTACTTCGAACCGAATCCTGATCCCTCGTTCGGCTATGAACTGCGTAACCGGCTGGTCACGCGAACAGTGCGTCATGAGGCAGGGCACGTCGCGATGGAACAGGCCGGTGAGGCGGATGGCCCCACCATCGATGGGGAGGGCGCAGCGCGCCGCCGGCTTCTCCTCACCGCGGACGAGGTCATCAGCGAGTACCGCTCAGACCTCGATGTGGCGCTCGAGTACCGCACCGTCATCGACGGCTTCACGCCGGAGGAGATCGCATCGTGGCTCCGCGCGTCGCTGACTCGGATCACGACCGTCGATTTCCAGGCACATCGTGATGCTGAGAGGGTCGCGTACGACGTGTCGGACGCGGTGGGGATGGCGGCGAAGCTCTTGGCGCCGAATGCGGCGGAGCGCGTACTGCGCGGACTCGAGCCTCGCGACGCATTCGAGGACACGACGACAGCGATTGCGGATTGGCGAGAGATGATCGAGCCCGTCTGGGAAGGCTTCGCCGGCGCCCTCGACGGCATTCCGCCCGCCAGCGCACGTGTGTCGCGTGGTGACCTCGATCGAGCGACTGCCCGCCTCGCCGATGTGCTGAACGCGTGGCTGCTACGTCTGAAGGTCGAGTGGAACGATGGTGCTCAGGTCTTCCGCATCACCTCGTTCGCTGTCTACGAAGAGCCTCTCCGCGAAGAGCCCTGACCGCACACGGCTTCACATCGATCCTCGATTGCGTCGTCCGTGCGTCAATGCGATGAGTTCGTCATGGGATCACGGGTGCGGCCCCGTTGGATCACGTCCCGTTGGGCTTCCATCCCAACGACGGGGCGATGTACTTCACGATCGTCTCGAGAAGCCTCGCGTTGTAGTCGACACCCAACTGGTTGGGCACGGTGAGGAGCACGGTGTCCGCAGCGGCGACCGCCGCATCCGCCGCGAGTTCGGCGGCGATCGCGTCGGGTTCGCCGGTGTAGCTGCGACCGAACCGCGAGCGCGCTCCGTCGAGGATGCCGACCTGATCGCCCTCGTCGCGGCCACCGAAGTAGGCGCGGTCGAGATCGGACACGATCGGCAGCACGCTGCGCGACACCGACACCCGCGGTTCGCGTTGCCAGCCGGCGGCGGCCCAGGCGTCGCGGTAGAGCTGGATCTGCTCGGCCTGCAGTTCATCGAACGGCACGCCCGTGTCCTCGGTGAGCAGCGTCGAACTCTGCAGGTTCATCCCCTGCTCGGCCGCCCAGGTGGCGGTGGCGCGGGTGCCGGAGCCCCACCAGATCCGATCGCCGAGTCCCGGCGACTGCGGCTGGATCGGCAACGGATCGGAGGAGCGGCTCATCTGCGGATTCGGTCGGGCGACGCCCGCGCCGGCGATCGCTGCTCGGAAGATCTCGGTTCGCTGACGCGCGCTGTCCGCATCCGTCTGGCCCTCGCCGGGCACGTAACCGAACGCCTCCGAGCCGCGCAGCGCCGTCTCGGGCGACCCCCGGCTCACGCCGAGCTGCAACCGGCCGCCGCTGATCAGGTCGGCCGCCGCCGCCTCCTCCGCCATGTACAGCGGATTCTCGTAGCGCATGTCGATCACACCGGTGCCGATCTCGATGCGCGAAGTGCGAGCGCCGATGGCGGCGAGCAGCGGGAACGGCGAGGCGAGCTGGGTCGCGAAGTGGTGCACGCGAACGTACGCGCCGTCGATGCCGATCTCCTCCGCGGCTTCCGCGAGTTCGATGGTCTGCAGAAGGACATCGCGGGCCGAGCGCGTCTGCGAGCCGGGCACGTCCTGCCAGTGGCCGAACGAGAGGAATCCGATGCGTTTCACATCGAGGCGAACGCTCCGAGCCGGGCTCGCATTCCGCGACGCCTTCCCGCCGCCCGCGAGCTCCCGCCCGCCGAGCTACAAGGGCAGCGCGTTGATGCGGTGCAGCAGCTCGGCCAGGGTGGACACGTCGCCGTCCGGCCACGATCGCAGCGCCTCGTGCAGAGTCGCCTTGCTGCCGCTGCGGATCTCCTGTAGTCGCCGCGCCGTCTCGTCCGTCACGGCGAGGAAGCTCGAGCGGCCGTCGCGCGGATCCGGGGTGCGGGTGAGTAGGCCCATCGTCGAGAGCATCGCGAGCTGGCGACTCAGCACCGATTTGTCCATCTCGAGCGTCTCGGCGAGTCCGCCGGCGTGGACCGGGCCGATGCGCTCGAGCGTCGAGATGATGCGGTAGTTCGCGACGGTCAGCTCGGGATCGAGCTGGGCCGCGTAGTCCTTCATCGCGCCGCGGACTCGGTTGAACAGGGTGGCGAACTCCGCCTCCACCGCGTCGATCGGCGCGTCGTTCGCGGCGGCCGTGGTCGCGGGGGAGGCGGACGTCATGGCCACCAGGCTACCGCCCGGTCCTCGCCGGGCGTCGTGCCGCCGAGCGGACCGCGTGCACGGCGGGGCTCGAACGAGCACCTTCTCGGATGAACGTCAGGCGGTCAGTTCGCCGTGCAGGAAGGCGGCGTATCCACCCGGCACGCGGTTCGCCCGCCGCGCCGAGGTCAGCACCTCGCAGCGGTCGCTTGCGACGATCCGAGCACCGCTCAAGCGGATGCGCTGCACCAGCAGGGCATCCTCGTGGCAGTCGATCGCGTCGAATCCACCCGCCTCGGAGTACACGTCCGCGCGTATGCCGAGGTTCGCGCCGTGTACATGACCGTTCGGGCGCCCGCGCACGTGGCTCTGGCGCCACGCGGTGTTCTGCGCGGCGGTGAGCTCCTGAGGCTCAGGCCGCACGGTGCCGATCATCATCCCGATCCCGCGCTCGGCGAGGCCGAACTGGTAGGTGAGCCAGTTCGCCGGCACCACCGAATCGGCGTCGGTGTTCGCCAGCCACAGGCGTTCCTGTGCCTCGACTCCGCCCGCGCCGGCGACCGCGATGCCGGCGGCGCGCGTCGCGCCCACCCCGGATGCATCCCGCTCGATCACCCGCGCGCCCTCTGCCGACGCGTACCGCGCGGTCTCATCGGTGCAGCCGTCCGCCACGACGATCACCTCGGCGGCGACCGACGGATGCATCCGATCGAGCTCGCGGACAGCCCGCATCACCGAGCGAACGCAGCGCACGATCCGCTCCTCCTCGTCGCGAGCCGGGATCACCACGGCCATCCGAGCCGGCGCCGTCACAGCAGTCCCGTCCGTCGGGCGACCGAGCGCGGGTCGCGGGAGTACACCTCGAGCAACAGATCCTCCTCCTCGATCCTCGCGAGTCGCGGCAGCCGCAGCCGCGCGACCGCGCGGTGCACCTCGTCGCCGGTCAGCGGAGCACCAGCGATCGGGTGCCGCCAGTGCACCACGAGCAGCACGCCATCATCCGTGAGCACTGCATCGATCCGCCGCAGGAGTACGCCGAGCGCATCGGCGTCGAGGTAGTAGCCCACCTCCGAGAGCACGATCAGGTCGAACGGCCCTCCCGGCAGCCCCTCCGTCACGTCGCACTGCTGAACGCGCACGCCGGAGTGCTCGGCGAGCCGTTCGCGCGAGCGACGCACGGCCTCGGCCGCGGAGTCGATCGCGAGGAGGCGGTCGCATCGAGCGGCCAGCTCCTCCGCGAGGATCCCGATCGAACAGCCGATCTCGAGCGCGGAGGAGTAGCCCCGGTCAGGCAGGGCGGCAAGGGTCAAAGCGCGTTTGCGGTGCTCGTACCAGCGGCCGGTGTACCCCCACGGATCCTCGTGGCGCTCATAGAGGGCCTCGAAGTAGTCGTGTTCGAGCGCGGGACGCCGTGCGAGCGCTCCCGGCGACACTCGGATGAACGGCTCGGCATCGCGATCGAAGTTCCGCACGAACAGCGGATGCAGCACCGTTTCGTCTCCCGGCTCCGGCGAGAGCGGCGCGATCTGGCTCGCGTGCGCGGCGATCGCTCGGCGCTTGCGGACGATCGAACGGTCGCTCAGCGGTAGGGCGACCATGTCCGGCCACGGCACGCGGGAGTCTGCGGGCGTGCCCCAGTGCCAGAGCCAGATCGGGTAGGCGAGGGCGGGGTGGTCGAGTTCGGCGGCGACCTCGGCCACGACCTCGCCCACGATGCGGTGATCCCGGTGGCCGTCACCGACCCAGGTGGAGATGAGCAGCACGGAGCCGGGCGCTCCGGCGGCGGCGGCCGCGACGGCTGCGCGAACCCGATCGCGGTGCTCGCGGGTGCCGCCGTCGGGCAGGTCGAGGAACTCCACGCTCGTGCGCGGCTCGAGCGCCGCCAGGGCGGCGAGGGTCTCGGCACGACGCCGCAGGATCAGCGCCGGCGCCGACACCGTGGGGCTCTCCGGATGCGAACCGCCCCCGTCGGTCAGGATCAGCACGTCGACGGGGATGCCGCGCAGCCCGCACTCCGCGATCAGACCGCCGGCACCGAGGGACTCGTCGTCGGGATGCGCCGCGACGATGAGCACCCGGTCGACCGGCGGCAGCGCGAGGGTCGGGAGTTCGCGCATCCGCTCGTCGGCGTCCCACACATCGACAGGGGTCCCGGCCGCGCGGCCGTCGAAGGTCACCACGGCGCGGGCCCGCCCGCGATGGAACGCCCGAGCGAAGCCTGATCCCGCTCGGCGTGGTGCTGCCGCACGTACAACTGCAGGTCCGCGACCCCCTTGGCGTGTTCGGGCTCGGTCGCGAGGGGCCCGGGGCCGAGAGCGTGGCCGACGCGCAGCAGCACGGTCTCGACAGCCGAGGCCACCGTCATCCGGATGCGTTTCGCCAGCAGAGAGCCGGCGGCGCCGATGGCGGAGCCGTCGTCGATCGACCGTGCCCCTTCGTCCAAGGCGCGTCGGGCATCCTGCAGCACGGCATCGACGGCGCCGAGGTGCATCTGCGCGAACTCGGACTCCGCAGGGGCGGCATGGAGGCGGCGACCGAGCGCCACCGCTCCGCCGTACCAGCACGCGGCGACACCGATCCCGCCCCAGGCGAATCCGGGGCGACGCAGGTACCACTGCTCGGCACCGATCATCTCCGCGTGCACGCCGTCGAAGGTCACCGGCCCGCTGGGGATCTCGCTCAGCCCCCGGGCGGGCCACTCCGTGTCGGAGGGTGAGACGCCCGTATCGGCCAGAGCGACGGAGAAGAGGCCGCGCTCACCACCGACATGTGCGGTGACGAGTGCGCGGTCGAGGCGTGCGGCGAGCGAGCACCAGGGCTTGGTCCCGTCGAGCCGCCAGCCCGTCGGCGTTCGCCGGGCGGTGAGCGGGTCGGTCCCGCCCTCGGCGGCGAAGACGCCCCAGGTCTGGCCGGCTTCCGAGACCGGATCACGACCGGCCTGTTCGAGGATGGCGATCGCATCCAAGTGCGGCTCGACGACCCGGGCCGTGCCGAGGTCGTGAGCGGCGATGTCCTCCAAAAGGTGCCACAACTCACGCGTCGTTCCTGACCCGGGCCGCGGAGCCGAGCGTCCGAGCTCGCGCGCCAGGTCGAGGGCGGCGTCCACATCGCCCGGCTCCGGCAGTCCGGGCGTCTGCATCGTTCGTATCGTCATCGCTTACCGCCCATCTGTTGCGCAACGGTACGAAGGCTGGCAGGGGAGCGGCAAGCGATTGTCTCGGTCGGGCGGTGCTGATAACGAGCGGGTTCCATCCGCGGCTCGGGTCAGCGGGGCCTGCCTGCTGGGGGTGCGACACGCCTGCTGGGGGTGCGACACGCCCGGGATCATGCCGAGTGGTGGTCGGTTTGACAAGGTGCGGGGTTGTGCGTAAATTATCCCGAGTCGCCACAAAGGCTGCAGGGATTCGGGATGAGCCGGGGTTCGTAAGAACCTGCCTCTCCTGCCCCGGCCTCAATCGGGACCATCTCCACTTCGACGAAGTCCACCGCGGTGCGGTTCGGGCGGGTGTGTTGTGCTGGGATGTAAAGCCTTCGCAGAAGTTTGTCTTCTTCGCGGTTCCGCTTCGGTGGGGCGCGGATTTGACAGGGTCTGCGGGTGTGCTAAGTTAGACAAGTTGCCAGAGCGGCTGAGGG
>JABMLG010000008.1:0-205376 GCA_013204985.1 Microbacteriaceae bacterium VKM Ac-2855
CGAAAGCGGCCGCCCGAACTCGTTCCACCGGCCGGAATCGTAGCCGGATGACGACGCGAAGCCGGTCCTGGCGGTGACAGTGGTCTCGGGGCACGATACGAGGTCTCGCAGCATCGACCGCGATCTCGGCGGCCTGCTGTGTTTCGGCGCGGGTCGTGCCGCATCCGTACGGATCTGCAGTATCGACCGCAGGAACCGCGTGGCCAGGAGCTCGCGAACGGGGACGGCAGCGAGAACATGGCCATTGCGTCCGGAGGAATACACCCACCATTAGGCATCGACGGCCGTCGCCACCACCCGCGCCATCGCCTTGCGGATCATGTGATCGCTCCCGTTCACCACGTGCGTGGTGACATTGCGCATCTTCTCGATGATCGTGAGGTTGCCGGGCACCAGGAATTCGTCGAATCGTCCGTAGATCACCTCGACGGGTTGATCGACCCGGGCCAGGTCGCTGATGACCGTCTGCGATTCGAGACAGTGCTCCATCGACTTGATGAACGGTAGCCAGCTGTCGTCGGTGATCTCCATCACGTGCGGGATGGGCAGCAGCCGGCCCACCAGGGCGGCGCTGGCCATGGTGAACTTCTGGTTCGCCCGCAGGTAGCGCAGAGCCTCGAGGTACCCCGACATCTGCTGCCGCGTGTGTCGGTCGCCGATCTCGTCCGGAGCGAGGTAAATGGGCGGGCTGACGAGGACCAGCTTCGAGAGGTGTTCGGCGTGGGTGGCGGCGTAGCGACTGCCGATCAACGCGCCGAGCGAGTGCCCCACGAGCACGAACGGCCGGTCGAGTCGCAGGTGACGGATGGTGGCGGCGATCGCGGACACGTGCTCGTCGAGGGTGTACTCGGCGTTCGCGGGCCGGGGTGACCCGCCGAATCCGAGCAGGTCGACGGCGATCACCCGGTGCGTCTTCTCGAGCAGCGGAATGACGAAGGAGAAGGTAGCGGAAGAAGAGGCTATGCCGTGGATCATCACGACCACAGGCGCATCCGTACGGCCGTCGGGAGCCCCGGTGTCGGTCGCCACGTGCAGCAGCGGAGCCCGGGGGTCGCGAAGCCCCTCGATCAGATCCTGCAGTCTCGACATCAAGCCCCTCCGTCATCCGGGTGGTCCGAGAGCGGCAGGGCGCAGGGACGTTCCGGGCCAGGCGGCGACGTCACAGAGTACCTCCGCGAGCGGGGTGCGCACAGCGTCGATGGCGGCGATGATGAGTCGGATGCATTCGTCACCCTCCGGTGTGACCTCCAAGACGATCGCCCTTCTGTCGCCGGGGATCGCACCGGGTTCGCGTCGAATCAGACCCACCGCGCTGAGCTGGCCGACGACGTAGGTGATTCCCGAGGGGCTCAAGCCGAGAGCGGGGTGCAACGTGCTGGGCCGGATGCCCGGACGGCCGCCGATCTGAATCAGGGCGGTGCGTTGACGGCCCGAGAGATGCGCGCGGCCGGCTCGGCCTTCGATCCGGTCGACCAGGAGTACACCGACGCGAGCGATGCGTTGCAGCAGCTGCAACGGGTCTGCGGACCGGTCCGGCTCCAGGGTGTGCGGGCGGCCCGGGGTCAGCTCGTCCACGACGCCGGCTGCGGCGGATCGGGAGGCGATGATGAAATCAGTGGCTTCGACCCGGAGCCGTTCTGCGGCCTCGATGCCGACAGGACTGAGTCGAACGGTGATGACGCGGCGGTCAGCGGGCGACGTCCCGACCGCGATGAGCCCGTCAGCCGACAGCCGAGCGACGAGCCGGGAGACTGTGCGCCGATTCAGGCCACTGACCTCGGCGATCCGCCTGGTCGTTGTACCACCGCTGAGGATGATCTCGAGCAGCGCGAGGATCTCCTCGTTCTCGGACCAGCCGCCGCCGAAGCCGCGATCGATGGCGCCGGTCATCTCCGCGCCGATCCGCGCGATCTGCTCGACCACCCCATTCAGGTCGCTCACGCCGTACCCCTCGTCTCCGCGGGATTCCCTCGATGCGACGATAACTCTCCCGCCAGGGTCGGCGCCAGCAGGACTCCCGTGGCCCGTGGCGTACCCCCTACGGGGAAATGCGGAACTGTCTTGATCCTGCCTAGCGTGAAACATCGAGACCGGCCCGGCAGCGTTGCGCGGGCGACGCAGAGGGGAAGATGCGGGATGTCGAAAGAGCAGAAGGCACGAGACGGGGCGCAGGCGGTCATCGGGGAGGATGAGGTTCTCGACGTCGCTCTGGTCGAGCCGCGCGGGTCGACGTTCTCGGGGATCGTCGGTGCCGTCGCCGGGATGGGCGGTAACCGGAACGCGGCCTGGGGTTTCGCCGGCGCCGCGATCGGTGAGCGCATCAACGCATCCGTCAAAGGAGGGTTCCCGTCGTACGTGCTCGCGGTGACCGCGACCAAGCTGTACATCCTGGGTCGGCACAAGACCGGCGCCGTCGGCGGGTGGAAGAAGGTCGAGCTCGTCACCGCCATCGACCGCAGCGACCTGTCCGTCGAGCGCAGCCGGAAGGGAATGGCGTCGATCCTGGCGCTGACGGACACGACGACGGCGACGACGCTCGAGTTCGAGCAGCATCCGCTGGGCAACCTCGGCCTGAAGGATCTGCTCGCCTCCCTCGACGGGTAAGAGGGAACGCCTGATGGCCGGTCAACGCCCTGGCGGCGTCGTCCTCATCGCAGTCCTCGCGTGGATCGGCGCCGTGCTGCAGATCCTCTCGGGCGCTCTCGTCCTAGGCGGAGTCGTCGTCGTGGAAAGCGTGTCGACGGAGTCCGCGTGGCTCGGGATCATCGTCGGCTCGATCACCTTCCTGATCGCGTTCGCGCTCTTCACCGGCAGTAACGGAGCCCGCATCCTGGTCACGATCTCGTTCGTGCTGTCGCTGTTCGCTGCGGTCGTGTCGATGATCGCCCACCCGGCCAATCTCGTGCCGCCGATCGTCGCTGGCTTTCTCGCCCTGATCGGCCTGATCCTGCTCTACACCCAGAAGTCGAACATCTACTTTCGCACCTGATCGCGGCCCACCCTCGATCGCATCGCCGTTCTGCAGCCTGACGCCCCATTCGGAGGACCCAGACCATGTCCGATACAGCTCTCACCCACCACAACATCGGCGACACCGCCTGGCGCCGATTCTGGAACAGAGGCGGCTGGTGGAAGGCCGTCCTGCTCGCGATCGTCTACCTCGCCGTCTACCAGGGCATCGCGTTCCTCAGCCAGACGATCTTCGCGGGGGCGATCGACACCGACAACGTGCTCGGCTCGCCGCTGACCATCTTTCTCGCTCTGGCGGTACCCATCCTGATCATGGGGCTGCTGACCCTGCTGTTCGTGCGGTCGTTGGGATGGCAGGGCGAGATCTTCGGACGCCAACCCGTCCGCGGCCGCGGATGGATGTGGATCGCCGTCGTGCTGATCATCGTGCCCACCGTGATCCGTCTGTTCGCGATCCAGTGGCCCGCCTACTCCGTCACTGTCGTCCTCTCCGCGCTGTTCCTCGGCCTCTGCGTCGGGCTTGCGGAAGAACTCCTGACCCGCGGCGTGGCCGTGAACCTCCTGCGCCGAGCCGGATACACGGAGCGCCTTGTCTTCGTTCTTTCCTCCCTCCTGTTCGGGCTGTTGCACAGCGTCAACATCCTGTCGGGGCAGTCCGCGATCGCGGTACTCATCACCGTTATCTACACCTTCGGCTTCGGCGCGATGATGTACCTCTCGATGATCGCGACCGGGCGCTTCATCTGGGCTCTCCTGCTGCACGCGGCCACCGACCCGGTGACATTCCTCGCCACCGGCGGTATCGACGCCCACGGCAGCACCTCCGGCGACGCCGGCCTGCTGTCGATCGGGGCGATCTTCAACTACGTCTACATCCTCGCCGCGCTCATCGCGATCTTCTTCGTCAAGGGCAAGGTCTACCCCGACCGGTCGCCGAGAAGGCAGCACGGCGACACCCGGGCCGTGAGCAACGCGTGAATCCCGAGAGTCTGAAGGGAGAGAATCGATGAGTGAGAAAGTGAAAGTCCGCCCGCGAGTGTGGATCGGGCTGGCGATCTACGTCGGCTACCTGATCGTCGTCTACGTCGTTCAAGCGTTGTCGAACGTGCCCTACGACGAACTTTCCGAAAGCGGCAGCAACCTGTTCTTCGGAGCGGGCCTGTCACTGATCGTCGCGGCCGTGCTGCTCGTGATCACGACGACCGTGCTGGGCTGGTGGCGGCCGGCACTGTTCGACCGGCATCCGAGTGTGCGCTGGCCGATCATCGCGCCGATCCTGATGGCGGTGGCGCTGGTGTTCAACCTCATCTCCACCGACTTCGCTTCGTACGACGCCGGCTTCCTTGCGGCGGCCCTTGTGATCATCCTGGTCGGGTTCACTGAGGAGATCACGACCCGCGGCCTGCTGCTGACCGGCTTGCGCAGCCGTCTCGGCGAGGGCTGGGTGTGGTTGCTCACCACGGCACTCTTCGCGTCGATGCACCTCCTCAACGCCACCTCGGGGCAGGCGCTCGGTGCGACCCTGCAACAGGTCGTCTTCACGTTCTTGGCCGGAACGATCTTCTACATCCTGCGCCGCGTCACCGGCACCCTGATCTGGTCGATGGTGCTGCACGGACTCTGGGACTTCTCCACCTTCTCGCTCACCCACGGCACCCCCGGGCCGTTGGCGAGCATCGGCGCCATCATCAACGTCCTCGCCGGCGTCTTCGCGCTCATCGCGGTCGCCTACGTCATCCGCGGAGCACAGGAGCGACTGGACGCCCCTCCCGACCGACGTGTCACGGCCTCGGCGTCGGGAGCTGAGCGACATGACTGAGGCAGGTCTATTGAAGGTTCGTCCGCGAGTGTGGATCGGTCTTGTGATCCGAGCGACCGGCCGGTGACAAGCGTGGAGGCGGCGCTCGAATACAACGACGGCATCCTGACGACCGCCGATGAGGCAGTCAACACCGACGAGGCAGCGGCGCTCGCTGCGCTGGATCATCCTGCTCAACGGCGGCGGCTTCGAGGGCCCGGCCTGGTCCATCCGGATCTCGCTCGCCAATCTGCGCGACGTGCAGTACGCGCAGATCGGCAAGAGCCTTCGCGCTGTCGCTCTGCAGTACGTCGCGGAGTGGGGACAGACGCGGTCGGCTGTCTAGACTCACGGGCATGGCCGACGAAACGGACGGCGCCGACAACGCCGAGGCGAAGACCGAGGAGAAATCGGGTGCGTCCCGGCGCGGATTCCTCAAGGGCGCGGGGATCGCCGGCGGAGGCGTGCTGGCCGGTGGCCTGGCCGGCATCACGATCGGTGAGGTATCGGGTGCGGCGCGGGTGCGCGATGAGTTCGCACCGCTGGACGCGCGCAAGGAGCCCGGGTTCGACCATCTCGTGGTCGTGATGTTCGAGAACCGCTCGTTCGACAATATTCTCGGCTACCTGTATTCGAAGCAGGATCTTCCGGAGGGCGAGACCTTCGCCGGACTGAACTTCGGCGATCACACTAATTCCACAACCACCGGCGACACTGTCGCCGCCCACGTCTACGAGGGCGAGACGGACGTCGTGATGGGACAGCCCTCGCCCGACCCGGGCGAGGAATTCCCGCACGTGAACACGCAACTGTTCGGCACCATCGACCCGCCGGACAACGCGGGCGTCTCCGCCGAGGCGATGGACGCGCCGTTCAACGCGCCCCCGGCGGGGACGAAGGCGCAGATGGGCGGCTTCCTCGACGACTACATCGTGAACTACCGCCGACTGAAGAAGGGAGTCGAGCCCACTCGCGACGAGTACGAGACGATCATGGGCAACTTCTCGCCCGAGATGCTGCCGGTGTTCTCGACCCTCGCCCGGGAATTCGCGGTCTACGACAACTGGTTCTGCGCCGTGCCGTCGCAGACCTTCTGCAACCGCTCCTTCTTCCACGCGTCCACGTCGCACGGCTTCGTCACCAACAAAGGCGGTGGCGGCTACAACAAGTGGCTCGCCGATGACCTGAACAACGCTCCGACGCTGTTCAACCGCCTCGAGGAGCAGGGGCTCGACTGGCGCGTCTACTTCGACGAACTCCAGCTCGTCTCCTACACCGGAATGCTGCACGCGCCCGTGCTCGAGCCGTACTGGAAGACGAATTTCGCCACGATGGAGCAGTTCTACGACGACGTCCGCTCCGGAAACCTTCCCGAGTACTCCTTCATCGAGCCGCGGCTGGTCTACAACCACAACGACATGCATCCGCCGACCGGGCACGTGCGCGAGAGCGAGGTCGAAGGCACGCTCATCCTGGACGGTGCCGTCTCGGACGTGCGCGCCGGCGAACTGCTGCTGCACGAGATTTACAGCGCGATCCGCGAGAGCGCCACCGAGAAGGGGTCCAACGCGATGAACACGATGCTGTTCATCACCTTCGACGAGCACGGCGGTCTCTACGATCACGTGGTGCCGCCGTCCACGACTCCGCCGGACGACTCGGGCGCCGGGGAGATGGGGTTCGAGTTCGATCGGCTCGGCTGCCGGGTTCCCGCGATCGCCGTCTCCGCCTACACGAAGGCGGGCACGATCCTGCACGAGGAGATGCACCACGGTTCGGTGATCAAGACGATGTCGCGCCGACACGGACTCGCTGCATTGACGAAGCGGGATGAATCGGCCAACGACATGTTCGGCGTGATCAACCTCGACGTCCCGCGGCAGAGCAACGATTGGCCGACCACCACGCCGCAGTACCTTCCTCCGAACGCGGAGGTGGTGCCGCCGCACCCCGCTCACGCGAATAAGGACAAGCCGCTCAGCCCGCCGGCCACGGGACTCATGGGTCTGCTGCTCGCCCGCTACGGCGACGCGCAGGAGACCATCCCGACCACGTTCGAGGGCGCCTACAACGCCCTGAAGGAGCACGGCGAGAGTCTCTTCAGCTCGCGAGACGAGACCGAGCCGGAGGAGACGGAGTAGCTGCCCGGACGCCTGGGGCCATCGTGTCGGCGGCGATCGATCACGCTCGGGTCGGACGGACCATGTCGAGCCCGGCGGAAGCGAATTGCCGCAGGCTCGCATCCGAGAGGAAGGCGCGTGCGAGCGCGGTGGCGATGCGGCCGAGGTCGCCTTCATCCCGGTAGAGGAGGTAGATCGGTTCGGAGCGTGGAGCCGATCAGGAACTCCATCACGGCGCTGAAGTCGCCCTCGCGCCGGCGCATCAGATCGAGCGTCCAGCCATGCGACCGCGGGCGCCCGACGAGTCGTCGCCACGCCTCTGGTGGAGGACCCAGGAGTCGCACCTGGCGAGGCGCCTCAGGTGCGCGTCCCCCTCGTTTCGACCTATCGTACGAAGTCCGCGGATGCTGAACAAGGTCGGGAAGGAGTGCGTGCGACACGCCTCATCCGACCGAGGGGGCTCGTACGCTGACACCGTGACTGCTGACGAGATCCGCCGCGTGTTCCTCGAGTTCATGGCCGAGAACGGGCACGTCGTTGTGCCGCGAGCGCCACTGGTGCCGCGTGACGACCCGACCACGCTGTTCACCGGCAGCGGTATGCAGCCGCTGCTGCCGTACCTGCTCGGCGCCGAGCATCCGGCCGGCACCCGTCTGGCCGACAGCCAGACCTGCTTGCGGGTGCAGGACATCGAGGAGGTCGGCGACAACCGGCACACGACCTTCTTCGAGATGCTCGGCAACTGGAGTCTCGGCGACTACTTCAAACAGGAGCAGATCCCTCAGGTCTGGAGATTCCTGACCGAGAAGGTGGGCCTGGACCCGGCGCGGATCTTCGTCTCCTGCTTCAGCGGCGACCCGGTTCACGGAATCCCGAAGGACGACGAGGCCGCGCAGATCTGGGCCGGGCTGTTCGCCGAGGCGGGAGTCAGCAACGATCAGGTCGACGTGGGCACGGAGGAGCACGCCGCCGAGGTCGGCACAGCAGGCGCGCGGATCGCCTTCTACGGCAAGAAGAACTGGTGGTGCCGGGGCGGCTCGGCCGACCAGATGCCCGTCGGCGAGCCGGGCGGCCCTGACACGGAGATGTTCTACCTGTTCCCGAACGTGGAGCACGACCCGGCCTACGGACGGTTCTGTCACCAGAACTGCGATTGCGGCCGATTCATCGAACTCGGCAACTCGGTGTTCATGCAGTACCGCCGCACCGAGACCGGCTTCGAACCGCTGCCACGGCGCAACGTCGACTACGGCGGCGGACTGGCCCGCATCGCGGCTGCCGCGATGGACAGCCCGGACGTGTTCCGCATCGGCCTGCTCTGGCCCATCGTCGAACGGCTGCAGGAGCTTTCGGGAAAGCGCTACGAGGAGGAGACCCGCGCGATGCGCGTCATCGCCGACCACCTCCGCGGCGCCACGTTCCTCGCCGTCGACGGCGTGCTGCCGAGCAACAAGGCGCAGGGGTACGTGATGCGTCGACTCATCCGGCGCGCCGTCCGCTTCGCGTTCGAACTCGGGCTCGAGGAGAACTTCTTCGCCGACATCATCCCGACCATCGCCGGCATCTACGAGCAGCACTTCCCCGAGGTACGTGAGCACGCGGAGTACGTGCAGCGGGTGCTGTCGAAGGAGGAGCAGGCCTTCCGGCGAACGCTTCGCAAGGGTCTCAAGCAGCTGCGCGGCTACGCCGGCGGCACGGTCACGGGTCACGAGCTGTTCACCCTGTACGACACCTTCGGGTTCCCGGTCGAACTGTCCACCGAGGAGGCGACAGCGGAGGGGATCCCGCTCAGCCCCGCCTGGCGGGAGGAATTCGACGAGTTGATGGCGGCGCAGCGCGCTCGGTCGCAGAAGAGCGCGCCGCATGTGTGAGCGGCGTGAGTCCGCCCCTGCGGTCGGGTGTCAGCATCGATGAACGACCTTCTGAAGCTCTCGATCATCGACTCGCCCGCGATGTGGGGCGCCTACGCGATCGCCGCGATCCTCGTCGTGTACCTCGCCGCGCGCCGACCGACCCCCGGTGGGTCTTCCGCGCAGCCGTCGGCGTACTCGTCGGAATCGCGCTCGGCACGGCCGCGTACGTCATCGGCAACGCGACGGGTCTGTTCTCGCCGCCGCTGCCGCCGCCGGTCTTGATCTGGGTGGCCGGGGCGCTCGGTGGGGTCGGTCTTGCCGTCGTGTCGCTCTGGAGATCACGGGTTCTGCGCAAGGTGATCGCGATCTTCGCGGCCGTGTGGTTCGTCGTGGCGGCGACCATCGGGGTGAACGCCTTCTACGGCATCAATCGGACGGTGGGTGCGCTGGCCGGCATCGTGGTGGCCGATCCGATCGATCTCGGGCCTCGGCCGACGACGTCCACGACGCAGAGCGGTCCGCTGGCCGAGTCCTGGACCCCGCCCGCCGACATGCCGACCCTGGGCCGCCGAGGCACCGCGGCGATCCCGGGAACCGTATCCGGTTTCGCGGCGCGCGACGCCGGCATCTACCTCCCTCCCGCCGCGCAGGTGAGCGACGCGCCGGCGCTGCCCTTGGTGATCATGATGATGGGCGACCCGGGTAGTCCGGATCCGACGCTCATCAGCGACGTTCTCGACACCTTCGCAGCGGCGCACGACGGCTTGGCGCCGATCGTCATCGTCGCCGATCAGCTCGGCCCCGACGGCGTCACCGACCCGGCCTGCGCCGACTCCACGAAGTTCGGCAACGCCGAGACCTACATCACGACCGACGTCGTCGCGTGGGCCCGTGCGAACCTCAACATCATCGACGACCCGCGCTACTGGACCATCGCCGGCTACTCCAACGGCGGCGGCTGCGCCATCAAATACGGCGCCACGTACCCCGACACGTTCCGCAACATCATCGACGTCTCCGGCGAGGAGTACCCGGGCTCGGAAGACCCGCAGGCCGTGCTCGCCGACATCTACGGAGGTGACAGCGCCGCGTTCGAGGCCTCCAAACCGATCTCGATCATGCAGGCCGCCCCGGCGGGACGCTACGACGGCACCACAGCCATCTTCACCGCCGGCAGCGCCGACCCGGAGTACGTCACCGCCGCCACAACCGTCTCCACCATCGCGAAGCAGCTCGGCATGGGCACGACGCTCTACACCGTGCCGGGCGCCGACCACGGAGGCAGCGCGGTAACGGGGGGCCTCACCGAGGGGTTCACCGTGCTCTACCCGATCCTCGGCCTCAGCACAGGATGACTGTGGGCCGGTCGGATCGTCCACCTCGGGAACAGCGTCTTCTCGTAGGGTCTTCTCGAAGGGTCAGCCCGGATCGCAACGACGACGTCGAGGAGCTCATGCATACGTGCAACGTCCAGCCGGACTCGACTCCCGGCATCGCCGACGTACGGGCCCGGGCGCTGTGAGCGCGAACCGCCGCCCCGCGGCCGTGACGGTCGTCATCGTGCTGCTCTACGCCGCCGCCGTCTTCGACATCGTCATCGGGATCGTGGCCGTCTTCCTGCGCTACGCGATCCCGGAAGCGGAGGCCGAGCCTCGGCTGCTGGTCAGTCTGACCGGCGCGGCGATGATCCTGATGGGCCTGGTCACTGTCGGCTTCGCTTCCGGACTCTCGCGCGGCAGCCGCTTCTCGCAACGAGCCGTGGGTGTGCTGCTGGTGCTCGGCATGGTGCTCGATGCGGTGCTGCTGATCCTCGACCCGCGTGATTGGACGAGCCTGGTGGTTCAGCTCGTGGTCTGCGCGGTGGTGCTGCCGATCCTGTTCGCGGGCCGCGGCGGTCGGTTCTTCGCCGCGACGCCGAGCGGTGGGGCGCAAGGATGAGTGCCGTGGCGGCGTCCGAGCGGGGCCTGACCGCCGCCGAGGTCGCTGAGCGCGTCGCATCCGGCCGGACCAACGCTTTCGTGCAGGGCTCGAGTCGCAGTCTCGGCACGATCCTGCGTGCGAACGTGCTGACTCTCTTCAACGGGATCATCCTGGTCTGCTTCATCGTGCTGTTCTCACTCGGCCGTTGGCAGGACGCGCTCTTCGGCTTCTCCGCCATCGCGAACGCGGTCATCGGCACTGTGCAGGAGTATCGCGCGAAGCGGGCACTGGATCGCCTCGCGCTCCTGAACGCGCCGAACGCCCGAGTACTGCGCGACGGATCCGAAACGGAGATCGCCGTCGCCGACGTGGTGCTGGACGACATCCTGGTGTTGCGTGCCGGCGACCAGGTACCGGCCGACGGCTCGGTCGCGTCGAGCGCGGGGCTGCAACTGGACGAGTCGATGCTCACCGGAGAGTCGGACCCGGTCGAGAAGGCTCCCGGCGACGAGGTCCTGTCGGGCTCGATCGTGGTCGGCGGCGCCGGCACCGCGGCGACCGTGCGGGTCGGTGCCGACTCGTTCGCGAACAAGCTCGCGAACGAGGCCAAACGGTTCTCGCTCGTCGCATCCGAACTTCGCAGCTCGATCGACCGAGTGCTGAGATGGGTGACGTGGCTGGTGGGGCCGACGGCGCTGATCGTGCTGAACGCGCAGATGGTGGCCCAGGGTGGTTGGGCTGAGGCGATCGAGAGCGGGGCGTGGCGTGACGCCGCCGTCGCCACGATCGCGGCGATCGTCGCGATGGTGCCCCTCGGGCTCGTGCTGATGACGAGCATCACCTTCGCCGTCGGCGCGGTGAAGCTCTCGCGCGAGCAGGTGCTGGTGCAGGAGCTGCCCGCCGTCGAAGGTCTGGCGCGAGTCGACATCATCTGCCTCGACAAGACCGGCACCCTCACCGAGGGCACGATCCGCTTCGATGCCGCGACGCCGATCGACCCGCGCGACGGCTGGGAGGACGTGCTCGCCTGGTACGGGGTGCAGACGGATGCGAACGCCACGGCCCGCAGCCTCGCCGACGCGTTCGTGCACCCGCGCGTCGGCGATCCGCTGGATCGTGTGGCCTTCTCGAGCGCCCGCAAATGGAGCGCCGTCGTTTTCGGCGACGGGATGTGGATCCTCGGCGGACCCGAGATGGTGTTCCCCGCCGACGTACCGGGTTCCGGGCTGCTCGAGCGCGCGGCCGAGCTCGCGGCCACCGGTCGGCGTACGCTCGTGCTCGCGCACGGCACCCCGACCGCAGACGAGACCGTGCCGGCGGATGCGGTGCCGGTGGTACTGCTGACCTTTCGTGAGAACGTGCGACCGGATGCGCATCAGACGCTCGCCTTCTTCGCCGAACAGGGCGTTCAGGTGCGAGTGATCTCCGGAGACAATCCGCAGACCGTCGCGGCCATCGCCCGCGATGTCGGCCTGGACGCTCCGCACGGGGTCGATGCCCGCACGCTGCCCGACGACGATGCCGAGCTGATCCGCATCCTCGACGACAACATCGTTTTCGGCCGGGTCACCCCCGACCAGAAGAAGCGGATCGTGT
The DNA here is from genome assembly GCA_013204985.1 of Microbacteriaceae bacterium VKM Ac-2855. Taxonomy (GTDB): domain Bacteria; phylum Actinomycetota; class Actinomycetes; order Actinomycetales; family Microbacteriaceae; genus Rathayibacter. The sequence continues at coordinate 12,258 of JABMLG010000008.1, forward strand.
TGGCTCTGAAAGCCGCCGGTCACACCGTCGCGATGACGGGCGACGGTGTGAACGATGCCCTGGCGATCAAAGAGGCCGACATCGGCATCGCGATGAACTCCGGCGCCGCGGCGACGAAGGCCGTCGCCCGCCTGGTGCTGCTGGACGGCAAGTTCTCGCATCTTCCCCGCGTGGTCGCGGAGGGACGCCAGGTGATCGCGAACATCGAACGCGTCTCGATGCTGTTCCTCACCAAGACCGCCTACGCCACGTTCCTCGCGTTGGTCTTCGGTGCGCTGCTGCTGCCGTTCCCGTTCCTGCCGCGGCAGCTCTCGGTCACCGACGGTCTCACCATCGGTCTGCCCGCGTTCTTCTTCGCGCTTCTGCCGAACACCCGCCGCTACATCCCCGGATTCCTGCGCCGCTCCCTCACCTTCGCGATCCCGGCCGGAGCCGTGGTCACCCTCGGGCTGGCCCTGTACGGCTACGCGGCGGCACAACTGCAGATCGACGAAGCCGAGATCCGCACCGGCGCCACGATGATCCTCACGATCATCGGGCTGTGGATCCTCGTGGTGCTGTCGCGGCCGATCACGCCGATCAAGGGTGCGGTGATCGGCGTGATGATGATCGGCCTCGTGCTGATCTACACCGTGCCGCTCGCGACCGGGTTCCTGCAGCTGACCGACCCGGGTCTTGTGACGGCGCTGCTCGTGCTCGCCGTCTCCGTCGGCGCGATCGCGCTCATCGAGGTCGTTCGTTTCGTGCACCGCCGCGTCACCGCGCGCGACGGGGCGACGGTCGGTGTCGTGGCGGCCTGACGGGCCGCATCCGCGTTGCGGGTTCTGCAGCATCGCCCGCGGAACCGGTGTGTGAATGTGCCGTGTTCGGTGCAGCGCCGGAATGTCTCCCGACCGCCCGCGTTGCCCTTGAGGATGACTTCGACACCGGAACGCACCACATCCACCCCCACGACCGACTCCGATCCGCGCGACGTGCGAGCACTCGTCGTCGGTGCGACCGGGATCGGCGGCTCCGCTCTCGTGGACCTGCTGTCGGAGCGCGGCTGGCCGGTGACGGCGCTCTCGAGGCGGCCGGGTGCACCGCGTCCGGGCGTGCGCTCACTGTCGGCAGACCTGCGCTCGGCCGAGGACCTCGCCCGCGTGCTCGCCGAGGAACAGCCCACGCACGTGTTCTTCACCGCCTGGTCGCGGCAGGCGACGGAGAAGGAGAACATCGCGGTCAACGGCGGAATGGTCCGCGACCTGCTCGCCGCCGTGGCGCACGCGCCCGTTCGCCACGTCGCCCTGGTCACGGGGTTGAAGCACTACCTCGGTCCGTTCGAGGCCTACGGGCAGGGCAGTATGCCCGACACCCCCTTCCACGAGGAGGAGCAGCGCCTGGATGCGCCCAACTTCTACTACGCGCAGGAGGACGAGCTCTTCGCGGCGGCGCAGCGCGACGGCTTCACCTGGTCGGTGCACCGCTCGCACACGGTGATCGGGCACGCCGTCGGCAACGCGATGAACATGGGCCTCACCCTCGCGGTGTACGCCACCATCTGCCGCGAACTCGGCACGCCCTTCGTGTTCCCCGGTTCGCTCACGCAGTGGAACGGCCTCACCGACATGACCGACGCCACCATCCTCGCCGAGCAGATGCTGTGGGCGGCGACGACCCCGGCCGGTCGCAACGAAGCGTTCAACGTGGTGAACGGAGACGTCTTCCGTTGGCGGTGGATGTGGTCGCGGCTGGCCGAGTACTTCGACGTCGAGCCGGTCGGACCGAGTGACGAGCCGCGCCCCCTGGCCGAGCAAATGGTCGGTGCCGAAGAGGTCTGGACGCGTATCGTCGGCGACCACGACCTCGCAGATCCCGACCTCGGTCGGATCGCATCCTGGTGGCACACCGACGCCGATCTGGGGCGACGGATCGAGGTCGTCAGCGACATCAGCAAGTCCAGGCTCGCGGGTTTCGGGGCGTACCACCGCACGGTCGACTCGTTCACGACACTGTTCGACCGCTACCAGGCCGACGCGGTGATCCCGAGCATTCGGTCGAAGTCCGCCCGGACGTCGTAGACGTCGGACGCGACGGCGCGAGAACCGGGTCGACCGCCTGAAGAGCGGTCGCCCGGCGAGCCGCCCGGAGTCAATCCTCCGTGTCGGCGGGCTCCTCGGTCTCGACCTTCGTCTCCTCCGCACGATCGCGCAGGTGGTCGGCCATCGCGGCCGCGCCTTCGTCGCCGTGGTCGTGCTCGACCTGCTCGATGAGTCCGCCGAGCTTCTCCTCGTTCGTCGCGTCGTTACTGCCGGCCATCACGGGTTCGTCTTGCGTGTTCTGCGTCATTCCACGAACGCTACGCCTCGCATCTCCCGAGCGCCGGGGCTTGCTCTGCGAGGCGAGCACGGTCGCTGCGTAAGGTGGCCGGATGAGTGAGGACCCGGTCGAGGACGAACGGTGGCTGCTGATCAACGGTCGGCGCTGGCGGCGCACCGACCCGAGTCTCCCGGCAGACGTCGTCGAAGCCCTGAAATCGCACCTGGGCCGAGGGCGATCGGGCGTCGCCGCGGCAGGTCGCCGCGACGATGACGACGGCGTCGCCGCTGCCCGACGTCGTGTCGATCTCGCCAAGCACGGGCTCGGCGAACGCGGCGAACGATGGTGGGAGCGTGACGAGGCCGACCGCGTCTCCGACGCCCGTCGCATCCTCGCGCAGCTGGACGCGCTCGACGAAACGCCGACGGCGGATCCGGAGTGATGACGTCTCCGCGCGGGTGACCGCTCGGTCGCCCCTCACGCCGCGACGGGCGTCGACCTGCGCGTGTCGCGGTGCGCGACCGCCGCAGGTGGGCGGACAGGGTGCGACCGTGTACCGGATCTCAGATCCGACGAAGGCCCACCCGTGACTCGATCTCGGGATCCGCGCGATTGCGCGGATCGGCGGGGCGACGCGTGGGTGGTCGATCGAGCGATCTGAGATCTGGTACGCCGGCGCCTCGGCAGGATGCCACGGGGCCACCACCCGCGCACGGCCAGAGCTCAGCGCTGCCTCGCGGCGGACTCCAGCACGTGGCGGAGGGTGGTGGGGTCGGCCAGGATGCGGAAGTGGCCGCCGGTGGGCAGCTCGACATTGCGTGCGCCCGGTAGGAGGCTGCCCTCGGGGATGTGCGGGTCGAAGGAGGCGTAGATCGAGGTGATGCGGGTGTTCACCGCGTGATTCTTCGCCATCAGGAGAGTCGTCGCGTCCCGGGGCGAGAACGCGCGCAGGCTCTTGAGGACGAGAAACGGCGCATACCGTGAGCCACCGAACGGTGTCGCGACGGCCACCATCGAGTCGACCCGCCCCTGTGGATCCCGATCGGCCATCAGATATTTGCCGATCAGTCCTCCCTTGCTGTGCGCGACGAGCACGACGTCCGTCAGGTCGTTCTTCGCGAGATAGGCGGCGACGTGTCGGGCGGTGTCGACGACGGGTCGGCCGTTGCGACGCAGTTCGGCGAGCACGTGCACGGGATGGCCGGCTGCGTGCAACGGTTCGATGAGGGGCCGCAGGAAGCTCCAGCTCTCCCAGATCCCAGGGATCATCACCACCGGCCGCTCGCTACCGGCGAGGAAGTCCGTCGCATCGGTCGGGCCGACGCTGCGCGCCTGCCAGTAGAGGGCGTAGGCGTAGTCCTGCGCCCACCAGCGCGCCTTCTGCATCCACGAGGTCAACGCGTAGACCCGCTCGACCGTCGCCGCCGTGAGAGAACCCGCGCAGGGGTGTGATCGGGCGCCCAGCAGAGATGGCGAACGGCGGACAGCATCCGCTCAGGCTACGGGTGTCAGTGGATCGGCTCGGGGGGATGCGCTGCCGGAGGGAGTGCTGTACGCCGCCGGCGTCAGTCCGACGACGTCGACGTGACGAAGCGGCGCTCGTCCGTCGCGCCGTCAGGGCCGTGATCGCCGTGTTCGGTCGGCACCGTGTGCGCCGAGCACCGGTCCGACCAGCTCAGCCCGCATCGCATGCAGATCATCGTCGTCACCCCGCCCGTCCGTGTCTCGACGACTCAGCGACCGACGTTCGCGAGCGCGTCGTTGATGATGGCCAGACCGCGCGTGATCTCCTCCGGCGTGACGACCGCCGGCGGCACGACGTGGATGCGGTTGTCGGCGGTGAAGGGCAGGAGGCCACGAGCGAGGAGGTCCTTCTTCAGTGCGCCCATCGCGGCCGCACCGAGGGGCGCACGCGTCTCGCGATCGGCCACGAGTTCCAGGGCCCAGAAGACGCCGCTGCCGCGTACCTCGCCGATCACCTCGTGCTTGTCTGACAGCGCGTTCAGGCCAGGGGCGAGGTGCTCGGCGCCGATCCGCGCGGCGTTCTCGACGATGCCTTCATCCGCCATCGCCGTCAGGGTGGCGACGACGCTCGCCGCGGCGAGCGGGTGCCCCGAGTAGGTGAGGCCGCCCGGGAAGACGCGCTCGTCGAAGTGGTGCGCGATCTCACCGGAGATGATGACGCCGCCGATAGGAACGTAGCCGGAGTTGACGCCCTTCGCGAAGGTGATCAGGTCGGGGCGCACGTCGAAGGCGTCGAAGGCGAACCAGTGACCGGTGCGGCCGAAGCCGGCCATCACCTCGTCCATGATCAGCACGATCCCGTAGCGGTCGCAGATGGCGCGCACCCCGGCGAGGTACCCGGGCGGGGGAGTGAGGATGCCGGCGGTGCCGGGGATGGTCTCGAGCAGGATCGCGGCGACGCTGTCGGCGCCCTCGAGCTGGACGGTGCGTTCGAGGTGCTGCAGCGCGCGCGCCGACTCCTGCTCGGGCGTCTCGGCCCAGAACTCGGTGCGATAGAGGTACGGGCCCATCACGTGCACGTGCCCGCGGGAGTACTCGTTCGGGATGCGGCGCCAGTCGCCGGTCGCGACGATCGCCGCACCGGTGTTGCCATGGTACGAGCGGTACCGCGAGATCACCTTGTCGCGACCGGTGAACAGGCGAGCCATCCGGATGGCGTTCTCATTCGCATCCGCGCCGCCGTTGGTGAAGAAGACCTTCTCGAAGCCCTCCGGCGCGCGGTCGAGGATGAGGTTCGCCGCCTCGGCGCGCGTCGCGTTCGCGTGCGCGGGAGCGATGGTCGCGAGCGTCGCCGCCTGCTCCTGGATCGCGGCGACGACCTTCGGGTGCTGGTGGCCGATGTTGACGTTGACCAGCTGGCTCGAGAAGTCGAGGTACTCGCGGCCCTCGAAGTCCCAGACCGTGGAGCCGAGGCCGCCGGCTATCGCCATCGGGGCGAGCGAGCCCTGCGCCGACCAGGAGTGGAACACCGATGAGGTGTCGCGGGCGGCGACGTCGGTGTTGCTGGGGCGGGTGAGGGGCGCGTCGATGGTCATGTCGGTCTCCGTGAGGGTCGAGGGTGGTTCCAGCATCGCGGATGCGACTGGTTCGACCACTGCCCGATTCGTCGATCAGACGAGTGTTGAGATGGACATATGCGGCAGGATGTCCGTATGCCCGCGACGCTCCGCTCCCTGCTCGACCAACCTGATTTCCACCTGCATCCGCTCGCCGCCCTGGGGCCGGAGTCGGCCGCGCTGGACGCGCCGGTGACGTGGGTGCACAGCTCCGACCTCATCGACCCCACGCCGTGGCTCGAGGAGGGACAGATCCTGCTGACCGACGGTGTGCACTTCACGGCCGAGTCGACGGATGCGTTCAGCGCCGACTACGTGCAGCGGTTGCGGGCGCGGGGGATCCTGGCTCTGGGTTTCGCGACGCGGATCGCGCACGACACCGTGCCGGAGGCGCTGGTGAATGCGTGCGAGACGTTCGCGTTGCCACTGTTCGAGGTGGCCGATCGCACCCCCTTCATGAGCATCATCCGGCACGTCGCCGACGTCACGGCTCACGAGCGTCAGGCCCGTTTGGAATGGTCGCTGCAGGCTCAGCGGGCGCTCGCGCGGGCCGCCCTCCGGCCCGACGGGCTCGAGGGAATCCTCATCGAGCTCGAGCGGCAACTCGGCAGCTGGGTGGCGTTGTACGACTCGATCGGCGCGCGCGTGCGCGTGCGCACAACGATCGATATGCCGGAGGAGAGCGTGCACGCGGTCGAGGATGCGGTGCGCACCGCTCTGGGTCGAGGCACCCGCTCGGGTGGTCGGCTCAGCGTGCAGGGTGGCGACATCACGGTGCAGACCCTCGGCCGTCGCGACCGGCTTCGCGGCGTGCTGGCGGTGGGGGCCGCAGTGCCGTTGGACGCCGCCGGGAACGACCTCGTCGCCAGCGTCATCGCCCTCGCCAGTATCGCTCTCGAGCAGCGTCGCACATTGGATGCGGCACGACGGCAACTGCGATCGGGGCTGCTGGAGCTGTTGCTGTCGGGTGTCATCGACGTCGCGGGACGCACGGCCCGCCGCCTCGGCGGCCCGTTACCGGCGGAGCCGCTGCGAGTGTGGCTGCTCGCCGGTGCGCTGCACGGCCAGTCGCTCATCGATGAACTCGAATTGCATCAGGAGCGCAGCGACGGGCGGCTGTTCTTCGCCGAGCGCGATGAGGAGATCGTGCTCGTCACCGCGCACAACGGTGCGCCCGAGGTCGAGGCGCTGCTCGCGCGGAACGAGCGCGGTGCCGGCATCTCGGCTCCGGTGACGTGGGGCGAGCTGTCGCGCGGGCTGAGCGAGGCACGGCGTTCGGTCGCGTACTGCTCCGAGGGGCGACCGCTGGTGCGGTTCGATTCGCTCGCCGCTGAGGGGATGTTGGGCCTACTCGAAGCGTCGGGTGGGAACTCGATGGCTCAGCGGGTATTGCAGCCGCTGCTCGACCGGCCGACCGCCGAACGGGAGGTGCTGCTGAACACGGCTCGGGTGTGGCTCGAGCAGAACTGCGCCTGGGATCCGACCGCGAAGGCGCTCGGCGCGCATCGGCACACCGTCCGCAATCGCATCTCGGCCATCGAGTCGGTGCTCGGCCTCGACCTCGAGACCTTCGCCGGCCGCGCCGAACTCTGGTCGGCCCTCCACTTCGTGTGACCCCACCCCGCCTCCCCGCGAGATGCCTCTTGTGCACGCGCCTCGCGGCGTGTCGCGTGCATAAGAGGCATCTCGCGGGTCTTCGCTCCGCGGAATGTCTCAACTATTGGGCATTCTGGTCCAGACTTAGTCGCGCCAAGTTGCAGCAGGCAGTTCTGCGCGTACACGCTGTGCTGACTCAAAACCATCTTCGTCGACCTAGTTGAGTAGGCGGCCGGGATTGCCTGTCTTAGGTGCAGCCTCGAAGGAGACGTGGTTACTGGCGATCTGCCCGAGCGCGAAGGCGTCGCCCGAGGCCACTCATCGATGCGAACGGTGAACTGGTACCGCCGTGACTGAGGCACCCCGCAGACCTCTGCGTCTGAGCTAGACGTGCCCGAGGATCGTCTGTTGGATGTGTCGACCGATTCGAACCTCGTCCAAGTCGTTCTCACCGAGCACGCGACCGTCACCGATTCGGAACAACGCACCCGTGCCGACCGGCTCACGCCGCACCTCTTCCGGGAGGAAATCTACGAACGACGAATCCGCACGATAGTTCAACCAACCTAGCTGCTCTTTCGTATCAGGGTCATGCACGGCGCCACGGAAGGCCTGCTCAGTAACGAGTGCACGATCAGGGTCCCAGAACTCGATCATGTATCGAAACACCCGCTCAGACACGGCCGGATCGAGCAATGGCGACGCAGGATCACGCACTTCCAGAGATACATGGTTCGGAACCCGAGGCATCTTGATCCCTACTGTGATCGAGGAATGCACGAAGTCGCTGGACTGCTGGGCTTCCGGCTCTGTGACCAGTCCAAAACCCCAGCCAACGTCAACCACACAATCCACTGCTGGACGCCCGTGAGCGTCGAGATGCGTGAACCAGTCTTTGGGGGTTTCTGTACTCCAGCCGCGTTCGAGCGCGAGCGACTCAAGGTGCTCTAGGTTGGTTCCGAGGGGTTTCTCGTCGCCCATCCGGTCGCCGAGGACGAACCAGGTCCCGAAAACAGGGTGCAGTTCCCTCAGTCCTTCGAGAAACTCCCTCGTCTTGGTTATGAACTCGCCAAACGTCAGCTCGCGGGGGCCCCAGAATACACCGAAGTAGGGTTCAAACCGATTCATGATACCTCATTGTAACTCAGACGGGGTGACGATTGTTTGAATGGCCTCTTGGAGGCCATATTTCTGCAGCAGCAAGTCAACTTCTCTTTTAGCGGCCGCTGTGGAGAGATGCCATTCAATGGGGGTCTCGCCAGCGGCGCGTATCTGAAGCCGGACTTCTTTCAGTGTTCCCTTATGCCAGAAGACGGTTCCGCTTGGCGGGTAGTTTTTCCAGTCTTTGGCGTCGGTAAGCACGTTTCGGACCGGATCGTACCCATCGAAGTACACGCCATTCACCCGGTACTCGGTGCCGCGTTCCATCCGTGTAATGAATTCTTGGTATTCGACACCCCTCGTACGCGTTGAAGACTTCTCCCACGTGCCTGGCCCGCCTTCGGTCTGGCCGCGCCAGGTCTCTCCGGCACGAGGGAACTCGCCCTCCGTCAGTGTCGACAGTTTGCCCCCCGCGGGCAACTCGTCGCCGTCTCCGGGAACCGTCGGTTTTGCGACCGTCCCATCGACCCCGTCTGGCTTCCGTACCGTTGGGGTGAATTCGTCGCTGACTTTGACCCCTGTGCCGCCGTGTTGGCTTTTGAGCCAGTCGAAGGCGCTGGTGGCGGCGTTGGGGGTGGAGATCGTGACGGGCGTGAAGTCCGGCAGTTTCCCGCCACCGCCACCGCCGAGGTTGTCGACTTTGCTGAGGAGGGTGCCGGGTTTGCCGAGTTTCGCGGCCGCGCCGAACGGGACGAGGTTCCCGGCGATCTGGCCGATCACGAACGCGTCCCCGTCGGCGACCTGCCCGGCGATGGTGGTCAGCTGGTTCCAGAGCCCCGAGCGTGCTTCGTCGCTGGTCGCGAGCGCGTACATGCCGGTACCGATCTGCTGCACGTTCAGCTGCACGGCGTCGCTGGCGACCTGCAGCACGCCCGAACCTGCCCCGGCGAGGAACTGAAGCCCCGTGTCGCCGGATGCGATCGCGGGTTGTGCGACGTTCACGTCGTACCACTGGGCGGCCGAGCCGGCGGCCATCCCGATCAGGTTCAGGTCGTTGCCGGTCGTCACGATCGAGGTGTGGTTGATGGCACTGTTGATCCCGCCGACGAGAAGCGATCCGCCCAGCACCGTGAGCCCGAGGGAGACGCCGCCGGTGAAGGGGGTCAGTCCGACACCGATCGTGGTGACCACGACGCCGGCGGCGATCTGCAGGCTGTCCCAGAGCAGCCCCCACGCGGCATCCTCCGTCCGCTTGCGCTCCTGCTCCACGTGCACATCGTCGACGTATCCGGAGAAGAGGGTGTCCCACCCGTTGGAGGCGGCCTGCTGGTTCTGTTCGCAGTAGTCCCGCATCCCGCTGGTGAGCTCACCGAGTCGGGCGAGGGTGAGGGTGAAGCTCCCGGACTGGTAGGAGCGTCCCTGCCCGACCGTGAGACTCCCGACGTTCTGCACGGTCCCGTTCAGTTCCGTGAGCAGGCTCTTCACCTGCGCGAACCCGGGATCCGTGGCCTCATACGCCGCCCACGTCTCCTGCTGCGTCCTCGCGACCGAACGCATCCGCTCGAAACCCTCAGCAGCGCGCTCCGCCGCGCCCGCGCCTGCATCGCCCAGCGACACCAGATGCGATGCGTTCGCAGCGATGGCCCGCAGATCGGTCGCGAAACCCTGCAGTTGTTCCATGCCGATGTCGAGTTGAGTGACGTGAGTGTCGAACTCGTCGTTCACGAGCCGGAAATTCCCGCCACCATCAACCTGGGAGTAGCCGTTCCAATACACGCCGATCGCGGTCTGGAACGTGTACAAGCTCACCAGCAGCGATTGCACGATCGGGATGTGCACCTCCCGGATGTAGGCGCGCATCGCGTCCGCACCCACGCCACTGATGTTCCCCGACCCGGCAAGAGACTCCAGCCCCTGCGACAACTCGGACAACGCCTCAATCCGAGCCGACAACCCCTCCTGCAACCCCGGAGAAGACGCCTGCCACGAATCAGCCGAGAACTCGACCACACTCACCGGGGCACCTCACGGACCTGCGCACGCTGTGCGTGGTCGGCCGTGTGACTCACCGCGCTCGCCATTCACGCTCCCCCGTCGCTATCTCGAACTCATTCGAAACCTACGATAATACACGTATGGTACACGAAGTGAGACTCAAACGACGCGAGACCTGCGGCTGCCACAACCGCAGCGGTTCCTCCCGACACTGATCACGCGCCGCGGGTGAACCTGCCACCCGTGGATGACGGTGTGGCCTTGCGGGTGTGCGGTTGGCGCGCCTCGACATGCGTCGCGCTACCTTCGACGAACTTGATCTCGCGACCTTCTGCCGCGTCGACGAGCTTGGCCTTCGAGTCGTCGGTCCGCATCTGGAGCCGGACCGGCTGGTATTGGAATGGCGAAGGAGGCCGACATCGAGGAGGAGGTCATGCCCGGTGTCATCTCGGCCGAGTTCGCCGAGGTCCGCGATCTCAAGCACCGCAATCGCCTACCTCGAGCAGTAAGCGGAGGTGTTTCGGCCGGCGTCGGTGTAGTCGGCTTCCCGCGAGGTCGGCCCACAATGATGGTCCCGCTGGTCCGTGACTTTGCCGCTGACGGTGTTCCGATCGTGGCGGCCTGCCGGGTACTGAGGTTTACGAAACGCACGTTCTATACGTCGTCGAAGCGTCCTTACTCCGATCAGGACTGTGTTGACGCGCACCTGACCAACGCCGCGTTCGACGTGCACCGCGATCGACCTTCAGGTATCGGCTGCTCGCCGACGAGTTCGAGCTGGCCCGGCATGTCGCGTCGCAGCGTCATTGCTATACGCAAGACGCTCCTCTCACCTACTCCGTGGAGTGCCGACTGCGGCTGATCGACGAGGAAGGAGGAGAGAGGCGGACCAATTCTGCGCCAGCGCAACCGGCGATTCGCGTTGCAGCGAATCGTCGTGCGCGGTCGCGACACGCTCCTCCCCACCTTCCCCGTGAGCGAGCCGACTGCGGCTGATCGACGACGCAGGAGGAGAGAGGCGGACCAATTCTGCGCCAGCGCAACCGGCGATTCGCGTTGCAGCGAATCGTCGTGCGCGGTCGCGACACGCTCCTCCCCACCTTCCCCGTGAGCGAGCCGACTGCGGCTGATCGACGACGCAGGAGGAGAGAGGCAAGCGAGCACAGCGCAACCGGCGATTCGCGTTGCAGCGAATCGTCGTGCGCGGTACGTGACACGCTCCTGCCAACCTTCCCCGTCGAGATGCCGACTGCCGGCGATCGACGAGGAACGAGGAGAGAGCCCTACGGGCTCAGTTCTGTGGGAAGCCGAGGTTGATGCCGCCGTGGGAGGGGTCGAGCCAGCGGGAGGTGATGGCTTTTTGTTGGGTGAAGAAGCGGACGCCTTCGGCACCGTGGGCTTTGGTGTCGCCGAAGAGGGAGGATTTCCAGCCGCCGAAGGAGAAGGTGGCGACGGGGACGGGGATGGGGACGTTGATGCCGATCATGCCGACTTCGATTTCGTTTTGGAAGCGGCGGGCGGCGCCGCCGTCGTTGGTGAAGATGGCGGTGCCGTTGCCGAACGCGCCGTTGTTGATCAGGGTGACGCCTTCTTCGTAGGTCTGCACGCGCACGATGGAGAGCACGGGTCCGAAGATCTCTTCGGTGTACACGCGGGAGGTGATGGGGACGTCGTCGATGAGGGTGGGGCCGAGCCAGAAGCCGTTGGGGTCGCCGTCCACGGTGATGCCGCGGCCGTCGATGACGACCTTCGCGCCGTCGGCTTCGGCGATGTCGATGTAGGAGGCGACTTTGTCGCGGTGCACCTTGGTGACGAGGGGGCCCATGTCGCAGCCGCGGCGGCCGTCGCCGATGCGTAGCGTCGCGGCGCGGTCTTGGATTTTGGTGATGAGTTCGTCGGCGACGGGTTCGACGGCGACGACGACGGAGATGGCCATGCAGCGTTCCCCGGCGGAGCCGAAGCCGGCGTTGATGGCGGAGTCCGCGACGAGGTCGAGGTCGGCGTCGGGGAGGACGAGCATGTGGTTCTTCGCGCCGCCGAGGGCTTGCACGCGTTTGCCGTGTTTGGTGCCGGTCTCGTACACGTATTGCGCGATGGGGGTGGAGCCCACGAACGAGATCGAGCGCACGTCGGGGTGCGTCAACAGGCCGTCGACGGCTTCTTTGTCGCCGTTGAGGACGGTGAACACGCCGTCGGGTAGGCCGGCTTCTTTCCAGAGTTTCGCGAGCCAGATCGCGGCGGTGGGGTCTTTCTCGGAGGGTTTCAACACGACGGTGTTGCCGGCGGCGATCGCGATGGGGAAGAACCACATCGGTACCATCGCGGGGAAGTTGAAGGGCGAGATGATCCCCACGACTCCGAGGGGCTGTTTGGTGGAGTACACGTCGACGCCGGTGGACACCTGTTCGGAGTATTCGCCCTTGAGATGGTGGGCGAGGCCGGTGGCGAACTCGACGACTTCTTGGCCGCGGGTGATCTCACCGAGTGCATCCGAGACGACTTTGCCGTGCTCGGAGGTGATGATCTCGGCCAGCTCACCCTTCTTCGCCTCCAACAACTCCCGGAAACGGAACAGGATCTGCTGACGCTTCGCCAACGACAGATCCCGCCACGCCGGGAACGCCGCCTTCGCCGACGCCACCGCGGCGTCGATCTCATCACGGTTCGCCAGCGCGACGTTCTTCGTTGCAAAACCGAGCGCCGGATCGTAGACCGGAGCGGTCCGACCAGAGGTCGACGGCACCTCCCGACCGTCGATCCAGTGCGGGACGACGGCGAGAGTGGTGGCGGGTTTGTCGGTGATGGTCATGATTCGATCCTTGGTGGTCGGGGAGTCGGTGGGCGACCGGGGCCGCAGTCTCAGGTTAAGCCGAGCCGCCCACCATCCGACTAGCGAATGTGTCGGAGGGCGGGCGGCCGGTTGTACGTTCTGGCAGGTGGTGAGAGACGCAGGTGGTCAGCGTGCGTTCGGGAAGACGGGTGCAGCGGATGCGGGGCGCGCGGCCTCGTACCACGACGTCAGCTTGAGTACCTCGTGGTCCGCGAAGCGGCGGCCCGAGATCTGCAGCCCGATCGTGCGTCCGTCGGCAGTGAAGCCGGCATTGACGCTGGAGGCCGGCTGGCCCGACATGTTGTACGGCAGCGTGAACGCGATGTGCGCCATGCCGTCGTCCGAGAAGCCCCACGGCATCGGCCACTCCGCGGGGAAGGCGGCGACGGGCGACACCGGAGCGAGCACGCCGTCGAACGGCAGGGTCGCCCCGACGGTGCGTCGCCGCATCTCGCTGATCCCCTCGGCGCACTCGAGCACCCGGGCTCCCGAGACGTCGGCTCCGCGGTGCACCCACGTCGAAATGAACGGCAGCACCTTGCTCTTCGCCTCGGGCGAGAGCGCGCGGTACTGGCGCCAGAACCGCACGCGCCAGTACGTGTCGATCAGTTCGAGGGCGGCATCGTCGATGAACGGCTTCAGCTCGACGACCTCGGCACCGGCATCCGAGAACGCGTCGGCCGCCGCAACGATCACCGCGCGCACCTCCGGGTCGACGGGCATGCCCGCGCCGGGATCCAGGTGCAGACCGATCTTCTTGCCCCGCACATCCGTGCCGAGATCGGACCAGGCGATGCTCTCGGGTGCCAGAGCCGTGTAGTCGCGTCCGTCGGGTCGCGACAGGATCTCCATCCCGAGGGCCACGTCGGCGACGGTCTGCGCGAGCGGTCCGGCGGCGCGGCCCTGGTAGGGGTTGTCCAGTGGGATGCGGCCGTCGCTCGGCTTCAGCGTCGCGAGGCCGAGCCAGGTCGCGGGCAGGCGGACGGATCCGCCGATGTCGGTGCCGACGTGGAAGGTGCCGAAGCCGGCGGCGGCCGCCGCTCCCGCGCCACTGCTGGACCCGCCGACGGTGAGCGACGGATTCCACGGGCTGCGCGTGACTCCGTGCAGGCTCGACACACCGGAGGAGAGCATGCCCCAGTCGGGCATCGTGGTCGAGCCGACGATCACGCCGCCGGATTCGAGGATCCGCTCGACCGCGGGGGAGTCGCGGGTCGGCACCACCGAGTCGCTCGCCGCGGTTCCGGCTCGGGCCGCGATGCCACGACGGTACAGATTCTCCTTCACCGTGACGGGCACGCCGTCGATCGGGCCGAGCGGCGCGCCGGCGTTCCAGCGCGCCTCGCTCGCGCGCGCATCCGCCAGCACCTGCTCGGGATCGAGGTCGGTGAACGCGTTCAGCACGGGGTTGCGTGCCTCGATGTCGGCGAGGATCGCGGCGGCGACGTCGACGGGCGAGAGCGAGCCGTCGGCGTAACCGCGGGTGAGGCTCGCGCCGTCGAGCGGGGCGAGAGATGCGGGGGCGGACGGCGACGAGGTCATCGGTTCTCCTGTCGGTAGCTGATGGTGGGCGTCGCTTCGACGAGCGAGCGCGTGTAGTCGTTCGAGGGGTTGTCGTAGATGTCGGCGGTGCGCCCCCGCTCGACGATCTCGCCGCGACGCATCACGGCGACATGGTCGCAGAGGTAGCGGACGACACCGAGGTCGTGCGAGACGAAGATGAGGGTGAGCGAGTACTCCTCGACGAGGTCGGCGAGCAGGTTCAGCACCTGTGCGCGCACCGAGACGTCGAGCGCGCTGACCGGCTCGTCGGCGACGAGCACGCGCGGGCGGGAGACCAGGGCGCGCGCGATCGAGATCCGCTGACGCTGACCGCCGGAGAACTGGTGCGGGAAGCGGTCGACGGAGTCGAGGGGCAGTCCGACCGCCGCGATCATCTCGGCGACCAGGTCGGCCCGCTCCTTCTTCGACAGCGTCTCGCCCGAGCGGGTGTTCGCGCCGTTCAGCAGCGGCTCTGCGACGATGTCGCCGACCCGCATCCGCGGATCGAGCGAGCCCATCGGGTCCTGGAACACGATCTGCAGGTTGCGGCGGAGCTCGGCGAGGTCGCCGGCGGAGGCCTTCGTGAGGTCGCGACCGACGACGTCGATCGCGCCGCTCGTCGCCGTATCGAGACCCGAGAGGATGCGCAGCAGCGTCGACTTTCCCGAGCCGGATTCGCCGACGATCCCGAAGCGCTGCCCGGCGGCGATGTCGAAGGAGACCCCGCGCAGCGCCTCCACCTTCTGCGGAGGGCCGAACAGCGAACTGCGGCCGCGGGTGTAGACCTTGCCGAGATCGCGCGCGCTGACCACCAGTGGTGCGCCGAGTTCGAGCGCCGCCTCGCCGGCGGCGGCGGGAGTCGCGGCGCCCATCCGGTCGATGGAACGTCCGGGCACGTAACCGTCGGAGGTGGCGACCGTGAACAGGCGGCCGTTCTCGTCGGTGGCGCGCAGATCGGATGCGGCGAGCAGGCCCCGCGTGTACGGGTGCTGCGGCCGGGTGAACACCTGGTCGATCGGCCCCTCCTCGACGACGACGCCCTTGTTCATCACGAGCACCCGCTCGCAGGTGTCGCCGACGACGGCGAGGTCGTGGGTGATGAAGAGCAGGCCGGTGTCGCGCTCGGACACCTTGTTGAGCACGAGGTCGAGCACCTGCTTCTGCACGGTGACATCGAGCGCGGTCGTGGGCTCGTCGCAGACCAGGAGGGCCGGGTCGTTCGCCAGAGCGATGGCGAGCACGACGCGCTGGCGCTGGCCGCCCGAGAGCTGGTGCGGGTAGGCCTTCGCCGTCTCGGCGGGCGAGGGCAGGCCGACATCCGCGAGCAGTTCGATCGCACGCCGGTCGGCGGAGCGGCGGTCGGGCTGGGTGCGGTGGATCGTCATGACTTCGGAGATCTGTCGGCCGACACGCATCAGCGGGTTCAGCGCCGTCATCGGCTCCTGGAAGACCATCGCCATCTCGCGACCGCGCAGGCGAGCGGCCTGCTTCTCGTCGAGGTCGATGACGTTGCGGCCATCGCCCGCGATCTCGACGCGCCCCGTGGCGGTGACCGAGGTGGGCAGCAGACCCATCACGGCGAGCGAGGTCAGCGACTTGCCCGATCCGGACTCGCCGATCAGGCCGACGCGCTCGCCGGCGCCGATGCGGAAGGAGAGGTCGTCGACGAGCACGCGGTCGCCGGCGCGGACGGTGAGCCCGGTGACGTCGACGGCCCGTTTCGTCGAGACGGGGGAGGAGAGGGGAGTGGCGATGGACATCAGCGGTTCCTCATCTTGGGGTCGAAGCGGTCGCGCAGCCCGTCACCGAGCAGGTTGAAGCCGAGCACGGCGATGGCGATGGCGATGCCGGGCACGATGGCCAGGTAGTCGTAGCTGCCGAGGAACTGCTGCGAGTCCTGCAGCATGCGACCCCAGGACGGCGTCGGTGGCTTGGTACCCAGGCCCAGGAAGGAGAGTCCCGCTTCGGCGAGGACCGCGATGGCGAAGTTCACCGAGCACTGCACCACGAGCATCCCGCTGATGTTCGGCAGCACATGCCGCACGGCGATCGCGAAGCCGGAGCGGTTCGCGGCGCGGGCGGCGAACACGTAGTCGGTGCCGACCACCTGCAGGGTGCCGGCGCGAGCGACGCGGGCGAAGGCCGGGGCGGCGCCGATACCGAGCGCGATCATGGCGGTGGACGTGTCGGCACCGAAGACGGCGCCGAAGACGATGGCGATCAGCAGACCGGGGAAGGCCATCACGACGTCGCTGCCGCCCATGATCAGGGCGCCGAGCTTGTTCGGGCGCATCCCGGCGATGATGCCGAGGGGCACGCCGATCACGGCGGCGATCGCAACGGCGACCGTGCCGACCAGCAGGGTGATCTGCGAGCCGACCATGATGCCCGAGAGCACGTCGCGGCCGTAGCGGTCGGTGCCGAACGGATGCGTGAGGCTGGGGAACTGCAAACGGTCCTCGGCCACGGTCTGCACCGGGTTGTACGGCGTCCAGACCAGCGAGACGAGCGCGGTGACGACGATCAGGGCGATCAGGATCGAGCCGACGATGAGCGATGCGTTGCCGCTCGGTCGGAAGCGGGCGAAGCGGCTGACGGTGGGCATCAGCGTGGTGCGCGGCGGCCCGACGGGTCCGCTCTGGCGGGGAACGGTGGCGGTCATGCGGCCCTCCGCAGTCTCGGGTCGAGCACGGTGAATGCGAGGTCGACGAGGAAGTTGATGAGCACGATGGCGACGACGAGCACCACGACCACCGCTTGAACGGCGAGCAGGTCGCGGTTGCCGACCGAGTCGACGAGGTAGCTGCCCAGTCCCGGGATGCTGAAGACCCGCTCGATCACAACGGCGCCGATGAAGAGGCCCGCGAGCTGAACGCCGACGACCGTCAGCACCGGGATGCCGGCGTTGCGGAGTCCGTGGCGCACGAGGGCGCCGCTGGCGGTGAGGCCCTTCGAGCGTGCGGTGCGGAGGAAGTCCTCGCTCATGATCTCGAGCACGGCCGAACGCACGTAGCGGGTGAGGATGGATGCCTGCACCGAGCCGAGCGCGATGGCCGGCAGGGCGAGGTGGCTGAAGAACTCGGCGCCCTCGGCAGGGGCGGCCCAGCCGCCCGAGGGGAACCAGCCCAGCCCGATCGCGAGGAAGGCGACGAGGAGGACGCCGACCAGGAAGTTGGGGATCGCTACGCCGAGCTGCGAGACACCGGAGATGACGACGCCCGAGATCTTGTCGTGCCGCATCGCCGCGATGGTGCCGAGCGGGATGGCGACGATCAGGGCGATGAGCATCGCTGCGACGACGAGGATCAGCGTGACCTGGAGCCGGTCGAAAACCGTGGCCGAGATGTTCTGCTGGCTGACGTAGGAGGTGCCGAAGTCGCCGCGGAAGAGGCCGAGCAGCCAGTCGATGTACTGCTGGACGAGGGGAACGTCGAGGCCGTTGGCGGCGCGCCAGGCGACGAGCTGGTCGGGCGTCGCGTCGATGCCGAGCGCGACGGTGGCGGGGTCGCCGGGCATCACACGCAGCAGGAGGAAGACGACGATCGTCGAGATGAGGACGGTGGCGACGAAGCTGCCGAGCAGGCGGATCATCCGGAGGGCCACGGTCACCCCCTTTCAGGGAGTTCGGAAGGGTGGAGCAGAGGGCGGCGGCCCCGGTGCGGTGCCGGGGCCGCCGAGGGGCTTAGTTCCAGGTGAGACCGGTGATGTCCATCGACTCGGTGACGGAGTTCGCCTTGATCCCGTCGAGGCCGGCGTTCGAGATCACGATGTTCGGGAAGAGGAACAGCGGCACGGCGGGCTCGTCCTCGACGATCTGGTCGACGACCTTCGTCATGCCGTCGATCCACTCCTCCTCGGTGCCGGCATCGGCCGCGGCGACGATCGGCGCGATGGTCGAGTTGTCGTAGCCGATGTAGTAATCCGGGTTGTTGAAGGTCGCGAGCAGGTCGCGGGCCTCGACCGAGAGGATCACCGACATCTCGTAGTCGTGCTTGGTGAACACCTGGTCGAGCCAGACCGCGGGGAACTCGCTCGAGCGGATGGTCGCAGTGATACCGACCTCGGCGAGCTGCGAGACGATGATCTCCGAGACGGCCGCGGCGTAGGGGCGGGTCGGCACGTCGAAGGTGATCGACAGGTCCTCGGCGCCGGCCTCGGCGAGCAGTTCCTTCGCCTTCTCGGGGTCGTAGGCGTAGGCATCCGACTTGTCCTCGTAGTACGGGTCGGTCGGCGGAACCATCGCGCCGATGACCTCGCCGTAACCGGCCCAGGCGGTGTCGATGATGGCCTGCTTGTCGAGGGCGTAGGCGACGGCCTGGCGTACGCGGACGTCGTCGAACGGAGCGACCTTGTTGTTCAGCGAGAGCAGGATCTCGCCGTTGGACGAGCCCTGCAGCACCTGGAAGTCGTCGTCGGCCTCGAACTGGCCGATCAGGTCGGGCGCCTGCATGTTGTAGAGCATGTCGACATCGCCGGCGCGCAGAGCATTGGTGCTCGCGACCGCATCCGCGAAGTAGCGGACCGTCACGTCGGTGACCGCGGGGGCGTCGCCGTAGTAGTCGTCGCGCGCGGCGAGCGATATGTGATCGCCGGTGACGCGCTCGGTGACGGTGTACGGTCCGGTGCCGATCGGAGTGTTGGCGAGGTCGGCGACGCCGCTCTCGTCGAACATCAGGCCGACGGTGCCGGCCATGTCGAAGAGCCAGGAGTTGCTCGGCGTGGTCAGCACCACCTTCGCCTCGGTGGGCGAGACGACCTCGACACGGTCGAGCACCGCCATCTTCGCGACGTTGATCTTCCAGTCGGTCTTGACGCGCTCGAGCGAGAACTTCACGTCGTCCGCGGTGAATTCAGCACCGTTCGAGAAGGTGGCGCCTTCGACGAGGGTGAAGTCGTAGGTGAGGCCGTCGTCGCTCACGGTCCAGGACTCGGCGAGCTTGGGAACCAAGGCACCTTCCTGATCGACGGCGATGAGGCCCTCATACACGTTGTTCATCAGCAACTGCGGGATCGCGGCGCCGGATGTGGTGGTCAGATCGAAGTTGGCGGGCTCGCCCGTCAGGCCGATGACGGCGGTGGGCTCGTGCGCCTCACCGGTCGCGGAGGAGGACGCTCCGGCTCCGGCGCTGCAGGCGCCGAGGGTGAGGATGGAAACGGTGGCGATCGCCGCGACGGCGAGACCTCTCGTGGGGAGTTTCACGGATGCTGCTCCTGGTGTCAGGTGGTGCTTCGGGTGAGGGATGGAACGCGGGGAGGCCGGAAAGACCAGGACTGGGTCTACTGGTCCGACCAGTAAAAAGAACGGTAGGATCCCCGTACCAAGCGGGTCAAGCCAGGAAACAAAGATGTAACAACCCCCTTACTTCCCGCATACAGGCCATGGAAGGAGCGACGGTGACCTTCACCCCCGTCCAGAAGATCAGCGCCTACGAGTCGATCGTCGAGCAGATCGAAGGCGCCGTGCAGTCCGGTGACCTCAAGCCGGGCGACCGCCTGCCGGGCGAACGTCAGCTGATGGCCGACTTCTCGGTGAGCCGCGCCGTGGTGCGCGAAGCGTTGCGGGTTCTGCAGGCGACCGGCACGGTCGAGTCGCGTCCGGGCGACCCTCGCGGCCCGGTCATCACGGCGTACTCACCGCGGATGCTCGAGAAGTCGATGACACGGCTCGCGCACCTCGAGAGCATCTCGCGGGTGGAGCTGCTGCAGTTCCGTCTGCTCCTGGAGGGTCGATCCTGCCTCCTTGCCGCCGAGAACCGCACGGACGCGGACCTGCTCGAATTCGACGCGCGACTGGAGGCGCTGCGGCAGAGTGCGAGGGCGGGCGGCGCGGGCTTCGGGATCGCCGTCAATCGCTTCCACGCGGCCATCCGCCACGCCTCCGGCAACCAGCTCGTCGAGGTCTGCGGCAACGTCGTCGGTGGTGTGATGGTGCAGCTTGCCGAGAACCGGCTGCACACCGAGAGCGATCGCCTCGCGCGAGTGCAGCGGAGCGTCGCCGATGCGGAGATCCTGCTCGACGCGATCCGCCGGCGGGAGTCGCACCGGGCCGAGCGGATCTCGATCCAGAACATCTACCGGTACTACGAGGACGACCTGTCGCCTGAGGAGGTCAGAGCCCTCGCGCCGTTCATCGACGTTCCCTGAGGCGAGCGCGACCGTCAAAGAAACGGCAACCCACTCTGACGGGTTGCCGTTTCTTTGACGGTTGCCGTTCTGGGATGGGTTGCCGTTTCAGGGATGGGTTGCCGTTTCTTTGACGGGTCGCCGTTTCTGTGACGGGTGCGGTCACAACAACTCGTTCGGGCGAGGCGGATTTCACGTGCATCCTCAGCTTCGGCGGCCGCATCGTGAACAGTCAGTGCGCCAGCGAAGGCACCACGTCCGTGGACTGCTCGGGCAACCCGGACGCTGAGCACGCGGCGTCAGGACAAGGCGCGGAGAACGACCTCGGCGGCCTGCGCGACGAGGTCGTTGTCGTAGTCCGCCTCCGGGTCGCTCTTCACGGTGAAGACGGTGATGATCACCGGTGCGCGGCCGGGCGGTGTCACGACGGCCACGTCGTTCCGGATCCCGCCGGCCCCGCCGGACTTGTCGGCGACGACCCAGCCCGAGGGAGCGCCGGCACGGATCAGGGCGTCGCCGGTCGCGTTACCGGCCATCCAGTCGAGCAGGAGAGCCCGATCGTCTTCCGAGAGTCTGCTCCCGGTGATGAGCTCCGTCAGATCGGCCGTGAAGGCGTCGGGGGTGCTGGTGTCCGCGGTGCTTCCCGGTTCGATGTCGTTGAGCGGGGGTTCCGGGTTCACCACCTCCGTGGTGTCGTCGCCGAGTTCGCCGAGCCCCGCATCGAGCGCGGCGGGGCCGCCGAGGCGCTCCAGGATGAGGTTGAACGCGGTGTTGTCGCTGCTGCGGACCATTGCCTCAGCCAGCTCCGACAGTGTCAGCCCGTCGGCGATGTGCTCACTCGTGACCGGCGAATAGCCGGCTGCGTCGACGGCATCCGCCGACCACGTGACGAGGCCGTCGCGCTCAGAGACCGGGACATCGTGCAGGAACTCGGCCGCGGCCAGGGCCTTCATCGAGGAGGCGTAGCCGAAGCGCTCATCCGCTCGATAAGAGATGCGCCGACCGGTCGCAGTGTCGACGGCGCTCACGCCGACGCGGGCGGCGAAGGCGGATTCGAGAGCGGCCAGTTCGGCCGAGAGGTCGATCGCCTCCGGGGTCGCGGTCGAGGTCGCCGGAGCGGTCGTGGTCGCGACCGGTGCTGGGGCGCCCGTGCAGGCGGTCGCGGCGAGGAGGAGCGCTACCGCGCCTGCGCAACACATCAGGGATCTCGGTGGGGTGGGCATCGTGCTCGAGGATACCTCATGACCGAGGCGTGTCATCCGCCGCAGCGTCAGTCGACCGTCTGCCAGATCGCGGAGTCGCCGCCTTCGCTCGTCGATTCGCACTCGGCAGGCGCGTTCTCGAGATCCATGTACCCGCCTCCGCCGCTGACGTCGTCTCCGACCCGGATGGGTTCGAGGCCGGGAACGAGCACCGTCTCGCCGTCGTCGCCCAGGCGGGTACCGAAGGGGAACTGCACCGGGCGGACCGTCCCGCCGCTGTCGAGGGCGAAACAGCCGGTGTCCGTCACCGTCAGCGATCCCGCGACGATGGCCTGCATCACGAAACTCGGCGCGGTGCTCTCGACCATCGCAGTGACGTCGCGGCCTCGCTGCACTGAAGCGTCGGAACCATCGGAAGCGTCGCAGCCGACGAGTGCGGCGGCGAGGGTTGCTGCGCCCGCAGTCAGAACGAAGGTTCGTCTCATGGCCGCATCCTCTCACGGGCTCGGTCGGCGCTCGCCGTCTACCCGGGGGCGCCGGCGGATGCGGTCAGCGTGTCGGCGAGCCACGTCCGCGCACGACGCAGCAGTGCCTTCGCCGGCTCGGTGTCGCGCGCCCAGTTCTCGAAACCGTGCGGGGCACCGGGGATGATGTCGAGAGTGGTGTCGACGCCGGCCTGTTCGAGCCGGTTCGCGTAGTCCTCGTCCTCGGCGAAGAACAGCTCGATGTCGCCGACGGCGAGGTAGGTGGGTGGGAGTCCCGCAAGATCGGTGCGCCGGGCGGCGGCCGCGTACGGAGGCACGGCGTCGGTGCCGTAGCTATCCGGGAGGTAGCCGCTCCAGCCGGTGCGGTTCGCGCGGTTGTTCCAGACCCAGTGATCGACGCGGTCGAGGGAGGTGTCGGCCGCTGTGCGGTCATCGATCATGGGCGCGAACAGCCACTGTCCGAGGGGCTGTGTGCCGCCGTCGTCGTGGAGTCGCTGCACCAGTGCCGCGGCCAGACCGGCGCCGGCGCTCTCGCCGCCGAGCACGATCCGCGCCCGGTCGATCCCGAATCGTGTCGCGTGGTCCTGCAGCCAGAGCCAGGCGCGACGGACGTCGTCGTGGGCGGCGGGGAACGGGTGGTCGGGTGCGAGACGGTAGTTGGCCGAGACGACGGTGATACCGAGATCGCGGGCGGTCTCGGCGCAGAGGGCGTCGTCCTGGCGTGCGTCGCCGAAGAGCAGCCCGCCGCCATGGATCCAGAACAGCCCACCCTCGTGGCGGCGCGTGTCGGGCCGGTAGACGCGCAGACGGATGCCGTCTGCGGAGACCGTGCTCACCGTGACCGTCTCCGTCTTCGGCGCTCGGAGCATCCGGGTGGCCACGCGGACGATGGAGCGCATGACCTTCTTCGACGCGTCGGGTACGGGGAGCTTGCGCGTGGCCTCGCGGAGGGCGGGGTCGACGCATTCGATGTCCACGGTGGATGCTCCTCGGTGCTTTCGGGCGGGTTCGATCTCGAGTAGGCGATCATCGTCGCACGTGACTCGGATCCTCGAAGGCGGCGATGTCTCGATGGGATTGCAGACGGTGCGTGGCGTGCGCCGGGTTGCGGTGGACCGCACGATCCGGCTATCCCAACGGCATTCGGCTCCTGCGCGTTCAGCCCTGGAGCGTGCGCCGGAGGTACGGAGCGGTGATGCTTTCAGGCAGGTCGAGCAGATTCTTCGGCGTGGTGGCCGCGACGATGGTGCCGCCCTTGTCTCCGCCACCGGGACCGAGCTCGATGACCCAGTCCGCCGCCGCGACGACCTGCATGTCGTGCTCGACCGCGACGACCGTGTCGCCCGCATCCGTCAGGCGCTCGAGCACACGCACCAGATCGCGCACGTTCACCGGATGCAGTCCGCCCGTCGGCTCGTCGAGCACGAAGACGGTGCCCGCGCGGCGAGGGCGTTGCAGCTCCGTCGCGAGCTTGATCCGCTGGGCCTCGCCGCCCGACAGCTCGGTCGCGGGCTGACCCAGCGTGAGATAGCCGAGGCCGACATCGAGCAGGGTCGTGAGCGACCGGTGCACGCCGGCGATGTCGGAGAAGAACTCAGCCGCCTCGATCACCGTCATCGCCAGCACCTGCCCGATGTCGCGCTCGCGGTAGTGCACCTCGAGGGTCTCGGCGTTGTAGCGCGAGCCGTGGCAGCTGGGGCAGGGCGAATAGCTGGTCGGCAGGAACACGAGCTCGATCGCGATGAAACCTTCGCCCTCGCAGGTTGGGCAGCGTCCCTCCGGCACATTGAACGAGAATCGCCCCGCGGCCCAGCCTCGCTCCTTCGCGTCCGGCGTGGCGGCGAACGATCGCCGGACGGCGTCGAAGAGTCCCGTGTACGTGGCCAGGTTCGAGCGCGGCGAGCGTCCGATGGGTCGCTGGTCGATCGAGACGATCCGTTGCGGCGTCTCGGACGACTCGTTCTCGGCCTCCAGGCGTTCGACCATCGCCGTCAGCAGCGACGACTTGCCCGATCCCGAAACGCCGGTGATCGCGGTCATCACGCCGAGCGGAAGGCGCAGGGTGATGTCGTCCACGTTGTGCAGCGAAAGGTGCGCGAGTTCTCGCCACCCGGATGGCTCGCGTGCGGTGAGGACGGGTGGGGACGTTCGCGAGAACATGAACTCCGCGGTCACCGAGTCCGAGACCCCGGCGAGGCCCTCGGGTGGGCCGCTGTGCACGATGTGGCCGCCGAGGACTCCGGCGCTCGGCCCGACATCGACCACCCAGTCGGCGTTACGGGCGATCGAGAGGTCGTGCTCGACCACGAACAGCGAGTTGCCCGCCGCCACGAGCTCGCGCAGCGCGGAGTACAGCGCTTCACTGTCGGCCGGATGCAGGCCCGCCGACGGCTCGTCGAGCACGTAGAGCACCCCGAACAGCCCCGCGCGCAGCTGACCCGCCAAGCGCACGCGTTGCAGCTCGCCGGGGGAGAGCGCGGTGCTCGACCGGTCCATGGACAGGTAGCCGAGGCCGAGGCCGATGATCGCCTCGACGCGCGCGCCGAAGTCCTTGACCAGCGACCGCGCTGCGGACGATGCGGCCGCGCCGTGACGTCCGGTTCCGAGCGCCTGCTGCTCCAGACCGGTGTCGAGTAACGCGCACACCGCCGACAGCGGCATCGCGGCCAACTCGGCGATGTCCACGCCGGCGAAGGTCACCGCGAGAGCTGCCGGTCGCAGACGCTTGCCGTGGCACGTGGGGCACGGGCCCTCGGCGCGGAACGCCTCGAGCTTCTCGCGCTGGGTCGCCGACAGCGTCTTCGCCAGGTTGCGCATCAAGAACTTCTCGGCCGACGACCAGTGCCCGTGGTACGCGCTGGCCTCGCCCTGCTTGTTGCCCTGCAGGAGCATCCGCGGCTCTTCGTCGGTGAACAGCAGCCAGTCGCGGGTCTCGTGCGGCAGCGTGCGCCATGGCGCGTGGATGTCGATGCCGAGCTTCGTGACCATGCGGCGCACGTTCAGCCCGACCCACGCCTTGTTCGCCCACACACCGATCGCACCGTCGTCGATCGAGAGGGACGGATCGGGCACGAGCAGGGCCTCGGTGGTACTGCGCGAGACGCCGCTGCCGTGACATGTCGGGCATGCGCCGACGGCGGTGTTGGGGCTGAAAGCGGACGCGGGGAGGTGCTCCGCGCCCGCCGGGTAGGTTCCGGCGCGGCTGTAGAGGAGGCGCAGGACGTCCGACAGCGAACTCAGCGTGCCGAGGGAGGACCGCGAACCGGTCGCGCCGCGGGCCTGCTGCAACGCGACTGCGGGCGGCATCCCATCGATCGTGTCGATGTCGGGGGCGCCCACCTGGGCCATCAGCCGGCGCGCGTACGGAGCGACGGACTCGAAGTAGCGCCGCTGCGACTCCGCGAAGACGGTGCCGAACGCGAGCGACGACTTGCCCGAGCCGGACACTCCGGTGAACACCACGAAGCAGTCGCGGGGGAGATCGACGTCGATGTCTCGCAGATTGTGCTCGCGTGCGCCGCGGACCCTGATCCATCCCGACGATCCGTTCGGGAGAGCTGTGCCGTTCAGATCGGTCTCTCGGCTCTCGGACATCCCCTCAACGTAGTGTCCGTACCCGACCGACGAGTCTGCTCGCACGCCGCCCGCTGCGAAGGTCTCGCTCAGGAGAGCGCGGGTCGAGAAGTCGCCGCGATTCGAGGTGACGGTGCGATGCGGTGACGCAGCTGCCCCATCGCTTCGCGCAGCCGGGCTCTGACGGTTCCGAGTGGGAGACGAAGCCGGGCAGCGATCTCACGGTGCGAGAGCCCGCTGTAGTACGCGAGCTCGAGAGCCTGACGCTGCACCGGGCTGAGCTGCTGCAGGATACGGTGCGCGTGCGCGTGCTCGACCGGGACATCGTCGGAGTCCGTGTCCGAATCGGATGCGGCACGCCGGACGGCGAGGTCGCGTTCGAGGGCCGCGTTACCGGAGCGGATGCATCCGATTGCTCGATTCCGTGTCGTCGTCAACAACCAGGTGATTCCGGATCCGCGCGCCGGATCGAAGGTGCCGCTCGATGACCACACATCCAGGAACACCTGCCGGGTGACCTCTTCGGCCAGTGCTCGATTCTGCAGGATCTCGACCGCGAGACCGAGGACGCGACTGCATGAGCAGTCGTACAGCTCACTGAACGCGCTCCGGTCGCCGCCCGGTATCCGGGTGAGCAACTCGTCGATGTCGGCCACCGACGATTGCGTGTCCGTCGGCGTCGACGTCCTGTTGTGTGGCACGAGCCCAGCGTCGCAGACCAAGTGCTCCTCGACCATTACCCGCCGCTCTCTTGCGCCGCGTACCCCAACGGTGTAGCGAGGCCCGGGCTCGACCGGACCCGGGCTCGACCGTGTGCACGGTCACGCTGTCGTTTTCGCCGCGCGCGGGTGATTTGCCTGCAGCGCGTGGCTTAAACGACAGCGCGGTGGCCGGGGTGCGCGCGCGGGGTGGCCGGGGTGCGACAGCTCGGGGGTGCACGGCCGGGGTGCGCAGCTAGCGCAGATGCCGATGCACGGTGGAGCGGGAGACTCCGATCTCGGCCGCGATCTCGGCGATCGTGCTGCCCGCGCGGTGCAGCTGCTGCGCCTGCAGGATCCGCGTCGGCGTCATCTTCTGGCCGCGCGCGTTCCGCAGTGAACGAGCCGTCCGGAGTTCGGTATCCGTGAAGGCGTGGTGCCGATGCGAACGGCTGAGCGGCGTTGCCCGGGCCAGATCGTGTGCTGCCGTGTCGTGCAGAGAATGTTCCATGTACCTATCAAGTCCCTCGTCCGGTGCGGCGTCTGCCACTCCTTCGGGGATGCACGGCCGCTCGCACCGCTTACGGCGGCGATCGCACCGCGATGAACCCGGTAACCCGGCGCATCGTCCGATCCGAGGACCGATCCTCATCCGCTCCCGTCGACGTCCGGCCCCGCATCCTCATCGTCGTCCGGATGCGGAGAGCCGGGCTGTTCGGCTCCCGACGCTTCAAGCAGTGCGCGAAGCTCGTCCCTCACATGTGCGGCGTGCGCGGAGTTCATAGCGCCCGGATCCTCCAGGGCAGCGAGCAGTTCCTGGATAACGCCATCCGGCGTGTGGCGCGGGTCGTCGGGTTCGGGTTCGTGCGACATGGATCTTCCTCGACAATGCCTCTCGTACGCGATCATCCGGGGTCGGAGATCGTCGGTCCGCTGCACCGGGCGTTCGGAAGTGGCGATCGCCCTGAGCATCGCGATCGACCTGAAAAGATGACGCGGGACGAGCCGGGTCGGCTCTCACGGGTAAGACGTATCCATCGTGCGGAGACTCACGCTCATTCAGGAGATTCTCGGTTCCGGCGGCGATGCCGGGGCGCGACTTCGTCGACGCCCGGCTCGGGTTCGCGACGGATTGCGTTACGACACAACCCGCCGGCCGCAGGTCAACGAGCGGCGCCGAGCTCGATCATGAGGACGCCCACGATGATGAGGCCGATACCGGCGGCCATCACCTTCGTGAGCGGTTCCTTGAACAGGAACCGGCTGAGCACGGTCGTGAGGGCGACGCCGCAGGCGGTCCAGATGCCGTAGGCGACCCCGAGGGGAAGACCCTCGACGAGCGCCATCGTGAGGCCGAAGAACGCGACACCGTACGCGCTGAGGACAGCGAGGAGCCAGAGCCGCTTCCTCTTCGACTCGGAGGTCACCATACGCAGTGAGAGGGTGCCGCCGACTTCGAAGACGATCGCGATGGCCAGGAACAGGTATCCCATCAGCCGGTCCCCTCGGGCTTCTCCGTGGCGGCCTGCGAACCGAGTTCGACGCAGAGGACTCCGCCGATGAGGATGACGATGCCCACGCTCGAGAGGGCGCTCAGCGGTTCGCCGAAGATGAGGAGGGAGAGAACCGCCGTCAGGGCGACCCCGGCCGCGCCCCAGATCCCGTAGCCGACACCGAGGGCCATACCCTGCCGGAGCGCCCCGCCGAAAAGCGTGAAAGCACCGACGTAGCCGATCGCGACGAGCGCGAAGAATCCTGCCGTGTCGACGGCGGCTCTCAGCGCCAGGGATCCGGTCACTTCGAGCGCGATCGCCCCCGCGAGGAACACCCACTTCATCGCTGCACTCCTTCGTCGACGGCTCCGGTCGTGATCGTGCGCCGGAAGGATCTCGTCGTCACCGTCCGTGGCGTGGGCGGGGTAGTGGATCGGGCGGGTGAGCGGGGTGCGTGAGCGCGCACGGACTCAGGCGGGGGTTCACGCGCAGACGCGAGCGCGATGACCTTCGAACTCGACGACATCGCCCACCTGGAGCTGCCGGCCTCGGCGGAGATCGACCTCACCGTTCACGGCCACGAGCCCGTCGATGATGGCCTCTTTCACCGATCCTCCGCTGTCGAGGAGCCCGGCGAACTTCAGGAACTGCCCGAGGCGGATGGACTCACCGCCGATCGGGACGTCTTCGATCGCGGCACGCTTCGTCATGCCCGAATGCTAGCCGTCCTGTGCCTCCGAGAGCTGGTCCCGTGCCTCCGAGAGCCGTCCCGTGCCTCCCGCACCCGGTCGATCTGCGGCCGATCCGTCACCACCAGAACGGCTCCTGCGTGACGTACGGCGCTTCGAGGCGTTCGATCTCGTCGTCGGTGAGTCGCAGCTCGAGGGCGGCGACCGCATCGGGCAGGTGGTGCGGCTTCGTGGCTCCGATGATGGGCGCGGCGACGACGGGCTTGGCGAGGACCCAGGCGAGAGCGATGCGCGCCATGGGCACGTCGCGTTCGCGCGCGATCTGTTCGACGACATCGATGACGGCGCCGTCGGCATCGGTGTCGAAGGCCTTCGCCACCGCGTCCGTTCGCGAGCGCTCGGTGTCCTGACCACGGGGTCGGGTGAGGCGGCCCTTTCCGTTGGGAGAGTACGGCGTGAGGCCCACACCCGTGTCAACGCACATCGGGATCATCTCCCGCTCCTCCTCGCGTTTCAGGAGGTTGTACTGATCCTCCATCGCGACGAACGGTGTCCAGCCGCCGAGGGCGGCGGTGGTCTGCAGCTTCGCGAATTGCCAGGCGAACATCGACGATGCACCGAGGTAGCGGACTTTCCCGGCCCGGACGACGTCGTCGAGGGCTCGCATCGTCTCTTCGACGGGAGTCTCGGGGTCGAAGCGGTGGATGTAGTACACGTCGATGTAGTCGGTACCCAACCGCTCCAGGGAGGCGTCGACCTGTTCGAGGATCGCGCCGCGGGAGAGTCCGGATCCGCCGGGTCCGTCGTGCATCCGCCCGGACACCTTGGTAGCGAGGACGATGTCCTCGCGGCGGCTGAAGCGGCGGATCGCGCGACCGACGTACTCTTCACCGGTGCCCTGCTGGTAGACGTTCGCGGTGTCCCAGAACGTGATGCCGAGCTCGACGGCCTGCCGGAAGAACGGTGCGGACGCCTCTTCGTCCAAGCTCCAGCTGTGCAGACCGCGGGTGGGGTCTCCGTAGGTCATGCATCCCAGCGCGAGTCGGCTCACGCGCAACCCGGTGCTGCCCAGTCGGGTGTAATCCATGTCGGTTCTCTTCCTCGTCGAGCGGCGTCTCCCGAAGGGGGTCGGGTCGTGGTTCTCTGGATCGTGACGATCCGCGATCCGCGGGCTACGGGGCGGGTGGTCGTCTGCTCGACGCGGGTGCGGCGTCCGTAGTGGGGTGTTCCGTTGCGGCCCAGCTGGCGAGAAGCCGCAGGGAGTCCTCGGTGGGTGTTCCGGGTTCGGCGGAGTAGATCAAGAAGTTGAGGCCCGGTTGCCCCATGGGCTCCATCGCTTCGTAGATCATCCGCAGCTCACCGACGACCGGATGATGGAACACCTTCTCGCCCGACGCGTGGTGGCGAACGTTGTGGGCACCCCAGCGGATGCGGAACTCGTCGCTCGAGGTGGAGAGCTCGCCGATCAGGTCGTGCAGCGCCTTGTCGCGCGGATCGCGTCCGGCCTCCGTGCGGAGGATCGCCACATTGATGTCTGCGGACATCGACCAGTTCGGGTAGAACGACTCGGCCAGGTCCCGATGCAGGAAGACGAAACGGGCGAGATTCACCGGCCGGTGCGGCAGGGCGTAGAGGTCGGAGTAGAGCGCGCGGAACAGCGCGTTCTCGGCGAGGACGTCCATCCGGCCGTTGCGCACGAATGCGGGGCCGGCGGTGATCGTGTCCAGCGCGAGCTGCATCCCGGGCCGCACGCGGGCCGGCT
Source organism: Microbacteriaceae bacterium VKM Ac-2855 (assembly GCA_013204985.1). GTDB lineage: Bacteria > Actinomycetota > Actinomycetes > Actinomycetales > Microbacteriaceae > Rathayibacter. The sequence goes on from JABMLG010000008.1 coordinate 42,725, forward strand.
CGCTGCGTCGGCGGGCGCGGAGAGGTGACTCGTTCGCGGCGCGCGCGAGGTCGTTCAGGTGCGCGCGCTCCGCGTCATCGAGCAGGAGCGCGGAGCCGATGGCGTCGAGGACGGACTCGGATACGCCGGTCAGATTGCCGCGTTCCAGCCGGGCGTAGTACTCGACGCTGACACCGGCCAGCATCGCGACCTCGGAGCGTCTCAGGCCCGGCACGCGCCGGTTCGATCCCCCCGGCAGGTTCACCTGCTGCGGGGACACTCGGCCGCGACGCGACGTCAGGAACTCGCGCACCTCGTCGTGATTGTTCATACCGTTCACGCTAGAACGGATGCCTTGCGGGCGGGGTGCTCTGCTGGAACACCCTCCGGCGGAACACGTCGGACCAGGTCGGCCGCGCCTCCCATCCCGACCGTGAGCCAGGTCGGCTTCGCACCGCCGCGGACTTCGCAACGGTTTGCATCCGACTCGCCTGCCCGGCACTGTCGACTCAGAGCGACAACCATCACGGGAGACGAATGGACGACGAGAATCTGCTCGCGGCGCTGTACCGCGGGCGTCCGAGCACGATCGCCGAGGCGGCCGAGTTGACGCATCTCGACTCCGCGGAGCTGCTTGCCGCCCTCGATCGATGCGCTCGGCGTGGCCTGCTCCGCGTCGTGGGCGACGCGATCCTGTACGTCCCGCCCGCGGAATGGGCCGCAGCGTCGATCGCGCGGCACGCCGAGGTCGCACGTCTCGCCACGCGCGAGTCGATGGACGACATCGGACGCGTCGTCGCCGACCTGCCCGCGCTGCTGGGGGCATGGTCGGTCGGAGCGTCCTCCACCGATCCGGTGCCGGTGCTGCTGCGCCACGGCGAGCACGCATCCGAAGATCTCTGGTTCGATTTCGTCCGCCGCGATTTCGGAACCCTCGTCGCCGTGCTCCCCGATGTCGAGCGATTCCTCGACCCGCCGACGGAACGGGCGGTGCGCTTCGGTCAAGCGCTGCTGGCGAAGGATCGCGTCCGCGTGATCATCCCCTCCGACAGCATCGGCGACCCCCGGGTGCGAGCGCGCATCGACGCGTATCAGAGGGCCGGCGTGGAATACCGGCTGCTCGGGGCTCCGCCGAGTTGGTTCTGGGTCGACGGCGACTATCTGGCGGTGCCGTTCGAGTGGGGCGAGCGTCGCCCCACCAGCGTGCTGGGCATCCGTCAAGCCGCACTGGCGGGTCTGGTCGGCGCCTATTTCGAGGAACTGTGGCGCCAGGCCACTCCGGTCGGTGTGGTGGAGGAGTCGTGGGTGCCTCTGCTCCGTCTGATGCGCACGGGCATCACACTCGATGCCGCCTCGAACCGTCTGGGCATCAATCCCCGTACCGGCGGTCGTCGTATTTCGGCGGCGATGGAGCACTACGGGGTCTCGACCCTTTTCGCGCTCGGTGTCGCGTGGGCAGCGCACGGTGCGAGCGAGTTGACCGAGTAGGAGCGTCGACGCTTCTCGTTCATGCTGACCACTCGGGGAGGATTCGGGTCACCCCGAGTGGACAGCACTCGCCGACCAGGACCGATCCAGTGTCCTGAACCGGACCTCCTGGCCACAAGAGCCGCAACCGGACACGTCCTGGACCGGACACCCCGGCGCGCCTCGCTCCGCCGGAATAAGAACGCCTCGGGCGAGCCGTGCGTCCTTCGGCGAGGACGAACGCGTCGCTCGAGGTGGGTCCGAGCCGATCCGGCCTGGGCCGAGCCGTGCGTCCTTCGGCGAGGATGAACGCGCCGCCCGAGGAAGAACCGAGCCGATCCGGCCTCGGGCGAGCCGTTCCTCCTTCGGCGAGGTTGAAGGCGCCGCCTGAGGAAGAACCGAGCCGATCCGGCCTCGGCCGAGCCTTTCGTCTTTCGGCGAGGACGAACGCGTCGCTCGAGGTGGGTCCGAGCCGATCCGGCCTGGGCCGAGCCGTGCGTCCTTCGGCGAGGATGAACGCGCCGCCCGAGGAAGAACCGAGCCGATCCGGCCTCGGGCGAGCCGTTCCTCCTTCGGCGAGGTTGAAGGCGCCGCCTGAGGAAGAACCGAGCCGATCCGGCCTCGGCCGAGCCTTTCGTCTTTCGGCGAGGACGAACGCGCCGCCCGAGGTGGGTCCGAGCCGATCCGGCCTGGGCCGAGCCGTTCGTCCTTCGGCGAGGATGAACGCACTGCCTGAGGAAGAACCGAGCCGATCCGGCCTGGGCCGAGCCGTGCGTCCTTCGGCGAGGACGAACGCGCCGCCCGAGGTGGGTCCGAGCCGATCCGGCCTGGGCCGAGCCGTTAGTCCTTCGGCGAGGATGAACGCACTGCCTGAGGAAGAATCAGGCCGATCCGGCCTGAGTCGAGCCGTGCGTCCTTCGGCGAGGATGAACGCGTTGCCTGAGGTGGATCCGAGCGGATCCGGCCTCGGGCGAGCTGTGCGTCCTTCGGCGAGGTTGAACGCGCCGCCTGAGGAAGAACCGAGCCGATCCGGCCTCGGGCGAGCTGTGCGTCCTTCGGTGAGGATGAACGCGCCGCCGAGGTGGATCCGAGCCGATCCGGCCTTGGGCGAGCCGTGCGTCCTTCGGCGAGGTTGAACGCGCCGCGCGAGGAAGTACCAGGCCGATCCGGCCTCGGCCGAGCCGTGCGTCCTGCGGCGAGGATGAACGCAATGCCCGAGGAAGAACCAGGCCGATCCGGCCTCGGGCGAGCCGTGCGTCCTTCGGCGAGGACGAACGCGCCGCCCGAGGAAGAACCAGGCCGATCCGGCCACAGCCGAGCCGTTCCTCCTCCGGCGAGGATGAACATCGGCGAGGATGCACGATCCGCGGCCACACCGCGCTCGCCCGGTCACAGCTGCAGGATGCTCCAGTCGATGATCACGGCGAGTGCGGTGAAGAGGGCCGCGACTGCACCGATCGCCTTCCCGGCGCGGTCCAGGTCGTCGCGACCTCCGGCACCCGTGTCGGAGAGGACGCGCAGCAGCGCCCCGACGAGCGCGATCACCGTGATGGCGAGCACCCACACCTTGAGCGAGATGTGGGAGTCGACCGCCAGCAGCGACAGCGTGCCGATCGGAACGAGGACGGCGAGGATGGACCCCGCGACCAGCAGACAGGCGCGTCGCGAGAGTCCTGTCGGCCCGAAGGAGCCGCCGCGGAGCCAGAGGCGCAGCGATCGTCGTTCCGGCTCCGCCGTCGTCCGGTCGATGGGCGCCGTCGGAATCTCGAGATCCACGTCGGCTACTCGGAGGCTGACCGGACGGCGCCGACGGGTGCCGATCGGCGCGAGGCGGAGGGGGATTGGGGCATGGCGGTGCTCCTGGTGTCGAAGGGACGGGGCCCTCGGGTCGAGGCGCGGCCGGCTGAAGCGCCCATCGAGTATCGCGACGCGCGGAGGGTCGGGCAAGGTCCACTAAGGGGCGTGTCCGGAAGTGGACCGCAGGGAGCTTTCTGGCGGTTCGGCGGCGGTCTCGAGCGCGGTTCGTACCGAGCCCCCGGATCACGGCCGATCGGCCTCAGCGGCCGGAGACCCCCTGGAGCCCGAACCGGAAGACCAGTCGCCCACCGCTCGGAATCCGGTACTCGGGATGCGTTCGCGCACCCCAGGAGTCATCACCGCCCACGCCCCGGCGCTGAAGAGCGGGCCGCAGCACGGTGCGCTGCACGGGCGGCAGCTCGTTGGGGTGCTGCGCGTTCTCGATCTCGTAGGGGGTCCACGGCAGCGCCGAGAACTCCATTCCATCGGCGCTGTCGAGCCGGAGCCCCCAGCCGCGGTCGTCCGTGACGGTCACCCAGCGCACGCCCGTCCGGCTGCCGGATTCCTGCGGTTTCAGGTACGGCGTCAGCTGCGTGGCGACATCGCTCTCGTACACGTCCAGCCGGGCGCCGAGCCGACGGTCCACGTAGCATTCGTCGGGCCCGTCGCCGTACCAGCGCAGCCGGTGCGCGTCGGCGCCGGTGCTCAGCTGCATGCCGAACTCCGGCAGATCGGGCAGCTCCGCGGGAACGTCCATCGAGAGCGTCACCTCGATGCGTCCGACGCCGTCGACCCGGTAGTCGACGTGGCACGCCGCTGCGGGGGTCGTCGGCAGATCGTAGGTGTAGCCGACGGTGACCGTGTCCGCGTCACCGCTGATCCGCGCCGTGCGCAGGGCGGATCCGGCTGCGCGCGCGTAGCGACTGGCGAGCAGCCACTGCCCGTCCTCGAAGGGTCCGCCCCAGCCGCGTTCGTTCGAGGTGGGGGCGTGCCAGAACGCCGGCTTCGGGATCGCGTTCAGCATCTCGCGCCCGCCCTCGGCACCGCCGCCGTAGCGGTACGAGACCAGCCCGCCGTGCAGCGACGAGAACAGCGCGCTGAAGCCCTCGCCGCGCACGCCGACGTTGTGGGTGCCCTCGATCAGTTCGGGTCGCGCCGATCGCGGCGGCGTCGACACCGGGCCGGCCACAACGACGACGCCCTGCCCGCGCGCGATGGTGTGTCCGGCATCCGCCCAGCGTCGCGGCTCTCGCAGGCGCAATGCGACGTCGACGGTGTACTCGCCCGCGTCATCCGGCGTGCGGGCAGGGTTGCGGAACTCGTCGCGTTCGCCGGGCGCGACGTCGGTGCTCAGCAGGTGCGTCGCGAGCAGCACACCCTCCCGCTGCACGGTGACGACGGCCTCGAAGGCGGAGGACCGCGTGAAGAGCAGCCGGTTCTCGATGGTGACGCGATCGGCGTCGACTCGGATGCGGAAGGGCTGGTAGAGGTAGGCGACCTCCTGCAGCTTCGGTGTGGGCGTGCGGTCGGCGAACAGGATCCCGTTGCCGCTGAAGTCGCCGTCGTGCGGCGCCTCGCCGCTGTCGCCGCCGTAGCCGAAATAGTGCCGGCCGTGCCGGTCGCGCATCGGGATCGCCTGATCCGCGAAGTCCCAGATGAAGCCGCCCTGGAACAGCGGTTCGCGGTCGGCGAGGTCGAGGTAGCGGTCCACCGCACCGAAGGAGTTGCCCATCGCGTGGGCATACTCGCACAGGATGAACGGCTTGTCGCGGTGCGTCGCGAGGTACGTCTCGATGTCGGCCGCCGCGGTGTACATCTGGCTGACGACGTCGGTAGTGGCGGGGTGGCGTGCGTCCCAGTGCACGCCCTCGTAGTGCACGGGTCGTGAGTCGACCTGGCGGAACCAGTCGGCGATGTCGCTCAGCACAGAACCGCCGAAGGACTCGTTGCCGCACGACCACATCACCACGCTCGGGTGATTCTTGTCGCGCTCGAAAAGGCTTCGGGCTCGATCCTGCAGCGCCGGCAGCCACCTCGCATCGTCGCCGGGCACCGCCTCGTGCAGCGGCGCATCGAGGTAGCGGATGCGATCCCACAGTGCGTGCGTCTCGAGGTTCATCTCGTCGATCACGAAGAATCCGTACTCGTCGGCGAGTTCGTAGAAGAAGGAGTTGTTCGGGTAGTGGCTGGTGCGCAGCGCGTTGACACCCGCGCGTTTCAGGATGCGCAGATCCGCCTCCGTTTCCGCGCGCGTGACCACGCGGCCGTTCGCGCCGAACTCGTGGCGGTTCACGCCGAAGAACACGATCCGTCGGCCGTTCAGACGCAGTACACCGTCCTCGATCGCGAAGCGGCGCACGCCGACCGCCTGCGGGATCACCTCCGTCGTCGTCCCGTCCGCCGTCTCGACCCGCACGATCAAATGGTGCAGGTAGGGATCCTCGGGGCTCCACAGCCGTGGCCCGTCCAGGCGGATCCGGTGGATGCCGTCCTCCCCGCGCAGCAAGGGGCCGACCCCGTCGAGGTGGACGGTTGCGCTGCCGTCGCCCTGCAGCAGCAGAGCCACCGCGATCTCCGCATCCGCATCCGTCACACGTGTGCTCACCCGGATGTCCTCGACGTGCGCGCGCGGCCGACGCAGCAGCACGACGTCTCGGAAGATTCCGGAGAAGCGGAAGAAGTCCTGATCCTCCAGCCACGATCCGCTGCTCCACTTGAAGACCTGCGCGGCCAGGGTGTTCGGCCCGGGAACGAGCAGCTCCGTCAGATCGAACTCGGCGGGCGAGAAGCTGTCGGCCGAGAAGCCGACGTACGAGCCGTTCAGCCAGACCGCGACTGCGCTCTCGGCCCCACGAAGATCCAGCGCGAGGCGCTCGCCTTCATCGAGCGGATGCTCGAGGGTGAATGTCGTGCGGTAGGACGCGACCGGATTGAAACGCTCGGGCGCCTGCCCCGGTGTCACCTGCTCGCGGCCGTCCCACGGGTACTGGGTGTTCACGTACTGCGGGCGGTCGTAGCCGTGCAGCTGGATGTGCGCCGGCACCGGGATCCGCGCCCAATCGCTCACGTCGAAGGACGGCTGCTCGAAGCCCGGCACGGTCGAGGAGGGACTCTCGGCGTAGTGGAACCGCCACAGCCCGTTCAGGGACTGCTCGAACGAGCTCTCCCCGGTCGCGACCTCCGCCTCGGAGGCGAACCAGCGATGGTCGGAGTGCGCCGGCCGTCGGTTCTCGGCGAAGAAGCCGGGGTCCGACAGTCGGGCCGTGTCGATCCGCGCGGGTGTCTCGATCCTCGCTGGCGTGTCGATCGTCATTTGATGGCGCCCGTGATGCCGGCCGCGAAGGAGCGCTGCAGGATCATGAACACGATCATCGTGGGCACCGAGGCGAGGAACACGGCGAGCATCAGCACGCCGTAGTCGACCACGTAACCGGCGCTGATGTTCGAGATCAGCATCGGCATGGTCTGGAAGTCGTTGTTCACCAGGATCACCTTGGGCCAGAGGAAGTTGTTCCACGCGGTCATGAAGGTGATCACCGCGGCGGCGGCGTAGGTCGACTTCATCGACGGCAGGTAGATCCGGGCGAAGATGCCCAGTTCGCTCACGCCGTCGATGCGAGCGGCCTCGATGATCTCGTAAGGGAAGGATCGCGACGCCTGACGGAAGAGCAGGATGAGGAACGGGGTCGAGATGGCGGGGATGATGACCGCGGCCAACGAGTTGACCAGGCCGAACTCGGCGAACACCTGGAACAGCGGCACCATCGTCGCCGCGAACGGGATCATGATCGCGATGAGCAGCACCGCCATCACGAAGTCCTTGGCGCGCGAGTGGAAGACCTCGAAGCCGTAACCGGCGATCGAGCAGACGATCAGTGCGAGCACCGTGGTGCCCACGGCGACCGTGGCGGAGTTCCACATCGCCGAGCCGACGTCCTGCAGGTCGATCAGCGCGGCGAAGTTGTCGAACAGCGCTCCTCCCGGAATGAGCCGGGAATCCAGCACGTCCTGGCTCGAGTTCGTCGCCGACACGGCCATGAAGTACAGCGGGAAGATCGAGAAGATCGCGAAGACCGTCAGGAAGGCGTACTTCGGCACGGACCGCAGGTTCAGCCGAGGACGAAGGCTCGGTGACGAACCCGCCTTCACGGAGTCGCGCACAGGGCTGCCGAGTGATTCGGTGCCTGATTCTGGGAGAGCGCGCAGCTGATCAGTCACGCTTGTCACCGACCTTCAACTGGATGAACGCGAGAATCGCGACGAGGATGAGAATGACGTAGGAGAGAGCGGAGGCGTAGCCGAAGTTGGGGTTCTTCAAGAAGCTGACCTCGTAGAGGTAGTGCGACATCGACATCGTCGTGTAGGCCGGGCCGCCTCGCGTCAGCGCCCACGACTCGTCGAACAGCTGCAGGGTGCCGTTGGTCGACATGATCGCGGTGAGCAGGATGATCGGCTTGAGTTGCGGGATCGTGACGTGCCAGAAGGTCTTCAGCGCGTTGGCGCCGTCCATCTTCGCGGCCTCGATGGTCGAGTAGTCGACGTTCTGCAGGGCGGCCAGGTAGAAGATCATGTTGTAACCGGTCCAGCGCCAGAGCAGGCCGAGGATAATCACGAAGCGGGCGGTCTCCGGATTGCCGAGCCAGTTGATCGGCAGATCGATGATCCCGATCCACATCAGCACGTCGTTCACGAAGCCGTCGTTCGCGAAGATCGTGCGGAAGACGAGCGAATAGGCGACCAGCGAGACCGCGCACGGCAGGAAGATCGCGGTGCGCCAGAAGGTCTTGTACTTCAGCGTCCTGTCGTTGAGGACGCTCGCGAGCACCAGGGCCATGATCAACATGATCGGCACCTGGATGATCAGGTAGACGAAGGTGTTCTGCAGCGTGAGCAGGAAGATCTCGTCCTGCATCAGCCGCTCGTAGTTGAACCAGAACGGCTGCGCGAAGGTGAGGTTGGCGCCACGGCCCGTCTGCAGCGACAGGATGAACGCCTGGATCATCGGGATGAAGCTCATCAGCAGGATGAGCAGGGACGCGGGCAGGAGGAAGGTCCAGCCCGTCAGGCTGCGCCGGCGCGAGCCGGTGAGCCGCGAGGTGATGTGCGGGTCGCGTCGATTCGGCGCGGGCACGCGTGGCTTGGGGCGCGTACGCGCGGGGGCGGAAGTCGTCACGACGGTCTCGCATTCTCACAGAGGGAGTGTTCTTGCAGAGCAGGTGTTCCTGCAGAGCAGGGGACCGGGCCGGAGGAGGGTCCTCCGGCCCGGGCGAAGACGGTCAGCTCATCGCGAATTCGACGTTGGCCTGCGCATCGGCCAGCGCTGCGGCGGGGTCGGCCCCGCCGATGATCTGCGTGATGGCGGCGCTCACGGCGTCGCGACCTTCGTAGTAGTACGCACCGGTGTTGTTGCTGGGCACGTCGGCGCCGAACGCGGCGACCTCGGAGAAGATCGGCTGACCGGCGAAGAACTCGCTCGGCTGCTCGTACGCGGCGGACGACGCGGCGGGCAGCCAGTTCGCGACCGCGCCGGAGGCCGGCAGGATCGTGTCGTAGAGCTCCGTGGAACCGGCGAAGGTCGAGGCGAGGAAGTCCGTGGCGAGGTCGACGTCGGCGTTGGAGCTGATCGCCCAGGAGGATCCGCCGTTGGCCGAGTAGTTCGTGGCGCCATCGACGGTCGAAAGCTTCGGCAGGTTGGTGACGGCCCACTTGCCGGCCTGGTCCTCAGCGGTCTGGATGGAGCCGACGATCCAGACGCCGTTGATCGTGCCCGACACGGAGCCGTTCACGAAGGTTCCGAGGTACTCGTCCCACGAGTTGACCTCGACGAAGATGCCCGAGTCGACGAGCTGCTTGTAGGTGTCGATCGCGGCGAGCAGCGCATCGTTGTCGCTGATGGTGGGCATGCCCTCGTCATCGAAGAGGCTGGCACCCGCGCTCTGCAGCATCATCATGATCATGTCGGCCGAACCCGCCTGGCCCGAGAGAAGGGGCTGGCCGGTCTTGGCGAGGACGTCCTTGCCCTTCACGATGAAGTCGTCCCAGGTGATGTCGGTGAAGTCGGCGATCGTGTAGCCGGCCTGCTCGAGCACATCCGTGCGCAGCGCGGTGAGCGCCGTGCCCGAGTCGAACGGCACGCCGTAGTGCACGTCGTCGACGGTGGAGTAGTCGGCGACGGCGTTCGGGAACTCCGAGAAGTCGACGTCGTCTGTGGAGATCTCGTTGAAGACCTCCGGGTAGTTCAGCGCGTTCTTCTGGAAGGCGTTGTTCTGCATGAGGAAGATGTCGGGCAGCTCCTCGTACTGGCGCGACTGCGCGAGGGTGGTGAGCTTGGGCTGCAGGTCGTCCCAGGGCGTCTCGATGATGTCGAGCTTGAAGTCGGGGTTGTCCTGCTGGTAGATCTTCTCGGCCTCGGTGAGTGCGGCGATGTTGAACGTCGGGTCCCAGGCCCAGACGGTCAGGGTCTCATCGCCGTCACCCTCGGAGCTCGAGGAGCCGCCGCCGCCCGAGCAGGCGCTGAGCGCGAATACGAGCGGAAGGGCCATCGCGACGACTGTTGTGATCTTCGTGGTGCGTTTCTTCATGGTGATCCTGTTCTTTCTCCGTTGAATGCAGGTGCTGTGGGTAGGGATAGAGAGGTATTCGGGAGGGTGCCGGGCTAGCCGAGGAGCTGCCAGGGGCCGTAGGGGTCGCCGGGCGCCTGATTGCGGGTCCACCACTTGGCGCTGTAGCGCTTGCCCTGATGGACGACGACGTCGCCGGTGTCGAAGATCCGGGAGGCGGTCCAGACCGACGTGCCGTCGGCCGCGGTGACGATCTGCTGCCACGGGCCGTTGACATCACCGGGCTGCTGATTGCTCGTCCACCACGAAGCGCGCCAGCGCGAGCCGTTGTAGAGCACCGTGTCGCCGGTCAGGTAGACGGCGGATGCACTCCAGGCCCGCAGCACGCTGACCGCGAGAGCCGCCTGGACGCTCGAACCGCCGCTGCTGACGAGGGCGGGGGAGACGGTGATCGTCGCGGTGCGCTCGCCGGCGGTGGCGGTGTCGAAGCCGGCGACCGTGTACTCCGGTGCCGACAGCACGCGTGTTGTTCCGTCGGCGAGGGTGGCGGTGACCGTGACGGCTGCCGGATCGAACGCCGACCCCACCGCCACGGTCAGCGTGGTCGGTGCCACCACGATCGACCGGACCGACGGGACGAGAGCGGCGCGCGCGGTGCTCAACCGCGTGGCGGCGGCATTGACTGTCGACTGGGTGGCCGGGCCGGCCAGGACGCCCTCGGCCGCCGATCGCGCCGCGGCGAATTCGGTCCAGCCGGGCGCCGCGAAGTCGGCCGCCGCGAGTCCCGCGGTGTCGTCGACGAGGGCGCCCAGCGCTGCCGTGTCGACGTCCTGCCGGCGCAGCGACAAGGCATCGATCGAGAGCGAGCGGCCGTCCGCTCCGGTTGCGACGACCTGCACGCGAGCGGTTCCCGCCGGCAGGACGATGTCGGAGGCCGAGACGTCGGCCCATCCGCTCGTCGTCGGGACGTCGGTCGTGTGCTGCACGCCGTCGGCGCCGGTCACGATCACCTGCGCACGGCTGAGCCCGCCGGGGTTGTTCGCCGAGAGTCCGAGCGAGTAGACGCCCGCCGGCACTTCCATCTCCTGGTGCACGCCGCCGGAGAAGGCCTCCGCGGCGGTCAGCCGAAGCGCGAACCGCGTGCCGGCCGCGCCCGGTGAGACGTTCGTGACGAAGTTCGACGTGCTGGAGGACGCGTCGGTCGTCTGGGTCCAGCCGACGATCGAGCTGACGGTGATGCGGTCCGCCGCGAAGTCGGGGTTCAGCACGTAGTTGTTGCCCGCGCCGACCTGCCACTGCCCGGTCCGGGCGTCGAGGTCCCACTCGCTGAGCGAGTTGAATCGGACGTCGGCGCCGGTGCCGCTCAGCGGGACCCACTGGTTGTAGCCGAGCCCGTTCCAGGCGAAGTCGGCCCACCGGTCTCCGGCGTAGATCACGGTGTCCTGCTCGGAGCCCTGAACGGTGAGGAAGAAGCCGCTCTGCGTCACATGGCTGTAGTCCTTCTCGGTGCCGGGCAGCACGTACATGCTCGAATACGGGCCCTGGATCCGGCCCTCGAGCGAGCGCACGAGATAGGTCTGCGAGGTGTTCCAGCCGTGCAGGTCGGAGCTGGCCACGTAGTACTGGCCGTCGAGCTTGAACATCGCGTTGCCCTCGCGACCCGCGCCGCGGTACACCTCGACGGCCGTCTCGACCGAGAGCGAATCGGTGTCGCTGATGCGTCCGACGTAGGTGCGGCTGCGGCCGTCGCGGTAGGAGAAGACCAGGTAGTCGGCGCCGTCGTCGTCGGTGAAGACCGTCTGGTCGCCGGTGCCCTGGTTCCAGCCGGGCTTGTTCGGGTTCTCGTAGACACCGGGGATGTGCGTCTGCAGGTTCGCGTATTCGAAGTCGGCGACCGGGGAGTCGCCGCTGAGGAAGAGGACGCCAGCGTTGCTCACACGAGCCGGGTCAGGATTCTCGAACTGGGTGAGAAGCACGTAACGGCCGGTCTGCTCGTTGTACGCGACGCCGAGCCGGCCGATCCAGACCGAATCGGCCAGGGTCTTCATGTCGGAGAAGTAGGTACCGACGACGTCTTTCGAGGCGGGGATGTGCAGCGCGGTATCGCGCGTCGCCACGTTGTTCTCGAAGGTCCAGTCGACGAGGTTCTCGGACGAGTACGCGGTGACCGCGACGAAGTCGCCCTCGCCGGCCCGGGTGTAGGCGCGAGTGGGGTTGTCGTAGTAGAGCTGGGAGCCGGTGTACTGCACGCCGTACCAGTAGTAGCGATCGCCGAAGCGGAAGATGCCGCCGCCCTGGGAGAAGATCGGGTTGCCGGCGGTGTCGAGCCAGAACCGGTTGTTCTCGACCGTGGCGGGGGCCGACTCGGTCAGCGGTTCGAGCGCGGCGGCCGTGGTCTGCAGCCCGTTCTTCGCGGCGACCACCGCAGCCTCCGTAGCACTCGGGTCGTCCAGAACGGCCGACGCGGTGACCGTCGCCGCAGCGAAGGGGGCCCAGGACTCGGCGGTGTATGCGGAGGGGACCCGCGTGCCGTAGCCGGCCAGCATCTCGCGCAGACCGGAGATCTGCACCAGGTCATCGGCCGCTGATTCCAGGTCTGTCCGCGCTGCCGCGAGCTGCGCATCCGTCGAGGTCGCCGTGTCGCGTACCGCTGTCGCCTGCGCGAGGACACCGGAGAACGCCGTCCACGAGTCCGCGGAGTAATCCGCCGGGGCTGCTGCGCTGTACCGGTCGATCGAGGAAGTCAGCTTTGCGCGCTCGTCGACGAGCTTCGTCGCGGTGAACACGGCGGAGGCGTGGTTGATGTAGCCGACGGTGACCACCCGGAGCACGTGGTCGCCGGGCGTGAGGCCGGCGAAGGAGAAGATCGGCACCGTCGTCGTCGAGCGCGCTCCGCTGTAGTCGGCCGATCCGACCTTCGTGCCGTCGATGTAGACGTCGGCTTTTCCGTTGGTCGTCGCCTTGCGTCCGTTGAGTGCGACGGTCTCGCCCGTGAACGCGATCTCGAACGATGCGCCGGAGGTCGCCCAGGTGTGGGTGCTGTTGCTCGCCCACGCGCCCTCGTAGAACGTTCTGTTCGGCGTGCCGCGAACGGTGGTGGATTCGGTGAAGGCGACCGTTGTGGTCTGCACCTCCGGCGCCGCGACGGCGGGGATCTGGCCCGTGAGCACCAGCAGGCCGGCGAGGAACGCCGCGGCCACGGCCGCGAGCCGCCGCCGTGTCTGAAGTCGTGTCATAGAAGTCCTCCGTCGTCGCAGGTTCTGGTGATACAGCGCTGTACCACCGCGAATCTAGTTGAGAGAAGGCTCAGTGGGCAAGAAGTTTTTCGGCCGGTTTCAGCGAGTCGTCGCGCGAGCCACGACTCGGGAGGTCGTTGTGGTCACTCGCGGAGCGGTGGTGTCTCCGTCGATGCGGCCGAGGAGCCGCTCGAGCGCGGTGCGAGCGATCCACTCCACGCGCGAGTCCATCGAGGTCAGGGGCGGGATGAGGTAGGCCGACTCTTCGACGTTGTCGAAGCCGATGACCTGCACATCGGTCGGCAGCTGCAGGCCACCCTCACGCAGCGCCGAGATGGCCCCCGTCGCGAGTCCGTCGTTGAAGCACACCAGGCCGTCGAAACGGATCCCGGAGCGGACGAGCTGTTGCGCGACGCTGAAGCCGGTGCCGATGGTCCAGTCGTAACCGGTGACGCCGACGAGCCGGGGGTCGACGGCGCGACCGGCCCGCGTCAATGCCTCGCCGACTCCGCGCAGCCGCAACTCGGCGTTGCCCTCGTGCGCGCGCCCGATGACCTCGGCGTCGTAGGGCTCGTGCGCGCCCAGCACGGCGATCGAGGTGCTACCGCGCTCGAGGAGGTACTCGGTGGCCGCCCGTGCGTCCGCCAGGTCATCCGTCGTCACTCGATCGACGCGGTCGAACGTCTCGCGCGAACCGAGGCACACGAGCGGGTAGTCGACGTCGAACGCCGACTGATCGAGATGCTCGTGTTCGGAGAGCGAGAGCAGGAGGCCGTCGGTGAGTTGGGCGTTGAACTCCCGCAGGAGCCTGCGCGAACCGTCGACCCCATCGGGATAGGTCCGGACGTAGGCGACGAGGTTCAGCTCGCGGGCGGTGTCGACGACGACCTCGGCGAGTTCGGCGAGATAGGCCGCCTTGAGCGTCGGTACGGCCAGCGTGACGGAATCCGTGCGACCTCGCGTCAGATTGCGAGCCGCCACATTCACGGTGTAGCCGAGTTCGTCGACGACCGCGCGAACACGTTCCCGGGTGGCCTCCGCCATCCGGCCGGTCCCGTTCACGGCATTGGACGCGGTCTTCAGGGAGACGCCCGCCTGCTTCGCCACCGACTCGAGGGTGACCTTTCCGCGTTGTGGGGGCATGGGTTCCTGCTCATCGACGATTCGGGCTGCCGGCACCCGGTCGCTCTGACCGGCGGGACTGACGTTAGCGCGTGACGGGTGCGGCGCGTGACGGGCGGCGCGTGAACGCCGCCCACCGCGGCGCGGGGTTGCGGCCGTGTTGCTGCCGACGCACGGCTCCCTGTGGGTCAGGACTGGTGTTGCGAAGCGCCATCCCCTGCCGACGCAGTCGATTCTGCGGAATCACGCTTCTGATGTATGACGTCGCGCGGGGTGATGCAGAACTTACGACGATCGTCTCAGGGCTGGCGGACTTCCGACGCGATTGAGACGCGGTCGCCGCTCCGGTGAGACGGTGTGCCGCGCGGGCCGGTGTTCGCCGCCGGCTCACGCCGTCGCGCCGTCGATGGCGTTGTGCGCGACAGGCACTGCTGCGAAAGCGCGCGATCGCGCAGATCCGCGTTTCTTCGAGGTCGCCGGCACCCTCTTCTTCTGCATGGCCACAGCCGAACGCCGAAAACGGGCCCTGGAGCCAGAACACCCCGCATCCCAGCAGCCGCGGCCTCACATCCGCGCATCCTCGGCGAGAGGGGAACGTTACGTCGGTGTCACCGCAGGCGCGAACGGGCGAAACGTGGGCTGCCTAGCGTTGTCCTCACCAGCCGACCGACCACGGTCGCCTCAGTCAAGGAGGCATGATGACGATCCTCGAGAACCCGGGCACGGCCCTCCACTCCGCTCCCGGTCTCACATGGCACCCGGTCTGCAGCAGCGACGAACTCGAGACCTTGTGGGGTGAGGCCGCCTTGATCGACGGTGCCCAGATCGCCCTCTTCCTTCTCCCCGAGGGGCACGTGCGCGTCGTCTCGAACATCGACCCCGCGACCGGTGCGGCAGTGATGTCTCGCGGCATCGTCGGGTCGCGGCGCGTCGAGGGTGTGGACCGCCCGACGATCGCGTCGCCGCTGCATAAAGACGTCTTCGACCTCGAGACCGGCGCGTGCTACACCAAGAGCAGTCTGCTGCTGCCGACATGGGCCAGCCGGGAGAGGGAC
This sequence comes from Microbacteriaceae bacterium VKM Ac-2855, assembly GCA_013204985.1. Lineage (GTDB taxonomy): Bacteria > Actinomycetota > Actinomycetes > Actinomycetales > Microbacteriaceae > Rathayibacter. The sequence continues at coordinate 57,941 of JABMLG010000008.1, forward strand.
GGGATGATCGAGGTCAGCCGCCGCACTGCGCTGATCGCCGCCTCGCACGGCACATCGGACGAGGGCGGCCGTCGTGCTGTCGCGGCCCTGGTCGCCGCCGTTCGCGCCGTCGATCCGACCATTCACGTGCTGGATTCCTTCGTCGATGTGCAGCAACCGGATGTGCCGTCAGTTCTCGACACGCTCGCTCCCGGTCAACCGGCGGCGATCGTCCCGCTGCTGCTCTCGGCGGGCTATCACGTGCACGTCGACCTCGCGGAGGCTGCGGGCGAGGCGGATCGGCCGGTGCGCGTCACCGGCGCGCTCGGGCCGGATGCTCGGCTCGCGACGATCCTCGCCAGGCGACTCGCGCAGGCCGGGTTGCGTGACGGCGACAGCGTCGTTCTCGCCGCGGCCGGTTCGAGTGACGCCTCCGCCGTCGCGGACTGCCACACCATGGGCGAGCTGCTCGCGGCGGAGCTGGATCGCGAGGTGATCGTGTCGTTCATCTCGGCCGCGCATCCGCGTGTCTCGGAGGCGGTCGCCCGGGCTCGCACGCTGCATCCAGGTGACCGCGTCGTCGTGGCGACCTATCTGCTCGCGCCCGGTTACTTCGCCGGACTCGCCGAGGAAGCGGGGGCCGACGTCACCAGTGCGCCGCTCCTGCTGGATCCCTCAGCGCGCTCGACGGACGCGACGCCGACCGAACTGGTCGCCATCGTCTCGGAGCTGTACTCGCGGCTCTGACCCGCACGACACCACCCGATACTCCTGCCGCCCATCATCTCGGGCACCCTTCCCTGCTACTGCTGTGCCGATTTCCGGAGGAATACCGTGACTGCTGCACCACCGACCACCGCCCCCACCCTCACCGACCCCGTTCGCCAGGGCACCGCTGCCGGCCTCACGCACCGCCCAGGGCGGTGGATCGACGGCTGGAATCCGGAGGACCCGGCTCAATGGAACGGCGGCGGCAAGGAGATCGCGGCGCGGAATCTGCGCTGGTCGATCTTCGCCGAGTTCCTCGGTTTCGTCGTCTGGCAGCTCTGGTCGATCGTCGTCGTATCGCTGCCGGCGGCGGGCTTCTCGTTCGACACCGGCCAGATCTTCTGGCTCATCTCGATGCCGAGCCTCGTCGGCGCGACCCTCCGTTTTCCGTACACGTTCATGGTGCCGAAGTTCGGGGGGCGAAATTGGACGATGATCTCGGCCGCCCTGCTGCTGATCCCGACCATCGCTCTGGCGCTGTGCGTCGGCAACCCTGAGACTCCGTTCGGCGTGATGCTGTTCGTCGCAGCTCTGGCCGGCTTCGGGGGCGGCAACTTCGCCAGCAGCATGGCGAACATCACGTTCTTCTACCCGCAGTCGCAGAAGGGCTGGGCGCTCGGCTTGAACGCCGCCGGTGGCAACCTCGGCGCCTCCGTGGCGCAGTTGCTCGTGCCGATCGCGATCACGATCGGTGCAGCCGCCACGCTGAACCTCCCGCTCGCAGGATGGATCTGGATCCCTCTGATCCTGGTCGCGATCATCGGCGCGTACAAGCGGATGGACAACCTCGGTGCGGCGAAGGCGGACTTCGCCGCGTCGATCGCGGCGGTCAGGGAGCCGCATCTGTGGATACTCGCCGTGCTCTACATCGGCACGTTCGGCTCCTTCATCGGCTTCGCCGGTGTGTTCCCGAAGCTGATCGCCGACTCGTTCCCCGAATTCTCGACTTTCGCGGTCGGCACCGCGACGCTGTCGCTCGCCTTCCTCGGCTCGCTCGTCGGCTCGCTGTCGCGTCCTTTCGGTGGCAGGCTCGCCGACCGTTTCGGCGGTGCGGCGGTGACCATGGCCGCATTCGTGGTGATGGCTCTCGGCGCACTCAGTGTGATCTGGACCTTGCCGCTGGGGAACTTCTGGCTCTTCCTGCTCTTCTTCATGGTGCTCTTCGCGGCTGCGGGGATCGGCAACGGGGCCACCTACCGGATGATCCCGACCGTGTTCTCGATGCGGGCAGGGACGAAGGATGCGCACCGCAATGCGGGCGATGTGGGAACCCAGCGCAAGACGGCGGCGGCGCTCGGGCTGATCTCGGCGATCGGGGCCTACGGCGGCTTCGTCATCCCGCAGCTGCTCGGCTTCTCCAAGACGACCTACGGCGACTACACGACCGCCCTCGGCTGGTTCGTGATGGCGTATGCGGTGATGCTCGTGATCACAGGCGCCGTGTACTTGCGCGGGGGCATCAAGGCCGGCATCCGCATCTAGTTCGAAAGGGTCGTCACTTCGTCGGGAGTAGCCGACGAAGTGACGCCCCACTTCTCAGGGAGAGCACGATGAGCGCAGACAGCCACTGCCCGTACTGCGCGCTTCAGTGCGCCATGACGGTGACGCCGGTGGGCGCGACGGCGACCGTTGCGGGGCGGGAGTTCCCGACGAATCGCGGCGGCCTCTGCAAGAAGGGGTGGACATCGGCCGAGCTGCTGGATTCGGGGCAGCGCATCACTCATCCGCTGCGGAAGCAGCCCGACGGTTCGTTCGCCCGCGCATCCTGGACTGAGGTGCTGGATCTGATCGCCGATCGTCTCCGCGATTCGCGGGAACGCTTCGGTGCCGACTCGGTCGGAGTGTTCGGCGGCGGGGGCTTGACCAACGAGAAGGCCTACCAGCTGGGCAAGTTCGCCCGGCTCGCCCTCGGCACGTCGCGGATCGACTACAACGGTCGCTTCTGCATGTCCTCGGCTGCCGCCGCGGGCAACCGCGCGTTCGGTCTCGATCGCGGCCTGCCCTTCCCGGTGGAGGACCTCGACGGCGCCGACACGATCCTGATCCTCGGATCGAACGTCGCCGAGACGATGCCGCCGTTCATCGGGCACCTCAGCGGGACCCGTGCCAAGGGCGGTCTGATCGCCGTGGACCCTCGTCGCTCGGCGACCGCGCGGCTGACGGAGGAGGGCTGCGGCATCCACCTGCAGCCCGCCCCGGGCACCGACCTCGTTCTGCTGCTCGGACTCACCCACATCGTCATCGCCGAGGGGCTCGCCGACGACGCGTACCTGGCGGAGCGCACGACCGGCTTCGATGCGGTGCGCCTCGGCACGAACGCCTGGTGGCCGGAGCGGGTCCAGTCGGTCACGGGCGTCCCCGTCTCGCAGCTGCGAACGGTCGCACGCCGTCTCGCGAGCGGCCGCTCGTACATCCTCACCGGGCGCGGTGTCGAGCAGCACGTCGACGGCACCGACACCGCGACGGCCGCGATCAACCTCGCCCTGGTTCTGGGCCTCGTCGGCCGACCGGGTTCCGGTTACGGCACGATGACCGGGCAGGGCAACGGACAGGGTGGGCGGGAACACGGACAGAAGTGCGACCAGCTGCCCGGCTACCGCAAGATCATCGATCCGGCGGCCCGCGCGCACGTCGCCGCCGTGTGGGGCGTGGATCCAGCGATCATCCCCGGCCCCGGCCTTCCCGCGGTCGAGCTGCTCGGCGAACTCGGCCGCTCGGTGCGCTGCCTGCTCGTGCACGGCTCGAACGTCGTCGTGTCGGCCCCCGACGCGGATGCGGTCCGTGCTGGTCTCGAGGCCCTCGACCTGCTCGTGGTCTGCGACTTCTTCCTCTCGGAGACCGCCCGGCTCGCGGACGTTGTGCTCCCGGTCACGCAGTGGGCGGAAGAAGAGGGCACGATGACGTCGCTCGAGGGTCGCGTCCTCCGCCGTCGGCGCGCTCTACCGCCGCCCGGTGAGGCGCGCAGCGAGTTGTGGGTCATGCGCGAGCTCGCTCAGCGACTCGGCGCCCCCGCGATCTGGAGCACCGACCCTGCAGAGGTGTTCGACGAGCTGGCACGCGCCTCTGCCGGCGGGATCGCGGACTACTCCGGCCTCAGCCATGCGCTGCTCGACACCGGCGTCGCCGCTTTCTGGCCCTATCCTCCCGACTCGGCTGGCACCCCGCGAATGTTCCTGGACCGCTTCGAGCACCCCGACGGACGCGCCCGCCTCGTCACGGTGACGCCTCACCTCGCGCGGGGAGCGGACCATGGCGGCGAGCTGACACTGATCACGGGCCGTTACCTGCAGCACTACCAGTCCGGCGCTCAGACCCGCCGGGTTCCCGAACTGCAGGAAGCCCGCCCGGAGGCGCGGCTCGAGATCCACCCCGCAACCGCCGCGCGGCTGGGAATCGTGGACGGAGCGCTGGTGCGGGTCGACAATGCGCGCGGAGTCGTGATGGCTCGTGCGGAGGTGACCGCGGGTATCCGGCACGACACGGTGTTCCTTCCGTTCCATTACGCGGGCGAACAGTGCGCCAACCTCCTGACGGAGGCGGCGGTCGATCCGATCTCGGCGATGCCCGAGTTCAAACGCACACGCGTCACCGTGACCGTCGCGGAGGTCGCACATGCCTGACCGCATCGTCCTCATCGGCTACGGACCCGTCGGCGCTCGATTCGTTGAAGGACTGCTGCCCGCCGTGCGATCCGGAGTCGTGACCGTCACCGTGATCGGAGCGGAGGAGCACGATGCGTACAACCGAGTGCTCATCGCCGAGTACGCGGTCGGGCGTGCGAGTCGCGAACGCCTCGACGTGACCGACACGGCGGCCGCTCGGGCCGCCGGCGTCGAGATCCGGCTGGGCGAGATCGTGGTCGGCATCGACCGTGCCCGCCAGGTGGTGCGACTCTCGAACGAGGAGCGCGTGCCGTACGACCGCCTCGTGTTCGCCACAGGCGCGCGCGCGAACGTTCCCACGCTCGCGGGCATGGAGTCCGCGCGGCGCGATCGGCGCGTGCGCGCACAGCAGCCGGCCGCGCTCGACTCAGGATCGGCGCCGCTGCCTCAGGGCATCGTCGCCTTGCGCGACCTCGGCGACGCCGAACGGATCCGCGCCGCGGTCTCGGCCGGGCAACGGGTCGTGGTGCTCGGTGCCGGCGTGCTCGGAATGGAGATCGCGCTCGCGGCGGCGGAGCAGGGAGCGAACGTCGTCGCGGTGTATCACGGCGACGTGCCGATGGGCCGGAATCTCGACCAGGGCGGCGGCCGGATGCTCGCTCGCGCTGCTCGCGCCGTGGGTGTCGAGATGGCATCGCACGCGCGTTCCGAGAGCGTTCTGCTCCGCCACGACGACGAGGGCCGGGCCCACTTCGACGCCTTGATCTGCGCCGACGGCAAGCAGATCCACGGCGACCTCCTGCTGCTCTCGTGCGGGGTCGGAGCGCGGACCGAGCTTGCCGCAGCCTCGGATCTCGCCGTGTCGACCGGTATCCTCGTGGACGAAGAGTTGCGGAGTTGGACGGATCCGGATGTCTTCGCGATCGGCGATTGCGCTCACATCGCGCCGCGCGGATCCGCCGGCTCCGACGGCCGTGTGCCCGGCGCACCGAGCGGCCTGATCGGCCCCGGCTGGCGGCAGGCCGACTGGCTCGCCGCGCGACTCGTGGCGGAGGCGAGCGGGCATTCGACGGCGCTGCTCGACGACTCACGTCCCGGCGTCGTGATGCTGAAGGCGGAGGGGATCGACGTGGTCTCCGGCGGCGACGTCACCGCCGAGCTGTGGGACGAGCCGGTACACACCTGCGCCTCCGAGGTCACGGTGTGGGCGGATCCGGGGCGCGGCGGCTACGCCAAACTCGTCACGACCGACGGTGTACTGACCGGGTTCGTCGCCGTCGGTCTGCCGCGCGCGGGTGCGGAGCTGACGCTGATGTTCGATCGCGGCTCCGAGCTGCCTGCTGATCGCTCATCTCTGCTCAGACTGGACGCTCCGGATGCGGGCGTTTCGCCGACCGGAGACCCCTTCGCGCGAGAGGCGACGGTGTGCTGGTGCAACGGAGTGACCGTCGGCACGATCACGGACGCGGTTGCCGCGGGCGACGACACCGTCGAGTGCGTCGGCGCGACGACACGGGCCGGGACCGGCTGCGGCAGTTGCAAGGGCCGCATCACCGAACTCATCGCCCGAGCACCGGCCGGCGCCTGAGCCCCCGGCCCATCGGTGCGGCGATCTACCAGGGCAGCTCGACTGTGGCGACTGTCTCCCCGGCAGCCGCTCCTCCGGGCTTGATGATGACGACCGCATCCGCGGCGGCGAGCCCGCGCAGCATCCCGGATCCCTGCCAGGGCACGGGGGTACCGCCTGCGCAGGCGACCAAGCGGGTCGAGCCCGACAGGTTCGAAACGTCGACGGCCAGCGTTTCGCTGCCGAACGGGCGCTGCGGACGCCCGAGCATTCCGTCGACCAGAGGCAGCCCGAGGCTGGCGAGGCACATCATCGCTGCGAGCGGATTGCCGGGGAGGCACAGCAGAAGGCGCCCTCCGGGAAGCGTCGCGAGCATCACGGGATGCCCGGGCCTCATCGCGACGCCATCGATGACGAGACGTCCGCCGAGGGTGGTCAGGGCCGAGCGAACGAAGTCCGTCGGTCCGTCTGAGGACCCGCCCGTCGTGACGATCAACGGAGCATCCGTTGCCGTCAACGCATGCAGTGTCGCGTCCGGATCGTCCGCCGCGTAGGTCATTCGGCCTGAGACGAGACCCATCGCCTGCAGGATCGTCGGCAGCGATGGTCCGAAGGCGTCGCGGATCGCACCGGCCTCCGGAACGCCGGACGCCCGGATCTCGTCGCCGAGGAGGACCAGGTCCACGGAAGGCGCCCTCCGAACGGCGAGCTCGTCGTAGCCGGCGACGGCAGCGAGGGCGATCCGCGGCGCAGAGAGTACGGACCCGCCTCGCAGCAGCGGGTCGCCGCGGAGAGCTTCCTCCCCGCGGGGGCGGATGTGGTCGCCTGTCGTCGGCGGCTTCGCGAGAGTATTCAGGTGCAGCATCGCGGCCCCGGGCCGGACGACGTCGCCGTGTTCGCGGCGGATGACGGCGATCGTGCCGGGAGGAACGGCCGCGCCGGTCGCGATCGGTCGGGCTTCACCCGGATCGAGACCGGCGACGGAGGGAACATCGCCGGCGAGGATTCTGGCCCCGACCGTCCAGGGACCGGCGGTGCGTTCGATCGCCCAGCCGTCCATGGCGCTGCTGGGGAAACGGGGGAGGTCGGCGCCGGAGAAGAGGTCGTGAGCAAGCGTGCGACCTGCCGCGCACGCGAGCGGGACGACGTCGATGGCGTCGTCGGCACTCTCGTCACCGACGAGGTACGCGCGATCGCGAGCCTCCACCAAGGTCGTTCGGCGACCGGTAGGAACCGCAGTGGGCCGAGCGAGCGTGAGAAGAGGGAACGGGATGCGCGCCATGGCGCCGAGCCTAGAGACGCGCCGTTTCGCTGCCATTGCCGCCGGGTAACCACGTGTGTCGCACCCCTCTCACCACCGATCAATGGCCGTGAGACGCCGGTCACACGCCGTTACCGCTGGGCAATCGGGGCGAAACGGCTGATGCCTAGCGTTGAGGTGTTCCCGATCGGAAGGCGCCGCCCATGAGCGACACTGCAGCAGAGCTGAGTACGACCCGGCACATCCTCGTGGTCGGCGGCGGTCCCGCCGCACACCGCCTCACCGAGTCGCTCTCCTCGCGCCTGGACCCGGCGCGGCCGGAGCTGCGCATCACGGTCGTCGGCGAGGAACGGCATCTGCCTTACGACCGCGTCGCCTTGAGCAAGCGGCTCGAGGGTGAAGTCGACCTCACCCTGGGCACCGCAGCCATGTGGGACGTCGCGTCGTACCTCTCGAACACGCGAGTGACGGCGATCGATCCGGAGGCGCGGACCGCCGTTCTCGACAGCGGCGAGGTGCTCGCGTACGACGAACTCGTTCTCGCGACCGGATCCTCCGCGACTGTGCCGCCGATCACCAACGCCGCCTCCGGCCGCGTGTACCGGACGCTCGAAGACGTCGACGACCTCGTGCGAGAGGTCACCGACTTCCGCCTCCGCAAGGGACGCCCGGCGAACGTGGTCGTGGTCGGCGGCGGACTTCTCGGCCTCGAGGCGGCCGGTGGTATGAACCGGCTCGGCGCCCGCAGCGCCGTCGTGCACTCGGGCCGGTGGCTGATGAGCGCCCAGCTCGACGAGGGCGCGGGGCAGGCCCTTGGTCGCATCATCCGCAGTCAGGGCATCACGCTGCACCTGGGCAACCGTCCCACCGAGATCCTGACCAGTCCGACCGGTATGGTGCTCGGCCTCACCCTGACCGACGGCTCGAGCGTCAACGCCGACATCGTCGTCTTCTCCATCGGGATCACAGCGCGCGACGAACTCGCCCGCGCCGCCGGCATCGAGACCGCTCCTCGCGGCGGCGTCGTGATCGACGACTCCTGCGCCACCTCCGCCGCCGGCGTCTGGGCGATCGGCGAGGTCGCATCCGTGAACGGATCCACGGTCGGGCTCGTCGCTCCCGCCAACGCGATGGCTGAGGTCGTCGCCGATCGGATTCGGGGCGGTGACGCGGTCTTCCCCGGCATCGATGACGCGACCAAGCTCAAGCTCTCGGGCGTGGAGGTCGCCAGCTTCGGCGACGCGATGGCGCGCGGTGAGGGAGCCCTCGAAGTCGTCTACGCCGACCCGGCGCGCGGCCTGTACCAGAAGATCGTCGTCAGCGACGATGCGAAAACCCTCCTCGGCGGAATGTTCGTCGGTGACGCGGCGCCCTACTCCGCGCTTCGGCCCCTGCTCGGTCGCGAGCTGCCCGGCGAGCCCGGCGCGTACCTCGCCGCCGCGGGAGCCGAGCCGCCGGCCGGCGCGGATCTGCCCGACGACGTGCAGATCTGCTCCTGCAACAATGTCGCCGTCGGTGCGGTGCGCCACGCCATCGGTGAGGGGTGCACCGATCTCGGTGAACTCAAGGCCTGTACCCGCGCCGGTACCCAGTGCGGATCGTGCGTACCGCTCGTGAAGAAGATCCTCGACGTCGAATTGACGAAGTCCGGCGTCGAGGTGTCGCGGGCGTTGTGCGAGCATGTCAGTCTCAGCCGGAGCGAACTCTTCGAATCCGTTCGGATCCTCGGGTTGCGCAGCGCGCACGAGGTGATGGAACGGTTCGTCGCGGGTCTCGGTTGCGACGTTTGCAAACCGGTCGTCGCCTCCGTCGTGGCCACGCAGACGGGCGGCTACATCCTCGACGGCGGCTCCGGCCCGATGCAGGACACCAACGATCGCGCCCTCGCGAACATGCAGAAGGACGGCACCTACTCCGTCGTTCCGCGCATCCCCGGTGGCGAGATCACCCCGGCGAAGCTGAAGGTGATCGCCGAGGTCGCCGAGCAGTTCGACTTGTACACGAAGATCACCGGCGGCCAGCGGATCGACCTGTTCGGTGCGCGTTTGGAGCAGCTGCCGGAGATCTGGAAGATCCTCGTCGATGCGGGGATGGAGTCGGGCCAGGCCTACGGCAAGTCGCTGCGCACGGTGAAGAGCTGCGTCGGATCGACGTGGTGCCGTTACGGCGTGCAGGACGCGGTGAGCATGGCCGTGCTGCTGGAGCTGCGGTACCGCGGCCTGCGTTCGCCGCACAAGTTCAAGCTCGGCGTCAGCGGGTGCGCCCGCGAGTGCGCCGAGGCCCGCGGCAAGGACATCGGTGTGATCGCATCCGAGAACGGCTGGAACCTCTACGTCGGCGGAAACGGCGGCTACCAGCCGGCGCACGCGCAGTTGCTGGCGCAGGACCTCGACGACGAGACACTCATCCGCTACATCGACCGGTACGTGATGTACTACGTGCGCACCGCCGAGCGGCTGCAGCGCACCGCACGATGGCAGGAGGAGCTCCCGGGCGGCCTCGACCATGTGCGCGAGGTGGTGTGCGAGGACAGCCTCGGCATCGCCGCGGACCTCGAAGCGGCGATGGCGTTGCACGTCGGCACGTACGAGGATGAGTGGGCGGCTACGCTCAAGGACCCGGAGCGGCTGCGTCGGTTCCGCTCCTTCGTGAATGCACCCGATACCGCGGACCCGAGCATCACCAAAGTCCGCGAACGCGACCAGAACCGACCCGCCACCGCTGCGGAGCGCACCGACGGCACGGTGCTGCTCTCCGGCCCGTCCATCCCCGTGAGAGGCGCCCGATGAAGCTCGACATCGATCTCACCGGTCGCCGCGTCCTCGTCGTCGGGACCTCGGACGGCGCCCGTCGGGCTGTGGCGCGTTTCGGAGCCGCGGGCGCGATCGTCGATCGCCAGGAGTCGGCGGCCGACCTGCCTCTGAGGTTCGCCTCCGATGCGTTACGGCCCGGGGCCGTGCCTGCTCTGGTCGTCTGGCTCGAGGGTGCCGAGTCCGTCTACGACCGGCTCGCCGTCGAGACCGCGCGGAGCCGGGTCTGGATGATCACGGAGGATCCGGCTCCCCGACTGCCGCGCGGCTCCGTCACGCTCGTCGGCGGAGGCCCGGGGGACCCTGAGTTGCTGACGATCGCCGGCCGCCGTGCCCTTGCGATCGCCGACGTCGTCCTCTTCGATCGTCTGGGGCCGCGAGACGCCCTGAGTGAGTGGGCGCCTGGTGCGCTTCTGGTCGACGTCGGCAAGACGCCGGGCCACCACGCCGTGCCGCAACGTGAGATCGAAGCGCTCCTCGTGCGGCACGCTCTGGCCGGCAACGTCGTCGTGCGCCTCAAGGGCGGCGACTCCTTCGTCTTCGGCCGCGGGGCCGAGGAGGTCCTGGCGTGTCGAGAGGCAGGTGTCCCGGTCACGGTCGTGCCGGGCGTCACCAGCGCCATCTCGGTACCCGCAGCGGCGGGCATCCCCGTCACCCACCGCGAGATCAGCCGCGCCTTCACCGTCGTCTCGGGCCACGCCCCCTTCAGCGACGAAGAACTCGGTCACCTCGCCGGCCTCGGTGGCACCCTCGTCGTGCTGATGGGGGTCAACACCCTCCCGCACCTCGCAGCCGGACTGCAGCGGGCGGGGATGCGGGCCGACATGCCCCTCGCGATCGTCGAACGGGGGTACACCCACTCCCAGCGCAGCACCGTGTCAACGGTGGGCGAGATCACCGCGAAGCTCGCCGACCTGGCTCCCCGATCGCCCGCCGTGATCGTCATCGGCGAGGTCGTGCGCGTTGCGTCATGGGATGATGTCTCCGATCCGACGGTTCAGGCCGTCGCCGCATACACCCCGTGATCGCGGGACCGCGTCATCCGCGAGGGAGGCCGTTCGATGACCGTGTTACCTCCCGCTGAACCCGAGAGCTCGCCCGGCTTCCGTGCAGACCAGCTCGACGGTTTCCGCATCGGGGTCACCTCCGATCGTCGATCCGAAGACCTGATCGCCGCCTTCGAACGCCGCGGCGCCGATGTCTCGCACGCGCCGACGATCAGGATGACCGGCGTCAGCGATGATGCTGTCCTCGTCGCCGAGACGGAAGCGGTCATCGCCGCACGCCCCGATGTGCTGCTTGCGACAACCTCGTACGGCATCCGCCGCTGGCTCGAGGCGGCCGATGCTGCCGGGCTCGATCTGGTCGAACCGCTCGCCGAGACCCGCATCCTCGTGCGGGGTCCGAAGGCGCGCGGCGCGATCCGGGCAGCGGGCCTCGACGACCACGGCATGAGCGAACGCGAGACGACGACCTCACTCGTCGACCTCGTTCTCCGAGGGTCGGTGGACGGCCTCACGGTCGCAGTCCAGCTGCACGGGTTCACGGATCCGGATCAACTGGCCCGTCTCAGCGCCGCCGGCGCCACTGTGCTCACCGTCGCCCCTTATCGATGGACCATGCACGAGGACTCCGCGCGTGTTCTGCGCCTCATCGACGCGATCTGTGCGGGCTCGATCGACGCCGTGACTTTCACCAGCGCCCCCGCCGTCGAAGCACTGTTCACCACCGCGGATGCGGCTGGCAAGCTCGATGCCCTTCAGGCCGCGTTCCGCGAATCCGTGGTCGCCGCCGCTGTCGGCCCGGTCACAGCTGCGCCGCTGGTCGAGGCCGGGATCCTGCCGATCGTGCCCGATCGGTTCCGGATGGGCGCCCTGATCCGTCTGCTGTGCGAACATCTCGAAGAGAGCTGCATCCCTCGGATCGACACCCTCTACGGGCTCCTCGAACTCCGCGGGCGACTCGCGATCATCGACGGGGTCCGAGTGTCGTTGAGCCCCGTCGCCCTCTCGCTGTTCCGGACCGTCGTCGCCGCCGAGGGTGCGACGGTGTCTCGCGACGCCCTTGCTCGATCGGCGGCGGAGCCGCTCGATGACCACGGCGTCGACGTCGCCGTCAGCCGGCTGCGCCAGGCTCTTCCGGAGTCGCGGGTCATCGCCACCGTGATCAAACGCGGCTACCGCATCGCTACCGCGATCTGAGGACGATCAGGACGGCGTCCTTCGGACTCACTCTGTTGGCACGCGACGCTCCGTGTGGGCGTCGACGGACGAGAACCGACCCACAGGGAGCTGCTGTACGGGCCGCCGCCCGAGAGGGTTCCTGCTCCCGACCGTCAACCGGATCTCGTCCGCAGCTGACCAGGTACGGGTCAGCGCGGAAAGGGCCGCCTGCGTCGGTCGACGCAGGCGGCCCTCCTGTTCTCACTGCTTGGGCCCGACCGGTGGTGAGCGCTCCATCGCGCGGCGCTTCCGCTGGTGCCCGAGGCTGCGGCGCACAGCGTGTGCCGTCAACGGATACCGGCGCGGTCGATGCGGCGGGCCCGGCTGTCGCATGACGAGGTGGCGCACGATCTCGGCGAAGACGGCGTCGATCCAGTCCTGGTCGGCCCGGATGAGTTCGATCAGCTCAGCATCGAGTGCCTCCGTCTTGATGACGAGAGCGGCCGCCGATTCCATTTATCGTCCGATCCGAGAATCAGGCGGCGATCTCCGCACGGTCGGCATCCGAGCGGATGCTGACCTTGCGCGGCTTCGCCTGCGCTGCGATGGGGATGCGCAGCTTCAGCACGCCGGCGGTGTATTCGGCATCGACGTGCTCGGTGTCGAGCGTGTCGCCGAGGATGAGCTGACGGCTGAAGACCCCCCACTGCCGTTCGGATGCGACCGCATTCGCGGCGTCGGGGATGTGGTTCAGCCGTTCGGCGCGGACGGTGAGGACGTTGCGTTCCACGTCGATGTCGAGCTTTCCGGGATCGACGCCCGGCAGGTCGAGTTCGACAACGAAGTCGTCGCCCTCCTTCCACGCGTCCAGCGGCATCACGGTGGGTCGGGCAGCGGTGCCGAACGCCTGACGAGTGAGCCGGTCGAGCTCACGGAAAGGGTCCTGCTGCAGAAGCATTTCTGGTCTCCTCCACTTCATCCTGTTAGGTTCGGAACCACCGGATCTGTCTCCGGTGACACAGATTTTTTACCTCTCCGGGCTCTGCGTCGCAACTGGTATTCAGCGATTTCGAAGGGACGGCCGGGATGAAGGATCTCATCGGCGCAGACGGCGCCGAATACGGCATCGCCGGGGCCGCGGCACGGTCGGGTGTCGGCGAGCAGACGCTCCGGCTCTACGAGGAGAAGGGGCTCATCACTCCGCGCCGCACCGGGGGTGGGACGCGCCGTTACAGCGATGCCGACCTGGACCAGGTGGCTCGGGTGACGGACCTCGTCGGGCAGGGCATCAACCTCGCCGGAGTCGGTCGCGTGCTCGAATTGGAGGCCGTCATCGCGCACCTCCGCGCCACGATCGCCGGCCGTCGCCCCGCGTTCGACGAATCCGAGTGAGGCCGAAAGGCCGCAGCCACGATCACGACGGAGCCTTCCGCGCTCTCGCGTCTGCGCCGATGACGAGATCTGCGCCGATGACGAGATCTGTGCCGATGACGAGATCTGTGCGGATGACGAGATCTGTGCCGATGACGAGAGACGATAGAAAGATGCGGACCAGCCAGCCCGACCCGAGCAACCCGTGGCCACACGACATGCTCCTCAGCATCGACACACCGAATTCGCTCCTGAAGCTGTTGTTCATCCGTCATGCGTGGCGCCTCGATATCGGCGAGGTGCCAGAACTCGACGAGGCGCCGCCGATCGGCGATTCAGCCCTGCCCGCGGGAGTCGACGCAACCGAGGCGGCCGAACGGTGGCGGGCGGAATGGCGCCGTGCGTGGAGTGCCTTCGACCCACGGGACCGCGTGGTGCGCGAGCCCGACGAAGACACCGCGCGCCTCCTCCGAGAGCTGTCGGATGACGAACTCGTAGACGCGTACTCGACACAGCCCAGCGCGTTCTGGGATGGCGGAATGGATGCCGACGCGTACGGCGCGTGGGTCATGCGGCCCGACGAACTCCACGCGATGCCTCTGGAACAGCAGCCGGAGCGCCGCAACCTCGCGGCGCTGATCCCTGCCTGGCGATCCGGGCTTCGCACGATCATCGAGCTGCCCTACGCGGGCCCGTTCGCGGACCGCCTCCATCCGGAGACCCTCGTCGTCTCGCGCCGCACCCGCCGCGACCCCGAGCTCTACACCGCGGCCCTGAGCCCGCGCGGCTCCTAGCCGACGAGCCGCGCCGGGTCGGTCGGCGTCGCTCACCAGGCGTAGATGCGCTCGATGATCTCCTCACGCGGGGTCGCGGTCGGGCCGGGATAGCTGATCATGATCGGCACCCCGTCCGGCCCGGGGCCTTCGAGGAGGGCGATGTCGTCGACGTCGGCGCGAGTGACCCGCGCTGACTGCTCCCGCAGCAGCGTCTCGCAGCGGTCGAGCTCGCCGCGGTCGTTCGCGGTCCAGATGAGGTATTGGATGCCGACGGCGCCGAGCGGATGCTGGGCCCGGTCGCCGATCGCCCGCAGATACAGCTGGTCACCGTCCGCCGTGACGAGCAGCGCCGCTTCCCCGGTCTGCACCGTTGCGGTGACCGCGAGCAGGCGCTCGTAGAAGGTGACGGAACGGTCGAGTTCGGTGACGAACATCACGGCGGACGTGAGCTTCATCGAGTTGGCCGGCCCGACGCGAGCGAGTCGGTGACGTCGGTCTTCACGGCTGTCACGCCGATGAGTCGGCCCCAGGCGCGGGCGCGGGTGAGCTCGTCGTCTTCGAGGTGATTGTCGGTGTCGACGAGGAAGCTCATCGGCGCGGCGATGCAGCGCAAACCGTGACGGCGCAGCTCGTGGTCGATGCGGGCGGAGGCGGCGCCGCTGAGGATGCGGGGGATGTCGGTGCGGGTGTCGAACGCGGCCGCCATCGTGTTGGTCTGTGGAAGGGCGGCGAGCCATTCGCGCACGCCGATACCGTCGCTGTGCTCATCCATGTGCAAAGCGTGCCCGGGGTCGGCTGCCCACTTCGGGGCTTCGGCGCGGGTGCGCGGCAACGACATGCCGTGCACGTGGGTGGGGCCGCCGACGACGATCAGCTCGACGTCCTCGAGGCGGTTCGCCGCCGCGTCGGCGACGTGCACGACGGCGACGGTGACGGATTCGGCGAGGCCGTCAGCAATCGCTTCGGCGACGTGCCGGGTGTTGCCGAACATGGATTCGTAGACGACGAGAGCACGCAACGGTGAGCCTTCCGGATCGGCGACGGCGGACGCCATCGTTCTGATGATCGGCGTAGCCGAGCGGGGCGGGTAGGGCCGTTGGTCCTTCATCCTCGATCGCGTCGTTCAGGCGGGGGAGGGACGTACGCTGTGCCGCATGACGAGCGGACACCGACCCTTTTCCCGATTGACCTGGCACGAGAAGCACACCCGCTCGCTCACCTTCGGGGAGCGCGCTGCGGATGTGATGCGCAACTCGATGGGCAGCTGGCGTTTCGTGTTCGGGTTCATCGCCTTCATGCTCGTCTGGGCGGCTATCAACTCGTTCGCGGCCGGGTGGGATGAATACCCGTTCATCCTGCTGAACCTGTTCTTGAGCATGCTCGCCGGTCTGCAGGGCGCGATCCTGCTGATCGCGGCTAAGCGTCAGGACGGTATCGCCGCCGCGTTGGCGCAGCACGATTTCGATACGAACGTGACGGCGAAGGCCGACATCGAGGCGTTGCTCGAGATCAACCGGAACCAGCAGACGCTGCTGGATGAGATGTGCGAGATCCTTCGCCGGTTGGATGCGGATGCGAGCGTCGCGGTAATTCGGTGACGGGCCGCCCGGTGACGGGCCAGCCGCCCAGGACGAGGAAGATCAGGAGCATCTGCAGGATCCCGCTGCCGAGGTAGAGGGTGTGCAGAAACGAGTATCCGGGCAGCATCGCGACTTCGACGTAGATCCAGATCACCATCCCGAGCGCAGCGACGGCGCTTGCCACCATCGCCCACCGGTTGCGGCGCCGCTGCAGAACGGCGGCTGCGAGTTGGGTGCCTCCGACGATGGCGGCGAGGATCACACCGGGGGCGACGAAGTCCGTGAACGGTGTCACAGCAACGCGGTCGTCTTCGAGGTCGACGCCGACAGCGGCGGCACGACCTGGAGCGTCGTGCTGAAGGGGCGGGCTGAGATGCTCCCCAACGACAGTGCGTTCACGGATCGAGCCGCGGCGCTCCTGCCGCACTGGATGCCGACTGAGCCGTATCTCTGGGTCGTCATCCTCCCCGACAGCATCCGTGGGCGCTCCTTCGAACATCGGCCGCCCGAGTCTGCTTCCGCGGCCTGAACAGGCTGATCGCACCACCACCGGAACGGCACCCGCCGCCCGTTCCGTGCAACGGCCGACCCGGCGGTTTCACTCCGCAGCACGGCCCATTGACGCCGCGCGCCGGACGCAACCTCGGTTGAGAGCGTCCGTCAGCGTCCATCGGCGCTGAGCGAGCCTCTCAGCCGAGGTTGTGCACGCGGCGACCGAGGTTTCTCGCCGCTGGCCGACGAAAACTGCGACATCAGCAGCAACGAACGCAACAGGGCCGCGATGAACGAGCCGTGCGCCCGCGCCGCACCACCACAACCTCTACGTCGAAGAGCCTCGGGCTCAGGATGCGGGGACGAGGGCGACGTCGCGTCGCATACTGCGCGCCGCGAAGGCCGTGCACAGAGCACAGGCGGCCGCCGTTACTCCAAGGAGGATCCACATCGGCGCGAACGCGGTCAGAGCCGCGAGGGCCGCCGGGAGAAGGAATCCCACATAGGTCAGCGAGTAGTACACCGCCGTGATGCCCGCGAGATCGTGGGGTGTCGCCAGACCTTGCGCGGCGGTGAGGCCGGAGACCATCGCGAGCCCGTAGCCGGCTCCGAAGACGGGAGCGGCGACGAGCACGATCCACACCTGGTGCGAGTAGGCGGCAGGAATCAGCAGGAGGGCGCCGATCGTGATGAGTGATCCTCCGACCAACCCCATTCGACCGCGCAGATACGTCGCGAGGTGGCCCGAGAAGAATTGCGTCACCCATCCGACACCGAGAGTGATGATCACCGCGAGGGTGGCGAAACCGACGGTGAACCCGGGGATGCGATCACTCACCAGGCTCGGACCCACGGCGAACGACAGGGCCGGCGCCGCGAACACCCACGGCGCGAGCGGGAGGATGATCCGGAGAAACGTCGATCGGGCCGGTCTCGGAATGCGGAGATCGCCGAGCAGCCTCTTCACGCTGGGGTCGAATCCGCGGGTCTCGGAGGCCCGCAGCAGGACGATCACGGCGACCACGCACGCGGCGATCTGCACGAGGTACGGCAGCACCGCGGGCCACGGACCCCATTGGGCCAGGGCCCCGCCGATGCCGGCGCCGCCGCCGAAGCCGATCGTGAGCATGCCCGCCGCGCGCCGGGCACCCGCCGCGGAGCGTCCCTCCGCGATCGAGAGTTCTTTGATCCAGGAGGTGCCCACCACCATTCCGGCCGCCACACTGAGGCCGCAGATGAACCGACCGACGCAGAGCCCGATGAAGCTCGAGCTGGAACTCGCGAGCACGATGCTTCCGAGGATGCCGAGGACGAGACCCGCGATCAGCACCGGTCGACGCCCGTACCGGTCCGACCAGGCGCCCGACAGAGCGAACCCAGGAACGATTCCGAACACGTAGGTTCCGAGCAGGATGTCGACCTGCACCTGCGAGAAGCCCTCCACCTGCCGGTAGTACTGCATCAGCGGCAGGAAGTGGTTGCCACCCCAGCCGAGGACGATGAGCGCGGGGGCGACGAGGAGCCAGGAACGGTGTTGCGGGACGTCATTCACGAGGCCTTCTTCGCAAGCTATGCCACAGGGTGGGACCCTCGATTCGAGCAGCCTGCCGAGAGGCTAGCAGGGCTTCGAGTCGCCGCCGTTTCGATGCCGTACCGGCTGGTTCGCACCGCCGGCCACGGCCGTTCGCGGCCGGCTGCGCTGCCAGCGGGAGGCGCCGGAGGAGTGGCTACTCAGGCGCTTCGGCTTGGTAGACCTTTCGGAACGCGTCCTTGAGGGCGATCTTCCCGCCGCGGAACTCGTAGATGTCGCAGCCTCGCGTGACCTGGACCGTCCCGTCAGGTCCTTGTCCGGTGAAGGACCAGGTGGCCGCGCCGCGTGACCCGGCGATGATGGGCCGCTCCTCCTCGTGCCGCTCCTGCCCGGTGTCGTAGGCGAGCATCAGCGCGAAGCCCTCCCGCACCTGCTCCTTCCCCGACCAGGTTCGCCCGGGCTCGGGGCCGACGGACGCGCTGTAGACACAGTCGTCGGTGACGTGGCTCATCAGCGCGTCCAGGTCGTGGCGGGTCCAGGCGTCGCTGAACGCCGCCAGCACTTCGGGGGTCATTTCGCTGGTGTTGTGTTCGGTCGAGCTGTCGTCGGTCGAGAGGGATTCATCCATCTGTGAACTATGACATCGGCTCGGCACGATGTCGTGAAAAGTTTTGCGGTGCGCGTTCTGACACATCAGAACAATCCCGAACTCCCCTCATCCCGGGCGATCCCGACAGGGACACGAGAGTGCCCCGGAACGTGCGATTCGTTCGCGGGGTGGTCTGACGAGCCGGAAGCTAAGGGTTTCGCGGACGCAGATCGTTCGAGCTGATCGTGCCTCGAGAGTGCAGGATGTCAGTCCCGCCCGACGTGTCCTCTACGTTCACGATCGAGTAGCGTCCGGTTTCTGACAAGACGACCTTCCGGCCAGACTTGCTGACATTGCGCGCGACCTTCTCCGCCAGTTCCTGGGCGAGTTCCTGTGAGCGCTTGCTGTAGCCCTTCATTACTTCCACCACCTACTCGTCGGCTTGACCGGCTCCGGTCTCGGGTTGCTGATGATGACGTTGCCAACTCCGATTGCGATGTCGTTGTCCTCGTCTCGCGCCCACTCCACGCCGATCAATTCGAGGAGAACCGAAAGGCCAAGTTCGGACTCCATCGGGTCGAGTTAGTCAGGAACCGCCCCCAGACCGAAGCGCCGTGGCGACCCGGGCCGTCCGCTGGATGCGATCGCGTCAAGACGACTCACCGGGCGATGTCGTGAAACGCGCACATCGAGGAAGCATTGGCGTACGGTTGCTGCCAACCTCATCAAGTCGTCGCGCACCCGGACCCGTGCATCCCGACTTCCGAAGGTCGCGCACCCGCGCCCACCTCTTTTCCGCAGGGTCCTTCCTCTCGGAGACGCTCACATGGCTGAGATCGACGTTGCGAGTGAACTCACGGATCTCATCGCGGCCCTCGAACATCCGGGACACATCCACCCCGCATTCGCGCAACAGGTCAGCGCTGAGGCCGAGCGCCTGCTTCGGGCTGAGACATCTCGCATCCGTTCACTGAAGCTCCGTCGCGACCGTGTTGAGGCCGCGGCGGTCCATCCCGACGAGAACATTCCTCCGGCCACCGCCGCCTGAGGTCGCGGACTGCGACTCGAGTCGGTCGAGCGGATGCGGCGGGCTCAGTGCAGGAGCAGCTTCGCGGCCAGGAGGATGCCGGCGAGCAGGATCGTCCCGGCGGCGATGAGGGCGAGCCAGAGCCCTCGTGCTCCGCGGAGGTAGCCGCCGGAGACGGCGACGGTGACGAGGGTGAGCGCGGCGGTCGCCATTCCCCAGCCGGATGAGGTCGCGCGGTCCAGACCGAAAGCACCGAGGATGAGGACGACGACGATCGGGAGGAAGGCGGAGCTGACGATGGGGCCGCTGACGCGCATGTGGTGCAGGACGACCGCGCGGATGCCGGTATCGGCCGAGGATCGATCGCCCAGGGTGTAGGCGAAGACGTGGGTGGCCCAGTAGACGAGGTTGGTGGCGAAAACCAGAGCGACGACCGACCAGACGTTGGTGTGACCGTCGGTCCCGGCAAGGGTGGACGCTGCGACGATCGCTCCGTAGGCGGCGGCGGACACGCGTTCCGCGGTATCGGCCCGGAGATGTTTCGGGGCGTCGGGGTTCGGGCTCTCGGTGGTCATCGCGAGAAGTCTGCCGCATGGGAGCGGGTCGCCAGGACGCCTCTCTGCCTGGTGGAGAACTGGCCGCGGGCCGCCGGGTCCGCGCAGTATCGAAGCCCAGGAGCGTCGGAATGAGGAGCATCGCCGGAGGCTGACGCCGATCAGTGGCCGGTCGTCGGCTTGGCGGCCGACGGCACGAACCGGTAGCCCATCCCGGATTCGGTGATGATGTGGCGGGGGCAGGCAGGGTCGGGTTCGAGCTTCTTGCGCAACTGGGCGATGTAGAGGCGGAGGTAGCCGGTATCGCTGACGTGAGCCGGGCCCCAGATGTCGTGCAGCAGGGTCTGCCGGGTGACGAGCTTGTCGGCGTTGCGGATGAGCAGCTCGAGGACCTGCCATTCGGTGGGGGTGAGGCGCACGCTGCTGCCGTCGCTGCTGCGGGTGACGGTCTTGGCCGAGAGGTCGACGCTGTTGTCGCCGATGGTGATGGTCGCTTCGCCGTCGGTGGTGCTGAAGCGGCGGGTGAGGGCACGGATGCGGGCGAGGATCTCGTCGATGGAGAAGGGTTTGGTGACGTAGTCGTCGGCTCCGGCGTCGAGGGCGTCGACCTTGTCGGCGGCGCCGGTGCGGCCGGAGACGACGAGGATGGGGGCGGTGGTCCAGCCGCGGAGGCCGTGGATGACGTCGATGCCGTCGAGGTGGGGCATGCCGAGATCGAGCATGTACAGCTCGGGGTGGTGTTCGACAGCGAGGTTGATCGCGTCGGTGCCGTTCTCGGCGGTGAGGATGTCGTAGCCGCGGGCGGTGAGGGTGACACGGAGGGCGCGGAGGATCTGCGGGTCGTCGTCGGCGATGAGGATCTTCATCGGGAGGCCTCCTGCGGCGTGGTCGTGGTGGTGAGGGTGATGACCATGGTGAGGCCGCCGCCGGGGGTGTCTTCGGCGTCGAGGGTGCCGCCCATTCCCTCGGTGAAGCCCTTCGAGAGGGCGAGCCCCAGGCCGAGACCGGTGGTGTTATCGGTGTCGCCGAGGCGCTGGAAGGGGACGAAGACGTCGTCGCGGCGATCGACGGCGATGCCCGGGCCGTGGTCGGCGATACGGATCTGCACGGTGTCGCCGAAGCCGCTGGTGGAGATCCGCACGCGCTGACCGGTCGGTGAGAAGCGGACGGCGTTGGCGAGCAGGTTGACGACCACCCGCTGCAGCAGGCCCGCGTCGGCGAGGACGGCCGGCACGTCGAGGTCGAGGTCGAGGTCGAGGTCGGCGGGGCCGAGGGCGAGCTCGTCGATCGCGGGGAGGATCACGTCGGCCGGGTCGGTCGGCGCGAGAGAGACGGCGAGCACGCCCGCCTGCAACCGCGTCACGTCGAGGAGGTTCGTGACCAGGTCGGCGAGGGTCTCGAGGCTCTCGTCGGCCGTGGCGAGCAGTTCGGCGCGGTCTGCGTCGGTCCAGGTGATGTCGGTGCTGCGCAGTCCGCTGACGGCGGCGGTCGCGGCGGCGAGGGGCCGGCGCAGGTCATGACTGACGGCGGAGAGGAGGGCGCTGCGGACCTTGTCGGTCTCGGCGAGCGGAGCGAGTTCGCTGGCGGTCTCGCTGAGGTCTTCGTGCTGGATCGCGGCGTCGAGCTGGGTGGCGACGACGGTGAGCAGCCGCCGGTCGCTCGCGTCCAAGGGTCTGCCGTGCAATTCCAGGACGGCGCCGGCGCCGACGGGGATGGTCTCGTGTTCGGCGCCGGGTTCGCCGTCGGCGCCGAGCAGTTCTTCGCCCCGGAGCAACCGGACCCCGGTGAGGTTGAACGCCTCGCGTGCGCGTTCGAGGATCGCCTGACGGGCGCCTTGGCCGCGGATGACGCCGCCGGCGATGGTGGCGAGGAGTTCGGCCTCCGCCGCCGCACGTCGAGCGGTCCGCGCGCGGCGGGCGGCTCGGTCGACGACCGCGCTGACCAGGACGGCGTTGGCGATGTAGAGGGCGAGGGCGAGCAGGTGCAGCGGTTCGCCGACGGTGATGGAGTAGAGCGGATCGACGAAGAAGAAGTCGAGCGTGAGCCCGGACAGGACGGCGGCGAACAGGGCGGGCCAGATGCCGCCGACGAGGGCGACGAGGACGACGAGCACCTGGTAGGCGAGGACGTCGCTGGTGATCGATTCGTCGCTGCGCAGCGCGGACAGCAACCAGGTCAGCAACGGCCCGCTGATCAGGGCGAGCAGCATGCCCAGCACGCGCCGCCTGATGGTGAGCGCCCCGCCGAGCCGGGGCAGCGACAGCGACCGGCCCGCTGAGGCGTGGTTGACGATGTGGATGTCGATCGTGCCGGATTCGCGGATCACGGTCGCGCCGATCCCGGGCCCGGTGAGTGCCGCGGCGAGGCGGCTGCGGCGGCTGACGCCGATCACGAGCTGCGTCGCGTTCACCGAGCGCGCGAACTCGACCAGGGCGGTGGGCACGTCCTCGCCGACGACCTGGTGGTAGCTGCCGCCGAGGGTGTCGACCAGCGCTCGCTGCTCCGCGAGCACCTCGGGTCGGGCGGCGCGCAGTCCGTCCTGGCTGGTGACGTGCACGGCGAGGAGTTCGCCGCCGGAGGAGCGGGCGGCGATGCGGGCGCCGCGGCGCAGCAGGGTCTCGCCTTCCGGCCCGCCGGTGAGGGTGACGACGACGCGTTCGCGTGCCTCCCACTTGCTGTCGATGCCGTGTTCGATGCGGTAGTTCTTCAGCGCCGAATCGACCTCATCCGCCAGCCACAGCAGAGCCAGCTCGCGTAACGCGGTCAGGTTGCCGAGGCGGAAGTAGTTCGACAGCGCGGCGTCGATCCGCTCCGATGGATAGACGCGGCCGGCTGCGAGACGGTCGCGGAGCGCCTGCGGGGCGAGGTCGACGACTTCGATCTGATCGGCACCGCGCAGGATCGCATCCGGGATCGTCTCGCGCTGCGGCACGCCTGTGATCTGCTGGACGACGTCGTTGAGCGATTCGATGTGCTGGATGTTGACGGTCGAGACGACATCGATGCCGGCGTCGAGCAGGGTCTGCACGTCCTGCCAGCGCTTGTCGTGCGTGCTGCCGGGAGCGTTGGTGTGGGCGAGTTCGTCGACGAGCGCGATGTCGGGGTGGCGGGCAATGACGGCGTCGAGGTCCATCTCGGCGAGTTCGACGCCGCGATGCGCCACGGTCATCCGCGGGATCACCTCCATGCCGGTGACCATCGCGGCGGTGGCGGTGCGCCCGTGGGTCTCGACGAAGGCGACGACGACGTCCTTGCCTTCGCTGCGTAGACGTCGGCCCTCTTCGAGCATTTCGTAGGTCTTGCCGACGCCGGGGGCGGCGCCGAGCAGCACTCGGAGCCGCCCTGTCTTCATGGTGGTCAGTCCTTCAGTTCGGTGAGAGCGGCGTTGAGCTCGAGTACGTTCACGGTCTCGTCGCCGAGGTAGCCGAGGTCGCGGCTCTGTGTGAAGGATTCCACGAGATCGCGGACGGAATCCTCCGACAGTCCGCGGGCCTGCGCGACGCGGGCGATCTGCAGCTGCGCGTAGGCGGGGCTGATCTGCGGATCCAGGCCCGAAGCGGATGCGGTGAGGGCGTCGGCGGGGACCTCCGCGGCATCGACGCCGTTGAACTCGGCGATCGCGGCGCGGCGCTCGTCGATGGCGGCGACGAGGTCCGCGTTCTCGGGGCCGAGGTTGGATCCGCTGGACGCGCTCGCGTCGTAGCCGTCGCCCGCGGCGGAGGGCCGGGACTGGAACCACTCCGGGAGCGGGTTGCCGTCGGCATCCGTGAACGACTGGCCGATGAGGGTGGAGCCGACGGTCGCACCGTCGACGACGAGCGCGGATCCGTTGGCCTGGTTCGCGAAGGCGACCTGGCCGAGGCCGGTGATGGCGAGCGGGTAGGCGATGCCGAGGACGACGGTGAGGACGAGCATCGCTCTGACGGCGACGCCGTACTGTCGGATCCCCGTGCGTGTGGAACTCATGATGTGTGTCTGCTTTCTGCTGACGAGGTTCCCGCGAGATGCCTCTTATGCACGCGACACGCCGTGCGGGGCGTGCATAAGAGGCATCTCGCGGGGAGGAGGGGAGGGGAACGAGAGGAGGGGGGTGAGGGTCTAGAAGCCGGGGATGAGGGAGACGATCAGGTCGATCAGCTTGATGCCGATGAACGGCGCGATCACGCCGCCGAGCCCGTAGACGAGGAGGTTGCGGCTGAGCACCTTCGAGGCGCTGAGCGCCCGGTAGGCCACGCCGCGCAGCGCGAGCGGGATCAGGATGACGATGATGATCGCGTTGAAGATGATCGCCGAGAGGATCGCGGATGCGGGGGAGTGCAACTGCATGACGTTCAGCACCGCGAGCCCGGGGAAGACCCCCGCGAACATCGCCGGGATGATCGCGAAGTACTTCGCGATGTCGTTCGCGATCGAGAACGTCGTCAGCGCACCGCGGGTGATCAGCAACTGCTTGCCGATGCGGACGATGTCGATGAGCTTGGTCGGGTCGGAGTCGAGGTCGACCATGTTGCCGGCCTCCTTCGCGGCCGACGTGCCCGTGTTCATCGCGACCCCCACATCCGCCTGCGCGAGCGCCGGGGCGTCGTTCGTGCCGTCTCCGGTCATCGCGACGAGGTTGCCGCCCTCCTGCTCCTTGCGGATGTAGGCGAGCTTCTGCTCGGGCGTCGCCTCGGCGAGGTAGTCGTCGACGCCCGCCTCGGCCGCGATGGCCTTCGCCGTGAGCGGGTTGTCGCCCGTGATCATCACGGTGCGGATACCCATCGCGCGCAGATCGGCGAAGCGCTCCTTGAGGCCCTCCTTGACGACGTCCTTGAGGTGCACGACTCCGAGGATGCGGCCGGATCCGGATGCGTCTTTCGTCGCGACGACCAGCGGAGTGCCTCCGCTCTCGGAGATGCGGTGCACCTGCTCATCGAGCTCGGCCACGAGGGTGGAGGCGAGGCGGCCGTCGCTCTCGAGCCAGGCGGTGACGGCGGAGCCGGCACCCTTGCGGATCATCGACCCGTCGCCGAAGTCGAGGCCGCTCATCCGGGTCTGAGCCGTGAACGGAACGATGTCGGCGGAGACCACCTCGACCGCGAGGGCGTCGGGGTTCACCCCGAGGGTGGCGGCGAGGTCGACGATCGACTTGCCCTCCGGAGTCGGGTCGCTGAGGGATGCGGACGCCGCGGCGCGGACCAGCTCGGCCCGGGTGCCTCCGTCGATGGGCACGAACTCGGTCGCGCGACGGTTGCCGTAGGTGATCGTGCCGGTCTTGTCCAGCAGCAGCGTGGTCACGTCGCCGGCCGCTTCGACCGCGCGGCCGGACATCGCCAGCACATTGCGCTGCACGAGCCGGTCCATACCGGCGATACCGATCGCGGAGAGCAGAGCGCCGATCGTCGTCGGGATGAGGCAGACCAGCAGAGCGACGAGAACGGGCACGCTGACCGGGGCCGCGGCGTACGAGGCGATCGGGTTCAGCGTGAGCGTGACGATGACAAAGACGATGGACAGGCTCGCGAGGAGGATGTTCAGCGCGATCTCGTTCGGCGTCTTCTGCCGAGCCGCTCCTTCGACGAGGGCGATCATCCGATCGACGAAGGTCTCGCCGGGCTTGGAGGTGATCCGTACGACGATCCGGTCGGAGAGGACGCGGGTGCCGCCGGTGACGGCGCTGCGGTCGCCGCCGGATTCGCGGACCACGGGGGCCGATTCTCCGGTGATGGCCGATTCGTCGACCGAGGCGATGCCCCACACGATGTCGCCGTCGCCCGGGATCAGCTCACCGGCCACGACCACGACGTGGTCGCCGAGTTGCAGGTCCGCGGAGGAGACCTCGCGCAGTTCGGCGTCCGTGGCGTCACCCGCCGTGTAGCTCACGATGCGGCGGGCCATGGTGCTGGTGCGGGTCTGACGCAGGCTGTCGGCCTGCGCCTTGCCGCGGCCCTCGGCGACCGACTCGGCGAGGTTCGCGAACACGACGGTGAGCCACAGCCAGATCGCGATGCCGGCCGTGAAGCTCAGCGGCACGGCGGATCCGCCGGATTCCTGAGGACCGCCGAGAAAGGGTTCGGCGATCGCGAGCAGGGTCGTGAGGGCGGCGCCCACCTCGACGATGAACATCACGGGATTGCGCACCATCAGGCGCGGGTCGAGTTTGCGGAACGCTCCCGGCAGGGCTGCGACGATCTGTTCCGCGCTGAAGGCGGATCTTCCGCGCTTGGGCGTCTTCTCGTAGTCGGTCTGCGGTTTTTCGAGTGTGTTGGTCATGAGCGTTACTGGAGCCCTTCCGCCAGGGGACCCAGCGCGAGTACGGGGAAATAAGTGAGGGCGGTCACGATGACCGTGACACCCACGAGGAGACCGACGAACTGCGGCCGGTGGGTGGGCAGCGTTCCCGCGGTGGCGGGCGTTGAGCCCTGCTTGGCGAGCGAGCCGGCGAGGGCGAGCACCATCACGATCGGCAGGAATCGCCCGAGCAGCATCGCGACGCCCAGGGCGGTGTTGAACCAGGGCGTGTTCGCGGTGAGTCCGGCGAAGGCCGAGCCGTTGTTGTTCGCCGCCGAGGTGAAGGCGTAGAGCACCTCGGAGAGCCCGTGCAGTCCGGGGTTCCAGATCGACGTGCTCTCCACATCCGCTCGCACCGCGGGGATCGCGAAGCTCAGTGCGGTGCCGGCGAGCACGAGGGTGGGGGTGATCAGGATGTAGATCGAGGCGAGCTTGATCTCGCGCGGGCCCAGCTTCTTGCCCAGGTACTCCGGGGTGCGGCCGACGAGCAGGCCACCGATGAACACCGCGAGGATCGCCAGCACGAGCATGCCGTAGAGCCCCGAGCCGACGCCGCCGGGGGCGACCTCGCCGAGCATCATGTTCAGCATCGGGATCATGCCGCCGAGGGCGGTGTAGGAGTCGTGCATCGAGTTGACGGCACCGGTCGAAGTCAGCGTGCTGGTCGCGCCGAAGAGCGTGGAGGCGGTGATTCCGAAGCGGGTCTCCTTGCCCTCCATGGCTCCGCCCGCAGCCTGTGCGGCGGCGCCGTTCCCGGCGAGCTCGAGCAGGGTGAGCGCGGTGAGGGATACGAGGAAGATGCTGCCCATGGCGGCGAGGATCGCGTAGCCCTGCTTCGCGTTGCCGACCATCGTGCCGAAGGTGCGGGGGAGCGAGAACGGGATCGCCAGCATCAGGATCACCTGCAGCAGGCTCGTCCAGGCGGTGGGGTTCTCGAACGGATGCGCGGAGTTGGCGTTGAAGAAGCCGCCACCGTTGGTGCCGAGCATCTTGATCGCCTCCTGCGACGCGACGGGCCCGCCGGGGATGCTCTGCGTGCCGCCGGTGAGAGTCGTGACGTCGGTGAAGCCGTTGAAATTCTGGATCACGCCGCCAGCGATCAGGATGATCGATGTCACGACGGCGAAGGGGAGGAGCAGACGCAGCGTGCCGCGGGTGAGATCGACCCAGAAGTTGCCGATCGTGCCGGATCCGTGGCGCGCGAAGCCGCGCACCAGGGCGATCGCGACGGCGATACCCACACCCGCGGAGACGAAGTTCTGCACCGCGAGCCCGATCAGCTGCACCGTGTACCCCATGGTGACGTCGGGGGAGTACGACTGCCAGTTCGTGTTGGTCACGAACGAGACGGCGGTGTTGAAGGACAGGCCCTCGGGGATCGCCGGGAAGCCGAGCGAGTACGGCAGAACGGCCTGGGCGCGCTGGATGATGTAGACGAAGAGAACACCGACGAGAGAGAAAGCGAGGACCCCGCGCAGGTACGCCTGCCAGCTCTGCTCGGCGCGTGCATCCACGCCGATGAGGCGGTAGAAGCCGCGCTCGACGGCGAGGTCCTTCCGCGAAGAGTAGATGTGGGCCATGTGGTCGCCGAGCGGGCGATGCAGCAGCACCAGGATCAGGACGACGGACGCGACCTGCAGGATCGAGAAGAGTGTATCCATCAGAACCTCTCGGGTTTCACGAGGGCGACGACGAGGTAGCCGATCGCCGCGATCGCGAGGATCGCGGCCAGGGAATCGAAGACGATCACAGTTTCTCGACCCCCTTGGCGATCACGCCGACGAGTGTGAAGACGGCGAAGATGCCGATCACGTAGACAAGGTCAAGCACGGGAACTCCATCTGGATCCGGATGACGCTCCTCGGGCGGGGAGCGTCTGCCACAGCGGCACGAGTCCTGAGTAGACACCCGTTTTCACAGCCGTTTCGGAGTCCTAACGCATCCCATACGCGTTCCGGGCGGAACCTAACGGCGTCCTAACACCGACCGGCCGCGGGCTCCGGCCCGGCTCCGATCCGGCACCCTCCGACGCTCGGCCCGGGTGGTCACGAAGCGTCCGATTCGGGCGGTGTGATGTCTCAGGAGTTCGTGGACGGTTGATGTCTCGGGACTTCGTGGATGGTTGTCGTCTCAGGACTTCGTGGACAGTGTGCGGAGTTGGGGTGGGCATGATTTTCCGTTGCCGACGTAGCTGGTGCCTTTCGCGGCGAGGGGGTAGCTGATGATGGGTGTTCCGGTGGTGTCGTAGAAGGTGACCGTGGCGTCGTTGTGCACGATGTGCACGGTCGTTGCGGAGTGTTCGTTGCCGATTTGGTAGCGGGTGCCGGCGACGCGCACGACGCCCTTGGCTTGGACGATGCGTTGTAGCTGGATGAAGTCGCGGCGGGGTGCGTGTGCTGGTGGGAGAGGCGGGTCGGCGGTCGCTGTCGCGTTCCAGGCGTCAGTTGGTGTCATCCCGGGCGGGAGGGCTTGGTGTTCTCGTTCGGTGTTGTAGTAGGCGTCGAACGTGTCGATGTGGGCTTGCAGCTGCGCCATCGTCGTGGCGGGGGGCGTTGAGGTAACGGTGCAGGGTCTGGTGGAAGCGTTCGTTCTTGCCTTGCGTGGTCGGTTTGTAGGGCTTGCCGGTGATGGGTTCCACACCCATCGAGGTGAGGTACTCGACCAGGCGCCCGCTCTGACCGCGGCGTGAGGGGTTGAACGCGGGTCCGTTGTCGGAGAGGAACTTCTGCGGCACTCCGTGGCGCGCGATCGCCGTTTTCACGACCGCGATCGCTGCCGCTGACGTCTCGCCCGTTTCCACCAGCGACGCCAACGCGAGACGCGAATGGTCATCCACGATCTGGAAGATCGACACGACACGTCCGTTCAGCAGCGTCCAGTCCGTCGCGTCGATCTGCCAGCAGCAGTTCGGCGCGGGATACGTGAACCGGCGATACGCGCTGCGCGGTTTCTTGCGCGGCTCGGGCACGACGACACCCGCTCGGGAGAAGATCCGCGCGAGCGTCGCCCGAGACGGCGGCTGCAGGCCACGCCGACGCAGCCGAGCCTGAACACTCAACGGACCGAAGTCGTGGCCCGCGTCACGCAGTTCCAGCCGAATTTCCAACGCCAACCGAACCATCTCGGACGCTGTCGCGGTCGGACTGACGCCGGGCCTGGTCGATCCCAACTCCAACGCCGCCCACACCCCGTGAGCTCGCACGTCCGCACGGACTTTATGGAACCAAGACCTCGACACGCCATGCCCGCGACAGAACGCCGCGACCGCACCACGCGGCGCGTCCTCCGGCCAATTCGCGACCATCATCCGCACATCCATATCCGGCTTCATCACGCTCATCCGGGCAGCTAAACCCGGAACAGTCCACGATGTCCTGAGACACACCCTCCACGATGTCCTGAGACACAACCGTCCAAAATGTCCTGAGACTTCACAGTCCGATTCGGGCGGGTTCGAGGCGGTTCGCGACAACCCGGGCTTCGACCCGCAGGCGGCCGACCGGGCTCGAACGGTGGTCACACTCGGCTTCCGTGCATCCGCAGCCGTTCGGGTCAGTCGGCGCTCGCCGCCGCGGCGGGTGCGGCGACGATGATCGCGGCGCCGATCAGACAGACGACGGAGCCGACGTAGTCCCACACGGTCGGCTTGAAGCCGTCGACGAACACGCCCCAGGCGAGCGAGCCTGCGACGAAGATCCCGCCGTAGGCGGCGAGTACGCGTCCGAAGTTCGCATCCGGCTGCAGCGACGCGACGAAGCCGTAAGCCGCCAGCGCGAGAACGCCGAGCCCCGCGTACCACCAGGGTTTCGACTCGCGAACGCTCTGCCAGATCAGCCAGGCGCCGCCGATCTCCGCCATCGCCGCGAGCACGAAGAGCAGGCCGATCCGCAACACCGTCACGCCACAACTGTCGCACGGAGCGGACGAGAACGCGCTCGGCTCGAGTGCGGGCCGGATCGGTGGCGAGGGGACATCATCCCCGCGCGACTCACGCTCGTCACGCGACGGCGGTCGACCGGAACAAGGCCCACGGGGGCCGGGGAGGGTCGTGATGGGGACACCCGAGCAGGCCTACCGGCTCATCATTCGACTCGACGCCGGCGGACGAATTCATCCATCACGGGAACGGTGAACGCGACCAGTCCGCGGTCGGGAGCGTAGATGATGCCCTTCTCGATGAGCGATTGACGTGCCGGGCTGAGGCTGCGTGCCTTGACGGCGAGTCGTTCGGCGAGTTCTGACGTGGAGGAAGGTGCGCCGTTGTCGGCGGCCATGGCGGCGAGGTAGATGCGTTCGGCTGGTGTCGCGCGATCCCATCGCGCAGGGAAGAAGCCCATGTCCAGTTCCTCGTTGCCTCGAGCGAGAGCGCCGCGCGCGTCGTTGATCGTGATCGTTCGACCTATTCCGAGATCCCAGGCGGCCTGACCATAGGTTTGCAGGAAGTACGGATAGCCGCGTGAGGAACGCACGAGAAGGTCGGCGGCATCCTCGTCGTAGGTTGCGCCGAGAACACGGGCTGGCTCGACGAGGGCCTGCCGAGCCGCGTGATCGTTCAGGGGGCCAATCTCGCGATAGTTGAAGAGGCGTTCAGCGTAGGAGCGCGCCGCGCTGAGCGTCGAGGGCAGTGTGGGGAGTCCGGCGCCGGTCACGTAGAAGGGCCATTCGCGTTGTCCGGCGCGATGTTGCACGGCGATGACGGCAGCCATCAGCTCGCTGTCGAGGTCCTGCATCTCGTCGATGAACACTCCGAACGCGACCTGTCGCTCGCGCAGGGCGGGCACGAGATCCTCTACGAGCTCGAGGAAGTCGACATCGATGCGGCCGGAGTCCGCACGTCCCTCGGCTGGTTCGATGGAGATCTCGAAGCCGACACCGCCGAGCTCCGCACTGAAGGACCGGATCGTTCCCAGCGCTCGCTTCACGGCATCACTCAGCCCGTGGCCTCTGTACAGGCGCCGTGCTGCAAGCGAGATCTCGCGTCCGAGCTTGCGACGCACGGCCTCTTTTCCGGCTTCGGAGGCCTGCGCCTCGATGTCTACCAGCAGCCAGTCCGCGCGCTCTGCCAGCGATCGGAAGCTGTTGAGGAGTACCGTTTTACCCACGCCCCGCAGTCCGTGAAGAACGAGCCCGCGGCTGTGACGACCTGCGCGAGAACGCGCGATCAGTAGATCGAACGCGTCGATCTCGCTCTCTCGTCCGACAAGGGCCGGAGGCCGCAAGCCTGAACCGGGCGCGTACGGGTTCAGGGCTGGTTCCATCTACAACAATCTGCCCGAATCTAACGAATTCTTTAGACGGCGCCAGAAAGATGTAGATTCACCCGTCGGCGACGTTCGGATGGCCGAATCCTTCGCGCCGGAAGGCGGTTGCGCGAAACCACCTCCGCCCGCGCGACTCATGCTCGTAACGCGACTGCGGTTGACTGGAACACGGCCCGCGAGGCCGGAGAGGGTCGTGATGGAGACTCCCGAACAGGCCTACCGCCGCATCCACCGTCGCGACGGTGCGGTGCAGAAGTCGCCGCGCCGGGTGCACAGCCTGTTGCGCGCGGCGATCTACTCCGGCGAGCTCGCCCCGAATCAGCGGCTGAGCGAGGATGAACTCGTCGAGGCGCTGGGCACGAGCCGGAACGCGATCCGCGAAGCCCTCGTTCTGCTGGCCAAAGAAGGCCTCGTCACGCGATCGACGCGAGTGGGCACCGTGGTCGCGGGCAACATCGTGACCCTGACCATCGAGGGCTTCGCCGCGCCCAGCGATCGAGAGAGCGGCGGCACACGCTACTCGAAGATCGAGTCGACGATCGTGCCGAGCACGAAGCTGCTGCGCACCAAACTCGACACCGACGAGACCGAGCTGATGATGCACGAGTTCGTGATCCAGCACGGCGACGAACCGTTCTGCCTCTACACCGGCTACGCGAGGGTCAGCGCCCCGCCGATCCCGTTCGCCTCGTTCGATTCGGCGTGGACCCTGGAGGCGGCGTTCGCGTCGGCCTACGGCGTGCCGCTCGCGCACATCGAGACTCACGTGGGGGCGGTGCTCTGCGAGCCGCGCACGGCGCGGCGATTGGGAGTGCCCGAGGGGTCGTACGCCCTGATGCGCGCCAGACTGCTCGCCGACGCGAGCGGGACGTGCCGCGAGTACAGCTACAGCTACTTCGTCGAACGCAACCTCGTGATGCACTCGTCGAGCACGCTCGTCGACGGCGTCTGGACCCGCACGGGTCTCGCCGACGCAGCGGACGTGGCCTGGCCACCCGGCATCTGAGGAGGCGTAATGCAGCGCTTGCGCCGGGCTCGCATCCGAGGTGGAGCGAAGAGAACCTGGTCAGGTGGATGAAATCGATCAGCGCCAGCGCTATGCGCCACTTTCCGGTGACCCGCGAACAGGCGTAATCGGACCGATACCCCGTCGACTCCGGGCGCGTAACAAACGGTTCATACGCTGAGGCGATCGCTCCGCTCGGGGCGTGCCCCCGCCTGGACCGAAGGGACCTCCGCCATGGTCACCACGCCGTCCGCTCGAATCCCCGCCGCCCCCGTGCTCGTGGTCGAGGACCTCACCGTCGATTACGGAGGTCACCGAGCCGTCGACGGCGTCTCGTTCCACATCGGAGCAGGGGAGCGCGTCGCCCTCGTCGGGGAGTCGGGCTCGGGCAAGTCGTCGCTCGCCCTCGCGATCGCCGGCTTCCTGACCCAGGATGACGTCGAGGTCGACGCCACGAGCCTGCGCTTCGACGGCGCCGAGGTGACCCGCGAACGCCACACACGACTCCCGCACCGGGTGCCCGGCATCGCGATGATCTTCCAGGACGCGATGACGTCCCTCGATCCCGTCTGGACCGTGGGCAGCCAACTCATCGCCGTCCTTCGCGCCAACGAGCGTCTGTCGAAGGCAGCCGCCGTGGAGCGGGCCCACGACTGGCTGCGCCGCGTCGGACTGCCCGACTCGGACCGCATCATGAAGGCGCGGCCCCATCAGCTCTCGGGCGGCATGCGTCAGCGAGTGATGATGGCCATCGCCCTGAGTGGCCGGCCGCGACTGTTGATCGCGGACGAGCCGACGAGTGCGCTCGACGCATCGCTGTCGCGCGCTGCGATGGACCTCCTCGAGGAATTGACATCGCAATTCGATGCCTCATTGCTCATCGTGAGCCACGACATCCACCTCTGCATGGAGTACTCGGACCGCACCTTCGTGATGTACCGCGGCGAGATGGTCGAGCAGGGCGACTCGGCGACGCTGCGCACCACCGCTCGGCATCCGTACACGGCGGGCCTGCTCAGCTGCGTACCGACCCTCGAGACCTCGACCCTGCACCATCTGCCGACGCTGAAGGACTTCATGACCGACTCCGGCGCCCCGGTCGCCTCGAACGTGACCGCCTCCACACGAGAGGAGGAGGCAGTTGCCTGAGACGCCCGACGCGCTGCACACCACCGACACCGTGCCGAGCGCCCTCTCGATCTCGGGAGTGACGAAGATCTACAGCGTCGGCCACCAGAAGCACGCCGCGCTCGACGACGTCTCGCTCGAGCTGTCCCCGACCGGCCGCGTCGGCATCGTGGGCGAGTCCGGCTCGGGCAAGTCGACCCTCGCGAAGCTGCTCGTCGGCTTCGAGCGCCCCACCAGCGGCTCCGCCCGCTACGGCGGTACGGAGGTGTCCTCGCTGCTCGCCCGCGCGGCGGACATGCGCGCGTTCCGTCGCTCGGTGCAGTTCGTGGCGCAGGACACGACCTCCTCGTTCAACCCGCGATACTCGCTCCGGGAGTCGGTCGTGCGGCCGGCGAGGCAGCTGCTCGGGATGAGCCGGGCCGAGGCGAACCAGCGCGCCGACGAGACCTTCGAGCGCCTCGAACTACCGATCGGCCTCGCGGACCGCAAACCGTCTGCCGTCTCCGGCGGCCAGCGCCAGCGGTTCAGCATCGCCCGAGCCCTCGTCGTCCGACCCGCTGTGCTCATCTGCGACGAGGCGGTGTCGGCGCTCGACGTCTCGGTGCAGGGCACGGTCCTCAATCACCTCAAGGACTACTCGATCGAGGAGGGCTGCGGCATCGTCTTCGTCTCGCACGGCCTGCCGGCCACGGCCTTCCTCTGCGATGAACTCGTGGTGATGAGTGCCGGCCGCATCGTCGAGCAGGGGCCGACCGCCCAGCTCATCGCACACGCCGAGCACCCGTACACCCGCTCGTTGCTCGACGCCTACCGTTACACGGCGGGGGAAGGGGCGCTCGCCTCATGACCTGGTTCCGACGCAACCGCTGGTGGATCCTCCGGGTCGCGGTGCTCCCGCTGCACCTGCTGCTCTTCGCGGTAGTGACCTTCTTCCTCATCCGAGCTATCCCGGGCGACCCGGTACTCGCCATCACCGACGCCGACATCACTCCGGAGCAGTACGAGGCCGTTCGCGAGCAACTGGGCCTCAACGGCTCGGTCTTCGAGCAGCTCGGCACACACCTCGTGCGAGTGCTCACCTTCGATCTCGGCAACGCGATCACCACCGGTCGCCCGGTTCTGGAGGAATTCGGTCAGCGTCTGCCGTTCACTCTCGAACTCGTCTTCCTCGCCGTGCTCGGCGTCATCGTGTTCTCGCTCCTCGTGAGCTGGGCCATCGTGTTCCGCCCGCGCAATCCGATCTCGAAGGCCCTGCGCGTCTATGCGCGCACCGCCGGAGCGGTACCGGAGTTCGTCATCGCCGTCGCCGCGATCTTCGTCTTCTACGCGAGTCTGCGCTGGGCCCCCGCCCCGCTGGGCCGTGTGGACTCCCGGCAGTCTTTGCCCGAGACGATCACCGGCTTCCCGATCGTGGACGCCCTGCTGCAGGGCCAGTTCGACGTCGCCGGCTCGATCCTCCAACACCTCGCCCTGCCGCTGATCGTGCTCACCGTCGCCCAGTCGGCCCTCGTTGTGAAAATGCTCATCGCCGGACTGGAGGAGGCGATCGACGCCCCGCCCACCCGGTTCCGGATCGCCTCCGGCGCCTCCCGCGGCACCACCATGCTCAGCGTCTACCGGCGAGCGGCCCCGCCCGCCGTCACCATCCTCGGTCAGATCGTCGGCAATCTCATCGGCGGTGCCGTCATCATCGAGGGCCTCTTCGGCATCGGTGGGATGGGGCAGTACGCCGTCGACGCCATCAACGCGAAGGACGTGATCGCCATCCAAGGCTTCCTCATCGTGGTCTCGGCGTGCACCATCGTCGTGTTCCTCGTGATCGACATCGTCAACATGCTCCTCGACGTGCGACGCCGACCCGGCGCCGCTGCGGCGGTGACCGCATGACCGCCCAGGGCGCGGCGACCGGGACGACGGGCGGTGCAGCGGAGGCTCCGGCCGTCTCGATCGCCGCAGCGACCGCGGCGCTGCCTCGCCGCTCCAAGCGGGCGCGGGCGACGGCGAAGCCGTCGCGACTGCGCACCGTACTCACGCTGGCGCCGTTCGCGCTCGTGCTGCTGCTCGCGATCGTGGGGCCGCTGCTCGTGACCCACGATCCGCTCCGCGTGGTCGGCCCACCGTCCCTCCCTCCGGGGGGCGAGTACCTCTTCGGCACCGACGCCTCGGGGATGGACATCTTCTCGCGCGTCGTCACCGCCACGCGGATCAACGTCCTGCTCGCCGGCTCGGCCGTCATCGTCACCTCGGTGGCCGCGCTCACCGTCGGCCTGCTCACCGGAATGTACGAGTCGCGGAGCGGGGTCCGCGCCTATCTCGCCCGCGGCACGTCGCGCGCACTCGACCTGTTCGATTCGGTGCCCGCGATCATCGTGGCGATGGTTCTCGTGGCGCTCTACGGGGTGAACCCGGTCTCACTCGTGGTGACGATCTCGATCATCATGACTCCGGGCCAAGCGCGACTGGTTCGCACCGAGGTGCTGCGGATCCGCGGCGAGGCCTACCTCGACGCGGCCAGAATGGCGGGCGCGCGCGAATCGACTGTGCTGCTTCGCGAGGTGCTGCCGAACGCCAGCTGGCCCACGATCGAGAACGCCAGCTACGTCTTCGGCGCGGCCGTCATCCTCACCGCGGCTCTCGGATTCCTCGGCATCGGCCTGCCGCCACCCACGGCGGAGTGGGGCTCGATGATCGCCAAGGGCGCATCCGATGCGAGCGTCGGTCGCTGGTGGGCCGCACTGTTCCCCGCACTCGCCCTGAGCGGCACGGTCGCCGCCGTCACGCTGGCCCTCGGCCTCGTTCGCTCCCGCCGGCCGTAGCCCCTTCCTCCAGCCGAACCCCCTTCCTCCTCCCGGAGTCCGAGAGCTCCTCCCGGACCCACCGTCCTGCACCCCCTCACCCTCACAGATAGGTCGGCAATGCTTCGCTCTGCCCGAAACCGCTCCAGACCGTTCGGACGCGTCAGCGCGTTCGCCGCGTTGCTCGTCGCTGGAGCCGTCGCGCTCTCCGCCTGCAGCGGCTCCACATCCGCCGACGAGTCGGCGCCCGCGCCGAACGACGGCACCCTCGTGATCGCGGGGGCCGCGCAGCCGGCGACGTTCACCTTCGATGTCGGAGCCGGCGGCTCCTACGAGATCCTCGAGTTCATCAACAACAACGGCGCCGGGCTGATCCGGTACCCGTATGCGACCAACGATGCCGGCGAGACCGTGCAGGACTACTCCAGCTTCGAGGGTGTGCTCGCGGAGTCGTACGACGTGAGCGAAGACGGCCTCACCTACACGTTCCACCTGCGCCCCGGCGTCGTCAGCCAGGCGGGCAACCCGCTCACGGCCGAGGATGTGCGCTGGTCGTTCGAGCGCAAGTTCGCAACGAGCACGAGCGGCACGAAGTCGGTCATGGCACCCGGCCTCACCGACCCGTTGTCGCAGATCGTCGTCATCGACGACGCGACCGTGTCGTTCACGGTGCCGCAGGCGGGAATGGGCTTCACCCTGCTCTCCAACCTCACGGTGCTCTTCGCGCACATCTACGACTCCACGCTGCTCAAGGAGCACGCGACCACCGAGGATCCGTACGCCGTGCTGTGGAGTCAGACGAACGCCAACTTCGGCTTCGGCGCCTACGAGCTCGACACCTTCACCCCGGGCGAAGAGATGGTGCTCACCGCCAACCCCGACTTCGCGCTGGGTGAGCCCGAGGTCGCGACGATCGTCTACCGTGTCGCGGCCGAGGCCGGCACCCGTGCCAGCCTGCTGCGAAACGGCGACGTCGACATCGCTGAAGAACTGCTTCCCGCCGACCAGATCACCTTGGCCGACGAAGGCGTGATCGAGCTGCAGGACGTCAAGACCAACAACCTCAACACCCTCCAGCTGGTGGCCAACAAGGCTCCGTTCGACGACGTGGCCGTGCGTCAAGCGCTCGACTGGGCCGTGCCGTACGACCAGATCATCGAGAACGTCTATCGCGGCCGTGCCCAGCGCACCGTCGGCATCCTGCCGACCGAGCTGCCCGACTACGACGACTCGGGGCTCGAGTCGTGGGACTACGACCCCGAGAAGGCCAAGGAGATGCTCGCCGACGCCGGTTACCCCGACGGCGTCGAGTTCACCCTCACCGTCTCGAACTCGGTACCCGACCTGCAGGAGACCGCGGTGCAGATCCAGTCGTTCGCGGCCGATGCCGGCTTCACCGTGAACATCAACGAGGTCGCGCCGACGGAGGTCGTCGCCGGTCGCCGCGACGGCACCTTCGAGTCGTACCTGCTTCGCCAGCAGATGATCAGCCTGGCGCCGAACTACGTCGTCGACCTCTGGTTCAAGGACGCACCCACCTCGAACGTGTCTCAGTGGTTCAGCCCCGAGTACCGCGCGATCGTCGCCAAGGGAAGCGTCATCGCCGACCAGCTCGGCCCGGAGGCGCAGGGCGTCTGGAACGAAGCGCAGCGCATGCTCATCGATCAGAGCCCGATCATCCCGATCGCGACGGTCGACCCGCTCTCCGGCTTCGGCGCTGCTGTCGACGGCTACGCCTGGCGCACGGACAACATCCTCGACTACTCCCAGCTCGGCTTCACCTCCTGAGTCGGTGCGGGGTCGGGTCGTCGCGCTCCGCCGCGACCCCCGACCCCGCACCGGACCCGCGCGGGGCGGGTCGAAGTCGGCCGACCGAGGTCGCATGAACACACGCATCGAACGCCGGAAAGGCAGTACAGCATGACCACCAAGTTCCACCTCGCCTGGTTCGTCGCGAACGGATTCGGCGTGCAGGGGTTCCGCGACGGCTGGGCCGGCATGTGGACCGGCACCAACGGCCGCGACTTCGCTAAGGCCGACTTCTACGTCGACATGGCGCGTTCGCTCGAGCGCGCCGGCTTCGACTACATGATGCTCGAGGACTCGTCGAACGTGCCGTACACCTACGGCGGCACGCACGAGCAGTACGTCAAGCACGCCATCGCAACACCCAAGCACGACCCGGCGCAGCTGGCCCCCATCCTCGGGTACGCCACGGAACACCTCGGCATCGTGTCGACGCTGTCGACGGCCGAGTACCACCCCTACATGCTCGCCCGCCAGATCGCGACCATGGACCACCTCTCCGGTGGCCGTGGCGGTTGGAACATCGTCACCGGCAGCAACGACGGCACGGCGCAGAACTACGGCTTCGACGGGCACTACCCGCACGACGAGCGCTACGACCGGGCAGACGAGTTCATCGACCTGGTGAACAAGCTGCTCGGCTCGTGGGAGCCGGATTCGGTGGTGATGGACCGTGAGACGGGCACCTTCGCCGATTACACGAAGATCCACCCCGTGTTCCACGAGGGTCAGTACTACAAGTCGCGCGGACCGCTGAACGTGGCGCCGAGCCCGCAGGGTCGACCGGTCTTCTGCCAGGCCGGCGGCTCGCCGCGGGGCCGCGAATTCGCGGCGGCAAACGCCGACACGATCATCGCGTCGGCCAACGGGGTCGCTGAGATGAAGGCGTTCAGAAACGACATCCGAGAGCGGATGCTCACGCACGGTCGCAACCCCGACGACTGCAAGGTGCTCTTCCTGATCGACCCGATCCTCGGCGAGACGACCGAAGCCGCGCTCGATCGCAAGGCCCGCGCGAAGGCGGAGTTCGACGCCAATCTCGTGCGCGAGATCGCGAACTTCGGACGCGTGACCGGTCTCGACTTCTCGAACGTCGATCCCGACGCGCCGCTGGACCCCAGCAAGCTCTCGAGCAACGGGCACCAGAGCATGCTGCTCGATCGGATGCGCGACGGCGTCAAGAGCGTGCGCGAACTGGTCAGCAGCCGCTCGGCGACCGACAGTCTCGGTCTGTACGGCACTCCGGATGCCGTCGCGTCGCAGATGGGTGACGTGATGGACGAGATCGGCGGAGACGGGTTCCTCTTCGGAACACGGACCGTCAACCGGCACGCCGTCGCCGAGGTCACGGACGGTCTGGTTCCGGAGCTCCAGCGTCGCGGCCTCACCCGAACCGAGTACGAGTTCTCGACCTTCCGCGAGAACCTCCTCGCCTACTGAGGTTCGGTCTCGTGAGGCCCGGCCCTCTGAGACCGATGCCCCACCCGAAGGCACGCGTGTCTTCTCGTCGTCACCCGCGACCATCCCGTCGTGACTCCGCAGCACCTGTGAGAAAGGCCGCATCATCTCCGCCGATACCCTCCCGGCCGATCAGACCACGGGGCGGAGCGAGCACGTCTCGCTCCGCCCCGTGGTCGTGCCTCTCAGCGGCCTGCTCGTCGCCCAGTTCGTCGCCGCGCTGAGCGGCACGATCGTCGCCACGTCGGTGCCGACCATCATGCGCTCGCTGGAGGGGCCCACGAGTCACTCCACCTGGCTCGTCGCGGCCACGATCCTCACGAACACCGCGACGACGCCGATCTGGGGCAAACTCGCCGACCGCGTCAACCCGAAGACGATCGTGCTGGTCGCGATCGGCTTCTTCCTCGTCGGTTCGGTCGTCGCCGGGTTCACCCAGGACACCTCGCAGCTCATCGCCGCCCGCGCGACTCAGGGTGCGGGCCTGGGCGGGCTGCTCTCGAGCATCAACGTCGTCGTCGCGTCGCTGGTCGAGCCGCGGCAGCGCGGGAGGGTCAACAGCTGGCTCACGAGCGCTCAGACCACGGCGACGCTGCTCGGCCCGGTGCTCGGCGGGGTGATCGTGCAGCTGCCGGGCTTCGGCTGGCGCTGGTGCTTCTTCATCGCGATCCCCTTCGCGGTGGGCTCGGCGATCACGATCGCGCTCACCCTGCGTCTCGCGAAGCGCCCCGTCGTGGCGCGGCGTCGCGCCGACGTAGCGGGCGCCCTGCTCATCGGCACGGGCGTTGCCGCCGTGCTCATCTCGATCACTCTGGCCGGCGACCTCGGTCTGCTCGAGGTGCCGGTGCTGGCGACGGCCGGTTACGGGATCGTCGCGCTCGCGGTCGCGGTGGTGGTCGAGCTGCGCGCGGCCGACCCCGTCGTGCCGCTTCGGCTCCTCGCCCAGCGCACGCCGTTGCTGGTCGTGATCGCCTCGTTCTTCGTGGGTACCAGCATCTTCGGCGCGACCGTGTTCGTCGCTCAATTCCTGCAGAACGGGGTGGGGCTGCCGCCCTCGACCTCCGGCCTGCTGGTGGTTCCGATGGCGATCGGCACCGTTGTCACCGCGGCGGCGATGGGGCGGTTCATGGCCCGAACCGGTCGGGTGCGACCCGTGCTCATCGCGGGTGTCACCACACTGCTGGCGGGCAATGTCGTCCTGTCGATGATGGCCGCCGCTCCGATCGCGCTGATGCTCGTGGGCACCGTGCTGGTGGCGTCCGGTCTGGGCGCGCTGACGCAGAACCTCGTACTCACGGCGCAGAACACCGTGGCGTTGCAGCAGGTCGGCGCTGTCAGCTCGACCGTGATGTTCTTCTTCTTCCTCGGCGGCACGAGCGCGCTCGTCACCCTGGGCGCGCTGCTCTCGGCCCAGGTCGCCCAGATGGAGGCCGGCGGAGCCACGGAATCGGCCGCGTACCTCGCCGCGGTACCGCACGTCTTCCTGGTCTCGGCGTGCCCCGTCGTACTCGCGCTCGCTGCCGTCATCGCCCTTCCACGTACGCTGCTGCGGACCAGCCTGTAGGGGGTCGGCATCCGGCCGGAGCCCGGGTCGTCGAGACGCGTCCGATTCGTGCCCGTTCGGGGCGGTTCGCGCCCACCCGCGCCGACGCGGGCTCAGCTCACGTGCACGTCGGGCCGGTGGCTGCGGTCCGCCTCGGCGCGGCGCAGCACCTCCCGGGTGACGGGGGCGACCTCGCCCACGCCGGTGATGAGGTAGCGGAACATGTTCGAGATCGGGTTGCCCTCGGTCCACTCGAAGTAGATCTCGGGGATCACCCCGGTCTGATCGCGGATCTCGAGCAGCACGGTCGCGATCGTGTTCGGCACGTTGCCGCTGTTGACCTTCAAGACCCGGAAGCCATGGCAGACCACGCCACGCACCTCGAGGTCCTCCTCGAAGTTCGACGAGTCCGCCGGATGCACCTCGAGGAAGATGACCGGCGAGCGGGCGGGGATGTTGCTGTCGCGACGCTCCTCGCTGAGCTTCGTGCGGTACTCCTCCTCGGTGCCGTTGTCGGGCTCGTTGGAGATGATCCGGATCACGCCGTAGTCCTCCGCATCCGCCTCGACGTAGGCGAGCGCCTGCGGGTCGAAGGTGACGGAGGTGGCGCGCAGCTGGAACGAGCGCTGCACCCGCGAGATCAGCGAGACGACGATGATGCCCACGATGAAGACGGCCGCGATGCGCACACCGTCGGGGCGCTCGATCACGTTCACGATCGTCGTGTAGACGAAGACGACGGCGATGGTCGCGAAGCCGATGGAGCGCTTCTTCTGCTTCTTGTGCAGTGCAGAGAGGAACACGGCGACGGATGCCGACGTGATCAGTACGAGCACGCCGGTCGCGTAGGCGCCGCCCTGCGCGTCCACGTTCGCGTCGAACAGGATGGTGATCAGGAACGCGATCGCGGTGAACACCAGCACCAGCGGGCGCACGGCGGCGGCCCATTGCGGGGCCATGCCGTAGCGGGGCAGGTAGCGGGGCACGATGTTGAGCAGACCCGCCATGGCGGAGGCGCCGGCGAACCACAGGATGCAGATGGTCGACACGTCGTACACGGTGCCGAAGGCGTCGCCGAGGTACTCGTGCGCGAGGTAGGCGAGCGCGCGTCCGTTCGCCTCGCCGCCGGCTTGGAACTTCTCCTGAGGGATCAGCAGCGTGGTCACGATGCTGGACGTGATCAGGAACGACGACATGATGATCGCCGCCGTGAGCAGCAGCCGCTTCGCCCCGCGAATGCGCCCCGCCGGATTCGCGGGTGTGTCGCCCGCGGCTCCCGAGATCTGCGGCATCACCGCAACGCCCGTCTCGAAACCCGACAGGCCGAGCGCGAGTTTCGGGAAGACGATCAGCGCGATGCCGACCATCACCAGCGGATTCCCGTGCTGCGTCGTCAGCGCCGACCACCAGTCGGTGATCACGACGGGGTTCTCGGCCACGTGCCCGATCGACACCGCGATGACGACGACGTTCAGCGTCAGGAACACCCCCACGAGGATCACGGCGATGTTGATGGCCTCCTTGAAGCCCTTCAGGAACACGATCCCGAGGAGGGCGACCAGGCCGAGGGTGAGCGGCACCTGCGCGCCGTCGAACCACGCCGGGGCGAACGGATTCTCGACCGCGTGCGCCGTCGCATCCGCCGCTGAGAGGGTGATCGTGATCATGAAGTCCGTCGCCGCGAAGCCCAGCAGCACCAGGACGAAAAGCTTGCCGCCCCACCAGGGCAGCAGCCGCTCGAGCATCGCGATCGAGCCCTCGCCGCGGAAGCTCTCGCGCGCGACGCGGCGGTACACGGGCAGGGCACCGAACAGGGTCAGCAGCACCAGCACGATCGTCGCCATCGGCGAGAGGAGCCCGGCCGCGACGGCCGCGATCGCCGGCTGGTAACCGAGGGTCGAGAAGTAGTCGACGCCGGTCAGGCACATCACGCGCCACCACGAGTG
Organism: Microbacteriaceae bacterium VKM Ac-2855; assembly: GCA_013204985.1. Taxonomy (GTDB): domain Bacteria; phylum Actinomycetota; class Actinomycetes; order Actinomycetales; family Microbacteriaceae; genus Rathayibacter. The sequence goes on from JABMLG010000008.1 coordinate 101,223, forward strand.
CGTCTTCTCGACCGAACTCGCATGGGGACCCTGATGCGCGCCCGATCGGTCCTGCAGGCCGTTCAGCAGCCAGGCCCGGAAGCCTCGCCGAGGGACGCGCTCGAGAGGGGAGGGTTCGAGGGCGTCAGCGTCACGCACGGCGGAAGTAGTCACTCCCCGTTTCTACACGCCCGAAACGACCGCGGCGGGCCGTTCCGAGCAATAGGCCGTTAGGGATCCGTAAGGATTGCGCAGATCGGCGTTCGCGTTCTGCGAGGACCACGATCGCGGCGTGCTGGAGAGCCGATGATGGCTGGATGACCGCACACGGCAGACTTCCGTCATGAGTATCGAACAGTGGTGGCCGCGGCTGCAGCCGTCGACGCAGGAATGGCTGATCGCGAACAACGGCGACGTCCTCCCGGCGACGATCCTCGATGAGATCGGGCGGGTGCAGGCCGAGGCGCGCACGTCGCCGTCGCTGTCGGATGCGGAGATCGATTGGATCGAGGCGACGGCTAACGGCGAGCATCCCCGTATCGAGTAGACCGGCGCGATCGAACGGGCGAAGCGCGCATCCGACCGCATCGGGCACGTCCCCACAGCGTCAGGCGGAGGGAACGGCTCGTACCCGGTTGTTCCGAGCGTTGTGCTCGAGCTCCACCAGGCCGAGGTGCTCCAGAAGCGGCGGGAGGTAGACGCCGAGCCGGCCGCGGTACCCCTTGCGCAGGCCGTACCATCCGCCGACCGGGTTGGTCTCGTCGCGGCCCCACGCCTCGACGGATCCGGCCGGTGCCGCCTTGTTCTCATCCGCGCCGCCCAGAGCGACCCAGTCGCCCTGTTCGCCGAGCCAGGCGTGCAGATCGGCCACGGCGCGCAGCTGATAGCTGAGCTTCGTGGAGCCGACCTGACAGACGAGCACGTCGCCGTCCCGGTGCATCGTGTAGGGGGATGTTCCCGGCGCGGTGACCAGGGCGATGGGCGCATCCGCGCCGCCGATCAGTGCTGCGTAATCGATCATGCGCGGAGCGTACTCCGCCCCGGGGACCAGCGGTGGGGCCTGCGGAACCGCGACGAGCCTGGGCCTGGGCCTGGGCCTGGGCCCTACTCGAGGCTCGAGGACGTCTCCGGCGTTCCGGCGAGAGCGCGGGCGGCAATTCCGATGATCACCGAGTAGGTGGGGTAGGCGAAGCGCACGTTCGCGAGGGTCGACACGTCGATCCCGGCGGCCATCGCCGTAGTGACGGATTGGATGACCTCGACCGCGTTCTCGCCGACGGCGTGCGCGCCGAGGATCAGTTCGCGTCGCCGGTCGGCGATGAGCTTCAGGAAGCCGGTCTCGCGATCGTCGATGACGGCACGATCCATCTGCGCGTAGGGGATGGTCGCGACGACGCATCCCGGATCCCGGTCCCGCGCCTGTTCCTCGGTGAAGCCGACTCCGGCGTAGTCGGGGTCGGTGAACCCGCCGGCCGGCAGCAGGTGGTGGGGAGTGCGACGGTTCGCGCCGAGAACGGCGTTCTCGGCCGCCGCTTCGCCCTCGAACTGCGCGGCCTGAACGAGCATGTCACGCCCGTTCGCGTCTCCGACGGCGAAGATGTGCGGCACGATCGTGCGGAAGTACTGGTCGGCCGGGATCGCGGAGCGGACGGTCTCGATGCCCGCCCGCTCGAGGCCGATGTCGTCCACATCGGCCGGCCATCCCGTCGCCATGATCACCGCGTCGAATTCGCCCTCCGCGGCCTCGCCGCCGTTTCGCCAGCGCAGCGCGATCGCGCCGTCCGGCGTGCGGATGAGGGACTCGACCGTGTCGATCCCGGTGCGGACCGAGACGCCCTGCTGCGCGAAGGACGCGGCGACCGCCGAGGAGATCGACGCGTCGGAGGTGGTCAGGATGCGCGGGGCGACGTCGAGCAGGGTCACCTCCGACCCGAAGGCGTTGAAGATCGTCACGAGCTGAGCGCCGGTGTTGCCGCCGCCGATCACCGCGACGCGACGAGGGAGCTCGGTCAGCGTCAGCACATCCTCCGGGACGGTCGCGAGTTCCGCACCCGGCACGGGAAGGCGCCGCGAATGGCCGCCGACGCAGATGATGATGGACGTCGCGCGGACCCGCCTGCCGCTGCCGAGCACGAGCGTGTCGTCGCTCTCGAACCGAGCGCGACCCTCCTGGATGAGCACCACGCCGGCGGCCGAGAAGCGCTCGGCCTCGCGCTTGATGGACCGGACGCGGTCCACCCGCTCCCGAACCCGAGCGACGGTCTTCGGCCAATCGATCTGCGGAGCATCGACCGCGATCCCGTACGCGTCGGCCGTGCGGGTCTCGCGGATCATCCGCGCCGTCTTGGCGAGGACCCGGGTCGGCACGCATCCGGTGTTGACGCAAGTGCCGCCGACACGGCCGGCCTCGAGGACGACCACCTTCGCCCCGAGCTCTGCCGCGCGCAACGCGGCGGCTGTTCCGGCGGGCCCGGCCCCGATGACGGCGACGTCGTACTGCTGCAGGTCCATGGTCATGTTTACCGCGTCTTCCTGACGATACGGCGAAGCCCGGGTGGTCACGTTCCGTCCGGTTCCGGGGTTTTCCGGCCGGGATGCGACCACCCGGGTCGCGTGTCGTCGCCGTCCGGCGTCTTCCGTGCGGGACGGGGAGCCCCGGTGGTCACGTCCCGTCCGTTCCCGGTGTTTTTCGGGGCGGGATGTGACCACCCGGGTCACGTCCCGTCGAGTCCGACGTCACATCCGGGCGGACGCGCCACGCGGGCAGCTGCGCTCAGGGTACGACGCGGTGGAGCGCCCGGAGCGCGTCGTCGAACGTGGCGTAGGTGCCGATCCGGAGTTCGTCGTCGTCGTGTGCGGAGTAACTGGAGTCGTCGTCGGCGGAGACGAAGCCGATGAGGCGTTGGTGGTCGGCGGTGACGACGATCCAGCTCGATTCGCTCGTCGGCACGGCCACGTGCGGAGCGGGTGGCTGCGCGTGCGTCGAGGTTCTGTCGGAGTGGCTCACGGTGGTTCTTTCGGTGGCAGGGGCGGATGATCGTGCGTCGGTCAGGTCAGCGCATCGCGCTGGAGGGCCCAAGGGGTCACGAAGGGGCGGTGTGGATCACGACGGGGCGGTGTGGATCACGACCTGGCGCTTGCGCGGAACGGTGATGTGGGCTCCGCTCCCCGCCGCGGCGGAGAGCATCCGGCCCCAGGATGCGCGGTGGATGAGGTGGCGATCGCGCAGAGGCGACGCGGAGGTCGTGCGCGGGGGTCGCCGATCGTCGCGATCAGAGTCGTGCGTAACGCGCGCGGACGAAGGTGTAGAGGCCGTACGCGATCAGTCCGGCACCCACCGCGCAGAGAATGACGATTCCGAAAGGCAGAGTGGCCAGCGCCTTGAGTGCTCCGTCCAAACCGGTCGCGCTCCCGGGGTCGACCGTGACCGCAGCGACCACGAACAGGATGCCCGCTACGACGATCGCGATCCCCTTCGCGATGTATCCGACGACGCCGGCCGCGATGACGACGCGACCGTTTGTTCCCGTCGGAACATCGAGGTCCTCGACGAACTTGCGCGAGCCGCCCTTGTAGATGAAGTAGCCCCCGATGGCGGCCGCGATGACGCCGACGGCCGCGAGGAGGATCGGACCACCCGGTAGGGCGAGGATGTTGGCGCTGGCCTGCTGCGTCGAGTCGCTCGAGCTCGAGGACTGCCCGCGCGCGAAGGACAGTGCGGTCACTCCGAGCGCGATGTAGGCGACGGCTTTACCCGCCGGGATGAGGCTGCGCACCCACCGCTTGTCGGAGTGGGATCCGATACCGAGCACGGCCTGCACGACCAGCCAGAGACCGAGAGCGAACAGACCGACGACCACGACCCACAGGAGGATCACGCCGCCGGGGAACTTCGCGATCTCGGCCAACGCGCCCGACTGGTCCGACTGCCCCTGCCCGTTGACGGCGACCCGGATCGCGAGCACGACCAGCATGACGTGCACCAGCGCGCTCGCGGCGAAGCCGATTCGTGCGAGCACTCGGATGATCGGGTTGTCGCCGACGCTGTTCGCCGCGCGTCGGGTCTGCGTTCGCGTGTTCATTTGATTGCTCCTCTGAGTGTGGGATCAGGTGCCGTCGTGCTGCAGTTGGGAGTATCGGCCCCGCACGCTCTCGCCGGGGACTCGAACGGTACGGTGCACATCGATCACGATCACGGCGCCGACGATGACCAGCGACAGGGCCACGGATGCGGTGGTGTCGCTGACCCAGTGGTAACCCAGGTACAAGCGACTGACGATCTGTGCGGCGATGATCACGATCGCCACGGTGAAGGCGAGGGTCGTGAACCAGCTGCGCTGCAGGCGACTGGCCAGCAGATACGCCGTGATGAGCAGGAAATCCGCGGTACCGAGGACGTGACCCGATGGAAAGGAGAACGAGCGGTCGGCGCCGAACAGCATCTCCGCCACCGGCGGCCGCGGGTGCTGCACGATCGGCGCGAGCACCAACGCGATGACGACTCCGGTGACCATGCCGGCGGCGAGCAGCAGTGGCCGCCAGAGATGCCGTGCTGCGACGATCCAACCGATCAGCACCACCAGGATCACCAGCGGAAGTGCGACGGGCCCGAACACGACGGCGAGCACGATCATTAATGACGTGACGTTCGGGTCCACCCGTGCGTCGAACCACCGCTCTACCGGAGCATCCAGGTCGTGGAACCCGGAGTCCGTCAGCACCCCGCCGAGGATCACGGCGAAACCGACCGCGCCGACCAGCATCAGGATGCCGGCCGTCGTGAACAGATGGCGCCGTGCGTCGGCGGAGAGATACCTCTCCTCCACGACGAAGCGGTCGTGCCAGCGAGCCAGTCGCTCGCGACCAGAACCCGACGATGTCATCGTGTCACGACCTCGTGTGCGGCTCAGCGGCGGCTGCGGCGTCCGGAGAAACGCGTGTAGACGAAAAGGACGATGATCGCTCCGATGATGGAGCCGATGATCCCGGCGGGCTGGAAGAAACCGTCCATCGGGTCGCGCTGGAAGAGCAGGAAGGCGAGGAAGCCGCCGACGAAGGATCCGACGATGCCGAGCACGATCGTCATCAGGATGCTGATGTTCTGCTTGCCGGGCACGACCAGGCGTGCGACGGCGCCGGCGATGAGTCCGATGACGATGAGGCTGATGACGAGACCGATCACGGTGACATCCTTTCTTTCGGGCACCTGGGGAGCACGGCGCGAGACAGCTCAACGAGCGCGGAGCCGAAAAACCACTCAATCACCATTGAGGTATTCGGGTGAGGGCCTTGTCAGGACGTCGTCGAACCCGCTACGGCGGCGCCGTGGAGGACTGCGATTCGTGTCGGGTGCTCGATCAGGAGGCCGCGGTGAGGGTCCGGCTCGAGAAGTCGCGGACACGGAAGTCGAGTTCGGCGACGGCCGCGTCGAAAGCGTCCTCGGTACCCGACTTCGCCGGGTCCGGGACCGACCAGTGCAGGTCGTCGATGCCGGCGAGTTCTTCGTGGGCTCGATCGCAGACGGCGACGACGAAGTCGTCCGGGCGCACGACCGCGTCGATGCTGAGCGGTCGCGCCGCTGGAATCGTGATTCCGCGGCGGGCCGCGGCGCGGACGGCTGCCGCGTTCACGGTGTCGGCGGGTTGGGTGCCCGCGGATGCCACCGGGATGTCCATCCGCTCGTGCCAGACGGCCGCGGCGATCTGCTCGCCGTATAGGGATGCAGCCGTTGGGGATGCAGAGTCGCGGCGTTCTGGCAATCCGGTCGGGGCCGTGGCGGCACGAGCGTACGGTTCAGGAACGCGCCCGTGGCGGCGACCATCGATCGTCTCCGTCGGAGACAGCTGGGACTCTCCGTGTCGCATCCGCATTCCGCTACGCCATCGCGCATCCAGCGCATTCCGAAGCAGCTGTACGAGGCGGAGTTGGAGCGCCTGCAGGTCGAACTCGTCACGATGCAGCGCTGGGTCATCGAGACGGGAGCGCGCGTCGTGGTGCTTTTCGAGGGTCGGGATGCGGCGGGTAAAGGCGGGGCGATCAAGCGCATCGTCCAGTACCTGAATCCGCGTTCCGCCCGGGTCGTCGCGTTGCCGACACCGAGCGAGCGCGAGAAGGGCCAGTGGTACTTCCAGCGGTACATCGAGCGCCTGCCGACGAGCGGCGAGATCGTGCTGATGGATCGCTCCTGGTACAACCGCGCGGGTGTCGAGCGGGTGATGGGCTACTGCACACCGGAGCAGTACCGGCTGTTCCTCCGCCAGACGCCGACCTTCGAGCGGATGCTGGTCGAGGACGGGATCATCCTGATCAAGTACTGGTTCTCCGTCTCGGACGACGTGCAGGAGCAGCGCTTCCGTTCGCGTCTGGAGGATCCGATGCGGCGATGGAAGCTCTCCGATACCGACCTGCAGTCGATCACTCGCTGGGCGGACTACTCACGGGCCAAGGACGAGATGTTCGAGGCCACCGATCACGCCGATGCACCGTGGTGGACGATCGCGAGCGACGACAAGCGCGCCTCCCGATTGAACGCGATCAAGCATCTGCTCTCGCAGGTTCCGTACGAGCACCGGGAACCGGATCCGATCGAGATCCCGGCTCGTCCGGTGTCCGACGACTACGAGCGTCCCGCGCGCGACCGGTTCCTGCAGGTGCCGGACCACGCACATTCACTGAAGTCCGACTGACGTATCCGCGTCGACCCCGGCCCGCGATCGCCTCCACGGAGGCGCTTGCGTCACCCGGCGATTCAGGCCGTGGGTCGGAGGCGAGGGTGAGTGCCCTCGATGTACTCGTTACCGGCGGCCGGGGTCACCTCTGGGTTCGCGGGATCCAGCGACGCCAGCGTCCACCCGGGCCAGGTCGCTCCGTCGACCTGCACGAAGGTGATGCCGTCTCCCCTCGGCGTCCAGGTGGGTTGAGACGACAGCGGTCCGCCGGCCGTGTCGTTCCTGATCAGCTCCGTGCCGGTCGGGTTGTGGGTGAGTTGGACGAGGGCCGACCCGTCGGGGGACACGGTGTAGAGGTCGGATGCCGCGAGCGGGTTGCTGCTGTTACCGGCGTCGCGGTCTCCGAGGTCGAAGGTGCTGAAGACGATCGATTCTCCGTCAGGGCTCCAATCCGGATAGGTGGCGAACATCGTCCAGTCGGTGATCCGAGTGGCGGTTCCCGCCCCGAGGTCGAGGACGGCGATGGCCGTTCCGTTGGGCGTGGAGGAGTCGGCGTTCTCGTAGCGGAAGAGATCGAACACCACCGCGTCGCCGGTCGGCGCCCACCGCACCTCGAGCGTCAGCTGGAGCGGGTCGGGCTGTGTATAGATCACGGTTACCTCCCCCGTGGCGATGTCCACGGTTTCGATCGTCGTTGTGGGCAGGCCTTGGTCCGGGAGGACGATGTGGGTGTAAGCGACCGTCGTGCCGTCGGGCGACCAGGCGGGACCGTCGAGCAGATAGCAGTCCGCGCCGCAGTCGACCGGCAAGCGCTCGAGATCCGTTCCGTCGGCCTCGACCGTCCACAGCTCGCTGTCATCCACGGTGAAGACCAGCCGTTGTCCGTCGGGTGACCAATCGGGATGCGTTGTCCTCCCGGGAGGGTCGCCGAGAAGAACATGGTCGTCCGACCCATCCGGGCGGATCAGGTGGATCGAGGACTGACCTCCATTCGACGATTGATAACTCAGCCACGGCTCATCCGGAAGGACGGTGGCCTCGGAAGAAGGCTGCCGCGTGGGCACCGCACCCGATTGCGTGCCGGGTGTTGGATTCGAGTCCTCGGCGCCGGAGCATCCGAGCAGCGCGAGCGTGACCGTCAGCGCGACGGCGAGCCCATGAAACGCACGCTCGACCATGGCTAAACCCTCTCCAGAAACGGTGCCGCCGCCGGCCGGAAGCCACGCGCGGCTGACCTGCGCGGGATCTTCCTCTGAGGAGATGCTCGACGCAATACCCGCGAGCGAGGAGAACGGCCGGGTGTCGCCCCGTGGGCGCTGAGGGTCGGTCAGGCGTGCGAGCTCCGGCGGTCGGTCCAGTCGAAGATGAGTTGCCGATCCGCGATCGACCAGCCGTCGGATGTGCGGGCGAAGGTGTCGAGGTACCGGATCGACATCGTTAGCAATACGCGCTGCTCGCCCTCGTGCAGAACGTGCATGGCCAGGCAGTAGGTCTCACCCGACGTGGGCGTATCGCGCGATCAGATCGCGGATCTCCACGTGGTCGGCCATCTCGTGCTGATTCAGAACGTCCTCAACTCCGTTCGTTGAATGCGCCGCTCTTGAGCGCCTTGACGCCGTTGGCGCCTCACCCTACATTGGGTGAAACTTCACGTAAACAGGATGAACAGTTGGAGAGCTCGATGGTCGACGCGGTTCTGAGCACACTGATGCACGCCAACCTCCTCGAGGTGTTCGGCGAACGCGACCGGGGCAAGCGCCTGGAAGCCATCCGGCGGACGTACACCGAGGATGTCGTCGCGGCGGATCCGGATGGCCAGGTGACCGGGTACAGCGAGCTCGATGCGAAGGTGCAGGAGATCCTCGATGGCGCGCCCGGCCTGGTGTTCCGCACGGAGGGCGACATCTACTCGGCTGGAGACCTGCACTACCTGGGGTGGGCTCTCGGCCCCGAGGGTGCAGACCCGGTCGCGCGGGGCGCGGACGCGGTCTTCGTTCGCGACGGACGAATCTCGCACGTCTACACGTTCCTCTTCGCCTGAGGCGGCCTGCCCGCAGCCGCCCCGGCCGAACCGCCGGGGGTACGCTGAAACGCGTGACACGGTCGCGCGCGCAACCCGATGGGTGCGAGTCGACCGGCGTGCCGTGTCTGCGGGTGAGAGGCGGGTCGGAGTGGATGTGAATCACTACGACGTGCCGCCGGAATCGCCGTATGCGTTTCTCGCCGACGATGAGGTCCGAGCCTGGTACGCCTTTATGAAAGTGCAGTTGCGCCTCCGTTACGAGATGAACCGGCAGCTCCGCGAGGACAGCGGGATCTCTCTCATCGACTACGACGTTCTCGTCGCCCTCACCAGCGAACCGAGCGAGACGCTGACCGTCTCCGACCTGGCCATTCGGATCGGAGCCGAGCGCAGCCGCGTGTCGCACCAGGCGCAGCGGTTGGCTCGGGAGGGTCTCGTTCGGGTGGGCCCGAATGTCGACGACCGCCGGGTGACCGACGTGACTCTCACCCATGACGGGCGCACCCTCCTTGCAGCCGCTTCACCGGGCCACATCGACTTCGTTCGTTCGGTGTTCTTCGACGCATTGACACCGGAGCAGGGGGTCCAGATCGCTCACGCGTTCGAGAGCGTCTACGAGTCGCTCATCACGCACGGCAGTCTTCCCCGACCCCGCGACCGTCCGTAGGCAGGACGCCAGACGCCGCTGCCGCCCCCGTCCGCGGGTGCGAGCCCGCAGGTTCGGCCGGGTTCAGTCGGTCCAGGTGAGGATGTCGCCGTCGATGCTGTCGGCGGCGTGCGCCGTGCAACCGGGCTCGTTCATAACGCAGCTGTAGTGGTGGCCGTTGTGGGTGAAATCCGACGTGCACACGGTGGCTCCTTCTCGGGTCGATGACGTTGCCCGATGGTGGCACGCACCACCGACACCGAAACACGAGCGCCGGTTCCGTTCACGCCTGAGGAGGGCGGGACAAGATGGTGGGATGAACTCCCCTCATCGATCGCCGGCCGGCGGATGGAAGACGCTCGATCGGCGGGTCGCGTACAGCGGTCGTGTCGTGATCTCGGAGCACACCGTCGAGCTTCCCAACGGCGAGCAGTCCACCTTCGAGGTCGACGAAAGCATCCCCTACGCTGTCGCGGTGCTCATCGTGGACGCGGACCACAACGTGTTCCTCGCCAGGCAGTACCGGTACGCCATCGACCAGTGGATCTACGACCTGCCGGGAGGAGCGGGCCACCGTGAGGAGACGGTCGAGGCCGCCGCGCGCCGAGAATGCGAGGAGGAGACCGGACTCGTTCCTCGACGGCTCGAGCACCTGCACACGTTCTACCCGAACCCTGGCCGCAGTGCCTGGCCGGCGCACCTGTTCCTGGCCAGAACCACGCACATCGGCGCCGCAGACGTGTCGGATCCTGCCGAGCAGGTGACGACTGTGACGATTCCGCTGGAAGAACTCGATGCCCTCATCCGCGCAGGGCGCATCGTCGATCCCGGGCTCCTCCTCGCTCGGATGTACGCCGGTTTGAAGGGTGCGCTCCCGAACATCACCGCTTAGTCGCACGGCGATCGAGGGCCGGTCCTCCTTCCCTGGGAATGGACTCGGCCCTCACCGTCCGGATGCAACTCTGCGTCTGCGTGTCGACGGCCGCAGGAATCTCCTGGCTCCTCCTGGGCCTCGCGACCGTCTCCGCGTCCGCCATCATGTTCCTCTCCGTGCAGACACGCGTCCCCGAGATCGGCCTCCGGCGAGCCCTCGGCGCAAGCAGAACCGCGACGACCTCGATGTTCATCCTCGAGGGACTCTTCATCGGAACCGCCGGTGGTCTCGCCGGAATCGCAGCCGGCCTCACCACCGTCATCATGATCAGCGCGACCCGCGACTGGATCCCGGTCCTCGCCCCCACCACCATCGGCATCGGGGTCGGGATCGGCGCCATCACCGGCGTCGTCGCATCCATCCCGCCCGCACTGCGCGCCGCGACGATCGACCCAGCCCAAGCCGTCGGTACCTGACGACGGAATCCGCGGCGGCACCCGCCGGGACTGCGGCTCCGATCCCTGACCCGCGGGACCCCGCGCATCCGCAGCTCGGGCGCGACGTCGCCGATCGTCGTGCACGCATCGCTCGACCCGCGCACCTGTTCCGAGCCGGATGCATCGATCGCGGGACGGCGGGTCACTCGTTGTACGACTGCGGCGCGTTCGCGATGATCGAACCATCCGCGAGGGTGAGGTCGACGGTGAAGGTCGGCTCTGGTCCGCCGCGCCCGGATGACGTGCCCGGATCGGAGAGGCCGGTGCCGGGCCACCACACGACCCAGCGGTTGCCGGTGACGGTCGCCGCGATGCGTTCGCCGTTCTCCGTCACGATGGTCAGCGCGGCGACGTCGGAGCCGACCTCGCCGCTGGTGAAAACGGCCGGCGGTACCGGATCCGTGGGCGTGCCGGTGAACTGAGAGATTCCGCCCAGCGTGTACTCGGTCGCGAGCGGAGTGAATCCGCTGTCGCCGTTGGTGCTGCCGGAGATGGTGCGAGACGGACTGGAGGCGCCTGAAGGCAGCTCGATGAGGCAGGAGCGCTCGACGGTGCCGGTGTAGAAGAGCAGCACCCAATCACCGCGTCGCTCGGAGACGGCCGGGATGTCGGATGTCGGCGCGGGCGCCTGAGCGCGGCAGGCGCTTCCGGCCAGAGCCAGATCGTCGCCGGAGAGCGGCTGGGCGACCGCCGTCCATGATGCGAAGGCGCGGGGATCCGGTCCGACGGGAAGGATGGCGAGAATCACGCCCGCTGCCGTGGCGACGGCCGCGAGAGGAAGGACGATCCGCCATCGCCAGGAGCGAGCCGCCGGCGCCGTGTTGTGCTCCGTGGGGTCGGTCGCGTCGGTGGGGTCGGTCGCGAGGATCTGCTGAAGCCGGGCGGCCGCGACGATCTCCGAATCGTGATCGAGAGTGACGTCGCGGGCGGGATCCAGTGCGCGAAGACGTGCCGAGGGTGTGGTCGTCATGATTGCTCCAGAGCGGGTCGTTCAGCGATCGAGTGGGGTGACGGTGCCGTGAGATGTCCGCGCAGTGCCGCGCGGGCGCGGTGCAACCGCACCCGGAACGCGACCGGGCTCGATCCGGTGACGCGCGCGGCCTGAATCGCGGTCAGTCCCTCCCATGCCGTGAGGGCGATGGCTTCCTGCTGCGGCGGTGACAGCCGCTCCCAGGCGGCCGCGAGGTCCAAGCGGGCGGCGACCTCCTCGTCGGAGGCGGCGGACGTGAGCTCGGCTGCCGCACCGATCCGCACGATCAGAGCGTCGTGGCGATCCTGGCCGCGCCGTTCGTTGAGAAGGCAGTTGCGGGCGATGGTGAAGAGCCAGGCACGTGCCTCGTTCGGATGCGGCGGGAGCGAGTCGAAGCGTCGCCACGCGACCAGAAACGCTTCATGCGCGAGGTCGTCGGCTCGCTCCGGATGCGCACGGCGGCGCAGGAAGCGGACGATGTCGAGATACTCGCGTTCGTACAGCTCGGAGAAGAGTTGCGCTCTGGTCTTCGGAGGTGGGCTCATACCTGGTACATGTCCATCACGGCGCGGGTGTTACCGGCTCCGCTTGCGTTTTTCGAGGCGGCGCGGCTCGACCGCTATCGGCGGGGTCGGACGGCGAACGCTTCGCCGGGCGCGACCACGCGGATCCGCGACGGGTTGACGATTCGCGACCAGAGTCGGGCGGGGTCGCCGTTGAAAGGCGCGAAGTCGGGCGAGTCGACCGAGCCCCAATGGTGCAGGACCAGGTCCGCGTCGGGGTACGCGTTCGCCATGTCGATGGCACCCTCGAAGCCGAAGTGCCATTCGCTGTCGGAGAAGTCGAAGATCAGCACGTCCGGCGCCGGCATGGCGAGGTGGTGTTCGCGGATCAGGCGGGAGTCGCCCGGGGCCCACACGGTGCCGTCGGGTGTCTGGATCCAGAAGCCGCAGCTGTCCTCGTCCTGGAACACGCGATCGGCGGCGCCGGGGAAGTCGTTCTGCCAGGCGTGATCGGCTGGCAGCACATCGATCTGTACGTGCTCGCCGACGGTGAAAGTGTCGCCGATGTCGTGCCCGGTACCGGGGATCCCGTTCTCGCTCATCACCGAGGCGACGTACTGCGTGGAGTGGTACGCCGCGGTGACCGGGACCAATTCGGTGCTCGTGGGAATGCTGAAGTGGTCGTTGTCCGCGTGTGTGACGAGCAGTGCATCGACGCGCGGCACGTCGGACGCTTTGATGGGCACCTCGATGAGCAGGGGCATGTCGAATCCGTGCAGGACAGGGTCGATCAGGAGGATCGTTCCGCGGGCATTCAGCAGAAATCCGGCCATTCCGAGCCAGCGCAGCGTCGTGGTGTCCTGCGCAGCGAACGCCTCCGCGCCGAAAGCCACTGCCGGCGGCGCAACCGCCTGACGGCTCGTGGCGGTGACGTGTTCACGCTCAGACATCGTGCTCTCCCTCGATCCAGCTGCCGCGCGATTCGCATCGTCCGCGTTCGTCGGGCGGTCGGCTGAGTCAACGCTACGGCGGCACGAGTGCGGCCGGGATGCCCTGATGAGGTACCCCTCCTCTCGGTCGGCGCGGGTAGCGTCGAAAAGACATCAGCAATCGAACGGAGAAGGAGCCCCCCATGACCCAGCCCGAGCAGATCGGCGGCGGCAGAAGAAGCATCGGAGACGTCGCCCCGAAGCTGGCCGAATTGACCGACGACGTCCTGTTCGCGGACGTCTGGAATCGGCTGGGCCTTGCCGCACGAGACCGCAGCTTGATCACCGTCGCCGTGCTGATCGCCGGCGGCGATTCCTCGCAGTTGCGGTTCCACCTCGGTCGAGCGAAGGAGAACGGCGTCACCGAGACGGAACTGCTCGAGGCCATCACCCACCTCGCGTTCTACGCCGGCTGGCCCAAAGCGATGAGCGCGGTCGCGGTCGCCAAAGAGGTCTTCGACCTCTGAACCGTCGGCGCACCGCGCGCCGTGAGCGGGCTCACGACACCGTGAGCGGCCGGGGCCGGTAGGTCTCGATCAGTGAGTCGAACAGCCTGTTCATCCGGTCATCGACCTGTTGGCGTGCCGGGTCGGCGTCGTGCCAGGCGACCACCTCGCCGGCCCCCACGGCGAAGGGTACTGCGGCGGCGAAGTGCGGCACGATGCTGCGGATCTTCGAGTTGTCGAACACCATCGAATGGGCTTTGTCCCCGAGCAGACCCGCTCCGAGCTCGGGGTCGGCTGCCGCGATCGCGTCGGAGGTCACGTGCACCAGACGCGCTTCGACACCGGCCGCGCGGGCGAAGTCCTGGTAGATCCGATTCCACGTCGGCGCCTCATCCCCGGTGATGTGGAACGCCTCGCCGATCGCGGCCTCCGCGCCGAACAGGCCGACGAAGCCGACGGCGACATCGCTGCTGTGCGTGATCGTCCAGAGCGAGGTGCCGTCGCCAGGCACCACGACCTCGAGACCGCGACGCATCCGGTCGACGACCGTCCAACCACCGTCGAAAGGCAGCAACGTCTGATCGTAGGTGTGCGACGGACGCACGATCGTCATCGGAAAGCCGCTGCGGCGATACTCCTGCACGAGGAGGTCCTCGCACGCGATCTTCTGCTGCGAGTACGGCCAGAAGGGGTTCCGCAGCGGTGTCGACTCGGTCACCGGGACGCGGGTCGGCGGGGTCTGATAGGCGGATGCGGAGCTGACGAAGATGTACTGACCCGTACGGCCCGCGAACAGGTCGATGTCCTGCTGGACGTGTTCCGGAGTGAAGGCGACGAAGTCGACCACCACATCGAACTCCTCGTCTCCGAGAGCCGCGCGAACGGAGGCGAGGTCTCGAACATCGGCCTGCAGCACGCGCACGCCGGCCGGAACCGGGCGCGACCCCGATCGGCCACGGTTGAGGACCGTCACCTCGAATCCCTGCTGCACGGCTCGGCGCGAGCACGCCGAACTGATGATCCCGGTCCCACCGATGAACAGCACTTTCAGCGACATGATCGATTCCTCTTTCCCGTTGATGGGGCCCGGATACGACGACACCCGCGCCGGGTCGTGCAGAAGCGCGTCGCGCATCCGGATGGTCCGGAGCGGGGTTCACCGCTCGGATGACGACGATGCCCGTTCGGCGACCAGCCCGCCGTGTCGACCGATGAGCCAGACCGTGAGCGCGAACCCCGACAGTACCGCGCCGGCGACGCTGACCGCGCTCCACCCGCCGGCGCTCCAGAGCACGGACGCGAGCGCTGATCCGGCCGCGCCCCAGATGAAGTTGTTCGTGACGAACGCGGTGTTGAGTCGGCTGCGCGCAGACGGATCGATCTGGAACATCCGCGACTGGACGATGATGTTGTGGCCCTGGATCGCGACGTCGAGCACAAGGATCGCCACGATGATCGCGACGATCGAGCCGGCGCCGAGCCCACCGATCACGAACGACGCGAGTACGAGCGCCCACGCGACTCCGATCGCCGGAATCGCCAGGCCGCGGTCGTGCAGGAGACCGGCGCGCTGGGCGGCGACTGCTCCGGCGAGCCCGATCAGTCCGAAGAGTCCGATCAGCTCCACGTCGAACGCGAACGGCGGAGCGCTGAGCAGGAACGTCAGAGACGTCCAGAACATCGTGAACACTCCGAACGACGTTCCACCGAGAACGAGATGCCAGCGGACGGCGCGCTCGCGCCGGACGATGGTGAACACGGAGCCGATCAGCGCCGGGTAGGCGAGGCGGGTGCGTGGCGGGAGCGTGGGTACCGTCCGCCACAGCAGCACCGCCAGGATCACCCCGAGTATCGCCGCAACGACGTACACGGCGCGCCAACCGGCGACACCCGCGATGAGTCCGCTCACGGTGCGGGAGACGAGGATGCCGGTGAGGATCCCGGAAACGACGGATCCGACGACACGGCCGCGGGTGGCGTCATCGGCGAGGTCGCCGGCGAGCGGCGCCAGGATCTGTCCGGCCACGGTCGTGAATCCGACCAGGGCGAGGGTCGCGACGAGGACGCCGAATGTGGGCGCGAGCGCGCTGGCGAGGAGAGCGAGCGATGCGCACAGCATCGCGACCGGAATCAGCAGACGACGGTTCAGCACGTCGCCGAGCGGCACGAAGAGCAACACCCCGAGCGCGTAACCCAGTTGGGTCGCCGTCACCAACCAGCCGGCCGAACCGGTGTCCGTTCGCAGATCCGTCGCGATGAAGTCGAGCAGAGGCTGCGCCCAATAGAGGTTGCCGACGGCGACACCTCCGGCCACGGCGAAGAGGAAGGTCATGCGACGGTTCATGGCGGTAGCTCCTGATCAGGATGCGGCTGCAGCATTCAGCCCTCGGAACAGTCAAGCGTGACCCGGCGGGCCGGAGGGAGTCACTGCTGGGGCACGTCTCGACCTGCGGCCCGGCCGGCCACGACGCGACGGGGTCGGGCGCCGCGAGGTGAGGTGTACTGGCAGTGCATCCCGCGCTCGGTCGTGCCGACGTAGCGTGGCGGTCACGGAGAACCGGGACGAGGTGCGGCTTCTCGACCTCGCGTCGCGCCGCGACCACCCGCGAGGATGCGCCGGGCGGCGCCGGTGCATCCGAACCGACCGACACCCGTTGATATGTTTCGAAAGGAATCCGATGAAGGTCATCCCCAAGGCCCCAACCGTGAAGAACCCGGCGGCGCAGTTCACCGGCGACGTCTGGCTGGATGTCATCGCTGCACCGCAGGAAGCCAGCCAGCGGATGGTCGTCGCCGCGGTCCGCTTCACCCCCGGGGCGCGCACGGCGTGGCACTCGCACGCCCGCGGCCAGACCCTGCACATCACCGATGGCGTGGCCCTGATCGGCACCCGCGACGGCACCATCCTCGAGGCCCACGCCGGTCAGACCATCTACTGCCCGCCGGGCGAAGAGCACTGGCACGGCGCGACGCCCGAGGACTACATGCAGCACCTCGCGATGCTCGAGAACGCCGACGACCCTGCCGCGACGACCACCTGGCTCGAGCACGTCGCCGACGCCGACTACCACCGACCCTAGGAGCGGCCGACACGGAGTTCTCGGTCGGCCAGGTCGGCTCGGCCGAACGGCGGTCTGCTGCGCCATTCGGCCATTCGGCCATTCGGCCATCGAGCCGTCAGCGGGCGACGTCCGCGAGAGCGCCGTCTCGTGACGAGACGGGATCATTGCCGCGCCCGCCGTGATCGTCCCCGGCGTAATGTCCCGGTGACGTCGGCGGCACCGCGTAGAAATGCGCCGCCGGTCGACTACTCCTGAGGCGAAGTCGGATGCACCGGCCCACTCCTCGCAGACCTCGTCGGCTCCGGCCGCCGGGCGTCGAGCCGGAGCAGACGTTCCGGCTCAGCACCCCCGGAAACGATCCCGGGTCGTGAACCACCGATCGGACCATTCCGGCGTCGCATCCAGTCGCTGCCGCAACCGTCCGCCGACGAGAAAGGCACCATCGTGTTCCACATGGGTTGGTTCCTCGGTATGGGCTTCGGCTCCTACGGATGGAACAAGCAGTGGTCCGGCAACGCAGGAAAGGACATCGCCAATCCGCAGCTCTTCATCGACATGGCGACGTCGCTGGAGCGCGCAGGTTTCGACTACATGATGATGGAGGACTCCTCCGTCATTCCCGACACGTACCGCGGCACGCTCGACGAGTCGCTGCGCGCCGGCATCGTGCGGATGGACCCGATGCCGCTGATCCCGCTGCTCGCGGAGCGCACCTCCAAGCTCGGCATCATCGCGACGGCCGCGACGACGTTCTACCCGCCCTTCCTCGCCGCGCGCCTGCTCAACACCCTCGATCACCTCACCAACGGTCGTGTCGGGGTGAACCTGGTCACCGCGTCGCCCGACGCCGCTGCGCAGAACTACGGCTACGACAAGCACTTCGAGCATGATCAGCGCTACGTCATGGCCGACGAGTGGGTGCGGGCCGTCAAATCGTTGTGGGACACCTGGGATCGCGACGCGCTCGTGCTCGACGAGGCGAACAACACCTTCGCGGACCCGACCAAGGTGCGCCACGCCGACTTCGTCGGCGACTTCTATCGCACCCGCGGGCCCCTCAACACCGTCCCGTCGCCGCAGCATCATCCGGTGATCTGCCAGGCCGGCGGCTCGCCTGCGGGGATGGCGTTCGGAGCCAAGCACGCGGACACGATTCTTGCGTCGGTCGACGGCCCGGAAGCGATGCGCCGCTACCGCGAAGACATCCACGCTCGGATGATCATGGAGGGACGTGATCCGTCGCAGGTCAAGATCCTGTTCCTGGTCGACCCGATCCTCGCCGACACCGACGAGGAGGCCGACGACCGCCGCCGCCGCCGCGATGCGCAGGCGGCCGGCGCGACGGATGCGGCCCTGATGCGGATGTCCTACATCTCCGGACTGGACTGGTCGAAGTTCGATCTCGACGCGCCGATCCCGGATATCACCGGCCAGCACAACGGGCACCAGAGCGTGGTGAACGACTTCATCCGGGCCGCCAGCGGGAAGACGCTGCGCGAAGCGCTCGTCGGCCAGCGCCGGGGCACCGAGTCGGTCGACATCTGGGGTTCGCCGGCCACGGTCGCCGCCAAGATGGATGAGGTCATGCAGGAAGCCGGTGGCGATGGATTCCTGATCGCGCTGCCGGTGACGCGCAAGAACATCACCGAGGTCTGCGACGGACTCGCGCCGGAGCTGCGCCGCCGTGGGCTCATCCGCGACGGCTACGAATTCGACACGTTCCGCGAGAACCTGTTCGCCTTCTGATCGGGTTCTGCTCGGGTTGAGCTCCGCCGCCTTCGGGCGGCGGAGCTTCGTCGTTGCGACAGCTGTGCACTCGATCGGCACCTCCTGAGAGTGCAGCGGCGGGCGAGGTGCCCTGGACCGCATTGTTCACGGGTTCGGGCGTCGCGCTGGCTGGCGCGCAGTCGATATGGAGAGAGTGCAGAAGCTGGGGCGGACGAGGCCGTCGAAACCGTCCGCGCCTGCGGGGATCGGGCGGTGCGGATCGGTCGAGACCGATCACCGGCATCCCGGGCCGCTCCCTCCTCGAAGAGCGGTCTGGAGAGCTTCGCCGCATACGGCTTGGAGCGATGCGGACACAGCGTCAAGCGCTGGGTACAGATTCCCGGGGGCGGGGTCGTCGATCTGCTGATCCTCCCTGATCGTGGAACTGGACGGCCGAGCCACGCACGACTTCGCGAAGGACCGTGAGCGTGACACGGCGACGGCCCGTCACCGGTACTCGACACTCCGGTTCCACCATGATCCGGTATTCGGCGACGGGGACTGTATCGGGACGCGATCCGCGAGAACGTCGTGCTCCGGTATCACGCGCGGGAGCTGCGGGATGGTGCCGAGTGATGAGGTGCTGGGGCGTCGGTGTATGAAACGAAGGATGAGCCGCTCGGGCACTGGATTAAGGGCCCGGAAATACGCGGATCGCGCCCGGTGAAACGCGGTGGGGTCGGCTGGGATCCTTCGTTTCATACACGAAGGGGCAGTCACCTCGCGGTGACGGCCCGGTGACGTGAGGTGGTGCAGATTTCACGCGCGGGAGCTGCGGGAGGGTGCCGCGAAGTTCGTGTGTGAAACGAAGGATGAGCCGTTCGGGCACCGGTTTCGACCCCCGGAAACAGGCGGATCGCGGTCGGCGGGATGGGTGAGGTCGGGTGGGATCCTTCGTTTCGTACACGAGGGGGCCGTCACCGGGCGGTGACGGCCCCCGATCGGGCGATTAGTCGGCGCGGCTGCGGCGAGCCAGCCGACCTCGACGCCGGTCGAGGCGAGGCCTCCCGTGGTGCCGCCGGCCGACGACGTCGGCACGGTCGTCGAGGCCGGGCTCGGCGGCACCCATCCTTCACTGCACGGGACGCCACCAGCGAGAACGGCGCGCGATCCGATGCCGGGGTGGCGCCCAGGCGCCCAGGCGCCCAGCCGCCCAGCCGCCCAGGCTCCCTATGCGGCCGGAGACGTCGTCGACTCCGTCGTCGCGGAGGCGCTCGCTGCTGCGGACACCGAGGCGGGCAACCGGCCGAAGAGGGCGTGCGAGGCCTTCGCGAACGCCCACACCGTCACCATGATGGCCGCCGCGGGGAAGGCTGCCGCCCACCAGCGTCCGCTCAGCGCATCAGCCGTGCCGCTGGAGAGCATGGTGCCCCACTCCGGTGTCGGCGGTCGCAGGCCGACCCCGACGAAGCCGAGCGAGGCGGTCAGCAGGATGCTGGTCGCGAACAGGTACGCCATGTTCTCCAGCGCCGCCCAGATCGAGTTCGGCAGGACGTGCCGCACCAGGAGGTGCGACTCGCTCTGCCCCGACATCCGCGCCGCGTCCAGGTAGGCCTCGCCGCGAACGCGGAGGACCTCGACGCGCACCAGGCGCATCTGTACGGGTGCCAGCACCAGCGCCATCGCGACGGTGAGAGACGGGATGGTCGCGCCGAAGAACGACACGACGACCAGACCGATCAAGAGCCCGGGTACCGCCTGCAGCAGGTCGAAGGTGCGCGTTCCGGCGCGGGCGGCGAGGCCGGGAAGGCCTCGAGCGTGCTCGTTGCTGCCCAGCAGGAGCCCGGCGGCGATACCCATCACGGTGCACAGCAGCGCTGCCGCGATCGCGATCGTGAGGTCGTAGCGCGTTCCCCAGATCACACGAGAGAAGATGTCGAGTCCGGCGCTGTCGGTGCCGAAGAAGTGCTCGAGCGACGGTGCGGCGGACGCCGGCCCGGTGACCCTGTCGGGAGCGTAGGGAACGAAGAACGGTCCGATGATCGCGACGAGCACGATGATCGCGGCGGGTAGCAGCGGCGCGACGCGGATACGTCGCCGCGGCAAGCGGCCGACGGATGCCCGACGTCCCGCTCTCCGGGGCGCGGTTCCGGCCGAGCTGGTGGCGCCGTCGGCGCCGGCGGCACCGCGGGAATGGGCCTGCTGGCGAGTCGTCGCGGTCATGCGGCCTCTCCTGTTCCTCCCGGCCGACGCCGGGGATCGATGAGCATCGTGACGAGGTCGACGAGCAGATAGACGACGAGGGTGATTCCGGCGATGACCAGAAGGAAGCCCTGCATCGCGGGGTAGTCGTTGGTCTGCACCGCCTTGACGGCGTACTGGCCCACCCCGGGGAAGCCGAAGAGCGTCTCGAGCACGATCGCGCCGCCGACGAGATACCCGAACATCTGGCCGAGCATCGTCACCACCGGCGGCGCGGCTCGGCGGTAGACGCTGAGCATCACGGTGCGCCGGCTCGCGCCGGTCGAGAGCCGGAAGAGGGTGGCGGGATCCTCGAGCGAAGTCTGCAGGCTCGAAACGAGGATACGGATGACGACCGCCGACTGCGCAGCCGTGAGCACGAGGATCGGAATGAGCAGGTGCGCCGCCATCGAGAGCGTGCCCGGCCAGTACGCCTGGATGATGGTGTCGAGGAAGGGGAATCCCGTGATCGTCACCTCCTGCGGCAGGTCGGTCGACAGCCGGCCGAGCGGAGCCGGAGCCCAGTGCAGCACGGTGTAGAAGAGGAAGAGGCTGCCCACCGCGAGAACGAACTCGGGCAGGGCTCCCGCGGCGCGGGCGTACGCCGTCACCGCTTTCGCGAGTCGGGTGCGCGGGTGGAACACCGCGAAGTGGCCGAGGACGATCGAGACGATGATCGTCGCGACGAGCCCCTGGACGGCCAGTTCGATCGTGCCCGGCAGGAGCTCGAACACCTCCGTCGCGACGTTCGCGCCCGACTGGATCGACGTGCCCAGCTGCAGCTGGAACAGTCCACCGAAGTAGGCGCCGAGCTGCTGCCAGACCGAGCCGTCGAGCCCGAGGCTCTTCTGCATCGAGTCGTAGGCCTCCTGCGTGTAGTTCGGGCCGAGCACCGAGGTGATCGGATCGCCGGGCACCAGCCGCAGCAGCACGAAGGTGACGAGGGTGAAGGCCGCGAGGTGCAGGGGCAGCAGAGCGATGCGGGTGAGCCACCAGCGTTGGCGGAGAAGTCGGTCACGCACGGTGGGCCTCCCGGGTGGTCGTGGCGGATGCGGAGGCGGCGGCAGCGCCGGCGGCGACCGGAGCGGCCGCAGTGTCGTTGTAGCCGGCGAGCAGCTCGCGGGTGTAGGCGTCGCGCGGCGAGCCGACGACGTCGCGGGTCGGACCCTGCTCGACGAACCGGCCCTGGTACATCACCCGCAGCTCATCGGAGATGAAGGCGGTCGCCGGTAGCCCGTGCGAGATGAAGACGATCCCGGCGCCGCGATCACGCACGTACTGCTTGAGGAAGTTCAGGATGCTGCCCTGTACCGACACGTCCAGCGCCGAGACGACCTCGTCGCAGATGAGCATCGACGGTTCGACGATCAGGGCGCGGGCGATCGAGAAGCGCTGACGCTGCCCGCCCGAGACGGACTCCGGCGGGCGGTCGGCCATCGAGGGCTCGAGGCCGAGCATGCGCAGCATCTCGTCGGTGCGTTCCCAGGCCTCCGCCGCTGTCAGGTCGAGCAGGTGCATGGCGGGGAACATGATCGATTCGCGCAGGGAGCGACGCGGATCGAAGGAGGAGGTGGTGTCCTGTCCGATCATCTGCAGCTCGCGTCGGAACTGCAGCAGCGCGCCGCGTGATCGGCGGATGTCGGCGACGTCCTGCCCGTTCCACGTGATGGTGCCGGCGCTGGCGGTCTCGAGTCCGCAGAGCATCCGCCCGAGGGTCGACTTGCCCGATCCGGACTGGCCGATGACGCCGACGGTGCTCCCGGGGGCGAAGTGGTCGGTGATGCCGTCGACGGCGGTGTGCGGGTGTCGGGTCGAACCGAAGCGTTTGACGACCCCGTCGAGCACGAGTCCGGCGCTCATGCCGCGGCCTCGCTGCGTCCGCCGCGCAGCTGCGCGTCCTGCAGGTACTCATCGAGCGTGGGCAGTCGATCGTCTTCGAGGTGCTCGAAGGTGGGCACGCATGCCAGCAGCCCCCGCGCGTACGGATGCACCGCGGTTCGCGCGAAGGACGACGACGGCCCACCGTCGACGATGCTGCCGCGGTACATCACCGCGATGCGGTCGGAGAACTCGGTGCACATCGCGATGTCGTGGCTGACGATCAGCAGCGCCGTGCCGAGTTCGCGGCCGAGCTCGGTCATCAGCTGCATGGAGAGCCGGGACAACGACGCGTCGAGGGCGCTTGTCGGCTCATCCGCGATCAGGAGCCTCGGCTTCGACGCGAGGGCGATCGCGAGCATGACCCGCTGCCGCATCCCGCCGGAGAGCTCGTAGGGGCGGGCCCGGAGCACCCTTTCGTCGTCGGTGAGGCCGACGCGGTGGAGCCATTCCCGGGCCTCGGCACGAGCCGCCCGCTTCGTCATGCGGACGGAGTCGCGCAGCACGGCGACCAACTGGTCGCCGACGGTCCACAGGGCGTCGAGGGAGGTGCTCGCGTCTTGGAACATCATGCTGATGCCGGGCACGTGCTCGGGAAGCACGGCGCCCTCGTCGCGGCCGATCGGAACCCCGTCGAAGCGCAGCGAGGTCGACTCGACGAGGGTGGCCGGGTCGGTGATGAGGCCGGCGATCGCGCGAGCCAGAGTCGATTTGCCCGAGCCCGACTCTCCGACGATGGCGACGGTCTCGCCCGGTGCGACGGTCAGCGTCACACGGTCGACCGCCGGGGTCGTCGTCCCCGGGTAGCGAATGGTCAGGTTCGCGACGTCGACCAATGGGGCGGGTGCCGCCTGGCGGAGTTCAATGGCCATGGTGTCCTCTTTTCGTCTGCACCGGGGTGGGATGACGGTGGGTGCGTCCGTGTCGTCGTGCTGCGTTCTCCCTGTGCACGGGAGACGGGCCGCGCGCGGCTCCGAGAACTGCGCGCGGCCCGTGCGGCCTATTCGGCCGCGCTCATCACCGACACGTCGACCGCGTGGTCGGTGCGCCAGGTCCAGCCGGTGAGGTCGGCCCGGACGGCCGAGTCCTCGTTGGTCTGACCGATGAAGATGTTCGGCACCTGCTCGCCGAGCCAGTAGCTCTCCGCGGCGTTCCAGGCGACTCCGGCCTCATCGCTCAGCGGATCGGTGAACGCGGATCCGGCGGTGACCAGTTCCTGGAACGTCGGGTCCGACCAGCGGGCGTAGTTGGAGGAGGAACCGGGGGTCGTCAGCAGGCCGAGCATGTAGGGCGGCGAGAGGGTGACCGACTCGCTCTTGGAGAGCACGAGCTGCGTGGCGCCCGTTCCCGCCTTCTCCTGCAACTGCGTGGCGGGCACGGACTCCACGGTGATGTCGAAGCCCGCATCCGCGGCGGCGCTCGCAATGGCGACGGCGGAGTCGCTGAGCGTCTGGTCGTCGGAGGAGACGGACAACGTCAGCGGGATCGCGCTCGTGTAGCCCGCCGCCTCGAGGCTCGCCTTCGCCGCGGCGGGGTCGTACTCCCAATCGGGCAGGCCTTCGCCGTCGTAGCCGGGGGCGTCGCTGGGCAGCATGGTGTTGTTCTTCACCGCGCGGCCCTGGTACACGCCGTCGATGATCTGGTCGTAGTCGATCGCGAGGGCGAACGCCTTGCGCACGGCGAGGTCGGAGAACGGCTCCAGCGACGTGTTCAGGGAGAGCATCAGGTAGCCGTTGCGCGGCTTCGACGGCACCAGCACGTTCTCATCCGTCGCCAGGTCCTTCTGGTCGCTGGGCGAGAGTCCCAGCGCGATGTCCGCATCGCCCGACTTCAGCGCCTGCGCGCGGTTGCCGGCATCGGGCACCACCCGCTGGATGACGCGCGCGATCTCGGGCTCGCCGAGCGCGAAGTCCTCGTTCGCCGCGAAGACCATCTCGCTGCCGGGATCCACGCTCTCGACTCGGTACGGGCCGTAACCGAAGTCGTATCGCCCCGAGCTGAACTGCGTCGCCCAGGGGTCCTCCGCCGAGATGTTCTCCTTCAAGAAGTCGGCGTCGTAGATGCTGCCCGACGCTCCGGCGAGCACCGACAGCACGGTGAAGCCGTAGGCCGCGTTGGACAGGGTGAGCTGCACCGTCGAGTCGTCGAGCGCCACGAACTGGTCGGCGCTGATGAGTCCGGGCTTGCCGATGTAGGGCAGGATGCTCGTCGTCGCCCCGAACTTGCGCTGGAAGGACCACACCACGTCGTCGGCGGTCAGCTCGTTGCCCTGTTCGCTCATCACGCCGTCGCGCAGGGTGAAGGTGTACACGAGGCCGTCGTCGCTCACGGTGTAGCCCTCGGCGAGCACGCCCTCGAATTCGTACTGGTTCTGCGTGAGGGTGCCCTCCTGCTCACCCTCGACGTAGGCCTTGCGGATCAGACCGGCGTTGAGCATGTTGAACGTCGAGTAGTACGTCGTTGTGATCGCGTAGCTGGTGTCGTAGCTCATCTGCGTCGACAGCTCGGGCACGACCTCGACGAGGGTGTCCGACGCGGAGCCGGAGCTCGATGCCGTGGGGCCGAGGGAGGAGCATCCGGTCAGCGCCAGGGCGGCCGCGCCGAGCGCGGCCGTCACGGCGAAGGCGCGTCGCCGAATGGATGAACGAGGAGAAGAAGGCACGGTGGAACTCCGATTTCGGGCACACCCGCGCTGGCGCCGGGTGTGGTGAGGAAGAGTGGTGAGGTGTGCTGGAGAGCTGGGCATCGATGCGGCCCGCTCTTCGCAGCGGGCCCGGTTCGCCTCTGTCGAGGCACTCGAGCCGGCCGTTCCGGTTGTTGATCTCGATGGTGTCCGACATGTGTTACCGAACCGGACTCCCCGTGTTACCGAAGGATTTCGCTTCCCTTGCGCGACGCGAAAAGACGGCTTCGAGGGCGCGACACAACCGCGTCACTCGTCTTCGATGGCGACCCAGTCGCTACGGAACTGCGTGAAACTCAGCTCGCGAACGTTTCCGTCCACGTCCTCGAGGACGAGTTCGCGGGCGAGCATCGGCGCGCCCTGGCGGACGTTCATCGCCGTCGCCGTGCGCTTGTCCGCCCGGACCGCTTCGATGGCGGTGAGGGCGCGGCCTGCCGGTCTGCCGTACCGGTCGGCGAAGGTGGCGACCGTCGGCGCGCCGCCCGCGGCGGCCAGCCGACCCTCGAGCCGGATGACTTCGGGCAGGTCGGCGCTGCGTCGGTACGTGATCCGCACGAAGAGCGGGCGATCCTCGAGCAACCCGATCTGCTCTATCATGCCCACTGATTCGTCCTCGATCCCCATCCGCGCGCGCACGAGTGGGGAGGCGGGCACGATCGCGTGCTCCACGAGCGTCAGGACGATTCCCGGGATGCGGGCCTCCGGATGGTCGTCGACCGGTACCGAGACGACGGACGGGGTCGGGAACCACGTCGACGTCGGCTCCGCGCTCTCATCCTCATCCTCCATCCGCATGCTGGACATCAGATCGTGGTCGCGCCGTCCGATCCACCGATCGGGGCCGGGTCGCGCATCCGTCATCGTGCCGCCTCCTCTGTGCTTGCAGTGGGGGCTGTGCTTGCAGGGGGGACTGTGCTTGCGGTGGGGGCTGTGCTTGCGGTGGGGGCTGAGCTCGCGGGGGAGGCTGAGCTCGCGGGGGAGGACGAGGTCGGCGCGCCCACGCTCCGGGTGTCGGCGAGGGTCGTCCTGTCGCCGCGGAAGTGAGTGAAGGTGTACTCCCGCACCCGATCGTCCGCGTCGAGCGTGAACTGCTGACGCACCAGTACGGGGGCTCCCGGCTCGATCTGAAGCACTCGCGCCGTCTGATCGTCCGCTTCCAGCGCCTCGACCCTGTTGTGCGTGGATCCGAAAGAGGTGCCGAACAGCGTGACGAACTCGTCGAGGAAGTCCTCATCACGCGCGGCCATGAACTGCTCGGCCGGCAGCTTGCGATCGGGGGTGGAGACGCCGATGAGCGAGTGCAGGCGCTCGAAGAACTCATCGGGGTCCACGTGCAGCGGCACCACTCCCGTGCGTTGGAAGACGGGGTGCTCGCCGTCGAAGCCGAGCTGCACGTAGGTGAGAACGAGTTCGGCGTCGGTATCGAGCAGCGTACGGATGACCGCGGGGGTGGGGATCACGCCGTCCTGCAGCGACACGACTTCGAGTCCGTCGGGCTGCTGACCGGGGGAGGGCGAATAGTCGCGCGGAGGGATGTGCGGAATCGAGAAATGCACGATGTGGTTGGTGAGGACCGTCCCGCGGCGGGGGGCGCGGGTGATGAGTCCATCCTCGACGAGCATGGCGAGGGCCAGCCGCACCGAGTTGCGCGAGGCGCCGAAGTCCTGCGAGATGGTGAGCTCCTGCAGGTGGCCGGAACGCATCGCCAGACCGGTGCGGATCACGCTGCGCAGCTGCTCGTACGTGCGCCTCGTCGAGGTGTGCAGTGTTCTCTGGTTCAGAGCGCGTCGGCGCTGGAACTCTGAGGCTCGCTGCTCGTTGTAGAGGAAGGACATGGCTGCTCCGGATCGCTGCGACCTGGGAGGACGTTCGCCGTCGGGGCCCGCGAATTCATCTTCCGAGGCCTTTCTCGACACCTACGCTAAGCCGCCTCCGGCGACTCGTGGAACTCGACTCGCAAGCGTAATGCGGGCGTAATGAGGCCGGTACCGGGCAGAAATGCGCCGCCCATTGACTGCCCTGGCATCGAGCGCTGCGTACCGCGCTCCGCGACGACGATGGGAAGTGACGTCAATGTTCCATATGGGTTGGTTTCTGGGCACCGGTTTCGGTGTCTACGGCTGGAACGGTCCGTGGACCGGAAACGTGTCCAGCGACGTCGGACGGCCGCAGCTGTTCATCGACATGGCCACCTCGCTGGAGCGTGCCGGCTTCGATTACATGATGTTGGAGGACTCCTCCGTTCTGCCCGACAACCACCGCGGCACTTTCGAGGCGAGCGTGAAGAAGGGCGGACACGTGCGGTTCGACCCGCTGCCGCTCATCCCTTACATCACGAACGCGACGCAGCACATCGGCGTCATCGCCACGATCTCGACCACGTTCTACCACCCGTTCATGGCCGCTCGGGTGATGTCGAGTCTCGACACCGTGACCAAGGGGCGGGTGGGGATGAACCTGGTCACCTCGAGCAACGCCTCCGCGATGCAGAACTACGGCATCAGCGAGCTCATCCCGCACGAGGAGCGCTACCTGCGCGCCAACGAGTGGGTCGACATCGTCACCCGACTCTGGGACTCGTGGGATGCGGATGCGGTCATCATGGATGAGGCGACCAATACCTTCGCCGATCACACCAAGGTGCGCCCCATCGACTACGAAGGCACCTACTACCGCTCCCGCGGCCCGCTGAACACGGTGCCCGGTCCGCAGGGTCGCCCCATCCTCTGCCAGGCGGGCGGATCGCCCTCCGGTCGCGACTTCGGCTCGCGCAACGCCGACACCATCATCGCCGCCGCCCGCGGGGCCGAGGAGATGAAGGAGTACCGCGACGACGTCAGCCGCCGCGCCATCGCCGCCGGGCGCGACCCGAAGAGCATCAAGGTGCTCTTCCTGGTCAGCCCGGTGATCGGCGAGACGATGGCCGACGCCGAGGAGCGCGACGCGGCGGCGCGTCGCGGGTTCGCGGAGAACATCGACGCGCAACTCGCCGGCTTCTCCTACATCACCAGTACCGACTGGTCCAAGTACGACATCGACGCCCCCTTCCCCGACATGTCGGGGAACCAGGGCCACCAGAGCACGATGGCCGACTTCGCCCGATCCGGTGCCACGATCCGCGAGGCGATTCTGAACCGCCGCACGCAGGAGTCGGTGCGACTGGTCGGCACCGCGGCGTCGGTCGCCCAGGAGATGGATGAGCACATGGAGTACGCGGGCGGCGACGGGTACCTCATCGCGATGCCGGTGACCCGACGCAACATCACCGAGATCGCCGACGGCCTCTCGCCGGCGCTGCGCCGCCGCGGCGCGATCCGCTCGTCGTACGACCACAGCACGTTCCGCGAGAACCTGCTCGCGTACTGACGCGCGCACCCGCTCATCGACCCGCACGCGTACTAGGAGACGTTTATGTTCCATCTCGGTTGGTTCCTCACCTACAAGCCTCAGGCGTGGGACGACATCCACAGCGATCGTGGACATCAGTTCCCCGATCCCGACCCGTACGTCGATTTCGCGCGCACCCTCGAGCGCGCCGGCTTCGACTACCTGATGATCGAGGACGGCTCGTTCATCCCGGACGCCTACGGATCCTCGATGGAGTACTCGCTCTCGAGCTCCTTCGGCGCCCCGAAGCTCGACCCGATGACGCTCATCCCGTTGCTGGCGGCCAACACCTCGCGCATCGGTCTGATCGGCACGGTCACGACGTCGTTCTATCCGCCCTTCCTCGCGGCGCGTCTGATGAGCACGCTGGATCACCTGTCGCAGGGCCGCGTCGGCTTCAATCTGGTGACGGCGCACAACGACCGCACGGCGCAGAACTTCGGCTTGGACAAGCACTACGAGCACGACGCCCGCTACCGCATGGCGACCGAGTGGATGGACGTCGTCCGCGCTCTGCTCACCTCGTGGGAGGAGGATGCGGTCATCGACGACGCCGAGAACGGCGTCTGGGCCGACCACACCAAGATCCGCACGATCGATCACAGCGGCGAGTTCTTCGCGTCGCGCGGTCCGCTGAACCTGCCGCCGGGCCCCTCGCGGGTGCCGGTGATCTGCCAGGCGGGCGGCTCGCCGGTCGGCCGCGACTTCGCTGCGTCCGTCGCGGACACGATCGTGGCGCCGAGCGGCACGATCGAGCAGATGAAGGCCTACCGCGACGACGTGCTGGCGCGCGCCGCCCTGCTCGGCCGCTCGGCGGATGAGATCCGGGTGCTGTTCCTCACCGACTTCACCATCGGCGACACCGATGCCGACGCGCAGGAGCTGCTTCGCCGCAAGCACGACAAGGCGGCGAAGGATGTGCGCAAGCAACTCGCCCGGATGTCGTTCTCGAGTGGCATCGACTTCTCGCGCTTCGAGCTCGACGAGCCCGTGCCGACGATCGAGACGAACGCGGCGCGCACCAGCACCAACTCGTGGTTCGCGGGTCGCGAACACCTGACACTGCGCGAGATCGCGTCGCAGGTGCCGCCGGGACTCGAGATCGTCGGCTCTCCGGCGACCGCGGCGGATCAGATGGAGGCCGTGATGGCCGAGGTCGGCGGCGATGGCTTCCTCGTCGGCAACGAGATCACGGCGCGATCGATCTCGGATGTGGTGGGCGATCTGGCCCCCGAGCTGCGTCGGCGCGGGCTGATGCGGTCGGAGTACTCGGCGTCGACGCTACGGGAGAACCTGCGCGCGTTCTGACGGCGTCCACGCCGGTTCGGCGCCTGATCGATCCGCCCGATCCTGCACCGCATCCGACGTGGATGCCGGCAGGATCGGGCGAGGCCGTTCGAGGGAACCGCGACGTCACCGCGACCCTCCACGCCCCCGTCGAGGCCGAGGGCTGGACGGTTGCATTCAGGCGGCGGATGTCCGGTTCGAGTGCTCGATGCTGATGCGGTAGCGGCAGCGGAGCGTTGCGACCAGTCGCTGCTCCAGTAACGCGAGGTCGGCGTCGTCGCGGCTCCAGATCCGGGCGCCCTGGTAGACGGCGGCGATGTCGTCGACTGTCGCGGCATCCCACCAGGAGGCGTCGTGAGTCGCGACGAGGGCGAGGCGAGCCGCACGCTTCTCGGCGGCGAGGCGCTGCAGCATCCAGCGAGCTTCGTCAGGGTCTTGCTTGGCGTGCCAAAGGGCGTCGATGTGCATCCGGGCGGTGAGGTCGGCGACGTGGCGGGCGGCGAGCAGGGCGACCGTGAGCTGTTCCAAGGGGGTTCTCGTCTCGTGCTGTCCGGTCGGGAAGAAGAGGGTGTCGTGTCGGCTCCGTGACCGGTGTCGAGGCCGACACGACAGCGGGAGTGATTACTCGGCGCGTTCGACGACGAAGGTGACGTCGTCGGGGAGGGCGTCGAACACACTCAGGTCGGAGGTGATCTCGCCCATCAGGGTGAGGGTAGGCACCGAGCTGGTCTCGTCATAGATGATGGTGAGGCTGTCCATCGGGTTGTAGTAGACGATGTCGCCGGGCTGCACGTCGGTGTAGAACGGGCCGTCCTCGGTGAGTGGGGCGTCCAGCTCGGTGATGTACTCGATGCCGATGTTGCGGTACCAGTCCAATTCAACGGGCAGCATCGCGGCGAAGTCCTGGGAGACCTGACTGTCGTTGAGGGTGGCGGTGATCGTCTGCCCGTCGGCGGTGAGCGTGATCGGGGTCTCACCGGCGGGGATGACGGCGGCGTCCGTCTCCGCCGCCGCCGCGTCGGGCGTGCTGGCGGCGTTGCTGGTCGGGGTGCTGGCCGGGGTGCTCGGCGTCGCGCTGGTCTGGGTCGAGCTGCCGGGCGAGCAGGCGGCGAGGGCGAGCGTTGTGAGGGCGAGGGCTACGGAGACTGAGAGCTTTTTCATTCTTCGATTCCATTCGAGGTCCACCAGCAGAGCCAGACCCGGGTGTGCGGTGTACTGCCGGGGACCCTCTGCGGCGTGGTCGCACCGCCCCGCCGTGGCCGACCGGTGCGGATCGCTCGACGGCGACCCGAAGGCCCTGGCCACGCCGTGGTCAGGGCCTTCGACGAACGCGCGCTCAGGCGTCACCGTGTCACGCGTCGAAGTCCAGGGAGGAGGAAAGAGCGCGGTGGGCGTCAGCCTGGGCGAGGAGATCGCGGGCCTTCTGCTCGACGCCGGCGACGGCATCCGCTCCGGCGATCCAACGCAGCGGAGGTTCGTCCAGGGCCACGATCTCGACCAGGGCGCGGCCGAGTTTGGCAGGGTCGCCGCCCTGCTGGCCATTCATGCTCTTCCAGCCCGCGATGGTCTGCTCGGTGCGCTCCGCGTAGTCCGGGATGGAGAGCTCGGGCCAGAGGGAGGAGCCGTCGGTGAGCAGCTCGGTGCGGAAGAACCCGGGCTCCACGATCGTGGTCGTGATGCCGTAAGGGGCGACGTCGAAGCGCAGTGACTCCATCCAGCCCTCGATCGCGAACTTCGATGCCGCGTACGCGGCGCAGAACTCCTGTCCGATGATGCCGGCGGCGGAGGAGAAGGAGACGATCTTCCCGCTGCGCTGCTGTCGCATCACGGGCAGGATCGCGCGGGTGACATTCAGGGGGCCGAAGAAGTTGGTCTCCATCTGCTTGCGCATCTGCTCGTCGCTGATCTCCTCGAAGAAGCCGGCGTAGAAGTTGCCGGCGTTGTTCACGACGACGTCGATGCGGCCGAAGCGCTCGACGCTCGCCTGCACCGCGGACTGGGCTGCGGCCGCGTCGGTGATGTCGAGCGACAGCGCGAGGAGATTATTGTGCTCGCCGAGTGCCTCGGTGACCTTCGCGGCGTTGCGGGCGGTGGCGACGACGGAGTGCCCGGCGTCGAGGGCGGCTTTGGCGAGGTCGACGCCCATACCGCGGCCGGCCCCGGTGATGAACCAGACGGAGGTGCTCATGTGGTTTGTGCCCTTTCAAGACGAGGTGCCGACGCTTTCCCGCGGCCGGTCTCCTCAGTCTCGGCTGATGGGGATAGCGGGTGGGAGGCCCGGTCGAGAGGGTTAACAGGAGGGACCCTTTACGGCGCGTTCGGGGGCGTAACTTCGAACTCATGGACAGCCACGGAGACCTCAGCGAGTTCCTCACCTCGCGACGCGCAAAGCTCACGCCGGATGCGGTCGGACTGCCTGACTTCGGCGGCCGCCGCCGTGTTCCCGGGCTGCGCCGCGAAGAGGTCGCGCTGCTCGCCGGGATGAGTTCGGAATATTACAAGCGCCTGGAGCGCGGCAATGGCGCGGGCGTCTCTGAGGGCGTTCTCGATGGCATCAGCCGGGCACTCAGGCTCGACGAGGCCGAGCAGGCTCACCTGCACGATCTTGTCCGCGCCGCGAATGAGGGCGCACGCCCGCAGCGCCGTCAGCCGGCGCCGCGCAAGGCGCAGGTGCGCGCGAGCGTGCAGCAGATGATCGACGCGATGTCGACCGTGCCGGTCTACGTGCAGAACGGGCGCTTGGACGCGGTCGCCACGAACCGTCTCGGGCAGGCCCTGTTCTCGGAGATGTTCCTCGATCAGCGTCGGCCGATGAACGCCGCCCGATTCGTGTTCCTGGACCCGCGGGCGCAGACGTTCTACCAGGACTGGGCGGGCAACACCCGGCAGATCGTCGCTCTGCTTCGCCGCGAGGCGGGCCGCAACCCCTACGACAAGCACCTCAGCGACCTCGTCGGTGAGCTCTCCACCCAGAGCGAGTTGTTCCGCAAGCTGTGGTCCTCCCACGACGTGAAGGAACACCGCACCGGGTCTAAGAGTGTGCACCACCCGATCGTCGGCGACCTCGACCTCAACTTCGAGTCGATGGACCTCGCCTCCGAGCAGGGACTCCAGATGCTCGTGTTCTCCGCCGCTCCGGGAACCCGATCCTATGAAGGGCTCCAGCTGCTCGCGAACTGGGCGATCAGCGCCGACATCGACCAGCGCACGGCCCTGGAACCCGAGCCGTCGCGAAGCACGGACGCTTGATCCGCGTCGCCTGAGCCGCGTCGACGGAGCCGCGTCGCCGGAGCCGCGTCGCCGGACGAGCCGCCAGGCGATGACCGCGTTGTGGCACAGCCATGCCTCCACCCCTGAAAGGACCCGACTATGACCATCCCCTGGACTCCCGACGAACTGCAGAAGATCGCAGCCACCCCCGATCTCTACGTCGCCCCGTTCCGCGAGGACGGCGTCACGTTCGGCACCCTGACGCAGACGTGGGCACTCGTGGTCGATGGCGACGTCTACGTCCGCGCCGCGAATGGCGTCGATTCCCGTTGGTACCAGGCCGCGATCGACCAGCAAGCCGGCCGGGTGCGCGTCGGCGGCACCTTCTACGATGTCGCGTTCGAGGCGGCTCCGGATGCTCCGGAGGACGCGATCGACGCCGCCTACGAGGCGAAGTATCCCGGCAGCTCCGCCGTGCCGATCATGCAGGCCGACGGCCCCAAGGCCGCCACGGTGCGCATCTCACCCCGCTGACATCGGACCGGATTCGACCCGTCCGACCTATCTCCACCGCTCGCGAAAGGATTTGATGACCGCCCCCACGGACGTCCGAGCAGCACAGGCTGTCGGCCGTCATGCCTTCCCCTGGATTCCGGTCCTGATCCTCGGCTTCGCCTGGTTCCTCGCCGTTGCGATCGAATTGGGTCCGGCGGGGCTCCTGAACGACATCGCCCGCGACTTGGACGTCAGCATCGCCGCGGCGGGAACGCTGACAACCTTCTACGCGCTCGGCAACGCGCTGTTGGTGCTGCCGCTGACCGCGATCGCGCTGCGCTTCGCGCGCCGCCCCGTGCTCGTCATCGTGATGGCGGCCCTCGCCGTCAGCACCGTGGCGGTCGCTCTAGCGCCGAATCTGCTCTTCGCGGATGCGGGCCGGTTCGTCGGCGGCGCCTCGTATGCCTTGATCTGCACCCTGTTCCCGGCCGTCGTCATCCGGATCGCCGGGCCGGGCAATGCCGGTAAGGCCATCACCGTCGTGTTCACCGCGACGAGCCTCGGTACCGCGTTCGGCGCGCCGATCGCCTCGCTCGTCGGCACCGCGACCGGGTGGCGGCCCACGTTCCTCGGCGCGGCGCTCCTGGTCGCCGTCGCGGGGATCCTGATGTGGTTCGTTGTGCCCCGGGTGCGAGAGCACACCGAGGAGGCCCTGGGCCTGATCCGCACGGCGCGACTGCCCGGTGTGCTGCGCGTCGCGATCGGTTGGGCGTTGGTGATGCTCGCCCACTTCGTGGTGCTCACCTACATCGACGCCTATCTCGAAGAACTCGGCGTACCCCGCTACGTCACCAGCATCGCCCTGTCCCTCACCGGCATCGGCGGCATCATCGGCACACTCTTCATCGGCCAGGTCTCGAAACGGTCCTTCTACGGAGCGCTCGTGGTCGCCCCGGTCACGGTCGCGATCGGCTTCATCGTGCTCATCGCCGGCGGCGATGCGATCGGTGTCGTCCTCGTCGGCGTTGTTCTTTGGGGGATCGGCCTGGCCGCGATGGTCGTCGTCTACCAGCAGGGACTCCTTCTCACGGGTGCACGCGCCCCCGAGACCGCGACCAGCATCGGCGTCCTGCTCGCTCAGGCCGGTTTCGCGATCGGCGCGACAGTCGGCGGCATCACCATCGAAACGCTCGGAATTCGCGCGGTTCCCGTGGTCGCCCTCGCGTTCGTGCTCGCATCCATCGTCATCGCATTCACCCTCAGACCCACCATCGCTCGCGCCCAGCAGCAGGAACGCTCGCACTCGTCCGATGCGTCCTGAGCACCACTCACAACACTGAAAGGCACCACCATGAGTCCGAAACTCACCGGGACCGTCGCGATCGTCACCGGCGCCTCCAGTGGCATCGGCCACGCCACCGCCCGCGCGCTCGCTGCAGAGGGCGCCTCGGTCGCGGTCATCGCTCGGCGCAAGGACCGACTCGACGAACTCGTCGCCGAGATCGAGAGCCTCGGCGGTACCGCCCTGGCCGTCCCGACGGACATCACCGACCGCGCCCAAGCGGAAGCTGCCGTCGCGACGGTGCTCGAGCGCTTCGGCCGGCTGGACATCCTGATCAACAACGCCGGCCTGATGCTGCTCGGCCACGTCGCCGACACCGATGTCGCGGAGTGGGAGCGGATGATCGCGATCAACCAGTTCGGCCTGCTCTACATGACCAAGGCCGCCCTGCCGCATCTGCTCGTCGCCGCGGAGGATGACCTTCGCAACGTCGCCGATATCGTGAACATCTCCTCTCATGCGGCCCGGTTGGCGTGGGCGAACTTCGCGGTCTACAACATGACCAAGTTCGGCGTGAACGGCTTCACCGAAGCCCTGCGCCAAGAGGTCACGAAGAAGCACGTCCGCGTCGGCGTGCTCGAGCCGGGCGCGGTCGCGACCGAGCTGATCGCGCAGAACAACCAGACGGTCCAGGACGACCTCGCCACCGTCGATATCCCCGAGCGCCTGCTGCCCGAGGACATCGCGGAAAGCGTCGTCTACATGGTCACCCGCAACCGCCGCTCCAGCATCGCCGAGCTGTGGGCCATGCCCACCTCGCAGGGCTGAACCGCACAAGAACCGAACCTCAGAAAAGAAGGAACAACTCCATGAAGTACGCACACCTCGGAGGCCTCCAGGTCTCCCGCATCGGCCTCGGCGCGATGACCATGGCCGGCACCTACACAACCGGTGGCGGCCTGGACGATGACGAGTCCATCCGCACCATCCACCGCGCCCTCGACCTCGGCGTGACCCACATCGACACCGCCGAGATCTACGGCCCCTTCCACAGCGAGGAGGTCGTCGGCCGCGCCATCGCGGGGCGCCGCGACCAGGTGAAGATCGCCACCAAGTTCGGCCTCGTCTCGCACTCCGGCGGCGGACCAGGCACGATCGACAGCAGCGCCGCGAACGTCAAAGCCGCCGTCGAGGGTTCCCTGAAGCGCCTCGGCACGGACCACATCGACCTCTATTACCAGCACCGCGTCGACCAGAACACGCCGATCGAGGAGACGGCCGGAGCCGTCGCCGAGCTGATCGCGGAGGGAAAGGTGCTGCACTTCGGCCTCTCCGAAGCGTCGCCCGAGACGATCCGCCGCGCGCACGCTGTGCAGCCGGTCTCCGCCCTTCAGACCGAGTACTCACTGTGGACCCGCGACGTGGAGGCGGAGATCCTGCCGCTGCTGCGCGAGCTCGGCATCGGCTTCGTCCCGTACTCGCCGCTCGGTCACGGCCTGTTGACCGGGCAGTTGCGCTCCGCCGCGGATATCCCGGACGACGACTGGCGCAAGACCAACCCGCGATTCACCGGCGAGAACTTCGCCCGCAACCTCGCCCTCGTGGACGAGGTCCGCGCGATCGGCGCCGAAGTGGGCGCCACCCCGGCGCAGACCGCGCTCGCGTGGATCCTCACGCGCGGCGACGACATCGCGCCGATCCCCGGCACCCGCCGTGTCTCCCGCGTGGAGGAGAACACCGCAGCGGATGCCGTCGAACTCAGCGCCGAGCAGGTCGAGCGCCTCACCGCGCTCGAGCCGGCTGCGGGTGCGCGCCACGACGAGGCCAACATGGCCTCGATCGACCAGTAAGACCGGCACTCGTCGGCACTGGTCGGCGACTGAGCGCGCAGTACGTCACCGGCGGCGCCGATCCGCGCGATCGGCGCCGCCACGTTATGAGTTCAACGAACGGAGAACGACCGACATGAAGTACCGCAACCTGCCCGGAACGGGCACCAGCGTCTCCAACCTCGCCCTGGGCACCATGGGGTTCGGCGGTGAGACGGAGGAGAAGGAGGCGTTCGAGATCATCGACCGCTTCATCGCCGCCGACGGCAACATCCTCGACACCGCGAACGTCTACGGCGGCGGAGCGTCGGAAGAACTCCTCGGCCGCTGGTTCGCCAGCCGCTCCGCCGACGTCACCGACCGCGTCTTCCTCGCCACGAAAGCACGCTTCGGTACGGGCCCGGACGTCAACGAATCCGGCACCTCGCGCCGCAATCTCAGCCGCGCCCTCAACTCGTCGCTGCGCCGCCTGGGTGTGGAGCAGATCGACCTCTACCAGATGCACGGCTGGGACCCGCTGACCCCGATCGAGGAGACCCTGACCTTCCTCGACGACGCCGTGCACGCCGGCAAGGTCAACTACATCGGCTTGTCCAACTTCACCGGCTGGCAGCTGCAGCTCGCGGTCTCCACCGCCGCGGCGATGGGACTCACGCTCCCCGTCACGCTGCAGCCGCAGTACAACCTGATCCACCGCGAACTCGAGTACGAGGTCGTGCCCGCCGCGCTGCACAACAACCTCGGGCTGCTGCCCTGGTCGCCGCTGGCGAGCGGCTTCCTCACCGGCAAGTACAGCCGGGATAGCAAGCCCAGCAGCGACTCCCGTTTCGGTCGTGGCGACGCCTTCTCCGAGCGCACCTTCGCTGTCGCCGCCGCGAAGGAACAGAACTGGGACACCCTGGACGCGGTGCGCTCCGTCGCGACGAAGCTCGGTGTCACGCCGAGCCAGGTCGCGTTGAGCTGGCTCACCAACCGCCCCGCCGTTACCGCGCCGATCTTCGGTGCGAGGACGGCCGGGCAGCTCGAGGAGAGCCTCGTCGCCGGCGATCTCGAGCTGGATCACGAGTCGACCGAGCTGCTCGACACGGTCAGCTCCCCGAGCCCGGACGATTACCCGTACGGCCGGTTCGGCGTCACCCAGCGCGGCCGCTACGTCGACTCCAGCGACCAGGTGATCCAAGAGCTCACAGCCTGACCGGAGGCGAGGTCGCTCGGCTGGATCGGCTGAGCGGCAGACCAGTATGCCGGGCAGGCCCGCACCGTTCCCGGGATGGCCTCGTTCATCGGGCGGCAGACGGCGAGCCGACCCGCAACTCGGGTTGGTGGCGTGCAACCACTCTTTCGGTGACCCGGATCGTTGAGGTGCCCTCGGTCGGGCGATTCGCGTCAGCTGTCGCGGACAGCCTCGGGCCAGCCTTCACGGAGGTACTCCACGAAGGGAGCGGAAACACCGACCTCGGCGAATTGTGCCGGTGTGAAGGGCGGCTGTACCGGCCTCGCGTTCACGTCCGTCGCGGCCTGCGGCCAGGATGGATCGAAGATCGCCGCGTAACCGACCGCGACGATGTCGGCGCCGAATCCGAGGACCGCCGTCGCGTCGGCCGGTGTGCGGATCTTCCCGGCGGCCACGATCCGGACGCACTCGGGTAGCGCAGCCCTGAGGATCGACAGCGGGTGCCGGGACGGATCGGCCTCCGACATCGCGAACGCATCCCCGAGCGAGAAATGCAGATAGTCCGCGCCGTCGTCGGCGAGCTTCGCCGCCACCTGGGCGGTCTCGTGCAACTCGATGCCGTGGCGCGGATTCTCAGGAGAGAGCCGAACGCCGATGATGAAATCGTCGCGCACCGCATCTCGGATCGCGCGCACCACCTCGCGGACGAACCGGGATCGGCCCTCGAGGCCACCGCCCCACCCGTCCTGCCGACGGTTGTCTGTGAAGCTGAGGAACTGCGCGGGCAGGAAGCCGTGCGCCGCGTGGACTTCGATCCCCGCAAGCCCCGCGGCCTGCACGCGCAGCGCAGCGCGGCGGTGCGCGTCGATGACCTCGCGGATCTCGCTCTCCGTGGCTCCGCGCCACGACGATCCTTCCGAGGCGGAGAACCCTCCAGGCCCCGCGACGTCGGGGGTGTATCGCGAGCCGCCGTGGATGAGTTGCACGATGCCGAGCGCCGGGGTGGTCGCCATCTGTCGACCGAGTTCCCCCAACGGGGCGGCCTGTTCGGCGGTGTACAGCGCCGCCTGGCCCGACCAGACGCGGCCCTCGGGAGCGATCGCCCAGGCGCCGGTGATGACGCTCCCGAAACCGCCACGCGCCCGCTTCATCAGCCACTCGATCTCGACCTCGGACAGTGTGCCGTTCTCGGAACTTTGCTTGTTCGTCATCGGGGCGACGGCGATGCGGTTGATCGCCGTTCGACCGCCGAGAGTGATCGATTCCGTCAGATCCATCTGTCTTCCTTTCCTGCGCGAAGCATCGCGCGCGTGAGTGACGTGGCTCGGTCGGCCGAGTCTGGGCGGTAACGTTCTGCGCGGAAGCGTCCCTCGGAGCACGAGGCCGGATGTCCGGCGCCGAGACGGGGAGAGAGAGTCACATGACAGTGCCCACGGGTCGCGGGCCCTACCGGCCAGGCGTGAAGCGCAAGGCGCAGATCGTCGAGGCGGCCTGGATCGTCTTCGCGCGGCGCGGCTACTCCACGGGATCGCTGCGGGAGATCGCCGACCACGTCGGCATCTCGCGGACCGCCCTGCAGCGCCACTTCGAGGCGAAAGAAGACCTCCTGACCGCCGTTCTGGACCGCTGGGTCTCCGACATGGCCGAGGTGAGCGCCACGGCCGGAGCCGGAGACGGCCTCGATTACTTCCTCGCCTTTCCGGAACTGATGCGCTACCACGTGCAGAACCCCGGCTTCATCGAGCTCTTCCTGACGCTGAGCACCGAAGCGTCGGACCTCCAGCACCCGGCCCGCGGCTGGATCGCGGATCGGTACGCGTCGATCGTTGCGGACGGTGTGCAACACCTCGGACAAGCCTGTGCCGCCGGACAGGCTCGCCCGATGACGCAGGGGGAGATCGCGACGGAGATCCGTGGTTTGTTCGCGGTCATGGACGGGCTCGAGCTGCAGTGGATGGCGAACCCCGACGAAGATCTGTCCGGCAATTTCGATCGGCTTCTCGCGTCGATCCTCGGCCGGTGGGGCGTTGATCCCGACGTGTGCGATCGAGTTGCGCGAGGCGGCGGCGCCGCCGACCGCCGGGCTATCGGAGAGAGACACGACTCTCCCGAGTCGATCGGTTGACCGCGGACGAGGTGCGGATGGTCACCTCGGCGCAGCCGCCGCGTTCGCCTGCGCCGTGTGAAGTACCCGTCGCAGGCTCACGGCGATGCCGATGGCGCCGAGCGCGAAAACGAGCGCGACGAACGGAAGCGCCGCGAATCCGATCGTTTCGATGGTGAGACCACCGATCGTCGCGCCGGCGGCGAAACCGAACTGGATCAGGAGAACGCTGATGCTCGTGGCCGTCTCGGGTGCCCGGGCTCCGGTCAGAAGGACGGCCTGCTGGAACACGATGATCATGCCGGACAGGCCGGTGCCCGATAACGCGATGCCGGCCAGGATCACAACGACGTTCGACCCACCGGCCGCGAACACGATGAAACCGGCGGCCACGACCACCGGAGTGGTCACGATGGCGGCGTAGAAGGATCGCCGCGAGAGAAGCCCCACCGTCAGCGTGCCGACGATGCCGCCGACGCCGATCAGCGCGAGCGCGAGGCTCGTGACGAAGTGGGGCAGCTCTCGGTCGGCGATGTACGCGTCGATGTAGGTCACGATCACGAAGTGGGCCATCATCACCAGCGCCCATCCCAGGGATACGCGGAACACGCCGGGAATCCGGGCGGTTGCGAGCAGACCGAGGTCCTTCTCGTGGTGCTCTCGGGTCGACGGCAGGATGGAGAACATCAGGGCTCCGGCCACCGCAACAAGTGCTGCTGCGCCGAGGAAAGTGACGCGCCAGCCGGTGGCCGAGCCGATCAGTGACGCGATCGGCGCCCCGAAAGCCGTGCCCAGGCTCGTCGCGGTGAACAGGACGGTCAGCACCTTGCCCGCGTTACCAGGGCCCACGATCCGGATGGCGACGGCCGGGAACAGTGTGCACATCACCGCGTACGCACCGCCACCGACGAAACGTCCCGCATCCGCCAGCAGCAGACTCGGCGCGAGGGCGACCAGAACCGTGCTCAGCGCGAGCGCGCCCATCACGATCATCAGGACGGGGCGGCGGGCGAAACGCAGCGCGAGAGCGGTCAGCGGCACGACGAGGATCGCGTTCCCGAGCGCGTAGAACGTCGTCAGGGTGCCAGCCGCGGCGATGCTCACCCCGAGGTCGAGCGCGATCTGGTTGAGCAAACCGGCCGGGCCGAGCTCGATCGCGACACCGAGGAA
This sequence comes from Microbacteriaceae bacterium VKM Ac-2855, assembly GCA_013204985.1. Taxonomy (GTDB): domain Bacteria; phylum Actinomycetota; class Actinomycetes; order Actinomycetales; family Microbacteriaceae; genus Rathayibacter. The sequence continues at coordinate 142,327 of JABMLG010000008.1, forward strand.
CCACGCGAAGCCCAGAATCAGGACCGGGATCCACGGGAACCGCGCGCGGGCATTCGTCGTGCGGTCGTGCGTGACTTCGATCGGGGCAGTCATCGGCGCCTCTCTCGGCAGGTGGTTCACGAACGTCCGGTTCGATTCGACCGGCCCCGCACCCCGCGTCGTCTCTCAACTCGGTGGCGCGGGCCAAAAGTATACGTCCGGCAACATTTGTGCAAGGATGCTGAATCCGTCGGCGTTGCTGGGGCTCGCTCCTACGCAACCAGGAGGGGCCGGACCACAGCGAGGTACTGCCAGGGACCCTCGGCTGCCGTCAGCGGGAGGCGCGTTCGAGGATCGCGAGTGCTGCTCGCGTGCGGGCCTGGTCGATCGACGCGGAGGGAGGGTTCCGGATGGTCTGTATGAATCGGCGGATCTCTCCGTCGTACGGGGTACGTGGGGCCGGCACGAGATGCTCGCGGTGGGCCCCATCGAGGAGGAGTTCCAGCCGTCGCGGAGCGGCGATCTGGTCAATGCTGAGCCGGCCGTTCTCGCCCTCGATCACGCTGGGGAGCCGCGGACTGCTGATCTTCGAGTAGTGCAGCGTCGCGATCATCTCCGGGTAGGTCGCTAGAATCGATCCGAAGCCGTCCACGCCGTTCGCGAGAGGTACCGCGGCCCCGCGCACGGCCAGCGGCTCGCCGAAGAGGGCGAGCATCGCGTGGATGCAGTAGATGCCGAGATCCCGCAATGCGCCGCCGCCCATCGCGGGATCGAAAACGTTGGACACCGTTCCGGCGACGAAATCGGCGTAGCGGGAGGACGTCTTCTCGTATCGCAGCGTGGCCCGCCTGATCGTGCCCAGCCTCGTCAGGGCAGAGCCGACGGCGGCGAGTCCGGGGTCGTAGCGGGTACGGATCGCTTCGAGGATGACGAGGCCCTCGTTGTGCGCGAGATCCACCAGTTCGTCCCAATCGACGGCACTGAGGACGGCGGGCTTCTCGACGAGGACGTGTTTTCCGGCGCGGAGAGCGTCGCGGGCCTGGGCCAGGTGGATCGCGTTGGGGGTGGCGATGTAGAGGGCGTCGACACGTGGATCCTGGAGGAGCTCCGGCCATGCCGTGCAGGCCCACGGAGCCCCGAAGGCTGCGGCTGCGGCTGCGGCGCGCGCGGGATCCCGCGAGAAGGCGGCCCCGATCCGGATGCCGTCCACGAGAGCGATGGCTTCGGCGAAGGAGCGCGTGATTCGGCTCGTGCCGACGGTGGCGATCGTGATCGGCGAGGAGGCCATGGACGACCGCGCCTATTCCGCAGCCTGTCCGGCTCCCGCCGCCTGTTCCGCGCCGGTCGCGGTGAGACTGCCCAGGAGCCGAAGGGCGTCGTCGGCGGCGGAACCGGGCACGGCGGTCCACGCGACGAACAGCAGACCGCGGTCGTTCGTGAGCTGCATCGCTTCGTAGCCGAGCTCGACGTCGCCGATGGCGGGATGGTGGATCCGCTTGATGCCGGTCTGGTGGTCGTTCACGTTGTGCGCGGCCCACATGGTTCTGAAGTCGTCGCTGTTCGTCGCGAGTTCGCCGATCAGGTCGGTGAGGTTCCGATCGCGCGGCGAGCGACCAGCCTCCGATCGCAGCAGGGAGACGAGTTGCAGAGCGGAGTCGTTCCAGTCGCGGTAGAAATCACGGGCGCGATCCTCGAGGAAGAGGAAGCGGGCGAAATTGACCGGTCGCCGCGACTGAACGTACATCTCCGAGAACAGCGCGCGAGCGAGCTCGTTGGTCGCGAGAACATCCAGGCGCCCGTTCTGCACCAGGGCCGGTACACCGGTCATGGCGTCGAGCAGGCGTTGCGTTCCCACGCTGACCTGCGCCGAGCGTGGTGCGGCGGAGCGGCGGCGCTGGGGGCGCGCACCCTCGTTCGCCGCTCTGACGAGATCGAACAGATGGGCTCGCTCGGCGTCGTCCAGGCGGAGCGCTCGCGCGATGCCGTCGAGAATCGTCTCGGAAAGGCCGACGGCGTTGCCGCGTTCGAAGCGGGTGTAGTACTCCACGCTCATCCCCGCCAGAAGGGCGACCTCCTCGCGGCGCAGCCCGGGCACTCGTCGTCGTCCGCCGTAGTCGGGCAGGCCCGCCTGCTCCGGTGTGAGTTTGGCCCTGCGCGTCGTGAGGAACTCGCGGATCTCGGCTGCCGTGTCCATGATTCGACCGTACGACACGCGCCGGGTCGGAGGGATACCCGCTGGTTAACCCTGTAGAGCGGGTCTGTTTCGCGTCGGGAGCGGGCGATTGACTCTCCTCGTACATCGAACCCGACCGGATTCCGGACGGGCTCCTCCGAAACGAAGGATTTCTCCCCATGTCTAACTCGAATGTCTGGTTCGTCACCGGCGCCGGTCGCGGAATGGGTGTCGACATCGCTCAGGCGGCGCTCGCCGCTGGGCACAAGGTGGTCGCCACTGGTCGGGATCCCGGTCGCGTGCGTGCTGCGATCGGTGAGCACGAGAACCTCCTCGCCGTTGCCCTCGACGTCACCGACCCGACCGCCGCGGAGAACGCGGCTGCCGCGGCTGTCGAGCACTTCGGTCGAATCGACGTGCTCGTGAACAATGCCGGCAATTTCTACGCCGGTTACTTCGAGACGCTGAGCGACGCCCAGTACCGCGCCCAATTCGATACGAACTTCTTCGGCGCGCTCACCGTGACCCGCGCGATCCTGCCGTACTTGCGCGCACAGCGCTCGGGCCAGATCGTCACCATCACCTCCACTGCAGGCTTCGCGGGTGGCGAGTTCACCTCGGCGTACGCCGCATCCAAGTTCGCCCTCGAAGGGTGGGTCGAGTCGATTCAGCCGGAGGTCGCGCACTTCGGCATCTCGGCGATGGCGGTGGAGCCGGGCTTCTTCCGCACCGAACTCCTCGTCGAGGGGTCCTCCACGATCCTTCCCGAGATCCACATCGACGACTACGCCGAATGGACCGCACAGACCATCGCCGCGTTCGCGGGGATGAACGGGCAGCAGCCCGGCGACCCCGCCAAGCTGGCGCGCGCGCTCGTCACGCTCTCCGACTCCGGCGAGCTGCCGCTGCGCTTCATCGCGGGCGCGGATGCCGCTGCCGCGATCGAGAAGAAGCAGGCCGCCGTGCAGCAGCAGATCGACGCGAACCGCAGTCTCTCCGAGTCGCTCTCGCACGACTCCTGACCCTCCCCCTCCCCCGTACAGAAGGACATCTCCATGACTGCACCTCTCGGAATCATCGGCGCCGGCGCAATCGGCAGCACCCTCGCTCGGCTGGCCATCGCGGCCGACCTCGACGTCATCATCGGCAATTCCCGCGGCCCGGAAACACTGACCGAGCTAGTGGAGCAGTTCGGCCCGCGCGCCCGCGCCGCGACCGTGGCCGAGGTGGCCGAAGCGGCGGACATCATCATCACCGCGATACCGCTGATCGCCGCTTCGGCGCTGCCCGCCGAAGCCTTGGCCGGCAAGATCGTGGTCGACACCACCAACTACTACCCGGAACGCGATGGACAGATCGCCGTCCTGGATAGCAACGAGTCGACGGCGAGCGAGTTCGTGCAGTCGTATCTCCTGGAGTCGTTCGTCGTGAAGGGCTTCAACAACATCACGTTCGCGAGTCTCGGCAACGGGGCTCGCGCCGCTGGCGACCCGGAACGCAACACCCTGCCCATCGCAGGCGAGGACGCCGGGGCAAAGGCCCGTGTCGCTGAGCTCTTCAACACGCTCGGCTACGACGCGCTGGACATCGGCGGACTGGCCGACAGCTGGCGCAGCGAGCCCGGAACGCCGATCTACTGCGACCCGTACATGCCCGCCTGGCCCACCGAGAAGCTTCCCTTCGACGAGCTCCTCGCCTGGCTCCTCTCGGCGCCCGTCATCCCGATGCCGAAGGACCGTGCGCAACGCCTGCTCTCCGGCGCCGTCCGCGGAACGGCCGGCGGATACTTCCCCGCGACCGTCTGACTCCGCCCGGACTCCGCTCCCGACTCCGCGGAGGGTCCGACCCGAACGGATCCTCCGCGGCCGGGATGACGCATTCACGACGCTGATGCTACGAAGCTCCGACATCCATCGGTTCGAAGGCGAACACCCCAGACGACACGAGAACATGGGATGCAGCCCACAACCCGAGGAACAGTGGGTCGACATTTCCCGTCGGACGTTGCAACGTCTGTTCCGAACAGAACACTCACCGTGTCAGTAAAGATCCGCGACGAGGTCCGACTCAGGTGCGAGCGATACCCAACCCGTGTCGCTGTAATCGCCGGCTCACACGATCAGCGGATTCTCGGTCGACAGCTGACCGTGATCGAGGAGCCACCGAACCGACTCGAGGATCGCGTCTTCGGGTTGCCACGCGGGGGAGTAGCCGAGCAGATCACGGGCTTTCTCGATGGAGAGGACATGGTTGCGCCGCAAGTGGCCCCAGCTGCTCTCGGCGAATTCAGCGGTTGTCTCGGCGCGGAACTGCTCCCATGTGATCGGCTCGAGCGTGCTCGTCTGCCCGAACCACCGGGCGGCGATCTCGGCGTAGCCGTGCACCGAGAGCGCGGTGGGGGCCACCGCGTGGAAATCCTCGCCTCCGGCCGCGTCACGATGGGTGATCGCGAGTTCGAAGACCTGTGCCACGTCGTCGGCGTGCACGTGGTGCATCGATTCCGCGCCGCTGCCGGGCACGCGGATCGTGCGCCCGGCGGAGAGGGCGGCCCAGGTGGCTGGATCGTTGTTACCGAGCGCTCCGGTGGGCGACCATCCGGGGCCGACGATGTGTCCCGGATGCACGGAGGTGGTGATCAGTCCGCCGGCGGCTGTCTCGCGTTTGAGGTATTGCGCGATGGCTTCCTTCTGTCGACCGTATTCGTCGATCGCGGGGGTGCCCTGCCCTTCGCTGATGGGCAGCTTCAGGCTCGGCCCGTAACGCCAGAGCGATCCGCAGTGCACGAGGTGCTCGACGCGGCCGCGGATCGCCTCGACGAGGGCTGCGGTGGAATCGAGGGTGAAGCTGAGGAGATCGATGACGGCATCCGGATGCTGGGCGAGAACGGTTCCGCCGAAGGAGCCGTCGGCATCCTGCTGCGCCCGATCGACCGTGACCGTGGTCACCTGCCGCCATTCGGGCGAGTCGGTGTAGGCGGTGCGGGTGCCGCGGCTCATGGTCACGACATCGTGGCCGGCGCGGACGAGACGGGGGATGAGGAACGTGCCGATGTGGCCGCTGCCACCGATGACGAGGATGCGCATGGTTCTCCTAGCTCACGGGGCTCTGATGCAGGCCCCGCGGCGAGCGTAGCCGTGTGGCCCGGGCGCTGGCCGGTGCCAGGCCCGGCTTCGGGAGTGGTGCCGCATCCACCTCCGGTGGTCCGGTGCAGCGGCCTGGAGCAGCGGTCGTCGTTCGTCCATCGCACCCGAATCACGTTCATTGCGACAGACGCCCCTGTTTTTGTCGGGCTATATCGCGCAGTTGCGCTCGGTGGCTGCATAACTTCGGCTGAGAGGGTCGCTCAGCGCTGATGGGCGCTGACGGATACTCTCAACCGAAGTTGCGTCCGGCGTGTGAGGTCAGCGGTCGATGTTGCTGAGTGAAAGTCGCCGGGCCGGTGCTCGCGGCATGGCTACTCAGGCGAGTTCTGCGCGCACGATCTCCGCACCCTTGGCGAGCGCGATCATCTTGTCGCGGGCCACACGGCGCGGAAGCGGCGCCATCCCGCAGTTGGTGCTCGGGTAGAGCTTGTCGGCGTCGACGAAGGGGAGGGTGCTGCGAAGTGTGGCGGCGATGTCCTCCGGCGTCTCGATCTCGTTGCTGGCGACGTCGATCGCTCCGACCATCACCTTCTTGCCGCGAAGCAGTTCGATCAGTTCGACGGGCACGTGTGAGTTGTGGCGCTCCAGAGAGACGATGTCGAGGCTCGACTTCTGAATCAACGGGAACGACCTTTCATACTGGCGCCACTCCGAGCCGAGCGTCTCCTTCCAGTCGTTGTTCGCCTTGATGCCGTAGCCGTAGCAGACATGCACAGCGGTCTCGCACCGCAGACCCTCCGTCGCGCGCTCCAGGGCGGCCACGCCCCAGTCGTTCACCTCGTCGAAGAACACGTTGAACGCGGGCTCGTCGAACTGGATGATGTCGACACCGGCCGCCTCCAGGTCGCGAGCCTCTTGGTTGAGGATCGTCGCGAACTCCCACGCCAGCTTCTCGCGACTCTTGTGGTGGGCGTCGTAGAGCGTGTCGATCATCGTCATCGGGCCAGGCAGAGCCCACTTGATCGGCCTGTTCGTCTGCGCGCGGAGGCTCCTCGCATCGTCGGCGAAGACGGCCTTCTCCCGGCTCACCGCGCCGACGACTGTCGGAACGCTCGCGTCGTAGCGATTGCGGATGCGCACCGTCTCGCGTCGCTCGAAGTCGACTCCGCTGAGGTGCTCGATGAACGTGGTGACGAAGTGCTGGCGGGTCTGCTCGCCGTCACTGACGATATCGAGGCCCGCGTGGATCTGCTCGTCGGCGGCCAAGGACTGCGCGTCGAGTTTGCCCTCGAGTAGTTCGTCGCCCTCGAGCTTCCAGGGCGACCAGAGCTTCTCCGGCTCCGAGAGCCAGGACGGCTTCGGGAGGCTGCCGGTGATCGAGGTGGGCAGGAGTGTGTTCATCGATGGTTCCTCGCGTGTCGTGCGGTCAGAGAGAGACGGGAGCGGCCCAGTGCTCGAGGACTGCGCCGTACGGATCCATCAGGGTTTCCGCGGTGAACTTTCCTTGGATGCGGGCCAGCTGGTCGCGCTCCACGCGGTCGTAAGAGATCTGCGTCTGTGAGAAATCGCGGTGCGCCAGGCTCGGCCGGTATACATCCGCAGCGGCCGTATTGGCGTTATAGATCTCGGGGCGATAGATCTTCTGGAACGTCTCCATCGTGCTGATGGTTCCGGCGAGGGCCAGGGGGGTGTAGTCGTTGAGAAGATCACCGCGGTGATAGAAGGCCAAAGGCGCAACCGCACCCGGGGGCATGAAGTATCGAACCTTCAGCCCCATCTTGCCGAAGTACTGATCGGTCAGGGAATACTCATCCTGCTGATACTCGACACCGAGAATCGGATGCTCATTCACGAGCCGGTGATAGGTTCGAGACGTCGAGACGCTGATGCAGATGACGGGCGGCTGCGAGAACCGCTCCTGATACGCATCCGAATCGAGGAAGCGCTGGAAGAGTCTGCCGTGCAGCTCGCCGAAATCGCTCGGGGTGCTCTGGCCGGTGGCTTTGGCCGCGTGCTCGGGCAGCAGCACGCTGAAGTCGTAGTCGCGGATGTACGACGAGAAGTTGTTCCCCGCGATGCCGTCGATGCGCGCGCCGGTCCGGGTGTCGACGATGACGACGTCGAGGATCTCGATCAGGGGGAAGGCGGTATCGTCGCCGGCTGCTGTGATCTGCAGGTCGACGGAGACGATGTCGAGTTCGACCGCGTAGCGATCTCCGCAGGGATTGTCCCAGTGAGCTAAGTCGTTGAACCGGGCGTTGATCATCGTGATGGCGTTACGAAGGTTCTGCCGGCGATCCTCGCCACGAGCCAAGTTCGCGAAATTGGTGGTATTTCGCGAATTCGTCGACGGCGAGTACTCCTCGTCGAAACGTGTCGTGCTGATATTGAATGCGCAGTCGTTTGTCATTCTGTGTGATGCCTCAATATCTCAGGATTCGCCGAAAAAGCGTCATTACCGGCGCCGAGCCATCAGTGTACGGGTGACCCCCAGCCATAGCCCCATCGGCATCCATGATGCCTGGCCATAGTTACTGCCTATGTCAGGAGCTCGACCCCGAAGTCGACTACGACGTCGCGCATCTCCGTGACGAAGCGCTGCGCCTGCGCGGTCAGCGAGATGGAGGATTGGCCGATCCAGCCGATCTCGATGCGTTCGTCGACATCGAGCGGGACGGCGATGATCGACGGGTCGAGGTCGTCGGAGATGATGCCGGTGGAGATGGTGTACCCGCCGAGACCGATCATGAGGTTGAAGATGGTCGCTCGGTCGCTCACTCGGATGTCCTGCTTCGACGAGCGCGTCGAGAGGATCTCCTCGGCGAAATAGAACGAGTTGTTCGCACCCTGGTCGAAGGTGAGGCGCGGCAGCTCCTCGAGATCCGCGAGGGTGACGCGCGTGCGATCGGCGAGCGGGTTGGTCCGCGCGATGAAGATGTGCGGCGTTGCGAGGAAGAGCGGGGTGAAGACGAGCCCGGAGTCGCGGAGCAGCTTGTCGATGACGTTGCGGTTGAAGTCGTTGCGATAGAGCACGCCGAGGTCGCTCCGCAGCGTGCGAACGTCTTCGATGATGTCCCACGTGCGACTCTCGCGGAGGCTGAACGCGTACTCCGCGGCGTCGGAAGCCTTCACCATCCGGACGAACGCATCGACGACGAATGAGTAGTGCTGCGTGGACACGGCGAGGAGTCGACGCGACGGCGCACGCCCGAGGTAACGCTGCTCGAGGAGTTCAGCCTGCTCGACGACCTGGCGCGCGTATCCGAGGAACTCGGTGCCATCCTCCGTGAGGCTCACCCCGCGAACGGAGCGGCTGAGCAGGGTGCAGCCGGTGCGGCTCTCGAGATCCTTCAGCGCGGCCGACATCGTCGGTTGCGACACGTAGAGAAGATCGGCGGCGGCGCTGATCGAGCCTTCGGCGGCGACTTCGATGAAGTACCTCAGCTGTTGCAGCGTGATGCCGCGCGTCGCGCTCAGACCGTCCCGAACCATAGGAACAAGCTATCCGAAGCGGCTCGATGGGCGAACGCGCTGATACGGAGATTTGGACCGACCAGCATGCAGCCGGTCGCATCCCGATTCGCGATGCGCCCATCGAGCCCGAGCCGGTCGGTGGGTGAGAGGGGTCGAGGTCAGACCAGGGTGGCGAGGAGGTCGAGCAGAAGAGGAACCACTGCGCCGGCCAGGCACAGATACGAGAGCACGAGACCGACCGTCGACACCGTCCGCGGGCCTTCACGGCGGCGTGCCATATGCCCCATCACGACGCCGGCGAGCGGGAGCACGTAGTGCAAGGTCGTCACGATCCCTATCGGCAGAGAATCCCCGGGCCACACGCGGGTGAGCAGAACGAAGCCCACCACGGAGTTCAGGATCGCCAGGATGCCGAGGATCACGGAGGCGCGCCCCAACATTCCCGAGGTTCGTCGAGCGGTCCGGGCCGTCGCTGTTGTGCGCATGGCGCAACCCTAAGAAGCCTTCCTGAGAGTCGCTGCCTCGGCGAGCACGAAACGCTCGGGCTGCTTCTTACCTCGACGAATCCGCTGTGCGATGAAAGTCGCGGAACCGGAAGCCGCTCATGCGCGTACGGTGCCGGACCGGTCGGAGAGGGGACCTGCCGTCACGCGACCCGGCAGGCGATCGCGTTCGTACGTGATGTCCGTGTATCCGTGCGGCACGGGTACGCCGTCGGCGTCGACTCCGACGAAGACGATGCGGTCGATCGTGAGGATGCGCCGGCGCGAGGTCATGTGCCGCACCTCCGCTCGCATCGTGAGTGACGTGCGACCGAAGGCCGTTGCGCGCAGGCCCATTTCGATCAGATCGCCCTGTACTGCGGAGGAGACGAAGTCGATCTCCGAGATGTATTTGGTGACGGCACGCGGATTGCCGAGTTGGAGGATGGCGTAGATCGCCGCCTCTTCGTCGATCCACCGCAGCAGACTGCCTCCGAAGAGGCTGCCGTGCGCATTCAGGTCCTCCGGTCGCACCCAGCGGCGCGAACGGAAGGTGATGTCGTCTCCGGCCGCTGCGCCGCTGGTGTCGCTCATGGCTCAGATGGCCGGGAGGATGATGTCTCGCACGAGGGCGTCGAGCTGAGCGTCCGCGTCGAGGAACTGGCGCAGCGTGCGTCGAGTGGCACCGAAGTGGTCGAACTCCTCGACACTCATGCCGTCCTCGAGGTACGCGCGACGGAACTCGGACAATTGCAGCAACGACGCGAGGATCTCGGGCGCGACCGGCGCATCGATGCGGTCGAAGTCCACCGGGATGCGGTTCTGATCGATGAGCTGCTGCCACGCGAAGGGCGGCGAGACCACGAGGTCTCCTCCGACGAGTTCGGACCACTGCAGGTGATTGCGGAACGCCGCGGACAGCACGCGGGAGCGGTAGCCGCGTTCGCGGAAGATGCGGTACGCCTCCTTCAGTGCGGCGACTCCGGCCCATTCGAGGTAGCCCGGCTCGATGAGGAGACCTTCGGCGGCGACGGATGCCTTGATCCAGTCATCGAGGCGGCCGCCCATAATGGTCACGACCGATCCGAACTCGTGCTCGGGCAGGCCCTCCGCTGTGCGGCGGTCCAGGCCCCGCTCGATCGCCTCGGCGACGGCGACGGCCTGTGCGACGGTGAACGAGACGGTCGCGTTGATGCTGACGCCGCGGTAGGTCGCCTCCTCGATCGCCTGGATCCCGATCGCGGTCGCGGGGATTTTGACGATGATGTTCTCGGCCAGTTCGGAGAAGTGGACGGCCTGTGCGACCAGTGCGTCGGCATCGCGGTGCAGGCGCGGGTCGGTCTGAACCGAGAGCCGGCCGTCGCGCCCGCCGCTGGCGCGGAAGGCGGGCAGCAACAGGGCGGCCGCCTCGACCGACATGGCCTCGATCGCCAGCCAGCCGAGTTCGCTTTCGCCGGCGGTGGGGTTGGCCTGAGCGAGCTGAGCGATGCGGGGCGCCCAGATGTCGAGGTTCTTCTTGATCGTCGTGAACGCGATCACCGGGTTGCAGGTCGCACCGACAGCACCGAAGGAGATCGACTGCTTCAGCTCGATCGGATCGGCCGAATCGTTCCACAGGCTCGTCGGGGTGTTCTCGGCGGCTGCGCGCAAGGGGAGCACGGCGCGGCCCTCGGCCTCGATCGGTCGCTCGGTCAGGGCGTTGCTCATGACTTCTCCAAAAGGCAGGGCGCGTTCGTGCGCCAGTGGGACGAATGCTCCGAGTCTAAGCCAGAAAGGCAGAATGTCCTAACATTATGTCGGCGGCGGACTCGGACGCAGCCGACGGCGCTCTGACGTGCAACGCCCGATGTCAGCGTTATTATTGACAGGACAAGCTGACACCCAGGGGGTCCCATGGCGATGCAACCGGAGCAGACACTGCCCGCCGAGCTGTTCATGGACCTCGATCGGTCGGGTCCCGTTCCGCTCTACCATCAGATCGCGACACGCTTGGAGCGCGCGATCCTCGACGAGACGCTCCCGGCCGGTGCGCGTCTCGAGAACGAGGTCGCGCTCGGTGCGAGGCTCGGGATGTCCCGCCCGACGATCCGCCGGGCCATCCAAGACTTGGTCGACAAGGGTCTGCTCGTCCGCCGGCGCGGGATCGGCACCCAGGTCGTGCACGGCAAAGTGACCCGCAACGTCGAGCTCACGAGCTTGTACGAAGACCTCGAGCGCACGGGCCAGAAGCCGCAGACGCGCACGCTCGAGGCGAGGATCGGGACCGCCGACGAGGCGATCGCAGAGGCCCTGGGGGTGGACGTCGGATCGCCGACGGTGCACATCGTGCGGCTGCGTCTGGCCGACGGAGTTCCGCTGGCGATCCTGGACAACGTGCTGCCCGCCGACTTCGTCGACCTCGAGCTCGATGCGCTCGAGAACCACGGGCTCTACCAGATGCTGCGCGCTCGCGGTGTCACGATGCGCGTCGCGAAGCAGCGGATCGGCGCCCGTGAGGCGACGGCTGCGGAGGCGAAGCTGCTCGACCTCCGCAAGGGCGCCGCTGTCCTCACCATGTCTCGAACGACCTTCGACAGCTCCGGGCGTGCGATCGAGTTCGGCCAGCACTGCTACCGACCCGATCTCTACTCGTTCGAGATCACCCTGGTCGAACGCTAGCGTCCGGGCTCAGGCCGGCTGCGCCGTCGGCTGCTTCGGAACGGCGAGCTCGCCGGTGAGGTACTGCGCGCGACCGAATCCGAAGGTCCAGTCCTGCGGGCCGTTCTCGACGTAGCCGAGGAAGACGTCCTCGCCGGCGACCCCGGCATTGGCGAGGGAGGCGGCGATGCGGGCGTACAACGACGTCTTCGCCGCATCCGTGCGACCTCGCTGAGTGAAGATCTGAATCATCACGACGCCGTCGCTTCGCTCGAAGCCGAGCCCGGCGTCCTCGGCGATGATCTGACCGGCGGGGTGCTCCGTGATGATCTGGAACCGATCGCGTATAGGGATCCCGTACTCGGCGACGATGGCGTCGTGGATCGCGTCGGCGATGGCGCGGATCTCGACGGCAGAGCGCCCGACGGCGAGGTCGATGCGGACAAGCGGCATGGGAATTCTCCTTCGTGCTGACTATGTAAGGACATTCTAGCATGAAATGGATCCGCGGTTCGCGCGATGTCTTATCTTCGCGATCGGGATGTCTGATCGTCTTCCGCACGGGAGTCCTGAGTATTCATCGTTCGGCGGACGTAATCGCGGCCGACACGTCGTGTCTTGGGGTGGGGAGCGGATGGGACGAGCCGACCTTTGTGGCCGATTTTTGGTCACCGTTTCGGTTACAACACACATCCCGAACGCCCTTTTCGGGGTACAAGTTGCCAGATCTGGTGATTCAGTGTTTTTCCACATGCAATTCTGAGCGTGTTCTTCGGTTCGAAGGTAACTCGGGTCTGGCAAGTGCAAGTGGGGGATCGTGGCTCGTCGTCGCGTCAAATTGTGGGTTGTTCCGGTTGTCGCTGCGGCTGTGGCCGTGGTGTTGAGTGTGACGGTGGTGGATCCGGCTTCGGCGTACGCGCTGGCGCAGTCCACGAGTGAGCGGGTTGCTGCGGAGGATGCTGCGGATCTGGCTTTGGGGTTGGAGGATCAGTCGATCTATCCGCTCGAGGAGTCGGAAACCCCGGAGTTGCCGGAGCCGTCCGCGGGTGGATGGGAGGTCGCACCGGACACGAGTGATCCCGTTCCCACGTCCGCGCCTGTCCCGGCGGTGACGAAGGCGCCGGAGCCTGTCGAGGTGGACGCGGACGATCTGGAGGGTCGTCCGGTAGTTGATCGGGATGAGTACTCCACCACGTATCAGACCGCGGATGGTGGAAAGACGACGGCGATGACGTCGCTGCCCTCGAATGTGCGGGACGAGGACGGCGACTGGGTCGAGGCGGAGACGGAGCTGTCGACGACCGGGGATGAGTCGTGGCTTGGCCGCGGCGGCGCCGAGGTCGAGTTGCATCCGTTGGCGCCGGTGTTTGCGGAGTTCGCTGACGCGGAGAACGTGCTGACGATGACGCGCAACGACAACACTCTGGGCTTCACGTTGCAAGGCGCGGCGCATTCGGTATTGGAGCGCGATCTCGCGCCGTGGGCTGGTGAGGAGCAGAAGTCGCATCTGGAGTATCGGGGCGTCTTCACCGATGTGGACCTGGTCTATGACGTCGACCAGGGTTCGGTGAAGGAGAACTTGCGCTTGAACGCGGTTCCGGCTGCGGGTGCGTCGTCGTGGACGTGGGAGGTTGATGCGGGGGAGTTGACGGCGTCGAAGAACGAGGACGGTGACGTCCTTTTCACGGATGCGGCGGGTGAGGTCGTGTACACGATCCCGCGGCCGACGATGTGGGACTCTTCCGGCACCAGCAAGAAGGCTGATGTCGATGCGCAGGTCGAGCTGGCGCTGCAGCAGAAGGGTGGAAAGACGCTGGTGTCGATCAGCCCGTCGCGCACGTGGTTGACCTCGGCTGCTCGCGTGTATCCGGTATACGTGGATCCGACGACGCTCGCGAACGTCGCGAACGCGACCTCGTACAAGAGCACGCCGACGTCGAACGCTGGCATGATCCAGGTGGGTAACACGAACAGCACCGGCATTTGGCGTTCGATCGTGCACTTCAACTACGAGCAGCTGTTCGGTAAGCAGATCATCGGTTCTCAAGCGCGCGTCAGCGGCATCTATGCAGGCGGCACCTCGGGCACCTACACCGGCGGTATCCACGATGTGAGTTGCTTGGGCTTCAACTGCGCCGGCCCCCAGCTGGCGACTTTGACGATCTCGAACAGCGGCGGACTCTCGGACTCGAACGACGGGATGACCGGGAAGATCGCTGAGTGGGTGCGGAACAGCAGCTCGGGTAACAACCTGATGTTCGGCGGTTACGAGGGTGCCGGCGCGTTCTCCTACCGACAGATCAACCTCGAGTTGTATATCGCGTGGAAGGACTACCCGGCCGCCGGCTGGAACCCGCTGCCCGCCAACGGTGCGCAGCGGCAGAAGCTCGCACCGACGTTGCACGCTGACGCCTGGTACCTGCCACCGGAGCCCAACAACTGGTTGGCGCACCGGTACCGGGTCAGCACCACCTCGAACTTCGCCGGCGAACGGTTACGTCGCCGAGGATTCCCTCGCGGTGCCGCAGAACAAGCTGAATCCCAACACGACCTACTACTGGAAGGACACCGTCAAGGACGGCTTCGACGGTGCGTTCGGCCAGTCGACCGAGCGGGATTCTCCGGTGTTCTCGTTCACGACGAGCAATATCGCTTACCCGCAGCCGGTGAGCCCGATCGATGATGCCGTCGTCGCGACGTTGACACCGACGTTGACCGTGACGGATCCTGCGCACCCTTATGGGGAGGACACGAAGTACCAGTTCCGTGTCGCGACGGGGAATGACGGCTCCACCGGCCAGACGGTCATCTCCGGCTGGCAGGACAGCCCCACCTGGACCGTGCCGGCAGGTGCCTTGCGTGACGGGACCGTCTATTCCTGGCAGACATGGGTCTCGGACTCTGTAGATGAGTGGCGGCCTCGAACCTGGGTGAACTCCTTCACCGTCGATCTGCGCGTCGCCAACCCCGGGCCTGCCCCGACGGATACCGTCGGCCCGGCGACCGTGAACCTCGCCAACGGCAACCTCGGCCTGAACTTCACCTCGCCCACTGTCACCACTCCGGGCGGGCCGATCGGGATGAACTTCAGCTACAACAGCCAGCTGGTCAGCAATCAGGGTCTGCTCGCGAAGTATTACAACATCGCCTCGTTCACCGGATCTCCCGCACGTGAGTTCAGCGGCTACCAGCTGAACCTCGTCCGCACCGACGCCACCCCGGGAGGTGTGTGGGGCGAGGCATCGCCGCTGCCGGGCGTGGTCAGCCATGACAACTTCATCGCCGATTGGACGGCGCAGATCCGTCCACCGGCGGGGCGCTGGCAGTTCCGCACCATTCGTGACGATGGGGTGATCCTCGACCTCGGGTACCAGAACTACATCGACAAGTGGGAGAGCGCGCCCGCCGACACCACGTCGGACCCGTGGAGCTCGACCGTGGTGTTCAACGGGACGACGTCCGCACCGTTCCGGCTGCGGTACTTCGAACGCAGCGGCGGCGCGAACGTGACACTGCAAGCGCGCCAGCTGAACGATGCTGACGCTGTAGTGACGACGCTGCCCGCCGTCCCTGCCGACTGGTTCACGAAGCCGCAGCCGGCGATCCTTCCCGACGGGTGGGCAGGTTCGTACCCGATGGCCGGCTCGGAGTTCTTCTACATCAAGTCCGAGGCGAAGGAGGGCTCGATCACCCTCACCGACATCTACGGAACCACCCACATCTACGAGAAGAAGTCCGACGGCTCCTACAAACCACCGACGGGTGAGAACGGGCTGGTCGCGCTGAACTCCGACGGCCTCGTCTCGGTCGATGAGGGCGGGACCGTCACGACCTTCAAAGTCGACGGCGCGGTCGACAAGATCGTCAGCGCCAGCACGCTGGCAAAGCCGATCAGACCGGTGCCGACCTACAAGGCCGACGGTCGGATCGAGAAGATCGTGGACGCCCAGTCGCCCTCGCGTGTCGTCCGCTTCATCTACGGCTCCGACCAGTCGACAGAGACGTCCCTCAGTGGTAACGACCTCTCCAACGGTGACACCTGCCAAGCCGGCCCGGACGGATCGGCGGCGGCGGATGACTACCTGTGCCGGATCATCTACCCCGGCAGCGTCGCAGGCTTCGCCGATGACACATCCCTGCTCTACAACAGCAGCGGCAGCCTCGTCACGATCGTGAACCCCGACAACGAGCGCACCTCGTTCGTATACGACACAGCGAAGCGGCTCTACATCGCCCGCACCGCGGCAATGAACGACTGGATGATCGCCACAAACAAGGCAGCCGTCGCCGGCAACCGCTCCATCGACGTCACCTACACCGCGAACGGCCGCGTCAACACCATCCACACCGCAGCCCCCGACGGCATCGACCACACCCAACGCACCGGCAAACAGTACGTCTACGAGACCGCACCCGTCGCGCCTGTCGCCGGGGTCGGCGGTGTCACCGGCGTCAGCAGGGTGAAAGTCATCGACAACGCCGGCACGGTGCTCACCAACACCAGCGCCACCGGCGCCCCCGCAGGCACCGCACCGGCACTGACCAGCACGGCGAAATTCGACGCCGCATACCGGATGACAGCAGCCACAACACCACTGGGTTTGACGAGCTCGACCGAGTGGGACGATCAAGATCTACAGCTGTCCACGATGTCGCCGCAGGGCCTGAAGTCGACGGCGATCTACGATCAACGCGATCGCCCCATCGAGAACTACGGACCCGCAACAACCGACTGCTTCGGCGGGGACCGAAAGCCGAATGCGACCTGCCCCACCGTCATCGGTGCCAGCGAAACTCGTTACGACGAGAACCTCCTCGGCCTCGCCGCGACCTATTTCGAGAACGACCGATTGGCTGGAAGCCCGAAGAAGTTCGGTCTCGACATCGGCGTAAAAGACGGCATCCTCGCTGAGACATGGGGGAATACGAAACCAGTCGTCACCGACGCGTGGTCCGCTCGCTTCACCGGCACGATCACGTTCCCCGAGGTCGGCACCTACACGCTCCGTGTCCGCTCCGATGACGGCACTAACCTGTGGGTCGACAACCAGCAGATCATCGCCGATATTCGCCCCGCATCACTCCATGAGGTGCAGGGCCAGTTCGAGTCCACGTTCGCGGGGCAGGAAGTGCCCATCCGTCTCGATTACGTCAACTTCGGCGGGAACGCCAGCGTGGAACTGCATTGGACGACCCCGAGCAATCAGGAGAACTACGTTCCCGGCGACAAGCTGAAGCCCGACTACGGGCTCACCACCAGCACCCTCACCCGAGATGCAGCCGCCGTTGCCAACGCGGCACCCGACATGACGACGAAAACCGTCTACGGCACATCGGGCGGCACGGACAACCAGTGGCTCGGGATCGCCACCGCCAACATCGTCGATCCAGGCGGGTTGAACTTGACCACCAGTACCGAGTACAACACCACAACGTGGCAGCGGATCAACAAGCGGCTACCAGCCGCGACCGCCTCCAACGCCTCCGCCGGTACCTCCGGATTGACCATCACTTACTACTCGACGGCCGACGCTGTGCCGAACGCGTGCGGGGTGGGATCGGCCAGCCAGGTCGGGTTCATGAAGTCGCAGAAGGGCGCGACGGGCGCGAACAACGTCGCCGTGACCACCGAATACGTCTACGACGCGTGGGGTCGCGCGGCCGGCAGCAAACGCTCCACCGACACAGACTGGACCTGCAACAGCCTCGACGCGCGAGGACGAGTCGTCACGACGAACTACCTCGTCAATGCTGTTCCCACACGCACCATCACGACCAGCTACGCCCTGCCTCCGGTTTCGCCGGCGACCGTAGGAGACCCGACGGTCAGCTACGTCGAGGACAACACCGTCACCGGCTCGCCGACCAACGGTCGCATCACCACGAAGTCGGATCTGCTGGGTCGCGTGATCGAGTACACCGATGTGTGGGGCACCAAGACGGTCACCAGCTACGACAAAGTCAGCCGCGTCACGCAAACCGTGACCACGACCGGAACCTCGAGCTACACCCGCGCATTCACCTACGATGCCGATGGGAAGATCACGACGGTAAAGGACGGAGGTGTGACCATCGCGAACGTCACCTACGGCACCACCGGCCTCACCGCGGGCCAGGTCACCGGCGTCACCTACCCGACCGGCGCCGGCAACGGCACGTCCCTCACCGGAATCACCCGACAGGCGAAAACCGGAGCGCAGACAGGCCAAACCTGGAACTTCGCCTCCGGCGCCGCCATCACCGAAGCGGTCACCCGTTCAAAAGCGGGACGGATCGTGTCGAACACGCTCACCAGCACCGGCATCAACTGGGCATCGAGCTACGCCTTCGACAACGCCGGACGACTCAAAACTGCCACCATCCCCGGCCACACGCTCACCTACGGATACGGAACCGCGACCTGCGGCGTCACGAACGCTGGCTTGAACGGCAACCGCACCTCGATGATCGACCAGCCCACTACCGGCGCAACGACGACCGCGTACTACTGCTACAACGCCGCCGACCAGCTGTTGTCCTCTACCGTCAGCGACCCCGTCACGGGCTCCGACGCCGTCTCCGATGGCCTTGCGGCCACCGACCTCAGCTACGACGGCAAAGGTCGCACGACCAAACTCGCCGACCAGACGTACACCTACGACGCGAGCGACCGGCACACGAAAACAACGCAACCCGACGGCACCATCGTCACCTATTTGCTTGACGTGACCGACCGGATCGTCGCCCGTGTGCACACCCCCGCCGGTGGCGGCACCGCCATAACTCAGCGGTACTCGTTCGGCGGCCCCGGCGACGGCGCGCAACTCGTGCTCAGCGCAACCAACGCAATCGTGGAACGCACCCTCACCCTCCCCGGCGGCGTCATCGTGTCGTTGCGGGCTGACGGGACGAAGGTGTGGTCCTACCCGAACATGCAGGGCAGCATCATCACCACAGCCAACGCTGCAGGAGCTCGCGACACGAAGATCAACCGCTACGACCCGTTCGGACAACCGGTTGATGCTGACGGACGCATCGGAACCACCACCGGCGCCGACTACGTCGCCGACAGCCAGAAGAACTCCGACGTCGACTATGCCTGGCTCGGCGGGAACCAGAAATTCTTCGAACATGCCGGAACCATCGCCGCCCTTGAGATGGGTGCCCGGGTCTACATCGCGGCACTCGGCCGATTCTTGAGCGTCGACCCGATAGAAGGAGGAGTGGACAACAACTACAACTACCCATTAGACCCAATAAACAGGTTTGATCTCTCCGGTAAACGTCAATGTGTCAATGAACGGTGTAGCCGTACGTACGAACCTCGCAACGATACGTACGGCGGCAAAAATATCGTCGACGTGGTCGTTGTTCCCCGAAATATCCCAGGTCCACTCGATTTCATCTCCGACCCTGAAGTGACGTCAACCGTATTCTCGCTCATGAGTATCGCCTTTGTAGGGCTTGCTCTTATCGCGGGTGCAACTGGCGTTGGGCTAGCCGCTGTGCCCGTTCTGCTTGCGGCTTCGGCGGCGTCTGGAGCTGCGTCAGCGGCGGTCACCTGCGGCAACGCCATTACGACTCGAGCTGGTCGCGATGTAGTGAACTGTGGAATATCAGCTGGCGCTTCTCTTATCCCGGGCGCTGGCGGAGCCGTCGCGATGGGGCTGAAGGCAACGGGAGCGATTACGACAAGGGCGGCCTACGGCGGAATAGTCCGTGGATCTGCGTCAGCAGGAAGTGGTCTTGGGTTTGTGGACAATGTAAACACGTTTATGGATTGGTGAGGATGTCCGGAGAACCGCGGCGTGTCGTGAAACTGTCGGGATGGAGTATGCGCGCTTGGGGGCTGTTCTATTGCATGCTCAATGCTGTAATCCTCCTTTCGGGGGCCGCTTTCATGCTGATAATATTTGTCTGGGGATTGGGGGACCTTACCGTGTTTTCTCTACTTGGGGTTTCGGTCCTAGGGATCATCGTCGCCTACTCCAGTAACTCAAAAATGTCTAAACGGCAAGAATCCGAGTTTGCGCTCGGGTACAGTACGGCCTGGTTTGTTCCACCCCATCTCGACCAGGTCGAGCCGAAGTCCGGTTTGGTCGTGAGGGCAAAGGGCGATACGCCGCTTCGGTTTTCTGAAATGCTCAAACTTTCCAGGAACGCCAGGCGAGAAGCACCGAAGCTGAAGACGCCTCGGGACATCTGAGGTCCGGTTGACTCCTGATGTGTGGTGAACTTGGGTCGCTGCTCGAAGGATCTATATCGTGCCAAAGTCGTTTTCCGAGGACTTTCGTCGGGACGTCGCGGTCGCGCGCAAGGGCGAAACGCTCTCGCGCAGATCGCAACGGACTTCAAGGTCTTCGAGAACTCGATCGTAAACTGGATCAGGGCTCGCCTCGCACTGCCTCATGTCTCGGCGGTTCGCCGAACTTCCTAAAGGACGACCAACGATGTTGCTTTAATCTCTCTGAGAGGAAGCCCATTCGGTCATGTCGGCTAGGGCCTGCTCTGTTGCCGGCGACGCACTGGACCGCTGTCGGCAACGGATCCAACAGCACACGATGGGGCATCGCGGCCGATCCGGAGAACCGCTCTACTCGGCTCGCCAGACCCGGCACACTGGCGCAAACCTGCTCACTGACAAGCAGCGCGCCCGCCTCGAGGCCGTGTTCGCGACCGAGGAGCACGTCGAGGTCGAAGTGACCTGGGGTATCTACCAGCGCATGATCGCCGCCTACCGCCACCCCGACCCCGCAAGCGGCAAGACCGCGATGCAGGCACTTATCACCTCGATCAGCAGCGGCGTCCCCAGCACACTCAAAGAGCTGATCACGCTGGGCCGGACCATAAAACTCCGCGCCGCTGACGTCCTCGCCTACTTCGACCGACCCGGCACCTCGAACGGACCCACCGAAGCGATAAACGACCGCCTCGAACACCTCCGCGGCTCCGCCCTGGGCTTTCGCAACCTGACCAACTACATCGCCCGATCACTCCTCGAAACCGGCGGCTTCAGACCCCGACTACACCCTGAATTGCGATGAGCCGCATAGTGGCTGACGGGCCCTCGTCCACTACGCTTTTCTTTTCGGGAATGTGGTTCTTTGGGGGTACCGCGCCTCTTTTCGAACGGAGTGATCCGCTACGCGGCCGAACTAGAGGCGCGCAGAGCCGCCAATTCGTAGGAGTCGCGCGCAACCATCCGCGAACACGACCCGAGAATCCTCTCCCGAAGGCGGCCCGGTCGGGTCGCCGGAGGTCGGATCTGATCGGGGAATGACGAAGGGGCGGGCCTGCAGGCCCGCCCCTTCATCGCGATACGTCCCTACGCCGTCGCCGAACCGATCAGCTCGCGCAGTCGCTCCAATTGGAACCGGGAGATCTCGTCGGCCCGCTCGTCCTCGGCGAAGACGTTCGAGACGATCAGGGCGTCCTCGCGTTCGAGGTAGCCCGTCTGTCCGAGAAGAGCGAACAGTTCGGTCCAGTCGACATCGCCGCCGCCGATCGGGAGGTGCTGGTGCACTCGGGCCGCGTTGCCGGGAGGATTGCTGATGTAACGCAGCCCGTGCGAGCGGTTGTGGTCGAAGGTGTCCGCCGCGTACACGGTGCCCAGGCGTCGCCCGATCTCTGGGATCAAGGTGGCCGCACGGTCGCCGTAGTGGAAGGTGTGCGAGGCGACGTAGACGAACCCGATCGAGTCCGAATCCAACGCCCGCAGAATGCGCCAGGCTTCGAGCCCGTCCTCGACGAAGTCGTCGGGGTGCGGGTCGAAGTTCAGGTGGATGCCCTCCTTCTCGACGAGGGGGAGGAGCGTCTCCATCGAGCGGTAGAACGCGGCCTCGGAGTCCTCGTCGCGCTCCGGTCTTCCGCTGAACTCGGTGTTGATGGTGTCCACGCCGAGTTCGACGGCCAGCTCGATAACCCGGCGGAAGTTGCGAACGGCCGTCTCGCGCTGCGGCTCGTCCGGCGACGAGATGCGCTGAACGGGCAGGATGGCCGGGATGCTCACCCCGGCGTCCTGCGTGCGCTTCTTCAGCGCGCGCACCAGAGCCGTGTCGGCCTTCGGATACCGGAAGAACGGGCTGAAGTCGACGTGCGGCGTGAGCTGGAAGTGTTCGTAGCCCAGGCGTGCCGTCACGTCGGGGAAGTCGAGCAGACCGAAGTCGTGATGGTAGGGCGTGGGATCGAGGGCGATGCGGACCATGGGTTTCTCCGGTGATGCGATTCAGGAACGGGTGGGGCTCAGCCGAGCAGCGGCTTCTGGTCTCGCTTGTGCGTCCGGTAGTCGACGAGCGCGGCCTGCGTGCTGGGCAACTCGGAGACCTCGGCCACAGGCACATCCCACCATCCTTCGCCGTCGGGCGAATACAGCAGCGGGTCGCTGTTGATGTGAATGAGGGTCGTGCGGTCAGACGCCTTCGCGACGGCCATCGCCGCCTTCAAGTCCGCGATCGCATCCGGCCCGGGCTCGACCTCGATGGTGTCGACACCGTAGCTTCGAGCGTTCGCGGCGAGGTCGATGGGCAGCACCCGCTCGCCCTGGAAGCCGCCCTGTTCATCCTGGTAGCGGTACCAGGTACCGAATCGTTCCGAGCCGACGGACTCGGACAGGTGGCCGATGGAGGCGTAGCCGTGGTTCTGAATGAGGACCACGATGATCTTGATACCCTCGGCGACCGCGGTGACCAACTCGGTGTGCAGCATCAGGTAAGAGCCATCGCCGACCATCACGATCGCGTCGCGGTCCGGCGATGCGCGGCGCACGCCCATCCCACCCGCGATCTCGTAGCCCATGCAAGAGAAGGCGTACTCGACGTGGTAGCCGAGGCTGTCCCGCACGCGCCACAGCTTGTGCAGATCGCCCGGCAGCGAGCCGGCGGCCTGGATGATGACGTCGCGCGGGTCGCTCGAGGACTGTACGGCGTCGATGATCTCGGTCTGGCCCGGCAACGCGAGCCCCGAAGACTGGAAGGCCTCGTCGACGACGGCGTCCCAGGCGGACTTCTCGGTGGCCGCGAGCGCCCTCCATTCCGCCGACACCGAGTAGCCCTCCAACGCGGGCAGCAGTGCTTCGAGGGCCTCGCGGGCGTCGGCGATCACCGGCAGCTGCGAGCCGTGCTTGTACGCGTCGAACGAGGCGACGTTGATGTTCACGAAGGTGACGTCGGGGTTCTGGAACGCCGTGCGGCTGGCGGTGGTGAAGTCGGAGTAGCGGGTACCGATGCCGATCACCACGTCCGCCGCGGCGGCGAGCCTGTTCGCGGCGGACGTCCCCGTCGCTCCGATGCCGCCGAGGTAGTCCGGGTGGTCCCACACGAGGGATCCGCCGCCCGCCTGCGATGTGCCGACCGGGATGCCGGTGGCCTCGACGAGGGCCGCCAGCGCGGCTTCCGCCCCCGAGTAGATGACGCCACCGCCGGCGACGATGATCGGATTCTCGGCCGCGCGGATCGCCGCCACGGCACGGGCGAGCGGCCCGGCCTCGGGCAGGGGGCGGCGGATGTGCCACTCGCGCGGGGCGAGGAACTCGACGGGCACGTCGATGGTCTCGGCCTGCACGTCCTCCGGGAGCGCGATCGTCACCGCGCCGGTCTCGGCGGGATCCGTCAGCACGCGCATCGCTGCGAGCGCGATCGAGAACAGCTTCTCCGGTCGGTCGACGCGGTCGAAGAACCGCGACAGGGGGCGGAAGGCATCCGTGACCTGGATCCCGAGGTCGTGCGGCAGCTCGATCTGCTGCAGCACCGGGTCGGAGACCCGGGTCGCGAACGCGTCACTGGGCAGCAGCAGCGCCGGCATGCGGTTCGTCGTGGCGAGCGCGGCCCCGGTGAGCATGTTGGCGGCTCCCGGGCCGACGGAGGCTGCGCTCGCGAACGTGGCGCGGCGACGGCGCATCCGGGCGTAGCCGACGGACTGGTGCACCATCGCCTGCTCGTTGCGGGCCTGGTGGTACGGCATGAGCCCGGGCTGCTCGGCCTCGATCTGCTTCAGCGCCTGCCCGATCCCGGCGACGTTGCCGTGTCCGAAGATGCCGAAGGTGCCGGCGATGGTGCGCTCGCGGATGTCGCCGTCGACGGTCCACTGGTTGGCGAGGAATTCGATCAGCGCTTGGCTGACGGTCATCCGCCTCGTCGTGCTCATGTCAGTTGATTCCTTCGTTCGAGCCCAGGTAGGGCAGTCGGGAGTCGAATTCCTGGCCGTCCCAGGTGCCGCGGATCCAGCCGTGGGCCGGGTCGTCCGAGATGTGCCAGACCCGTTCGGGGTCCGGACCCGCCATCACGTTCAGGTAGTACAGGTCGTATCCGGGGGCGGCGACGCACGGACCGTGCCAGCCGTAGGGGAGCAGGGCGATGTCGCCCGTGTGCACCTCGGCCAGGATGTCGATCTCACCGGCGTCCGACGAATACGTGCGGAGGAATCCGAACGGCGCGGCCTGCGGCGGGGCGGTGACGCCCTTCGAGACGGCGGACTCGAAGTAGTAGATCTCTTCGAGGCGTGATTCCTCGCCCGGGACGAGTTCGTCGTGCTTGTGCGGAGGGTAGCTCGACCAGTTCTCGGCGGGGGTGATCACCTCGCAGACGATGAACGAGCCCGCCTCGAGGGCCTGAGGTGTGCCGAAATTGTGCACCTGCCGACTCGAGCGGCCGGCGCCGCGCAGTTCGACCGGTACCTCGGACTTGTTGATGTGGCGGCTCGGGTGCACCTCCGTCGTCGGCGCTTCCGCGACGGCGACGCGACCTGAACCGGAGACGGTCGCCGACGTGTCGCGGGAGAGGTAGAGCACATCGCTCGGGCCGTCGAAGACCGATTCCCGACCCTCCAGCAGGGTGGTCTCCGACGGGCCCGAGCTCTGGTGCCGGACCGTGAACGATCCGGCCAGCGGCACAACGAGTCGTTCGACGCCGGCCGAGGCCAGCGGCAGCTCGTCACCCGCGCGGATGTCCGCCACCCGGATGCCGGTGTGCTGCCAGCCGGGAAGGCTGTCGTCCACGACGGACTCCCATCCGTCACGCTCGAGCGTCCCCTTCGGGAACACCCATTCGTTGTGCCGAGTCATTACGGCCTCTCCTTGTCTCTGTCCCCGCGAGATGCCTCTTATGCACGCGCCTCGCGGCGTGTCGCGTGCATATGAGGCATCTCGCGGGGCTCTGGTGCCGTTCTTTCAGTTGTGCGGGTGCGGGGGCGTTTGCGGATGCTCGCAAGCACTGTCGTGATCCCAACCGCCTTTGCGCCAGCGCAACCGGCGATTCGCGTTGCAGCGAATCGTCGTGCGCGGTACGTGACACGCTCCTGCCAACCTTCCCCGTCGGGAAGCCGACTGCGGCTGATCGACGAGGAACGAGGAGAGAGGCTAGTCGGTGGAGCGTGGGAAGCCGAGGTTGATGCCGCCGTGGGAGGGGTCGAGCCAGCGGGAGGTGATGGCTTTTTGTTGGGTGAAGAAGCGGACGCCTTCGGCGCCGTGGGCTTTGGTGTCGCCGAAGAGGGAGGATTTCCAGCCGCCGAAGGAGAAGGTGGCGACGGGGACGGGGATGGGGACGTTGATGCCGATCATGCCGACTTCGATTTCGTTTTGGAAGCGGCGGGCGGCGCCGCCGTCGTTGGTGAAGATGGCGGTGCCGTTGCCGAACGCGCCGTTGTTGATGAGGGTGACGCCTTCTTCGTAGGTCTGCACGCGCACGATGGAGAGCACGGGTCCGAAGATCTCTTCGGTGTAGACGCGGGAGGTGATGGGGACGTCGTCGATGAGGGTGGGGCCGAGCCAGAAGCCGTTGGGGTCGCCGTCCACGGTGATGCCGCGGCCGTCGATGACGACTTTCGCGCCGTCGGTTTCGGCGATGTCGATGTAGGACGCGACTTTGTCGCGGTGCACCTTGGTGACGAGGGGGCCCATGTCGCAGCCGCGGCGGCCGTCGCCGATGCGTAGCGTCGCGGCGCGGTCTTGGATTTTGGTGATGAGTTCGTCGGCGACGGGTTCGACGGCGACGACGACGGAGATGGCCATGCAGCGTTCCCCGGCGGAGCCGAAGCCGGCGTTGATGGCGGAGTCCGCGACGAGGTCGAGGTCGGCGTCGGGGAGGACGAGCATGTGGTTCTTCGCGCCGCCGAGGGCTTGCACGCGTTTGCCGTGTTTGGTGCCGGTCTCGTACACGTATTGCGCGATGGGGGTGGAGCCCACGAACGAGATGGAGCGCACGTCGGGGTGGGTCAACAGGCCGTCGACGGCTTCTTTGTCGCCGTTGAGGACGGTGAACACGCCGTCGGGTAGGCCGGCTTCTTTCCAGAGTTTCGCGAGCCAGATCGCGGCGGTGGGGTCTTTCTCGGAGGGTTTCAACACGACGGTGTTGCCGGCGGCGATCGCGATGGGGAAGAACCACATCGGTACCATCGCGGGGAAGTTGAAGGGTGAGATGATCCCCACGACTCCGAGGGGCTGTTTGGTGGAGTAGACGTCGACGCCGGTGGACACCTGTTCGGAGTATTCGCCCTTGAGATGGTGGGCGAGGCCGGTGGCGAACTCGACGACTTCTTGGCCGCGGGTGATCTCACCGAGTGCATCCGAGACGACTTTGCCGTGTTCGGAGGTGATGATCTCGGCCAGCTCACCCTTCTTCGCCTCCAACAACTCCCGGAAACGGAACAGGATCTGCTGACGCTTCGCCAACGACAGATCCCGCCACGCCGGGAACGCCGCCTTCGCCGACGCCACCGCGGCGTCGATCTCATCACGGTTCGCCAGCGCGACGTTCTTGGTGACCACGCCTAGCGCGGGGTCGTAGACGGGTGCGGTGCGGCCGGAGGTGGACTCCGACTCGCGGCCGTCGATCCAGTGCGGGACCGTGGTGACGTCGTGCAGCGGAGCGATTCCGATGGTTTCGGACATGATTCTCTCTTCGTGTGTAACGGGCTCGCGAGGAGCGGGGGAGGGTCGTGGAAAGGGTGCCGACTCAGGCTGTTTCGCCGTGAACCAGCGCGGCGGCCGTATCGACGGCGCCGGCGACATCGCCGTCGGCCGGGTAGATCAGAGTGCGGCCGACGACGAGGCCGCGCACGCCCGGCAGCCCGAGCGCTTTCTTCCAGGTGGCGTAGGTGTTCTCGGGGCTGCCCTGAGGATCGCCGCCGAGCAGGAGGGTCGGCATGGTCGTCGCAGCCATCACCCGCTCCATCTCCGGAACCACCGGGAGCTTCATCCAGGTGTAGGCGGAGGAGTTCCCCAGCCCCGACGCGATCGCGATCGAGCGGATCACCGCATCGGCACTGAGGTCGTTCACGATGGCGCCCTCCACCCAGGAGCTCATGAACGGCTCGAGCATGATCGGGATGCGCGCCGCCGCGGCCGCGTCCACGGCCCGCGCATTCGCCTCGATCGTGGCGACGGATCCCGCATCCGCGAGATTCACCCGCAGCAGGGTCTTGGCGAAATCGAGGCCGTCGCGCACGATCGCGTCGATGTCGTAACCCGTGAAGCGGTCGTCCATCTCGAAGGACGCGCCGCGGAGACCGCCGCGGTTCATCGAGCCGACGATGATCTTGTCGTCGAGCAGGCCCATCAGGGCGAGGTCGTCGATGATGTCCGGGGTTCCGAGCACTCCGTCGACTCCGGGGCGGGACAGCGCGGTGGCGAGCCGGTCGAGCAGGTCGTAGCGATCCGCCATCGCCATGTCATCGTCGCGGACGCCGAGGGCCCCGCGCGCCGGATGGTCGGCCGCCACGATGAACAGGCGGTGATCGTCACGGAGCAGCGGGCGACGCCGACGGTTCGCGAAGGCTTCGGCGGCGGCTCCCGGGTTTTCGGCGCGGAGGGTCCGGAGCCGCTCGAAGGCGGCGGCGCGGTCGGGTTCGAGCTCAGACGCGGACATCGGTGCGCTCCTTGAGAAAGGCCTCGACCTCGTCGGAGGTCGGCATGGCGGTGGAGCACTCGCGGCGGGAGGCCACGATCGCGCCGGCGACGTTGGCGAAGCGCAGAATGCGTTCGAGGTCCCAGCCCTCGATGAGCCCGTGGGTGAGGGCGCCGCCGAAGCTGTCGCCTGCACCGAGGCCGTTGACGACATCGACGAGGTAGGGTTCGACCTCGACCGTCTCCTCCCGGGTCTTCGCGAGCACGCCCTTCGGACCCTGTTTGACGATCGCGAGCTCGACGCCCCGCTCGAGCAGAGCGTCCGCGGCGCGGTGCGGGTCGGTCTCGCCGACGGCGACCTCGCACTCCTCCCGGTTCCCGACGGCCACCGTGACGAACTCCAGCGCCTTCGCGACCTCGCGCGTCGCCTGAGCCGGCGAGTTCCAGAACATGGGCCGGTAATCGAGATCGAGCACCGTCAGGGGCCGGCGGTTGCGGGCCTGCCAGGCGACGAAGTGCGCGGAACGGCTCGGCTCTTCCGTGAGGCCGGTGACCGTGGACCAGTACACCTTCGCTCGATGGATCGCGTCCAGGTCGAGCGACTGCGCGGTGATCGCGAGGTCGGGCGCCTTGGGCTTGCGGTAGAAGTAGAGGGGAAAATCGTCCGGCGGGAAGATCTCGCAGAACGTGACCGGAGTCGCCAAGTCGTCCTCCGTGCCGACGAATTCGTCGCTCACGCCGAGGCGGACGAGTTCGCGCTTGACGTAGCGGCCGAACGGATCGTCGCCGGTGCGCGAGATGAGAGCTGCGGAGTGGCCGTGCCGGGCGGCGGCGACGGCGACGTTCGCGGCGCTGCCGCCGAGGTACTTTCCGAACGTCTCCACGTCCTCGAGACCGAGACTGTCCTGCAGGGGATAGATGTCGACGCCGACGCGACCGATGGTCAACACGTCGTAGGTCGTTGTCGAGGGGGTCATACGTCTGTGTATGCCTTTCTGTCGCTGCGCTCCGGGAGAGTGCGGGTGGAGGACGCTCGGCGTGGAAGCACCCGTGCCCTTCCATTCTAATGTCTTAACATGCGAACAATCAATGTTCGACGCTCGATCCGACGGTGCACCCGCGGAAATGACGACGAGGGCGCCCCTCGGGGCGCCCTCGCGTTCGAGAGGAGTCTCCGCTCCGTCTCTACTTCTTGTGCACCGTGTAGATGGCGCCGGTGGTGACGTCTTCTTCGAGGGCCTCCAACGTGCGGCCCCGGGTCTCGGGGACGGAGGTGTAGATGAAGATCAGCGTCACGATGCCGATCACCCCGAACAGGAGGAAGGACCCCGTGATACCGACGCCCGCGACGAGCGAGGGGAAGTACAGGCCGAGGAACGCGTTCGCGATCCACAAGCAGAACACCGAGATGCCGATCGCGAAACCGCGGATGAACAGCGGGAAGATCTCGGAGAGCATCACCCAGACGGCGATGTTCAGGAAGGTCTGCACCGAGCCGACGAAGAGCACGACGAGCAGCAGGATCACGTAGGGGCGGAACTCGTTGCCGGCGGGGAGGAGCGTTGCGGCGAGAGCGATGAGGAAGTGCATCGACGTCGTCAGGGAGAACCCGAGAAGAAGCGTCGTGCGGCGGTTCATGGTCTGCATGAGGCGGAGGGCGATGATGCCACCGATGACCGCGATGACCCCCGGGGCGACGTTCGCGATGAGGGCGCCCTGCTTGTCGAAGCCGGACTCCACGAGCACGGTCTGGCCGTAGTACATGATCGAGTTGATGCCGGTGAGCTGCTGGGCGACGCCCAACCCGATGCCGACCAGGACGATGCGCAGGATCCACTTGTCCTTCAAGGCGCTCCACGAGCCGCGCTTGGCGGCCTGCTCCTCATCCGCGAGGTGCTTCACATCGGCCATCTCGGCCTCGGCGCGGTCGTTGGAGCGGACGGTCTTGAGTACCGCGAGGGCTTCGTCGTTGCGTCCCTTCGAGATCAGCCAGCGTGGCGACTCCGGGACGCGCAGCATCCCGACGAAGAGGGCGATCGCCGGAACGGCGGACACGGCCAGCATGATGCGCCACACGCCGCCCTCTTCGCTCCAGATGCTGCCGATGATGGCGTTGATCACGAAGGCGGCGAGCTGGCCGATGACGATCATCAGCTCGTTGCGGCCGGCGATCTTGCCTCGGATCTCGTAGGGCGCCATCTCGGCGAGGAAGACCGGGACGACACCGGAGGCGCCGCCCACCGCGAGTCCGAGCAGGATGCGTCCGAAGACCATCACCTCGAACGACGGGGCGAAGACGCAGGCGAGGGTGCCGAAGAAGAAGAGGAGGGCGAGCAGGATGATCGTCTTGCGCCGACCCCAGCCGTCGGACAGGCGACCGCCGAAGATCGCACCGAACGCGGCTCCGAAGAGGAGGGCGGATGTGACGACGCCTTCGGTGAAGGGGGTGAGACCCAGTTCCACCGTCATCGGGGCCAGCGCGCCGTTGATGACGCCGGTGTCGTAGCCGAAGAGCAGACCGCCGAAGGTGGCGATCAGTGCCACGACGCCGAGCCGCTTCATGTGGGGGCCAGGGGTCAGTGGAGGAAGAGGCACCGCACTGGCAGCGCCGGATGAGGGCTTCATCGTGGTCATGGGAGGGACTCCTTCGTCGCCGAGCATATGTTAAGACAATACAACTATCAGGGGGGCTGTCAAGTGTTCCGATCCGGATCGGGCGAGCCGTGCCCCGTGAGGGTGGGGTCGTCGATCCGCCGCTGCTCCGTAGCGGGAGAGGTCTGCAGAAGGCCGGTCATGTCGAGGTCGGCCAGAGAGATGATGCGGGTGTGGATCAGCCGCACGCGGCTGGCGAGCCACGAGGTCCGCGAGATCTCCACCAGGCGACCAGTGAGGGCGGCGCGACTGACCGTCGTGACGACGATCAGCGGGATATCGAGGAACGATCGCAGCGTCTGCGCCTCGCGGGAAGTGGTCATACCGACCTCCACGAGCCCGGACTCCTCGATCGTGATCGATCCGGATGCGGCGGCCGGCAGCCCGGTGTCGATCGAATACCACGACTCCGTGATGGCGATGGGGATGCCGTCGACCACCTGCATGTGCCGCCCGTAGGTCGATGGCTCATCGCTCCTCGCGCCATCGAACAGAGAGGTGATCTCGCGAGGGACCGACGCGTTCGGCCGAGTCTCGAGCAGCTCGGAGATCGCGCGGTGGCCGGTGCTGATGATCTGCTTGCGCCAGGGACGCCGGATGTCGATGTCGCAACGGACGTCCGGCCGATCCCGAACGAAGGTCCCCGCGCCCTGACGGATGACGAGGTAGCCGTCCGAGACCAGCTCCCGCGTCGCGCGTCGCACGGTCGGGCGGCTCACCTCGTAGAACGCGATCAGCTCAGACTCCGACGGGATGCGCTCGCCCACGGCGAACTCGCCCGCCTCGACGCGGCGTCTCAGATCGCGGTGCACCTGGCCCCAGGCGGTGAGAGGCGAATCGTGCTCGATCACGAACTCAGACGGCACGGGGCACGGGCTCAGGCGTAGAAGTCGGGCTTGTCGATGTACTCGATCGACTCGAGGGTCCCGTTGGCGATGGCCCTCACTCCGGCTTCCGCCGCGACGGTGGCGATGTAGCCCTCCCACGCGGAGGGACCGCCGATGCGACCGGCGAGCGCACCGTCGACCCACGACTGGAACTCCGCGTCGTACGCGGCCCCGAAGCGCTCCTTGAAGCTCGGCGTCTCCGCCTGGGACACGTGTCCGTCGAAGCGCTGCACGATGCCGCGGGTGGCGCCGATGTTGGCGATGCCCTGCTCGAACACGGCCTCGGTCGTGACCTGGTAGCCGAAGCGCACGTTCACGTTCATCTCGACGTCCGCGAGGACGCCCGACTCCGTATACAGCAGCGCCAGGATCGGGTCGTTGAAACCGGCCGCGTTCAACGAGTTGCGCTTCAGGTTCTTGACCTCGATGCCCACGATCTTCTCATCGGTCAGGAAGTTCACGATGTCGATCTCGTGCACCACCGAATCCGAGATCAGCATGAAGTCCTTGTAAGTGTCGGGCACGGCCGCGTTCCGGTGCCGGTGGTGCGTGCCCAGCAGCGCACCCAACGATCCGCTCCGGATCAGCTGCTGCAACTGGATGTACTCGTCGTCGAATCGGCGCATGAAGCCGACCTGGATGTAGGGCCGGTCCAGCTTCTGCTCGGCCTCGAGGACCTCCAGTGCCTCGTCCGACGCCTCGGTCAGCGGCTTCTCGCACAGGATCGCCAGCTTCGCCTCCAGCGCCGGCAGCAGTACGGGCACGTGGTACGGGCCGGGGGTGGCGATGACGACGGCGTCGATGAGGTCGCCGTCGATCGCCTCCTGGATCGTGCCGACGGCCACGGAACCGGGAGCCAGGGCGGCTGCCGCGTTGGCGCGCTCCTCGAACGGTTCCACGATCGCCGTCACGGTGGCGTTGGAGATCTTCTGGGTGATGCGGCGGATGTGGTCCGCGCCCATCATGCCGGCGCCGACGACGGCGACGCGGAGGTTCTGTGCGGTCATGTGGTTCTTTCTCCTTCGAAAGTTCGGGATGCAGTGGGTCGTCACTCATCCCGCGGTCGGCTGGACGAGGTGACGACTCGGGCGATCAGTTGACGCGTGCTGCCCTGGTGCAGCTGAAGATGTGCTTGAACGTGCGGTCCGCGATCGGGCCCGGCAGGTCGATGTCGGTGCCGTACATGTCCTGCTCCACGATCGCGAAGATGCTCGGGTCGATCGCGGCGACCGCCTCGATGATCGGCGCGAATTCCGGGATGCCGCCGGGCGGCTCCGTCATCACGCCCTGGGTGACGGCGGTCGCGAAGGGGGTGTCGTTCGCCAGCGCGGCGGCGAGGATGGTCGGCTCGACCTGCTTGAGATGCAGGTAGCCGATCCGCTCGGGATACGCGTGGATCAGCTTCAGGTTGTCGCCGCCGTAGTAGGCGAAGTGACCGGTGTCGAGGCACAGGTTCGTGAACTCGGCGCTGGTTTCGCGGAGGAAACGCTCGGTCTCGGCGTACGTGCCGACATGGCTGTCCGCGTGCGTGTGGAACTGCTGCTTCATGCCGAACTCCTCCAGCAGCGCCTTGCCCAGCTGGTCGTGGCCGCGCCCGAGCTTCGTCCACTGAGCGTCGGTCAAGGTGCGCGCTTCGAGTACTTCCTCGGTCGCATCCGAACGCCAGAGGTCCGGGATCACGACGAGGTGCTCCGCGCCCAGTTTCGAGGCGAGCCCGGCCACGTCCAGCGCCTGGTCCCACGCCCGCTTCCACTGGTCGTCGCCCTTGTGGAAGCCGGTGAACACGGTGCCGGCCGAGAGCTTCAGGCCGCGCGAACCCAGCTCGTCCTGAAGCTGGTTCGGATCGGTGGGAAGGTAGCCGTACGGCCCGAGCTCGATCCATTCGTAGCCTGCCGCGACGACCTCGTCGAGGAAGCGCTGCCAGGGGATCTGGCCGGGATCGTTCGGGAACCAGACTCCCCAGGAGTCGGGGGCGGTACCGATCCGCAGAGACTGCTCGGCGGTTTCAGCGGGCTGCTCGGTGATGCTCATGGAACGACTCTGTCCTTCGGTAGATAGCTTTGTTACGACAATACAACTAATTGGGGCCTCGTCAAGCCTGCTCATCGGAGTCGACGGCGACGGTGCGCCGCTCCGTCGCGCTCCGGCGTGCCGCGTCGAGGACCTCGAGCGTGTGGACCGCCGCGGCGGCCGGAACCGGCTCCGGTCCGACTCCCGCCACCGCGTCGACGAACAGCCGGTAGAAGTCGCCGTGGTCGCCCTTCTCCGACGGGATGGCCTCGGGGCCGTCCGCGGTACGCAGGACACCCCAGTGCTCCTCGTCGTCGAAACCCCACCCCTCCGGATCGTCGATCGGCCGCTTGCCCGCGAAGATCGCCTGCGCCTGCACATCGGTACCCGACGCGACGTAGCTGCCCAGGCTGCCGTACACGCGGAACTCGCGCTGCTCGAAGTGGTTCAACTTCGTCGAACTGACGTAGGAGGTGGCGCCGCCCACGTGATCGAGGACGGCGACGAAACCCGCGTCCGTCCGCTCCGCAGGATCCGCGTCGTCGGTCCAGTCGAGGTGGCAGGTGACGCGGTCGACGCGGCCGAGCAGCAGGATCATCTGGTCGACGAGGTGGCTGCCGAGGTCGCGCAGGACTCCACCGGCGGGGCCACGCAGCAGGCCGCGGGCGTCATCGAGATCGAAGCGCGAATGCACCCGCCAGATCTCGCCGAGACGCCCGGAGCCGATCACGGCGGCCACGGTGCGGATGTCCGCATCCCAGCGCCGGTTGTGGAAGACGTTGAGGATGACACCGGCCTCGGCCGCCGCGGCGACGAGTTCGCGGCCGACGTCCGCGTTCGGCGCGAAGGGCTTGTCGGCGACCACGTGCACGCCGGCGGCGATCGCTTCGAGCACGAGCTCGCGGCGGGTCTCGGGCGGAGTCGAGATGGTGACGGCGTCGACCCCGGCTGCCAGCAGCTCGGCGAGACTGGCGAAGACGGGCACGCCCGGCAGATCCCCGGCGATCTCCGCCTTCTTCGCGGCCGAACGAGCGACGACCCCGACGATCTCGATCGCGGGATTCGCAACGAGGAAAGGCGCATGGAAGTACTTGCCGCCCACGCCGTATCCGACCAGACCGAGCCTCACGCCGCGACCCGCCCGGCGACGAGTTCGCGAACCCACTCGATCGCGGTGTCGTTCGGCAGCGAGCCGTCGCTCGCGTCGTGTCGTCCGTACACGCCGACGCGATGGGCGCCGAGCTCGGTGAGCTTCTCGTCGATGATCTCGCTGCCGTGGCTGTACGTCTCGTAACTGGAATCGCCGAGTCCGAACACGGCGTAGGTGACGTCGGCGAGATCGGGCGTCTCGGCCTGCAGCGCTGCGTAGAACGGACGGGCGCCGGTCGGGAGCTCGCCGTCGCCGTGGGTGGAGCAGACGATGATGTAGAAGTCGTCGGCGGAGAGCGCGTCGAGTTCGAAGTCGGTCATGTCCTCGACTCTCACCTCGCCCGCGATCTCGGCTTCGAGGTCTTCGGCGACCATTTCGGCGTTCCCGGATTCGGTGCCGAAGAGAATGACGGTGCGGCTCATGACAGTTCCTTCGTGGTGATGAGGTCGTGGAGGGTGGTGGGGTCGGAGTCGACCGGGTCCGAAGACGCGTCGACGGCGATGTCGGCGGCGATGTCGGCGACCGCGGCGTAACCGGGTTTGCCGAGGACGAGGGCACCGGAGTCGACGGCGGCGGCGATCACATCCGCCACCATGCGCGCATCCGCTCGGTTCTCGGGGATCGTTCCGCGTGGTCCGCGGCGGAGCCAGCCGACGCAGTAGAGGCCATCGTCGAGGTAGCCGGTGGTCAGGTCGGCGGTGGCCGACTCGTGGTCGCCGCGGCGGACGGGTGCCGTCGCCGCCTCGGCGAAACCGATGGCCGTACAGATGGAGTCCGACTCCAGCGTGAGCATCTCGTCGCCGCCGTAAGCCGCGCGGAAGGTGATCCCGGTGACCGAGTCCGTTCCGAGAACCGCCTCCGGCGACCAGCCGAAGTGGAAGTGCACCGTGCGGCTCGCAGACACGGGCGATCCGGCGACCAGGCTCGCGACGGCGTCGCGGCGGGCGCCGGCGCTCGGTTCTGGCTCCGGAGCATCCGCGTCCTCGCCCAGGCCGTCCACTCGGAAACGGACGTCGGGGATGCGGCCGAGTTCGCGAACCATCGCCGTGTCGAACTTGGCCAGCAGCGGCATCGAACGGCCCACGATATCGATGTGGGTGACGGGTCGGATCGCGTCGACCACGGCCGGATCGATCTCGAGTGCGGTCAACGTCTCCGGGTCGGTGAGGAAGAGGCGGAGGATGTCGATCGACACGTTGCCGTGGCCGACGATGACGACGCGCTCCCCGAGCACCAGACCGTCGGCGCTCTCGTCGGGATGCCCGTTGATCAGGCGGGTGAGGCGGCCGGACCCGTAGACCTGCGGCAGGTCGGCGCCGGGGCCGGTGAGCGGTCGATCGGCGTACAGGCCGGTGGCGAGCACCACGATGTCGAAGGCCGCGCGGATCCGCTCGAGCGTGAGGCCGGTGCCGGTGCCGATCTCGGTTCCGCCGACGAAGCGCACGCCGTCGCGCTCGAACAGCCGATCGAATTGACGCGCGACGGCCTTCGTTCCGTGATGGTCGGGGGCGACACCGTAGCGGACCAGCCCGTACGGGAGAGTCAGCCGGTCGAAGACGGTGATCTCCGCGTCGCGCCAGCGCTTGCGAAGGAATTGAGCGGTGTAGCACCCGGATGGTCCGCTGCCGATCACGGCGATGGTCGGCATTGGCATGTCGCTGCTCCTCTGCAGGTCGGACGGGGTGTGCAAGCGAGCTCTCAGACGGACTCGCGGCGCCGACGCTACCACGCTGTAACGAGCCTGATAAGTGATTCCGATCACAATCTTGTGCGCATTCCGGAATTGGTCATGGAGTTGATACCAATGCCGCTCCAATGGTCTTGATCTCAATGCGATTCGGTCTGATCGCACGAAGAATAAGTCTTGTCGATAAGACCTTTCGGCGCCTCGGAACAGCAGATATCTCGGGCGTCTTGTCATTTCGTTTATCGGTGGCATACGATTCCCAGCACCGCACGACTTATTCCGGATTCCGCGGTTCTCTTGAAAGGAAAACAACGATGTCCATCCTTGAATCCGCGACCGATTCACCACTCGCTCGCCCCGGCGGCTGCCCCTTTCCGCACGAGCAGCTCCGTGCGCGGATCGGCGAGGAGGCGTACTCATCGATGCTGGCGGCACACGCAGCGACGCAGGCCGAACCGACCACGCACACCGCCGCTCGAGAATCGACCGACACCGCGTCGACCGAGCCGGTGACATCGGCCACCCAGACGCAGACTCCCGAGTTCGCGGCCGACGAGCCCAAGCCCGCCCCGCCGGCCGACCTCACCGTCTACTACGACCCGTTGTCGTACGCCGTGTACGACCATCCGTACGACACGTATAAGAGACTGCGAGACGCGGCACCGGTGTACTACAACCCGGATCGCGAGCTCTACGTCGTCTCGCGCTACGCGGATGTGCGAGCAGGCCTCGCCAACCATGAGCAGTTGTTGAACGGGCTCGGCAACGACATGGACGGCACGCACGACTCCTACGGCGAGGGGATCCTCGTTGCGCAGGACCCGCCGCGGCACACCAACCTCCGCCAGGCGGTGCGCCGCACCTTCGCCGCCCGCGAGATCCTGGCGCGTGAAGACGGCACCCGCGCCTTCGCGCAGAAGCTCCTCGCCGACATGTACGCCACGGGCAGCGGCGACTTCGCCAGCGACTTCGCGTTGCCGATGTCGATCGGGATGGGCATCTCGCTCATCGGTTCGCCCGCCGAAGACAACGAGGTGATCGTCGAGCACCTGTGGCGGGCGATGGCGCGTACCGTCGGCAGGTTCGGCATTCCGGACGACGCCGCGGTGGCCAACCAGGAGACGGAGGAGCTGCTCGCGATGCGCTTCGCCGCCCGCCGGGCCGAGATCGAGGCGGGGGCGGACACCTCGACATCCGACGCCTACACGCAGATCCTCCTCGCCTCGCAGAAGGGCAAGGTGTTCCCCTCGGAGCAGGACGGCCTCGCCCACCTGGTGCTCTCCGCCGCGAGCGACGCCCCGGCCGCACTACTGACGAATATCGTCTACGTGCTCGACAAGTTCCCCAAGCTGTGGACGTTCCTGCGAGAGAACCCGGACCGCATTAAGGACTTCGTCGAGGAGACGCTCCGCTACGAGACGCCCGGACAGAACCTCACCCGGCAGACCACGGAGGAGATCGAGATCAGCGGAGTGACCATCCCTGCCGACCGCCGCGTGATGTTCCTGCAGGGATCGGCGAACCGCGACGAGCGCGTCTACGCGAATCCGGACGTCTTCGACATCGACCGCGAGTTCACACCGAAGAACCGCAGCATGTCGTTCGGTGAGGGGATCCACGCTTGCATGGGCGCGCCCTTCGCGCGGCTGGCGGCGAAGATCACCGTCGAGGAACTTCTGAAGGGACCCGACCTGAAGATCGTCGGCTCGCCCGAGCGGTGGATCAAGCAGATGGTGCGCGGCTTCTCCAAGCTGCCCGTCGAGTTCCGAGAGCCCGGCGCGCCCGTGCCGCACCAGCACTTCACCCTGGCCAAGCTGCACGGTCAGCACTGACTGCGCGGCGAGCACTGACTGCGCGGTCAGCGCTGACCGCACGGCGAGCATTGCCCGCTTCCGACACCACGTTCACATTCACCGAGAGGTAACACCACATGCAGTACCGCACCTTCGGGCGCACCGGCTGGCAGGTCAGCGAGATCTCCTACGGCGCCTGGCAGCTCGGCGGCCAATGGGGGACCGTCGACGACGAGGAGTCGATCGGCACGCTGCTCGAGGCCTACGGCCAGGGCATCAATTTCGTCGACACCGCTGAGCTCTACGGCGCCGGGCACAGCGAGAAGGTCGTCGGCGAGTCGCTGCGCCGCTGGGACGGCGACAAGATCTACGTCGCCACGAAGATCCAGCCGACCGTCTGGCCCAGCGCCGACGAGGACGACCCGCTGATGAGCGGTCGCTACCCCGAGTGGCACCTGCGTCGCGGGGTGGAACTCGCCCTCGAGCGCCTCGGCGTCGAGCGCCTCGACCTGCTGCAGCTACATGGCTGGTTCAGCGACGGTGTGAATGAACTCGACTGGCTCGAGACGTTGAACGCCTTGCGCGTAGAGGGCAAGATCGACAAGATCGGCGTCTCCATCCGCGACTACCGGCCGGAAGAGGGCGTCGACATCGCCGCGCTCGGCCTGGTCGACTCCATCCAGGTCATCTTCAACATGTTCGAACAGCGCCCCGTCGATGCCCTCTTCCCGGCCAGCGCGAGCACGAACACCGCGATCATCGACCGGGTCGCCTTCGACTCCGGCGCCCTGAGCGGCATGTGGACGCAGGCGACGTATGACGGTTGGGAGGACGGCTCGCAGCAGAAAGAGATGTTCCGCGGCGAGCGCTTCACCGAGACGCTCGCCCGCGTCGAGGCGCTCAAGACGATCTGCGCGCCCTACTACCCGACGCTGGCCGAGGCCGCAGTGCGCTACGTGCTCTCCTCGCCCGAGGTGTCGACAGTGATCGCCGGGATGAGCAGCCGACGCAACGTCGGCCGCAACGTGTCGTACTCGGACGGCCAGGCGTTCCCGGAGGAGTTGCGCGCCCAGCTGGCCGAGCACAACTGGCCCCGGAACTACTACAAATGAGCTCGTCCGCTGCCGTGCCCGTGCGTGTCGAGTACCTGGCGCCGGCACAGCTCGATGCGGCGATCGCAGCGGTGCCGGTGGCGTATCTGCCGCTGGGCAGCCTGGAGTTCCACGGCCCGCACCTTCCGATCGGACTCGACACCCTGAACGCGCACGGCGTCTGCGTCGCGGCGGCGGAGGCCTACGGCGGCATCGTGCTGCCGCCGGTCTACCAGGGTCTCGGCGGAGGCCACTCCGACTACCCGTGGACGATCATGATGGCCGACGCCGGCGGCATCCGCTCGCACCTCGAGCAGACCTTCGCGAAGCTGGAGGAGTTCGGCGTGCGGCTGGCGGTGCTGTTCACCGGCCATTTCGCGGAGGAGCAGCTCGCGATGATCGACGAGATCGCGGCGAGCTGGAATACGGCGCAGCGCCGACTGGCTGTGCTGGCGACAGGCGTCGACCGCAGCGATGCCTCGATCCGTCCCGACCACGCCGGAGTGTTCGAGTCGACCCTGCTCGCCGCATTCGAGCCCCGGCTCGTGCACCTCGACCTACTACCGGATGCGGGCGGATTCCCCGATCCGGGCGGCGATCCGATGGGAGCGCAGAGGCACGACCCTGCGCATCCGCTGTGGGGCGTCTTCGGTCCCGACCCGCGCGGTGCCGATCTGAGCCGGGCCGGTGAACTCCGCGATGCCCTGGTGGCGTGGCTGGGTGCCGAGGTCGCCCTTCGGCTCGGATGACCTTCGCCCGTTCGCTGGTCGCGCTCGGCCCCGCCGAGAACGACCGCACCTCCGCGCTGCGCGTCGGCCTCGGGGTGGCCGTGCCGGCGCTGCTGCTGTTCGTCACCGGCCACCCGGAGCTGACGGTCTACGCCGTGTTCGGCGCGTTCACGGGCATGTACGGCCGCAACGAGCCGCATCGTCTGCGGCACCAACTCCGCGCGGCGATCCTGCTCATGGCCGGCGTCGCTCTCGGGGTCGGTTCGGCTCGGCTCGGCGTGACGTCCTGGCCGCTGGTATTGCTCGAGTGCGCGTTCGCCGCTGTCGGCTCCGTCTTCGCGGACCGGGCCGGCCTCCGCCCCGCTGGCCCGTTCTTCGGCCTCTTCGCGCTCGGGGCGTGCGCCTCCATCCCGCCCCTCGTCGCACCGGGCCTGGCCGTCGCGGTGGCGGGAGGCTCCGCGGCTCTCGGACTGATCCTCGGAGCGGTGGGACGACCTCGGGAATCGTTGCTACCGGAGTCCACCAGGGTGTCGTGGCGGCGCGCCCTCGCCTACCTCGCGGCCGTGGGGGTCGCGGGGGCCCTGAGCACCGGGCTGGGTCTCGGTCACCCGATCTGGGCGATGGCCGCCGCCGCCGTACCGCTGGCCGTCACGGGCACGGCCAATCGGATGCGTCGCGGGGCGCACCGCATCCTGGGCACCCTGGTCGGGCTGGGTGTGACGGCGCTCATCCTCGTGCCGTTCGGCCCGCCCGCGCCGGTGATCCTGGTCCTGCTGGTGATCGCCCTGCAGTTTCCGACCGAACTCTTCATGACCCGCAACTACGGCCTCGCGCTCGTCTTCTTCACCCCGCTCATCCTGCTGATGACCCAGCTCGCGCACCCGATCGATTCGACAGCGCTCATCGTCGACCGCGCTCTGCAGACCGCGCTCGGTGCGTTCGTCGGCGTCGTCGTCGTTGCCGCCGGATCGTGGCCCTCGCGATGCCTCGGACGCCGGTCGTGACCGTGCAGCAGAATGGACCCGTGGCACCGTTCGTCGTCGAGCATGATTCCGCCCTCACCGCGTGGGGGCAGGTGCATCGCGACCTACGCCGACGGATCGATGCCGGGGAGTTCGCGCCCGGCCGGAAGATCCCGACCGAGGTCGAGCTGATCGACGAGTACGAGGTCAGCCGTATCACCGTGCGGCGGGCGACTCAGGCGCTCGCCGCGGACGGCTACGTCACCAGCCGCCGGGGGTCCGGAACATACGTCACCGACCGGCGGGACGTGCGCTGCGATCTGGACCTGACACGCCCCTGGCGGGAGCAGATCGTCTCGACCGGACACGAAGCCGTTTCGAAGCTCCTCGAATCCCGTGCCGACGCGACGGTTCCCGAGGACGTCGCCCGGCACTTCTTCCGCGGCGCCCGGGCGCGCCCGGTCACCTTCGGGCGGCACGTGCAGACGGTCGACGGCGTGCCGATCGCGGTCACCGAATCCTGGTACTCCGAGGTCACTGGGCCCGAACTGCACCCGGTCGACCCGGACGCGCCCCTCGTCCGCGCGCGTGGTTTCGTCGAGGTGGGCTCCGCCAGTGCCGCGCAAGCAGAACTCCTGCGGTCTTTTCTCGACATCCCGCTCATCGTCGTGACCACGCGCAGCAGCCTGGCGGCGACGGGAGAGACGATCGAGCTCGCCCGCACGTCCTGGCTCGGTAGTCGGGTGCGGCTCGTCTATGACAGGGAACTCACGATCGGACAGATCGACATGACGCAGTTCCTCGCCTGATCGGTGCGGAACGCGGCCGGGGTCGCCGCTCCGATATCTCCTGGATTGGTCATGTTTCTATTACCAATAGCGCGACAGAGGTAATGCATTCATAACCACTCGGGCTATTCGGCGACATATTTATCACACCGGGATAACAATGTCCGGACATTACATTGACCTTTTGGTAGCTGTACGCATAGTTTGTGCCCTGGCAACGATGCCGCGGTTCATCGGAATAGTTTCGGATGGGCCCACCCGAAGGGACACAACGAAGTGAAGCTCTCGATCACGAAGCGGGCTCTGGGCGCAGTCGCGCTCGCAGCTACCTCCGCTCTCCTCCTCGCCGCTTGCAGCAGCGACGCATCCTCCGAGTCCGGCTCGGGGCTCACCGACGGTTTCGGTAGTCGGAACGAGAACCGCAACGCCTACTTCCTCACCTACTACAACCCGGCCAGCGACACCTTCTGGGCTCAGATCCAGAAGGGCGCGGAGGACGCCGCGCAGCTCGGCGGACTGACGATGACGTCTCAGACGGCCGACGGCGACCCGGACAAGATGGTCGACCTCGTGAACACGGCGATCGCCACCAAGCCCTCCGTGATCTACATGCCCTTCAACGAAGGGGAGAAGTGGGTGGGGGTCGCCTGCGACGCGCACGACGCGGGCATCGAGGTCGTCTCCTACAACGTTCCGGCCCCCGAATCCGCCGGCGACTGCGTCTCGGGCTTCGTCGGTCAGGACTTCCGCGAAGTCGGCACCATCGTCGGTAAGGCGATGCTCGATCAGATCGACCTCAAGGACGGTGACGAGGTGCTGTTCGCGGCCGAGGAGCCCGACCAGAACTACGCGATCGAGCGCGGCGGCGGAGTGCAGGACGCCATCGACGCCGCCGGGATCGACGTCACCGGCGAGTTCCTGCGCACCACCGCGACCGACGCCGACGCGCTCGACGCGATGACGACCTGGATCACGGCGCACCCCGACGCCAAAGCGATCGTGCCGCTCGGCGGAGTCCCGCACCGCAACGCGGTCGCGGCGGAAGACGCTGCCGGCTCCACCATCCCCATCATCGGCTTCGACACCTCGGCGCAGGTCGTCGACGGCATCAAGGCCGGCCGCATCCTCGCCACCGCCGACCAGCAGGGCTACGTGCAGGGCTTCCAGTCGGTGACCCAGGGCGTGCTCTACATCGATTTCGGCCTCTCGCCCGCCAACATCAACTCCGGCGGTCTCGGCTTGATCACCAAGGACAACGTCGACCTCCTCGAGGCCAAGGATCTGCAGGGCATCCGCTACTAGCGGCCTCCGTCCGTTCGAATCGGACGTCCCTTCACACCGGCTCGGATGCGGGGCCGCACAGGTCCCGCATCCGACGCCTCCCTTCTTCCCCCTGCTCCGCCACCAGAAAGGCGAGTACCCGTGTCTTCATCGGTGAAACCACCTGTCAACTCCAAGCCCGTTATGGTCGCCCCGCTCGCGACGCAAGGCATCCACCAGCCCGCCCCGACCGGCCGCCGCCTCAGCGACAACGTCGCCGTCACCCCGATGGAACGCCTCCGCGAGAACTTCCGATACACGCGCGGTCGCGGCGCCCTCGAGATCGGCGTCATCACCGCCGTCGTGTTCATCGCCTTCTGCATCGCGAGCCTCGTCGCCCCGACGAGCTTCCCGTTCCTCTCGCCCAGCAACCTCTCCGGTGTGATCTCGCAATCCATCCCGGTGTACGCGATCCTGTCGATCGGTGCCGGGATCCTGATGATCACGGACGAGTTCGACCTCTCGCTCGGCGCCAACATCGGCTTCTCCGGCATCGTCTTCATCCGCGTCACCGAATCGGCGGGCTGGCCGGTCGGCGCTCTGGTGGGCATCGCCGCCGCGGTCAGCATCGCCCTGATCAACGGCATCGTCGTCATCGCGACGAAGATCCCCTCGTTCATCGCGACCCTGGGCCTGGGCTTCTTCTGGCTCGGCGCGAGCTTCTTCGTCAACGGCACGGCGCCCGCGGTCCTCCGCGCGGATGAAGGACTCAAGCTGATCTTCGCCGGCGACTTCGGACTCTTCCGCTCGCAGCTGATCTGGATGCTGATCATCGGCGTCGCAGCGTGGGTGTTCCTGCACCGCCACAAGACCGGCAACCACCTCTTCGCGGTCGGCGGCAACGCGGCGGCTGCGAAGGCCATCTCGATCAATCCCGTCAAGGTCAAGCTGCTCGCCTTCGGCATCCTCGGCCTCATGGTCGGCATCGCCGCGGTGCTGATCTCGGTCCGCACCAACGCCATGCAGCCCGGGACCACACAGGACTACACGCTGATGGCGATCGCCGGCGCCGTCGTCGGCGGCTGCTCGCTCAACGGAGGCCGCGGATCCATCACCGGCATGATCGTGGGCGCCGCCCTCATCCAGCTCATCCAGAACGGCCTCATCCTCGCGAAGGCTCCCGGCTTCTACGTGCAGCTCTTCGTGGGCCTGCTCATCGTCGTCGCCGCCGTCTTCAACAAGGTGTTCGAAGGGAAAGCATCATGACCGATTCGACGACCGCCGGCATCCTCACGGCTGCCGAGAACTCGGGGCGCATCGAGGACTACCTCCTGCGTGTCGAGGGCATCACGAAGAAGTACGGCGCGAACACCGTGCTGAACGATGTCAACTTCGACATCGGCAAGAGCGAGGTGGTCGGTCTGCTCGGGGACAACGGTGCCGGCAAGTCGACCCTCGTGAAGATCATGTCGGGAGTGGTCCCGATGACCTCGGGCGCCTACTACTGGGACGGTTCGCTGCAGCCCAAGGTGGACCGTTCCGTCACGGAGACGCTGGGGGTCGAGACGATCTTCCAGGACTCGGCACTCGTGCCGACCATGTCGATCAGCCGCAACATCTTCATGGGCCGCGAAGTGACCAACAGGCTGGGCTTCATGAAGATGCGTCAGATGGACGCGATCGCCACGAACATCCTCGACACGGTCGTCACCATCGAGGGCATCAAGAGTTCGCGTCAACTCGTCGCCTCGCTCTCCGGTGGCCAGGCGCAGGCGGTCGCGATCGCCCGCGCCGTGCACTTCAAACGCAGCCTGCTCATCCTCGACGAGCCGACGTCGGCCCTGGCAGTGCGTGCGACGGAGGCTCTGCTCAGCTACCTGCGCCAGCTCAAGGGGGAGGGCGTCAGCTCCGTGCTGGTCACGCACAACCTGCACCACGCCTACCAGGTCTGCGACCGGCACATCGTAATGAATCACGGTCGCAAGATCCTCGATGTCCGCCGCGAGGACACCTCCGTCGAGGAGCTCACCGCGGCCGTGGTCGAAGGGGCTGAGGGCGTGCGTCGCTTCCGCGAGGGGAAGTCGCTCACGCAGGCCGCGATCTGATCCGACCACGCGGCGGTGAACGGGGTGCTCGTCTCGGCGGGCGCCCCGTCTCGGCGTGCTCGGGTTCCGCGGCGCGCGGTG
The DNA here is from genome assembly GCA_013204985.1 of Microbacteriaceae bacterium VKM Ac-2855. GTDB lineage: Bacteria > Actinomycetota > Actinomycetes > Actinomycetales > Microbacteriaceae > Rathayibacter. The sequence continues at coordinate 187,163 of JABMLG010000008.1, forward strand.
CGGTGACCGGGTAGTGTGCCGTGCCCCGTGTCGGCCCGGCAGCTCTCACTCGGCAGGATGAACCCCCGCTGACACCGCGCTTGACACAACTTCGGCTGAGAGCATTCGCCAGCGCCCATCAGCGCTGAGCCACGCTCTCAGCCGAAGTTGTGCAGCCACCGAGCGCAGCCGCTCGCTGTTTCGCGATGAAAGCAGCGGGATCAGCAGGCGAGATGTTCACTGTGGTTCAGCCGTCGGTCGTGGCGATGCAGGCGGTAGGTCGTAACCGCCGAACGGTGATCTCCGGCGTCGGCTTTGAGACGATTTCCCTCTGCTGCACGTGACTGAGTGGATGACATCGTCGTCCGACCACCGAGCGAACGGAGATCGACGTGATGCACACGATCAGGCAGTGGACGCACGAGTGAGCGACATGGAGCTGCTCGCTCGTGTGCGGCGGGGCGATCGGGAGGGCCTGCGCGTGCTCTTCCGCCGGCATCTCCCCACCGTCTACGGGGCCGCTTTTGTTGTGACCAGGAGCAAGCCGGACGCCGAGGAGGCGGCTCAGGACGCGTTCTTCCTCCTCTGGCAGAAGCGCAGCGAGGTGAACATCGTCGGCGACTCGGTACTGCCCTGGCTGATCGTGACGGCGCGGTTCGAAGCGTTCAATCGACAACGCGCCGCGAGCAGGCGTCGGACGGTGCCGTTGATCGAAGACCTCGACACCGACGACTCCGACAGCCCGGAGACGATCGTCATGGCGGCCGAGCTGCAGCGCCGCCTCACCGCCGTGATCGACGAGCTCGCTCCCCTCGATCGAGACCTCGTCACCTTGTGTCTGATCGAGGGCCTGAGTTACGAGGACGCCGCCGAGTCGGTCGGCATCACCCGTGCAGCGGTGCGCAACCGCCTGTCCCGAGCTCGCCAGCAACTCCGCACGCAGATGACCGCTGAGAGGAACGCACGATGAACACCACCACGGCACCCACCCCCATCCCGGATGAGCACTCGACGCGCCGGATGGAAGCCGCCCTTTTCGACCGCATCGAAGCCTCCGAAATCGAAGCCGCCGGGCAGGCGACCGTCGTCAGCCTGACCGCCGTTCCGGCGAGGAGGAACACGACCTCCCGCTCGCGGTGGCGGTGGGTCGGTATCGGCTCGGCCGCCGCCGCAGCGCTCACCGTCACCCTCGTCCTCACCGACGTGCTCGGCCTCGCCGGATGGCGTGGTGGTGCGGATGCCGCAGCCGCTGCCGTCCTCGAGCGGGCGGCGACCACCTCCGGGCAGCTCTCCGATCCGGTGGTCGGCGCCGGCGAGTACCTGTCGGTGGAGACGACGGCGATGGGCGTCGCCTGGATCGACGCGGTTCCCATCGCGACACTCTCTACCGACCAGATGTACATCCCGGCGGATCGCAGCGATGACTGGGTGTGGTTCCGCGATCTCTCCGAACCGTACGGGACCTTCGGCCCGGAGTCGCGAACCACATCGGAGGAGTACTTCGCCTCCATCTATGCGGAACACGGCGAGGACTACGTCGAGAAGCTTCGCGCGCCCGCCGGTCGGTGGTACAGCGGCGACTCCCAGGTCTCCCCGGAGGCGCTGGCCGATCTGCCGCGGGATCCGCATCGCCTGCTGAACTTCATCTACCGCACCACCCTCGGCGCCGGTCCATCACCGGACGGAGAGGCACTGGTCTTCATCGCCGACCGGTTGCGATCAGGCGTGCTCCCCGCCGATGTGCGGGCGTCCCTCTACGAAGCGGCGGCGCTCATCCCCGGTGTGGAGTTCGTCGATGACCAGGCCACCCTCGACGGTCGTACCGGTACCGCGATCGGCCGGGTGGAGGCCAACGGCGGCTTCCGGCAGGACATCATCATCGACCCCGACACCGGTCTGTTCATCGGCGAGCGCACGACTCAGCTCACCGCGAGCGACGGCATTCCCGCCGACACGATCACGTCGTGGACCGCGGTGACGACCACCGTGGTCGCCGACGCCCCAGCCGGGGGAACCCAGAACGGGACCTTCGACGAGATGGGCTGCACGACCACGAACGGGCACTCCGTCTGCCCGCAGTAGGACGGCAGGGCGCGGCACCGCAGCACGTCGACGTGTTGCGGTGCCGTATGCTGACCGGTCGACTTCTCGCTCCGCCGCCGCCATCCCGCTCGAGGTTCGTCGTGAGATGGGCAACGACGGCGACCGGTCGTCTACGCCGGTCTTCGCGCTGATCGCGCGACGAGCGGACCAGCGATCGCGGCCGCGAGAGCCGCCGACACGGACGCAGCCATCGTCTCCGCCGACCAGAAGCCCGCCCACGCGTACGGGTTGGACAGCCCCCACACAACGGCGATGATGATCCAGACGAGCCCATCGTCGGGGTCCGCCCCCGCGGCACCCCGCCGTGCGAGGGAGGCGACGGACGAGTTCTCCCCCCTCCTCGCCATTCCCGTGCAGGGGAAACAGCCCCCGTCCCGGTACCCGGCAAGCGCCGGTAAGGTTCGGTGCGCCCGCAGGGAATGCAGCCGGACCAGCGTCCAGCGCCCCCGCGCGCCTCCTCGGGGGCCATCCAGCTTCATTCCCGTACGGGCTCACCGTCTGCCGCAGTGGAGCTGCCGGGGCGCGGCACCGCACCGCTCCGACGCGGTGCCGCGTCCGATCGCTCTCGGGGCCTGCGAACTGCGGCGACGTGCCCGCCGCGAACCCGTTCTCGGGCGAGATCGCGTGGCTCGCAGAGTCGGGGATCACCGAGGGGTATTCCGACGGCATGTTCCACCCGCTCGCCATCCGACTATCTGAAACGGGTGCGGCACCATCCGCTCGGGGGACTGACGCGACTCGGCTCGTGCCCTCTAATCTGACCAAGCCGGGTTCCGGCTTCGCGGCTCCGTCGACGGTGCCCGGATCGACGAAGACCCGGACGCACCATTTCCTGGTCCTGGCTGCACGGAGACGCTGATGCCCCCGCAACGTTCACGATGGTTCGCGCGCGCGGCGGCAGCCATCGCCTTCACGCTGCTGTTCGCCGGTGGAGTAACGATCGCTGCACCCCAGCGAGCCGAGGCGGCACCCGCATCGGGCCTCGAATCGCTCGGGCAGGGGGTGGGCGCCGACTCCACGTGGCGGGAGCTGCTGGATGCCGCTATCGGGGATGCGGGGTCCGCGCTCGGCCTGACATTCGGCAGTTTCAATCTGGCTTCGATGGTCGGCGGCCCCCTCATCTCCGCGCTCTTCGGACCCGCGTCGACCGGACCATCGATCGTCGACGTGATGAAGGAGCTCGACGACATCGAGAAGCGTCTGGACCAGGTGCAGAGCTCCCTGACCTCGATCGAGGCCAACGTCGTCAACGTCAACGTGAACGTGTTGATGGCCTCGTGCAACGACCAGACGGCCCAGCTCACGCAGTACGTCAACCAGCTGGAGTTCGCGCAAGAGGACTACCGCAACATCGTCGACGAGATGGCGGCGATCGAGGACGGCACCGTCACCGACGGCGGACGGCTGAAGGTGCTGATCGACCGCTTCATCCTTTTCACCACGGGGGAGGCGTCACCGACGGCGGTCAACGACAGCAAATTCGCTCAGCTGATCGGAGGCATCCACGCCGCGATGGTGCAGACCGGCGGCAACCAGGGCATCATCACCGGCTGCGGCGACGCGTTCTTCGCCCAATGGCAGGCGAGCCAGAATGCCGGTGCGCGCGGCGCAGTCGCGGCGGACGCTCAGGGCGCGTGGCTAGACGACCGGCAGTACTACGCCTCGATCGAGAGGATGAGCCGCTACTGGCAGTCGGTGCAGTTACAGGCGATGTTCCTGCTTCAGCAGGCGGCAGTGCTGCAATCGAGCAAGCTCTACGTTGCGCAAGGCGGAGTCCTGGAGGCCGATGCACCCCAAACGGTCTGCGCTATCGCCTCGGCTGCGCCGAACATGGCGCAGGCGAAGGAGGTGTGCAGCTCGGCGTTCGCGGTGTCGAAGCGGGTGTTCTCGAATCTGTCGAGCGAGTGGCACCAGATCGGCCGTCCGCTCAGTACCGACGACGTGGTGATGAGCCTCGGCTCGGACGCGACCGGGCTACCCGGCGGCCCTGCCGTCTCGGCTCTGTGGGCGCGCACTCCCTCCGCGGTCGGAGTGGACTGGACCTCTGCCACGTGGTCGACGGCGAGCACCCCGGTGAGCTACGGCGGCTACGCAGGGTTCGGGCCCGCGGGATCACAGCAGTGGAAAGAGCTCGAAGCCGGCTATCGATTCAGCCACCCGGGTGTGCCGGTTCCGTCGGGCGGCTTCTTCGATCTTCTGGGAGCGATGGGCACGACGAAGGCGTCCGGTTCCGATACGCCCGTCTTCGGCACGGCCGGTGTCCAGACCGTCTGGATGCCGAACGAGACCACGACGTCGGATGAGCGGGCGTTCTTGAACCGGCACACTCCCGGTCTCGGATTCCCGAGCCAGGACGACTTCGGTCGCGAGTACTTCTACGACGACAGCGGCTTCAGCGTCCGCTGCATGGTGCTCCCGGTCGACGGCCGGATCTGTGACCAGGAGTCGGTGAGCCGGTGGTGGAACGGTCGCCAGACGGGGGAGTGGAACCTGAGCGGGAAGAGCGTCTTCACCATCCGACCCGGCTCGCCCGCGATCACCCCGCTCGTCGTCGAACTGAGCGACGAGCCCACCTACTGCGTCGATTCGCGGCCGGAGTACTACGGATGCGGCTACGCCACATCGGCGATCCTCTCGCCCCCGGCGCCCGCGTCCGGCGAGGTGCCCGGCTGGATGGTCGGCTGGTCAGGTGAAGGGGGCAGCTACGACAATCCGAACCAGATCGGGACGCTGTGGCCGACCGCGGCGCTGCCCACGTGCGCGACCGGGGGCAACCGCTCGGCCTGGGGCGCCGTGACGCAGTGCAGCGACGCGATCGACACGTGGATCAGAGCCACCATCCCGAATCCGAGCATCCTCGGTCCGCAGCCGGTGTCGGCGCCCGTGGTCGCCGACAGCGGCGAGCTGAGCGGCGTGCTCTGCACGGTTCCGGCGTGGCAGGAGCGCTCCGGTGAGGCCGGGGTCGCGGTGCGGACGACTGACGCGACGTGGCTGATGCAGGCGGCCGGGTACAAGGACCACAGCGAGGTCATCCCGATCGATCGGATCGTCTCGCTCGATGATCTGATCGAGGGCTCAGGATGGCGCGGTTCCCCGGCGACCTACAGCCTGCGTTGCGCCTACACCGCGCGCTACGCCGATCTGGCCAGCACGACCGATCTGCAGACCGCGCCGGTGATCGCCACCCGGTCGTCCGACGGGGGATACCGTCTCGGGGGTTACACGCTCGGGAACCCGACCGCAGAACCGGGAACGCCGATCGGCGGGCAGAGCCCGACGGGCGCGGTGCCGGCATCCGCCGCGGATGAGACCCCGACGCTCGCGGCGACAGGCACGGACCCGATGGGCGCGTTCTGGTTCGGTGCCGCTGCCGCCGTCTTCGGTGCCCTCATCCTGCTGCGCAGCCGACGGCGCGCGTCGCGGTAGCTGCGCGGTGTGAGGAGGTCGATCGAACTCCCATCACCTGGGCGGCGGCGCCTCAACACTCCACCACGTTCACCGCCAGCCCCGCCTCGCTCGTCTCCTTGTAGCGCCACGACATGTCCGCGCCGGTCTGCCGCATCGTCTCGATCACCGTATCCAGCGACACCACGTGGGTTCCGTCTCCGAGCAGCGCGATTCGGGAAGCCGTCAGTGCGGTGGTCGCCGCAACCGCGTTGCGTTCGATGCACGGGATCTGCACCAGCCCGCCCACCGGGTCGCACGTGAGCCCGAGATGATGCTCCATCGCGATCTCGGCCGCGTTCTCCACCTGCGCGGGTGTGCCGCCGCTCACCGCGCAGAGCCCCGCCGCCGCCATCGCGCACGCCGATCCGACCTCACCCTGGCACCCCGCCTCAGCGCCAGAGATGGAGGCGTTGGCTTTGATGATCGACCCGATCGCCGCGGCGGTGAGCAGGAACACGCGAACCATCTCCGCGCCGCCGCCCAACCGATCCACGGCGTGCCGCAGCACCGCCGGCAGCACTCCCGCCGCACCGTTCGTCGGCGCGGTCACCACCCGTCCGCCAGCCGCGTTCTCCTCATTCACCGCCATCGCGTGCACCGCGAGCCACTCGTCCGGAGTGACACCGGCACCGCGCGACTCCAAGAGACGCCGCGCCGCCGCGGCTCGCCGGGGCACGCGCAGCCCGCCCGGCAGCACTCCTTCGACCTGCATCCCACGATCGATGCACCGGCTCATCGCCGCCCAGATCGCATCCAGCCCCGCGATCGCGGCATCCGCACCGTGCAGGTGCACTTCGTCGTCGAAAGCGATCGCAGCGATCGGCCGGCCGTCGGCCAGCAGTTCGCGCGCATTCCGGTACCGCGACAGTGGCGCGGCAGCCGCCCCCGCCTGCTCGCCTGCCCGTTGCACGAACCCGCCGCCGACCGAGAGATACGTGCCCGCCCACACCTCGTCCTCCCCGCAGAAGGCCGTCAGTGTGAGCGCGTTCGGATGCCCGTGATGCCGCGCGAACGGCTCGAACACCATGTCGCTGCGGTTGAAGCGAACCGAGCGCCCGGCAATCACCAGCCCGACGAAGCCGTCCGAGACCAGTGCATCCCACCGCCCGCGCATCGCCTCCGGATCCGACACCGCCGGATCCGCACCCGACAGCCCGGCCAGCACCGCATCCGGCGTCCCGTGCCCGATCCCGGTCGCCGCGAGCGAGCCGTGCAGTCGGCACTCGATTCGGTCGAACACCCGCCCGGACAGCTCCGCAGCGAACCCCGATGCCGCCCGCATCGGCCCCACGGTGTGCGAACTCGATGGCCCCACCCCGATCGAGAACAGCTCCAGCGCCGAGACGTAGACGCCCGCGTCAGTCACCGGAGACGACCGTGGTCGCGCCGGGCGCGCGCCGCGCTGCGGCCTCGAGCAGCGTCTCGCGCTCGGGTCCGCTCGCGACGGCGATGACGGTCCGCGCCAGCGCCACGGCGCCGTGCAGCACCGCCTCGTCGGCTGCCGCAGTCGCGGCGTCGGCCGCGAACTCGATGGTGTGCGGCACCCCGGTGGTGCCGCGCAGCATCAGCATCGGGTGGATGGATGGCACGGCCTTCGACACGTTGCCCATGTCGGTCGAGCCGCCGGCGAGTGGCCGTGACGAGATCACGGTGCGGCCGAGGGCACGCAGCTCCGCATCCCACTGCGCGGCGAGGGCCGGGTGCTGCACGAGCTCGTCGTAGCGCGGCTCGCTCCGCTCCGCCTTCCACGCGCAGCCGGTGGCGAGTGCCGCGCCCGCGAAGCAGTCGAGCATCCGCCGCTTCGCATCCAGCAGAACATCGAGGTCGGCGGCGCGCACCTCGGCCCGGAGACGCGTTGCGGCGGGCACGATGTTGGTCGCGTCGCCGCCGTGCTCGACGAAAGCGCTCAGGCGGATGTCGGATGCGAGCTGCTGTCGGAGCAGGCCGATCGCGACGAGGGCGAGTGTGGCGGCGTCACCGGCGTTGACGCCGTGGTGCGGCGCGGCGGCGGCGTGCGCGGCGCGTCCGGTGAAGTCGATGTCGAAGCGGTCGACGGCCTGCGTCCCGGTGGCGGCGCACGAGACGTCGTCGTCGCCGGCGGCACCGTGCACCATCAGCGAGATCGTGGCGCCCTCCCAGGCGCCGCTCTCGAGAAGCAGCACCTTGCCGCCGCCGTGCTCCTCCGCGGGGGTGCCCAGCAGGACCACCGTGAGGCCGAGCTCATCCGCGACCTCGCCGAGGGCGATGGCCGCGCCGAGCCCGGCGGCGGCGATCACGTTGTGGCCGCACGCGTGCCCGATGTCCGGCAGGGCGTCGTATTCGGCGCAGACCACGACGCGGAACGGCCCCGAACCGCGCACGGCCTCGAAGGAGGTGGCGACGCCGTAGGCGGAGCGGGCGACGGTGAAGCCGGCCCGCTCGGCCTCGTCGGCCAGGAGCGCGGCGGCGCGGTACTCGGTGAACGCGAGCTCGGGGTCGGCATGGATGGTGTGGCTGACGTGGAGCAGGGTCGAAGCCCAGTCGTCGACCACGGCCTGGGTGCGGTCGATGAGAAGGGGGGCGGTGAGGCTCATGATGTGGGCGCCTTTCAGTTCCAGAAGCCGAGCGCGAACTCGGCGACGACGACGGAGAGCAGGTAGGAGGCGGCGATCGAGACGATTCCGACGGGTGCGATCTTCCAGCCGATGCTCTTCAGCAGCGGGAGGTCCTTGCCGAGGCTCAGCCCGGCGACGGTGAGGACGACGGTGCAGACGGAGAGGAAGTCGATGGTGGCGACGGCCGTGCCGAGCAGCTCCGCGACGGGCGAGATGGGGCTCGAGAGCAGCGCGCCGAGGGTGACGATGCCGATCATCGAGGCGACCTTGCCGCGGGTGAGTCGGGCGATGCCGACTCCGATCGCGAGCAGCGCTGCGAGCACGAGGTAGCCGCCGACGATGGACCAGGAGAAGGACTGCGCGGCGATGGAGGAGACGACGACGCCGACGACGACGAGCGCGGGCAGGGTGGTGAGCAGCGGCACGTTCACGAGGGGAGCAGCAGCCGCGACCGGGGCGGTGGCGACGGGCGCCTCCACGACACGCTGGCGCTTTGTGAGCACCCGGTAGAAGCGATCGGCGAGTGGCAGCGCGACGTACATGCCGATGTAGAGCCCGAGGATGCCGGTGATCACGTTGGAGGTGGCCGCGACGGCGAGCACCTGCTCCTGCATCTCCGGATGCGCGGCGGCGACGCTCGCGGCGGCGGCGGCCATCATCGAGCCCGAGCCGACGCCCGCACCCATCGCGAGGGCCAGTGGGTCGAAGACGCCGAGCGACGTGGCGAACGAGGCGATCAGGCTGATCAGCACGGCGCCGAAGAGCGTGCCGAACACGTACATCGAAAGCACGCCGCGGTACTGGTGCGAATCGGTGCCGTAGCGCTCGCTCACCATCGCGAACGATCCCTCGCGGTCGATCGAGAACGTCGCGCCGACCGTCGCCGGCCCCATCCGCAGCAGCACGGCGAGCGGCAGTGCGAGCAGGATCGTGCCGAAGAGGTGCCCGACCTCCTGCAGCAGCAGAGCGGGTCCGGCCTCGACGAGCAGGCCGATGTTCGGGCCGATGGTGAAGGAGAGCCGGGCGACGAGCAGCAGCACGGCCACGGTCATGATGCCGGCTGCGGCCGATTGCAGGTCGAGGGGGAGCCGGCGCACGCGCTGTGCCGAGACGACGCCTCCGGCGAGCAACCCCCACACCATGGGCAGGATCGTGATCGCGGCGAAGCCGAGCGGGATGACGGCAGGGCCGACGAGCTGGCTGAGAGCGGCGATGGCGAGGACCAGGCCGAGGAGGATCCAGAGCCGCGGAGAGCGGAAGGAGAGCCGGAGGGCGGGAGCGGGGGAGGGTGTGGATTCGCGGGTGCGGGACACCGTGGACGCGTCAGACATGATGGTCGCCTTCGTGACGGAGGAAATGAAAGGGGAGCGCAGGATTGGCGCGAGTGGTGCGGGAAAACGCTAAAGTTCTCGCGTCGGACGGGTGTCCGAGTGCAGGAAAATCCCGTTTCGGAGGTGCCGTGTGCAGGATCAGCCACTGACAACGGAAGATCTTCGACTACTGAACGCCCTGCAGATCCGGCCCCGAGCCTCCTGGTCGTCGCTTGCGCGGGTGATCGGATCGGATCCGGTGACGCTCGGGCGGCGCTGGGACCGGCTGCGCACGCGCGGCATCGCATGGATCGCGGTGTACGGCAGCGGATCCGCGGCGGGAGTGACGGCGATGCTCGAGATCGAGTGCGCCCCATCGCATACGCTCCGCATCGCGGACGAGATCGCCGACGATCCGGAGGTGCTCACCGTCGACCTGACGACGGGCAACCGCGACCTGCTCGTCACCGTGATCTGCTCAGACCACGACCAGCTCTCCCGGTACGTTCTCGAGCGGATGGGCACGCTGAGCGAGATCCGCGGGATGCGCACGCAGATCGTCTCCGCAGCGGTCTCGGACGCGCGCAACTGGCGGCTTCGTGCCCTCGAACCGGCCGAGGTGTCTGCGCTGGAGGCGGAGCCTACCCCGACGGTCCGCCCCGGCGCGAAGGTTCCGGCTGAGATCGAGGCGCGCCTGTTCGCCGAACTGACCCGGGAGCCGCGGATCACGATCGCGGCCCTCGCGGATGCGCTCGGCGTGACGAAGGCCCGGGCGGGAGCGTTCGTCGCAACCGCGATCGCATCCGGGCGCGTCGTTCTTCGCACCGAGGTCGCCCGGCCGTATTCGGGCTGGCCGATCTACGCCTGGTACTTCCTCAGCGTCGAGGCGCGCGACCGGGAGGCGACCGCCGGTCAACTCGCGAAACTACGCGAGGCACGCCTGGTCGCCTCCACGATCGGCACCTACGACATCGCGCTGGCGGTGTGGCTGCGCTCGATGGACGACGTGCAGCGCCTGGAGGCGTACCTCGCGGAGCACTTCCCCCGCGTCGGCGTGGCCGACCGCTCGATCGTGCTGCGCACGCCGACGCACCTGAGACGACGGGTGGACCTCTCGGGGCGGTCGCCGGAGTGAGGTGCTCACGAGCTGGACTGCTCGCATCATCCTTCCCTTGCGTGCGCGGAATGTGGTGCGGCAGCAGCCGCCGCCCTACTCGGCGTTTTGGTTGCAGTCGCTGTCCGGCCTCGTCGTCGCATCGATCGGTGCTCCGCATCGCTGATGTCGACTCGGCCCGCGGTCGCCCCGCTCATCGCCATTCCCCCATGTAGGAGAAGCAGCCCCAATCCCGGTAGGCGGGGAAGCGCGCCCGGGTGGCTCGCTGGGCCCGAACGAACGAGTCGAGCCGACCGATGCCTTCGCTCAGCGCCCGGTAGAGCTCCGAGTAGAAGAACTCCGAGGCGTTCGTCTCCACGGGCCACTGCGTGCCCACGATGGTCTCGACACCGGCCAACATAAGACTCGCCGGAAGCCCGACGAGGTTGTCTGCCGAGTCGAAGCGACCCAGGGCTGTTTCGCACGCGCTCAGCGTGACCAGTTCCGTGCCGCGCAGGTCGTGGGCGAGGAGCTCGTAGGCGTTCAGCCGACCGTCCGACTCGCCATCGGGGGTCAGATAGATGCACTGGAACGCGGGAGCATCGACGTCGTGGCGTCCATGCGCGGCGATATGGACGTAGCGCGCCTCCGTCAGCCCTTCGATGACGCGTTGCTCGGTCACGTCGGCATCGACGGTCGCCTCAACGCCGAAGTGCTCAGCGACTCTCTGCGCTTCCCTTCTCGCCTCGGGTATTCGAGGCAGCCCGAACGGATTCTCGGACTCGTACGACAGACCGAACGCCGCGACCGGGCGGGGGTGACGACGGCGCATCCCCGGTCGCTGGTCCGCCACCAGCAGGTAGAGGTTGGGGAGGTAGGAGACCCGCCAGGTCGCCGCCAGCGGCTGTCCTCCTTCGGGGAGGAGGTGATACGGGTACATGTGGAGCGGGCCGTGGGGCACGAAGCACACATGGTCCTTGCCGGCGGCTCGCCACGTTTCCAGGTCGTCCAAGAGGTCGCCGAATAAGGCTTCGCGTCCGCTCTCCAGCAGGCCGAGTGCCGTCGGGGTCGCCGACCACGACTGCGGCGCCGGCTCCAGTTCCTCCCGGAGCGCTTCGACCCATCCCGAGACCGGCGACATCGCGACGATCCGGCCATCGAGCTCGACTCGAACGTCGCCCTCGTCCGGCACGCCGAGGTCGACGACCATGGTTCGCTCGATGTCCTTGCCGAGAGCGAGTGTCAGGATCGCGAGGTTGCCGTCGTGCGTCCGACCGAGGTACTGCACGAGGAGCACGGTCCGTTCGTCGAGCGATGACCTGATCACATCCATCGGCAGGAAGATCGGATCCGATCGGTGCCCCGCCAACTGCCGATTCAGATGTGCGTCGTACGCGTGGCGCAGGTTGGCCAAACGGTCGGCCGGCGAGTCCCCCGAGCGGGGATTGTCGGGTTCGATGTACGCGGTGAGCAACGTTCGTTCGTCGACGGCGGACAATTCCTCGCCGTATGAGGTCTCGTCGATCGCCCGCTCGGCTTCGGCGATGCGTCTCAGCTGGTCAGTGCCGGCCTCATCCTGGTCTGGGCGATAGCGCACCCCGGAGAAGAACTGGGCGCCGAAGCGCTGTCCTTTCGCCGCCTCGAGGAGGAAGATCAGCGCCTCCGGGTTCACACTGCCGACGGAGTTTCGGGAGATCGCTTGCTTGCAGACCTCTTGCACCACGCGCGTGGCCGGTTCACCGAGCCCGGCTTGCAGGTCGAGCGCGTACCCGCAGACACTCAACGCCGCGAGCGCAGCCGTGACCGGGGTCCCCGTGCCGACGCAATCGCGGAGACGGCCGACCACGTCCAGCGCTTTGCTGGGGAGTTTCATGGTCATGTAGGCGGCAAGGGCGTCGCCGTACGGACCGACCGCAGCGTCCGCATCCCCGGCGAGGTAGGCATTGGAGCCGAGGCCGATCTGCAACTCGGCCCGGAGGTAGGCCAAGGCATCGGCGTACTCGCTCGCGAATGCCGGCGCGAGCTGCGCAAGCTCGGCCAACAGTTCCAGTCCCCGCGTCTCCGCGTCGACGTTGGCCGAGCGGCGGACGAGCCGGACCATTCCGCTCGCGAGTCGCAGCACGTCCCACGCCCCATCGTCGGCTCGGCGACGAAGATCACGGACGGCGTCGTCCAAATCCGACGCGACGGTGATGGGGCGGCCATCCTTCTGGGCGATGATCTCCACCAGCTCGAGCTGATGGAGCCACAGCATCTGCCGGCCGTTCTCATGATCATCCATCGCGATGAGGCTGCGGAGATCTCGACCCAGCTCGAGAGCTCGACGCTCGTCGACGCTCGCCATGGCCGAGGAGGCCTGCAGGAGCAGGTCGGTAGCGCCCACCACACCGTGCCGGCGGATCAGCTCATCGAGAGAGACATCGACTACGGCCTCGATGTCGCCGCGATCGACGGTGCCGCCCAGCACATGGATGGTGTTCAGCAGCACGAGGCGCTCCTGCGGAAGCCGCGACACGTCGAGGAGGGCGATCGCCTCCGTCGCTGTAGAGCGGATGGCCGCCTCGTCGACCTCTTGGCCGAGAGTGCGCAAGACCATCAGAGCGAGTACCTGGTACCGAAGGCTGACACCTCGATCGTGCCCCACGCGCACGTCGGCTGCCTCTCGGAAGGACAGACTGGCAGCCGCCATCGCCTCGCGCACCGGCGGCATCCGCCACTCTTCTTCAGGGACGCTCACCAGCTCCGCGCGATGGGTCTCGAAGAATCTCTGCTCCCACCGCCAGACGAGTTTCTCGAAGTTCAGGTCGATCGGACGCCGCCACGTCCACGGGTCCAAGCGCAGGGAACCCAGCGTCATCAGCGCATCGGCGAGTTCGAGCGAGTCGCCGGATGTTCTGGCTGACTCCGCGACGAGCCCGGCCGCGGCCTCGGCTCGTCGGAAAAGCCGTCCGTCCGCCTCCTCCCGCAGTATGTCGCCGGCGCGGTCCGCGTAGGTGAGGGCGACGTCGCGTCCGGCCTGATCTCGAACCACACCCCCAGGCCGGGCCTCGAGTGCGCTCAGAAGCAGTCGCAACACCATCAGCGCTTCGGTGTCGCTTCCGGCCCGATGGAGCTGGTTGGAGAGGGAGCGGACGGCGGCCACGTACACCGGCGCCAGGACGGCGTCGGCCGCTGTCTGCGACGCGAGCCGGAGGGCGTGCTCGATATCCATCTCCTTTCTCGAGACGGCGGCCCACAGTCCCTCGATCGGCCCATCGCTGAGAACGTAATCGATCCGACGCATCTGCAAGCCGTCGCGCAGGTCGACCATCTCGTCGAGGGTGTGACGCAGCGACACCTGGTCCGAGGCGGGGAGGGTGTCGATCGCTTCTCGAAGCGCCTGCTCGACGTCCTCCGCGAAGAGTTCCGGATGGAGGAACAGCGCGCTCGCCCGTGCCGAGACATCGGAACCGGCTGCGACCGTGCGGAGCCTCCCGAGCCATCTGGCCGTCGCGTTCTCACCGAATGACATCGACATCGTCCACCTCTCGCCGCTCAGCCCCGAGTTGCTCCGTGGGGTGAATCCATGTCGGCCGGTCGTGACGCTGCAGTTGGATGGTGACCCACTCTCCGTGCGCACATACTGCTCCTGAACGAGGCGCCGGACAACGGGCAGAGCAGTGTTTCGCTCGGCGCACTCGGGCGTCGGCTGCGCGCTTGTCCACGGAGCTCGGACGAGGCTCTTCGGCGCTCGGCTCGTTCGTCGCGCGCGTGTTGCGTTCGTTGCTGCCGGCGTCGCTGCTTTCGTCGGTTAGGAGCGCGCAGCTTTGCTCGCTGGCTGCATAACTTCGGTTGAGAGTATCGCTCAGCGCCGATGGGCGCCGACGGACGCCCTCAACCGAAGTTGCGTCCAGCGCGCGATGTCAGAGCCGCAGGTCGGCGAGGCCGCACGGCCGGCGGGCCGGCCGGTTGCCGGTTGTCGCCGAGCGAGCTGTCCTCGTCTGACCCTCCGGCGCCCGACGCGCGACGCCTGAGGCGCAGACCGCGGGCGGTCCTATTCCCGCGGGGCCTGCACCACACCGTTACCGATGTCGCTCGGGCTGAAGCCCGACTTGAGTCCGCTGGTCACCGCCGAACCGGCAAGCCGGTCAGTGAACCGCTGTTGCGAGAATTGGCCCGATCTCATCAGTTTCTCGGCCCACAAAGCGGCGACCCCGGCGACGTGCGGCGTCGCCATGCTGGTGCCGCTCATCATCGTCAGGCCGCCCCCGGCCCGGGCCGAGAGGATGTCGACCCCCGGCGCTGAGAGGCGCGCGCCGTAGTTCGAGAAGCTCGCGATCGCCCATCCTTCGGGATCCTGCGCGACCGCGGCGACGGAGATCATTCCCTCGGCCGCTGCGGGTGGACTCACCGCGATGATGAAATTCGGGTCCTCGTCGCGCCTGCTCTCGTTGCCCGCCGCGGCGACCAAGAGGCAGGGGCCCGTGAATCTGGCGCGGGCCTGAACGAGCGACCCCAACCGATCGAAGAGGAGGACGTTCGCACGGTATCCCTCCAGCGCCATCGACGTCGCGAGCTCGGTGGGAACGCCAGCGCGTTCGAGGTCCGCGACCATCCCCGGGAAGTCGATGCCGAGTGACATCGAGATGACCTGGGCGCCAGCGAGGAGTGCCCACTCGATGGCCGTCAGGATGACGTCGCTGCCGCCGCCGTCCTCACCGAGGACCTTGCCGATGAGAGCGGTACGGATCCCCGGCGCCACTCCGATCCGCTCGCCGTCGACGTCGCGGCCGAAGATCGTGCCGGCGCAGTGCGTCCCGTGCCCGTGTGTGTCGCCGTCGCTGTCGTTGGTGAAATTCCGTTGAATCAACTCGACACCGGTGAACGCCGGGTGCGCTGCGTCGATGCCCGTGTCGAGTACCGCGACGGTGACGCCATCACCTGAGAACGGTGTCGCGTCCGCGCCGACCGCACGGATGCCCCAGGCGCTGCCCGTTTCCGCGGGGCGGGTGGCGCGCGAGAGGCTCACCGGGGCGATGAGTTTCATCGGGACCACTGGAGCGATGGCCTCGACGTCGTTGTAGTGGCTGATCTCCGTTGCGCGGCTCGCGCTGAGAGTGTCGATCTCGACCGTCAGAGATGCCGCGGACTCCAGCGCCTCGGGGTCCGCGCGGCCTCTGGTCCGTCTGGTCTCCACCCGCTTCAGGATGACGTGCCTCATCGGTTGCACAGATCCTCGCCCCCTATCAGTGGGCCTGAGACAGTTCGCGTCTCGACGCGTTGTGGGTCTGAACGTACATCAGCGCTACCGCTCACGTAACCCTGCGGCACAGGGCGGCGGGGCACGGCGACGAGATCGCGATCGTGTTGAGCGGTCGACGGGACACGACGGACGCCGGGTCGCGCGCACACGGGTCGGAATCTTCGGCAGCGCGAGGGGCGGCGGATGCGCCCGCAGGCAATGCAGCTGGACCAGCGATCAGCGCCCCCCGCGCGCCTCCTCGCGGTCTTTCGGCTTCATTCCCGTGCGGGCCTACCGTCAAGCGTTAGCCCAACGCGCACTCACCCGATGACGAGCGAGAGCAGCAGCGTCATTCCGAGCGCGATGATCGAGGCGAGCGAGACGCCGACGGTCACTGATTTCAGAGCGCCGCGCACTGACTGTCCGAGGAAGCTCTGCAGCAGCCAGAAGGTGTTCGAGGTGACGTGGATGCAGAACAGCGCGCCGGATCCGGCGGCGAGCGCCACCAGCAGGGGGTCCAAGCCCAGGCTCGCGGCGACCGGCGCCACGACGCCGGCGGCCGTGATCGCCGAGAGGGTCACGGAACCGACCGCGATGTGCAGCGCGGCCGCCATCACCCAGACGAGCAGCAGCGGTGCGGCCGCCGACGCCGTGAAATAGCCCTTCAGCAGCTCACCGAGATCACCCTCGGCGATCACGGCCGCGAGGCTGCCGCCGACGCCGGTGAGCAGGAAGATCTGACCGCCGTCCTGGAACCCCTTGGCGACCGCCTTCTCGATCCGCTTCGCGCCGACGACCGATCGACCGATCGCGCCGGTCGCGATCACGGCGATGAGCAGCGCGATCACCGGGTCGCCGAGGAACTGCAGCACGGGCGCGACGACACCGGCCACGGTGAGCACGGCTTCCGCCGCGATCAGCGCGAGCGCCAGGAGCATCGGCGCGAAGATCAGGATGAGACGGTACTCCGGCGCGGGGTCGGGTGACCCGTCCGCGGAGGGGCCCTCGTTCGAACGGTCGCGAACGCCGCCCAGCGGGGAGGAAGCGTCACCGTCGGCGCCCGACTCCGCGCGAATCGTGCCGCCCGCCTCCGCCGCCACGAGCACGGGGGTCTCGTCGCGCAGGATGACCTGCTCGTCGCGCTGCGGATCCCAGAAGCCGAGGCGGAAGGCGAGCGACATCAGGAAGACCGTGAGCACAACAGTCGGCGCGACGACCACCAGGCCGCCGAGCATCATCACGCCGAGCGGCACGCCGAGCAGTCCCGCGAGAGCGACGGCCGCGAAACCCGGGACCATCATCACGATCCCCATCTCGAGACCGACGGCGAAGGTCACCGCGACGATGCCCGTCCCCGCTCGGCCGAGCCGGGGCGCGATCCGGCGCGCGAGCGGAGCGGCGATGACGATCAGCGCGTCGACGAAGATCGTCTGCAGGTATGTCGCGAACGACAGCGCGAGAGCGTAGGGGATCCCTCGGCGCCCGAACACCCGCATCAGACCCTCCACCAGCCGCGACACGGCGCCCAGCTCGTTGAGCATCGCCCCGATCAGCACGCCCCAGCCGATGAGGAGGCCCGCCTCCATCATCACCTCGCCGAAGCCTCGGGTCATGGTCGCGACGGTGTCGACCGGACCAAGCCCGGTCAGCAATCCGATCGCGGCGGCGCCGACCGCGAGCACAAGGACCGGATTCTGGCGGAACCTCACGATCGCGAGCACGACCGCCACGACGACCAGGGCGACCACGCCCAACGTGTACCACTCGGGCATGACGTCCTCCTCCGCCCGCAGCTCCGCGCGCCCTCATACCCTAGGGCGCGAGGCGGGCCCGATCGGCGCAACGGCGGGGCGACACGGCGGCGTCACTCGCGGTGCGTGCGAATGAGGTGTGTTGCGGACCGGCAGCGGAGCGACGCTCGCCGGGTTCGCGGTTCGCGGTTCGCGTCGAGACGGAGCCGACGGCGAGGGCGAGGGCGTCTACCCCGCACTCCCAGGCGACCCCAGACCGGAGGGGCGAGAGTCGCCGTCCGCAGTCACTTCTCTATGGATCGGCCCACCGGCCGTGCTTCGCGGGGTGGCTCTTCACTCGGCGGCCGGGCGGGCTGGCGCCGTCCCTCGACGCAAGTTCGGTTGAGAGCGTGCGTCAGCGCCCATGAGCGCTGAGGGAGCGTCTCAGCCGAGGTTGTGTCGCGCACCCGGCGACGGTGCAGGGTGGCTCTTCACTCGGCGGGTGGGCGGGCTGGCGCCGCCCCCTCGACGCAAGTTCGGTTGAGAGTGTGCGTCAGCGCCCATGAGCGCTGAGGGAGCGTCTCAGCCGAGGTTGTGTCGCGCACCCGGCGACGTCGCCGGGTGGCTCTTCACTCGGCGGGTGGGCGGGCTGGCATCACTCCCTCGACGCAAGTTCGGTTGAGAGTGTGCGTCAGCGCCCATGAGCGCTGAGGGAGCGTCTCAGCCGAGGTTGTGTC
>JABMLG010000008.1:205476-260628 GCA_013204985.1 Microbacteriaceae bacterium VKM Ac-2855
GCGCACCCGGCGGCGGTGCGGGGCCGCGACGCGAGAAATAAGCCACCACACCCTTCATTGCGACGAGCAGCACACGGTGATGCCCGCTGACCGGGCCTGGAGCGGCTGCCGGGAATCGACCTGGCGCTACCGGATCGGGAAGCAGCGTCATCCCAACGGATCACGCGAGCGGGAATCGAGCGCCGTCATCGGCCCGGAATCGGCGTGCGTACCGCACGCCGCGGAGGCGGACCGCCTTCAGGAGAGGGAGAAGGCTCAGTGTCCGGCGAGGAGTCGCAGACTCGTCTCGTGTCGACGCATTCCGGCCTCCACGACATCCGGGTTCATCGCGTACCACTCGAGGTGTGCTTCGCGCACCTCGGCTGCGGTTACCACCTCGTCACCGACGCGCCAATCCTCTACCGGGACCTCACTCAGCCCCCACGCTTCGATGACGGTCGCATCACGGGGCGCGTGCACGGCGTTCAGCAGCGGTCGTCCGGGATCGTGCTCGACGGCAGCGAGCCCGAGCCGATCCCGCACCCGCCCCGCCATCGCTGCCCAGATCGGGTTGCCCGGGTGATTCAGCGTGCGCATGGCTGAGAACGACGGGCTCGTGAACAGATCGGATGCGGGTACGGAGTCCCACGCCTGCTCGCGTCGGCGGAGCTCGGACAACGAAAGCTCGCCGATCGCGTGCACGGCCGAGACCGTGAGCTCGGGCACGGCGGCGCCGGCGGCCTCCGCGAGGGTACCCAGATCGTGATATTCGACGACGGGCGGGGTCATGGAGGGATCGCGCGGCGGGCGGATGATCGCGTGCCGCGGATACAGTCCCGCGAAGCGGATGACGGGCACCGTGACAAGGTCCCCACGACCCAGTCGCGTCGCGAGCTGCGCCGTGCCCAGCGGCATCCCGTGATAGTTGTCGCGGATCGGCTGAGAGATGAGCACGCTTGCACGACCGAGCCACCGGTCGAGGTGCGGCAGGTCCGCGACGGTGAGTTCGTGAACCGGCGGCATCCTGATCGGCGTGACATCCGGACCCTGCATCATGATCCGCAGCGACTCGGCCTGGCAATTACCCACGACGAGGACGACGCGACCGTGCTCCTCAGGCTCCGAGAGCCCGTAGAACTCGCCGTAGTGACGCCGACGCGCATCCGTGTTTTCAGACATCGCACTGATTATCCCGGCTGACGCGTCGGCGACGACGGCGGCCGGCTCGGGGTTGTGTTTTCAGCTGCGCCGTTCGCCTCGCCGGCGCCGAGAGCGCGATCGCTGCAGCCGATGCGGCGGCCAGCCGAGCAGGTGTACTATTCGTCAAAAGTATGGACAATTCGTCTAGTCTGGTGGTCTTCATGAACAGGTCGGCGGATGCGGTTGTGGCGGCGATGGTGTCGGCTGCGCCCGGTCTCGCGCAGACGTTCGGGCAGCACTGCGAGGTCGTTGTACACGACTATCGCGACCCGGAACGGTCGGTGGTGGCCGTTGCCGGCGACGTCACGGGGCGTCGGATCGGTGACGCGATGAGCGAGATCGGATTGCGGGTCCTGGCCGCGGGTGATGCGGCGGAGCCGGACATCGACTACATCACTCGCACGGACGATGGGCGAATCCTGAAGTGCTCGACGTTCCCGCTCTTCGACGCCGACGCTCACCTGATCGGTGCGCTCTGCGTGAATCTGGATGTGTCGGCACTGCATCGCGCGGCGGCGATGCTCGCCGATCTGGCGGGTGCGAACGGTGCACCGTCGAATCCACCGCGGACCGGGTTCTCGGGCGATCTCGATGAGCTCATCGACTCGGTGACGGACGCCGCTGCACCGCGCTCCTCTGCACCGATCGCGAGCCTGCCACGTGCAGAACGCTTGAACATCGTCCGTGCGTTGCAGGCCGCCGGTGCCTTCGCGTTGCGCGGAGCCGCCGTGCGTATCGCTGCTCGGCTGGGCGTCTCGCGGGCCGCGCTCTACAACGACTTGGCGACGATCGCCGAGGAGGCATCCTGATGATCATCATGTCCGAGGAACGGTCCGCGAGTCTCGTGTCCGAGCAGCTGGCGCTGGAGGCGGCGCGGGTGGCGCTGAGGTCGGTCGGCGAATCGTCGCCACTGCCGGTCGTGGTCGGATTCGTGTCGGGCACGCAGAATCGGTTCACGGTCAAGTCGGGCTCTGCGCCGGGTCTTTCGGGCGCGAAGATCGGCAGCTTCTGGCCCGACAATGCAGCCGCTGGGCTACCGCGGCACAGCTCGACGATCATCCTGCTCGATGACGCCACCGGACGGGTGGCCGCCGTGATCGAAGCCGCGGCGGGCAACGCGTATCGCACTGCGGCGGCGGATGCGGTCGCCGTCGACACGCTCGCCCGCCAGGACGCCCGGGTACTCGCGGTGATCGGTACCGGCAACCAGGCCCGGTACGAGGCGCGCGCGGTCGCACGGGTGCGACCTCTGGCTGAGATCCTCATCGCTGGTCGCAACCGTTCAGCGGCAGAGACTCTGGCCGAGCAGGTGCAGGTCGAGACCGGCGTTCGAACGCGAGCGGCCGGAGTGGAGGAGGCGTGTCGCCAGGCGGACGTCGTTGTGACCGTGACGACCGCGACGCAGCCGCTGTTCCACACCGATTGGATCCGCCCGGGAACTCACGTGTCGGCGATGGGAGCCGACGGACCCGGCAAACAGGAGCTACCTACCGACCTGTACGCGTCAGCACGGCTCTTCTGCGACATCGTCGACCAATCCCGCAGCATCGGCGAATTCCAACACGCGCCCCGCGAGGTTCCGCTCACGCCGCTCGGGGACGTCCTGAACGGCGTCGGCGTCGGGCGAGGCGACGACGAGGAGATCACTGTGTTCGACAGCTCGGGTTTCGCGCTCCAAGATCTCGCCTTGGCCACCGCCCTACTCCGCCGCGACGATGAGGAGAAAAGAGCGTGACCGACGCCGACACCACCCGGACCAACCTGTTGGCAGACGTCTCACTCGTCGAACGCTCGGGCGCGACGCACCCGCTGACCGATCGACGCTGGCGAGGCGATGACGGCGCACCGCTGGCACTCACTCCGATCTCGGGGCTCACTCCGACGGACATCGACACGACCGAGCGCTCGCTGTGGCGATACGCCCGCGCTCTTCCTGTCGATCCGGCGCACCGCATCAGCCTCGGCGAGGGCATGACGCCTCTGGTCGCCGTGCGGTGGGCGACGGGAGACATCCGGTTCAAGCTCGAATGGTTCAACCCCACGTCGAGTTTCAAGGACCGCGGTGTCTCCGTGATGATGTCGCACCTGCACGGCCAGGGCGCCACGCGGGTCCTTGAAGACAGTTCCGGAAACGGCGGCTCCGCGGTCGCCTGCTATGCCGCCGCGGCCGGAATCACGGCCAAGATCATCGTGCCTGAAGCCACGTCACCGGCGAAGATCCTGCAGGCGCGCTCGTTCGGCGCCGAGATCGAACTCGTCGCCGGCACCCGCGACGACGTATCGGACGAGGCGATCCGCCAATCGGAGACGATCCCCTACGCGAGTCACAACTGGCATCCCTTCTTCCTGCAGGGCACCAAGACCATCGCCTACGAGATGTGGGAGCAGCTCGGATTCCGAGCACCGGACAACGTCGTGCTCGTCGCCGGCGCGGGAAGCAACATCCTCGGCTGCGACCTCGCATTCCGGGAACTGCTCGACGCCGGCCAGATCCAGCGGTTGCCGCGCCTGCTGGTCGGCCAGCCCGAACACTGGGGCACCATCTCCGACGCGATCAACGGCATCGATCCCGCCTCCCGGGGCGAGCGCGTCCCGACGATCGCGGAAGGCGCATCGATCGCCCGCCCCATCCGTCTCCTCGAGACCGTCGCCGCCATCCGGCGCTCCGAGGGCGCGGCCGTGTCGGTGTCGGATGACGAGATCCGCGCAGCGGTGCGCTCGTTGACGGCTCGCGGGCTTTATGCAGAACCCACCAGTGCGGTTGCGGCGGCTGCGCTGGACCGCTTCCTCGCCGACGGCACCATCACGGCCGGTCAGACGACGGTGGTCGTCCTCACCGGATCCGGATTGAAGTCGGCGGACCGCATGACCACGATCTTCGAGGAGACGCGTTCGTGACCGGCGCGGCTGACGTCGTCCTCCTCGCGGCGGGAGGCACGATCGACAAGGTCTACGGGCTCGGCGGTGAACTCGAGATCGGCTCGCCGGCGGCCGCTGCCCTCGTGATGGCGGCAGGCGTCGAGATCTCGATCGAGAGCATCTTCACGAAGGACTCCCTCGAACTCACGGATGCTGATCGCGCGATGCTCGTGGAGAACGTTCGCCGCCGACGGGCCAGCCGTTTCCTCATCGCTCACGGCACCGACACGATGACCGACACCGCTGCGGCCCTCCTCGAAAGCGAAGCCGTCACCGACCGAACGGTTGTGCTGACGGGAGCGATGCGGCCTGCATCCATGTTCGACAGTGACGCGACACTCAACCTCGCCGCCGCCATCGTCGCGTGACGGACACTGCCGGCCGGCGGTGTACATCGTTAGGCACGGGACGGTCTTTCCCCGGCGATGCCGTCACCAAGAATCGCGCGGCAGGGCGATTCGTCGCGGTACCACGACAGTGCACGGTGGTGGACACAACGCTGCCGAACCGGCACCCGACCGATAGCGTCGAGGCGAAGGAGAACTGACGCGAAGGGCGCGCCGGCTATCGCTGAGCAGGCGCGCACGCGATGAATCCGGTGCGTGATCGAGGTCGTGCGTTCACCGGGATCCAGAGCCGCCGGCTCGACCGAACCCGGCCCTCGAGCGCGCCCCCGTCGACGGCTGCGGCGGGCAATGCCTCAACGAACGGATTCGGTCGTGGCCAGCCAGGCCGCTATCTCGGCGTGCAGTTCGCGGATGCGCGGAGGCTCGGCGAAGGAGGCGTCCACACTCGCGTGCGCGAGCGCGGCCAGCTCGGAAGGCCCCCAGCCGAAGGCGTCGGCGATCGCACGGTAGTTGTCGTCGACGTAGCCGCCGAAGTACGCCGGGTCGTCCGAGTTGATCGTGACGACGAGGCCGGCGGCGAGCATCGCGGGCAGCGGGTGCAGCGTCATGCGCTCGACGCCCTTCAGGCGCACGTTCGACAGCGGGCACACGGTCAGTGGCATCCGCTCGGCGACCAACCGGGCGACGACCGTCGCGCTCTCGAGGCTGCGCACGCCGTGGTCGATCCGTTCGACACCGAGCACGTCGATCGCGCCGGTGATGTAGCCGGCCGGACCCTCTTCGCCCGCGTGCGCCACTCGATGCAGGCCGAGTTCCTTCGCGCGGCGGAAGACCGCACGGAACGCCTCAGGCGGATTGCCCCGTTCAGCGGAGTCGAGCCCGATCCCCAGCAGCGGGCCGCCGAGGGAGTGCAGCTCCTCGAGCAACGGCAGGGCCTCGTCGACGGGTCGATCGCGCAGGAAGCAGGCGATCAGGCCACTGGTGATGCCGAACTCCGCGCGACTCACGGTCACTGCGTCCTGCAGGCCGCCGACGATGTCGGCGAGCGCCACCCCGCGCGCGAGATGCGCCTGCGGATCGAAGAACAGTTCGGCGTGCCGAACTCCGCCGGCCGCGGCACGGCGGAAGTAGGCGCGGGCGAGGTCTTCGAAGTCGGCCCGGGTGACCAGCACACGCATGTTCGCGTAGTACAGCTCGAGGAAGGATCCGAGGTCGTCGAACGCGTACCTCCGGCGCAGCGCGTCGACATCGGCGTCCGGCAGGGCGATACCGTTGCGCTCCGCGAGCGCGAAGATCAGTTCGGGCTCGAGGGTGCCCTCGATGTGCACGTGCAGCTCGGCGCACGGGGGAGTGTCTGCGGGCATGTCCGCTCCTTGCTTCGTGAAGACGCGGTCGGGTGGAGAAGGGGTGGGGCTGGGCGGTCGGCGCGCTGAGACCCCCGCTTCCGTTCCAGACCCCCAAATGTAGCTGGGCGTCTCGCCCGAAAGTGGGGGTCTCGTCCGCTCAGCGGCCAAGGCGCCGTTCGCTCGCGCATCGCCGCGATCGGCGTCAGGGCGTCGGTCGGAGGCGCGGGTGCGAAGCTCGGAATGTCGATAGCGTTTCGATGCCCGTTCCGTCGGGCCTGACGAGCGTCGTGGCGCGATTCACCCAGTCGACGAAGGCGATCTTCTGCCCGTCCGGGGTCCAGCTCGGCTGCACCGATCGCTGCGCGTCGGACCCGTCGAACACGAGTGGGGTGAGTCCGGATCCGTCGGCCTGGACCGTGTACAGCTGCACCGGCTCGTCCGTCGTGTCGACCTCGTGGGAGGCGAAGACGATCGTGTCGTCGACCGGGTTCCAATCCGGGTAGGTCGCAACGAGGGCGAAGTCGGTGATCGGAGTCGGAGCACCTCCGCTTGCGGGGAGGACGGCGATGGCTGAGCCGGTCTCCGTGCCGTCATCGGCGAACTGCTCGAGTTGAACGACCATCCGGTCGCCGTCGGGCGCCCATCGCGGTTGATCGACGAGCGTCAGTCGTTCCGTCTCGACGGTGGTCCGCACGTTGCCCGAGTCCACGTCCACCACATCGATGGCGGATGTGCTCGGCGGCCCGCCGTTGAGCGCCGGCCCCGAGTACCGCGTGAACGCGATGTGATCGCCCGTCGGCGACCAGGCTGGATAGTCGAGCGAGAAGCAGTCGCGTCCGCACGAGGCGATCGTGCGTTGCTCGGAGCCGTCCACATTCGAGACCCAGATCTCGCCCGCGTAGACGAAAGCCAAGCTCATCCCGTCCGGTGACCAATCAGGGTGCTTCGCCTCGCCTTCGTTCGTCGACGGCAGAGCATGCCGGCCACTGCCGTCCGGTCTGACCAGACAGATGACGGAGGGATCGCTCGGGGTGAGGCCGCACGGCGTTCCGTACTGGTAGGCGATCCACTCTTCTCCCGCGCGGACGACAGTCGCCTCGTCGACGGGAGTCGATACAGCGGAGCCCGCCGGGCCGGTGGCCGGGGTGCAGGCAGTGAGAATCAGCGCCGACAGCAGTACCGCTGACGTTCTTTGCGCGAGACCTCTGGACATACCCATCCTCACTCGCGTCAGACAGTAGACCTCGCTCCTGGAATGTGCAATGAGTCCGTCCTCGCCGAGGACGCGCCCGATCGCGCCGTCGGCTTACTCCGAGGGAGGCCGCCCGGATCAGCGCAGGATCTCCACCAGGAGCACCCAGGCGTTCGCAACGGATCCGACGAAGGTCAGCAGGATCCCGGCGGCGATCGCAGAGGCACCGAACGGATCCCCACCCACGAGGAGGGCCGCTCCCACGACGAACGGGATGATCTGCACCAGCGCGACGGCGACCTTCACCCACGTCGCCGCGGTCGCCCGGGGCGCCGCGGCGCGCAGCACACGTATGACGGAATCGAGCGTCAAGGCGAGCTGCGCGAGCGAGAAGACGAGGATCTCCAGGCCGAGCACCAGGATCGGCTGATGCGGGATGAGTCCGGCGGCGGCGTTGACGACGATGAGAACGAGCGAACCGATCGTGGCCGCAGCGCGGGAGGTCATGCTCGGGATGGCGATGATCTCCCGCACGTTCACCGTCATCGCGACGATGATCAAACCGGCCAGCGCACCCGCCGCTCCCGCGGTAGCGACGAAGAAGTCACTCCACCCGTCGATCACGTCGACCTCCCGACATCGCGGCGCTCACGGGGTGGGGCTGGATGGCCCGGCGCCCTGAGACCCCCGCTTCCGTTCCAGACCCCCAACTGTAGCTGGGCGTCTCGCCCGAAAGCGGGGGTCTCGCCCGCTCGGCGCAACGGGTGAGCGACACGGCAGCGTCCTCGATCGCCGTGTGATGCCGCTGACGATGGCAGCGGCAGTGCCCAGGTGGATGGCAGCGCCGACCGACGCTCCGAAGACACCGGATGTCCCGACGCTCGCAGCGATCGCCGCATCGCCGAGCTGGATGAGGCCGCCTCCCGCGAGCACAACGGCGGCGAGCAGGGGTGTTCGTCGGAGGGAGAGGCTCGCCGCGACGACGCCCACGGCGATGACGATCGACCGCGTTGCGTACATGCCTACGTAGAACGTTGTGGCGGGGTCGGTCGAGACCGCCTGCCCGACGAGAGACGAAGGGGTGGCTAAGGCGGCGGCGCCGAAGGCGCCGGACGCGAGCGCGGCGAGGGAGTTGATGCCGCGCACAGCGGGCGAGGTGACGATTCTTACTAACCGTGAATCATTCAGATTGTGAACCATTCCGCGACTGTAGCATTGCCGCATGTCCGTTCCGCAACTCCTCACAAGCACCGTCTTCCGACTCGGAGTCCTGGGCGCTCGGTGGGAGGACGCCTTCGCCCGCTCGATCGCGACGGAGGGCATCCGACCCAAGCACGTGGCCGTCCTTGCTCTGCTTCGCGAGGGCGTGCCGCGAACACAACAGGATCTTGCGGTCATGATGGGAGTCGGCCCGAGTCTCGTGGTAGCTCTGGCCACCGACCTCGAGACCAGCGGGGCGATAGTCCGTGAGCGTGACTCCTCCGATCGACGGCGACAGCAACTGCGACTCACCCCGGCCGGCGAATCATTGCTGGAGCGGTGCGAGATGGCCATGTCACGGCTCGACGCCGTCGTCGCCGACGCTCTCGGGCGCCGCGCAACAGACCTCGACGCAGCTCTCGCCGCGCTCGAAGGAGTCCAGCGTCCCGGCTGATGCGGGATGAGTCCGGCGGCGGCGTTGACGACGATGAGAACGAGCGAACCGATCGTGGCCGCAGCGCGGGAGGTCATGCTCGGGATGGCGATGATCTCCCGCACGTTCACCGTCATCGCGACGATGATCAAACCGGCCAGCGCACCCGCCGCTCCCGCGGTAGCGACGAAGAAGTCACTCCACCCGTCGATCACGTCGACCTCCCGACATCGCGGCGTTCACGGACGTACCGCTCCCTGCTGACCAGCGGTATCACCGCGGCACGGATGAGATCGCGCTATCGAGGTCGAGCAGGAAGATCCGGATCAGTTCGCACGGGTGCGGCCACCCGACGGCATCTGCATCGCACCACTCTCGACTGCGAGCATCGGCCCGAGCAGTGTGGCCGTTCTGGGGGCGACGGCGTGGGGCTGGACGGAGTAGTTTCCGCACCAACGGGCGATGAGGTCCGAGCGGGTGCGTGATGCGACCGTGGGCCTGAGCGTCCTTCTGAGGAGGGTCGCGTGGATGTACGAGAGGCTTTCAGGGAGCTTGGGGAGCTCCCGACTCGATGGTCGATCGGCGATGCCGAACTCGAGATCGATGTCGCCCTGCTCTCCGGCGGGGATGTGGATCGGGAGACCCGCATCATCCGCGGCGTCTCGGGTCGCGCGTGGACCACGATCCCGTGCGCTCGTCCGCGGCTGCTGGGCCCTGAGCGGGCGGTGCGAGACGGTCGCGGTTTTCTGCACGCCGTCGAAGTGGTCGATGATCTCGTGCATCCCGAGACTCAGATCCTGCTCGCCGCCGCGCGCAGGGTGCGCGCGGATGCACAGCTCGGCGAGACGGTCACGGTGTCGTTCGACGCCGATCGCGCGGACCTGCGCCGGCTGCTCGAGCACGGAGCGGGGATCGGCGACCTCGTCGACGCCGACTCGCCGAGGTCGCGGTTCGCGGTCGAGTTCGACGATCTGACCGTCGATGCGTCCGATGCTCGCCTCGGCCGCGTCACCGGCGGCATCGCCCGGTACATCGATGAGCGCTCCCATCCCGTGGAGATCTGCATCGAGGGCTTCACTCTCGTTCTCGCCTCGATCGTGTTCGACCCGCGGCGCAGCACCGCCGAAGCATCGGTGCGTCTGCCCGACGGCGTGGTCGACGCCGTGTCCTGTGGGCCCGCGATGCTCGATCTCGGTTCCATCCGCCTCTCGCCGCGATGCGATTACTACATCGATCGGCCGGACCTCGCCTTCGGCCCCTGGCTGGTCGGCGACACGGGGGTGATCATCGAGGGCACCGGCTGCGTGCTCGATCTCAGCAACCTGCGCAGCCCCAGCCCCCTGCCACCGCCCTGGCGCGGACTGCTGCTGCACGCCGGGCGGGCATCGGGGGCCGAGCGGGTGCCGGAGCCGTGCAATTCCGGCTATCTGCGGGGCGAGTACACCTTCTCGGACGCCGTTGTGATCGCCACCGGGTTCGCCGGCCTGCTCGAGCTTGCGACGCCGATGGGTTTCACCGCGATCAATCCGTTCGGTCAAGGCTTCGCCATGGTCGCCGGCGCACTACAGCTGGATCGCAGCGAGGTCGCCGCAGGATGGTTCCGCGGCGAGACGGAGCTTCTCGTCGACGCCGTCTGCGAGGGCGCCCCCGGCAACGTGGTGCGAGTCGAGCTGCCTCACGTCTCGGTGCAGCCCGATCTGGACCTCACCGCGATTCTGGATCACGGTGGGCGGGAGGTGTCGTGGGGCGAACTGACCCGGCACGGCGAGGAGGCGGTCGTCTGGCGATCGCGGCCCACCGCCGGCTTCCTGTACCTGCCGGCGGGCGCAGTGGCGACGTATTCTCCGGTCGCCGCAGGCCCGTTCGTGCCCGTCAGCATCTCAGCGGGATGGAGTGGGAGTCTGCCCGAATTGGAGGCGAACGGTGTCTCCGGGGTGACTTTCGCAGCGATGGGATCCGTGTCCGTCGCGTCGCCGGACGTGCCGGGCAGCGCCCTCGCTCCGCTGGAGCTGGACGACGTCGTCGGCTGGCTGCGCGTCGGTGCGGCGGGCGTCGACGGCGAGCTGTTCCGCTTCAACATGCAGCTGCGGAGGGAGGTGGGGGAGCGGGCGCGGACCGGATACGTCGGCGTGACGGCATTCGACGTGACGCTGTTCGCTCATGAACGGCAGAACCTGATCGCACAACTCGTGACCAGCGCCGCTTACGACTCGCACATCAGCGGTTGGCTGCACATCCCGGCACCGACCGACCTGATGGAGCTTCCGTTCGAACATCTCACGTTCACCTCGACCGGAAGCATCGTGGGCGGCGACATCGTGCTGCCGCCGGGAGGGTTACCGCTCGCCTACTGGGACGTCCAGCTCGTGCCGACCAGCCCGACTGCTCCGGCCGGTGTCCTGAGCGTGCGCACGGGCCGGATCCTGTTCACGGCCGCGGCCATCGCAGAACCCGAGCATTTTGCGCGCCCGCTCGGACTCACCTGGGGTGAGATGCTCGCGAACGGTGCGCTCGGCGAGCTGTACCTTGATTTCGCCGACTGGGGCCAGCGCTTCGACGGCCTGGTCTTCCATCCGGCGGAGGTGACGCTGTCCTCCTACATCCCGGGCGATCCGTTCGCGTACCTGGGCGTATCGGGTGACGTGGTGTTCCCGTTCTTCGGGGTCCATCACGTCAATGTCCGCGACGCGATCGGGGATCCGACCGTGATGCGCCCGTTCCCGCGACACGTCACCGTGCCCGCCTCGGCGATCACGCCGCACGGTCACACGACGGAACTCGCCTTGGCGGGCACCTGGTACGACGTGAACACGGCCGAGCTGGCGCGCTTCGACTGCCCGGAGATGCAGGTCGGCTACAACGAGGGAAGCCAGGACGGTTTCATCGGCACGGGTGGCGCGGTGCTGTCCTTCCTGCACTCGGATCCGCTCGCGACCACCGTCGAGATCCACAGCGATGCGACCGATATCCGCTTCACTTCGGAGCAGGCCCACGATCTGGACCTCAGCGTGATCGCCCGCCTCGGCGCCCTCGGACAGATAGCCGGGAATCTCCGGATCGAGGGCCCGACGCTGCGCAGTATGACCGTCTACGGCATGTTCGAGCAGAGCGTCGCGGTCGGGATCTTCGGGCCCAAGGCGGGCTATGAGGTCGAGGTGAACGTCACGGTGACGCCCACATCCTTCGACTTCTACGCCGCCGGCGACATGATGCTCTCCCTCGCTCTCGTCGAGATCGAGGCCTCCGCCACCGTGCACCTGCTCTTCGACTTCGCAGCCGGCACGGCGGAGGGCGAGCTGATTGGTCGCATCGACTGCGATGCCGTCGTCGCGGGACTCTCGGGGGAGGGGCAGCTGACCTGGTTCGTCGGGCCGACGATGCAGTACCTGCAGGGTCGTCTGAAGGTCACGGTGTTCACTCTGGTCGCCGGAGCGACGCTCGAGGGCGGCTTCTTCCTCGGCAACGACACCCCGCGGGAGCTCGCCTGGGTGTTGGAGACCACGGATCCGAAATTCGGGATGTCACGCGCTCTGCTGCCGAAGAAGATCACCGGGGTCTACGGCTACGGTCGGGCGTCGTTCGCGGTGAACTACTACGTGATCGGCGGTGGTGTGGACATCTTCGTCGGAGTGGGCGCTTTCAGCGGTCCCGTCCAGACGGGCGGCCCGCTCGCCGGGATCACCGGCGCCGGCCCGCTGCCGTTCGTCGTGGGCGCGTGCGGCATCAACGTGCACGGTGAGATCCTCGGCGGCCTGGTGAGCGCGTCCGCATGGGCGACCCTCGCCATCCGCGGGCCCGCACCGCTCTACTTCGAGGGGACGTTCGGTCTGCGCGGCTGCGTGGCCTGGGTGCTCTGCGCCTCCGTCGACATCTCCGCGCGCTACAGCGACAGCGGATTCGAACTCTCGTGAACTCGACGACACCCGGGAGATGACATGGCCGACGACATCGCACTGCTGCAGACCACCTCGAGCGAGGTAGGGCCGGATGGGGTCGCCTCCGTCGTGCTCCGTTGGGAGAGCGTCGGCGAGGTGGTCGGATACCAGCTGCGTCGGCGGCCGATCGGTGCGCCTGCGAGCGAGGCCGTTCCCGTCGGCGGTGTGGTGCGGCTGCCCCGGTCGGCCGACGAGCTGCGCGCTGCCGTCGCGCCGGGGTCTCCCGGCTGGGATGAGCTCACCCGAACGCTCACGGCCGCGACGCCCGGTGCTCCGGGGACGGTCCCCGTCACCGTCGATCCCGCCGCCGCGTTCGAGCGCGGGCTGACCGGCGCCGAGGAACGTTTCATCCGTGCGGGAGCGCAGGCGAGCCTCACCCTGGGCCGCGTTGCGGGGCTCGCTTTCGTCGACGCTGATCTGCCTGGCGGGGCCGAGCTGCTGTACGAGCTGCACGGGGTCCGCTCGGATGACAGCTCGCTGGTCCTCGCGAGTGACGTGTCCGTCATCGTCGGTGCCGTCGATCTCGCCGCGCCGCCGCAGGGGTTGCGGGTGCAGATCGGCGACCGGCGCGTGCTGCTGCTGTGGAACCGCAACCCGAAGGGCGCGGTGACCTATCTCGTGCAGCGCGCGGCGACCTCCGCCGGCCCCTTCGCGCAGGTGAATCCGCTGCCCGTCGCCTATGACATGACGGAGGGGATCGACGGGACGCCGTTGCCCTTCGAGCAGCCCGGATTCCTCGACGTCGGGGCGTGGGATGCGGACGGCCTGCCGGTCGCGCACCCTGTGGCGGGTGCTCCCGTTGCGGGTCCGGACACGGGCACGACGTACTGGTACCGCGTCGCCGCCCGCGACACCCTCGACCGGGTGGGCGCGTGGTCGACGCCGGTCGCGGCGGCGCCCGTGCGCTCCCTCGCGCCGATGGCGCCGGATGAGCTCGTCGTGCGCCCGACTCCCGCCGCGACGGGTCTGGTGCTGGAGTGGCGGACGGTGCTGCGGAATGTGGAGAACCATCGGCTCGTCGACCGCACGTTGCCGGATCCGACCCAGACCTCGCTCGTCTACCGCGCGGTCGCCCGCGCCGACCTGGAGGATATCGACGGTCTCGCCGCGCATCTGGTGGCGATGCCGACGGTGATCGGAGCGTCGAACCCCGCGGTCGCCGTGCAGACGTGGACGGATACCGATCCCGTACTCGTGCCGCCGTACGGCACACAGCCCTTCTTCTATCGGCTGCGCGTCGTCGACGCGTTCGGGATCCTCAGCGCTCCATCGGCGATCGTTGCTGCTACTGTTCCGGACACCACGCCGCCCGGCCCGACCGACATCATCGCCGCGACAGGTGCGGCCGATCGTATTCGCGTCGAGTGGAAGGGTAATCCGGAGCCGGATGTCGGCGGATACCAGATCTACCGCGGGCTCTGCGACCGCGGCTACGTGTACGTCCCGGGCGTCGTGCGCGTGCCGGGGCAGGAGGGGCCGGACCGCAGCCGGTACCGCTGCGACATGACCCTGGTCGGCGACGTACCGGTCGGAGAAGCCGCCTCGCGTCTGTTCCTCCAGGGAGTGATCTACTTCGAGGACACCAGCGTGCCCGCGAACTCGCCGCTCTGCTACGCCTACTGGGTGCGCGCCTACGACCATTCCGGCAATCTTTACGCGGGTGAGGACGCCGCGTGTCCGAAGCCGGGGGAGTACGTGTGCGCGGCCCTTCACGAGAAGACCCCGCCCCGAGCCCCGGTGGTGACGGCGATGCGCGCGCGCAATCGGGCGGTGGAACTCGAATGGATCGGCGCGCCCGAGCCGGACCTGCACGCGTTCCACGTCTACCGCTCGGACACCGAGGCCGACTCGGGTCGCTTCGTGGCGTGCGTGTTCACCGACGGATCCGTGCAGGCGACCCCGTGGGCCGGGGTCGTGCCCTCGTGTTCGGCGGTACCCGTGGTGGCCGACCCGCTGGCCGCCCACGGTGTCTTCACCGACCACGATGTCGAGCCGCACCTCGTCCAGTGGTACCGCGTCTCGGCACTGGACTGGTTGGGCAACGAGAGCGATGCGGCAGCGATCGAGAACATCCCGTCGAGTTCCACCTTCACCTATAGGAGCGATCGCCCGGCGACGCCCACCGTGCATGCGGCGACCATCGATCAGGGCACCTGCGGGCTCGCGGTGGAGTGGGATGCACTCGCGAACGCGGCGGACCTACGCGGGTTCGTCGTCTTCCGCGCCGCGGTCGGCAAGCCGTATCGCCAAGTCTCGGGCGTCGTGACCGGCCTCGGCTTCGTCGATGAATCCGCCCGCCGTGGGGTCGACTACACCTACCGCGTGCAGTCCGTCGACCTCGCCGGCACCCTGTCCGAACCTTCCGCGCCGGTGCTGAACCGGTACTGACAGAGAGAGCCATCATGGGCATCCTCGACACCTTCGACCCGCGGCGTGACGGCTGGTCGTTCCAGAATTTCACCACCACCGATCTCAGCTGGGACGTCTACCGGCGCAGCTACCTTGCCATCAACCCGTCCAAGAGTGCGGCGTCGCCGCTCGACCTCGCCTTCTACGAGATCTTCACGGGCTGCGCGAAGCACGGCAACTGCGGCGGGATGTCGGTGCTCGCGCTCACGCTGTTCCGTTTCGGCGGCTACCTCGGCTACGGTTCGCCCGCGTACTTCTACGGCGGCGGATCCGACCTCCGCGGGGTGAAAGGTCCGGCGCGGGCGGATCTCGCCGAGGCGCTGAACATCATGCAGGCTCGGCAGTTCAGCGCCACCGGCATCCGCAACTTCGTCGACGTGGTCAAGGCCGGCCAGCTCAACGACGCCGTCGCCGCTTACGCCCGGATCGAGAGCGGCTTGGCCAGCGGCGATTACCACGTGCTCTCGCTCGCGAACAGCCTGTTCGGCGAGGCAGCGCACACGGTCATCCCGTACCGGGCCGAAATCGTCGCAGGAGTGCGCCGACTGTGGCTGTGGGACCCGAACCGGCCGTACGACGACTTCCCGAAGCACTACGACCAAGCGAAGAACCGGATCGACATCACCGGGCCTACGGCCTGGAGTTACGACCAGAACGCCGCGGGGTACTCGGGCGGCCGCGTCTACCAGGGCTCCAACGCCGGCTGGTGCTTCGCGATCCCCACGTCACTCATCCGGCACAAAGCGCGTCAGCCGATCAGTGTCGGTTTCGATCTCACCAACGCGTTCAACCTCCTGTTCGTCAGTAACACGGGGGCCGTCACCCAGATCGAGGACGACGACGGTCGGCGTCTTTTCGCCGGCCCCGACACCGGGGCCCCGGAACCCGACCGAGGCCGCCGGATCGAGGGTGTGTACCCGTGGCCGCGTTCGGGGGCGGGTTCGCGGGCGAGCGATGGCGAGCTGTTCATCCTCGAGCGACCGCCGGACAGCGCCCCGGTCACCCTCACCGTCCGCGGCGCGGATTATCGGCTGCGCCACCTCGGCGGGGATCGACTCATCGATATCGCAGCGCGCGGCGCGGACGGCCAGGACAGCATCCGGCTGGAAGCGACACGCACGTCACCCGTGGTCGAGGTGCGCACATCCGCCGACGAACGACACTTCGACGTCCAGCACGTCCGCGCCGATGGACCCCACCGGTGGGAGGGGGTGAAGGTCAGAGACGTTTCTGTAACGGACGACGCCCTCCGCGTGCACATCTCCCACTCCGACGTCGGGATCGGATCCGTCGAGGTCTCCTCCGGACACGAGCGCCGCGGCATCGGCGTCGAATTCGAACGATTCCACGAGGATCGACTGACGGTCGCGGCGCTCCGCCACCAGCGGATCGCTGTCGACGGTGTGCTCAGGGCACGCCCGGCGCGATTCGTTGCACAGGAGCGGGATGCGGACGGTGCTACTGACGAGGTCGAACCGACGGTCGTCAGGTTCTGACCGTGACGTATCCGACGTCGGTGGCCTGTTCATCGCGTCCGTGTTGCGTTGGTCCCTGCTGAGGTTGCTGCTTTCGTCGGGCAGGAGCGCGCAGCTTCGCTCAGTGGCTGCACAACTTCGGCTGAGAGCGTCGCTCAGCGCTGATGGGCGCTGACGGCCTCTCTCAACCGAAGTTGTGTCCGGCGCGCGATGTCAGCGGGCCGTGGTGACGGGTGAGTGTCGCCGTGCCGGCACACGCAGCGCGTCCGGCTGGCCGCCTCAACTCCGACGAGACCGCCGACCGTGCTGCCTCGCCGTTCAGGCACGCCAGGCGGCGGCGGGCGTGAGCGGTACCGGTGCCGAGCGGGCGACCGAGCTCCGGATGGGGATGCGCCTGCCCGCGGCGGCGGAGTCGAGCAACCCGGTCATCACCTCGAGCACGTGCAGGGCCAGGGCGCCGCTCGCTCGCGCGTCGCCGCGGATGAAGTCGAGTAGCCCCACCCCGCGTGCGCCCTCCTCGAAGCCGGCGCTCGTCGGCACCGCCGACCACGCGGAGTCGCCCAGACCGAAGTGGCGGACCTCGCCGCCGAAACCGTTCGGATCGGGTACGGCGAGCGAACCGCTCTCGCCGTGCACCTCGATCGGCGCCGCGGTGGTGGCGACCGCGTCGAAGCTGGTGACGATGGTCGAGAGTGCGCCGTTCTCGTGCTGCAGCACCCCGGTGACGTGGGTGTCGATCTCGACGGGGATCCGCTCGCCGGCGCGCGCGCCCGAGCCGATCGTGCGCTCCTCTCGCACCCGGCTCGCCGCTCCCGTGACGGCTACGACCGGGCCGAGCAGGGTCACCAGCGCCGTAACGTAGTACGGCCCCATGTCCAGCAGCGGCCCGCCACCGACGCGGTAGTAGAAGTCGGGATTCGGATGCCACCGCTCGTGTCCGGCGGTCACCATGGTCGCGGTGGCAGCGAGCGGCCGCCCGATCAGTCCGCCGTCGATCGCGCGCCGGGCGGTCTGGATGCCCGTACCGAGCACGGTGTCGGGAGCCGCACCGACCGCGACGCCGGCGCTCGTCGCCGCATCGATCACCGCGCGCGCCTCGGCGAGGGTCGCAGCGAGCGGCTTCTCGCCGTAGACCTGCACGCCCGCCGCGATCGACCGCAGCGCGATGTCCGCGTGCGCCGCCGGGATGGTCAGGTTCAGCACGGTCTCGACCTCCGGATGCGCGATCAGCGCATCGACGTCCAGCGCCACCGCGCCGGGGACGGCCGCGGCGACCTCCGCGGCTCGCGCCGCGTCGAGGTCCGCCACGGCCACGATCCGCACGGCCGGATGCGCGGCGAGCGTGTCGAGGTACTGCCGCGAGATGTTGCCGAGACCGACGATGCCCAGCCCGTGCCGGTGTACGCCGTGCCGATCTACACCGCGCGCGTCGCCCACAGCATTCCCCTTTCGACGATGGTGCGGACGTTCTCGTCGCGCAGGATCTCCGGGGTGTGTCCGGGCGTCGCGACGACGATGCGCCCCGCGCCCCACTGCCGGGTCCACACGGCGGGCGACGTCACCGGCCTGGTCCACGGATGCCAGGCCGGCGCCGGGTGCGTGGTGGTCGCCAGCACGTCGATGAGGTCGTCGTGCAGCACCCAGTACTGCTCGGTGACCAATTCGAAATCCTCGAGACCGGTGGTGATCGGATGCGCGTGGCCGGCCTCGGTGATCGACACGGTGTACGGCAGAAAGTTGTCGGAGGCGTCGCCGTGGCGCTCATCCGGGTGTGTACCAGGATGCGTCGCGAACTGCCCGCCGACCAGGTGCAGGTAGTCGGAGGAATTGCGGAACGAGTCCGCGATGCCGCCGTGCCAGCCGACCAGACCTGTGCCGGCGATCACCGCGGCGGTGAGCCCCGCGAGCTCGGCCGGCTCGATCGTCGACATCGTCACGCTCTGCACGATCAGGTCGGTCGCGGCGAGCGCCGCCGCGTCGGCGTAGACGGCGGTCGACTCCTCGATTCGCACGTCGTATCCCTGCTCGTGCAGGAACGGGAGGAACACCTCCGTGGCCTCGACGGGGGAGTGGCCGTCCCAGCCACCCCGGACGATCAGTGCTGTGCTCATTGCGCGTTCTCCTCGATGTTCGTCAGTATCGAGCGGTCGGCGGCGCTGCGCTCGACCGCGTCCAGTACCCGTTGCACCTGCAGGGCGTCCGCGAACGACGGCCGCGGCTGTCGCTGCTCGGCGATGGCGGTGACCAGGTCGACCACCTGGTGCGTGAACAGGTGTTCGTAGCCGAGCCCGTGGCCCACGGGCCACCAATTCGCGGTGTAGGGATGCACGGCGTCGTTCGCTTGGATGGTGCGCCAGCCCTGTGCATCCGCGTCGTCGCGGGAGTCGAAGTACTCCAGCTCGTTCATCCGCTCGAAGTCGAACGCGATCGAGGCCAGCTCGCCGTTGATCTCGATGCGATTGGCGTTGCGGCGGCCGAGCGCCATCCGGGTGGCCTCGAACACCCCGAGCGCGCCGCCGTCGAGCGTGGCCGTGAAGGCCACCGCGTCGTCGACCGTGACGGGGCCGCGCGGGGCGTCGGCGCTCGCCGTGCCGCCGAGTCCCTGCTGGGCTTCGAGCACGGGCCGCTCCGTGACGAAAGTGCGCAGCTGCGCCGAAACGGCGCTGATCGACTGTCCGGTGAGCCACTGCGCGGTATCGATGCTGTGCGCGGCGATGTCACCGAGCGCGCCGGAGCCCGCCTTCTCCTTGTCCAGGCGCCAGGTGAGCGGTGCCGCGGAGGAGGCGAGCCAGTCCTGCAGATACTGCGCGCGCACGTGCCGGATCGCGCCCAGCCGGCCCTCGTCGATGAAGCGCTTCGCCAGCGCCAGCGCCGGCGTGCGCCGGTAGCTGAAGCCGCACATCGAGCGGATGCCGCGCGCGGCGGCTGCCTCGGCAGCGTGGTTCATCTCCTCGGCTTCCGGTACGGATCGCGCGAGCGGCTTCTCGCAGAGCACGTGCTTGCCGGCGACCAGGGCGGCCGTGGCGATCTCGGCGTGCTGATCGCCGGGGGTGCAGATGTCGATCAGGTCGATGTCGTCACGTTCCAGAACGGCGCGCCAGTCGGTCGACCAGTCGGCAGCACCCAGCTCGATCGCCGCCGCGGCCGCGCGTTCGGGATCGCGGCCGACGACGACGCTCAGCTCGACGTCGAGCGGCAGGGCGAAGAAGCGCGGCGCGGTGCGCCAGGCGTGCGCGTGCGCGCGGCCCATGAAGGCGTGACCGATCAGGGCCACCCGGAGCGCGCTCACGCGTTGACCCCGACGCGGTTGACCCCGAAGCCGTCCAGGCCGGCGGGGGAGCCCCACCCGGCCAGCACGGCCCGCACATCCTCGCGCTGCTCGTCGGCCAGTGCCCGCGCGAATCCGGCCTCGAGCACCTCCGCGATCGTCACCCGTCGGCCCTCGCTCGCCGAGACCACGGCGGCCTCCACCATCGCGAGGCTGCGGATGTTCTGGTGCACCTCGCCGGAGGGCGTGCGTCCGGTGCGCACCGCATCGACGAATTCGGCCAGCGAGCCGTCGATCCCGGCGCGTCCCTGCGCGACCGATCCGAGCATCCGCTCGCCGTCGCGGTGCTGCGCCGTCGGAGCGTCCTCGCCGTTCCACAGCGCGGATCCGTGCTCGCCGTTCACGCGCCAGGACCCGTTCCACGAGGTCTCCGCGCCATCGGCGCACCAGCTGCCGGTGTATCCGTAGCGCACGCCGCCCTCGAACTCGAAGACGGCGCTCGCCGCCGCATCCGCCGCGTACCAGCTCCACGCCGGGTTGAACTCCTCGCAGTAGACGGCGACGGGCTCACGCTCCAGCAGGTAGCGGGCGGTGTCGAAGGCGTGGATCGCCATGTCGACCAGCAGCACGTGCGCCATCTGCTCGCGGAAGCCGCCGAAGTGCGGCGCCTTGAAGAACTCGGTGGTCGCGAAGCCGAGCCGACCCAGGCCCCGCACCTGTTCGCGGAACGCCGTCAGCGTCGGTTCATAGCGTCGGGATTGGCTGGTCATCAGTAGCGAACCCGAGGCCTCGCTCGCCGCGGCGAGCGAGAGCGCCTGCGCCACGGTCGGCGCGATCGGCTTCTCGCAGAGCACCGGGTAACCGGCGAAGAGCGCGGCGGTGTTCACCGGATGGTGCGCGCCGGGCACGGTGACGTTCAGGACGGCATCCGCGGTCACGGCCCGCGCGAGGGCGACCGCATCCGCGCCGGCGACGGCGTCCAGCCCGAACTCGGCGATCGTGCGTTCTGCCAACGGCACGTCGAGGTCGACGACGCCGACCAGCTCGGTCTCCGGGTTTCTCGCCAGGGCGCCGATCCAGGCGCGACCCATGCCGCCCGCGCCGACGAGGACGAAACGCAGCGCACTCATCGGGCCAACGCCCCTTCATAGCCGGCACCCTGCCAGAACTGCTCCGTCTCGTACCGCAGCAGCACCGGCACAGCGCGCTCGGGCCGGTCGCTGCGCGCCCACTCGACTCCGTTCGCGATCACTCTGCGCACCACCTCGTGGTGGTACACGGGGTAGTCCTGGTCGCCGGGGGAGAAGAAGAAGATCCGCCCGTGCCCGCGCTTGAAGGTCATCCCGGAACGGAACGCCTCGCCGCCGGAGAAGGTGGACAGGAAGATCAGCTCATCGGGCGCAGGGATGTCGAAGAACTCGCCGTACATCTCCTGCTCGGGGATGATGAACGGCTGCGGGATGCCGCGGGCGATCGGATGCGTCGGATCGACCGTCCAGACGATCTCGCGGTCGTGCTCCGAGCGCCAGCGCAGCGTGCAGCTGGTGCCCATCAGCTTGCCGAAGATCTTCGACCAGTGGCCCGAGTGCAGCACGATCAGTCCCATACCGGCGAGCACGTGCCGGTGCACGCGCTCGACGACGGCGTCGTCGACCTCGCGGTGGAGCATGTGGCCCCACCAGAGCAACACGTCGGTGTCGGCGAGCACCTCTTCGCTGAGGCCGTGCTCGGGCTCGTCGAAGGTCGCCGTGCGCACCCGGGCGCGCTCGCCGAGATTCTCCTCGATGCCCTGCTTGATCGTGGTGTGCATCCCGTCGGGATAGATCGCGCGGACCTTCTCCTCGACCTGCTCGTGTCGGTTCTCGCCCCACACCAGCGCCCGGATGGGGCTGTCCGCGGGGTGAGTGGGTGCTATCGCTGACATGGTTCTCCTGCTTCGAGATCTCCGTTGATCGGTCGCATCCACCCTCCCGCAGCGGGGCCGCTGATCCTAGAAAAGTGCGCAAAAATAATGAGGTGCCCGATTCCTCCGTTCCTCGCGTCACCCTCGCCGACGTCGCAGCCGTCGCGGGGAGCTCGCCCTCGGTCGTCTCGCGCGTGCTCTCGGGCCGCGGCGAGGTCTCCACGACCACGCGGGAACGGATCCAGTCCGTGGCGCTGGAACTCGGCTATCGGCGTGCCGGCGAGGCCCGCGGTCGACCGCGATCCCGGGCGGGCAACCTGCTCGAACTCGCGCTCGGGCACTTCGACGATCCCTGGGCCGACGAGGCCACGGCCGGCGCGCTCTCCGCCGCGGCGGCGCGCGGCTACGACCTCGTGCTGACGCCCGAGCGCGAGGATCCGACCGACGACTGGCCGGCGCGAGTGAGCGCGCGCGCCTCCCGCGGCGTAGTCGTCGGCTTGATCCGCCCCACCACGAGCCAGCTGCGTTCACTCGCCGAGGCCGGTGTGCCGGTGGTGCTGATGGATCCGCGCGGCGACCCGCCGCCCGGCATACCCAGCGTGAGCTCCAGCAATGCGCGCGGCGGCTACGACGCGGGCGCGCACCTCGCCGGTCTCGGCCACCGCCGCTTCGTCGCGCTGATGGCGGAGCCGCTCTTCCGGTTCGGGCGCGCGCGGCTCGACGGTTTCCGCGCGGCGATCGACGAGCACGCCCCCGGTGGCACGATCGAGGTGGTCCGCTCCGAGTGGTCCTCGGGTTCGGCGCGCACGGCGATCGCTGCGCACCTGACGCCCGGGCTCCCGCTCGCCGTCTTCGCGGAATCCGATGCATTGGCGAATGGCGTGATCCAGGCGGCAGCGGATGCGGGGCTGCGCGTTCCCGACGACATCAGCGTCGTCGGCTTCGACGACCTGATCGAGGCCCGCTTCGCCACCCCGCCGCTGACCACCGTGCGCCAACCCATCCGCGCCATTGCGGCCGCGGCCGTCGTCGCCCTGGTCGACGTCATCGAGGGCCGGCTACCCGTGGACCCGGACCGCGTCTTGCCGACACGCGAATTGCCGACGCGGCTGATGATCCGCGGCTCGACGGCACCGCCTGCCGCCGGGTGAGTCGCGCCCGCCGAAACAGTCCCGGTTCGCGGACAACCTGTCCTGAACTGCGCGTCAGCGGGTTCGGCGGCGACGGAGTGCCGCGAAGCCGAGCAGCAGCGCGCCCGCGGCGACGAGGAGGAGCGTCCCGGGGTCGTACCCGGTGGCGGCGAGAGTCGGTTGCGCGGGCTTTGCTCCTGGTGCGGCGGTGGCGGTCGGTGCGGCGGTGTCGACGACCCTGATCGTGACGGAGCGGGCGGTTTGCGCGTCGTTGAGGTCGACGAGCTGCACCGTGGCGGTTCCGGCCGTTGTCGGCGTGCCGAGAATGTCTCCGCTGAACAGGTCGACGCGCAGGCCGTTCGGCAGAGCCGGAGAGCTTTCGGCGAGGCCGAACCGCGAACGGCTTCCGTAGGACGCGACTGTCGCGGCGGCGTAGGCCGTGCCGACGCTGGCGTCGGGCAACGGAGCGGCCGCGAACGCGGCGCGCGCGTCGGTAACGGTGATGGTGACGCTTGCCCATGTCGAGGGCGCGAGCGCATCCGTCAGAGAGAACGTCGTCGTCCCCGGTACGGTCGGCGTTCCACTCAGCACTCCAGATGCGGGATCGAGTGTGAGCCCGGCGGGCAGCGCGCCTGACGCGACCTCCAGCGTCATGCCAGTCGCCACCGTCGGCACGAGCTCCGCGGTGAACGGGTCGCCCGTGGTCGCCGCGAAGTCGAGATCGTCGGCGAAGGTCGTCGCGATGTCGTGCACGATCACGTTGATCGTCGCCGTCTGGATCGGCCCGCCGTCGGTGGGGTTGTCCGTCGCGGTGATCGTGTACGTTCCCGGGACGGTCGGGTTGCCGGTGAGCTCGCCGTCGGGGGTGACGTTCATGCCGTCGGGAACTCCGGTGGCGCTGATCGAGATCCCGCTACCGGCCTGCCCCACCACAGATTCGTCGTAGGCGGATCCGCGCGTCGCGTCCGGCAGGCTGCCGACGAAGTTGGTTCCTTCCGGAATGTCTCCGCCCACAGCGGGCGGAAGGATCTCGACGAAATCGGTGGCGACCACCTCGGGGGATTGCAGACGACCGGGTGTGCCGGCCTCCATCACCGTGACGCCGAGGAATTTCTTGTCCGCGGCGTAGGTGGCGCGCTGGATGCGGAGGGAGCTGCCTGTTGCGCCGGGGATCAACGATCGTTCGGCCGGTGACGCCTTGGAGAGATCGGTGACGAGGAACCACTGGTACTCGAACTTCGCGTCACTCATCGTGCCGCCGGTGACGTTCCAGTCACCCGGGCAGACCGACAACGTGGTGCCCGGCGAAGCGGTCTCTGGGGTGTTTGGCGCCGCGCAGGTTCCGTTCGCGCCGAGGATCGCCACCGGGGTGCTCGGGGCGCCGGTCGCGCCCGTGCGCTGGGTCGATTGCGCGACAGCGTCGCACGACTTCTGGTGGTTCTGAACCACGAAGCGCTCGTTGAGAACGCTCGACACCTGGCCGTCCTGCGTCACCGAGACCGGGTAGGCGGAGGTGGCGGGAATCGTGAAGGCGAGGGAGCCTTGTGCCATCTCTGCGGAGTTCATCCCCAGCTTCCAGGTGCCGCTGATGATGTACTGGTTGCCCGACCAGAGGATCATCGAGTACTTCTTCGGCGGTGTCGTCAACACCTCCGAGTAGCTGCGGCTCACGGTGGTCTGCGAGGTGGAGACGGTGCCCGACTTGGAGTTGAACGAGCCGTTGATCTTGGCGCCCCAGACGTCCTTCAACCCGAAGTTCACCTCGCCGCCGACCGCGTACCCCGATTCGGAGGACAGGGTCAATGAGTTGGAGACGCCGACGGTCGAGCTCATCGTTTGGCTGACCGCGACTTCTCCGTCGTTCGTGAATGTCGGCTTCCCGCTGCCGCTGACCGGGTCGCCGCATCCGTAGTTCGCTTGCGAGATGACGCCGAGGTTGTAGATTCCGTCGTCGCTGATGTTGTAGAAAGCGGTCGGATCAGACGTGGGGGCGACCTGGCAGCCGTCGCGTCGGACGACGCAGTCACTCGTGCCGTAGCCGGCGGCGAGGTTCATCATCACCCGCCACCAGGGGTTCACGCCGGCCGGGTTGGGAACGTCGTTGGCAACACGCCACATCATGTCGTCGTCACCCGGACGGCAGGGTTCCATCTGAGGCTGGGCATCCACGTCCGTGGCTGGGGCGAAGTCGCCCCAGTAGGAGCGCAGGCACTGCTGCTTGGACACGCTGATGATGTAGAAGAACTGGTCGTCGCGGCTCATGTTCGGGACGGACACCGGCGTGGGATTCGCCGGAGCGACGTAGAAGCGCTGGTCGTCCGAGTTGTTGCACGGCTGAGCCGTCACGTAGATCGGGAGCCACGGACTGCCACCGGCGTTCGAGCAACGCGAATCATCGGTGATGATGCGGAAGGAACCGTCGGGAAGAACATCCAGGGAGAACGTCGAGGTCGGGCTACGCCGGGCGTTCCTGCCCTCGAACTGGAAGCGACCCGTCGTCTGCGCCAAGCCGAAGTCCGGTATCGACTCCGATGCGGCTGCTCGCACCGGTGAAACGGGACTCGCGACGGTCGCGTCCGCCGCGGCGGCCGGCATCACCGCGAGGCCGGAGGCGGCGATGGCGAGGATCGCGGCTGTCATGACGATGCGTCGCACGCGTCGGGGGAGGGAGAGAACGGCGCGCACGAAGTGCCCTTTCACATCTGCCCTCGAGCGAGAGTCCGCCCGTGCAGGAGGTTCGACTCGAGGTGGAAGGCCACGGAGTCGATGCCCTTCGTTTGAAAAATAACAGCGACGCAAAATCTCAGACGACCCCCAGGTTGAGGGAAAGACAGCGGTTAGTCGTGTCGGTTATCGTTCGGATCCTCGCCGCCGAGCAGCGAGACTCACGGTTCATCGGGGGTGCGGTCGAGTGCGGCGCGGTGCGGCGACCAGCCAGCCGGCCGCAATGGGTGTGCCTGGCCGGTGGCGGGCCCGCGGCCAGTGCGGCCGCATCTGGTCGGCGAGCGCCGACATCAACGCCCCGGAGTGCCTCAGCACTCAGCACGAAGCGCGACCCGCTGCCGTACCAGTCGCGGCCCCTGAGGCTTTATCCCGACGTTCGAGAGGGTCGATTTCGATGGCAATCCGTGCAATCAGCGGGGCAGATCCGGGCCGATCGCAACGTGATCGGGTGCGTTCTCGTCGTCCTGGGGGAGTGGATGGTCGCCTCGACGCGGCCTGAGCTCGCTCACGATCGTTCCCGCGACGATGAGGGCGGCGCCGAGGATGGCCAGAGCGGGGAGCCGGTCTCCGGCGAGACGGCCGATGATGCCACCCCATACCGGTTCGCCCGCGTAGATGATGGTGGCGCGGGTGGGGGAGACGGAGCGTTGCGCCCAGTTCATCGTGAGCTGGATGAGGCAGCTGCTCGCGCCGAGGGCCAGGGCCGCGATGAGCCACACCCACGAGAACGCGGGGATCGTCTCGGCCGCGACGGGCATGAACGCGAACGAGAGCGCCCCGGCGGTGAGCAGTTGCACAACGGTCACCCGGCCGAGATGGACCCGGCCGGCGAAGACACTGATCAGAATGATTTCGACAGCGATCGGAACCGTGCTGACCAGGGTGGCCGTTTCGCCGGGCCCCAGGGCGACTCCCGACTGCGGGCCGGCGATGAGAAGGAGTCCGGCGAAGGCGAGCGCAACGCCCACGAAGGTGAGTGCTCCCGGACGCTTCCGGAACACGGCCCACTGCAGAAGCGGTACGAGCGGCACGTAGAGGGCGGTGATGAACGCCGACGTGCTGCT
This sequence comes from Microbacteriaceae bacterium VKM Ac-2855, assembly GCA_013204985.1. Lineage (GTDB taxonomy): Bacteria > Actinomycetota > Actinomycetes > Actinomycetales > Microbacteriaceae > Rathayibacter. The sequence goes on from JABMLG010000008.1 coordinate 232,001, forward strand.
GGGGATGGTCTGAAGCCCGTAGGTCTGCAGGCCGTAGCCGAGGAAGATCATCGTCCCGATCGCGACGCCGGCGCCGACGTCGATCCGCCGCATTCCGCGTAGCGTGCGGTAGAACACGAGCGCACTGATCACCCCGGCGGCGACGAAACGTACTCCCACGAAGAACAGCGGACCGCTGTGATCCATCGCGACGTGCACGGCGAGGAACGTGCCGCCCCAGATCGCGGTGATCCCGATCAGCGCCCACTCCGGCCGGGAGAACGGAACAGCACGGAGTGGAAAGCGCAACATATTGCACACTCTAGAGTGCAGAATAGTGCGCATGCAACCTCCGTCGTCCTCCGCCGTCCTCGCGCACGTCGGCAGCAACCTCCGCCGGGCTCGACAGGATGCGGGGCTGAGCCAGGCGGCTCTCGCCGAACGCTCCGGTATCAGTCGGCGAACCATCGTCAACGCCGAAGCCGGCGAAGCGAACATCAGCCTCACGGGTGTCGATCGCCTTGCCGAAGCTCTCGGCACCACCTTCACCGCCCTCGTCTCAGCGCCGGACGCTCCCGCGGTCGCCATCAACGAGGTGGCGTGGCGCGGTGTCGACGCGGCGAGCGTCGCCGTGCTGCTCTCCTCGGTTCCTGCTCGCGCGGAGACACAACTCTGGACCTGGACGCTGGGCCCGGCAGACCGTTACGACGCGCAACCCGACCCTGACGGGTGGCACGAGATCCTCCTCGTCACCGCGGGAGTACTTCGTCTCGAACTCGGCTCCGCGAGCGTCGAGCGACTCGACGAAGGGCAGCACATCGCCTTCTCGACGGCTCAGCCCTACGCGTACGTGAACGCCAGCGACAGCGACCCGGTCACCTTCACCCGCATCGTCGTGAACTGACCCCCGCGGTAAAAGTAGCGCCGCGCTGCTGCGTACCGCGTGTCGCGATCGACGGATCTCGGGCTGCGGCACGGAATGCATACGGCGGGTCCGACGTGGTCAGAGCCAGAGCACGACGTGGCGGCCGGCGATCGATTCGACGGCGACCGGTGTGTCGTAGAGCGCCTCGAGGTGCGGGGCGGTCAGCACCTCGGCCACGGGGCCGTGGTGGACGACCCGGCCGTCGCGGATCGCGACGATGTCGTCGGCGAACTGCGCCGCCACGTTGATGTCGTGCAGGACCACGACGACGGTCATCCGCTTCTCGTCGGCGAGGCGGCGCAGCAGCTTCATCAGCGCGACGCCGTGGCGTGGGTCGAGGTTGTTGAGCGGTTCGTCGAGCAGGATGTGGTCGGTGTCCTGCGCGAGGGCCATGGCGACGAACGCGCGCTGGCGTTGGCCGCCCGAGAGCTCGTCGAGGTAGCGCTCGCGCACGGCGCCGAGATCGAGCGAGTCGATCGCAGCGTCGACGTGGGCGCGGTCATCGGGGGTGCGGCCCGTGCCTCCGTGCGGGAAGCGTCCGTAGGCGACGAGGTCATCGACGCTGAGGCGGATCGCGAAGTGGTTGTCCTGGCGGAGGATCGCCAGCCGCTTCGCGATGTCACGGGTTCGGGTGGTCGCGACGTCGAGGTCGTCGACCGTGACGGTTCCGCTCTCTGCCTTGAGCAGGCGCCCGATGGTCGAGAGCAGCGTCGACTTGCCGGAGCCGTTGGGTCCGATGATCGCGGTGAGGCCCGTGCCCAGCTCGAGCGAGACGTCGTCGACGGCGAGGGTCCGGCCGTGCCGGGTGGTGACCGAGGTGGTTCGGATCATGTCAGCGAGCCCTTCCGGTGAGTACGAGCAGGATGAAGAGGACGCCGCCGACGAACTCGATGACCACCGGCAGCTCGGTGCCGAAGCCGAGGACGCGGTCGAGCACGAGCTGCCCGCCGACGAGGGCGATCACGCCCACGGTCACCGCCGCCGGGATGCTGCGCACGTGCCGGTGACCGACCACCCCGTACGCAACGTTCGCGACGATGAGACCGAAGAACGTGACGGGGCCGACGAGCGCGGTGGAGGCGGCGACCATAAGGGCGATCGCGACGACCGTGTGCAGCACGACCCTCCGGTGTTCGACGCCGAGCGAGACCGCGGTGGGCTCGCCCAGAGCCAGCACGTCGAGGGAGCGGCGGATCGGCCACAGGGAGACGATCGCAGCGGCGACCACGATGCCGGTCGGGAGCAGGAGCTCGCGATCGACGGAGGTGAAGCTCGCGAAGGTCAGATTCTGCACGATCGCGAAGGTGTCCGGATCGAGCAGTCGCTGCAGGAATGAGGTGATGGAACGCAGCAGCACGCCCAGCACCAGCCCGGCGAGAACGATCACGTGCAGGTCGAGTCTCCGACGCACGAACAGCCAGCTGTACAGGGCGACGACCACGCCCGCCATCAGCACGAGCTCCACCAGCCACGAAGCGAGTGGAGGAGCCGTGACGAGCAGCAGGGGGCCGATCGCGAACGCGGCCACCACCTGGATCATCAGGAAGACCGCGTCGAAGCCCATGATTCCGGGGGTCAGGATGCGGTTGGCGGTGATGGTCTGGAACAGCACGGTCGCCACTCCGACGGCTGCGGCCGCGATGATCATGCCGAGTACGGTGCGGCCGCGCAGGCCCAACGCGTACTCCCACTTCGTCGGCAGATCGGTGAGGAGGTAGAGGGCGATCGCGATGACGGAAGCCGCCGCGAGCAGGGCGAGGCGGACGGAGGGTGAGCGCAGCGCGGTCATCGGAGGATGCTCCTGCGGCGGCGCGCCGTGTCGGCCGGGCCGATGAGCAGGCGGAGGAACACGACTCCGCCGACCACGCCCATCACGAGTGAGATCGGCAGTTCGAAGGGGAAGCGGACGGTGCGCCCGATGAGGTCGCAGAGCAGCACGAGCGCGGCTCCGAGCAGCGCGACGAGCGGGACGGAGCGGCGCATGTTATCTCCGACCATCCGGCTGACGAGGTTGGGGACGATGAGGCCGAGGAAGGGGAGCGCTCCGGTGACGACGATCATCACTCCGGTGACCGCGGCGATGATGACGACGCCGGTGAGCATCACGGCGCGCGTGTCGAGGCCGAGGCCGCGCGCAGTGTCTTCGCCGAGGGCGGCGACGGTGAAGCGGTCGGCGGCGATCCACGCCACGGCGGCTGCCGCGGCGGCGACCCAGAGCATCTCGTAGCGCCCACGGAGGATGCCGGAGAAGTCGCCGATGCCCCAGTTGAGCAGCTCCTGGAGCGTGTCGGTGCGGTAGGCGAGGAACGCGGCGACGGCGCCGATCACTCCTCCGTAGAGGATGCCGACGACCGGCACGAGCACGCTCGAGCGCGAGGGGATGCGGCGGGCGAGCGCGAGGAAGCCGAGCACGCCGACGAGCGCGCCGCCCGCAGCCAGCGCGGCCTTGGCGCCGACGGGCAGGTCGGGGGCGAACAGCAGGATCAGGAGCAGGGCGAGGGTCGCGGCGTCGGTCGCCCCGGTCGTGCCTGGTTCGACCAGCCGGTTGCGGGTGAGCAGCTGCATGATCAAGCCGGTGACCGCGAAGGCGGAGCCGGCCAGCACGAGCGCGAGGGTGCGCGGGAGGCGGCTCTCGACGAGCACGAACATGTCGAGTTCGGCGACGCCGAGGAACAGCGAGATCGTCGCGAGAACGGCCACGAGGACCGTTCCCGCGACGATCAGCGCGCGGGGGAAGGGGCGTTTCACGCGGGTGGGCGCCGCTCGGTCAGCTCTGCATCGCGTCGTGCACGGTTTCGAGCACGTTCTGCACGGCGGTCAGTCCGTTGATGACGATGTAGAGCTCGCTCGCGGGCAGCAGCACGACGTGGTCGTCCTGCGCGGCGGGCGTCTGGTCGACGAGCGCGTTGTCGAGCGTCTGCTCGGCGGTGCTGCCCTCACCCGTGGCGGCGCCGCGGTCGAACGCGAAGATCCATTCCGGAGCCGCGCTGAGGATGAACTCGTTCGTCACGGTGTCGCCGTGCGGCGACCCCTCGGTGCCCGGCAAGTCGGCCGCTGCAACCGCGGGGGTGAACCCGAGCCCGTCGAAGAAGTAGCCGAAGCGCGAGCCCTCGCCGAAGGCACCGTACTCGCCGCCCGACACCGACAGCACGAGCGCGGTGCCGGACGCCTCTGCGGTGATCGTATCGACCAGCTCCTCCGTCTCGGCCGCCGCCTCGGCGACCTCGTCCTCGCGCTCGAAGATCTCGCCGAGCTGCGTGGCACGCTCGAGGGCCGCGGCCGGGTCGAAGGTGCCGGCGTAGCTGCCGGTGAGGTCGATCGTCGTGGCGATCTCGGAGAGTTCGTCATACTGCCCGGTGCTGCGAGCGGCGGTGACGATCAGGTCGGGCTCGAGTTCGGCGACAGCCTCGAAGTCGGGCTCGAAGAGGGTGCCCACCTTCGGGAGGTCGGCGTAGTCGGAGAGGTAGTCGGGCAGGGTGACATCGGGGATCGCGACGACCGCGTCGCCGGCGCCGAGCGTGTGCAGCGTGTCGAGCGTGGCGATGTCGAAGGTCACGACAGCGGAGGGGGAGAGAGGCACCTCCACCGACTCTCGAGCTGTCTCGCGGTCCTCCTGGTACGACTGCTCGCCGTTCTCGTCGACGAGGACGAGGGTCGGCTTCGCATCCTCGACGAGGATCGTTTCGGCGTCCGCGGGGACGGCTTGGGAGGCGCCCGACGAGCAGGCCGTCAGGGTAAGCGCGACGGCGGCGAGGCCGGCGAGAGGCAGGGCGATGCGGTGTCTCGGTAGAAAAGGCATGAGGGTAGGCTACCCTAAATATGAAAGTGGCTCTCAGGATCCAGCTGCTCCTCGGTCGTGCTTCGATCGTTGTGCTCAGCCCGCCGAGGGAGCGGCCGATCGCATGGTCATCGGGCTCGACGGTCAGATTCGTGTAATTCGATTGTCCGGCAGGTGTGCGTTCGGGAACGGACGAACCTGTTGTCTGCAAGAGTGCTGGCATGCTCTCTCCGCAGTCGCTGTCCGAAGGTGATCGTCGTCTCGTCGCTGCGTGGGCGGCTGACTGCGCGGAGAGAGTGCTCCATCTCTTCGAGGTCGAAGCTCCCGAGGACGACCGAGCATGGGATGGCATCGCTCGTGCGCGAGCGTTCTCGCGGGGAGAGTTGGACGCGGCGCGGGAGATCCGGCGCCGCTTCGTCGCTGGTCGCGCAGCGCAGTCCGCGACGTCTCCGGCGGGGAAGGCCGCAGCGTGGTCGGCGGGGCAGGCTGCCGGCGTGGCACACATGGGCGCGCACGCGCTCGGCGCCGCCGCCTACGCGGCGAAAGCAGCGGAGCTGGCGTCACCGCCGCAGAGCGGCGAGGCCGAGATCCAGTGGCAGGTGAAGCGTATGAGCCAGCCGGTGCGGGCGGCGCTCAGAACACTGCCACTTCTCGGTGAGGACTCATCGGGCCCGCTCGGTTCCGGGCTCCTCGCCTCGGGCGTTCTCGGATCCAACATCCGCACCTTGCAGGCCGCGATCAGCGCTACCGAGTCGGGCTGAGCGTCTATCGCAGCCGTCGCAGATACGCGCTCTGCCATCCCGATAGAGGTGGCCTACAGGAACCCTTCCACGGAGGTGAGGAGCGTGGCGTAGCTGGTCTAGTAGACGATTCCGTCTCAGTAGTTCATGGCAGGGATGGAGTCGTTGTCGTTTGTGGAGTTGCCCGTTGAGCGGCGGCCTTCTGCGATCGCTCCGCGGCCGGCTTGGACGGATAGTCCGCGCCCTCTAGCCCTTCTCGGCGCCTTCGGTGGTGTTCATGATCCGTTTCTGGAAGACGAAGAACAGGACCGCGACCGGGATCGACATCAGCACGGCGGCGGCTAGCTGGAGTGGGTACTGGTTGCCGGCACCGAGCTGCCCCGAGACGAGTGAGGCGACCCCTGTCGTCAGCGTGTTCAGATCCGGACTTTGCCGTGAGACGACGAAGTGGGAGAACTCGTTCCAGGAGCCCTGGAAGGAGAGGATCAGCAAGGTGATGACTGCCGGGCGGGCCATGGGTAGGACGATCGACCAGAAGGTGCGGAAGATCCCGGCGCCGTCGATGCGCGCGGCCTCCTCGATGGAGGCGGGGATGGAGTCGAAGAACTGCTTCATGATGAAGATCCCTGCGGCATCCGCGAGGAGCGGGATGATCATCCCGGCGTAGCTGTCGTAGAGGCCGAGCTGCTTGAGGATCAGGAAGCGCGGGATCAAGAGAACGACGGCGGGGACGCTCATCACTCCGATGAAGCCGGCGAAGAGCAGGTTCCGGCCGCGGAAGCGCAGGCGCGAGAGCGCGTACCCGGCGAGGGAGTCGAAGAATACCCGGCCGAAGGTGACGCAGAGAGTGATGATCGTCGAGTTCAGCGCCCACCGCGGGAGCGGGACCTCCGTGAACAGCCGCTCATAGGCGGCGAAGGACCACGTTGCGGGCAGCAGAGAGAGCGGGTTCCCGGTGGCGTCGGCATCTGTCTTCATCGAGGACGCGATCGAGATGAGGAACGGGTAGATGTAGACCAGCGCGAGCAGGATCAGCATCAGGTAGCCGGCGGCGACGGAGGCTCGGGTGCGGGCCGAGATGACGCGTTTGCGGTGCGGGAGCGGTGTCGGCTCGGGTTCGGGCGTCGTACGAGGTGTGGTATCGATCAGGGTGCTCATCGCACACCTCCCGTGGTGAGGGTCGTTGCGGCGTCGGCGCGGGCTACTCGTCGGGAGCGTCGGCCTTTCGGCTCGCCTTTCTCGCGGAGCACCGCGCGCTGGAGCAGCGTGAGCACGACGATGATGAAGAAGAGGATGAAGGCGATAGCGGCTCCCTGACCCCACTGGAGTCCGCGGAACGAGGACTCGTAGGCGAGGTAGGCGGGCGTCAGGAGTGTCTTTCCGGGGGCGCCGCCGCCGGTGAGGTAGATCTGGTCGAACACCTGCCAGGTCCCGATCAGCCCAAGGGTGAGCACGGTGAACAGCGTGGGCTTGAGCATCGGGAGGGTGACGGAGAAGAACTTCCGGAACGCTCCCGCGCCGTCCATCAGGGCTGCCTCCTCGATCTCGCCTCCGACGTTCTGCAGTGCCGCGAGGAACAGGAGCATGAAGGTGCCGGAGGTGGTGAAGATCGCCATGACGATCAGGACACACATCGCGACCGAGGGTCCGGAGACCCAGTCCCACCAGGTGAGTCCGAGGGGAGCGGCGCCGGTGAGCCAGCCCGGCGCGGAGTTCAAGCCGACGAGGCCGAGGAGGTTGTGGAGGACCCCGGAGGAGTCGGCCATCCAGGTGGGGCCGGAGGCCCCGAACCAGCCCAGGACGGCGTTGACGACGCCGGAGGCGCTGAAGAGAAACAGGAAGATCACGGTAATCGCGATCGAGGAGGTGACGGAGGGGAAATAGAACGCGGTGCGGAAGAAGCCGCGGCCGCGCAGGATCCGCCGGTTGACCTGCACGGCGAGAAACAGGGCGAGCGCGGTCTGTAGCGGGACGACGAGCAGCACGTAGTAGAGGTTGTTGCGGATCGCGGTGCCGAAGTCTTTCTGCGCTAGGCCTGGTTCGGTGAGGACGGCCTGGTAGTTCTCGGTGCCGACGAACTGGGCCGTGCCGCCGACGGGTGAGCCGAGGCCGTTCCAGTTGCTCAGGCTCACCCAGAGGGCTAGCACGATGGGGAGGACGAGGAAGATGCCGACGAGGAGGATCGCGGGGAGGGTGAACAGCCAGCCGTAGCGGGCCTCCGAGCCGCGGATACCGGGGCCGGTGGTGCCGGTTCCGGATGATCCGCGGTTTCGGCGAGGGGTGCGCGGGCCGGGGCGGTCCGCTACGGCTGGGCTGGTCATGGGGTATCTCCTGGCTTACTTCGCGTTGGCGGTGTCGAGCGCGTCCTGGAGGTTCGTCTGGAAGGTTTCCAGGATCGCCTCGGGGTCGGCGGTGGCGATTCCTTCGAGCGACGCGTTGAAGTCCGTGATCACGGTCGCGGCGCCGGCGAAGGCGACGGGGCTGACGGCGTAGTCGTTGCCCGCGACGAACGCCGCGTTCTCGGGGTACTTCGTCGCGTACTCAGCGGCACCGGTCTCGGTCGAGGGGATGACGCCGAACGCGTCGGAGAACGCGAGCTGCTGCTCATCGCTCGTGAGGTAGGAGACGAGAGACTCGGCGGACTCGGCGGTGTCGCTGTCGGCGGGGATGCCCCAGCAGTTGCTGAAGGTGAAGGTCGACTTGCCGCCGGGACCGGCAGGCAGCTCGGCGATCGTGTACTTCACGTCCGGGTAGTCGGCCTTCAGGGCGCCGTTGATCCAGGGACCCTCGATGACCATCGCTGCAGCGCCCTTGCCGAACGCTTCTCCGGACCAGCCGGAGTCGATGTCGGCAGGGAACTTCAGCACTCCGTCGGAGAGCAGTTTCTGGACCTCTTCGAGTCCCGCCACGTTCTCGGGCGTGTTCACGGTGGCGGTGGTGCCGTCCTCGGAGATGAGGGTGCCGCCGGCCTGGTTCATGAAGGTGCCGATGCGCGCGTACTCGGGACCGAAGGAGAGACCTGCGACGGAGTCGGTGGTGAGCTTCTGCGCCGCGGATTCGAGCGATGCCCAGTCCGTGGGAATGTCGGCGTCGGTCAGCCCGGCGGCGGCCCACAGGTCGGTGTTGATGACGAGTCCGAGCGTCGAGAAGTCCTTCGGCTCGCAGTAGAACTGGTCGTCGTAGCTGAACGCGTCCTTGAGCGCCGGGTAGAACGCGTCGGCGTTCTCGGCGTCCTGGGCGTAGGGCTCGAGGTAGCGGTTGCTCGCGTACGTCTGGAACTGGTCCCAGCTCATGTAGAAGAGATCCGGCGGGTTGCCGCCAGAGAATCCCTGCCCGAGCTGCTGCGTGAGGTCGCTGGCGATGACGGTGTCGACCGTCGTGCCGTTCTCCGATGCCCAGGCGTCGTTGGCAGCCTTCACCGCGGTTCCCTCGGCGTCGCTGGAAGAGGCGATGAGGACGGTGAGACCGTCCGGGGAGCCGCCGGCACCATCGCTGGAGGAGTCGGAGGAGCAGGCCGTCAGGGTGACGAGCATGCCTGTGGCGACGAGTGCGGCACTCCAACGTGCCGTACGGGTGATGTTCATTGCTGACCTTTCATCGGTGGAGAAGAGCCGGTAGTAGACCGGGGTCTTAGAAGGAAGGAAGAGTGGTGGGAGTGGTCGAGCCGGGTTCTATGTGCAGCGGGGACCGTGTGATGAGCTGAGGGGTGATCAGACGGTGTGCTTCGCCGGCGGTGAGGCCGTGTGGGATCACGGTCGAGCCGGACGGCCCCAGGAGCAGTTCGAGGGCGCCTGCGGCGACTTCGTTCATGTTCTGCTCGACGCTGGACAGGCCCAGGGCGGCGGCGACCGGCGTGTTGTCGAAGCCGGTGATCGCGACGTCGGCGCGGCCGAGCGCAGTGGTGGCCATGAAGGCGCCCAGTGCGGCGGAATCGGAGACGCAAACGATGCCCTGGAGGTCGGGGTGCGCGGTCAGAAGCTCCGATGTTGCTCGCCGCGCGTCGTTGATGTCGATGGTCGCTGTCACCGACAGTGCCTCGAGAGCGTCGGAGTCTAGGTCGGAATGCGCCGTCATACTCGCCCACCATCCGGTGCGGCGGTCATCGCCGGTGCCCTGGTCGCTCGGCCAGCCGAGGAATGCGACGCGACGCAGACCCTCGCCGAGCAGCTGATCGGTCGCGGCGCGGACACCGGCGGCGCCGTCGACATCCACCCACAGGTGCTGCGGGCTGTTGACGTCGTCCGCTCCCCACGGGCGTCCGAAGGCGACGAAGGGAACAGCGTTCTCGGTCAGCCAACGACTTCTCTCGTCGCCGGCGTATGTGGCGGTCAGGATGATCGCATCGACGTCGGCGCCGTCGCGCAGCCGCGCGAGCTCCGCGATTTCCTCGGCCGGCGATGCCGCCGTGTACAGAAGGACCCGCAGGCCGCGCTGCGCGGCGAGTTCCGTGACCGCGTGAAGGAAGCGATCCAGCAGTGTCCCCGAGATGCCGTCGAGGACCGGCTCCAAGCGCACTCCGATCGTTCCCGAGCGCCGAGTGCGTAGGCGACGAGCCGATGCATCCGGACGGTAGCCGAGCTCCTGGATCGCCCCGACGACGCGCTCCCGCGTCGCGGGTCGGACGATGTCCGGGGAGTTGAGGACATTGGAGACCGTCTGCCGGGACACGCCGGCGAGAGCTGCGACGTCCGAGACGGTGGGAAGACCGGCCACGAGAGCCTCCTCAGTTCCAGAGTTGAGCCGAGAAGAATCCGCTCGGCGATGAACGCTTGATTTGAACGATCAAGCCATGTGGCGGACGGGGCACTCGCAGGAAGAACTCCGATCCACCTTTGCGGCTTTGATCGATCAAATGTTATGTTACCTGTCGAGCGGCGGGTGTCAACCGTCGCGGTCGAGACGCTTCTCGGCCACCCCCGTCATCCATCTGCACGGCTCGCCGCGCCCACGATTCACTGAGGAGTCGACTGTGAACGACACCGTTTCCGTCTTGATGACCGATCCTGTTGCCGTCTCGCGGGGAGAGACGCTGCAGCCTCTGCTGCACGCGGAGTCGATGCTGTTGTGTGCGCCGGTGCAGATCTGGTCGAGTCCCGACGGGCAGGTGGGCAGCGCTCCCATCCACGGCCTCTACAGCGGAGACACTCGTATCGTGTCCCTGCTGGAAGCGACGGTCGGCGGGCGCAACGGGGAGCACGTCGCCGCGTTCCGGGACTCCGCGGCGACCGAGACCTACGTGTCGCTGCTGCGCCACCTCGACGACGAGGTTGCAGACCCGCGCGTTCGGCTCGTGCGTCGCCGAGACGTCGACGGGACCTCGCTGCGCGAGACTCTCACAGTGGAATCCGCGCGCGGCGAAGCTGTTGACACGATCGTGGAAGTGCGTCTGCGCGCGGACTTCTCTGTCATGCACATCGTCAAGGCCGGCCTCGTCGAGGACATCGATATCGAGACGGTCCGCGGGACCGGATCCGTCACCTGGCGCACGGCGAGCACCGACGCGCGCGTGCACGCGATCGGAGCGGACATGAGTATCGACGAAGCCGAGCTGGTTCTGACGTGGCCGATCACGATCCCCGCACATGGCTCGATCCGGCTCGACTGGGGCATCACCGTCGAGGACCGAGAATCCGTCGTCGCAGCGGCCCCCGGAACACCCCAATGGCAGGACGTCTCGGTCACCAGCGGCGACTTCCGGCTCTCGCGATGGGTGCATACGGCACTCGAGGACCTGACCGGCCTGCGCATGGTCACCACAGCACGCCCGGAAGACGTCTTCCTCGCCGCGGGTGCTCCTTGGTTCTTCACCCTCTTCGGCCGCGACTCCCTCTGGGCCGCGCGCATGCTCCTCCCGCTCGGCACCGACCTCGCCGCCTCCACACTGCGCGTCCTCGCCGAGCTTCAAGGCACGGACACCGACGCGGAGACGGCCGAGCAGCCCGGCAAGATCATGCACGAGCTGCGACCCCAGGTGCTCACCATCCCCGGGGAGGACGTCTCGCTGCCACCGCTCTATTACGGCACCGTCGACGCCACTCCGCTGTGGATCACGCTCCTGCACGAAGCATGGAAGTGGGGCCTGCCCGACGCAGAAGTCCAAGCGCTCATGCCCCACCTCGACGCCGCACTCGCGTGGCTCCGCGACCACGCCGACAGCGATGGCGACGGGTTCCTCGAGTACATCGACACCACCGGCCACGGCCTCGCAAACCAGGGGTGGAAGGACTCCGGCGACTCGATCCAATGGCAGGACGGGACTCTCGCCGAAGGACCGATCGCGCTCTGCGAAGTGCAGGCGTACGCGTACGAGGCGGCCCTCGCCGCCGCCGAGCTCCTCGAGCACTTCGGACGCCCTGGTAACGAGTGGACCGACTACGCAGCCGCCATGAAAGCACGCTTCGCGGACGCGTTCTGGATCGCGGACGGCAACGGCGGATACCCCGCGATCGCTCTCGACGCACACAAGCGTCCCGTCAACACCGTCACCAGCAACATCGGCCACCTTCTCGGCACCGGCATCCTCACCACGGAGCAGAGCACCCGCGTCGCCCAGCTGCTCGTTTCGCCCGAAATGAACTCCGGCTTCGGGCTGCGCACCCTCTCCACCGACGCCGACGGCTACTGGCCCCTCTCCTACCACGGCGGTTCCGTCTGGACTCATGACACCGCGATCGCGATCACCGGCCTCGCTCGCGAAGGGTTCGATGCCGAGGCGGCCACCCTCGCGCAGGGGCTTCTTGCCGCCGCGGAGAGCTTCGACTACCGGGTCCCCGAGCTGCACTCCGGAGACGCCGCGCACGCATTCAAGGCGGCAGTGCCGTACCCGGCCGCGTGCCGGCCGCAAGCGTGGTCGGCCGCCGCGTCCATTGCCGTACTCGCTGTGGCTGCAGGCTTATCACCCGAAGGGACCTCCGCCACCGCCAACTCGACGATTGCAGGCCCCGTCTCGCTGCGATAGTTCAGCCAGTCGCCAAGCGACTGGCACTGGCTCTGGAAAGTTCGTGAGCCTCGGAATGCGCAGCAACAGCTTTCTGAGACATGCGGTCCGGCGGTCGTTCCGCCCTCGACAGTTCCGGGTTCACGGGGCACCAGGGTGTCTCGCGGGCGCGGGCGCGGGCGTTCGGGTAGATGAGGCCCCCGCCGTCTTCGCGGGAGGCATTTCGGCGGTGCTGCAGGCCGGTGCGGGCGCTACGACGTCGAGCAAGCGGATGACGTGGTGCCTCATCGGGTCAGCGTATTGACGCACCATGCTTGGAATCCGGTGTCCGGCTGGGGGATCGGCGCGCTGATGGTGGCGTGAATCGTGCGCGGGCCCTAGCCGCCCATGCCCGGTTCGGCCCAGGAGGCGAGTTCCGTTCCGGCAGCGGTGCACGCTGCGCCGAGGTCGCTGATGATCGAGCCCCATTCCGCGGAGTCCGGGTCGTACGTCCAACCCTGCGGCGTGGGCGGTGTGTCCTTCAGGTAGGTGGTGACCGCGGTTTTCGCGGCAGTCAGTGCTGGGTCTGTGGTCGTAACCGTCGTGAGCTGGAATGCCTGCCGGGCGAGGAATTGGGCGTAAGCGTCGTCGTCCAGTTCGCCCTGCTGGTGATGCCATTGCGTGGTCCAGCCAAGGCTGAGGAGTGAACTGTAGCGGCCGCAGGCGTAGGATGCGGATGTGTCGCCACCGGTGGATGGGGCGGCTGACGGTGTCGCGGTCACTGTGACGGTCGTTGTGGGTGCGGGGCTTCGTGCTTCGGCCGTCCCAGCGCATCCGGTCAATGGGGCGAGCGTGAGAGCGACGGCGATGAAGGCCGACATCCGAAGAGGTGCGGCGGCGATTATTCGTGATTTCCCCATACGAGACGATAACCGTTGACGGAACATCCTGATCGCGTTCACCGAAGGGCATACGGCGCTGTGGTCAGTGCGTGGATGGCGGCTGCAGATCGCGGCGATAGCGCGAACACCGGCGAAGTCAGGTAGCGGGTTCGGCCCCGCGCTTCGGTTTCGTTCACCGGCCCGCGTAGAACGTGAGGCCTTGCAGTGACGCCGATACCTCCGGGCGTGATCGCCAGCCGCCCCGGATGCGGATGGTCACGCGGACGGTTTGTGCCAGATCACGGAGTATCGCCGCAGCCAGAGCCAGAGCCAGAGCCAGAGCCAGAGCCAGAGCCAGAGCCAGAGCCAGAGCCAGAGCCAGAGCCAGAGCCGCAGCCGGGACAACCGCGCCGTCGGCCGGCTGGTCGCTTCGTCAATCGGCGCTGCACCAGAACTGCAGTTCCGCCCCGTTTCTGTAGAAGTAGTTCAGGCCCGTAAAACCGTGTCCGCCTCCGAGAGCTTCGCGCAAAGCGGCTGAGTTCGAGTACTGGTAGAGCGTTCGGAAGAGCAGGTCGCCTTCCAGGGCGAGCACGTCGACGCGAACGAAACGGCCCTCCGGGGCGTCTCCGGCGAACTCGATTCTCAGCTGCACGGTCGGATAGCTCAGCGACGGTCCCTCAAGGGAGTAGAGGCCGTCGCACCGCTCGATCACAATCCGGTCCATGAAGGCGCCGTCGTTGGTGTCTGCGCGGGGCTGATAGTAGGCGGAGCAGGTGATCGATGCAGGCAGGTCGAGGGTCGACGTGGGATCAATGTGGCCGGCTTGCCGGTGGTGTCGAACTGCAGCGTTCATGGTCAGAGCGTACGGGTCACGGGTTCGTGGGGGCCTGTACCACCCTGGCTGGGAAACGCTGCGCAGAAGGATGAGGATGGTCAGCCGGTCATGTGCGAGGAATACCGATTCTGTTTCCACTCCTCCGCGAGAATCGCGTAGACCGCACAGTCGATCCAGGTCTCTCCGCGTTTCTCGCTCTTGAGAAACAGGGCCTCTCGGCGCAGGCCCATCCGTTCCATCGCGTGCACGGAGCCGCGGTTGTGAGCTGCGGCGCGACCGATGATGCGATGCAGGCCGAGCGGTCCGAACGCTACCTCGAGCAGGGCGGCGCCGGCTTCGAGCGAGTAGCCCAGGCCGGCCGTTTCGGGGTGGAGGAACATGCCGATTTCGCCCTGCTGTCCGTCCGCGGATCGAATGAGGACGGCGTCACCGACCAGTGCCGTCGATGCGCGGACCTCGATACCGTAGAAACGACGGTGACCTGGTTCGTGCAGCTCCCATTCGGATTCCCGCTCCGCGAGCCACGGGACGTACTGCCCCTTCGCCAGTGGAGGATGCCCGAGGTATCGAGAGGCGTGCGCGTCTCCCCGATAGGCCATAACGGCCGACTCGTCTTCCCTGCTGAGGGGGCGTAGCCGGAGGCGCCGCGTGAGCAGATCGACCTCGTCTTCCATGTGCTCAGGCTAGGGGCTGCGCTGAGTCTCTCAATGGGGTCGTCTACGCGCTCGGGTCGGACAGTGACGGTGAGGTCCATGACCTCCGAATAGGCGGTCAGTTCGTCTCTGCTGCGACGACGAGAGGTTCTGGAGCTATCGCTTGAGGGCTCTGCGCGGTTGCGGTGAAGGAGAGCGGCGTGATGTCGAAGCGCATGTCGAAGGCGACCGGCGGTAGCGCTTGGCCGGGATCGATTGACCCGGCCCAGAACGCGGTGACGATGTTGCCGTCCGCGTACTCGCCCAGTGTCCATCCCGCTTGTGCACCGTTGGACAGTCCGTAGCAGGTGCCCGTCTCCTCGGCCGGGGTGAAGAGGAGTTGCACCGATGCGCTGGTGACGGGGGAGGTTCCGCCGATGACTTCGAGTTGGACGCCGGGCTTGTAGAACGGTGCGCCGGTGACGGCGAACGTCCAGGTGCGCCAGTGCAGCTCGCCACCGACGCTGGCCGCTGCCGCGGGCGCGTTCAGGGAGACCATGACAACTGGAGCAGCCCAGGCTCCCGCCCGTACGAGGCTGCGTCGATCGAGATCACTGCTGTTATGCGTCATGGGACCCCCGGTCCGGTTGTGGGTAGGCGCCCCATTCGGAACAGGGAAGCCGTAGCCTTTCGGGGCACGATATCCCAACGACGCCATCTCGACGGGATTCGTAACGCACTCTTCTCCTGAGACGGGCGGGTGGCTGAAAGCGCCTCCCGCGATACCCTCGAACGTGTTCATCCGCGACGGATTCCCGGGGCAGCGTCTCCGCGTGCTTCCCGCACAGCTCGTCCACTCCGCGCTCGCGCGACCCGTCACGGAACGGATGCTCGTCACCGATGCCGGCTACTTCCCGCATGCCGCCGCGCACGGGCGTTCTCGTCCGAGCGGTGCCGCGCAGACGATCGTCATGGCATGCGCCGACGGCGTGGGATGGATCGAAGTGGACGGACGCGAGCCTGCTCGTGTGGGCGCCGGCGCCGTTGTCGTCATCCCCGCAGGAATCCCGCACCGGTACCGCGCGGATTCGAACGATCCGTGGTCGATCTGGTGGATGCACGTGCAGGGGCAGGATGCGGACCAGCTCGTCTCGATCATCGTCGGGGACGAACTCGATCCGATCCTGCGCCCGGGAGACGTGTACTCCGTAGCCGCGTCGATCGAAGAGGCGGTGATGGCGCTGGAGCGGGACGACACCGAGCCGATGCTCTTCATCGCGGCCGGCGCCGCGTGGCGAACCCTGTCGCAGCTCGCATCGGAGCGGCTGCGTGGTCCTGCGCACTCGAGCGACCGCATCCAGGTTGTGCAGGATTTCCTGCGCACGCACCTGGTGAGCTCGTTCACGGTCGCCGAACTCGCGAAGCTCGCGGGCCTGAGCGTTTCGCATTTCTCGGTGCTGTTCAAGGCGTCGGCCGGCATCGGCGTCGTTGCCTACGTGAATCGGCTCCGGTGCGCGCGCGCGGGCGAA
Source organism: Microbacteriaceae bacterium VKM Ac-2855 (assembly GCA_013204985.1). GTDB lineage: Bacteria > Actinomycetota > Actinomycetes > Actinomycetales > Microbacteriaceae > Rathayibacter. The sequence goes on from JABMLG010000008.1 coordinate 248,216, forward strand.
CTGCTGATCACGACGGAGACCTCGATCGCTGACATCGCCGCGTCCGTGGGCTACGGGGATGCGTTCTACTTCTCGAGGCAGTTCCGCGCTCTCAACGGGCTGAGTCCGCGTGCGTTCCGGCAGCGTTCGAAGAAGGAAGCCTTCTGATGCTGCGGTACTCGGCCGGCTCGAACGGGAGGAACCGGCCGGGTCCGCCTACTCCCGGCTGAACAGCAGCAGCTCGGGGAGGCTCGTCGCGAAGTAGTCCGTGACACCGTCGTCGCGTCGGGCCACGGGTGGGGTGAACGGCGTTCGCGCCTCGCCGAGAGAGGCCGGCGGGTCGGCCACCGGCAGCTCGAGGGCCGCTCGCGCTCGATCCCAGGCGCCGAGTACCTTTCCCTCGCCGCCCTCCCACGGTTGGAATCGGCGGTCGCCCAACAGTTCGACCGCCTCCGCCGCGCGCCCGCTCTGCACGAGCAGTTCCGCGTACTCGACGACCAGGTCGTCGCGTCGCAGGACGAGTGACAGGCTTTCGGCGAGGCGTGCGAGTCGGTCGGTGCCGGATTCGCCGAGCCGGAGGGCGAGCTGGTCGCGCTCGAAGAGGAGGCGCGGCTCGTCCGGGGCCAGTCGCCGCGCCCGCTCGTAATGCTGCACGGCCCGCTCGTCATCGTGAGCGATGTTGTAGGCGGCGAGGCCCGCGTTACGGTGGGTGACCGGGTCGACACTGCCCTCCGCGATGGCCTGCTCCCACAGCTCGAGCGCCTCGCGGCGTCGGCCGGCGTCGTACAGCAGCATGCCGAGCAGGCCGCGGGCGGCGGTGTCGGCCGGATCGGCGGCGACGGCGGCCGCGAGAGCATCGTGGTCGTCGAGCCCTGCGGGAAAGCACCAGCGCAGGTCCATCGTCTGTACCAGACGACGTTCCTCGGCCGCGTCCTCGTCTCGTCCGAGCCTCTCCAGGATCGCCGCGCGATGGTAGCGGGCGAGAGGCGCGGTGTTGCCCTCCGGCCCGGCCTCTCGTGCGGATGCGATCCGGAGCACGCGCAGCGCCTCGTCGGTCTCGCCGTCGCGGGCGATCTCCAGCGCGACGTCGCACACGAGTCCACCGTCGTCCGGGAGCGAGCCGTCGCGGAGGTGGAGCAGGGCCTGGTTCAGCGGGTCGCTCATGAGTGCGTGGCGGACCACGGCGTGGGCATCGGCGTGGCGGCCGAGTCGGCGCAGGACGATCGCGCGGAGCGTCGCGCGACGCCGGTCGCTCGCGGCGACGGCATCGAGATCGTCCAGCTCGGCGAGAGCGCGGATGAGGTCGCCGCGCTGGGCGGCGTGACGGGCGAGTTCGAGCCCGGCGGGGGCGACGAAGGAGGCGTCCCAGGCCGCTTTCGCCCAGGCCCGGGCGGCGGCGTCAGGTCGGCCGAGGCGGGCCTGGATCAGTCCGAGCAGATAGAACGCCTCGGCATCGCGGGGGTTGCCGTTGCGGCGGGTGACGCGGTCGACGGCTCGGCCGACGTGGTCGAGGGCTGCGGTGTAGTCGCCCGAGCGGTAGGCGAGCTCCGCGATCGCGGTTCTCACGCGAGAGTCCTCGGGATCCCTGCGCAGCGCTTCGTTCCAATAGGGCAGCGGTGAGCGGGTGGGGTGGCGGTACTGGAGCAGGTGCAGTCCGGTGATGTAGAGCTCGTCGGCGCTGTCGATGTCCGCGGGTGCGGCGGGTTCGGTCGCGGTCCACGGCTCCTCGTCGCTGCCGGCCCGGCTCGCCCAGCGCACCAGGAGCGTGCCGCTGCGCGAGAGCAATTCGACGCTGGTGCCCTCCGTCCACGGCGCCTCCGTCGTCACGGTCCACGGGGTTCCGGGCTCGAGGTCGGCCGTCGCTGTGTGCAGCTCGGTGCCATTGGCGGCCAGGATGCGCAGGCGGGCAGCGAGCTGAGGTGCGGTGACGGCGAGCCGCACGGTGAGCCCTGACGCGCGGTCGACGTGCACGGCGGCGTCGGTCGTCGCCTGATGGGCGGCTCCGATCGCCGGAATGGGGTACCAGAACTGGCTGAAGCGTTTCGTCTCTCCTGGCGCGAGCCAGGAGAAGTCGGGCTGGTTGTCGGTATAGACCCCGGCCATCAGTTCGACGTACGGTCCGTCGCCGTCGGTGAGGTGGGCATCCCACGCGTGGCCGAAGGGGGCGTCGCCCCAGGTCCACTGCTTCTTGCCCGGCGCGATGCGGCGGTCCGCCCAGTGCACGAAGCCGGCACCGGCGGCGTGGTCGTAGCCGCCGAAGAAGTCCTCCTCGGTGTCGACGACCATGTACGACGTCGGCACGGGGATGTTCTTGTAGAAGTCGATCCGGTCCGCGCCCTCTTTCTCGGCGGCGAGGGCCGGATAGTCGACGCCGTAGTACGGACGGTCGGCGGCGGGGAAGGCGGTCAACGAACGGCGGGCGTGATCCGCGACGTAGCGGACGTCTTCCGGGAAGAACGACTGGTACTCGTCGTGCACGCGCGCAGCGACGTTGGCCCACCAGAGGAACGTCTGCCGTTCGCTGGTGCGGTTGTGCAGGCGCACATCCAGCTGCACGACGGAGCGCCCCGGGTGCAGCCGCACACCGTGGGTGCCCTGCATCCGGGTGAACGGATCGTGGTCGGTGCACCACACCACGACGCTGCCATCGGGGTCCTCCTCGATCGCCGTCTGCACGGGCAGGAACGTCGCCGGACGGTGGTGCTGCGGCCAATTGAACTCCACACCGCCGCTGATCCACGGCCCCGCGAGCCCGACGAGTGCCGGCTTGATCACGTTGTTGCGGTAGAAGAAGTCGTAACCGGTGACCTTGTCGTAGCCGATGTGGATCCGCCCGCCGAGTTCGGGCAGCACGACGAGGCGCACGTACTCGTTCTCGAGGTGGATCGCTTGCCAGAGCCGCAGCTCCGGCTCGGAGGCGATCCGCTCGATGAACGGCAGCGGATACACCCGCCCACTCGAGCCCTGGTAGACGCGGTGGTCGAGGTACTGCGGATAGGTCGACGGCTCGTTCGGCAGATAGCTGCTGATCTCGATCGGCTCGGACCAGATCACCGCCTCCCCGGCGGCCAGGCGGACCCGGAGGTCCGGGGGAGCGTCCGGGAGCGACAGGATGGCGGACGGCGTCACGCTGTGGGCCATGGGTTCCTTCGTTCTGATGAAGCGCCGGGCGGGGGCCCGAGCGGGGAGGTCGTGCGGCCGGATGAACGAGTCGTAGCGGGGTTCACGCCGTGAGGGATGCGCGGTGCGACCGGCGCAGGCGGGCGGAGTCGACTGTCGCGACGAGCGCACGGCGACGGTGGCGCACGCGGCCGTCGACGAAGACGTCGCTCGTGCCGTCCCATGGGAGGACGCGGATGCGCAGGACGCCGGTGTCGAGCGCCGAGCGCCAGGTGCCGAGCTCGATCTCCCAGGTGCGTCCCGACCAGAACTGGTCGGCGATGAGGACACCGTCGATCTCGGCACGGGCGACGTCACCCGTCCACTCCAGGGAGAGGACGAGTGCGCCGTCGTCGTTCGGTGGGAGGTCGATCGGGATCTCGAACACGGCCGACTCGTCGAAGTCCGCATCCACCGGGGCGGAGAGACGGTTCATCGACCCGCCCCCGCGGAGGGGCGCCGGAGCCGATTCGGTCCTGATCGGCGCGACGTCGAGCCGCGTTTCGTGCTGCCACGCGGGCAGCTCGAGACGCTGGAACGACCCGATGGTCTCACCGCCGTGTCCGGCGCGGGCCGGCAGCAGCAGGACTTCGTCGGAGGCGTTCCATCGTTCAAGACGCACCCCGTCGGCGGTCTGGAGCAGCCCGCCGTTGAAGACGATCGCGGTGCGGCGCCCGTCCAGTTCAGCCACCCACAGGTGTCGTGAGGTGGTGTCGTCGAGGATGACGAGCCGAGTGTCGCCGACGGTCACGACGCATGCGGGGCCGGCCGGCGAATCCGGAACCCAGTGGCGCCCCGCGGCCGTATCGACCGCGGTAGCCCCGCGGATCGGATGGTCGGATTCGATCTGCAGCTCGACGGGAATGCCGGGTAGTACGGTCAGGAAGACGAACGTGGTGGTGCCGTCGACGATCTCGGTGACCGGCTGCGCGGTGGCGGTGAGCGCGGCGATGTCGCCGTAGCTCTGCCGGATCGGCCAGAAGAACGCGGCTCCGGCCGGGACCGAGATCGGTTCGGCGGGCACGGTCACGCGCTCGGTGCCGATGTCGAGGGTGAATCGGACGTCGTCGACCTGCGGCAGCGGGCGCACGGCGGGCTGATGGTTGGTCACGAAGACGTAGCCGCTGGCGGCATCGGCGCGGAGCGACCACCGAAGATCGCCGGCCGCACGTTCCGGCAGGATGACCGGCAGCTGAGTGAGTGCGCCGCCCCAGGTGTTCAGGAAGAGGTGCTGGCGGCGGAGCAGATGGTAGTGCGGGCGCAGGGTTCCGGCGGCGCCGATCGGGGCGTAGAAGTCGTAGTCCTTCCGAGGCATGTCGTTGGGGTAGTCGGTCTCGTGCGACTCCTGGGTGCCGCCGCGAGACCCGGTCACCTGCGTCGTGCCGTGGTACAGGTAGTACCCCTGCCAGGCGGACCCGCTGCCGATCTTGGTGATACCCAGCGCCGCGACGTCCTCCGGATCCACCAGCGGCCTGCGGTGGTAGGCGGTGGCCATCCCGCCGCCGAGTTCGCAGGTCAGGAAGGCGTAGCGGTGATCCTCCGGTACCGGTTCGGAGAGCAGCTCGCCGCGGACATCCGCTCCGACGGAGAGATCGTCGCGCACGGTGCTGTATTCGAAATGCATCTGGGCGTAGGAGGGCCAGTCGATGTCGGTCGATTCCCAGAACGCGTCGGAGTAGCCGGCGTAGACGGGAGCGACGCGGTCGAGGGGGAGCTGTGCTCCACCCCATCCGGTGGCGACCCAGAGCGGTGCGACCATACCGGCCGCCTCCGCCATGTCGCGAAGGGTCGCGAGGTGGTCCGGCTGGTCGTACAGCTCGTTGTCGACCTGGATCCCGATGATCGGTGCATCCGGATGCTCGTCGTCTCGGAAGAGCCCGCGGAGTTCGGACGCGACATCGCGGTACCAGCCGTCGACGATCTCGAGGTAGGCCGGGTCGTTCGTGCGGTGGGACACGGGCAGGGCCTGGAGCCAGTCGGGGAAGCCGCCGTTACGCGCCTCGCCGTGCGCCCAGGGTCCGATCCGGAGCATCACCTCGAGCCCAGCCCGCCGGGCATCCTGGACGAAACGTCGCACGTCGAGGTGATCGGCGAAGCTGCGCGATCCGCGCTCCTCCTCGTGCAGGATCCAGATGAGATAGGTGGCAACGACGGTGATGCCGCCCGCGCGCATTGCCTGCAACTCGTGCAGCCATCGCTCCGGCTCGTCGCGGCTGAAGTGGTACTCACCCATCACGGGGAACCACGGTTGCCCGTTCCGGCGGACCGCGGTGTCGTCGATCGTGATCGCGCCGGACTCGTTCAGCGGGGTCGTAGCTGTCGCATCCAAAAGGTCGTGGGAGGAGGTCATTGCGGGTCTCTCTGATTGCTCGGCGTCGAACTCACCCGACGATAAGCGGGTGCGTAGCGATCGGAGTAGCACTCGAATCCGATTAGACCTGGACGAATCCGCGAGTCGAATCGCGACCGCTCACGTTCGACCGTCAACGGGGATTCGTCCAGAAAACTGCGGAGGATCGTGCTGAGTGAGTTGCTGATCCGCCGCTTACGCTCGTCCTCGTGCCTTTCGACGACGCCGTTGCGTATGCCCCCGTTCCCCTTCCCGGACATCTTCCGCAGCGGCTGACGATCAGCTTGTGGGACTTCTCCTGGTATGTCCGTACCGGGCCCGGAGAGCCGTTCGAGGACCTCGAGCGTGCCGTCGCGGACGCGGCCGAGCGCGGCTACAACACCGTGCGGATCTGCGCGATGCCGTTCCTCCTGTTCGAGTCCGGACTCGACACCACCCGTCTCGAACTGGACCGTCTGGGTGGCGCTTACGCGCAGGGCGTGCGCTGGTACGACGTGAAGACGCCGAGCGTGATCGACGCTCGCGAGCACCTGCTTCGGTTGTTCCGCGCCTTGCGGGACCACGACATGTTCGCGATCGTCTCGTCGTGGGAGTACCAGCAGTCCTCGTCATTCGCGACGTCTCCGGACTGGTGGAACAGCCTGCGCTCGATCGACCCGGATGGACGCGCCGTCACTCTCGCCCGCGCCGAGGCGGCGCTGCTCGACTTCCTCGATGAACATGGCATGGGTGACCGGGTCGCGTTCACCGAGCTGCACAACGAGGTCCAGTACGGCCACCTCGCCGAGGGCGTCAGTACCGAGGGCGGAGACGTCGTCCTGGGCCTCACCGACCGCCTCGAGCGCGGCCTCGCCGCATTCCACGCCCGGCGCCCCAGCGATCCGGTCACGGTCAACTACGCCCACGTACCCGTCGGCTCCATGCGCGGAATCCCGAAGCAGGTGGATGTGCTGGTCTTCCACCCCTATGTCTACGGAGTGCTCGACGAGGTCACCGCAGCCTTCGATCTTCGCGGCGCCCTCGCCGACTTCCCACGCGCGGCGGTCGAGGCCGTTGGCATCCTCCGCCCCGATGCTCCGGACCCGGAGTCCTGGATCTTGACCGGCGAGGATGCCTGGAAGATGGAGGCGACCATCGTGGGCAAGCCCGAGATCTATCTGCACGACTGGATCGACGCGGAGGCGTTCGACCGGTTCCTCTACGAGCGGTATCAGGTTCACGCGGTGGAGATGAACCGGATCCTCACAACGTGGCTCGACGTCGCGGCCGACGCCGCCGCGGCCCGGGGAGTTCCCGTGGTCTTCGGCGAGGGCTGGGTCGGCTACACACCGCTGTACGGAAACTTCGAGGAGGGTCCGATCGGTGCCGCCTTCTGCCGCTTCGCGATCGCGGAGTCGGTCCGCGTCGGCGCCTGGGGCACCATCGTCTGCTCAAATGCGGCGCCGCAGCACCCGATGTGGTCGGACATCCGACTCCAACAGGAGTGCAACACGCACTTCCTCGGCGCGGCGGCCCGCGCATCCGACGCCATCGGATCGGCACCCTGAGGAGCATCCCGCTTTCCGGTGCGCAGTACACGATCGGCGCCGGCGGCTACGAAGCGATCATCGCGAGCGTGGGAGCGAGCCTGCGCTCGCTGACCGCCGACGGTCGCCACCTCATCCTGCCGTTCGCGGCCGACGAAGTCCGCCCGGCAATGCGCGGTGCGGTCCTCGCTCCGTGGCCTCCTCGGATCCCAGATGGCCGATGTCTTTTCGACGGTGAGGAGCAACAACTCGTCGTCGACGAAGCAGCGACGCGTACGGCGTCACACGGTCTGGCCGCATGGCTCGATTTCGACCTCGTCGACCTCTCGGCGCGAGGCGTGCGACTGGGCAGCACGATCGCACTGCAACCCGGTTACCCGTGGCGGGTGCGCCTCGATGCCGAGATCGAACTCGACGAGTTCGGGCTGCGACAGACCCTCCACGCCACGAACGAGAGCGCGACGCCCGCACCGGTCTGGATATGTTGCGCGATGGTCCAACCCAGGCCGGTTCCCCGATTCGAATGCCACCATGCTGAGTGAGGACGAACAAGAGCAGCTCGACGAGGCGTGCATCGGACCCGTCGGACCGGCGGGCTGTCCGGCAGCGGGGTGCTCGTCTCATACGCAGGGCGAGCTCCGACTAGGGTACGTACTCCGTTGAGAAGTAATCGGCTCGGACTAGCAGCAGCGGGCCTTCCGTTCGGGAAGTCAGGGAGACGGTTCGAGGATCCCAGAATGTGCCCGGGATGCGGGCCTGCGGAGTTGTCCCTAACGCCTCCGAGAGCTCGCCAGGTGTCATCCCATCGGGCGGGCGCACCGACGCCTCGACCGAGCAGCCGCCTGAGCCACAGGTAACGCCCTCTCTGATGACCTCGCTTCCCGCGGGGAGAGGTATCGACGACACCGCTGGGACGTCTCCTTCGGTTGCGCCCACGAAGAGGATTCCAAGGTGCCCGAAGTACAGAAGGGCGAGGGCCGCGATGATGGCACCGCTGATCCAGAAGACGTAAACGCCGTCCCGTGATTCGTCCATACCGTCGAGACCCTACCAACCGAGCCGGAGTCGCACCGCCAAGCCGATCCGGTGAGCCGAGCTCGGTCGAGCCGACCCGTCGCGGTCATGTGCGCGTGTCGCGCCCGAGGAGGTCTCGTTCGAGGAGCACTTGTTCTACGGAGGAGGTGGTGCGCAGCCGGGTGTCGTGAAGAATCGCCCGTGTTGCGAGGTTGCCACCTTGGGTCTCATAGATTTCGGCGCGGTCCGCGAGTGGCAGTCCGGCGCGATGGTAGTAGTGGACGAATTGCATGGTGGCGTCTTCGATGGATTCAGCGATCCCGACGATGAGGGATTCTATATACCCGCCGTCTTTCGGGGACAGGAACCGGCCGCTGTGGAGAGTGCCGTAGCCACCTCCCCGGAGCCCGATGGGGGAGAACGGGCCGGGCAGGAAGATACCGGTGCGGTCGTATCGTTCGGCCGTGACGCTGTCGGGGACGGGGAGCGGCACGTCGTTCTCGGAGTACTCGGGAACGTCGATGATGGTGCGATGGGTCGTCTTCGTTCGGCCCTCAAGGTGGACGCGAGCGACCTGGCTCCAGGGCATATCGGTGTCGAGATCGCGGCGGTAGTACTCGATCGGTCCCGGGTCGGCGTCGAGGCTGAAGGCTTGCGACTCGGCGAACGCCGGGTCCGGTGAGAAGACATCGACGAAGTCCCAGACATCCTCTCCATCGGGGAGGACGAAGGCGAAGACCTCGTGAACGGTACTCCGCGTCTTCTTGACGAGCCGAAGTGTCATGCCTTCTGTCGCTCCTTCGAACGGGTCCACGTACACGTAACCGTGCTCGAGCAACAGCGCGTCCAGTTCCTCGTCCGTAGGTTCATCGTCGCGCGGACTCATAACGCCTCCTCGGGCTTTGTCGAGATCATCAAGCCAAGTCTGGTCGACACTGAGGCACGACGAGCTGGCCTGAAACTCGTGTCCGGCCAGCAGGACTCTGAGACCTCGACGTCTGTCTCATTACGCGTGCACGAGGGCGGCGTGAGATGCCTCCCGGGGCGAGTTTTCTCGCTGGGCCTCGCAGAGGTCGCGTTGCTGTGCGGCCGGTCGGCGTCAGCACGATTGATCGGGTTATGGAATGACGCTAGTCAGGCCAGACGGTGCGGAGGACGCGGATGCTCTCTTCAAGGGTGATGTTCTTCTGCTTTCCGACCGTGGCGAGGTGGGCTGCAGCAAGGATTATGTCGGAGTGCATGGCGGTCGCGGTTGGGCTGACCCGCGTTCCGCTGCCGATGCGTGAGGTGAGGAAGTTGTCGTTCTCGAGCGCACGGTACGCCTTCGCAACGGTTCCGGGCGCGATTCCGAGGTCGCTCGCCAGTTGTCTCACGGCAGGGAGGCGTTGATCGGGGGCGAGGATTCCAGTGGTGATGTAGCCGCGGATCTGGTCCTGGATCTGATCGACGAGCGGCGTGCTGGACTCGTCGAGGGTGATCATCATGCCGGCACCGACTCCCGGGTGCGTGGCAGGCGAACGGCGGCGGTCGAAACCAAGGTGTACCACCACATGCCGGTTCCGAGGATGACGGACGCGTAGGACGCGACGAGCAGAACGGGCCCGATCGCGGCGAAAGAGGTACCGAGTTCCACCCATCCGACCGATCCTCCCTCGAATCCCGTGCGCAGTCTGGACGTGCCATAGAGCGAGGAGAGGACGGCGCCGAGGTGTATGAGGAGTCCGCCGGATGTGATCGCCAACACGTTCCTGGTTCGGAGGGTCCTCGTCTCTACGTCTTTCCCTTCATCGATCGACAAGGACGGGCGGGAGATTGAGAAGAGGGCGAGCGCGGCGAGCGCCACGATGGCCGCGATCGCGATCAGGCACGGAACCGCGAACCACCAGCCGTACGTCGTTGTGGACGCGCTGGAGTTCGATGACACTTTCACCTCGTACATCACGTATCTCCCGGCTTCGTCGGGACTCGAGATCAGGCCGGCGAAGGCGGTGACAGCGAGCAGCGTCATCACCGTGACGGCCGCGGTCCGCAGCCAGCCCTTCTGCGCGAACGTCGTCACCGTGCGCGGGGCGAGTTGAGCGGATCCGCGGGGCCCACGCGTAGGCCAGGGGACGATGACGAGGGCGACGGCTATGAAGGTGAGGACGAGTGGGGCGGCGTACCTAACGAAAGGAAGGATCAGGAACACGTCGTCACCGAAGAAGGACACGAACTCGAGTGAAGAGTTCGAGAGCGCGGCGGAAACAAGCAGCATGCCGCTCAAGGCCAGGAGTATCGCTAGCCCAGTCAGAGCACGATTCGTTGATGGCAGGGCTCTGATCGACCGTCGGCGAAAGGCATAGGCGATGACGGCAAGAAGCAGGCCGCCCAGCGGTGGACCGTACACGAGCAAAAACAGAATCATGCGATTTCCCCCAAATGTGCCACTGCATTGACACATTAATTGTGTCAGTGCAGTGGCACAATCTCAACAATTCGGGTTTGTCGTTCCGCGAAGATGATCGACGTTTCGAGGGCTGGGATTCCGGTCCTGCCGTTCATCTGTTGACTCGGAGCCATAGACGAATCCCCACCCCACCCCGGCCCGTTCCGTCGACGTGTCCCGCAACCAGTCGTCTCCCGGACCTACCGTCCGGAAAGACACGCCTGGCCTCAGAACCCCTAGCCGCTCAGTCAAACCGATCGTCATCGTCGCGGCGTCAGCATCCGCGATCATCTGGGTCGGCTACAAATCGTGGTCATACTTCAGCTGACCAGCACGAGCGCCCCGGCTCAGATCTGGCCGATATCGTCGCTCAATCGAGCGCCGCCGGGTGGGCCGGTAAGAGCATTGCCCTTTGCCTAGGCAAGGTGATCGCCGGAAGCGCAGCCGTTGGCTCGTTCGAGAACGCTACGTAAGGCAATCCCCGCCTTCGTTTCTCAGGTTCATGCCCGATCGCGTCACGCCGGGTCCACCGATCACGGGCCCATTCCTCGCGGTAGATGTCCATCCGAAGGTGGCGCTCGCACCACCGCGCGGCCAGGTCGGCGGCTGACTCGGCTGACAGGGGTGCGCCCCTCATCGTGAGATCCCGTAGAGGGTCGGCGCCGTAGTGGTCGGCGGATAATTCGTCATCACCCCATGAGCCTTCGAGGAAAGGTACGCCGTGATCGTCCTCCACGTATCGCACCCAGAGGGTGGTGAGCCGACCGGACAATCCGGGCACCGTGATACCCACCACGACCTGCCTCGATGGTCTCGCAGTGCGTGTGCGATGGCAGTACATCCGTGTCCCACGCTTCGGCGCGAGCAGCGAGCTACCTCAAGAAGTCGCTCCCGCAGGGGCTAAGTGGAGGGAGACCCTCGGTCGAGAACCACTGTGTCGACGTCACGTAGAGATTCTGCATCACCTCGCGGTCTGCTGACGCGATGCCGGACGGAGCCGGCTGATAAAACCTGCGGGCGCTGGTGACAGCCACGACCCGTCATCGCGGGTTAGGTAGGACGCCTCTGATGGGCGCCGTGGCTGCGCGACGTGCCCTCCACCCGCGGCGTCACTCTAATCGTCGCTGGAGTTCCTTCGACAGCAGCGCGACCGACGAGCCTGCGAGGGGGAACAGTCCCAGGAGGCGCTGGTTTGCCGGCACCATGATGAGCCGGCTGGCGCCTCGTTCGGTGGCCACCGTCACGTCGATTGCGAGGACGGAAAGATGTTGAAGGTGGTGCGGTGTGGTATCGATCGCGACGATGTCGCTGGTCGGGATGGACGCAACGAGACCAGGTTCCGAGCCGAAACTCCAGATCTCGAGCGCGCCCTGACCGAACGAGGCGAGGTAGGACCATCCCACGCGCGGCCCTCCATTCGCACCTGCGATCGCCTCGGTGAAAGGCCCCGCTAAACCATCGTCGTTCCTGGCGAGCAATACGGTGGCCGTCGGGTCTTGGATCCGGAGACTCCTTATCGCTCGGATCTCTCGTCCATAGAAGAGCTCCGCTAGGAAGAGGCCCCCGACCAGCGCCGCGAGGAGTGCTGTTCCCACGTAGAAAACGGGGGAGGTAGAGGCAGTGGCGCCGGTCAGCACTACTGCGCCGAAAATCACGATGATGACCACAGGCAGCACCAAGAGGATCACGAGCCGTAGCGCGCCAGTAGCTTGCAATTCGCCTCCGCGAGTCGGGGGCCTCCGTTGGGTGACCCGCCGACCACGCTACTGCGCGGTCCACCTCGTTTTCGCCCACCCGATCCGGGATTCGATAGCTGGCGGATGAAGCCGCCCGAAGGAGCCTTCAGCGCCGTTGGCTACGTGACTGAGATCCCCTACTTTTGTGGCTCATCGCAATCCAGGGTGTAGTCGGGGTCTGAAGCCGCCGGTTTCGAGGAGCGATCGGGCGATGTAGTTGGTCA
>JABMLG010000009.1 GCA_013204985.1 Microbacteriaceae bacterium VKM Ac-2855
CTGAACTTGCTTCCATTCGTCCACGCCATCACACGCTCCGATCATCAAAGCGTTGCAACGACCGTATGACTCTGCCCGAGGGTTCCAGGGCGGTTCTCGACAACCCGGGCTCACGTGCGCCTGGGGGCACGGCCCGGGTTGGCGCGAAACGGCCCTTCCGCGGCGTTCCAGGGCGATCCTCGACAACCCGGGTCCGGCCCACGCGCGGGCGGTCCGCGACAACCCGGCCTGCCGGCCGTGCGGAGGGCGGTTCGCGACGATTCCGGGTCGCGGCGCGCGGACCGGTGAGGTTTATTGGGCTCGGTCTATTTAAGCGCGTAGGGTGGGCGCGTGATCGAGACTCAGATCGTCGGCGACGCCGCGCATCCGCTGGAATACACCGAGGGCTGGACGCTGCAGCGCCGGATCCATGACGAAGTCGCGGCCGGTACGAGGCCCGACACGCTGCTGCTGTGCGAGCACGCCTCCGTCTACACCGCGGGCAAGCGCACCGAAGCGCACGAACGACCGGTGGACGGCTCGCCCGTGATCGATGTCGATCGCGGGGGCAAGATCACCTGGCACGGTCCGGGTCAACTGGTCGGCTACCCGATCGTGCGGCTGCGTGAGCCGGTGGATGTGGTTGCGTACGTGCGCTCGCTCGAAGGCGCCTTGATCGAAGCGATCGCGGGCTTCGGCATCGCGGGCGTGCGCATCGAGGGACGCAGCGGTGTCTGGATCCGCCGGCCCCTCGGTGCCGACAAGATCGCCGCGATCGGCATCCGCATCGCGAACGGAGTGACGATGCACGGCTTCGCACTGAACGTGTCCAACTCCCTCGAGCCCTACGAGCGCATCGTGGCCTGCGGCATCGCGGATGCGGGCGTCACGACGATGGAACGGGAGTTCGGCGGTCGGCTCGACCCCGCCGCGGTGCGGTCGCGGGTCATCGAGGAGTTCGAGCGCGCCGCAGCCGACTTCACCGTCGCTCCGATCGGCGTCGCCGCGTGAGCGCCGAGCCTTCCGGTCGCAAGATGCTGCGGCTGGAAGTACGCAACGCGCAGACGCCGATCGAGCGCAAGCCCGAATGGATCCGCACCACCGCGAAGATGGGCCCGGAATACCGCCAGTTGCAGAACCTCGTGAAGAGCGAGGATCTGCACACGGTCTGCCAGGAGGCGGGCTGCCCCAACATCTTCGAGTGCTGGGAGGACCGCGAGGCGACGTTCCTCATCGGCGGCGCGCAGTGCACGAGGCGCTGCGACTTCTGCCAGATCGACACCGGCAAGCCCGCCGACTACGACGTGGACGAACCGCGCCGCGTCGGCGAATCCGTGGCGCGGATGAACCTCCGCTACGCGACGGTCACCGGTGTCGCCCGCGACGACCTTCCGGATGAGGGCTCGTGGCTGTACGCCGAGACGATCCGGCAGATCCACGCACAGGCGCCCGGTACCGGCGTCGAGATCCTGGTGCCCGATTTCTCCGGTCGACCGGAACACCTCGGCCGTGTGTTCGAGGCGCAGCCGGAGGTGTTCGCCCACAATGTCGAGACGGTGCCGCGGATCTTCAAGCGGATCCGTCCGGCGTTCACGTACGAGCGCTCGCTGGGCGTGCTGACGCAGGGTCGCGAGGCCGGCCTCATCACGAAGTCGAACCTGATCCTCGGCATGGGCGAGGAGCGCGAGGAGATCTCGCAGGCGCTGCAGGACCTGCACGACGCCGGGACCGACATCATCACGATCACCCAGTACCTCCGCCCGACGCCGAGGCATCTCCCTGTCGCTCGTTGGGTGAAGCCGCAGGAGTTCGTCGAGATCAAGGAGGAGGCGGAGGACATCGGCTTCCTCGGCGTGCTCTCCGGCCCGCTGGTGCGATCGTCCTACCGCGCCGGCCGGCTGTGGGCGCAGAGCATGACGGCGAAGGGACGCGACATCCCCGACAATCTGCGCTCGCTCGCGGACGCGGCGGCGGGATTCGCTCAAGCCGTGTAGTCCCGCGGTTGCGAGGTGCCTCCTCGTCTCACGCCACTCGCCATGTCGAGCGTCGCAGAGGCATCTCGCGCAGGCGCGTCAGGCGACCAGCTGCGCGGCGAAGACGTGCGGCGTGAAGCCGGTGAGATCGCCGATACCCTCACCCTGACCGACGAGCTTGATCGGGATGCCGGTCTTCTCCTGCACGGCGAGCACGAAGCCGCCCTTGGCCGAGCCGTCGAGCTTGGTGATCACGAGACCGGTGACACCGGCGTGCTCGATGAACGCCTGCGCCTGAGAAAGGCCGTTCTGGCCCGTCGTAGCGTCGAGCACCAGCAGGATCTCGGAAATCGGCGCCTGCTTCTCGACGACGCGCTTGATCTTTCCGAGCTCGTCCATCAGCCCGCCCTTGGTGTGCAACCGTCCGGCGGTGTCGATGATGACCATCTCGGTGCCGGTGCGCTTGGCGTACTCGACGGTCTGGAACGCGACGGATGCGGGATCCTGACCCTGCTGCTGCGGACGCACGATCTGCGCATCCGCACGCTGCGCCCAGGTGGCCAGCTGGTCGACCGCGGCCGCACGGAATGTGTCGGCCGCGCCGACGACGACGCTGCGATCGTAGTTGCGCAAGAACTTGGCGAACTTGCCGATAGTGGTCGTCTTGCCGACGCCGTTGACGCCGACCACGAGGATGATGGCCGGACGCTCGCTGAGCTTGAGGGTGGTGTCGTACTTGCTCAGCCGCTCCTCGAGCGACTCGCGCAGCATCCGCTGCAGGTCGCGCGGATCAGTGGTGTTGTACCGGGCGACCTTCGCTCGCAGGTCGTCGATGATCGCCTCGGAGATATCGGGGCCGAAGTCGGCGGTGATCAGAGCCGTCTCGAGATCGTCCCAGGTCTGCTCGTCGATCGTGCGCTTCTCGAACAGGCCGCGCAGCGCGCGACCGAGCGACCAGGAGTTGCGTTCAGCCATGGATCACAGGCTACCGGGGCGCCGAACGCCCTGCGGCGCCCGCCGCGGAATCGAGCGGATGCGGCGCGCCTCAGCCCGGTACGGAGACGCGCTGCCCGACGACCGCCGAGACTCCGTCCTGCCGCATCGAGACGCCGTAGAGCGCATCCGCGATCTCCATGGTGCGCTTCTGGTGCGTGATCACGATGAGCTGACTGGAGGTGCGCAGCTCCTCGAAGATGGTCAGCAGCCGCCCGAGGTTCGCGTCGTCGAGCGCGGCCTCGACCTCGTCCATGATGTAGAACGGGCTCGGCCTCGACTTGAAGATCGCGACCATGAAGGCCGCGGCGGCGAGCGAGCGTTCTCCACCGGAGAGCAACGACAAGCGCTCGATCTTCTTGCCGGCCGGCCTCACCGCGACCTCGATGCCGGTGGTGAGCAGGTTGTCGGGATCGGTGAGCCGGATGCTGCCGGTGCCTCCCGGGAACAGCACCGGGAACACCTCGGCGAACGCCGCCTGCGTGTCGTCGAATGCGGCGGCGAAGACCGTCTGCATGGTCTCATCGAGCTCGTCGATGATCATCAGCAGGTCGCGGCGGGTGTTGGTGAGGTCGGTGAGCTGTTCGGTGAGGAAGAGATGCCGCTGCTCGAGAGCGGCGAACTCCTCCAGAGCGAGCGGATTCACGCGCCCGAGTTGCGCAAGCTGCTTCTCGGCCGCGCCCAGGCGGCGGCGCTGCTGCTCCCGGTCGTACGGTGTGGGCTCAGCACCGTCCTCTTCCGCCGGCACGGGCTGATCCGGTCCGTACTCGGCTACGAGCACCGTCTCATCGAGTCCGAATTCAGAGGCGGCGCGATCGAGCATGCCCGAGATCTGCAGGCGCTTCTCGTAGAGCTGCAACTCGAGGCTGTGCACGCTGTCGGTCACGGCCTGCAGCCGCTCGCGCAGTCCCGATTCTTCGCGGCGCAGACGCACGAGTTCTTCGTTCTGCTGCTGGCGTGCGGCCTCGGCTCGCGTCAACTCCTCGCGAGCCTGGGCGACCGAGCGGTCGACGGAGTCCAGCACGGGAGGCAGCTCGTCGACCACGCCCTGCGTCGCCACGATCCGCCGACGGCGGATGACCGCCCGCCGGGCCGCCTCCTCCGCCGCCGCCCGATCGGCTTCGAGTTGGCGGACCAACGCCTCGCCGCGCGACTGCTCGGCTCGCACTCGCTCTTTCGCGGTCTCGACGCCGAGTCGCGCCTCGATCTCGACCTCGCGCGCACGATCGACGTCGGCCTGCATGCTCTCCCGGGCGGTGGCGTCGAGCAGCGGGCGCGGGCGCGACCGAACCGTCTCGAGCGCCAGCTTCGCGGCGGCCGCAGCGGACTCCGCCTCGGCGACACGCTCGCTCGCGGTGGCCAACGCACGAGTCGCGCGCTCCTGCTCCGAGCCAGCGCTCTCGAGCTGGGCCGTCACCCGGCCCAGACGCTCCGTCCGCGCCGCGCGGGCCGCATCCTGAGCCCGCAGAGCCGCGAGGGCCTGCGACGCCTGCTCCTTGGCGGAGCGCAGTTCACCGCTGTGCTCGGCGAGCTCGAACCGGCTGCGTTCGATCGCCGAGACGACCTCCTTCGACCGCTCGGCCGCAGCATCGCGCTCGGCGACCAGCTCGATGCGGCTGCGCTGGGCACCGGCCCCGCCGCTGAGCACGTGCGATCGGAGCACGGCGCCGTCTCGCGTCACGAGCGTCGCACCGGACTCGGCGAGCGCCGCCCACAGGCTCCGTCCGGCGGCGAGATCATCGACGATCAGCACCTGGACGAGCAGAGCTGAGACACCGGGCGGTGCCGTGACGACATCGCTGGCGCGGACGGTTCCGGCGGCCTCCGCGATCGGTGCCGTCGAGGCGCCTGATGCGATCACCAGATCGACGCGACCCAATTCGTGGTCGATGGCGAAATCGAGCGCGCGGGATGCGGTGCTGCGGTTCTCGGCGAGCACCGCATCCGCGAGGGCGCCCAGTGCCGCTGCGATCGCCGTCTCGTAACCGGGGTGAACCTGCACGTGGTCGGCGACGCGCCCGAGCACCCCATCGGGTCGGGTCGCGACGAGTTCGGCCGTGCCATCTTTCACGTCGAGAGCCAGTGAGAGCGCTCCGACCGTGGCGGCGAGAGCGTCGCGCTCCCGTTCGAGCCCGTGCAATTCGTCGCGCAGCGCGTCGATTCCGTTCTCGGCGGCGGTGACGATCGTTTGCGCGTTCTCGTACCTCTCATCGAGGGCGTCATCGGTTCGCTCCCCCGCATCCACCTCCGACTCGATCTCGTCGAGCTGTCGGCGCGCGTGCTCGCGTCTCTGGACGGCGGCGTCGAGGGCATTCTGTGCGCGCAGGACCTCTCCGCGCACGCCCGCGAGCTTCGACGCCGCGGTGTCGGCCTGGCCCGTGAGTTTCGAGAGTTCGAGGTCGTGCCGCGAGATCAGGGCGGCCTGGGCGGCGATCTCCTCATCCACCGCGTCGAGAGCGGTCCGGCTCGCGAGGGTCGAGCGTTGAGCGTCGAGCCAGGCCGTCTCCGCATCCGCCACTGCCTGGCGCAACCGGGCGACCTCGGCGCCTGCATCGGCGACCATCTGCGGTGTGACCCGCGGGCTGAGGTCCGGGGCCTCGCTCTCGGCGTTGAGGAAGGCGAGACGCTGGGTGGCCAGGGCGGAGAGGTTGCGCAGCTTCTCCTGCACCGATTCGAGGGCGAAGGTCGTGCGCCGGGCCTCGTCGACGGCGTCGCCGATCATGGCGTCCTCGATGCGCGCCGTGCGTGCACGATTCTGTTCCAGCTGCTCCTGCAGCACCATCCGCTCACTCGACCGATCGCTCTCGTCGCGCGCGAACGCGTCGAGGGCCCGGCGCAGCGCGACCACGTCATCGGCCAGGATGCGCGCCCGCGCGTCGCGCACGACGGCGGCGATCGTCTGGGCGCGACGCGCGACCTCGGCCTGGCGACCGAGTGGCTTGAGCTGCCGACGGATCTCGCCCGCGAGGTCCGAGAGGCGGGTCAGGTTCGCCTGCATCGCGTCGAGCTTGCGGAGCGTCTTCTCCTTGCGCCGACGATGCTTCAGGATGCCCGCCGCCTCCTCGATGAAGCCACGACGATCCTCCGGGGTCGCCTGCAGCACCGCATCGAGCTGACCCTGCCCGACGATCACGTGCATCTCGCGGCCGAGGCCCGAATCGGAGAGCAGTTCTTGCACGTCGAGCAGGCGGCAACTCTGCCCGTTGATCGCGTATTCGCTGCCGCCGTTGCGGAACAGCGTGCGCCGAATGGTGACCTCGGAGTACTCGATCGGCAGGGCGCCGTCGGAGTTGTCGATGGTGAGGGAGACCTCCGCCCGGCCGAGCGGACCGCGGGTCGACGTCCCGGCGAAGATGACGTCCTCCATCTTGCCGCCGCGGAGCGTCTTCGCCCCCTGCTCGCCCATCACCCAGGCGAGCGCGTCGACGACGTTGCTCTTGCCCGAGCCGTTGGGGCCCACGACGCAGGTGACACCGGGTTCGAAGGCGAAGGTCGTCGGCTGAGCGAAGGACTTGAACCCTTTGAGGGTGAGCGCTTTCAGGTGCACGTCGCGCTCCTCCCGCTTCGCCGATCGGTGTCTTCTCGCCGGTCAGCTTCGCACAGACCCGAGCGGATCCGCGGTTGCCTGACGGTCACGTGCGGTCGCGGCGGTGCAGACTGGAGCGGTGAGCACCGTGCACGTCCGCGAGATCCCGATCCCCGCCCAGCCGGGTGCCGCGGGGTGGGCCGACTTCGTCGAGGCGATGGCGATCGGCAACGAGGTGGAGGCCGAGCAGTTCGGCACCCGGGATCTCGCCTACCCGCCCGAGATCGATCTCGCCGAGTTCCAGCTGCAGGCGGTCGAGCCGCGGCGCGCCTTCGTCGCCGAGGCCGACGGACGGATGCTCGGGCTCGGCCGGATCGAGTGGACGCTCGAAGAGGACGATGACGCGACCTGGATATCGGTCCGCGTGCTGTCGAGCGAACGACGCCGAGGCGCAGGTCGAGCATTGTTCGGGCGACTCCTCGAGGTGACGCGGGATCTCGGACGCACGGTGGTGCAGACCTGGACGGCCGATGCCGTGCCCTTTGCCGGAGCTCCCCTCACCGCGGCGTCGGGCGCCGGCGCGATCGATGCGCAGACGCCCGGCGCACGAATCCTTCTGAAGGAGGGCTGGACCCTCGAACAGGTCGAGCGGGTGAGCCGCATCGAGCTGCCGGTCACGGCGGGCCCACCACCGACGTCCGACGACTTCGACATCGTCACCTGGACGGGCCCGACTCCCCCGGAGTGGGAGCTCGACATCGCGCGGCTGCACTCTGCGATCTCTGTCGACGCCCCGAGCGCCGGGCTCTCCACTGCCGCCGAACACTGGACGCTCGATCACCTGCGCGCGCGCGATCGGATGCACAACACGGCCGGGATGACCGAGGTCACCGTGGCCGCCCGCCATCGACCGAGCGGCCGGCTCGCCGGCTACTCCTCCCTGGACGTGTTCGACCACCCCACCCGACCCGCCCTGCAGAACGACACCATCGTGCTCTCGGGGCATCGGGGGCACCGGCTCGGGATGCGCTTGAAGCTGGCCGGCTTCGCCGCCCTTCGCGCGAAGGCACCGCGCTGCCGCGCGATCTACACGTGGAACGCCGAGGAGAACCGCGCCATGCTGAGCGTCAACGAGCAGGTCGGCTTCACGGCCGTTGCGGTCGAGGGACTCTGGAAGAAGGTGCTCTCGTGATGCCTCTGGTGGATCCCGTCGCCGAGCTGAGCGCGGCAGCGCGCATCCGCTTCGCCCGGCAGATCCGGCTCGCCGCCTTCGGTGAACTCGGGCAACGACGACTCGCGGCGGCGCGCGTGCTGGTGCTCGGCGCGGGCGGAATCGGCTCGCCGGTGATCACGGCGCTCGCCGCAGCCGGCGTCGGCACGATCGGTATCGTCGACGCCGACGTCGTCGAGACGTCGAACCTGCCTCGCCAGACCGCGCACGCTGAGGCGGATGTCGGACGCTCGAAGGCCGAGTCCGCTGCCGAAACAGCACGAGCACTGGGTGCCGAGGCGATCGCTTTCCCCGAGGAGTTCACCTCTGCCTCTGCCGACGAACTGCTCCGCGGCTGGCACCTGGTCGTCGACGGCTTCGACACGTTCGGCTCGCGTTATGTGGCGAGCGATGCCGCCGCACGCGCGGGGATCCCGCACGTCTGGGGCTCGGCGCTCGGCTTCGACGGTCAGCTCTCGGTGTTCTGGGCGGCCGCGCCCGGGGGCGGCGTGACGCTGCGCACGCTGCATCCGGATGCGCCCGATGAGGCGGACAGCTGCGCCACCGTCGGCGTCCTCGGCACCGTCTGCGCCACGATCGGCGCGGCGATGGCCGGCGAGGCGATCAAGCTGATCACGGGTATCGGCGACCCGCTGTTGGGTCGGGTACTGGTGCACGACGGCCTCGACGGAAGTTGGAGCGAGATCGCCCTGCACCGAGACGCGGCGGATGCCGACGGAGCGGCCACTGTCGCCCCGGACGTGACCGCCGGAAGCATCACGGCACCTGAGCTGCGGACCGCACTCGCCGGACCCACGCCGCCGCTGCTCGTCGATCTGCGCGAGGACGACGAGGCGCGCACCGTCGAGATCGAGGGTTCGGTGCGGATGCCCATGTCGCGCTTCGATCCGGCAGCATTACCGGACGCCGATGAGTTGGTGCTCTTCTGCGCCTCCGGTGCGCGGTCTCGGACCGCCGCAGAACTCGCCGCTCGTGCCGGGCGCCGAACCGCCTCGCTGCGAGGCGGCGCTCTCGCCTGGAACCTCGCGCGCTGATCAGCGAATGCGGCGAAGCGCTGAACCAGCGTGGCCGGACCGCCGGCGGGACATCGCGGAGCGCCTCCGAACACGCCCGAAACGGGCGATTCACGCCAACCCGGGCCACGCCCGCACCCCCGCGGCAAACCCGGGTGGTCGCAAACCGCCGCCTCGCACGCACGAAACGGGCGGTTGGCGCCAACCCGGGCCACGCCCACACCCCGGCGGCAAACCTGGGTGGTCGCAAACCGCCCCCGAACACGCCCGGAACGGGCGGTTCACGCCAACCCGGGCCACGCCCGCACCCGCGCCCCGAACCAGCGTGGTCACGAACAGCCCCGGACACGCTCGACGAGGACGATGAGCAGGGCGCGAACGCGACGTGGCCCAGGACCGGTCGGACAGGCGGCACCGCCGCAGGCGACATCGAGATCCGCGGAATGCCGGCAATCTGTGCCGTCCCAAGCGCTGTGGCCGTGCACCCGACCGGTCCTCGGCCACGGCGAGCGAGTCGCCGTGCCCGGAGATGGGGCGCGATCAGCCGCCGGCGAACGGTGGGAGCACGTCCACGCGCGCAACACCCGCCAGAGTGGTGGAACGATCGCGCGTGGAGACGCCGTCGACCATGAACGAGCAGCGTGCGAGCACCGCCGCCGCCTCAGGCACGCGTGCGAGCAGCTCGACCTCGAGGGCCCCGAGAGTCGGCGCCGTCACGGTCTCGCTGCGGATACCCAACGCCGCTTTGGCGGCGGCGAAGTACCGGACCTCGGTCACGGGCCCGCTCATCCGCCGATCGCACTCATCGTGCGCTCGGGCTGCACGAAGCCGACCCGGTTCATCTCATGGCCGGCCGGCTTGGCCCACATCGCACCGCGCCACAGGTCGGCGACCACCTGGTCATCCGCACCATCCCTCATCGGGGTGAGCAGGTCCGTCTCTTCATTGGAGAAGAGGCAACTGCGAACCCCGCCCTCGGCGGTGAGCCGGGTGCGCCGGCAGTCGCCGCAGAAGTTCTCGGTGACCGAAGCGATGATGCCGACCTGACCGAGCACTCGCCCGTCGCCGCGGTGACGCACGTCGAACAACTCGGCCGGTGCGCCGTCGCGCGGTGCGGCGTGCGGGGCGAGCTCGAAACGCTCGGAGAGAAGCTCGCGGATGCGCGCCGCGGTGATCATCGCGTCTCGGTCCCAGTTGTGGTCGGCGTCGAGAGCCATCTGCTCGATGAAACGCAACTGGTGACCTCCGTCGAGAGCCCATTCGAGGAGCTCCGGCGCTTCGAGATCGTTGATGCCGGGGAGCAGCACCGCGTTGATCTTGGTCTGCGCGAGCCCGGCGGGCCGAAGCGCGTCGATCCCCGCGAGCACGCGATCGAGGAACGGCCGACGGGTGACGGTGGCGAAGGTCTCGGCGCAGATCGTGTCGAGGGACACATTGACTCGATCAAGACCTGCCGCGGCGAGCGCCTGCGCCCGACCGGACAGGCCGATCGCATTCGTGGTCAACGAGATCTCGGGGCGCGGGTCGAGAGCGGCCACGTCGGTGATGATCTCGATCAGATCCTTGCGCAGCAGTGGCTCGCCGCCGGTGAATCGCACCTGGCGCACGCCGAACTCCGTCACGGCGATGCGGGCGAGGCGCACGATCTCCTCGCGCGTCATCAATCGCGGGCCGGCGAGGAACGGAAGCCCTTCGGCGGGCATGCAGTACGTGCAGCGCAGATTGCATTTGTCGGTGAGAGATATCCGCAGGTCGGTCGCGACGCGGCCGAAGCGGTCCAGCAGCGCCGGGTCAGAGGGGCGGTCGGCGGGCAGAGCGGTGCCGACGGATCGGGAGCGGATGGGCGGCATACCCAGGGCGGTACTCACCCCCACAGCGTACGCGGCGGACCCGTGCGACTGCGGAGGTCGCCGCATCCCGGCCACTTCTCGGAGCCGAGCGCCGTCGAGGTGGTCGAGCGGGCAAGATAGAAGCCATGACGTCGATCGAGCTCTACGCCGCACGGATCGCCGCCCTCCTCTCTTTCCTCACGGACTCTCCCCTGCGCTCCGAGACCCTCCCGCTCACTGCTGAAGCGATGTCCGCGGATCCCGGGCGCTACGACCGTCGAGTCCTCGCGCGGAGCGTGACGGCCGGGATCGACCTTCCCCGCTTCGACAACTCCCAGATGGACGGCTACGCCGTGAGCTCGGCCGACCTCGCGGAAGTGCCGCGCCGCTTGAGCGTCGCGGCGCCCGTGCCCGCCGGCGACGCCGCTCCGCAGCACGATCCCGGCACTGCGACGCCGATCATGACGGGTTCGCCGCTGCCCGCCGGGGCGGACGCGGTCGTGCCCATCGAGCGCGCGGATCCGCCCCGATTCGGTGTCGATTCCGTCACCTTCAGCGCCTCCGTCGCCGCCGGTACGTTCGTTCGTTCGACCGGGTCCGACCAACGTGCAGGCGAACTCCTGCTCCCCGTCGGGACGACATTGCACGCCGCCCATTACGGTCTGCTCGCATCCGTCGGGCTCACCGAGGCGGAGGTGGTGTCGCAGCTGCGGGTGCTCGTTGTGCCGACGGGCAACGAGATCCGGCCGGCAGGTACGGAACTCACCGCGGCGCAGATCTTCGACGCGAACGGGCCACTGCTCGCCGAGGCACTCCGTGAGATCGGCGCCCGCGCAACTGTCGTGCCGTGCACGAGCGACACCGCGGAGGATCTGCTTGCGATCCTGCGTCGGTACGCCCCCGCCGTCGACCTCGTGGTAACGATCGGCGGTGTCAGCGCCGGAGCGTACGAGGTCGTCCGCGACGCTCTCGAGCCGCTCGGCGCCGTGTTCGGCCACGTCGACATGCAGCCCGGGGGGCCGCAGGGCCACGGCCTCGTGACGGTCGACGAGGGGACGAGCCACGTGCCGATCGTGTCGCTTCCGGGCAATCCGGTCAGTGCGCTGGTGTCGTTCGAAGTGTTCCTGCGGCCGCTGCTGCGCTCACTCGCCGGTCGCGTGCCCGCGGAGCGGCCACGGCTGCGCGGTCGGTTGACCGAGTCGCTGGACTCTCCCGCCCATCTGCACCAGATCCGCCGCGGACTGCTCGATGACGAGGGTCTCGTGCGGCCGATCGGCGGCCCCAGCTCGCACCTGCTCTCGTCGTACGCGCGCTCGAACGTGCTCATCCACGTTCCGATCGGCACCGGCCGCCTCGCTGCCGGCGACACCGTCGAACTCTGGAGGATCGATGACTGACACCGCGCCCGAACTCACCCACGTGCGCTCGGACGGCGCCGTGCACATGGTCGACGTCGGAGACAAGGCCGTCACGAAGCGGACCGCGACCGCGGCGGCGACCGTGATCACCACCCCGGAGGTGGTGGCGCTGCTCGTCTCGGGTGAGCTGCCGAAGGGCGAGGCGCTCGCCGTGGCCCGGGTCGCGGGAATCATGGGCGCGAAGCAGACCTCCACTTTGATCCCGCTGTGCCATCCGCTGCCGATCAACGGCGTGAACGTCGACCTGGTCGCGCACGACGATCGCGTCGACGTGACCGCGAGCGTGAAGACCACCGGCAAGACCGGGGTCGAGATGGAGGCGCTCACCGCCGTCAGTGTCGCCGCCCTCACGGTCTACGACATGATCAAGGCGGTCGACCGAGCAGCCGTGATCACCGATATCCGCGTACTCGCCAAGGACGGCGGCCGAACGGGCGCCTGGGAGCGTCCGTGACCCGGGCGGTGGCCATCGTCGCCTCGACTCGAGCGGCCTCCGGCGTCTACGAGGATCGAACCGGGCCCGCGTTGCTGGCCTGGTTCGAGCAGCGCGGCTGGAGCGGACGGACCGTGGTCGTCGCGGACGGTGACGCGGTAGGAGAGGCGATCGCCGACGCGCTCGATGCCGGCGTCGCTGTTGTGATCACCACTGGCGGCACCGGAGTGAATCCCAGCGATGTGACCCCGGAGCAGACGGCGCCGCTGCTGCAGAGGAGCCTGCCCGGGGTCGCCGAGGCGATCCGGAGCCACGGTGCCGACAAGGTGCCCACGGCCGTGTTGAGCCGCGGTCTCGCGGGGGTCGCCGGCCGCAGTGTGGTCGTGAATCTGCCGGGGTCACCCGGCGGCGTGCGCGACGGCATCGCGGTGCTCGACCCGATCATCGGTCACGTGCTCGACCAGCTCGCCGGCGGCGATCATGTCCGCTGAGGCGAGCCAGGCCGTCGCCTTCGCGACCGTCGGCGAGGCCGCCATCTCGGTCGATGCGTGCGCGGCCGCAGTCGACGGCCCGAGTCACGGCGCGGTGGTCACCTTCGCGGGAGTCGTGCGCGACCACGACGAGGGCCGAGGAGTCGCACGACTCGCCTATGAGGCGCATCCGGAGGCGCAGGCTGCGATGCTGGCAAGCGCCGAACGCATCGCGGCGCGCTGGCCCGAGGTTCGTATCGCGGTTGCCCACCGGGTGGGCGAGCTGGTGGTGGGCGATCTTGCGCTCGCCTGCGCCGTCGCATCCGCCCACCGAGCCGCGGCCTTCGAGGCGTGCGCGGCCCTGATCGACGACGTCAAGAAGACGGTGCCGATCTGGAAGGAACAGGGTTTCACGGACGGCAGCACTGAGTGGGTGGCGTCGCTGGGGTGATCCGGACCGCCGGTCCGGACGGCCCTGTGCGATCAGCACTGTGCGATCAACACTGTGCGATCCGCCGGATCGGCCTCGCGCGTCTCGTGCGGACTCGCCTAACGTCGAGAAACACAACCGTCACATCCGTGCGGTTCACTGAGGCGACGGAGTGTGTCGGTAGTCGCGGCGCATGAGGGATGGAGCGCGGATGGACCTGAACACGATCGAACGTGTCCGTATCGTGCGCGATCGGGCCGAGCTCGCCGACATGCCCGAAGGTACCGCCGTCATCGGCGGCGGCTCCTGGGTCTTCTCGACGCCGCACGACCACCTCACCGAGCTGATCGACTTGCAGGGATTCGGCTGGCCGGCGCTCACCGTCACCGACGACGGTCTCTCGATCGCGGCCACGTGCACCCTCGCCGAGCTCGCCGCGATGCCCGCACCGGCACCGCCCGTCGGGCCGTGGCCCGCGCATCCGCTCTTCTACCAGTGCTGCACGGCGCTGTACGGCTCGTTCAAAGTCTGGAACGTGGCCACCGTCGGTGGCAACATCGCCACCTCTCTGCCGGCCGGACCGATGACGAGCCTCGGCGCAGCACTCGACGCCGATGTGATCCTCTGGCGCGCCGATGGCACCGACGAGCGGATGCCGGTGAGCGAATTCGTCACCGGCAACACGCAGAACCGGCTGGAGCACGGCGACGTGCTGCGCTCGATCGAGATCCCGAACTCGTCGCTGCAGGCGCAGACGGGCTATCGCAAGATCGCGCTGTCGCCCCTCGGCCGGTCGGGAGCCGTGTTGGTCGCACGCCACGACGGCGACGGATCGTTCACCCTCACCGTCTCGGCCGCGACCGTGCGCCCCGAACCGTTGCGCTTCGACCGCATCCCCACCGCGGCTGAACTCGCCGACGCGATCGGCGGCATCCGCACCTGGTTCACGGATCCACACGGTGCGGCGGACTGGCGCCGCGGCGTCTCGGGAATCCTCGGCGAGCAACTGCGCGTCGAGCTGCTCGAACGGAGCGACTCATGAGCATCTCGATCAACGGCACACCGAGCGACGCGGCGCCGCACGCCGGCCAAGTGCTGCGCACGTTCCTGCGCGATCAGGAGCACTTCGAGGTGAAGAAGGGCTGCGACTCGGGCGACTGCGGCGCATGCTCGGTGCTGGTCGACGCAACGCCCGTGCACTCCTGCATCTACCCCGCCTACCGGGCGGAGGGCAAGAACGTCACCACCGTCGCCGGCCTGGGCACAGTCGACGACCTCAGCCCGGTTCAGCAGTCGTTCGTCGACGCCGGCGGCTTCCAGTGCGGATTCTGCACCGCCGGGATGGTCGTCACCGCGACAGCGCTGCAGGGCGCCGATCCGGCCGAACTCCCCCGGCTGCTCAAGAGCAACCTGTGCCGCTGCACGGGCTACCGAGCGATCAGTGACGCGATCGGTGGCGTCACCAACATCGAGGGCGCCGAGGCGAGCTGCGGCCACGACCACGAACCGCGCTCCACCGGCGTCATCAAGACTCGGCCCAAGACCGTCGACGGCTCCCGGGTGGGGCGCTCGCTCGGTGCTCCGGCCGGTCGCCGCATCGTCAGCGGCAGCGAGCCCTACACGCTCGATGTGGCGGTGCCGGGCCTGCTGCACCTGAAGGTGCTGCAGAGTCCTCTCGCGCACGCCCGCATCCGCTCGATGGACGTCTCGGCCGCCGAACGGATGCCCGGTGTCGTCGCTGTACTCACCTCCGCCGATGTGCCGGATGTGCTGTACTCCACCGCTCGACACGAGTCGCGCCTCGATGATCCCGACGACACGCGAATGCTCGACACGGTCGTCCGGTTCCGCGGGCAACGCGTCGCGGCCGTCATCGCCGAATCCGTGCGGATCGCCGAGGCCGCCTGCCGCGCCATCGTGGTCGACTACGAAGAGCTCCCCGCCGTTTTCGACCCCGAGCAGGCACGCCTTCCGGGGGCTCCGCTGCTCCACCACGACAAGGACCCGATCGCCTCGCGGATCGCACGCCCCGGCAGCAACATCGTGGCCGAGCTGCACGGCGAGTACGGCGACGTCGAGGCGGGGCTGGCTGCCGCCGACGTCGTGGTCTCGGGTCGCTGGCAGACCCAGCGGATCGCGCACACCCACCTCGAGACGCACGGCACGATCGGCTGGCTCGAGGACGACAAGCTCGTGCTGCGCACCTCCTCGCAGGTCCCCTTCCTGGTCCGCGACGAGATCGCGCGCCTCTTCGACCGCGATCCCGCGAGCGTGCGGGTCTTCACCACCCGCGTCGGCGGCGGCTTCGGCGGCAAGCAGGAGATCCTCACGGAGGACCTCGTCGCGCTCGCCGTGCTGAAGACGGGCCGACCGGTGCAGTACGAATTCACCCGCACCGACGAGTTCACCCTGTCGCCGTGCCGTCACCCCATAAGGGTCGACATCACGCTCGGGGCCACGGTCGACGGCCGGCTCACCGCGCTGGCCATCGACGTGCTCTCCGACACCGGCGCCTACGGCAATCACGGCCCCGGGGTGATGTTCCACGGCACCTCGGAGTCGGTCGCGGCGTACAACGCACCCGCGAAGCGCGTCGACGCGCAGTGCGTGTACACGAACAACCTGCCCTCCGGTGCGTTCCGCGGCTACGGTCTCGGACAGGTCATCTTCGGCATCGAATCGGCGATGGACGAGCTCGCCGTGAAGCTCGGCATCGACCCGTTCGAGCTGCGCCGGATCAACATGGTGCGGCCCGGCGACCCCCTCGTGGTCACCCATGTCGAGGGCGACGACCTCGTCTACGGTTCGTACGGACTCGATCAGTGCCTCGATCTGACCGAACAGGCCCTCGACCGCGGTAACGACGCGGTCGAACCGGAGGGCGACGAGTGGCGGACGGGTCGCGGCGTGGCGCTGGCGATGATCGCCACGATCCCGCCGCGGGGCCACTACTCGGAGGCGACCGTCTCCGTCGACGCGGAGGGCATCATCACCATCGGCGTCGGCACCGCAGAGTTCGGCAACGGAACCACGACCGTGCACACGCAACTGGCGGCGAGCGTGTTGAACGCCTCCGCCGAACGGATCCGCATCCGCCAGTCCGACACGGATGCAGCACGCTACGACACCGGGGCGTTCGGCAGCGCGGGCACCGTCGTCGCCGGGAAGGCCGTCTACTCGGCCGCCACCGTTCTCGTGGCCGAGCTGCAGTCGATCGCGAAACGACTGACCGGGATCGACGACTTCGTGATCGATGAACTCGGTCTGGTCTCGGGTGACGTGCGCGTCGGCTTCGCCGACCTCGTCACCGCGGCGGGCGGCCCCGTCACGACCACGAACAACCAGGACGGCGGCACGCGCTCGCTGGCCTTCAACGTGCACGGCTTCCGCGTCGCCGTGAACACGCAGACCGGCGAGGTCCGCATCCTGCAGTCGGTGCAGGCCGCGGATGCGGGCTTCGTCATCAACCCGGAGCAGTGCCGCGGCCAGGTCGAGGGCGGCGTGGCCCAGGCGCTGGGAACCTCGATGTTCGAAGAGGTCATCCTCGACGGTGCCGGCACGGTGACGACCTCGATCCTGCGCAACTATCACATCCCGCAGCTGTCGGACCTGCCGGTGACGGAAGTGTATTTCGCGAACACGGCGGACGATCTCGGCCCGTTCGGTGCCAAGTCGATGAGCGAGTCGCCCTACAACCCGGTCGCGCCGGCTCTGGCCAACGCGGTGCGCGATGCCGTTGGTGAGAGGCCCTACGAACTGCCGATCTCGCGCGATCGGGTCTGGCGGATGCTGCAGACCGGTGAGACGCGCGTCGCCGAGGTGGCCACCGCCGCACCACGGGGATGAGCGGCGTAGCGTGGGCGGCATGACTCCCGCACCCTCCGGCACACTCCGACGCGCGGAGGACGCCGCCGTCGAGCTCGTGCTCACGCGACGCTTCGACGCGCCCATCGAGGACGTCTGGGCGAGTCTGACCGACCCCGCCCGCACCGCCTCGTGGTTCGGGCCGTGGCGCGGTACACCGCCCGAGATCGAGGTGCAGATGGCGTTCGAGGAGGGCGATCCGTGGTTCGGCGCGACCGTCGAGTGCGAAGGTCCGCGGCTGCTGCGGCTCACAGCCGACGGGATGGATCTCGCGTTGCGCCTGGACGGCAGTACCACGCTCACCTTCGTCCATCGTCTGGCGAACGCATCCGACGCCGTGGCCTACGGGCCCGGATGGGAGTACTACCTCGACCTCCTGGTGGCCGCTCGGGCGGGTACCACGACGCCGGTATTCGGCGACTACGACCCCTCCCAGTCGGCCTACTTCGCGGCTCAGGTCGACGCCCTGGGCTGACAGGGTCGGCACGTCATCGAGTTCTGGGCGACGACGTACCCACCCGTCACGCGCCGACGGTGATCCGGGCCACCGCGTCGACGGTGAGTGCGCGGTCGTGCGGCTCGGTGTCGAGAGCGCGGTGCAACGAAAGACCCTCGATCAGGGCGTCCAGCTGGCGCGCCATCAGCGGCGGGAAGTGCCGTTCCAGCTCGACTCGACTCCGGCGCATCCACTCGTGCGTGATCGCACGGAACTCGGGCTCGCGGGCCGCCAGCGTGTACAGCTCGTAGCTGAGCACCTGGTCACGGGCGGCCTGCTCACCCGTGAGGTCGTCGTGGATCAGTGCGACCACGGCGTCGCGAGCCTCCGCCACGGTGTTCGCCGCGCGCAGCCGGTCCTCGAAACGCAGGATGATCGTCTCGGCGAAGCGCTGGAACGCCTCACGCAGCAGCTCGTGCATCCCCTCGAAGTGGTACGTCATCGAACCGAGCGGCACGTCGGCGCGCGCTGCGATCTTGCGGTGCGAGACACCGGCTACGCCCGACTCCGCGATGAGTTCGATCGTGACGTCGATGAGACGATCACGACGCTCCGGATCCGCCCGGCGCATCAGATCGACCGCACCACCCGCGCCGGATTCCCGACCGCTACCGAGTTCGCCGGCACATCCTTCGTGACCACGGCACCGGCGCCGATCACGCTGTTCTCGCCGATCGTCACCCCTGGCAGCACGATCGCGCCGCCCCCGAGCCAGACGTTGTCACCGATCGTGATCGGCTTCGCAGCCTCCAACTTGTCGCGGCGCGGCTCGGGTTCGACCGGATGCGTCGGCGTGAGCAACTGCACGTTCGGCCCGACCTGGCAGTCGGCACCGATCACGATGGGAGCCACGTCGAGAGCGGTCAGGCCGTAGTTGATGAACGTGCGCGGGCCGATCGTGATGAACGAGCCGTAGTCGACGTAGACGGGCGGGCGCACGTGCGCCGTCCGGTCCATGTCGCCGAAGAGCTCTCGGGCGATCTCCTGCGCCGCTTCCACGTCGTCGGCGAAGGCTGCGAGGAAGCGGGCCGACAGGGTGATCGCTCGCTGCTGCTGGGACGCGATGGCGGGATCGTCGGAGATGTACAGGTCGCCGGCGAGCATCCGCTCGTGGTTCGTTCGGGGGTCGTTCGCGAAGTAGTCGGTCGTCATGGGCGACACTCTATATGTACGATCGTACGTATGTCACTCACCCCGGCGCTCGCGCGACGCCGTCTCGCCACCTTCGTCTTCATGTTGTTCATCGGAACCGGTTTCGCATCGTTCGTGGTCCGCACTCCCGCGATCCGCGATCTGCTCTCGGCGTCGACGGCCCAGATGGGCATCGTGCTCTTCGGCGTATCGATCGGGTCGATCACCGGGGTGCTCAGTTCAGCGGCGGTCGTGCGCCGTTTCGGCGCCCGTCGCGCCATCGCCTCCGGGGCGGTGTCGTTCGTCGTCGGTCTGGCCGTGGTGGCCGTCTCGGCGGGAGCCGGCTTCGCGCCCGGCGTCTTCGTCGGGCTCGCGTTCGTCGGTTTCGGCTTCGGCCACTCCGAGATCGCGATCAACATCGAAGGCGCGGCATTGGAGACCGCCTCCGGGCGCTCGATCCTGCCGATGCTGCACGGTTGCTTCAGCCTCGGCACCGTGATCGGGGCGACGCTCGGCATCGCGATGACGGCCATCGCTTTCCCCGTCGAATGGCACCTCGGCATCATCGCCGCCCTCGCCGCCGGAGCGCTGCTGTGGGCGGTCCCGATCGTCCCGAGCGACACCGGGCGCGCAGCCGCCGACGTCGCCACCCCGGGTTGGCGTGCACAGCTCGGGGTCTGGAAGCAGAACCGCATCGTTATGCTGGGAATCATCGTGCTCGCCCTCGCCCTCGCGGAAGGCTCGGCGAACGACTGGCTGCCGCTGCTGATGGTCGATGGCCACGGCGCCACGGCGACCATCGGTTCCGTCGTGTTCACGGGCTTCGCGCTCGCGATGACGATCGGCCGCTTCGTGGGTGAGCCACTGCTGAAGCGCTTCGGCAACGCTGCTGTTCTGCGGGTCTCGGCCATCGTCTCGGCGATCGGCATCGCGTTGGTCGTGTTCGCCGACAACCTCGTCGTCGCCAGCATCGCCGTCGGGCTCTGGGGTCTGGGCGCGGCGCTCGGGTTCCCGGTGACGCTCTCCGCAGCCGCGGACAGCGACGACCCGACGACGACGGTCGGCGCGGTGGCGACCGCGGGGTACGTCGCCTTCCTCGTCGGACCGCCTCTGCTGGGCTTCCTCGGCGAGCACTTCGGCTTGCGCGGCGCGATGATCGTGGTGCTCGTGGTGGTCGCCGCAGCCTCGTTGCTCACCTCGGCGGCGCGTCCTCGTCAACGCGAGGAGGCGGCCGTCGGCTGACGGTTGACGGATGCGGGTCACGGGCGCAGAGTGGCGCCATGGTCGCCTTCGCTCAGATCAACGTCATCGTCGCCGACATGTCCGCCTCGTCGGCGTTCTATCGCCGCCTCGGGCTGACGGTCGATCTCCCGATGCCCGATCACGCGTCCGTGCGCCTCCCGGGCGGATTCCGGCTCGAACTGGACACCGCGGCGTCCGTTGCGACGTGGAGCGGCGCGGCGATCGCCCCGGTCGCCGGCAGTGTCGTGCTCGGCTTCGAGCTGTCGGATCGCGCCGCGGTGGACGCCGTGTACGCGGACCTGGTGGACGCCGGATCGCGGCCGCTGACTCCGCCGTACGACGCGTTCTGGGGTTCGCGCTACGCGATCGTGGCCGATCCGGACGGCAACCCGGTCTCCCTGATGAGCCCGGCGGAGCCCGCGCGCGAGAACTGGCCACCCGACGTCCCGGTGCTGCACAGCCCCGACGAGTAGCGCTCGGCCGCGACACCCCTACGTGCGGTCGAGACACCCCGGTGCTCCTGGGTGCCTCGCACGAAGTCGGGCGTCTCGAGCTAAAGCCGCTGCGTGAGCTCTTCGCTCGCCGCCGCCACCGCCTCCGCGATCGAGCGCTCATCCGCCCGCGTCAGGCGAGAGTGCTCGACGACCGGCTCGCCCTGCACCAGGAGAAGCGTCAGCGGCGGCATCGCACCCAGGCTCAGCGCCGCGACCGGATCCGCGATGCCGGCGTGCTCGACGGTGTCGACCTGCCAGAGCGCGAGGTCGGCGAGCTTGCCCACCTCGACCGAGCCGATCTCGCTCTGCCTGCCGAGCACGCGAGCACCGCCCATGGTCGCCACGTACAGGCCCTGTCGGCCCGACATCTTGTCGGCGCCGGCACGCAGCCGGTTCATCAGCACCGACTCGCGGATCTCGATGCCGAGCTGGCCGGATTCGTTCGATGCAGCGCCGTCCACTCCGAGCCCGACGGGTGCGCCCGCGGCGAGCAGCTGCGGAACCGGGGCGATGCCCGCGGCCAGGCGTGCGTTCGACGACGGGCAGTGCGCCACGCCGGTTCCGGTCGCGGCGAACTTGCGAATGGCGTCGTCGTCGAGGTGCACGCAGTGCGCCATCCAGACGTCGTCGCCGAGCCAGCCGAGCGTCTCGAGGTAGTCGGTCGGCGACATGCCGAACTTCTCGCGCGTGTAAGCGTCCTCCTCCTTCGTCTCGGAACCGTGGGTGTGCAGCCGCACGCCGAGGCCGCGGGCGAGAGCGGCGGATTCGGTGAGCAGATCCGCGGTCACGGAGAACGGAGAGCACGGCGCGATCGCCACCTTGACCATCGCGCCCCACGAAGCGTCGTGATACTTCTGCACCGCCTCGCCGCTCGCCTGCAACGCCGCGGATGTGGTCTCCACGGCGAAGTCCGGCGGCAGGCCGCCTTGGCTGGCGCCGAGGTCCATGGAGCCGCGGGTGGCGTGCAGTCGGAGGCCGAGGTCGGTCGCCGATTGCACGATCCCGCCGACGATATCGCCCGAGTCCTTCGGGAAGACGTAGTGGTGGTCGCCCACCGTGGTGCAGCCGGAGCGGGCCAGCACGGCCATCGCGCCGAGCGACGCGGTCTGCGTGAGGTCGGCGTCGATGCGCGACCAGGCCGGGTACAGCGCGGTGAGCCAGTCGAAGAGGATCGCATCCTGCGCCCAGCCCCGCGTGAGCCACTGGTAGAGGTGGTGGTGCGTGTTGATCAGGCCCGGGGTGAGCAGATGCCCGCGGCCGTCGATCGTGGTGACGCGGATGTCTGCGGCTTCGCCGTCGGGCGTGAGCGCATCCGTCGCCCACACCGGAGGCGCGCCGTCGCCGACCGCGACGATGCTCGCTCCGTCGACGACGACGTAACCGTGCGGATGCTCGGTGCCGGCGGCGTCGACCGTCGCGACGTGGGCACCGGTGATGATCGTGCGCTTCATGGTGGACTCCTGTCGTCGCGTGCTGCGAGCATGCCAGAACGGTGTTTCGGAGGAGTTACCCGCGCTTGGCCGAAACCTCGTCGACCGAGTGCGGAATGGGCCCGACGCGACGGATCAGCCGAGCGTCTCCCGTCCGTGCGCGGTGTACCAACCGGCCTCGTCGGGACCCTTCGGCACGATTCCCGACGGGTTCACGTCTTGGTGCACGACGTAGTAGTGCGTCTTGATCTGATCGAAGTCGATGGTCTCGCCGAAGCCGGGAGTCTGGAAGAGGTCGCGGGCGTAGGCCCAGAGCACCGGCATCTCGGTCAGCTTGTTGCGATTGCATTTGAAGTGGCCGTGATAGACCGCGTCGAAGCGGGCCAAGGTCGTGAACAGCCTGACGTCGGCCTCCGTGATCGCATCGCCCATGAGGTAGCGACGATCGGTCAGGCGCTCCTCCAGCCAGTCCATGGCGGTCCACAGCCGGTCGTACGCGTCGTTGTACGCCTCCTGCGACCCCGCGAAACCGCAGCGGTAGACACCGTTGTTGACCTCGGTGAAGACGCGCTTCATCACGATCTCCATCTCGTCGCGGACATCGTCCGGCCAGAGATCCGGTGCGTCCGACCGATGGTGATCGCGCCACTCGAAGAAGAAATCGTGGGTGATGTCCGCGAATTCGTTGGTGACGACGGCCCGGCTCGGCACATCGACGATCGCAGGAACGGTGATGCCACGGGGATAGTCGGGGTCGCGGGCGAAGAACGCCTGCTGGAGCCGCTCGTACCCGAGCACGGGATCGACCCCGCCGGGGTCGAGATCGAAGGTCCAGCTGCGGCGATCGTGCGTGGGGCCGGCGAGTCCCATCGAGATCACGTCCTCCAGGCCGAGCAGGCCGCGGACGATGATCGCCCGATTCGCCCACGGGCAGGCCCGCGCCGCGATCAGGCGGTACCGGCCGGGTTCCACAGGCCACGTCGGCGCATCGACCTCGCCGACGCGCGGGTCGGCGGACCGCCCCGGCGTCACGGTGATCCGGTCGGGGATGTACTGCATGTCCCGCTCGAAGGGCTTGCCCTTCTCGGTGTACGTGGTGTCGGCGTCGCTCATTCTCCTCACGTTACGGGCGCACCGCCCGTCGCCGCCCGCATCCGCTCGCCGCAGGCCGTAATCGCAGCTTCTCCGGAGGTTCACCGGAGGCGGATCCGGATCGATCGGGTGAGCCCCGCGGCAGAGGGCGAGTCATGACTTCATTCATTCCTCAGCGAGAACTCCCGAGTGGAACGGCGGCGACTCAGGGTTGTTGCACGCGCTCGTAGACGAGATCGGCGTACTCCTCGAGCCGGGCCCCGCAGCGGCGCAGACGGATGAGCGCCTCGGCGCCGGCGGGCACACCGAAGACATCACGCTTCTTGAGGTCGTGATGCCAGCGGCGCAGGCGATCCAGACTCTGCTCCTCCTCTTCGAGCTCGGCCATCGTCAGCTTGTCGATCGCGATCTCACGGTCGATCTCCGCCTCGAACTTGGCGCAGTCGGCGATGAACTCGCTCCAATCGTCCGTCCGCGCCGCCGCGAACAACCGGGCGAGTTTGGCCTCGTCAGCCGGAGTGCGCCCTCGCGAACTGAGCAGGAGGACGTCACCGTCGCCTTCTGCGGCGAGTGCTGCGACACGGCTCAGCGCCTCGGCGCAGACCGGCACGTCGGGCACGGTCCAGACGCCCTGAGCGACGGGTGCCGCGCCGATCTTGCGCAGCTCGCGCCACACGGCGACCCGATGGCGAGAGGGTTGCGCCGGTACCTTGATCGCGGCGATGATCCATCCCGCCGTCGCGCCAGGTGAGGGCACCGACTCCGTTGCGTTCATCCACCGAGGGTAACAAGCGCTACTCCTCCGGACGACTTTTCTCGTGATCTGTTTTCACCGTTGGATGTGACGCGTGTTACATTCTGCTGGTGTCGCCGTCTCGAGTCCCATCCTCACAGCCCCGAGAGAACGGTGAACCGACTCTCGCACCGCTGTACGCGGCGGGTTTCGTCACGGCTTTCGGCTCGCACAGCGTGGCCGCCGGATTGGGCGCCAGCGGCGAAGACATCGGGCTCACACTGCTCCGGATCGGAATCCTCCTCGCGGTGTACGACGTCGCCGAGGTCATCCTGAAACCCGTGTTCGGAGCCCTCGCAGACCGCATCGGACCCAAGCCGGTCATCGTCGGCGGCCTGCTGGCATTCGCTGTCGTCTCCTTCGTCGGAATCGGCGCCGCCGATCCGCTGCTCCTGATGGTCGCCCGATTCGGCCAAGGAGCAGCCGCGGCGGCCTTCTCCCCTGCCGCATCCGCCGGAGTCGCCCGCCTCGCCGGGCCCGGGAGGTCCGGTCGCTACTTCGGCCGTTACGGCTCGTGGAAGAGCCTGGGTTACACCGTCGGACCACTTCTCGGCGCCGCACTGATCACCATCGGTGGACTACCGCTGCTCTTCACCGCCCTCGGCGTACTCGCCGCTGCGACCGCTGTCTGGGTGCTCTGCGCCCTCGCGCCCATCGACGTGCTCCCACGTCGGCGCTACACCGTGCTCGACCTGGTGCGGCAGGCATCGGAGCGCGAGTTCGTGATTCCCACTCTCGCCCTGGCGACGTCGAGTGCAGCTCTCGGGGCCGCTGTCGGATTCCTCCCGGCTCTTGCCGTTCTGTCCGGTGCGCCTGTCGTGGCGAGCGTCGCGATCGCGTCAGTGCTGGCGGTGACCTCGGCCGCGGTGCAGCCACGGATAGGCGCCCTGCGCGACCGGCATCCGGGTCGCGATCGCGCCGGGATCGTCGCCGGTCTCGTCACCATCGCACTCGGCATCCTCCTCGCCGCTGCAGTCCCTTCCGTTGCCGCCCTGTACGTCGCAGCCATCGTGATCGGCGCCGGAATCGGTGTCGTCACTCCTCTCGCGTTCGCGGTGCTCGCGGATTCCACACCGCCCGAGCGGATCGGACGCACGATGGGCTCGGCCGAACTCGGTCGCGAGCTCGGTGATAGCGCCGGCCCGTTGCTGGTCGGCGCCGTCGCGACCGCCGTAGCTCTTCCGGCCGGGCTCGCGGCCCTCGGTGGAACCACCCTGATCGCCGGCGGGATCGTGGGCACTCGACGGCTGAGATCTCAGGGGGGCCGCCGGGAGTCGACCCCGACGAAGCGTTAGGTCGTCGCGTGGATCGGCCCGCTGCCTACCGCCAAAGGCGCTCCGGACGCGCCGGCTCGAACCGCGACCACCTCGGCGAGAATCGACACGGCCGTCTCCTCCGGCGTCGAGGCGCCGATGTCGAGACCGATGGGCGAACGCAGGCGAGCCGCAGCGTCTGCAGGCACGCCCGCCTCGGCGAGCAAACGCATCCGCCGCTCGTGGGTTCGCCGAGAACCCATCGCGCCGATGTAGGCGACGTCGAGGGTCAGAGCTGTCTGCAGGAGGGGGATGTCGAACTTCTCGTCGTGGGTGAGCACCGCGATCACGGTGCGCTCGTCGGTCGGCGTCGCAGCCAGATAGTCCGCCGGCCACTCCACCACGATCTCGTCCGCACCCGGAAAGCGCTCGGCCGTCGCGAAGACCGGTCGTGCGTCGCAGATCGTGACCCGGAAGCCGAGCAGAACAGCGGATGCGCAGAGCGCCGCCGAGAAGTCGACGGCACCGAAGATGATCATCCGCGGCGGCTCGGCGTACACGACGAACGTCACCTCGAGCTCGCGGCCGAGGCAGTCGATCTCGATCGTCGCAGAGCGACCGGAACGCATCCGCACCTCGAGTTCGCCGAGGATGCGCCGGGCGGACGCCTCGTCGAAATCGGGTGAGACCACGTCCTGCAGGCGGGTCGCCCCGGTGAGCACGAGGCCCCGAGCGGGTCCACCGACGACCATCGCCAGGCCCGCGGACCGACCGGCGTCGGCAGCGCGCAACTCGGCGACGACCGCTGTGGACGTCGCGTCGACGGCCTGGCCGAACACGCGGATCTGGCCGCCGCAGGAGAGACCGGCCGAGAACGCCGTCGCGTCGTCGAACCCGAAATGCTCCGACGCGGGGATCGCGGTACCGAGAACCTCCTCGGCGAGCGCGTACGCCTGTCCTTCGACGCACCCGCCGGAGATGCTGCCGATCGCGGCTCCGCGCTGGTCGACGGCCATCGACGAGCCGAGTGCTCGGGGAGCGCTGCCGAAGATGTGCGTCACGGTGACGACGGCGACGCGCTCACCGGCGTCGATGCGCTGCAGCAGTTCTCGGGCGAGTTCGAGCATGTACTCACGCTACCCGCGCTGTGTTTCACGAAAGAGACGGGGTGAGGTGCGGATCCTCCGCTCGTTCATGTCGCTCACCTGCACGAAACATGGCGCGTATATGGTCGATCCATGCTCCCCGATGCCGCAGACCCCCGTGCCATCCTCGACGAGATCCCCGCCTACGATCTCGTGATCCGCGGCGAGAAGGTGCTCACCGAGCACGGCTGGCAGCCTGCCGCGATCGCCGTCGCGAACGGCGTCATCGCCGCCATCGGCGAGGTCGACGCCCCCTGGACCGCTGTCACCGCCGTCACCGTCCCCGACGGCCAGGTGGTCATCCCCGGCATCGTCGACAGCCACGTCCACGTGAACGAACCGGGCCGGACCGAGTGGGAGGGATTCGCCACCGCGACGCGCGCCGCCGCGGCCGGCGGTGTCACGACCATCATCGACATGCCGCTGAACTCGATCCCTCCCACCACCAGCGTCGCCGGGCTCGACGCCAAGCGCGGCGCAGCGGCACCGCAGGCGAGTGTCGATGTCGGATTCTGGGGTGGCGCGATCCCGAGCAATCTGGGCACCCTTCGCGAGCTGCAGGATGCCGGAGTCTTCGGGTTCAAGTGCTTCCTCTCCCCCAGCGGCGTCGACGAATTCCCGCACCTGTCGACCGAACAGCTGTATGTCGCGGCACGTGAGATCGCCGCCTTCGACGGGCTGCTCATCGTGCACGCCGAAGACCCGGCCGAGCTCGACGCCTCCGAGAACGACGGCGGCGTCTCCTACCCGGCGTTCGTACGCTCACGCCCGCAGCAGGCCGAGAAGGCAGCGATCGCTCACGTGATCGAGGCGGTCCGCGAGACCGGCGTGCGGGCACACATTCTGCACCTCTCCTCCGCGGACGCCCTCGCCCTCATCCGTGAGGCGAAGGCCGAGGGCCTTCCTCTCACCGCCGAGACCTGCCCGCACTACCTCACCTTCGACGAGGAGAGCATCCCCGACGGGGCGACCCAGTACAAGTGCTGCCCGCCGATCCGCGACGAGGCGAACCGCGAACTGCTCTGGGCCGCGCTTCTCGACGGCACGATCGACATCATCGCCTCCGACCACTCACCCTCGACGAAAGAACTGAAGTTCGCCCACGACGGCGACTTCGGCCTGGCGTGGGGCGGGATCTCG
Organism: Microbacteriaceae bacterium VKM Ac-2855; assembly: GCA_013204985.1. Taxonomy (GTDB): domain Bacteria; phylum Actinomycetota; class Actinomycetes; order Actinomycetales; family Microbacteriaceae; genus Rathayibacter. Next base: position 27,376 of record JABMLG010000009.1, read on the forward strand.
GGCCTCGAATTGAGCTTCCGTGCCGTGTGGACCGGCGCCAAGCAGCGCGGCATCCCCCTCGAGCAGGTGATCGCGTGGATGTCGACCGGCACGGCCGCCTTCGTCGGACTGCCGCAGAAGGGCCTGCTGCGAGCGGGCGCGGATGCGGACATCGTCGCCTTCGATCCCGACGCCGAAGTGCGGGTCAGCGTCGAGCAGCTCGCGCACAAGAACAAGGTCAGCGCCTACGACGGCTCGGTCGTGCACGGCGCGATCTCGGCGACCTGGGTCGGCGGCGTGCTCGTGCAGCCGAACGCGGCCTCGCCGATCGGCCGGTTGCTGCAGCGCCCCTGATCGTGCGTTCGACCGGTCGTGCAGACAGCGGATGCGCACGTGCGGAGCCGCATCCGCCGACGCCGCCTTATTGTTTTCGGTTTATTAAGGGCAGGTAAATTCCGCCCGGGCAGCGCACCGATTTCGACCGATCGCACAACACTGAGGAAAATGCTTCAGAGATTCTGGGGCTCCGGGGGCAGAAGTCGACGCTTCGACCTGGGCATCCTGATCCCGAGGCTCAAGAGGACTGCCCGAACGCAGCCCGCACGAGGGTCTCCAACCGGCACGGCGTCCCTGATCTGCGCGTTACAGGGGACGCACCCGTCACTCGGCAGACAGCCGCTCGACCGACTTCAACACCAGCAACCGCCTCTCGAACACCAGGAGCAAGCCATGTCGATCATCCTCGGAGCCAACCAGTACGGGAAGGCCGAGAACCGCGTCGTGCGCATCTACCGGGATTCCCCCCGGCACGAGATCCACGACATCAACGTCTCGAGCGCCCTGCGCGGCGACTTCTCGGCGGCGCACCTGGTCGGCGACCAGAGCGCGATCCTGCCCACCGACACGCAGAAGCAGATCGCATATGCGTTCGCGAAGTCGAAGGGTCTGGAGAACATCGAGGACTACGGTCTAGCTCTGGCGAACCACTACATCGACGACGTCGAGCCCGTCGAGGGAGCTCGCATCGAGATCGAGGAGTTCGCCTGGGAACGCGCGATCGTCGACGGCGTCGAGCACGACCACACGTGGCTGCGCTCGGGCCAAGAGGTGCGTCTCGCCTCGATCACCGTCGAGGGAAAGGGAGACGCGAAGAAGACCTGGGTCACCGGTGGCCTGAAAGACCTCGTGCTGCTCAAGTCGACCGGGTCGGAGTTCCACGGCTTCCTCGAGGACGAGTACACCGTTCTGGTGCCGACGACCGACCGGGTCATGGCGACTTCGCTCGTGGCGAAGTGGCGCTTCGCGCCGACCGACCAGGACTTCGGCGGCATCGACTGGCAGGCGACCTACGACGGCATCAAGACGGCGATGGTGAAGCAGTTCGCCACCGTGCAGTCCTTGGCATTGCAGCAGACGCTCTACATGATGGGCAAGGCGGTCCTGGAGGAGTTCCCGATCATCGCCGAGATCGTGTTCTCGGCGCCGAACAAGCACCACTTCGTTTACGATCTGGCGCCGTTCGGGCTCGAGAACAACAACGAGGTCTTCCACGCCGACGACCGGCCGTACGGGCTGATCCAGGCGACCGTCACTCGCGACGACGCGCCCGACGCCGGTCCGGCGTGGCGTGCCTACACGGGGCTCGTATGAGCCCCGTCACGGCGTCCCGGGCAGGGGTGCACCGCGGGCATGTCTTCCACATCGCGGGGTCCGGGTCCGTCTCCGAGGCCGAACAGAATCTCGTCTCGGTGCCCGATGGCGCCCTCGTCGTCGATGAAGCCGGAACCATCGTCTGGGTCGGGCCGTACGCGGCGCTGCCCGCCGACTACAGCTCGTGGCCCGTTACGGGCGACGGCTCCGCGTACCTGATCCCGGGGTTCGTCGACACGCACATCCACTATCCGCAGACCTACTCCACGGATGCCTACGGCGGCGGCCAGCTGCTGGAATGGTTGGAGAACTGCATCTTCCCGGCGGAGGCACGGCTCGCCGACGACGACTTCGCGCGCGCTGCGGCGAAGGAGTTCACGCGGCACCGCGTGCAGGCGGGCACGACGGCGGCGATGGTCTTCGGTTCCGCCTTCCCCTGTGCGCAGGACGCACTCTTCGAAGAGACGCAGGCGGCCGGCCTGCGGCTGGTGAGCGGACGCGGGGTGCAGACCAGCGGATCCGCGTCCGCTGCGCCTCTGTTGACGAGTGAAGCGGATGCGATCCGCCTCGTCTCGGAGGAGATCGAACGCTGGCACGCTGTCGACACGGGCGATGCGGCGACGGCGCTGCTGCAGGTCGCGGTCGTGCCTCGGTTCTCGCTCTCGGTCACGCGGCAGACACTCGCGGCACTCGGTGAACTGTACGACGACGTCCGCGGGCGCGGCGTGTACTTCCACTCGCATCTGAACGAGAACAATCGACCGGGAAACGGTGAGATCGCCGTCGTGAAGTCGATGTACGAGGTCGACTCGTACCTCGACACGTACGACGGCAGGTTCCTCGCCGGTTCGAAGGTCGGCGGATCGTCCCTACTCGGTCGGCGCTCCATCCTGGCCCACGCCGTGCACTGCCAAGACGCCGAACTCGCGCGGATGGCCGAGACCGGCACGTCGATCGCGCACTGCCCCACGTCGCAGCAGTTCCTCGGATCCGGGACGATGCCGTGGAAGCGCACGGTCGCGGCCGGGGTGAACATCGCACTCGGCTCGGATATGGGTGGCGGCGACGAATGGCTGCTCTCGCGAGTGCTGAACGACGTGTACAAGGTGCACATCTCCGAATCCGGTGACGACGGGGTGGCCGTGTCACCGGCCGAATTGCTCTTCACCGGAACTTTGGCGGGCGCTCGCGCTCTCGACATGGAGCACCGCTTCGGCAACTTCGACCTGGGCAAGGACGCGGACTTCCTGCGCATCGAGCCCGATCGCTGGGAACCGCTCGCCGCGGTGCTCTCGCGGGGCATCCGCGCCGAGGACGAGGCCATGGCCACCTCGCAGACGCTCTTCGCCCTCCTCATGGCCCTGCGCGAACCCGCCATCGCCGCCGTCCACGTGCAGGGCCGCGCCCTGTAGGCCGTTCTGGGTTGCCGTTTCTTTGACGACTGCGTCGTCAAAGAAACGGCAACCCATCAACGCCCCTGTGGATAACTTCGGAGGCGCTCGTGCGATGTCCGCCACGATGTGGCGATGACGAGCGATCTGAGCGGTGGGCGATTGACCGAGCCTTTCCGCGCATCCGAATTCCGCGACCTCGAACTGCCCTGGCGGTCCGTGCACGGCGCCGACTATTTCCGCCCGCATCGCGGAGTGCGGACGACGTTCATCCCGGAGACGCTCCGAGAGCGCTGCGAGACGCTCGCATTGATCATGTCGCCGAAGCAGTTCTTCTCGCACACCACGTGCGCTGCTCTCTGGGGTCTCCCCTTCTGGTACCCGCACGACGATCTGCACGTCTCCGGATTGCATCCGACACGAGCCATGCGACGTCCCGGCGTCGTCGGCCACCAATCGAAGGTCACGCGGTTGAATGTCGTCGAGGTCCGCGGACTCCGGCTGGCGGATCCGCTCTCGACGTGGTGCATGCTGGCCTCGATGCTTCCCTTGGACGAGCTGATCGTCATCGCCGACGCGTTGGTTCTGAAGCCTGCGTTCGGCGACACTCGCCCGCGTTACTACCGCGAGGATCTAGCCGAGAGAGCTGGTGTGTACCGAGGTCCTCGACACGGGGTGCTCGAAAGCGCCTGGAGACAATCTCGGACGGGGAGCGAGTCCCCCATGGAGACACGGCTTCGTCTCCTGCTCGTCCGTGCCGGGCTACCGGAGCCGATCCTGAACCGCAACGTCAACCGGTCCGATGGGATGTTTCTCGCGCGTCCCGATCAGCACTGGCCCGAGTACCGCACCATCGCGGAGTACGACGGTGCATGGCACGAAGCGACTGCGGAGCAGCGAACTCACGACGCAGCGAGGCTGCTGCGTATTCAGGAGGACGACTGGCAACACGTGAAGGTCGTCAAAGAAGACCTTTTCGATAGGCCGCATGAGACGGTGGCTCGCGTCGCTGCAGCGCTGATCGCTGGTGGGTGGAAGCCGCCGGTCGGCTTCCCGTTCTAGGGTTGCCATTTCTTTGACGGGGACGTCAAAGAAACGGCAACCCGAAGAGGGCGGCGTCAAAGAAACGGCAACCCGAGAGAGGACAGCGGGCTCAGACCAGTTGGAGGGCGAGATAGAGGTCGGCGCGATCGGCGGTGACCGAGAGGTCGCGGCCCGTGAGCTCTTCGACGCGGGCGATGCGGTAGCGGACGGTGTTGAGGTGGAGGTGCGTCTGTTCGGCGGTGCGCACCCACGAACCGCCGCAGTCGAGGAAGGCGCCGAGGGTCGACAGCAGCGCGGAGTTGTAGCGCGCGTCGTGCTCGACGAGTTTGCCGAGCACGAGCTCGACGAACACGATGCGCAGATGGTCGGGTACCGCAGAAAGCAGCTGCACCGAACTGGTCACGTCCTCCGAGTCGTTGATCCGAACGGCCGAGTCCGCCCCCTCCGGCGCCGGCAGCAGCATCGCGTACCGTGCGGAACGCAGCGCGCCGCCCAGCTCGCCGAGGCCCGACGCCGGGCTGGTACCCACCCGGAGCACGTCGGCGCCGAGCCCCGCCCCGGCGCGGCGCAACGCCGATGTCACAACGGCGAGCGGATCCGCCCCGGTCGGGATCGAATCGGTCGCGTCGGCGGGGATCACCGCGACCGCTCGACCGTCCCGGTCCTTGCCGACGACAGGTCTGGCCAGGTGCGCCATCGCATCCGCCAGCAGCCAGATCGCTAGCGACTGCAGATCGGGTCGGCCCTCGAACGCGGCCGCGATCACGATCAGGCGGCCCTCGCTGCTCAAGCCGCCCTGACGCAGGTAGACGGCGGTCTCGGGCTGCTCGCTGTCGGCGTCGATCAGTTCGATCAATCGGTCGGCCATGGTGCTCCAGCCGAACGCCTCTCCGTTGCGCTGCACTCTGTAGAGCCCGGCGACAGCGGCCAGTTCGGTGGCGCTGTCGAGGATCGACGGATGCCACTCGTTCCAGTCGCCCGCCAGCACCAGGAACCAGGCGGTGGCGCGGTGCTCCTCCGCGCCCGCGATCACGAAGATCGACAGCGTCTGGCCGCGCGCATCCGTCACCGTCACCGGTACCTGCGTCGCCCGCAGCGCAGCCGAGGTGATGAGTTCCACATCCCCCAAGCCGAGCGGCTCGACCGGGTCGACGACCAGGCGCCCCGTCGCCGTGAGGATCCAGACCGGACGCCCGAGTTCGGTCGACGTTCGCGAGATCAGGTCATCGAGCAGCTGTCCCTTGTACACCTCGGTCAACAGCTCGCGCTGGCGCACCAGCGAGGCGGTGAGCCGCGCCACGCGATCGCTGGCCATCGTGTTCGAGATGTAAGCGGTGATCGAGGCGAACGAGACATCGGCCGGCACGGCGAACAGTGACAAGCCGTGCGCCCGGCAGGCTTCGAGCACATCGTCCGGAACATAACCGTAGAGTCCTTCGCCGGCCAGCAACGCGACGGCGCCGGACTCCGCGATCGCGGCGACGAACGCCTCGCTGTCCTTCGCCGTCCGGCGCCACATCAGGCCGGTCATCACGAGCTGTCCGCGGGTGAGGTAGCGACGCGGGTCGAGCAGATCGGTCGTGTAGGTCCAGTTCACGAGTTGCGCGAGGGTGCCCGGCGCCGTGTACAGCGAGCGGATGCGCAGCTGCGGCGCATCGAAGACGTCCTGCAATTGCACGTCAGCTCCCGCGATACGTCGAGTACGCGAACGGGCTCAGCAGCAGCGGAATGTGGTAGTGCGCGCGCTCATCCGCCAGCTCGAAACTGATCGAGACCTCGGGGTAGAAACCCGTCTGCGCGGTCGCCGAGAAGTACGCCTCCGTGTCGAACACCACCCGGTAGATGCCGGCCTCCAGCGCCTCGGGGCCGAAGTCGCCGACGCGGCCGTCGGCGTCCGTCACGGCCGTCGCGAGGACCTCCCACCCTGCCCCGAGCTTGGCGGACAGCTCGACCGGGACCCCGGCCGCCGGCCGACCTGAGACCGCGTCGAGGACATGCGTGGTGACGTGGCTGCGGTGCGGGCTCATTCGGTCTTCTCCTCGGTGGGCCGGGCAGCGGATGCGTCGTCGAAGGCCGGCGCGAACAGGCTGCGGATGCGTAACAGTGCGATCTCGCGCAGCTCGGAGCCGACCACGAACGACTCCGTCTCGTCGTCGAGTTCGAGCCGGCGGTGCAGCTCCGCCAGGATCTCGGCACGCGAACGGCCGGCAGCGCGGATGAGGAAGACGCGGCCGAAGCGCTGCTCGTAGGCACGGTTGCCGTCGAGCAGGGCGGCGGCGAGCATCTCGTCGCTCGACTGGCTGCTGGCCTGCTCGGAGGCGGAGAAGGCGGAGGATCGCCCAGCACCGGCGTGCTTCTCGCCGATACGCGGATGATCGGCGAGAGCTTCGTCGACCTCGGCGGGCGACAGCGGGGACGCCGCGGATCGTGCGACATCGATCAGCGCGTCGAGGGAGGAGTAAGGGGCGCGTCGGGTTACGTCGTCGACCCAGCGTGGCACGGCGAGGCAAGCGAGCAGGCCGGTGCGGAGCTCGGCGTCGGTGGGGTGCGTCATGGGGTGTCGGGCCATTCTCTTCGTCGGGGTCTCGGGTGGTGACACGGATCGGCTGGATGCGACGGGATCGGGCCCGCGCACCTCAGCGACTTCGTACGATGGGGCGATGACCGTGATCGGACTCGTGCTCGCTGCCGGCGCCGGTCGGCGCGCGGGGGGTCCGAAGGCGCTCCGTCGCGCCGAGGACGGCACGCCCTGGCTCGTTCTCGCAGTCGAGCGGATGCGCGGTGCGGGGTGCGCCGACGTGGTGGTGCTGCTCGGGGCCGGGGCCGACGAGGCGAGCGCGCTGGTGCCGGCCAGCGCTCAGGTCGTGGTGGTGACGGACTGGACCACGGGAGCATCCGCCGCGCTGCGGGCGGGCATCGATGCCGCGGGCGCGCGCGAGGCAGAGGCCGTGCTGGTGACCCTGGTCGACCTGCCGACGGCGACGATCCCGGCGGCGCGGCGCGTGCTGGCGGATGCGAAAGGACCCACCGACCTCGCGCAGGCGACTCACGGGGGTCGCCCCGGGCATCCGGTGTTGATCGGCCGAGCGCACTGGGCCGCGCTGACGGCAGAGCTGACCGGAGACACCGGCGCGCGCGACTACCTGCGCGCTCACGGGGCGCGTCTCATCGAATGCGGCGACCTCGAATCCGGCGACGACGTCGACCGCTGACGCGCGGGCGAGCGCGCTCACGACTCCGTCTCCCACGCCTCGGCCGCGGCGCGCCACGCGAGCGTTGCACACTTCGCCCGCACGGGGTTGCCCGCCAACGAGAGCAGCGCTTCGGCATCGCCGAGCCCCGTGACCGGCGTGCGGTCGCGCATCCCCTCGAGAAAACGCGCGATCGTCGCGAGGTCAGGCGAGAGCTCGGCGAGCATGGATGCACTCGCCTGCGACACCTCGCAACCGCGGCCCTCCCAGGCGACGCGCGTGCCCTCATTCGACACGACGAGCGCGAGTGAGATGACATCTCCGCAGGTCGGGCTGATGAGTCTCACCGCGCACGATGCCGCCTGCTCGGGTAGACCCGCGCCGACGCGGCGACGCGCGTGGTCGAGGATCAGTTCGGTCGGGGTGACCGCACCGTCGAGCAGCGACGTCATCGTCGTTCCTCCAGTTCGCCGAGTTCGTCGTACAGCGTCGTGATCCCGGCGATCCGCTCACGGGCATCGCGCGGGTTCGCGCTGAGCACCCCGGCCGCCAACAGGTTGGCCAGGCTCATCGCCGCCGAGTAACTGTCGAATGCCGAGACGCTGTCGACCGGGCACTCGAGCCACGTCGAAACGTGTTCGGTGTACCGCCGCGCCTGACCGTCGGCGATCAGCACGACGGGGACGCCGCGGTCGCCGAGCGCGTGCACGATCGAGGCGAACGACGCGGGCCGGCGGCGGAAACCGACGACGACCGCCACGTCGTTCGCCTCGAGGGCGACGACGTCCTCCCCCAGCGACTGACCCGGCTGTGGCGCGAGCCTTACCCGCTCGCGCGCCTGGGCGAGTTGCTGGCGCAGGTGCAATGCGATCGGGTAACTGTTGCGCAGGCCGATCACCGCGACCTCGCGTGCTTCGGCGATCAGACTCACGGCCTTCTCGAGCCGGCCGTTCTCGAGCCCGGCGATCATCTTCGCGTGATTGGCCGCCTCCTGTTCGCTGTGAGTCGAGAGGACCGTCGCGCCGGCACCGATCGGTACCCCTTCGCTGCGCAACGTTCGTGCGTGCTCGCGAACCTCCTGCGAGTTCGAGAAGCCGAGCCGGCGGAACAGCCGCGACACGGTCGCCTTCGAGACGCCGCTGTGCTGCGCGAGCTCGGTCGCGTTGTACACGGCGAGATCGCCGAGGTGGTCGAGGATGAAGTCGGCCGCGCGCTGCTCCTGCCGCGACAGCTCGCCGTAGCTGACGTCGATGCGTTGGCCGATGTCCATCGTCACGGCTTCCATGGCTCTAGTGCGCGGCCGCGAAAGCGTGCACGGCGGCCTCGAACGCGTCGAGCGAGACGGCGACGTCCTCCTCCGTCACGTTCTCCTCCGGGTGGTGGCTGACGCCGCCCTCGCATCGGATGAAAAGCATCGCGTAGTCGGTGAGATCGGCGATGGCCATCGCGTCGTGCCCGGCCTTCGAGAACAGCACCATCGGGTCCTCGTCACCGGTCGAGACGATACCGGCGCGGATGACGTCCTGCAGCGCATCCGATGCGACCACGGCCGGCGCGCTGTGCGTCTCCTCCACGGTGAAGCTCAGCTTGCGCCGCTGGCAGGTGCGCAGGATCTCGGCCTGGATCTCGCTCCAGACCCGATCGCGTGCCGCGTCGAACTCGGCGCGGAGATCGAGGCTGAAGTCCACACGACCCGGGATCACATTGACCGCCCCCGGGAACGCCTGCAACCGACCGACGGTGGCGATGCAGCCGTTGTCTCGGGCGAGCCGCTCGATGGTGAGCACCGCCTCCGCGGCTCCGGCCAGGGCGTCGCGGCGGCGGTTGAAGGGCACGCCCCCGGCGTGGCCGGCCTTGCCCGTGAGCGTGAGCGCGAACCGTCGGGCGCCGGCGATCGAGGAGACGACGCCGAGGGCACGATCCGCCTCCTCGAGGTACGGCCCCTGCTCGATGTGCGCCTCGAGGTATCCGAGGGTGTCCGCCTTCGAACGGGCGGCGCTGAGGACCTTCGACGGGTCGAGACCGAACGCCTTGAACGCCTCGACGAGCGAGACGCCGTTCTTGTCCTCGAGCTCCATCCAGTGCTTGTCCCAGGTGCCCGCGACGGCGCGCGACCCGAGCAGCGCGGTGCCGAAGCGGGTGCCCTCCTCATCGCCGAACGCGATCACCTCGACCGCGAACGGGAAGCGCGTGCCCGCGGCGTTCAACCGCGAGACGACCGCGATCGCGAGCATCACGCCGAGGATGCCGTCGTACTTACCGGCGTTCGGCACGGTGTCGAGGTGCGAGCCGAGCAACAGAGCCGGCGCATCGGGTCCGGTGCCCTCGTAGCGCCCGCACTGGTTGCCGGCGGCGTCCTGCCACGTCGACATACCGGCCTCGATCATCCACGCAGCGGCCATCGCGTTGACGCGGGCGTGCTCGGGCGAGAGGTAGACGCGCTCGATGGCGCCGCGGGTGCTCGAGACGAGAGCGAGCCGCTCGCAGCGGTCCATGATCTCCCCAGCGGTGACGACGCTGGTCACGACAGGCCTCCGGTGACCTCGAGGCTCGCATCCTGGTAGATCTCGTACGCGGCGCCGACACCGCCGCCGGCCGTGATGGTCGCGCCGGCACGGCGCAGGACCGCCTCGAGGGAGGCGAGGGTCGTGAGGACCGCGTCGATGCGGGCGTTGTACCCCATCGTGCCGATGCGCCACACCTTGCCGTGCAGCGGCCCGAAGGACGTGCCGATCTCGATGCCGAAATCGTCCAGCATCGCCGACCGCACCGCGTCGCCGTTCACCGAATCCGGGATGTGCACCGCGACCACGTTGTTCATCTTGAACTCGAGGTCGCCGAAGACCTTCAGGCCCAGGCCCTGCACACCGTGCAGCATCGCCGTTCCGTGCACGGCGTGCCGGGCGACGGCGTTCTCGATGCCTTCCTCGACGAGCAGGCGGGCGCACTCGCGCGCGCCGTAGAGCATGCTGGTCGCCTCGGTGTGGTGGTTGAGGCGCTTCGCGCCCCAGTAGTCGAAGATCATGCCCATGTCGAAGTAGTTCGAGCGCACCGGGAAGGCGCTGACCTCGTCGCCCTCCGAGCGGATGCCTGCCTCGATCGACTTGCGCGCGTTGATGACGGCGACGGCCTTCTCGGAGAAGGTGACGGGGCTCGAGCCGGACGGGCCGCCGAGGCACTTCTGCAAGCCGGCCGACACGGCGTCGAGACCCAACGCATCCGTGTGGAAGGTGTTGCCGGCGAGGGAGGCGGTGACATCGGTGTAGAACAGCACGCCGTTGCGCTCGCAGATCTCGCCGAGGCCCTCGAGCGGCTGGGCCATGGTGGTCGCGGTGTCGCCGTGCACCACAGCGAGGATCTTCGGCCGCACTTTCTCGATGGCCGCCTCGATCGCCGCGGTGGTGAACACCTGGCCCCACGGCACCTCGATGATGTGCACCTCGGCTCCGCACCGCTCAGCGATCTCGCGGAGCAGGTGGCCGAACCGGCCGAAGACCGGCACGAGGACCTTGTCGCCGGGCTCGATCATCGAGACCAGCGCAGCCTCGATCCCCGCGCGGCTGGTGCCGTCGACCAGCAGGGTGTGCTCGTTGTCGGTGACGAACACCTCGCGGTACAGCGCCTGCGTCTCGTTCATGTAGGCGGTCATCGCCGGGTCGTACTGCCCGACGAGCTGGGCCGACATCGCCCGGAGCACTCGCGGATCGGCGTTGATGGGCCCGGGACCCATCAGCAGCCGGGGCGGCGGGTTGATCGGGAGGGCGCGGATCGACGACGGGTGCACGGTCGAAATGGGGAATCACTCCTTCAGTCGGCGAAAAGCCTGTTTCAGTGAACTCAGACTACTGCAACATCTGTTTCACGCGTGTTTCGCGATGCGCGTCCAGCGGATTGTCGCTGCGTCCCACGCTGCCCAGGCAACCAGTGCCTCAGAGCGAGGCCGCCAGAGCGATGAGGGCCTGGTCGGAGCCGCGCGGGCCGACCAGGCAGAGGCCCACGGGCGCCCTACCGACCCGCATCAGCGGTGCGGAGACGGCGGGATACCCGCCGATGCCGGCGACGCAGGTCATCCTCAGCGTGCCCGTTCGTGCCGCGTCGATCTCAGCGGCGGATGCGGTCAGCGACGGAGCGGGCGAGGATGCAGAAGGCAGCAGCAGGATGCGCCCACCGATCGCCTCGTCGAGGGCCGCGCGGTACTCCGCCAGCCGCGCGCGCATCCGCTCGACCGTATCGTCGTCGATGGTCGCCGCGACATCGAAACGCGACTGCACGTCGGGCGCGAGTCGACCTGGATGCGCGGTGATCCATTCACCGTCGCTCTGCCAGGCCTCGGCGGCCTGCACCAGACGGAAGGCCTCGAACAGCTCGGGCAGCGGGCCGAGGTCGACGGCCTCGGGCGCGGTGATCGCTCCGGAGGAGACGAGCGCTTCGATCGTGGCGACGAAAGCGGCGCGCACCTCGGGAGCTGCCGCGGCGAGCAGCGCCTCGTCGACGACGAATCCGGGCGCCGGCGCCGCCGTGTCCTCCGGCAGACTCGCGGCAGCGACCGAGGCCAGCGTCGACGCGTCGCGCGTCAGCCAGCCGACGGTGTCGAAGCTCGGAGCGAGCGGAAGCAGGCCCTCGACGCTCACGGCGCCGTGACTCGTGCGGATGCCCCACAGCCCCTGGTAGGACGCCGGCACGCGGATCGAGCCGGCGGTATCGGTGGCGAGGCCGATGCTGGCGTGGCCGAGCGCGACAGCGGATGCGGGACCGCTCGACGACCCGCCCGGGATCGCGCCCGGCACCGCCGCGTTGGGCGGGGTGCCGTACCCGGAGTTGCGCCCCGCGATGCTGTACGCGAACTCGTCGGTCTGCGCGATCCCGCGGACGGCGGCGCCGGCGGCGAGCAGGGCCGCGAGCGCGGGTGCCGTGCGCGTCTGAACATCCGCGTCCGCGAGGTAGGCGGGGATTCCCGCACCGATCGCGAAGTGCTCGAGAGCGAAGAGATCCTTGACGGCGACGGTCAGCCCGTCGAGCGGGCCAGAACCGGTCGGGGTGACGAGTGGCGAGCCGATCACGCGCCAGATGCTGGGGTTCACCGCCGGCGCCGGAGCTCCGACCTGTGCGGCCTCGACCTGCCAACTGCCGGACGCTCGCGACCACAGCTGGGTGACGAGCCCGCGTCCGCCCGCTCGCGGGGCGTTCACCGAGACCACGAGCGCTCGATCATCCGTCAGCACCCGTACATGCAACTCGACTATTGCGCGCGCTGGGGCGCCGCCCCGCCGGCCGCGGAACGCCGTGATGGCGTCGTGGCCCACGAGCAGCCCGCTCGCATCACCACGCAGGGTCGCAGCGCCGAGCGCGAAGGCATCGGCCAACGCCGGCACGTCATCGGCCGCCAGCGCCGCTTCGTAGGCGTCGAAGGCGGCGATCAGGCCGTCGGGCAGCTCGCCGACGACACTGGTGGTAACGGTCGGCTCAGTCAAAATCGCTCACCCGGATCCGTGCGTGCGCGCCCTTCACGAGGTCGACGACCTGCGAGATGTTGAAGTCGGTGGCGGCGCTGAGGTAGGCGAAGGCCTGGCTCGGGTCCATCCCGTAGCGCGCCTGCAGGAGCGCGATCGCGGCGCGAACGCAGTTCTGCACCGCGACGTCGAGGTCGGCGTCCATGCCCGTCGGCACGAGGAACTCGCTGGTCTCGCCCAGCGGACCGGTGAGCTCGCCGAAAGCGGCGACCGCCTCCGCCCTCGGCAACACCTCGAAGCGCACTCGAACGCGCAGCGACGCCTCCATCGCCGTTAGAGCCACTTCGCCGTCACCCTGCGCGAAGTGTGGGTCGCCCACGTAGGCGAGCGCCTCCGGCACCTGCACCGGCAGATACAGCGTCGTGCCCGCCGTGAGCAGGCTGATGTCGATGTTGCCGCCGAAAGGGCCTGGTGGCACCGAGTGCGGACGCACGTCCCCGGCGACGGCGACACCCATGATGCCGAGGAACGGGCGCAGCGGGAACCGCGCGACCTTCTCGCCCCCGAGAACCAGCGGCAGCACGCCGCGCTGCGAACCGTCGGGCGCGTCCTCGACCGATGCGAAGGCGCTGTAGCTGCCCGGGCCCAGCGGGTACTCCCCCGGCAACGCTCCGCGTCCGTGCCGGTTCGAGATCACACCGTACGGCACCCGCGGCGTCGCCTCGAGGAGGGTGAGCTTGAGCACATCACCCGGACGCGCGCCGCGCACAGCGATCGGACCGGTCACCACGTGCGGTCCGTCCGTCGCCGGGTCGCGCCGGTACGACGAGGCTGCGAGCGCGACCGCATCCGCGAGCACCCCGTCGCTGTGCACGCCGTGCGCGCCGAAGAACGCCCGCGGATCGCGGCCCTGGTCCTCCAGCACACCTTCGTGACTCAGCGTGTCGATCGTGACCTCGGCGCCGGAATCGACCGTGAGAACGACACGATCGGAGGCGCACGGCAGGCGGCCCCAGAGCACGGTATCGAGGGTCGCGGGCAGGTAGTCGGCATCCGCCGCCACCTGCTCCCCGGGCTGCAGTACCCATTCGGCCAAGCTCATCGGAGGCGTCCTTCCCGTCGTCGTCGCCTCCGAGGCTAGCCGTTCGCCGACGGCCCCCAGACGGGTGCGGCGGCCTTCATGGCATTGTTAGCACGGCCGAAATCGACGGTTACCTGCACGAAACGTCGGCCCTCCCTCCGCTCCCTCACGACCGATCGGACCATCACCGTGCTCGGAAAAATGCGCCGCAACCAGACCGGCGTCCACCTCGGACTCATGCTCGCGCTCACCTTCTCGACCGGCATCATCGACGCCGTCGGCTACCTCGGCCTCGACCGCGTGTTCACCGGCAACATGACGGGCAACGTCGTGATCCTCGGTATGGCTCTCGCCGGCGCGGACGACCTGCCGATCATCGGCCCGATCCTCGCTCTGGCGGGCTTTATGCTCGGTGCCGCGATCGGCGGACGCGTGCTGCGCCCCGTCAAGGTCGGCTGGACGCACCGCTCGACGATCCTGTTCACGATCGTGGGGGTCGTGATGGCCGCGCTCGCCATCGTCCTCGCCGTTGTGCCCGAGCATCCAGAGCCACTGGCGCTCTCGGTGACGGCGACCCTCGGCTTGGTGATGGGCCTGCAGGCCGCCACCGCCCGCCATCTCGCGGTGAAGGATGTGACGACCGTGGTGGTCACTTCGACCATCACCGGCTTGGCGGCGGATTCGCGCCTCGGTGGCGGTCACGGCCAGCCGTGGTTCCGCCGCCTCGCCGCCGTGATACTGATCGGCGCCGGCGCGGGAGTCGGTGCGCTGGCGTTGAACGTGAGCCTTGCGCTGGGCCTCGGCATCGCCGCGTTCATCACCGTGGTCGCGGCCCTGATCGGCCACGTCACGGGCCATGTCAAGCACACCCCGGCCAAGGCGGAGGCGGAAGCAGCCGCTGCCTGACACGCGCGCGGCACAGCCGCCCCGCGAGATGCCTCTTATGCACACTGTGTGCGGCGTGTCGCGTGCATAAGAGGCATCTCGCGGGAGGGATTGCAGCTCAGGCGGGGCGCAGCACCTGGCAGTGCGGGCAGAAGTGCGACGAGCGGTTCATCCACGGCGCGCGCTCGATCGCAGCGCCGCATCGCGGGCACGGCTTACCCGTCTGTCCGTAAGCGTTCAGGCTGTGCGAGAAGTAGCCCGACGCTCCGTTGACGTTCACGTACTGCGCGTCGAAACTCGTGCCGCCCTCCGCCAGAGCACGCTCGAGAACCGAACGCACCTCCGCGAACAGTCGGCGGATGCGCGCCTCGCCCAGAGAGGACGCCGGCTGCTCGGGGTGGATCTGCGCCGCCCACAGCGACTCGTCGGCGTAGATGTTGCCGATGCCGCTGACCGTCGTCTGGTCGAGGAGGACCCTCTTGACGCCGCTGCTCCGCTTCGCGAGAGCCGTCACCAGAGCGGCGACGTCGAAGTCCGGATCCATCGGATCCCGCGCGATGTGGGCGACCTGCGACGGGATGCGGGCCAGCCACTCGGCCCCGGGCCGCGCGTCGCCCGCGAAACCGCCGGGTCGACCGTCGGGTGTGAGGGCGAGCGAGTCGACCGCCATCGACCCGAAGATGCGCTGATCGACGAAGTGCAGCGCCAGCTCGCCGTGCTCAGGATGCTCCAGCAGGATCCGGATGCGCAGCTGCTTCTCGAGCGCCGCATCCGCTCGTCGCAGCAGCACCTGGCCGCTCATGCCGAGGTGTA
Source organism: Microbacteriaceae bacterium VKM Ac-2855 (assembly GCA_013204985.1). GTDB lineage: Bacteria > Actinomycetota > Actinomycetes > Actinomycetales > Microbacteriaceae > Rathayibacter. Next base: position 42,860 of record JABMLG010000009.1, read on the forward strand.
CGAGGAGCGTGCGCTCGGTCGAGACCGGCAGCCAGAGGAATTTGCCCCGCCGCGCGGCGCCGAGGAAGCGATGGCCGAGCAGGAGCGTGGTGAACTCGCCCGACGGATTCACGTGGCGCTTCAGTGATCGTGCATCCATCACCTCGATACCCGAGACGAGCGCGCCGGTCACGGCGGGTTCGAGTCCGGAACGGACGACTTCGACTTCGGGGAGTTCGGGCACGGCCAGGCCGACCTTCAGGCTCGGGTGAGGCGGGTCCACGCTTCGAGCGCAGCCGCCATCTCGGCGTATTTCTTGCTGGTGCCCTCGCCGGTGGCGCTGACGAGTTCGCCGACCGAGACGGTCGCGACGAACACCTTGTTGTGATCGGGGCCCGTGCTGCTGATCGTGTAGACGGGCGCGGGGGCCCCGCGTACGGCGGCGGCCTCCTGCAGGCTCGTCTTCGGATCCATCGACGCACCGAAACGCAGCGGGTCGGCCTTGAGCGGAGCGACGAGTCGGAGCACGAGCGCCGTCGCCTCGGCGGGGCCGGTGCCCAGATAAACGGCTCCGATGAGCGCTTCGACCGTGTCGGCCAAGATGGACGCCTTGTCGCGTCCGCCGGTGAGTTCTTCGCCGCGACCGAGGAAGACGTACTGGCCGAGTCCGAGTCCACGCGCGACCTCGGCGAGGGCGACCGTCGATACGAGGCTGGCCCGGCGCTTGGCGAGATCTCCCTCGCTCAGCTCGGGGTACTCCGTGTAGAGCATCACCGTGACGGCCTGACCGAGGATCGAGTCGCCGAGGAACTCGAGACGCTCGTTGTGCGGCACGCCGCCGTTCTCAAACGCGAACGACCGGTGCGTCAACGCGAGCTGCACGAGCTCCGTATCGAGACTCACGCCGAGCGTGGTCTCCAGACGCGACCGGTCGTCGCTGGTCAGTACCGCGCTCTTCGCGGGTGCGGCCGATTTCTGTGTCACCGGGTGGTGCGCGGCGTCGTTAGACGTCGGCGACCTTGCGGCCCTTGTACTCGAGGAACAGTGCGGTGCCCGCGGAGTCCTCGACGACCTTGGCACGGTGGGGGAGGCTGTAGACGACCTTGCCACCCTCGATGGTCTTGACCAGGGTGGGGACCTCGGCCTTCCACTGCGAGCGACGCGAGTGCGTGTTCGAGCGGGACTTCTTCCTCTTGGGAACAGCCATGATGTATCTCTTCTCTACCTGCTAGTCGGATTCGGCGCGGGCCTGCGTGCTCGCGTCGTTGTCTGCGGAAGCTCCGGGCTCTGCGGCCCCACTGCTCTCCTGAGTCAAACCGGCGAGCGCGGACCAACGGGGGTCCGCCGGAATCTCGGGTTCGTACTCGGGAAGATCAGCCAGCCGCTCCCCCGTGACAGGGTCGAGGCCCGGGCAGTCCGGCCGGCATACCGGCTGGAACGGGAGTGACAAAACAACCGTATCCCTGACCAGAGGTTCAAGATCCACGTGGTCATCGTGAACCTCATAGTCGAAAGCTTCGTCAGAAGAATACGCGAAAAGTTCCTGGAACTCGACATCGACAGGCACAGAGATCTCCGTGAGGCATCGGCTGCACTCCCCATCGGCGTCTCCGCGCACCTCTGCGGAGACCAGAATCCCCTCGTGAACGGACTCCACGCGCACGCTCGCGTCGAGCGTGGTGCCGACGCGCACGGCCACGATCCCCTCACCGAACTGCTCGGTGACCGGGATCTCGAGCTCGTGCTCCCGCATCTCGCCAGGCCGGCGGATCAGGTCGCGCACGTGGACGGTGTACGCGGTCTTCTTAAAATTACTCACGACCGACAATCCTACGACGCACCCGTCGCCTCGGGCGGCGTTCGCCCAGGGCTGACGCCACCACATCCGAGAAGTTGCGGCTCTCGGCGACCGAGACCCGCAACTTTTCGGACGGGGTCCGGCGCGGGTCAGAGGCCGACCGAGGTGAAGGCGTCGTCGTAGATGGCGAGAGCCCGCGCGACCTCGTCGTCGGTGACGACGCACGGCGGAACGACGTGGATGCGGTTGTCGGCCGTGAACGGCAGAAGATCGCGCTCGAGCAGGGCCGCTTTCAGCGATCCGATCACCGACGCCTCGACGGGAGTCTTCGCCGCCGCATCCGACACCAGATCGAGCGCCCAGAACACGCCGACGCCGCGTACCTCGCCGATCACCGGATGCTTCGCCGCCAACTCCGCCAGACCCGGTCCGAGGTGATCGGCACCGATCCGCGCGGCGTTGGCGACGATTCCCTCCTCCTCCATCGCGTCCAGGCTCGCGACGATCGCCGCCATCGCGAGCGGATGCCCGGAGTACGTCAGCCCGCCCGGGAAGACCGTTTCATCGAAGTGACGCGAGATCTCGGGTGAGATCACCACACCTCCGGCGGGAACGTAGCCCGAGTTCACTCCCTTGGCGAAGGTGATCAGATCGGGCACGACACCCTCGTCGAGCGTCTGGAAGGCGAACCAGTCGCCGGTGCGGCCGAAACCGGCCATCACCTCATCGAGGATCAGCACGATGCCGTAGCGGGTCGCCAGCTCGCGAACGCCCGCGAGATAGCCGGGCGGCGGCACGATGACGCCGGCGGTGCCCGGGATCGTCTCCAGCAGGATCGCCGCGATCGACGCCGCTCCCTCGGCCTGGATCACCCGCTCGAGGTGGTGCAGCGCGCGCTGCGTCTCCTGCTCCGGCGAATCCGACCAGAACTCGGAGCGGTAGGTGAAGGGCCCGAAGAAGTGCGCGTGGCCGCGCGCGAACTGGTTCGGCACCCGGCGCCAGTCCCCCGTGGCGACGATGGCGGCGCCGGTGTTGCCGTGGTACGAGCGATAGGTCGAGAGCACAGTGTCGCGGCCGGTGACCAGGCGCGCCATCCGGATCGCGTTCTCGTTCGCATCCGCACCGCCGTTGGTGAAGAAGACCTTCTCGAAGCCGTCGCCCGCACGATCGAGGATGCGCGCCGCGGCCTCGCCGCGCGCGAGGTTGGCGTGACTGGGCGCGACGGTCGGGAGCAGCGCGGCCTGGGCCTGGATAGCGGCGACGACCTTCGGATGGGTGTGGCCGATGTTGGTGTTGATCAGCTGGCTCGAGAAGTCGAGGTATTCGCGGCCCGCATAGTCCCAGACCGTGCTGCCGGAGCCACCGGCGATCACCATCGGCGCGAGGGCGGCCTGCGCGGACCAGGAGTGGAAGACGTGGGCGCGGTCGAGGGCGGATGTCCGCTCTCCTGCTGCCGGGTCGGGGGTGAAGCTCATGGTGCTGCCTTTCGATGGAGGGGGTCGTCACCGCGTCCCGCGGAGAGCGCTACGCCGTGACGACCCCCGTAGTGCCTAGTTGCCGCCCTCGGTGAGGGTGACCTCGATGGGCGCGAAGTCGGCACCTTCGGTGTCGACCCCCTCGTCGGCGAGTTCGGCGAGCGCCTTCTCGACGTACTCGTTGGAGTAGGCCGTCGCCGGCGGATCCTCGGAGATGATCGTCGCGCCGGTCTCGTTCTCGGTCGCCTTGGCGATATCGACGGTCTGCGCCCAGGCGGCTTCATCGATCATGCCGATGCCTCCGGAGGTGGAGGGCCAGATCAACTTGTTGACCTCGTTGGTCATCCAGAGCTGGTGGCTGGTGCCGAGGGTCGAACCGGCCGCGGTGACGACGTCGGCCGCCGCCTCCGGGTTGTCGCGGGCGTAGATCCAGCCCTTGATCGACGCCTTGATGAAGGCGACGGTCTGCGCGGCGTAGTCCTCGTCGTCGGCCAGCTTGTCCGCATCCGCCCAGATCGCGTCCTGGAGCATCGCCGTACCGACGTCGTTCCAGTTGATCACGTTGAGGTCGTCGGGTGTGTAGAGCTCGCCGGTGGCCGGGTTCACGGTCTCGAGCACCTGGGCGTACTCGTTGTAGGTCATCGCCTGGGCCGCGTCGATGTCGCCCGCGAGGAAGCCGTTCATATCGAACGCCTGCTGCACGAGCGAGATGTCGGCGAGGGCGACGCCGTCCTTCTGCATGCCGGCGAAGAGCTCCCACTCGTTGCCGTAACCCCAGCTGCCGACGTTCTTGCCGGCGAGTTCGGTGGGTGAGGTGATGCCCTTGTCCTTGAACGAGATCTGCGTCGTGGCGGAGCGCTCGAAGATCTGCGCCACGTCGGTGATGTTGGCGCCCTGCTCGATCGAGCCGAGCACCTTCGGCACCCACGAGATCGCGTAGTCGGCGTCGCCACCGGCGAGCACGTCCTGCGGGACGATGTCGCCGCCGCCCTCCGCGATCGTGACGTCGAGACCTTCATCCTCGTAGTAGCCCTGGTCGACCGCGGCGTAGTAGCCGGCGAACTGCGCCTGGGCGACCCACTGCAGCTGCAGGGTCACCGGGGTGAGCCCACCGGCGTCATCGGACGAGTCGCCCGAAGACGACCCTCCGCTGCAGCCGGTGAGCGCGAGCGCGACAGTGGCGATGCCTGCCGTCGCGATCGTGAGACGAGTGCTGTGTTTCACTGTTCCTCCTCGTGGTGCGGGTACTGGGGTGCGGGTGTTTTCCCGTGGTGGGGGTGGTGCGGGCGCGGAGTGGTCAATCGGCCCGGCGGCGGCGCGACACGAGGGTCTCGAGGCCGAGGGTCGTGCAGTAGAAGACCAGTCCGACGATGACGGCGCCCAGCACGTACGCGTAGGCGAGCGCGTAGTTGCTGGAGGCGGCGGCGGAGGTGATCGACTTGCCGAGGCCGCCGATCGGTCCGCCGAAGTATTCGGCGATGAGGGCCGAGATCACCGCGAGCGACGAGGCGATCCGCAGTCCGGTGAAGAGGAAGGGCAAAGCACCCGGCAACGTGATCGTCCGGGTCGCCTGCCACGGCGTCGCCGCGTAGGCCCGCATCAGGTCGCGGTGCACGGGTCGCGCCTGGCGAAGACCGCGCAGCGAGTTCACGTACACAGGCACGAAGACCGCGATCGCCGCGACCAGTTGCCGTGCGGTCTCGACGTTCGCGCCGAACATCGTGTACAGCACGGGCGCCAGCGCCACGATCGGAATCACGGCGAGCGCCGCCACGACCGGTGCGCTGATCTCGTCGAACGGCTTCAACAGTGCAGCCAGCACGGCGAAGACAACGGCCACGATCGCGCCGATGATCAGCCCGACGAGCGCGTTGCCGCCCGTGATCAGGCCGCTCGTCCAGACCGTGGGGATGTTCTGCCCGAACTCCTCCGCGATGAGCAGCGGGCTGGGCAGCACGAACGGCTTGATCTCGAGCGCCGTCACCGCGATCTGCCAGAGTGCGACGACGACGACCCCGAGGAGTACCGGGGCGAGTACCGTCCGGGTGGCGGTGGCGTTCATCGGTTCTCGACCCCGCGGGGTCCGCTGGCCGGCTGGCCGTGCAGCAGCTCGCGCACCGCGCTGACGTTGGCGAAGAAGGCCTCGTCCTCTCGGATGCCCTCGTCGCGCGCCGCCGCATGGGGCAGGCCGACATCGAGGATGTCGCGGATGCGCCCGGGCCGCGGCGACATCACGACGACGCGGTCGGAGAGGAACACCGCCTCCGGAATCGAGTGCGTGACGAAGACGACCGCGGCGCCCGTCTCGGCCGCGATTCGCAGCAGCTCCGTCTGCATCCGCTCGCGCGTCATCTCGTCGAGCGCGCCGAACGGCTCGTCCATCAGCAGCAGCTTGGGACTCTCGGCCAGGGCCCTCGCGATCGCGACGCGCTGCTGCATGCCGCCGGAGAGCTGGTCGGGGTAGGAGTTCGCGAAGTCGCCCAGACCCACCAGTGCGAGCAGCTCGTCGACCCGCGCCGTGCGCTTCGCCTTGCCCATCCGATGCAATTCGAGCGGCAGTTCGATGTTCGAGCGGATGCTCCGCCATGGCAGCAGTCCCGCCTGCTGGAACGCGATGCCGTACTCCTGATCCAGCCGCGCCTGCCGAGCGCTCTTCCCGAACACCTGCACCGTGCCGTCGCTCGGGCTGTCGAGGTCGGCGATGATGCGCAGCAGGGTGGACTTGCCACAACCGGAGGGGCCGATCAGCGAGACGAACTCTCCCGCTGCGACCGTGAGGTCGACGTTCTCGAGCGCGGTGACGCCCGCGCCCTTCTTCGACGCGAACACCTTGGTGACGCGGGTCGCTTCGACGGCGTTGACGGTCGCGCTCATGCGGGCGACTCCCCTCTGCGATACGGCCGCAACGCGGCTCCGATGAGGGCGACGAACCCGGCGGCGACGAGCCCCACGAGCACGGCGCCGAAGATGGGGGCCCACGGCTTGGCGGGGTCGCCGCCGGCCGCGGAGGCGAACTCGATGATCATCCGGCCGATCCCGCCGCGCAGGCCGATGGAGACCTCGGCCACGACCGTGCCGATCACGGCGCTGATGGCGCCCAGGCGGAACGCGGGGATCAGGTAGGGCACGCTGGCCGGCAATCGCAGCCTCACCAGCGTTTTCCACCAGCCGACTCCGTAGACGCGCATGAGTTCGATGTGGTTGCGATCGGGCGACTCCAGGCCGCGGAGCGCTCCGATCGACACCGGGAAGAACGCGAGGTAGCTCGCGATCAGCGCGACGGACATCCAGTTCTCCCACTGGAACGCCCCGAGCTCGATCGCCGAACCCCAGCGCTTGACCAGAGGGGCGATCGCGATCAACGGCACGGTCTGGCTCAGCACGATCCACGGCATGATGGCCGATTCCGCCGTGCGGAAGCGCTGCATCAGCATCGCCAGCAGCAGGCCCACCACCACGCCGACGACCCAGCCGACGGCCGCGACACCGAGGCTGAAGGCGCTCGCCTGCAGTACCGCGAGCCAGAGCGCGGGCGCGTTGCGTGCGCCGGTCACGGGCTCGCCGAGCCGCGTCAGCATGTCCCAGAGGTGCGGCATCGCCAGATCGCTCGTCCGCGGCAGCACGGTGAGGTCTCCGATCACCACTCCCGCGGTCGGGCCGATCGCCTTGTACGCCTCCCACACGACGGCGAGCAGCACGACACCGAGCACGCCGTACAGCGTTCGACGCACCGTGGGTGTCATCGGCGCCTAGGCCTTCGCCACGATGTGCGGACCCAGCGCCGGGATGATCTTCTCGCCGTAGACCCGGAGCGTCTCCTCCTTGTTGTCGTGCTGGAGGTAGCCGGCGAACTGGTTGACGCCGATCTCGGCGAGTTGTGTGAGTTTCTGGATGTGGTCGTCCGCTGTGCCGAGCACGCAGAAGCGGTCGACGATGTCGTCGGGCACGAAGCTGGTGTGCGAGTTGCCGGCCCGACCGTGCTCGTTGTAGTCGTAGCCCTCGCGACCGGCGATGTAGTCGGTGAGCGCCTGGGGCACCGCGCCGCCTTCGCCGTAGCGCGCCACGATGTCGGCCACGTGGTTGCCGACCATGCCGCCGAACCACCGGGTCTGGTCGCGCATGTGCGCCCAGTCGTCGCCGATGTACATCGGAGCCGCCACGCAGAAGGAGAGCGATTCGGGATCGCGGCCGACGTTCGCCGCCGCATCCTTCACCGATTGGATCATCCACTTCGCCAGGTCGACATCGGCGAGCTGCAGGATGAATCCGTCACCCACCTCGCCCGCCACCTTGAGCGCGAGCGGCCCGTACGCGGCGACCCACACCTCGAGCTCCGACCCGATGCTCCAGGGGAACTGCAGCATCGAGCCGTTGTACTCGACGGACCGGCTGTTGGCGAGTTCGCGGATGACGTGGATCGACTGGCGCAGCGTCTTCAGCGTGGTCGGCGCACCATTGGTGACGCGTACGGCGGAGTCGCCTCGACCGATGCCGCAGATCGTGCGGTTCCCGTACATCTCGTTCAAGGTCGCGTGCAGGCTCGCGATCACGGTCCAGTCGCGCGTGGCGGGATTCGTGACCATCGGGCCGACCTTGATCCGGTGCGTCTCGGCGAGGATCTGGCTGTAGATCACGTACGGCTCCTGCCAGAGCAGGTGCGAGTCGAAGGTCCACGCGTAGCCGAAGCCGTACGTCTCGGCGAGTTTCGCGAGGGCGACGGTGCGGGATGCGGGCGGATTGGTCTGGAGGACGACGCCGAAGTCCATGAAGGTTCCTAACTGCAGAAGAAGCGGGTGCGCGGATCGGTGGCTCAGATCAGGTACTGGCTGAGGCCCCGCTTGATGTACTGGCCGTCACCCTTGGTGCCGATGTAGTCGTTGTCGTCCACAACGACCTTGCCGCGGGAGATCACCGTGTCGACGTGGCCGTCGATCTCGTAGCCTTCCCAGGCCGAGTAGTCCATGTTCATGTGATGCGCCTTGCCGACGCCGATCGAGGTGTGGCCGTTCGGGTCGTAGATCACCACGTCGCCGTCGGCACCGGGCTGGATCACGCCCTTCTTGCCGTACATTCCGAACATCCGGGCGGGCGTGGTGCTCGTCAGCTCGACCCAGCGCGGCAGCGTGATCTGGCCGGTGACGACGCCCTGGTACATCAGGTCCATCCGGTTCTCGACCGAGCCGATGCCGTTGGGGATCTTCGAGAAGTCGCCGAGCCCCATGTCCTTCTGGCCCTTCAAGCAGAACGGGCAGTGGTCGGTGGAGACCATCTGGATGTCGTTGGTGCGCAGCGACTGCCACATGTGGTGCTGGTGGCCCTCGTGCTTCGAGCGCAGCGGCGTCGAGCAGACCCACTTCGCGCCCTCGAAGTCGCCCCACTCCTCGCTCGACGCGCCGAGCTGGTCCTCGAGCGAGAGGTAGAGGTACTGCGGGCAGGTCTCGCCGAAGACGTTCATCCCGCGGTCGCGCGCGGCGGCGATCTGCTCGACCGCCTGCTTGGCCGAGACGTGCACCACGTACAGCGGCGCGCCGGTGAGGTCGGCGATCATGATCGCGCGATGCGTCGCCTCCTCCTCCGCCTGCCAGGGGCGCGTGAGCCCGTGGTACAGCGGCGAGGTGTTGCCGGCCTCGAGGGCCTGCTTCACCAGAGTGTCGATGATCGCGCCGTTCTCGGCGTGCATCATCATCATCGCGCCGTTGGACGCGCCCTTCTGGAACGCGCGAAGGATCTGCCCGTCGTCCGAGAGGAAGACGCCCTTGTAGGCCATGAACAGCTTGAAGCTGGTGACGCCCTCGTCGATGAGTTCGTCCATCGCGACGAGGCTCGAGTCCTGCACGTCCGACAGGATCTGGTGGAATCCGTAGTCGATCGCGCAGTTGCCCGCGGCCTTCTCGTGCCAGGCCTGGTAGCGGTCGAGCACGTTCTCGTTCGGGTACTGCACCACGAAGTCGACGATGCTCGTGGTCCCGCCCCAGGCTGCGGCGCGGGTGCCCGTCTCGAAGGTGTCGGATGCGAAGGTGCCGCCGAAGGGCATCTCCATGTGCGTGTGCGCGTCGATTCCGCCCGGGATGACGTACTTGCCGGCGGCGTCGATCACGCGGTCCACGTTCGACGCGATATCGAAGCCGAGCAGCGTCGAGCCGGGCGCGAGCACCGCCGCGATCGTCTCGCCGTCGATCAGCACATCCGCCTGGGCGGTGCCGGTCGCGTTCACCACCGTTCCGTTCGTGATGAGGGTCTTCATGATCGTCTCCCTTACGGCTTGGTGATAGCGGTGTACGAGTCGGGGCGTCGGTCGCGGTAGAACTGCCACGAATCGCGCACCTCCCGGATCATGTCCATGTTCAGGTCGCGGATCACGAGTTCCTCCTCCTCGCCACTGCCGTAGCCGCCGATGACGTTGCCCTGCGGATCGACGAACTGGCTGTTGCCGTAGAAGGTCACGGCCAGCTCGCCGTACTCGTTGTCCTCCCGGCCGACGCGGTTCGGCGCGGCGACGAAGTAGCCGTTGGCCCCCGCCGCGGCCGGCTGCTCGACCTCCCACAGCCGGTTGGACAGGCCGGGCTTAGTGGCGTTCGGGTTGAACACGATCTGGGCACCGTTCAGACCGAGCTCGCGCCAGCCCTCCGGGAAGTGCCGGTCGTAGCAGATGTACACCCCGATCGGCCCGACGGCCGTCTGGAACACGGGGTAGCCGAGGTTGCCCGGACGGAAGTAGAACTTCTCCCAGAAGCGATCGACGTGCGGGATGTGGTGCTTGCGGTACTTCCCGAGGATCGTGCCGTCCGCATCCACTACGACCGCGGTGTTGTAGTAAACGCCCGGCATGTCCTCCTCGTAGATGGGGAGCACCGTCACGAGCTTCAGCTCCTTCGCCAGGGCGGCGAAGCGCTGCACGATGGGGCCGTCGGCGGCTTCGGCGTAGGCGTAGTACTTCACGTCCTCCGTGATGCCGAAGTACGGGCCGTAGAAGAGTTCTTGGAAGCAGATGACCTGGGCGCCCTGGTCGGCCGCGTCACGCATGAACTGTTCGTGCTTGTCGAGCATCGAGGCTTTGTCGCCGGTCCAGGTCGTCTGAGTGATTGCGGCACGGACTACGGTCATTGCGTTTGCCTCCACGGTGCTCTGCCGGAGCCGGTGGACGTGCAGGCCCTCGGCTCACTCTGGCGCTGGACCAGGCAAAAGGCAATGCAGTACCGCTCCGGCCTCGGATCGGTACTGGCCACTCTCGTCATGAAACGTTTCTCACGTGTTTCGGGCGAGGTCCCCTCCGGTAAAGCTCTCGGTTCCGCCCCTGCGCGGGACCGCGCTCGGTTCGAAGGCGCATACACCGGCGCCTCACGTGTCGATGTCGAGACCCCTCTCGACGCAACCTCGGCTGAGAGCGCGCGTCGGCCCCCATCGAAGCCGACCACCACTCTCAGCCGAGGTTGCGTCGCCGTCCCTGCCGGCTCCGGCGAAGGGTGGCGCCAGAACCGCCCTCACCGCTCGAGCGCGCCTCCGCCGACGGGTCCGCCGCACAGGCGGGTGGGCCCGTGCGGGCCGGATACGGTGGTCGGATGCGGATCACGGTACTTGCGGGCGGCGTCGGCGGAGCGAAGTTCATCGGAGCTGTGCGGAGCCACCTCGCCGCTGTGGAGGCGGCCGGTGGAGAGAGGTCCGAGATCACCGCCGTTGTGAACACGGGGGACGACATGTGGCTCACCGGGCTCAAGGTGTGCCCCGATCTCGACTCGATCACCTACGCGCTCGGGGGCGTCAACGATCTCGAGCGCGGCTGGGGCCGCGCCGGCGAGTCGGAGCGCGTCTCCGCAGAGCTGACCGCGTTCGGCATCGGCTGGCCCTGGTTCACCCTCGGCGACCTGGATCTGGGCACGCACATCGCCCGAAGCTCGATGCTGCGCGATGGCCTGACACTCTCGGAGGCGACCGAGCGGATCACGGCCCGCTGGCCGCTCGGCGTGCGTTTGCTCCCGATGAGCGACCAGGATGTGGAGACGCACGTCGAGGTGGAGCTGCCCGGCGAGGGTGTGCGCCTCATCCACTTCGAGGAGTGGTGGGTCAAGTACCGCGCCGGCATCGTCGCGCGTCGCTTCGTGCAGCAGGGCGTGGCGGATGCCACGCCCGCTCCCGGTGTGATCGAGGCGATCCACGACACGGACGCGGTGCTCTTCGCCCCGTCGAACCCGGTCGTCTCGATCGGCACGATCCTCGGCGTACCGGGCATCGCCGAGGCCGTCCGCTCGACGCGCGCTCCGGTCGTCGGCGTCTCCCCCATCATCGGCGGCGCGGCCGTGCGCGGTATGGCGGATGCGTGCCTGACCGCGATCGGCGTCGCCACCGACGCGGCCGCCGTCGGCCTGCACTACGGCGCGCGCGCATCCGGTGGCCTGCTCGACGCCTGGCTCGTCGGTGAGGAAGACGCGGCGGCCGTCGAGCCGCTCACCGCCGCCGGCGTGCGAGCGCACGCCGTGCCGCTGTGGCTGCGCGACGAGGAGACGAGCGCTCGGCTCGCGGCCGACGCCATCGCGGCCGCCCGCGCCTGAGGTACCCGTCGCGCCGGTGTTCACCCCTTCTGCGCGCCGGAATCAGCGCCACGATGAGCCGAACCACGCCGCCGCGATCCGGTCGGGAGGTCGTCATCAGTCGGTGCGAATCGTGGAGACACCTGCCGCGCGGACCGGCGTCTTACGAACCGATGACAGCTCGGCTTATTCCCCCACACCGTGTCGACCCGGCTGGCAATGTGACCGCATGAGCACGCACGATCCAGCAGTCACTCAGCCTCCGTCCACGAGCATCGCGGTGATCGGAGGTTCGGGTCTGTACTCCCTGTTCGCCGGCGAGACGGAGGCGATGACCGTTGAAACGCCGTTCGGCGCGGTGACCCTCACCGTCGGTGAGCTGTCGGGCCGACGCGTGGTGTTCATCCCGCGGCACGGCTCCGATCACTCGGTGCCGCCCCATCGCATCCCGTATCGAGCGAACATCTGGGCACTGGCATCGGTCGGGGTGCGCGCGATCGTCTCGACGGCAGCCGTCGGCGCGGTGAACGCGGAGTATCCGGTCGATTCGTTCGCACTCGTCGATCAATACATCGATCGCACTCACGGGCGGGCTGACACCTTCTTCGACGGGTCGAACGTTCAGCACCTCGGCTCCGCCGACCCGTTCTGCCCCGAACTCCTCGCGATCGCGCGCGAGCGCCTTTCCCCGACGGTGGAGCAGGTGGGAACCGTGGTCGTGATCCAGGGTCCGCGCTTCTCGACCCGAGCGGAATCGAAATGGTTCCGCGATGCGGGCGCGCACCTGGTGAACATGACCTTGTATCCGGAGGTGCCTCTCGCCGCTGAGCTCGGCATCGGAACGGTGACGCTGGCGTACATCACCGACAACGACGCCGCGCCGAGCGAGGACCTCAGCGCGGAACTGGTCTTCGCCCGTCTCGCGGCGGCGCAGCCTCGTATCGTCGACGCGATCGAGCGGATCGTCGCGGGGATTCCAGCCGACTACGTGGCACGCCGACCCATCGGTGCGGCAGCCGTCGCAGAGGTCCTTTCCGGGCACCGATCGTGAGGCTGCTTGTCACGGGCGGCGCGGGGTTCATCGGTGCTGAGATCGTCCGGGCAGCGCTCCATCACGGCTGGGTCGTGCGGGTGCTCGATTCCCTCCGCACCGACGTTCACGGGTCCTCCGCCATGGCGACCGACGACATGGAATTCGTGCAAGCGGATGTGCGGGACGAGACTGCGGTGGCCGATGCGTTGGTCGGTGTCGATGCAGTCAGCCATCAGGCCGCGAAGGTGGGCCTCGGAGTGGACTTCTCGGATGCGCCCGACTACGTCTCCTCCAACGATCTCGGCACGGCGACACTGCTCGCAGGCATGGCTGCGGCGGGAGTTCGCCGCCTCGTCCTCGCGAGTTCGATGGTCGTCTACGGGGAGGGCGCCTACCGGGGGCGAAACGGTATCGAAAGGCCCGAGCCGCGCCGCATCGAGGATCTCGATGAGGGCCGATTCGATCCGATCGGCATCGACGGGCAGGTGCTGACGCCGGAACTGGTGTCGGAAGACGCGGCCTTGGACCCCCGCAACGTGTACGCCGCGACGAAGCTGATGCAGGAGCATCTCGTGAGCGCGTGGGCGCGCGCGACGGGAGCGACCGCGATCGCTCTGCGGTACCACAACGTGTACGGGCCGGGAATGCCGCAGAACACTCCCTACGCGGGCGTCGCGTCGTTCTTCCGGAGCGCGCTCGAGCGTGGCGAGGCGCCGCGTGTCTTCGAGGACGGACGCCAGCGCCGCGACTTCGTGCACGTGCGCGACGTCGCGAGCGCGAATCTCACCGCTCTGGCATCCCTCGACCGCACGGATCGCGGGTCGTTCCGGGCGTACAACGTGGGCAGCGGAGACATCCGCACGATCGGTGAGGTCGCCGAACGTCTCAGCCACCATTCGCGCGGACCCGTCCCCCTCGTCACCGGCGAGTACCGACTCGGAGACGTGCGCCATGTCACCGCCTCAACGGCCCGGTTGCGCGACGAACTCGGCTGGAACCCGGCGGTCCCGTTCGAAGACGGTATGCGCGAATTCGCGACGGCCCCATTGCGAGCGAGCGTCGTATGACGGTGGATGTCGTGTTCCCGTGTCTGAACGAAGAGGCCGCGCTGCCCTGGGTCCTGTCCCGCCTCCCCGATGGCTACCGGGCGATCGTCGTCGACAACGGCTCCATCGACCACTCCGCCCACGTCGCAGGTGAGTTCGGAGCGCTGGTCGTGCAGGAGCCGCGCCGCGGGTTCGGTGCCGCGGCACACGCGGGTCTGCTGGCGGCGACGGCTCCGATCGTCGCGTTCTGCGACGCGGACGCGTCGATGGATCCTGCCGAATTGCCGATCGTCGCTGCGGCCGTCCTCGACGGCAGCAGCGACCTCGTCCTCGCCCGACGCCGCCCGACGAGTCGGCGCTCCTGGCCGATGCACGCGCGGGTCGCCAATCGCGCGCTCGCGTTCCTGCTGCGCCGGGCGACGCGGATCCCGCTCCACGATCTGGGGCCGATGCGCGCCGGCCGACGCGAAGCACTCCTCGAGCTCGACCTCCGCGATCGCCGCAGCGGCTACCCGCTCGAGATGGTGCTGCGCGCGTCAGCCTGCGGATGGCGCATCCGCGAGGTCAGCACGTCGTACTCGCCGCGGATCGGCCGCTCCAAGGTCACCGGGACAGTGCGTGGAACCGTGACCGCTATCGCCGATATGTCGCGGCTGCTTGCCGCCGAACGCACGCAGGCAGCGCAGCCGTGACGGCACTCGTCGTCATCGCGAAGGAGCCGCTGCCGGGCCGGGCGAAGACACGGTTGCATCCGCCGTTGACCCTCGAGCAGGCCGCGAACGTCGCAGCAGCCTGCATCGACGACACGATCGCTGCCGTCAGCGGGCTACCCGCCAGCCGGAGGATCCTTTTCTTCGACGGCGAGATCGTGCCCCGTTCTGCCTGCGGTTTCGACCTGATCCCTCAACCGGCCGGCTCCCTCGACGAACGCCTCGCGGCCCTGTTCGATCAGCTGAGCGAGCCGGCGATCCTGATCGGGATGGATACCCCTCAGATCACCGCCGCGGATCTCGAGCCGGTCTTCACCGAACCCGCCGGAATCGATGCCTGGTTCGGCCCCGCGCAGGACGGCGGATTCTGGGCACTGGGCATGCGCGAACCCGACGGGGGTCTCATCCGTGGTGTGGGGATGTCGCGCGAGGACACCGGTGCTGTGCAGCGCGCCCGCCTGATCGCGGCGGGCCTGAACGTCGGGATGCTGCCGCGGCTGCGCGATGTGGACACCTTCGTCGACGCCCGGGCCGTCGCCCAGGACGCGCCGCGAACCTCGTTCGCCGCTCTGCTCAGCTCCTTCGGGCCGACGAGCTCCTTCGGGCCGACGAGTTCCTTCGAGCCAGGCCCCGTGTGACCAGAACCAGCGCTGACGCCGCGGCCGCGAGTGCCAGGAGCACCGCCCAGACCATCACGAGGTTGCCGAGGTAATCGGAGGGAAGCAGCGTTGGGTTCGCGGATCCGATCACCTTCTTCACGATTTCCGGAACCACGAGCAACGACAGGATGCCGCCGATGGCGAGGGTGCTCTGAATAACGATGGCGACGCCGAACGGAACGCGCAACGCGGGACGTCGAAGGATCACACCCACGCTGACGACCAGCGCCGCAATGACACCGTCGTGCAGGATCAGCGCCCCCAGAAGCCAGGCCCCGATGCCCACGTAGCGGGTGGGCGGGATCTCGGTCAGGAGCACCACGAATCCCATCAGCAGAATCGACGTGCCCAGAGCGATCAGGGCGATCCGCCAGCGCTGCACCGTGCGCGGCGTCATGGCAGAACCACGATCTCGCTCAACCATTTCGTCTGCAACACTCCAGGTCGCGCGGGCGCGATTATTCGTGCCGGATAACCGTGATCAAGATCCAACGGGTCGCCCTCCAGATCGAGAGCGACGAGAGTGAGGTCGTCGCGGATGAATTCAGGAGTCATGCTCGTTCGCCCGTACATGCTGTTCGTCTGCAGGCTCACGATGCGCACCATAGCGTCCTGGGGAGCATCGACGAGCGCGAGTAGATCCTTCAAACGCGGGCCACGCCAGTTCGCGTTCTGGCTCCATCCCTCCACGCAGGCGATCGGCAGACGCACCTCGTACTGCGGCAGCGCCCGCAACTGCGCGGCGTCCAGCGCCTTCGACACACCGCCATTGGTGAGCGTCAAGGACCAGTTCGGCGACGACGCCGCCTCGACCACCTCCGCAGCCTGGGCCGTCCGGTTCACCGGGAGCGCCTGCGGTCCGATGCCGCTGCGGCGCGGGCCGAAGAGGTTGAGCCGGTCGAACAGGCGGAAGGACTGACCGGCAGTGAGTGCAACGACCGCGGCCGCGGTGATCGCGACGGTGGCCATGAAGGCGCGACGGCTGACGCCCACCCGCGGATCCGCGCCGGCGGGAGCCGGTTCCCTGTCGATCCACGCGAAGATCCGCCCGGTCACACCCGCTGTCTCTGGGCGGCCGGTCAGGCGCTGGTACTCATCAGGCCCATCCAGTGCCACCTCGTCGATAGCGTCCGCCGTCGGCTCGTCGACGGAGGGGTCACCAGGCTGTGGTCGGTTCCAGTGTCGCGCGATGATCGGCAGCTTGACCCCGATGTGGATCGCGAGAGAGCCGACCACGATGAAGGACAGCATCCAATGCGTGTTCCGGAAGGAGAACGGGAAGAGGGAGTAGAACTGGTACGTGTTCAGCAGGCCGATCGTGATCTGTACCAGTGACGCCGCCACGAATACGGCGATCGACGCCCGCTCCACCAGGTGGGCGAGCGAGCGCACCGGTGGAGTCTGGAACAACGCCGGGAACACGGCGTACAACTTCGCGAGGATCAGCGGGAAGCAGACGATCCCTGCCGTGACATGGAGGCCCTGCGTCACCTGGTAGAGCGAGACCGGTCGTGTCACGAACTGCATCCACGGCAGCGGCTCTTGCAAGAAATGGCTGTAGAGCCCCGTGCCGAAGCAGAGCAGGAAGGCCAGACCGAGCAGCCGACCGATGACTACGGCCGTTCGCGGCGTCCGTGATGGGGCACGAAGGCTGCGGCTGGCCTGATGGAGCACGCGCTGCACGAAGGCGGTCGTCGTCATCATCGTTCGGCTCGTTCCATGCGCTCACCGTAGGTGCGCGTCCTGGCCCGCGTCCGCCGGAAAGTGTGACGAGACGGGGACAGTGTCGCACGGCAGCCGGCCGGGTCAGGCTGCGGCCGGCTCGTGGCGGGGAAGGCGCACGTCGAAGCGGCAGCCGCCTGCCACGTTGCTCACGGTGACACCGCCGGAGTGCGCTTCGACGATGCCGTGCACGATCGCCAAGCCCAGCCCGGCGCCGGCGGATCGACCCCAGAGCTGAGCAGGAGTGCGCGAAGCGCTGGCCCGCCACCCCGCCTGGAAGACCTTCGACAGGTCCTCCTCCGCAATTCCTCCGCCCGCGTCCTCGACGCTGAGAATGACGTCGTCATCCCGCCCATGCGCCGTGGCGACGGTGATCTCACTGCCCGGGGGTGAGTGCTGAATGGCGTTGACGAGCAGGTTGCCGACGACACGGGCGAGTTCTCGAGGATCGCCGACGACGGTGAAATCGCCGTTGACCGGCGGCCGCAAGGTGACGGAGCGGGAGCGCGCGAACGTGCTGAGCTCGGCGACGGCATCGCTGGCGAGGTCGTACAGCGATACCGGCTGCATCGAGAGCGCCAGCGCCCCCGAGGTGATCTTCGACAACTCGAACAAGTCGTCGACCATCGCGGAGAGGTGATCGACCTGCGAGCGCATCTGCCGGTGGAATCGCTGCGGATCTTCCGCCAAGCCATCCTCGAGTGCCTCCGCCATAGCCCGAAGACCAGCCAAGGGCGTCCGGAGATCGTGCGAGATCCAGGCCAGCAGCTCCCGTCGCGCCGCGTCCATCGTGGCGACCTCCTCGCGAGCAATGGCGAGCTTCTCGCTGGTACGGGCCAGATCCGCTGCCAGCACGGAGAATTCGGGAACCGCTGCCGCCACGTCGCCGGCTATCAGTCGGCGTCCGTCGCCGAGGTCTTGCGCCAGACCGCGCAGCCGACGGCTGTCTCGGGCGAACGCGCGTCCGAGCAGCGCGGCAACGCCGAGGGTCACGACCGTGGAAGCAGCGGCGACGTACACCATCACGACGAGGTCGTGCTCGGACACGTACATGTACAGAGAGATCGCCACGATTCCGGCGACGACGGAGAGCACCGCTGCGACGACCACCACGAACAGGCGTACCAGCATCGTCGCGCGTCGGGTGAGGCGCAGCACCAATAGGGTGGCCGCCCCGACGATGACGGAGCAGCCGAGCGCGACGGCGACGATGATGAGCAGATCGAACGGGGCCAGCATCACAGTGTTCCCTCGAGATCGAGCCGGTAGCCGACGCCCCACACCGTCGAGAGGATGGCGGGTTTCATCGGGTCGTCCTCGATCTTCTCCCGCACCCGCCGCACGGTCACCGTCACGGTCGACAGGTCGCCGATCTCCCACAACCACACCGACCGCAGCAACTGCTCACGACTGAAGGCCTGGCGCGGATGCTTGAGCAAGAACGCGAACAGGTCGTACTCCCGCACCGACAACGCCAACGGCGTCCCGTTCTTCGTGATGATCCGCGCGGACGGGTCCAGGCTGAACGCGCCGGCCGTGAGCGGCGCCTCCGGCGTGAGCTCGGTGAGGCTGCGGCGAAGGATCGATTGCACCCGGAGCACCAGCTCCCGCGGCGAGAACGGTTTGGTCAGGTAGTCGTCCGCGCCGGCCTCCAGCCCCGCGATCCGATCCTCGGTCGCTCCCAGCGCTGTCAGCATGATGATCGGCACCGATCTGGTCATCCGGATCCGGCGGCAGACCTCGACTCCGTCGATCCCGGGCAGCATGCGATCCAGAACGATGAGGTCGGGTCGGGCCCGCTCGACCTGCTCCAGAGCCGCGAAACCGTCGGGCGCCGTCGCGACGATGAAGCCCGATGCCGCGAGGTAGGTACCGGCGACTTCGCGCACCGTAGGGTCATCCTCGACGACGAGAACCCGCCGATCGGCGAGGACGTCGCGGCTTCGGGCGGTCGGGCGCTGCGAACTCACGCTTCAGGATAGGTACGAGACCGCCCCGATGCGCCCGTCCCTCGGGAGACGGATGAGGCCGTCCGCGGTTCGTAATGATTCCGGGCGGTGAACGAGAGCGCGTCTTTCCTAGTGTCGGACCATGTCGACCCCTCTTCCCGCCTCCGAGTTCGGCGCCGCCTACGAATCAGCGCTGCGCGATCCGGGACGAATCCTGCACTTGATCGAGCAGCACTCCGATCCGAACGAACGGGTGCGGATGGCGACGGAGCGGTTCCGGGGTTCCGCCGACGACATCGACCGCGACGTGATCCGGTCCGTAACCGGTCCGCTGCTGGACATCGGTTGCGGCCCGGGGCGCATGGTGCGCGCCGGGATCCTCGCCGGTGAGATGTCGCTCGGTATCGACATCTCCCGCGCCGCCGTCGAGATCGCAACCACCGCCGGCCTCCCCGTCCTGCTTCGCTCCGTCTTCCAGGATCTACCCGGTGAAGGCACCTGGGGTGCGGCGCTACTCATCGACGGGAACATCGGCATCGGCGGTGATCCTCGTCACCTGCTCGAACGCTGCCACGACCTCGTCCGACCCGGCGGCCGACTGATCGTCGAGGCGCACCCCGACGCCCGACGCGACCGCATCTTCGACGCGATCCTGATCGACGATGAAGCCAGAACCGGGTCGCCCTTCCCCTGGGCCGAGATCGGTGTGATCCCCCTGCGCCGCTGCGCTGTGGAGTCGGGATGGAACCTCCACAGGGAATGGCGCCGTGCCGGCCGCTCCTTCGCGGCGTACACGAAGGAGTGAGCGGTGCGCCGCTCCGCTCAGCAATCGCGGGCGGCGGCGATCGGTCTCGTCGTCGCCGTGCTCCTCATCGTCGCAGCGATCGCGATCCCCGCCGTGACGGGGTGGGAGGTCTGGGCGAACCACTTCCCACCGCTCCACGCCGAGTGGGCCCCGCACCTGGGCCCGGGAACGATTCCGGCGCTGATCCTCTCAGTTCTCGCCCTCCGCTACGCTGCGCGTGCCGCCGCACGGCTCACGTGGCGCGAACTGCTGGTGTGGACCTTCCTCGCAACGTTGCTGTGGCTCGTGAGTCTCGCCCTCGTCGACGGACCGAACGGACTCGGCGCGATCCTCGACAGCAGCCACGAATATCTGCAGACCGCCCGATCCATCACGGATGTGCCGGCCACCCTGCACGAATACATCTCGCGGATCCCGCTGCACTCCCCGGACAACTGGCCCACCCACGTCGCCGGACATCCACCCGGCGCCGTGCTGTTCTTCTGGGTGCTCGTCCAGCTCGGCTGGGGCGGCTGGCCCACTGTCGGTGCCGTTGTCATCCTCGCCGCGGCCACGACGCCACTCGCCGTGCTCATCACCCTCCGTCGTCTCGCCGCCGAGAACCTCGGGCGCACCGCAGCCCCGTTCCTCGTTTTCGGACCCGCCGCGATCTGGACCGCCGTCTCCGCCGATGGACTGTTCGCCGCGGTCGCCGCGTGGGGCTTGTGCACCCTCGCCGTCGCCGCGACATCGACGCGGCGCTCGCCGATGATCCTGTGGAGCGTTCTGTCAGGCCTCCTGCTCGGCGCCTGCGTGATGCTCTCCTACGGGCTCCCCCTCCTGTGCCTCCTCGCGATCGCGATCCTCCTCATCGCACGCAACGGGAGCCCTTTGCTGTGGGCTGTGCCGAGTGCGGTCGCCGTCGTGATCGCCTTCGCGATGGCCGGATTCGTCTTCTGGGACGCGTACCCCGTCCTCGTACAGCGTTACTGGGACGGCATCGCTGCGCGGCGACCTCTCGACTACTGGATCTGGGGCAACCTCGCCGCGCTCGCCATCAGCAGCGGCCCTCTCGTCGGCGCCGCCATCGGCATCGCCGTCACAGGATCGTGGCGGCTGAGGCGTCTCGCCGACGATCACCGTGTCGTTGTGGCGCTCTCGCTCGCGGCCGTCGCGAGTGTCGTCCTCGCCGACCTCAGTCAGATGAGCAAGGCCGAAGTCGAACGGATCTGGCTCCCCTTCGTTCCCTGGCTGCTCCTCGCCACCGCGCTACTGCCCTCCCGCTGGCGCCGCTACGGCCTCGCGGGGCAACTCGGCTTCGCCGTCCTCACGCAACACCTGCTCTTCACAGGGTGGTGATGAGCGCGTGGCCACACCTTTCCCGCACTCGTCGCATAACCGCGACGCGATCGACCGGTAGCGTCGATGCGGGGTCAGGCGGCCCCGCAGAACGGGAGCACGACATGGAACACGGAACGATCGTTTTCGCCGGGGGCGGCGTGGCCGGCATCGCCTGGGAGGTGGGCGTGCTCCAGGGCATCGCGGATGCGGATGCAGAACTCGCGGCACGACTTCTCGAGCCGTCGACCGCGTTCATCGGCACCTCGGCCGGATCCGCCGTCGCGGCGCAGTTGGGCACCGGAATCGCCCTCTCGGCGGCGTATGAAACGCAACTGGCCGACGAGACCGCGGATCTCGGCGCCGACGTCGATCGGGCGGCTTTGGAGCAGGCGTACGCCGAGGCGATCCAGGGCGCGACCTCACCGCAGGATGCCCGGCGCCGCATCGGTGCGCTCGCGCTGGCCGCGCCCGCCGGTGATGAGGATGCGCGCCGCGCCGTGATCGCCGCGCGACTGACGGACCACCGCTGGCCGGAGCGCGATCTGCGCGTCACCGCTGTCGACACGGCGAGCGGTGATCTGCGCGTGTTCGACCGCGACAGCGACGTGCCCCTCGTCGATGCGATCGCAGCGAGTTGCGCCGTACCCGGCGTCTGGCCGCCGATGACGATCGACGGAGCTCGGTACATGGACGGCGGCGTCCGTTCCGGCAGCAACGCGGATCTCGCGGCCGGTTCGCCGTGGGTCCTGATCATCACGCCGCTCCCCGGCGTCGGCGCCCCCGGCATCGGGACCATTCCGACGAACGAACTCGAGGCGCTCGGATCCGCCGCTGTCGAGATCGTCTACGCCGACGCGGCGTCGATCGCGGCCTTCGGACCCAACTCGCTCGATCCGTCGACCCGCGTCGCATCGGCGCAGGCCGGGCGCGCATTGGGCGCGACGGCGGCGGGCCGCATCCGCTCTCTTCTCGCGGCGGCACCGGCGACGTAGATCGGCCGCGGGCATCGGCGGCCGGTGCTCAGCCGATGTCGCGCGTCGGCAGGATGCGGCGGTGCCCCTTCTTCGCGGACTCGATGACGGCGACGTACTCGCCGACGCGCTGGTACGTCACCAGCAGGTCCTCGGGCAGCGCGGAGCTCAGCACCCGGGCCGGTACGCCGTGCTCCGCACCCCGGTGCTCGCGCACCGTCTCGGCCACTACCTGACGCGCACGCGGCGAGAGAGCGTCGGCCCACCCCGAGACGATGCGCGCCAACTCGTCGAACTCCTCGTCGCCTCGACTCGGGTTCGACAGCAGCACGATCGGCACGTGTCCCGGTGAAACGGGTTGCCCCTCCGGGAGTACCTGGAACCCACCGGACTCCGTCATCCCCAGCCGTGGCAGAACGGCGATCCCCAGCGTCTTCTGCCGGGCCAGATAGCCGGTGTCGCAGAAGTCCTGATACAGCCGGGCAATTCCGGTACCGCGCAGAGCGCGCGGCAGCACGACGTGAGCAACGAAGTCCGCTTCGGTGCGGAACATCGCGCCACCGACCGGCAGTTCGATCATCGCGGTCGGCTCAGCTCTCGCCGCCCACCGCCGGCTCGCCGACGAACTCGTACGCCTCGCTCGCCAACTCCGACCACAGGTCCTGATCCTCGACGCGCACCCACCCCGCCGCGTCGGGTTGTTCGACGGCGATCTCGCGTTCGCGCAGATCCGCTGCCCGGTCCTCCGGCAGCTTCAGCACGAGCGCCTCACCGTCGAGGTAGGCGAACTCGTCGTCATCGACCAGCAGCGCATCGTCCGCCACGCTGACACCTTCTTCCTCCGCGAGTTCGAGGGTGAGTTCTTCGTACGCGCTGCGTGCGGATGCATCGGACATGTGGGGCCTCCTCGCGAGCGTCGACACGGGCGCCGAGCACTCAGCACTCATTCTGTCGCTCTGACGCCGGGATCGGCCCACCGAGTCTCCCTCGCGCGCACCTAGGCTGAAGAGCATGGCCACTGTGATCCTCGTGCGGCACGGTCGCACCACCGCGAACGTCCAGGGCATCCTGGCCGGTCGATCCGACGGAGTCGACCTCGACGATGTCGGCCGCGAACAGGCGGACCGTGCGGCGGAGCGCCTCGCGTCGCTCCCGTTGGTCGCCGTGGTCTCGAGCCCGCTGCTGCGCTGCCGCGAGACGGCGCAGAGAATTCTCGCGCGCCAGGCGGATGCGCCGTCCGCGCCGATCGAGAACGACATCACCGAGTGCGACTACGGCGAGTGGCAGGGCGGTTCGTTGCGCGAACTGGCGAAGGAACCGCTCTGGTCGGTCGTTCAGACGCAGCCGTCCGCGGCCGTGTTCCCGGGGGGCGAATCGTTGGCGGCGATGCAGGCGCGCTCGGTCGCCGCGATCCGTCGCCTCGATCGCGCCTTCGAAGCTGAACACGGGCCCGGCGCCGTCTGGGTCGCGGTCAGCCACGGCGACATCATCAAGTCGGTACTGGCCGACGCCCTCGGCAGCCACCTCGACCAGTTCCAGCGCATCAGCGTGGGGCCGGCGTCGCTCTCGATCGTTCGGTACGGCGCGAACCGCCCCGAGGTCGTAGCCACGAACACCACCGCGGGCGACCTCGATTTCCTCCGCGCGATCGCGCCGGCGGGCGATGCACCCGTCGGTGGCGGCTCCTAAACTGGAACCATGTCCACGTTGGTACACGAGTACGACTGGCCCGACCGCGTTGTGGTCGGCACCGTCGGTCGGCCCGGAGCACGCACCTTCTATCTGCAGGCCCGCGCAGGCTCGCGCATCACGAGCATCGCGTTGGAGAAGCAGCAGTCGGCGATCCTCGCCGAGAAGATCGACGAGATCCTCGACGAGTTGAGCAACGGATCCGGCAACGCGCTGACCATCCCGACGTCCACCCCGCTCGAACTCGTCGACAACGAACCGCTGGAACAACCCGTCGCGGAGCAGTTCCGCGCCGGTGCCATGGGGCTCGGCTGGGATCCGTCGA
This sequence comes from Microbacteriaceae bacterium VKM Ac-2855, assembly GCA_013204985.1. GTDB lineage: Bacteria > Actinomycetota > Actinomycetes > Actinomycetales > Microbacteriaceae > Rathayibacter. Next base: position 66,866 of record JABMLG010000009.1, read on the forward strand.
CCGCTCAGGTGGTGATCGAGGCGTACGCGCTCGTCGAGGTGGAGGGCGACGAGGTGGAGCCCGATGTGGCGGAGGCGAGCGAGATGCTGCTCGTGCGGATGCCCGTGGGCACGGCGCGCGCCTTCGCGCAGCGCACCCGCGAGATCGTCGGCGCCGGGCGGGCGATCTGCCCACGCTGCGGCAACCCGATGGACGCGGACGGACACGTCTGCCCCGCACCCGAGTGACCGCATCCGCGGAGCTCGAGCTGCTCGGGCGCATCCCCTCGGCGTCGAACGCGACCTTCTTCGCGCGCCTGGGCGAAGAGAACGTGGTCTACAAGCCGTCGGCGGGCGAGCGTCCGCTGTGGGACTTCCCGAAGGGCGACCTCGCGCAGCGCGAGGTCGCGGCCTACCGCGTGTCGGAAGCCTTCGGCTGGAACGTCGTGCCGCGCACCTGGTTGGGCGACGGCCCGCTCGGTGAGGGGATGCTGCAGCTCTGGCAGGACGCGGACCCGGATCAGGACGCCGTCGACCTCGTCGCTGCGGACGCGGTGCCCGAGCACGGCTGGCGACACGTCTTCGACGGTACCGACGAGGACGACCGCCCCATCGCTCTCGTGCACGAGGACAGCACGGTGCTCCGGCGGATGGCGGTCTTCGACATCATCACCAACAACGCCGATCGCAAGGGAGCGCATGTGCTCGCCATGGCCGACGGACACCGTTTCGGGGTCGACCACGGGCTCACCTTCCACGTCGAGCACAAACTGCGCACCGTGCTGTGGGGCTGGATCGGCGACGAACTGACCACCGACGAACTCGACGCGGTCGCGCGGGTGCGCGCCGACCTGGCAGGCGCCCTCGGCTCCGAACTGGGTGCGCTCTTGGCCGACGACGAGGTCTCCGCCTTCGCCGCTCGCTGCGATCGCCTGCTCCGCACGGGCCGCTTCCCCGGCCCACGCGGCGACATGCCCGCCGTCCCCTGGCCCCTGTTCTAACCCCGCAGCCCTTTTCCTGACGCCCCGCCCTGCCCTGCCCCGCCCCGCCTCCTGTCGGAAATGCAGGAGATCGCGGGACTTTCGCGGCAGCCAAGCGGATGCGCACGGTCACGACGCGCGATCTCCTGCATTTCCGGCATCGGGGCCGTCACCAGCCGCCGCGGTACCCCCATCCGCGACCGAACATGTCGTCGTAGCCGCCCTCACCCGCTGTGGTACCGCCGCCGTCGCGCGAGCCGAGGTAAGAACTGACGACCGCGGCGCCGAGGTCGTCGGCCTCGGGCGCGACCACCGATCCGCCGACCCGCCGCGCCATCGAATCGATGAAGCGGGCCAGCCCCGGATCGTCACCGAGGCGGAAGAACGACGTGCGCGCCCCGAGGCGCATCGAGTTCTCCAGCTCCCGCACCGCGTACGCGATGGTCAGCGGGTCGGGCGGATACGCGAAATAGATCTCGCCGTCGGGCTCGAGGTGCGAGGTCGGTTCGCCGTCCGTCACGATGAGCAGCACGGGTTGAGCGTTCGGATGCTTGCGGAAGTGCCGGTTGGCCAGCAGCAGAGCGTGGTGCAGGTTGGTGCCCTTCTCCCACTTGCTGTCCAGGCCCACGAGCTTCTCGATATCCATCACCTCCGCCGCGCGCCCGAAGCCGATCAACTGCAGTTCGTCACCGCGGAACCGGCTCGTGATCAGCGTGTGCAGCGCCAGCGCCGTGCGTTTCATCGGCACCCAGCGACCGTCCATCGCCATCGAGAACGAGGTGTCCACCAGCAGCGCGACGCAGGCCTGGGTGCGGTCCTCCGTCTCCTGCACTTCCACGTCGCCGATCTCGATCCGGATGCCCGCCCGCGCCGAACCGCCCGCGCTCGCCGTGCGGGTGATCGCGTTGGTCACGGTGCGGGTGACGTCCCAGGGCTCGGTATCGCCGAAGGCCCACTCGCGCGTGGCTCCGCTGCGCTCGCCGGACGCACCGGCTCGACTGACGTCTCGGCTGCCGCGCCGGCCCGACATCTTCTCGGCGACGTCGCGCAGCAGCGCCTTGCCCAGCTGGCGCATCGCCTTGGGAGAGAGCCGCAACTGCCCGTCGATTCCGCGTTTCACCGTGCCGGAGTCGCGCAGGGCCTTCTCCAGCTGCTGCAGCGCCCGAGCGTCGACAGCGGCCGCGTCGCCGAGCTGACGCGAGAGCTTCTCGAGATCGAGGTCGTCGATCCGCGAGCCCTCGTACGACTGCGCGAGCTGGTCCGCGAGTGCATCCAGGTCGGCGAGATCCTGGAACACACCGGTTCCGTCGCCGAGGCCGAGGCCGTCGTCGCCGTCCATTCGCTCGGCGCCGCTCCAGTCCTCACCTGGGCGTAGCGATCGCAGCGTCTCGTCGAGCTGTCCGAGCGATGCCATCAGTTCGGGAGAGCCGAACGCCTCCTGCGCGAGCGCGTCGAGTTCTGCGCGCTGCTCAGCGGTCATCGAGTTGCGCATCCGCTGGGCCGCAGCCGCCCGTTGCGCGAGGGTGTCGAGCAGCTCGTCGATGTTCTCCGGATTCTCGGGGAAGTAGTCGCCGTGCTTCGCCATGAAGTCGTCGAACTCCTCCTGGCCCGCCTCGCCTCGGCGATGGGCCTCGAGCAGCTGATTCAGGTCCGTGAGCATCTCGGTGATCGCGGCCCGGTCCGCATCCGTCGCGTTCTCCAGGGCGTTCTTCATGCCGGCGAAACGCTGGTCGAGCATCTCGCGCCCGAGCAGATCCTTGATCTTCTCGAAGTCGGCACGTGCTTCGCTGCTGCGCCACGGGTAGCCGTTCAGCTCGCTGACCGCGGCGGCCGGAGACGGCGGCAGATTGTCGAGCTGAATCTGCGCGAGTGCGCGATCGCCCTCGTCCATGTCGACGTCGCGGGCGAGCTGCTTGCGCTCGGCGAGCACCGCCTTCTCGAGCAGATCCGCGATCTCCTGCAGTGTGCCGTCGAGATTGTGCTTCTGCGCCAGTTCGCGCCGGCGCTCGGCGACGCGACGAGCGAGGTCGTCGAGGCCGGCCTGGTCGCGGCCGCCGCGTCGCAGGAACTCCCGCATGGCACGCTCGGGCGACGATCCGCCCATCACGTCCTCACCGATCGCATCGAGCGCTTCGGTCAGGTCGACCGGAGGAGCGAGCGGATCGGGCCCGTCGACGTAGCGTCCGTAGCGCGCGTCCCGGCTGAGACGGCGGTTCGTTCTAGCCATAGATCGCCTCGCCTCCGCCCGATTCCTTGCTGACCTTGCGGGCGAGGTACAGGCCCTCCAGCGCGAGTTCGACGGCACCGGCGCGCTCGCCGTCCTCACGGGCGTCGAGGCGGTCGCAGATCTCGTCGTAGAGCTCCGACTCCCCCAGCGACGGCAGGCCGGCGAGGAAGTCGCGCGCGGTGATCTGCTCGCCCGTGGTGATCATCACACCGCTCCCGATCGCGTCGACGAGGATCCCGAAGTCGATGCCACGCAAGTGCGCGCGCACGGTCTCGGCCGTCGCCATCCGCAGCAGGTGATCGAGGATCTCCTCCTCGCGCCCCTCCTCACCCGACTCGAACTCGATCTTGCCGCCGAGCACGTCGACTGCGGTCTCGAGGTCGATGGGTCGCGCGACGGCGCGGTCCTCGCCCTGACGAGTGGCCCGGTGCAACGCGGCGGCGGCGATGGTCTCGGCGCCCGCGATCGCGAACCGCGCGCTGACGCCGCTGCGCTGATCGACGGCCGGCGACTCCCGCAGTGCGCGAGTGAACCGGGCGAGGATCTCGATCAACTGGTCCGGCACCACGGCGACCAGCTCGGCCTCCTGCCGGATCACGGCGATCTCGTCCTCGAGCTCGGTCGGGTAGTGCGTGCGGATCTCGGCGCCGAAGCGGTCCTTCAGCGGCGTGATGATGCGACCGCGGTTGGTGTAGTCCTCCGGATTCGCGCTGGCGACGACGAGCACGTCCAACGGCAGGCGCAGCACGTAGCCGCGGATCTGGATGTCGCGCTCCTCCATCACGTTCAACATCGCGACCTGGATCCGCTCGGCGAGGTCGGGCAGCTCATTGATCGCGACGATGCCGCGATGGCTGCGCGGGATGAGGCCGAAGTGGATCGTCTCGGGGTCGCCGAGGCTGCGGCCCTCGGCCACCTTCATCGGGTCGACATCACCGATCAGGTCGGCCACGCTCGTGTCGGGAGTCGCGAGCTTCTCGACGTAGCGCTCGTCGCGGTGGCGCCAGGCGACGGCGAGCGCGTCGCCCTGTTCCGCCGCGCGCCGACGGCTCTCGGTGGTGATGGGCTCGAACGGATGCTCGCCGAGTTCGGAGCCCTCGATGACGGGCGACCATTCGTCGAGAAGGCCGGAGAGGGTGCGCAGCAGGCGGGTCTTGCCCTGCCCACGCTCGCCGAGCAGCACGATGTCGTGCCCGGCGATGAGTGCCCGCTCCAACTGCGGGATCACGGTGGTCTCGAAGCCGTGCAGACCCGGCCACGGATCGCGGCCGGCCCGGAGGGCGTCGAGGAGGTTGTCACGGATTTCGGCGCGCAGGCTCTTCTGCTGGTGTCCGGATGCCCGGAGTTCGCCGACGGTTGCCACGGTAGGACGAGTCACCCGATGAACGCTACGCCGGGGTTCCCGGGCGCGGGGGCGGTTGCGGATTTCGAAACACGGCGGTAACCGGCGCCGCGTGCGTTCGTGCCGCGACACGGGAGAGGGTGGGCCCTACCGGGCTCGAACCGATGACATCCACGGTGTAAACGTGGCGCTCTACCAACTGAGCTAAAGGCCCTCGTCGCGGCACACCCGCGAGCGAATCGTCGTCCAGCATAGCGAACGCGCCGGGTCCGCACGCGCCGGGTCCGCACCGCCGAGACCACCCGTTGCGGGCGAAGCCCCCTGTCGCGGCGGGGTGTCTCGCACGGAGCGGGGTGTGTCGCGGCCGCAGCTAGGCTCACGGCATGAGCGACGCGCATCCGCACGACCGAGGCGCTGCGCCGCAGGACAGCGAGCAGCGGCGGTCGGAGCATCGCTGGCCGGTCCTCGCGGCGATCGCGATCGCGGTCGCGCTCAACCTGATCGGGCAGAGCCCCGAAACGGCGCCGTTCCGCTATGTCGCCGTGGGGATCTCGCTGCTGCTGCTCGTGCCACTGTCCGTCGTGAATCCGGTGCGCCTGAATCGCGAGACCCGGTGGTCGCGAGGTCTCTCGATCTCGCTCGCGCTCGTGCTGACCGTCGCGAACCAGGTGAACGTGATCGATGCGGTGCGACTGCTGGTCGACGGCGGGTCGGATGCGCCGGCGGTGCTGCTCACCGCGTTGCAGGTCTGGGTGACCAACGTGGTCGCCTACGGACTCCTGTTCTGGGAGATCGATCGCGGCGGACCGGTGGCACGCGGCACGTTGCCGCGGAGGCAACTGCAGAAGGCCGACTTCGCTTTCCCGCAGGACGACTTCGGCGACGCGATCCGCGAGGTCGCGGAAGCCTCATCGCAGAAGGGCGATTGGCGCCCGTCCTACGTCGACTACCTCTACCTGTCGATGACCAACATGATGGCGTTCTCACCCACCGACACGATGCCCGTCTCGAGTCGCGCGAAACTGCTGATGGCCCTCGAGGCCTTCACCGGCTTCATCCTGCTCGCCCTGGTGATCAGCCGCGCGGTGAACATCCTCGCCTGACCTCGGCGACGGAGGGATGGCGAGACGTCAGGCGTGAGCCGGCGCCAGCTCCTCGATGGCCGCGCGGTAGGCCTCGATCGAACGAGCCTCGCCCGGGGCGGTGATGAAGGATTCGCGGATGACGCCCTCGCGGTCGATCAAGAAGGTCGCGCGGTTCGCGAAGCCCTTCTGCTCGAGGAAGACACCGTACTGGCGGGCGACATCGCCGTGCGGCCAGAAATCGGAGAGCATCTGGAAGTCGTACTTCATCTGCTCGCCCCACGCACGCAGCGTGTGCTTCGAATCGACGGAGACACCGATCAACTCGACATCCGCGTGCTCGAAGAGGGCCAGGTTCTCGCGCAACGCGCAGAACTCGCCGGTGCAGGTGCCGGAGAACGCCAGCGGGAAGAACACCAGCGCCACGTTCTTGCGGCCGCGGTAGTCGCCCAGCTGGATCCGCTCGCCGAACTGATTCGCCAGTTCGAAGTCGGGAGCCAGGGTATCGTTCTCGAGTGCCATCAGGCAGACCTCTCCGTGCGCGTCACGGCGGCGCGAGCACAACGGGACATGCTAGACCCGCTCGCGGCCTGAGCAAAGGAACAGACGTCGTGATGCAAGATGCACCGACCGATACAGAGCTTTCCCACAGCAACGGAGCCGATTTCCTCGTGAATCGCCACACATCGCCGGACTCGGTAGGCTGACCACGGTGCCCGCGCGCGGCTCGCAACCCGAGCCTCCCTCCCGACGCGGATCCGCACCACTCCAGATGGATGTCTCGGGCATGATCTGCCCCCAGAGAGAGGTCGAGGGTGACTGTTAACGATCAGGACCCGTATTCGGTTAGTCACGTGGACTCGGATCCCGAGGAAACTGCCGAGTGGAACGAGTCGCTCGACGCGCTCGTCGAGGAGCGGGGCCGAGGTCGCGGACGCGACGTCATGCTCAGCCTCCTCAAGCGTTCGAAAGAACTCCACCTCGGTGTTCCCATGGTTCCGACCACGGATTACATCAACACGATCGCTCCCGAGAACGAGCCGGACTTCCCCGGCAACGAAGAGCTCGAGCGCCGTTACCGCGCCTGGATCCGCTGGAACGCGGCGATCCTGGTGCACCGCGCGCAGCGTCCGGGCATCGGTGTCGGCGGCCACATCTCGACCTACGCGTCGAGCGCAGCGCTGTACGAGGTCGGCTTCAACCACTTCTTCCGCGGCCAGGACCACCCGAGCGGCGGCGACCAGATCTTCATCCAGGGCCACGCCTCCCCCGGCCCGTACGCCCGCGCCTACCTCGAGGGTCGTCTGACGACGAACCAGCTCGACGGCTTCCGCCAAGAGAAGTCGCACGCCGGTGGCGGGCTCTCCTCGTACCCGCACCCGCGACTGATGCCGGAGTTCTGGCAGTTCCCGACCGTGTCGATGGGTCTCGGCCCGATCAACGCGATCTACCAGGCGCAGGCGAACAAGTACCTCACCAACCGCGGTATCAAGGATGCGGGCGACCAGCAGGTCTGGGCGTACCTCGGCGACGGCGAGATGGACGAGGTCGAGTCGCGCGGTCAGCTCCAGGTCGCCGCGAACGACGGCCTCGACAACCTGAACTTCGTGATCAACTGCAACCTGCAGCGTCTCGACGGCCCGGTGCGCGGTAACGGCAAGATCGTTCAGGAACTCGAGTCGTTCTTCCGCGGTGCGGGCTGGAACGTCATCAAGGTGATCTGGGGCCGCGAGTGGGACTCGCTTCTCGCCAACGACACCGACGGCGCTCTGCTGGATCTGATGAACAAGACGCCCGACGGCGACTTCCAGACCTACAAGACCGAAGACGGCGCGTACGTGCGCGAGAACTTCTTCGGTCGCGACCCCCGCACCCTCAAGCTCGTCGAGCACATGACCGACGACGAGGTGTGGGGTCTCAAGCGCGGTGGCCACGACTACCGCAAGGTCTACGCCGCGTTCAAGGCCGCGACCGAGCACAAGGGTCAGCCGACCGTCATCCTCGCGCACACCATCAAGGGCTATGGCCTAGGGCGCAGCTTCGAGGGCCGCAACGCGACCCACCAGATGAAGAAGATGACGCTGGACAACCTCAAGACGTTCCGCGACACGATGCGGATCCCGATCACGGATGCGCAGCTCGAGGAAAACCCCTACCTCCCGCCGTACTACCACCCCGGCGAGAACGACGACGCGATCCAGTACATGCAGGAGCGCCGTCGCGAGCTCGGTGGCTACCTGCCCGAACGGCGCTCGAAGTACACGCAGCTCAACCTGCCGGATGACTCCGCGTACGCGATCGGCAAGAAGGGCTCCGGCACGCAGGAGATCGCCACCACCATGGCGTTCGTGCGCATCCTGAAGGACCTTCTGCGTTCGAAGGACTTCGGCAACCGCGTCGTCCCGATCATCCCGGATGAGGCGCGCACCTTCGGTATGGACGCGTTCTTCCCGAACGCGAAGATCTACAACCCCAACGGGCAGCACTACACCTCGGTCGACCGGGAGATCCTCCTGGCCTACAAGGAGAGCCCGCAGGGTCAGATCATCCACGTCGGCATCAACGAGGCCGGCGCTCTGGCCGCGTTCACGGCGACGGGTACCTCGTACTCGACGCAGGGCGAGCCGCTGATCCCGATCTACGTCTTCTACTCGATGTTCGGCTTCCAGCGCACCGCGGACGCGATCTGGGCGGCGGGCGACATGATGGCGCGCGGCTTCATGATCGGCGCGACCGCCGGCCGCACCACCCTGACCGGTGAAGGCCTGCAGCACGCTGACGGCCACTCGCTCGTGATGGCGGCGACCAACCCGGCCGTCGTGTCGTACGACCCCGCGTACGGCTACGAGATCGCACACATCATGCAGTCCGGTCTCGAGCGGATGTACGGCGGCAAGCACGCGAACCCGAACGTCATGTACTACCTCACGGTGTACAACGAGCCGATCGTGCAGCCCAAGCAGCCCGAGGATGTGGATGTGGACGGTATCGTCCGCGGTATCCACCGCATCTCGTGGGGACAGTGGGACGGCCCGAAGGCGCAGATCCTGGCCTCCGGCGTCTCGGTGCCGTGGGCGCTCGAGGCGCAGAAGCTGCTCGCGGAGGACTGGGGCGTTTCGGCCGATGTCTGGTCGGTGACCTCCTGGACGGAGCTGCGCCGCGACGGCATCGACGCGGAGCACCACAACTTCCTCTACCCCGACGACGAGGAGCGCGTGCCGTACGTCACGCAGAAGCTCGCCGAGGCGAAGGGTCCGTTCGTCGCGGTCAGCGACTTCTCGCACGCCGTGCCCGATCAGCTGCGTCAGTTCATCCCGGGCGACTTCGCGACGCTCGGCGCCGACGACTTCGGCTTCTCGGACACCCGCGCCGCCGCCCGTCGGTACTTCAAGATCGACGGTCCGTCGGTGGTCGTGCGCACGCTGGAGCTGCTCGCCAAGCGCGGCGAGGTCGACCGTTCGCTGCCGCGTCAGGCGATCGAGCGTTACCGCCTCTACGACGTGAACGCCGGCACCACTGGCAACGCGGGCGGCGACAGCTGACGGGCGAGTCAGTGCTCGACCCCATCGGTACCGGTACGTCCTCCGTCTCTCCCGTTCCGGCTGTCCACTCGGGCAGCCGGGGCGGGGGCTCCACGGGGCGTACCGGTCCGCGGAAGACGAAGGAGCAGACGCTCGCCTGGCTGCGGACCATCTCGGGCGAACTCTCCACGGCGACCATCAAGCGACTGGAGGACACGCTGCCCTGGTACGGCAGCATGCCGCCCGGTCGTCGCTCGGCCGTGGGCCTGGTCGCGCAGGCCGGCATCACATCGTTCATCTCGTGGTACGACGACCCCTCGGCGACGCCGTGGATCGCCGCCGACGTGTTCGGCGCCGCCCCGCGCGAGTTGCTGCGCTCGGTCAGCCTGACCCAGACCCTCCAACTCATCCGCGTGACGGTCGAGGTGGTCGAGGACCGCATCAAGAACGGCGGCGAGGATCTTCGTGAGGCGATCCTGCTCTATTCACGGGAGATCGCCTTCGCTGCGGCGGACGTGTACGCGCGAGCCGCTGAAGCGCGGGGACTCTGGGACGCGCGACTCGAAGCACTCGTCGTCGACTCCATCCTGACCGGCGAAGCCGATGACGAGCTGCCGAGCCGCATCGCCGCGCTCGGCTGGCACGGGCATGGCGAAGTCGCCGTGCTCGTGGGCACCGCGCCCAAGATCCTCGACGTCGATCAGCTGCGCCGCACCGCGCGGCACATGGACGCCGATGTGCTGATCGGAGTGCAGGGCAGCCGCCTCGTACTCGTGATCGGGCGCGCGGAGCCGAGCGACAGTTCCACGGATGAGTCCGGGCAGTACGAGGGAGGCACGGCACCGACGAGCTTCAAGGAGATCGCCGGAGCCCTCGAGCCCGGCTTCGGCCCGGGGCACCTCGTCCTCGGGCATGAGGTGCCGACGCTCGTCGAGGCGTCGCGCAGCGCCAAGGCCGCCCTCGCGGGGTTCGCGGTCGCCCGTTCCTGGCGGCACGCTCCGCGGCCGGTGAACGCCGACGACCTGTTGCCCGAGCGCGCTCTGGCCGGCGACCCCCTCGCCCGGCAGAGCCTGATCAACCTCATCTACCGGCCGCTGCAGCAGCATTCCACCGAACTGCTGACGACCCTCTGGGCCTATCTCGACAACGGCCGCTCCCTCGAGGCGACCGCCCGCGAGCTGTTCGTGCACCCCAACACGGTGCGGTACCGGCTCAAGCGTGTCGCCGAAGTGATCGGGTGGGATGCGACGGGGGCGCGCGAGGCGCTGATCCTGCAGTCGGCCCTCATCCTGGGATCGATGAGCGACCCCGAGGCCGGTGGTCGTCGCCGCGTCGGACGCGGTTGAGCGCGTGTTCCCTCTCGTGAGTGAACCGCGGTCTGTTGTAGCTCTCTCACAACGTCCTTGTAGATAGTCAGTACCTCGTGGCGCCGCAGGCGCACGCACAAGATTGGAAGACTGAACTCGTGATCGTCGTCGTCTGCCCTGGTCAGGGTTCGCAAACCCCCGGATTCCTCGAACCCTGGCTCGCTGTCCCCGCGTTCGCCGAGCTGGTGGCGCAGCACTCCGTCGCCGTCGGTATCGACCTCGCCGCCCATGGCACGGTCTCGGATGCGGACACCATCCGCGATACGGCCGTCGCCCAGCCGCTGATCGTCTCCGCCGGTCTCGTCGCACTCTCCGCATTGCTGGCCGACGGGCGCGACGCGAAGATCGCCGGAATCGCCGGCCACTCCGTCGGTGAGGTCACGGCCGCCGCCGGCGCCGGCGTCCTGAGCGATGCGGATGCACTGGTCTTCGTCCGCGAACGCGCCACGGCGATGGCCGCGGCCGCTGCTGCCACACCGACCGGCATGAGCGCCGTGCTCGGCGGTGATGAGGCCGTTCTGCTCGAGCGCTTGGACGCGCTCGGCCTGGAGCCCGCCAACTACAACGGCGGTGGTCAGACGGTCGTCGCCGGAGCCCTTGACGCTCTGGCCTCGCTCAAGGAGGAGCCCGTCGCCGGCACCCGAGTGATCCCGCTGCAGGTCGCCGGTGCCTTCCACACCCGGTACATGGCTCCGGCACGCGATGCACTCGCTCCGGTCGCGGCAGGCATCACGCCGAACGACCCGAGCCTCACGATCTGGACGAACGCCGACGGCTCCGTCGTCACATCCGGTCAGGCCTTCCTCGACCTCCTGGTCGGCCAGGTCTCCTCACCCGTGCGCTGGGACCTCTGCATGGCGGCGTTCGCCGCCGCCGGCGTCACCGGCCTCATCGAGGTCGCCCCCGCCGGCGCGCTCGTCGGCCTCGCCAAGCGCGGCCTCAAAGGACTTCCCACTCTCGCCATCAAGACCCCCGACGATCTCGACGCCGCGCGCGCCTTCATCGACGAGCATGCCGCGTAATCAGGAGACGACGATGACAACCCCCGCCCTCACTCAGTCCCACGGCGTCCAGTTCACCCGGATCCTCGGCCTCGGCGCCGCCCGCGGCGATCTCGTAGTGCCGAACGACGATCTCGTCGAGCCGATCAACTCGTCCGACGAATGGATCCGCCAGCGCACCGGCATCATCGAGCGCCGCCGCGCATCGTCCGCCGTCGGCGCGATCGATCTGGCCACGGAGGCGTCGCTCGAGGCGATCGCCAAGGCCGGCATCCGCCCCGATCAGATCGGGGTGGTGCTTGTTTCGACCATAAGCAATGCCGTGCAGACGCCCTCCCTCGCCGCGCTGCTCGCCGAGCGCATCGGCGCCAACCCGGCCCCGGCCTATGACATCTCGGCCGCCTGCGCCGGCTACACATACGGCATCGCCCAGGCCGATTCCTTCATCCGCTCGGGTCTCGCCGAGTACGTGCTGGTCGTAGGTGCCGAGAAGCTCTCGGACATCGTCAGCCCGACCGACCGCACCATCTCGTTCCTGCTGGGCGACGGTGCCGGGGCGGCCGTGGTCGGCCCGAGCGAGACCGCCGGAATCTCGAAGACCATCTGGGGCTCCGACGGCTCCAAGTGGGACACGATCGGGATGACCGACACCTGGAGCACCTACCGCGGCGGTGACGTCGCGTGGCCCACACTGCGTCAAGACGGCGGCACCGTGTTCCGCTGGGCCGTGTGGGAGATGGCCAAGGTCGCCAAGCAGGCGCTGGCCGAGGCCGGGATCGAGGCGAGCGATCTCGCTGCGTTCATCCCGCACCAGGCCAATATGCGCATCATCGACGAGTTCGCCAAGCAGCTCAAACTGCCCGACACGGTCGCGATCGCCCGTGACATCGAGACCACCGGCAACACCTCCGCCGCGTCGATCCCCCTTGCCACGCACCGCCTGCTCGCCGAGAATCCTGCGCTGAGCGGCGGCCTCGCGCTGCAGATCGGCTTCGGAGCCGGTCTCGTCTTCGGCGCGCAGGTCGTGGTGCTCCCATAGTGGGCGACCCGCTCCCCCTAAACTGACCTCGGTCAAACGACACCCCTCAAGGAGAAAACAATGGCACTGTCCACCGAAGAAGTCCTCGCCGGCCTGGCCGAACTGGTCAACGACGAGACGGGCATCGCGACCGATTCCGTCGAGCTGGACAAGTCGTTCACCGACGACCTCGACATCGACTCCATCTCGATGATGACGATCGTCGTCAACGCCGAGGAGAAGTTCGACGTCAAGATCCCGGACGACGAGGTCAAGAACCTCAAGACCGTCGGTGACGCCGTCACCTTCATCGTCAACGCCTCGGCGTAAGCCGACGCGTTCACATCGCCGTCCGGCCCGGTTCACCCCGGGCCGGGGGCGAATGTGAGCGTGCCCCCACTCGTCTGCCCTGACCACTCTGGATTGAGAAACGCCGCTATGAGCCCGAAAAAGATCGTCGTCACCGGTATCGGAGCAACCTCACCGCTCGGCGGGACCGCACGCGACTCGTGGAACGCCCTGCTGGCGGGCGAGTCCGGCATCAGCCGCATCGAGGCGGACTGGGTGACCGGACTCGAACTCCCTGTGACGTTCGCAGGTCAGGCGCGCGTGCGTCCGGAGACCGTGCTCCCTCGACCCGAGTTCAAGCGGCTCGACCCCTCTGCGCAGTTCGCGCTCATCTCGGCGCGCGAAGCCTGGGCGGATGCGGGGATGCCCGACGACGACCCGGTTCGAATCGGTGTCGACTACTCCACCGGTATCGGCGGACTCTGGACTCTGCTCGACGCCTGGGACACCCTGCGCGAGAAGGGCCCGCGTCGGGTCCTGCCGATGACGATCCCGATGCTCATGCCCAACGCCTCCGCAGCCGCGATCAGCATGAACATCCCGTCGCGCGCTTACGCCCGCACCGATGTCTCCGCCTGCGCGTCCAGCACCGAAGCTCTCGTGAACGCGTACGACCATCTGCAGAAGGGCCTCGCCGACGTGGTCATCGCCGGTGGCACCGAGGCGGTCATCCACCCGCTGCCGATCGCCTCCTTCGCCGCTATGCAGGCGCTGTCGAAGCGCAACGACGACCCGGCCGGCGCCTCGCGGCCCTACGACATCTCGCGCGACGGCTTCGTCCTCGGCGAGGGTGCCGCCACGATCATCCTCGAGACCGAGGAGCACGCACTCGCTCGAGGCGCTCGGATCTACGCCGAGTTCGCCGGCGGTTCGGTCACCAGCGACTCGTACCACATCACCGCACCGGACCCCGAGGGATCGGGCGCCGCACGCGCGATGAAGGACACGATCGAGCAGGCCGGGGCTGTACCCAGCGATGTGGTGCACGTCAATGCCCACGCGACCAGCACGCCCGTCGGCGACATCGCCGAGTACAAGGCGCTCCTGCGCGTCTTCGGCGACCACCTGCCCAACATCGCCGTCTCGGCGACCAAGGCGGCCACGGGTCACCTGCTTGGTGGAACCGGTGCCCTCGAGGCGATCTTCACGATCCTCGCCCTGCACGAACGGACGGCTCCGCCGACGATCAACCTCACCGAGCAGGACCCGGAGATCGTGCTCGACGTGGTCACGTCGCCGCGCGCGCTCGGCGACGGCCCGCTGCTGGCCATCTCGAACTCGTTCGGCTTCGGCGGCCACAACGCCGTCACCGCCTTCCGCACGTACTCCGCGGAGTAGGGCGGCGTCGGGAGCGGGAACTCTCGGGCGGCGGGGCGTCACCTTGGGGTTGCCGTTTCTTTGACCGCGACGCCCAGTCACGGGTTGCCGTTTCTTTGACCGCGACGCCCACGGGTTGCCGCTTCTTTGACCGCGACGCCTTAGGGTTGCCGTTTCTTTGACCACGACGCCCCTCAGAGTGGGTGGACTCGCGACACGGCGCTTCGCGCGTGTCTCTTTCTCGCGCGTGGGCCCGGCTCCTGGGGAGCGAGTGGGGCGCCCGACTTCGTGGAGCGGCCACGGCGTGCTGGGGCGGGTCAGCCGACGCGATGCAGCCACACGACAGGGGCGAAGTCGCCCCCGTAGCGGAACGGTTCGAGTTCGTCCTCCCACGCCTGACCGAGAGCGAGGCGGAGTTCGCGGTGCAAGGCGATCGCATCGGCTCCTGCGCTCTCGATGGCGTCGCGGATGCGGTTCTCGGGCACCACGGTGTTGCCGACGCTGTCGGTCTGCGCGTAGAACACACCGAGCTCCGGGGTGTGCATCCAGCGTCCGCCGTCGACACCGAGCGCCGGATCCTCGGTGACCTCGTAGCGCAGCTGCTCCCATCCGCGCAGCGCGGACGCGATCATCGCGCCGGTACCGACTGGGCCTTCCCACGTGAACTCGGCGCGCTGGCTGCCGCGCAGCACCGGCTGCTCGATCCAGTCGAAGTTCACGGCACGACCAAGAGCGCGACCTGCTGCCCACTCGAGGTGGGGGCAGAGCGCGCGGGGGGCGGAGTGCACGAAAAGCACACCCCGCGTCGTTTGCGCCACCATGCTGTACTCCGTCCGTTCAGGTGCGTCTTCCCCAACGACCTGAAACCCTGGAATGCAGTGGTGCTGTTTTCGATTGTGCGGCGGACATCATCCACCGAGAGCGATTATGCCCGACACGGCTGTGAGCGACAACCGACACGCCACTGCATGCCATTCGATGCGCCGATCCCCTCGATCTATACTCGGTAGAGATTTCAACCTGTGTCGTGGAAGCAGCCGAGGGAGAGCGACGTGTCGGTTCGCGACGGACTCCTCGCCCTCCTCACAATCGGCCCGGCCTACGGTTTGCAGTTGCACGGCGAATTCCTCGATCGGGCAGCGCACCGGGCGCACGTGAACGTCGGTCAGGTGTATGCGACGCTCGACAGGCTGCGGGAGCGCGGGCTCGTGACCTCCGCCGGGAGCACCGACGACGGACTTCCTCTGTACCGGCTCACCTCCTCGGGCCGGACGGCGGCGTCCGCCTGGCTCGCCGGCGACGATGCTTCACCCGAGGAACTCTGGGATGACGTTCTGGACCGACTGCTGATCGCTACGTCCATCGCCGGGGCCACCCCGGAAGCGATCTTCGCCGCCTACCGCTCCTCCACCGCCTCTCGCGGAGAGCAGACCGAGCATCCGCAACGCGCTCTCGCAGAACGCGCTCACACTCTTCGCTCCGAGGCCCTGCACCAGTTGGTCGACGTCGTCGCCGCACAGCTGAAGGACGCGGGGCCGACTGGTCTGGCCAGGGGTTTCGCGGGTATCCGCCCCCGAAGAGGGCGCAGGTCGACGACGAGCGAGGCTGTACATACAGACGAGGTCGCTTAGGGTGGGTCGCATGACCGCCGTCCGTTCCGCCGCCTCCGAGCGCCCGCGCATCCGCCGCCGCCTCGTGGCTGCCGGCGCGGGCGCCGCCCTCACCCTCGCCTTGGGCCTGATCTCTCCGCTCTCCGCCTCCGCATACGACCCCTCCGACTACCCGTCGTGGACCGACGTGCAGAACGCGAAGACGAATGAGGCCGCTACCGCCGCCGAGGTCGACAAGATCACCGCTCTCCTCGACGGCCTCCGCGCCCAGGCCGCGCAGCTCGGCGACGAGGCCATCCAGCGCGCCGCGGAAGCCGATGCCGCCGCGCTGGCTCTCGACGAAGCGACGCAAAAGGTCTCCGCGCTGGAAGCTCGGGCCAGCGCAGCGCAGGCGGATGCGGAATCCGCACGAACCCAAGCCGGTCGCCTCGCCGCCCAGCTGTATCGCAACGGCGGTACCGATGCCACGCTCAACCTCCTGATCAGTGGACAGCAAGCGAATCAGCTGCTGTACAAGCTCGGCACGATGAGCCAGCTCACGGCGCAGACGAGCCGACTGCAGGATGCGGCCACGACGGCCGCGAACCTCGCCACCTCACTCGGCCAGCAGGCGCAAGAGGCGCGCACGCAGCGCGAGGGCCTCGACGCGGCGGCCGAGGCCGCTCTCGAGACCGCTCAGGCGGCCCAGGCCGCAGCCGACGCGCAGGTCGCCGAGCAGGAATCACGCAGCGACGAACTCTACGCGCAGCTCGCGTCGCTGAAGGACACCTCCGCCGAGGTCGAGAAGGAATACGCCGACGGACAGGCTGCGAAAGCCTCCTACGAGCAGCAACTCGCGGCCGCTCAGGCGCGTGCCGAAGCTGAAGCGGCAGCGAACAACGCCGCAGCGGCGCCGGCCGCACCTGCAACGACCACCAATGTCGGCCAATACACCGGAGTGAGCGGCGGGCTCTCCCCCGCCGAGTCGCAGGCCTATGCCGCAACCCAGATGGGGTCGCACGGCTGGGGGCAGGACCAGATGAGCTGCCTCATCCCGCTGTGGAACGGCGAATCGAACTGGCGTTGGAACGCGTTGAACCCCTCCAGCGGCGCCTACGGCATCCCGCAGTCGTGGCCGGCCAGCAAGATGGCGACCTTCGGGGCGGACTACCGCACCAACGCGGTCACGCAGATCAACTGGGGCCTCTCCTACATCAAGAGCGCGTACAGCAGTCCCTGCAACGCTTGGGCGAAATGGCAGGCGCGCTCGCCGCACTGGTACTGAGTTCATTTTTGTTCATCTCCTCGTTCCTCGTCGATGAACGGGCAGTTGGCTTTGCGACATTGACCGTTCCGTAGAGCGTGTTGCGGGCGCGTACGACGAAATGCTGCAACGCATTCCGCCGGTTACGCTCGCGAAGAGACAGGCGGGGTGCGGCACTGCGAGCGCACGGCCGCCGCGTCAGCGTCGGCAAGGGACGGCCCGTGCGTCATGAATGCGGGAACGTTGTGAACTTTCGCGCGGGGGTTGTCACTCAGTCCCGTATCGGGATCGCCCGGGTTTGATGCGATCTCGGTCCGCGACGGGCTCGCGGGCGGGAGTCACTTGGCTTCGGCATAGGAGTCGACGATGGCGACCTGAACGGGGAAGTCGACCGGGCCGGGGCCGAAAAGTGCACGACCGGACGCTTCGGCGGCTGCCGTGATGATGGCCGCGACCTGGTCCGCCCAGCAGGCCGGGGTGTGCACGATGACCTCGTCGTGCAAGAAATACACCAAATGGGGCGCGTCCTGTAAGGGCGCCGGATCGAGGGCTCGCAGCCGCGAACGCAACTCACCCATCCAGCACAACGCCCACTCCGCGGCCGTGCCCTGAACCACGAAGTTGCGAGTGAAGCGTCCCCAATCCCGAGCGCGAGTGCGCGCGCGACGCTGCTGCTCGGCCGAACCGTCGACCGTATACGCCTCCGCCTGTTCGGCTGCCCATTCCTCCGACGGGAACGGCGAACTCCGCCCGAGCCAGGTCGAGACGCGTTCGCCCTTCTCGCCGACACGGGCGGCGTGTTCGACGAGCGCGACCGAGCGGGGGTACGCCCGCGCAAGTCGTGGCATCAGCCGCCCGCTCTCCCCCGTCGTCGCGCCGTACATCGCACCGAGCATCGCGACCTTCGCGTGCGCTCGATCTTCGACCACCCCGCTGTCGACGATGCCCTGATAGAGATCCCGACCACGACCGGCCTCGGCCATCGCCTGATCGTCTGCCATCGCGGCAAGGATGCGGGGCTCGAGCTGCGCCGCGTCCGCGACCACCAATTTCCAGCCGGAGTCGGCCACGACCGCCGCTCGGATCTGCTTCGGGAGCTGCAGTGCGCCGCCGCCCGAGGTCGCCCAGCGGCCGGTGACGACCCCACCCACGACGTAGTCGGGGCGGAAGCGACCATCGCGCACCCACGCATCCAGCCAGGCCCAGCCGTTGGCGGACAGCAGTCGCGCCAACTTCTTGTACTCCAACAATGGATCGATCACCGGATGCTCGATCCGTTTCAGCTCCCACGAACTCGTCGACTCGACGGCCACACCTGCTCGGCGGAGGGCGCGCACCAGCGTCGCCGGCGAATCCGGATTCAGCTCGGGCGCGTTCAGCTCGGTGCGGATGCGCGCGGCGAGCGCCTCTAGTCGTTCGGGGCGACCACCGAAGACGGGTCGGGGCCCGAGGGCTTCGGTCAGGATCCGATCGTGCACGTCGGCGCGCCACGGCAGCCCCTCGTGTGCGATCTCGCGCGCGATCAACGCGCCCGACGACTCAGCCGCGATGAGGAGCCGGAGCCGACCGGGCGCGGTCGACCCGCGTATCGCCTCCTCCTGAAGCGCGAGTTCTCGAACACAATCGGGTGCGTCGGATGCGTCGGCCGTGAAGGCACCGGAATCGAAGAGCGCATCCGCGTCGGCAGGAGCGGCGCCGACCGCATCCCAGGAATCGGTCGGCATCCGAGCGAGCTGCGCGTCCTGCGCGGCGACGGACCGACGAAGGATCGCCCGGGCCAACCGCAGATCGTGGCTCCGCGCGACTCGGATACCGGCACGCAACAGCACCGGATACCACCGCGCCGTGTCGTCCCACGCCCAGCGCACCCGCTCGGCCTCCTGGCCGCGCACGGCCTCCGCGAGCGCCGCCGCGCCCTCGCCCGCCACCGAGTCGATCGCACCGAGCCCGTCATCGAGCAGCAGCAGCGACCACGCCCCGACCGGGCTGCCGGTCAGAAGGGCGAACACAAGACCATTCTGCGCCGCGACGGCGGAACGCCGTTCCCTGACGGACTGCTCACGCCGCTCTCCGGCAGCGCGCTCCACGACCCGCGCCTCAGCCATGCCCGCCGTCGCGACTGCTCGGGTATCCGGGGAAGGGCTTGTCCTGCGCCGTGGGTGGTTGGTGCTCCCAGAGCACGGTCGCGATCTGTTGGATCTCGTGGGAGTAGCCCACGAGGCGGCGCTCAGCGGGCGTCGCCGACCAGGTGACGGCGCGAAACCAGGTCTCGCGGAACGGTCCGGTCTCGATCCGGCGCACCACGCCGATCCGACCGCTGCGGACCGCGTCGAGCATGATCCACTCATCGGGTCCGCTGGGTCGCAGCATCTGCACCGGATGCCACGGCTGCGCGTCGCTCTTCTCCGCCATCCGTTGCCTCCTTCTTCGAGCGTTCACGCTCGGCGGTGCGCCGAGCGATCCGTCGTAGCGTGTCCGTTCGCTGCGGCGTATGCTCGAACACTATCGAACGGATGTTCGAGGAGCCAACCCGGGTTCGAGCGGCGGAAAGAGCGGGAAGGGAGGTCGCCATGGCGGTCATCAGCGAGGCGGTCGTCGTCTGCACCGACGGCGAGGGGATTCCGAGCAGTCTCTACTGGCGCGGTGCGCTGTACCGGGTTTCAGACCAGCCCACGGTGTGGACGCGTACGAGCGAATGGTGGCGGCCGCTGCGCGGTTTCAGCCTCGGTTACGGCGAGCTGCCGGTGAGCATCGGGGGCTGGCGGTTCCAGGCGACGGCTGCCGTGTCCGGCCAGGCGTTCGTCTTCGACGTCGTCGGCGGCACCGACGAACAGTGGAGCGTCGTGTGCGTCTACGACTGAATGACGCGTCGCCGATGAAGCCGGAACGGCGGGCGCGACCGGCGAGCGACGACTACTTGTCGGACCAGGGGGCCTTCGTCATCGCGATCGTGGCGATGGTGCCCGTGACGAGGCCGACGCCGGCGATACCAAGGATGACGAGCCAGAGGACGAGTTCCATACCCCCAGTGTACCGACGCGCCCGACCCGAACCGCCCCGGAAAGCCCGGCTATGGAATACCTCGAGGCCTCTGCGGCTTTCATCCGTTGCGAGCTCACCGCCGCCGCCCACCGCCACCGCCACCGCGGTCCGATCGATCGGCCACCATGACGACTGCCTCACCCACGCGCGCGAGCGTCGGCCTCCGCTCCGAACGCGGCCCCATCCTGCTCGCACTGATGGTGTCGACCGCTCTCGTCGCGCTCGATGCGACGATCCTCTCGACCGCGGTTCCCGCGATCGTCGACGACCTGGGCGGCTTCGCGGCCTTCCCCTGGTTGTTCTCCGCGTACCTGCTCGCGCAAGCCGTGTCGGTGCCGCTCTACGGCAAACTCGCCGACATGATCGGCCGCAAGCCGATCATGCTGATCGGCGTCGGTCTGTTCCTGCTCGGCTCGATCCTCTGCGGTCTGGCGTGGAGCATGCCCGCACTGATCGCGTTCCGTGCGCTGCAGGGCCTCGGCGCCGGCGCCATCCAGCCGATGAGCATCACGATCGCCGGCGACATCTACACGGTCGCCGAGCGGGCGAAGACGCAGGGTTACCTCGCCAGCGTCTGGGGCATCTCCTCCGTGGTCGGGCCGACACTGGGTGGTCTGTTCTCCGACTACGTGAGCTGGCGAGCGATCTTCCTGATCAACGTGCCCCTCTGCCTCCTGGTCGCCTATTTGCTGCAGCGCAACTTCACTGAGACGGTCCGCAGCGGTGAGCGGCAGAAGCTCGACATCGCCGGTGCAGCGCTCCTCGCGGCGGGCACCGCGCTGCTGATCCTCGGTCTGCTCGAGGGCGGCACCGCGTGGCCGTGGCTGTCGGTTCCCGGGATCGGCATCTTCGTGGCCGCCGCGCTGGTCGTCGTGATCTTCGTGCTGGTCGAGCGGCGGGCGGCCTCCCCGGTCCTTCCGCTCTGGGTGCTGAGTCGCCGAGTGCTGCTGTCGACGAGTCTGGTGTCGGCGGCCGTCGGCGTGATCACCCTCGGGATCACCTCCTACCTGCCGACCTTCGCGCAGACGGTTCTAGGCACTTCCGCGCTCGCCGCCGGCTTCGCCGTGGCGGCGCTCACGCTGGGCTGGCCGGTTGCGGCGTCCTTATCGGGGCGTCTCTACCTGCGGATCGGATTCCGGTCGACCGGATTCATCGGGGCGGGCCTGGTTCTCATCGGCAGTTCGCTGCTGATCCTGCTCGGTACGGATTCGAGCATCTGGGAGATCGTGGCGTTCTGCGTCATCGTCGGCGCCGGTATGGGCCTTGTCGCGACGCCGACCCTGATCCGGGCTCAGGCCAGTGTGGGCTGGGCAGAACGCGGTGTGGTCTCGTCGACCAACTTCTTCGCCCGCAACATCGGCAGTTCCGTCGGTGTCGCGGTGTTCGGTGCGATCGTGAACGCCTCGGTCGGCACCGGTGCCGTGGATCCGGTCGACCTCGCCGCAGGAACCCGCTCGGTCTGCATCGCGCTCGCGATCGTCGCCGTCGGGATGCTGGTGGCGGTCTGGTTCATGCCGCGCGACGAAAAGCAGACCGTTCCGGCGTGACCTCGGCGATTCGAGCTGCACGCCACCGCAGCCGCAGGCGTCGGCGCCAGCGCAGCATCGGCACTCCCGCGGCACCGTGATGACGCAGGGTGTGCAACGCGCGCTGATAACGACGCAGCATGCCGAGCGGATCCGCAAAGGGCCGGGCGGACACACCGACCACCAGCGTGGGGTCGAAGACGATCCGGTGCCGGAGCCCGAGGTGCAGGCTCAGGTCGACATCGTCGTGCATCCGTGCGTCCGCCCGGTGCACCCAGCGCGCCACGTCGGACCAGGCCGTGCGTCGCATCGCGAGGTTCGAACCGAACAGGGGCCAGTGACCCATCGCCGAACCCATGAGCACGAAGTACGCATCCATGTAGACGACTCGTGCCAGCAGCTGTCTGCCGGATCCGTAACCGACGAAGCGGCCCGGTCCACTGACGGCGTCCACCTCGGGTCGCTCGAAGTGGAGCAGTAGCCGTTCGATCCAATCCGGCGGCGGCACCGAGTCGGCGTCGAGTCGCGCGATGATCGCAGAGCGGGCCGCGTCGTAGCCGCAGGCAGAACTCGCCGGGATGCCCGCGCCGTCGTGCGTGATCACCCGCGCGCCGAAGGCGGTAGCGACGTGGGCGCTCTCGTCGATGCTGCTGTCGTCCACGATCACGATCTCGACGGGCGGATGGGTCTGCAGGGCGAGGGCGGCGAGACAGCGCTCGAGGTGCTCGGCGTCGTCTTTCACCGGAATGACCACGGTGACTCCGGGCGTTTCGATCACTGTCACCCCCCGAGTAAACGGGTGGGAGCAGGCCGCCGCGAGCGCTTGACAGCGGCTGAGCCTCCCCCTATCCCGCACGCGGGTCACGTCGACGGCTTTCTACCCGCGTTCCACGGGAAGCCAGAGTTCGGTCGTCGCGGTGCTGAAGTCGTCGGCTCGGTCGAGGACCGCCACCATCGACGGGCCGGGACGTAGCCGCCACGGGTTCGACGGGAACCAGTCGATCGCTGTGGCAGCCCAGGTCGACTGGAGCGTAGCGGGGTGCGGCCCCGACGAGCGGAAGACGGCCCAACTGCCCGCCGGTACCTGGATGGCGTCGAGATCCTCAGACACCGCAGTTCCTGCGGACACAGCGACACCGTGCAGGTACGTCAGCGGCGACCCTTCCGCATAGTCCGGGTCGACATCGGCGCTCACCTGCAGCAGACCAGGAGGGTCGATCTCGCTCAGCGCCTTGAGCCGCTCGTGCTCCTCGGCGGGCAGCCCGGCGACGAACTCCTGAATCCGCGGATTGACGCCCTCGTGGATGAGCGAAACGCGAATGGTGTGTCCGATGAGCCGGAAGGCCGGCCGCTCGGTGATTCGGGTGTGCATCGGTGTATCTCCTTCGATCGTCAGGCGGAACCTGATTCGCGGTTGACTGCGAAGGGGGCCGCCGTCGCGTCGCGCCGTACTCGGGCTGATCCCGTGCACAGACCGGAACGCGCGATTGAACGCCTCCGTCGACCCGTAGCCGAAGCGTGCCGAGATCGCCAGCGTCTCGTCACCGTCGAGCACATCGGCCGCGGCGATCGTCATCCGCCGTCGTCGGATGTACTCCGACAGCGGCATCCCCGCGAGCGATGAGAACATACGACGCAGGTGGTACTCCGTCGTTGCCGCTTCTCGCGCGACATCGGCGACGTCGATCTCGTCGGTGAGGTGCTCCTCGATGCTGTCGACGACGCGGTTCAGTGCTGCGATCACGGTGGCCTCCTTCGCTCCGAGCCTGACACCGACCTCGACGACGCACCCGACTATCACGGTTCGATGCGATCGGAGCGGCGGTCAACGCAGTTCGACGATCCCGTCCTCCAGTGTCTCGAGCGAGAGCACGCGGTACCCCTCGCTCTCGAAGAAGACGGTCATCCGGTCGTCTTCGACACTGATGACGGTGCCGTCGCCCCACGCGGTGTGGTGCACCTCGTCATCCACTCGCACCGAGGCGACGCCGATGGGCTCCGGGACGACGGCATCACCGCGTCTCTCGCAGCCGTCGCAGTTGCCGCACCACTCCGCAGCCTCGACGCCGAAGTAGTCGAGAAGCACCCGGCGGCGGCACTGCGGCGTCTCGGCGTAGCCCCGCATCATCGCCAGCCGGGATTCGCCGATGCGTTCCAAGGCCTCGCTCCCCTCGATCGCCGCTCGCACGGCAGCGGATCCGTCGAGCGGATGCAGGGCGCGGATCCGACCGCCGCTGCGATCGAGCAGCCCCACCGCGTCGAAGGAGTTGACGAGGCGCGACACCGAACGGGTGGCGCGCCCGAGGGCGGACGCGAGTTCGGCAGGGCGGAGTCCCTCGCCTCGCACGATCGCGGCCCAGGCCTCGCCGAGCTCGCTCGGATCGTCGGAGCGCGCGGCGAAGAAGCGGCGCAGCCCGAGGTCCTCCGCTCGGTAGTGCAGCTCGGCGCGAGCCGGTTCTCCGTCGCGGCCGGCTCGGCCCATCTCCTGCGCATACGCGTCGAGCGACTCGGTCACCGCGGCGTGGAGCACGAACCGCACATCCGCCTTGTCGATCCCCATGCCGAACGCCGAGGTCGCGACCACGACATCGAGCTCGCCCGCGCGCCATCTCTCGTGCACGTCCTCACGCTCACGCGCGGGTAGACCGCCGTGATAGGCGGCGACCCTCAGCCCGCCGGCTCCGATCTCGGAGGCGTAGCGCTCGGTGTCGCGACGGGTGGCGACGTAGACCAGACCCGGATCCGTCCAGGCGCGGGCTTCGATCACCACCGCCTCGCGCTTCTGCGCCTCCGACTCATGCCGCGTCACCGCGAGATGGATGTTGGGTCGATCGACGCCACGCACGATCACTGTCGGCTCGCTCATCCGCAAGCGCTCGATGATCTCGTCGCGCACCGGCGCGGACGCGGTCGCCGTCATCGCGAGAACCGGGGGCCGTCCGAAGCGCTCGATCACGTCGCCCAGGCCCAGGTAGTCGGGCCGGAAATCGTGTCCCCACGACGAGACGCAGTGCGCCTCGTCAACGACGAACAGCCGCACCCCTGCGAGCCCCAGTCGCTCGACAGCGCCGTCATCGGCCAACTGCTCGGGTGCCAGGAGCACGTACAGCGGCCCGCCGGCGTCGATCCGCTCCCAGGCGGCGCGGCGCTCGTCCGTCGTCAGCGCGGAGTTGACGGCCACCGCATCCGGAGCGGCCGGCGCCTCGTCGATCGAGGCGAGTTGATCGCTCTGCAGCGCGATAAGCGGCGAGACGATCACCGTCACACCGCCGCGATGCGCGCCGGCGATCTGGTAGACCGCCGATTTCCCGCCCCCGGTCGCGAGCACGAGCAGGGTGTCCCGACCCGACACCGCCGCCTCGATCGCCTCGGCCTGTCCCGGGAGCAGAGTGCTCCAGCCGAAGTCCGAGCGGGCGATGGTCTCGATGCTGCGAGGGTCGTCGGTGCCGATCATCCTTCGACGGTAAAGCCTCAGCGGTCCGCATCGCCGACGCTGGACAGCGACCGGTAAGCGTGCGACGCATCAGTGTCAACGCCTGTCGCTGAACCGTCGCGGCTGATCGGATCGAAGGGACGAACACGAGGAGATCGAGATGATGAACCTGCTTCGAACGATGCCGACGCCGACAGTTGCGGAGGCGACCCGATGACCCGTTACGACGACTTCGTCGCCACCACGGCGATCGTCACCGCGTCCGACTCCGGCATCGGACGCGCGACCGCAGTGGCTCTGGCGAAAGCCGGGATGGATGTCGGTGTCACCTGGCACAGCGACGAGGAGGGCGCCGAGGGCACAGCGGCCGAGGTCCGTTCGCACGGACGCCGCGCCGAGATCGCCCGGCTCGACACGACCGAACTCGATCGGGCCGGCTCGGTGGTCGACGACCTCGCGGAGCGGCTCGGCGGACTCGATGTCTTCGTGAACAACGCTGGTGGCGGAGGTGGCGAGGCCTTCCTCGATCAGTCGGTCGAGAGTTGGCGTACGACGGTCGCGATGAATCTCGACGGCGCTTTCGTGTGCATCCAGCGGGCGGCGCAACGCATGGTCGCGGCCGGTCGAGGTGGCCGGATCATCGCGGTGAGCAGCGTGCACGAGCACCAGCCACGCGTCGGGTCCGCGGCGTACGTGGCGTCGAAGCACGGCGTCGGCGGTCTGCTGAAGGTGGCGGCACTCGAACTCGGTCGACACGGCATCACCGTGAACGCGGTCGCTCCGGGTGAGATCGCGACACCGATCAACGACGCGGACGACGTCGATCCGTTCGAGGTCGACCGCCCGGGCATCCCGCTCGGCCGCCCGGGAGACGCCCGTGAAGTCGCAGCCGTCATCGCCTTCCTCGCCTCGCCCGCCGCCGGCTACGTGACGGGCTCCTCGTACGTCGTCGACGGCGGCATGCTGCAGATGGGTCCGCAGGCCGGGTCGCATCTGCAGAGTGACGACTGGCGCTCGGTCTGAACCGCGAGGGACCCCGACCGTGCGCGAGGGACCCCCGCGGGGAGGGTCCGACGCGCACAGGGCGGGTCCCTCGCAGGATGGGGTCGGCGGGAGGTCAGGGCCGGGCGTACTCGTTGACGACGACGCCCGAGCGGTAGGGCGTGCTGGCGATCAGTTCGAAGCCGTGTACGGCGCCGAGTCCGCCGAAGAGGGGGATGCCGTCGCCCATCACGAGCGGATTCACCTTCAGCACCAGGCGGTCGATCTCATCGACCAGCTCCGCCGCCAGCGATCCACCTCCGCACAACCAGACCCCCGCACCAGATCCCTCCTTGAGTCGACGCACCGTCTCGAGCGCGTCGGAACGCAAATGAATGTGCTCGGGAACCGTCCGCGACTTCCTGGTGAACACGAACTGCTCGAGGTGCGGATACGGGTCGGTGACACCCTGTGCCAGCCCCGCCGCGTACGTGTTCCAGCCCATCACGACCGCGTCGAAGCGGCTGTTGTCGGCCGTGAGACCGAGCATCTCGAGTCCGGCTGCCGGCAGCGTGTCGCGATACTCGCGGAAGATCCACTCGATGTGGTCTCCCGTCACGGGGAACGCCGAGAAGTCGCCGTCCGGCGCGGCGATCCGACCGTCGAGCGAGACGGCGACGAAGTAGGTGAGTTCACGCATTGAAGTTCTCCGATCACTACGAGTGTCGTGGTCATTTCAAACTACAACGTCAGTAGTGGTTACGCTAGAGCCATGGTTCGCAACGTGGAACGCCGCCGCCTGCTCGCCGACGCCGGCCTGGAGGTCCTCGCCCGCGACGGAGCACGCGGGCTGACGCACCGCGCGGTCGACGACGTCGCAGGCGTACCCCGCGGCACGGCCTCGAACTACTTCCGCAGCCGAGACGAACTGATCCGCGGTCTCGTCGAGCGGATCGGCGAACGCCTCGCACCCGACCCGAGCGTCGCGGCGCACCTCGCCGATCGGGATCCGAACGCCGCCGTGTACGCGGAATACCTGCGCGACATCGTCCGCAGACTGAACCGGAATCGAGACGTGACGCTCGCCCTCTTCGAGCTGCGCTTGGAAGCGACACGGCGCCCCGAGGTCGCCGAACTGATCGGTTCGTGGCAGCGGGCGGGTTTCGCCGGCGACGTCGCCTTCAACACCGGCGCAGGGCTACCCGGTGGCGCGGCGGAAGTGGCCCTGTTCCACTACGCGATCGACGGTCTGATGCTGGATCGCCTGACCACCAGCATCGATCCCGACACATCGACCGACGCGGTGATCGATGCTCTCGTCGCCGGAATCCTGGGTGACCGCGCGTGAGTGGGGATGCGCAGTGAGGTGATGCGACGCGATCCGGCGGGTAGGCTCGAAGCGACGATTTCGCTGCATCATCCGGGAAGGGAGCCGTTCTCGTGTGGTTCCGCCGGCGGCCCAGATTCAGACTCGAGCCGTTCAATCCGGACGATAATCCCGTTCCCGATCCGATCAGCGTCGAAGAAGCGACGGAAGAGGGCCTGATGCTGGCGGAGTACGCCAGCCGGATGGCGGTGAAGAACCGCATCCTCATCGAGGGCCTCACCGGCGACGCGCCGTTCGACCCGAGGCGATTCACGCGGACAGCCGGCGCTTCCCTCGAGTCGCTCGCGGTCGAACAGACCATGGCCGCAGCCCGGATCCGCGAGACGCTCGTCGACGCGACGATGGCGAGTGGCCGTTCCGCGCACATCCACGACTATCGGCCCGCCGACATCGACAACCTCGACCACCGCGAGCGGCTCTCGCTCGCGGTCGCCGCGACGCTGCGCTACCGCGCCATCGACCCCGACTACCTGTTGTCGCTCGTCGAGCGCGCACGCGAGGACGCCTGGCGCGAGGTCGCGCAGTCGATCGAGGACAACCTCGATCGCACCCCGGTGATCGACGACCACGACGACGACTACCAGCGTGACCGTTCGGTGCGGATGGCGCTGGTGATCGTGGAGGACCTCGCCCGTCTCGCCGACGAGCGCGGTACTGCGCTGAGCTGAAGTGCGCCCGGTCAGCCGACGGGCGTCGCCGCCATCGCATCCGCGAGGAGTGCGACCGAGACGAGACGGTCCTCCGCCGCGAGGGCACCGTGTGCGGTGATCAGCTCGTCCGCCTCGACGGATTCGGCGAAGCGATCGAGGTAGTCACGCACCTCCGCGGGCGTTCCGACGGCCGTGTAGGCCATCATGTGCGCGATCTGCCGGCCCTGCGGCGAGTCGAGCACCATGTCGATCTCGTCATCGGTGAAGGTGCGATCCTTCGTGAGCATCCAACGGATGCGGTTTCGCCGCGACGCCTCGAACTGCAGCATCGCCGCATCGCCGTCCTCCGCCGTCACGACGTTGACGCCCGCGATGAAGTGCGGTGCGTCGAGCTGTGCGGATGCGCGGAACTCCTCGCGGTAGATGCGAGCTGCCTCGCGCAGGGAGTCGGGCGCGAAGTGCGAGGCGAAGGCGAACGGCAGCCCGAGCATCGCGGCCAGACGGGCGCCGAAGGTCGACGAACCGAGGATGTACAGCGGCACTTTCGTACCGCCGCCGGGCACGGCCTGGACGCCGGGAACCCGCGACTGGCCTGCGAGGTACGCCTGCAGCTCGAGGACGTCCTCCGGGAAGTGCTCGGACGAGTCGATGGCGCGGCGCAACGCGCGGAATGTGGTCTGGTCGCTGCCGGGCGCGCGGCCGAGACCGAGGTCGATGCGACCCGGATGCAGCGACTCGAGCGTGCCGAACTGCTCGGCGATGGTGAGCGGCGAGTGATTCGGCAGCATCACGCCGCCGGAGCCCAGACGGATCGTCGACGTCTGCGTCGCGATGTGCGCGATGAGAACACTCGTCGCGGAGGACGCGATGGACGGCATGTTGTGGTGCTCGGCGTACCAGACCCGCCGATAGCCGTGCGCCTCCGCGGCCTGGGCGAGGGCGACGCTGGCGTCGAAGCTGTCGCGCACCGTCTGTCCGGGTGCGATGGGGGCGAGATCGAGCAAAGAGATCGGCACAGTCACCTCAGGTGCAGCGCGGATGGCGGCGCATTCATTCCCTGCTCGCCTGCCCGACGCCGCCACTCGCCTCCGAACGTGTTCTCGTTGCCCGGCATCGTGTCGCGGCACACCTCGTACGACCGCATTCCACGACGTTTCGCGCGGAGAGGGGGCTTCGCGCGGAAGGGGCTCGCGGCTGGATCCGGCCCCCGCGCGCGGTCGAGTAACCTCTCTGGGGTGCCCGGGCCCGGGCGGCCGACCCAGCGAGCGAGACGACGGAGGCGGAGTGAGCGAGATCACCGGTGAATACGCTCGCGTCCGCGAGGCGTTGGCGAAGCCGACGATCGGCCTGTTGGGCGGCAAGTGGTCTCCGATCGCTTTGGCCGTCTTCCGCGTCTCGTTCAGCCGCGATGCGCAATTCGTTCCGGTCGACCGGCTGCACACCCAGGTCGAGGAGTACCTCGCCGAACTGCGACGCGCCGACATCCCGACACCGGACGCCATCGACGGCCGCGCGCTCTGCCGGCAGTGGCTGAACAGTCAATGGCTGCTGCGCACCACCGGCGAGGAGGGCTCGGATGACGCCGAGCAGTATTCGCTCACCTCGCACGCTCTCGAGGCGCTCGCCACGATCGACGCTCTCGCGACCGATCGAGCGTTGATCAGCGAATCGCGGCTCACCACGATCCTCGAGTCCGTGCGCCGCTGGGCCCTCAAGGCCAGCCCCGACAAGGACGAACAGGTTCGGCGGCTGGATGCGCAGATCGCCGAGCTCACCGTCGAACGCGATCGCCTGGTGAACGGCGGCGAGGTGCGTTCGGCGAGCGCCGCCGACATGCGCGACGGGTACGCGAACCTGACGGACCTGCTGCGGCAGCTGCCCGGCGACTTCAAGCGCGTCGAGGAGTCGGTGCTCGCGATGCACCGGCGCATCGTTCAGGATTTCCGCGACGACGAGCGCCCTATCGCCGCCGTTCTCGACGAATACTTGCAGCGCACCGACGAGCTGATGACGGCCACTCCCGAGGGCCGCGCCTTCGAGGGCGCGTTCCGGTTGCTGCTCGATGAGGGGCTGCTGCAGCATCTCAAGACCGATCTGCACACGATCCTGGAGCATCCGTTCTCGAACGCTCTGACGGCCGGCGAACGGCGCGACTTCCGCTCGGCGGTCGCCGTCATCCGCAAGGGCGTGGACGATGTGCTCACGCAACGCAGCCGACTGACCTCGACGCTGCGTGACCACATCGTGAACCACGACGTCATCCACGACCGCGAACTCGACGCCACCCTGCGGCGGATCACACAACTGACGGCTACCTGGATGCAGGACGCCGGACCGCGCACGGTAGTCGAACTGCCACTGATCCCTGAGGCGATCGACGTCGAACACCTGCGCGAGCGTTTCTACGACCCCGACGTCGAGACCCCGCCACCCGCTCTCGTCGACGAGGGCGACGCACATCTGACTCCGCTGACCATCCAGCAGCTCCGCACCCAGGGTGGGCCGCTGCTGACGGAGCTGCGCGGCGCATTCGCCGAGCGGATCGTCGAGCATGGCGCGGCGACGGCCGGCGAGGCCTGGGCGGGGCTCCCCGAGGCGCTCCGGCGTCCGGTCGAGCTCTACGGAGTGCTGCACATCCTGACTCAGATCGGTGCCGGTCAGCGGGTGCAGGAGCATCCGCCCGAGCAGCGCCCGCTCGTGGAGGCCGTGCGCCCGAACGGCGAGCTCGTGCGCTTCCGCGTGCCGGCGGTGCCGCTCTCGGCGGATGACGCCTCCGCCCTGCTCTACTCCCCCGTGCTCTTCGACGATGACGACGTCGAGGGCAGCGAATCCGAAACCCGTGAGGCCTGAGTCAGTGAACGGCAGTGAAGTAGGAGACGGCACCGAGGTGCTCGACGAATCGGCGACGACCGACGCAACGGAAGCGGTGGAGGAACTGCCGCCGCTGCTCGAGGACGAGAACGACGGCGATCCCTTCGAAGAGGAGGACTCGCGCCTCTCCCTCTTCGAGGGAGACGAGGGCCGTCTCTCGCTCGACCAACGGAGGACCTTGGTCGCGCTCCTGAAGAATCGCTACATCAGCCCGGCGCGGCATCCGCTCGAATGGCGCACGCTGCTCGAATCCGAAGCGCTCTTCCGCGGGCGGCTGAACGAGGTGTTCCTCGAACTGCACGTCGACCACAACTACGAGGTCGCCTTCAAACGGCAGGCGCGTCCCGAGAGCGGGCGTGCGTTCCCGACCCTGCTTCTCGACATCGCCTACACCCGCGAGGAGACGATCCTGCTGGTGTTCCTGCGCACTCGGCTGCGCAGCGAGCGCGCCGGCGGCGCCCAGAACGTCGTCGTCGACCACGACGAGCTGCTCGAGTACGTCGCGAGCTTCCGGCCCGCGCACGCCACCGACCACGCGGGCGACGGAGCACGCACCGAGCGCGCCATCGAGAAGCTGCTCGCGGCGAAGATCCTGCTGCGCAGCACCGACCCGAAGCGGCACCGACTCTCGCCGGTGCTGGAGGTGCTGCTCCCCCTCGAGCGCCTGCAGGAACTGCTCGCCTGGCTGGTGACGCAGACGGCGCGAGAGAACGATGCGCCAGAGGCGGCGGCGAGCGACGGCGTCGATGACGGTTCCGACGAGAAGGACGGTGACGCGTAATGGCGACCCCGATGACCGGACTCGACATCCCTCTGCTCGAGGAGTCGCTGCAGTGGACGGCGGAGTCGCTGCAGGTGGTGAACTGGGGCGGATTCGAGGGGCACCGGTCGATCCCCTTCTCGCCTCGATCGACGCTCGTCTCGGGTGCATCCGGCACCGGTAAGAGCACACTGCTCGACGCCTACCTCGCCGTGATGATGCCGTCGGACGTCCCGTTCAACGGCGCCTCCAACGACGCCACGGTCGGTCGCGCGCGCGGCGCCGAGCAGCGCAACCTGCTCACGTACCTGCGCGGCAAGGTCGATTCCACCCGCGACCCGGCGACCGGGCAGCTGCGCGACAAGAACCTCCGGGGAACGGATGGTCCCACCTGGGGCGCCGTCGGAGCGACCTTCGTCAGCGGCGACGGCAACCGCTACACGGCCCTGCGGATGTACATCGTTCCGCGCCGCGCAACACGCAACACCGAGATCGCGATGACCCTCGCGACCGTCGAGGGCGATTTCGACCTCCGCCGGCTCGAGGCCTTCGTGCCGCGGCGCTTCGAGAAGGGCGAGCTGGAGGCACGCGTACCCGGGCTCGTCGTTCGCGAGACCTACGCGCAGTTCGCCTACGCGCTGCACAGTCGACTCGGGATCGGCGCGAGCGGCGACGGCAACCGCGCGATGAGGCTGCTGGCCCGCATCCAGGCCGGCCAGAACCTGCCCTCCGTCGATGGGCTCTACAAGTCGATGGTGCTCGAGCGACCGAGCACGTACGAGGCCGCCGATCGCGCGATCGCGCACTTCGGTGCGCTCGATGAGGCCTACGAGGCCATGGTCACCGAGTCGCAGAAAGCGAAGGTGCTCGAACGCATCCCGCAGCTGCACGCCGACCTCACCGCCGCGCGCGAGAGCGCACGCTCGATCGATTCACT
Source organism: Microbacteriaceae bacterium VKM Ac-2855 (assembly GCA_013204985.1). Lineage (GTDB taxonomy): Bacteria > Actinomycetota > Actinomycetes > Actinomycetales > Microbacteriaceae > Rathayibacter. The sequence goes on from JABMLG010000009.1 coordinate 99,487, forward strand.
CGGGGTCACGCAGGAGGGCGACACCCCCTTCTCCCTGTGGATCGCCCGCAGCAAGGACGAGCTGCTCGGCGAGGAGATCGCCCGCAACCGTCGAGATCGCACCGAGGCTCAGGCGACGCACCACGCCGCCAAGGCTCGTCAGCTGGCGGCGGATGTGCGGCTCGGCGAGATCAGCGAACAGATCCGCGACAACGGTGGAGACGCTCGGGGCCGGCTCGCGCGGCAGGTGGAGGAACTGCAGGAACGTCACGACGGCGTCGCTGCCGCGCGAGCGGTTTTCGAGAGCCGCACGGCCGTGCTCGAGACCGAGCTGTCTTCCCGTGCGCACCTCGACATCGCCCGTTCGAGCGCGACGCGCTTCCTCGAGGATCTCGGCGACCGTCAATCGACACTGCAGAACGAGCGCGACGCCCTGCTGCGCTCGATGTTGCCGCTGGAGAACCGCAACCGCGCGCTGCGCAAGGAGAAGGACTCCCTCGGCGCCCGCAACGGCTCCGTCTCGACCCGGTTGCACAACGCCCGAGTCGAGCTGGCTCGCGCGGCAGGGCTCGACCCGGCAGAGCTGCCCTTCGTGGCCGAGCTGCTCGATCTGCGACCCGGCGAGGAGCACTGGCGCACGGCGGTCGAAGTGTCGCTGCACTCGCTGGCGCGCATCCTGCTGATCGACGGACGCAAGCTCGACGCGTTCAGCCGCGCCATCGACCGGGTGAAGGTGCCGTTCCGCATCAGCTTCGAGGGCGTCACCGTGCAGCCGCACACCCTGGTCGACACGGATCAGCGGATGATCTCGGGCAAGCTGCTCTACAAGGACAGCCCGTTCAGCACGTGGATCCAGGATCGGGTTCAGGCGCCGCACACGGACGCGCTCTGCGTCGATGGTGCTGCCGAGCTCGGTGGCGGCGGACGGCGCGTCACCGCCGCGGGCCAGACCCGCGACGGCAGCCGCGGTGCGCACGGCGAGCTCGGCGGCGCGCCGATCATCGGCTTCACCAGCGAGCACCGCCTCGCCGCCATCGACGTCGAGCTGCTCGAGGTCGCTCGCGAGATCGAGGCGCTTGGCCTGCGTCGCGACGCGGTATCGCGGGAGCTGACCGGCCTGGTCGCGCGACGGTCCGCATCCGAGTACCTGCTCGCCGTCGAGTGGGCCTCGATCGACGTCGCCACCGTGCGAGACGAGCTCGATCGCATCCGCGCCGCCCACGACGCGCTGCTCGCCTCGAGTGATGTGTTGCGCGCGTTGGAGGAGCAGAAGAGCGCCCTCCTCCTCGAGGCCGATGCCTCGGCCCGGGAGCGCTACCTCAGCGACGAGCGCGTCGCCCTCCTCGATGCCGAACACGGACGTCTGGTGGACCAGCAGGACGCGGTGACGACCCTGGTCGATCGGATCGAGACGTCCGGAACCGTGCAACTGGATGAGGACCAGATCGCTCAGCTGGATGCGCTGTTCGCCTCGGTCGGCGATGCGCGCGAGTTGCGCAGCTTCGACGCGAATGTGCAGCGGCTGCGGCACCGGCTGAACTCCGAAACAGCCGGCGCGCTCGACACCGTGCAGCGCGCCACCGCCGGGCTCACCTCGGCCTTCGAAACCTTCCAGTTCACCTGGCCCGACCCGAACCTCGGCACCGGCGTCGAGTCGTACGAGGACTACCGCGCGATCCTCGACCGCATCCTCGAGACCGGCCTGCACGCCCGTCGCCTCGAGTGGACGCGACGGCTCTCGCGCTGGAGCGGAGAAGACCTGGTGCCGCTCAGCGGCGCCTTCGACAACGCGGTGGAGGAGATCGAGGATCGGCTGATGCCGGTCAACGCGATTCTCGCCACTCTGCCGTTCGGTGCGCAGAACGACAGCCTCAAGATCGTGCTGCGCCGGCAGACCCGCGAGGACGTGCTCGCGTTCCGTCGCGAGCTGAAGAAGCTGTCGTCCGGCGCCACCGAGACGTTGACGGATGACCAGCTCGAGAAACGCTTCGCGAGCCTGCGGCGTTTCATGGAGACGATCCGCGACACCTCGCGCACCGACTCCGGAGCCAAGACGGGGCCGTCGCGGCGCGACTACTTCCTCGACGTGCGACGCCACGTGGAGATCACCGCGGTGCGCTACCGCCGCGATGGGACCGATGTGAGCGTCTACTCCTCGCTCGGCGACAAGAGCGGCGGTGAGACGCAGGAGCTGATCGCGTTCATCGTCGGAGCCGCGCTGCGCTACCAGCTGGGCGACGAGACCCGCGACCGACCCCGCTTCGCCCCGGTGTTCCTCGACGAAGCCTTCATCAAAGCCGACTCGGAATTCGCCGGTCGCGCGGTGTCGGCCTGGCTCAAGCTCGGCTTCCAACTGATCGTCGGCGCGCCGCTCGACAAGGTCACCGCGCTCGAGCCCTACATGGACTCGCTGCTGTCGATGACGAAGGACACCGAGACGGGACACTCGCACGTCTACGAGATCACCAAGCCCGGTGACGAGGTAGCGTGACGGGCATGACGAACGAGCAGCCGCCCTTCACACCGCAGCCTCCCGTCCCTCCCGCGTACGGCGCGTCGGCGTCGGGCGCGCCCGATCCGGCCGCCGCTCAGTACGGTGCCCCGGAATCGGGCCCCTACGCGCAGCCGCCGCTGGACGGCCCGCCGAACAACATCGGCTGGGCGGTAGCCGCGCTGGTGTGCTTCTGGCCGCTGGCCTTCCACGCCTTCGGGGCGGCGACCCGCGTCGACCGCGCCTGGCTGTCCGGTCGGCCCGAATTGGCGCTGCAGGAGTCGCTTCGGGCACGCAAGCTGGGTCAGATCTCGCTCTGGATCTTCCTCGGGCTGTTCATCCTGTATTTCGTGTTCATCCTCGCCTTCAGCCTGCTGCCTCTGCTCTTCGTGATGATCGGACTCGGCTCGCAGGGCTACAACAGCTGACCCGCGCTGTCGTTTTAGCCGCGCGCCCGTGGTTTGCCACCCCCGCGCGGCGAAAAAGACCGCGCGACCAGCGATACGGCAGGCTCGCCCGCGAGCAGGTTGCGGGCGAAGCGCCCGATGTCCTCCGCAAGACGCGGGTACGCGAGCGGATGCGGGCGCTCCGTCTCCGTCGCGACGATGATGGCGTCGAGTGTCGCGGTGACGGCGTCGATCGGATGCTGGATCCCCCACGATCGGGCCTCGCGGGCGATGTGGTCGAAGGTGATCAACGCGTGCCGATATTCGCCATCCACGGCAAGAGCTACACGCCCGTCATTGCGCTGATGCCGTTGCGGCACCATGTCGTATGCCGGTGCAAGGGTCGAACTGCCGTCGACGTCGTGCAGGATCGACACGTTCTTCGCGTGCATGTCGAGGTTCCCGACGGCTACCGCGAGCGTGACGAGGCTCACAAGCCTGTTCACCGAGTCGATGTCGCCTCGCCGGGTGAACACCTCCGCCATCCGTTTCAGGCTGACCCGCCCGCCGTACTCCTGGTACTTCTGGTTGCCCGAGGCGCCGAGCACCTGGTTCATATCCTCCTGATGGATGCGTCCCTGAGGCATCCGCCCGTCGCGGTCGTAACGCTCGATGACGAGCGCGTCTTCACCGTCGAAGTCCTCGATCACGGTCTCGAAGGCGGCGAGTCCGAGCGCCCGTACGATGCGAGCGCCTTACTCCTCGTCGTAGATGACGGTCGGGTAACGAGTCACTCGAGGCTTGAGGATGTGCGAAGACGGGTATCCGTCGTGCACCTGATTCCATTCGTCGCCGATACGTGCGAGCACGATCTTGTCCTGCACGCCGGCCAGCGACGATTTGCCGGAGATGGGACTGTTGCCGAGGGGTCGCTCTCTGACGTCGTTCAGAAGCGCGTGGATCTGAGCGCGGTCGACCGCCGTCACGCGGGGCGTCCGCGGCTCTCCCGGCGCGTCGGGATCGAAGATCTGCACGGCTCCGGCCACGTCGCGTCCGTAATGTCGGAGCAGGGCCGGGACATCCTGCGTTCCGACACCGATCAGGTCGGCCATCGCGCGGAGTATCTCCGCCTCGGGCAGAAGTTCGGCGAAGTAGTTCCGCCGTCGCGGCGCTCGCGATCGGTTGGGGGCCAAGGTGACCGGCACGGATTCGGAGAGGGTGGTACTTCCGATCCCGAGGTGCGGAACTGCGGATCGTTCGAACGCGAAATCGAAGGTGCGCCAGTCGGAACCCGTGAGGGTCCCGATGGACCGGCCGTACAACTCGACGACGAGGTCAGCCATCGTCACGTCCATCGTCGAACTCGACGTAGAGTCGCACTCCGCTCGCTCGGAGCATCTCGATCAGACGCTTCGCGTACACCGTCGGCTCCCCTGCCTCCATCTCGTAGACGTAGCGCTGACTGATGCCCAGTTCCTTCGCCAGCTCGCGTTGCGAGACTCCGCGGAGACTCCGACCTTGCTGCAGCATCAGCCCGATCTTGTCGGCTGAATCGATCTCCCCGGTGTACTTCATCGGCTCCTCCTGACGACGATAACCTCGTCACAATACGTGACTACGTTTTCGTCGTCAAGCGTGCTGACGACGATATCCGCGTCATAGATGAAGCCGCTATGAGAAGCCAACAGTTCTTCGACTCGCGCTAGCGGTCGTCCGCGCTACAGGACTGGCATGAGCACGGGGCCACAACAGCCGCGCAGCAGGGCCGGTCGGTGAAGCTGTCGCCACGGAGGCCGACGCTCGGATACGATCCTGTTCGTCGTTGCCGCGCAGGGCGATGCCGCTCGATCCGCACCATGGTGCGGGATGGGAGGAGGCGATGGCGGGTGACGTTACTTCCGGCCGGTCCTGGGACACACCTCCAATCGCTCCGCCGCGTCAGGAACGCAGCTGCTGCTGAGTCCAGCGCAGCAGCGGCTCCTCGCGCAGGTAGTCGTGCAGTACGTAACGGTCCTCGACGGCGACGACGTTGACTCGAGTCCAGACGTCGATGCCTGCTACTGCGAGTCCGCGCAGAGCCGGGTGGTAGTAGCTCCCCAGTTCGTCCGCCAAGTGGCCGAGAAGTACGCCGTCGCACCGAAGGCGAACGATCGTTGCGTGCGGATCGGGTTCGAGCCAGCCGAGTCGCTCACCGTTTCTCAGCGCGTTCCATCCGGATGCGGACGGTTCCGTGTGCAGGCGGAGCCAGCGGTCGGGTGCAGGGAGCTGCACCGATCGACGTTCGCGCATCCGGATCCCCTCTCCATCCGATCTCGACGGTACTGGATGCGACGGCGCCGGGATGCTAGGTTCGGCTCGATCGTGATCCATCGACAGGAGGTGCCACCCATGTTCGCAACATTCACCGTGGGCGTTCCCCCGAAGGCCACGATCGGGCGACTCCTCTAGTCGCCGCCGGGAACGTCGCACACGCGCATCGCGAAAGGCGACTCCCATGAACACGACTTCTTCTTCCGAATCCACCGCACACGGCACCGCACTCGTCCTCGGCGGCGGCGGATCCGCCGGCAATGCTTGGCTGATCGGCGTCATCGCCGGCCTGCTGGACGGCGGCCTCGACGTGACCGACGCCGACCTGATCATCGGCACATCGGCCGGCGCGACGGCCGCGGCTCAGATCACCGGCGCGAGCGCCAGTAGCCTGCTGGCCGACATCCTCTCCTCATCCGGACCAACCCATCCAGCTCCGGCGCGTCCCACGGCTTCCGCGCTCGCTCCCGTCGACGAGCAGCTCCGGCGAGGCGACGACATCATCGCCGCCGCTGCGGGCCTGGCCGACATGCTCCGCAGAATGGGCGCCGCGGCGCTCGAAGCGGATGCGGAGACCGACGGATCCATGACCGCCCAGTGGCGCTCGACCGTCGCCGCTCGACTCCCGCAGACGGACTGGCCGCTGCAGGAGATCCGCCTGACGGCCGTCGATGCACGGTGCGGCGAGCCCGTCGTGTTCGATCGCCACAGCGGCGTCGCGCTCGTCGACGCGGTCGCCGCCAGCACCTCGGGCGGCCGGCTCCCGTACCGCATCGGCGATGAGCGCTACATCGACGGCGGCTACCGCCGGTCGAGCGAGAACGCCGACCTCGCTGCCGGGTATGAGCGGGTGCTGGTGCTGTCACCGCTCGGCGGCCGCACACGGTACCCGCTGAGCTGGGGCATGCACCTCGCGGTACAAACCGAAGAGCTGCGCGCGGGCGGTGGCCGGGTCGAGGTCATGCTGCCGGACGAGGACTCGCTCGAGGCCTTCGGCGGCAACATGATGAACCCGGCGACCCGCGTGCCGGCAGCTCGTGCGGGCCATCGGCAGGGTCTCGCCGCTGCGCATGGTCTGGTCGCGTTCTGGCGGTGAACGTTTCGACCAGCCGGGCGTATCGACACCCGATCTACCTGGTAGGGCGTACGGGACTTGAACCCGTGACCGACGGATTACCTAGACCCAAATCCGCGGAGATCGCGGGTCATCCGATTCGGTCGGAATCCGCGGAATGACGCGGGTGCAAGGATGGTGCCGGCATCCTCGGAACACTCTTGCAATCAGCGGAGACGCGGGTGCGACTACGACCAAGTTACGAGCGCGAGTGGACCCCACTAGCATTCAGTCATCGATGGGGGTGCGCATGGACGCGTTGCTTGGCTTGATCATCTTGGCCGTGATCATTTGGGTCGTGATCTGGTGGCGGCGACGGAAGCCGAAGACCGAGAGATCAACACCGACGCCCTCGAACCGAAACATAGTCGTTACGACCGAGCCGTCTGAATCCGCGGAGTCTTACCAGAGCCGCTACCTGCACAGCTCTCATTGGGACGAACTGCTCGCGCCGGGGAAAGCCTCACTCCGTTTGACGAAACAGACAGACGGTACGTTCTGGCTGACCGAAACCACCACCGGGTTGCTGGTGAATGTCGGGAACCGCAAGTTGGCCGCACTCGGCATATGGACGGTCTCGGTCCGCGGAACGAGCTACTACGAGGGGATCGCAGCGCCTGGGGATCCCGTGAAGTTGGTTCGTGAACCAAACAACCCTTACGACAAGAACGCGATCGCAATCCACCACAAGAGCGGCCAGCTCGGGCACTACAACAAGCAAATGGCCGCGCGCATGGCGAAGCTGATCGACGCCGGAACGAAGCTCGAGGCAGTCGCCATCGCTTCGAACAAGGTCATAGCTGCAAGTCCCAGCGTGATGGCCAGACTGCGCTCAATCGGGCCGGAAAGGTAGCTGGTGTCCAAGGAAGGTGGAGGCGGAGCCGGGTGCCTCATTCTGGCCGTAATGGTCCTCGTAGTTTGTGCATTCAACTTCTTCTCGTCGAATGCGCCGTCATCTTCGGCGCCTGAGCGATCAGTCACGGTGAATCAAGAAGTCGGCACAAACGGATGGTGCGACGATGGCACCAGAACTTCGTCTCTGGGCAAGCAGGGTGCTTGCTCGTGGCATGGCGGCGTCGACGAAGACCGTTCCTACTAGTTCTTCGCTGAATCACGCGAGCCGTCCGCGTCAGACTGATGTGATGGTGACGTCCGCTTCGAGGCAGGTGATCGCGCCGGCGATGAGGCCGTCTAGAGTCACAGAGTCACCACAGCTGCTCCCGGTTGCCTACTGCCCGAGGCGGGGATCTGGCGTCGGAGTCATGTTGAAGTTGCCGACCCTCCCGCATGCGCATTGGTACGTGTACTCGGTTTGCCCGTAGCGGCGGTCGTCAGCCGGGGTGAACACGGCGACGACCGGTTCGTGGCACTGCTCACACTTGGTCTGCATGCCCTCGAACCTATGGCGAGACACCGTCGATGTCGAGCCGTTCCTTCTCAAAGCGTATGAGGGTGGACGCGTCCGTGTGCCGTGCCGTTGCGAGTGCGGGCTCGCTTGGCCGGTTACCGGGATGACGCCCACCCCCAGCTTGTTGGGATCAGTAGCCGCGGCTTAGCGCGTCCGCTCGACGGGCGCGACGTTGTTGATCCTGGTACGAGGCGGTGACGGCCCGAGCTTTGAGGTATTCGCCGGTCCACGGGTTCTCGATCATGACGGTCAGTCCCTCCACCGGCGAGCTGCTAGAGGAGACGAGCTCGTCGGTCGACAGCGTCGGTGCGCGCGAGATCGTGACGCTGCCGGACAGGCTGGGCGATAGCATCCCTGACGTCGCTGCGCCCACCACACCCGACGAGGCGTTGAGTCCTGCGGCGAGGTTACCGCCGATGGCGAGGCCGGCGTCGAAGATGTCTGTCCATCCGGATCCCGAGAACGGTCCGCGCTCGGCGGGGCTGTGGGGGAAGAACCCTCCGACGAAATCCATTACTCCGCCGACCGCGTCACCTACAGCGCCGATCATTCCGGAGATGCCGTCGATGAAGCCTTGGATGAGGGATTCGCCGGAGCCGATGAGTAGGGATCCGAGGTTGCCGAGGGTGGCGATGATCTGGCCGGGGAGTGCGGTGAAGAATTCGATGATGCCGGTGACGCCATCTGAGAAGAACCCGGTGATGTTGGACCACAGGCCGGTGAAGAACCCGAGGATGGGTTCGAAGTTGCTGATGATGATGCCCAACGGTGTCCAGTTGAGGAACAGGTCGATCAATACGCCCACGGCGGTGGTCACGAACGAGGTGATGCCGTTCTACATGTCGGTGAAGAACGATCCGACGTTGGTGGGGACGTCGGTGGTGACGGCGAATATGGTGTTCATCACGTCGGTGAAGAAGCTCGAGAGCGCCGCCCACGTGTCCTGGAAGAACGTGGTCTGCGTGGCGACGTAGATGATGCCCGCGACGAGTGCGCCGAGTGCGCCGAGTGCGGTGACGATCAGCCCAATCGGGTTCGCGTTCATCACGAGGTTCAGCGCGGTCTGCACTGCCGCGTAGGCGATCGTCGCGGTCATTGATCACGCCGTCAACATCGTGTTCGGCTCGGTGATGCGGTACGCGCTGCGGAAGCGTTGGCTGGTCGACATTCCCGTCGTTGAGTTGCCCACGGTGGACGAGGAGCAGGACTCGTGCAAGGCACTCAACCACGAGGAGTTGAAATCGCTAGCCGATGCGGCGTACGCCGTGGCCGAGAGCGAGCAGGATCGGACGTTGGTCTACTTCCTCGGATTCTCCGGACTTCGCATCGGTGAAGCACTGCAGCTCAAAGTGCGCGACGTGGATCTCGGAACGTTGCGCGTCGACGTGCGAGGGACCTTCACCGGAGACGGGCAGGTCAACCGCGTTGAGGGACGGACGAAGAGCCGTAAGTCCCGCATCGTGCCCATCCCCCAGTTCATCGCCGACAAGCTCGAGCCGTTGACCGAACGCAAGACAGGCGCCGCATATCTGTTTCAGACGTCGACCGGCACTGCACTGAACGACCACAACTGGCGCTATCGCGTGTTCGGCAAGGCGGTAGAGGGTGCCGGGCTTGGCGGACTCGGAATCACACCTCACGCGATGCGTCACACTGCCGCAAGCATGGCCATCACCGCCGGCGCTGACGTGCTGCTAGTGGCCCGGATGTTGGGGCACGCCAACCCGTCGGTGACGCTCGGGATCTACTCGCACCTGTGGCCTGACCGGATGGACGAAGTGTCCGCCGCGATGGCCGCACACCATCACGCTGCGCTTGCCAATCGAGGCGACTACGAGCCAGTTACGAGCGCGGCCAACGGTCAAGGCTAGCCGCCGCCTGACATCCCCGTTAATACAGGGATGCAAGGTCACCCTGGTAGGGCGTACGGGACTTGAACCCGTGACCGACGGATTATGAGTCCGCTGCTCTAACCGGCTGAGCTAACGCCCCGCGGCGTCCGCACAACCGGCGCGACGTGCTCGAGCTAGCTCGAGGATCCCGCCGCGGCAGACGCCACTTCGGCGGCCGGGAGGGCCACCGGCTCCCCACGATACAGGCTCTCGAAGGTGCTGATCGTGCGGTTGATGTCGTGGGCTTCGACGATGGTGAGCGACGCACGCTTCATCTGCTCGAGCCGCTCCGGGTTCGCCGTCAACACATCCGTGAGCCGGTCGGCCATCGCCTGCACATTGCCGGGCTCGAAGAGGTAGCCGTTCTCGCCGTCGTGCACGAGGTGCGGCAACGCCATCGCGTCTGCGGCGACCACGGGCAACGCGGATGCCATCGCCTCCATGGTCGCGATGCTCTGCAGCTCCGCGATCGATGGCATGGCGAAAACGGTCGCTCTCGTGTACGCCCGCTTCAACTCCGCTTCACTGACGTAACCGGTGAAGGTGACGCGGTCGGCGATGCCGAGGGTGCCGGCGAGCTTCTGAAGGTTTCCGAGCTGGTCGCCACCTCCGACGATCTCGAGTTTGGCGTCGAGATCGCGATCGAGCAGCGATACGGCCTTCAGCAAGACATCGATGTGCTTCTCGCCGGTGACGCGACCCACGAAGAGGATGCGGTTCTCGCTGCGCGGAGAGAAGTCGGGGGTGTAGTTGTCGGCGTCGATGCCGCACGAGATCGCGTACACACCCTGCAGCCCGGTGTACTTCTCGAGGAACTGCGCCGCCTTCTTGGTCGGCGTGGTCACCGCCTCCGCGCGACCGAAAGTGCGCCGCGCCGCGCGCCAGGCCATCTGGATCGCCTTGGCCTGCACGCCCTTGGGCAGCAACGTGAATTCGAGCATGTTCTCGGGCATGAAGTGATTCGTGCCGATGATGCGGATGCCGCGCTTCGCGGCCTCGATGCCGAGCCCGCGGCCGACGATGATGTGCGACTGGAAGTGCACGACGTCGGGTTTCACCTCGTCGAGGATGCGCGCACTGTTCTGGTTGATGCGGTGCGGCATCGCGAAACGCAACCAATCGTGCGGGTACCAGCGCAGGCTGAACAGGCGGTGCACGATCATCTTCTGACCTTCGTGCGTCTCGACGCGCGTGCCGCTCCAGCCATCCGCCGACGGCGCGACGATGTGCACCTCGTGGCCACGGGCGACGAGGCCTGCACCGAGACGTTCGGCGAACTTGGCGGCGCCGTTGACGTTCGGCGCGAACGTGTCGCAACCGATGACGACCTTCAGCGGTCGCCGGGTCTCGTCGTTCGTTCCTGCCTCGACATCGACGGTCGAAGGAGGGTGCGGATGGCGAGAATCAGACACTATTCGGGCCCTAACGTGCTTGGTGCCGACCGAGAGAGGTTCTGGTCGAGGTCGATCGGCGAGTGGTCAGTCGGTGCGTACGGCACCTCAGCTCGGCTTCATTGTAGACAGCAACACCCCCCGAAACCCGGAAGCGACGGGCCATCCGACGATAAGTCGACGAGATCTCGCGCGGCTGCCGCCGCTATTCCTGCGCCTGAGGGTGATGCTTCGCGAGCAGGAAGACGCCCCAGACCGCGACCGCGCCTGCCGCGGCGAAGCAGGGGATCACCCATCCGGCCGCGTACTGCGCCTCGCCGAGCACAATGATGCCGATAGCGACCGCGACGAGCGGATCGACGACCGTGAGGCCGGCGACGACGAGATCGGGCGGGCCCGAGGCGTAGGCGTTCTGCACGAAGTAGCCGCCGAGCGCGGTGCCGGCGAGCAGGCCGATGATGCAGATCACGGTCAGCCACTCGAAGTTGTTGTTCTGGATCCGGTTGAGAACGACCTTCGCGAGCGTCGCCACGAATCCGTAGATCACCCCGGCACCGAGGATGTAGAAGATCGCCTGGGAGCGGCTGCGGAAGTAGAGGAACGCCAGCACGAAGAGCACGATGACGACGGCGAGGATGATCAGGATGGTGATCAGCTGCCGTTCGTCGATCGCCTTGTCGACCGCGTTGAAGGCGGCGAGGATCACGAAGGTGCCGACACCGAGGATGCACAGCCCGATGGCGCGGATGGTCGGCTTCGTCAGTCTCACCTTGCTCACGCGCGAGTTCACGATCGCGGTGATGACCAGCGCGACGGCGCCGAGCGGCTGCACCACGATCAATGGGGAGAAGCCGAGACTCGTGAGCTGGAACACGATGGCGAGACCGAGCATCGCGGTGCCGATCACCCAGGAGGGGCGACTGAGCAGCGCGAACATCTGGCCGCCGTTGAGTCCCGACTTGCCGGAGCGCCCGCTTCTGGCCTCGACCTTGTTGACGCCGCGGTGCTGGAACTGCGCTCCGAGCGAGAGGAAGATCGCGCCGACCAGGGCGATCGGGATGCCGAGGAACTGAGTCGGATTGAGCCGGAACGGCTCGGTCAGATCGGTCAGTTCTGTGAGCATGGCTTCGACCCTATCCAGAAAGATTCAGCACAGCGTCCGACGCACGGATGATGTCGAGAACGAGTCACGCCGCACCGCCGATAGCCTTGACGGCATGGCCGTTCTTCCCATTCGCATCGCCGGTGAGCCGGTGCTGCACACTCCCGCAGCCCCCGTGACCGTCTTCGACGACGAGCTGCGCACCCTCGTCGCCGACATGTTCGAGACCATGGACACCGCCCCCGGCGTCGGCCTCGCCGGCCCGCAGGTGGGCGTGCCGCTGCGCCTCTTCGTGTACGACTACGCGGCCGACGACGGCACTCCGCGGCGCGGCGTCGCAATCAACCCGGTGCTCTACATCACGCCCGCCCCCGTCGGCGATGCGGATGAGGATACCGAGTCGGAGGGATGCCTCTCGTTCCCGGGTGAACGATTCCCGCTGCGTCGCTCCGACAAAGCGATCCTGCGTGCGGTGGACCTCGACGGCGTGCCGTTCGAGATCGAGGCGGAGGGCTGGTTCGCCCGGGTCTTCCAGCACGAGTTCGATCACCTCGACGGCATCCTCTACACCGACCGTCTCGAGTACGAGTACGTGAAGCCGGTCGCCAAGATCACTCGCAAGCGCGGCTGGGGCGTGCCCGGCCGAGCCTGGCTGCCGGGTGTCGAGCACCTCGAGGACTAGCCGTCGGCCTTGACGTCAAAGAAACGGCAACCCCTCAGAGTGGGTTGCCGTTTCTTTGACGGAAACCGCCGCCCGTTCGACGGCGCCTCGTTCAGGCCATGCCGAACCAGGCACGAAGGCCCGCGGCCACCAGCGCGGCGACGACGACCACCAGGATGAACGGCACGCGGAAGGCGAAGAGCACCGCGGCCACCACCACTGCCGGCAATCGGGCATCGACCGACAGCGCGCTGCCCTGCGCGAACGTCTGAACGGCGATGAGCGCCGAGAGCAGTGCGACCGTCAACAGGTTGGCGATCCGCGACGGGGTCGGCTTCTCGAGCAGGCCGGCCGGCACGAGATAGCCCGCCACCTTGATGGCCAGGCAGGCTACGGATGCGGTCAGCACGATCGCCCAAGCGCTCACGATCGCTCCCCCTCCACGTGAGGCAGGCCGGGTACCTCGTCCGGCGTGTCCGCGTCGTCCGGCTGGTGCTCCTCGACGGGCCGCCCAAACCAATCGAACAGGCCGACCACGACCGCGACGACCGCAGCAAGCAGCACCGGTAGCCCCGGCGGAAGCACCGGGATCGTCACCGTGGCCACAACGGCCGCGGCCACCGCGACTGCGCCGGCTTGCAGCTGCCGCAGCCGGGGCCACAGCAGGCCGAGGAACGCCGCGGCGGCCGCGGCGTCGAGACCGTACATCCGCACGTCGCCGATCGCGTCGCCGATGAGGGCGCCGACCAGCGAGGTCAGGTTCCAGCCGATGAAGGTCGCGGCGGCGGTTGTCCAGAAGCCGAAGCGCTGACTGCGCAGGGTCGGCTGGTTCGTCGCGACGGCCGTAGTCTCGTCGATCGTGACGTGAGCCGCGAGCAGGCGTCGCGCCCATCCTCCGCCGATCACCGGCGCCATACGAATGGAGTAGATCCCATTGCGCAGGCCGAGGAAGGCCGCGCTCGCGATCGCCGCCGGCCCCGCGGACAGGCCGCCCGAGGCGAGCACGCCGACGAGAGCGAACTGAGACCCGCCGGTGAACATCAGCAGGCTCATCACGCAGGTCTGCCAAACGTCGAGACCGGCTGCGACGGCGAGGGCGCCGTAGGAGACGCCGTAGGCCGCGGCCGCGAGTCCGACCGCGAGGCCGGCGCGGATCGCCGCCCGATCCTCCGGTGCGCGCTCGGATCGCGGGGCGCGACGAACCGAGTCGGGTGCCGCCACGATCAGCGCCCCAGATCGACGCCGTGCACGCCGTTGTGGTGGCGCAGCGTCGGGAAGAAGGCGGCGACGGAGAAACCGACCCCGGGTACCCGATGCGCATCGACGGATCCACCGAACAGCTCGGCACGCTCGCGCATCTCGGCGAGTTCTGCGCCCGCGATCGACTCCGTGAGCGCCCGGGCGTCATCGTTCGCGTCGTAATCGGTGCGGTCGACACCGTTGCGGGCGGCAGCGGCCCGGATGCCGTCGTCGTCGATGTGCAGTTGCAGGCCCGTCTCGCTCCAGCGCAACGCGACTCGCGCTTCCGTGCCTGCTCCGCCGTGCTGGAGCGCGTTGCCGAGCGCTCGCTCGAGGATGCGGAACACAGCGATCTCGGCACCCTGCCGAAGCGGGAACGGAGTACCTGTTTCGTCGAAGCGGACGACGAGGCCGCCCTCTTCCATGATCCGCACGAGCTCCGGCAGCGGAGGCAGAGTCGGCAGGTGCTCCGCAGCGGACTCGCCATCGCGTGCGACACTTCCGATCCGACGCAACTCGGCGATCGCGGATCGGGCATCCGAACCGGCTCGATCGATGGTGCGTCGTGCCGCAGCCGGGTCGCGTTCGACAGCGAGAGCAGCGCCCTCGAGATCGGTGGCCAGTCTTCCGAGATCGCGCACCAAGACGTCGTCGAGCTCTCGCACGATCCGCAGCCGCGCCGTCTGCTCGGCCACGAGGAAATCGCGATCGTGCCCGGCTCGTGTGCTCGAGTCGACGCGACGCCTCAGCATGCGGATCCGCACGACCGCGATCACCAGGGCGACCAGTGCGATCACGAACGCACCGGTCGTGATCGGCACCGCGAGATCCTGCACCATTCGGTCCGCTCCTCGTCATTGCCCGGGTTTCGGTGAGCCGGCGTTCAGGACGCCCGACCCGGGCCCGACGGTGCCGGCCCGGCCTCAATCTAGCGAGAACCGGGCGGGCGCTGCGATGCTCAGGCGTCCTGGGGACCCGATCCGCGGTTCGAGCGCAGCACCTCGAGGCGGGCGCGGTACTCCACCTCGTCGATGTCACCTCGGGCGAAGCGGTCGGCGAGCGTCGTCTCGGCCGAGCGCACGGCGCGGTCCTCCACGAAGCCGTGGTAGCCGGCGCCGGCGAATCCGGGGCCCCATCCTCGGCGCAGCATCCGGCGCCGCATCAGCCCGAAGAAGAGCGCGAAGACCGCGAGCCAGAAGAGTGGGATGAAAAGGAAGAGCCAGCCGAATCCGCCGACGCCTGGGCCACCCCAGTGGGCGGCGACGCCGGCGGAGCTGAGTGCAAGAGAGCTGAACACGAGGATTCCATTCGTCGAGAGGGTGAAGGGGCCGGGAGGCCATACTTCGAGATTCCTCCCGGCGGCCGGGAGGCGAATCCGTCAGCGGGATGCATCCGCTCTACTCCGCGCGCAGCAGCACCACCGGCTCGAAGCCCTCCGCGAGACGCGTCTCCCGCACGCGGCCCGCCACCCCTTCCGCTCGGCGGCGAGCGGGCTACGAGTCGGTGCCGTGATCGACTGCGGCGACCCCTGTCGTGCGACCAGCCTGGCGGTGCCGTCAGGGAATGAAGCCGAGCGGCCGCGAACCTGTCGATTCGCGCGGGATGAACCGTATCCGACTTCAAATTCCGACAGGCCCCTCCTGTACGACCGCCGGAGGACGACGGCAGGAGTGGCATCGTGCGGCTAAGACTGCGGCGAGCACAGAACGGCGGATCCTCAGGCCCCGCTCCACCCCGCTCGCACGAGGCCGGTCTCATAGGCGATGACGACGAGCTGCACGCGGTCACGGGCGGCGAGCTTCGACATGATCCGCGACACGTGGGTCTTCGCGGTGAGCGGGCTGAGGAAGAGCTTCGCGGCGATCTCGTCGTTGGTGAGGCCGTGCCCCACCAGGCCGAGCACCTCGCGCTCCCGTTCGGTCAGGTGCGCGAACGCCGCGACGTCTTGCGGCGGTCGCAGCCCGCCCGCGATGCGCTCCAGCAGCCGCTTCGTCACCCCCGGGCTGAGCAGCGCATCCCCCGCAGCCGCGACGCGTACCGAGCGGATCAGCTCCACCGGCTCCGTGTCCTTGACCAGGAAACCACTCGCTCCGGCCCGGATCGCCTCCGCGACGTAGTCGTCGAGTTCGAAGGTCGTCACGACGACGACGTGACAGGCCTCGAGTCCTGGCGTCTCCACGATCTGCCGCGTCGCCCATAGTCCGTCACCGTCGGGCATCCGGATATCCATGAGCACGACGTCGGGCTTCGTGGCGCGAGCGAGCGCGACGACGGCGGTTCCTGTCGCGGCCTCTCCCACGACGGTGATGTCGGGCTCCGACTCGAGCAGGGCCCGGAAGCCGGCGCGGATGAGCTGTTGATCGTCGGCCAGGGCGACGGTGATCACGAGGGGGAACCTTTCGGATACGGAGTGGCGGGGAGACGCGCGATGACCTCGAAGCCGCCATCGTAGGGGTGCGCCTCCAACGATCCACCGAGGAGTTCGGCGCGTTCGCGCATGCCGAGGATGCCGCGGCCCGCACCGGGGGTGGGCGCGGGTGTGGACCGCGCACCGTCGTCGCGAACCCGCACGACGATGTTCGCGTCGTGGCGCTCGATCGTGACGCTGACCGTGGAGCCCGGTGCGTGGCGCCCCGCATTGGTCAGCGACTCCTGCACGATCCGGTAGATCGCGAGCTGCACCGCGGGCGGTGGCAGCGGATCCGACAGCCGATTCTCGAGACGTGCTCCCGCCGCCCCCGTCACCAGCGCCGGCAGAGCGGAGAGGTCGGGTTCCGGAACACGCGGCGCCTCATCGTCGCCCCGCAGGATCCCGAGCACCGTTCGCACGTCATCGAGCGCGTTCTTGCTGGTGGTCTTGATCGATTCGAGCGCCTCGGCTGCGCGCTCCGGTTGGCTCGCCATCAGGTGCAGGCCGACTCCGGCCTGCACATTGATCGACGACAGCGAGTGCGCCAGCACGTCGTGCAACTCCCGAGCGATCCGCACCCGCTCGCGCTCCGCCTCGGTCTGGCGCCGCTCCTGCATCGCCGCGCGATACTCGCGATAGCGCAAGCGGCGGACCCGTGTCGCCTCGCCGACGGCCACGGCGATCAGCAGCAGGAACAGATCGCCGAGCGAGCGGATGGACTGGATCGGCTCGGTCGACAGGAGGAAGGCGATCAGCGGGATCAGCAGCGCGACGCCGACCATCACGAAAGCCCAGATGCGCGCGCCGCGGACGCAGGCCGAGACGATGGCGAATGCGAATGGGATCGCGGCGACCGGCGGCAGCGACGGGATCGCCAGGCCTGCGATGGAACAGAGCCCGACCACAACAACCGTCGGCCCTGG
Source organism: Microbacteriaceae bacterium VKM Ac-2855 (assembly GCA_013204985.1). Taxonomy (GTDB): domain Bacteria; phylum Actinomycetota; class Actinomycetes; order Actinomycetales; family Microbacteriaceae; genus Rathayibacter. Next base: position 116,793 of record JABMLG010000009.1, read on the forward strand.
CCGGCGGCGGGCACCGAGCAGAGCGACCACCCCGATCACGCCCGAGACGAGGAGCAGAGCGCCGAACGGACGATCGGCCCGGAACGTCAGCCACAGGCCCATCGGCACGACAGCGAAGAAGGAGACCACAACGGGGAAGACGTAGCGGACGGTGCGACGCGAGCGGCGTGCCGACCACGGCGCGACGTCGTCATCGATCTGGTCGCGCTCGATCCAGCCGTGCGGCCACGATGTCGGGGCGACGGTGGAGCGACGGATGGGCACGGTGTGATCGTATCCGGGCGGCCGCGTCGCTGCGTCTGCCCGGTGGAGCAGAGCCGGCTACTCCGAGCGGCGTACGGAGCGGGTGACGGTGAACTTGCGGTCGCGCGCGACCACTCGCGTCGGGCCGACCGCCGTGCGCAGCACCGCGGGGTGGCTGAGGTGTGAGTTGAACACCGTCCACATCTCGCCGCCTGGGCGCAGCACGCGGGCCGCGCCCCGGATCATCCGCTGGGCGACGAGCTCGGTCACCGCCCCGTCGCTGTGGAACGGCGGATTGCACACGATGACGTCGACCGACCCTGTCGCGAGCGAAGCGGCGTTGTCGTCGCGCAGCACGTCGACCCGCTCGGCCACGCCGTTGGCGGTGGCGGTCGCTGCGGCGGATACGGTCGCCGCCCAGGAGGTATCGGTCGCGACCACGCGAGCGTCGGGCCGAGCGCGGGCGAGCCACGTCGCGATCAGGCCGGTGCCGCAGCCGAGGTCGACGAAGCGCGAACCGGGCAGTGCCGCCGCGTCGAGGTGCTCGAGCAGGAACCGTGCACCGATGTCGAGCTTCGCGCCGCCGAACACGCCGGGCGACGCGCACACGACCAGGTCGAGTTCGTCCAGCCGCTGGGTCACGAGGCCGGCCGACGAGCCGCCGGAGCGGGCGGCGGATGCGATCAGCACGCGCGACTTCTGCCGCGCGAGGCTGACGTCGAGGCGCTCGTAGTGGCGCAGCAGCACCTCGTTCATCGAGACGCTCATGTGCTTGAGCCGACCGCCCGCGAGCAGGACGGCGTCGGGCGCGGCCTGCGCGATCGCTCCGGCGTACGCGTCGAGCTGGTCGAGGCTGCGCGGCAGGCGCAGCAGCACGAGCTGTGCTTCTCGGGCCGCCTCCGACACCGAATCCGCTCGCGTGAGGCGTGTCTCCGGGGCGAACTCGGCGGCGTTGCGGTCGAGGGCCCGTTCGGCGACGAACGAGTCCTGGTAGACCGCGATTCCGCCGTCGACGTCCAGGCCGAGGCTCAGAGCGCCGTACGCATCGCCGATCACGGCGACGCGGCAACCCGGAGACAGGCGCTCCTGGGCGAGATCGAGCAGCAACCGATCCGCCGCATCCACGGCGACCAGATCCGGCGCCTCGACATCGGGCCGACGGCGCAGCTGCTGCAGAACGTCCTCCCGCATCGCGCCTCCTCCGCCCGGGCCGGACGGACTCCGTCGTACGAGGGCATAAAAAAAGGCCCGGGGAGTGGAGTCTCCGGGCCTTCGCTCCCCGACTTGGACTCGAACCAAGAACCTACCGGTTAACAGCCGATTGCTCTGCCAATTGAGCTATCGAGGATCACGTTCTCGCATTTCTGCGAACAGCGCGTAGCTACTGTAGCAAACTCTCGCGCAGGACAAAATCGAGCGGTCGAGGGTGCGGCTCAGTACCCCGCTTCGACGTCGACCACACCCTGAAGGGGTTCGCCCGAGAGGAAGGCGCGCACGTTCTCCGTGATCCGCGCGGCCAGCAGGGGCGCGGTCATCTCGGGGGTGTCAGCCGAATGCGGCGTGATGAGGCATCGCGGCTCGGTCCAGAGCGGATGCACCTCCGGCAGCGGCTCGGGGTCGGTCACGTCGAGCGCGGCGCCGCCGATCGATCCCGCTGCGAGCGCCGCCACGAGTGCGTCCGTGTCGACGAGGGAGCCCCGCGCCACGTTGATGAGGACGGCGGTCTCCGGCATCCGTTCGAGCAGCGCGGCGTCGACGAGGTGGGCGGTGGCTCCCGTCGCGGCGGCGGCGAGTACTACCACGTCGGCATCAGCGACCACGTCGGGCAGCGCGTCGACCGTGACGGTGCGCCGAGCGCCCTCGACCGGGTCGGTCGTGCGTCGCACCACGGTGATATCGGCGTCGAACACGCCGAGCAGGCGGATGAATTCGCGTGCGATCCCGCCTGCGCCCACGATCACAACGCGGGCTCGATGCAACGTGCGGCCGCGTTTGCCGCCCCAGCTCGTCGCTCGAGCCCGCTCCGGGAGCGAGCGCAGCAGGGCCAGCGTGAGCGCAAGGGCGTGCTCGGCCACCGGTTCGGCGTAGGCGCCTTTCGCGCTCGTCCAGCGCAGCTGCGGGCGGGCGGCGACGAAGACGTCGTGGAACGCGTCCACTCCGGCCCACGGCAGCTGAACCCACTCGATTCCCGGATGCGCGTCGAGCAGCGCGCCGAGCTCGGCACCGCGGGTGTACGACAGCCAAACGATTCCCCGCGTATCGTCCCCGAGTGCGCCCACCGACCCACCGCCGGCGCTGACTGCCGTGCTGAAGAGCGGCTTCGGATCGGGCAGAACGGCGAAGGCGCTCATCGGCCCAGGCTCGCCGCGCGCGTCGCGTCGAACTTCTCGTACTCGGCGAAGGCCTGACCGAGCTCGCGCACGTAAGGGTGTCGCGACTCCGTGAGCACCTCGAAGAGTGAACCGAACGCGACGAGTTCGCCCTCGTGCAACACGGCGACGCGATCGGTCGCCTTGCTGAGCACCTCGGCGTCGTGACTGATGATCACCGCGGCGAAGCCCTCCTTGCTGCGCAGCGCCGAGAGCAGCTCGACGATCGAACCGCGCACGGTCGCGTCGATACCCGACGTCGGCTCGTCGGCGATCAGCACCTTCGGGTCGAGCACGAGCGAACGCGCGATCGCGACCCGCTGCCGCTGACCCGCCGAGCACTCGTACGGGAAGCGGTCGAGCAGGCGCAACGGCAGGTGCACGTCATCGAGCAGTTGCGCCACGCGCACGGCGGCGTCCTTCGGGTCGTAGTGACGGTCGCGGAGGAACAGCGGCTCTGCGATGAGCTCGGAGACGGTCAGCTCCGCACGCAGATTCGCGCCGGCGTCCTGCTGCAGGTAGGCGACGTCGAACGTGAAACGCTTGACGTCGCGGGCGTGCAGGTGCCTCAGCCCGAAGCCGCCGACGCTCGCCTCGCCGCCGGTGATCTCGGGTCGCGACTCCTTCGACTCGCCGATGTGGCCGTAGCCCGCCAGTGTTCGGGCGAGGGTCGACTTGCCCGAACCGCTGCTGCCGAGAAGCCCCAGCACTTCGCCGGGCTCGACCCGGAAGCTCACCCCGCGCACGGCTCGGAAGCGACGACTGATGCCGTGCGGCGGGTAATCGATCGTGAGGTCGCTGACGACGACCGGGGCGGTGGGTGTCTTCTGGGTCATGCTGATGCGTTCTCCGCTCGGACGATCGATCTCAGCAGCTCGCGCCGCTCCGCCTGCTCCCCGGGGTCAGGGACCGGCAGCGAAGCGAGCAGGCGCTGCGTGTAGGGATGCTCAGGAGCGGCGAGGACCTGAGAGCCGGGCCCTTCCTCCACCAGACGGCCGCGGTAGAGCACGGCGATCCGGTCGGCCAGGATGTCCACGACCGCGAGGTCGTGACTGATGAACAGCGAGGCGAAACCGAACTCCTGCTGCAGCTCGGCGAAGAGTTCGAGCACGCGTGCCTGCACCGAGACGTCGAGGGCCGACGTGGGCTCGTCCGCGATCAGCAGCTTGGGCTCGAGGGCGAGGCCGCGGGCCAGGCTCGCCCGCTGGCGCTGGCCGCCGGAGAGCTCGTGCGGGAAGCGGTCGCCATAGCTCTTGGGCAGCTGCACCGCTTCGAGCAATTCGTCGACGCGCGTGCGCGCGGCCTGCGGGTTCGGGAAGCGACCGTGCACGATCAACGGTTCGGCTACGCACTCGGCGATCGTGAGCAGCGGGTTGAAGCTCGACGCCGGGTCCTGGAAGACGAAGCCGATGTCGCCACGTACTTTGCGGAACGTGCGCTCGCGCACTCCGTTCATCTCCTGACCGAGAACGCGCAAGGATCCGCCCGTCACCTTGGTCAGTCCGGCGATGGAGCGACCGATCGTGGTCTTGCCCGAACCGCTCTCGCCGACCAGGCCGAGCACCTCACCGGCGCGCAGGCGGAACGAGACGCCGTCGACCGCGACGAAACCGGGGCGTCCGAGTCGGCCCGGGTATTGGATCCGCAGATCCTGCGCCTCGACCACGATCTCGGCCTCGGGAGCGCTCGCGCGTTCGATCGCGCGCGCCTGGGCCCGGGCGACTCCTTGCCCGACGTGCGGCACGGCGGCGAGGAGCTTCTTGGTGTAGTCGGCCTGCGGCGAGGCGAACAGCGTCACCGCATCCGCTTCTTCGACGAGCCCGCCCTGGTACATCACGGCCACGCGGTCGGCGAGATCGGCGACGACGCCCATGTTGTGCGTGATCAGCACGATGGAGGTGCCGAACTCGTCGCGACAGCGACGCAGCAGGTCGAGGATCTCGGCCTGCACCGTCACATCGAGGGCGGTGGTCGGCTCGTCGGCCACGATCAGCCCGGGATCGAGCACGAGCGCCATCGCGATCACCACCCGCTGCTTCTGCCCTCCCGAGAACTGGTGCGGGTAGTAGTCCACCCGCGATTCGGGCTCGGGGATCCCGACCTTGCCGAGGATCTCGATCGCCTTGGCGCGCGCATCCTTCTTCGACATCGTCGTGTGCGCCCGCAGACCCTCAGCGATCTGCCAGCCCACGGTGAACACCGGGTTCAGCGCGGTCGACGGCTCCTGGAACACCATCGCCACGTCGGTACCGCGCAGTTCGCGCAGACGGTTCTTCGACACCGTGACGATGTCGTTGGCCGAAGCGCCGTCCTTGCTGCTCAGCAGCACGACACCGGAGGCGGTGGCCGTCTCCGGCAGCAGGCCGAGAATGGTCTTGGCCGTCACCGTCTTGCCCGAGCCCGACTCGCCCACGATGGCGAGGACCTCGCCGCGGTTGACGGAGAGGCTGACGCCGTCGACCGCCTTGACGGCACCGCGGTCGCTGGCGAACGCGACCCGGAGATTCTGGATGTCGACGATCGGCTTGCCGTCCGTCACTCGGATCTCGCTCATCGCACGTCCTCCACTCCGGCCGACGTATCGTTACCCGGATCCTCTAAGCCATCGGCCACCAGCACACCACCGGGCACCACCGAAGTCGCGGCGATGTCGCCGGCACCGGCGGCGACCGCCCGGCGTCCGCGCAACCGCGGGTCCGCGAGGTCGTTGAGGCTTTCCCCGACCAGCGTGATGCCGACCACGACCAGCACGATCGCGAGCCCCGGGAAGAGCGAGGTCCACCAGATGCCGCTGGTCACATCCGACAGCGCCTTGTTGAGGTCGTAGCCCCACTCGGACGCCTGGCTGGGCTCGATGCCGAAACCGAGGAAGCCCAGGCCGGCCAGCGTGAGGATCGCCTCGGACGCGTTCAGGGTGAAGATCAGCGGCAGCGTGCGGGTGGCATTGCGCAACACGTGCCGGAACATGATCCGCGCGGTCGACGCGCCGACCACCTTCGCCGATTCGACGTAGGCCTCGCTCTTGATCCGCACCGTCTCGGCCCGGATCACACGGAAGTACTGCGGGATGTAGACGACGGTGATCGAGATCGCAGCCGCGAAGATGCCGCCCCACATGTCGGACTGGCCGCCCGAGATCACGATCGACATCACGATCGCGAGCAGCAGGGTCGGGAACGCGTAGATGGCGTCGCAGACGACGACCAGCACGCGGTCGAGCCAGCCACCGAGATAGCCGGAGACCAGACCGAGGAAGACGCCGAGGAAGATCGACAACGTCACGGCGACCACGATGACGTAGAACGCGGTCTGCGCGCCCCACAGCACACGCGAGAGAACGTCGTACCCGCCGACCGTCGTGCCGAGCAGGTGCTCTCCGCTCGGCGGCTGCTGCGCCCCGAAAGCGACGCCGTCGGAGCGGAGTTGCGAGAACCCGTACGGGGCGAGCAGCGGCGCGAACGCGACGACCAGTAGGAAGATGCCGGTGATGATCAGACCGGCCACGAGCATCCCGCGCTGCAGGCCGACGCTCTGGCGGAGTTGATGGACCACGGGCAGCTTCGCGAAGAAGCTGCCGCGCGTAGGAGTGATGGCGGTCATGCGGTCAGTACCTCACTCGCGGGTCGATGAGCGCCGCGATGATGTCGACGATGAAGTTGGTGATGGCGACGATCACGGCCAGCAGGGCGACGATGCCCTGCACCGCAACGAAGTCGCGGGCCTGCAGATACTCGGCGAGTTGGAAGCCGAGGCCCTTCCACTCGAACGTGGTCTCGGTCAGCACCGCGCCGCCGAGGAGCAGCGCGATCTGCAACCCGATCACGGTGATGATCGGGATCAGCGCGGGCCGGTAGGCGTGCTTGCGGACGAGCCGGAACTCGCTGACTCCGCGCGAACGCGCCGCATCGACGTAGTCGGTGCCGAGGGTGCCGATCACGTTCGTGCGCACGAGGCGGAGGAAGATGCCTGCCGTGAGCAGACCGAGCGCGATCGCGGGGAGCACGGCGTGGGCGAGCACATCGCCCACCGCGGCGGCGTCACCCGTCTGGATCGCGTCGATGAGATAGATGCCGGTCTTGTTCTGCAAGAACTGCAACGAGAGTTCGGTGCCGGTCGTGGCGCGCCCGGCGACGGGGAACCAGCCCAGCCAGACCGAGAACACGAGCTTGAGCAGCAGACCGGCGAAGAAGACGGGCGTGGCGTAGCAGAGAATTGCGAGGATGCGGAGCACCGCATCGGGCGTCTTGTCGCGGAAGTAGGCCGCGACCATACCCAGCGGGATCCCGATGATGAACGCGACGATCAGAGAGTAGAAGACCAGCTCGAACGTGGCCGCGCCGTAGGTGAGCAGCACCTCGGTGACCGGACGGTTGTCGCTGATGGTGGTACCGAAGTCACCGGTGAGCAGCTGGCCGAGGTACTCGACGTACTGGATCAGCAACGGCCGATCGTAGCCCGCGGCCGCAACACGCTCGGCGAGCTGGTCGGCGGTGAGTCGACCGCCCAGGGCGGCGGTGATCGGGTCACCGGTCGCGCGCATCAGTAGGAACACCATCGTGACCAGGATGACCACGGTCGGGATGATCAGCAGGAAGCGGACGAGGATGTACCGCCCGAGGCCGCCGCCGGCCGAGCGTTTGCGCTTCGCGGGCGCCGCGGTCGGCGGAGTCAGGGTCGCTGTCGACACAGGATGCCTTTCAGGTTCTGGTGCAGAGGAAGGGCCGGTGCGCATCCTGCGATGCGCACCGGCCCCCGATCGAAACTAGCCCTTCGCGAGGGCGCCGTAGCGGAACTTGAACGAGGCGTCGAGGGTGTCCTCGGTGCCGGTGACCGTCGTCCCGACGATAGCGACCTGCGAGCCCTGCAGATACGGGATGGTCGAGAGCTGAGCCGCGACCTTGTCCTGGATCTCCTCGATGATCGCGGTGCGGGCGCCCGCATCCGTCGTCGAGACCTGCTGCGCGATGAGGTCCTGCACCTCGGCGTCGTCGAAGTGGTTCGCGAGGAAGTTCTCCTTGATGAAGAACGGCGACAGGTAGTTGTCGGCGTCGGAGTAGTCCGGGAACCAGCCGAGCTGGTACTCGGGATACACGTCCGTCGTGCGGTCCTTCGAGTACTGCACCCACTCGGTGGTCTGCAGGTTCACCGTGAAGAGACCGCTCGACTCGAGCTGGTCCTTGATCAGCGCGTACTCGTCGCCCGAGGACGGACCGTAGTGGTCGTTCGAGTACTGCAGGTTCAGCGTGACCGGGCCGGTGATGCCGGCCGCGTCGAGGGTCGCCTTCGCCTTGTCGGCGTCGGGGCCGCCGTTGCCGTCTCCGTAGAGCGACTTGAGCGATTCGGTCGCACCGGTCAGACCGGCCGGAACGTAGGAGTACAGCGGGGTGTAGGTGCCCTTGTAGACCTGGTCGGCGATCTCGTCGCGGTCGATGAGGTCGGCCGCCGCCTGACGGACGGCGAGCGCCTTGGCCGCGTCGGCCTCGGGGGTCGTCGCGCCGAACGGCTGCGTGTCGAAGTTGAAGACGATGTAGCGGATCTCGCCGCCGGGTCCGTCGACGACCTTCACCTTGTCGTTGCCGCGGAGGTCCTCGATGTCGGTCGCCGAGAGGCTGCGGAACGCGACATCGATGTTGCCCTCCTGGATGTCCAGCTTGAGGTTGCTCGCATCGGCGTAGTACTTCACGTTGATCGTGTCGGTCTTGGCCGCCCCCAGAACACCGTCGTAGTCGGCGTAGGCCTTGTACTGGATGAGGTTGTTGAAGTCGTAACTGGCGATCGTGTACTGGCCGGCGAAGGCATCCGCGTCGATAATGTCCTTGTCATCGGTCAGAGCGTCGGCGGCGAAGACCTCTTCGTCGACGATCGGGCCCGCGGGGCTCGACAGGATCTGCGGGAAGGTCTGGTCGTTCTCCGACTTCAGCGTGAAAACGACGGTGGTGTCGTCGGGCGCCGCGACACTGTCCATGTTCGCCAGGAGCGAGGACGGCCCGTTCTCATCAGCGATCGCGACCTGCCGGTCGAAGCTGAACTTCACGTCCGAGGAGGTGAGGTCGTGGCCGTTGGCCCATTTCAGCCCCTCCTTCAGCTTCACCGTGTACTCGGTGGGGCTGGTGAACTCGGCCGACTCGGCGATGTCGGGCTCGACGTCCGGGCTGCCGTACGGAGTGTTCATCAAGAACGGGAAGACCTGGTTCATCACGGCGAAGGAGCCGTTGTCGTACGAACCGGCCGGGTCGAGAACCGTGATCTTGTCGGTGGTGCCGATGGTGAGGGCGCCGCCGGCGGAGCCGCCGGAGCCGCCGGAACCTCCGCCGGAGCAGCCGGCGAGAACGAGCGTCGCGGCGGTCATTCCCGCGGCTGCGATGAGCGCGCGCTTGCCTCGGGTGGATGCGGATGACATATCCGTCTACCTCTTCCTGGTAAGGGATTCGGATGCGGCGCCCGGCCCCGCGACGCAAGGATCCGTCGCGTGCACGGCTCTGAGCGCTCGCATTGCTGTCCCACAGGTCTAACACAGAGCCGTCGTCGCACAGGGTGAGCGCTCTCCGCGCCGCCGGATCTTCACACGACCGCAACAATGCGCGGGGTGCCGCTTCGTTCCGGAGCATCGAGCATGGAACCGAGCGGATGCATCGATCCGGCGCACTTCCCGCAGCATCGATGCGGCTCGGCGGCAGCGACCGCGGAACGCGTCGCCGTTCAGTCGGGGCGCAGGGCGCGGCGTTCGGTCTCGAGCTCGGCGATGCGGATGTTCAGCGCGCGCGCCATCACCGGATCGGCGGAGGCGCGCTGCATGGCACCGAGCAGTTCGGCCTTCTCTCGAACGAGGTCGCGTTCGAGCATCGAGGTCGCCACGCTCTTCGCGTAACCCTCGAGTTTGTCCTCCCGTGTCTCGGGGATCGGCGCGACGGCGAGCTGTCGCACGATGGACGCGTACGGGCCCGGCACCTCTCGGGTGACGTGCTCCACCCAATCGGCGCGCTCGCAGTGCTCGACACTGGCCATCACGGCGTCGCGAACGACGCGGAGGGTGTCGTTCAGCATGGTCGCCTGAGCGGCGCGGGCGAGGAGTTCGCGGCCCATCTGCTGCGGCAGTTGCAGCATCGCCATCAACACGTCGCGTTCCATCCGCGTGCCGATGTCGGCCGGCAATTCGGCCATCTGCGCGCCCGGCGGGCCGGCGTTCTCGGCCGGTGCGGATGCAGACTCGTCGCGCGGCGCTCCGTTGCGGATGCGCGTCGCAGCGCTGCGCACCGCGGCGTTCACCTCGGTCATGTCCAAGCCCAGCATCCGGGCGAGTTCGCGGCTGTAGCCGGGTCGCAGCGCGGGATCGCGGATCTCCGCGATGATGGGCGAGGCGGCGCGGAGTGCCGCGATCCGGCCCTCCACGGTCTCGAGGTTGTACTGACCGAGCGTCTGGCGCAGCATGAACTCGAACATCGGCTTCTTCTCGTCGATGAGCCGGCGCACGGCGTCGTCGCCCCGGTTCAGACGCAGGTCGCAGGGATCCAGACCCTCCGGGGCGACGGCGACGAAGGTCTGAGCCGCGAAGCGCTGCTCCTCGGCGAAGGCGCGAACCGCGGCCTTCTGCCCGGCCGCATCCGGGTCGAAGGTGAAGACCACCTCGCCCACCCCGCTCTCGTCGCCGAGCACACGGCGCAGCACCTTGATGTGGTCGACGCCGAACGACGTGCCGCAGGTGGCGACCGCCGTGGTGATACCGGCGAGGTGGCACGCCATCACGTCGGTGTAGCCCTCGACCACCACGACCTGGTGTCCGCGCGAGATGTCGCGCTTGGCGAGATCGAGACCGTAGAGCACCTGCGCTTTGTGATAGACGGGCGTCTCGGGGGTGTTCAGGTACTTGGGCCCCTTGTCCTCCTCGAGCAGACGACGCGCACCGAAGCCGACCGTGGCACCCGTCACGTCGCGGATCGGCCAGACCAGCCGGCCTCGGAAGCGGTCGTACACCCCGCCGCGGTCGTTCGACGAGACGACACCCGAGAGTTTGAGCTCCTCATCCGTGAAGCCGCGCTTCTTGAGGTGGTTGTACAACTCGTCCCAGCTGTTCGGGGCGAAGCCGACTCCGAAGCGATCGGCGGCGGCCTTGTCGAAGCCGCGCTCACCGAGGAACTGTCGACCGATGTCGGCGATCGGAAGGGCCAATTGCGCGCGGAAGAATTCTTCGGCCGCGGCGTTCGCGGCGATCAATCGGGCACGGTTGCCTCGCTCCTCCTTCGGAGCGTCACCGTCTTCGTAGTGCAGCGAGTAGCCGAGCTTCGCGGCGAGGCGCTCCACCGTCTCGCTGAAACTCGTGTGATCCATCTTCATGATGAAGCTGTAGACGTCACCCGACTCCTGGCAGCCGAAGCAGTGGTAGAAACCGGCTTGCGGACGCACGTGGAAGCTGGGGCTGCGCTCGTCGTGGAAGGGGCACAGGCCCTTCAGCGAGCCGACGCCGGCCGACTTCAACGTGACGTAATCGCCCACCACATCCGCGATGTTGGTGCGGGACTTGACCTCTTCGACGTCACTCTGCTTGATCCGGCCCGGCACCGTTTCAGTTTACGGGCGGGCTCGGACGCGTGGTGCCGGTGCGGCGAACCGGGTGACGTCCGCCGGTGTCCTTGACCCTGTGGAGGAGCGGACGTACGGTGTAAGAGGTCACTTACGTAAGAAGGTGGTTACGTGCCCGTCGATCAGCTCAGCGTCGCTTTCAGCGCCCTCGCCGACCCGACGCGGCGCGACATCCTGAGCCGATTGCGCGGCGGACCAGTGACCGTGAGCGAACTCGCCGCGAATTACACGATCAGCCGACCAGCGGTCTCGCAGCACCTCAAGGTGCTGGAGGCGGCCGGATTGATCGCCCGCTCTCCGCGCGCGCAGTGGCGCGAGTGCGCGCTCGAAGCCGGCGGCCTCGATGAGGCCACCCGCTGGCTCGAACAGCAGCGGAACGAGTGGTCGAGCCGACTCGACGACCTCGCCGAGCATCTCGCGTCCCGCGGGCATGCCGGCTCCACGACCGAAACGGAAGAAGGACGACCATGATCGACGAAGCTCTGGGATTCACCCTGGTACGACTGCTGGACGCGACACCCGAGGCACTGTGGGCGGCATGGACCGAGGAGGACGAACTCGCGCAGTGGTGGCATCCGACGGGTGCGCGCACGCCGCGCGAGTCGGTACATGTCGACCTTCGAGTCGGCGGCGGCTACACCTACACGATGGTCGACGAGGCGAGCGGCAACGAGGTCGTCACCGGGGGCGTCTACCTCGAGATCACGCCGATCACCAAACTCAGGTTCACGTGGGGCGAGCCCGACGCCGATCCGGACGACTCCCCGGTCGTGACCGTCACGATCGAACCGTTGGGCGACCTCACCCGGCTGACCTTCGACCTCCGCGGTGTCGAGGGGTCCGCCGGCGATCAGTTCTTCTTCGACGGTTGGGCGAGTGCGCTCGATGTGCTGGTCGAACACCTGGGGCAGAACGAAGTGCGAGGATGACGCCTGACGCGATCCTCTCACTCCTGAACGAGGATCCATTCGCGCTTCGGCTGCTGAACTCGACGATCCCGGCGCGGCTCGCCTACATCGCGCTCGACGGCACGCCGCGAGCGGTCCCGATCGGCTATCTGTGGAACGGTCGCTCCTTCGTGATGTCGACACCGGACATCGCGCCGAAGGTCGCCGCCCTGCAATCGAATCCGGCCGTAGCGCTCACGATCGACACCGACACGCATCCGCCGGTCGTGCTGCTCGTCCGGGGCACGGCCGAGCTGACCTTCGTCGACGGCGTCGTCCCGGAGTTCCTCGAGGGCAGCCGCCGCGTGGTGCCTGCCGAGGACTGGGACGGTTTCGAACGGCAGGTCACCGCGCTCTACGATCGCATGGCGCGCATCGAGATCACTCCGACCTGGGCGAAGGTGCTCGACTTCGAGACACGAGCGCCCGAGACCGTGATGAAGCTCGCTGCGGCGAAGGGCCTGTAGCAGCGCAACGGTTGCGGAGCAGCGCTGTGCTACTTCACCGTGACGAGCCGCTCGTACCAGCTCAGGGCGCTCTGGTCGGTGAGGTTGGCGACCTGGTCGACCACGACCCTGCGCTGCTGCGTCTCGGTTTCGGCTCGGCGCCAGTCCTCCGCGAACCCCGGCTCTAGCGCGCCCGCACCCCGGTCGAGCAGGGTGTCGGCCAGGCGGAGCAACACCTCGCGCTGCTGCGCGTAGATCGGTTGCCGCGTGTTCCGCGACATCACGAACGTCGCCACGATGCCCTTCAGCACCGCGATCTCGGCCTGCTGCTCGCCCGGAACCACGACGTGGCCGCCGAATCGCACCAGGTCAGGATGCGCGAACGCGTCCCGCGTGGCCTGCGTCGCGGCGCCGGCGAAGCGGCCGATCAACTGGCTGGTGAGGTTCTTCAACCTGGCCTGATCCCGGCGTGAGCCATCCCAGGTGTCGATCCACACATCGAGATCGTCGAGTCGATCGAAGGCGGCGATCAGCTCGTCGTGCGACACCTCTCCGCCCACCCAGGAGTGCATCGACTGGACCAACTCGTCGTGATCCACGCGCGAGCCCAGAGCGGCGACGTCGATGTAACCCGATACGACAGCGTCCTCGAAGTCGTGCACCGAATAGGCGATGTCGTCCGAGAGGTCCATCGCCTCGGCCTCGATGCACCGCACGCCGTCGGGCGCGCCGGAGCGCATCCACGCGAAGGCCGCCGCATCGTCGTCGTAGAAGCCGAACTTGGCACGACCGGAGGGATCCGCCACGGAGCGCGTGTCGGGCCAGGGATACTTGCAACTCGCATCCAGGCTCGCTCGCGTGAGGTTCAGGCCGTAGGGGCGCTCATCATCGCCGAACACTTTCGCCTCGAGCCGGGTCAGCAGACGGAAGGTCTGCGCATTGCCCTCGAAGCCGCCGATGTCGGCCGCCCATGCGTTCAACGCCTTCTCGCCGTTGTGACCGAACGGCGGGTGGCCGATGTCGTGCGCGAGGCACGCGGTGTCGACCACATCCGGGTCCAGATCCAGGCTCGTCGCCAGCTCGCGGCCGATCTGCGCCACCTCGAGCGAGTGGGTCAGTCGATTGCGAGCGAAGTCGACCCCGGCCGTGGGGCTGAGCACTTGCGTCTTCGCGGCGAGGCGCCGCAAGGACGACGAGTGGAACAGTCGGGCGCGGTCGCGAGCGAAATCGGAACGGCGGGAGTAGTGCTCCTCGGGGAGGAAGCGCTCGGTGTCGACGAGCGAGTACCCCCACAGCGTGCGATCATCCACCGCTGTTGAAGATCTCGGCGGCGGACACCTCGGCGGCGGTGGCCGAGTCGAGCTCGCGGGATGCGAGCCAGTTCTCCGGCAGGGCGGGCTTCTTCGGGGTACCGGCACGGCCGCGCTGGCCCTCTGCCGCTTCACCCGGATACGGCATGGACCCGTCGAGCGTGGCGAGCAGGTCGTCGAGGTGCGCCAGCGTGTCGACGGTGGCGAGACTCGCCCGCAGATCTCCGCCGACGGGGTAGCCCTTGAAATACCACGCGACGTGCTTGCGGATGTCGCGGCAGCCGCGTTCCTCGCTCTCGAAGAACTCGCAGAGCAGCTCGGCGTGGCGGCGGAACGCCTCGGCGACCTGGCCGAGCGTGGGGCGGAAGCGCGTGCTCTCGCCGCGGAACGCCGCGTCGAGATCACCGAAGAGCCAGGGGCGACCGAGGCAGCCGCGCCCGACGACGACGCCGTCGCATCCGGTCTCGCTCATCATCCGCAGCGCGTCTTCAGCCGACCAGATGTCGCCGTTGCCGAGCACCGGGACGCCGGTGACGGTTTCTTTCAAGGTGGCGATCGCAGACCAGTCGGCGTGGCCGCTGTAGAACTCGGAGGCGGTGCGAGCGTGCAGCGCGATCGAGGCGACCCCGGCGCCCTCGGCGGCCCGGCCGGCCTCGAGATAGGTGAGGTGATCGGCGTCGATGCCCTTCCGCATCTTGATGGTGAGAGGGATGTCGCCCGCCGCCGTGACGGCACCCTCGACGATCTGGCGGAACAGCGGCAGCTTCCAGGGCAGCGCAGCTCCCCCGCCCTTGCGGGTCACCTTGGGAACCGGGCAACCGAAGTTGAGATCGATGTGGTCTGCGCGATCTTCGGCGACGAGCATCGTGACCGCCTCGGAGACCGTCTTCGGGTCGACGCCGTACAGCTGGATCGAACGCGGAGTCTCGGACGGGTGATGCCGAATGAGACGCATCGACTCGGGAGTGCGCTCGACCAGCGCACGCGAGGTGATCATCTCGCTGACGTACAGACCGGCGCCGAACTCGCGGCAGAGTCGGCGGAAAGCGGTGTTGGTGATACCCGCCATCGGCGCGAGCACAACGGGTACGTCGAGCTCGATCGGGCCGATGCGCAGGGCCGGCGTGGCGAGGACAGTGGAAGACATCGGAATCAATTGTCACAGATCCTGTGTTAGTGAGGGTGGGGACGACGCTCGAGAGGGAAGAACATGACGGACACGGCGGCTGTTGAGGACGGATCAGCGCGATTCGAGGCGGATGCGGCGGCCCGCGGCCTCGAGGTCGAGATCGTCGAGCGTCCAGCGGCGCGCAGCCTGTTCGAGGCGGCCGAGCTGCTCGGGATCGAACCGTCCGACATCGTCAAGTCGCTCGTCGTCAAGCGCAAGGACGGCACGTTCCTCTTCGCACTCATACCGGGCGGCCGCCAGATCTCGTGGCCGAAGCTGCGCGCACTGGTCGGGGTGAACAAGCTGCAGCTGCCGGATGAGGGCCAGGCGCTGGCAGCGACGGGGTACTCCCGCGGTACGATCGTGCCGATCGGCTCCACAACCGCGTGGCCGGTCTTCGCCGACGAGTCGATCGTCGGCAAGCGGATCGCCCTGGGTGCGGGAGCCCCCGGGCGCAGCGCCTTCGTCGGCGCGGACGCCCTGCTCGCCTCGTTCGAGGCGACCGTCGCCGACATCAGCGACCCGGAGATCCCCCGCTCCTAGGCGAAATGTTTCAGCTCGGGGCGGCCCGGGCTCCAACTTTTCGCGTCAGAGGTGGGGGTGCCGGCCGCCTCGGTGCCCGGGATGACGCAGGCGTCACCCTCGCAGACCGGCACGGCGTCCGAGCCGAGCATCGTGAACGGCGTCGGTGCAGCGCTCATGCCGACACCGCGGAGCGCTGGGCGACCACGTGCTGGAGGACCTCGGCGAAGGCCGATGCCTCCTGCGCGCCGGACACGCCGTACTGGCCGTCGAGAACGAAGAACGGCACGCCGTTGATGCCATAGGCGCCCGCCTGGGCGATGTCGGACTGCACGGCCGCCAGGTACTCGTCCTCGGCGAGCGAGCGCAGCACCTCATCACGATCGAGCCCCACCTCAGCGGCGAGGGAGGCGAGCACCTCGACGTCGGCGAGGTTCGCGCCCTCGGTGAAGTACGCGCGCAGCAGTCGCTCCTTCAGTTCGAGCTGGAGGCCCCGCGCCTTGGCGAAGTGCAGCACCTGGTGCGCTGTGACGGTCTTGACGTGCTGCAGCGAATCGAAGTCGTAGTCGAGGCCGACGGACGCCGCGATCTCGGTGACGCGTGAGAGCATCGCCTCGGCCTGCGCTTCGGGGATGCCTTTATGCTTCGCGAGGTACGCCGCCTCGCTGCCGACGAAGTCGCTCGGGGTATCGGGCGAGAGCTCGAACGAGTGGTACTCGACGACCACCTCCGGCGCATCCGGATTCGCGGCGCGGAACTGGGCCGCCCCGCTCTCGAACTTGCGCTTGCCGATGTAGCACCACGGGCACGCGATGTCGGACCAGACGTCGACCTTGATAGCAGTGGATTCAGAAGTCACGACAAGTGAAACCGAGCGCACCGCGTTCTATTCCGATCCGACGACCGCCTCACGCCGATCGCAGCGCTGCGACGATGGCGTCCACGTCCGCAGCGTCGTTCCAGAGGTGGAAGGCGACCCGCACCCGACCACCGCGACCCGAGACCTTCAGCCCCGCCGCCGCGAGCGCCGCCAGCGCCGAACCATCCGGATCCGCCCAGGTCACGATCGCCTGGTGCTGGGGCTGGAATCCGAGGCGTTCGCAGAGCAGATCACCCAGTCCGGATGCGTGCCGCCAGACCTCCCGCTGGTCGAGTGATGCGTGCAGCGCGAGCGAGACGTCGGCCCCGACGAAGGCCTGCCAGGCGGGCGACACGTCGAAGCGGCGCGCATCGGCAGCAAGTCGCATCTGCGGCCCGTAACAGGAGCCCCAGACGTCATCGCCGGCGTACCAGCCGGCCTGCACCGGGGTCAGTTCGGTCGCGAAGCTCTCGGAGACCGTCATGAAGGCCACGCCCCGCGGTGAGCAGAGCCATTTGTACGCGTGGGTCACCGTTGCATCGAAGAGACTCGCGTCCACCGGATGCACACCCGCCGCCTGCGTGAGGTCGCACACGGTGCGGACGCCGTGCCCCTCCGCTGCCGCGATCACGGCGTCGACGTCGGCGACCTCGCCCGAGCGCGATTGGATGAACGAGAACACCACGAGATCGTCTGCGTCGGTGAGTGCCGAGGCGAGTTCGGCGAGGGCCACGGAGCGAACGGTGATGCCACGCCCCTGTGCCAGGAACGGGAACACGATGGACGAGAAATCGCCGTCCACACAGACGACGGAGGCGCCGTCGGGAAGCGAGCACGCGATCACCGAGGCCATCGCGGAGGTCTGCGAGCCCAGCGCCACGCGGGAGACATCGACGCCCACGATCCGGGCGAACGAGTGTCGGCTGCGCTCGACCGCGGCTCCGTAGGTGACCGCATCGGCCTCACCGAGGAACCAGCGTTCGGCATCGGCCCGAAGGGCTTCGATGGTTTCGAGGGCCGGCAGGCCGAGCGTGCAGGCGTTGTGATAGCCGCGCGCTCCCGCGAAATGGTCGCGGAGCTCGGCGAAGCGGGTGTCGGACGCTGTCACTGGTGCCATACATCGAGGATCCCTCCCCCGAGTCGATCACACCAGACCAGGCCTTCGATGCGACGCATAACCGCGCGTTATCCTTGCCGGATGAATCCCGCCGCGGCTCCGCTCGACCTGCAGACGCTGACGATCATGCGAGCGATCGCCGACTCGGGTTCCATCACGGCGGCGGCGCGCAGCCTGGGGTACAGCCAACCCGCGATCACGCAGCATCTGCAGCGCGCCGAACGACGGCTCGGTCTCGCCCTGGTGACACGTGCCGGTCGCAGCGTTCGACTGACCGAGGCCGGTGCCGTGCTGGCCAGGCACGCCGTCTCGGTGAGCGCCTCCCTGACGGCGGCGGGCGATGAGCTGGCCCTGCTCTCGGGCGTGCAGACCGGGCGCGTCACCGTCGCCGGCTTCCCCACCGCGTCCGCCACTCTCGTTCCGCGGCTCCTCGCGATGGTGCGCGAGCGTCACCCCGGCCTGACCGTGCGGTACCTCGAGGCCGAGCCGCCGGAAGCGATCACATTGCTTCGCGATGGCGGCTGCGATCTGGCCTTCACGTTCAGCTACGCGGGTGACCGACAAGACCCGCACGGTCCGCGGTCCGAATCGGGCTTCTCCATGGTCGACCTGGCGGATGATGAGATGGTCCTCGCGATTCCGCGCACGCATCCGCTGGCCGGCGAGTCGGGTCCGCTCGCTCTGAATGGCCTGGCCGCCGAAGAGTGGATCGGGGGCTGTCCGCTCTGCCGCGGGCATCTGCTCGCGGCCTGCCACGATGCGGGATTCTCGCCGACGATCGGCTACGAGACCGACAACTTCGTCGCGATGACCGCGATGGTCGCCGCCGGTCTGGGAATGGCTCTCGTTCCGCAGCTTTCCGTGCGGTCCGCGTCTCTGCCGGACGGCGTCGTCGTGCGCACGGTCGCGCCGCGGATCGACCGCCGCATCCACCTGCTGGCCGGTCAGGGCCGCGAACGGATCCCGGCCGTCGCCGCCGTTCGCGCCGCCGCCCTCGATCTCGTACTCACCGAGTGGAGCCTCACGCCCTGACCCGCGCGGGACCCACTCTCGGGTCGAGGGCGCCGCTGAGCGGGGCGCCCTCGAACCGAGGCGGGGTCCCTCGCGGGTCAGGCGCGGGCGAGAGCGTGGGCGGCCTCGATGACGGCGACCACCGCACGGGCGTCGTGCACATCGACCGGCGAGGGCGCTCCCGAGGTCAGCCTCGCGGCGACGCCCGCGTAGAACGCGGCGTAATTCCCGCGCTCCGACGGAACCGGCTCATCGCCCAACACACCCCAGTGGCTCGCAGGGACAACGCCGAAATCGGCGTCGAGCGGAGACGCACCGCCGTGACGGATCGCCTCCTCCTGCGGATCCAGGCCATAGGTGGTGAACGCGGCCTCGGTGCCGAGCACCCGCAAGCGTGGGCCGCTCGCCCGAGCCACCCGGCTCATCGTGAGGTGCGAACGCACTCCGCTCTCGTGGAGCAACGAGACGAATGCGTCGTCCTCGCTGGCCCCACCGTGATGCAGGATGCTCGTTTCAGCCGTCGTCACAGCGGCGGGGCCGAACAGCAGCAGCGTTTGATCGATCAGGTGGCTGCCCAGGTCGAAGAGAATGCCACCGCCCTGCGAGACCGGGATCGACGTCTGCCAGCGTCCCCGCTTCGGTTCGCTCCAGCGCTCGAACGTCGACTCGAAGCGCAGTACCCGACCGAGCCGGTTCTCGCGCAGAAGTCTGCGCACGGTGAGCAGGTCCGCGTCCCAGCGCCGGTTCTGGAAAACGAACACCGGCCGCCCGGAGCGCTCAGAGGCGGCGATGATCGCGTCCGCGTCGGCGACAGTCGGAGCGAAGGGCTTGTCGATCACCACGGCCGATCCGGCGTCGAGTGCGGCGACCGCCTGCTCGCGGTGCACGTGCGGGGGCGAGGCGAGCACAACGAGATCGAGGCGGGCTGAGACGACATCGTCGACGCTCGTCACGATGCGCGCATCCGGATGCGCGGCGTGCGCGGCCGCGGCGCGTTCCGCGTCCGACGTCGAGATCATCGCGATCTCGAAGGCAGGATCGGCGGCGAGGAACGGGGTGTGAAAGACCTGACCCGACAGCCCGTAACCCACCACTCCGGCCCGGATGCTCATCGGATCGACGCCTTCGGTGCGTCGGTCGCCCCGCCGAACCTGCGCGTGCGTCCGCCGTAGTACTCGATCGCCTCCCAGAGATCGGTGCGCGAGAAGTCGGGCCAGAGCTGATCGAGGAAGACCATTTCGGCGTAGGCGCTCTGCCACAGCAGGAAATTGCTGGTGCGCTGCTCGCCGGAGGAGCGGACGAAGAGATCGACGTCGGGCATATCCGGGATGTACATGGCGCGGGCGATCGCCTTCTCCGTGATGCCGCTGGGCTTGAGGCGACCGGCCGCCACCTCTGCGGCGAGGCTCTGCACCGCATCCGCGATCTCGGTACGGCCACCGTAATTGACGCACATGGTGAGCGTGAGCACATCGTTGTCAGCGGTGAGCTGCTCGGCGTACTGAAGCTCGTTGATCACCGAGGCCCAGAGTCGGGGCTTCCGGCCCGCCCAGCGCACCCGCACGCCCCACTCGTTCAACTGGTCGCGTCGCCGGTGCAACACGTCGCGATTGAAACCCATCAGGAAGCGGACCTCCTCGGGCGAACGCTTCCAGTTCTCGGTCGAGAACGCGTACACGCTGATGTTCTTGACGCCGATCTGGATCGCACCGGCGACCACGTCCAGCAGCGCCGCCTCACCCATCTTGTGGCCCTCGATGCGTGTGAGTCCGCGACCGTTCGCCCAACGACCGTTGCCGTCCATCACGATCGCGACGTGGTTCGGCACCGCCTTCTTGGGCAGCTCCGGCGGGTAGACCCCCGTCCAATCGATCGGCTTGAACGCGACCGCGTCTTTGTGGGTGAAGGGCTTCGGGGTCATCGGTTGACGTGCTCCAAGGATCTGAGTCCGCGTTCGAGGTGGAACTGGGTGTAAGCCGCCACCACGCCGGAGGCGCGGGACCGGGTGCCGTGCTCGGCTCCCTCCGCTGCGGCCCAGTCGCCGGTGAGCAGGGCGCCGAGGTGCTCGACGACCTCCAGGGTGACGCGTGGCGCTCCGGGCGGCGTGCAATCGGGGCACACCACGCCGCCCATCCGCACCTCGATCGCGCTGTGCGGGCCCGGGGCGCCGCAGCGGGCGCAGTCCTCGAAGCTCGGTGCCCACCCCGCGATCGAGAGTGACCGCAGCAGGTAGGAGTCGAGCGTGAGGGTGGGAGTGTGCTCGGAGCGGCTGAGCGAGCGCAACGCGCCGACGAGGAGCAGATATTGCTGCAGAGAGGCGTCCGCATCGGTGAGTCGGTCGGCCGTCTCGACCATGGCGTTCGCCGCCGTGTAGGAGTCGTAGTCGGCCGCGATCAGAGCTCCGTACGCCCCGATCGACTCGGCCTGGTTCACGATGTCGAGGTTGCGGCCTTCGTAGAGCTGGAGGTCGGCGACCATAAAGGGCTCGAGGCGCGAACCGAACTTCGAGCCCGTTTTGCGCACGCCCTTCGCGACGGCGCGGATCTTGCCGTGCTGGCGCGACAGCATCGTCACGATCCGGTCGGCTTCGCCCAGCTTGTGGGTGCGCAGCACAACGGCTTCGTCACGATAAGTGGGCATGCAGGTCATTATCCTCTCGACCCCCGACAGTGAGCAGGATGCCGCGCGGTCGGTACGCCCCGAGGCCGCAGACGATCTGTCACGATGGTGGCCGTGCCCGCCGCCGTCTTCAGCATCCCCGCCTGGGCCGATCTGCTCGCCATCGCGATCGGTTGCCTCCAGGGCGCGATGTTCGCCGGCGAGTTCCGCGACCGCCGGATCGATCTGCTCGGCGTTGCGATCATCGGCACCGCGGTCGGGCTCGGCGGAGGCGTGCTGCGCGACCTGCTGCTCCAAGCTCCGCTCGTGGCCCTACACACCAACTCATACCTGCTGGTCGCGGTGCTCGCCTCCTTGTTCGGCATGCTCCTGCAGCATCTCTTCAACCGACTCGACGGTGTCATCACAGCGCTGGACGCACTGACGATCGGCCTGTTCGGCGCGATCGGAACGACAAAGGCGCTCTCGCTCGGTGTGCCCGAGGTGCCCGCGATCTTCGTCGGCACCATCTCGGCGGTGGGCGGCTCGGTGGTGCGCGACATCCTGCTGAACCGCCCGATCGCGCTGATGCACGTCGGATCGCTCTACGCGATCGCCGCTCTGGCCGGCACCGTCGTGCTCGTCGTCTTCGTGCACTTCGGCATCCTGATCGACTTCGCCGCACCGATCGGGGTCGCGGTGACAACGGTGATCAGACTGCTCGCCGTGCGTTACGGCTGGAGCCTCCCGGAACAACGTGCGCTCAGCCGAGTGCCGCGACTGCGCTGGCGCAAGCGCGAGAACTGAGCAGAGTGCCGGGCTCGTGCTCGCGCACTCCGAGGCCGGATGGGGAGGCCCGGGTTGTCGCGAAGCGTCCATCCGACGGCCGTCGCGGACGATTCACGCCCACCCGGACCCGTATCCACGCCTCCGACGCCGGACGGGGAAGCCCGGGTTGTCGCAAAGCGTCCACCCGGCGGCCGTCGCGGACGATACACGCCCACCCCGACCCGTATCCACGCCTCCGACGCCGGACGGGGAAGCCCGCGTTGTCGCAAAGCGTCCATCCGGCGGCCGTCGCGGACGATTCACGCCCACCCCGACTTGTTCACACCTCCGACGAGCGGACGGGGAGGCCCGGGTTGTCGCGAAACGTCCACCCGACGGCCGTCGCGGACGATCCACGCCCACCCCGACCCGTATCCACGCACCCGACGACCGGATGGGGAGGCCCGGGTTGTCGCCAAGCGTCCACACGGCGGCCGTCGCGGACGATTCACGCCCACCCCGACCCGTATCCACGCACCCGACGACCGACGAGGCGACCCGCGTTGTCGCGAAGCGTCCACCCGGCGGCCCTCGCGGACGATTCACGCCCACCCCGACCCGTATCCACGCATCCGAGGCCGGACGAGGCGACCCGGGTTGTCGCGAAACGTCCACCCGACGGCCGTCGCGGACGATACACGCCCAGCCCGACCCGTATCCACGCACCCGACGACCGACGAGGCGACCCGCGTTGTCGCGAAACGTCCACCCGACGGCCGTCGCGGACGATCCACGCCCACCCCGACCCGTATCCACGCACCCGACGACCGGATGGGGAGGCCCGGGTTGTCGCCAAGCGGCCATCCGGCGGCCGTCGCGGACGATTCACGCCCACCCCGACCGTATCCACGCACCCGACGACCGGACGGGGAGGCCCGGGTTGTCGCGAAGCGTCCACCCGGCGGCCGTCGCGGACGATACACGCCCACCCCGTCGGTCGGTGCGGCGGCGTCCAGCCGTCGACAACGGGCTTCGCGCCGATGCGAGCGACGCGCGGCTCGACGATGTCGCCGAAGAACGCATCGCACCGCGTGAGGCCGCGGTCGAATTGCGCCGGGTCCGGGGTTGTCACTCGTCCCGCGACGCGGCGAGACCGAGCGACAACCCGTCGACGGTCAGACCGCGGCGGCCTCGAGTTCGCGGTCGTCGGCGGATTCGCGCACCGCACGGTTGACCGCGGAGACGACGGCCTTGAGGCTTGCGGTGCTGATGTCGTTGTCGATCCCCACGCCCCACAGCGTGCGCCCGTTCACCGAGCACTCGACGTAGGAGGCGGCCAGCGCGTCGCCTCCCGCGCTGAGAGCGTGCTCGACGTAGTCGAACACCTTCACCTCGACACCGTGCTCGGCGAGAACCGCTTCGAAGGCGTTGATCGGGCCGTTTCCGGTCGCGGTGGTGGCCACGGCCTCGTCCCCGACCCGCAGTGCTGTGTTCAGCGTGACGGCGCCGGCCATGTCGCTCGAGGTGGAGGTGTGAGTCAGCTCGAAGCGTCCCCACTTCTCCTCCGCGACGCGCGAGGGCAGGTACTCGTCCTGGAAGATGTCCCAGATCTGCTCGCTGGTGACCTCGCCGCCCTCGGCATCCGTCTTGGCCTGGACCACACCCGAGAACTCGATCTGCAGGCGGCGCGGCAGGTCGAGCGCGTGGTCGGTCTTCAACAGGTACGCCACACCGCCCTTGCCGGACTGCGAGTTCACACGGATGACGGCCTCGTAGGAGCGACCCAGATCCTTCGGGTCGACCGGCAGGTAGGGCACACCCCAGACCAGGTCGTCGACGTTCTTGTCGGTGCGCTCGGCCTCGGCGGCCATCGCCTCGAAGCCCTTCTTGATCGCGTCCTGGTGCGATCCGCTGAACGCGGTGAAGACGAGGTCTCCGGCCCACGGGCTGCGCTCGGGCACGGCGAGTTGATTGCAGTACTCGGCTGTGCGCTTGACCTCGTCCATGTCGCTGAAGTCGATCATCGGGTCGATGCCCTGTGTGAACAGGTTGACCCCCAGTGCGACGATGTCGACGTTGCCGGTGCGCTCGCCGTTGCCGAACAAGCAGCCCTCGATACGGTCGGCGCCGGCCAGGTAGCCCAGTTCGGCGGCGGCGATCGCGGTGCCGCGGTCGTTGTGCGGGTGCAGCGAGATCAGGATGCTCTCTCGGTTCGCCAGGTGCCGGCCCATCCACTCGATCGAGTCGGCGTAGACGTTCGGAGTGGCCATCTCGACGGTCGCGGGGAGGTTGATGATGACCTTGCGCTCGGGCGTGGCCTCGAACACGGCGACGACCTGGTCGCAGATCTCGACGGCGAACTCGAGCTCGGTGCCCGTGTAGCTCTCGGGCGAGTACTCGTAGTAGACGTCGACCTCGGGAACCGTGGCCTCCATCTCGCGGCACTTGCGAGCGCCGGCCAAGGCGATATCGATGATGCCCTGCTTGTCCTTGCGGAACACCACCTCGCGCTGCAGCACACTGGTGGAGTTGTACAGGTGAACGATCGCCTGCTTGGCGCCGCGGATCGACTCGTAGGTGCGCTCGATCAGGTGATCCCGGGCCTGGGTCAGCACCTGGATGGTGACGTCCTCGGGGATCGCATCCTCTTCGATCAGGCTGCGGACGAAGTCGAAGTCGGTCTGGCTCGCGCTCGGAAAGCCGACCTCGATCTCCTTGTAGCCCATCTTCACCAGCAGATCGAACATGATGCGCTTGCGCTCCGGGCTCATCGGATCGATGAGCGCCTGGTTGCCGTCGCGCAGGTCGACGGCGCACCAGCGCGGCGCCTCGGTGATGCGCTTGCTCGGCCAGGTGCGATCCGGCAGCTCGACGCTGATCTGCTCCTGGTACGGCACGTACTTGTGGATCGGCATGCCCGAGGGCTTCTGCGTGTTCTTCATGGTCTCGTGTTCTCCCTGCCGCTCCGACGCGCGGATGCGACTCTCGCGAGGATCCGGTTCCGGGTGGAACGGATGCGACTCGCAGATCGTGATCCGGTCTGTGATGACCGGTGGTCAGCCCACGACGAACTCCGCGACGAGGGAGGCCTGGAAACTAGGACTCGTCGCGGCGGCTAAGAAGGAGCAGACCGAAACGCACGAAATCAGGGTAACACCGCGAAGGGCGGTCGTGACACCCGCCGCCGCCGATCGGGTGCCGCCGCCACCGATCTCTCCCGCCGACGCGCGGACGCGATCGAGATGTCAGGCCGCGAGGCGCACATCCGCTCGCGACAGGCCCGCCGCGAGCGTGCTCGCGCCGCGGGCTTCGGCTGCGAGGTCGAGCGTGGACGGAAGCAGCATCTCGGCGATGTCGCGGACGAGTCGCCAGAGCTCGATGCCCAGAGCGCCGCAGATCGCCTCGAGGATCTCCGACGAGGCCTCCTTGCGGCCCCGCTCGATCTCGGAGAGGTACGGCAGCGACACCCGACAGGCGCGTGAGAGGTCTCGGAGAGTCAGGCCCTGGGCGAGCCGGTGTTCGCGCACCACCGCACCGATCGCGTGTCGCAGCAGCATCGTTCTCGCCTCTCGTCATTCCGTCGAGCCGAGCCTAGGAGCCGGACTCGACACGGAGGAACGCCGTTCTGCTCAGGGCAGAATCGGGCTACTCGACCAACCCGTTCTCGTAGGCGAAGACGACCAGCTGCACCCGGTCGCGCAGGCCGAGCTTGCCGAGCACCCGGCTGATGTGCGTCTTCACCGTCGCCTCGCTGAGATACTCCGCTGCGGCGATCTCCGTGTTGCTCAGCCCCCGCGCCGCGTGCGCGAAGATCTGCCGCTCTCGCTCGGTGAGCGTCGCGAACGATTCCGGAGTCTCCCGGCCTCCGCCCGCCCCGCCGAAGTGTTCGAAGAGTTCGCGCGTCGCGGATGCGGCGACGACCGCCGTGCCCGCGTGCACCGTGCGGATGGCGGCGAGCAGGAACTCGGGATCCGTGTCCTTGAGCAGGAACCCGCTCGCACCCGCCCGGATCGCACGCGCCGCGGACTCGTCGAGGTCGAACGTCGTCAGCACCAGGATGCGCGGAGCGGGTTCGGAGCGAGCGGCCGCCTCGGCCAGGATCCGCCGCGTCGAGTCGATGCCGTCGACGCCCGGCATCCGGATGTCCATCAGCACCACATCGGGTCGCTCCGCCGCCACCAGCGTCGCGCCCGCTCCCCCATCGGCTGCTTCGCCGACCACCTCGAGATCCGGCTGCGAAGAGATCAGCATGCGGATGCCGGCGCGGAAGAGCGCCTGGTCGTCGACCAGGACGATGCGGATGCTCATACGGTGGAGTCTCCTTCGGTGCGGGTTCGGGGGAGTCGGGCTTCGACGACGAAGTCCTCGCCGTCGGGCTCCGCTCGCAGGCTACCCCCGGCGAGCAGCGCGCGTTCGCGCATCCCGACGAGACCATGGCCGCCAGGACGCAGCCCGGTGTCCGTCCGGCGGTTACGGACGAGCAGCACCAACTCGTCGGCCTCAGCCCGGAGGGAGAGGGTCAGCGGCGCATCCCGCACCCCGTGCCGCAGAGCGTTCGTCGTCGCCTCCTGCGCTATGCGGAACAGCGCCAGACCCGCGCCGCGCGGCACGGCCGCGAGATCGACGCCGAGGTCGCGGACGACGCCGGGGCCGCTGGCGGCGACCGCGTCGAGCAGCCCCGGCAGATCGGCGGCGCCGGGTTGGGGGCCCGTCGCCTCGCTGTGGCGCAACTGGGCGAGCAGCTGCCGCACATCGCCCAGCGCATCCCGAGCCACCGACGAGATGGTGTTGAGCGCCTCATCGGTCTGCTCCGGATGCGCGCTGCCGAGATACCGTGCGCCGTCGGCCTGCGCGATCACGACGGCCAGCGAATGCGCGACGACGTCGTGCATGTCGCGCGCGATGGCATTGCGCTCCTCCACCGCGTCCAGCTCTCTCTGCGCGGCTGCACGGGCATCCTCCGCACGTTGTTGACCCGCGCGACCTTGTTCGGCGATCCGGAAGACGCGGGCGAGAGCACCGGCCGTCCACGAGAGCCCGAGCACGGCCAGGGCGATGCCGAACATCAGCGCCAACGCTCGCAATCCGTCGAAGCCGGCGGAGAAGAAGGTGTCGCTCTGCGTCGCCGCGTTGTACAGACTGGCGACGAGCGCCCCCACGACCGCCGACACCGCACCGACGATCTGCCATCGGCGAGAACCGTAGGCGCCGACGGCGAAGAGCACGGCGAGGATCGCGACGTCCTGGAAGCCGGCCGGCTGGCCGAGGCCCATCTGCGCGATGGCGCCGATCCAAGCGATGATGATCGCCCCGGCTGGATTTCGGCGGCGAACCGTGACCGCGACGGCGAAGATCACGATCGGGATGATCTCCGAGGTATCGCCGGAGAAGTTGGAGAAACCGATGACCGCGAGGTACAGAACCCCGTAGGCGGAATCCGAACCGGCGTTCATCGCGTCGAGTTCCCGACTGCCGGGCAGCCGCAGGGCGGCCGACGGGTCCTGACGCGCGCTGCGCCGACCGACCCACCAGAGCACGGCGAACGCAGTGACGAGCACCGCTGCTCCCCCGAGGCCCGCGACCGCCCGCAGCACAGAGGCGTCCTCGACCGGGGGGAAGAGCTCCATCGAGATCACGGGCAGCAGGACTCCGGCGACGATGAGGCCCGCCAGAGTGATCCGGCCGGTGAGCCGCCCACCGTAGCGGGCGGACGCCCAGGCGATGATCGCCCCGACGACGGCGATATCGATCTGCAGACCCGCCAGGGGGACCGTGATCGCTCCGCCGGAGCTGACTCCGAGCGCGGCGACGGGCCCCGCGATCGCCGGCAGGATCCGGACGAGGGCCACGGCCACGGCCAGCACCAGTCCACCGGGCAGCAGTTCGGGCCGCCCCTGCAGGAGGGCGACCACGACTTCGACAGCAGCGAACGCGGCGGCGATGATCGGGAAGGTCGCTACGCGATCGAGGAGGGAAGTGACGCGCATCCTCTAACGCTAGGCCGCCGAGCCCGAGCTGAGCGGTCGCCGGTACCGATCTCATCCGCTCGGCGCCGCGGTCATCCGCTGGATGTAGCCGGTACGTCGTGCCGATATGAGCGGCTAGCGTCGGAGGCATGTCAACGGAATCCATCACCGCCGAGTTCTTCGACCGGTACACCGCCGCCCTGCTCTCGCGCGACGCGCACGCCGTCGCGAGCCTCTACGCTGTGCCCGCGTTGATCCTCTTCCCGCAACAGTCGATCCCGGTGAGCGACGCGGGCCAGGCCGCCGCATTCTTCGGAGAGGCTTTCACGCAGTACGAGGGGGTCACCTCGACGCGGGCCGAGGTCGCCGTCGCCGCCGAGAGCACCCACAGCATTTGGGCCGACGTGACGTGGCATCACAGCAATGACACCACCGAGCACCACATGTACCAGTTGGTCTACGGCGCCGGCGGCTGGCGCATCGCCGTTCTCACCCCTCTGGCCTGAGGCGACCCGATCCCCTGATCAGAAACCGAGGCGTCCAAGCAGCTTCGGATCGCGCTGCCAATCCTTGGCGACCTTGACGCGGATCGACAGGAACACCTTCCGGCCCAGCAGCTTCTCGATCTGGGCGCGAGAGGTCTGGCCGACCTCCCGAAGTCGCTGGCCACCGTGGCCGATGATGATGCCCTTCTGGCTGTCGCGCTCCACGAAGACGTTCGCGTAGATGTCGATCAGCGAGCCGTCTTCGCGCTCGACCATGTCATCGATCGTGACCGCGAGCGAGTGCGGAAGCTCATCGGAGACACCCTCGAGCGCCGCCTCACGGATGAACTCCGCGATGCGCGACTCGTTGTCCTCATCGGTCACCGCTTCGATCGGGTACAGAGCGGGCGATACGGGCATCAGCGCCAGGATCTCCGCCGCCAAGACATCGAGCTGCTCATCGGTCACGGCCGAGATCGGCACGATGGTGTTCCACTCGCGCAGCTCCTGCACTGCCAGGAGCTGCTTGGCCACGGCCTTCTTCGACGACAGATCGACCTTCGAGACGATCGCGACCTTCTTGGCCCGCGGGAACGCATCCAGCGATTCGTTGATGAAGCGATCGCCGGGGCCGATCGGTTCGTCGGCCGGGAAGAGCATCCCGATCACATCGACGTCACCCAGCGTCGACGTGACCAGCGAGTTGAGGCGCTCGCCCAGCAGGGTACGTGGGCGATGGATGCCGGGGGTGTCCACCACGATGAGCTGACCGTCGCTTCGGTGCACGATGCCACGGATGGCGCGTCGTGTCGTCTGCGGTTTCGACGAGGTGATCGCGATCTTCTCGCCGACGAGGGCGTTCGTCAACGTGGACTTGCCCACGTTGGGCCGCCCGACGAACGAGACGAACCCGGCCCGGAAAGGGGCGGCGTCGCCCGTGGTGGACGTATCGGTCATCGTGGATCCTCGCTGTCGGAGCTGTCGGTACGGGTGTCGTCGAGGGCGGCGTCGGCAGAATCATCCGCCTTCTTCACCTTGCCGCTCTTCTTCTTCTTGGTGGGCTTCTCGCGGATCTCGGCCGCGTCGCTCTCCGCCGGCGGTTCGGTCTCCTCGATCACGGGGATCGGTCCGGTGCCGTTCGTATCGAGCGGATAGTCGGGATCGCGTCGCACGAGCACGGTCGAGATGGTCCCTCGGCGCGGATCCGCGTGCTCGGCCTCGAGGATCACTCCTCCGACCGCCGCGGTCGCGCCGCGTTCGGGCAGACGTCCGTACGCCTTGGTGAGCAGACCTCCCACCGAGTCGACGTCGTCGTCGTCGAGCTCGAGGTCGAAGAGCTCGCCGAGTTCATCGGTCGCCAGACGCGCACTGACGCGATAGTGGCCCGGCTCGATCTCCTCGACGAGGCTCGCCTCGCGGTCGTACTCGTCGGAGATGTCGCCGACGAGTTCCTCGATCAGATCCTCCAGCGTGACCAAACCGGCGATGCCGCCGTACTCGTCCACCACCATCGCGAGATGGTTCGACTCGAGCTGCATCTGCCGCAGAGTGGCGTCCGCCTTCTTCGACTCGGGCACGAAGATGGCCGGCCGGGCCAGGTCGGCGACCGTGACGGAGGCGTCGGGCCGCTCGTAGGTGTAGCGCGCGACGTCGCGGAGATAGAGCACCCCGAGGACGTCGTCGGCGCTGTTGGCCACCACGGGGATGCGGGAGATCCCGCGACTGAGCAGCAATCCCATGCCGGCTCCGACGGTCGCTGAGGACTCGATGGTGACCATGTCGGTGCGCGGCACCATCACCTCGCGCACGACCGTCTCGTTGAATTCGAAGATCGAGTGGATGAGTTCGCGGTCGTCCTGCTCGAGCACCGACTGTTCGGTGGCCTCGTCGACCATGCTCAGCAGCTGCTCCTCCGAGGAGAAGCCGCCGGTGCGCGGGCTACCGGGAGTGACGCGGCTACCGAGCGCGACGAGGCCGGACGCGACCGGACCGAGCGCAACCCGAAGCAGGTGCGCGACGAACGCGCTCGACTGCAGCACCGGGCGCGCGTGCGCGCGGCCCACACTGCGCGGGCTGGAGCCGACCAGGACGAACGACACGGCGGCCATGATGAGGATGGCGACCAGGAGGCTGAGCCAGAGCTGATCGATCCAGGCGATCAGCACGGCGGTGACGAAGACGGCCGCCGTGGTCTCCGACACGATCCGCGCGAAGTTCACGACGGTGACGTGCGGTCCGCCGTCCTCCGCGATCGCTCGAAGCGAGCGCGGGGTACGGCTGTGCTGCGCCATCTCGGCGATGTCGGCTCGGGAGAGCACGCTCAAAGCCGCGTCGGTAGCGGCGAACCAGCCACCGATGGCGACCAGCAGCAGGGCCGCGAAGAGCAGCTGGGCGATCACCGTCGGCGTTCGTTGATGTGGAAGCCGACGAGGATGTCGCGCTGGATGCCGAACATCTCGCGCTCCTCCTCCGGCTCCGCATGGTCGAAGCCGAGCAGGTGCAGGAGTCCGTGAGCGGTGAGGAGTTGGAGCTCGTCGAGCGTCGAGTGGCCGGCCTGTTCGGCCTGGCCCATGGCGACCTGCGGACACAGCACGATGTCGCCCAGGAGACCGGCCGGGGTCTGTTCGTCCTCCGTGCCGGGGCGGAGTTCATCCATCGGGAAGCTGAGCACATCGGTCGGACCCGGCTCGTCCATCCACTGCACGTGGAGCTGCTCCATCGCGCCTTCGTCGACCAGCACGATCGCCAGCTCGGCGTCGGGGTGCACGTGCAGCGTGTCCAGCGCGTACGTGGCCAGGCGCAGGATGGCGGCCTCGTCGACCGGGACGGCCGACTCGTTGTTGATCTCGATGCTCACAGGTGGTGGGGATCCTTCTCGGGTCGCGGAGTCTGTCGGGGTGCGGCCGCGCTAGGAGCGCGGACCCTTGGGCTGGTGGTCGCGCGGGCCCTGCCCGCGCCTTTCGGCACGGTTCGCGAACTCCCGAGCCTGCTCCCGCTCGAAGTGCGCCGCCTGCTTCTGCTGGTCGTACTCCGTGTACGCGTCGACGATGCGACCGACGAGCGAGTGCCGCACGACGTCGTCGCTCGTGAGTCGCGTGAAGTGGATGTCATCGATCCCGTCGAGGACCCGGGTCACCAGGCGCAGACCACTGGAGCCGGTGGGGAGGTCGATCTGCGTGATGTCGCCGGTGACGACCATCTTCGAGCCGAAACCGAGGCGGGTGAGGAACATCTTCATCTGCTCGGGGGTCGTGTTCTGCGCCTCGTCGAGAACGATGAACGAGTTGTTCAGCGTACGACCGCGCATGTATGCCAGTGGTGCGACCTCGATGGTGCCGGCTGCGAGCAGCTTCGGCACGATCTCGGGGTCCATCATCTCGTTCAGGGCGTCGTACAACGGTCGCAGGTACGGGTCGATCTTGTCGGTGAGAGTGCCCGGCAGGTAGCCGAGCCGCTCCCCCGCCTCGACGGCCGGCCGGGTGAGGATGATGCGGTCGACCTCCTTGCGCTGCAAGGACTGCACCGCCTTGGCCATCGCGAGATACGTCTTGCCGGTGCCGGCGGGGCCGATGCCGAAGACGATCGTCGACTCGTCGATCGCATCGACGTAGTCCTTCTGACCGAGGGTCTTGGGCCGCACGCTCTTGCCGCGCGCGGTCAGGATCGCCTGGCCGAACGCCTCAGCCGGGGTCATCGAGCCGCCCGCGTTCAGGATCCGCGCCGACTCCTGCACCTCGGAGGGCTCCAAGTCGTGTCCGTTCTTCGTCATGAGCACCAGTTCCTCCACCAGCCGTCGGGCCGGACGCAGTTGTCCGGCCTCGCCCGTCAGGGTCACTTCGTTGCCGCGTACGTGCACCTGCACGAGCGGGAATTGTCGTTCGACCGTCTTGATCAAGCGGTCTTGGGGTCCGAGGAGCCGAACCATCGCGACGCCGTCGACCGTGATCACGGCGGTCTCGATATCGGGGAGCAGCGGGCCGGGCCCGCTCGCGTCAGAGGGCAAGATCGCCTTCCGAGTGGCCGCCACCGAGGACGTGAGCGTGCACGTGGAAGACGGTCTGGCCCGCATCCGCTCCGGTGTTGAAGACGAGCCGGAACTGACCGTCGACGCGGTCGTCCGCGATGGACTGTGCCGTCGCGACGATCTCGGCGAGCAGGGATGGATCGCCGGCAGCGAGCTCGGCGACGTTCGTGTACTCCTGCGTCTTGGGGAAGACGAGGATGTGCACGGGGGCCTTGGGAGCGATGTCCTGGATCGCCAGCACGCGGTCGTTCTCGAACACCACGTCGGCGGGGATCTCGCGGTTGGCGATGCGCGTGAAGATCGTGGCTTCGGTCATGTCTTCAGGGTACCGTCCGGTACCGACACCGGGGCGGAGTTTCGCCCTCGGCACTCGTGCACGGGTCTCACCAGCGGCCGAGCGCCGCCGAGAGCACGGCGATCGCGGCGGGGCCCGCCGTCGAGGTGCGCAAGACGTTCGTGCCCATCCGCACGAGTTCGGCACCCGCGGCGGTCAACAGCTCGAGCTCGTCGGCGGCGACGCCGCCCTCCGGACCCACGACCAGCAGCAGGTCGCGATCGTCGAAGCTCAGCGAGGTGAGAGCAGCGGATGCGCTGGGCTCGAGCACGAGGATCCGCTCACCGCGCGCGGCCAGCTGCTTCGTCGACACGATCGGCACCACCCCGGGCACCCACCCGCGCAGGGACTGCTTGCTGGCCTCACGGACGATCGATGCCCAGCGCTCGCGGCCCTTGGCCTCCTTCGGGCCTGTCCAGCGCGAGACCGAGCGGGCGGCTTGCCAGGGCACGATCTCGTCGACGCCGAGCTCGGTCGCCGCCTGGACCGCGAGTTCGTCGCGGTCGCCCTTGGCTAGTGCCTGGGCGAGGACGAGGCGCGGCGCCGCGGCCGCGACCGTCTCGACGGAGTCGACTCTCAGCTCGAGCCGGGCCGGCGCCGCATCCGTGACGGTGGCGGTGGCGGTTGCGATGAGGCCACGACCGTCGCCCACGCGGATGCTCTCGCCTGCGCGGATGCGGCTCACGGTGGCCGCGTGTCGCGCCTCCGCACCGGTCAGCACGAGGGTGCCGCCGGCGACGAACGCCGCGGTGTCGAGCGTCTCGTCGATGTAGTGGTGCGCCATCCGGCGCCTCCCTTCGAACTGTCGACGCCCGGGTCATCACGAACCGTCCCTCAACCGGCGGAAACGGACGGGATGCGACCACCCGGGCTCAGTGCCTCGGCCTAGCCGAGGAAGCGGTCGCGCAGCTTCGAGAAGAGGCCCTGCTGGAAGTGGGTCAGCGCCGGCTTGGCGGGCTTGTAGTGCTGCGAGAACTCGGTGATCAGTTCGCGCTCGCGATGACCGAGCTTGGTCGGTGTGACCACCTGGATGCCGACCCGGAGGTCGCCGCGACCGGTGCCGCGCAGGCGGGTGACGCCGCGCGACTTGATCGTGACGATCTCGGCGCTCTGGGTGCCCGGCTTGATCTCGATCTCGATGTCGCCGTCGAGCGCCTTGAGCGTCGTGGTCGAGCCGAGGATCGCATCCGTCATCTGCACCTCGAGGGTGCAGAGCAGGTCGTCACCGTTGCGGCTGAAGATGTCGTGGTGCTTGACCTTGATCTCGAGGTAGAGGTCACCGCTCGGCCCGCCCGCCGGGCCGACCTCGCCACTGCCCGGCATCTGCAGACGCAGACCGGTGTCGACACCGGCCGGGATGTCGACCGGGATGGTACGGCGCGCGCGGACGCGACCCTGACCCTGGCAGGTGGAGCACGGCGTGGCGATCACAGTGCCGTAGCCGCGGCAGGTGCCGCAGGGGCTGGAGGTCATCACATTGCCCAGCAGCGAGCGGACCGTGCGCTGGATCTGGCCGGAGCCGTGGCAGATGTCGCAGGTGACGGGCGAGGTGCCCGGCTGGCAGCACGAACCCTGGCAGGTCTCGCAGAGAACGGCCGTGTCGACCTCGAGCTCGCGATGCGCCCCGAAGATCACCTCGTCCAACGAGACCTCTACGCGCAGCAGCGCGTCCTGGCCGCGCTCGCGACGCGAGCGTGGACCGCGCGAGTTGCCACCGCCGCCCTGCCCGAAGAACGTCTCGAAGATGTCGCCGAAGCCACCGAAACCCTGCGCGCCACCGAGGCCGCCGTCCTGCGGACCGCGGTCGTACTGTTGCCGCTGCTGCGGGTCGCTGAGCACGTCGTACGCGTGCGTGACGAGCTTGAATCGCTCGGAGGCGTCCGCACTCGGATTGACGTCGGGGTGCAGCTCGCGCGCGAGGCGACGGTACGCCTTCTTGATCGCGTCGGGGGTGGCGTCGCGCTCGACGCCCAGCACTTCGTAGTGATCGGCCACGGGTGGCTTCGTCCTCTGTTCGTGGTTCGAATGATGTGGAATGCGACCGGATGGGTCGCGCGGACTCTCGGCTATTCCTCGCCGAGCAATCGCGAGAGGTATCGGGCGACAGCGCGCACGGCCGCGATGTTGCCCGAGTAGTCCATGCGGATCGGCCCGAGCACGCCGAGCCGGGCGATCTGACCCCCCGCCGCCGTGTAGCCGCTGGTGAGAACCGAGGTCTCCTGCAGACCGAACGCCGCGTTCTCGCGACCGATCCGAACCGAGACCCCGCGCGGATCCGGCACCATCTCGCCGAAGAGGCGCAGCAGCTCCACCTGCTCCTCGATCGCCTCGAGGACCGGGTAGAGGTTGCCGGAGAAGTCCTCCTCGGTGCGCACGAGGTTCGCGGCCCCGGCCATCACGAGCTTGTCCTGGCGGTTCGCGCCGACTTGTTCGATCAGGGTCGCGACGATGGTGGTCACGGCCGCGCGCCGTTCTGGGCTGAACTGCTCGATCGTGGCGGCGAACGACTCCGCGGCCGCCGCGAGGCCGAGGCCGATCCCCGCCGTGTTCAGCTTGGCTCGGATCTCGCCGAGGAAGACCTCGTCGACATCCTCCGCGAGCTCGAGCACGCGCTGGTCGACGCGCCCGGTATCGGTGATCAGCACCGACAACAGGCGGCGCGAGCTCAGCGCGACGAGTTCGACGTGACGCACGTGCGCCGCGCCGAAGGACGGGTACTGCACCAGTGCGACGTTGTGGGTGAGCTGCGACAGCAGTCGCACGGTCTTGGCCAGTACGTCGTCGAGATCGGGCGTCTGGCCGAGGAAGGTCTCTATGGCATGCCGTTGGGCTGCGGTGAGGGGCCGCAGGTCGGCGAGCTGATCGACGAAGAGTCGATAACCCTTGTCGGTCGGGACGCGGCCGGAAGAAGTGTGCGGAGCCGCGATCAGCTCCTCTTCCTCCAGCTGGGCCATGTCGTTCCGGATGGTCGCGGCCGAGACGCCGAAGGAGTGCCGTTCGACGATCGACTTGGAGCCGACGGGTTCACGGCTCGCGACGTAATCCTGGACGATCACGCGCAGTACCTGGAGTCCACGTTCGGTCACCATCGAAGGCACCTCCCGCTCGGAACTCGTCTCAGCCTGTTCATCCGCTCGCGGTTTGGCACTCCGCCGAGCTGAGTGCCAATCATAACCCGCCCTCGATGCCATCCCTCCGTGCTGGCGCGGTCTCGGAGTCAGTGGTAACCCTCATTGCCGCGCGAACCCGCCGGGCGTACCGTGTGCTCGTGGTCGCGGTGCGACGGAGTCACGCCTCCCGCGGCTGACCCGCGCGAGCCTCCGCCCGCGCGTCGGTGTTCCATCTGAAGGGAACGTCCATGTCTCAGCCTCACACCGGCGCCAACCCGCCCGCCGCCGCACCTCTCACCGAGGCGGAGGATCGCCAGTGGGCGTCCTTTGCGCACCTGGGCGGCATCATCAGCGTGCTGCCCTCGCTCATCATCTGGCTCGTCTTCCGAGATCGCGGGCGCTTCACCGGCACCGAGGCCAAGGAGGCGCTGAACTTCCAGCTCACCCTCCTCGGTGTGCACGTGATCGCCTGGATCCTCGACGCGACCCTGGTGGGCGCGATCATCGGCATCCCCCTCGACCTCGCCGCGTGGGCCGTCGGCATCGTCTACTCGATCCTCGCCTTCCTCAAAGCGAAGGACGGTATTGCGTACCGGTACCCCTTCGCGGTGCGTCTGATCACATAGCGTCCATTCGTCACACAGCGTCCGCTCGTCACATAGCGTCCGCTCGGTTTTCCACGCCCTTCCCGGAAACAGCACGTGACCGGGCGTGACACGCTGTGCCACGATGGGGCGGGGGCAAGCCGGCTCCCGGTGAACGCCCGACTCGTTCGAAACGGAGAGACCATGTCCGCAACGCCTCCCCCGCCCCCGCAGCAGCAGTACGCCCCTCAGCCGCCGCTGAATCCGGCCGACGAGAAGACGTGGGCGATCGTGACCCACGTCGCCGGGATCTTCCTCGGCTTCATCCCGTCCCTGATCGTCTACCTCGTGTTCAAGGGGCGCGGTCCGTTCTTGGAGGCGCACTCCAAGACGGCACTGAACTTCCAGATCACCATGGTGATCGCCTACGTCGTCGGCCTCGTGCTCACGGCGGTGGTCATCGGCATCTTCGTGTTGATCGCCGTGTGGGTCGTGGAGATCATCTTCAGCATCATCGCCGCGGTCAAGGCGAGCCAGGGGCAGTACTACTCGTACCCTCTGACGATCGCCTTCATCAAGTAGCCCGAACCCGAGAAGGTGCAGGAGTCGGCCGCCGACTCCGGCAACTTCTCGGGTCGAGGCGTGGGGCGATGGGCGGTCTCGGCGGCCGGCCGGCTGCCCCTACGGGGTGAGGCGCCGAACGACCGCGTCGGCCAGCAGGCGGCCCCGAAGGGTTAGCAAGATGCGGCCGGCCAGGGCCGCGCGCCCGTCGATGAGGCCATCCGCGATCAGACCGGCGACAGCGGGGCGCGCGGATGCGTCGACGACGTCGATCGGCAGACCGTCGCTCAAGCGCGTGCGCAGCAGCACGTCCTCGAGGCTGCGCGAGTCGGCATCGAGGGTCTCGCGACCGGCGGCCGGCGACGCTCCCGCGTGGATCCGATCGGCGTACGCGGCCGGATGCTTGACGTTCCACCAACGCACTCCGCCGACGTGGCTGTGCGCGCCGGGGCCCACGCCCCACCAATCGTGACCCAGCCAGTACGAGAGGTTGTGCCGCGAACGATGGTCGGCGCCGCGTGCCCAGTTGCTCACCTCGTACCATTCGTAGCCGGCGCTCGCGAGCCGCGCATCCGCCAACTC
Organism: Microbacteriaceae bacterium VKM Ac-2855; assembly: GCA_013204985.1. GTDB lineage: Bacteria > Actinomycetota > Actinomycetes > Actinomycetales > Microbacteriaceae > Rathayibacter. The sequence continues at coordinate 154,374 of JABMLG010000009.1, forward strand.
GTACATGTCGGCGGTGAGGTCGTCGTCGGGCTGCGCCACCGCACCCGAGCGGATCTGCCGTGCCAGTTTGGTGCCGGCCTCGACGATGAGCGCGTACGCCGAGAGGTGGTCGGGCTCGCAAGCGAGTGCGGCATCCAACGAACGGGACCAGTCATCGAGCGACTCGCCCGGCGTGCCGTAGATCAGATCGAGACTGACCTGCAGCCCGGCCTCCCGAGCCCACTGGACGACGAGCGGGATGCGGTCGGGATCATGGGTGCGCTCGAGGGTCGCCAGCACGTGCGGAACCGCCGACTGCATCCCGAAGCTGACCCGGTTGAAGCCCGCGTCGGCGAGGGTGCGCAGGTACGCGGCGTCGACGGAATCGGGGTTCGCCTCGGTGGTGATCTCGGCACCGGGCCGGATGCCGTGGTGCTCGCGGATCGCGCTGAGCATGCGTCCGAGGTCGCCGGCCGGCAGCAGCGTGGGGGTACCGCCGCCGAAGAACACGGTCGCCGCTTCACGCCGGGGCAGGCCCGCCACATCGAGCACGGAGGCGCCGAAGGCGATCTCTCGCGACGCCTCTTCGGCGTAATCGCTCTGCTTCGCTCCGCGGAGTTCGGGCGCGGTGTACGTATTGAAGTCGCAGTAACCGCAACGCACGCGGCAGAACGGCACGTGCACGTACACCCCGAGATCGCGGTGCTGCGCGCCGTCGCGCACGGATGCGGGCAGCAGTCCGTCCAACGGCGCCGGGTCGGCGATCGGCAGCGGCCCCGCCATCAGCGGCCCGTCACGAGGAGATGACGTGCGGCAGCAGTGCCCGCAGGTACTTCTTGGTGATGCTCTTCTGCACCCGACGCAGCACCGGCGCACCGAGGCGGTAGAGCCGCGAGCTGGGCTTCGAGAAGACACGGATCACGATCCAGACGGAATCGTCGGCCCGCTTCTCGACGACGAAGGATTCTTCGCCGCTCTCGGGATGCCCGGCGAGCGTTCCGTAGGCGAACCCGACCTCGTCGGGCTCGTCGATCACGTACACGACCCGAACGGGCGCATCGAACGTGCGGCCGAACTTCTTCACCTTGAGCACCGCGGTCATGCCGGCGGTGATGTACGGCGTGCCGTCGGCGGCGAATCGGTCTTCCGTGGGACGGCTGGTCAGATCGATCGGAGTGCCCTCCGAGTCGAAGTTGACCCCGGTGTACTGCACGCCGGTGCCGGCCTGGATATCGGTGACCTCGATGTCACTGCCGCGCTGGACGCCCCAGGTCATCAAGCCTTCGGCGACGATGTCGAATCGCTCCTGACCGGACCCCAGGCGTGCCTCGAAACGTGCCGCGCGGAAGCCCTCCGGCGGATAGCTGAGCAGGTCGGGCGCGAGCGTGCCGCCGACGGCCCCGTAGGTGACCTGCGGCTGACCCTCGAAGCTCGAGCGGCGCACGCTCACTTCTTGTCCTTCTTCTCCGTGTCGCCGGAGAGCGCGGCGATGAACGCCTCCTGCGGCACCTCGACTCGGCCGACCATCTTCATCCGCTTCTTGCCCTCCTTCTGCTTCTCGAGAAGTTTGCGCTTGCGGCTGATGTCACCGCCGTAGCACTTGGCCAGAACGTCCTTGCGCATCGCGCGGATCGATTCGCGCGCGATGATCCGCGCGCCGATGGCCGCCTGGATCGGCACCTCGAACTGCTGGCGCGGGATGAGCTCGCGGAGACGACCCGTCATCAGCACGCCGTACGCGTAGGCCTTGTCGCGGTGCACGATCGCGCTGAACGCATCGACCTGCTCGCCCTGCAGCAGGATGTCGACCTTCACGAGGTCGGCCTCCTGGTCGCCGGCGGGCTCGTAGTCGAGCGAGGCGTATCCGGCCGTCTTCGACTTGAGGTTGTCGAAGAAGTCGAAGACGATCTCGCCGAGAGGCATGTTGTAGCGGATCTCGACCCGGTCCTCGCCGAGGTACTCCATACCGAGCAGGGTGCCGCGCCGACCCTGGCAGAGTTCCATGATCGTGCCGACGTAGTCCTTCGGCGCGAGGATGGCCGCCTTCACGATCGGCTCGGTGACGCTCAGGATCTTGCCGACCGGGAACTCGCTCGGGTTGGTGACCGTGACGGTCTTCTTGTCCTCCGTGGTCACCTCGTAGATGACCGACGGTGCGGTGGTGATCAGGTCGAGGCCGAACTCGCGGTCGAGGCGCTCGGTGACGATCTCGAGGTGCAGCAGGCCGAGGAAGCCGCAGCGGAAGCCGAAGCCCAGCGCGACGGAGGTCTCGGGCTCGTACACCAGAGCGGCGTCCGAGAGCTTGAGCTTGTCGAGCGCCTCACGCAGGTCGGGGTAGTCGCTGCCGTCGATCGGATACAGACCCGAGAACACCATCGGCAGCGGCTCGGTGTAGCCGGGCAGCGCCTGCGTGGCGGGTTTCGCCGCGGTCGTGACGGTGTCACCGACCTTCGACTGACGCACATCCTTCACGCCCGTGATCAGGTAACCGACCTCGCCGACGCCGAGGCCCTGGGTCGAGCTCGGCTCGGGCGACGAGACGCCGATCTCGAGGATCTCGTGCGTCGCGCGGGTCGACATCATCTGGATCTTCTCGCGCGGCGACAGCTGGCCGTCGATCATCCGCACGTAGGTGACCACGCCGCGGTAAGCGTCGTATACCGAGTCGAAGATCATGGCGCGAGCGGGCGCATCCTTCACACCCTGGGGGGCGGGGATGAGCTGCGTCACGCGATCGAGGAGGGCTTCGACGCCCATGCCGGTCTTGCCGGACACGCGCAGCACGTCGTCGGGGTCGCCGCCGATGAGGCCGGCGAGCTCCTTGGCGTACTTCTCGGGGTCGGCCGCCGGCAGGTCGATCTTGTTCAAGACCGGAATGATCGTGAGGTCGTTCTCGAGCGCGAGGTACAGGTTTGCGAGGGTCTGCGCCTCGATGCCCTGAGCCGCGTCGACGAGCAGGATCGCTCCCTCGCAGGCGGCGAGCGAGCGGCTGACCTCGTACGAGAAGTCGACGTGCCCGGGGGTGTCGATCATGTTCAGGGCGAACGTGTCGCCGCCGTTCTGCCACGGCATCCGCACGGCCTGGCTCTTGATGGTGATGCCGCGCTCGCGCTCGATGTCCATCCGGTCGAGGTACTGCGCACGCGCATCCCGGTCGGAGACGACGCCGGTGATGCCGAGCATGCGGTCGGCGAGGGTGGACTTGCCATGATCGATGTGCGCGATGATGCAGAAGTTGCGGATGAACGCCGGATCGGTCGCGGCGGGCTCGAGACCCTTGAGTGCACGTGGAGACATTGTGCTACCAGTGTCCCATGCCTCCGGCCGAAGCGTCCGCGCGGGTGTTCCGCACATGCACCCCCGGTGGTGAGCGCGCGGCCGGAACCCCGGCGGTGTCAGAGGTCGAGGCCGTAGGCGCGGCTCGGTTCGATGCCGGGCGGATTCTCGCGGCCGGGCAGTCGGGTGAAGCCGAGCGTGTCGTAGAGGTGATGTGCGGCGTACATGTCGGATCCACTGTTCATCACCACGCGCGCGACGCCCCTGGAGCGTCCGAGCGCGATCACGAACTCGGTGAGCAGACGGCCCAGCCCTCGGCCGCGCGCCGCCGGGGCGACAGCGAGCAGGCGCCAGTCCAATTCGTCCGGCAGGCCGAGCGGGGTGAAGTTGCCGCCGTCCTTCGCCGTTGTCACGGTCGCGAGCAGCTCACCCGAACGCGCATCCGCCGCCACCCACACCTCCGCGACGGCCTCGTGCGCGGCGATGTCGAGCATCTGCGCGGCGTAGTCGTCGCCGATTTCGTAGTCGTGCCGATACGCGTCCAGCCGCAGTGCTCCGACCGCGGCGTACTCGCTCGGATGGACGCGACGGATCACCACGGTCGGGTCGGACGAGACGGGGAGGATCGGGGTCGTGCTGCTCACCGCAGCAGCGTACGGCCGCGAGCCTCGCTCAGGCGTCGTGTGACGAAGCGCTACGGCGCCGGCAGCAACCCGAGACCGTGATCGAGATCGGCCGGATCCGATGCGAGGCAGACCCGGATCCATCCTTCGCCCGTGCGACCGAAGGCGCTGCCGGGTGCGACGGCGACCTTCGAATCGAGCAGGAAGTCCTCGGCCCACCGGGCGACGTCGCCGCGTGTCGCGTGCGACATGTCGATCCAGAGGTAGAAAGCACCCTCCGGCTCGCGATAGCGGATGCCGCGGCGATCCAGCAGCGCCGTGGCGCGCAGCAGGTTGCTAAGGTAGTGCTCTGAGGCAGCGGCCACGGCGTCCTGCGGTCCGGTCAACGCCGCGAGCGCGGCGCGCTGATCCGGCGTCGCGACGCAACCGATCGACGCCTCCTGCACGGTCACCATCGTCGCGGTGAACCCGGGCGGGGTGACGAGGTACCCGAGGCGGACCCCGGTCATCGCGTACGTCTTCGACAGCGAGAACACACTGAGCACACGATCGTCGTCGTGGCCGAGCTCCTGGGCGATGCGCGCCAGGCTCACGTGCGGCCGGCCGTAGGTGAAGTACTCGTACACCTCGTCGCTGATCACCCACAGATCGTGCTCGCGGGCGAACGCCAGGAGCCGCTCGAGCACCTCGCGCGGGAAGACCACGCCCAGCGGATTCGACGGCGAGTTCACGATCAGCACCCGAGTGCGTTCGGTGACGATGCGCTCCAGCTCGTCGAGATCCGGCAGGAAGCCGTTTTCGGGACGCAGGCTGTAGGGCACCGGCACGGCCTCGATCATCCGCGCGTTCATGGTGAAGGTCGTGTAACCGGGGTCGGGCACCAGCACCTCGTCACCGTGACCGAGCGTGAGCGTCATCGCCTGGTACAGCGCCTGCGTGCCGCCGACGCTGACCCAGACCTGCTCGACGTCGACATCGATGCCGTTGTCGCGGGCGAGCTTCGTGACGATCGCCTCGCGCAGCGGCATGAGGCCGCCGTTGGGCCCGTAGTTCGTGTCGTCGGCGGCCCACGCCTCCCGCGCGGCCTCGATGATGTGCGGGGCGACGGGAACGTCGGGCTCGCCGACAGCGAGATGGGTGACGCCCTCGAGGCGGAGGGCGATCTCGAAGAGACGGCGGATCCCGGACATCGGAACCGCGGGAATATGATCGGCGAGGCGTGGCATCCCTCCCAGGGTAGAACGCCGCGGCGGAGATCGCCGCCGCAGCAGCAGCAGGTCACCGAAGCGCCCCGTTTCGCGGTTGTTCGGATGGCTCGCGTACGCTAAAGTTTCTTGTTGGCTTGCGCTCCACACCCGCGCGTCCCGAGCATCCGTGCTCGAGACGGGATCCGGACCCGGAGCGATCAGAAGCCGGCGACCTCCAGTCGCACTGGCAGAGCAGGGCATTTCTCCTGATCCAGCCAGAAGGGGCACTCCCGACGAGTAGCCGGCTGCACACACGCACATCCGAAGAAGAAGGTATTCCACGTGGCAAACATCAAGTCGCAGATCAAGCGCAACCTCACCAACAAGAAGGCGACCGACCGCAACAAAGCCGTCAAGAGCGAGCTGAAGACCGCCGTGCGCGGCGTGCACAAGGCCATCGCCTCGGGCGACGCCGCCGCTGCCGGCACCGCTCTCGCCCTCGCGGCGAAGAAGCTCGACAAGGCCGCCAGCAAGGGCGTCATCCACAAGAACCAGGCGGCGAACCGCAAGTCGGCCATCGCCAAGCAGGTCGCCGCGCTGTAACTCTGCGCTGCACAGCTTCACAGCGGGCCCGAGCCTCGGTATTGCCGAGGCTCGGGCCCGCTTTTTCGCGCCCACGCCTTCTTGCGAGGGACCCCTCCTGTGCGCATCGGACCCCCGCTGGGCGGGTCCCACGCGCACAGGAGGGGTCCCTCGCAGAATGGGTGCGGGGCCAGGGGTTGGCCGGGGTCAGGGGTTGGCCGGGGTCAGGGGCGGCGGCCGCGGGCGGAGATGACGGTGACCATGCGTTCGAGGGCGTAGACCGGGTCGCGGCCACCGCCCTTGACGTTCTCGTCGGCCTCCGCGACGGTCTCGATCGCCACGCCGAGACCCTCGCCGGTCCAGCCCTGCAGGTCGCGGCGCGCGCGGTCCACCTGCCACGGGGCGATGCCGTAGCGCTGCGCGACCTGGTTCGAACCCTCCCGGGAACCGGCGACTTTCGCCATGGTGCGCAGCTTGCTCGCGAAGGCGGCGACGATGGGCACCGGATCCGCGCCGGACGCGAGCGCGTGGCGCAGCGCGATCAGCGCCTCGCCATGACGGCCGGCGATCGCCGCATCCGCGACCGTGAACGCGGTGGTCTCGACGCGGCCGCTGTAGTACTTGGCGACCGTCGCCTCCGTGATGTCGCCGGCCACATCCGCCATCAGCTGCTGACACGCGGCGGCCAGCTCATCGAGATCGTCGAGGAATGCCGCGACCAGCGCACGCACCGCTCCCGTCGAGACCTTCCGCCCGGCGCTGCGGAACTCGGCTGCCGCGAAGTCGACCTTGTCGCTCTCGCGTTTGAGCTCGGCGCAGACGATCTCGACGCCGTCACCGAGCCCGCCACGGATCGCGTCGAGCAGTTTCTTGCCGCGCACTCCCCCTCCGTGGCGGAGGACGAGCGTCGTGCTCTCGGCGGGTCGCTCGAGGTAGCCGAGCGCCTCCAGCAGGAAGGCGTCGGTGCACTTCTCGACGTTCGTCACGCGGATCAACCGCGGCTCGTCGAAGAGCGACGGGCTGGCGAGGGTGAGCAGCTCCCCCGGCGCGTACGCGTCGGCGGAGATGTCGTGCACCTCGAGGCTCGGATCCTCGGCGCGCAGGAAGTCGCGGAGGAATCGCATCGACCGTTCCGCCAGGAACTTCTCGGGCCCGGTGATCAGCACGATGGACGCCGGCCGCGCCTGATCCCAACGCAATTGCGGGATCGCGACCTTCGCCGACGTCTTCGTCGCGCCCCGCGCGGGTGCTCTGCCGGCCATCCGATCCTCCGTTCGCCGCCGTCAAGCCTATGGCGTCGGAGCCGGCGTGCTCGCTCCAGACGATGAGTCCCTCCGCTCTCGAAGACACCGCGATAGCGCCCTGCAGATCGGTGCGGTCGGCACTGATCCCGAGCCCTTCCAGCATCTCGATGGTGCGTGCCCCGGGATGCCCGTAGTCGTTGTCGGCGCCGACGGAGACCAGGCCCACCGCCGCTCCGAGTTCGGCGTAGAGCCTCGGATCCTGATCGGTGGAACCGTGGTGCGCGACTTTCACGACGTCCACGGTGCCGAGGCCCGGCAGGCGGGCGAGCCTGCCCTGCTCCTCCGCGCCCAGGTCGCCGAGGAACATCGCTGAGAGGGCGCCGCCGATCGCATCGGGAGCGGCGTCGATCCGAAGCACCAGGCTCGCCGGGTTGCCCACGAGGCTCGAGGTGCGCTCGGGCCAGTCGATCCGCCAGCGCACCGCACCCAGCACACCGGCGTCGCCGCGGGCCGCTCGGCGCACCTCGGCACCACCGGTTCGCAGGTCCTGCACGAGGCCTTCGTCGGCCAAGCCGTCCGTCGGGCCGACGAGTGCGGTGTCGACGCGGCCGATCACCGCGTCGAGACCACCGATGTGATCGAGGTCGTAGTGCGTTAGCACGAGGAACCGGATCCGGTCGACACGAGCGCGGTCGAGACAGGTGCGGAGCAGAGCGGGATCGGGCCCGACGTCGACAAGCCCGACGCCCGCAGCCGAACGCCACAGCACCGCGTCGCCCTGACCGATGTCGCACGCGAGCACCCGCCAATCACTCGGCAGCGCTGCCGCGCGCAGGAGCGGTGTCGCTACCGTTGACGCGCCGCCGATCACGATCGCGAGAACGACCACACCCGCGGAGACTCGGCGAAGCGGTGACCAGCGCGCCGGCGTGGTGAACAGCAGCACGACGGCGAATGTCAGCACCGCGAGCACAGCCGCGCCGAGGACGCCCGGCAGCCATGGCAGACGCGGTGAGGGCCAGCTCGCGGCGGCGCGCGCCACGCTCGCGATCCACCATGCCGGCACCGCTGCGACCGCGATGACGATGTCAGCCGCCCACGGCCACAGCGGCACGAGCAGGCAGCCGATCAGCCCGAGGCCCGTGGCCAGCGGCGCCGCCGGTTCGGCGAGCAGATTCGCGAGCACCCCGTAGACCGGGATCGAGGGATCCACCAGCACGATCACCGGCTGACAGGCCAGCTGGGCGGCGAGCGGCACCGCCACGATGACGGCGAGCGGGAACGGCAGGAACGCGCTCAGGCGGCGTGCGATCGGTTCGGCCAGCAGCAGCAGGCCGGCTGTGGCGAGCACCGAGAGCACGAAGCCGAGCCGCGTCGCGATCGCCGGATCGAGCACGATCAACACCACGACCGCCAGCCACAGTGCAGCGGCGGGAGCGCCATCGCGCCCCAGCAGCCGGGCGAGCAGCACCACCGCTGCCATCACCGCAGCGCGCACCACACTCGGTTCCGGCGTGACCAGCACGACGAAGCCGCCGAGCACCAGCAGCGCCGTCGCCGTCCGCAGGACCGGACCGGCACCGAAAGCCGCCGCGATGAGGAGGGCCGCCGCCACGACAACCGCGCAATTCGCACCGGAGACCGCGGTGAGGTGGGTCAGAGAAGCGGTCCGCATCGCCTCTTCGAGGCCCGGGTCGAGCCGGGAGGTGTCGCCGATGGCGAGTCCGGGCAGCAGACCGGCTGGATCGCCGTGCAGTGCGGCGCTGTGTTCGAGGAAGCCGTGTCGGAGACCGCCCGCGACAGCGTCGAACCCGTCCGCACCCGACTGGATCCGGGGATCGTCCATGGCGTCGGCGAGCACCGCTTCCGCTACCGAATCCTCCGACGCGCGGAGCCGCGCATCGAACGCCACCACCGCGCCGACGTCGACGGCCGTCGCGTCACCGCTCACGAACACGCGAGCGGGGGCGGCCACCGCTGTGCCGTCGACGCTGCGGAGGGTGGCGTCGAACCAGAAGGACCCACCTTGCCACGAAGGGCCGCCGGCACGGACCGCACGCCAACCGGAGTCGACCGTGGCTGTCGCGGCGACGACGGCACCCGAGTCGACCGCCGTCGCCACGGCGGGCGGATGCATCACCTCCGCTCGAGCGACGAGGGCGAACGCACCCAGCGCACCCGCCGCCACGGCCACGGCCACCAGAGCGATCACGGCCTGCCGGCTGACGAGAGCGATCAGCAACAGCGCGAGCGTGATGGCCGCGAGCACCGCGACGACCGGCAAGCCCCACGTCGCCACCACCTCCGTCGGCGAGGACCCGAGGACGAACGCGCCGAGCCACGCGCACAGGGCGGCGGGCGCCAGCAGAAGGTCGCGCCTCACACCGTGACCTGATCGCGGAAGCCGTCGAGGGTCTTCTCCCCGATCCCGGTGATCTCGAGCAGTTGATCGACGGAGCCGAACGGACCGTTCTGCTCGCGGTAGTCAAGGATCCGCTGAGCCGTGGCCGGGCCGATGCGCGGCAATTCCTCCAGGTCGGCTGCCGTCGCCGAATTCAGGTTCACGAGACCCCCGATCGCGGCGCCACCCGAGGTCACGCCGCCGCCCTCGGCTCGAGCGACCGGCGCCTCCCCGATCTTCGGCACGATGATCTGCTCGCCGTCCGCGACCACGCGCGCGAGATTCACGCCGGCGCGATCCGCATCTCCCGCGAACCCGCCCGCGGCCGCGATCGCGTCCACCACCCGCTCGCCGTCGTGGAGTACGAAGAGCCCCGGGTCGGCGACCGCCCCGAGCACGTGCACGTAGAGAACCGGAGTGGTCGCGGTGCCGGTCGCCGAGATGCTGGGAGCCACCATCGGAGTCGACACCGCGACCGGGCGGGAGCTGCCCGCGGCATCCAGCCCCGAGATCACCACGGCGGCCGCGGCCGCGAGCAGCACGAGCACCACAGCAGCGCCGATCCCGACGCGCGTCGTGGTGCCCGCTCCCTCCCTGCGGCGGGAGCGTCGCACCAGCTCCGGCAAGCCCGACTCGCCGTCACTCGTGTCCGTCTCCATCCGCATGCTTCAACGGTAGGAAGCACGCGCGACGCGAATCGGCCCACCGCCCCCGCAAACGAAAGATCGCGCCCGATTCGCCCCTGTGGAGGAGCGGAGCGGACGCGATCCTGAGCGAGACGCTACTTCGTGACGAAGTTCACCAGACGCGGGGCCCGAACGATGACGTTCACGATCTCGCGACCCTCGAGCGCCCGAGCGACGCCGGCCGAGGCCTTCGCCTTCGCCTGCAGCTCGTCACTCGACAGCTTCGGCGACACCTCGATACGGTCACGCACCTTGCCGTCGACCTGCAGGATCGCGGTGACCTGCTCCTCGACCAGCAGCGTCGGATCGGCTTTGCGCCAGAGCACGTGCGAAACCGGGCCTCGGTAGCCGAGTCGCTGCCACATGTCCTCCGCCGTGTACGGCGCGAACAGGTTGAGCGACATCGCGATGACCTCGGTCGCCTCGCGCACCGCCGCGTCACTCGCGCCGGCGCCCGAGTCGATCGCCTTGCGGGTGGCGTTGACGAGTTCCATGATCCGCGCGACGACGACGTTGAACTTGAACGCTTCGATCAGCGACGGCGCCTCGGCGAGGAAGCGGTGGGTCTGCCGACGCAGCGCGGCGTCGCCCGTCTTCCACTCAACCTCGGGAGAGGAGGTGACGTCCTTCGCCAGACGCCAGGCGCGCGCCAAGAACTTCGCGCTCCCGGCCGGCGAGACGTCGGCCCAGTCGATGTCGTCCTCGGGCGGGCCGGCGAAGGCCATCGTGAGGCGAACCGCGTCGACGCCGTGCTCGTCGAGCTGGTCCGACAGGCGCACCAGGTTGCCCTTCGACTTCGACATCGCCGAGCCGTCCATCTGCACCATGCCCTGGTTCAGCAACGCCGTGAACGGCTCCGTGAACGAGATGTGGCCGAGATCGAAAAGCACCTTGGTGATGAACCGCGCGTACAGGAGGTGCAGGATCGCGTGCGTGACGCCACCGACGTACTGGTCGACCGGCGCCCATTTCTCGGCCAACTTCGGGTCGAACGCCTGCGTGTCGTCGTGCGGCGAGAGGAAGCGCAGGAAGTACCACGACGAGTCGACGAAGGTGTCCATCGTGTCGGGATCGCGGCGCGCCGGCGAACCGTCGCGCGGATCCGGCACGTTGACCCAGTCCTCCGCCGCGCCGAGGGGCGAGGAGCCCTTCGGCTGCAGGTCGAGCCCCTCGGTGGAGGGCAGCACCACGGGCAGTTGGTCCTCGGGAACCGGCACCAACTCTCCGTCTGCGCCGTGCACGATCGGGATGGGCGTGCCCCAGTAGCGCTGGCGTGAGATCAACCAGTCGCGGAGGCGGTAGTTCTTCGCGGCGCGGCCACGGCCCTGCTCCTCGAGGATCTTGATGATGCGCTCGATCGCGGTGCGCTTCGACAGGCCGTCCAGCGGGCCGGAGTTGATGAGCCGGCCGTCGCCCGTGAGCGCCTCGCCGGTCTTCACCGGGTCGAGCGACAGCGACTCCTCGAGCTCAGCGAGCTCCTCCGGGTTGGTCGGGATGACCGGGATCGCACCGGTCACGGGCGCGTTCGTGTCGAGCACGACGCGCACCGGCAGATCGAAGGCGCGGGCGAAGTCGAGGTCGCGCTGGTCGTGGGCGGGGACGGCCATCACGGCACCGTGGCCGTAGTCGCTGAGCACGTAATCGGCGGCCCAGATCGGCAGCTTCTCGCCGTTGACCGGGTTGATCGCGACGCGGTTGAGGGGCACGCCGGTCTTCGGGCGATCCGCGGTGAGCCGCTCGATCTCGCTCGACTTCTGGGTCTTCTCGAGGTAGGCCTGGAAGCTCGCCTTGGTGGCCGCATCCGCACCCTCGACGAGCTCGGCGGCGAGGTCGGAGTCGGGGGCGACGACCATGAAGGTGGCCCCGTAGAGGGTGTCGGGGCGCGTGGTGAAGACGGTGACGCGCTCATCGCGGCCCTCGATCTCGAACTCGACGTCGGCGCCGATGGAACGACCGATCCAGTTGCGCTGCATCGACAGCACCTTCGAGGGCCACGAGCCCTCGAGCTGGTTCAGGTCATCGAGCAGGCGGTCGGCGTAGTCGGTGATCTTGAAGTACCACTGCGTGCGCTTCTGCTTGACTACGACGGCGCCGGAGCGCTCGGAGGTGCCGTCGGGCAGCACCTGCTCGTTGGCGAGCACGGTCTGGTCCACCGGGTCCCAGTTGACCCAGCTGTCCTTGCGGTAGGCGAGACCCTTCTTGTACATCTCGAGGAACAGCCACTGGTTCCACTTGTAGTACTCGGGGTCGGAGGTGTGGATGACGCGGTCCCAGTCGAAGGACGCCGCGTAGCGCTTCATCGAGCGCTTCTGCTGCTCGATGTTGTCGTAGGTCCAGGTGACCGGGTTCAGGCCGCGCTTGATCGCCGCGTTCTCCGCGGGCAGGCCGAACGAGTCCCAGCCGATCGGGTGCAGCACGTTGAAGCCCTGCTGGCGCCAGTATCGAGCGATCACGTCGCCGAGCGCGTACGCCTCGGCGTGACCCATGTGCAGATCGCCCGAGGGGTACGGGAACATGTCGAGCACGTACTTGCGCGGGCGTTTGTCGTCGGGGTCACTGGAGGAGAACGGCTGCGTCTCCTCCCAGACCGGGAGCCATTTGTCCTGGATGGCGCGGAAGTCGTAGCGATCCTCGTCGAGGGTCGCAGTGGGCTCGCTGGGCACGGTCGATACGGACTGGTCGTCTGCCACGGATGATCTCACTTCTCAGGATGCGGGTGGACGCGCGCGAGGGCGCCATTCGTCCGACGCACAAGCCTACTAAGCCCGGGCGCCACCTGCCTGTCGTTCGCTCTGCGCTGTCCTTTTCACCGCGCGCGGGTGGCATGCCGCCCGCGCGCGGTGAAAAGGACAGCGCGATACGTCAGGACACGCCCAGTACCTGCAGCGGCGCCCGCGCCTTGACACGGGTCTCCTCGACCTCCTCGGCCGGGTCCGAGAGGATGGTGATGCCGCCACCCGTGCCGATGCGCGCACCGGCGGCGTCGAGAACGATCGTGCGGATGGTCATCGCCAGATCGGCGGAGCCGTCGAAGCCGATCCGCCCGAAGGCGCCGGCATAGGCGCCGCGGGGCCCGCCCTCCAGATCCGCCAAGATCTGCATCGCCCGGCGCTTCGGCGCGCCGGTCATGGATCCGGCAGGGAACGTGGCCGCGACCACATCGGCGACTCCGACGCCCTCGCGCAGCCGCGCCGAGACCGTGCTGACCAACTGATGCACCTGGGGGTAGCTCTCCACCTCGAGCAGTCGTTCGGCCGCGACCGTTCCGAGCTGCGCCACGCGGCTCAGGTCGTTGCGCATCAGATCCACGATCATCAGGTTCTCGGCGCGCTCCTTGACACTTCCGAGCAGCTCGGCGCGCAGCGCCGCATCCGCTTCCGCATCCGCCCCCCGAGGGCGCGTGCCCTTGATCGGATGCGTCGCCACCCGGCCGCCGCGCATCTCGAGGAAGACCTCCGGCGATGCGCTGAGCAGCGAGCGCTCCCCCGCCCGGATGAGCGCGCCGTGGTGGCTCGGACTGATCCGGCGCAGCGCCCGGTAACGCTCGAGCGGGTCGAAGCGGCCGGCCACCGTCACCTCGTTCGTGAGACACAGCTGGTAAGCGTCACCGGCTCGGATGCGGGCCTGGCAGCGTCTGACCAGCTTCGCGTAGTCGGCCTCATCGTGCCGCCAGCGAGCCACGGATGCCGGCGCCGGGGAGACATGGTCGCTCGGCTCCGTCGGCAGCGCCGCGATCACCGCCGCCGTGTCGTCCAGCCACCGTTCGGCTCCGTCGTCAGCGAGCGCGATGAGGCGGATGCATCGGGTCGCGTGGTCGAACTCGACGACCCGCTCGCCGCGCAGCAGGACGACACCGTGTGCCGCGCTGCGTGATCCGGAGACGCCCAGCGCCGCTGCGCCCGCTTCGTACTCGATCCAGCCGTACCAGCCGAGGGCGTCATCGACGGCGCTCTCCGCGAACGGCAGCGTTGCGAGGTCACCCGCGACGACCCGCGTCGCCGCGCCCATCAGGGTCCGACCGCGCACCGCATCCGGCCCCGGATCGAGCCAGTACGCCCACTGCTGCGCGCCGAAGAGTGTCGTGAATACGCGCTCGGGGTCGGCCCACCCGGGCAGCACCCTGGCCTGTACCGACGCGATCACTCGGCTAGCGTAGGGCGTCGTGACCTCCTCCCCCGTTTCGCGTTGGATCGACGGCGTGCTCACCCTGGTGGAGCCCGTCGAGCAGCCGCTGCTGGTGGCCGATTCATGGCTGCTGGAGGATGGCCGCGCGCTGGCGCTCGACGCGCACCGCGACCGATTCCTGCAGAGCGTCCGACGCCGCACCGACATCGATGAGACGGAGGCGTTCGCGTTCTGGACGGCCGCCATCGCAGCGCTGCCGCGCGATGGCCGACACTTCCCGCGTCTCGAGGCGACGGACTCGGGGCTGCAACTGCGACTTCGCCCGGCGCCGCCTCTCGCGCGCAGTGTTCGGCTGTGGACGAGCCCCGTGGATCCACGGCGTGTCCCGGAGACGAAGGGTCCCGACATCCCGGCGCTCGCGATCCTGCGCGAGCGTGCCGTCGCCGCCGGTGCCGACGAACCGGTGCTGCTGGACGCGGAACGGCACGTGGTCGACGGCGCGACCTCGGCCATCGTGTGGTGGCTCGGCGACACTCTGGTGACGCCGCCGCTCACCGGCCACGAGCGTGTCGCGAGCGTGACGGCCCGCACCCTGTCGGTGCTCGCCGGGGCCATGGGGGTCTCCGTGACGGAGTACCCGGCGACGCCGGAGGAGCTCGACGGCACCGAGGTCTGGTCCGTCAACGCGCTGCACGGCATCCGTCTCGCGACGATCTGGCTCGGCGGGCCGGCGCTCGCCGCCCAGCCCGGACGCCTCGACACGTGGCGGCGGCGACTCGACGTGTTGCGCCGCCCGATCGGCTGACCGCCGCGGCTCAGACCGGCAGGACCCGCCCGGCTTCGACCACGAAATGCCGGTCGAACGCCAGCTGTGGATCCACGCGATGCGCGATCAGGATCACCGTACGTCCCGCTGACGCGGCGAGGACGTCAGCGAGCAGAGCATCCGCCAGCGGCGCGTCGACCGAAGCGGTCGGCTCGTCGAGCACCAGCACCGGGAAGTCGGCGAGCAGAGCTCGGGCGAGAGCGATCCGCTGCGCCTGCCCGCCCGAGACGAGCACACCGCGCTCGCCGACGGGGGCGTCCAGGCCACCTCGCGACGCCAGCCAGTCGCCCAGCCCGACGCGATGCAATACGGTTCGCAGCCGCTCGTCGTCGGCCGTGTCGTCGGCGAAGAGAAGGTTCTGCCGGATGCTCTCGTCGAACAAGTACGGTGTCTGTTCGACCAGGCCGATTCTCGCGCGCACGGCATCCTGCGGCAGCGAGCGCACCTCGGCGCCGCCGATGCGGTAGCTGCCGCGATAGTCGAGGAAGCGCACGAGGGCGTGCGCGAGGCTGGTCTTGCCCGAGCCGCTGCTGCCGGTGATCAGCACGCGATCACCCGCAGCGATCCGAAGGCTCACACCCGTCAGCGCCGGCCGCGCAGCCTCGGGCCAGGAGACCTCCACGTCGTCGAGCTCGATGTCCACTGCGACGGGCGCAACGGTCGCAGCCTTCACCTCCGCATCATCGGCAAGGGCCGGCGAAGCGGCGTTGCGATCGAGGTCGGCGACCCGCTCGGCGCTGGCGAGCACCGTGCGCCTGTTCGACAGCGCGAGAGGCACCATCGCGAACACCTCGAAGACGGCGAGAGGTGTGAGCACGATGACGCCGAGAGCCGGGCCACCGAGGCTCTCGAAGCTCACGGCCCCGGCGGCGAGCGCCGCGGTCACGGCGGCACCACTCGCCAGGGCTATCACGCCCCCCGAGAGCCCGACTGCCAATGCGCGTCGGCCGGCCACGCGCCCCAGACGAGCTTCGACGTCGTCGATCGCTTGCAGAGCGCCCTCGAGCGCATCGAAGGCGATCAGCACATCGAGACGAGTGACCAGCGCGTTGATCCGTTCGGCGAGTTCACCGCGGAGGGGCGCGAGCTCGTCGTCGGCTCGGCGGGCCACCGCGGCGACCAGCAGCGAACCGAGAACGAATGCCAGAACCAACGCGGCCAGCAGGGCGAGTCCCGCTGCCGGCGAGAGCAGTACGACGCCGACGACGCTCAGGGCGGCGACGCTCACCGACACGATCAACGGCTGCACCACCCGCAACGGCCTGTCCTGCAGCGCATCGACGTCGTTCACGACTCGAGCGACCAGATCGCCGCGACGGATGCGGCCGAGCCCGTCGGGTGCGACGGGTACCAGCCGTTCGTAGACGCCGGCCCGCAGCGTGGCGAGCTGACGGAACGCGGCGTCGTGGCTGCTCAGCCGCTCCACGTAGCGGAACGCGGCGCGGGCGAGGGCGAAGGCTCGCACGCCGACGACCGCCATCGAGAGGAACAGGATCGGCGGTTGCTCCGCCGCGCGCACGATGAGCCACCCGGAGACCGCGATGAGCGCGACAGCGCTGGCGGCGGAGAGGACGCCGAAGATCAGCCCGGGGGCGAAGCGGCGCGGCCCGGGCATGGCGGCACGCAGCACCTCGGCGCGGTTCACGCCGGCACCGCCGCGGCAGGAGCCAGCGCGAGCACGCGGTCGGCCGCATCCACGACGGCTGCCCGGTGAGTGACGACGATCACGGTTCGCCCCTCCTCGGCCAGGGTGCGCAGCCCGGCCAGCACAGCGACTTCGGTCTCAGCATCGAGGGCCGCCGTCGGCTCGTCCAGAGCGATCACGCCGCAACCGCGTTCGAGGGCCCGATGGATCGCTCGCGCGAGAGCGACACGCGCGGCCTGACCGCCCGAGAGCCCGACTCCACCGGCACCGACCGGCGTAGCGGGGTCGATCGTCACGGCGGCGAGGCTCAGGGCCCGCGCGACGCGGGCCGCATCCGGTGTCGACGCACCGAGGGCGACGTTCGACCCCACGGTGCCGGCGCTGAGGGACGGCTGCTGTCCCGACCACGCCACCCAGTCGCGGGGTGCGCGCTCGGCGAGCACCACGCCGTTGAGGGCGATCGCGCCACGGAATGGCACGAACCCGAGCAGAGCAGCGAGCAGACTGGACTTGCCCGCGCCACTGGGCCCTACGACCGCGGTCACCGTTCCTGGCGCGAAACAGGCGTCCACCGGTGCGAGCGCCGGCACTCCGTTGTAATCGACCGCGAGCCCGGCGAGTTCGAGCGACACCACGTCGGTGCCGACCGAGTCTGCCGGGCGCCTCTCCCCCGCCGCCTCCAGCACGGCGAACACCTCATCGGCCGCGGCGACCCCATCGGCCGCCGCGTGGAACTGAGCGCCGACCTGCCGCACGGGCAGGAACACGTCGGGAGCGAGGATGAGCACGAAGAGGCCGATGAACAGGTCCAGCGAACCGTCGACCAGTCGGAGGCCGATCGAGACGGCGACCAGCGCCACCGAGAGCGACGCGGCCAGCTCGAGCACGAAGCCGCTCAGGAACGTGACGCGCAGCACTTTCATCGTGTGCACGCGGTACTCCTCGGTGACCGCGCGGATGCGGTCGCCCTGCCTCTCGGCGCGGCCGAAGATCTTGAGCGTCGCGAGACCGCCGACTGTGTCGACGAAACCCGAGGCGAGCGCCGAGAGCCGCTTCCACTGCTGCTTCTGCACCGCCTGCGTCGCCCAGCCGATCAGCACCATGAAAACCGGGATGAGCGGCAGCGTGACGATCACGAAGATCGCGCTGAGCGGATCCGCCAGCAGCACGACGAGCACCAGCACCGGGGTGGCGACAGCCGTGGCGATCAGCTGCGGCAAGTACCGCGCGAAGTACGAGTCGAGCGCGTCGAGCCCTGTGCCGAGCAGCGTGATCAGCGCACCGGAGGAGCGCCCACTCAGCCAGGCCGGGCCGAGTCGGCCGATCGCAGCGGCGGCCTGCGCACGCAACTGCGCCTTGACCCGAACGCCTCCGCGTACCGCGTTGACCTCTGCGGCCCAGGTCAAGACCGCGCGAACGATGACGATCGCCAGCAGCAGGCCGAGGCTCGGCGCGATCGTCGCCGGGTCCTCCCCCGCGATGCACCGCACCACGATATCCGCGACCGACCAGGCGAAGCCGACCGTGGCCGCCGTCTGCCCGACAGTGATCACCGCGCCGAGCGCGAGGAAGGAGCGCGATGCCCGGGCGTAGCGGAGCAGCCGTGGATCGAGGGGCTTCACGGAACCATCATCACAGACCGGCCCCTCGACGGATCAGTGTGCATCGGCGGCGATGTGCGCCCGGGTGATCCGCTTGCGGAAGATCCAGTAGGTCCACGCCTGGTAGCCGACGATGAGGGGCAGGAAGACCAGAGCCGTCCAGCTCATCACGGTCAGCGTGTACGGCGTGCTCGACGCGTTGGCGATCGTGAGGCTGTTCGCCGGATCGTTCGAGGCCGGCATCACCTCCGGGAACAGCGCGGTGAAGAGCGCGAACACCGCCAGCGCGATGGTTCCGGCCATCAGCGCGAAGGATGTGCCTTCCTTTCCCCGCGCGTTCTGCAGGACCCCGGCGATCAACGCGACGGCGGCGAGTGCCGAGAGCAGCCAGGAGACGAGCCCGCCGTTGGCGAGGTTGGTCCAGACAAGGAAGATCGCGGCGACCACGATCGTGGCCACGCCCGCCCGCGTGGCAAGGCGTCGCGCCCGCGTTCGCATCTCGCCATCCGTCTTCAACGAGACGAAGACCACGCCGTGAGTGAAGAAGAGCAGCAGGGTGGTGAAGCCACCGAGCAGGGCGTAGGGGTTCAACAGGTCGAAGACGGTGCCGGTGTAGTTGTGACCCGCATCGAGCGGCACGCCCTGCACGATGTTGGCGAAGGCGACCCCCCACAGGAAGGCCGGGACGGCCGAGCCGATCACGATCATCGTGTCGAAGCGACGCTTCCACGCGAGCTCGGGCCGTTGGTGTCGGTACTCGAACGACACGCCGCGCAGGATGAGCGCGAGCAGGATCAGCAGCAGCGGCAGGTAGAAGCCGCTGAAGAGCGTGGCGTACCACTCCGGGAAAGCGGCGAACAAGCACGCGCCGGCGACGATGATCCACGTCTCATTCAGGTCCCATACCGGCCCGATGGTGTTGATCAGCACGCGCCGATCGGTGTCGTCCTTGCCGAGGAAGGGCAGCGACATCCCGACGCCGAAGTCGAAACCGTCGAGCACGAAGTAGCCGACGAAGAGCGCGGCGACGATCCAGAACCAGAGGGTGGCGAGATCCATGTCCGTCTTCCTTAGTAGATGGTTCCGACGAGCTGGGGCTTGCCGCTCTCGTCGAGCTCGGGGGCGTCGTCCGGGCCTGCCTGAGCCGCCTTCTTCAGCAGCTTGAACTCGACCACGGCGAGCGATCCGTAGATCGCGGTGAAGGCGACGAGCGAGATCAGCACGTCCAGGCCCGTGACCCCGGGCGAGACCGCATCCTCGGTCTTCAGCAGGCTGAACACGATCCAGGGCTGCCGACCCATCTCGGTGAAGACCCAGCCCACGATCATCGCGAACAGCGGGAGGGGCGCCGCCCAGGTGGCGACTCGCCACATCCAGCGCTTGGGCTCCTTGCCCTTCCGGGTGAACCAGAGGCCGGCGACGGCCACCAAGATGCCGGCCATGCCCAGCGCGATCATCCAGCGGAACGACCAGTAGGTGACCCAGATGATCGGGGTGTAGTCACCGGGGCCGTACAGCGTGGTGTACTGCGCCTGCAGGTCGTTGATGCCTTCGACGGTGCCATCGAACGTGTGGGTCGACAGGAACGAGAGCAGATACGGGATACGGATCGAGAACAGCTCGCTGACACCGTCGGGGGTGCCGAGGGTGAAGATCGAGAACGACGCGTCGGCACCCGTCGACGTCTTATAGAGCGCCTCGGCCGCCGCCATCTTCATCGGCTGCGTGTCGACCATCGCCAGACCGAGCGAGTCGCCGGTGAGCACGGTGAATCCGCCCGCGATGATCATCATCCACGCCCCGAACTTCAGCGCCGGACGCATGGTCTCGAGGTGCTGGTTCCTCGCCAGGTGATACGCGGCGATGCTGACGATCAGCGCGGCCGACACCATGAAGCACGCGAAGATCGTGTGCGGGAACGCGGCGAGAGCGACCTTGTTGGTGAGCAGCGCCCAGATGTCGGTGAGCTCCGCGCGGCCCTTGGCCTCGTTGATCTCGAAGCCGACCGGGTTCTGCATGAACGAGTTCGCCGCGATGATGAAGTACGCCGAGAGGATCGTGCCCAGCGACACCATCCAGATGCAGAACAGGTGCAGCTTCTGCGGCAGTTTGTCCCAGCCGAAGATCCACAGGCCGATGAAGGTCGCCTCGAGGAAGAACGCGAGCAGCCCCTCGAAGGCGAGCGGGGCGCCGAAGACGTCGCCCACGAAGCGCGAGTAGTCGGACCAGTTCATGCCGAACTGGAACTCCTGCACGATTCCGGTGACGACACCCATGGCGAAGTTGATCAGGAAGATCTTGCCGAAGAACTTCGTCAACTGCAGGTAGTGGATCTTGCTGGTCCGCATCCAGGCCGTCTGGAAGATCGCGATCGTCAGGGCCATTCCGATCGTGAGGGGCACGAAGAGGAAGTGGTAGATGGTCGTCAATCCGAACTGCCAGCGCGACAGCAGCAGGGGGTCCAGGAGATCGTTCACGGCTCTGAGCTTAGTGAGCACGCCCTCCGGCGAGGGGCCCGGATCCCCGTGTTTGAGCGGATGTGCGGGGTTCAGAAGGGGGCTGACGGCGTCGGCGGACCAGCACGCGAAGACGGCCTCGCTTCGCGTCGAGACAGTTCGTCTCGACGTCGAGGAATCGCTCCGCGCCACGACGAGGCCAGGTGGCGTTTCCCCGTACGGGGCACGATCCGCGCCCACACGGTGCACCCTCGCGAAGGAGCGACCGCGATTCTGGGCATCCTCCCAGGCGCGTCCAGCCCGGCAACGCCGTTCGGCCCGTCGGAACCGAGATTCCGACGGGCCGAACGTGATCCAGGGGATCAGATCTGCGCGTGCGTTGCGACCAGCTCCACCTCGCCCGAGAGGAGGAGGGCGTCGCTGGCCGTACCGACCTGCACGGTGAAGGTGCCGGGCTCGTACTGCCAGCCTGCGTCCCAGTTCGCGAACGCGCGAGCCGGAACCGTCAGGGTGACGGAGCGGCTCTCGCCCGCCTCCAGGGCGAGGGGCGCGAAACCGGCCAGCCACAGAGCCGGGCGGTCGATCGCCGACTCGGCACGCGACAGGTAGACCTGGACGACCTGCTTGCCGGCACGCTCACCGGTGTTCGCGACGTTGACCTCAACCGCGACCTCGCCACTGCTGTCGAAGGTTTCGGTGAGGGTCAGCCCGGAGAACTCCCACGTCGTGTAGCCGAGGCCGTGACCGAAGGCGTACGCGGGTGTCGTGCCGGCCTTGAGCCAGGCCTTGTAGCCGATGTGGATGCCCTCGTCGTAGCGTACGACGCCGTCGACGGGAGTGACGTCGAGCACGGGCACGTCGGACTCCTCGGCCGCCCAGGTCGTGGGCAGGCGACCGCCCGGCTCCACCTGGCCGGTGATGATGTCGGCCAGGGCGTTGCCGAACTCCTGGCCGCCGAAGTAGCCGAGCAGGATCGCGGAGACGTCGTCGCGCCATGGCAGCAGCACGGGTGATCCCGCGTTCACGATCACGACGGTGCGAGGATTCGCGGCGACGACCGCGGCGACCAGCTCATCCTGACGACCCGGCAGTGAAAGGTCGCCCCGGTCGAAACCTTCGGACTCCACCTTCGAGTTGGTTCCGACCACGAGCACGACCGCGTCGGCCGCCTTCGCGTTCTCGACGGCCTCCTCGATCAGCGCGTCGCCGCGGGCCGCATCCGGTTCGATACCGATCGTGATCAGCACGGCGCCGGCCAGGGCGCTGCCGTCGGATTCGATGCTGCGCACGACGCGGACCTCACGCGTCTCGCCCGCGACGAACTCGACCGGGGCGCTCGCGGACGGTGGTGCGAGCAGACCGGCACCGAGTTCTTCGCCGTCATCGACGATGGTCTCGTCGACGATCAGCACGCCGTCCAGGTAGACCTCGACGTGGCCGAGGGTGCTGGCGCCGAGCAACGCGGTGCCCGTCTCCTCCGGCGTGAAGCGGAAGGTGACCTCGAGCCGCTCCGACTCCTGCGTGGGGGCGTTGCCGAGCCAGACCAGCTGGGTCGCTTTACGGTGCTCGTCCAGCACCACCGCGCCGTCGGCGGAGATGAACTGCGCACGCACACCGGGCTCGCCGGTGACGGGGTGGGCGATCTGCGACAGCGGCAGCTCCGAGACGCCTTCCTGCACCACCGCTCCGAGCGCGTAGCTGAAGTCGGTCGACGGCAGTGCGGCCACGAGCCCCTCGAGCGGCGAGACGACCTTCTCGGGAACGACGGTCGCGCTGCCTCCTCCCTGACTGCGGGCCTGCTTGGCGTTCTGACCGATCACCGCGACGCGCGCCGGCGCCGGAGCCCAGGGCAGCTCGCCCTCGTTCTTCAACAGAACGGAGCCGGCTGCGGATGCCTCGCGAGCGAAGGCCACGCCGTCCTCGACGTGCGTCGGCTCGGCCGAAACGCCCTCGATGCCGTCGATGGCTCCGATGCGCGCGGCGAGGCGCAGGATGCGCTCGATCTTGCGATCGATGGCGGACTCGGCGACGGCACCCTCGCGAACGGCGTCGACCAGCGCCTCGCCCCAGGGGCCGGCCGGGCCGGGGAAGACCAGGTCCTGCGAGGCGGAAGCGCTCGCGAGCGAGCGGACGGCCGTCCAATCGCTGATGACGACGCCGTCGAAGCCCCACTCGGAGTTCAACGGCGTCTCGAGGAGGTCGTTCTCGGTGGCGGTGACGCCGTTGATGGAGTTGTAGGCGCTCATCACGAGCCAGGCGCCGGCCTCGACGACCGACTTCTCGAACGCGAGCAGGTACAGCTCACGCAGCGCGCGCTCGCCGACCTCGACGTTGACGGTGAAGCGTTGCGTCTCGAAGTCGTTGGCGATGTAGTGCTTCGGCGTCGCTCCGACACCGTTCTCCTGCACACCCTCGACGTAGGCAGCGGCCAGTTCAGCTGTGAGGACCGGGTCCTCGCTGAACGCCTCGAAGTGCCGGCCACCCAGGGGTGAGCGGTGCAGGTTGATGGTCGGGCCGAGCACGACGTCGACACCCTTACGGCGCGCCTCGACGGCGGAGGCGTTTCCATAGCGGCGCGCGACGGCGGGGTCCCAGCTGGAGGAGAGCGCCGTGCCCGACGGCAGGTTCAGCGACGGATCGCGCTCGTCCCAGAACTCACCGCGCACGCCCGACGGACCATCGGAGACGAGGATGCGGCGCAGACCGATCTTCTCGATCGGCCAACTGGTCCAGAAGTCGCGGGAGGTGAGCAGCTGCACCTTCTCTTCGAGGGTGAGCGAGGCGGCCAGAGCGCTGAGGCGTTCTTCGGCGGCCGGAGTGTCGGCGTGGATGGCGGTCACGATGGATCCTTTCGGGCGGTGCGCTCAAAGAGGTGCGTCGCCGCCGCGGGTTCCGCGGGATCGGCGACATCGCCTCCGGTTTCGTGCTCGGGGCTCGACCCCGATCCGCCTCGATCAGCGGCCGTCACGACGATAACACCACAAACCAACCGAAGCTAGGTTTCTTTGGAACCTGCATGGTTCTTGCAACGGATGCTCCGGGACGAGATTCGGGGATGCCTCGGGGATCTCCCGGATCAGCCGCCCAGGCGCGACCCCATACGATCAGTTCATGCCGAGCAAGGGTTCATACGCCAAGGGAGTCGCGAAACGCGAGGAGATCCTGCAGACCGCACTGGAGGTCTTCTCCCGGCAGGGATACCGCAAGGCGTCGCTGCGTGAGATCGCGGAGGCCGTCGGACTGACCCAAGCCGGCCTGCTGCACTACTTCGACTCGAAGGAGGAGCTCTTCGCCGAGATCCTCCGCAAACGCGACGAGACGGACCTGGTCGCGTTCGAGGACCGGGACCCGGTGGAAGCTCTCGTCGAAGTGATCGACCACAACAGCCGCGTACCGGGCCTGGTACATCTGTACGCGACGTTGTCGGCGGAAGGTACCGAACACGGCCACCCCGCGCACGAGTTCTTCGAAGAGCGTTACGCAGAGACGATCTCGATGTTGGAACGCGGCGTTCGTGACGGTCAAGCCGCCGGCACGCTCGCCGCAGACCTGAATCCGGTCGAGGTGGCCCGTATGCTCACGGCACTGGCCGATGGGATGCAGATCCAGTGGCTCCTCGATGATGACGTCGACATGGGTGCGATCGTCGAATCCTTCTGGTCGCTGCTGCAGCGCGTGCGCTGATCGCCTGATCATGAATGACGTGCTCGCCACGATCCTGGCCTTCGTCGTGTCGGTCCCGCCGGTCTGGCGGACCCTGCTCGCCGGGGTCGGCATCTTCGCCGAGACCACGATCCTCGCCGGCCTCATCGTGCCCGGCGACACGATCGTGATCGTGACCGCCACAGGGGTGACCTCCCCGCTGCAGTACGCCGCCCTGGTCATGGCGGTGATCGTGGGGGCTCTGTGCGGCGAGAGCCTCGGATTCATGCTGGGCCGATGGTTCGGACCACGGATCCGCGCGTCGCGGCTCGGCCGGCGCGTCGGCGAGAAGAACTGGCTGCGGGCCGAACGGTACCTCGAACGTCGGGGCGGCCTCGCCGTCTTCCTCTCGCGGTTCCTGCCCGTTCTGCACTCGCTCATTCCGCTCACGGTCGGAATGAGTCCGATGCGGTACCGCACGTTCTTGGCGTGGACGGCTCCGGCCTGCGTCATCTGGGCTTTCGCCTACGTCTCGGTGGGCACCCTCGCGGCCGGCAGCTACCGCGAGCTGTCCGATCAGCTGCACTACGCGGGCTACATCTTCGTCGGCATCATCGCCGTCTTCGCCCTGGGTGTGCTTCTGGTGAAGTGGTTGCTGCACCGCGCGGAGGCGCGACACATGGATGACGAGAACGCGAAGCCCTGAGGCCCCCTACGCCGTCGACTCAGAACGCCGAGGCGGGCAGATCCTTCTCGTCCGCCACGATCCCCGCCACGATCCTCGCGACGACGTGGTCCGGGTCGAGCGCCGCGCCGAAGGAGGGTGCGGTTCCGGCGATCGGATGCTTCGACAGCGCCGTCCCGGTGTGCCCGGGGCGGGCATCGAGGAACCGGATGCCGGCACGGCGGTACTCGCGCGCGGCAGCGGCCGAAAAAGCCGCTGTCGCCGCCTTCGATGCGGAGTACGCCGCCAGCCCCGCCGTCGGCGCCTCCGCGACGACACCGCTGATCGTCACGACGAACGGGCTCCGCGCGGCTTCGGCCGAGGCCAGGAGCGCCGGAATGCCCGCCCGGATCAGGCGGATCGGCGCCATCGTGTTCGTCTCGAAGAGCTCGGCGAGAGTCGCGTCGTCGAGCGTGTCCGCGGCCCCGAATGCGACCACCCCGGCGGCGATCACGATCCCGTCGAGCCGGCCGTGCTCTGCGAGCGCCGCGGCCACGAGAGATCCGGGGCCCTCGGGAGTCCGCAGATCGGCGAGGTAGGCTCCCGCGCCGTAGAGGCCTGATCGGCCAGCTCGCACCACGCTCGCGCCCTCCTTCTCGAGCTGCGCGGCCATTCGCGAACCGAGGCCGCCCGAGGCACCGGCGACGAGAACAACGGACCCTGCGAGTGAGCTCATCCCCGGAGCGTAGCCCGGGCGGGACCCACGGCCGAGGGCTTGCGTCCGTGCCCGGGTGGCCGATCAGAAAGGGGGTTGTCACTCCGTCCCGCGATTCGCGGGACCGAATGACAACCCCCTGAGGTCGCTTAGACCAGGCCCTTCTCGGCGAGCCAGGCCTTGGCGATCTCGGACGAGCTCTTCTGGTCGACGGTGCTCTCGACGTTCAACGCCACGAGATCCGAGGACGACAGCGCCGCATCGACCTTGTCGAGCACGGCCTCCGCCTTGGCGTCGACCTTGTCGGAGACGAGCGGAAGGACGTTCTGCGGCAGGATCAGGCTCTTCGGGTCCTGCAGCACCACGAGGTCCTCGGTCTCGATCGAGGGGTCGGCGGTGTAGAGGTCGGCGAGGTTCACGGTGCCGTCGGTCAGCGCCTTGAGCGTCAGCGGTCCGCCGCTGTCCTGCACGGTGGTCAGCGACACCGTGGCGCCGTAGGCCTCCTTGAGTCCGGTCGGACCGTACGGACGCGAATCGAACTCGGCGTTCGCCGCGACCGTCAGCGGATCCGTCACCTTCGAGAGGTCGGCGAGCGACTCGAGGCCCCACTTCTCGGCGAACGCCTTGGTGGTCGTGTACGAGTCCTGGTCGCTGGCCTCGGCGGCGGTGAGGACGCGCAGGTTGTCGGGGAGCGCCTCGCCCAGTGCTGTTGCGATCTCGTCGGGCGTGGTGGCCGTCGCGTTCTTGTCGTAGTACTGCAGCAGGTTGCCGCTGTACTCGGGCATCACGTCGATCGAGCCGGACTCGATCTCGGGGATGTACACGTCGCGCTGCCCGATCTGGTACTGACGGTCGACCGTGAAGCCGTCGGCTTCGAGCGCCTGGGCGTAGAGCTCGGCGATGATCTCGTTGGAGTAGTACGCCTGCGAGCCGATAACGATGGTGTCGGCGTCGGCCGTCGCTCCGGAACTGGATGCGTCGAGCGGGTTGCTCGACGAACACCCTGCCAGGGCGAGCGAGACCCCGATCGCGACTGCCCCTGCGAGAGCGAGCCGGCCTTTCTTCGATGCTGTGAACATGATCGTCCTTACTCGGTGAAGAGGGAGGCCCCTGGTGCGGGGACCTTATTCGGTGGCCGTAGCCACCACCGCACGCGACCGGGTCGGTCGAGAACGGGAGCTTCGAGTGGTGGTCGCCAGGCGGACGCCGGCGGGAACCAGGATGCGCTGCAGCAGCGCCAGGACGCCATCGAGGATCAGCGCGAGCGCGATCACGAGCAGAGAACCGACGAGCATGACCTGGTAGTTCTGCGTATTCAGGCCGGCGAAGATGTAGACACCGAGCCCGCCCATGCCCGTAATGGTGGCGAGCGTCGCGGTGGCGACGACCTGCAGAACCGTCGATCGCAATCCGCTGATCAGCAGCGGCAGCCCGAGTGGGATCTCGACCTTCGTCAGGATCTGCCACTCGGTCATGCCGACCGCTCGAGCGGCGTCGATCGTCTTGCGATCGATCGCCTCGAATCCGCTGTAGGCGCCGGCCAGGGCGGGCGGGATCGCGAGGATCGTCAGCGCGACCACCGGGGCGAAGAGGCCGATGCCGACAGCCAGAGCGATGATCGTCAGGACGGCCAGAGTGGGTAGAGCGCGAACGGCGCCGGAGAGCGCCACCGCGACCCCCTTGCCTTTACCCGTATGGCCGATCAGGAAGCCGAGCGGCACCGCGATGACGATCGCGATCACCACCACGATCAACGTCACGTAGAGATGCTCGCCCAGTCGAGTGAGGATGCCGTTCGGCCCGCTCGCGTTCGCCGGGTCGAAGATGTAGCGCAGGGCGTCGACGATGAAGTTCACGCGGCCACCTCGCTCGAGCGGTTCGCGATGCGGCGCGCAACGCGTCGGGACGGAGCCGAGAGGGCACGCTGCCACGGCATCAGGATGCGACCGAGCAGGACGATCAGCGCGTCGAAGACGAGCGCGATGATGATGGTGCCGACGGTGCCGGCGATGATCTCCGCCGGAATGTTTCGTTGGAAACCGTCGAGGAAGAGCAGACCGAGATTCACGGATCCGAGCGCACCCGACACCGTGACCAGGCTCACCGTGCTCACCGAGACGACGCGCATCCCGGCCAGGAGCACCGGCCCGCTCAGGGGCAGTTCGACAGCCCAGAACCGCCGCCAACGGCCGTAACCCATGGCGGTGGCCGACTGGATGATGTCGGGATCGATCGAGGCGAGACCGTCGGCCGCCGATCGAGCCATCACGGCGACGCCGTAGATCGTCAGCACGAAGACGACGTTCTCGTCGGCGCGCAGGTTGACACCGATGATCAGCGCCGTGATCGGGAAAAGGGCGAGGGACGGAATCGCGTACAGGATGCCCAGCACTCCGACGAACACGCCGCGCCCGCCTCGCAGCCGGTTCGCCAGCCAGCCCAGCGGTATGGAGAGGATGAACGTGAAGACGATGGCGGGCAGGGAGAGTCCGATGTGCGCCAGCGTGCGGTCGCCGATCAGCGGGAGGTTCGACAGCACCCAGTTCACGGTGCGCCGTCCTGAACGACGGGTTCGTCGCTCAGCACCCCTGCCGCTCGACCGTCGCCATCGACCACGATGCGTCCGGTCGCCGTCTCTTCGATGTGGAGTGCGCGCTTACCGCGACCCAGCCCCACGAATTCGGCGACGAAGTCACTCGCGGGCTCCGCCATGATCTCGGCAGGGCTCCCCTTCTGGGCGATTCGGCCGCCCTTCTCGAGGATGACGACCTGGTCGCCGAGCAGGAACGCCTCGTCGATGTCGTGAGTCACGAACACGACCGTCTTGTCGAGCTCGCGCTGCAGACGGATCGTCTCGCGCTGCAGGTCGGCGCGGACGAGGGGGTCGACGGCGCCGAACGGTTCGTCCATCAGCAGGATGTTGGGATCGACCGCGAGACCGCGGGCCACGCCGACGCGTTGCTGCTGACCCCCGGAGAGTTGGCTCGGGTAGCGCTTCGCGAGGCCGCGATCGAGCCCGACGGTGTCCATCAGCTCAAGCGCACGCTCGTGCGCGTCCTTCTTCTTCACCCCGGTCAGCAGAGGCACCGTCGCGATGTTGTCGATGACGAACTTGTGCGGGAGGAGCCCCGAGTTCTGCATCACATAGCCGATGCGTCGACGCAGGGCCACGGGCGGGAGGGAGGCGATGTCCTCGCCGTCGATCTCGATCGTGCCGCCGCTGGGCTCGATCATCCTGTTGATCATGCGGAGGATGGTGGTCTTGCCACAACCGGAAGACCCCACGAAGACCGTCGTCTGGCGAGACGGCAGCACAAGGCTGAAGTCTTCCACCGCACGGGTGCCGTCGGGGTACCGCTTGCTCACGGCGCGGAATTCGATCACAGTCTCGCCTTCTTCGTGCTCTGGATCGGCCTCGTGCACGGGCCGGTACCGACCCGTCCGTTAGCCAAACACCATTCGGATGCCGTTGCCAAGTCGGATTGCTCCGTGTTGCGGTGGCGGCGGCCACACGATATGGGGCCGATCGACTTCGGATCGCCTGAACCATCGAAGCACGCACCTCCGACAGGGAAAGCCGTGTGTCGGAGAGTGACGAGCGGCGCCGGAGATGCGCAAGGGCCGCCCGCACATCGTGCGGACGGCCCATCAGCTCAGAGAGTCGCGGACTAGGCCTCGATCGGCCCGTAGTGGGTCGAGAGATACGTGCGCAGCACGGCACGGCACTCCTCGATGAAGCGCTGGTCGCCGTTCGGATCGATCAGGAAGGCGCGCGTGAGCAGTGCATCCGCGATCTCGACGGTGATCTCGAGACGGAAAGACAGCTGGGCCCCGCCCGGCAGACCGTATTCGGCGGCGAGGATCTCGGCGAAACGACGCGCGAAGAAGCCCGACTCGAACGCCTCGCCCGCCACCTCCGGCGCGTGGATCGTGTCGACGAAGCGAATCGAACGGAAGCCCGGCTCGTTGCGGTGCATGTCGCAGAACGAGTCGATCGCGCAATCGACGGCTCCCCACCAGTTGGCGGGGCTCGTGTCGCGGATCTCGGAGATGACCTTCTTGCGGAATCGCTCCAGCGCGCGCTCGCGCAGTGCCTGCAGGACGGCGATGCGGTCGGGGAAGTAGCGGTACACGGTGCCGATGGCAGCTCCCGCTCGCTCCGCGACCATGGCGGTAGTGAGTCGGTCGAAGCCGACCTCGTCCACGACCGCAGCAGCGGCATCGAGGAGGGAGGCGAGTCGCGCGGCGCTCCGAACCTGTACGGGCTCGTTACGGACCTGCGTCGTCTCGCCGAACGGTCGTTCAATCAGATTGCCAAGTGGCACGGCGACTCCTTTAGTTAGCTCTCCCTACAATCGTACCGAGGGCGTGGCGCCGCCCCGGCACCCGCACCGAAATAAGCTCGCCTTTGCGTCCCCCAAAGGACGGCACAAAACGCACAAATATCGGAAAGGCGGCGCTCGGATGTGTGGACGATTCGTGCTTTCGCAGACCTCGGCCGATCTGGCCGCTCTGTTCGACGTCGATGAGGTCGGGGCGTCACTGCCGCCCATCTCCTACAACATCGCCCCTACGGATCCGGTACCGATCGTGGTCGAGTCCATGAAGGGCGTCGAAGACGGCCTTCCGCCGCGTCGGCGCCTCGAGGCTGCACGCTGGGGGCTGGTGCCGTCGTGGTCGAAGGATCCCTCGGGCGCGGCCCGCATGATCAATGCGCGCATCGAATCCGTCGCCGAGAAGCCCGCATTCCGTGCGTCCTATGAGAAGCGGCGCGCCGCCATCCCTGCGACCGGCTACTACGAGTGGCACACCGATGAGGCGGGCACGAAAGTGCCGCACTTCATCAGCGCCGGCGAGGGCTCGCTGATCCTCTTCGCCGGGTTGTACGAGTGGTGGCGCGCACCGGCCCCCGGTTCACCCTGGCTGCTCACGGCGAGCATCCTCACCCAGCCGTCCTCCGGTCCGCTCGGCGCGATTCACGACCGGATGCCCGTCTTCCTCGATCCCGAACTCCTCGGCGACTGGCTCGACCCCCTTGTGGAGGGTGACGCCGAACTGCTCGGAACGGTCGCCGGGGCGGCCGCGATGCTCGCGGACGATCTCGACGCGTACCCGGTCGGCCCCGAAGTCGGCAACGTTCGCAACAACGGTCCCGAACTCGTTCGGCGAGCCGACACTCTGACAGACTGAACGGATGCCGCCGAAGCCAGAGAACCCGGTCGCCGCGCAGGCCGCAGAAGTCCTGCATCGCGCCGCGCGGATCGAGGATCGTATCCACGAGTTCCGTGTGCGCCGGGCGGTCCGTCGCGGCTACGTTTCGCGGGTGATCCCCTATACCGGGTACGGCACGACCACGCAGCTGCGGGTGCTGGCCCGCGTTCTCTACACCCGACCCACCCCGGAAGGCGAAGAGCCGCCGCGACCCGTTGAAGGCGTGCGCGGCTGGCGCAGCTTCACGAGCGTTTTCGTGAGCGATGTCGCCGTCACGATCGAGGCCGACGGCCAACGCCACGAGGTCGTCGCGGACCGCGGCGGGGTCGTCGACGCAGACATCCCGGTGTCCCTCACCCCCGGGTGGCACACGATCTCGATCTCCACGGCGGAGTCGGAGTCGGTCGAGGCACCGGTCTTCATCGTCGCGCCGGATTCACGCATCGGCATCGTCTCAGACATCGACGACACCGTGATGGTGACGGCGCTCCCCCGCCCGTTCGTCGCCGCGTGGAACACGTTCGTCCTCGACGAACACGCTCGGATGCCGACCCCGGGGATGGCCGTCTTCCTCGATCGCTTCTCGTCGCAGCACCCCGGCTCGCCGGTCATCTATCTCTCCACGGGCGCCTGGAACGTCGCGCCGGCGCTGACCCGTTTCCTTTCCCGCAACCTCTATCCCTCAGGCGCGCTGCTCCTGACCGACTGGGGGCCGACCCACGATCGGTTCTTCCGAAGCGGCCGGGAGCACAAGGAGCAGAACCTCCGCCGTCTCGTGGCGGAGTTCCCGGACGTGCGCTGGCTGCTGGTCGGCGACGACGGTCAGCACGACGAGGAGATCTACAGCACCTTCGCAGCGGAGTATCCGCAGCACGTCGCAGCGATCGCCATCCGGCAGCTCTCTCCGAGCGAGGCGGTGCTGGCCGGAGGTCGCTCCAAGGGCGAGGATCGCGCCGAGACGAGCGGAACACCCTGGGTGACCGCTCCCGACGGGGCCGGCCTCTCCGAGCAGCTGGGTGAACTCGGGATCCTTTGATGCCGCTCACCTCGTCGCGGATAGCGCGGCTCCGGCTGCGATCACAGGGGCTCGTCGGCGTGCTCGATCGGACACCGGCCGAGGTGGCGCACCGCATGCTCGCACTGCAGGGCCAGGATCCCGCTTCGATGCTCTGGTCGATCGGCCTCCGAGCGGCGGATGCGAGCGGTGTCGGCGGCGAGGGCGTGGTGCGGGCGGCCTTCGATCGCGGCGAACTGGTGCGGTCGTGGACGATGCGCGGAACGTTGCACGCGACGACCCCCGCCGACCTCGTCCTCCTGCTCTCGGTCACCGCCGAGCGCCAGCGCCGCGCCGTTCTCACGCGTCAGCGCTCGTTGGGCGTTTCAGCGGCGGACATCGCGGCCTCGGAGGTTGTCGCGCGCGCGGTGCTCGCCGACGGTGCACAGGCCACGCGCGCCGAGTTGTACGCGGCCTGGCAGACCGCCGGCCAGGCGACATCCGACCAGCGCGGATATCACTTGATCTACGCGCTGGCACTCGAGCAGGTGCTCTGCCTCGGCCCGTTCCGCGGCACCGAGCAGTGCTTCGTCCTGGCCGACGACTGGCTGCCGGATTCTCCATCGCCCGATGCCGAGGACGCGGCGATGGAGATCGCGCGGCGCTACTTCTCGAGTCACGGTCCGGCGACGGAACGCGACCTGGCGAATTGGCTCAAGATCCCGCTGACCACCGCGCGGGCAGCGATGGCCGCTCTCGGCGACGAACTCCAGGCGACGGATGGTCCGACCGGCGTGCTCTGGGCGACGCCCGAGCGGTGGGAGTCGACGGTGAACGGGAGCGGCCGCATCCTGCTGCTGCCCGGATTCGACGAGATGCTCCTCGGATACGCCGATCGCAGCGCCTCGCTTCCCTCCGAATTCGCCGACCGGATCGTTCCGGGCGGCAACGGCATCTTCTTGGCGACGATCCTCCGCGACGGTCGTGTGGTCGGCACGTGGCGACGCCGCACGGCATCCGGAGTGACGGCGGTGACGCCGGATCCGTTCCTCCCGCTGTCGCCGTCCGACGACGCGGGCGTGGTACGCGAGGCGAAGCGCTACGCCCGCTTCCTCGGCACGGCCGTCCCTGTCGGCTGATCCCGTCCGACGACGGTGCCGGTGCGGTCGGCGCAGATCGAGACGCCGAAGACGACGCAGCCCGGCACGGATGATCCGGTGCCGGGCTGGGCGCGACGAGCAGGGCCTCGTCGGGGAACCGCGCGTTCGGGTCGCGCGGAGGTGTCGGACTACGCCGAGTGAACGGCCTGGAGCTCGATGGTGATGGAGACCTTCTCGCCGATGAGCACGCCACCGGTCTCGAGAGCGGCGTTGTAGGTCAGACCGAAGTCGGTGCGGTCGATCGTGGTGGTCGCGACGAGGCCGGCCTTGTAGTTGCCGTAGGGGTCGGTGCCGAAGCCGCCGAACTCGAGGTCGAAGGTGACCGGCTTGGTGACGCCCTTGATGGTGAGATCTCCATCGACGAGGAAGTCGTCCTTGTTCGGGCGAACCGCGGTGCTCGTGAAGTGGATCTGCGGGAAGGTCTCGGCCTCGAAGAAGTCACCGGTACGCAGGTGTCCGTCACGGTTGGGCTCGTTGGTGTTGATCGATGCGACCTCGGCGGTGGCCTCGACGGTCGAGTCGAGGGGGTTCTCGCCCGTGGTGAAGGTGGCGGTGAAGTTCTCGAACTTGCCCTTGACCTTGCTGATCATGAGGTGGCGGACGCTGAAGGCGACCTCGGAGTGGGTCGGGTCGACGGTCCAGGTGCCGGCCTTGTAACCGGGGATGGTGAGCGTGTCAGTCATGGGTTCTCCTCGGGAGATCGAAAGGAAGTGGCGACGGTGGGCCCGTCAGATACATGCAAGCGTATGTAGCGGCAGTCTATTCCATGTAGCGACAACTATTTTGACGCTGTTCATCCGCAGCCTGGAAATGCAGGAGATCGCGGGCTCTGAGACAGGTTCACGCGGATGCGCACGCTCACGTCGCAGTATCTCCTGCATTTCCCTGCAGTCAGTCGACGGCGAGGGAGCGGCGCGCGATCAGTACGCGGAGCGCGGCGTCATCGATCTGTTCCTGCGTGATCCGATTAGTGCCGACGGCTGCGACCACAGCATCCCGCAACGTCGTCGGATCCGCACCGATCGTCGCGGGATCAGCGGGCAGAACGTAGAGCAGCAGGGTGTTCCCGGCTGCGACCGCTCGCACGGCGTTCTCCCCCGGATCCTGGTACTCCGGCAGACCCGTGTCCTGCAGCATCAGCATGTCGTCCGTGACGATGAGCCCGTCGAAATCGAGCTCGTCGCGCAACGTGCCGTGCCACATGGCCGACAGGCTGGCGGGAGAAGGATCGATCGCGGTGTAAGCGAGGTGGCCCATCATCACGGCCTCCGCGCCGGCGTCGATGCCGCGCGCGAACGGCACGGCATCGAACGCTCGCCACCGGTCGAGGCTCGTGTCGGTCGAGGGAACAGTGGAGTGCGAGTCGCCGGGCGCGGCACCGTGCCCAGGAAAGTGTTTCAGAGTCGACAGCACCCGGCCGCGTTCCGCGGTGACCGCGGCG
The DNA here is from genome assembly GCA_013204985.1 of Microbacteriaceae bacterium VKM Ac-2855. Taxonomy (GTDB): domain Bacteria; phylum Actinomycetota; class Actinomycetes; order Actinomycetales; family Microbacteriaceae; genus Rathayibacter. The sequence continues at coordinate 188,832 of JABMLG010000009.1, forward strand.
GCGACGCGGTCGGCGGCATCACTCGGCACGCGTCCGAACGACCGGGAGTCGATGAAGGATCCCGGACCGGTGGAGACATCGGCGACGACTCCGAAGTTCAGGTTCACACCGGCCGCGTGCAGCAGGTCGCCGCGCTGAGCGAAGGCAGCACCGGTCGCCTCCGGCGCCTCGAGGCTCAACGAGTCCGCCCCGGCAGCGAGGTCCCACGGCAGGCGTACGACATCGCCACCCTCCTCATCGATCGCGATGAGGAGCGGCAGTTCGGGGTCGGGGTTGGCGGCCGCCGTCTCCGCGGCCAGCTCCTCCGGCGTGGCCGGGACGTTGTCGCCCATCAGGATGAGCCCCGCCGCGCCGGTCCCGGCAGCGAACGCGTTCAGCCCTGCTGCGTCAGTACCCGGTCGATGCAGCAGGAACAGGCTCGACACCTTCTGCTCCAGAGTCATCGTCGACAGCCGATCGCGCGCGAAATCGACGACGGGGTCGCTCGCGGTCGCCGTCGGAGTGGGGATCGCTCTCGGTGAGGTCGATCTCTCAGCAGTCGACGCCGGACGCGACGGCGAAGTCGACGTGGTCGGCGTGCCGTCGCTCGGAGCGGGACCCGCGACACCGGTCCCGGTCGCGCAGCCCGCCAGTGCGGCTGCGATCCCCAGGGCGAGGAGCGTTCGCCGGAACCAGCGACCTCGGACGGTCGACGGGAGTGGAGCAGAGGAGGAGTTACGCATCATGTCGTGAGGCGCGTTTCGGAGCGCCTGCGCCACTCTACGCGTCGGATCCCGACGGCTTCGCCGGGTTGCGGATCCCGACCAGCGAGACGACGCCGCCCAGGACGAGCAGGACGGCGGTCGTGAGCACACCGCGGAGGAACCCGTCGTAGTCGAGGCTGTCGCCCACGATCAGACTCGTCGAGGCGATCGCCACGAGGCCGGCGATCCGCGAGATCGCGTTGTTCACGGCGGAGGCGATACCGCTGCTCGAACTGTCGATCGAACCGAGGATCGCGGAGGTGAGCGGTGCGACCGTGACGGCGAGTCCGATACCGAAGACGACGATGCCCGGCAGCATCTGGGTCGCGTAGTTCGCGGGGTCGCGCACGGTGAGCATCAGGAGGAATCCGACCCCGGCGATGATCGGTCCCAGCCCCATGAACAATCGCGGACCGAATCTACTGGACAGCCCCCCGGTCACCTGAGAGAGCAGCAGCATCACGAGAGTGGGCGGCAAGGTCGCCAGGCCCGCCTGCGTGGCTGAGAAGCCCACGGTCTGCTGCAGGAAGAGTCCGATCGCGAAGAATCCGAAGGACAGGGCTCCGTAGATGAGCGCCGTCGCGACGTTGCCGACCCAGAAGTTTCGGACGGTGAAGAGAGACAGGGGCATCATCGGGTGCGCCGTTCTGCCCTCCCACCAAACGAACGCGGCCAGAGATAGCAGTCCGCCGATCAGCGTCGTCAGCACCAACGGATCGCCGAGCCCGAGCCGGGACTGTTCGATCAGCGCGAAGACCGGGCCTCCGAGCCCCAGGATGCCCAGTAGGGCGCCGATGTAGTCGATCGGCACGCGGGTACCGGCGTGCTCGTGGCCCAGCCGGACCAGCAGAACGATGGTGACCGCGATGGGCAGCACGTTGATCGCGAAGACGTAGCGCCACGAGCCGGCGTCGACCAGCACGCCGCCGAGGACGGGACCGGCGATCATCGCGGTTCCGGTCCACGCGGTCCACGCACCGATCGTCTTCGCCTGGAGCGGGCCCCGGATGGTCCCGATGATCAGGGCGAGCGAGCTGGGCACCAGGATCGCCCCCGCAGCGCCCTGCAGCATCCGCGCGACGATCAGGAATTCGGCGGTCGGTGCGACGGCACACAGGAGTGACGTCGCGCCGAAGCCGATCAGGCCGACGAGCATGCTGCGCGCCCGCCCCATCCGATCGGCGAGGGAGCCGGCGAGCAGCATCAGGGCACCGAGCGTGATCAGGTAACCGTCGACCACCCACTGCTGCACAGCGAGCCCGCCACCGAGTTCGCCACTGATCGCCGGCAGGGCGACGTTCACAACGGTTCCGTCGAGGAAGGCGACGAAGGACGCGAGGATCGCGATGACGAGCACCAGGCGCGTCTCGGGCGACGGCGCGGTGTCGGACGACGGCGCGGTGTCGGGCTCGGACCCGGCAGCCTCAGAGTTCGGGATCGAAGACATCGTTCAGAGTAACCGTCTGCAGCTCGCGCTCGTCGATGATCTGCTCGATCCGATCGAAGCAGTCCACTACGGTCGGGAAGTTCGCGTGGCCGATCACGATGTGTTGTGGCAGCAGCCACTGCTCGGCGAATCCGATCAGCTGTTCGGAGGTGATCAGCCCGGAGTCGGAGAGCGAGCCGTACCAGAGCGTCGGCACCGTGTAACCGATGCTCGCGGCGAGGCGGTCGACCCGCGCATCGTGGTAGCCGAAGGGCGGGCGGAAGTACGGTTTCGCCGTGACCGCGAACGTGTCGAGGATGAACTGCTCGTTGCGCTCGAGCTCCTCGATCACGTCGTCGTCGCTGAGCGAGGTGAGGTCCGCGTGCGACCAGGTGTGATTGCCGAGCTGGATCTGACCGCTCTCGACGAGCGGCTTCAGCGCCGCGGCATTCTCCGTCCACGCCGCGTAGCTGCCGTTGAGGAAGAAGGTCAGCCGCAGTCCGGTCCGCTTCACGAACGCGATGTAGGCCGACACGACGGCGCTGTCCGCTCCGTCATCGACGGTGAGGGCGAGCAGCGACCCCTCTCCCGGCAGTTCGCTCAGCGTGCCGCCCGGCAGTGCGACGCGGACCAGATCCGGCGTGCGGGCGGGCAGCCGGATCGGTGCCGGGGTAGCGAGCGTCAACGGTACGGGACGTGGTGTCGACGTCAGCGTCGGGCTCGCGGTCGGAGTCGATGTCGGCACGGGCGACGGGGCCGGCGACGCGCACGCTTGCAGAGCGAAGGCCGATGCGCCCGCCATCGCCGCCAAGAACACCCGCCTGTCCATGCGCATAATGTAGCGCCTTCGTGAGGCGTCCTCGGACGCGCCGGATCGCGCCTCTCAGTGCAGTGGCTTACCCTCGGATCCATGTCTGCGCAATCCACCTCCGCCGACGGACGCCTCGCGCGCGTCCTGAGTTTCATCGGAGTCAGCCTCGCGGGCGGGCTCCTGATCACCGTCGGGGTTACGCCTGCACTCGCCGTGACGGGCCTGGCGGACAACAACCCGATCGGCATCTTCGAGACCGTTCCCGAGTACCTCGACCTCGGACAGCTGGCACAGAAGACCGAGATCTACGCCAAGAACGCCGACGGAAGCGACAAGCTCCTCGCCTCCTTCTACGCGCAGAACCGAGAAGAAGTGACGTGGGACCAGGTCTCCGACTTCGCCAAGCAGGCAGCTGTGGCCACCGAGGATCCCCGCTTCTACGAGCACGGCGGCGTCGATCTGCAGGGCACGATCCGAGCGGTGGTGTCGAACCTGTTCGGAAACGACGTCCAGGGCGGCTCCTCGATCACGCAGCAGTACGTCAAGAACGTACTGGTGCAGAAGGCGGAGTCGCTCTCGGATCCGGCCGAGGTGGAGGCCGCGTACGACGAGGCCACCGCGACGACTCCCGCGCGCAAGCTCAAGGAGATGAAGCTCGCCATCGACCTCGAGAAGAAGTACAGCAAGGACGACATCCTGCTGGGCTACCTCAACATCGCCGGGTTCGGCGGCCAGGTCTACGGGATCCAGGCTGCCTCGGAGTACTACTTCGGAACCACCGCGGCCTCCCTGACACTGGCCCAGGCCGCCAGCTTGATCGCCACGGTGAACAACCCGAACAATCTGCGCATCGACGTCGCCGAGAACATCCCGGCGAACAAGGTCCGGCGTGACTACGTCCTCGATCAGATGCTGAAGGAGAACGACATCTCCCAGGCCGATCACGATGCGGCGATAGCGGAGGAGGTCGTGCCGAACATCCAGCAGATCACCACCGGATGCCAGACCGCCGGCGACGCGGCCTACTTCTGCAAGTACGTGACCTGGGTGATCAGGAACGACGACGCGTTCGGCGCCGACAGCGACACGAGGTGGGCGAACTTCCAGCGCGGCGGGTACAAGATCTACACCACGCTCGACCTCGACGTTCAGAACGCCGCAGCGTCCATCACGAACCAGTGGATCCCGAAGACCCCGTACGAGGAGATCAACGTGGGTTCGGCCTCCGTCTCGATGGAGGTCGGCACCGGGCGGATCCTGGCGATGGTGCAGAGCAAGGATTACACCGACGGCGCCGACGAGGGTGCGAATTACACCTCGGTCAACTACAACACCGACTTCGCGTACGGCGGCTCGAACGGCTTCCAGGTGGGATCGACCTTCAAGGTCTTCACCCTGGCGCAGTGGTTGGCGAACGGGCACACCATCTACGAGACGCTGAACGCGAATCCGCGCACGTTCGATGACGGCTTCCCGGCGAGCTGCGTGGCCGGCGGCGTGGACGAGACCGCTTTCGAAGTCAACAACGACGAGGACGAGTCGGGCCGGTACAGCGTGCTGAACGGCACGATCAACTCCGTGAACACCGTGTTCGTCGCGATGGCCGAAGAACTCGATCTGTGCAAGATCCGCGATCAGGCGACGGCGTTCGGGGTGCATCCGGCCAACGGCGGCCAGCTGGATCCGATCCCGTCGTCCATCCTCGGGTCCGCCAACACCATTGCGCCGTTGTCGATGGTGACCGCCTTCGCCGGATTCGCCAACCAGGGCTCGGCCTGCACCGCCGTCGCGATCGACAGCATCACGGATGCGACCGGCGCCGCCGTCACGCCCCCGGCCACCACCTGCACCCAAGCGCTGAGCCCCGAGCTGACGGCCGTGGCGAACTACGCGCTCCAGGACGTCGTGACGGAGGGTTCCGCGCGCGCCTCCGAGACCGACGACGACATCGAGCACATCGGCAAGACCGGAACGACGGATGACGCGGTACACACCTGGATGGACGGAGCCAGCACGCGAGTCGCGACCGTCACCTGGGTCGGCAACATCACCGGCGATGACTCGATGCGCGAGTTCCGACTCACCAACACCGTCTCCGGTCAACGGCTGCAAGCGGCTGTGCTCCGGCACGAGATCTGGCGCAACATCATGGAGGTTGCGGACGCGAAGTACGGCGGAGACGATTTCCCGGAGCCAGACGCCGCGCTGCTGCGCGGTCGCACGCTCGCCGTGCCGGATGTGAGCGGATCGAGTGTGGACGACGCGACCGACACTCTGGAGAATCTCGACTTCGACGTCGAGATCGGCGGAACCGTCGATTCCGCCCAGCCCGCCGGGACGGTCGCCGGCACGGATCCCGCCGCAGGAACGACGGTCTCGAGCGAATCCACGATCACGCTGCAGATCAGCAACGGGTCCCAGGTGCCGGTACCGATCGCTCCGACCGCGACGCCGACGCCGACCGCCACGCCGACCGTGCCGGAATCGACCCCGACCCCGACCACCACCGCCGAAACGAACGACGGGTGAATGAGGGCGAGCCCGGATCAGAATGTCGGTGGCGGCACCTAGCGTTGCAGACATGACTGATCCGGGCTTCTCCACCGACTTCCTCGCCGCGCCCGTCGTGGTTCCGACTCCAGCGGCCGGGCGTGTGGTGCGCCGGCTCGACTACACGCATTTCACGGTATGGCTCGACCCGCAGCGCCGGCTCGCGATGAGTACGGGCGTCAACATCGACGGCGCGCAGCTGCTCGATCTCGGCCGCGGCGACGATTGGCACCTCGACGACCGCATTCCGGATGACGAGCAGACCGGCCCGGAGGTCTACCTGCGCAACGATCTCGATCGGGGTCACCTCGTACGCCGACGCGACCCCGTCTGGGGCGATCGCGCCACGGCGCAGGCGGCGAACGTGGATTCGTTCTGCTACACGAACGCGGCACCTCAGGCGAGCGGCTTCAACCAGTCGAAGGAGCTGTGGCTCGGGCTGGAGACACTGGTCTTCGAGTACGCCGACGTGCACGACACGCGGCTCTCCGTGTTCACGGGTCCGGTTCTCGCCGAGGGAGACCCGGTCTACCGCGGCGTGGCGCTGCCGAGGCGGTTCTGGAAGATCGCGGTCTGGTCCCCCGATGGCGTCTCGCTCGCCTCGAGCGCGTACATCCTCGACCAGAGCACTTTGATCGAACCGGTCAGTCGCGACATGGCCCTTCCTCCGCTCGGCGGCTTCCGAACCTTCCAGGTGCCGGTGTCGCAGATCGGCGAGTTCACGGGTCTCGACGTCGCCTCCCTCGCCGCCTCGGACGTCTTCGAACCGGAGCAGACCGCTCGTGGCGATGCGCTCGCCCGCGAGTTGAACGATCCTGCCGACGTACGTGCGGGGCTGCGTCGCGAATCCTCTCCCCTCTGAGCGACGTCCGCACCCCGCCCCGAACCCGGGTGGTCACGAACCGGCCCCGAACACGCCCGACACGGACGATTCACGCCAACCCGGGCCAGACCCGGGCCACGCCTACACTCCTGCGCCGAACCCGGGTGGTCATGAACCGGCCCCGAACACGCCCAACAGGGACGATTCACGCCAACCCGGGCCACGCCCACACCCACACCCCGGCCCCCAACCCGGGTGGTCACGAACCGCCCCCGAACCCGCCCAACAGGGACGATTCACGCCAACCCGGGCCACACCCACGCCCCGGCCCCGAACCCGGGTGGTCACGAACCGGCCCCGAACACGCCCGACACGGGCGGTTCACGCCAACCCGGGCCACACCCACACCCCGGCCCCAAACCCGGATGGTCACGAACCGCCCCCGAACACGCCCAACACGGACGATTCACGCCAACCCGGGCCACACCCACGCCCCGGCCCCGAACCCGGGTGGTCACGAACCGGCCCCGAACACGACCGACAAGGACGATTCACGCCAACCCGGGCCACACCCACACCCCGGCCCCAAACCCGGGTGGTCACGAACCGGCCCCGAACACGCCCGACACGGGCGGTTCACGCCAACCCGGGCCACCGCGACACCTTCTACCGGCAACCCCGTGCCCGGGGACGGCCGCGCAGGTCCACACTGGAGGGGTGGTCTCCCCCGTACTCGTCGTGCTCGACCTGGCCCCCGAACGCATCCGATTCGTGGACCCGGACGAACCGGTCGTGCGGGCCGACGAGATCGGCTACCTGCGGGGAGACGGCGTCTTCGAGACGATCTCGGTGATCGACGGTCGCACGCACGGCCTCGCCGAGCATCTGGCACGGCTGCGCGCCAGCGCCGACGCCATCGGCCTTCGGGTCCCTCGCCCAGAGATGTGGGGGACGGCCGTCGCCGAGGCGATTACCGCCCACGACCCGCGACCCGAGCTCACGGTGCGGCTCAGTGCGGCCTACGGAACCGGGAGCGACGACGTCCGGTGCCTCGTGCGCGTCGAGGCGACCGCCGACAATCGTCTTCTGCGTGCGAACGGGATCTCCGTCGTCGTGCTCGATCGCGGCTACGCGCGCGGCGCGACCGACGAGGCGCCGTGGCTGCTCGCTGGAGTCAAGTCGACCTCGGGTGCGATCACGCGGGCTGCGCTGCGAGAGGCTCGGCGTCACGACGCGGAGGACGTGATCTGGCGCAGCAGCGACGGCTGGTTGCTCGAGGGAGCCACGTCTTCCCTCCTCGTCCTCAGCGAGGGCGTGCTGAGTACCCCGCACGGTGAAGCCGGCATCCTCGACGGCACAACCGTGACCCGCCTCCTCGACATCGGGGTGGCCTCGGGCCTCCGATCGGCACGGACGTGGCTTCGCGAGCCCGATCTGATCGCAGCGGACGCCGCGTGGCTGGTCTCGAGCACGCGTCGCGCGATCCCCATCCGGCATGTCGACGGCGTTCCCCTACCGATCGATCACGACCTCACCGAGGCGTTCGAGCGGGAGCTGATCCGGCCACCCCGCTGATCGACGGCTCCGGGCTCAGCGGTCGGCGCCCGCGCTACGACCCTCCGCGTAGCCTTCCGCGTACGCTTCCGCCGTGCCGAGCCGGAACATGTCCTCGGGTCCGGTGCGGGTCAGTGTCCGTGCACCCGGCGCGTCCAGATCGGCCACATAGTGGCCCAGCCCGCGCACGACGGCGACGGGTCGGCCGCTGCTCTTGCCCTTGACCAGGTCGCCGAGCGCCGCGATCTCATCGGCCACCGCAGCCATCGTCACCACGAGCGGGCGACCGTGCGCATCGGTTCCGCCGCGAAGATCGTCGACGACGCGGATGCCGGCGGCACCGATCGCGGCGTCGGTCTGACCGATCCGCCAGGGGCGGCCCAGCGTGTCGCTCACGATCACGCCGATCCGTGCCCCCAACCGGTCGCGCAGTCCTGCACAGAGCGCCCGGGCCGAGGCGTCCGGATCCAGAGGCAGCAGCAGCACGGTTCCCTCGTCGACATTGCTGGCATCCACTCCAGCTGCCGCCGCCACGATGCCGAGCCTGTTCTCAACGATCCGAGTGACACCACCGGGGTGAACGCGGGTGGCGACGACCCGCACGGTCTCCGCGGTGATGGCATCTTCGCGGTCCGCCGCCGCGACGACACGTCCCTCCGCCTTCGAGACGATCTTGCTGGTGACGACGAGGACGTCGCCGTCTACCGGCCGATCGTCGAGATCGGCGAGATCGATCGCCGCGAGGACGAGCGTGAGCAGGTCATCCCCACTGCGCACCTCGGGAATCCCGTCGAGAGCCCACGCCTGCACACGCTGCCGCGCCACGACGGCTCAGCCCTCCTGCAGGAAGCGGGCGACCACCGGCGGAACGTAGGGAGCGATGTCGCCACCGAGTCCCGCGACCTGGCGCACCAACGAGCTCGACACATGGGCGTGCGCGGGTTCCGGCAGGAGGAAGACGGTTTCGACGCCGGCCAGGTTGCGATTCACGATCGCCATCGGTGTCTCGTAGGCCACGTCGACCTGCGAGCGAATGCCCTTCACCAGGATGCTCGCGCCGACATCGGTGCAGTAGTCCACGAGCAGGCCCATGCTCCACGAGGCGACGACGATCCGACCCTCGATGCCCGCCTCCGCCACGGCCTTCTCGATCAGCGAAACCCGCTGCGTGATCGGCAGCAAGGCGTTCTTCCCCGGATTGTGCACCACGACCACGTGCAACTCGTCGACCAGATGGGCAGCACGCTCGATCACATCGAGGTGACCGAGGGTGACGGGGTCGAACGAGCCAGGGACCACGGCGATTCGATGCATGTCCTCCACCCTAGAGCGGTGAGCCGATCCGGCTGATCGATTCACCTGCCGCTCGACGGATGATCGCGTGCAGCAGAGCTCGACCGGCGGTTCAGGCCAGTGCTTCGCCGCGATAGGCGGTCCGGAAACGCGAGTCGATCCGCACGGCGTCGAAGACCGAGAAGATGCTGCTCGCGATCCGATCGCCGAATCGGAAGGCCACGATCTCGTAGCCGTCCTCGATGGCGTGCCGGGCCGGCTCCCGCGCACCATCGAAGGTGATCGCGATGTCGCTCCACGCGATCGATCGGGTACGCATCGGTGCGTCACTGCGGGCACGTTCGGCATCCAGGTGCGCCTCGACGACGGACTCGAGGCGCATCGCGGTCTCTTGAACCGTGGTTCTGACGGAACCGTCTGCCAACCGTGTCTCGGAACGGAGTCGGTACCGCGCTTCGCACCAACCAGGACGCTCCGTGCGACCCCAGGTGAAGCGCGCGACCGGATGCAGGAACGGCTGCGCGATCAGCCCGGCGAGGGGACCGAATTGCGCGTGCCCCGCGATCGGCACGGGCGGCTGCAACGTCTGCATCCCACCACATTGGGGCCGCGCCGGGTACGAGGCAAGTACTGGACACCCTGTCGAGCGTCGGGCATTAGGGCGACGACATCGAATCCCCCTCCGTTCATCGGATGCGGGTAGCGCTGCGAGAACGGATCGCCGACGATGAAGGCATGAGCGCGCATGGAGACGACGATCGGCCGGTTGTCCGAGCGCTCGGTCGCGGATGCGTCGCCGTCGCCATCGCGGTGAGTCTCGCCTCGGTCATCGCCTCCGTCATGGGCTACGAACTCGCGGCCCTCGCCCTGATCGTGACGCTCGTCGTCTTCACGACGGGGATCGGGCTCTTGGCGCTCGCCGGCCCGACGCGGAGGGCATCTCCGACCCTGCCGCGGTGGACCCCGCTCACCTTCGGCCTGATTGCTGCGGCATCCGGGATCGCGGTGCCCGTCCTGTACGCCGCGGGAATGGCCTACGGTGCGTCGTGGCTGGAGTGGGACCCGGAACTCGGAAGCTACATCGACAATGAGCGCCCGGGCGGCTTCCTCGTGATCATCGCAGCTCTGACACTGAGCATCGTCGCAACCGCCGCCGCCATCACCTCGGCGGTCGCCGCGGTTCTCGGTCTCGCCCGGCACAACCGCGTGCGCACCGCGTCGAACGGCTGACGCGACTCAGGACTTGGCGAGGAATTCGCGGTCGCGCTCGCGCACCCGACGGCCGAGCGCGGCCCGGAGCCGAGGATGGCCGGCCAGCGACGGATCGTCGTCGAGGAGCACGGAGGCGATCGCGCGCGCTTGGGCGATCAGCTCGGCATCCTGAACCACCCGCAGGAGGCGCAGCGACGAGCGTCCGCCCGATTGCGAGAGCCCGAGGACGTCGCCCTCGCGCCGGAGTTCGAGGTCGACCTGAGCCAGCTCGAATCCGTCGAGTGTCGCCGCGACCGCCTCCACGCGCTCGCGCGCCAGCGACCCCTGGGCGGCCGCGGTGACGAACAGGCACACGCCGGCGACCCCGCCCCGCCCGATGCGCCCGCGCAGCTGGTGCAGCTGGGAGACGCCGAAGCGCTCGGCGTCCATGATGATCATCATGGAGGCGTTCGGCACGTCGACTCCCACCTCGATCACGGTGGTCGAGACCAGGATGTCGATCTCTCCGCGCGAGAACGCCCGCATCGTCGCGTCCTTCTCGTCGGAGCTCATCCGCCCGTGCAGCACGGCGGACCGGTAGCGCTTCAGCAGCGGATGCCCGCGCACGCCCGAAATGGTCGCGGCCACGGTGGTCAGCGGCCGCGGCTTCTCGCCCTCGTCACTCGTCGGCGCCGACCCGTCCGCATCCTCCCCCTCGGTGTCGCTCGGCTCGATCGCCGGAGCCACGATGTAGACCTGGTGCCCCTTGTCGATCTCCTCGGCCGCACGCTGCCACGCCCGAACGATGAGGCCACCGCTATCGGCAAGGCCGACCACGAAACTCGAGATGCCGGGACGGCCCGCCGGCAGTTCGCGGATGGTCGACGTATCGAGATCACCGAAGACCGTCATTGCGACGGTGCGCGGGATCGGCGTCGCGGTCAGCACCATCACGTGAGGCGGCGTCGCGCCCTTGCGCCGCAACGTCTCCCGCTGATCGACGCCGAAGCGGTGCTGCTCATCGATGACCACCAGGCCCAGATCGAAGAACGTCACGGAGTCACCGAGCAGTGCATGAGTGCCGACCACGATCTTCGCGTGGCCCGAGACGATCCGCAGCAGTGCCGATCGCCGCTCGGCCGCGCCGAGACCACCGGTGAGCAGGGTCGGAACCAGTTCGGCCGACAGCTGCGGGCCGAGCGTGGCGACGATCGAGCGCAGGTGCTGAGCGGCGAGAACTTCCGTCGGCGCGAGCAGAGCGGCCTGTCCACCGCTCTCGGCGACCGTGAGCATCGCGCGCAGGGCGACGAGTGTCTTACCCGAACCGACCTCTCCCTGCACGAGACGGCTCATCGGTGAGGATCCGCCGATGTCAGACGCGATCTCGTCACCGACACGGCTCTGATCGCCCGTCAGGGTGAAGGCGAGCGCGTCGTCGAAGCGCGCGAGCAGCCCGCCCGGCTGCGCGATCCGCGGGGTCGAGACGAGACTGCGGAGCTCGACCCGTCGCTCGAGCAGCGCGAGTTGGAGCAGGAACGCCTCGTGGAAAGTGAGCGTCTCCTTCGCCACCCGTTCGTCGCCATCGTGAGCCGGGCGGTGGATCAGCTCGAGCGCGGCGCGCAGATCCATCAGCCCGAGCCGGTTGCGGATGGCGTCGGGCATCGGGTCGGGCACGGCTCCCAGACCATCGAGCACGACGCCCATCGCCGCCTGGATCTGCCAACTCGCGATCGTGTTGGTCGCCGGGTAGATGGGGATCGGGTGCTCCGCCCAGTCCTTCGCCAAGGCGGCGGCGTCACTGGACCGGTCGGTCGACTCCGCCGATGCGTCGTGGTCGAAGAGCTTGTACACGGGATGCGCCAACTGCAGCTGGTTCCGGAACGAGGACACCTTTCCCGCGAAGATGCCGCGCGCACCGCGATGCAGCTCGTTCATCCGCCACTTCTGATTGAAGAAGGTCAGGGAGACTTCGCCGGAGCCGTCCGAGATGATCACCTCGAGGATGTCGCCGCGGCGGGCCTTCATCTCTCGTCTCGTCACCGAAAGCACTTCGGCGACGATCGTGACGTCTTCGCCGAGGGGCAGGCGGGAGAGGTCTGTCAACTCGCCCCGGCGTGCGTAGCGCCGGGGGTAGTGGCCGAGGAACTCGCCGACCGTTTCGTACCCGAACGCCTTGGTGATCACGGAGGCCGTGCGAGAACCGATCAGCGGCGCGAGTTTGGCGTCGAGCGGATCGGGGAGTTCGGCTGTCACCTAGCGATCATAATTCGGCCCGCCGCGCTCGAACCGCGACGCCGACGAAGGAGCGCGGCAAGACGGTGCCGAATAGTCGCGCGATCGGCGTCGTCGTCGCTCGCAGGGCGGCGACGAGCGGCTCACGCCGATCCCATGCGAATCCCGCACCGCTCGCGTTCGCGTACCGTTCGCGCTCCACCGCCTCGCGCAGCGCGGCCAACCCGACCGCCGGTGCCGCGCCCGCGCCACGCGCCATCGCGGCTGCGAGCACCGCTTCGATCGCTCGAGGTGTTTCGCCGTCGTCGATGGGTACTCCGACATCGCGCGCGACGGCGACGACCTCCTCCCAGACAGCCTCGGCCGAACCCGTCGCCGCCCGGCGACGCCGTGCCGCTCGTTGGGCGGTTCGAATGAGACTCGGCATCAACAACAGCACAACAGCCGCGAGCAACCAGAACAGCGGAACCGGGAGAGTCGATCCGCTCGACGCGGTCGCGGCGGTCGTCGACGTCGAGGCCGCGGTGGGTGTCGCCGAGACGGGCGCCGCCGGGTCCGAGGACTGCTCGGGGGCGCTCGTCTCGGCGCCGGGCGCCGTGGCAGCCGACGTCGACGTGCTCGAGGGCAGGGTGTACGCCGCGGGCGCGCCGCGGCTGGGGGTGGGCTCGAACGGCAACCAGCCCACGCCCGCGAAGTAGAGCTCGGGCCACGCGTGCAGATCGGAGGATGACACGCGGAAACGCGAGGTGTCCGAGCCGCTGGAGGGAATGTTCGTCCCGGGCTGGTAGCCCATCGCCAGACGCGAGGGGATGCCGAGCTGACGGGCCATCACGGCCATGGCGGAGGCGTAGTGCACGCAATAGCCGGCCTTGACCTCGAGGAACGCGGCGAGCACCCCGACCCCGTCGCCGTCGTAGCCCTCCTCGGCCGGAGTGTCCTCCGAGTAAGTGAACTCGGCGGATCGGAAGTAGGCCTGTAGCGCTCGAGCGCGGTCATACGGGGTCTGCGCATCCGCCGCGACGGTCTCAGCGGTCTGTCGCACGATCGGGGGGACATCATCCGGAAGAGCCAGGTAACGCTCGAAACCGGCACCGACGGGGTCGGCGTCGGCGAGCTGGGCGTCGCTCGGGGCGAGCACCAGCGCATCGGCGGTGTAGTCGTCACCGAGGCGAGTGGTGCCCGGCGAGCTGACGGAACCGTCCTCCGACGAGGCGCGCCAGGCCGAGGAGATTCCGTCGACGGCCTCCAGCGGGTACGGTACCGGCAGCCATCGGCTGCGCAGGGTGTCGATCTCGACCGTGACCGGCTGCACCGTCCGCTCGACGGCTGCACTCAGCCCATCCGGCGGCTCGATGGCGTCGAGCCCGACCGAGTCGCCGCTGCCGGGGTCGGTTGGAGCCCAGTTCTCTCCGTCGAAGTCGGCGATGCTCAGCACCCGGAGGTAGACCGGCGTGCTGATCGCTGTCGAGTACTCCAGCACCGTCACGGCATTGGGGCGGCGCAGGTCGTCACCGAGCGCCACGACCGGGTCGATGCTGCCGTTGAATAAGGTTCCGGACACGCCGGAGGAGAACGGCGAGCGTGCATAGCCGGGAGCCGCGCTGGCGAAGCCCGCCGCGACGACGACCACAACGGCCACGATGGCCGCCGCTGGCGCCTTCGCCGTGCGGATGCGCGCCCGCGACCGGCGCCGCAGCGCCGCCGCCCCGGCGAGGACCATCGCGTACCCGATCGTCGTGATCACCAGCGCAGACCACGAGACATCGCTCGGATCGATCACCACGGGCACCGCGAGCAGCGCGAGCAGAAGTACCCCGGTGGATGCGGGCACCCGCACGGTGAAGGCGAAGACATCGGCGAGCCAGGCGAGAACCAGCGCACCCCCGACGAGGAGGAAGGCGATCCCGTTGTCCGCGATCGCCGGCAGCCCCTGACTCGCGATGGATGCGAGTCCGTCTTGCGCCACGAGCGCCGCTTCATCCAGCGACCCCGTGGTGGGAATCAGCAGCAGCAACGCGGCACCGGGCAGATACAGAACGGTTATCGTCGCCACCGTGGCGGCGAACCCGAGCAGCGGCGGCAGCACCGGATGCGCGCGCGGCGCTCGTGCCAGAGCCGGGATCCCGAGAACGACGGCCGACGCCAGGGCGATGGTGATCAGCCAGTCCGTGCCCACCAGCAGCCGGCCGACTCCGGATGCGGAGCCGACCATGGCGATCCAAAGCCCCGCGCTGATCGTCCAAGAACCGGCCCGCGGATCGAAGTCGGACGAAACCGCGGCGCTCATCCGAGCACCCGCATCGCCAGCGCCATCGACCACGCGTCATCGACCGGTGTGCCTTCGTCGACGACGACGACGTACCAACCGAGCGCGCTCAGCGCGGACGTCTCGGCTCGACGATCGCCGAGCACGAACGCGATCGCCGGGCGGGCGAGGACGGCCACGGAGCCGAGCGCGGTGAGGTCCCTCTCGGTGAGGTGGGCGAGGATCGCGATGACGGGGCGACCTCCGCCCGCATCGCGCACTTCGTCAGCGATCCGAGCCGGGGCGTCGATCTCGTAGCCGGATCCGAGCGGACGCACGCGGGCGAGGTGCAGCAGCACGTCGTGGGCGTACTCGATCTCGTCGCTCACGCGTCCGGGGTCGGTGCGCGTGTTCGCCGTCTCGACCAGGTGCGTCTCGAAACCGCGCTCGATCAGGTGCACCGCGAGGGACGCAGCCATCGAGACCGCCCACTCGAGATCGTCGCCGTCGTCTCCGAGTCGGTCGGACCGCGTCTCCAGCAGCACCCAGGCGTGCGGATCCGTGTTCTGCTCGTCCTGGCGCACCTTCAACTCGCCGGTTCGTGCGCTGGCGCGCCAGTGAACTCGGCGCATCGCGTCGCCCGGTCGATAGTCCCGAGGGATCACGTCGTCCGCACCGGCACCGGCCATAGGATGCGCGACCGGGCTGGATCCTCCGACGCCGTAGGCGTCGAGCACGTCGCTCTCGAGCGGCACCGTTCGTGGGGTCACGACGAACGGCTGCGCGTCGCCGACGTCGCTGATCCGCTCGGCGAGGCCCAGCACGTCAACGCGCCGCAACCGGAGCGGACCGAGACGATGCACCCCCCGGCGACGTGCCGGGAGATGGTAGCGAGCGAGGACACGACTTCCGGTGCCGCCCGACGCGGCGAGCCCCGGAACGACGAAGCGCCCCTCCGCGACCGGCTCGTCCACCGCGCCGTCGGTCTCGGCACGGCTGAGCACATCGTCCGCGGCGAGTTCGGAACGCAACGCCGCTCCCCGATTCTGCAGCGTCACCGACACCGTCGCGACATCGCCGACGGCGACGACCCTCGGTTCGAAGGCGCGCTGCACGGTCAGTCTGATCGGGGAGAGCACGAGCGACACGCACGATCCCAGCGGGAGTCCGAGCAGCACGAACGCGACGAAGAGCAGTTCGCGGACCGCGATGGCGGGAGCGACGAGCAAAGCGACCACTCCCAGCAGAAGCATCGTCCAGCCGCGCGCGGTCGGTGCTACTCCGCGGATGCGGATCCGGTGCAGCAGTCGCACCTCACGCCCCTGCGCGGCCGCTGAACGGCACCGGAGTGGCCACCACGATGCGCTGGATGATCTCCGAAACGGTGTGCGCCGCCGAGACGGAGGCCCGACCGGGCAAGCGAGTCGCCGTGAGGAGGCGGTGTCCCAGCACAGGCACCGCGAGAGTGTCGATGTCGTCGGGCACGACGAAGTCGCGGTCCGAGATCGCCGCGAGCGCCTTGGCCGCCGCGATGAGCTGGAGGGTGGCGCGCGGGCTCGCGCCCAGGCGGAGTTCCGCATCGCGCCGTGTCGCCTGCATGATCGCGACCACGTACTCCTGCACCGGAGGCGCGACGTACACGGTCTGCACGTAGTCCATCATCCGCTCGAGTTCGTCTCGCGAGACCACCGGCCTCAGCGCATCGAGTGGGCTTCGCGCGTCGCGAGTGCGGATCATCGCGAGCTCGGCGCGCTCGTCGGGATACCCCATCGAGAGACGCGCCATGAAACGGTCGCGCTGAGCCTCGGGCAGCGTATAGGTGCCCTCCATCTCGACCGGGTTCTGCGTCGCCACGACCGCGAACGGTCGCGGCAGCAGATGAGTGACGCCGTCCACCGAGACCTGCCGCTCCTCCATGCATTCGAGCAGCGCGGACTGCGTCTTCGGGGAAGCGCGATTGATCTCGTCGCCGATCAGGATGTTCGCGAAGACCGGGCCGGGCTTGAACTCGAAGTCGCGGCTCGCCTGGTTGTAGATCGAGACGCCGGTGACATCCGACGGCAGCAGATCGGGAGTGAACTGGATGCGCGAGACGCTGCCGTCGACGGAGGCGGCCAGCGCCTTGGCCAGGACCGTCTTGCCGACGCCCGGTACGTCCTCCATCAGGAGGTGGCCGCCCGCGAGAAAGACCGTGAGCGCCATCGACAGCTCGGCGTCCTTGCCGTCGATGACGCTGCCGAGATTACGGAGGATCGCCGTGCAGTGCGCAGTGAACTGCTCGCGCGACATCGGCGATGCGGTCTCTTCGATCGGACGGTCGGAGGAATCGAGTGTGCCGTGCATCTGTCCGCTCATGGAGTCTCCCTGCTTGCGCCCGACCGTCGTGCCGCCATCCTGGAGACCGTCCGGACGCTCGGTCCGGATCGCTCAGACAGCGCGTTCCATGATTCTGACAGCGCACAGGCACGACGGACCCTTCGGACGCCGCCTACTCAGGATTTCCCCATGACGCCCAGGCGGCACCGCGCGCTTTAGGCTCGATCCGTGACGAGGATCATCGCCGGGTTCGCCGGCTCCCTGACCCTGCGCGTGCCCAAGTCCGGCACCCGCCCCACCAGCGATCGTGTGCGCGAAGCGATCTTCTCGGCCCTCGAGGCTCGCGACGCGATCGAGGGGGCCGTCGTTCTCGACCTCTACGCCGGGTCCGGTGCCCTCGGCCTCGAAGCCGCGAGTCGCGGAGCCCGGATGGTGCGTCTCGTCGAGCGCAGTGCGGCGGCCGCCCAGGTCGCGCGTCGCAACGCGAGCGCCGTCGTCGGTGCCGCAACCGCCGACGCACCCGACGTGAACGTCGTGGTACAGGCCGTCCGACCATACCTCGAGCGCGGTGGCGCGGCGGATGTGGACCTCGTCTTCATCGACCCGCCGTACGAGCTCGGCGAGGCCGAGTTGGCGGCGGACCTCGTCGCTCTGCTGCCGTGGCTCGTCGAGGATGCGGTGGTCGTCGTCGAGCGCAGCTCCCGCACGCCCGAACCGGCTTGGCCCGCCGGTCTGGAACCGGAGCGACGCAAGGACTACGGCGAGACCGTGGTCTGGTGGGCTCAGCCGACCCCGCCGTCCCAGCCCAGATAAGGGTCCCAACCGAACCGGTCGTGCAGTGGATGCCCATCCAGAAGCACCTCCGGGCCGCCCTCGCCCACGCGCCCGATCTGCTCGAAACCGTCGGGAAGCGCCACGCCCGGCGGGAAGCACGCCAACATCGCGTGGTCCTCGCCGCCGCCCAGCACGAGGGTGCGGGCGACGGCGGCGTCGATTCCCGGCAAGGATGTCAACGGTGACGCCGCGGCATCGATCGCGGCCGAGTCGAAGTCGATCAGCACGCCGCTCGCGGTGGCCATTCGTCGCCCGTCGAGCACCAGGCCGTCGGAGACGTCCATCATGGCGCTCGCGCGGCCACCGGCGGCCGTGCCCGCCGCGATCGGCGGTGCGGGTGCCAGCTGAGCCGCGAGGACCTCGGGGTGCCGCTCGCGCAGGCCGTCGGCGAGTTCGGCATCCGCTTCCCCGTCTCGACGACCGCGCTCGAACAGGAGGCGCAGGCCCGCGCCGGCGTGGCCCAGCACTCCGGCGACCGCCACGATGTCGCCGGGATGCGCGCCTGAGCGAAGCACGGGATCGCGACCGTCCAGTGAGCCGAACGCCGTGATCGCGAGCGTCAGGGTCGCCGAGGCGGAGAGGTCTCCCCCGACGATCCCGCAACCCGGCGACAACGCGGCGCAGCCCGCGGTGAGGCCGTCCGCGATGCCTTCGAGCACGTCCACGGGAGTGGTCGAGGGCGCGGCGATCGCGACGACGAGAGCCGTCGGCCTGGCGCCCATCGCGGCCACATCCGAGAGATTCGTGGCGGCCGCCTTCCAGCCGAGTTCGAACGGAGTCGACCACGCGAGGCGGAAGTCGGGACCGTGCACCATCATGTCGGTCGTCACTACGAAGCGACCGTCCTCGGCGCGGACGACGGCCGCGTCGTCACCCGGTCCGATCAGTGCATCCGCTCCGCTGCGCATTCTCGGCAGAATCCGCGCGAGCACGTCACCCTCGCTGAGATCGGCGAGCGTAGGGCGGGCTGCGGCGTCGTCGCTTGAAGGGGGTGCCATGCTTCAAACGGTAGCCTGGCCCTGATGTCCAGCCGTTCCGTTCTCGCCATCGGCGGCCTCCTCGCCGCCGCCCTCCTGCTCAGCGGATGCAGCGCCAGCGTCGCGCTCGAACCCGCGGACGATGCCACGAACGTCGCGTGCGCCGCGATGAGCGTCCGGCTGCCCGACGAGGTCGCCGGCCAGAGCGGGCGGGAGACCAACGCGCAGGCGACCGCCGCGTGGGGAGATCCGGCGTCGATCATCCTGCACTGCGGCGTCGCCGTGCCCGCGCCGACGACGCTGTTGTGCGTCACCTACAGCGACGTCGACTGGATCGTCGACGATTCGAACGACGAGAACGGTATCTACAGCCTGACCACCTACGGTCGCGAACCGGCCGTGAACGTCGTCATCGACCAGGGGAAGGCCTCGGCGGCGGATGCGCTGACAGAGCTGGGCAGCGCCGTGTCCGTGATCCCGCAGACCCGGGCGTGCACCGCCGTGGGCAGCGGGATCGAGGAGACTCCGACCAGCGCGCCGACGCCCTGATCCTGCGGTCTCAGCGCTCCAGGGCGAGCGCGATCAACTCGTCGATCAGCTCGGGGTAGCTCACGCCTGTGGCCTGCCACATGGTCGGGAACATCGAGATGGGCGTGAAGCCGGGCATCGTGTTGATCTCGTTCACCACGAAGCCGTCCGCGGTCAGGAAGAAGTCCACCCGCGCGAGTCCCTCGCCGCCGATCGCCTCGAACGCCTGCAGTGCGAGCGCCCGCATCCGCTCGAGTTCGTCCGGCGTCATCGAGGCCGGGCAGACGAGTTCGATTCCGGGCGCATCGAGGTACTTCGCCTCGAAGTCGTAGAAGTCGCGGCCGGTGACGACGATCTCGCCGGCGACGGAGGCACGTGCTCTGTGGCCGCGCCGCCCGCCGAGAACACCGATCTCGACCTCTCGACCGATCACGGCGGCTTCGATCAGCACCCGGGTATCCTCGCGGAAAGCGATTTCGAGCGCGGCGTCGAGGCCTTCGCGAGAGGTGACCTTGCTCACGCCGACGCTGGAACCGGCGCGCGCAGGCTTGACGAACACGGGCAGCCCGAGATCACCGAGCGCCTCGACAGCATCGTCCGGGTTCTCGCGCCACTCCGCCGCGGTCACCGTGTACCACGGGGCGACGGCGAGACCCGCTGCGCGCAGAACCGTCTTGGTGAAGTGCTTGTCCATCCCGAGCGAGGAGGCGAGCACTCCCGAGCCCACATACGGCAGATCGAGGAGTTCGAACACGCCCTGGATCGTGCCGTCCTCGCCGAACGGACCGTGCAGGATGGGGAAGACCAGGTCGATGTCTCCGAGCGACCGAGTCGCATCCGCCTCGGTCACGGTGATCGTGCGCGACAGGGTCGACTCCGGCCAGTGCACCCGGGAGCCGTTGTCGACGACCTCGGGGAGGGCGGCGCGATCGAGGGCGAACTTCTCGGGATCGTCATCCTCGAGCACGAACGCTCCGGCCCGCGTGATCCCGATCGGGATCACGTCATAACGGTCACGGTCGATCGCCCGAAGGACCCCCGCCGCCGTCGCGCAGCTGATCGAGTGCTCGCTTGAACGGCCTCCAAAAAGAACGGCCACTACGAGCTTGCTGGTCATCGAGGTTCCTTTCGCCCTGGGGCTCGTCCGAATCGGTCGTCAAATGCGGCGCGATGTCTTTCGGATCGAGCGTACCGGCGAGGACCTGGGACACCTGACGGACGATGGGCATGTCGACGCCGCGGGCGTGCGCGAGCTCGAGCACGGGGGCGACGGAGGCGAGTCCCTCTGCGGTCTGCTGCATCGTCTTCACGACGTCGGCGAAGCTGTAGCCCTGACCGAGCAGCCGACCGGCGGTGTTGTTGCGGGAGAGCGATGAACTCGACGTGGCGATCAGGTCGCCCAGTCCGGCGAGCCCGGACATGGTGGAGGCCTCCCCTCCGTACGCGACGGCGAAGTCCGTCATCTCGGCCAAGCCGCGCGTGAGGATCGACGCCTTCGTGTTCTCGCCGTAGCCGACGCCGTCGACGATGCCGATCGCGACGGCGATCAGATTCTTCAGCACGCCGCCGAACTCCGTGCCAATCACATCCGTGTTCACATAGGAGCGGAAGTAGCGATTGGTCGCAGCCATCGCGACCTCCTGCGCCGTCTCGAGGCTGGCCGAGGCGATCACCGCCGCGGTCGGCTGCTCCTTGGCGATCTCGAGCGCGAGGTTCGGCCCCGAGGCGACGGCGATGCGCGAGGGATCGATCGGCAGCACCTGTGCGATCACCTCACTCATCCGCAGGCCCGTGCCCTTCTCTACACCCTTCATCAGGCTCACGAGGACGGTACGTTCGGTGAGCGCCGGTGCGAGAGCCTCCAGATTCGACCGGAGCGATTGGCTCGGGATGGAGAGGTAGATGTGGTCGGCGCCCTCGAGCGCCTCCTCGATCCGACTGCTCGCCCGGATGTTGCGCGGAAGATTGATCCCCGGAAGGTAATCGCTGTTGCGCTTCGCCTCGGTGATCTCCTTCGCGAGTTCCGCCCGCCGCGCCCACATCACCACATCCGAACCGCCGTCGGCCAGGATCTTGGCGAACGTGGTTCCCCAGCTGCCCGCGCCGATGACCGCCACGCGCCGAGGCACGGGGATGGGCTTCTTCGTTCCGCGGCTGCTAGGAGTCAAAACGCCCGGTCCCCTTCTGGTTGTGCTCGGCTGGATTCCAGCGCTTCTCGGGCGCCTTCTCACCGCGCAGCTGCTCGACGAGGCCGGTGATCGCGGCCATCACCACGGCGGTGGCCTCGTTCAGGGTGGCCGAATCGAGGCTGCGTCCGCGGAATGCAGACAGGTCGACTGGGTCACCGATGATGACGTCAATCGTCTTGCGCGGGAAGAAGCTGATCTTCTTCGAATAGCGGGCCATCACCTTCTGGGTGCCCCAGTGTGCGGCGGGGATGACCGGCAGATCGTGTTCGAGCGCCATCCGGACCGCGCCGGTCTTGCCGCGCATCGGCCACAGATCGGGGTCTCGAGTGAGCGATCCTTCGGGGTAGATGATGATCGACTGCTCCTTGTCGACGAGCTCCTTCGCGGCCTTGAGCGGCTCGCTGCCGCGAACGGATCCGCCGCGCTCGACCGGGATCTGACCGGAGGCGCGCAGCAGTGCCCCCACCACGGGTGCCTTGAAGAGGCCGGCCTTGGCCAGGAACCGCGGCGCCCGGCCGAGTCGCCAGACGGCCATGCCCATGATCACGGGATCGATCTCGGAGTAATGGTTCGGCGCGAGAACGAACGCACCCTCGCTCGGCAGCTTCGCACCGTCACGGATGCGGATCTTGACCGCCACGTTCATCAGCGGGACGACGAGAGGGGCGAGGACCCAGAAAACAGACGGACGGCTTCGTTCGGACACGCCTCCCATCCTCTCACCAGCCCATGCGCGCCGACGCATGCGGTCGGGCGGGGCGGCACGTCGGCGCGGGTGCGTTCCGGCCGCTGGTGCGGGCGCGGGGGCGGGCGCGGGCGCGGCTCACCCTCTCAGCCCGGGTTGTCACGAACCGCCCTCCCCCGGCACGTTCCGGACGGTTCTCGCCAACCCCGACACCCCGGCCCAACCCCCGGCCCACACCCCGACAGCCCGGGTTGTCACGAATCGCCCTCCCACCCCCACGATCCGGACGGTTCTCGACAACCCGGGCTTCGGCCTGTGGATAACTTTCGCGGACGACGCGCAACTCACGGCACGATGCTTCGATGAGCCGCAAAGCCCTCCCCGATGACCTGCCGCACGCCTTTCGATCCTCTGACGCAACCGCACACGGAATCGGCGAGAAACGGCTCCGCGCGGATGATCTGGTGCGGCCGCACCACGGCCTCCGCTCCCGACACACAGCCGTAGATCTCCGAGACCGCATGGCCGACCTCCGTCTCGTGATGTCTTCCGAGCAGTACTTCTCCCACGACACGGCGGCCCGGATGCATGCGCTCCCCCTTCCCGCTCGATACGACCCGTCCGAGGGATTGCATGTCAGCACCCCGGCACCGTCCAGAGCGATGCGCCGCCCGGGTGTAACCGGCCATCACTGCAAAGACCCGAAGGTGCGGGTGGAGAACCTGCTCGGCCACCCGGTGGCCGACGCACTGTCGACACTCTGCGCTCTCGCCTCCCGGCTCGATGTCGACGATCTTGTTGCAGCCGGGGATGCACTCCTCCGCGACGGCGCCGTCGATGCGTTCGGCCGAAGAAGGCCTGCAATCCCGCGGGACGTTCTCGTCGAACGGCTGTTGGAGTTCCAAGGACCGGGCCGGGGCAAACTCCAGCGAGCGGTGCATCTGATGGAGAAGGGCGCTGAGTCGCGGATGGAATCACTCTTGCGTCTGCTCATCATCCGAAGCGGTCTGCCCGCGCCCGAACTCAACGTCGACATCTTCGACGAGAACGGAACCTTCATCGGACGCGGCGACATGGTCTATCGGAAGGAGCGCACCATCGTCGAGTACGACGGCGCTCAGCATCGTTCGGACGAAGCGCAGTACGACCGTGACATCACACGATGGGATGCGTTCGTCGATGCCGGATGGCGTCTCGTCCGCGTCCGGAAGAACGGCTACTTCGTGCATCCGGGTGAGACCGTCGCCCGAATCCGCGCGAAACTCATCGCCGGCGGCTGGACGCCGCCATCCTGAAGCCGGGGTGGGCACAAACCGGCCCCGAACCGCCCCGAAACGGACGCCTTGCGACAACCCGGGCCACGACAACCCGCAACCACGACGCCCGACGCCCCGGGTGGGCACGAACCGGCCCCGAACCGCCCCAAAACGGACGCGTCGCGACAACCCGGGCCACGACAACCCGCAACCACGACGCCCGACGGGAACCCGGGTAGGCACGAACCGCCCCCCGAACCGCCCGGCAGTGTCAAGTGGTCGTTGCAACGCTGGTGTCTGCTGTCGCGGTTGCGAGCAGTTGGTTCATCCGTTGGGCGGGG